>CBDCMP010000007.1:0-2862893 GCA_965218985.1 Pelobium sp.
GGGCTCCTTCTCCGATGAGATCATGAGTCTGAAGGACTCTCGCATGTCTTGGAGGACATCCTGAACCTTTTGGCTTAACACCGCTAACGCCGATCGATGATTGACCGCACGCATTGTTTTGACTCGGCGTCGAATGGTGTTCGGTTGAATGAGAGATCTCGGCAGCTGAATTATACCCACAAAAGGTCTATGCAGCGATGCGGCACTGGCAATTAAGACCGAGCTTCAATTTGGAGATACTTGGTCTTGAAACAAAGTCAACGGCCTGGAGCGTCGGTTTTCAGTCCATCGCCTCTCTCCAAACACATACTGGCAACTTGATCACCCCTCTCCCATGGCAATGTCAAACCACATCAACAACGTTGCTATCGTTGGCGTACGTGATGGCCTTGGCTTTCGTCTGCTCATCGTCGGCTGACGAAAGCAGGCTAGTGGCAATGTCGGCAAGTTCATTACTGACGCCCTCTTGACTACCGGAAAGCACACAGTCACAGCAATCACCCGAGCAGATGGTCAGAGCAAGGTTCCACAAGGCGTGATGACCAAGCAAGTCGATTACAGCAACCCGGAGACACTCGTCAACGCACTGAAAGGTCAAGAGGCGTTGATCATCACCCTGAGTGGGATGGCTCCTCAAGATACTGAGACGAAACTCGTCCACGCTGCCGGTGAGGCAGGCGTACCATGGATCCTGCCCAGTGAATGGGCTCCGGACACTGCGAATGAGGCCTTGGTCAAGGATGTGTTCATCTTCCGGCCCAAGGGTGAGCTACTTGTACTCTGGTCAAGTCCATTTGTGACACTCTCGCTAACGATCTGCTTCTGCTTGCAGTCGCCATCCGAAAGGCTATTGAAGATCTTGGCAAGAGCTCTTACATCGCTATCTCTACGGGCTTCTGGTACGAGTATACTCTTGCCATGCCCGCATCTTTCGGGATCGACTTTGCTAAACGAACCGCGACTCTATTTGATGAAGGTGAGACAAAGATCTCTATATCAACGTGGCCACAGGTGCGACTCTAAGAACTTCACACGGCTTCTTGATGAATCGACTTACTCTTGCTAGATTGGTCGTGCTGTAGCCAATCTTCTCAGCCTTCCCATCAACCCTGAAGGCTCAAACAAACAGAGCTATCTCAACAACTTCAGGAACAGGGTTGTCTACATTAACTCCTTCACCATCAGCCAGAAAGACATGTTAGCATCCGCTGTCCGCGTGACTGACACCCAGGAGACCGAGTGGACCGTCACTAAAGAACCCGCTCGTGAACGATACACCAACGGTATCAAGGAGATACAAGAGGGTAAACGAATGGGATATGCGAAGATGATGTATACCCGCGTCTTCTATCCTGATGGGTGCGGAGATGTTGAGCATACTAAAGGCACGATCAATGGCTTACTTGGTCTGCCGAAGGAGGATCTTGATGACGCGACGAAGGTGGCGATTGAAAGGTCGCAGAGGATGAAGCAGTGGGTCGACCAGTGAGATTGATGATCAGGGCACTCCAATATCTTCTAACACGTAATCGACTTTGATATTTACACCATTTTTGGTTTGGTCTGATACGCTTATCTTTTTTACCGATTTATTCATGTGTGCATTTCTCCAAACACCTAATCTGGCTGGCATTTGGTTACCGAAATCGTTGTCGGTTGGCGCTCTCCAGAAATACGGTTCTGGTAATTGATTGATGATTTCTTTGTCGCCTTTCAAATGATAAGATTTCCAATTTCCGGTTGCCACGTTAAAACTTCCTTCTATGCCATTGGCAGAAAAATTCAACATTTCACCGTTTTTATTCATTGCTAAATCGCCTTTTACGGCCGCCTTATCAAAATATTTGCTGTTCAGCATAAACTGCTCACGGGCCATTTCTGATCCGCCAGCCAACAAAGGTTCGGGCTTATCCAAATAGGCATAGAGATTCAGTGTGTATTCCTCACCTTCATCCGCAACAACTTTAGGTAAAGGCAAACTCACCAATTTAGATTGTCTTGCCGATAATGAAACCTTGAAATCCCCTTCTTTTTCCAATGTGCCATTTTTGGATAGCTGCCATTTAAAATTGTAATTATCCAGATTACTGAATCCGAATTGATTGGTTATTTTAACTTGGTTTTTTGCTGGGTCAAAATCAGAAAATACGATATTTTGATAGAATTTTTTCACTTCATATAATCCCGGGTGCGGAATCCTATCGGCAGAAACCAATCCATTGGCGCAAAAATTCTCATCGTTTTGTAAAGCATATCCTCCTAAATCGCCGCCGTAAGCAAAAAATGGTCTTCCATCAGCAGTTTTGGTCAGCAATCCCTGATCCACCCAATCCCAAATAAAGCCGCCTTGCATCTTTTTACTACTGTTGATGATATCCCAATATTCTTTAAAATTACCGCTGCTATTTCCCATGGCATGAGCATATTCACACATGATGAAAGGACGTTTCTTTTCTGGATTTGAAGCATATTCCTTCATGTGGTCAATACGGGGATACATTGGGCAAACAATGTCTGTGTTCCAATCTTCACCAGCCTGCTCAAATTGTACCGGTCTGGTGGGGTCCTCTTTTTTAATCCAGTTATAAGCATCATGAAAAACAGGTCCGTTCCCACATTCATTTCCCATACTCCAAATAATAATGGAAGGATGATTCCTATCTGTTTTAACCAAACGGTGTATGCGTTCAGAAATGGCGGGCGCCCATTGCGGCAAATATGCAGGATGAACACTTTCATCAAATTTACCTTGAAGCGAAGCTCCCATCCCATGGATTTCCACATTGGCTTCATCCACCAAATACATTCCGTATTCATCACATAGTTTATACCATAATGGATTGTTGGGGTAGTGGCTATTTCTTATTGCATTGATGTTGAATTGCTTCATCAATTGGATATCTCTGATCATAGATTCCTTATCCAAAACATGGCCTGTGTTCATATCATGTTCATGCCTATCGGTTCCATGAACAATCAAAGGCACTCCATTGACCATCAATTGGCTATCTTTTATCTCTACTTTTCTGAAACCCAATTTAGCCCCTGTGTAGGTGGTTTCCCCATTGTTGGTAAAAGCCAAAATCAAATCATATAGATAAGGATGTTCCCCATTCCATGGTTTTACATTTTTGATTTCTTGAGTGATTTTTAACAGTTTTGAAGTATCGGCAATATCATTAACAGGCGTTTTCTTATTGAAAACTGACTGCCCAGCAGCATCCTTTACTGTAACAGTTAAGGCTGCATTTTTCAATTTTGCATCTGCAAATTTCCTTAGGTTTACAGATAAATTTAAAATCCCATTTTTATAGCTCTGGTCTAAGCCTGCATCAGAGACAAAATCCCAAACGGTGATTTTTGGAGTGGCATAGATAGCCACATCTCTTTCTATACCGCTGATACGCCAAAAATCCTGGTCTTCCAAGTAAGAACCATCATGCCAGCGTATCACTTGAACAGCCAACAAATTATCCCCCTTTTTAAGATAAGGGGTGATGTTAAATTCTGCTGGAGTTTTGGATGCTTTGCTTAAACCCACCTTTTCTCCGTTAACAGTGACAGTTGCACAACCCGTGATGGAACCAAACCTTAAAAAGACTTCTTTTCCGTCCCAATCTTTGGGAACCGTAAACATTTTGCGATAGGTGCCTACAGGGTCGTCCGGACCAACAAACGGCGGGTTTTTAGGGAATGGGTAGACTACATTGGTATAAATTGGAATACCGAAACCTTGTAGTTCCCAGTTGGAAGGAACCTTAATATTTTTCCATTGGCTATCGTCTAAGTCTGTTTTATAAAAATCCTGATTGCGTTCTGCCACTTTATCCACGTAAGTGAATTTCCAATCTCCGTTCAGAGATTTATAATAAGGCGAAGTCGCAAAATCATCTGCATGTGTTTTCGCCTCGTTATCATACAAGGTAAAAAAAGCATGCGGCTCTTCCTTGTTTTGCTGGAAAACCGTTGGATTTTCCCAGAAGTTTTGCTGGGCAAATCCCAATCTGCAACTCAAAATCAATAAAATGGAAAGGATTTTTTTCATCTGTTTATTTTTGTTTTTTAATGGTGATGAAGCCCTGCCTGCGGCAGGCAGGAATCATGATTTGATAAACATGCCCACTGCGGGTTTTGGCAAAATCATGATGGTTTCATATCAAATTTTAAAATAGGTTCTTTTTTACAATATAGGTTTAATGATTTTTACCAGCTCGTTTGCAATCTTTAGATGTCCGGTATCTGTTGGATGTGTACCGTCAGCAAAATCCTCATCAGAAAGCCAATTTTGAGTATTTACCAGCATCAACTTTTTTTCTGTTTGCTTTTCGTTTGCCATCAATTGGTTAATTTGTTCTGTATAGGATTGGTTAAAGGGAACTAAAACTGCTATCGTAGCATTGCTGTAGACAAAACGTAAATTTCTTAAAAATTGTGTGAATGTTTGCTTGTATAGCTCTTTTGTTACTTTCAGATTATGATCATTTGTCCCCAGGTTTATCACCACCAAATCAGGAGAATTAGAGAATGCCCATTTTTGGTTGGGTTGATGATTAGGTTGTTCAAGATTTAAAAAAGCCGATTCCATCCCAATTTCTGGTGCACCATTGTAATGGTATTGATAGCCGTCTGTTAAAGGGATGCCGCAATAGGAAATTTGGGTATGATCTGCATTCAGCAGTTCACCGCAAAGCCAAGGATAGGCCGAGGTGTTTCCTTTTGAAGTTTTATCTCCAGAAGTAATAGAATCGCCAATAAATTCTATCCAATATTTTTTCTTTTCTGGCTTTAGCAACTTGGCACCTTCGTTCAAAGATATTCCTTCCAACTGTATTTCATCATCCTGAAATTTTGCGATTACACGTAAACAATGGACGGAATTTATTAAAGAATCGGGAGTAAGTTTTACCCATCCAGATACATTTTTGAATAATACCATTTTCCGCTCATCCAATTTCACATAAATATTAACTGGTTTTGATAAATTTATCTTAAGAGAATTTCCTTTGAATTTGATATCGAAATAAGCCCCACCCCAATAAGAATGGAAATTATTTATAGCTGATTTATCCCATCTGCCTACGTAATGGATATGTTTATCATTTAAACCGATAACTTTATCAGCAGAAAATGCAATATTTTTATAGCTGAGCAATAAAAAGATAAATACAAAAAGCTTACTCCATTTGAGCATTCTAAATAATTCTTTGCGTTTCCCATTTTCAGTCATTGTTATCATATATTACCAAAAAGAATTATAGACAAGCGTTTTTCCTTTTACCACATATAAAAATAATTCTGAAACTTCTCTTGCTTCAGGTTTAGTGCTTTTTTGAATAAATAACTTTTCCACATTTGGAACAAATACTTCGTTATTCTTTTGATAAATCAACAGTTGTAAAGTCAGCAGTTGCAATTTTTCTTCATCAACAAGATTCAAAGAATTCGTTAGAATTTGTTTTGCATCCTCATTTAAAAAATGATCGTAACAAATAGAAGCCAATACTATTTTAACAGGTATATAGGTATCGTTCATATCCTTCAGTATTCGACTTCTATACTTCAAAATCCCTTCCCCCTGACATTTTAGACCTAGTGCAGCCCAGTAGCGAACAATTTTATTCGGATGATGCAACAACATCAATTGTTCTTTTAAAGCTGCTTCAGTTTTTAGCCCCGATAGGTCTGCTGCTCTATAAATAGCTTCAATAGGGTAATCAGTATCATTGAGCCTGAATTCATAAGGAGTGGTAGTTTTAGAGACCTGCTCCAATTCATAACCTGGCAAAAACATCACATCTTTATTTTTGATGATACTGTCTTTTAAATCCCTTCTCATTTCTTCCATCACAGTTTTATATTTGGGATCATTAGCCAAATTATGTGTTTGCCAAGGGTCTTTTAGATAATCATACAGATATTCTGTAGTACCCGTTTGGAACATTTGCTTTTGGATGCCAGAAAGTGCATTGTTTTTTAAATCTTGCCTCATTTGCTGTAGTATATCGCTATAATCGAAATATTTTTCATAAAACATTTGAGGCATAAAAGGCATAAAGGCTTTAGAATAACTCAGATTCCCATTGGTAATGGTTCTCATTAAATTTGAAGCTCCTTCAGAACCATCGCTGGAAAGAAACAAATTCTTCGCCTCGGGAGCGGTATCTTTTCCTAAAAAATTTCTGCCATGCATATATGCGGGCACATCTGCTTTGGCAAGTTTTAACAGGGTGGGTGCTAAATCTGCAAAATCAATTAATTGGTCACTTACTACACCACCAGTTCCAAACGGAGATAAGTTTTTATACATTTCCGGAAAATAAATCACAAAAGGCACCCGGTGACCTAAGTCAATTCCGTTGGTTTTTCCTTTTGGCATGGCCTCGCCATGGTCGGCATAAAAAAAGATGATGGTGCTATCCATTAAACCATCTTTTTTTAAGCTATCTAAAATCTTACCAATGTTATAATCTGTTAAAGAAATTCCATTATAAATACGGGCCAATTGATGGCGCATTGCCGGCGTATCCTTAAAAATTGGCGGCACCTTAAAATCATTGTCTCCGGTCTGTAATGCTTTAGGCAAAGTATCCAAAACCTGCTTTACATAAACATCATAAGGATTAGTCATTGTTCTGGATTGATGACTGGCCATAAAATTAAATACGGCAAAAAAAGGCTGCCCGCTTTTCCTGTTCCACCAACCTGCTTTGTTTGAACTTTCATCCCAGCTTTGTTCAATGATTCTGTTTGCAGCTGAGGTATTGTAATCTGTTTTACTGTTATTGCTGGTATAATAACCTGCTTTTCTTAAATAAGTGGGAAAGCCTTTTATGAAATCAGGAATTGGATATTGACTCCGGTGATTGCCCGTACCCATTTCAAAGGTTCTGGCTCCGGTGATGATGGTGGAGCGACTGGGTGAACAAACCGTACCTGTAGAAAATGCATTGGTAAAACGAACCCCCTCTTTAGCCAGTTGATCAATATTGGAGGTCTTTGCATTTTTATCACCATAACAGCCTATAAATTGTGGAGAAGTATCTTCTATCACCACCCAAAGAATATTGGGCCTGTTTTGTGAATACGTTTTTGAAAAAAACAGCAGAAATATTATACTTAAAAAGCTTGTTGATATTATATGTTTCAATGCATTTCTATTGATTAAACAATTTTGCAATCAGCTCCGCTACAATAGCATGCCCTTTTGGATTGATATGGTTGTTTTGTGCCATATAACCCTTTAAATCTACCCCATCCATGGCTAATTTTTTAAAGGCACCATAACTATCTATGACAGGAATATTATATTTTTTGCCAAGTTCTAAAATCTGTTGGGCATGTTGCGCCAATGGAGCATTAGGGTCTTTGATATCCTCTTTAATATCAGGTGTCGGAGTCATCAAAATCAGTTTTACTTTGGCTTCCAAAGCGTCTTCAATCATGCTTTCCCAAGCTTTTTTTGCTCTTTCTAAACCTATGCCCCTATCGTTTAAGGCATAATCAATAAATATCACATCTGGTTCTTTGGTTAAAACGTCTTTTTCGAATCTTTTGGCACCTTGTTCGGCATTTTCGCCACCGATAGATGTTTTGATGACGTTTACCACAGCATAAGAGTATTTCTCTGTAATAAGTTTTAATGACAATAAAGGATAAGAACCAAATGTGGTAACCAATGGTGTGTGCTGGTATCCACTAGGTACGCTATGCCCATGAAAAACTAAATTTATGGTGCGATTATTTGGCCATTTCTTTTGTAATTCGGTGATGATATTTGCCAAATAGCCTGAATCTACCTTTTCTGACAGTGAGGTGTTCGGCAATTTAATTTTCGCAAAAGCACATGATGAAAAACCAATCGTGATGATTGCAATAGCTGATACGATTATTGGCCTTTTAAAGCAGTTATTTCTCATCAATGGCTATTTTAATATTTACTTGGTTTATAGAAAATGATTACAAATGGTTGAAGTGCTAAATTGGCAAGAAAGTCTGTTTTATCTGATGGATTTTCTTTCAATAATAATGGATTTTTAAACTTTACCTCATTTCCGAATAACAATATCACTTCGTTATCAGGAAAAAATCCAGCAACAAAAAAACTTGTAATAATCATTTCATTAGACGTTGCCTTATTAAAATCCTATGCGCCAAATCACTATTTACTATAATTTGGATTCAAAGTTGGCTCTTTTGCCCCAACATCTTTTTTCCATTGCATAAGCTTTTGCTTTAATTCCGCAACTTTAGCAGGGTACTTTAAAGCGATATCGTTTTTCTCGCCAATATCATTTTTTAGATTAAATAATTCTGATTCCCCTGTCTCGTACCATACAATCAGCTTATAATCACCAATCCTGATTGCATCTCCCGGCAAACCATGTTGAGGGCTATAATGCGGAAAATGTAAATAATAGGGTCTATTCGGATTGTTCTGAGTCCTATTTTTTAAGATACTCATCCCGTCAGGACTTTTTGTATTTACGCCAGCAACATCCATAAACGTATCAAAAATATCATCCGAGGTAATAACGGTAGTGCTATCTAAATGATTTTGGACTTTTATCCCGGGATGATAAAGAATATAGGGTTCCCTAATGCCTCCTTCGTAAATGGTACCTTTACCCCCTTTTAAGGGTGCATTGGTGGTTGGTGGTGTATGTTTGGCAAAGGCAGGAACCTCTTCAACCGTTAATCCTCCGTTATCTGAGGTAAAAAGAATGAGCGTATTCTTATCTAAATGGTTAGCTTTTAAATAGGAAAGCAACCTACCCACATTATGGTCTAAATTATCTACCATGGCAGCATATTCATCTTCTGGTAAACCCTGATGATTGGTTTTCGCCCTCTTAACGTCATATTTCTTCACCAAGTTCGAGGGCCCTTCTATGGGCACATGAGGGGAATAAAAATTGAGCTCTACAAAGAAATTTTTGGCTTTATGTTTATCTATAAATATTAAAGTCTTATTGGTTAAGGCATCCGCCAGATAATCTCCAGGTTTGGTATCTTCAATCAGACTTGGATAAGGGTTTCCCCAAAAAAAAGGATAGAAATGCGTCTTTGCCAATCCTTGAGGGCCACCGCCATATACAAAATCAAACCCCCGGGCTGCCGGCGAAGATTCCCCTTCCCCTAAATGCCATTTACCGATATGCCCGGTATAATAACCTGCTGTTTTTAAAGCTTGCGGAATAGTCAGCAAATCTACAGGTAAACCTTTCACTATGGTGGGTGGAATTATTTTTTGCTTCACCGTTGGTGCGCTGTAACCATGTAAATGTTCGGTAAAATTAATTCTAGCAGGATTGTTGCCCGTAATGATGCTCGCCCTTGTAGGACTGCAAAGTGGTGCTGCGGCATAACCTTGGGTAAACCTTATCCCTTTTTTGGCCAAGGCATCTAAATTTGGGGTTTCCATAAATTTATTGCCATAACACCCCAAATCAGACCAACCTAAATCATCCGCAACAATCAGCACAATATTCAGCGGTTTTTCGTTTGAAGTTTTGGTGTCTACCGCTTTTTTTGTTGTGTTACACGATAACAAAACCACTCCAAATAAAAGAAAGGTAAATTTTGAATTATTCATTATTTTATATTTAATTTCCATTGATTTGTCCATTCTATAGGCTTTATCCAGCCATTTTTATAAAAAGTTAGAGGTGCCGACCAATATTGAAAGTCATGCCCTTTGATATTGTCTAAAGCCGAACCCCATAAATCGCCCATCCAAATAAATTGAGGGCCTGTTTTAGTTTGTACCTGCATTACATAGGCTTGCTGTGCCGGGATAATGGGTTTGCCGCTATTGCTTTTTATAAATGATTGAAAGTTTTTTGATTTTTGGTTGATGCTGATTTCTGAAAGGTGAAGTATTTCCTTATCATTTTTAAATATGGGTTTGATACTGATTTTATCCGCATTTATGCCTTCAAAACTGAATTGATATAAATTGGATAGCGTACTTTTAAGAAGCGTTTTTTGTTTTACTACCAATTTTTTCCAAAAACCATCCTCAAAATAGCTGATTTCAAAATCGAAATCTAAGATGGGTTCATGTACTTTTGGGTTGTCCACTTCACCACATTGTCCCTTTCTGTCGCCTGTAAACTGGTGGATTTGAAGCGATGAAATTTTTTCGGCATCGTTTAAAACAAGCTCTATTTCATTATTTTTTTGTGTGAGGTTGATGTATTGATTGTTATCGGAATAGCCATCGTTCAGTAAGGCGGCATATTCTCCCGGATAGCGGTTAATGTTATTGGTAAGTTGGTAAGGTCCCAACGGGTTTTTGGCGGTGTAAACCCTGGCCCCGGAACCTTGTGTGCAAAAGCAGCAAGTATAATCTGTTAAAAGGTAGTATAGATCCTTTCTTTTAAACATGCTCCCCGCTTCACAATCCTTTGCGATAAACTCACTCCCAATGAGTTTGCTCCCCGTATAAGCGTCATCTAATTCTTCTATGGAAACGCTATGGCCGTTAATGGTATTATAGCTTAAATAGGCTTTTTGGTCATCGTCAACAAATAAACCTAAATCGCCTACGCCCAAATCGCTATGTTTAACTTTTGCATTTTCATTGATGATCTTGAAAGGCCCGAATGGGGAATCACTAATGGCCACACCAAATTGGCCGTCCCATAATTTGGGATACCAATTGTACCACATCACATATTTATTGATCTTTTTGTTGTAAATAACATGCGGGCGGTAGTAAACACCTGTTGGTGATTGCTGGAATAAATCCCCCTCAAATTTCCAGGTTTTAAGATTTTTAGAACTGTAAACCACATATTTGTTGGTGTTTACAAAACCATTTGTATTTCCATAATGGGTCCCGTACCAATAAAAAGTATTCTCAAACTGCACCACCCTGCCATCATGGGCATCAACAATATTTCCTTGGGTATCTATTCTCGGGCGATCATTATCTACCTCAATTTGTTGCTGCGCATACGCAGCTGCAATCTGGGAAATGACCATAAGTAAAAGCGTTAAAATTTTCTTCATTTTTAAGGATTGATTAACAAATTTGGATACAGTTTATATTTAACAGTGAGGCCAATTTTTTTAGGATGGGGGCCTGATGGCCAATCCCAATTGCGCAATGGTGAGATGGGCCGGCATTAGACCAATTATTCACAAATTCCCTTACGGATAGCGGAAACCGGTACCGGGAATTGGTATTGCCAATCTGTAAGGTAGGGCCGTCTTCTGAAACGCCCTCCGCAACCAAAAAGAAAATTTTCCCGTCAGCGGATTGACAAACCGATAATAAGGTAGCTTTACCGGATTTCACTTTCATTTGGATGGATAAGCCTTTGCCCGGCTTACCGTGATACACTGGAAGCGGCACCAAGGAAACCTTGTCTTCGGCTATACCGAAATGTGCAGGGCCGTCATGCCCAAACATCACCACATCATCTTCAAAATCTAATGCGTAAAACTCAGAGAAAGAGCCACCGCAGCCCAATAAGTCCATTATTTTCATGGCCTGTACATTCTTTACCTCATATTCGCCAGCAACAGGTATGTTTCTGCCAGTTAATAGGGTTAAACCCGGAATTAAAGAGGTTACGATGTTTTCATAAATTGGATCGCCAGTACCTTCGTAATAATAAGCGATGGCACCTAAATCAAAATGTTGCGCCAACTTGTCTAAAGCAATGGATGTTTTGGCAGCTCTTTCCAATTCGGCAGATTCACATTCTACAACTATATGAAAGAAGGAGTGAAAATCCTTGATTTTCTCCTGAATTTCCTGAGCCGTAACCTCATCGATATATTGTTTTAGCAAACCAAATTCAAGAATTTCGAAATGATTGCCAAAAACCGCAACTTGCTGGGTTAAGTCACTGTAAACATCTAACATCCCATTATAATAATGCCCTAGTAATCCAACTCTGTTGTTAGACATGGCTTTTTTAACTTTCAGGGCTGCTAAATATTCATGTACTTCTTGCCAAACAAAAGGTTCTTCTAAATATCCGCTGATTAAATGGTAAGCTATTCTTGCCCTTTTAAGAACACTTACAATTTCTGGCACCACGCAGCTTTGGCAAAAGGCCAGCCACTCACCAGTCATTTTCCCTCTATCTTTTAACGCATTGAAAGCACTATAATCAATTGCTTTCTGGGGTTGCAAATTTAAAATAAGGATGGGACAACTGAGTTTTTGTACCACGGGTAAAACTGTATGGGATAAGGCGTAGGTAGAGATAAATACAAAAAGCACATCAATTTGCTCTTTTTGAAAATGGATAGCAACCTCTTTTGATTGGGTGGGGTGGTCTATCAAACCCCCATTGATTACCATTTGCTCATCTGAAGTTAGTTTTTTACAAACCACATCCTGATAGCCTATCAACTTATCTTTTAAACCTTCAAACTGTGGCCAATAGGTGTCTAAACCAATGCCAAACAAGCCTATTTTTATTTTTTCGTTCTTCATCGTTTTAAAATTTAGCTTGTACCGTTAAGTTTCCACTTGGGGCATCAAAAATTATAAAGTTTAAATTTTCTGATTCGAAAACTGCTGATGTGTTTTTAATGGCCTTCCCTTTTTTCCAAATGGTTTTACCGTTCAATTCTATTTTCTTATAGGGCTGTTTGAATTTTGGAACGCCCAATCTCACGTTCTTTCCCTTAGGCAGTTCCAAGGGAATCTTAAACCATTTTTCATTCTTTTCAAATGAGATTTTCATATATCCGGCAACGGTTTCAGTACCCATTTTTGCTTGTTTCAGATTTCCAGGTTGCGGAAAAACGTTGATGTTTTGATAACCAGCCCCATCGGGGGTTAAGCCTGTAATGTATTGGCTCATCAGCGTAAGCGGCCCGCCACTCCAGCCGTGATTATATGTCCCCCCGCCATAAGTGCCACTGCCAATTTGCCAACCTTCCCATAAGGTGGTTATCGGGCTTTTGATCATGGCATCGTATCTTTTCAACATTCTTGATGTCCCAGCCTCGGCATCATTCATTTTAAAATAGGCTTCTAGCACATACTTTTCTAAGTATGGCCCACTATTAAATGTGGTATCTAAAGTTGGCCGCATATTTTCCCATTGCGCATGGTTTGCCAAACCTGCTACCACGGCCAAACCATTCCCTCTATCATCCATGGTAAATGGATAACCTTTACTTTTATAAAATTTTCCTTGCCAAAAACTTTTGTTAAATGCAGTTTTTAAAAGAACCATTTTTTTGCGATAGACAGCTGCTTCTGATGGAAACCCTGCGACATCGGCCATGCCAGCCGCACCATCCAAGGCCATGTAGTACCATCCATTATCTAACAATGGGACATCAATTTTATCTCCCCAATCTTGCCAGTCCCAACCTCCTTTACGGTGTATAACTAGATCATTATTATCCATTTCCCAAAGGCTCATATAATCCCGCACATGCGGATAGATGTATTTCACAAAACTGCTGTCATTGGTATATTCAAAATATTTATAGAAGCCATATTTGCCAACGGAAGCTAACATTTGGGCGGGCAATTCTTTGTCCCATTTACCAGAAGGCACAGGAGAAAACAGTACTTTATTTTCTTTTTGCCATTCTACCAAATTGCTGATGGATTTTTTGATGGCTTTTACCCCATTGCTATCTGCACTGTAAAAAATCTCTCCCAAAATAATCACGGCATCGCCCCACCACTGTGCTCTTTCCCTATCCGGGTCTTGTATGGCATCACGCAAATTAACGTTCATGGTGTTTAAAGATTTAACCCAAAGACTGTTTAAATCTTTATTATCCGATTCAAAATAACCTACATAGTCGCTGTTATAGCGTGTTTCCCTATATTTAAGATCTAAAACTTTAACTCCCTTTGGGATGCTATAGTAAACTTCGTGTCCGTTCATATAACCAGGGGTTTCAAATTCTTGTACCCCGGCTTTGGTCACATATTCAGTCCTCACATTGTATTCGCTGCCGCCTTTATAATTGTCGGTTCGGATATCAATTAATAGTCCAGCGGGGGCATCAATTTTCAGGTAAGGGGTTATGGTAATGTTTTTAGGTAATTTCATGGTGATAATTCCCCCTGTACTTTCGCTTGGCCAGTTTTTGTTGTTCTGATAAGGAATAATGCCGCTATCTTTCCATAGTGGGATTGGCCTTTTCCATAACTGGTTCCAGGGAGCTGCACCTGCTTGACCAGCCAATGTGGCATTTGCGAGTTTAGAATCGTCAAAATCAGATTTATTCCAGTTTAATATGTCTTTTCTTGCATCAAAATGGATGTTGTATTCTGGTAAACGATAGTTGGGGAAAGGAGCTCCGGTTGCACCAAAAGCGGTATGCGTTGCAACTTTCCAAGTGGTATCGCTCAATAAAAGCTTGTTTCCTAAATCCGCCTCAAACAATAGTGCAGATTTCCCGCTGTTTTTGTGGCAAAAACCATCTTGACCCCAAAACCAAACTAAAATGGTTATGGTGTTTTCACCATTCTGCAGGTATTTCCCGATCTCCACTTCATCATAATAAGTATCATTAGGGGTTGGACCCCTTTTTAATTCCCCTTCAAATACCACCAATTTGTTATTGATATAAAGCCAGTATTTACTGTCTGTTGCAATATTTGCCAAAACAGCAGTTGATGGTTTATGATCGAGCATAAATTTCTTCCTGTAAATAGTCCAGCTGTTTTTTTGGGTATTGGTTTGTGAAAAAGTTATCCAATTGGCTTTCCAATTGTTTTTAATGGATGGCTGGGCAAAAACCATCCCTGTTGATAAGATCAAAAAAAAGGCAATTATAAGTTTGGAAAGAGGCTTTATCAATCTCATGGTTTTGATGTAAGTTGTGAAGTTTTAAAAAGGATAAAACCGGCTGGGATTTGTTCTCCCACTCCCAACCGATTTAACCAACTTAGACCAAATTTTACCACCCTGGATTTTGGGTATAGCCGTATTGTTCGACCTGTCTGAAAGGAATGGCCAATAATGTCCTTATATTATCATAGGCACCAGGGCCAATAGTGGTAGGCTTTAGTGTTTTTTCTTGAGCTCCTTGAGCAGTCATCACGGCAACAGCTCTATTGGTGCGTAATAAATCAAACCATCGATGGTTCTCTCCCGCCAACTCTACCCTTCTTTCTTTTTCTATTGCCAGCCTAAAATCTTCTTGTGAGCTGATGGCAAGCGCAGGGGTGGCATTGCCTTGGGTCTTGTTTGGCAAGCCTGCCCTCGTTCTCACCTGATTTAACAATGTAAACGCTTGGGCATTTGGAAAAGACTGTTCATTTAAAGATTCTGCCAACATCAGTAGGGCATCTGCATATCTATAAGTTACAAAATTCACAGGGTTAGAACGTGTAGAGACATCCCAATAAAGAAATTTCTTAAGGTAATCTATATTGTTATAAGTACCTACTGTAACTGCTTTTCTCAGATCGTTAGGCTCATAGCTATTGATTAAATCTTTGGTGGGTTGGTTTAATCCGCCCCTGGAATTTGATCCGCCCGGATAGATGTTGGCTCCGGTAGCAAAAGGTGTCCAAGCACTGTAAAAACCAAAAGTTACGGATTGTGCAGCATCAGATTGCATTTCTAGGATAGACTCTGGCCCGTTCTTTTTTAAGGGGTCGAAATTGTCTGCATAATTTGCATCTAAGGAATAACCCAAAGTGCTCAATTGGTTTAGTGTGGTAACGGCATCCTCCCAACGTTGCAAAGTCATGTAAACTTTTGCCAAGAGCATTAATCCCGCACCCTTGCTCAACCTGCCCAGATCGCTTGCCCCAACAGTTGGCGGTAAGCCACCTGCAGCGGCCATTGCATCTGGTAAGATTAAATCAGCATAAATCTTGGCGGTAGCTTCTCTTTGGTAGGTTGGGCCTTCAGAAGGGGATATCACTACTTTAGTGATCAAAGGGACATCGCCATACAACCTTACCAAATTAAAATAGAACCAAGCTCTCCAAAACTTCGCTTCAGATTGTCTGATGGTTTTAACCTCAGGATCCCTGAAAGTAATGGCGTCCAGATTTTGCAGTGCATAATTAGCCCTTACAATACCTTGATAACTATCAGCCCACATGGCATTTATACTTCCATTATCCGAAAGGGCGGTAAACTCATCCAATTGTTCTGTGTTTAAGCCTCCCCTATCATTTGGGTTATATCTAAAAGAGGTATTATCACTTCTAAATTCACCAAATAGCCATAAATCTGAATTGTATAAAGACCTGGCTTGCGTATAGATGGAAACTACAGCTTGGTTTACCTGATCTTCATTTTGAGGAAAATTATAATAAGAATAATTGTTAACCGGATCTAAATAAGTCTTTTCTTTTTTACAGGCACTTGTACAAATAAATAAGCCCAACACGCTTGTGTATATATATTTCAGTTTCATTGTTTTAAAAATTAAAAGGATACATTTAAACCAAATAGGAAAGTAGTTGAAATGGGGTAACTACCATAATTCACACTTCTTACAGCACCACCATCATTAGATCTTCTGATCTCTGGATTGCCTTCTTTGTAAGCGGCAATGTAAAACACATTACGGGCGCTAACATAGGCTTCTGCTCTTTGGAAAATTTTCTTTTTAAAATTGGTTAAAGAGGTAATATCATAACCAAAAGTTAAATTTTTAAGAGCTACGTAAGTACCGTCAAATACTTTTTGGCTATTTGGGAATCTAAAATAATTGGTAGCTGTTGCACTAGTGGCATATATTTTTGTGCTGGGATCATCACCAGGCCTATATCTTTCTAAAACATCCCTGCTTACGTTAAAGTTACCATCTAAATTATACATGATTTCTTTGCGTAAATCATAAATGGCACCACCTAACTGACCCGCAAAAATGGTTCTTAGGTTAAACTTTTTATAATTGAATTGGTTGTTCCACCCAAACATCAAATCTGGGTGAGGATTGGCCAAGGTTACGTAATCTGCCGCAACTTCTAACTTTCCATTTCCATTTCCATCCAAATATTTCATAGTACCAACAGCTGCACCAGGATATTTAGGCACATTGGGATCTGCAATATCAGCGGCGGTAAATAAACCCAACACTTTTAGGCCGATATACATACCAACTGGTTGGCCTACTTCTGATTTTGCTATTTGGGTGCCATTACCAGCATTTGCGCTATAAAATGTGCCATTAGGTAAGCTGATGATTTTATTTTTATACCTAGAAAAATTTAACCCAGTTGTCCAACTGAAGTTTTTTGTTTTTAAAGGTATAGCTTCAATATCTGCCTCAAAACCTGTATTCTGAACTTCGCCTAAATTGCCTCCCACACCCCCAAATCCGGTAATTAAGGGCAAAGGGACTGATGCTAATAATCCAGTTGTATTTTGTTTATAAAGGTTGAAAGATAGATTGAGCCTGCCGTTGAGAAGATCGGTTTTTACACCTAAATCTAGCTGTTTGCTCTCTTCCCAAGTCAGATCTGGATTGGGTAAGCCAGTGAGCGTGTTTCCGAGCGTGGAAATACCTCCGAAAAGATAATTAGATTGCCCTACGGAGCCTAAATAACTGTAATTTCCAATACCGTTACCCTGTGTGCTACCTGTGATTCCGTAACCTAATTCTAGTCTGAAGTCATTTAACCAGCTCAAATTTAGGTTTTTAACAAATTCTTCTTCGGTAGGTCTCCATGCAACAGAAAAGGCGGGAAAAAAGCCACCTTGTACGTTTCTGCCAAACTTGGAGGATATATCGTACCGGGCAGTCGCATTCACATAATATTTGTTATTGAAAATATAATTTGCCCTGGAGATATAGGAGATGATGTTGTTTTCGCCATTGGTTTCTCCACCAGAAAAATTACCAATGGTAGATTTATCTACATTGTTAAATGAAGGTTGGGTCAAGTTTTCATCTAATAAGCGTTGTGCGTTTAAAGATGTATTGGTTATTTTTGAATCTTGATAGGTTAAACCACCTAATAAATCAAGTTGATGCTTATTTTTATTGAAACTGTAAGTAACCAGGTTATCACTGATGATATTGCTAAAATCTGTTGAAAATTGTGCTGCTGTAGCACCAACTAACCGAGGTACTACAGGGTTTAAACCATCGCCAGCGACATTACTTGGCGAGAAAGCTTCTGTTCTACTTAAATTATTGCTGTAAGATATTTTACTTTTGAAGCTTAGATTTTTAATAGGCTTAAATTCTATGTAAGAACCAAAAGCCAATTGATTGGCCAATCTTTTCTCAGTTTCTGCTTCTATCTGATAAACCGGGTTGGCTGTCCAACTCACTAATAAAGGAGATTGAGTGGTGTAAATAAAATTGCCGTTTGCATCTTTTACCTTGGCCTCCGGGCTTATCCAGTAGGTGGAAGTAATGGTGGAATATGCACTGAACTGACCTGAGCTAGGGTCGTCCGCAGGACGATTTGCCAACGTTCTGGATGGGGCAACGTTTAAGCCGAAATTCCATTTTGGAGAAATTTTCACATCAACATTAGAACGGAAAGAATATCTTTTGATATCATTCCCTATCACGATACCATCTTGGTTTAAATAATTCCCACTGACATAATATTTTACGTTTTCTGTCCCTCCCGTCACACTCAAATTTTGGTTTTGCTGATAAGCCGTTCTGGTAATCTCGTCAAACCAATCTGTACCCACGCCATATTGCGAAGGATTCTGGAATTCCGTAGGGATAAGAGATTCTGGTACGGTTGTATTTGGATCTGCATAAGCGGGGTTTGTAAAACGGACCCTATCAATGGTTGCCTCTCTTCTAAATTGTGCCAATTCGGTGGCGTTCAAAATTTTTGGCTTCTCAAATTTCATATAATTGGAAAAACCGGTACTAAAAGTATAATTTATTTGCGGTTTGCCTATTTCACCTTTTTTGGTAGTTACCAAAATCACTCCCGCAGTAGCCCTAGAACCATAAATAGATTTGCTTGCTGCATCTTTAAGTACAGAAATACTTTCAATATCCTCTGGATTTAATAAAGCCAAAGGATTGTTGTTCTGATCATTATAACCTTCATAAATGATATCATCAATTACAATTAAGGGTTTATTATTACCAAAAGTGTTTATACCCCTTACCAATATTTCTGGCCCTGCCCCTGGTGCGCCTGTACCTTCTCTTATGGTTACACCCGGTACTAAACCTTGTAAGGCTTGGTCAAATGAAGTAACTGGTTGCTTGGTGATCTCTTTTGCGGTTACTTGGGTTACTGCGCCGGATAGGTCTTCCTTTTTTCTGGTGCCATATCCAATTACTACTACGTCTGACAATGCCTTAATAGAAATTTTCAGGGCTATTTTAACAGGCTCGGTATTCCTGATGATCAATTCTTGATTTTCAAAGCCTATGTAGCTAAAAACGAGTGTTTGCCCTATATCTGCAGCTACTTTAAACTGCCCATTGCTATCAGTTATGGTGCTTTTGTTCACTTCTTTAACTTTAACTGTAACACCGGGCAATGGCAGGTTATCGTCGGAAGAAACTACCGTCCCTGTTATGGTGTTTTGGACAGTTTGGGGATCAGCCGTTTGCTTTTCTTGTTTGGTAACGATAATCGTATTGTCTTTGATCAAGAAACTTACGGGCTGATTGGTAAAACATCTTTCCAAAACAGTTAAGAAAGGTTCGTTTTTGACGGATAGACTTACTGGGTTGGTGTTTTGCAACATGGCCGAGTTGTAGATAAACTCAAACTTTGTTTGGCTCGTCAGCAATTGAAAAACTTCCTTCAAAGAAGCATTTTTGACCTTCAAATTCACATTTTGTGCGTAAGAATTTGCACTCACTTGAAAAATGCAAACGAACATTAAAATGGCTATCAATTTCATCGTAAGAAATAATTTGGATAGGTCGCGGTTGGCTGTACCGCATTTACATGCAAAATAATTTTTATACATTTGATTAGTTAGGATTAATTGGTGAAAAGATTAAGAACCTGACAATTGCCTTCGGGCTAAAATCGGGGGCGTTGGTAGCGTCCCTGATTTATTGTCACATTAATTATTTGGTAGTTTATTTCATGACAATAATTTTCCTCCCTTCTATTTTGAATTTTATACTTTTTGTTGCCTGCATTAAATTGAGTATTTCAGAAATGCTTTTACTTCTGGAGATATATGCGCCAAAGCGCATATTGTGAAAGTCCCCATCGTAGGCGACTTCCACATCATACCATCTTGCAATTTGGTTCATGATGACGTAGATATCTTCGTCATTAAATCTAAAATAGCCCGTTTTCCATGCTATTGCTTCTCTGGTGTCAAGCTGTTTTACTTGCAAGCTATGGTCAATCAAAACAGATTGATCGCCCGGGGCCAACACTTTAGACTGTTTGTTTTGAGCTTCTACAACTTTAACACTCCCTTCTAACAAAGTGGTTTTTACAAAAGCCTCATCTTCATAGCTGTTTACATTGAAATGCGTCCCTAAAACAGTAACTGTTTGATTTTTACTGATTACCTGAAAAGGGGATTGCGCATCATGTGTCACCTCAAAATAAGCCTCGCCGTTAAGTTCTACCCTTCTTTGGTTGCCTGTAAATTTGGTTGGATATTTTAGTGTAGAGGCTGCATTTAACCAAACATGGGTGCCATCACTCAATATGACTTGGTATTGCCCACCATTTGGGGTAGAAATTGTGTTTGTGCCAATTTCTTCGGTTTTAGAGGCAAAAACCTGATATAACAACTGGCCCTCTTTTGTTTTAGAAATTTTTAACCCTTTTTGATTGATCAGCTCGCCATTACCATGGGCATCCAAATCAATTTGAATTCCGTTGGATAAGGTAAGGATTGCTTTATCTCCTCCAGGCTTTATGATTGGAGAGTGATTCTTAGCTAAATCAAATTTAGGTATTTTTGGAGCTTTATTTTGTGTGAAAAAATACAGCCCAAATGAAACAGCTATTAAAAATGTAGCTGCTATTGAAAGATTCCAAAGACTAAAAATCTTGTTTTTCTTTGGTTGATAATGATTTTGGAAATTTTCAAAAAGCTGGTTCACCAGTATTTCTTTATCACCAGCTTCTTTGATGATGGCATCAATATCTGAATGAGTGTAATGTAAAGAATAAAACCAATTTTCCAATTCTTCGGTTTGAGCCTTAGACAATTCACCTCGGCTATATAAATCTAAAAGGTGGTTTAGATAATCTTTCTGCATTTAGTTTTTGCTAAAAATTGGTTAAAGAGGCCTTAAACTAGAGAATAAGAACCCTTCTATATGGTAAGACAATTTATAAAGGTAAAACCGTTACGCCACTTCGTTATTTTTTTAAATAAATCTAAAAGGTGGTTTAGATGATCTATACTACTCCCCATAATTAGGTCAGCAGTTTAAGGTTTTGAGAATAGGAAAAATTAGCGCCTAAAAACAATAGTATAATTGATAAAAGGCTGTACTTTTTTGTTTGTCTCATCTTAAGGTTTGATTAACTTCAATAGGTTCAAATTCAATTCCGGTATATTTTTCCTTAACTATTGCCTCTTTTAAGCGATTAGAAAATATGTATGCGCTGCCTCCAGGATGAATGTTTTCAATGTAAAACACATCTTCATTGCCAATACCTGACAAATAATATTTCTTAATCGCTATGGTATTAGGATATTGAAGTGTCTTTACCGCTTCTTCAATATCTTCAACTTTACCTAAATTCAGTCGTTTACAAAACTTAAATCTTTCCAATAAATCAATTTCTGTTTTTCTTAAATCAAGAAATTCAAACCCTTTTGTTTTGCCGCAAATCATGAAAACCTGTTTTTCAACAGACTTTACTAAAAGCTTAGTTTGATAAAAGTTTATGGAGTTATGGTTGAACTTGACAATGCAATCGTATAATTTCTGACTGATTAATGCATACCTTATAGAGGATGACGAAATCAAATCTGTGAATTTAGCTTTATTATGTAATATGAAATTTGGAATATATACATCATTACGCAGGGGCACTTCATTATTCCAAATAAATTTGGGGTCATGTATATTTAAAACACTTTCAAAATCTTGGGATTGCGGAAAAGTTGTTCCAATACTAATGTCTGTAGAATAGTTTAATCTGAAATAATTGATCATAACACAATATTATTTAAATTTTGAGATAGGATTTGCATTTATCCATGCCCTAATATCTGCTATTAAATCATTAATGCAGCTTCAGTTTGTGATGGTGTTAAATTATTTGGTAAAGCATCCAGTCTTTGGCGTATTTTATTGTTATATATATTATGCACTATTCCCTCAATATGCACATTTTTAGATAAACCAATGCCATTTAATGCCTCATTCATATGAAAACCGCACTCGGCAGCTTTTTGTACACCGTTATCAGCACAATTTATTCAAAGTAGTTGACTTTACATTTGTTAATAATTTAACACTTTATCCATTACTTTAGCCCCCGTCGACTCCATTAACGTTTTTCCTATGGCTAAAGAAAAAAACATAATATGAGCATCAATGGTGTCTCCCAAAAAAAAGATGAAATATTCATCAGGTATACTGTTATAATCCAGGTAATTAATTATTGCTACTTCATTATATTCTATATAATTTTTATGATGTAAATTATACATGGCCAATAGTACATTTCCACGCATATCTTCTTCAGGAAACATGAAATTTATCAGCGCCAACTCCTCAAAAACTGATCTGGTCTGAATGTTAGATCCATCAGACCTTTCATCTATAGAATTTTCAGGCTGTTTAGGTAAATGCAAGTATTCTGCAATTTCATTAAAAGCCAGAAGAGCAGCGTCATTTTGATTGGTAGTTATAGCATCAATACTAAGAATAATGTCTAAAAGGCCTTTATCATTGTTATACCAATTTTCTATGATATTATTCATAATCTATGTTTAAACTTATTTCTGTACAATCTTCCTGTTTTATAGAAAGTTTCCCGTTTTTTGAAAAATAAACCTTTCCACTACTTTTTTATTGAAAAAAAGAATGTCATTCTCAAAAGCATTAGGTACAAGTACTATTAAGTGTACCATACAGGAAAATACTCTTTTAATTTAATAATCTTTTTCAGTAATCATAACATGATTTAAGGATATTTTTCGTTGTATTTTGTAAAGGTAATGCCAGTTACTTTAGCCGATATTATTTCTTTCATCAGTTTTTCTGATAAAAAATATTTGCTTCCAAATCCGGTATGGTTAATAAAGAAAAAATCCTCAGATATATTATCAACAAGTGTTAGATTGTTAATTTGTAGGTAATCTTTGGTATTTTTGATAACGGATAATAGCGTTTGTAATTCTTGGGCATTTTTTACCTTCAAAGTCTTGATAACTTTCCCACTTATATCATATTGATTAATAATAGTTTTTTTAAAATCTATTAAATCATAATCATAGGCGTAAGCATTCATCAACCAATACGGTATTTTTTCACTGTTGGTAATAACATGCGTAGGCAAAAACTGTATTTTCTCTCCTCTTTTTGGTTGTAAAATATCTTTAAGCTTATCGCTTATAATAGGATATGTAATTGGCGATGACGAAACCAAATCCGTTAGTTTTGCTTTCTTGTGGAGAATCGAGTCTGGAATATAAACACCTGATTGGAGTTTGCCATCAACCATCCATAGATGATTAGGGGAATTGATAGGAACCTTACTGTCGAAACTTTGAGACTGAGGAAAAGTGCGTCCTATTTCACCGCTACTTTGATATCCAATTCTGTAAAATTGATTCATTAAAATGTTATATTATTTAAATTAACACCAGGATTCGCATTTATCCAAGTTCTAATTTTCGATATCAAACCAATTAATTCACTTTCAGCAACATCAGGAGACATATTCATGCCCCGTCTGGTGATAATCTCTTGTAATTCTTGTGCTACTTTCGTATTATAATGAGTATGCACTATCCCCTCAATATGTACGCTTTTAGCCAAACCAATGCCATTTAAAGCTTCATTCATATGAAAACCGTAATCGGCAGCTTTCTGGACTACCGTATTGGTGGTAAACTCCCATGGTATAATATGATGGGCTTGAAGTACATTTCCCGTCGCAAGTTTTAGTGTTTTTCGCAACTGCCCTCTCAATCCAAAGTCTATTAATCCATTTGTTTTTTTAATCCATTGTAAAGTAGTTTTACTTATCCCGATTGCATCTACCGCTTTTATAGCGAATTTTGCTCCGGTTGCTCCCCAACCAGCAATTGGAATGGTGGCGGCGAAACTTAAAGACGCATTAATCCCATCGCCTTCAACGGTATAAATAATTCCATTGGCCAAATCGCATACTTCTCCCACAACTGGCACTAAGCCCCCAATGTCCAGCGTCAAATGAAGAATTTCCCGGCTTGCCTCCCAGTAAACTCGCCAAGTACTCCATTCGGGATGTTGCTTTTTTATAACAGCTACCTGTGCATTAAATAAAGAGACAAGGATAGGATCATATGGTATCCCCTGTAACAGACAAATATTTTGTACTGCATAGTTGCTCCCAAACGAGTTGTTTTTAAAAGCCAAAACAGTAAGACTTGTTGCTGTTTGAAAGTCATGATCAACAGCGTACTCATTGAATAAATTCTTGATATCAGCCGAATAAGGTGCTAAATCTTCAAAGGCCCCACCTATTTCCAGAAGATACCCGACCGACCATTTTACAAAATCTTTATCCGCCTGAGCTTGATTGCTGTTAATAAAATAATTATGCAACTCGGACGATAAGGCTGGGTTGTTGGCGAGCTCATAAATTAAAGCATTATCTTGACCTTGTGTAAGATTTAGCCTTGAAATAAGATCCTGAGCCTCAAACGTTGCATTGCTTAAATCTAAATATCCCTCTGTTGAGGCATAGTAAATTGGATAAGGGTGTATAACCGCCCTCCCCTCCTGTGACGCTATGTAAATAATTAACATAAAACCCATTCATATCATAGTAACCACCGTAGTCTTGAGTTCCCCACGGACCGACATAGTCCGGATTATTCAGTCCCTGAAATATCGAGCCAATCCAGCCAAAAATATCGCCAACCCAATCCGAGATTCTTATACAATCGTAACCGCCCACGCAATTCGGATCATACCACAAATGGTTAGAGGTTCCGGGTATACCCAGAAAGTAGCCAATGTTATTGATAAAATCTAGTATACTACCAAAAAAACTCTCAAGAGATTCGGTTTTTACCCCTTTTTGCCCGGCAGTTATATTTACAGGAGTTTTTAGAATATATTTTTTAATCAACTTGTTCTCTTTTATCTCCTGCACAAATAGAGTGTCGGATTTCATATTCCATTCGTAAAGTTTCCCGGTCCATTGCCCTTGCTGGCCAAAACCTTTACTTTTATCATCAGGTATAAAATTTAAAAGCGCAGAATGGAGAGAATCTTTTGCATCCTTTACCAAAAATACCTCCGGGGGATGTTGTGCAAAATAATTATCAGGGCTGCTGTTTTGAGTAACGTTACTTTGTTTGGTTTCTTTGTTGCCGTCAGACGCCTTTTGTGGCAGCCGTTTCTCATTCAGAAGCGTAACTTTAATTACCTGCCGTCCTTTAAAAACAGTTTGTTTGGCATTTTTCCAGTCTAAGGCCAGATATTTTACAAACTCGTTTTTATCTGCCCATTTTACTATATCAGCATTGCTGATCTGCCCAGTGGGCTTGTTCTCCAAATAATTGTTGGTAATTTTAAAAGTATCCTTTTTACAAGATTGGAGACTCACAAACATTAGACATAAGGAGAGTAAATTACGGGGAGTAAATAGTTTATTCATTTGTGATGTTTTAATAATTGGTTAAAGAGGCCTTAAATTAGAGAATAAGAACCCTTCTATATGGTAAGACAATTTAGAAAGGTAAAACCGTTACGCCACTTCGTTATTTTTTTAAATGAATAACCCCGAAGCAGAGCTATCGGGGTATCGCTAACCGAAGACTAAGCTTAATTGATTTTTATGCAGTTGCTTATATTCACTCTTTTGCGCACCTTGATTCTGAATATATTTTAAAATCACATCTTCATTTGCATATTGACCAACTGTGTTTACATAGTAACCTGAAGTCCAAAAATCACCTCCCCACAACTTTTGTTTTACTTCTGGATGAAGCCTAAACAACTCCTTGGCTGTGATGCTCTTTACTGCTTGAGCTATACTTTTTACTGATGGCATTGGAACACTTTGGATTAGAAAATGTACATGATTCTCGTCTGCTCCTATTTCAACAAAATGTATTTCATAGCGATTTGATATATCCTTACAGACATCAACCAAGCTCTCCTCTACAGAATCTGACAAAACACTTCTGCGATACTTGATCGGGCAAACCACATGATACAATAGCAAACTTTTGCTGTGACTCTTATGAATATCTTCACTCATAAAACAAAGGTAATCCTTTAATCTACTTGCTGGACTACCGAAGCAGAGCTTCGGAGTATTCTCTGAATAAATCAAAAGCCTGGTTAAATTTGTAGCGTTAGCCACGCTTATAGCTTATCTGCTATTGGAAGTTTGTTTTTTGAATTTTTATAGAAGCAACTCCTGATATCTATTTCGGGAAATTTAACGAGGGCGAAACCAAAAAAAAGCACAAACAAATCACTTCGACTTGATTTTTAGTTTAATAAACCTCATATTTATAAAACCAGTAAATTAAACCAATTATCGAAATTTTAGAAAACCATAAAGATGAGGAACTGATATTGCTGTGGAAAGGCGATAATGAAACTGCATTTTCTGAACTTTATAAACGCCATGTTTTAAAGTTGATGGCTGTTGCGCTTCAAAAAACACCCAGCCGGGATGATGCAGAAGAATTGGTACAAAACTCTTTTCTTAAATTTTATCAGCACAAAGAAGAAATAAAGGCAGAAACAGCTGTTTTCCCTTATTTATATGTGGTGCTAAAAAACCAGATTTTAAATTACCACAGAAAGCAACTCATTCATCAAAAATATGAAACTTATATTTTAGCTAAAGAAGCTTTAAACAACAATAATTCTTTGGTTACAGATATAGAAACCAAAGAATTGGAAAGACAAATTGAACTAGCTATTGATTTGCTGCCAGACAAATGCAAAAATGTATTTCTTTTGAGCAGAAAAAAAAATTTAACAAACAAACAAATTGCAAACACCCTGAATATTTCAGAGAATACGGTGGAGCAGCACATCAGGAAGGCTTTGGGGAGACTAAGGATATCATTAAAACACTATTTATCTGTTTTTTATATAATTTGTTTCTTCAAATATTTCTAATTTAAACTATAAATGCTGTAAAAATTAATTAATGCATACAGTGTTTTAAGCTTTAATAGGATCATGACATCATTTTTTTCTTGAGGTGGGCATATAATGAGTACTCTATCTATTAACCACCTCTACATAGAGCCGTCGGGGAGGTTCAAATTCATTTCCCATCTATTTTAAAACTTTATCCAATTGATATTTGGTTAAAGTTACCAAAGGGTTAAAGCTTTCACTTTCTGCATACTTCAACAAACTATATTTCAATTGTTTGGCTTCAATCCGTTTGTCTAAATCATGGGTGATATCCATAGCGCATAAGATCAATTTGCCCTTGCCCACTTTTGCTTCAATAACTGATGCCATTTTTCTGTTTTTGAAAAAATTATCAATCACTCTCACTATTGGTTTTGTGGTTTCCGGTAAGCTATCTATCACCATGGTTTTGGAGCGAGTGATCAAATCCCACCATTGCCAATTCGAATAAAAGTCTGTTGGAAAAGACGCTAGTGCCGGGTGTTCTGGATTACATAATATACCCATAGTGCCTGGTTGGTCTGGGAAATGGACCGGACTCCAAAAGACTGATGTAAATCTACCATCAACACCATTGATTTTGGCAGTATCAGGATTAAGCAAAACAGTTTTCCCCTCTTTTAAGGCCGTCAAAGCTTCTGTTTTGGAATTGGTGAAAATAACCTTATTAGCTAATGTTTCTTGCTTTACAGGATACACCCAAACTGTCCAATGGTTTTGATAAACCGTATGAGGAATTTTCACATGAATATATAAAGCTTCGGGGTTCTGTATTTTTCCTAAATCAACATTGATCTCGCCCAAAGTATTCAAGCCAAAGTTGATGACTTTTTTATCTGAGGAACCTGAATAAACAATTAAGCCACTTTTGGTCTTTATTTCCCATAAAACCTCCGATTCTAATTTCTCTTTACCAAAATTTGAGATTTGTAGGGTTGCTTTAAAGTTTTCGGAGTTTAAATAAGATGCTTTGGGAAACCTTAACAATGGCACCACTGGCGAACAAAATTCTCTAAAAACTTCTGGTTTAACCAAACCTTTACTTTCCCAAAAAGCATCCAATAAACCCACCAGTGCGGTGCCTTGGCCAGGGAAATCATGTAGATCCAACAGTTGGAAGCCGCTGATTCCGTTGGTTTTAATTGCCCGTTCTATTTCTTCTTTGTAAAGATTAACTGCAAATTTACCACTGGCCAGTGTGAAAGAATCAGCCAAGGAAAACAGGTTTTTCTTCTGCATATCGTATCTGATGGCCTTGAAGTTTAAGGGCTCTAAAACACCAGTATATTTTTTTATCTCCTCTAAATTTGGAAAAACAGAATATTGGCCTACCTCATGTGTAATTAGGGGTATAGGGATGCTATCCACAGATTTGCTGTAATCCTTGTTGAAGTTAGGGGCCTCTGCATTAAAAACGCCCTGCCCTCTCACCCATCCTTTTTTGGTGTATTGAGTCACAAAATAATCATCGGAAGGCTCTGGCCATTTTCCATGCCCTTTTTGAAAAGTGAAAGTAGTTGCTGAGTAAAATCTTCTATTGTCTTGCTTTTTCAAGCTATCCACCAAACCATTTAACCAAGCATAATCTCCTTCCAGCTCATTACCCATGCTCCAAAAACAAAATGAGGGATGGTTGCCATAATTGGCAATTATTTTTTGAGCCTCCGCTTTTAAAAATCCCAGGGTTGGCTCGTCTTCTCCCACTTTTAAACTCCATAAGGGCAATTCTACCTGCAGGTAGAATCCTATAGAATCCGCAACCGCAAAAGCTGCTTCTGGCGGGCACCAGGAATGGTAACGGACATGATTTAAGCCATAGCTTTTTGCAGTTTTAAAAACTTTGATCCAACCGGCTTTATCCATGGGGGGATGCCCTTCCAACGGATAAATGTTACAGTCTAAAGTTCCCCGCAAAAAAATGCGTTTGCCGTTTAAGGTTAAAACACCGTTATCATTCCCCAATTCCCTGAAACCAAATGTTGTTTTCTGTTGGGTGATCAATTTATTTTTTTTATCCAAAACAGATACCACCAAAGTGTATGTTTTCGGATTAAATTCATCCCAAGCGGTAGCATCACTCAGCGTTATTTCTTCTTCTATGGCGTTTTCAATCGAGTTTATTTTAACCGACTGTATTTTTGAAACCAAAAGCTTGCTTTGGTCATATATTTCATACTTAGTTTGGTAACTTTTAGTCGTTGTACTTAAGCTGTTTAAACTAAGTTTAACCTTAGCTGATTTATTATTCAAATCAGTGAAAACCTGAATATTTTTTAGATTGATTTCTGCAGATGGAATCAATTCCATATCGCCGATTACACCATTCCAGATCACCTGTGTGCCGTCGGTATAGGAATGAGCCAGATTCCTGATACTAATGTCATGCTGTTTGGTGTTATCAATTTTTAATACGACGGTATGTTTGCCTGCTTTCAGTTTGCCTGTCTCAAATTTTTGCGGAGCAATCAAACTTTCCTGGCTGCCCAGGTATTTTCCGTCTATCCAGCATTCTGTTTTCCAGATTACCCGTTCTAAAAATATTTCTCCGTTATCTATATCTTTTGGCAAATCAATTTCTTTTTGATACCAGGCAACTCCTACATATCGGTGTTTGCGGGTCAGCATCTCCAAAATTTCTTTGCTGAGTACGGTGGTATCTAAGTCAGGGGTTTTGCCAATATTGGCATCATCAAGGGTGCCAGGCAAATTTATTTTTTGATGACCAAGAGCATTGTTTTGCCAGTTTTCTTTGGCCCCCACATTTAATGAATCTATTTTTACCTCCCATTTGCCTTTCAGAGAAATTTGCTGCGCATAAACGCCCAAGAATAAAAAGTTAATGGCTATAAAAAGGAATATCTTTTTCATAAATAAAACTATTTTTTGTTTCTTATTTGATTAAGCTCCTCTCCCAATTCGTTCACCTGTTGTGGATATTGGGCAGCAACATTTTTAGTTTCCCCGATGTCTGAGTTTAAATCATAAAGCTGTACTTTATTCTTACCGTTAGCAGGTATGAACTTCCAATTTCCTGATAATAAAGCAAGTTGGCCAAAGCTTTGTTCTACAGCTTCTAGTCGACCTTCTTTTGATTGCCCCATTAATACTGGCCACATATTCTTACTATCTTCGGCTTCACCGGGCTTTAATTTTTGATTGAAAAAATGAGCAAATGAAGCCAACAAATCAATCTGGGAAACCAAAGCATCTGATTTACCCGGTTTGATATGCCCTGGCCAGTCTACTATAAAAGGCATCCTTGTTCCGCCTTCCCAAATGGTATATTTACCTCCTTTATAAGGCCCTGCAGGTTTGTGGCTTCCGTTTTTCTCCACCGCCATATCATTGTAACCATCGTGTAAAACCGGACCATTATCACTGCTAAAAATGATGATGGTATTGTCTGCAATATCCAAATATTTAAGTTGTTTCAGAATTTCGCCGACAATCCAATCCATCTCTAAAATAGCATCACCGCGATATCCTAATATACTTTCACCTTTAAACATGGTGGATGGCATTCTGGGCGCATGAATATCATGCAAGGCATAATATAAAAAGAATGGCTTTTTATTGTTTTTCTCAATAAATCCTTCGGCCTTGCTTAGAAAAACAGGTCCCAATTCTTCATCTGTCCATCGGGCCAATTTACCTCCTTTCATAAAACCAATTCTTCCAATTCCGTTTACAATGGTATTACTGTGCTGAGTGCCCGTAGCCGTCATCTTTAACAATTCAGGGTTTTCGGTACCTGTTGGCTCATCACCAATTTTATGGTGATAGTCAACAAATAGAGAATCATCTTTTTCCAGGCCTATTACCCGGTCATTTTCCATGAAAACGGTGGGAACCCGATCCGCTGTTGCCGGAAATATGAAAGAATAGTCAAAGCCTACTTCGTTGGGACCTGGTTTTATACTGCCATTCCAATCCTTTTCTACCTTATCTCCTAAACCTAAATGCCACTTGCCTACAATACCAGTAGTATAACCGGCATTTTTAAAAACTTTTGGAAGAGAAACCTTATCTGTTGGTACAATAAGTGGCGCATCGCCATCTAAAATTCCGGTTCCTTCTTTACGCCAGGGATATTGCCCTGTTATTAAGCCATATCTGGAAGGCGTACAAGTTGATGAAGTACAATGCCCATTAGTAAACACCAAACCTGCCTGGGCAATTTTATCAACGTTAGGTGTTTTTATTCTAGTTGCACCGTAGCAGCTCACATCTCCGTAACCCAAATCATCTACATAAAGTACAATAACATTAGGCTTACTTTGCGATAGCTGCTTTTTTTGAGCTTGGGCAGATAAAAAAAGTGCAGAAAGTAAAGCGGAAGAGAATACGGATTTAGAGATTCCAGTCATTTTATTAGCCTTTATTGATTTAATCTATGAGATTTTCCGTCTCTTCCTATTGCTTCAACAATTTATAATTAGGGTTATAATAAGGGTTTATCAACGGCGTTTTCGCATTTGTTGATTTTTTCCACGAGTTTAGTCGTCCCAGTAAATCTGCAGTCTTATCCGGAAATGCTCTGGCCAAATCTCTGCGTTCTTCTATATCTATCCTCAGGTTGTACAATTCTACATGATTATCGCTATAAAATTGTATCAGCTTCCAGTCGCCCATACGTACGGATGACGCTGGTGAACCACCCTGATTGCCATAATGAGGATAATGCCAAAAAATCTCCTTTTGATCGATGGATTTTTCGCCTTTAAGCAACGGCACCATGCTCACCCCGTCCTTGGTTTGTTGAAGCATTTGCGGAAGACCTGCCATCTCTAAAAAAGTTGGATAGAAATCTGTATTGACTATCGGAAAACTGCTCACAGAACCAGCCTTGGTAACACCCGGCCATTTGACGATCAATGGAACCCTAACGCCGCCTTCATAATTCCAGCCCTTACCGTAGCGCAAAGGGTAATTGGTAGTAGGCGATCTTTCAGCAGTGGATAAGCCTCCATTATCGGAAGAAAAAACGACAATGGTGTTATCCTCGATTCCCAATTCTTTGAGGGTAGCCATAATTAGACCCACATTTTCATCTACAGTATAGATTAAACCGGCATATACAGGATCTGCTTGTACTATCCTCTCTTTAAAACTAGGGTTTCCTTGCATCCAGTCGGCATCTTTAGCAAATTGTTGCATGGTGTCCAGCCCCAGGCGATGTGCTTTATCTTTAAACTTTTCTATGTATTTTTCTTTTGCTTCTACAGGTTCATGTACCGCATAAAAAGATAGATCTGCAAAAAAGGGTTTTCCTGCTTTTGCTTGATTTTTGATGAAATCTATGGTTTCCGTAGTTAAGCGATCGGTTAGAAATTCGCCTTTAGGTCCATCTTTGAGTTTAGGGTTATTATAAGGACTAAAATATCCTTTCATCCCTTCGGCCCGTGGGTTTCCGGCAGACCAACCCCCATAATTATAATCAAAGCCTTCAGCTTCCGGCCAATATTCTTGCGTTTCTCCCAAATGCCATTTGCCGGAGTAACAGGTGGCATAACCATTATTTTTAAAAGCCTGTCCAAGCGATGTATTAGATTTTGGCAAATTATCTACAATAGATTGTTCGATCAATTTTAAGTCGGGTTGCGGCTGCCTGTTTCTACTTACACCTGGGATCCAATCTGTCATCCCTGTATTAACAGGGTATTGCCCTGTCATGATGCTCGACCGTGAAGGCGAGCAAACCGGACTACTGGCGTAAGCATCCATGAATTGCATTCCCTGGGATGCCAATTTATCTATATTAGGCGATTCATAGAAAGTACTCCCATAAACCCCTAAATCTTTCCAACCCATATCATCCACCAAAATAAAGATCACATTAGGCTTTTTTACTGTTTTGTTTTGTTGAACCCTTTTCTGTGCCAGGGTTGAACAGGATGTTCCCAATAAAAATAGCAGGGAAAGCATTTGATTGATATTGCTCCTTTTCACAACTGTGGTTATTTAAGATTAATTTTAAGAGTTAATTATTTATTTGAATATCCTCCATCTATCATAAAAATAAAAAAGATAATAAAATGGATGGATCCATTATGATTTTGATTAATGATAGCCCACGGTTTAAATCGTGGGCTAAATTTTTGCAACCGTTTTAACGGTTTATCTATAAACATGAACTATTGCGCATATACGTATCATTTATAATTTCCTATAAGCGTAACTACTGATTTAGCAGGTAAGCTGATAGTACTACTATCCATAACAGATTTGCTTAAATTTTTGGTTGCATCAGTAGTATAGGCAACTATTTTTGTATTTGTTAAATTTAAAGCTGATTGATCTATAGACAATTTTTTACCAGTTGATTCCATATTCACCATCACAATGACAATTTTTTTATTCGTTTTATCTTTATAGGCGGTAATCATTTGCGACGCCGCCGCTGCTACTTCATCTGGAGCAGTACTTAAAGAGGCAGCTACCCTAACCATGCCGGGCCTCACAAAACGTGAATAACTGCCCAAACACCACAATTGTTTAGAATCAGAAACTATTCCATCTGTTTTCATCGCTTCCAGATCATATCCACCAGAAGGATCGGTGACATAAACCAGGCCATCACTATAATTATAGGTATCTACTGCCAGCCACCATTGCCAGGCAGAAACATTGGCAATAGCCAGATCGTTATGAATCACTTTTGCCACATACAATCCATAATCAATACCTGTATTTTTGGGATAACCGCTGTATTGCCCACAGATATCACCTAAAATACCGAACTCTGTTTGCCATAATCTCAGGTTAGGTGCAATTTGGTTTTTCGCATTAAAAACATCCTGGCGATATTTGATTAGGGAAGCATCAGGACAGGTGGTAAAATAGCTATGTGCAGAAATAAGGTTTTCCAGGTTGGGAACATTGCCGATATAATTTACCGAACTGGGATTAAAAAATTCGTTCAGCTGGTTACCTCTTGTATCACGAGCTGCATTTAAGAAATTCCATTGCCCGGCCTCGCCTAAAGCAATTTTTGTAGTCGAATTTTCAGCACTCAATTTTGGTCCTAAAACTTTAACCAGGTTTGCAATTTCTGTATTTGTTGCACCAGTGCCTTCCTGTGTAGGGCTTTTATCACCCCAATTCCATTGAGGTTCATTAACAGGGCTTAGGTAGCGCATATTAAATCCCGCCTGATTAAAATGTTGTACCACTTTTACCAGAAAATCGGCAAAATCATTTTGAGAGCCAGCTTTTAAATTAAACTGAGAAGTGCCCAGCCCATAAGCTTTATTATTGATGGTAAATTGTACCGGGGGTGAAATAGAAAATCCTAAAAAATTATTCAGGCCACGTTGTTTAGCTGCATCTAAAAACCATTGCTGCCCGGCCTGCTTTGTCCAGTCGTAAGTTCCATCAGGACTTAAAAAGCATTCTTCTCTTCTAAAATCAGAAGCTATCCCGCTTGCAGCACCCTGCTCAAAACTTCCCGCACCCATATTAAATCTCCATAGTGAAAGCCCGATTCCTTTAGGGCTTCCGTTGGCATTGGTATCCAAACTGAATAAATAATCGGCTATTAAATCTTTTTTTTGGGTGTTAGCCCATTTGCCTACAAACTTGGTGGTCCAACAGTCTGATGCTCCAAAGTTTTCTATGGTTTGTTTTTCATTGTTGAGATCAACAATAATCAAAGGTTTAACTGCATTGCAGGTATCTACCCCATTAACAAAACAGGGATCATGTTCATCGCTTGGGCCAGTATATTTTTTCTTTGCACAGGAAACTAAAACAATCAGGAATAAAGGAAATAGTGCAGCTAATTTTTTCATTGTAATTATTTTTAATCCTATTGGACTCTTATTTATGGAAGATTTAAAGACTTTGATATCAATAGAGATAAAAATTTAAAAACATGAGTTCCTGTTATTCCGAACCCATGTCTGTAAATGTATAAATCAATAACCGGGATTTTGAGTTATTCTACCTTCAGAAGCAATGATCTCTTTAGAAGGTATGGGCCATAAATTATGTTTTCCTGCCACAAACTCATACCCTTTGTTTTGTGGTTCATTTAAATTAGTGGTTTCGTAGGGGTCGGTGCTTATTTGCGTATTGTATTTCACAAAACTACCATTTGGCCCCATAAGACTATTAATCACCGGCTGGCCGCTTTGATCTTTCCATCTTCGGATATCATATAAACGATCTCCTTCCAGAGCCATTTCCAATCTTCTTTCGTTTCTTACTGCGTTGATAAGATTCCAGCCGGATAAGCCCATGTCTGTAGTTAATCCCACACGGTCACGAACTACTTTTAAAGCGGCCAAAGCTGGGGCATTTTGCATCAGCATAGCCGAAGCTTCCGCTTTGATCAAATAAACATCGGCTAAACGCAGATAAATATGATCTTTTGAAAATCTTCCGTTTGGTGTTCTTTCTCCCCTTGGGATATAAATTTTCCGGTTAAACCGGGCAGATTTTTCTCTTGCCGGTACTGCATCAAATTTTGGGTTTGCAGCATCACCCACTACCGGGAAACCATTCCTCATGATGGTCCAATTTAACCTCACACTATCTCCCTGAGCTTTAAAAGCATTTTCAAGATCACTGGTTGGTGTAAAATAACCCCATCCTGCTTCTGCCGGAGACATGGATGTGGTGGGGAAAATATTGCCTAAATTCGGATATTGGCTAGAATATTGATATTGTATTTCAAAAATCGATTCTTTGCCATTGTAATTTGTAGTTGCCCAAACATTGCCAAAGAAAGGCTCCAAGCTATATTGTCCGGAGTTGATCACCTGGTCAGCCATACTTGCGGCTCCGGCCCAATCCTCTGTATACAAATCAATTTTAGCTAACAATGCCTGAGCAGCTCCTTTAGAAACTCTAAATTTATTACTTGAATCATATTCAGATTTCATAGGTAAAACCTGAATGGCGTCTGTTAAATCCTGTTTGATGAATTTATAAACATCTGCAGCACTGGTACGGGTATAAGTGTTTTCTGTTGGTGAAAGTGTTTTTGTGATCAACGGAACATCACCCCAGTTTCTTACCAAATCCCAATATTGAAATGCTCTCAGGAATTTCAACTCTGCAAGGCTTCTGCTTTTAACTGTTTCATCAACCGTTGATTTTTCTATTCCTTGCATGGTTGCATTAAAACCATATATACTTTTATAGGTCATGATCCAATGTGCTTCTACCCTGTCATTTTCCGGGTTGAGGGTATAATGAGCAGCTTGTACAGCCGTACCCTGCCCGCCGTTTAAACCAATCCATTCATTATCTGAGGCAGCTTCCCCACTTACCTGTCTCCACCACTGTTCCTGCCACCAATCGCTATTGTCTATATAAGCATATTGTGCGGTTGTGGCATCTTTTACTTCTGAAACTGAATTATAGTAAGTATCGGATTGCACTGAACTTACGTTGGCTTTTTGATCTAAGAAATCCTTTTTACAACCAGCAATAACTCCTAAGGCTGATACTATGATCAAATATTTTAAATTTTTCATGTCTTAATTTTAAAAGTTAGCATTGACACCTAAACTCACGAATTTTGGTATGGGATTTTGCCCTTGATCTATACCATATTGTAAAGTGCGGGTACCATATTGTCCAACGCCACCAAATGGAATTTCAGGATTCAATCCATCGTAATTGGTTATCGTAAATAAATTTTGAGCAGAAGCATATATCCTGATGCTGGCCACTCCTTTCAGCATGTCTTTAGGGAAGGTATAACCCAATTGAATGAGTTTATTTCTTACATACGAGCCATTCTTAATAAAGAAAGAAGAGTTATTAGAAAAATTGCCATTTGGATCTGAAAGGCTTAATTTGGGATAAGTATTGGTACTTCCATTTCCATTCCAATAATCATTTTCTGCTCCGCTAATAAAATTATACCCATAAATTGGATTCATCCTCACCAAATTATCATTGGCCACCTTATTCCCTATTGAGCTATAAAATTCGGTTCTGAAATCAAAGCCCTTATAGCTGACCTGCAAGGTTAAACCCCCTGAAATTGATGGATAGGGATTGCCTATGGAAGTTCTGTCACCTAAATCAATTTTATCATCTCCATTCACATTCTGGTACATGAAATCACCAGGTTTTGCATTGGGTTGTAACACCGCTCCACTTTGGCTTTTGTAATTATCAATTTGTTGTTGATCTTGGAATACCCCTAATACCTGATAGCCATAGAATTGTCCCAAAATATCCCCTGCGGCTGTTTTTGTTCTTCTGGTAGCCTGGAAAACATCATTGGAAATTTCATCATATAAAACCTGTCCTTTCAAATCAGTGGCTTTGGTAAGGAAATGCTGTAAAGTAACACCTATGCCAAAGTTTACCTGGCCAACCTTGCTTTTATAATTTACACTTCCCTCGTAACCGCTGGTTTTCATGCTCCCTACGTTGGTATAAATGGTAGGGATATAACCCTGGGGATAACCCAACGAAGGCTGAACCGGAAGATTGAGCAACATATCTTTAGGAGATCTCCAATACTTATCAAAAGTTAATGATAATCTATTTTTGAATAAATCGGCATCTACACCGATGGTCACATCTTCAGTGGTTTCCCATTTAATATTAGGATCTGGAACACTTGATGGAGAATAGCCATACACTCTTTCTCTGTTTCCATCAATATAGTTAACAATACCCAAGGTACTTTGATAGGCACCTACATTAGCAGGTAAATTTCCGCCAACCTGACCATACGAAGCTCTCAGTTTTAAGTAATCAACCCATGATACATTATTTTTCATGTAATTTTCGTTCGACAAAATATAAGCTCCTGAAACGGTAGGAAAATAGCCCCATCTGTTTTCTGGAGATAACAGAGAAGATCCGTCAGCTCTGAATGACGCCGCCAGGAAATAGGTGTCGTTATAATCATACTGAACTCTTGAAAAATAAGAATTCATTTTACCAAAAGGTCCTGATCCCGGCTGGAAGACACCAGTGGCATCTGCCAGGCTTGCTCCTGCAGAAACATACCGGTAAGGTTCTGAATCATAAGGAATATCCTGACGGTAAACATAAGACCTTGAATAAGTATAGTTATCGGCAGATTGCCCAACTAATATATTGAAATGATTTTTATGGAGGCTTGCCTGGTAATTTAAAGTGTTGTCTATTTGCCACCTGTAATCCTGTACTGAAGTTTGAGAAACTCCGGACACGGTATTGAATGACTGTGGAGCTATGTAAAATTTAGGATTATAATTTGTTGTATTAGAAGTATTGTAAAAACCTGACAAGCTGGTTTTAAAAGTCAAATTTTTAATCGGCTTCACCTCCATATAAGTTGATCCCTGAGTTCCAAAGAACTTAGTGTTTTGAAAGTTTCTGGCCATCCCAGCAAGCGGGCTGCCAATATTATTAAATTGAGAGTAAGTATATTGGCTGTATGTTGGATTGAATGCGGTAAAACTCCAGCTTGGATTGGTAGCCGCATAGGCGTTTACATCAGCAGTGGTTTGGTCTAAAGATTTATAAGGCGCAACATTTGGCGCAATGTTCATCACAGCAAATAAACTGGCACCAGGGCCATTTCCATAATTTTCATACCGTGGAGCCAAATTAACACCTATTTTAAAAATCTTGGAAATTTCGTAGTCCATATTAAATCGGCTGGTTATTTTTTGGTAATCAGCTGATTTTCTTGGAGCATTATAAGTACTGGTCTGATCAAAGTAACCCACACTTCCATAAAAAGAAAGCCCTTTGCTACTGCCAGAAGCACTTATATTATAGTTATTGGTTTGGGAATTTCTTATCACTGCATCCCACCAATCTGTATTTACGTCGGTAGCAGAAGCATAATTTGGTAAAGTTTGATTGTTATTAGCGTAAACCTGTTTATAAAAATTCACAAATTCATTTGACCCCGCCAAATTAGGTTTTACCCAATGGTTGATGCCTGAAGTACCAGTGAAATTAATCCTGGTCTTGCCTTCTCCTTTTTTGGTAGTGATTAAAATAACTCCTTCACCTCCACGGGAACCATATATGGCGGTTGACGCGGCATCTTTTAAGACATCAACCTTTTCAATATCAGATGGGTTGATGTCATTCAATCCTCCGAAAGAGGTAACTACCCCGTCCACTACAATTAAAGGATTTGATGATCCTGTTATGGTGGTAAAACCTCTTACCAGCAATTTGGGTTGAGAACCGGGACTTCCGCCGCCCTGAAAAACCTGCAAGCCAGGAACCTTGCCCTGTAAGGCATCAGCAACATTGCTTGTAGTGGTGGGTGCAATATCTTTATTACTTACTGAAGAAATTGCAGTGGTAATGCTTTTCCTTGTAATAGTTTGGTAACCTATTACTACCGCTTCATTTAAAGTATTTGAAGCAGTTTGCATGGTTACATTGTAAACATTAGCATTGGTAACTGTAAGCTCTTTATTTTGAAAACCCAGGTAGGAAAAGGTTAGTATATCTCCATTTTTGGCACTTAATGCGAAAGCTCCATTTAAATCGGTAGCCATGCCTTTATTTGTACCTTTAATTTTTACGCTCACACCTATAAGTGGTTCGCTGGAGTCATCCGTAACTTTTCCGGTAATTGTACGCTGCTGAGCATACATCACATGACAAAAGAAAAGTAATAACGGGAAAATAATTAGTGATCGTCTTTTCATAATGAAATAATCTAAGAATAATTGGATTATCAAATTTACCTCAAAACAACATCATTAAAATAGACGATTTCTCTCAAAAGATAGATTATCTTATGATAACTATGGAACAAGTAACAAATTAATTTTTTATATAAAAAGCATCAGCCATTTCAACTGAGTTGAAAAAACTGATGCCCAACTCTATTTTTAGAAAATTTTATAAAAGAATTGTTTTAGACTTAATTAGAAGTAAATTCATCCTTATAACCCATAATCTCATTTTGTAAATTCATATGCACATTGGCACCAAAGTGTATGGCTTCTTTTTCCAACACCTGATTAAAGAGTTGTTTTGATTTTTTATATTCTTTGATCCCTAAATAACCCAGGGCAGAGATATATAAACAATGGACAATATTGTTGATGGTTAAATCACTTTCAAAGATCAATAAATCCGGTAAGGAAACTGCGAAATAATCGATTGTGATTTTATGGTTGATATTTTGCTCTCCGTAAGCGATCAACTTTCTGAAAATAGCCTCTGCTTCCAAATTCTGACCCAATTTAATCCAGGCACAGCCCTGGTAAAATATTTTATCCGGTTGCTGATCGTTATAAAACAAAGCCATGCCGGGTTCGCTGGATCCGATAGTTGCTTTATGCCAACATTCTTTTGCCTTTTCTTTTTGGTTTAAAGCATCGTAGTTGCAACCCAACCAGTAAAATATGTCATTTTCTTGTACCCCTACGAGCTTTCCCTCACCTAAATTTTCAGGATAAAATTGTGCTTTCTCTAAACACTCAATAGATTGCAGATATTTTCCATCTTTATCATATCGCTTAGCAAGCTCCACCAAAGAATAGATGTATTGCTCAGATACCTTTCCTTCGCCTCCTTCCCAGGGATGAAACTTGCGAGCCATAATTAAATCATAAGCTTCCTGATAATGGCCAGTGAAATTTTTGAGTGCAGCAATTTCCAGATAGAGGTCATCTCTTTCTATTGCAGCGGCTCTATTTTTCTCTAAAAACGCCAACCTGAACTCAGGAGATTTGTTTAACTTTTTATAAAGCTGATCCAGCTCCATCAGAACCCTGCTGTCTTCTGGGTTTAAAGCAAAGGCTTTCTCATAAGATGATAATGCTTTTTCTCTATTCTGTCTTTTATTGTAGTAGGCCAAACCGAGGTTACGATAAGAAGTTGCGAAAGATGGGTCCAGTTTAACGGCCTCTTCCCATAAGCCAATGGCCTTATTGTATTGCTGCTTATCATAATACATGTTGCCCAGATAATAAAATGCTTTACCATCTTTAGGATTGTTTTTTATGGCCGCATTCAGGATTAAAACATCTTCCAGACGGTTTGGAAAACAATATGCAGGATTTGCTTCCGAGGCATATTTTAAATGTTCATCTGCCGCTTTTTTATCATGAAGGCTTAAATAGCAATAAGCTAAATAGTAATTAATTAAGGGTTCATTCAGGTGCTCACCTGTAATCAATTGCATAAAATCTATGGCTTTTTGATAGGCTCCCATCTGAATATAATCAATGGCGTACTCTATGGCATTATGGGAAGTTCCATCACTCAGGCTTGATAATTTTTCTTTGATTTCTTTACTGTTGGATTTTCCTTCTACATCGCCACTCAAATAGCTTTCATATAAAGCAGCCAAATTAAAACTGTCCTTCTCCAAACACTGATGAATAGTTTCAGCAGCTTTATTTTTCAAGTTTAATTGATGAAGTGCATTTATTTTGATTACGTAAGCTTTTCCATTTCTGGCATTGCGATCCAATGCCCACTCAATATGTTCTAAGCATAACTCGTAGTCTCCTCTTAAAAAATCGATCTGGGCAATGTAGAAATAGGCAGCATCCTGGAATGATTTATCCCAGGCAGCTTTAAAAAAGGCTTCGTAAGCTCCCTCGGTTTTGCTTTGGAAAAGCAAAGAAAGTCCTAAATTATAATAAGGTTCACAATTATAGGGATTTGGATTACGATCTGTAATCGTAGCTATCGCTCTCTTGAAATAAGGCTCGCTTTCTTCAAATAATCCTTTTTTAAAATACCAAAGTCCAATGGCATTATTGTTTCTGATATCTTTTGGGTCTCTTTTAATGGCTTCCAGATAATAAGGCATTGGCCGATAAGTGGCGTGCCTATATTGTTCTAAATGTTGTCCGGTCAAAAACAGTTGTTCTGTACTTGCCACTTCTTCAGGTTGCAAGGCTGGTTTTGCAGCTTCGGGCAAAGGCTCTGGATTTTCATCATCAGCAGGATCGTATTTCAATAGCTGCTTTGCATCCTTATTCAATATAAAAACTTTAAAATCTTTTAAATCTACCTGATCAGCAAATTCAATTTCTTCAACAAAAACATGTTCAGGAGATAATTCGAGGCTCTTGCTTAAGCAAACTTCTTCTCCTTTTATCAAGTTGACTTTTACCTCCTGTTTAGAGGTTACAAAAACCCTCAATACAATTTTATTTCCTTCGGCGTCGATACTCAACAACACATCTCTGGAGGCATTTTTTACAACGCCCAACTCTCTGTAAGGAAGGAAATACTGAGTAAATGTTTTCTCTTCAAAGGGTTTAAGCCAGGTAAAATCCGGTTGATTATCGGTGTAAACACCAGCCATTAATTCAATGTAAGGGCCGTCTTCGTCAGTTAAATTTCTGTCCCAGGCGATACCAAAATCGCCATTGCCCCAGGTCCATTGTTTTTTACCAGGTGAAACATGATGATCTGCCACGTGAAGCATTCCTGCCTGTATATCATGCTCGTATCCTCCCAAAAAATTATACTTAGAATTAACAGCCATATAAGAGGTGGGCACCGGTATGTTTTTGTATTTGGAAATATCCGTTCCGGGAGAATAATCCACTTTATAATAAGTTCCGGTAGCAATAGGAAAGTCAGAGACATCTCTTTTTCCGTGATCAAAAACGGCGTTTACATCTGGAGGGAAAACAGACTGATAATGATCATGAACTTTTACCGCAGGGTTTGCCCACCATAAAAAGGTTTGAGGTGTTGCAGTGCGATTGCTTAGTTTTGCTTTAATTTCCAGATAGGCTTTATCAGGATGCAAGGTAAAACCTGCCATCCCCTTGGTATGAAACATTTTCTCTACCTCGTTTACCCAAATGGTTTTACTGCCATCTTCGTTTTCCTCGATGTTATATTGAACCGGCTCGTAGGTGCTTGGACGGTGATGTTGAGGCCAGTTAAATTCAATACCTCCAGAAATCCAAGGCCCACACAGGCCCACCAAAGCAGGTTTAATGACATGGTTATAATAAATGAAATGTCGCTCTTTAATTTTATCGTAAGCCATTTGCACCCTGCCACCCAATTCTGGCAGAATCATGATCTTTAAATATTTATTTTCTAAGAAAACACCCTCGTATTCTTTATCAACCTTTTCATCGTATATTTTTTCTATGATTGGATTGGGGTAAACTACGCCACTACTTCCCTGATAGACACGTTTTTCGAAAAACATCGGGTTTTTATCAGGAGCTCCCACTTCATAGGTGGGAATTGAGATTTTCTCTGTCCAGATTTTTACGCTCATAAATTTTTAGATGATGATTAATGTGATATAAAGTTATTTTCCAATTCTTCCAAAGTTTGTCCTTTCGTCTCTTTTACCTTTACTCTGATAAATAAGAAGCCTAAAAAGCAAATACCTGCATATAGGTAAAACGGACCATAGGCCCCCAATACCTTAGCTAAGATTGGAAATGTGAAAACGAGTATAAAATAAGCTCCCCATAAACTCACAATGGCTATGGAAGAGGCGATCCCCCTAATTCTATTGGGGAAAATTTCGGAGATTAAGACCCAAGTAACAGGGGCAATAGATGTGGCATATAACGCTATGGCAATCAATACAAATAGAGAAATTAAATTTGCGTTGGCCTGTATGTTCAATAGATATGCCAGTGCTAAATACGCAACACTTAATCCTAAAGATCCAATGAGCATCAACGGTTTACGGCCCAATCTATCCACCTGCCACATGGCTATAACAGTAAAACATAAATTAACAATACCAATAGCAACGGTTTCAAATAATTGCCTATCTAAGTTAGCTCCTACGGCTTCAAAAATGGTGGAAGTGTAATTAAAAACCACATTGATGCCACATAATTGTTGAAATATAGCCAAGGTGATGCCAATAACGAGTGCCGGCCGTACACTTTTCTCAAAAATCACACTGAAATTGGGTTTTTTGCTGTTGACTAAAGACTTTTCGACATCATTCACTGTGTTCTCAGCAAAACTTCCGGACCCGATTTTACTTAAGGTTTTTAAGGCTTTATCTGTAAATCCTTTTTGTATCTGCCACCTCGGGCTTTCGGGCAAGAAGATAACACCAACAAAAAATAAAGCAGAAGGTATAACGCCCAAACCAAACATCCAACGCCAGGCGTCAGGTCCGTTATCCGCTAAAAAATAATTGGATAAATTAGTGACTAAAATTCCTATGACAATAGTTAACTGATTGATGGCTACGTTTCTCCCTCTGATGGAAGCCGGAGATATCTCCGCAATATACATGGGACTCAACATAGAGGCCATTCCAACCCCTATCCCTGCACAAAATCTCATTACTATAAATACGGTTAAGCTAGGACTCAAGGCCATACCTATAGATGAAATGGCAAATATCAATGCAGAGAACATCAAGCCAGGCCTTCTGCCATAAGCATCAGCACTTTTACCTGCAATCAGGCAACCTATGATACAACCCAATGCCAGGGAGCCAGTTAGAAATCCCTCCCACCAGGGGTCTAATGAAAATTCTACCCGCAAAAAAGGCAATGCACCAGAAATCACTGCAAAATCAAACCCGAACAAATAACCACCAAGAGCAGAAATAAAAGAGATAAAAAGAATGTATTTACTATTAAACAATGAGTGAGTTTGGCTCATATAATCAATTTTTTAAAATCTAAAAGGTTTATAACAGAATGTAATGGTTGATTTTACAATTCCTATCAATTACACAATATTATAAATATCATCAGATTTGGGCAATGGACTGAATAATTAATGTGATAGACAAAATTACGTTGGATTGAAATTTAGAAATCTCGCAAACAATCTATATAACACCTAAAAATATACTTATTTTAAAAAATTGATTTGATAAATAGATTTTTTTACTATTGTTATATGAAATCTGGAAAAGGTAATTTTAAAAAGGATGGTTTTGATGGACAATGGGCTATAGTGCTTCCAAAATCCATCATCAATAAGTTTTGCTTACACAATCCATTGATCAATAAAGCTTTTATAACAGACATTGGTTATTACCCAAAAGCAAAATTTCATTACCGTGAAAGACCGCATGGTGCCGAACAAAATATTTTGATTTACTGTGTGGAAGGAAAAGGACAGGTAACCATTGATAAAAAAAATTATGCTATTAATCCTGGGGATTTTTTTGTGATACCATTTGGGAAACCCCATTACTATGAAACCGATCCTTTAAATCCCTGGACAATCTATTGGTGTCATTTCAGAGGAGAGCAAACAGACGAGATCATCAAACAAGTATTCCAAAAATATGGCTCCTTAAAATCCAGAATACCATTCACAGATAACCGGATTGAATTGTTTAACAAACTTTATCAGAACTTAGAAAAAGGTTATAGTTTTGAAAACATCAGCTATGTGAATTTAATTTTCCCTCAGTTTTTATCCTCCTTTTTATTTTTCGAAAAATTCAACCTCCACTTTGAGGAACATACAGAAGATATTATTGATGAATCTATTCAATTTATGCAAGAAAACATGCACCAATCTTTAACATTGGCCATGCTCGCACAGAACGTAAATAGTTCAGCGAGCCATTATTCTGCTGTTTTTAAAAAGAAAACCGGCTTCCCTCCTATAGAATACTTAAATCATCTAAAGATACAGAAGGCCTGTCAGTTCTTGCAGTTTACAGCATTAAGGATCAAAGAAATAGCATTTAAAGTTGGCTTTGAAGATCAGTACTATTTTTCTAGGCTATTTGCTAAAACCATGGGGTTTTCTCCATCAGAATATAGGGAGCAACGAAGTTCTGTTCAATAGTTTCACAACCAATTACATACTGATATGAAAATTTTTAAAGTAATTACATACCTGTTATTTGCCTGTTTTCAATTATTTGCAAAAGAATCGGAAAAAAGCTACATCCTTAAATCTGAAAAAGGAAATTGGAGCATAGCCATAAATGATAAGGGAGAAATCATAAAAATAGATATGCTTTTCGGCAAAAAAAAGACTTCCATACCCTGGAGAACTGATAAATGGGATGGCCCTTCCTGGGAAGGAGTTGCCTTAACCAAAGTTAATGGAGACGATTTAAAGTTTGAAGCAAAAAAAGGAGGACAGAAATACGCAATCGAATACCTAGATAAAAATGGTGAATTGACTGTCATAGCCAGTATTCTTAATGAAAGCCAGAAACCTTTTCTTGTTGACACCGCCACAAGATTAAACATTGGGATAGACAATGAAATGAAAAACCCCGAAAATTATTTTGAAAATTTTTTCCCCACATTGTTAAGATGTGAAAAAACTCATTTTTGGGGCTATTTTCAAAACCCCAATGGGCAAATATTAACCATTGCCTCTCCAGATCCAATTGCATCAAGGCAAATTGATTATATTGGGCAAGGACATCGCATTGCGAGTAGCAGTTTAGATTTGCTGCATATCTCCCCCTTACCTTTACGCCACCCTCAAAACCTCGACAAACTTGATCCCCGTGAAACTAAAAAATGGCATATCATACTGCAAGCAGTTTCATCTTTAGAAGAAGTTTTACCTACTGTTGCAACTATTTGTGATGCGCCTGCTATTGATTTGGATCGTACAACCGCTGCTCTAGGAGAAACTATTGAAATAAAGGTTTATACGAATAACATTACCCGGCCCTTATTAACCATTACAAATCCGAAAGGAGAGAAATTAAAACTTCCTAAACCTCAAACAGGCTCAAACTTTATAAAATATGTTTTGCCTTCGCCTTCGCTAGTTGGTAATTATAAGATTGAAGCTATTCAAAACGGAAAGCAAACTGAGGCCTTATTTCATGTCCGTAAACCTTGGGGCTGGTATCTAAATCAGGCCAGGGAAGAAGCTTTAAGGATGCAGATAAAACCTATGAAGCACCGAGAAGGGTGGTTGGGATTCTTTAGTGCTTATTGGGCACAATTATATTTCCCCGATCAAAAGAAATTAGCCGAAACAGAAACAGTTTTTAAAAATTTTTATTCCTTAATGGTAGACACCACTATAAATGATTTTTACCATGATAAGCCAACTTGGGATACCAGGCCACAAAACACATCGTGGATGGTTGGGATGATGGTTGCCCGGTATGCTGCCACCAAAAAAATCGAAAATCTAAAAGAGGCCGCAAAATGGGGAGATCTTTTCATCAAAAAATTTCAGCAAGCAGATGGGGCCTACAAAGGATATACCGCGCTTACTTTAGGATCTAAATTTCTTGGTGATTTAGCCTGGTATGAAAAACCTTTTGCAGAGAAAGACCCAACATGGAAAGCCCGTTATGACAGACATGTGGAATCAATCAAAAGGGCATCTGAAAATTTATTGAAAGTTAAGGATTTAGGTGACACCGAGGGCCAAGCCACCTATGAAGATAATCAATCAGGTAGCTCCTGGTCTTTATTAGCCTTGGACGCCCTTAATAGTGGCAATAGTGAAACGCGTGAAAAATATTTAAAAGCCAGTTTAGAGGTTCAAAGCAGGCATCAATGCCTTACACAAGCCTTAATTCCAGACGGGCGTATGCGCAATGGCACACTAAGGTTTTGGGAATCTCAATACGATGTACTTACACTTCCAAATATGATGAACTCCCCTCACGGTTGGACCATGAGGAGTCAGTTCGGGGCTTTATATCTTTATCTTTTAACAGGAGAAGAACGCTTTTTAAACATCATGAACAATGCAATGGGAGCTTGTGCGCAAGCCATTGACGAAGAAACCGGGGTTTTACGTTGGGCTTTCATTCCTGACCCTTATGTTAAAGCAGATCAATTTGTACCTGATGAAGAAAGAACCGGGAAAGGGGTGTTGGTAAAGAACATCATTGGAGAACAATGGTTACCCATGATCAGTGATTGGTGGCGTGTTCCCGAAGGGGAAATTGGAGACATGACAAAATTTAGGGAAAAAGGGCATCAAGGGGTAACACAGGGTTGGAGTTGCGATAATGATGTTCATGAGCATTTTAGAATACTTACAGAAGAGTTTGTCCCTAATGCTTTTGTATTAGAGCGTGAGGATGGAAGTTTGCGAACATTAAATTGTGAAGTAAAAAAGAAAGGTAAAACCTTGATAGTGAGTTTACCTGAAAATGTGGTTTCAAGAGTGCATTTTAATTTAAAAAATCAGCATGAAGTGATCATTAATTTCTCAAAAGAAAAAGTGAAAAAGGCAATTGATAAAGGGATGAATTGGGTTGGCCCAGGAATTAAGGGTGCATTAACGCCTGCATTGTATTTGAATGATGTAATCCCTCACACAGGGGGTTAATAGATATATATGAAATATCTCGGTTTTCAAATTGTAAATGTATCAAGAAGCAGTTGGTTTAAAAACCACATGATCTTTAAATTTTTTCATCCGTAAATAATTATTCGTTATGTTTTTTTTTTGCACTCATGCTTGCCTGTCTACCGCAGGCGGGCTCCTTTTTTAACCACCTTTAAATCATCTACATTAGGTATCCAACATTAGGTATCCATGTACACTTATTTTTGCAAGCTTTCCAATTTAATCCGTTTGTTAATCCTGAAACAGTGCTTGCTGGGATATTTTCTTTATCATAAGGATTGTTATAGCTAGGGTTTTGTTGATATTTTATTTTAAAGATGGGAAACGATAAAGTCAGATGCTTGCTTGCTTACTCATTTTTACCTTCAACATCAGTTTATGCCCTTAAAGCAGTGGTCAATAAGCTTGTGAGGATCATTTTAGCGGTTTTTTTCATGTTATGATTTGAAATTTAAATAAAGCAAACTGATTAATGTGCAAATCGCTAAAATTTAATTTGTTTTAGGTTGATTATCCATGGCAAAATCGATGGTAGCCCCTTTTAAAATATCGAAATGGTTGATATAATATTTATCAGTCTTTATCCCATTCTCTTTGATGGATCGGATGTAATATTTACCCATAGAAGCTCCTTTTGCATTAATTATTAAATGCTTATCATTTTGCAAACTGATATTTATTTTATCAAAAATAGGACTGCCGAATTCATATCTTGGGTTTTCTTCCGTTCCGCCGTTTAGTTGGAAAAGCCCTATTTTCATCAATACGGCCAAACTACCCATCAGTCCTTGGTCTTCATCGCCGCTATAGCCAGTTTCAGGAGATAAGCCACTGTAAACGTTTTCAACAACTTTCCGGGACCAGTGTTGTGTAAGGTCTGGCCTACCTAATTCATTAAATATAAATGCAGTTTGTATGGATGGTTGGTTACCGTAATTTATAGGGATACGCTTATATTCTGGATGAAGTTCTTCTGCATGAGATGTGCCTGCAGTAAAGCTGAGTTTTTCGGCGGTATTGAATTGAGTGTTCAACTTTTCTACCGCTTTTTCATTTCCTCCCATCATTTGAGCCAAGCCTGCAATATCATGAGGTACGTACCAAGTATTTTGCGCTCCGTTCGCCTCCGTAAATCCATGTCCAAATTCGTAAGGATCATAGTTCTTGTACCAAGCCCCATTAACATTTTTAGGGCGAATCCAGCCTACGCTTTTATCAAAAAGATTTTCCCAATGATGTGAACGGCTCATAAAGTAATGGTAATCTTCTTTTAGCTCTAGCTTTTTTGCCAGCTGCGCCAATGTCCAATCTTGATAAGCATATTCTAAAGTGAGACTAGCCCCGTCCTGATGGGCTCCAAAATTCCCATTAGGATTAGGATAAGGTACATAACCGTTTTTCAAGTAATATTTCAATCCTCCGCCCTTAGACGTACCGTGCTCATATCCGGCTTTCTCCATCATACCTCCTGGCATATGGTTCTTTTTTAAAATTTGATAAACCTGATCCAAATTTTCTGTGATAAGACCTTTTTGAACAGCACTAACCAAAAAAGGAGTAGAACCAGCTCCAGTCATTACGTAGGTGTAATTACCACCAGAAGGGCCACGAGGAACAAGCCCCCCATCTTTTGCATATTGTAAAAGCGAGTTGGAGAAACTAGCCATAACTTCTGGATATACCAATCCCCAAAGTGTTTGTATGGTCCATTCTGACCCCCAAAAAGCATCAGAATTATATTGATCAAATTTAGGTTTTCCTGTTTTATCCAATGGCAGTTGACCAATACGAAAACTTTGCCCAGTATGATCCGGATAAGCTCCGTTTACATCACTAATTGTCCTGCGCCCTTGTAAAGCATGCCATAAATCGGTATAAAATCTTTTCTGCTGAATCTCTGTGCCGCCTTCTATTTTAATCCTGCTTAACAAATTGTTCCATTCCTTTTTAGCATCATGAACTGCCTTTTTAAAGTTCCATCGAGGAAGTTCAGCAGAGATATTTGTCTGTGCATTAACCAAAGAAGTATAGGAAATACCTGCTTTCATTAAAACCACTTTTCTTTTTTGATCTGTAAATACCAGATAATTACCAGTTTTTTTATCTCGGAGAACTGAATCGATTTTCACATTCATTCGGATTTGGAAAAACACTCTAAAAGGTTGAGGACGCCGGAACGTTGGTGCCATCGTTAACTCTCCAGAAAGTGCTTTTTCTCCTGTTTTTTCCATTTTACCATCCATATTATCACAAGGGCCTAACAATGTGTTTAGATTAAAAAGTATGGCAGAGCAATTACCCGCTGGAAAAGTGTATTTATGAAAACCAACTCGTTTTGTACTAGTTAGCTCGGCGGTTATCCCATATCTTTCAAGTTTCACCAAATGATACCCAGGAGAGGCAACCTCTTCGTTATGCTTAAATTTTGAATAAAAATCGGTAAAAACCGTTTCCTTGTTTTTATCAGAAACAATTACTGGCATTACGGATAACGCCGAAATTTGCCAGCCATGAACATGGCTAAAACCCTTAACTGTGTCAATCTGGTACCTGTAACCACTATCCCAGGCACCATCAATTTGAGTATCAGGACTTAAATTAACCATTCCAAATGGCCTGGTGGCCGAAGAAAAGAAAAACCAACGAGAATGCTCCGTATCTAACAATGGATAGACCATATCCACTGGTTTTTTTGATTGAGCCTTCACCTTTTCCTGATTTCCCAACAGCACCAAGCAAAAGCCTAAAAACAAAAGCTTAAAAAAGCAATTAAATACACGTGTAGATTTTTTTTGTTTTTTCATTTTAATTTTCGAAAATCCTCCTATTTGAAATAGGCTTTTTTTTTACAACCATTTATTATTCCTTTACAGAAAAATCAAATTCTATAAAATGTTTATAAGGCTTACCAGCTTCCAAAAGTATTTTAGGAAAATTAGAATGGTTTACCGCGTCCGGATGATATTGAGCTTCCAAACAAATTCCCTGGCATGGATTAAATTTATCACTTAAGTAATCTCCAGAATAAAATAAAATGCCCGGGTAACTGGTATTTATTTCGAGCATTCTACCACTGATTGGGTCATACAGCCTTGCAGCTATTTCACTGTCCTTATTCCGGATATAATATTCGTTGTATCCCTTATTTGATAAATTTCCCTTTTGAGAACCAATTGATTTTAATTTGTTGAAATCATAAGAGGTGTTTGAAATATCAATCCTATTCCCATTTGGGATATAATGATGGTCAGTTTCTAAAATTTTATCTGCATCAATAAAGAGCTGTTGCTCAAGTGCTTTATCAGGCTGTCCACTCAAGTTAAAATAGCAATGATTGGTAATATTGACCGGGGTAGCGGTATTGCTTTCCGCTTCATAATTTATTTGAAGCAAATTATGTTTAAAAGTATAGTTCACCTTCAGGTTGAGATTTCCGGGATAACCTTCTTCACCATCTAAGCTGTGGTAGATCAAATCTACGCTAGCAAAATCTTCTTCTTGATGGATATTTTCCATGGTAAAAATTTTATGATTAAATCCTTCAAAGCCACCATGAAGATGATTTTTTGAATTTTCATTTTTTGTTAAGAAAAAACGCTTTTCATTGATCTTAAACTCTCCTTTGTTTATTCTTCCGGCAACTCTTCCTACAGTTGCTCCTATATAAAACGGGTCGTTCACATAATCATTTATGTCCGCATAGCTTAGGATAACATTCCCCAGTTCTCCTTTCCTATCCGGAACCTTCATAGAAATTATTGAAGCACCCCTATTTGCAATAGTTACCTCGCCATAAATAGTTTTAAGTTTGATTGTTTTTAAAGTTGAAGTCATCGTCAAATAATAATAACTCCTGATAATCCATGTAATCAGGAGTTAAAGGGATTAGGTTGCTTAGTTATTATTAAACCAGGTTAAATTCCAACTATTTAGCCAGATAAGGGTAAACTTGTTGTTTTTAACCCTAAAAGGGAGCCAGATATATCTTGATGTGGTGGGTTCGATGGGTCTCCACACATCACAAAGTGCAATATATTGATTATCTGCACCTTCAATTTTTTGGATAAAAGTAGGCTGCCCACCGAAAGTTTTCTCCGGGCCCAAACCGGATACCGGATTGGTACCCATGCAGGGGTTTCCCTGATTTGTCCATGGGCCGTCTATACTATTGCTTGTATAATACCTAGCCGGATTAGGATCCCAACCTGATGAACCTGAAGCAAATAAATGATAGGTGCCATCTTTATAAAAAAATGCCGGCCCCTCTGTACCTGTAGCTATTCCTGGGCAAGGCATATAGGCGGTGGCAGGATTTAAGTAATCAGCTGTCATTTTTGCTTTCACAAATACCCGATCAGATTTACGTACCGTAAAATGGTAAAGGTCTCCGTTTGGAGCCTGATACAAAGCAAAATCTCCAGAACCATTAACTGTGGAGGCAGCTAAAAATTTATGATCATAAGTAAATGGTCCAAGCGGCGAGCTTGCTACAGCCACTCCATTATAGCCCACATCAACACCCCCGCCTTTTAAAAAAAGTTTAAACAGCATCACATATTTTTTTGTGGACGCATTGTATACTACTTTGGGTCTTTGGATTCTGCAACCATAAGCAATATCACTTTGTGAATCATTGTAATTGACTGAAAGTACTAAACCTTGGTTTTCCCAATTGATCAGATCTTTTGATCTATAAACTGCCACTCCGCCATCTGCCAATGAAGTATTTTCATTGTGTGGCAGCTTATGCTCACCGTACCAATAGTAATCACCATTCTCATCATATAAACCTGCACTATGGGCATTAATTGTATTTCCATCGGTATCCTTCCACGCTCTATCTGGAAAGATATCAGTTTGTAAAGTGACTGCAGGAGGGTCAGGTACAATGTCGCTTTTCTTTTTGCCACAATGTGTAAAAGTTAACACCATTAAAAGCAATGTAGTAAATCTGAAAATTGGGTTGATCTTCATTTCTAATAAGAATTAGTTTATAACTTGGTTTAAGGATAGATTGATTTTGTTGGGAAATCAAAAATCTGCAATTTCAAATTTATTGCAAAACAGCATTTTAAAAATAGACATTCTATATAAAAAGATGAATTATCTGATGTAAATAATCAAATAGAATTTTATGTCTGACTGAGAGAGTCAAGACTAAAATCCTAATGATATTGACTTAATGCGTATTAAACCAAGATAAATTCCAACTACTCACCCAATTGATAGAAAGCTTTTTATTGCTTACTCTGAAAGGAAGCCAGATATATCTGGAAGTGGTAGGATCCAACGGTTTCCAAACATCAAACATGGCTATATATTGATTCTCCACACCTTCTATCTTTTGAATGTAGGTAGGCTGCCCTCCATAAGTTAAATTTGGGCCAATGCCAGTGACTGAATTAGTGCCTGAAAGTGGATTGGACTGAACTGTCCATGGCCCATCAATACTGGAACTGGTATAATATCTTGGTGCATTAGGGTCCCAACCCGTTGAACCCGATGCCAATAAGTGGTAAGTACCATCTTTATAAAAAAATGCAGGTCCCTCAGTATTGGCGGCAACTCCCGGACAGGCTACATAAGAAGTTGCAGGAGTAAGGTAGTTGCTGGCCATCTTTGCTTTCATAAAAACCCTATCCGCCTTATTTACAGTAAAATGGTATAAATCTCCATTTGGAGCCTGATATAAAGCAAAATCTCCAGAGCCATTAACAGATGAGGCTGCTAAAAATTTATTGCTGTAAGTGAAAGGTCCTGTAGCACTGGTGGCTGTTGCCACCCCATTATAACCAACCGTTACGCCTCCACCTTTTAAGAAAAGCTTAAAAATACACACGTATTTTCCTGTGGAACTATTGTAAACTACTTTGGGTCGTTGAATTCTGCAACCATAAGCAATATCGCTATTTGGATTATTGTAATCAACAGACATTACTATGCCGAAATCGTTCCAATTGATTAAATCTCTGGATCTATATAAATGAATTCCACCATCTGCTTTTGAAGTTGATTCTGCAAAGCCAGGCAGTTTATGTTCCCCATACCAATAGTAAAATCCGTTTTCATAGTAAAGTCCCGCACTGTGTGCATTTATCCTGTTGCCATAAATATCTTTCCATTCTGTGTCTGGAATGATGTCGGTCTGTGTGGCATTTGTCTTTATTGGACTTTGAGGATAGGAATCCTTCTGTTTAGATAAAATTTCATTTTGCTTTTTTGTGCATTGTGTCAAGCTTATTGCTACCAACAGCAATGAAGCAACACCAAAGTTTGTACTTGTTTTCATGTTTAATAAAATTTGATTTAAATTGGCGCAATAAAGTATTCTGATTTACAGCTGTTTAAGATATAAGCATCAGAATACAAATCAAAAGTATAGGATAAACGAACTATTAAAAATGGACATATAAAACAAAAAGATGGATTATATAATTTTACAACATGCTTTACTTATCAAATCTTTCCATTGTAAGTTTTGTGCTATTTTGTAACCGATAAATTGATGAAAAACAAGTATTCCACGTTTAAAACGGCCCATAAAGTAAGACCAGATGATATTGACATGTTCAATCATGTCCATAACAGCAAATACCTTGATTACGTATTGGCGGCCCGCTATGAACAAATGGAGCTTTTTTATGGAATGTCTATGGAGCGGTTCCTGGAGATGGGATTTGGCTGGGTGGTAAAGGCAGTGCATATCAATTATAAAAGACCTTTAGGACTTGGCGACAACTTTTCAGTGGAGACAGGGATATTAACCATATCCAGTAAGGAATGTAAGGTTGGATTCGAGATGATCAATTTGAAATCCAATAAAATCAGTGCTGACGGTTGGTTTGATTTCGTGATGACCGATTTAAAAACAGGACGTGCAGTGGAGATTCAGGAGGACATGATATTGAATTATAGTATTTAAGCCGCCGACTGTTCTATCAATAAGGTATAAAAATCTTTCATTTTCATCCCCGAAGCTCTTACCTGCTGCGGAATGATGCTGTTTTCCGATTGCCCGGGAACAGTGTTAATTTCAATGAAAAAGAAATGTTGTAATGGTCCTTGCATAATGAAATCAACCCTGACCACTCCTCTGCAATTTAATTTACGATAAATATCTCTGACAATTTTACCTACTTTTTGAGTTTGTTCTTCTGGCAACAAGGCCGGAGTGATCTCCTCTGTGACACCTTTGGTATATTTTGCTTCGTAATCAAAAAATTCTTTGGAAGATTTGATCTCCGTGATCGGCAGCACGATCACCTCCCCTCTTTTCTTATAGATACCAACCGTGAATTCTCTTCCTTTGATGAATTCCTCCACTAAAATTTGATCATCCTCAGCAAAAGCTCTGGCTATTGCTTCGTTTAATGAATCCCAATCTGTAACCTTTGACATTCCAATACTGCTGCCGCCACTATTGGGTTTAATGAAAATGGGCAATTTCAACCTGTTTGAGATCTGGCTTATATTTCCGGCACTCCGACTTAATATTTGTACAGATTTTGCGGTGTATAAATCCTCGATACCCTCCACCACAGCTTTCGTGTAAGCTTTATTCATGGTAAGGGCAGACGTGGTGGCATCACAAGTGTTGTAAGGAATTTTCAATAAATCAAAATATCCCTGCATTTTACCATCCTCACCTGGAGAACCATGTATAATGATAAAAACGGTAGCAAAAGTAATTTTATAGCCATTGATCAGGATGCTGAAATCGTTTTTATCCACTTGCACCTTCTCTGCTTTTGCATTGATGTGATACCATTCTTCCGGAGTGATGATAATCTTAAAAACATTGAATAAATTTTGATCTAATTGTGATTCAATCTGTTCGGCACTGTTTAAAGAAACCTCCCATTCACCAGTGAAACCTCCCGCAAGAAGTGCAATATTTTTTTTCATGAATTATTTAAGATGGATTAAGGGGCATTTCAAAACTTCAGGCGTTGAAAATCGCCATTTTCATTCGCTCAAATATAAATTTTATCTTTAATTACCTCTCCCTCTTTAAAAAATTTATTGAAGCAATTCTTAAAATTTGGCTAAGTTTGAAATCTATTCAATGATGATACATGAGTAAATTCTTTAAATACCTGGCTACTCCTGATTTTCGTAAACAACTCATCATCGCTTTTGCGGTGATTACGATTTTGGTGTTCAGCGTTTTCATGAGTTTAAGGATGTACACCAGACACGGTGAAGGTAAGCCAGTCCCTAATTTAAAAGGCATAGATGTGGAAAATGCGGTTCAATTATTAGAATCTGAAGGATTCAGGTATCAGATTGATTCTGTTTTTCTAATGGATAAAAAACATGGCCTGGTACTGGAACAGGATCCCGACCCTAATACCAATGTCAAAGATAACCGAATGATCTATTTGACCATTGTGAGTTCACAAACTCCCGATGTGAATTTTCCGGATATAGAGAATAAAACTTTTGTAGAAGCAGAAGCTATGCTCTCCAATTACAGCTTAAAATTAGGTGACACCACTTATACCTCAGATATAGCCCGTGATGCCGTGTTAAGTTTCTCTTACGGAGGTCAACCTGTTAAAGTGGGGCAGAAAATCCCGAAGGGTTCAAGAATTGACTTGGTTTTAGGAGATGGTTATGGTGCCAGTGAAGTGGAATTACCCAATTTAAAAGGACTTACCTTAAGTGAAGCGATGTTCTCCATCAGAGGAGCTTCCTTAACCTTAGGAACAGTGAATTATGAAGGTGTGGTGAGAGATTCTGCAAATGCCGTGATTATTTTCCAAGTTCCGTCAATCGTACCTGACTCTGTCACAAAAGTGAGTATTGGTACAAGAATAAATGTCACACTCACTAATCAGCAATGATGCCTGATATCTCTGCCGAGGAATTCATTAAACTTTTAGCTGAAGAGGAGGAAAAAGTTCAGATCCTGGATGTGAGAGAACCTTTAGAATACCACACTTACAACATTGGCGGTCTGAACATTCCTTTAGGCAAATTGTCCGCTTTTATCGAGGAAGATGATTTGAAACTGAATCCGGAAAAAACATTGATCGTGATTTGTCAAAGAGGAATAAGAAGTAAGACCGCTAAAACAATCCTTGAGATTGCTGGTTTTAAAAAGACTCGAAATTTGATGGGGGGACTGACAAAACTAAGAAGAATATCCTGAAGCTTCCTATCTTTGAAAATTCATCCGAATAAAAATTTCAAAAAACATCATTAATGACTGAAATTCATAAAAAAAAGAGCTCGTTAGGAATTGTTGCTCTTATATTGATCATACTCATGATCTTAACCGGAGCATTGATTTTACCAAAGGTTTACAAAAAATATTTAAAGCCAAACACAAATGTTGCTCAAAAGACTTACCTCTATATTCCCACAAATGCCACTTATCAGCAGGTGCTCGACTCGATCAACACACATCAGCTGTTGATCGATACAGCATCTTTTTTAAGTTTGGCTAAAGACAGGGATTTTAGCAGCAGGTTCAAATCCGGTAAATACCCGTTTAAAAAAGGGATGAATAACCGGCAAATCCTGAATATGCTGGTGGCAGGTAACCAGGAGCCGGTGGATATCTCTTTCAGAAACGTAAGGATGAAGGAGGATTTTGCAGCCCTGGCAGCAAGGAAACTCGAATTTGACTCCACTTCGCTCATTCATCTCCTGGATTCCTCTGCGTTCATCATCAATTACGGGTTCAACAAGGATAACATTTACACCATGTTCATCCCTAACTCTTACCAGATGTATTGGAACATCTCCGCTAAAGATTTCTTCTTTAGAATGAACAAAGAGTATGAGCGGTTTTGGACGGCTGACCGTTTACAAAAAGCCAAAGATTTGAATTTAAATCCTCAGGAGGTGACAATTCTGGCTTCCATAGTAGATAGTGAAGCTTTAATGGACAAAGAGATGCCCACTATTGCAGGTCTTTATTTGAACAGATTGCATAAAGGGACCAAGTTGGAAGCTGACCCAACCGTGATTTTCGCAAATAATGATTTTACCATCAGAAGAGTATTGAACAAGCATTTGAGAAAAGAATCTCCGTATAACACCTACATACACACAGGTTTGCCACCAGGCCCCATCATGATGCCATCCATCAAAGCGATAGATGCGGTGTTGAATCATGAGAAAAATGACTATATATACATGTGTGCCAAAGAAGATTTCTCCGGTTACCATAACTTCTCCGACAACTTAAAAGATCACCAGGCAAATGCCAGAAAGTTTCAGGCTGCCTTAAATGAAAGAAACATAAAGAAATAGCATGTTTGTTTTTGAAACCAAGATAAGAGTGAGATATGCCGATACGGATCAAATGGGTTACATGTATTACGGAAATTACGCCGCTTTTTACGAAGTGGCAAGAACAGAGATGTTACGAAGTTTAGGAATGACCTATAAATCTATGGAAGAAGAAGGTGTGATGATGCCAGTTTTAGAGCTCAAATCTAAATACATCAAACCTGCCTTGTATGATGAAGAGGTCACCATTAAAGTCACGATAGAAACCAAGCCTGCTGTAAGGATCATTTTCAAATATGAGCTATTCAATGAAAAAAGGGAATTGTTGAATATTGGGGAAACCACATTGGTTTTTGTGGACATGAAAAAGAACAAACCTTGCATGGCCCCGGCTAACATCAACGATAAGATTGGCATATATTTTTCTAACTTAGAATAATGCATTGGTTACATAAATTCCTTTTAAGGTTTGGGTTTTACCGCCATTTTATAGAATGGACTAAAATCATCATCTTGCCGGGATTTAGTCCATTACCGCTCTACACTGTCGGATTGTTTTTCTTTCAGGAGATCCAGAAAGATTCTTTAGTGAATAAGGCATCATCCCTGGCCTATAACTTTATGATGGCTATTTTTCCTTCGATCATTTTCTTTTTCACGCTGATTCCATACATTCCCATAGAGAATTTTCAGAATCAATTGATGGCGCTCATCTCTCTGCTGTTACCGGAGAATGCTTACCTCGCTTTTGAATCCACTTTAGAGGATATTGTGAAGAAACAGAATGGGAAACTGCTTTCTTTAGGGTTCATTCTTGCTTTGGTTTTTGCCACTAACGGTATTCATACGCTCATGGAGGCTTTTAATAAATCCTCGCTTATCGTAGAGACCAGATCTTGGCTGAAACAACGATATGTGGCACTGAATCTCACGTTGCTCACCTCATTTTCGTTATTGCTAGGCGTGTCTGTGATGGTGATAGGTGAGTTCAGCATCAATTTCATCCGGAACGAATTACATTTAAAGGAAGGTATTTTCTGGATTTATCTCATCATCGTCGTCAGGTGGATCATCATCATCGTCGTTTATTTCATCACCACTTCCCTGCTATACCGATATGGCCCTGCGAATTCAAGAAAGTGGAAGTTTTTTAGTGCCGGATCCTGGTTTGCCACAATTTTAGCCGTACTCACCACTCTTGGATTCACTTATTACATCAATAATTTCGGCACCTACAACAAGTTGTATGGCTCTATAGGAACCTTATTGGTGGTGATGTTATGGCTATACATCAATTCTTTGATCCTCCTGATTGGTTTTGAATTAAATGCAAGCTTAGATCTTTCCAAACGCTCCATCAAGGTAGTGAAACCCCGTTTCAATACCTTTAAAAGAGAAGGAATAGAAAAGAAAAGTCAATGAAAAAGCTTGATTTATGGCAGATGATTTTTGTGCATCAAGTTCCAAAAAAATAAAATAATCCCCTGAATTTTTATTCAATAATCTGCACTCCTCCATCACCATCATTAATGATGATGATATCTGCCATACCAGGAAATAAACCATTCTCCACCACACCGGGGATTTGATTGATTTGGATAGCCAACTCTTGCGGATCCCGAATTTCATCGAATTTACAATCCATGATCAGGTTTCCGTTGTCAGTGATGAATGGCAATCCGGATGATAACCTTACCACAGGTTTGCAGCCCAGATTTCTTAATTGTTTGAAAGTGATTTCACTTGCAAATGGCGTCACTTCCACAGGTAACGCAAAACTGCCCAATAATGCTGATTGCTTGCTATCATCAGCAATGATGATATAAAATTGGGTGATGGAAGCAATGATTTTTTCTCTGAGTAATGCTCCTCCACCGCCTTTTATGAGGTTTTTATGTGCATCAAATTCATCAGCACCATCAATAGTGAGATCAATGCTTTCCACTTCAGAAACATCCAGCAGTGGGATATTTAAGCGCAAAGCAAGTTCTTCTGTATTTTTGGAAGTTGGAACAGCCTGAATTTTTAAGCCGTTTTTAACCAGCTCTCCAAGCTTCATGATCGCCCAATAAGCGGTGGATCCGGTTCCCAGACCTACAATCATTCCATCTTTTACATATGTTGCAGCTTTCTCGCCAACCAATTGTTTTGGATTCATCAGGATAAAATTGATTTTCGCTTTGAATATAGGACGATATAAAACAAGGCACAAGTTTTTTAAAAATCAAAAGCTATTTATTTGTTTCATTTAATCACATTTTTGTCTTTGGCCCAAATCATTTAGGCCGGAGCTGGTCGGGTGGCTCTGCAGCATCGAAGAGCAGAGGTGTTCCCGCAGGGTCTCGCAAAACGAAACCCTGCGTTGTATCCTCATTTTTGTTCCATTTAAATAAAGGAAAGCTCCCGTCCGGCAAAGGGCAGGAGAGGTGTTGGGCCATTGCCTTTTAAAAAAAATACTTTAAGAACTAAATACATCATCCGATATAATTATATTTGCCACATAAAACTCATAATATGAAAAAGAATACTGGTGTTATTATCATGATTATTGGCGCACTTGTTATATTAGGTGCAGTAGTGCTTACTCCTTCCAATTCGTTCAATCCTGCTGACTCCACTAATGGGACTCATGCATCTGCTCTTTTATTTTTTGGTGGATTAGCAGTTGCCGGAATCGGAATCGTGATTTTCGCAAATTCACTCCCTTCTTACAAACAAAGATAATCCTCAAAAATCACATGACCTATGGAAATGGTTCAACTGATCAAAAGCTTGAACCATTTGAAATCCCAGAAAATTAAGTTTAGTCTTTAAACCATCCCTTTCTGGCAAAGTACCAAATCTGACCCAGGGCGATTAAAATCATCACTCCCCATACATAAACATAGCCGTTGTTCGTGTAAAGTTCAGGCATGTTGTTTTTTAAAATTTTTCCGGATATCGGATCCTGAACTGCAAAATTCATCCCGTAAATACCTGCAATGAAGGTAAGGGGAATAAAAATGGCAGATACGATGGTGAGAAACTTCATGATCTCATTCATCTTATTGCTCATAAGCGAAAGGTAAAGGTCCAGCAGACTGGTGGCTGTCTCCCGCATACTTTCTATCAAATCAATAATTTGGATGCTATGGTCATAAGCATCACGTAAAAAAATTTTGACCCCCGGATTGATCAAAACGTTGGTTGACCGCAACAGGTCATTCAGTTTATCCCGCTCTGGCCAAGAGGCTCTTCTCATGCTGATCATCAGCTTTTTAACTCCCTGTATCCGGTACATCAATTGCTTTCTTGGCTTTTGATAAAGATGATCCTCTACAATCTCTAATTCATCACCCAAGCGGTTCACTATGGTGAAATAATGGTCTATCACGGTGTCCATCAATGCATAAAGCATGTATGATGGTCCAAGGGTGCGAATATTTTTATTCGCGTTTATTCTTAGGCGGTTTCTAACCGGATCCAAAACATCATCATAATCCTCCTGAAAACTGATGATCGTGTTTTCAAACAGCAAAAAGGAAATCTGCTCATTCTTCAACTGAAGTCCTCTATCTAACTCCATCATCCTGCTGATGACAAAAAGAAAATGTTCGTACTCCTCATTTTTTGGCCGCTGATAGGTATGCACGATATCCTCCATGACCAACCTGTTCACATCAAAACGCTGCTGTATAAAGTCCAGAACATCCTGAGAGCCTAAACCTTTCACATCCAGCCAATGAGTCCTTTCAGGGAATCGTTCTATAAAACCCAGTGCTTCCTCTATATGCGCCGTCTCCAATTCATCCAGTTCATCCTGACCATAGCAATAAACAAACAGCTTGCTTTTAAGGGCGGTTTCGTTGATGAAAAAAGTTCCGGGGATCTCTCCCGGGCTTCCCTTGCGTTTGGGCTGAATGATGTTGAATCTGGGTAAAGGGAGTTTAATTTTATTCATCCTGATCTAGATAAAAACCCTCGACATTAGGTCATTATTATCCATTTTATTGGGGATTTACAAATCTTTTGAGAAAGCCATTTTGACTTTTGATATAGCCTCTTTTTTTAATTGATTACGGCCATATACCCATATTACCATAAGAAATGGCGATTTTATCAACCGCAGCCACAAAAGCAGCGGTTCTTAAACTATCTATATTATTAACCATTTTAATCTCTCTGATTTCATGATAAGAACGGATCATCGTATCTTCTAACCCAGAATTTACCAATTCCAGTTCGGAAGCACCTTTGGCAACCACCATCCGCTGCTCATGGCTCAATGTCATCCCGGTAGTGGATTCTATCAAATTCATGATGTTGATGTTGGAATTCTCGTCATAACGACGGCCCATCCTGCCAAAAGCCACATGCGAAAGATTTTTCAACCATTCAAAATAAGACACGGTCACCCCACCCGCATTGGCATACATGTCTGGAATGATGATCCCGCCATTCTCAATGAAAGTAGCTGCAGCACCAGGCGTGGTAGGCCCGTTCGCTCCCTCAGCAATTATTTTCGCTTGTATCCTTCTTACATTTTTCTCAGTGATTTGATTCTCCAGCGCCGCAGGAACCAATATATCACAGGCCAGCTCTAAACCTTCTGAAGAATCAGTGAATTCCTTTTTGGATTTCGCAAAACCCAAAATGGAGCCCGTTGATTTTCTATGTTTGAAAACTTCATCCAGATCCAGCCCATCTTCATTATAAATGGCTCCTTCAAATTCACAGAAACCGACAAGGATGGCACCAAACTCGATCAAGAATTTAGCAGAGTGATAGCCCACATTTCCCAATCCCTGCACAATCACTTTTTTACCATTCAATCCCGCAGATAACCCTAAAGCCTTCATGTCATCAGCTACCGAGACACACTCTCTGATGGCATAAGCCACCCCCCTCCCTGTAGCTTCTCTCCTGCCGGCGATACCATGTAAGGCGATTGGTTTCCCGGTCACACATCCCAATGCATCCAGAGAACCTGGATTCATGGTTAAATAAGTGTCTGCGATCCACGACATCTCCCTTTCGCCAGAGCCATAATCAGGCGCAGGAACATCAATCCCCGGGCCAATGAAATTCTTTTTAATCAACTCCACGGTATATCGGCGTGTGATGTTCTCCAGTTCCGATACCGTGTAATTTTTAGGATTTATTTTTATCCCTCCTTTAGCACCACCAAACGGCACATTCACAATGGCACATTTATAAGTCATTAAAGCAGCCAAAGCCATCACCTCATCTTCATTCACCATCTCACTGTAACGAATACCCCCTTTGGTTGGTGACATATGATGCGAATGTTCCACACGCCAGGCGTGAATGATCTCAAAACTATTTCCTTTTCTGATAGGGAACTGAAAACGATAAACACTGTTACATGCTTTGATCTGACTGAGTAATCCTTTATCGTGCTGAGTGTATTGTGCTGCCTGATCGACAAATTCACAAACATCTTTATAGAAATGAGGTTCTTCTTCTTGAAATACAACCTCGTTAATTTGGGCCATAATGGTCTTATTTATTTGAAATGAGTTTTATAATTGTTGCAAATTTGAAATAAAAAAAAACAAATTCACAATCTAAAAATCTTAGTGTTTCAATTACACCAATGTTTTATACGAAGAGAAAACGTGCTTAGATCAGTTAAAATGAATATTTCAACTAATTTTCTTTTTCTATTTTTTTTAATCTTCTATCAATGGTGAAAAGATAAATGATGAATGCCAAAAAAAGCAGCACCATCACTGCCACCACTACATAAATTTTACCAGAACTTCTCAATACATCCGCCATCTCCACCGTGCTATCCTGGGCAAAAGTGACTGAATGAAGCAGAAGAAGAATAATTGGTAAGGAAACAAGTTTTTTCATTTTTGGTTTGATATTAGTTGAAATGAAGGTCTTAAGCCCAATTTTAGTGAAGTTGATTTTGTTTATTCTCCACCAACCTGATTCGGTAACGAATGGTCATAATCCAGGTTGACATCAAAGCCCATCCAACCATGGCAGGGATAAAGTACCAATTTCATATTGCTATCTAAATCATATTGTCCAAATGCAGGGTTACCTCCATTTCCGGGGTGCAATGAATCTGTTAATCTTGGTAAGATAAATATTAAAACTATCATCACAGGAAAAGCAAAAATATTGTAGACAGATGAAATTCTGGCCCGCTTTTGCTCTTCTTCTAATGATCCTCTTAAGACTACGTAAGCTAGATAAAGTAAGGTAGCTATAGCAGAACTGTTTAATTTAGGATCATTTGGCCAGTAGTCTCCCCAAGTAAAGTTGGCCCATGTCATGCCAGAAGCAAAGCCTACAGCAGCAAACATTAATCCTGTATTTACGGCTTCAGCCGCCATTAAATCATGATTTGGATTGTTGCCTCTCAAGTACTTTATACTGTAAATAACAGACACCAAATAAGCTATAAACATCCCTATCCACATAGGAACATGAAAATATACTGTTCTTATGCTTTCATGTAAAATTGGAAGTACGGGTACATTAATTAAGAGGCCACCTATAACGGAGTAGAAAATCAATACCGAGGCTAGTATTTTCCACCATGATTTATACATAATTTTTTAATTTTAATCCCGCCAAAGGTAAGGAAATAGTAATAAAGAAGTGACGATCACGATAAGATTTATGGCACATAACACGCCTATTTCATTCAGGGAAACACTTCTGTCCAATCCATCCATGGCATTTTTAGAAAGCTTGATGATGAGCATGATCACCGGGATGATCACCGGGAAACTCAATATAGCCATCAAAGTTCCATTATTATTTGCTTTGGACGCAATGGCAGAAATCATGGTGAAAACCGAAGAGAAACTGATGGCACCTATCAGCACCGCCAGAAAATACAAGGCTTGATCTCCAACCTGGTTTTGAAACACGAGGCTGTAAAAAATCAGGGCAATTACCGACATTAACATCATCAACAGGCTGTTATAAATCATCTTGGCGATGATGATGGCTTGAGGGCTCGCAATTTGATAATAGTACAATAACCTTCCTTTATTCTCTTGCATAAAGCTTTTAGCAATGGCGTTTATGGCTGCGAACAACAGGATGATCCAAAAAAGCGCATTCCAAACTAAAGGCGGAGTGGTTCTGAAAGAGAGGTAGCACACAAACACCGTGGAGACCACATAAAGTAAGATGCCATTTAAGGCATATTTAGATCGCCATTCCAATAAAATCTCCTTTTTCAGGAGAAACCTTACCTGCGTGAATAAATTCATTAAAGCAAAGTTACAAAGCTTTTAAATCAGTTGGTAAAGAAATGACGAATCAAGCTCCTTTTGTCATTCCCCGCAGTCAGACCTCAGAAGATTTGGAAGCAGAGCCCGATGAATCTTTTGCAACATCCAAAAAATGAGGAAACAACGCAGGGTTCGCTTCGCTATACCCTGTTTGGACAGAGTAACATTAAAAGTATTATTCTAAAAAATGATTAGAGCCTGTTTAAAATTTATCTAATAATTTGTTTATGCTTCTTTTTGGCTGCAACTTCGTTAAATTTTTCGAGATAGATGCCCGGCTATCTCTACAAAATTTGCCTCGTTTCGCTCAAAAATAAGCTATAAACATTCTCACGATATAAATTTAAACAGGCTCTTATTCTTGATGAAATTTAAATCATAGGATCCGGACAAATTATTCATGTTAGCAATTACCTAGTGTTAAGTTAAAAGTATAAAGTCAAAAGTCAAAAGACTTATATCATTGACAATAAGCAATTTAAAAAGATTGATTTTTCGTCGTTTTATGATTAACATTACACTAGATGAGTTTTATCTTCAAATATCTTACAAAATTCTTGTATATTCAATTCTCAGCGATTAGGTTCAGGTTTTCAGACCAACTGCTGTTATCTGCCATATTAAAACCTACCACAACAGGTGAAAACCAAAAAATAACGCAAATGGCTGGCTTTGCTACAGACTGATACTTTAACCTGAAATGTGATTTAATACCTAAACCTATTTAATTAATTCCTCCTATCTTTATGGCCTGTCATCATTTCGATTCCATTCATGAAAACCGTCATCAGTGAATATATCAACCAGCTTTTTCCACAGTTTGAACCCGAGTTGAAAGAGCAGCTCATCGCCAATGCCACGATCAAGGCCTTCTCTGCCGGAGAGCTGATGATGGAGACCGGTCAGTATTTTCGTTCGGCTATGCTGATTGTGGAGGGTAAAGTAAAGCTTTACCGCCAGGGCGAGGATGGCGGGGAGTTCTTCATGTATTACCTGGAGCCCGGCAATGCCTGTGCCCTGTCGCTCATTTGCGCCACCCGGCAGGAAACCAGCGAGGTGATGGCTAAATCTGTGGATGACACCACCGTGCTGTCCATCCCCATCACCATGATGGATGACCTGATGCAGCATTATAAAACCTGGTATTATTTTGTGCTGGAGACCTACAGGACCAGGTTTGAGGAACTCTTGAAGGTGATTGACGGGATCACCTTCAAGGGTTTGGACGAAAGACTGCTGTTTTATTTAAAGAACCAGTACAGCAAGCTAAAAACCAGGCAGCTGCAGATCACACACCAGGAGATCGCCAATGACCTTAACTCCTCCCGGGAGGTAATTTCCAGACTTCTGAAAAAAATGGAGCAAAGAGGAGAGCTGGTATTACACAGGAATTACGTGGAATGGCTGAAATAATCGGCCGTGTGACCTAAGTCACGGTGGAATATTCTGGAAGTTTGCACCTTTGTTTCCTAATAGATAATAATGGAAATCATCGCATATTTAGCTTCAGCATTAATTGGCATCTCCCTGGGGTTGATTGGCGGGGGCGGATCCATCCTTACCGTACCGGTGCTGGTGTATCTTTTTGGTATCAGCCCTATCCTGTCCACCTCCTATTCTTTATTCATTGTGGGTTCCACCAGTTTGGTGGGTGCGGTCAGTAATTTCAGGCACGGGTTAGTGAATGTGAAAACAGCTTTACTTTTTGGCTTGTCCTCCATTACCACGGCTTTCCTCACCAGAAAATTCTTCATTCCCATCATCCCCAAAGAAATTGTCACCATAGACGGTTTCATCGTCACAGAAAATATGCTGATGATGGTGCTCTTCGCCCTATTGATGGTGGCGGCGGCAGTGGCTATGATCAGCAATGGCAGAACCCTGGTGGCGCCCGTGGAGGCCAAAAGCAAATTGAAGGTGGGCAGGCTTTTATTGTACGGTGTCGCCATAGGTGTCGCCACTGGTTTATTGGGCGCAGGCGGAGGCTTCCTGTTGATCCCCACTTTGGTGATCATCGTGGGCTTACCTATGAAAGAGGCGGTGGGCACCTCACTGTTCATCATCGCATTGAATTCCCTGATTGGTTTCACCGGTGACTTGGGCCATTTTAAGTTGGACTGGCTCTTTTTACTGAGCATCACCGCCATCGCCATAGCTGGCATCTTCATCGGTGGCCTCATCAACAAAAAAGTGGAGGGTGCCAAACTGAAGAAAGGGTTTGGGTATTTTGTACTCATCATGGGTGTTTATATCATCATGAAAGAAGTGGTCTTAGCGTAAATACATCATGAAAGATGCTGCTGGCTATTGTCTTTTACAACGCCATCCGGATGTATCAGCCTGCGGTGTCAGGCACTGCGGAATGAGCCCACCAGACCGAAGAGATCAACCTCTATGAGGTAGATGGAATGTAAAAAAATACTGCGTGACTGTAGTCAATTTAGTTAGCAAGGTGATTAAGATAGTTGAACAACATAAAAAATAAAAGACATGATCATTGAGCAAATTTATACAGGATGTTTGGCACAGGGTGCTTACTACATCGAAAGCAATGGTGAAGCTGCAATCATTGATCCATTGAGGGAGGTACAACCTTATCTGGATAAAGCTGCTGCAAGAGGTGCCACTATAAAATACGTATTTGAGACCCATTTTCATGCGGATTTTGTTTCGGGCCATTTAGATCTTTCTAAAAAGAGTGGGGCACCCATTGTTTACGGCCCGCATGCCAAACCTGATTTTGATTTCATCAGTGCGAAAGATGGCCAGGAGTTTCACGTGGGCAACAGCACCATTAAAGTGTTGCATACCCCTGGTCATACTATGGAGAGCACCTGTTATTTATTGAAAGATGAGACAGGCAAAGAAGTGGCCTTATTCTCCGGAGACACCTTGTTCATCGGTGATGTGGGCCGCCCGGACCTGGCACAGAAAGTGGCGGCTGACCTTACCCAAGATAAATTAGCGGGTTACCTGTATGATTCTTTAAGAGCGCAAATCATGCCGTTGGCTGATGACATTGTGGTGTACCCGGCGCATGGCGCAGGTAGTGCCTGTGGCAAAAACATGAGCAAGGAGACCACCGACACTTTAGGCCATCAGAAAGAGACCAATTATGCTTTAAGAGCGGACATGACCAAAGAGGAGTTCATCCAAGAAGTCACCGATGGTCTTTTGCCTCCACCGGCCTATTTCCCCTTAAACGTGATGATGAACATCCGGGGTTATGAAAGCATTGACAAAGTTTTGGAACGCGGGCAACATGCTTTGGCACCGAAAGCTTTTGAAATGGTGGCCAATGAAAGCGGAGCGTTGGTACTGGACACCCGTGATCCGCAGATTTTCGCACAGGGACTGATCCCCAATTCCATCAATATCGGTATCGACGGGAACTTCGCCCCATGGGTAGGTGCCATGGTCCCTGATATAGAACAAAACATCCTTTTGGTTACCGAAGCGGGCCGGGAAGAGGAGGTGATCACCAGGTTGGCCAGGGTGGGCTATGACCATACCGTTGGCTTTTTAAAAGGTGGTTTTAAAGCATGGAAAGATGCCGGGATGGAGGTGGGTGTCATTAAATCCATCACGGCCGATGAACTCGGCAGCATCATGGCTCGGGAACAGATCAATTTAGTGGATGTGAGAAAAGGCAGTGAGTATCAAAGTGAGCATGTGGGCATTGCAGAGAACCTTCCGCTGGACGATATCAACGAGAGCATGACTCATATTGACAAAAACAAAACCTACTATGTGCATTGTGCGGGCGGTTACCGTTCCATGATCTTCAACTCCACTTTAAGAGCCCGCGGTTTTGATAACCTGGTGGATGTGCAGGGAGGTTTTAATGCCATCAAAGATGCAGGCAAAATCAAGACCACGGAATTTGTTTGTCCCAGTACTTTAAAATAACATGAACATGTTCGATATATTTTTCTCTAAGAAAGAGCGCAACCTAGGATGGTCAACAATCCAGATACGATTACCTGGCGGATGGCAGCAGTGTGCATTTGGATATCAGAACGCACAGGTGCAAGGGCATCAGTCATGTATTATTTGGCAATGTCACTGAACGACTGGTGAACCATTGCCTAAAACTTTTATTAACTTTTTATTTAAAAACAAATGCTTGAAACACTAAGTCAGCCATGGACCTGGTATTATTCAGGAGCAGCCATCGCTTTTATCATGTTTTTACTCCTCTATTTCGGAAAATCCTTTGGCGTTTCGGCTAACCTGCGCACCCTCTGCACCATCGCTGGTGCCGGCAAGAAGGTTAAATTCTTTGATTTCGGCTGGAAGACTCAAAAATGGAACCTCCTGTTCCTTTTAGGTTCCGTCATCGGGGGTTTCATCGCGTCAACCTTGCTGAAAAGCGACCAGCCTTTACAATTATCCGCAGCCACCATCCGGGATCTTAAAGGATTGGGGATCAACTTTGATGGCGGTTTAAACCCGGGACAGATCTACGGGTTTGATTTCATCAGCACCCCCAAGGGTTTTTTGGTGTTGCTGACAGGTGGCCTGTTGGTGGGCTTTGGTGCCCGTTATGCCGGCGGATGCACTTCGGGGCATGCCATCAGCGGCTTATCCAATCTACAGGTGCCTTCACTCCTCGCCGTGGCAGGTTTCTTCGCTGGCGGCCTGGCAATGACCTACTTATTACTCCCTCTTATATTTTAACATCATGAAAGGATTAAAATTCATATTAACAGGCATCATCTTCGGCGTCATCATGGCCAAATCAGAAGCCATCTCCTGGTACCGCATTCAGGAGATGTTCCGTTTTCAGTCATTTCACATGTATGGCATCATTGGAACTGCGGTGGTTCTCGGGGCAATAAGTGTGTATCTCATCAAGAGATTCAGAATCAGGGATTTCCAGGGCAACCCCATCGTTTTCCAGGATAAGGATAAAAGCTGGAAACGCTATATCATTGGCGGTTCCATCTTCGGATTGGGATGGGCTTTAACCGGCGCATGCCCGGGCCCTATGTTTGTGAACATCGGCTACGGTTATTTCACCATGTTCGTGGTGATCCTGGGCGCTCTTTTGGGCACCTACCTCTACGGCTTGCTGAAGCACACGTTGCCTCATTAATGATAGCGTTCATTTTTATGCTGCGTGAAAAACTGAAGACCTTTCAGGGAATTAGCATCCCAAGCTGCGGATAGATTTATGGAATAAGAGCAGGGATGTGAGCACTCAATGATCCCACTCAGGTGCCTCACTTCGTTTACGTTCGGCCAAGCGCAATATCTCCAAAATCTGCCTCTACCAGCCTTCAGAATTTGTATTTCTTTGTAACCGGGACTGAAATTGGGAGCATGAAGTTTTCTGAATTCCTGCTCGAACGCAAAGCCTATTCATTTACAAGTTAATCCTTAATCAGCCTTCTTTAAGGCTTTTTTGATAGCTATGTCCGTCACATCAGCCATTATTTTATACCCGGCAAGGTTAGGATGGACTCCGTCTGTGGTAAGTTCAGCACGCTGTCCATTATGTTCATCCACCAGTGGAGTGAAATAATCCAGCAAGGTAAAATCATTGGCCAGCGCATAGGTCTTTATCAATCGATTAAGGGCTATAATATCCTCTGCAGGATGTAAATCTTTGCGCCAAGGGTAAGCGTTGATGGGCAAATATTCACAAAGAATCACTTTTATGTGATTCAAACGTGCAAGTTCTGCCATTGACTTTATGTAATCCATAATGCGTTCGTTGGTGACATGCCCTCTATCACTGGCAATATCATTACTGCCGGCCAAAATGATCACTGCTTTTGGTTTAAGATTAATTACATCCTGCCTAAATCGGATCAATAATTGGGGAGAAGTTTGTCCGCTTATTCCCCTATCCAGGTACGGATGTGATTTAAAATATTCCGGATCCTTTTGTTTCCAAAACTCGAAGATCGAACTTCCTAAAAAAACTACCCTTTCCTCGTTTGCTTTCGGTGCGGGAAGCGCTTCATTCTCTTTTTCATAATGTGATAAAGCCCCCCAATCATCAGAGTAATCTTCCTTTTGCGTAGCATCTTTTGCCTTATTCTGTGAAAAAACAGCTACCATACTGCATAAGCTGAATAGTGCAATGAGTAATGCTGACTTAATTTTCATGAGGAATGCTTTATGGTTTTATCGTCTAAAGACCTTTATGAAATTCTTTATTTAACACTGAATTTATAGATGGAGCTGGTCTGGTAAGTGTCCCCAGGTTTCAGTTCTGTTGAAGGAAACGAAGGTTGGTTTGGCGAATCAGGGAAATGCTGTGTCTCCATTGCAAAAGCGGTCCTGAAATCATCTTTGGCGCCCCCCTTGAACGTGTTTTTGCTCTGCATGAAGTTCCCGCTGTAGAACTGCAGGCCTGGTTCCCGGGTGTAGACATCCATCACGATCCCCGACTTGTCCCCTGTGACGGTGGCGGCATGGGCCATCCCCATCCCTTTTGTCCCGTTCAGCACATAATTGTGGTCGTATCCCTTCCCGTTCTTCAGCTGCTCATCATTTGCCCCAATCCTTTCGCCTATTTTTGTTGGTGCGGTGAAATCGAAAGGGGTGCTCTTCACCGGGGCAAGTTCCCCCGTTGGGATCAAGGTGGAATCCACCGGGGTGTACTCATCGGCATAGATCTGGACAGTGTGGTTCAAGATGGTCCCGCTGCCCTCCCCGTTCAGGTTGAAAAAGGCGTGGTTGGTGAGGTTCACCACCGTTGTTCTGTCAGTGGTGGCCTCGTAGTCCATTCTGAGTTCGTTGTCGTCGGTCAAGGTGTAGGTCACCCTTACGTGGAGATTTCCGGGGAAACCTTCTTCCATATCTTTGGAGAGGTAGCTCAGCACCAAGGTATGGCCGTTTGGTTGCTGCGCATCCCAAACCTGGTACTGGAACCCTTTGGTGCCGCCATGCAACATGTTTGTCCCATTGTTCAGGGAAGATTGGTATCCCTTGCCGTCAATGGTGAACTTTCCCTTCGCTATACGGTTGCCATAACGGCCTATGGTGGCCCCGAAATAGGGTTCGGTCGATTGCTGATAATCCCCCGCACTGGCGAAACCCACCACCACGTCCACCAGTTTCCCGCTGCTGTCCGGCACCATCAGACTGATCAACCTTCCACCCAGATTGGTGAAATCTGCCTGCATGTTGTTCTTGTTTTTCAGCACATACAATTTTACCTTTTTGTCGTTGATGGTGGTGTCGAACTTTGAGCTGTCTAATCTGAAGGTCAGGGAATCGCTGGTGGTGTTCTCCTTTTTGTTGTTGGTACAGGCACCGAAAAAAAGTGCGCTAAGAAGAACTCCTGATAAAAGGCTTTTTGTCATGATTTTTATATTTATTATAATTGATAATTTTCAGAACCTGTTTATTTTGAGACATCAACTTTATTTTGCGCCTGTGCTACGGAAAAAATAGCATTTAACATTAGTGTGATGACTTTCCTCATGGAATTGATTGTTTATAATTTAAAATATATCTATTCAAATAACTATTTTTTCTATGATCGAATCTCTAGGCTTTCCCACTTCAAAAAATAAAACAGATAGGGAAATGGATAAATCCATTAAAATTCCTGTTTCCTGTAGCCCATGGTTTAAACCATGGGCTACTCAATTGAAACCGTTTTAGCGATTTAATCATCCTTATGAAGCTTTACGGATATTCAAATAATTAATAAACTTAAGAAATTTATATTAATTCAGTGATGACTAAATGAATCAAAAGCGCACTTGCTTCAAGCGATCAATGCTATAAACTTCAATAAATGGATCTGGTGAACATGAATTCCCGGAAATAAACTGTTAACCCTTCTAATAGACTTTTATGATGTGTGACCTTAAAAAGTAACTACCGGAAGCCTTGTCTTTCGCCGATTCAAATTTAATCACCCCAGAAGCCATTAAGGGCATATGACATGCTACACAATTGGTGGTATTTAAACCTTCCGGATGTTCCGTCTGCTGATGGCAGCTGATGCATTTTTGATCGTAGCTTATTAAACTCTGTTTTCTCTTGTGCACATCGTGGCAGGTGGTACAATTTAGCACGGCACTTTTTTGATAGCATTTGCTCCTCATCAATTGCTGCACCTGCTTGCCATGTACATCAGGCGAAGGTTGTGTATTGAAATCCTGATAAAAGAAATTGGATACCGTATCTCCGGGAACAAAAGAAAAAGTGCTTCTGACAGCAGTTTGGTCATTTCCTGAATGACATACGCCACACATATCTATTTTTTGAGCCCGCGAAAGTTCGTTATATCTGACGATATACCTGGCTTTCTTCTCTCCGGGGTTCCCTGTATGAAAATCTACATGTTCGGCCGCTGGGCCATGGCAACGTTGACAATCAATTCCATATAAAATTGAGGCGGCCTTCAAAGTTTCTTCTTTTTGAAAACCTTTAAATTTTACCTCAGCCTCCACGTAAGAGCTATGGCATTCAAAGCAGCGGCTGACTATCGCTCTTTCGAAATACGGATGATTTACATTAAAGCCTGGACTGTTTACCCACTTTGACCCAGCCGATAAATAGGTCAAAGGCAACTGGTATAATTTATCCCCCTGCCAATAACCAAAAGTCTGAGCTTTCTCCCCTGAGCCAAAAGCCACCTGGACAGGATAAGACTTTCGCTGGTCATGAGACTCCAATACCTGAAAAAGGCTGTCTTTTCTTTTTTCAATAGCTACAATTTCCTCATTAAGATAGGTTACTCCATAGGGATTTTTGTAATAACCGGCGAAAGCTGGATTAACCGGAGCGGAGGTTTTGAAATGAGCCGTATGCAGATAGTTGTCATAAATATCACGATGACATTTTATACAGGTTTGCTCTGAAACGTATTGTGGCCCCCTGATGTCTTTAGCTTTTTGTTCATTACATTGAGCCAAAGCAATGAGCAGGATAATGACTGAACTCAGTACGTAAACATATTTTAGCCTGTTTTTCATCATGGCTATATTAAGAAAATCAGTTGAATTTTAATTCAGAAAAATCAAAGCCTCCCTTGCTGGCATAAACCCTGATGATGTTCTTACCTTTTTTCAATCTGATATCGCCAATGTTCACCCATTCCCATGCTGTTTTTGAGGTGGGTTTGATCGCCATGCTCTTTTTATCGCCTCCGGAAGAGATTTCAATTTCCCCGTTTTTATCTCCCGAAATTTTAGCAGCAAGCTGAAAGTTAGCTGCTTTGGAGACATTGATGGTGTACTGCAGCCATTCCCCATCCTCCATATCAAAAATATAAGGCTCTCCTGCTGCGTTGTTTTTGATGTCCACCCCATCATTTCTATAGGTGCTCCCTCGATTTCCACGGGTATTCACATCGGGAGTGTAGTGATAACTGGCGGTGTCTTTATCAAAATAAGCAATACGTTGCGGCCCTAAATCATAATCGACAGCTTTTAAAACGGAACCTTTAGTGATATTGTTTCCCTTGAAAGGTTTCGCTGTGGATTGATTTACCTGCCTGAACATGGCATCAATCACATCATGATGATAGCTGTTATTTTTAATGTTGGTATGGAGAGCGAATTCCTTTAATGTACTCCATGCTTCTTCTGCTGATGGCTTAGGGCCTTTCCCATTCCAATAATCGAGTAAATCCCTGTAACCTTCCGGCGATTTAATCTCCAGCGGATTGTTGATGCCCATCTTCTTCAACTGCCACCAGGCCCATCCAATATTATTCTTTTCGGCCAATCCAATTGCTTCTGTGAACCAGGTGTTGGAATTTTCCCCCGATTCTCCCAACCAGATGGGAATATGTTCTTTTTCCCTGTAATTGACGAATTGCTGAATAGAGGCCTCATTGTTAAAATTCCCATATTTATGAAAACTCAGCACCAAGTTGTCATCCCATTTGGGAAAGATACCCCGGTAATTATTGCCAAAACCATTACCTTCGATAATGATGATATGTTTTTTATCAATCTTCCTGATTTCGCTGGTAATTTCCACCATTAAATTCCTCAAAGGAATGTTCTTCTGTTCTTCTGTTCCGCGGAAATCTGCTGTGTCCTGAAAACCCCAGTTCGGTTCGTTGATGATGTCATAACCACCAATCCAGGGCTCATCCCTATATCTTTCGGCCAGCTTTCTCCAAAGTGCGATGGTTTTTAACTGGTTGTCCCTGCTTTCCCACAAGGATGGTTTAGATGGATTTCTGTCTGAGATGTTGAGGTCATTACCTTGTCCGCCAGGTGCAGCATGCAAATCTAAAATCAAATATATTTTATTGGCTTTACACCAAGAGAGTAGGCTGTCGGTAAGTTCAAATCCTTCTTTTAACCAGGTGTTTTGTCCGGCAACGGGTTCCTTATCCACCGGAAGGGTGAACAACTGGAAATGCATGGGCAATCTCACTGAGTTGAATCCCCAGGAGGCCAAAGAATCAATATCTGTTTTGGTGGTGTTGTTATGCAACCATAAATCATAAAACTCGTTGGCTTTTTGAACGCCCACCAATTTGGTGATCTCTTCTTTAATACGATACTGCCTGCCCAGTTCACCCACTTTAAACATGTAACCTTCCTGCAGCATCCAGCCGCCTAAGCCCATTCCGCGAAGCAGCATATTCTCGCCTTTCTCATTCACAATCCTGCCATCATCAGCTTTTAAAAATCCCTGGGCAAATGTTGCTTGAGAAAAGGCCAATGCTAAAGCCAACAAAAGGTTGTTTCTTAAATGTTTTGATTTAAAGTAAGTTCTCACGCTGTAATATTTATTTTCTTTTGTAAACACGCACCCAATCCACAAAAGTGGAACAAGGGAAAACTGCCTCAGGAACAATGCTTCCGCCATAACTGCTATTTTCATTTCCTCCAACCCCAGCTGATAAAATCAAATAGAATTGATGTTCAAATGGATGCCACTCATTAAAATGATGAGTATATTCTGTAGCTAACAATCTTTTTCCATTCACCATTCTGGATGCATCCTGATCCTGTCCGTCGGGACTTTGATTTAAAACTGCGCCATCGTTGAAATAATTGATATGATAGATGTGTTCATCCACACTGAATTCAATACGATCGTTGAACCAATCCACTCTATAAATATGGAAAGCTCCGCTTCCTGAATTTTTATCAGAAATAGTGATGGGCCAGTTACCATAAGATGGATTCGTGATTGGAACTTGTTGCTCAGCATAGGAGTAATAAGCTCCTTTGTGACCATGATTCCAGTCTTTGTATTCATTATTCTCCCATGACCATGCATAATGGACAGTGCCTAAATTGAAGTTCGGAATCGCTCCAACGTATTCCATGATATCCACTTCGCCACCTTGTGGCCACATCAAATGGTTTTCATTGGCAGGAATTTCAGCAGGCATCATCCAAAAAGCAAAACCCTGCCCTTTGTACCTCACGTCACGGGCCCAAACCCTAGCCTCCACCCGATAACCCGGACCACACGTGAATTTACCCGAGGTGTTGATTCTTCCGCTGGTGTAATTCCTGTCCATAAAGCTCTCTTTGGTGGTGGTGATGGCGAGAGCGCCCCCGTCGGCATCGTTCACTCCGGTATTTACCGAAACGTTGATGCTTCGGCTGGTCGCTCTGTCCAGTTGTCCGGTCCCAAAATCTCCGTTCACACCTGTGCCGGTTTCATAAATCCATTTTTGAGGATCTAAAGTGGAATTGTTGAATTCATCCTGCCAGGTGAGATCGTATCCATCGTAATGGGCAGAAATTGGAACGCCAGGAACAGCTGGTTCTTCTTGTGGCACCACCGGAACAAAGGGATCTCCATGCTTATTTTTTTTACAGCCGAATAATGCCATAAAGATGAGCAGGTACATGCTATTGAACTTGTTCATTTTTTTTATCAATTAAATAGGTGCTGATGGAATGTGCAGCACTCACTGTCTCTGCAGCCTCTCCTTTAATCCATAAAAGATGTTTTATCTCGTTGGGCGTGGTGTTCAATACCACTACCACAATTTTCCCATCGGGATTTATGAATGCAGTGGATTCTAGAGCATCGCGACTGGACGAGGCGATGATACGCTTTGCCCCTGGTTGAATAAATTTGGAGAACTGACCAATGTAATAGTACGCATTGGTGTAAATCAACTCATTGGTTTTTAAATTGGCATGTATTGGCGCAAAAGTGAAATTAGCCACATGGTTGGGTCCACCGTTTTCATCTAATAAGATATTCCAGTCTGTCCAGGCGGCGGTTCCGTTATTAAAATCATTGATCATGGAATGTCCATAACGCTCTCCAAGAGACCAAGTGTAAACACTGTCTAAATTGAACAACTCTTTACACCCTTCTGTGAAAATAAGTTCTTTATCAGGAAAAGCCTCTTTTACCAATTGCTCATTTTTAAACAACATGCTGCTTTTTGTCCAGGTTTCGTACCAATGAAAACCTATTCCCCAAACGTATTTTGCGGCATCAGGGTCGTTAAGTATCACACTTGCCCTTTGAAACATCAAATCCCTATTATGATCCCATGCAATCAGTTTCTTATCAGACATGTTGGCCTTTTGTAAAGTTGGACCTAAATAGGTTTTTATGAAATCTCTTTCGGCTTCAGCCGTGAAAATGCAAGACTCCCAACGTTGTTTGGCCATGGGCTCGTTTTGAACAGTGAGCCCCCAAACCGGTACTCCTCTTTTTTTTAATTCATTGATGTATTTCACATAATAATTAGCCCATGACTGTTTATATTCATCTTTCAACACCCCTCCATGCAACATGTCATTATTGTCTTTCATCCATGCAGGTGGCGACCAAGGGCTGACAAAAAGATTGAGTTTTCCTCCTGCGGTTTTCATCGCTTCTTTAATCATTGGGATCCTGAATTCATCATCATGAGCGATATCAAAAGACTTCAAATCCTTATCTCCGTCTTTCACATAGGTGTAGGTGGTTGATGAGAAATCGCAACTGTTGATGTTTGTTCTGGCTAAAGTATAGCCAATGCCTTTGCTGCTATTGTAATATGCATCCATCAATTCTTTTTGCTTGTCTTTAGAAAGTTTAGCATATACTTCCGCAGAAGCATCAGTTATAGCACCTCCAATTCCCAACATGGTTTGATATGTTTTGCTGGCATCAATAAATACAGCAGGTTCTGTTTCTAATGGTTGGGCCAGTTTTTTGAATTCAAGCTTTCCCTTATATCCCATGGGACGCTTACCTCCTTTTGCGGTGGTGTAAACTTTCGCATTGGTAATTTCGATTTGTGCTTTAAGTGTAGTATTGCAGCATAAAACTGCCCATGTCATCAAGATTATGGATTTCATATAAAAATAAGATTACCAAACATAGGTGCCTACGGCTCCTGCATTTAAGGTTGTTGAAACGGTTTTGTCTTTGAATTTAATGTTGAATGATTGAATTGAATTTGACTTGTTGAGAACGATGAGCACCTTTTTTCCACTCGGAGTTTTAAAAGCAACATTAGGTAAATTTGCAACCGTATTGGAAGCTATTCTTACCGAACCGGGTCTCACAAATTTAGAAGCATGAGCGATGATGTAATAAGACACATTTCGGCTCACATCGGAGGTGATGGTTAATGCTCCTAAACAGGTGGTGCAGCCGCCATCTGTATGGGGCTGGTAATTAGGGTCTGCTGCGAGATTCCACTCCAAAACATTTTTACTCCAGTTTCTGGTTGCGCCAATGATGAGATTCTCGGTGTGCCATTTTAAATCTTCCCCAAAATTTCCGGGACCACCCACCCATTGCTCAGTGAAGTAAACTCCTTTATCTGGGTAGGCATTATGCACCTGAGAAAGTGCGCTGATGCTGCCTCCATAAAGATGGAATGCAGAACCTGCCACATAGGCTCTTGCTGCCGGATCATTGAGTATTTCAATAGGGTATTCGGGTTTATCAGCATTATGGTCATACACAATAATTTTGGTGCTGATGTCTTCCTGCCGGAAAGCGGGCCCAAGGTTATTTTTAATGAAATTCGTCTGTTCTGAGGCAGTCATCACCATACTTGGATTGTTACCTCCATGCAAAGGCTCGTTTTGAGGAGTGATGGCGTCTATGGTGATGCCCTGCACTTTCATGGCTTTGATATATTTCACAAAGTAGTTTGAATAAACCTGGTAATATTCTGTTTTCAAACTTCCTCCTTTAAAGGCATTATTCGTTTTCATCCATGTAGGAGCTGTCCACGGGGAACCTAAGATCTTAATCTCAGGATTGATGGCTACAATCTTTTTAAGGATAGGCACCAAATCAGTCATTTCCTTTTCCATACTGAAATTCTGAAGATTCACATCCGTTTGTCCGCTTGCCACTTCGTCATAAGTGAAGGTATTGGAGCTTAAATCTGAAGCTCCAATGCTTATTCTCAAATAGCTTACGCCAATGTTATCTCCATCAGTTCTAAAAAGTTCTTTTAAAATCGCATCTTTTTTATCGCTGCTTAAGCCATTTAATAAGCTGGCACTTCCGCCAGTTAGCGTATAACCAAAACCATCTATGGTTTGATAGGTGGTGCTGGTATCAACCGTGATGGTTTCGTTGCTGTTCTGCTCATTTTTAAACACCAAACTCACGTTCTGCTTCTGAAACAACCCAAACTGATTGCCATTGGTCACCCATAAAGACACCTCAGATGGCACGGTTTCTACCGGAGGGTTTACCACTGGCGGTTCGGGCACAGCTGAACTTGTTTTTTTATCCTTACAAGCGAATATGGCTATCAGCATCAAAGAGATTAATCCCGTTTTTATCATTTTAGCGTTCCTCATTCTTTCTCCATCATCTTATATACGCGGACATAATCCACTTCCATTTTTTGAGGCAATGCGCTATCGTCCACGCCTTGCGCTCCTCCCCAATCGCCTCCATAAGCTACATTCAGCAGCAAGTGAAATCTCTTATCAAATGGCCAAACCTCGTATCCCTTGTTCTCATTATCGAATTCAAAAATCTTCACATCATCAATATATCCCCTGATGGCGAATGGTGTCCAGTCAACCCGATAAAGATGAAAATCAGTGGTTGCCGTAGGAATGGTTTTCACGGAAGTTTTTTGGGTGTTGATTTTAAAATAGTAGGCTAAACAATGGGTGCTGATGTGAACCACATTGGGATCATAACCCACATGTTCCATGATGTCAATCTCTCCTGATTTTGGCCAATCTCCGTAAGCCCAGTCAGTGGGCAGCATCCAAATTGCCGGCCAGGTCCCTTTTCCTGCCGGGAGTTTTGCTTTAATTTCAAAGCGGCCATAAAGAAAGTCTCCCTTTCCCCTAGTGGCTAACCTCGCTGAGGTATAATTCCTGCCCCCAACATCTTCCTTCAGCACAGTGATGGTCAACTTTCCATCAGCTACCTTGCTGTTTTTCCTCGAGTCGGTATAGTATTCCAATTCATTATTTCCCCAACCGCTGCCACCAATGTCATAAACCCATTTAGTCGGATCTGGTGCACCATTATATTCAAACTCATCCGCCCAAACTGGTGTGGTTTCGAATGTCCAGCCTTTGTCAACGAACTTCACTGGTTCAAAATAGGGCAGTTCCTCCTTCTTTTTCTGGGAGCAGGAAAGGATGCCGGTCATCAACAACAGGAAAACTCCTCTCTTTATATTTTTCATCCTCATATTTGGTTTGGATTTATCTTAAATAAAAAAACTGCCCGCTAAGCAGGCAGCTTTGACCAATTATTAATTGACCCCACGAAACTCTACGTTAGTAAAAGATATTCCATCTGTACCTAAATTTCCTCCTCCGCTTTTTACTAGTATATAAACTTTACCGCCTGTGGTGAAAGTGACTTTATTGCCATTTGGAGCATCACAAGATAATTTAGACAGCTTACCACTAAATGGTGAAGTTGCACATCCTGCCCAGGTGTTTAGAGCTAAACGCTTGCCGCCTGCACTATAATCCTGACCGGCAACCGGTGCAGTTTGACTCACATATACTTCGAACCAAGTGTCTGTCGCTCCAGAACCTGACACCAGCATATCCACAGCATATTTTTTATTGGCTACCACATCCACTGAAGTATAAACCCCTGCATGACCCCAATTACCTCCCTGGGCGACCATTTTTCCGTTATTCAATGTGAAAGTCACTCCCGCAGTTATGTTTAACCTTGTCCAGGTGGCATCATCCTGAGCCGTCATTTTTCCATTAGTCAACAGGTTTCCCGATACCGGATCGGAAGTGGCAACAGTTATAGTTTTAGTTGAAGTTCCTTTAACGCCTCCAGCACCAATTGCCTCAGACTTTACCGTGTAAGTACCTGCATCGGGATAAAAAACAGTGTCAACAAGTTTTCCATTTGCAAAGCCGGAGCCGTCTCCCAAATCCCATCTGATGCCTAAAACACCTTTAGTGTTTGCTTGTAAAACATAGGTGTTTGTTTTACCTGCCACCGGAGTGGCAGAGAAAGACGCATCCACTGTTGTGGCAGATAAGCCATTGCCAATTCCATACTCTTCTGGCTGACAAGCTGAATAAAGCAGAATTGCTGATGCACCCAGCATCACCATCGTACCGCTTAATATATTTTTCATTTTCATGATTAATGATTTTTAGATTAAAATTTAACCGTTAATGTTCTTAATATCCTGGGTTCTGCACCAATTTAGTATTATCCAATTCGTTTAAAGGAATTGGAAGCAGCTCGTTTTTATCAGGTTTAAATCCACGTGAAGCAAGCACTGCTGCGGCATCTCCCCATCTTATCAAATCTGGCAACCTGTGACCTTCGCCAACCAGCTCTAACCTTCTTTCCAACTTTACGTTAGCCATAGTTGCCGCAACAGGATGTTGAACGCCATCGTTATATGCTCTTGTTCGAACAGCAGTGATTAAAGCCGCAGCTCTTGTTAAGTTGCTATTTCCCTGGATTAAAGCTTCCGCTTCCATCAAATAAGTGTCGGCTAGTCTGATGGCATATAAATTTTGGGGGTAGTTCAATTCAACCGTTCCACCACCGGTTGTTTTATCTGAAACTCTTCCCATAAATTTCTTTAGGAAATAACCCGTGTTCTGATATCCAACCGAGTAGTCGGCAATTCCATTTGCTTTTAAACTATCTAAATTTGCCACAGTTGCTTTATTTCTAGGATCGAAATGGATGGCATCAAACAGGTTCTGAGTGATCGGTAAAAAACTATATCCAGAAATATAATCCGGAGCTGCGGAAGTTATTGCTTTATAATCTCTTGGACCTGTCATGATGTTTAACACATTACCCTCTGTACAGGCAATGCAGTTCCATGTTCCTGCTGATTTTGAAGAATGTGTGATTTCAAATATCGATTCACTGTTGAACTTATTATTGGTTTGGAATAAGCTTGCAAAATCAGGTAGTAATTGATACCCATAAGTTGGATTTTGCTGACCTGGAGTTCCATTTACCAGAGCTAATTCAGCTGCGGCCTCATTCCATTTTTTCTCATATAGATAAACCTTACCCAATAATGCATGAGCTGCACCTTTTGTGGCTCTTCCACCATCAGTGGATACGTTAACGGTGTTAGGCAGGTTAGGTTCTGCAATCGCTTCTTTTAAATCTTTCTCTATTTGTGCATATACATCTTCCGGTTTAGCCTGTAAAACGTTATAGATCTCACTTTGAGGTATCGGTTCTGTAGAAAGCGGAATATTTCTAAAGAATCTCACTAAATCAAAATAGAAATAGGCTCTCAGGAATTTGGTCTCTGCTATGAATCTGCTTTTCAAAGCATCATCCATTGGCACTCCAGGTAATTTTTGAAGCAAAGTGTTCGCTCTAAAAACGCCTGAATAACCTGCGCTCCATAATGTTCCCTGAGGTCCGTTTGCCGCAGACATGGAATAATTGGAGATCGCCTGCAAATCCGAAACGTCTGTAGCATTACCTCCGCCCGCATAATGGTCATCCGAACCCGCATCCATCGTATTCTCCCTGGTCACAAATCCACCTCCTTGCCATCCCACCACGTCATACACCGCAACCAAACCGTTAAAAGCTTCTGTTGCATTTTTATAATAATTCGACTCCAGCTCTGTCCCCTTAGGTTTCACATCAAGAAAGCTGTTTTTACACGACTGGGATAACAATAATCCTACTGTGCCCAGGGCTATAACTTTAACTATTTTTTTCATCTTTTAATCAATTAAAATCCAACACTTAAACCAACAAGAAATGTTCTCGCCTGTGGATAGATACCACGGTCGATACTAAAACTTCCACCACCAATCTCCGGATCAAAACCTGTATATTGAGTGAATGTAACCAGATTCTCTCCTGTTAAATAAACTCTTGCCTTCTTCATCCCAGCTTTTGAAATGAGACTGTTAGAGAAGGTGTATCCTATTTGCAAGGTTTTAATTCTGAAATAATCTCCATCTTCTAAGTAAAAATCTGATGGGTTATTGAAGTTTCCACTTGGATCTCCCTGAACCAATCTTGGATAAGTATTAGAACTGCCTTCTCCAATCCATCTGCTTAAAGCTTTCGTAGTCCAGTTTGCATTGCTCACATCCAGACGTCTTAAGCCCTGGAAAATTTTGTTTCCACCTGAACCTTGACCAAATAATAGGATATCAAAATTTTTATACCCAGCAGAGGCAGTGAAACCAAACTGATAGCTAGGCGTTGGATTACCGATAAAAACTCTGTCTTTTTCAGTGATGGATCCATCATCATTGGTATCCGCCCAAATAAAATCACCTGGTTTGGCATTAGGTTGAATCTTTCCTTTCACACCGGTATAATTATCTATTTCAGCCTGATTTTGGAATATCCCTTTGGTTTGGAAACCAAAGAAGGAGTTATAAGCTTCACCTACTGCGGTCCTTGTGATTGGATAGGCACTTGACGCAAAGCCTGTTCCGCCTGATAAATATTCAATTCCATCACCCAGATAGGTTACTTGATTTTTTAAAGTGGAGAAATTTCCATTGACAGAGAAATTAACCTCGCCAAGTTGCTTTCTGTAACCCAATTCAAATTCCACCCCGGAATTCTCCATATCCCCCACATTTCCATAAGGGTTAGCTATAGCACCCACATAAGCTGGAATTCTGGTGGTTTGTAAAATACCTGTGGTTTTCTTTTTATAATATTCAGTGGTAAAAGTCACATCTTTAAATAATGTGACATCGAGCCCGATATTGGTTTGAGAAGTCTCTTCCCACCTTAAATCAGGATTTGAAGGTGCATTGGGGCTGTAACCACTTACATAGCCATCCTGATTACCGAAACTATAACTTCTTCCGCCACCGATGGTGGAAAGGAAGGCGTTATCGCCAAAAGAATCACTACCTACAACGCCGTAGCCACCTCTTATCTTTAAGAAATTAACCACTTCATTTTGAGGCCAGAAACTTTCTCTGGTTGGCACCCATCCTAAAGAGAATGATGGGAAGTATCCATACTTGTTGTTACCTCCAAATCTGGATGAACCATCTCTACGGATGATACCTTCTAATAAATACTTCTCATCATAATTATAATTTAACCTGGCAAACAAAGAAGAGATAGTGTGAAGCTGTCCTTCTCCACCACCGGCGGTGATTTGGTCTGCAGGTATGGTGTAATTCATGGATGCATCATCAAAATTATCCACCGGAATGTTTTTATAAGTGATGCTGCTGGAGAAAACTCTGTTCTCAGCATAAGCTCCCTGTCCTATCAAAATAGTGGCGTTATGCTTTGAAAATGTTCTGGTGTAGGCGGCCGTGTTCTCAATATTCCAATCAAATCTTCTGTTAATTCCTCTGTTGAAGGAGTTCTCAGAATTAATGGTAGAACTGTTTAAATAAAACTTTGGAGTGAAACTCTCACTGCCATAAAATGCCAGTTTTGAACCAACAGTTGATCTTAACTTAAGACCTTTTATTGGGCTCACTTCTGCAAATATATTACCGACAATATTGTGTCCCCATCCATTATTGCCTAATCTGATGCTCTCATAAGCTAAGGGGTTGGTTAATTCCTGGCCAACATAAGGAGATATTCCATAAGGGTATCCTAAATCATTTCTTCTTACTCCATTAATATTATTGTAAGGAGAAGCAGAAGCTTTTGCGGGATCAGTCTCCACTGCCGGAGTGATTGGATCTAAGTTGATGGATGAACTTAATGGACCACCATATTCACTGTTTGTATTTCCTAAACCAATAGATTTGTTGTAAGCATAACCTATATTCTCTCCTAAGGTCAGCCATTTTGCCGGGGTATAAGTACTGTTTAAACGCATATTCGCCCTGGTATAGTGAGAAATATCTGTAGCTACAATTCCATCCTGATCTTGATAACCGAAAGAAGTGTAAAAAGTTGCTTTTTCGCTTCCTCCACTAATGCTCAATTCGTTATTGGTTCTCTTGGCACTTTCATTAAAAATGTACGATTGCCAATTTGTTCCTTGCCCATAAGATTCTGGGTTGGTAAATACAAGTCCATTTCCGGATGCCACAGAAGCTTCATTTCTAAGCGTGGCATATTGCGTGGCATTCAGCAAATCTAGTTTTCTCGCTGGTGCAGCAATACCATACCATCCGGCATAATTAATTCTTACATCGCCTGCCTTACCTTTTTTAGTAGTCACTAAAATAACACCCGCAGCTGCTCTAGTACCGTAAATTGCCTGTGAAGCTGCATCTTTGAGCACCTCTACAGATTCAATATCAGATTGATTTAAATAAGCAATACCGCCGTTGTCAACCACCACACCATCAACCACCCAAAGGGGGTCGTTATTACCAATGGAAGTGATACCACGAACCCTCACGGTGGCTCCATCACCTGGCTGCCCGCTACTGGAAGCGATGGTCAACCCTGAAGTACGGCCCTGCAAAACCTGTTCTAAACGGGTAACAGGTTGAGATTCGAAGTCTCCGGCCGTCACCTTTGATATGGCTCCGGTGACCACACTTTTCTTTTGAACACCATACCCCACCACCACAACTTCACTTAGGGAGTTCACATCCTCAGAAAGTCTGATGTTAATCTCTGTCTTGTCATTTACGGCAACAATTTGTTCTTTCATGCCCAGTTGAGAGAAAACCAGTTTTGAAGCTGGCGTGGCAGAAACTCTGTAATTTCCATTCCCATCAGTTACCACTCCAGTTGTGGTTCCCTGTACCATCACCGTCACCCCAGGCAAAGGCATTCCGTCTGCCTGTGAGACAACCTTACCTGTAACCACCACATCCTGCGCATACATGCACAGTGGGATGCTGAATAAACAGGAAAGGAAGAAAAATAAGGTAATTCTTCTTTTCATAAAAAAATAGTTTAATAATAATTTGGTTTAATTGGCGATCACACATTTGGCATGTGATTCGAGATCAAATGTAGAGGCCTGTATTAGCAATGGAGGAAAATCGTACCACTACAATAGCTATACAAATGCATAAATTGACGCTCATAGACAAACTGATGGCCCTACAACACCACTACTTAAAATTCATAAACAATTGATAATGAGCAGATAAATCACACATCAAATTAACACAACAATTATCATCCAATTCATTTAGTACGGATGGAATTTCACGTCTGTTAATCTATAAAGGAAGAAAGAAAGTTGTATAAATTAATTTCAGAAGATATTTTTAATTTCTTTCTCAATCGGTATCTGCCTACTTCGACTGCCTTAATGGTGGTGTTCATCAACTGGGCAATCTCTTTAGAAGATAAATTCATTTTCAGGTAAGCACATAGTTTAAGTTCATTGGGGGTAAGGTTTGGAAAGTTATCTTTTAGTTTATTAAAAAAATCCTCGTTGACATTATTAAAATGAAGCGTGAATTGGTCCCAATCTTCATCACTTCTCTCCACATCCCTGATCAGGCGTATCAAATGCCTGAAACTGGCTGATTTATCATCCAGTTCATGACTTTTTATCACAGACGAAATCACTTCTTTAATTTTAGACAAAACTTCACCCCGTTGCACAAGGTGCATGGTCATTGTCGAGAGTTCTCTGTTTTTATAATCAAAATCGGCCTCGAGTTTTTCATAATTAAGTCTCCCTATCTCTTTTTCATTTCTATCGATCTCTAATTGGTGGAGGTAGCTTAATCTCTCCTGTTGCTTTTGATGAATCTTTTGCTGCCTTTTAAATAAATAATACAGTGTAAAAACAGCAAGAATGACATAGACCATGTACATCCATAGGGTTTGATACCATGCCGGCAGTATGATGAATGTGAAAGAAGTTATTTCTGAATTATTATCAGGGCGGTTTCTTGCCTTCACATGAAAAGTATATTTTCCGGGAGGAAGATTCGTATAATCCTTTTCCTTCTTTTGGTCCCAGGCAGACCACTGGTTGTCAAATCCTTTTAGGGTATAGCTGAATTCAATATTTTTTAATTGCTCAAACATCGTGGAGGCGAACTCGAAATGAACAGAATTTAAACTTTTTGAATAACTTTTGACTAATGAGGAATCCTGCTTAAATTTAATTTTTCCACCGCTGATAAAATACCCACCAAAGATCAAACTGTCCTGCTCTCCAAAAATCTTCACAGTGCCCAACAATACATGTGGCGTGGTTATTTTTTCGCTGTATTTTTTATAATTTATCAGAAAAACCCCTTTATTGGCTCCAATAAAAATGTTCTGATCATTCACTGGATAAATAGTTTCAAAACCTCCAACCACTTTTCCGTCTAATTGAGGGAAATAGATGATAGAATAGCTAGCACTATCTGAAGGTTTGTTAAAATCAATGATTCCCACTCTTTTATTGTTCACAAACCATATATTCCCGTAGACATCCTCTTTAAGATATTGAATCGCCAAACCTTTTAAACCATATCTGAGTGTTTGTGAGGGGAGAAATTTTTGTTTCCTTTCACTAAACTCATAAATTCCATCACCACAAGCTATCAGAATTCTATTTTTTATTTTAAACACATAATTATAAAGATCAGAAGGTAACCCATCCTTCTTATTATAAATTTTCGTGCTGAGTATCTTAGATTTATCCTCAGATAATGTAAATTTAAAAACCCCTCTGTAAGGATGCGAAGCCCAAAGATCTCCCTCATTATCAAAAGTGATGAATCTTAATGATTCTGCTATTCCGGAGACATCACCTTCCTTCATAAAACCTCCGTCTTTGTAACTTACCAACTGTAACCCCAGATAAGTTCCTATGATAACTTTGTTGGGAAATGGGAAATTAGAAACCGGCTCCGAGAGCCAGCTTCCCAATCCGGTGTAAACTTTATTTGCATTTCTTATATCTATATCAAACAGCCCTTCTTCATGTGCCATCAACAAATGATTATTGACCTGCCGTAGGCTCCAAACTTGTCCTTTTGTGTTTTTGACTTCACTAAATACTCCCTTGGATAGACTCAGGTCTCCCACAGTTTCAAGAGGGGTGGTATAAAGCCCATTAGAAGTGCCTATGAATAAATGGTTTTTGAATATATTGATCGCATAGCTTGAAGTTTGCTTGCTTTTTTCGGGATTTATCGTTCTAATAGCACTATTGATAGCTATAAAATCAATTCCATCTTCTAAAGCAAGCCATAGATTGCCATCCTCATCCAACAATAATGCCCTTACATTATTGGTTTGCAAACCTTCACTGTATGAATATTTCTGAATGAGACTTCCGTACTTATCGATATGGATGATTCCTGCAGAAGTTGTCCCATAAATGTATCCATCATCACCTAAATATTTACCTGTATAAATTCTATCGTTAAAAAAAATTTGATCCTCCGCAGTCTCTTTTTTCATCATTTCGCCATTTGACATCAAATAAAGCCCATCTTTTAAGGTAGAGACAACCAGGGTGTCACCATTATAGGGTAAAATAGTGGTGATGGCAGATTGATCCAACAGGGAACTTTTGCAATAGGGCAGCCAGTCACCTCTATCAAAAATGTAAATGCCCTCACCCTTTGATTGAGCAAATAATTTATTATTCACGCTGGTGATGAATTGCCATTCGACTTTAGGCTTAAAAACTTTTAACACGCCATCTTTGTACTGAATGATCTTATTTGTTGATCTGAAGAACACTTCGCCATTATAGATGGATATATCCCATATATCAGCTACCTTTCTTTCACTTTCAGGAAGTAATGAAACCAGTGAGTTATATTTCAGCACGCCATTATCATCCGGAAAAAAATAACCAAACTCATCTTGCCCGCCAACAAAAATCCTATTCAAATCATCAATTTCGACAGATCTGATCACAGTATAATTTGGCAGGTGGTATATGTTCCAAAAGCCTCCATTAAAGGTCACTAGCCCATCACCGTTTCCAAAATAAAGAATACCGTTTCTATCCTGGGCTATATCCCAATTTTGAAAACCCCCATGATATTGTTCATTATCATAATTAAATATTTTAGGAAACGTGATTTGATTTTGAGCTTTAACAGAAAAACAAAAAATCAACAAAAAGAGAAAAGAGAGTCTTATTTCTTTCATGGGTTTGATAATGGGTTTGATGCTATCATCTAATTAAAAGTAGCGTTTTTAATTTTTAATGCTAAAAGAGAAATAAGGAACATTCAAAATAGCTGACGAATTTTTAAACCACAGAGATAGGTAAAGAATTGGATCGATTAGAATTCCTACAATCAAAATCCAAATCACAAGGATTTTAAAATCTCCATCAAAATGGTTTGATCATTTTAAATTCAATTCTTCAAAATATACAGGAATTCAGTTGCAAACAATGAATAAATTGAACAAAATGATGTGAGATGCTATACGGGACGTTGAAAATTAAAATTTAAATCAACAATCATTTAATTATTCTTTCTAATACTTCTTTAAGAGAAGAAATGGTATAGGGTTTTTTTAAAACTCCTTTGACTGATGAATAGCCATTTAATCTCTCCAAATCATTTTTGTACAGAGAAGTGGTTATAGAAATGATTTGATATTGTTCCTGTATATTCAGTGGCAAGTTTTCAAATTCATCTAAAAATTGAAAGCCGCTCATCACTGGCATTAAAATATCCAACAGGACTACGTGTGCACGGTGATTGATAATAGGGTTTTTCTTAATATTTTCAAGAAGTTCTATCGCATTGGAATATAATTTTATGTTTTCGCAAAGACCGCTTTTCAAAAGCATTTTTTTTGCAACTATACGATCAAGCTCAAAATCATCAACGATACTAAAGGATATTTTCATGGCATAGGTTATTTATTGGGTATGGTAACGGTAAATGTTGTTCCTTTGTTGACTTCTGAATTCATTTCTATTTTTCCATTCAGTTTCAACAATGAACTTTTGACATTGAACAAACCAAATCCAGACCCAGCTTTCTCAAAATGTGCCCTGAAGAATAAATCGAAGATTTGATTCTTGTATTTCTCCTCTATCCCACATCCATTATCTCTAACCTCAATAGTGGCCAGGCCTTTAGAGACGATGATGGAAAGTGCCACGGATTTATGGAGGTTATCATTTCGCTGATATTTAAATGCGTTGGATACTAAATTATTGAGGATGAGCTGCAGGGAAACTTCATCGCTCCAAAAAGGCCCGTTTTGCTGAACAGCTATGGTGAACTCCACACCTTTAGTCTTTGTGTAAATTTTATAGATATCTCTTACTTCATCAACTATTTTGTTAAAATCAATGTCTACAATCTTCAATTCTCCTCTTTCTAAGCTATAATAATCATGCATGTTTAAAATGAATGCATCCAGCTTACTCAATGATTTTCCCATCAATCTCAGGATCTCCTTAATCTCCTCCATGTTATCGGTATCTAATGCTAAATTGATACCTCCGGACAAACCCACCAGCGGGCCTCTAAGATCATGACTCACTGAATAAGCGAATTTATCCAATTCGGAATACGCCTTATATAACTCTTCATTTTTTAAAGAAAGCATGGAGCTGGCTTCATAGAATTTCACTCCTTCCTTTATGGCACTAACGATATCAGCTTCTATCCAGGGTTTTTTCACATATCTGAACACATGTCCTCTGTTAATGGCGTCTATCACTGCCTCAATATCAGCATAAGCAGTCAACAAAATCCTTATAGGAAGCGGATGAAGCACCCGCATCTCCTCAAAAAACTCGACCCCATTTTTTCCAGGCATGCGCTGATCGCAAAAAATCACCTTTATATCAGGGTTTTCTTGAAGATGCTGATAAGCTTCGTCAACATGGTGTGCAATAAAAATTTGATAATCTATCCTTAAGGAAGCCTTAAAGCCAATGAGATTATTCATCTCGTCATCTACATAAAGAACTTTAATCTTCTCACTCATTTAGTTATTCTACCTCCATGGCATTTAAAATGTTTCGATGCTGTTAAATATTAACCACCTGATGGGGTTTAAGCGGGATTTTAATGATGAATTCTGTGCCCTTACCTAACTCCGTGTTGATGATGATCTCTCCCTGATGTTTTTTGATGGTGTTATAAACGATAGACATTCCCAAACCTGTTCCTTCTCCCACATTTTTAGTGGTGAAAAAAGGGTCGAATATTTTTTGCTTCGTCTTTTCGTCTAAACCGGTCCCATTATCTGTAATACTAATGAGCGCCATTTCATTTTCAATCGTTGTCTTTAATTTTATCTCTCCTTTAAAATGCTCCTCTTCTTTAACTTTAATAGCATCAATGGCATTGGAGATGATGTTCAAAAACACTTGGTTCAATTTCCCCGGATAGCATTCTACCGGAGGCAGTTCGCCGAAATCTTCCACCAAACGGATACCGTTCCCATTTAGCTGGCTGTTCATGATGATCAATGTGGAGGATAAACCTTCATTGATGTCCGCCATTTTCAGATCATCTTCATCCACTCTTGAAAATATCCTTAACCCCTTTACAATCTCAGCTGTTCTGGATGCCCCATCGTAGATCCCTCCCAACAAGTGGTTGATCTCCGTTTTAAGATAATCATATTCTAATTCTTCTTTGTAATCATCAATCTCACTTTGCTTCTCTGAAGTGGTTTTCTCAGTTAAACTCACTGATTCAACAAATTCGATCATATTAAAAAGCATTTCCAAATCTCTTTTTAATGGTGCCACATTGGAAGTCACAAAGTTTATAGGGTTATTGATCTCGTGCGCTATTCCTGCGGTTAACTGACCCAAAGAAGCCATTTTTTCAGATTCAACCAGTTGACTTTGTGTTTGCTTCAGGTTTTCCAAGGTATCATTCAGCTCATCATTGGTCGTTACCAGCTCCAATGTCCTTTTCTTCACTTTCTGTTCCAGCACAACATTCTGCTGAAGAATGATTCTTTCATTCTCTTTTAAAACCAAAAGTGCTTCAGCCTGTGAAGCCTCCTTCTCTTTTTTTAGAATATTAATTCTGTCAGCTAATGCCAAAGAAAGCAAGGTCACTTCAACAATGATCCCAATTTGCATGGTGTAATTAGTGAAGAAGTTATAGGGGATGATGCCGGAATTTCGTAAAATAAAAAGAATCAGACCTATAAAAAAAACACTCCAGGCCAACAGGAAGAATTTAGCTGGCCTATAGCCTTGTATTGAAACTATTATGGCAATTATATAAATAAAGATGATGGAACTTATTGCCGCAATATCTATTAACCGATAGCTTAAAATATCTAAATCAATTAGTTTAAAAATAATTGCACACGCATAGATAAGCAAGGGAATGATGAATATCCTGTTCAGTTTTGGCGTTTTTATTTTCAGGTGTAAAAAATGTCTGATGAAAATAATCCCGAAAATTCCGGCGAGCCCCGGAAAGATGACCACAGCTTTATCAAAAAGCAAGGGAGAGTTTGGAAACAGGTATTTGTAAGTGTAACCTGAAAGCGTGACTTGTGTCAATAAAGTGAATACAGTGTAAAGCACATAATACAAGTAGCTGATGTCTCTAACAGATATATAAAGAAAAAGATTATAAAGAATCATTACCAGCAGCACTCCGATGAGTATACCCCACATGATCACCTGGTTCAACAAATTCTCTGAAATTCCTTTTTGCTTTCCCAAAATGACAGGCAAAACCATCTGTTCTTTACTGCTAACTTTTAAATAAAACGTCTGCGTGCTATCTATGGGGATATTCAGTTCGAAAATGGGGTTTTGATTTTTATATTCCCTATCCTTGAAATCATGCTCGTAACTTATGCTTTTGCTTTTAAAATGGTGATTGGTATCAGGAAAGAACAGTTCACAGTGATCCAGCAAAGGATTCTCAATCATTAAAAGGACATCATTAGCATGACTTTCATTCCTAATAGCGAAACGAAGCCAAAAATCTGAATCACTAAGCTCCAACCCAATGGTTTTCAAATCAGATTCGACAAATTCTGAGGATTTTACGACAGAATTAATGGTATAAGACTTTGTGCTGTCTTTAAGGATATAGGCTGCATCTCCTATTAAAACATTCTCTCCTTTGAACCTCACTTCATTTTGTGGAAAGCATTTTAACGAGAGGAATGAAAAGAAGATGAAACACCATAAACTAACCCTATTGTTCATAAACGTTTAGAAAAATAAAATTTTTTCAACGGGTATACGGTGTGCCTTTAGTTCAGGTTCGCTGGCAAACGATATTTTGGCCAGGAAAACCTCAGCACTTGCGTCATCTGAATTAGACACTTCTTCAAACTGCTTTCTTAAAACTTTGAGCTCCTCTATATTTTTCATGTCCAAACCTTCCCCCCTGCCATGAATTAATCTGGAAAAAAGATACAAGGGTGAGATTAAAGGATGTATGGCCAAATTCAGATTGGTGGCAGCAAGCCAAAAACGTTCCATCGCCCTTCCACCTTTGAAAAAATGCTCAATTCCATATTTTGGTAGTGTGATTAAACATAAGGCAGATGCGGAAGAGACAGTCCTCAATGCAAGGTTGTCAAAAGCTTTTCCTCCGTCCAATTCATTTATTGCTTTGATCACCTCTCCGTCTTTAATCATACTTAAGGCCGCCAATTGAGAATTGCTCAATCCCAATGTTTTGATATCAATCCCGTCTTTAGAAGTTTCCGCATCCTGGCTGTTCCATCTCATCTCTCTATTTACAAAATCATGATGCCCTTCTGGGTTCAGCAACCTGATCCTATCGCAAGCCCCTATGATCTTTCCCAGTGATTTAATGTCTTTCTCCTCTGTGAAAAATTTCATTCCAGTACCTTCAATCGTTTGAGTGATGTTGGCTAAATCATTCAGAATAGCCAAAGATATCTCTTTCTTCTCTGAAGGATTTCGATTCGTATGCCTTCTTTTAATGGCTTCATTCAATGAAATCAAAGGATCATCTTTTAACACCTGTACTTTCTTAAAAATGATGGCTGCCACTAATTGTTCAGATTTCTGATCAGGTTTGAAATGGTATTGAGCTTCTAATCCAAGATTTAAGGCAGCAACATATAAGTTTTCGAAAGCGGCACCAAATGAAATATAAGAAGCCATTTTTTGAAAATCCCCGAAAGAATAAGATCGTTGTTCATCATGAAACAAATACAAAACACCCGTCTTATAAATCCATTTCCACGGTTGATCATTACCTGTGGAAGGTGCCAAAATAGCAGACCCAACCAATTTCTCTATTACCGATTTCTCTTGCACTTCAAATTCTCCTTCCGGCTGATATCCATTAATTGCCCGCAACATCTCTTCTTTGCTAAGCGCTTTAAAAGGATTAGGTTTTAGTGGAAGCTGTTCATCACGTGAATGATGATCTGGTATTAAGGTGTCTAAATCAATATAATATCTTCCGGAGGCTAAGTTTTGGTTAAGTAGAATTCTTCTGCTCACATCAGCGGCCACTCCACCGCCCAATGTGATCGAACTTGCAAGCTGCGGCCAGGTGTTAATGGTTTGCTGTACCTCCACCATGGAAGCTTTTCCCCTTATCGAAATATTCTCGGCTCCCAGCATTTGTAATATCACGGGAATTTTATCTTCATTGGAGAGTTGTTTGATATTTTCGGGATTGAGATCACTAGCCGTTCCGTGCAAAAGAGGCCGGTCTGGTTCAAGATCAAAACGCTCGATATCCATCATTCCACGATCGCTGGTATCCATAATAACGGGGATATTCAATGATCTTGCCTTATATCTGGATAGAATTTTCATGTCCAGGCCATCACATTCATCAATGAGCAAATCTAATTTCCCGTCTTCTAAAAAGAATCTATCCAAGTTCTCTTCTGTCAATCCCTCGAAATAACATTTAAGATTTATATAAGGATCTATTTCAGCGATCTCGCGGGCAGCGATCACCACCTTATTGATACCCAGGTTAAAAGCCCCTGTTCTTATCCTGTTTAAATTACTTAATTCTAAACTGTCGAAATCAGCAAGCCTTAATTCACCACAACCCCTTTCCATGGCAATGGTCAAAGCGATAGACTGACCTACTGAAAGTCCGATGATTCCAATTTTTTTGTCCAGCAGCTGGTCTCTTTCCTTTTTGGATATTTTATATTGATTACGATTGGTTCTAACTTCAATGAATTCAGATTCATCCAATAAATGAACCAACCTCTTAGACCAGGGATAGTAAACCCACACACCGTATTCAAAAATATCGTGCCCATTTATATGACTTTTAATCAGATCTTTATAATCATCTTCTGTTATTCTTCGTGAAGGATTTTGGCATTTGATTAAATCCTTTAACTGCTCATCAATCTCATCATGAAAAAAGGATACTTCATTTTTATCAATCAATTCATTAAAAACAGCGCTATCCTCTGGATTTAATATTCTCAGTAAAACGGGTTTATAAGTTTTTTTTAGGAGTTCCTGGTTACTTTTTAACAATTCTATTTTCACAGACATATGTATTTGATTAATTTTCTTGATTATACAAAAAGAGAATTATCATCACCTTTCTTTTTATAAATATCTCTTTCAAGTGACGTATTCTCAATACAAGCCTTTAAATCCCAATCAGCGAGATTGGGGATTTTTAATTCATAATGGATCTGGATTTCTTTCTTCCTGAGCACCTCTGACCGGGTCACTTTCAAAGATCTCCTTAAATTGAAAATGGCATCACGCTCTTCATCAATTGCTTTTATCAGGATTTCAGGGTCTTTTAAGATCATGGTTGTGGCTATTAAGTCAAGCTTCGGATAATAAAATGTTCCATTATCCCCCACGCTTGTTTCTATTTCGTAGCCAGAATTCAATCCCATTTGCACTGTGTATGGAGCGCATAACGCAAATATAGATTTTAAACCTATCTGAGTGGAGATAGCCACACAAGCCCGGGACAGGAAAATACTACCAACACCATAACCAGCTATCTCCCTGGAATTCCATAACCCGCAGAATTCACCAGTTCCCTGTTGGGCATACTGATAAACAAGGTTCAATATGGAGGAATCTAATTCTTTAGTGGCCTCTTCAATAGGCAGCAGCTGGCTTCCACCGGATACATGTATCCTTACCCCTCCGTAAACTTTCTCCCGGTCTAAAGACTCTACAATAAGCACGAAGGCCGCCGGATTCTCTGTCCATTCATTTTTGGAGGAAGTTACTTTTGTAACTCCAATGCTGGTCAGAACATTGGCATGACCTTCCACAAATAACTCGCAAGTTTTAGGATCATCAATCGCTCTAAAAACCCTTAATCTTACTTCTGGCTTATCTTTATTTATTAAATGAGTCTGCATTTACGGCTACAAAGTATGAGTTTGAAAAAGCTTGGTTTTTTAACCAATACGCCTTTCGAATAAAAATAGTAATTTAAAATAACTCTCTCATTATCAAAAATTTAATGAAACGAAACCGATAGGATCAAAATAATCGTTAAGCACACAGGGCAATGATCATTTTAATCAAAGGTCCATCTGACAAATAAAAAAACAATAAAAATAAACAGATGAAACTACATCCTTTCCGGCATTTCAATTCCTAATAATTTCATCGCTTTTTTTAAAGTTAAGGCTGTATAAAATGACAATTGCAATCTAAATTGTTTCGTCAGCTCCTCTTCCACTTTCAGGATACTTTCTGTCTGATAAAATTTATTGTACGATTTTGACAGTTCGTAAGCATAATTAGCTATATCCGCCGGATTATGATCATTTGCTGCAGATCTTACAATGTCAGGGTATTTACTTAGTATTTGCAAAAGCTCCACCTCAGTTTCTTTTAGATTTTCAGGGTTAACGATCTTCCTATCTTCAAAATCAGCTTTGTTCAGCACAGATTTAATTCTGGCGTGGGTATATTGAATGAACGGACCTGTATTACCCTGGAAATCTATGGATTCATTGGGATCAAACAGCAAACGCTTTTTAGGCTCCACCTTTAAAAGAAAGTATTTTAAAGCTCCTAAACCAATCATTTCATACAAATCCTCCTTCTCACCCTCCTCAAAATAATCAACCTTGCCCAAAGCTTCTGTCTTCTCTTTGGCCGTTGACTTCATCTCGGCTATTAAATCATCTGCGTCCACCACGGTACCTTCTCTTGACTTCATTTTCCCGCTTGGCAAATCCACCATTCCATAAGAAAGATGATATAAACCGCTCGCCCATCTTTTACCCAATTTCTGCAATATCAGAAAAAGCACTTTAAAATGATAATCCTGTTCATTCCCCACCACATAAATCGATTGGCTCATTTTAAAGTCATCGTGTTTCAACTGTGCTGTCCCTAAATCTTGTGTGATGTATACGGAGGTTCCATCCGCTCTGCGCACCAGCTTCTCATCTAAGCCTTCTGCCGTTAAATCCACCCAAACAGAGTTATCCTGCTTTTTAAAAAAAACACTTTTCTCCAATCCTTCTTCTACAATATCTTTCCCCAACAAATAGGTGTTTGATTCGTAATAGAATTTATCAAAATCAACACCTAAAGCTTTATAAGTTTTATCAAAGCCAGCATAAACCCAGCTGTTCATTTTTCTCCAGAGTGAGAGCACTTTTTCATCACCAGACTCCCATTTTTGCAGCATCTGCTGAGCTTCTGCTATCAATGGAGCTTCTTTTTTCGCTTCCTCCTCACTCTTCCCTTCAGCCTTTAAAGTCTCTATCTCTTTTTTATATTCTTTATCAAAAATCACATAATATTTCCCGACTAAATGGTCTCCTTTCAAATCGGCTGATTCCGGTGTTTCGCCATTCCCAAATCGCTCCCAAGCCAGCATAGATTTACAGATATGTATCCCTCTGTCGTTTACCAAATTAGCTTTGATCACTTCGTAACCAGCAGCTTTTAAAATCTCCGCCACAGAAAACCCCAATAAATTGTTGCGAACATGGCCTAAATGCAAAGGCTTATTGGTGTTTGGTGAAGAATATTCCACCATTACCTTCTCTCCGTTTGATTTTAGAACCCCAAAATCATCCTTTGAAATTTCATCCCGGAAAACTTTCAGCCAATATTCATCACTTAAAACAACATTTAGAAACCCTTTAATAACATTGAAGTCTGTGATTTCTTTACTATGAGTTTTTAAATGAGCTCCGATTAAGTTTGCGGTTAGCTCAGGAGATTTTCTGGTGTTCCTGACATATGGAAAAACAACAAAAGTCAAATGACCTTTAAATTCTTTCTTCGTTTGCTCTAGATTAATCTGGTCTTCAGTAACTTGCATTTCAAAAATATCGGCGAATGCTCTGGAAATGTCCTGCTGTAAAAATTTCATGCGGTAAAAATAATTATTATTGATCTCATCTGTGGAATTTAAAATTGAATTAAATTCTGATAGCTTTGTAAATCAAGGATAGAATCGATGTCAGCGAAAACAAAAGATTTTAAAGTGAATGTGGGTTCAGAGATAGGGACTTTACGTTGTCTGTTAGTGCATAGTCCGGATAGTGGTTTGGGCAAGGTAGTGCCTTCAAAAGCTCAGGATTGGCTTTTTGAAGACATTGTGCATTTAGACACCATCAGAAAAGAAGAATATGACCATTACCTGAAGCTGCTGATTTACTTTTTAGACGGCGATTTAATTAAGGGTAAGCTAAAAGAAATAGACAAAGATGAATCACGGGATTTTTATAAACCTCATCATCCAAAATTTCATGCATCGTCAAAGGTCATTGAATTACAGCAGTTACTGGCAGATATATTAGAGGAAGATGGCATCATGAAAAAGATGGTTGCTGCGGTTTGTGCCATCGAAGGCTGCACCTATCATTTGCAAACCGAACTGATGGCCACGGATGCCAAAGAACTGGCCAAAATAATCATCTCCGGATCTATAGGTGATGACAGGATGATTTTCGCTCCCATCCCTAATTTCATCTTTACAAGGGATATCGGCATTACCATCAACGATCATATCTTGCTGAATAAACCTGCTAAAAAGGCCAGGGCGAGAGAGACTTTGATCGCTAAATATATATTTTTCAATCACCCGCTCTTTGCAAAATACAGAAATCGCATCATTGAAATCCCCGATTCTTTGCAACATTTTTTAAGACCGGGAGAAGAAAATGAGGAGAAAAGCACCCTGGAAGGTGGAGATGTGATGGTAGTGAGCAAAAATCATGTGCTGATAGGTTTTAGTGAAAGAACATCGGCCAGTGCAATCAACGAAACCATCAAAATCCTTTTTGAAAAAAATGTGGTGCAAAAGGTGAGTATTGTAAAGATTCCGCACAAGCGGGACTTTATGCATATCGACACTGTTTTCACGCAGGTAAAAAGAAACATGTGGGTGATTTTGCATGCTATCGGCAAAGTAGATAAACGTGGAGACGGTTCAGAACCTATTGACCATTTGGTGGAGGATGAACCGGCAGATAAACCAGAAGTGATCCAATTCATCAAAGGAGAAATAAATAACCCGAAAAAGTTCGATTCTATTGAGCAATTGCTGGAGGATATTAGTGAGAACGATCTGAAATCAAGTGAAAAAACTGAATTCATCTACTCTGGTAATGAAGAATTTCCTTATGATTCACGGGAGCAATGGACAGATAGCTGTAATCTTTTGGCTTTAAAGGAAGGTGTGGTTTTAGGGTATGACAGAAACAATCATACGATCAAAGCATTTGAATCGAAAGGATTTCAGGTGATCCCTGTGAAAGAATTGCTCCAAAAATTCGAAAGCGGCGAATTAAGTCCGGCGAAATTGGAGAACACCTTCATCACCATGCCTTCGGCCGAATTATCAAGAGCAAGAGGCGGTTTCCATTGTATGAGCATGCCCATTTTGAGAGACGAAATATAGCACAGCTAGTGTAATGTTAATCATAAAACGACGAAAAATCATCTTTTTAAATTACTTATTATCAATGGTATAAGTCTTTTGACTTTCTACTTTTGACTTAATGAATATGCAAACCACATCACATCTTTTAATGATTCGCCCGGTGGCTTTTGGATTAAACATTCAAACTGCGGAGAGCAATGCCTTTCAAAATAAAAATGCTGCGCAGGAGCAAGTGCAAGAGAAGGCTTTGAAAGAGTTTGACGATTTTGTAGAAAAATTGACAGCAAAAGGTATTGACATCACCGTGATGGATGACACCCTGAATCCACATACACCAGATTCTATATTTCCTAATAATTGGGTTTCTTTTCATGAAGATGGGAGCATTTACATATACCCAATGCAGGCAGAAAATCGTAGGTTAGAAAGAAGAGACGATTTGTTGGATGAGCTAAGCAAGAAATTCAGCGTTACAGAAATCAATGACCTGTCATTCACCGAAGCAAAAGGAGAATTCCTGGAAGGTACAGGCAGCATGGTTTTAGACCGTCAGAACAAAATCGCTTACGCTTGTTTATCCATCCGGACGAATGAAAAAGTTTTAAGCATCTTTTGCAAAGAAAGCGGCTATGCTGCGGTAAAATTTCATGCTTTTGATGAGAATGGGTTCGCTATTTATCATACCAACGTGATGATGTGCGTAGGAGATGAATTTGTAGTGATTTGTCTGGAATCAATCAGAGATGAAAACGAAAAAACATCCCTGCTTAAATCGTTTAAAGAAACAAAAAAAGAAGTGGCTCTTATTTCATTAGCGCAAATGAACCAATTCGCAGGGAACATGCTGCAAGTGAGGAACAAAAATGGCGAAAGCTTTTTAGTGATGAGCGAAAGCGCATATTTATCACTTACCGAAAACCAGAAATCCAAACTTTCTCGATACGCTGAATTATTGCATTCACCTTTAACAACTATAGAAGATAATGGCGGCGGCAGTGCGAGGTGTATGATGGCGGAAATTCATCTGCCTAAATTATAAATTTTATTAAACCACGGACCACTCGAATTTCACCCGTCTGAATTCGTGTTCATTCGTTCAATTCGTGGTGAAACTATAAAGCCTATCTAAATACCCTATCCCTAATAAATCAAACACAATCCACCTAAAACCTTTAAGACAAACAGATATTGGTAAAAATTCGCCAACACTTAGCTATTATCATAATTTAATTACATTTTTGCGAAAAAAATTTTAGCATGCAGAGCTACGAAGAATTCCTGGATCTAAGCGTTGGTTTCCCTCAGGAGGGTTTTGAAATCATTGATGATGAGCTTTATTTTCATGACTTAAACCTCATGGAAATGATAGAAACTTATGGAACGCCGCTGAGATTCACTTATTTACCAATCATCAGCAAGAAAATCCAGCAGGCAAAGATTCTTTTTCAAACAGCCATTCTCAGAAATAACTATCGCGGAAGTTATAAATACTGTTATTGCACCAAAAGCTCTCATTTTCGTCATATCGTAGAAGAGGCGCTAAAAAACGACATTCACCTGGAGACGTCATCGGCTTTTGATATGCCCATGATTGATGCTTTGGAAAAAAAAGGATCACTCACTAAAGAGGTGACCGTGATTTGTAATGGTTTTAAAACTTACCAGTATAAACAATATATCATAGATATGTTGCATGATGGTTTTACCAATATTATCCCTGTTTTAGACAACAAAGAGGAATTCAATTTATACGATGATGAAGTGGACATCGAAACGCCCTGCAACTTGGGTATCCGTATTGCTGCTGAAGAGCAACCAGATTCTCAATTCTATACTTCGAGGTTAGGCGTGAGAATGGAGGATGTGATTGATTTTTATAATTCTAAAATCATCAACAATCCAAACTTCAAAGTCAAATTGTTGCATTTCTTCATTAATTCTGGTATTTCTGATACACCTTATTATTGGAATGAGCTGGAGAAATACGTGACGCTTTATTGCAAGTTCAAAAAAATAAATCCCGATTTAGACACACTCGATATTGGTGGCGGGATGCCTTTCAAAGATTCTTTGGTTTTTGATTTTGATTACGAATACATGATCAACGAGATTGTGAAACGTATCAAAGAGATTTGTGCAGAGCACGAGGTCATGGAACCGGATATCATCACCGAATTTGGAAAATACACGGTAGCCGAAGCTTCGGGCATTTTATATAAAGTATTGGGCCGTAAGCAACAGAATGACCGCGAAAAATGGTTGATGCTGGATGGATCTTTCATTACCAACTTACCTGATGTTTGGGCCTTGAATCAGCGTTATGTTTTATTGCCGATAAATAATTGGGACAGCGAATATGAGCGTGTGAATTTAGGCGGCATCACTTGCGATGGACAGGATTATTACAATCAGGAGGCGCATGTGGGCAACGTTTTTATGCCGAAGACCCGTAAGGTTCAGTTCCTGGGCTTTTTCCACACTGGGGCTTATCAGGAAGTTTTAAGCGGTTATGGCGGAATTCATCATTGCCTCCTGCCCTCTCCGAAACATGTCATCATTCGGAGAAACCGTGACGAGACTTTCAATTACGAAGTTTTTGGTGAAGAACAGAACAGCAAACAGGTAATGAAGATATTGGGTTATTTATAACCTCCTCATCTTTAGCTAATAAAAAAAGAGCCGAAATTGGCTCCTTTTTCATTTCAGTCCATCTAATGTTTCCTGTTCACGTAATCCAGCGATGTTATTTTTTCCTTCAAACTTATTTTTGACCTCGTCAAAGTTTTCCAGTACAGCAGCAATGGAATCTAAAATGTCAGAAGCGTTCTGGTGCATATCGCCCAGTTTATCTTCCAATTTCTTATTGTTCAACTCCATATTGTCGACTTCTATTTTTCCGATTTTCTGAATCACAGCGGTTTGGCTGTGTTTCAAATCCTCCAACTCACGCCCAATCTTCTCCATCAAATCAAACTTTTTTAACGTATCCATAATTTTATAGGTTTGTTTATACTTGATACTAATCCAGAAATGATGCCAGAATAAAATTTGATTTAAATGTTCGAAGAGTTTTCCAACTCATCAAGCCAGAGAATAAAACAATCATTCTCCTTTTTTTCGACTTTGGCCTGTGGTTTTACAAAACACTGAATTTCCTTATGGTTTGAAAAATTTGCGTAATATTATTTAAGTGATTGAACCAATTTTGGAAATCACTAAATAAGATGACCTTCTATTCATAAAATTGAACTTATTGAAATTAAATTGTATTTTTATGTATGGATATAAATATTCAGAATAAAAAGTTAGAATTGATTCAGTGGCTATCTACTATAGAAGATAAATCATTGATAGAAAAAATCTTACAGCTCCGTGAAAAAGAAAACGAGGATTGGTGGCAAGAAATTTCAAATTCAGAAAAGGAATCCATAGAAAAAGGTCTAAAAGATGCTGATGAAGGAAATTTGAGCGTTTATAGCCAAGCAAGAAAATTATATACGGATGAAACCATCATGAGCATGCCGCTCGCCGCAAACAACAATGAATACTGCTCATGATCGCTTCATAGCCGTTAAAAAACAATTATATAGGGATGAAAAACATTAAAAGTTCAGTCCTGGTCATCCTTATTCTTTTTTCATTAAAGTCGTATGCTCAAAGTGAAATTGTAGACAGGCTTCAGGTTTTACAAAGTAAAGCCGTTAAGTATTACAACATAGATGGTTACCTAATCACCAGCGAAATTTTCAATAGTGATTTAAAAGACAAGCGTTTAAAAGCTGTTTTAAGGAAATATAACATCAAAGATGATGATGCCAAAACTAAAAACACAGGTATTATTTATGACAATTTTTATGTTCGGCAAGAGCTGAGAATTGCTGACAGCTTAATTCAAAAAGACAGTTATTACTTTATAGAAAATAAAGAGAAAATGACTGTTGTGATACAGTTTTCTGCGATGAATGAGACCGACAAAGACTTTGAAAATTCTATCATTGACCTCATATTAGAGAAAAAAATCCCAAAAGAGAATTTTGCAAGCCTTCGTACAGATAACATAAATTTTGTCGGCAGAAAGATGAGATTAAGTGGCAGTTGCTATTGGACAAATGTGAACACTATCCAATGCCCCTATTGTGGCGAAATGAATTGGGGGTTACATAAAGATTTAAAAGATGCTCAAAAAACTGTAAATGAACAATTGATGCTCACTAAATCAAGAAACGGCGTGAAGGTGACCTCCGAAGAACTAGTGGATATAGAATTTGAAAATACGCCAACAAAAGCAAAAAAAGTCGTGACTGACTTTACTGGAGTGAAATCTTTGCTGGCCGGCGCCTCGGGTGGAAAAACTTTAACCATATATTATGTCGCCGAAAAGATCAGGAATAATTACATAAGTTGCGTTTTGAGTTTTTGGAATAATGATGAAATCACTGAAACTGGTTTACCTCCCTTACTCAATGAAGTGATGAAGATCAAAATTTGATCAGAACTAATAGGAGCACATCCTCTCCTCATTGTTTATCTTTGCCGGTAGATGAAGTTCAGTAAATACCACATTGTTCCACAATTAAAAAAAAGTCTGGAAGAATTGGGCTATAAAAAGCCAACAGATATCCAATTTAAATCCATTCCTCAAATTCTATCCGGGCAGGATATATTGGCCATTGCACAAACCGGGACTGGTAAAACTGCGGCATTTGCCATTCCATTGATCAGTATGTTGCAGGAGAACAAACACCGCGAACCAGAACAGAATGTGAAAGCGGTGGTGATGGTTCCCACCCGCGAACTTGCCATTCAGATTGAAGAGGTGTTTAAAGAATTAGGCAAATATACCGAAGTAGAGACCATCTCCTTGATTGGAGGTGTGGACATTGAACCCCAGGTTCAAAAATTAAAAGAAGGCGTGGATGTGCTCATCGCCACACCGGGAAGAATTCAGGATTTGGTGCATAAAGGGCATCTCAATTTAAAAAAGATTGATTTTTTGATTTTAGATGAAGCCGACCATATGCTGAACAAGGGTTTTTATCAGGACATTCAACATTTAATCCGCTTCTTACCCAAAAGAAGACAAACCCTATTCTTCTCGGCAACGATAGATGAGAACATCAAGGACTTGGCCTATGCGCTGGTGAGCAAACCAGTCCGTATTCAAATCTCACCAAAAGACCCGGTTTCTAAAAATGTGGAACATGCCGTGGCTTATGTGGCCATGGACGATAAACGTTTCTTTTTAGAGCGGGTGGTTAAAGAACATCCCAACCAAAAGATATTGGTTTTTGTACGTACCAAGGTAAGGGCCGAGCGGGTTTTTAAAGCGATGGAAAGGGTCGGAATTCAAACTGCCACCATCCACGGAGACAAGGAACAAAACGTCCGTTTTACCGTTTTGGATGATTTTAAAGAAGGAAAAGTAAAAGTGTTGATAGCAACTGATGTAAGTGCTAGAGGTTTGGATGTGAAAGGGGTGGAATACGTGATAAACTATGATTTACCAGATGTGGCCGAGAACTATGTGCACCGCGTGGGAAGAACCGGAAGAGGGAACCATCGGGGAAAGGCCATCTCTTTTTGCAGTGAGGAAGAGAAACCTGTTTTAGCCGAGATTGAAGCTTATCTGGATAAACCCATCAAAATCATGTCGATTCATCAAACAGAATATGAGGAGACTTTGGCCATATCAGAAGATAATCCAAATGATTGGCGCTCTTTAATAGAAGAAGCCGAAGGAGCTCCGAAACTCAAAAAGAAGAAAAGAAAATAATTTTTCCATTCATATTCAGCAGCTTATTTCACATTTCTAAATCATTTTGAGGAAATCCTTAAAAAATCATACCTTTGTGCCGGGTTAGTCTTCTACGGCCAGCTCCTTCTGAACTCCCCCAGGGTGGGAACGCAGCAAGGGTAAGAGGTTGTAGCGGTGCGATAGAAGTTGCTAGCCCATTTTTTCTTTTCCTAAAATCTCCAATTTATTTCAAATCATTCAAAACATCTCATTGAGCTGTTGGTTTTCTAATTATAGTTTACTGCTTATTACGAATAATTAATACCTTAATTAATACCTTTTAAACAGGAAAAAGATATATTTGGAGACGGGATTTGAACATCCCAAATAAAATTATAAAATCATCAAATTAACAAAGACATGAAATTTTTTATTGATACCGCCAATTTAGACCAGATTAAAGAAGCGCAAGATTTAGGCGTTTTAGACGGCGTGACCACCAACCCTAGCTTAATGGCGAAAGAAGGCATCAGTGGCAAAGACAAGGTGTTGCAACATTATATCGCCATCTGCAATATTGTAGATGACAACGTAAGTGCTGAGGTCATCGCTACTGATTTTGACGAAATCATCAAAGAAGGAGAAGAATTAGCTGCGCTGAATGATAAAATCGTGGTAAAAGTTCCTATGATTAAAGACGGTGTGAAAGCATTGAAATATTTTTCGGATAAAGGCATCAGAACCAATTGCACCTTGATCTTTTCTGCTGGACAGGCTTTATTGGCTGCAAAAGCAGGAGCTAACTATGTGTCTCCATTTTTGGGCCGTTTAGATGATATCGGTGCCGATAGCTTAGGTTTAATTGAAGATATCCGCCTTATTTTTGACAACTATGGTTACGAAACGGAGATTTTAGCAGCCTCCATAAGAAATTCAGTTCATATTGTAGAATGCGCTAAAATTGGTGCCGACGTGATGACTGGGCCTCTAAGTTCTATCCTAGGCCTGTTAAAACATCCGTTAACAGATAACGGTTTGGCTCAATTCCTTGCTGATCATAAAAAAGCTGCAGGCAAATAGTTCCCCGCAAATTTTAAAATTGAAAAGCTTTTCCCTTGGAGAGGCTTTTTTTGTTTTGCAAATTCATTTTCAATTTGTCAATGATTTGCAATCGGCTTTTGAAACAAAAATCATAGTTTCGCTTTAATCATTCAGCATGGAAGAATTTGATATTGTCATCGTGGGCGGAGGTCCCATCGGTTTAAATTGTGGAATAAAAGCTAAAGAAGCTGGTTTATCTTATGTCATTATCGAAAAAGGATGTCTGGTAAATTCACTTTACAACTACCCCCAAAACATGACTTTCTTCTCCACGTCAGAGAAACTGGAGATTGGTGGCGTCCCTTTTGTATCTCATCACCCAAAACCAACCCGGGCCGAAGCTTTGGAATATTACAGACGTGTTGCTTTAAAGTTCGGATTGAAAACTCATCTTTTTGAAGAGGTGACGAAAGTGGAAAAGCCCACCTATAAAGATGATCGATTCAAAATCGAAACCTCAAAAGACAACTACCAGGCAAAAAACATCATCATCTCCACCGGATTTTATGATCTTCCTGCTTTAATGAATATTCCTGGAGAAGATCTTCCCAAAGTGGATCATTATTATAAAGATCCACACTTCTATTCCATGCAGAAAGTGGTGGTGGTAGGTGCCAGCAACTCTTCTGTGGATGCAGCTTTAGAATGTTATAGAAAAGGTGCAGAAGTGACTATGGTGGTACGAGCCGGAGAGATTGGTGAACGGGTAAAGTATTGGGTCAGGCCCGATATTTTAAACAGAATAAAGGAAGGCACCATTAAAGCTTATTTCAACTCTAACCTTAAAGAGATCAGGAAACATGAAGTACTGATTCAAACTCCTGACGGAGAAATCATTTTAGAAAATGATTTCGTTCTGGCATTAACAGGTTATCAGCCAAATTTTGATTTTTTGAATAGAATGGGAGTAGAATTGAGTGCTGATGAAAAGAGATATCCTCAACACAATCAAGAAACCATGGAAACCAACCAAAAAGGAATGTATCTGGCCGGGGTAATTTGTGGTGGCATGGATACACATTTGTGGTTTATAGAGAACTCCAGGGAGCATGCAGATAGGATTATCCAGGATATTTTGAACAAAAGACAATAAGATATCTAATTCATAAACTTGTTGGGTGTTGACAGATTAGGTCAAAATTTATTTGATCAAATGGAGAACCTCACCTAAAGGCTGATCAATTTTGATCAAAATCCCGTTCATTCCCGCCGCTTCTGCGGCTAAAACATCTGTGGGTTTATCGCCAATAAAATAAGATTGAAGGGGGTTCAGGTCATGATCTTCCATACCTTTTAAAAGCATTCCTGGTTTTGGCTTTCTACAATCGCAATCACCAGTGAAATCAGGATGATGAGGGCAATAGTAAATATCAGTGATGGTGATGCCATGCTCAAGGTATACTTTTTGTAGATGATCATGCATTTTTTTCAGCACCATCTCCGTATACCAGCCTTTTGCCAAACCTCCCTGGTTAGTGGCCACCAAGATGATGTAGCCACGTTTTTGTAACTCCTGCAATGCTTCATAATTATGTTCTAATATTTCAAAGTCTTCAAACTTACAAACATAGTCCCCCAACTCTTTATTGATCACCCCATCCCTGTCTAAAAAAATCGCCTTTTGCATATTTTAATTCTTGATTTGAACGAAGGTAAATAAATTAAGAAATATTAAAAATTCGACTTAAACAATGAATTTATACTAAATCGTTAAACAGTATAAAATTTAAATTTTTCTGTGTGAATCAGAGAAAATCTGATGAATATCCCACAAAACTCTAATTTTATATGATGGAAATTAATTTCTGTCTTCCAAGTATTTTTAAAATTTTCTTAAAAAACCATAGCTAATTGCCTTTTAATTTTCAAAAAAAATAAAAAATTAAGGTATATTAATGCCAAAAACTTAAAAAAACAATGATTCTATTATATTTAAGATAAAATCCATATTTTGGATTTTAAACCCGAACAAATTTTATTTAATGACTCAACCAAATCAAATACAAGAAGGTTTATACGATCCTAAATTCGAACATGATGCTTGTGGCACAGGTTTCATCACCAATATCAACGGAGTAAAGTCCCATCAAATCATTGTTGATGCATTGACCATGCTCGAAAACATGGAGCATAGAGGTGCTTGCGGCTGTGACCCGGATAGTGGTGATGGAGCTGGAATAATGCTTCAAATCCCTCATGAGTTCTTTCTGGAAGAGTGCATGAGCCTAGCCATAGATATAAAAGAACCAGGAAATTATGGCGTGGGGATGATATTTCTACCTAAAGAAACACAGGCGAGAAAAGCCATAAAAAAAATTATTGAATCCTGTGCAGCTCAGCTTAATTTACCTCTTTTGGGCTATCGTAAAGTTCCGGTAAATTCAGAAGTTGTTGGAGAGACCTCCAGAACTGTTGAACCTGTCATCAAACAACTATTTATAGGAAAACCTAAAAATACAGCAAGTAATGATGATTTTGAACGTAAGCTTTTTGTTTTAAGAAGACTAATAACCAGAACAGTCACTGAAAATATTAAAAACGAAGGAGGAGAATTTTATTTTGCTTCCCTTTCTTCCAGGGTGATTGTTTATAAAGGCCAATTAACCACTTATCAGGTTCGCCAGTATTACCAGGATCTATCTGATAAAAACTTTATCTCGGCCTTCGGGATGATACATTCCCGTTTCTCCACCAACACCTTTCCTTCATGGAAATTAGCGCAGCCCTTCCGTTATTTGGCCCATAATGGGGAGATCAACACCCTAACAGGTAATTTAAATTGGTTTTATGCAGGCGTTAGATCTTATGTCTCTCCTTTCTTCACTCAGGAAGAGATGGATATGATCTTACCTGTGATTGACGATAATCAGTCCGATTCTGCATGCCTGGATAATATAGTGGAAGTTTTGATGCATTCCGGTCGGTCATTGCCACATGTGATGATGATGTTAGTTCCGGAAGCCTGGGATGGAAATGAAATGATGGATCCTATAAAAAAGGCATTTTATGAATTTCATGCTACGCTGATGGAGCCCTGGGATGGCCCTGCGGCATTGACTTTCACCAATGGGAAACTCATTGGTTCCATTTTAGACAGAAACGGACTTCGTCCGCTCCGTTATGCAATCACCAATGAAGACACCGTGATCGTAGCTTCTGAAGCTGGTGTTTTAGCTTTAGATGAAAAGACGGTTTTAAGAAAAGGCAGGTTACAGCCCGGAAAAATGTTCCTGATCGATTTAGAGCATGGCAAAATCATTACGGATGATGAAATCAAGCACCAAATCGCAGGTAGGCAGCCCTATGGCCGATGGCTGGAGAATTATAAGATCAGGATGGAAGAGTTACCTGAACCACGGGTATCTTTTACCAGTATGAGTAAAGAATCAGTTTATCGTTATCAAAAAGTCTTTGGTTACAGCCGGGAAGATATAGAGACCATCATCAAACCTATGGCTTTAGATGGTAAAGAGCCAATCGGTTCTATGGGAACTGATGTTCCTTTAGCGGTATTGTCCGATCGCCCTCAGCATATTTCCAGCTATTTTAAACAGTTTTTCGCTCAGGTAACCAACCCTCCCATCGATCCTATTCGTGAAAGGTTAGTGATGAGTTTAGCTACTTTTATTGGGAACAATGGCAATATTCTTGACGAGGATAAAATGCACTGTCACTGTGTCACTTTAGAGCAACCCATCCTGAAGGATAATGAACTGGAGAAATTAAGAAGTATAGATACAGGTTTATTCAATGCCAAAACCCTGCAAACTTATTTTAAAGCTGATGGTCTTCCCGGCTCTTTACAAAACGGTATAGAAAGATTATGCCGCTATGCGGAAGATGCTGTGAATGATGGTTTTGAGGTTTTGATCTTATCAGACAGGGCCTTGGATTCTGAACATGCACCCATCCCTTCTTTATTAGCGGTTTCGGCTGTTCATCATTATTTAATCAAAAAGGGATTAAGAGGTGCTGTGGGCTTAGTGGTAGAGGCTGGAGATATTTGGGAAGTTCATCATTTTGCTTGCTTATTGGCTTTTGGTGCAACTGCCATCAATCCCTATCTAGCTTTAGCGTCTATTAATGCGCTTAAAGCAGATGATAAGTTGGATACTGATCTGGAAGAGAAAGCATTGGTTAAAAACTACGTGAAATCAGTTTGTGATGGTTTATTGAAAATTTTCTCTAAAATGGGCATCTCCACCTTACAATCCTATCATGGCTCACAAGTATTTGAGATATTGGGAATCAACAGAGAAGTGGTTGATAAATATTTTGTTGGGGGAGTCAGCCGAATAGGGGGATTGGGTTTGGATGAATTAGCAAAAGAAGCTTTATCAAAACACATCAAAGGCTTTAAGGGTGATGTAGAGCACTTGTTGCCAGAAGGTGGCATATATCAGTGGAAACGAAGGGGAGAAGCTCATTTATTCAATCCGGTGACTGTTCATCTATTGCAACATGCCACGAAAATGAATGATTATGAAACCTATAAAAAGTATGCTCATGCAGTGAATGATCAAAAAGAAAAGATGTACACTTTGCGTGGTTTACTGGACTTTTCAAGGCACAGGGAGTCCATTTCATTGGATGAAGTTGAACCTGTAGAGAACATCATGAAACGTTTTGCAACAGGTGCCATGTCTTTTGGCTCCATCTCTCACGAAGCTCACAGTACCTTGGCAATAGCCATGAACCGGATTGGAGGTAAAAGCAACACGGGTGAGGGAGGTGAGGATGAAATGAGGTTTGAAAAAATGGAGAATGGAGATTCCATGCGTTCTGCCATCAAACAGGTTGCATCCGCAAGATTCGGGGTTACCATCAATTATTTAACAAATGCCGATGAGTTGCAAATTAAAATGGCTCAAGGAGCGAAACCAGGTGAAGGTGGGCAGCTACCAGGTCATAAGGTGGATGATTGGATCGCAAGAACCCGCCATTCCACACCAGGCGTGGGCTTAATCTCCCCTCCTCCTCATCATGATATTTATTCTATTGAAGATTTAGCCCAACTGATATTTGATTTAAAAAATGCCAACCGAGCCGCAAGAATTAACGTGAAATTGGTTTCTAAAGCTGGAGTTGGCACCATTGCAGCGGGCGTGGCCAAAGCACATGCTGATGTGATTTTAATTGCTGGCTATGATGGCGGAACCGGAGCCTCTCCTTTAAGTTCTGTTAAACATGCTGGTTTGCCATGGGAGCTTGGCCTGGCTGAAGCTCACCAGACTTTGGTAAAAAACAAGTTAAGAAGCCGTGTGGTTTTACAAACCGACGGACAGCTGAAAACCGGAAGAGATCTGGCTATTGCAGCTTTATTGGGAGCAGAAGAATGGGGAGTGGCAACAGCAGCATTAGTTGCAGGTGGCTGTATCATGATGAGAAAATGCCATCTGAACACCTGCCCTGTCGGTGTGGCCACACAGGATCCTGAACTAAGGCGATTGTTTACCGGAAAACCAGAGCATGTTGTGAACCTTTTTAGATTCATGGCTCAGGAGATGCGGGAGATCATGGCCGAACTGGGTTTCAGGACCATTAATGATATGGTGGGAAGAGTCCAATTTTTAAAAGTCAGGGAGGGTATCACGCATTGGAAAGCAAAAATGCTTGACTTCTCAGCCATATTACATCCTATGAGCTATCCAAAAGGAATGACTTTATATAACAGCGAAGCTCAGGATCATGGAATGGCCAATATATTAGATTGGAAGCTATTGGAGCGTGCCAGACCTGCATTAGAAAGTAAAATTCCAGTATTTGGAACTTTTGCTGTTAAAAACACTGACAGAACCGTAGGTACACTTTTATCGAATGAAATCGCTAAAATCTACGCTTCAGCAGGATTACCTGATAACACCATCAATTACAAATTTACAGGATCTGCAGGACAAAGCTTTGGTGCTTTTGCCTCAAAAGGAATATCATTCGAACTGGAGGGTGAGGCTAACGATTATGTCGGAAAAGGATTATCGGGTGCACAAATAGCCATCTATCCTGCTAAAGAAAGCAACTTTGTGCCACAGGATAATATCATTGTAGGGAACGTGGTACTTTATGGGGCTACTTCAGGTGAATTATTCATCCGTGGACAGGCCGGTGAACGGTTTGCTGTAAGAAACTCTGGTGCTACAGCAGTTGTTGAAGGTATTGGAGACCACGGATGTGAGTATATGACAGGCGGAAAATCATTGATCATCGGGAAAACTGGTAGAAATTTCGCTGCAGGTATGAGTGGCGGTATCGCATGGATTTATGATGTTGATGGCGACTTTGTAGATAACTGTAACCGTGAAATGGTTGATTTAGACCCTTTAAATGTGAAAGATGAGGAATTAATCATCCAATTATTAAAAAAACATCATCAGTTAACAAAAAGTACAGTGGCTCAATTCCTGATTGAGCACTGGGGAGAGGAATCAGCAAAATTCATTAAAGTGTTTCCTCAAGAGTTTAAGAAAGTATTGGCACAAAAACAGCAATTAGAATCAATTTATTAAGATGGGAAAAGTAACGGGTTTTAAAGAATATAATAGAGAACTTCCGGAAAAAGCTCCTTCAACAGAAAGAGTGAAGAATTATAAAGAGTTTGTAGGCATGTATTCTGATGAGAAATTGAATGAGCAATCAGCAAGGTGCATGAATTGTGGCATTCCATTCTGTCATTCAGGTTGCCCACTTGGTAACGTGATACCAGAATTTAATGATGCAGTTTACAAAAAGGAATGGGAGGAAGCTTACAAAATTTTAAGTTCCACAAATAACTTTCCGGAATTCACAGGACGTATATGTCCGGCCCCATGTGAGTCAGCTTGTGTGTTAGGCATCAATAAACCTGCTGTAGCAATTGAAGAAATCGAAAAGCATATTATTGAGATCGCTTTTGAAAAAGGTTATGTGAAAGCTTTTGAACCTATCATCAGATCAGGTAAAAAGATAGCAATAGTGGGTTCTGGTCCTGCTGGCCTAGCCGCGGCAGCCCAACTAAATAAAGTTGGTCATCTGGTGACTGTTTTTGAAAGAGATGATCATCCTGGAGGCCTCTTAAGATATGGCATTCCCGATTTCAAATTAGATAAGCACGTAGTGGAGAGGCGAGTGAAGCTGATGAAAGAGAATGGAATCATCTTTAAATGCAATACAGAAGTAGGAGTGGATATGGATGGCAGGGACCTCGTTAAAGATTTTGATGCGGTTCTGTTAACTGGAGGCTCCACTGTTCCAAGAGATTTACCGATTCCAGGCAGAGAGCTGAAGGGAGTTTATTTTGCTATGCAATTTTTAAAACAACAAAATAAGCGGGTAAGTGCAATTGCTGTGGATGGAGAAGATATTTCGACAAAAGATAAAGATGTGGTGGTAATCGGTGGTGGAGACACCGGGTCAGACTGTGTGGGTACATCAAACCGTCAGGGAGCAAAGTCCATTATTCAATTTGAGTTGATGTTTCAACCTCCCGAAAGCAGAACTGATCATATGCCTTGGCCAACCTATCCAATGGTCTTAAAAACCACCAGCTCACATGAAGAGGGCTGCCAAAGGTTTTGGGGGGTCAACACCAAAGAATTCATTGGAGATGCTGACGGGAATTTAAAAGAATTAAAAATTGTTGATGTGGAATGGGAAACTGATTTCTTAGGTCGTCCTATTAAGTTTAAAGAGATTGAAGATTCAGAGCGGATAATTCCTTGCCAAAGAGTTTTTCTTGCCATGGGTTTCTTACATCCACAATATAGTGGTCTTTTAGAACAACTAGGTATTGATCTGGACAACCGTAAAAACGTGCGTGCTTTGGAAGGAGAGTTCAAAAGTAGCGTGGAAAAAGTTTTTGCTGCCGGAGATATGAGAAGAGGCCAATCATTAGTAGTTTGGGCCATTTCTGAAGGCCGTGAAGCCGCCCGTAAAATTGATGAACACTTGATGGGTCATTCCTCTTTAGAAAGCAAAGATGCCGTGAATCCTTTCGAAGATGCATTTTAAAAGCTGCTTTTCTAAATCCTTATTACCTTTTTTCATATCTACATTTCATTAGAGGTGAAGATTTTAAAAATCATCTCCACAGCATGGCGAAATTTATTTAAAATCAAGCCAAAATTGGTTTTAGAGAAATTTGCCATGATAATGTGTTTTACTTAAATAATAGCTCAGGTATCAAAACCAAAAGCCCCCCATCTTTCGGATGGGGGGCCTGGGCCTGTAGCCGTCTTGCAGACTCATGAAATTCGGCACCGACCTACTCTCCCACGTCTTACCGCAGTACCATCGGCTCTGGCGGGCTTAACTTCTCTGTTCGGAATGGGAAGAGGTGGACACCGCCGATGTAGGCACCTGAATGTTTTGAATGTTATCAGTCATCAGTTTTCAGTGTCCAGTTGTCGGTTTTGAACCTACAACCTATCACTTAGAACCTACAACTCCACAACAATGACATATTATTGGAAGAAGTGATCGAAGAGGAGACAACAGACCAGCTCTGCTGAAAGTATCGGACAATTAGTACCACTCGACTTTGCGCTCGCACGCTTTACATCTGTGGCCTATCGACGTGGTAGTCTCCCACGGTCCTCAACGGAGATCTCATCTTGTGGCCAGTTTCGCACTTAGATGCTTTCAGCGCTTATCTGTCCCCGACATAGCTACTCTGCAGTGCCCCTGGCGGGACAACAGATTCACTAGGGGTCGGTCCAGCCCGGTCCTCTCGTACTAAGGCCAGCCCCACTCAAATCTCCAACGCCCACAACAGATAGGGACCGAACTGTCTCGCGACGTTCTGAACCCAGCTCGCGTGCCACTTTAATCGGCGAACAGCCGAACCCTTGGGACCTTCTCCAGCCCCAGGATGTGACGAGCCGACATCGAGGTGCCAAACCTCCCCGTCGATATGAGCTCTTGGGGGAGATCAGCCTGTTATCCCCAGAGTACCTTTTATCCTTTGAGCGATGGCCCTTCCATGCAGAACCACCGGATCACTATATCCGTCTTTCGACCCTGCTCGGCTTGTGGGCCCCACAGTCAAGCATGCTTATGCTATTGCACTCCGCGTACGGTTACCAAGCGTACTGAGCATACCTTTGAAAGCCTCCGTTACACTTTTGGAGGCGACCACCCCAGTCAAACTACCCGTCAAACAATGTCCTCCGCTTGGCGGAGTTAGACACCGGACACAGAAAGGGTGGTATTTCAACGTCGGCTAACTGAATCCTAGCGAACCCAGATCACAGCCTCCCACCTATCCTACACATCCTGTACCCAATGTCAATGTTAAACTGTAGTGAAGGTTCATGGGGTCTTTCCGTCCCGTTGCGGGTACCCGGCGTCTTCACCGGGACCACAATTTCACCGAGCTCATGGCCGAGACAGCGCCCAGATCGTTACACCATTCGTGCAGGTCGGAACTTACCCGACAAGGAATTTCGCTACCTTAGGACCGTTATAGTTACGGCCGCCGTTTACCGGGGCTTCGATTCAATGCTTCTCCTTGCGGATGACATCCCCTCTTAACCTTCCGGCACCGGGCAGGTGTCAGGCCTTATACCTCATCTTTCGATTTTGCAAAGCCATGTGTTTTTGTTAAACAGTCGCCTGGGCCTTTTCACTGCGGCTGACATCGCTGCCAGCGCCCCTTCTCCCGAAGTTACAGGGCCATTTTGCCGAGTTCCTTAGCCATGATTCACTCGAGCACCTTAGGATCCTCTCCTCGACTACCTGTGTCGGTTTACGGTACGGGTTTTTGTGACCTGGAGCTTAGAGGGTTTTCTTGGAAGTCTGATTACCTGAACTATCCGCGCCCCCGGAGGTTTGCGGTACTATCAGCTTTCAGCTGGTCCGGCGGATTTGCCTACCGGACCAATACCTACGGCCTTCAACGGACTATTCCGTCAGTCCGCGTCAGTGTCACTACTCCGTCACCTCATCGCAGTCACAAAAAGTACTGGAATGTTGACCAGTTGTCCATCGGCTTCCCCTTTCGGGTGAACCTTAGGCCCCGACTGACCCTGATCCGATTAGCGTTGATCAGGAAACCTCAGTCTTTCGGTGGGCGGGTTTCTCTCCCGCCTTATCGTTACTTATGCCTACATTTGCTTTTCCAGCCGCTCCACCACCGCTGACGCGTACAGCTTCGCCGCAACTGGAATGCTCCCCTACCACTCATACTCAGTATGAATCCAAAGCTTCGGTACACCATTTTATGCCCGTTTATTATCCATGCCCGACCGCTCGACTAGTGAGCTGTTACGCACTCTTTAAATGAATGGCTGCTTCCAAGCCAACATCCTAGCTGTCTGTGCAATCAGACCTCGTTAGTTCAACTTAATGGTGATTTTGGGACCTTAGCTGTTGGTCTGGGTTCTTTCCCTCTCGGCCCGTGACCTTAGCACCCCGGGCCTCACTGCAGCGTATATTTGACCAGCATTCGGAGTTTGTCTGGATTTGGTAGGATTTGACTCCCCCGCACCCAATCAGTAGCTCTACCTCTGTCAAACTTCACCGCCACGCTGTTCCTAAAAACATTTCGGGGAGTACGAGCTATTTCCCAGTTTGATTAGCCTTTCACCCCTACCCACAGATCATCCGGAAACTTTTCAACGTTTATCGGTTCGGTCCTCCAGTACCTGTTACGGCACCTTCAACCTGTCCATGGGTAGATCACAAGGTTTCGCGTCTACCCCCTCTGACTCTGCGCCCTGTTCAGACTCGCTTTCGCTTCGGCTCCGTGTCTCAAACACTTAACCTTGCCAGAGAGGAGTAACTCGTAGGCTCATTATGCAAAAGGCACGCCGTCACAGAACAAGTCTGCTCCGACCGCTTGTAAGCACACGGTTTCAGGTTCTATTTCACTCCCCTGTTCGGGGTTCTTTTCACCTTTCCCTCACGGTACTGGTCCACTATCGGTCTCTCAGGAGTATTTAGCCTTACCAGATGGTGCTGGCAGATTCCCACAGGGCGTCTCCGACCCCGCGGTACTCAGGATACCACTATCCGACCATCGCTTACGTCTACGCAGCTGTCATGCGCTATGGCCAGGCTTCCCAACCTGTTCGACTTCACTCTGATCTTCATGTTGTGGTCCTACAACCCCCACATTGCCTTGACAATATGGGTTTGGGCTTCTTCCCTTTCGCTCGCCACTACTCAGGAAATCACTATTGTTTTCTCTTCCTCTGCTTACTTAGATGTTTCAGTTCGGCAGGTTTGCGCTATTGCGACTGGCCTTCAGCCAGTCAGGTTTCCCCATTCGGAGATCCGCGGATCGATTCGTATGTGCCGATCCCCGCGGCTTATCGCAGCTTATCGCGTCCTTCATCGCCTCTGAGAGCCAAGGCATCCCCCGTGTGCTCTTATTCACTTTCTTTTGTAGATTGCTCTACCTGTTGTGTTTGTTATCTTCTCTTTCAATAACTTCTTCCAATATGTCAAAGAACTTTTTTAAGTTGTGGGTTGTAGGTCATAAGTTGTAGGTCATAAGTTGAAAAACTTAAGACTTAAAACTTAAGACTTACCACCTGAAACTTAAACGTGGAGAATAACGGATTCGAACCGTTGACCCCCTGCGTGCAAGGCAGGTGCTCTAGCCAGCTGAGCTAATCCCCCTTTGAAGATGACCTCTGTAGTCCCGAGCAGATTTGAACTGCTGACCCCTACATTATCAGTGTAGTGCTCTAACCAACTGAGCTACGGGACTATTTCAAGCCTTCCCTACCTCAGTGGCACAACCACCGATGCTCATCTCTTCAGGTTCATCTTTTTCAAAAAAAAATATTCATGCAGCGTAGCGGACGTTGTCGGTCCATTCTCTAGAAAGGAGGTATTCCAGCCGCACCTTCCGGTACGGCTACCTTGTTACGACTTAGCCCCAGTTATCGGTTTCACCCTAGGACGCTCCTTGCGGTTACGTACTTCAGGCGCCCCCAACTTCCATGGCTTGACGGGCGGTGTGTACAAGGCCCGGGAACGTATTCACCGCGTCATTGCTGATACGCGATTACTAGCGAATCCAACTTCACGGGGCCGAGTTGCAGACCCCGATCCGAACTGTGAACGGCTTTTTGAGATTGGCTCCATGTCGCCATGTGGCTGCCCTCTGTACCGTCCATTGTAGCACGTGTGTAGCCCCGGACGTAAGGGCCATGATGACTTGACGTCGTCCCCTCCTTCCTCTCTGTTTGCACAGGCAGTCTGTTTAGAGTCCCCACCTTTACATGCTGGCAACTAAACATAGGGGTTGCGCTCGTTGCGGGACTTAACCCAACACCTCACGGCACGAGCTGACGACAGCCATGCAGCACCTAGTTTCCTGTCCCGAGGGACGGAATCATCTCTGACTCCTTCAGTAACTTTCAAGCCCGGGTAAGGTTCCTCGCGTATCATCGAATTAAACCACATGCTCCTCCGCTTGTGCGGGCCCCCGTCAATTCCTTTGAGTTTCACCCTTGCGGGCGTACTCCCCAGGTGGATGACTTAACGCTTTCGCTTGGACGCTTACTGTATATCGCAAACATCGAGTCATCATCGTTTAGGGCGTGGACTACCAGGGTATCTAATCCTGTTTGATCCCCACGCTTTCGAGCCTCAGCGTCAATCACACTTTAGTCAGCTGCCTTCGCAATCGGTGTTCTGTGACATATCTATGCATTTCACCGCTACTTGTCACATTCCGCCGACCTCAAGTGCATTCAAGCCCGTCAGTATCAAAGGCACTGCGATGGTTGAGCCACCGTCTTTCACCCCTGACTTAACGGGCCGCCTACGCTCCCTTTAAACCCAATAAATCCGGATAACGCTCGGATCCTCCGTATTACCGCGGCTGCTGGCACGGAGTTAGCCGATCCTTATTCTCACGGTACGTTCAGCCCCGGTCACGACCGGGGGTTTATTCCCGTGCAAAAGCAGTTTACAACCCATAGGGCAGTCTTCCTGCACGCGGCATGGCTGGTTCAGGGTTGCCCCCATTGACCAATATTCCTTACTGCTGCCTCCCGTAGGAGTCTGGTCCGTGTCTCAGTACCAGTGTGGGGGGCCATCCTCTCAGATCCCCTAGCCATCGTCGCCTTGGTGGGCCGTTACCCCGCCAACCAGCTAATGGCACGCATGCCCATCTCCATCCCATGAATGTTTGACCATTGCACAATGCTGTGCTGTGGTTTTATGCGGTGTTAATCCGGATTTCTCCGGGCTATCCCCCTGATGAAGGTAGGTTGCATACGCGTTACGCACCCGTGCGCCGGTCTCATCCCGATAAATCGGGAATCCCCCTCGACTTGCATGTATTAGGCCTGCCGCTAGCGTTCATCCTGAGCCAGGATCAAACTCTCCATTGTAAAATGTGCTGTTCGATACCGACATGATGTCAATATTAATTGTTCCTGTTGTCCCGACACCGGTGAAAACCGGTGCCCGTCACGCTACATGATATCTTTTTAAAGAACTTTCCGCCTCGCCTCTCGGTTCGGCTGTATATCTGCTGACCCTCTGGCCAGTGGACTTTCTCTGTTTTCGTTCACTCCTGAAAATCGCTCCCTGAGTGTCCCCCCTGTTGGGGCTGCAAAGGTAAACAATTTTACCGCTCCGCAAAAATTATTTTTTTATTTTTTGGGCCCCGCCCCTGCCGTTGCGGAGTGCAAAGGTGTGAGTTTTTTTATTCCCAGTCAAGCACTTCACACTTATTTTTTTAATCCACTCCCTAACTCTCTGGATATCTGATCGAAAAAATTACAACAAAGCCCCATAACATCCCATAATAACCCCTTGAAGTAACAAACACCCCCCTCCCTATTAAAAAAATAAAGAGGGGAAAGAAAATCATTCTTGAAGTTTCCTATTTCATTAGTATTATTGAATGATGAAAAACGACATTTACGGTAGTTTTTTGAAAGATTTTTTTTCAAAAAAATTAAAGGGAGAGGTTTTGCTGCACAATAACTATGGAGAAGCGGAAGAACTACCGATAGCAACCTTTTTCAGAACGGAAGAAGACATGCCTGATGTAGAGATCTTTGCTTTGAATTTATGTGTGGGGAAAATATTGGATATTGGCGCAGGTACAGGCACACATAGTTTGATTTTACAAAGAAATGGACTGGAAGTGTTTGCCATTGAACTTTCTGAAGGTGCCTGTGAAGTGATGAAACTCCGGGGCATCAAAAACGTTATTCAGGAAAATGTAATGAGTTATAAAGAGGAGAAATTTGACACTCTTTTATTAATGATGAATGGGATTGGCTTTTGCGGATATGTGGATGATTTAAAGTTATTTTTGCAACATGCTAAAGACCTATTAGCAGAAGGCGGCCAAATCTTATTCGATTCTTCTGATGTTGCTTATTTATATGAAGAAGAGAAGCCTGAAAGCAACAGCTATTATGGCGAAATTGATTATCAGTACGAATATGACGGAAAGGGGGGTGAATGGTTCTCCTGGTTATATGCTGATGCCAAATTAATGAAAGAAATAGCTGAAGAATGCGGCTGGCATTTCCAAATCATCTATGAGGATGAAGATGAACATTATCTGGGAAGACTCACACTTCATCCTTCACGGTATGTTTAGATTTAAGATCTGTCGTTTCTTTATGTTGTATAGCTGAACCCAAAAAATCTTTAAACCAATACCCTGATTGTTTAATTGTTCGCTTTTGAGTTTCAAAATCCACATACACCAGACCAAACCGTGGATAAAAGCCTTCGGCCCATTCAAAATTATCTGTTAAGGTCCAAACAAAATACCCTTCAATATTGAAGCCTTCTCTCTTTGCTTTTAATATTTGTTGAAGATTCTGCTCCAAATACAGTTTTCTTCTTATGTCCAAAATCTCCCCGTTCTCTACATGATCCAGAAAGGCTGCACCATTTTCAGTAATCATCAATTTTTTGATTTGAGGATACTGATTGAATTTTTTTATCATCTCGTAGATCGCTTCGGGATACACCTCCCACCCCATCTCCGTTAAAGCCACTCCTCTTTTACTTGCAGGCACCAAAGAAGCCTTGATGTAAGGCATGAACCAGGAATTTTTGATGATTTCACGGGTGTAATTTTGAACACCGATGAAATCGAAATCAAAAATCATGTTTTTCTCATCTTCGGCTCTCATTATTTTTTTGATGCCTTTTAGAACCGGAAGCTCTTTTTCTGGATAGCCTAAACCCAGCAATGGTTCTATAAACAATCTATTTAAAAGTGCATCCACCCGCTCGGCCGCTTTCTGATCTCTTTTGAGATCTCTGTAGGGTTGTATGTAAGAACAGGAGAAAGTGGTTCCAATATTAGCTTCTGGTCTGATTTCTCTTAACTTTCTGGCACCTGCGGCAATAGCTAGCGTGGTATGGTGTATTGCCGGAAGGAAGTTTTTCATTCCCCTCCTACCGGGCGCATGGATGCCTAAAAAATAACCGGCACCAGTGAAAACAACCGGTTCGTTCATCACGATCCAGTTTTTCACTTCATTTCCAAAATTATTTGCGCAAACTTCTACGAACTCTTCGAACCATTTTACCACTTCTCTATTTGTCCATCCTCCCTTTTGTTCTAAAACATAGGGCAAATCCCAATGATAAAGCGTGACCCATGGTTCTATACCCAATTGTATACAATGATCAATCACTTTATGATAATAAGCCAAACCAGCCTGATTGATCATTCCTGTTCCTTGCGGTAAAATCCTGGACCAGGAAATGGAGAATCTGAAATTTGGGATGTTTAATTCTTTAACTAATGAGATATCATCCTGATAAAAGTTATAAAAGTCACAAGCAACATTTCCATGATGTGCCCGCTTTATCTTCCCTTTGGTGTTGGAGAACACGTCCCAGATAGATAAACCTTTTCCATCAACATCATGTGCGCCTTCAATTTGATAGGCCGCCACAGACACTCCCCATTTAAATTGGGAACCAAAATCCTCTTTATTTAATTTAATACCTGAAATCGTAGCGGAGTCTGTCATTAAAGGCAAGTAGGTTCATTGCCTGCAAAGTAATTTAATTATGTGTATCCTCGAAATCCACTAATGAGAAAAAAAACATTTCATCCTGTTTAAGAACAAAACTTCTTTAACCTGATCAGAGGTTCGCTTCAAAAATCGGAACAGTTTCATAATGCAGTATCTTTTTCATAAAGATAAAGTCGAGAAATGAATTGAATGTTAAGCCAATGATAAGTTTTAGGTTGTTTAGAGCCTGTTTAAAATTCAGCTAATAATTTGTTTATGCTTCTTTTTGGCTGCAAATCTGTTGAATTTTTCGAGGTAGATGCCAGGCTATCTCTACAAAATTCGCCTCGTTTCGCTCAAAAACCTGTCTGCCGGCAGGTAGGCTATCAACAAGCTCACGATATAAATTCAAACAGGCTCTAAATGGTGATACAAAACTCTGTTTCGTAGACATGCCCATGCTTCACATTTTGAATCGCCTCTTTTTTAGAGATGTCTTTTAACTCTCCTTCGCTATCCGCACAACCCAACCAAGGTTCTATACAAACAAAAGGGGCATCTGCCTTGGACCATAAACCTAAATAATTAAAATGGGGAAATTCCAACAAAACACTTTTGTTACTATAGTTGCTTTTTAAAGTCACTGACCTGGATTTCAAATTTTTAAACACTAAAGCGTCATGATCAAACAGGGTTTTTGAAAGTTTCAATTCCTGATTTTGAGTGGGAATATGCTTAACCTTCCCATTAAACAAACCATGATCCGAGAGTTGATGGGCCATCAGCTGATCATCATATTGAAATTCAATTTTATAATCTTCGAATTTTTCATCCTTACGGAAAGGTACATTGAATGCAGGGTGAGCTCCGACCGAAAAAAACACCTTTTTTTCATCCATGTTGATGATCTTATACATCACTCTCAGCTTTCTGCCTGTAAGATGGTAAACAACCTGAAATTCAAATTTGTAAGGATACATCTTAAGCGTCTGCTCACTGTATCTTAATTCAAAATGTGCATGTTGTGGTGCTGATTCAATTCTCCTGAAAACACTTGTTCTTGCAAAGCCATGTCTTTTTAAATGGTAAGCTTCCCCATTTACCAAAAGTGTGTCATCCTTTAACCCTCCGACGATTGGAAATAAATTGGGAGCGTGATATCCCCATATATCCGGGTTGGCCTGCCAGATGTACTCGGTTTGATCCAACCTATCCACTAAAGAAACCAGCTCCGCCCCTTTTGAGCTCAGTACCACCTTTATCTCTTCATTTTCAAGAACAATCATGATCTATATCTTTTTGAATTTATTGGCTAGCATTTGCAACATGTCTTCATTTGCAGGACGATCATCTTTAGGCTTTGTTCTTTGTGCGGATTCAGACTTTTGCTGCTGAACAGGTTTGGGCCTATGTGCCTCCATCGGTCTGTGAGGCTCTGAAGGTTTAGCCTGTTGCTTCAATTCATTTTTTTTATTCCTGTGTTCATTCCAAAATCTCTCTAACCTGTTTTTAGTGTAAAGCGGGAAATCACCGTTCATCATCCAGGAATAATAACTCGGTTCTTCATCAAAAACCTGAAAAACTATCTTCCCTTTATGCTTACCGAAGTTAAAGCTGGGTTCATTATCTTCATTATAAACCATCCTTCCGGCAAAATCAACAGGTTTATTCAAATTGGTGAATAAATGCAAAGCCTCTATATCGTTCTTAACCGGCTTGGAGAGATTGCCTTTCTTATCCTCCCAATCTAAATTCTCGTACTTTTCGATCTGAGAAAGCAGCACTTCATAGGTGGCCCTGATATCAGCCTCTGCAGAATGCGCATTCACAATATCTTTTCCGCAATAGAATTTATAAGCTGCCTTTAACGTACGTTGCTCCATCTGATGAAAGATATTTTGTACATCTACGAACTTGCGATCATCAATATCGAATTTAACACCCACTCTTAAAAACTCTTCCATCAACATAGGGATATCAAATTTGTTGGAGTTGTAGCCAGCCAAATCTGCATCGGCCAAAAAATCGATGATCTCCTGTGCGATCTCTTTAAATGCAGGTGCATCTTTCACGTCTTCATCGTAAATGCCATGTATGGAGGAGGATTCGACCGGAATAGGTATCAGCGGGTTTACCTTTAATGTTTTGATCTCTTCTGTACCGTCTGGCATCGCTTTTAAAATGGATATCTCTACTATTCTGTCTGAAGCGACATTGATTCCTGTCGCCTCTAAATCAAAAAATGCTAACGGTTTTTTAAGATGGAGTTTCATTATGGGTTTTGCTATAAGGTTTGATTGGATGGATTGGAGGTTGGAGGACATGCGATCTTCATGGTGAGTTAACTAAAAATAAGGATACCCAATAATATGCCGACCACCATGATGACATACAGCAAGATCTCGTTACTGGCGAATTGCTTGTATCTACTCCAAAATGAATAATCAGCTTTGTTTTTTGACATCTCTATAAGCAGAATTTAATCCTGAAAGATGAAGGTCGGGATTTTTAGCACAGGATAAAAGAATTAAAATGAGAAAATCTTATTTGATCACAGAATATTCAGGCACTTTTTGATGATTGACTAGGGCATTGAGCACGTTCTGCACATAAGATGTTTTATCTTTTTTCTTGTTATCCATATCATTATCTATCGGACCTGCGTATTTCAATACCCAGTCTTTTCCCTGCCTCCATAACACAAAAGCTTCAGGAGTGTACCTAACGCCGTATTTCACGGTCACCTTCTGATCAGGATCCTGGAGATAAGGGAAATCATACCTGCCTTTCTCTGAATTCTTTTGCATCTCCTCCAATGTCTCTTCAGGTGAATAGGAAGGATCACTCGGATTGATGGTGATCAATGAAAATCCTTTAGCTGCATAAGTGGTTTGAATGGCCTTGATTCTGTCCCTGTATAATATACAGTGATAGCAACCATTGGTCATAAAAACCACTACAACTCCTTTTTTATTTGCATAGTCGCTTAGGCTGACCGTCTCAGGCTGACCTTTTACCGTATTATGTAACGTAAAACCTTCCACAATCTGTCCTAACTTTAAAGTGTCCGTTGGCGCTGCAGCAAAAACACCCTGACTAACCATGACGAGCAAGCCTATAAGGCTTATTTTATTTAATTTATTTCTCATTTTTCCACTTAATTGAACATCCAACAGCTTTTGTTTGGCTGATTTTTGGCTCACCATTCTTTAATAAGGCATCGGCAGCGTTTTCAGCATATTTTGTTTTATTGGGGTTGATGTTCTCGGTATCGTCGTCAATGGCACCAATATATCTTACCCTATTTCCTTCATCTGTTTTCTTTAACAAATATAGATGGGGCGTTGCCCTCGCTCCGTAGGCTCTTGTGACATTTTGAGTTTCATCTATTAAATAGGGAAACGCATATTTTTTATCTTTAGCTCTCTTCTTCATATTCTCAAATGAATCTTCAGGATAAGCTGTGGGATCATTCGGGTTGATAGCGATGACCGGATATCCTTTTGCAGCATATTTGGCATCCAGTTCTATGATACGTTGTTCATAGGCTTTGGCGTACGGGCAATGATTGCAAGTGAAGATCACGAAGAAGCCTTTAGCATTTTTATAGTTCGCTAAAGATACCATCTTGCCATCTACATTCTCAAGTTTAAAGTCTGTTGCTAGGTCTCCGATTTTGTAACCAGTTTGCGCCTTTGCTATACTTGCAACAGCTACCAAAAAAAGAATCGATAAATTTTTCATGGCACTATTTATTTTTTAAATATACTTTTTCTAATTCTTCATAGGAGAATTCCTGTTCGTAAAAATTTCGTGAGCCTTTTTGTTGATTGATCATTAAGGTGGCCGGTAAAGAACCTGTCCAATCTTTATTTACCCGGTCAATATATTCCTGTTCTGACTGCTCATTCAATAAATACACTTCACACTTCAGATCGTTTTTCTTCACAAATGGCTTGACCACCTTATCCAGTTTGGATTTAAAATCAGTGCTCATGAGGATGACTTTTAAAGGTTCGTTACGATAGGTACTGTTCAGCTTTTCAAAATCCGGCAGTTCTTTTATGCAAGGTGCGCACCAGGTTGCCCAAAAATTAATTATATAAACGGTATCTCTTCCTGCAGCTATCCTTTTTTCTAGCTGATCCAGGCTCATCAGTTTCACTTGTGCCGAAGAGAGCTTAGCTGTTGAGCATAAAATCAGGAAGGATAGTGCTAATCTTAATTTCATGATTTGATAACGTTCCAATTGATTTAAAATTTTTTAATCATTCCACACTCCCACACCTGGAGAAATATTTATAGGTGTAGGGATCATGCAGCCTTGTCAGTATCACTCCTTTTGATGAGCTGGCATGAACATAATAACCGTTCTGCAGGTAAATGCCCACATGACTGAATCGCTTTCCATCATAATCAAAGAAAACCAAATCACCTTCCTTTAACTGGTTCTCGTACTTTCTTTTAATGATTTGCACTTGCTGGGAAGTCATTCTTGGAATTTGTTTCTCATAAACATCCTTATAACAGAGGTAAACCAAACCAGAGCAATCCACCCCATGTTTATCCAAGCCCCCAAATTCATAGCTTGTTCCTTCCCAGTCATCAATGAATTCATACAATTTTCCGTTTTTGATGTCGTTTTTAGAGACTTCCATCATCTCCGCATATTTGGAGGCGATTTTATTGGAGGGTTGCCCAAAGGTTGATCCGGAAGATTTTGCGAGGTGTTTCTTTGATTTACAGGACGTGAAAGAAACAGTAAGGATGGTCAATGAAATGATATATAAACTGCTTTTACTTTTCATAATCTGGATTGAACATTAATGGCACATGTGTTGTTTAGACATAAGTTTCAGTGATTTGAATTTTAGCATTCATGAAAATTAGTGCATTTATTTCAGTTACGATTGTTTCAAAACCTTCTGAATCTCGTCCAGCTTCATCAAGGCCTCCACTGGTGTGAGCGTATTCACATCCAAGTTGTTCAGCACATCTCTTATTTTAATCAGAACAGGATCATCCAGAGAAAACATCTGTAATTGAACAGGTTGCTTTTGCATCTTCATCAGGCTGGCCTTTACATGTTCACCGCCTGTGCGCTCATTCTCCAGACGTTTTAAGATCTCGTTTGCTCTTTTTAAAACAATAGCCGGCATGCCAGCCATTTTAGCCACATGGATACCGAAACTATGTTCACTTCCGCCGGGGACCAGCTTTCTTAGGAAAATCACCTTGTTACCCACCTCTTTAACGGAGACATTGAAGTTTTTAACGCGGTTAAAAGAATTGCTCAGCTCATTCAACTCATGATAATGCGTGGCGAACAACGTCTTGGCTTTCGCTGATGGATGATTATGCAAATATTCGGCAATGGCCCAGGCAATGGAGATGCCATCGTAAGTGGAAGTGCCGCGACCGATCTCATCCAGCAGAATCAGGCTTCTATCTGACAAATTGTTCAGGATGCTGGCGGTTTCATTCATCTCCACCATGAAGGTGGATTCACCGGATGATAAATTGTCTGAAGCCCCCACTCTGGTAAAAATCTTATCAACTATACCAATTGTGGCTTCTTTTGCGGGAACAAAACTTCCCATTTGTGCCATCAGCACAATCAAACCAGTCTGTCTCAACAAAGCTGATTTGCCTGCCATATTCGGACCAGTGATGATGATGATTTGCTGAGAATCGTTATCCAGGTAAACACTGTTAGTGATGTATTCCTCGCCCAAAGGCAAATTTTGCTCAATTACCGGATGTCGGCCTCCTTTGATATCGAGTAGTTTCTCCGTATTGATGGAAGGCTTCACATAGTGATTCTTTTTTGCCGTTTCAGCAAAACAAAGCAACACGTCCAACTGCGCAACCAGGTAAGCATTCAACTGGATGGGTTTGATGAATTCGGCCGCCGCATTCACCAAATCTGCGAATAGGCGGGTTTCAATCGTCAGGATCTTCTCCTCTGCTCCCAGGATCTGATCTTCATATTCCTTCAATTCCGGGGTGATGTAACGTTCGGCGTTTACCAGCGTTTGTTTTCTGATCCACTCCTGCGGGACTTTATCTTTATGGGTGTTGGAGACTTCCAGGTAATACCCGAAAACATTATTGAAGGCGATTTTTAGGGATGAAATCCCCGTGACCTCTGCTTCCCGCTTCTGCAACTCCAGCAAATAATCCTTTCCGCCAAATGCGATTTTCCTTAAGCGGTCCAGATCTGCATCGATCCCATCTGCCATCACCTTACCTTTATTTAACTGAACGGGCGGATCGGCCTGTAACTCCCTTTCTATCTTCTCCCGAATGGATGAGCAAAGGTTGATTTGCTCTCCAATCCGTTTCACTGCTTCCTGGGGAATCTCTTCACAAATATTCTTTACTTCGACAATAGCTGTCAGTGCTCTTTTCAATTGGATGATCTCCCTCGGATTGCTTTTCTGTAGTCCTATTTTAGAGATCAAACGCTCCAAATCACCAATCTGACGGATGTAACCCTGAAGTTTCGTTCTCGAATCCGCATGTTCATAAAAAAATTGGACAACAGTCAACCGCTCCTGAATTGGCTTCTCGCTTTTTAAAGGCATCACCATCCATTTGCGCAGCATCCTTGCACCCATAGCACAGGAAGTATGGTCTAACACGTCAATCAATGTTTTGGCATTTTCGTTGTTAGAACCGATAAGCTCCAAATTTCGGACGGTAAAACGGTCCAGCCACATGTAACGGTCTTCCTCTATTCTGGAGACGTTACTGATGTGCTGTAATTGCCGGTGTTCTGTTTCATTTAGATAATGCAGGGAGACGCCAGCCGCCACAATTCCCAAATTCATCCGTTCAATCCCAAAACCTTTTAAAGATTTAACCTCGAAATGTTTTAATAAAGTTTCCTGGGCATAGTCTGTAGTGAATGCCCAATCGTCTAGGGGATAAGTGTAAAAGCCTGAGCCAAAATATGCAGTGAAATCTTTTACCTTTGATTTGGAAAAAACCACTTCGCTGGGCTTAAATCCCTGCAAAAGCTTATCGATGTATTCCGCATCTCCCTGTGCCACCATAAATTCTCCGGTAGAGATATCCAGAAAAGAAATACCTATGGTTTGCTTTTCAAAATGTAATGCAGCCAGGTAATTATTTGCCTTTTGCTGTACGATATTATCGCTATAGGCTACTCCGGGCGTCACCAATTCGGTCACTCCGCGTTTAACGATGCCTTTCACTGATTTTGGATCTTCTAACTGATCGCAAATGGCCACACGCTGACCGGCCCGGACTAATTTTGGCAAATAAGTTTCTATGGAGTGATGCGGAAAACCGGCAAGTTCTATATGAGATGCAGAGCCATTGGCTCTTTTGGTTAGAACAATCCCTAAAATCTGAGATGCTTTCACCGCGTCCTCGCCAAAGGTCTCATAGAAATCACCCACTCTGAACAACAATAAAGCACCTGGATGTTTCATCTTGATCTGGTTGTACTGAGTCATTAAAGGGGTTTCCTTTTCGTTCTTTTTAGCCAACTTGAATATCGGTTTTGAACTGCAAAGTTAAAAATTAATGCAAGTGGATGGAGATTGTTGAAAATTTAACAATTGTGGACACTTACCTCGTTATAAATATTTTAAAACAGGGTGGAAGCAGATGCTCTGTGTCATCCATAGTTCAAAGATTGTGCAAAAAACAAGTTAAAAAGTAGAAGTAATTACTTTAAATTCGCAACCTGATTAAAACATGTTCATGAGAAAAAAAATCTTCCATATAAGCTTAGTAGTATTGCTTTATTTAACCTCCTGTGGTTCATCAACTTCAAAAACATCAAATATTTCATCCTCAGACACCCTGATTTCAAATTCCTCCGAAGACAAGATGGGGTCTGTTGAGCCTTCCCCGGCAAATCAGCCCGGAAAAAAAATAGCTGCTGCAGCCATTATCCTGGCCCGCAAACAAGTTCCCGTTTTATGTTATCATCAAATAAGGGATTGGACGGCTAAAGATTCCAAATCAGCTAAAGATTATGTGATCCCTGTTCAAACGTTTAAAGATCAAATTAAAATGCTGGCTGACAGTGGCTACCACAGCATCCAACCGGATCAGCTTTATAATTATCTGGCTTATGGGGATGCTTTACCGGAAAAACCGGTGATGATCACTTTTGATGACACCGATTATGACCAGTTTGAAATTGGTGCCAAAGAGCTAAAAAAATATGGCTATAAAGCTGCTTATTTCATCATGACGGTATCCATCGGCCGTAATGGCAAATACAGGTACATGAGTAAGGAAGACATCAAACAACTTTCTGATGAAGGAAATACCATTGGCAGCCACACTTATGATCATCAGAATGTGAAAAAACTAAAAGGAGAGGATTGGGTAAAACAAATTGATAAACCAACGGAAAAGTTGGAAGAGATCACCGGCAGAAAAATAGATCACTTCGCTTATCCATTTGGGTTATGGAATAAAGAGGCGATTCCAGAATTGAAGAAGAGAGGATTTAAGGATGCTTATATCTTATCTACTTCCAGAGATGAACAAAATCCTTTATACACCATTAGAAGAATTATTGCGAGTGGCTATTGGAGCCCTAAAACTTTGCACAACAGCATGGTGAATAGTTTTGCGCAGAACAGGAATTAACAATTATATCATTTAATCACCACCGTTTTCATTTGAGAGGTATGAGCGCTGAAGTAACCTAAAGCTCCATTATTGAAATTTGAATCGGGATTGGCAGGAGCCGTTGGTGGGCCGCCGTTTCCTGATATTTGCGAAATCGCGAAAAAATATCTATAAATATGCTGATCGATACATTGAAAATCCAGTGTTACCCTATCACCTGTTTTTAATTCCGGATCAGCAGTGAAGACCGTGTTCACTACATTTTTTCCGTCATTGAACCTATCGCTGTCAACATAGTAAGCGTTTCTTACCGTATCATTCACATTGACCACATAATTGTATTGATTCGGAATGTTTTTTGGATCGGCAAAATTCACCTGCACATATTTTCTTTTGTTATTAAAAAAAGTGATTTCTGTGGCCGTCAGTGAATCCAGTAACACAGGTTGAGGCATGGTGGAGATGGCTGTATAAACTTTACCATTGGCGGTGACTTCAATGGTATATTTTCTTCCCGGTTTACCAATAAAGAAATCTGACTCATAATTTCCTGGTGAGTTTTCTTTGTAGCTATAAGTTTTACCATTTTCCTCTTTTACCAGCACCTGAGCATTTGCATACGGAACGATGGAATTGTTGTCGTCAAAGTTTTTTGTTTGGGAGATTTTCACGAGCTGATGATTAATGTTATTTACCACATTGGCCTCAATCACGATTCTCGGGTCAGTGCTATTGAGATTCACATCGATCACATCCTCGCATGAATTCAGCAAAAATGAAATGGTAAGGAGCGTGCATGAAATAAAAAATCTCTCGATTCTCATATTTTAAAATTTAAAATTCCAGGTTACCGAAGGGATGACTCCAAATAGAGAAGTTCTCACGGCCTGTGTTCTACTGGCATCATCCGGATCTTCCCGAAAATCTATGGAGAAGACGTTCTTTCTGTCATAAACATTGTATATCCCAAAAGACCAGCTGGATTGATATTTTTTTCCCGGCTTGCCTTCTAAGGTTGCCGATAGGTCTAAACGATGATATGCTGGTGTTCTGTAACCGTTTTTCTCTGTATAATAAAAAACCGTTGACCCTCCCAACTGGTATTTCCCGCTTGGGAAGGTAACGGCGGTTCCTGTACTGTAAACAAAAGTTGAGGAGAATGTCCAGCGTGGGCTGGCATTGTATATCCCAACCACAGATAGGTCATGCGTTCTGTCTTGCTTGGCATTAAACCACCTTCCATCATTAACCTGATCAAATTGTCTTTCGGTTTTAGCTAGTGTGTAACCAATCCATCCATTGAAATCTCCAAATCTCTTTTTAAAGAAAAGCTCTATGCCATAAGCTCTTCCAGCTCCATATAAAAGATCAGCCTCCACATTTTTATTTCCTCTTAAGTCTGTTCCGTTCCTGTATTCAATTTGGTTTTGCATCCATTTATAATAGACTTCTGCAGAGCACTCATAGGTATTGTCTTTAAAATTCATAAAATAACCTGTGGCCACCTGATCAGCAACCTCTGGCTTGATATTATTGCTATCCATGATGTATAAATCTGTTGGCGAGGTGGAGGTGGAATTAGACATCAGATGCAGATTTTGTGTGTTTCTGGTGTAAGAAGCCTTTATGGCTTTTGAATTACTTAATTGAAAACTGGCTGAAATTCTTGGTTCTATATTAAGGTAACTTTTGACGATCTTACCTGATGGATAAGTTGTAGAATCTACCACTTCTCCGAACGTGTTGTAATCCTTAAAAATACCCGGACCTAATGATGCGAAATAACTCAACCTGGTTCCATAAACGAAATTAATTTTATCGCTCATTCGCCATTCATCAGATAGGTAAGTTGCCAGCTCCACTCCTTTTCTGTTTTGAATTGCTGTTTCATTCACACTTGAATTAGCCGAGGCTGTCACCTTTCCCGGAGCTATGGTGTGATGGATCGCATTGATGCCGAACCTCAACTCATGTGCATTTGCGGCGAGCTGGAAGTCCTGTTTGAAATTATAATCCCGTATGGATGAATTAACTTTGAAGTTGTTGTCTTCCATTAAATTCTCTATCACATAATTATAGTCACTATAGATCAGTGAAGTGTTGGAGAATAGCCTATTGGAAAAAAGATGGTTCCATCTTAAAGTGGCAGTGGTGTTTCCCCATTCAAAGCCGAAAGTGTTCTTCAAACCCAATTTATCCCTTCCAAAATAACCGGAAAGATAAAGAACATCCTTATCGTCCAACTGAAAATTAGCTTTTGCATTCAGATCATAAAAATACAGGGTGTTGCTGTTAATGCTGCTGTCTGACGAGAGCTTTAAAAATGCATCGGCATAGGTTCTTCTTCCGCTGATCATGAAAGAGCTTTTATCTTTTTTGAAGGGGCCCTCCACCTTTAGCCGGGAGGATATCAATCCTAACCCGCCTTCAACGGTATAATCCTTTTTATTGCCATCGTTCATTTTAATATCTAAAACTGAAGCTAATCTTCCGCCATACTGCGAAGGCATACCTCCTTTGTAAACGGTGACATCTTTTATAGCGTCAGAGTTAAAAGTAGAGAAGAAACCCAATAAATGCGAGGCATTATAAACGGGGGCCTCGTCCAGCAGAATAAGATTTTGGTCTGTAGAACCCCCTCTGACATAAAACCCGCTGTTTCCTTCTCCTGCTGATTTTATTCCTGGCAATAATTGGAGTATTTTCAATATGTCACGTTCCCCAAATAAAACCGGGATATTTCTCAACTCCTTTACATCCAGCTTTTGCACGCCCATTTGCGGATCGCTCACATTTGCATTTCTGCGTTCAGCGCTTACCACCACTTCAGATAATTGATTAACGGACGAAAGTTCCTCGTTGATCTGCAAATCTGAATTTAAAATAATATCCTTTCTGATGGTTTGATAGCCCACGTAACTGAATGTCAACTGGTAAGAACCTTTGGGCAAACTTAGAGAATAAAATCCGTAGGCGTTAGTGACAGTCCCCTTATCTGAAATCACATTTATTTGTATAGAGGCTCCAATTAATGTCTCTCCGGTCTGTGCATCTTTCAAAATACCGTTTAATGCATAGTATTTTTGTGCATATGTGGAGGATGTATTTAAAATGAAAAACAAAAAAGAAAGGGTGATGAAACTTCTTGTAAAGCGGATCAAAATAATTACGATTCTTTAGATTTTAAATTTCCCAACAATTGTCGCTCAAAATTCTCATTCAATCAATAATACGTCTAAAATAGTATTTTTATTGCAATGTAGTATGGATCTACATTTTTAAATTTTATGTATAAGAAAAATCTCAATTATTTTACAAAAAATAGAAAATAATTGTTATTTTAATGTCTTACTTAGTCCATCAATCAAATGTCATTAAATCATGAAAAAACACATTTCAATATTAGCCGGTATAGCTATGCTTTTTATTGGCTTCAACGCAAGTGCTCAAATGGATAAACCCAAAGAAGATAAGAGCAAAAGACCCAGTCCTCCGGCCAACGTATCGGAAACTATTAATTCCGGAGCGGTTGTAACCATCGATTATAGCCAACCTGGCATAAAAGGCCGTACAATCGGAAATGAAATCGCTCCGTACGGCAAGGTTTGGCGAACAGGTGCCAATGAAGCGACCATTTTTGAAGTGAGTAAAGATGTCACCATAAATGGTAAAACTTTGGCTGCTGGCAAGTATGGTTTATACTCTATTCCTGGTGAAAATGAATGGGCCTTCATCTTCAATAAGATATGGGATCAATGGGGAACAAAATACAATGAAGCAGACGATGCTTTAAGAGTCAGTGTAAAACCTATGAAATCAAAGGAATTTACAGAACGAATGACTTTTAACATCACTAAAAAAGGAATTGTTGAGTTGAGCTGGGGAGCTATAAAAGCTGGATTTAGTGTGAAATAATTAATTTTATATAACTAAATATTAAAAAATCAGTGGTTTACCTCACTGATTTTTCTGTTTTAGGCACTTATTTTAATCTAAATTTATTTTTTGATGCTGATGCCTTTAATTATAAATTAATAGTAATTTTACGCTCAGACCAAACGTGTAGAAATTGAGATGCAATCCATAGAATCGTATTCTGAGGTTTCCAGAATATTTTATGCTGTAAAAACTGATCTTAAAGGAAATTATACCTATGTCTCACCGTACTTCGCTGAAACTTTTTGTCATTACTCCAAAGAGTGGTATGGCGGCAGCTGTCTTCTTCTCATTCATTCCAAAGATCAACTTAAATGTCTGGAAGCTATAAATAAATGTCTGGAACAGCCCAAAAGCTTTCAAAATATCATTTTAAGGCAATCTTTGTTAAGTGGTGAATTCATTTGGATTAAATGGGAACTCCATTTAGAATCAGATGGAAAAAACCTCCCTAAAGAGGTGATTTGGTATGGCCATAGAATGACAAAGGATAAAGTGCTCAAAAAAACGCTTAAAAAAGCGGGCAGAGAATTTGAGGCACAGGAAATCAAATACCAGACTTTGTTTGAAACCTCCAGCCTTGCCATCATTCTTCATACTCCAGAGGGAGAAATATTTGATGCAAATCAAACCTTTTGTGACCTGTTGAAGATGAGTAAAAGCGAAATTCTGAATCGTTCACTTTATGATTTCACCCCGGAAAAACAATGGCATCAGGATAGGGAGTTCATCAAACAGCTCACCATTGATTCTAAAAGCTCCTCTTATGAAAAAAATCTAGTGAATGCTCAAGGCGAGCAGTTTCCAGTATCTGTGAACATGCGTGTTTTTCATGGTAAAGATGGGAGACTCTTTATCTGGAATATCATCAAAGATATATCAGAAAGAAAAAAACATCGGGAACTACTGGAAAGCCAGAATGATTTTCTGGCTAAGACAGCTGATATGGCCAAACTTGGAGGTTGGCAGATCAATTTAGAGACTATGGAAACACTCTGGACTAAAGAAGTTTATAAAATACATGAGTTGGACGAAGGTTATCGTCTCGATATTTCTGAGGCAATTTTATTCTATCACCCGGATGACAGGGAAAAAATCACCCTCGCTATTAACGAAGCGATCAGCTCAGGCAAGCCATATGATTTGATTCTCAGGTTCATCTCTGCCAAAAATAACCCTAAGTGGATAAGAACATCCGGTCATCCGATTTTTAATGATGGTAAAGTGGCGATTATAAGAGGAATCATCCAGGATGTTTCTGACAAAAAGAGAAACGAGGAGACCATTTTAAAACAAAACATCCTTTTAAGGGATGTATATTTCACTCAATCTCATGTCATACGGCTTCCAATAGCCAATATTTTGGGTCTGTCGGATCTGTTGGATTATGTTTCTACAGAGGAAGACAAAAAAGAGATCTATCAGAAAATTAAACATAGTGTGACCCAGTTGGATAATATTCTGAGAGATGTGGTTAATAGAAAAACGGAGGGTGAAGTTTAAATCTCTTTATTTTTATGATCTCTTTTTTTAATTTTCTCCTGCTCCACATATAAGTTCTCAGGTAATTCCATCTTTTGCATACGTTTACCTTGCCTCTGTTCTAACCTTCTCACTGCGGGCAATTCCAGATCAGTGCAAAAAGTTAAAGCCAGCTGATCCTGCTGTGACTCTTTCTTTAACAAGACCCTTTGGGAATAAGAAAGTCCATCTTCAGGAATATCAAAATGGATAAGGCAGGCAGCATCTGAAACATCCAAATCTGAAACATTTTCATTTGCAATGATCAAGATCCTGTTTTTTGGAGTTAATCTAAATTCCTCCAAGTTGGTAAAGCTTTGATCCGTGATGCCGTTTCCTTCATATACAGCAATCTCCTGCCCAAAATCCTTTGATAAATTCTTGAAAACTGTTTCTGCCGTGAATCTTGAATTCACAAATACCAGCACCTTTTCAAAAACCTCTTTATCCGCTAACAATAACAATAAAAGGTTGAGTTTTGTGCCGAAATTAGGAACCTGGTATAATAGCTGCTGTACCGTATTCAAAGTTTCATCTCCTAAATCTTCCACTTCTATGATATTGGGAGACACGATAAAATTCAAATATAATTTCTCCAGCCTGTCATACATCACTGAAGAACAAACTAAAAACTGTGATTTCCTGATTCCTCTCGCCAGCTCCACAGTAGGTAAAGTCAGTCCTTTCTGAACAATCAAATCGGCATCATCAACCACAAAAAGCTGGATCTTATTCAGATTCAATCCCAGTTTCAAATAAGCTGCCCGGGCTCTGTCAGGTGTGGCGACTATAATGTCTACCCCATCTGTCAATTCCAAAACCTGCGTATCTAAATTAGATCCTCCAGCAAAAAGTCCCATAATTCTGAGATCCCGATTTCTGTTTAAAACATAAAACAAGTCTAAAACTGCTTCACCAGTTTCCATATCCGGAACCAGATACAAAATCCGCGGAGCTATCTCCTCCATGAATCTGATTTTATTAAGAGCTGCCAAAACGGCTGTGGTGGTTTTGCCGCAGCCATCCGGCCCAATCGCCACCAAATCCTGACCTCCATGAATCCTTGGGAACAATTTCGCCTGCATCTCTGTAGGGCTTAAATAGCCTGCAGAAGCCATGGAAGCAAGCAATTGTTTACTTAACTTTAATTTATCTAACGTAATCATATCTGCCGCAAATTAAGGAATTTTAAGCGGGGCTTACCAGCTCTTTATGAAGAAGCTGAATTGATGAGGAAAAGCCATTGTTTACAATTTAAATCGCGGGCTAATTCAAATCTCTTCCCATCATCTTAGCCACATATTTCCCAATGATGTCGAATTCCAGGTTCACTTTATCGCCTGGTCTTACATGTTGCAAGTTGGTGTGCTCAAAAGTATAAGGAATAATGGCCACAGAGAAACTATCATTCCATGAATTTACCACAGTCAGGCTGATACCGTTCACACAAACCGATCCTTTCTCCACGGTCACGTTGCCTGTTGAAGCATCATATTGGAAGGTAAAAATCCAGCTTCCATCGGCTTCTTTCAAATGAGTGCAAATTGCAGTCTGGTCTACATGTCCCTGAACAATGTGACCGTCTAAACGTCCGTTCATCTTCATGCAGCGCTCCAAGTTCACCACATCTCCTTCATGCAGGTGGGCAATGTTGGATTTTTGTAAGGTTTCGTCAATGGCCGTCACCACATGTTCCTCATCCGTCACTGAAACCACGGTTAAACAAACACCGTTATGAGCCACGGACTGGTCTGTTTTCAATTCTTTGGAAATGGTTGATTTTATGGTGATGTGCAGGTTGCCCAACTCTTTCTGTAGTTTGGTCACTTTGCCTAAAGTTTCTATTATTCCTGTGAACAAATCTTTAAATTTTTATAGGTATGATGTTCTATTTCTTTGCCAGGAAGATGCTTTTTCCTGAACTGCAGCAGCTGGCACTTTATTAGATTTCCTGTTTAATAAGTATGAAGCTAAAATCGCTGCAATCTTTGCCTCCTCTCCGTTTCCTTTCTCCAAGCTCTCCGGACTGAAATATTTCCGCACAAAATGTGTATCAAATTTTCCGGAAGTGAAAGCTTCATGCTGCATCACGAACCTCCCGAAAGCAAGTGTGGTCTCTATTCCGGTGATCTCATATTCATCGATGGCTCTTATCATTCTTTCTATCGCCTCAGCTCTGTCTTTTCCGTAGGTGATGAGTTTGGCGATCATGGGATCATAATAGATAGGGATTTCCATTCCCTGTTCATAACCATCATCCACTCGCACTCCGTTTCCTTTAGGGATGATATAGGTTTGCAACCTCCCAATGTCCGGTAAAAAATCATTTTTCGGATCTTCTGCATAAACCCGCAGTTCCAAAGCATGTCCTCTAATTTTCAAATCCTCCTGTTTAAAGCTGAGTACTTCTCCTTTTGCAATTTTAATTTGTTCTTTTACCAGATCAATTCCGGTGATCAGTTCCGTCACCGGATGCTCCACCTGCAAGCGGGTGTTCATCTCCAAGAAGAAGAAATCCAGGTTTTCGTCCAAAATGAACTCCACGGTCCCGGCGCCGGTGTAATTCACAGATCGGGCTACATCCACTGCACATTTTCCCATTTTCTGCCTGATCTCTTCTGTTAAAACCGAAGAGGGTGCTTCTTCAATCACTTTCTGATGCCTTCTTTGCACCGAACACTCCCGTTCAAAAAGATGGACTATATTTCCATGCGAATCCCCTAAAATCTGAATCTCAACATGTCTGGGCGAGCTCACATATCTTTCAATGAAAACCGCTCCGTTTCCAAAAGCAGATATGGCCTCTGAGACCGCCATTTTCATTTGCTCTTCGAAAGCATCTGCATGCTCCACCACACGCATTCCTTTGCCGCCGCCACCCGCGGCAGCTTTGATCAAAATCGGGAAACCGACTTCAATAGCCCTGTTCTTCGCATCCTCAACATCAGTAATAGCTTCTTCGGTTCCAGGAACCAAGGGAATGTGATATTTCAAAGCTGCCGCTTTGGCTGATAATTTATTGCCCATCACCTCCATGGCCTCAGGCGAAGGGCCAATCAGAATAAGGCCAGCTTCTTTTACTTTCCGGGCGAAATCCGCATTCTCTGACAAAAAACCGTAACCAGGATGAACCGCTTCGGCCCCAGAGGTTTTGCAGGCTGCTAATATACGATCAATCACTAAGTAAGATTGATTGGATGGTGCCGGACCAATACAGATGGCTTCATCTGCATAGCGAACGTATAAAGCTCCTCTGTCAGCCTCAGAATAAACCGCAACGGTTTTGATGCCCATCTCTCTTGCACTTCTCATCACTCTTATAGCGATCTCGCCTCTGTTGGCAACTAAAATCTTATTCATCCATCAAATGTAAAAAATATACTTCATTTAGGATTGCTAATAAAATTGCATTTATTTGTCATGGATGAGCTGAAAATTATTTGGTGTTAAACCACAATAAATTAATATCTTGCAAAAAAGTTGTTCCCCAAACATACACCCCTTTTTTATTGAGTATGACCCTTAGCAAGCAAGAGGAGAAAGATAGAATGGATGAAATCTATAAAATCACCTCTATCCTTATAAAAAATCATGATGATGATGCACTTCCTGAAATTTTAAAGGTGGCTTGTTCCCTTTTGGAATTGGAGACAGGTATTGTTTGCCATGCCATAAAAAATGAATATCATGTTTATGAATTTTATTCATCTGCTGACCAGCAGACCATAAAAGGCACGGTGTTAAACTTAAGTGAAACCTTTTGTGGGATCACGCTTCAGCAGGATAAGGTTTTAGCGATCAATGACATCGCCAATTCTGAATACAGCGATCATCCAAGTCATGAGAACTTAAACGTAAATGCTTATATAGGCGTCCCCATTAAATTTAATGAACAGGAGACCGGAACACTAAATTTTTCCTCCACCACACCAAAGTCAACTCCATTCTCCCAGGCCGATAGAGATTTTGTTCAATATCTGGGTCAATGGGTCAGTAATCATCTGGATCGTTTTTATTATAAACAAAAGATTAAAAGTAAAAATTCAGAACTGGAGGAACTTAATAAAAAACTGGAGCAAAAAAACGAGGACTTAAATATGATCATGCAAGAGAAGAATCAACTGATGCAGATCTTGGTTCATGATTTGAAATCTCCTTTAAGTAATATCAAAATACTTTCTTATCTCTTTCAGGAATTCTCTGTTGATGAAGGAAGTATTGAGTTGGTGGATATTTTCAATAAAAGCTTATTGGATATCTTCCATTTAATAGAACAGATGGAGATATTGAACAGTATGGAAAATCTCCCGCTTACCAATTACATGGAGGAATTTGATCTCCATCAGTTTTTACAGGATAATTTAAAGAATTTTACCGGACGAGCAGAGGCAAAATCCATCAATTTACACTATAATTTTAATGGTGATTCCTCCAATATTACCACCGACCAAAATTTCCTAAAAAGAATTTTGCACAATCTGCTATCCAATGCCATTAAGTTTTCACCTTTCAATAAAAACATCTATGTCTCCCTGAACACCCTGAAAGACCATTTTATAATTGAGGTAAAGGATGAAGGACCTGGCATTAGTGAGGAAGAGCAGAAACTGCTTTTTGAAAAATTCTCCACCCTCTCCAATAAACCCACCAATCATGAAAGTTCATCAGGTTTAGGGTTATTCATCGTCAAAGAACTTTTAAACAGCCTCCATGCATCTATTGAAGTTCATAGTGAGTTGAATAAGGGTTGTTCTTTTAATGTTAAGTTACCTTTGAAAGTGACGCTTAATGCGTAAAGCCTTTCAGGGTCTCTAATGCCTCATCCATTTTACGATCAGTGATATCTAAATGGGTGACAAATCTCACCATGTGTTTGCCAAAAGTGTTGCATAAGATTCCTTTGTCTTTCAATTCTTTCACAAAATGTTCCGCATCCTTCTGCTCAGTCAGTTCAAAAATGATGATATTGGTATCAACAGGCATCACGTTCTTCACAAATGGCAGGCTGATCAAACCCTCAGCAATGATTTTTGCATTCCTATGATCCTGCTTCAATCTTGAAACATGGTGGTCCAACGCATAAATTCCGGCTGCAGCTAAAAACCCCGCCTGTCTCATACCACCGCCTAAAACTTTTCTCACTCTTCTGGCATAGCTGATGGTCTCTTCAGTTCCCAGTAAAACTGAACCCACCGGCGCACCCAATCCTTTAGAGAGACAAACCGAGATCCCATCAAAATACTTTCCATAATCTTTGGCATGGTCTCGGGTTGCTTCCAAAGCATTGAAAACCCTTGCTCCATCCAGGTGCAGCTTCATCCCCTTTAGTTTACACAGATGGTAAATGGGTTCAATATCATTCAAGGTGTAAAAACTTCCTCCTCCTCTGTTCACTGTATTCTCCAACACCACCAAACTGGAGCGTGGATGATGAACATTCCCCGCAGGGTTGACTTCATCTTCGATCATTTCGGCGGTAATCCGGCCCCTGTCGCCATTCAACAACCTTACCGATGCCGCTGAATTGAACATGATACCTCCGCCTTCATATCTGTAAACGTGTGCAGTCTGATCAGTGATCACTTCATCCAGAGGATGAGTGAAGCACTTGATGGCAATTTGATTGGTCATGGTTCCGGAAGGACAAAACATACCGGCTTCCATCCCAAACATTGCTGCTGCTTTATGCTCCAAGGCATTCACAGTTTCATCTTCACCAAATACATCATCGCCAACTTTAGCAACAAACATCGCTGCCAGCATACCTTCGGTAGGTTTCGTCACCGTATCACTCCTAAAATCAATCATTGTTTCAATTATATATGTGCAAAATCATGAATTTAGATGGCTTAACAAAATGATTTCTGAAAATCCACTGGCCTACCACATTTTTATCTCACGGTGATGCTTTTTGTTCAGGGGCTTTCTGCCGAATCAAGACAAGGTGAATATTGAAGGATTAAAACGAAAAATGATTGCATCTGTTAATAAAGGCGCACCGGTGTTCACAAATGGTGATGGTTGGCCCCCTAGCAAAACCAGGGAGACTCTTAGTTTTTCATTGGTGAAAGTTGAGGAGAGACATTTGGGGAAGGGTGTGCATCAATGCTTGAGGCATCTAAAAAAATTTGGTAATGCCAGTGAACAAAATGAAAATTCCGCGGATTTAAGAATGATCGACATCCTATTTATAATTCATTTTTAATATAAGAACCTGTTTAAAATTTATCTAATAATTTGTTTATGCCTCTTTTTGGCTACAACGGTGTTGAATTTTTCGAGATAGCTTCCGGCTATCTCTGCAAAATCTGCCTTGTTTCACTCAAAAATAACCTATAAACGTTTTTACAATAAAAATTTAAACAGGCTCTAAAGAAAATGTGATTTTTTTACTATTGCTAAACATTAAATTTACTTTTACATTTGGACGACCGCCATCAGGCAGGTGGAGTTTTTTCATGAATAGTTCTTAGTGTAATTTGTACAATAAGAAGATTTTGTTACTTTTATCAACCTAAAAAAGAATAAATGATCATAATTGCTGATGGAGGCTCCACCAAAACGAGCTGGTGTTTGATTGATGACGAAGGAAAAAAAATCCTTTTCAATACGGAAGGTTACAATCCTTATTTTTCTGATACAGCATATATTGTATCTTCAATGAAGAAAAATATGCCTTCAGATTTACCTGTGGACAAGATAAAAGAGGTTTACTATTATGGTGCGGGCGTTCATAATGATGAGAAGGCACAAATTTTAAATAAAGCCATGCAGGCGATTTTCATTAAGGCAAAAGTGGAGGTCGGTCATGATTTATTAGCCGCGGCCAGGGCGCTATTAGGTGCTAAAAGAGGTTTTGTCGCAATTTTAGGAACCGGGACCAACACCTGCATCTATGATGGGGAGTATGTGGAACAAAACATAGACTCTCTGGCTTATATTCTTGGGGACGAAGGTAGCGGATGCTATATTGGCAAAAAACTGTTAGGAGATTACGTGAGGGGATATATGCCTAAGAATGTACGTGATACTTTTGTGGAGACGTTTCAGCTCACGCCAGATGACATTTTAAATGCGGTTTACACCAAACCATTGCCCAATCGTTTCTGTGCGAGCTTCAGTAAATTCGTCTATGACATCACTGTTAATATAGAATATTCAAGAAATCTGGTCAAATCATCCTTTGATGATTTTTTTAAAAATCTGGTTAGCCATTATCCGAATTATACGGATTATGAATTCAATTGCATTGGTTCGGTAGGCTACAATTTCAGAAATGTTTTAGCTGAAGTGGCCAATGAATATGGCATGACCATGGGAAAGATATTACGTTCCCCAATTGACGATTTGGTTTTATACCATCTTCAGCACAGCGAAACTAAATGAAAAAGTCCCCCCCGGCATTCAGAGGGGACTTTTTCATTATTAAACATTAAACCATCGTAAACATCCCCCCGCTGCGTTTAAGCCTGTCACTTTAATCCTTGGTGAAAGAAAGCTCTTTATTGAAGTTCTTAGCATATTTGCGCTTATCAAATTTATATAATTTAGCAGCCCTGTAAGAAACTCCTTTTTGTTTTTCGTCCAGCTCTTTTAAAATATCATAAGCAAGCATCTTCTTTCTGAAATTTCTTTTATCCAGTTTCTTATTCAAGATCACTTCATATAAATGCTGCAGCTGGGTAAGTGTGAATTTCTCTGGCAACAATTCAAAGGCAATAGGCTGATAGCTGATTTTATTTTTAATCTTTTCAAAACCTTTTCTGAAAATCCTGCTGTGGTCAAAAGCCAATTCTGGTATATCCTTAACCGGCATCCAAACAGCCTGACGGGCGAAATTGCTCATGGGCTTCAAATCCTTCTGTCCGTTCAATCTGATCATGGCATAATAGGCCACGGTGATCACCCTGCCCTGAGGATGCCTTCCCAATGCACCAAAGGTGTAAAACTGTTCCATGTAGATCCCTTTCAGTCCTGTGGATTCATATAAAATACGTTGCGCAGCAGACTCAATGCTTTCCGTATTCTCTACGAAATAACCAGGCAATGCAAACCATCCTTTAAAAGGATCTTCATTCCTTTCAATTAATAAAATCTTCAGCTCACCTTCATCAAAACCAAAGATGATACAGTCGACAGTGAATATAGATTCAAAATGTAATGGTAAGTTCTCCAATTTATTTAGGTTTAGCTATTTATAACTTTCAGCTGCAAAGTTGAAAAAAATAATCGAGAAAAAATTGCTTAGTGTAACAAATACACCTTATATTAGTGATTCTAAACCGAAGAACCAACAGTAATATGTCTGAAATCAAAAAAATAGCAGTTTTCACTTCTGGAGGAGATGCACCTGGTATGAATGCCTGCATCCGAGCTGTTGTGCGAACAGGTCTCTATTTTGGATGTGAGATGGCCGGAATAAAACAAGGCTACCAGGGAATGATTGATGATAACATGATGGAGATGAATCGTCATTCAGTGAGCAATATCATGCAATTAGGCGGAACTATTTTAAAAACAGCACGTTGCCTTGACTTCAAAACTCCTGAAGGCATGCAAAAAGCCTACGATAATTTAAAGAAGAATAAAATTGATGCTTTTATAGCGATTGGAGGGGACGGCACTTTCACCGGGGCAGAACGTTTTTCCGGAGCTTTTGACATTCCCGTGATTTGTGTGCCCGGAACCATCGATAATGATCTTTATGGTTCAGATTTCACTTTGGGATTTGACACGGCAACCAATACGGTGATAGAGGCGATAGATAAAATAAGAGACACGGCTGAATCGCATGATAGGTTATTTTTCATTGAGGTAATGGGAAGAGATGCAGGCTGCATAGCTTTAAGAGCAGGAATCGCAGGTGGAGCAGAAGCCATCATGCTTCCTGAAAAAGATACCGCCATTACTGAACTCATACGAAAACTGGAAGAAGGAGCTGCAGTCAAAAAATCATCAAGCATCGTCATTGTTGCAGAAGGAGATAAGAATGGAGGGGCATTCACTGTAGCAAAAAAAGTAAAAGAGATGTTTAATTTCTATGACACCAAGGTCACCATATTAGGCCATTTACAAAGGGGTGGCAGCCCCAGCAGCTTCGACAGGATTTTGGGGAGCCGTATGGGATTTGCTGCGGTAAAGGCCCTGTTAAGAGGGGAAACACGTAAAATGGTGGGGTTAAGAAGTAATGAAATTGTGCTGACCGACTTGAAAGAAGCTTTAACCGATCATGAGTTTAAATTAGAGGAAGACCTTTTAGAAATGTCAACTATTTTAGCCTGAAATGATAGCAGTGGTTTACAGCGGTTCGAGGTTCGCAAACTGGAAGCTTTCCGGCAAAGGTAACGAAGTGATTGATGTGCGCACCAACGGCATCAATCCATTCTTCAACGATGAAAAATTCATTTTGCAACTGCTCAATAAAAACACCACACTCATCAATTATGCCGAAGAGATAAAAAAAATTTATTTCTTCGGCCCAGGAGCATCTTCCAAAGAAAGAAGGGAGACTGTTAAAGCTGCCTTGTCCCGGTTTTTCAGGTATAGCAAAGTGTTCGTGTCACACGACATAGAAGCCGCCGCCAAAGCCACCTGCAATGATAAACCTGGCATTGTTTGTATCATAGGAAGTGGCTCTAACACCGGTTTTTTTGATGGTAAAAAGGTATTGGATAATAATTATGGACTTGGATACGCTTTAGGAGATGAAGGTTCTGCAAATTGGCTGGGCAAACAATTACTGAAAACCTACCTGAACGAAGATTTTCCGGAAAGGATAAAGATGCTGTTTGAAAAAAAATATGATTTGGACCGCCGACAGATATTAGATAAAATATATAAACAAGCTCATCCAAACATATTCCTTAATTCATTTGTAGATTTCTTAGCAGAGCACAGAGAAGACGACTTTGTTAAAGAATTCATTAAAAATGGTTTTAAGTTGTTTTTGGAAACCTATCTAGTCCCCATTTCTGATAAATATGGCGGAAAACATCCCATATATTTTGTAGGCACTGTTGCAGCCAACTTTCAGGATTATTTAAGAGAAGTGGCTAGAGAAAAAAAAATCATCATCAGTTCTGTGATAAAGGAACCTATTTATAATTTATTGAATTATTACATTAATAAAAATTAAAAAAAATGAAAATTGGAATCAATGGATTTGGCCGTATTGGAAGATTAGCTTTCAGAGCAGCCATGAAAAGAAGTGATATTGAAGTTGTTGGAATAAATGACCTTGTAGAGCCGGATTACATGGCGTATATGTTAAAATATGACTCCACACACGGTATTTTTGAAGGAACAGTGGAAGTGAAAGACGGACATCTGGTGGTGAACGGAAAAACTATCCGGGTAACTGCCGAGAAAGACCCGTCCAACCTGAAATGGAACGAGATCGGTGCAGAATACATCATCGAATCTACCGGATTATTTCTAACCCAGGAACTGGCTCAAAAACACCTCGAAGCCGGAGCGAGAAAAGTGGTGATGAGCGCACCTGCAAAAGATGACACCCCAACATTTGTGATGGGGGTAAATCATAAAAAGTTGACTGCAGCTCAAAACATCGTTTCTAATGCGTCCTGCACCACCAACTGTCTGGCTCCCATCACTAAGGTGTTGATGGATAATTTTGGGATCGTAGAAGGATTAATGACCACCGTTCATGCCACCACTGCAACACAACGAACAGTGGATGGGCCATCACATAAAGATTGGAGAGGCGGGCGTGGTGCGTCGCAAAACATCATCCCTTCCTCAACCGGAGCTGCAAAAGCCGTGGGTTTGGTCATTCCTGAAATCAAAGGGAAATTAACAGGTATGGCTTTCCGTGTACCGGTTCCTGATGTGTCAGTGGTTGATTTAACCGTACGTTTGGAAAAATCAGCTTCCTATGAGCAAATTAAAAAAGCCATGAAAGATGCTTCTGAAGGTGAATTGAAAGGCATTCTAGGTTATACAGAAGATGCTGTGGTTTCGCAGGATTTCTTGGGAGACGCACGTACCTCAATCTTTGACGCTGAGGCTGGTATCGCTTTAAATGACAACTTCGTGAAAGTGATTTCCTGGTATGATAACGAGTGGGGTTATTCTAATAAATTAGTTGATTTACTACAACACATGTCCACTTTGTGAGCAAAATGAATGAAAAAAGCCAGGAGAAATCTCCTGGTTTTTTATTGAATCAATTTCCGCCCAGGCGCTTGTTGAAACATAGGGGATGGATATCATGTTGATTCTTAATACAACTACAATCTGTTTATAAATATATTTAGAAGTCTGATAACAGATCTCAGATAAAAACAATATAACTATTTAATATTCAAAATTTTAGCTTTAAGATTTGTGTATTTTGTTTTTAGCCTTCATATCATACGCCCCCCTATCAATATTTGATGAGTTGTTGAATTAGGATCTTTTTCAATTCCATAGCCCCCTCAATGCATTTATCCATATTGTAATATTCCCATTCAGCAAATCTTCCCAAGAGGAAAATGTTATATTTCTCCAGTTGTTTTTTCAAGGTGCTGATCTTACTTTTAGTGTCTTTTTCATGGATGATGTAAGAATTTGGCTCGTAGTTGAATGAAATTGCTTTGAGATTACCAGGCAATAATTTCAATTCGTTCATGATCTCCTGTTTTTGATACGCTCCGGAAAACTCCACCACGCATGTTTTTCTATGGCCACTTCCGTTATTTGTTTCACTAAAATTCCCGGTGTAGATGATTCTGTGGGCTTTGAATTTATTTTCCGGAAGATATAACCATGAAATATCGTTATCATCTGTTTCACACAGTACATTGGAAGTACCATTGGAAGCTAAATCCTTTACTGCCATCAATGAAGCGGCTAAGCATGCATCCTCTATCTTGACGATGCTATGCAATTTTCTCACATCTCCGCAATAAACCAATGCATCTGTAGCGTGTTCGCCATTATTGATTATAATTACCCCGTCTTGATGTTTTATAGCGGTGACTTCGTAAGAAAGGTTGATATCCAGACCTTCCGCAAGTCTGTTGATGATGAATTGGGACCCATCACGAACAGGATAATAGAAGGTGGAATGGACCATATTGACCTCCTCTTTTTTCAGAATGTTATTCAATAAGGTGTCTTCCACTTTAGGCATAGGCAGCTTACCCTCTAGCCAGTCAAGGGGAACTTTATTTAAATCGATATTCCAGATTTTTTGATTATAAGGACCGAAATAGCAATCATAAAGCGTTTCCCCAAAACTCTCCTTTAGGAAACTTTCGAAATTTTCACTCTCCTGCGGGTCTATTCCTTTTTTAGCAATCTCCAATAGATCATTCACGATGTCACGTATTTGATTTTCAGGAAGCTGATAGATGAAATTTTCAATCGGATACCCAATAATCTTGGCACCCATCAGGATCTTGGCATTTCTGACCGCTTTCAAAAATTCTTCATCCCGGTTGAAATGATTCCAAAACCAATCCAACACAGCCTCATTTTTACTGTTAAAAACATGCCCCCCCACCAAGTGAAATAAGCTACCCGCTATACGTTCACATTTAATGAGTCCCCCCGCCTTATCCGCTCTTTCCAAGACTTTGATGCTAAAGCTTTCTTTTAGCATATTGGATACGCTAAGGCCAGAAATGCCGGATCCGATAACAATTGCTTTTTTCATTAACTGATTTCGATGATAGGTTAATTTTTGATCAATGTATGACAGGCTTTCATCCAACCTGATTGATTTATCCCCATGTGTTTCTTATGTTCAAAGCTAAATAGTTGACAAAATCATTTTATGGTATGTAAAAAATATTTTCTTGCACCAAAATTCCATCCCACTGTTATCGCTGTAGCCACAAGTTTTGACAGCATGAAATTAAATTTAAAGTGCTCTGTAAACACCCAAATCACCAACGTGGTGATCCCTATACCCACAATGGTGATGACCAAATAATAAATGAACTCTAAGTTTCTATTCTCAACTGAACGAACTTTAAACACCCAATTGGTGCAAAGATAATAATTGACTATGGTACCGATACTAAAAGAAATGACGGATGAAATAATATAGAATATCCCGAAATATTTGGTTAAAACATATAAAAATCCAAAATCTAAAACTGTACATGTCCCCCCTACCAATGCATATTTTAAAATTTGAGTCATTGCAGGATTCTGCAATGCTTTTGCCTTTAATGAATCCATGCCTACTTTATAATCTCACTTTGAAATTTCAACCTTTTATAGAAATAATGAAAAAGGACACTGAATGAATTGGTTATCGCCTTTTTGGAGACGCTGGGTGAAGGTGCTTTGTAATGAATGGGGATTTCTGCAAAACGCGTTTTACGCAGCAGGTATCTCAGCTCTGTCTGATAAAAATGGGCTTTAGACAATAATTTATAATCAACGAACTTTTGAACCACATCGGCATGAAAGCCCTGAAACCCTGAGGTCATGTCGTACATTTTGGTGCCCAGTAAAACATTGGAGAGTATGGTGCCAAATTTTGACAGGAAGGTTCTCTTCCAGTTTGAATCCGTGATGGAGCCTCCGTTAATGAAACGACTTCCGAAAGCGCACTCGTTGCCTTCGTTTAAAACCCTTAAAAACATAGGTAAGGCCCGGGGATCGTGTGACAAACCTGCATCCATCTCTATAATCAGCTCATGTTTATTCTTTAGAGCCTCGGCATAGCCCCTGAAATAAGCATCTACAACATTTTTATTTTCGGGAGCCCAGATGGTGATAAATCTATGGTCATTTTTTGAAAGTTCCCGGCAAAGTTCCAGGGTATGATCTTTAGATACGTTATCTATTATAAAATAGATGGTCCCGGCGGCATAATTATCTAAAACATCTTTCAGTAAGGAGATAAAAGGCTCAAAATCGGAGCTTTCATTAGCCATTGGAGTGATGATAGCATAATTGGATTTTAATCGCATAGATACGAAAGAGATAGTTTAGTGAATAGCATAAATATGAAGTTAAAATAGTAAAATATATTATTCTTTACTAAATCAAGCCAAAACTAGCAATAATAATGGCGTGATGGTTGAAATTTTATGTTCATTATACTTCAATTGTCTTTTGGGGTTACAATTGATTTAAAAACAGGTTCAGTACGGAGCGTGGTAAATACGTTCAAACCCTGGCATTAGCCTATGATATAATAGGCAAATATATTTTTGAAATTTCAGATTACTCGTTTATTTGGTAAAATTATTTTCTTTATTAAAACAAAATCATACTTATGTTATCGAATATTAAATGTTGATTTAAATGTTTGATTTTCAAAATGCAATATATACTTTTATGTAAATTATATTTTCAGTTAAAATACGCATAGGGTATGTGAGGTCAGATATTTATTTTAATCCTGAACAAAATCTCACATGTATGCAGGAAAATCGATGCCTTACAGGGGTTAAATTTAGGTTGATTGGCGAAGTATTATATTTTGACCAGCAACCTACCATTGAAATACTGTTTGATAACCCGGCAGACGAAAGTTTGATATTGAGCTATGAATGGTATCTTAATGATGATTTAGTTGTAAATATTCAGGAAAAAGTATTTGCTGAAAATATTCCCTACGGAGCTTATAAAATCGCAGCCAGGGTGCTCATAGCCGAAGGATGGTCTGGTTTGATTTACCATAGTCTTTTTTACAATCCTATTCCTGTATTATCCATCGAAGGTCCATTAAAAATTTTAGAAGGAAGTACCGCCGCTTTTGATGTAATCGCAACTCTCTACAATGGTGAAAACATAACAGTTACAGATATGTTCACTTTCGAATCAACTGAGGGTGTTTTTCTAGGGAATAATCTTACAGTACCGGTAAATGAGAATCACTCAGACCAACGTATAGCCAACATCACGGCGACAGGCAATATTGGCTCGGCGGGTAAACAAATCACTATATTGAATTCTACTCCAGTAATTTTACTTGATACCCGAATAACTGGAGATGCTTTTATTGGCGAAGGCGAATCAAAGAACTATCAGGTAATTCAATATTTCTCCGATGGCAGCTCCAAGGATGTTACTATGCAATATCGATTTAAAACTTCCGAAGGACAATTTGACGGTTCGCTGTTAACCATCCCTTTAAATCAAAACTATGAAGATTCACGGCAAGTAACGATAACGGCTCAAAAAGGGAAAACTCTTTTGCCATTGGCTGTACAAGTTCTTGACACTACGCCGGTAGTATTAAAAAAGATAGAAATATATGGAAGTTCTATAATCGAAGAAGGAGAAACTAATACTTATCAAATTATAGAAACATATTCTGATGATAGTGTACAAGATAAAACATCCGACTATAGCTTTCAATCAGACGAAGGGACATTTGAAAACAATCTTCTTACAGTCAGTTCTAACGGTTCATTTAATGATACGCGTCATACACTCATAGTAGCAACTCACAATGGGGATTTACAGATTGTAAAAAAGAACATTACAATAATAGACACGACCCCAGTAATGAATATGCTTTATGAACTTACGGGGCCAGCAACATTAGCTGAAGGTAATTCTGCAAATTTCCAAACGTTCGGGATTTACCCTGATGGTAGCAAGATTAATCTGACGTCAAAATATACTTTCACGAGTTCTGAAGGTTTTTTTTCTGGTGGCAGGCTAACGATCGCTGAAAATTCTATCATTGGTGACAACCGTCAAATAGTTATTACTGCCAAAAGAACGGGGTTTGATGATATAGCTAAGCAAATCCAAATTGGAGATACAACCACCGAAGACTCACTTGTATTGGTGTCAGTTACGATAACTGGACCCGACCAAGTTGCGGAGGGAAGCAATAATAATCTTTATTCTCTTATTGCAAATTATGAAAACAATATATCCTATGATAAAACTTCCCAGGCAGTATTTACTTTGGATGCGAACGATAGAGGAATATTTAACGGCAACAATCTATCTGTTTTCTCAAATCCTATCTTTGATGATAATACGTCAACCAATGTCATAGGGTCTTATAAAGGGATGACTAGCCAGTATGGCATTGAAATCCTTGACAAAACCGTTCCTTTTAGCTATGAAACAAGTTGGAATTTCACAGAGTTTGGAGCTAAAAACAATTGGGATGGCAGTTCAAGGAACTATATATCCAATAATATTCCAGATGGGGCCCTGTGGTCGCTTACTCCCAACAACCTGGGCCTGCGCATAACTTATGAAGCAAGTTTAAATTGCGGGGGCACCAATAATTTTGTGCAAGGAGGCACAGCATTAGTTACTATTTCAATTACGAAAGCTGCTAAACTAATTGTTAGCTGGTCAGGTATGGGAGAAGTTAAATCAACTGGATATGAGCGGGCCATGCTGTATGTAAATGATGTTTTGATCGGTAATGCCAGCTCTCCCGGCGGCGGAGATGGTTGTGGAGTTGCACCGGTTATAAGCCAGAATAATTACCCTAACGGTTATCTTTTATCTGCGGGTAGCCATATCTTGAAAATCGAATGCACCACACAAGATGCATTGTATAATACAGGAGCATTTTATGAATTTTCTATCCAGTTACTCGAAGTGGAGGAAATAAATGAAACTTGAAAAGTTAAACAAGATTAATAATAGTTATAAATATAGCTCCAATTCAAATAAAGGAGGGAGAATGGTTTGGTGAATTTGTATCATCTATCACCGGAGAAACGGGTTTTGAAATCATTTTGGAACCTGAGAAAATTACTGTCAACATAGCGTTTATTAAAAACAACCAAACAGTTATTGATATTAGTGGTTTAACCGGATCAACATTGGGGGTGCCAATTCCGCAGGCCGGCCACACCACCAAAAGAAACAGACAGGCCCCCTGTCCGGGTCACTTAAAAATACCACTTTAGTGGTATTGACAATGCCCGGTCAATGAGCTAATTTGACCCCATATTTCAAGGTTAAATTTTTTTGTCTGATGCATTTCTTCATTGACCATACCAAACTGCCCGTACAGAGCCCATCCGATAAATATGGACCAATGGATGGTGAAGAAACCACCAAATATAAGGTGACTTCAAAATTTCAGCTTTTGGAAGTTGCTAAAGCTTTTGCGTGTTATCCCGGTCAAATGGTTGTTCAGCAATCAATTGAAGATGCTTCTTTGGTAAATGTGATTTTAGAGCCCACCAACTCACCAGAAGTTCCTTTTGGAAAGGTGAAATACATGATATACAGGGGTATTTTAAAAGAAACCTTGATAAACGGAATCGATCTGATTGCCAAAGGCACACCCGATGAGAACGAACTGGTTACCCGTATTTACAATGCGGTACCTACTATAGAATCTTATACAGCTGTTATCCTAGGTTTTGACAACAATACACTCAGCGGAACAGACAATGTTGATACGCTATTTTACAAAGGGAACGGAAACATCAAACCGGTCAAAGTATTAGAAGGAGAATGGTTCGGTAATTTCACCACCACTCATGAAATAGGTTTTGAAATAATTTTAGAAACAGATAAAATTGATGTAAACCTGGATTTTGTCAGGGCTAAAGAAACGGTCGTAGATGTCACTGGATTAACCAATTTTGATGAAAGAATAGAAAGGGAACAGATAATCTCATTTGCAGACCCTGCCGCTTTTTGGGGCATCCACTATTACGAAGGGATAAAAATATCTTTATACAACAATGGACAGAAGACCGTCACAAAGAAAAAAGAGCAAGAGATCTATTCTTTGTTGATAAGCCCTTATGCCACACGTAACAGCATATACCTGGACATAAGAAGTGAATACGGTTACTCTTACAACCTATACCAGAATTATGGAGATGAGAATGGTTACAGCATAAAACTGGGCAATAGCGACCTGACACCTGTACCAGTTGATTATGCAAAAAATGGCTGGCCCATATTATTTATAGAAGCTCCGGTGACCACAGGCACAGACAGGAACAATATTAAGATCAACCTCAGGATTGATGACAATGTTAAACCACTGCTGTTTGTAGAAGACCTGACGGTAATGGAGAGCACCGATGACAGTTATTTTGTGGACGGGATTAAACTGTTGGCAAACGAGAATGACACAGATTGGACCAGGCCAATAACCCTGACCATACCCAATACAGGCACAGATACCCAGAAAGATAATGTGGCATCTTACATTAGATTGTCCTATTTCAGGCAGGTGAACAATCCAAATTCACCTGATACCGTTCTGCAGAGACTGGAAGATGGAGACAATATATTCTGCCCTTTAAACACACGAGGATTAGGGGGTGATGACCTTCCTTTTGAGCAAACGGAGGGCCAGCAACCTGTTTTTGTAAATGGGACTTTAGACCCCGAACCGGTTTATCCCGGAAGCATAGACGATATATTGCCGCCATCTAACGACTTTTCCTACTTCGCAAAGAGCGGTGCTTATTTCAACAGCCAGGCAGTAACCTTCTATACAAATTTCCATCTGCCCAAAAAGCAGAGCCGTAATCCGCTTTCTCCGCACGGTCACTAAAAACTTCGGACTTAAATATAGCTGGCAAGTTTGCCAACCAGTCCTATATAGCTAAGGATACTTCTGGTGGATACTACAAGTATAGAGGAAGAACTACCGGGAGGTGGAAGCCAGAAAGTTGACATCTTGAGTATAAGGGCAGCGGAGAATTTTGCAAGGCAAAAAGAGAACATCAATTTTCTGGGGATTACCAAAGCAGAACTACAGGCATTAAAGACCACACCGGGGTTAAGTGATAAGCATTCTAAATTCATCACTTTCGTAAAGGAACAGCCTTCTTATGTTGATTTAAACGGAATTGTTTATAAAAAAGCTACCCTTGCTGTTCAAGGGATTGATAATAATGGACACCAAAAAGTAGTGATTCCAGAAAATAACATTTATGTTTTTTTTAAAGAAATTGGACAAGGAGTTTCTGATAAATATTCAACCGCTCTGGAATATTTAGAAGAAGAACCTATAATTGACAATGGAATTCAATATACTGATTTAGGCTTAGCTGGCGAAGGATATGAAAATTATAGAGTGATTGGCTATTGTCAAGACAGAGGAAACACTGAGGATATGACGTATGGTTATAATGGTAATATTACCGGTGTTAGAGAAGATGTATTGAGCCAGAATAATAAAACTTTATTTACATTAATGAAAGTCCTTTTTATTGGAACAACGATTTCTGATTTAACAGGATTAGGATTTGTCGCAAAAGACTTCATCGATAAATTTAGTATGAATGGAAGTATAATAATTCCTTATGAACACCCTACTTTGAATCAAAAAGTTGCCGTAAGAACGAGGTATATTAATTTTATAAAATCATTTGGTAAAGATTTAGAAGAAAGATTAAGTTTTGCACAAGGTGATATTTCATTAGTACAAAAGATAGAATATTTCAAAGGTGATAATCAGAAACATCCAGTATTTAACACTTTATTTGATAGAATTAATGGTTTGCAAATTTTGATTAATGATACCGAATTTACTATGATATATGAAGAGCCGAATAGTTACATATATAATCCTCAAACTAAAGATTGGAGTATTAATGTGATAATTAAAATAATAGATCATTTCGGACTAGATTTTAATGATGTAATAAGATATCAATTTGAGGACTTTGGAGCTGGGTTTGCTGGATGGTATATATTACAACACAAAAGAAATTACGTTCCTTTTTTGACAAGAATTGTTACTAGGTGCACTTTGTCAGGAAGACTATAGATTTATTATATGAGGGTTACAAAATTAATATATCTTTTATTGATGTCTACTTTTTTAATTGTCCAATGCTGTACAAAAAAAACAGAAATTATTTTTGATGTTGCGGATTTATTACATAACAACATAGATTCTATTAGGATAAAACTTGATAATTGTAATATGCTTTCCAAAACAGAGTTTCCATCAGTTGATAAATTTCAGGACTCCTTAAAACGACCCGATGGGTATCATGGCGAAACCTATGACGTTTACGAAAAAAAAGGATATACATTATATATAAAATACAATGTTAATTCTAGAAAGGTACAAAGTTTTGTAGTGATTTCTAAAAAAAGAAGATTTTCCAAACTAGAAGGAATTTTAAATATAATTAACCTTAAGCTGAATGACCCTTTTTACCGTATTGAAACAGATACCACTTGGAGCTGGGGGGGCTATTCAAATGTTACTGTTTATCCAAATGATTCAATTAAATAAAAAAGTATAATTATCTAGAGTTGTTCTTTATGCATAATTTTCTAAAGAGATTTGCCTACAATAAAATGAAATTGTCCATTTTATTATCTGTAGTTATTATTACCATTAATCTAACTACAGCGTGTAATACGTCTGAATATGTTTGTGATGTAAAATTTCAGGAACTTTACTAATATGAAAAAACTTGTCATTTTCGTCTTATTGGCAACTGCTGTTATTTATTATTTCGGCGGTTATTACAAGCCGGTTCCTAAAGTAGGAGAAGTTATTTTTAATGTGCCCGATCTAATAACTAGAGATATAGATGAGATAATGGGAACATACCGTAAGTCATCTGGGCAATACGCAGATTCTGTAGTTACAAGTAATGGTGTCTATAAGAGAGATGAAAATTCCACTTACAGCATTTATAAATATCCAGATGGAATTAGTAACACCTCTGCATTTGACTATTTTAGAGATGGTTGGCACTTAATAGTGTCATTTGATGCTATAAGTAGAAAAATTGAGTATATATATAGAAGTAGAAGATGAAAAGTTTAGAAGGATAGGTTTTGATAATTTGAATGATCTGCTAATCATCGGAAAACTAAAACAAGATGCAGCAGACTACAAATTAGAGTATAGAGATTGGTGGCATGGTGATTTTGAATTGTCATCAAAAAAAGAGTACCAGACCTACTACGAGGTTAAAATCTACCCAAAAAATTAAAGACTTTTTAAATAGCTATAAGCAATGTCAGATATATTCATTTCCCCATTATCAACATTAGTTTCTCCTGCTCAACTGCCAGAGGAGCTTAATTTTATATCATCTGGCGTTAGTAGCTTGCTAAACAATGTCTATTACAAAGATTTATTGATCCAGCGGTCTTTAAGCACTTCTTCTGTTTCTTACCAACTGGATATTGTCAGCTATTCAGAAATACTAAAATTGGAAATTCCGGGTACTGGCTTGGTATTGTTGCTAAACCCTGATCTAGAAAACCCCAACACAGCGCAAAGTGTGATACCAGTTTCATTAACCTGGAGTTGGGGCATCCAGCGGTATATCAGAAACTTCAAAGTCAGCAGTTTTTCTTTTCAGCCACAGGCTTTCTATGAGCTTATATTTAAAATAACAGCCATACAGGATGATGCCTTGTTAATATCTGCGGCCAAGCTATTTATTGAGGAGGCTAATCCGCTGGAAAAATTTGCGGTAAATGCCAATGCTAAATACTCTGGATTAAACATCCCGTTGCCACTTAACAACGATGAGGAAATAGCGGCTGGTGAAATATTAATCGCTATAGATTCTTATCCGGATGCTACTCTTTATGAAATACTTTTCCAGGATTACATTGTGGCAGGTTCAATAAAAGAAAGCTTAGAGAATCTTAACCTTCTGTTTTTCCCTTTGATGGGTTATGATGCTATCGGTAGCTTAAAAGATCTTTTTATTCCAAAATTGTCTGCGAGCCTACAATTATCTGCAGGGCTAGAGATACCTCGTTCTGTGCTCATTCCGGTTAAAGCCAATGGTGAATTAGAGTTAAATGAAGAGATAAAGACTGTCCTGCTTTTTGAAGCAGGAGAATTCGTATTCAACACCACCGGAGATTTTGGTTTTAAAAAGGCATTGGTACTTAGTTTCCCGGCATCACACCCTAAAGCACAGATAGGAAACACAGGGATACAAATAGGATTTACATATGCCAGGCTGGATCTCAGCAAAAACAGCAATATACCGGAGGCAGATGCCGCCGGCTATGGCCCTGATTTTGTTGGGGCTTACATTCAGGAAGCATCCATAGAGTTTACCCGCTTTGGGCAGGACGACACCACCAAAACCAGCATTGCCCTGATCGGCTCAGATATGTTGATAGGAACCGGAGGTTTCTCCGGCACCATAGGCCTCGCAGCCGAAGGCAGTCTGTACCGCAAGTTCGGCAACTTTGCGGTAGAACTCAATGCCTTTTCCCTAAGTTTCAGGCAGAACAGCATCACCGGCTCTTATATAGCAGGCAAGTTGACCATCCCAAAATTCACGGCATCAGGTGGCGGCCTGGCAGAGATCGCCATAGAAGCATCGATGAGGGACAATGGCGATTTCACCATCAGGGCACTGCCGCAGGCGGAGCCTTACACCGTCACTTTCCCGGAGGTCTTTGAGTTGAAAGTGCGCAGTGCGGCAGCCGGCAGTGTAGACGGAAACTACTATGTTTCCATCTCCGGACAGCTGAGCTTCATCGCAGACATCCCTTTCCTGGGGGACATCCTGCCCAAAAACATAGAGCTCACCAAACTGCTCATCTGGGATGACGGCAGGATCGGTTTCGAAGGCGGGTCCTTCAAAGTGCCCAAAACCTTCAGGCTGCACATCGGGCCGGTCAACATGGAAGTGGGCAACATCGCTTTCGGGGCCTATCAACGAAAAATCGGGGGCGTGGAACGGGAATACCGTTATTTTTCTTTCGATGGCATGGTGAACACCGGGCTGGCGGGCGTGAACACCACTGGTAATGGGATCAAATATTATTTCACGGTTGATGATCTTGCACTGGACCATTTCATCAGCATCGATCGCCTGGAGATAGACCTGGCCATACCCGGCAACGACAGGGAAAAAGCCGCTTTTCTGCTCAACGGTTTCTTGAGTGTGAGCAACCCCACACAGGCAGGTTCGGTAGGGAATACGGAATATACAGGTTCCGTGGCCTTTTCGCTGCCCAAACTGAAAATAGCCGGAAGTGCGGGCATGCGGTTGAACCCGGGAGTCCCTGCATTTGTGGTGGATGTGGGGATGGCGAAGGCAGCCTGACCCATTGGGCAACGGCCCGGGGCGTTTCGGCACGCTTTCCGCTGTGCCTCCACGCCACGGGAAGAGCACAAAGCCTGCCCGGGAAGCGTTTACCAAACAGACCGTGCCAATTCCGTAGGCCAGCCACACCACCAAAAGAAACAGACAGGCCCCCTGTCCGGGTCACTTAAAAATACCACTTTAGTGGTATTGACAATGCCTCATCAATGAGCTAATTTGATCCCATATTTCAAGGTTAAATTTTTTTGTCTGATGCATTTCTTTATTGACCATACTAAATTACCAGTACAAAGCTCATCGGATAAGTATGGGCCGGTAGATGGTTTCTTGACGACCAAATATAACGTAACTTCTAAATTTCAGTTAACAGAAATTGCTAAAGCATTTTCATGTCAGGATGGACAAATAATTGTGCAACAATCAGAGACTGATGAATCATTGGTTAATGTAATTTTAAAACCTTCAAATGATTTAAGCATTAGCTTTCAAAAAGTTTCATATTACGTATATAGGGGATTGCTTAAAAACACCTTTTTTGATGAATCATTAGTTGTGATTAACAATTCAAATAATACGGAAATTGCTGATAGAATTAAAAATTCAAGACCAACAGTAGATTCTTATGCAGCAAAAATTTTCGGATTCGACAATAATACTTTATCAGGAACTGATCATGTAGAAAGTATATTTAATAATGCTGCTCCGCAAAATATAAAGCCAATCGAGGTAAAAGAAGGTGAATGGTTTGGGAATTTTAGAATTGGTGAGATAGGCTTTGAAATTATTCTGGAACCGGATAAAATAGATGTATCACTAAATTTTGTTAGAAAAGCATCCACAGTAATTAATTCCTCTGGGTTAACAAATTTCGATTTAAGAGCAAAACAGGAAGAAATTTTAGCATTTATAGACCCAGTTGCTTTTTTTGGTTTACATTATTCATCAGAAGTTAAAGTCTCAACTTATTCTGGGAACACTAAAACAACCTCCAAATTAAAACTGGCAAATCTAAATACCATTATCAGTAAATTTTTCACAAAGAATAGAGTTTATCTTGACATCAGAAGTGAAAAAGGGTATTCATATAATTTTTATCAAAATTATGGAGATTCATCTAACAATAACATAAAACTGCCAACAGCTCAAAATTATGGGACTAATGCTAATGGTTGGCCAATCGTATTTATCGAACAAACAGTTGCAGCTACTATTTTAGTTAATTTAAGGATAGATGATAACCTAGAACCAATTTTGTTCATTCAAAATAAAGCACAGAAATCAACCAATTCAAAATCGAATTTTGCTGTTATAGAAAAGGAAAAAGTGAATGATGCTTTTACTGGTTGGAGTAAACAAATAAAATTTAAAACGCCAAACACAAATTTTTTCGCATCTTGTATCAAACTCTATTATTTTAGAAATAAACCAATTGTTGATACACCACCAATCAATGACCCAAAACCAACACTTCAAAATATAAAATATTATGACAGTGCCTTTTGTCCAATCGATTTACCAAATTTAGCAGGCTCAAATCCAATAAATAATTGGATAATAAACCCTAACAGGAGCTTTATACGAGAAAAACTACAAACAAATGGCACAGGTAATTTTAATTACACTGCTTATAATGGCGCATATTGGGATGATGATAGAGTATTATTCTATTCTAAGCTTGGAGAGCAGTTAACCAGTTCGGAAAAGGTATTTTTGCCCACTTACAAACGGAAATTAAAAGTTGGAAAAACTGTCATAGGTTTTAAGGATAAACTAGATGTGATATGCAGATTATACAAAAAATCCTTGGGATCAAACCAATTTGAAGAAATAAAAATATTAGGAATCAATTATTATTCTGTTGGTAATATAGTTGATAAAGAAATCTCTTTGTTACTGGGCCTCACGAGAGAAGAGTTGGCAGCTGTTCAAAATACTGCCGGATTAAGCAATCTACATCATAAATATATTCATCTTGAGCAAACAAGTGGAAATCCTTTAAAACATGAAGGTTCCACCACTGGCAATAAATTTTTTGAATATAGAATTAGGCTACAAGGACTAAATTCCTCAGGAAACAGAACATTTGTTACTCCTACAAAGCCGCAAAGCCAGGCAGGTACTCCAATTTTAGTCTATAGCCGGGATAATCTTTTTTTTCATTCTAAAGATTTTTCAGTTGGAGAAATTGTTACAGCTGGAGCCAACCAAATAGAATTTCATATTTACTCAGATGGAATTATAAAAATAAGTGACAATATTGATTTTAGCTTATTTTATGGATATAAACGAATATTCTATAAATACAAGAATATCGTCAGCGAAAATTTTATCGATATATGCAATTTGGAAATTGTTAAAGCCAATGAAATGGAGCGTCTGAAAAATAACAATGATGGCAAGATTGGTGTAGTCCCCGTTAATTATAGACAATTTAAAACCTACACAAGTGGATCTGCAACCGCTTCCTATATAGACGATCTTACTGGAAATATTGTAACAACAGGAAACTCATATGGTATCCGACAATATTTAAATCAGAATAAAATAAAATTTATGGTATTTTTTGAGCGAGACCTGATTATCAATAACAATTTAGGTATTAGATTTCTGTATTCAAATACACAAAGAAGGTATGCAAATCCTGGACTTGCTGCATCTTTATTAGGTGCTTTGATAGATATTGATGATGAAATTACAAGTACAGGATTTTCTTTTGCCGATGGTACCTGCTATCCTAGTGCTGAACATGTAAATGGAGAGGCTTTAGATACAATATATTTAGGTACAACAGCTAATGATGTAAATTTTACAGTAGCATTAAATAAGTTTGGGTTTAATCTTTTCAGAATTGGTCTTCATAAGATTTCATTGAAAAATGCTCTTAATCTTATTCCTGCCTTAAATGATAAAATACTATCCGACACCAAAAATATTAAGGATAGAGATGTATCTCTTCATGATAGCCATTTTCATTCAACAAATGTTAAACTAAATGATGAAGAAAAGAACTTATGAAAAATCCTGTTATAATACTGATTATTACTGTTCAATTGTTTTCTTGTCAACAAAGTAGTAAAAATCAATATAAATCTTCTGACAATCACTCAAAAAAAGATTTTTCAAAACCAAGTGCTTTAAAACCTGAAAGAAATGTAAATAAGAAGAAAACCAATTATTCTGATGGCACCCCAAAAATAACACAATTACCTTTTGGTAATAAAATTAGTTTAAATAAATTACAAGGAAGGTCTTTTTATTATAATTTAATTTACAAAAATTTTGAACAATTAATAAATGACGGACGATTTACATCTGAAACATTAAAAAATATTGAGGTTTATAAATTACCTCCTATAAAAGATATTAGATATATAGAAATAGATAGAAATGATTCATGCAACTGTGAGAATGGTAAATCCTTTGCGAGCATTTTGAAATTAACAAAATATAGGTATAGACTTCCAGATATATCTGTGTATCAGTGTTTTTACATGTGTAATTATGACCCACTCTCGCAAGATTTCTCGTCAGAGATAAGAGAATATTGTCAACGTTTCCTTTACATGTCTTACGGATACCTTATTTTATACAATCCTAATAGTCAAAATGCTTATGTTATAACTATCTTTTACGATACTTATAGCGACGCCCTCAGTTTCCGCTATTTTTATATTGATAAAAATTATAAAATTCAGTTGGTTGATTATGGTATAGATGGTGACGAGATGCCTAATAGCGAGGTAATAGCAAGAATACATACAGTATCTATATCCCATAAAGGGGAAATTAAAGTTGAGTATGGTGGCAAAATTAATTTAAAATTATAATGTCAGAAAAAACACTCTTATGTTTTATTCAATTACACAGATGATACAATTCATGACTAAAATAGGTACACCTATAATGTTATTCAGTATATTTTTGCAGTTGCCCTGCGGGCAAACAGTGCAAAATAATGATAATTACAAGGATTCAATTGTTAAGGATAGAGTTACTGCCAAGAAAAGAGACTCTGTAAAACAGGTTTTACCTAAAATTATTTTTGGACCAGATACTATTACTCCTTTACCTTTTGGCTCGGAAGTTCTACAGCATTATAAATTTAAAGAATCTTCTAAAGTACCGGAGGTCAACCCATCGATTAAAAGCCCAAAGCCTACTCCAGATGATGAAAAATATGAAGAACTATTTAAGGAATTTCAGAGTCTTCATAACCACTCTCCGATACTCATGCCAAAAATTGAAAAATTCACTCGCATCAATATTGGTGAAACAAGTCCATGTTCTGATTCAATCAAATACCAAAGTGAGATTAAATATCATCTTCCAAATTTTGGCCCCTATCAAGTTTATTATCAATATCATCGAATCATACAAGAAGATTACATAAATAATTGTTCAGAATATGGAGATTTAATTTTATATAATCCTCGAAACAAAGAAGCCAAAGTGTTAAATGTATTTAAAATATATCTTGAGGAATTTCTTGAGGAATACTTGTTTTTTTATATAGATAAATCAAAAGTGATCAATATCTATATTAATTATGTAGATGAAAACGATCTAACCATGAAAAAAGCTTTTGAAATTCGTATTAGTGATAACGGTGAAATTAAGATTGATAAAATTCATGACTAAAATAGTTGCAACTATAATGTTATTCAACATATTTCTGCTGTCTTCCTGCGGGCAAACAGTGCAAAATAATGATAATCATAAGGATTCAATTGTTAAGGATAGAGTTACTGCCAAGAAAAGAGACTCTGTAAAACAGGCTTCAACAAACATTTTCTACGGACCTGATACGATTACAAAACTACCTTTTGGTTCAAGAATTTTAAAAATTTATAAATTTAAAGAATATTCTAAAGTGCCAGAAATCGACCCGTCGATTGAAAGCACCGAGCTCACTCCTGATCAAAAAAAATACGAAGAATTATTTAAGGAATTTCAAAGTCTTCATAACCATTTTCCGATTGTCATGCCGAAAATTGAAAAATTCACTCGGATCAATATTGGTGATTCAAATTCATGTACTGATTCAACCAAATACCAAAGTGAGATTAAATATCATCTTCCTAACTTTGGTCCTTATCAGGCTTATTATCAATATCATCGATTCGAAAATGACTACGTAAACTGTACCGAATACGGAGATTTAGTCTTATATAATCCTCAAAGCAAAGAAGCCAAGATGTTGAATATATATAAAATTTATGGGGGAGAATTTCAGGAGGAATGCTGGTTTTTTTATATAGACGCCGCAAAAGTGATAAACATCTATATTTATTATGTGGATGAAAATGATCTAACCATGAAAAAAGCTTTTGACATTCGTATTAGTGATAACGGTGAAATTAAGATTGATAAAGTTAATTAAATCAGAAACCAATTAAGAGATAATATAAAGGAAAGTTATGACTGATGTATTCTATGGGAAATTATCCTCTGTTATCTCTACGGAGAAGATACCTGAAAAATTGGATTTTATTTCTTCAGGTTTAAACGCTTTATTGGATAAATTATATTTCAGAGAACTAAGTGTCAATAGTTTCGACTCAGGTTCAACCTCAATCATCGAGCTAGACCTTATTAGTTTCTCCGAGCTTTTACACTTAAATATACCCGGCACTGGTTTAGTCTTAACCTTGAATCCAGACCTTGAACCTGTGGCTGAAGATGCGGAAACAGGATATAGCGTTTTGCCAATCACCATATTATGGCAATGGGATTTATTAAACTTTATATCAAATTTCAAACTTAGTAGTTTCTCCTTTACTCCAAAGGCATTTTATGATGTTATTTTAGAACTGACACAATTGTCAGATACACAAATTTTAAATCAATTATTTAATAGTTTTATTTCTGAGGATGGAGACATAGGTGAAGATATATTACCAAATAACGGTTCAGTATTAACACCAGATCCTGAACCTGACCAGACATATCAGGAATATGATCCGTCCTCATTGGCTGATTATACACCTTCAATAGATGTAGTGTCTTTAGACTTCTTTGTAACCAAGCTTAAAGAAGTACATTCAACATTATCAATTACTCAACCTCTTAATTCAGATCCATCAGTTGCACTGGAGGATGTTTTATCAGGAATTGAAGTTGCAGGATTAAATATTTATCAGGTTATTTTTGAGATATTTATTTTAGATTCAACAAATTTAGATAATACTTTTCAAAATCTTAAAAATGTATTCTCAAATAATTTCAAAAAGGATTTAGTTGAAGAAATCAAAGATTTACTCATCCCTCAAATTTCAGCAACGGCCCAATTATCTGCCGGTTTAGAAATACCAAGAAGTGCCTTAATCCCTCTAAATTCAAATAATGAAATCATCCCAGGAGATATTAAAACCAGGTTGATCTTTGATGCAGGGGAGTTCTATTTCGATTCCAGGGCAGGTTTCGGTTTTCAGGAAACCTTGGCCATCAGCTTCCATCCAGACACTCCCAAAGCCCAGATTGCAAATACAGGCCTCATCATCGGCTTCACCTATGCGAAACTGGATGCAAGCACCACTTCAAACATCCCCGAGGCAGATGCTGCAGGTTATCCTGTGGATTTTGTAGGCTTGTATGTGCAGCATGCAACCATAGAATTTGGAAAATTCGGACAGCCAAATCCTATAAACACCAGTGCTGCAATTTTTGCAGATGATTTATTAATTGGCACAGGAGGTGTTTCTGGCACTATAGGTTTGGAAGCTAATGGCAAACTATACCGCAAATTCGGAAATTTCGCTGTCGAATTGGATGAATTTTCCGTCACCTTCCGGCAAAATGCCATCATCAACTCCTTTATCACAGGGAAAATCACCATCCCCAAATTCACGGCATCAGGTGGCGGCCTGGCAGAGATGGCCATAGAAGCAGCGATGAGGGACAATGGCGATTTCACCATCAGGGCACTGCCGCAGGCGGGGCCTTACACCGTCACTTTCCCGGAGGTCTTTGAGTTGAAAGTGCGCAGTGCGACAGCAGGCAGTGTAGACGGCAGGTATTACGTGTCCATCTCCGGACAGCTGAGCTTCATCGCAGACATCCCTTTTTTGGGAGATATCTTACCGAAAGACATAGAGCTCACCAAACTGCTCATCTGGGATGACGGCAGGATCGGTTTCGAAGGCGGGTCCTTCAAAGTGCCCAAAACCTTCAGGCTGCACATCGGGCCGGTCAACATGGAAGTGGGCAACATCGCTTTCGGGGCCTACCAAAGAAAACTGGGGGGCGTGGAACGGGAATACCGTTATTTTTCTTTCGATGGCATGGTGAACACCGGGCTGGCGGGCGTGAACACCACTGGTAATGGGATCAAATATTATTTCACTGTTGATGATCTTGAACTGGACCATTTCATCAGCATCGACCGGCTGGAGATAGACCTGGCGATACCCGGCAACGACAGGGAAAAAGCCGCTTTCCTGCTCAACGGTTTCCTGAGTGTGAGCAACCCCACACAGGCAGGTTCGGTAGGGAATACGGAATATACAGGTTCCGTGGCCTTTTCGCTGCCCAAGCTGAAAATAGCCGGAAGTGCGGGCATGCGGTTGAACCCGGGGGTCCCTGCCTTTGTGGTGGATGTGGGGATGGATTTGCCTAATTCCGTGCCTATGGGCGGTACAGGGCTGGGTATCTATGGTATCCGCGGGCTGATAGGCCAGCATTACATGCCTTCCAAGGAAAAGGTGGGCGCCGATACCTGGTTTGAATATTACAAAGCACCTCCTGAAGGCATCAGCATAGAAAAATTTGCCAACGAACCGGGTTTTTCTGTTGGGGCAGGTATGTCTCTGGGCACCTCATTTGATTCCGGCTTTGTCCTCTCCACTAAACTTTTTGTGATGCTGGGCCTTCCTGATGTATTTATTATCGAAGGGCAGGCAGGTATGCTGCGCCACCGTATAGCACTAGATGATGATATAGACCCGCCATTTAGCGCTGTTATAGTTTTTGGAGACCAGAGCGTTACAGGCAATTTGAGCGTAAATTATAACCTGCCGGATAATGGCTGGATATTTAAGTTGCAGGGTGCGCTGGATATGGCATTTTTCTTTAACAATGCATCCGGGTGGTATTTGAACATCGGTAAAGACCAGCCGGAAACCGAGCGTGTACGGGCAGAAATATTGACCCTCTTCAAAGGCCATGCCTACCTGATGATATCCTCACGTGGAGTAAAAGCAGGCGCAGGCATCCGGTTTGATTTTAATAAGAGCTTTGGCCCTGTTGCCGTAGGATTGGGTGCTTTCCTTAACCTGGGTGGTTTTGTAAGTTTTAAGCCGGTACAGATTGGTGCTTATATCCAAGTGGGCGGCTATGCTTACTTAAAGGTTTGGAAATTCAAGATAGGCCTTTCTATCGCCATCAGCCTGGCGGTGGAGGCACCGCGTCCGTTCAATATTGTGGGAGGGCTGGATGTCAGCATCAAACTCCTATTCAAGCGCATACATTTTAGAATTGAGCTCAGCTGGCGTTTCAACGATGATCAGTCTGTAATCAGGGCTCCACAGCCAATTTTGCAACTTCCTGAAACTTCTGGCGGCCTGATGCCTGCCGGAGCGATCCATATCCTCTCAAACGAAAGCTTTAACATCAACTATGTTGTTGGAGACAATATCGATGTGATTCCCGCACCAGGGCAAAACGGCTGGAAGTATAATTTTAACGACACAGAAGATTCACGCCTGGTAACCATCCCGCTAGACAGCTTTATCGATATAGAATTATTGAAGACAGTTAAGCCGGGAGATGTGCCGCTTGGCGGAGCCGCTAACCAACTTCCCGGCGATTATACCGAATTGATACCGCCACAAAAGGGAGTTGGTGTCCAGGTAAGGCATCAATATGAAATTACCGGGCTTGAAATATTATCATGGAACAACAGCAGCTGGGTGCCCTACAATATATACGAAGCAGTAAGTGCTATTTTGGATGCCAATACAGGCCCTGGTGCCATAGCACTTGATGCCCTGAAACCAGGTTATTGGCAGTTTATGGAGCCGGGCAAGTTCAACAAAATACGCTTGCTTTCGCAGAACATGTTCAGCTACGGGGCCAATAACCCGATAGATGAAACGGCATTGGATGACAAAAATTTTGGTCATAAAGATGTGTTTTGTTTCGAAAGTGTGTTGGAGGAAAAGATCATCAATTGGCAAGCAGAACCCTTAGGTACAACTTATTCAACAAATGAGCCATTTGTAATCAACAACTTTAGCTTTACCCCAAAAGGTGACTTAACGGCAAAGGTTGCCTATCATGAAGGTTATGCGGCAAACAGCTTGTTTGTTGAAGGAAGAACAGGCAGTCTGGAAGTTGTATTACCTCAGGCCCTGGCTTACATTAACTTGCAGTTCCGCAAAAACGAGCACAACATAAAAGTTACTTTTTTAAGAACCACGTACAGCCTCGCACGCCGGTATTTCACGCTGCGTGTTATCGAAGTGGATGAACCCGTTGCCATATTGCAGGCCTCAAAAGAAGATGCTTCACCGGTGTTGAAATTAGAGAACAACACCATACCAATTGATAAAATCTTAATCGCGTTTAACACAGCGGTTTCACCAGATTATGAAGGGAACCTGATAATGGGAAGCCATTACCATTTACCGGATGTTTATGCTATTGACGGCCTGCCACCTTATTACCGCAACCTGGAAGCACAGAAATCGCTGGCATTTGTAACTTTTTATAACAAAAGCTTTACGGCTGCCGAAGTATCAGATAGAAACCTGCAAAACCAGCCGGGAACCATTGCACAATGGCCTATGGACAGCAGCCGGGAAATATACAGTAACCGATATGCCATTGTATCCGGCAGTCCGGATATGACTGAGGGTTACTACCAAAAAGATAGCAATAACAGGCTGCAACTGCACCAGGTATATGGCTTTGCTGCAAAAGCAGATGGGTTGATAGCCTTGCATACGCAGGAAATGAAAGTAGAGAACAGCAGCTTCGCTTTTGAGCTCACGGCAATTTTCAGTCCGTTTGTTAGGGGTGTGAGTACCCTCCTCCACAAAGTAAAAGAGGATATTTACAGCGGTTATAAAACCGGCTACGCCCTGCATCTTTGCCGGGGTGTTGCCGCCAGTCCTGCTACGGTTTACCCCGATATAGCCAGTGTGCCCGAATACAGTATATGGCTTACCTGTTATAAAGAAACCAGCAGCTGGGGCCATAAAGTAAGCGACAAGCTTACTATAGATTGCAACACCTCTACACTTTCCGCAAAGCAGTATAGAAATATTTTCATCAATGTAGACAGGCAAAGCGCACAACTGGAAATTTATATAGATAAGCTACTCAAAGCCAGCGTAGCGATACCTAATGAGCTGGCCGTATTTGATCCTTTACAGGCACAAACCTGGTTAGATCAGCTGAGTTATGTAGAAGAAGAGATCTATAGCCGGGTAGTTGACAATGACCTTCGGGAGGAGCGCATGATAGAAGAACTGAAAGTGCTTGATGATGCCATCAATAAAACCGTACAACCTATATGGCGGCCCGATACCACTTTTGCCATTAAGATACAGACGAGAGATGTGGTTGAAGGGCAGGCAATACAAGAAAAGAAGCATGTGTTTGGGTTTAAAACCGCCGGCCCTGTAGGACATTTTCACCAGTCCAGCCAACGTTATATTGATCTTGAAGCACAAGACCGTCAGGATGAATTTAAGCTGGCTACACTTAAACATTACATAGATTACGAACGCTCCTATCCCGATGCACAGGGCCGTTCCGACTTGGGAAAACCGGTGTTCACCCAAGACCCTCAGGTGAGACTGTTTTTTACCAAAGCCTATATCAATGCGATGTACGATAGCTGGGATGCTTATAATGGTTTGCCAGAAATCAGCAGCAGTTTGGATATGCAGCTGATAGGCACCAACGGTGAGGTAATTGACAGGGAACTGGTTTGGAATGATCCGGTGGAAATACCTGTAACGAATGAAAACCTGGATACGCTGCCAGAAGACCTGAAAGCTTTATACAGGTTGAACCAGTCTGCACAGCAATGTGGCAGCGTTAGCCTCTCTTTTGCAAAACGCATTAAACAGGGAAGCTATTCTTTTCCTGATCTTGAAAGCAATAAATTATACACCGCTGTTTTTAATGCCGTTTACCAGCCTTCGGGACAAGCGGAAAGCAGCGTGGAAGTTCATAAATTCAGCTTCCTGAGTTCACGCTATCCGGACTTTGTTTCACAGGCAGGAAGCTTGGTACTCAACGGTACACCGGGAGAAGAATCGTATGCCGTGAGCAGGTACCAGACGAATTGCTCTGCGTTAGAGATCAATGACAGGATAAAATTGCTGATAAATGATGACACAGCAGACGATCCTGCAGATGTATTGCGCTATGCGGAAAAGTATGACAGGCTACTGTTTGGAGGCCTGAAGGTAAAAAACCTCGAACCCCCTGTACGTACGGAGATTGTGCTTTTTGTGAATACCGATCCTGCCGATACAGCTAACAGGCAATTATTGGGTATCCAATTGCAAAGCCCCGAACCTTTTAACAATCCGAAATATACGGAAGAGCTGCTTGCGGATACGGTGCAGCTAAGCCTGATGGCTGGCGGAAATACCCTGCCACCTGCAAGCTTCAAATATATTTTCTCTGCAAATAAATCGGCAGTGTTCATTACAAACGATGCGATGAATTTGCCTGTTGGAGTAATGCAATTGAAACTGCTTTACAAAGTTTTCGATGGCAAAGATTATAGCAGCATGGGTGAATTTTACGACAGCCCTGAAATAAATTTAGAGCCGTACATCAGATGAGTCAGTAAGTTAAAAGGTGACCGATAATATAAATGATGATCATACTATAAAATAGTAATATGCCGGAAGCAAATAATTCATACGCATTTTATGCTGACTACAGCCAGATGGCAACCTGCCTTTTTGCCATACAGGCGATAGATGATGGCGGAGGTTTTGACTCACAGGCAGAAGTCGGAATGCTCCTCAGCAATTTTGATCAGGATGCACTGCAAAAGCTGTATAACCGTACATTGATGGTGCTGGGTATGATTGATGGTAATAAAACTGTCACAGAGGCGTATTTAAAAGGAGATTTTGAAGGGCTTGATTTTACAGCATACGACTTCCATGTCGGCTATCTGGACACCACCAACAATGGCTATAGCTCACGTTTCCGCACCATACTAAATATATTTGAAGAATTCAAAAGCAGGCTGGATGACATTAGCACAGCGCTCGCATTAGCGGTAGATGAAGCACTGATACCCGTGCTGGATGCTTTTGAAGACTTACAGGTTTATTTAACAGCAACTGCGCTTAATCCTTGTGTCCCCTCTGCATCCACACTTTTTTACAACAATTCCCAGACATTGTATTTACAGGCGGCAGGTTCTACGGACGAAGATGGTACAGTAGAAGGGATACACTTACGCTGGAGCCTGGCCGGAGACCTGGGCGACCACCATTTTCCGAAAGGAAATTACGCACAAAGTTCAATCGGCTATAACAAATCTGATGATTTTGTTTATCTCGAAAGAACATCATATCTACCATCCGTAAATACACAGATTGATTTTTCTGTAGCCAAGCCGGTTGTAAATTATCAGACCAAAATATGGTCATATATTGTCAATACTTTTTCGAATGGTGTGGTAAACGCCAATCGAATACGGCTGTATTTTAAAGATAGTGCTGCCTATGACCAGGTTGCGGCTACTGTGGACGCTGTTAAAAATCCGGTTGATTTTTTGACGGCTTACAGCAATGAACTTGAAATTGATTTCAGCCAAAAAAATATTTTCTCCTTTGGTATCATTTTAAATAAAAGCGGTGTTGCACCGGAAGCAATCCTTAAACTTGAAGCTATGAGCAAGGTCGATGGCGAGACAACCGGGATACGGGACACCATCAGCATAGATACATCAACACCTGCTATAACCAAAAATTATCTGGGCGATAATATCAGCAAGATTCGCTTCCGTGCCAACGGTGGCTATCTCCGAAACCTTACTTTTGAAACCTACCATGATTTTCTGAATAGTAAAAATCCGGAAGACTGGGAGACCATCGGAAATGGGTTTGCCCTGTCATTGGATGACCAGGAAGCATTCGACCGTTTGGAAAGCCCCGGAAAGATAATCGACAACCTTTGGCCGCATTATAATGAAGGCACACGGGTGAGAGCTCAAAATTATCGGGATAAGTGGAAGGTAAGTCATACTGATGATCCTTCCATCAAAAACCTGGCAGAAGATTATATTTCACTAAGTGAAACAGATCCCAGGGCGGTCGGTGAACTTGCACAGGAAAATCTCAGCCCCGAACAGCAAGCTCAATCCCTGGAGATAAGCTACCTTGATATGCTCAACCTCCAGGCCCTTGATTATCACCTGGCCCGTATACTTGGTTTAGGATATATTGACGCATCTGCGGGAAACACGAAATATATCTACAGAATTCGTTATACCAATAAAAAAGACATGGCATCTGCCGATATGCAGGAATATAGTTTTTTAAGTTTACCTACGGGAAAAACCGACAAAAGACTGCCATCAAAACCTGCAATAAGACCGGTAAGCTACCACTTGCCGTATACCGATGAACAAACTTTTACTGCGTTTGATGAGCAGGGCTATTCAATGCTGTCCAATTTACGCCTTGTAAACATAGGCCGTGAGGCTTATTCGTTTGAAAAAGAAGAAGATGATTTTTTTGAAATCCCATTATTAACCAAGTCATTCAATATTTTCGAAAACAGCAAAGCTGTATTATATGGTGTGGAATATCGGCCCATAACGCAACAAAATTATGTAAAACCCGAAATTACCAATGACAAATCTATTGGACAGGTATATTTTGATTACGATGATGATTTTCCTGTAGCAGGTGTGCCCGAGACAGCTCCTGTTCCTGATGATGCGGAGAGCCTTTATGCGCATTTTGAAAGCCGATCGGGAGTACACGTTTATGCGATTTACGGTATAAATTTATTTTCGAGAGCATCAGTTTCTAGCGATGAAGTGGCTACAGACGAAACCGCTTTTATCAAGAAAAACACTTTGTTGCCTCCCACCGATCTTACGGTTCAGTATATACAAAAAGAAACCACGTTGCTGTTTACCACACAAACCGAGCAGAATTGGCTTGCCGGAAGGAACAGCACCTTTTTAGGAAAAGACACACCATTTACACGTGTTTGCTTTAATTGGCTGGATGTCACAGACATCAGTCATATACAGAATCCTGAGGCAAATATTTTTGAAGAAATGGTAAAGCCCAATAAGATAAAGCTCTTTTTTAAAGAACAACGACCGACGGAATTGAGAGGCGTGATAAGCCAAATTAAAGAAGCAGCAGGCGAACCGCATCAGCTTTTACTTTATACCGACGGTTATTATTTGCTCAATGGCGAATATATATTGCCTATAGCTGATGGAACAGCTACTTCAAAATATGTAAATGGCATATTGCGCATCGATGAAGGGCAGTTTAGAGTTGTGGCAATTACCGCCGGAGAGCATCCTGTCATTACCGTAGAAAAAATAAAAGAAACAGAGAATGTGGAAGATCCTGAAACTCCGGGAAGCTTCGCTACCCGTGATCACTACCGTTCACCAGTAATAGGAAGCCGGTTTAATTTAACCGAAAACCTTTCCAAACCGGAAAACTGGCAACCTTTAGTGAAAGATATTTCTCTGGTCGACTTCACGGATGAAGAAAACCCGATAATAGAAAGTTCTACAGATAATGAAGGTAATGTTACCTCTTACCTTATAGGAGGTATCACAGCGGAAGCACTGATACAGCCATTAAGTGATGAAATCAAAGACATCCCCGGATTTTATACCATTACTTATGGCAGTGGTGTAGGCCTCGACCCGAACCCTCAGGTCAATCTTCCATACGACCCGGCAGCACCATCGGCAAATAATCCTGAAACGCTGCAGAATCCTCACGTAGAATGGTACAAAGGCCTGGTTAGGGTGCCTCTCGAAAACAGCAATGAGAAGATATTGCTCGAAGTCAGCCGTATGGTACAAACAAACCCTTTAACGCTGTATGTTTTTCATCCCGGACAGGCAGATCATCCTATAAAACTATCGGCCGATGAGCAGGATACTATTGCGGGAGTGAATTTTCATCCCGGATACAGAGCTTACCTATTCTCAGAGCCTTTGCCAAATGTCTTTAACCGAAACGGTATTTATCCCTCGGAAAACGAACTTTCTAAAAAAACTTTGTTTGCATTGCAGGCGGCAGAAGAAAGACCAGGGGGCAGCGGATATGTTTCTAAAGTTTCCAGCCCTGCTATTCTTTTGGCCCGGCAGATCATGGAACTACAGCCTCCTGAAAAACCTAGGTATTTTGGACTGAAAATTAGGCCGGACGCTACCGGAAGAGCGGCATTTACTTTTGATATTGGGATAAAGCCCGATACAAACGGCAGTTTGCGCAGTCCTTTTGGATTCTATTTTTACAGAGCAAGTAATGAGGATTTGCTCGCAGCTTTATATGAACCCGAAACGGTGTCTACCATTTTAGCAGACCTCACCGCACTTACAGAAGACAGCTTTTTTAATCAACGATATATCGAACTTGCAGATGTAACTTTTGACCAGGCAAATGATGGTCATTTCAAAATTTATACGGCAGAACCCAACCCTTACGGTTTCCCTGATCCCGACAAATGGGGATTGGTTTTACCAGAAGACAGCATAGCGATAAGAAAAGAGAAATACCAGGAAGCTGTTCGGTTGGCATTGTTGCCGCTTACTGAACAGGTTCCCATTTATGCATTCATAAAAACCGGTGAGCAGACAAAAAATGAACTGCCTGTAATAAAAGACATGGACGGAAATTTGTTATCGCCACAAAACCCAGCTTTTAATCCTTTTCCAATGATAAGAAGATTTCTCTCCAGCGAAAAGAGTTATGTAAGATTTACTGATTATAATTTAAGTGGTGCATCAAGGTTTTTATATTTCTACACCGCAGCAGAAACCACAAATGAATTGATACCCGGAACTTTAAGTCCTTTTGCCGGGCCGGTGGAAATTTTGCAAACCTTGCCATCAGAGGCTCCTGTTATACGGTCTTTCACTTATCAGCCACAAGGCACTGCTCCCAACCTATCGGCAGTAAGCTTTAAGCTCTCGGCAGTTTCACCGAATGGTGCAATATCGGGTGTACGTATTTACAGGAGCCCTACCGAAAGCGAGACTTCGCCACTTCAGGTCATGGAATCTTTTACAGACGTAGCATTCCCTTTTGGTGACCCGGATTTACAGGTAACTGACGATTTTGAAAATGTGACTGATATTCCATTTGGAGAGTCCATGTATTATCGATTGGCTTTTATCCGGATCATCAGCAACGAAAATAATGAAGATGAGCAGGTTTTGTCTCACGGTTCGGATGTAATTGAAGTGAAGCTGATTGACAGCGCTAACCCCGAAGCACCTGAACTCAATTACGATGGCAGTACCAATAGCTTGCACTGGGAACCTACCGTATATAAAGGCACCTATTATCTCTATAAACAAAATAGCTGGGGAAGTTGGGAAAAAATAGCTGAGACAACCCAATTTGCTGACCAGGGAGAAATGGCATACAACCTCCCCGAACCCTTACCTGCGGTAGACGAAGATGGAGACCCGCTCTACCACAGGTTTAAAGTTCGTGTGGAAAATGCTTCAGGGTTGTTTAACCTCGTCGAAGAAGAACTGACAGTTTGATTGCAAATATTTAAAACATACAATTATGGCAGAGATTGAACCAGTAAATGAACAGGAAATAACAGAAGTAATAAAAGATAACGAATCTGCTTCTGGAAACTTAGAGAGAACGAAGGGAAAGGATCTCAGAGAGTTACTGATCAAGATAAATAATCGCTTTGAGCAGGAGTTGACAAAAGTCAGAGGAGCTAGTTTATATGGACCCTATCAAAATTCAACCGTTGCGCTTAGTCTAATTGCTTTGGAAGAAAGATTTAAAGGACTTACCATAGGTATCATCACTCAAGATGGAGTGGAAGAATACTGGTGGAAATCAGGAGTGGAAGACAATAATTTAATAGTCAAAAATAAAAGCGGAGAAGACGACTTTTCTCTTTCCTACGTAACCGCTGATTCAGATGGCAATTTAACCCTCTAAAAATGAAAACTAATAAGATAATTTTAACGAAAGATATAACTGTTTACATTGATAATCCCTTGGAAGGGCAATCAGGAAGACTTATCGTAAAACAAGACAACATTGGAGGGCATGCCGTCTTTTTACCTGCAGGCCATTTTGGGGATGTATTGGTAGAAGCAACACCTGGAAAGTCTACCCTGTTAGAATGGATTGCTGATGACGAGGGAGTTTACTGGCAGTCACACGTCATAACACCAGTTGAAGTTGTTGAAAATCCAACAGCTATTACTGATTTGACATATGAATATGTTGACACAGTAACTGCAAAAATTAAGTGGACTGCTCCTATGGGCAAGCCAAATTCACCATTTGACAAAGTTACTCGCTACAGGATATACATTTCAGAAGCTGAAATTTCTGAACTTGGGTTAGATGGAAACAAACTTGTAAAAAATTTAATTAAACCATCATTTCCAGACAATGAGGAAAAGTTTATTGTTTCTGGTCTAGTGCCAGGACATAAATACTATGTAGCTATAGTCTCAGAGAAATTTACCGATGGAAAACTAAGAAAATCTTCTATCAGCAATGTTATTTCATTTTTGACTAAGCAATCAAATGTTCCTACCCAAAATAACGTTTCGAAGCTCATACCCATTGATAAGAGAGACGTGTATGAATGGAAAGCTCAATACCAATACAATGATGACCATGAATTCATGACTTTTGATGGTTTAACGGACTACAGTCAAATCGTAATTAATGATTCGGGGGTACCAGTAGGTATTGGCGATAAACCGTTATCAATTTTTAATTATGGGCAAATGGATCTGACTTGGTATAATGAAAATGGAGTAAAATTTAGGATAGAGTTGGATGGTCTCTACAACATAGAATACTTTTATTTATATGCGATGGAGACCACGCCTATAAATTTTACAATCTCCTGTTCAAGCGATGGGGTTAACTTCGTTGAGGTCGCTCATGTAATCCAACCAAATATAAGAAATTCATGGAACAAAATAGAAATTGACGTAAATATAGGAATTAATACAAAGTACCTGGAATTAGATTTTCTATTGCCAGAGCAGACAATTAGCGGTTTTCTGGTATTTGGAACCAGAAGGGAAATGTACAATATAAAAGGAAAGAAATACAAGAGATTGCACACTGTAAAACCTTTCAATGATTTTGTCGGCACAAATGGTTTCTTATTAGAGACTGATGCTGAAAAAATAAACAAAGTGGCAACTCCAATGAGATTGTATAATGAGTCTGAATGGTTGATCACAACTGATTTAGCTGACCAACCCGGGTCTGGAGAAAATTTACAACCGAATGAAATAACTTATAGGTTCAGTACTTCTCATATGTGGGATTTTGACCTGAAGCTAGAGCAATTTATAACCGCAGGACTCAAACCCTTCCTGTGCTTAAATCATGCTCCTCTTTATTTGAGATATCAGGGAAATGCACCTGGACAGCAACGAAAAGCAATCGATCCCTTGTTGGACATCAGAGATTTAGCTAATACTACAAATCCAAATAACTATAAACATTTTGCAAGATTTGCCTATAATCTTGCGGCAAGGTACGGTAGCAATGCAAATGCCGATCAAACTTATATCCAATTAGTACCTAATGAACCGCTTAAAAAGGGACTAGATCTAGTATCCTATTACGAATTTTTAAATGAACTTGAAGGATATTGGTTAGGACAAGATGGTTATCATAACCCTAATGAAATGGCGGCATGTTTGTCAGCATTAGCTGACGGAAATAATGGCACAATAGGAAATGGTTATGGGATAAAAGCTGCAGATCCTAATGCCAAAATGGTGATGAATGCTTTAAGTAAACCCACTGTTGGATATGCTAGACAGATGTGTAGCGCATGGGACCTAATGAGAGGCCCCGGAGATTACCCGGTTGACGTTTTAAATATTCATTATTATAATGGTTGGGAAGAAATAACGGGAACTCAAATTTATTCAAAAGACGAAAGGTTTGGAGTGCATCCAGAAACATCTAATTTTAGAAAGCTAATAGGTAATTGGGTAGAGTTTAGAGATATACATATGCCTCGTTGTGAGCTTTGGGTCACTGAAACAGGTTACGATGAACATCGGGATGGTGTACAATCACCACCAGATTTGGATCAAGCTGAGCGAAGTTTACACAAAGCTTATTGGCTAATGCGTACATTCTTGTTTATCCAGGCGCTTGGAGCTGACGTTATCCATCAATTTTGGTATTCCAACATGAGAAATGGAGTAAGACTACAAGATCTAAATCCGAACATCAATATAAGAGATATATTTATTACCTGTGGTTACACGGAAGGTTCTACTGATAGCAATGACTTGAATAGAATGAAATTGGTGTCTTATTATTATATAGCGGCACTTAGAAAGGAGATGGAGGGATACACCTATTCACATACTGTTTTAGATGCAGGCGAACATTTGACTTCGCAACAAATATTTAGAACAGTGTCTCCAAAAATCTTTGCAAACGCGTATGTTCATCCTACAGAAGGGAGTTTAATTGTAGCCTGGTTAGGAGTTGGCGATTTTTCTACAGCAAATGTCGCAATTAATGTTGCGCTATCGGAAAATGTTCTTACAACGATAAATTTTGAAAATGTTGAACAAACCATGCAAGAGTATGGAAATGTACTAAATGTGACTTCCGATACTGACGTTTCCGGTAAGTACATCACCGTACAGTTAAGTGAAATCCCATTGATTATTAAAACTAGTAATATTGGCGTCCAAAAGCTTCTTAACCCCGAAAATTTAAAAGTTGAACCCTTGAACACTTCTTCGGTTAAATTGGCATGGTGGGATAAAAATATAGGGACAAATCCGACAAAAATATTTCAATCAAATAATCCGGATAATGGATATGAACTCATTAATGATACCTATATCGATAACGGTGAATTCATAGTAACCGGATTAAGTGAAAATACAAATTATTATTTTAGAATCCAGTTTGAGAATGGGAATAAACAATCGGAAATCAGTGAAACTACAGGTATTCTTACTCCTATTACCATTGATGTTCCGTCTAATTTTAAAGCTATAAATACTTCGGCCACATCAATCACACTAGGCTGGGATTATTCTTCAGCTAACCAAAATTATATTGATGAATTTGAAATATACAGATCAGAATCGATAGGTGGTACTTATGCGTTACTAAACAGAGCAGACGCCACTGAGCGGACATATAACGATCAAGGCTTGATAGTGGACACTGCGTATTTCTATAAGTTAAGAGCAAAAAAACAAAATAGCTTTTCATTATTTACGCTTACTTTATCTACAGCCACCGATACTCCACAAAATACTCCTCCAAAAGTTGCCTCGTTGAAATCAAATTACTTAGGAAATAAAATTACCATTGTGTTTGATAAAGAAATAATGGATCCCGTAGGTAATGAAAATGCTTTTACTATTACCCAAAATTCTGCGATAAATAACGTTATTTCTATTATTCAGGTAGATCCTTTTAAAATTGCTCTAAATATGCAGAATTCATTTGTTGCGTATGACCAGATAATTTTAGGCTACGATTCCAATATTGGCAACATACAATCAATTTTTAATATTGATATGGAAGCTCTTTCTAATTCAGCCGTAACAAACCATGTCAATGACCCATCACTGGTAAGCAGAATAATGAAATTTAACCTCCAAGAGACTTCTCCTAACGGTACCAATTGGAATGATATACTTTTGCCTAATGGAAATAATTCATTTCACGGTCCGATAAAGGACAGCGAAGGTGAGCTCACATCTTATAGATATTTGTTTCCTCATGGTTCATACATCTCCCCGGGTGCAGATCAAGATTATAGCTATTTTGTCCAAACACCTGTGCTAACGAGTGATCCCATCAATGACAAATTCCCTCATTTTACAAGAAATAATGGCGTAGGAATAGTAGCTTATGGAACTTTTCCCGATAGTGTTTTTAAAATAGCGTTTGCGCTTTTAAATTTAGATACCTCTAAAGAATATTTAATTGAGTCGTATGTAACCAGAAATGGCGATGAACAAAGCAGATCTACCGCTTATTTCAGAAAGCTAGGCTCCTCTGAAACTTTTAAATCTAAAATTGTGGGTAAAAATATTTTTACACCCCTATATGATACTCAAAATGCGATAAATTTTGTAATTCCCTTATACTCAGAAAATGGATTTGAACCGTCTGAAAGTCAGCAAACGCCTATCACCTATTTAAACACACCTAAAATAGGATTAGAAATAACGTCCAACACTTCATCTGCATGTTTAGTGTTAACAGCAATTATAATTACCGAGTTAAATCCCGCATAGTATTGAATGAGTAATGTAATGTGTCACCTAATTTTGTTGAAACTAAAATGAATAAAAAATTACCACCAAAATATGATTGGATTCAAAAGGAAACCGCTCCTAAAATGTTATTGGAAGCAATACGACATTATGGAGAGCTAGAAGTTCCTGGGAAAGGCAGTAATCCTAATATTGAAAAATGGGACAAAGAAGTAGGGGTTTCAGGATGGTACACAGATGATGATATTCCTTGGTGTGGGCTGTTTGTAGGGATGGCAGCCAAAAGGTGTGGCTAGCTTATCCAACCGATTTAAGCGATGCCCAATGGCAATTTATAATTTATAAAAAAGACTTTATAATTGGACTGGAGTAAGCGAAAACATAACCTGCGGACCATTTTTGGGATGACATCTCTTACCTGGTAAAGACAGGCTGCAATGGCGGATGGTGCCCATAAACTTTACCAAATGGCAAGTATGGTTCTATCGTTACTAATAAAAAGTGGGCTTATTGGCACAATTCGATTTGCTGTTGGAAAAACTGAGAGATCGGGTTCGCATTAAAATGGATTAGGAATGCAACGGCCGGTTAGGGCTGTTGGACAGCCAAAACATGAAATGGGGAAACAACAGGTCTTTGAACAGCTTCTGCAGCAATAAAAAAGTAAAAGGCATAAGAGAATCGTGTGGTGCTGGACAAGAATGGTTTTTGTTCGCCGTCATGATCAGTGTGACGCATATACACGATAGCAAGGCTGCATTTACAAAGGAGATGAATACCACCACAAAACGAAGTTTCATCAAATTTCTTTAAGTGGCCCGAAATGGAACACTTAAAGAAAATTAGCAATGAAGGTTGTCACTCTTTATAAAATTCACCTTCCATTGCGGCAGGTAATTTAGCGACTAACTTATCAAAAAGAGGTTTGTTCATGGTATCTGTGATCATGATCGTATTACCCGTGAAGGTAATGTCGTTGATATCACTGTAGTTGAAATCTTTTATCATTTCGTTCAATTTGATCCTGATCTTCAATACGTAATTTCCTGAGCCAATACCCTGATTAGGCAGATCCACTAGATTTAACATCTGGGTGGTATTTAATTTCACTATCACCGGATGGCTATTACCTGACGGATCAATATAATCTCCCTGCATCTCCAGAGGCGGATTGGTAGCAGAGGCAGTGAGAGACAGCTTGAACTTAATATTCTGATAAACTCCTGATTTTAAGTAGAGATCTCCAGCTAACAGCGATGGATTTAAAACATTCACATTAGTGAGTGTCTCTGATGCACTTACAGGGTTTCCATCCGCATCGGTGCCACTGAATTCAGTATGGGTGACGTTTAGTTTAGCAGATGTCCAGTTGATGCTCCCAGGTGTTCCTGCGGGAACAATGGTTCCATCTGCTGTGCCACCGGCACCAAATGAAGCGTTTAAATTGATTGCACTGAAGCTGTAGCTGAGTTTGGTGTCCATTAAGATGGAATCTTTGGTGCATCCTGTGATGAACAGCAGCACGCCCGCTGCCACTGCGGTGATGAGTTTGTTGTTATTCATGATATTTGAGATATTAATTTGAATAAAAATACACCTATTTTTTCATAGAAAAGAAATAATTAAAAAAATATTTCATTGTTAAGCCCCTTTTATGAAGTGATTTTAGCATCGTTGTTAAAATACTGAAATAAAATATCGATTATCTTCCCCACATTATTGCATTGACAATAAAATTGAATTTGAATTTTGCAGATCATTATACACGATACCCGAGCATCTGTGTTGATGCATATCCCTAGAAGTTTGGCTCAGGTAAAAGATTGAATAAAATCAACTGACCCTTTGCAGCAAAGGATTGAACGCTTTGGAAGCTACGATCACTTGATCTCCAACAGTTAATGTTTTGACCTCACTCTCTTCAGCCACTATCTTCACGAAATTCGCACCGATCAGGATGGTGATGATATAAATGATATCTTCTTTAGCTATCTGGATGATCTCCCCCGTGAATTGAAATTTTCCGCTGACCTGTTTATTGGTGAAAACATCAATAGGATTTCCCTGCTTGATGATATTCCCATTCTCCAAAATGAATATCTTATCAGACATTTTTACCACTTCCGCCACATCATGGCTTACCAAGATAGTGGTTAAATCATACTGCCGATGTACTTTCAGAATATAATCCTGCAATTTCATCCGCATCATCGTATCCAGTGCGGAGAGTGGTTCATCCAGCATCAAAACTTCGGGTTTTCTTACCAAGGCCCTGGCCAGAGCGGCTCTCTGCTTTTGCCCACCAGAGAGGCTTCCGGGTTTTCGATGCTGTAGGTCGCCCAATTCAATGATCTCCATCAGTTCAGACACAATTCCTTCCTCCTGTTTTTTATCCAGAGCAAAAAGCAGGTTCTCTTTCACTGTCATGTTCGGGAACAAGGCATAATCTTGAAACACCAACCCGATTCTCCTTTGCTGGGGCTTCAGGCAGATTCCATTTTCAGTGTCTAACCAGGTTCTCCCGTTAACCCTTATCAAACCCTTATCCGCTTCAAGCAATCCGGCAAGCATGCTGAGCACAGAAGTTTTTCCTGCACCTGATGCTCCATACAGCGTGACCAGTTCACCTTTTTTAATGTCAATATCCAAACAGAGTGGCAGCTCTCCATGGGTAGCGGTCAGTATCTTTTGCAAGGCAATGTGTATCATCTCAGAACCTTTTTAAATACCCCCCGTTTACCAGGTACACCATCAATAGGGTACTGAATGTGATGGCGAATAAAACCAATGAATACCAATGGGCAGCAGAATAGTTCAGCATCTCCACCTCATCGTAGATGGCGATAGAGGCCACTTTTGTTTTTCCCGGAATGTTTCCTCCCATCATCAGCACCACTCCAAATTCACCAATGGTATGTGCAAAAGCCAGTACCATCCCCGTGATCAGGGAAGGTTTGATATTAGGCAGCAACACTTTGAAAAGGGTGGTGATTCTTGATTTTCCCAATACATAGGATGCTTCGGTAATTGTGGGGGACAAATTGGAAAACCCGGCCTGGATGGGTTGAACCATGAAAGGCAGGCTGTAGATGACAGAAGCGAGCACAAGCCCTCCAAAGGAGAATACGAGTTGAATGCCTAACTGTTCACTCAGCCAGCCCCCAAAAACATTCGAAGGACTAAAAACCACCAGCAAATAAAATCCGAGAACAGTAGGCGGTAAAACCAGTGGCATGCTCACCAGGGTCTCTATGATCGGCTTCATGCTCGATTTGGTGCTGGCTAACCAATAAGAAAGCGGTACGGAGATGATCAGCAACAAGAATGTCACCGTCAATGCCAGCTTAAAGGTCAATAGTAAAGGTTGCCAATCCATCATGCCGATAACATCATTTCATTCGTTTTAATCATAGCCGTCACACGCTCACCCACCAGTAATTGCAGTTGACAAACGGCATCAGCAGTGATGATGGCCACTATCCTACCTGCTGTGGTGCGTAGCGTGAGTTTACTCAGTAATTCACCTTCTTCAATTTCAAGGATCTCGGCGGTCACTTTATTCTGCAGACTGACCGGATGCACCATTCCCTTTCCAATAGCCACCTCAGTCTCCTTGAAGATCACACTGATCTGATTTCCATACTTCAAATAGGAGGCAGTGGAAGGTGTCTCTATCACGATTGTCTTAAAAAAAACGTCAGCGACCTGCACTTCCACCAGAGATAAACTTCCGCTGGTTTTGATATGGGTGATTGTTCCTTTGAGGATATTCATCGCTTAATCTTGTTTTACCGAATAACCGTGGTCTTTAAGAATTTTTCTTGCTTCTGCAGATAACAGGAATGCGAGGAACTTCTCCGCATCATTCTGCTCCGCATCATCCTGCTTGATCAGCACCACTCCCTGTGCAATCGGCGAATAGCTGTTTTTATTGATATCCATCCAAGTGCCCTTACCTTTTATTTCAGGTGATAAAACTACTGATTTTGCTGTAAAACCAATCTCTGCAGATTTCGAAATAATAAACTGATTGGTTTGTGATATGCTTTCGCCATATACCAGTTTATCTTTTATGTGCTCATAAAGCCCCGCTCTTTTCAAAACCTCCATGGCTGCCGCCCCATAAGGAGCCATTTCAGGATTTGACAAGGCCACATGTCTGATAGCAGGATTTTTGAGCGTCGCTAAAGCAGGAGGTATCCCCTCCTTCATCGTCCATATCACCAGTTCACCGTAAGCATAAATTTGAGGTGCTTTAGTGGCGAACCCCGTTTTGAACAGCTCGACTGGATATTTCATATCTGCTGAGAGGAATACATCAAAAGGAGCACCTGCCTTGATCTGAGCCGTGAGTTTACCCGAAGAACTGACTATCAGTTCGCAGGGAACACCCGTTCTGCTTGTGAAGGCCCTTGACAATTCTTTTATGGCGAACTGCATGTTCGCTGCTACAGCGATGTTCAGTTTCCTGGTTTGTCTCTGCTGGCAGGCCATCAGCACCATTAAACAGGCCAACATATAACACCTGGTTTTTTTCATCTGGAGTTGTATTCTCAAGGTAAATTTAAGCTTCTATTTTATCATTGACCAAATCAATTAACTGATATCAGGCTGCCCATCAGGTTTTTTTATCACGGATTTTCACAACATCTGGCATGATTTGGCTGCCTTTTCACAAATTAATGATTATTGTTGTTGTTGATGACTTGTCCATCCATTTTCACCTCTCCTTCTGGAACGAATTGACTGCCACCGCTGAAAAAGAAAGCGATGAAAAATAAGTCATCATCTTGAAAGCCTTCATTTTCAATTTTATAGTTTAACTGCCAAATCGCAAATTGGTTTTCACATAAGAAAATTGACCACACCAATGGGCGTTTTCTACTATTGCATGAAGAACTTTAACTAGGGTTAAGTTTAAAAGTAGAAAGTCAAAAGTAGAAAGACTTATATCCTTGATAATAAGTAATTTAAAAAGATGATTTTTCGTTGTTTTATGGCTAACATTACACTAACTGGGGAGCAGTGAAATGAAAGTTCTCCAGATGTTTAAGGTACCCGAGAGCAGATTCGAACTGCCACGCCCTTGCGAGCGCCAGCCCCTCAAGCTGGTGCGTCTACCAATTTCGCCACCCGGGTAGGAATTGCAAATATATATTTTTATATGAATTGACAGGTTGAATTTATTCAATTTTATAATTATTGTTTTGAATCTCCGTAAAGATGATCAAACCGCTAAAACGGTTTCAATTGCAAATCAAATATAGCCCGTGGTTTAAACCATGGGGCTATATGAAACAGGAATTTTAATGGATTTATCCATTTCCCATCTGATCAAATTCATCCTAGATTGTTAAAACTAGTCCGTCATAGGCCAGATGAATCCCCTCTGGTAATTCTTTGGAGATCTCGGCGTGAGTACCTAACCTGTGGCTCACATGAGTGAAATACGTTTGTTTTGCATTTATTTTTTTCGCAAAAGCAATGGCTTCATCCATAGTGAAATGGGAGATATGTTTCTCTTTTTGCAAGGCATTGATCACTAATATCTCGCTCCCCTTCACTTTTTCCACCTCAATCTCGTCAATGGTTTTCGCATCGGTGATGTAAGTGAAATCCTTGATTCTAAACCCCAGAACCGCGAGTTTATAGTGCATCACCTCGATGGGCATGAAATCGATATCCCCAATATGAAATGGATTTAAAGTGATCTCATGCAAATTCAATAGCGGAATCCCGGGATATTTAAATTCAGCAAAAACATAATGGAATTCATTCCTCAAGGCCTTCTGAACAGCAGGTGTGGCGTAAATATCCATCGCTCCCTTTTGCTTGAAATTGAATGCCCTGATATCATCCAGCCCAGCTATATGGTCTTTATGTGCATGGGTATAAACCACGGCGTCCAACTTTTGAACATTCGCTCTCAACATTTGGCACCTGAAATCAGGACCTGTGTCAACTACTACTGTTTTTTGTTTGGATTCTATTAAAATACTGCTCCTTAATCTTTTATCATGGGGATCGTTAGATGAGCACACTTCACAACCACATGCGATAACCGGAACTCCCTGTGAGGTACCTGTACCTAAAAAAGTGACTTTCAAAATTCCAGACTGGTTTGTAAAAGTGAATAATAAAAGGATTTCTGCTTTTCAGAGAGCAGGGTATCGTCAACTTCCAGGTTTTTAATCAGATCTACCAGAGCAATGATTTTGCTCTCAAGATTAGAGAACTTGTTGACCACCACCATTTTGTTTTTCTCCATCAGGCAGGAACCTGTTTTAAAATTCCCTTTTTCATACCTTACCTGATAGCTCATGTCTTTCAATAAGACTTCCAGTTTCTCTAAGGTATGTTGGGTTATATTTAAGGCCATAAAACAAAAAGATCCACCAATAAAATTTGCTAATTTAAGATTTTTAGCCAAATATAATTGTTTTCCAACGGCTAGGAAACCTATCTGTCGGCAGACAGGCAATCATGAGCACATCCATACCATTTGTGAGGGATACGCTCCTGATGGTTTCATCTTAAATCCACCACATCCACACCCGGATGCTGTTTGACATCAAAAGTGAATAAAGCATCAGAAACCTTAACATTTGGCGTGAAGGATTTGATCAGATAGGTATAAACATTTCCATTCTTATCATACACCATGATATTGGAGATTTGTTTGTTCAGTTTATCAATTCTCAACTTAATCTTGGAAAAAGACCGGGTTTGTAAAGGAGCCAGCTCCATGTTCTGATAAGTTCTTCCGCCCAGTTTGGTGTCTCCCAAATAGGTATACTTAAAGCCCTTCTCGTAAATGGTAAAAATTTGTGCCGGGTTCAATGCTTCCGGACTATCATCTACCTCACTGAGTTGAACCTCGTTATCATTTTTAAGATAAGTCCATTGCACTTTTCCGTCAGATATCAACTCCTGACTTCCTATCATCACCTTATATTTATTGGTTTTAGACTGTACATACAAGGTTCCGTTTTGGGTTTCGTTTATATTTGCTTGTGGATTTTTTAGGGTGTAACTAAAATCTGTCTTCACCACATTGTAAGACCTGTATTTCTTACTCACCCCAGCCAATATGGCTTTTGCCTGTGGATCTGACTGAGCGAACACCGTACTTAACGCCACACTTAAAACCAAACTCAGCACCATCCATCTCCAATTCTTCATATATTATTATTTTAGTCGTTTTTCTTCATCTCTTCCAAGAACTGTTCCAAAGCGTAATCGTCAGGAATCAGCACCTCCCGGGCTTTACTTCCTTCAAAAGGCCCCACCACCCCTGTCGCCTCCAGCTGATCAATAATTCTTCCGGCCCTGTTATAGCCTAATTTTAGCTTTCGCTGGATGAGCGAAGTGGAACCCTGCTGATGCATCACAATCAACCGGGCTGCATCTTCAAACATCGGGTCCCGATCTGACGGATCAAAATCTTTGATGCTTCCACCATCAGCGTCGTCTCCAACATATTCCGGCAGATCATAGGCAGAGGCATAACCTCTTTGTGCACCAATGAATTCCGTCACCCTATCCACTTCCGGTGTATCAACAAAGGCGCATTGCAAACGTATCAGATCACTCCCGGTGGATAAAAGCATATCTCCTTTCCCAATCAGTTGATCAGCACCACCGGAATCCAAAATTGTCCTCGAATCTATTTTTGAGGTGACCCGGAAAGCCAATCTCGCAGGGAAATTTGCCTTAATGGTACCTGTGATGATGTTCACTGATGGCCTTTGAGTAGCCAGAACCAAATGAATCCCAATCGCTCTTGCCAATTGTGCGAGCCTTGCTATAGGGGTCTCCACCTCTTTACCGGCTGTCATCATCAAATCGGCGAACTCATCAATCACCAACACTATGAACGGTAAAAACCTGTGCCCATTGTTGGGGTTCAGTTTTCGTTTGATGAATTTCTCATTGTATTCCTTTAAATTTCTCACTCCAGCATCCTTTAACAGGTCATAACGCTGATCCATCTCGATGCATAGTGAATTCAAGGTGTTGATCACTTTCTTGGTATCGGTGATGATGGCTTCCTCCTCCCCGGGCAACTTTGCCAGAAAGTGCCGCTCTATTTTTTTAAAAACAGAGAGTTCCACTTTTTTAGGATCCACCAGTACGAACTTCAATTGTGACGGGTGCTTTTTATAAAGCAGTGAAACCAAAATGGTGTTGATCCCCACTGATTTACCCTGCCCTGTCGCTCCGGCCACCAGCATGTGCGGCATCTTGGCCAAATCAGCGATGAATACTTCGTTAGAGATTGTTTTACCCAGCGCAATGGGTAAATCCATGGTGGTGTTTTGAAATTTCTCTGTGGCGATGATGGAACGCATGGAGACCATCTCCGGATGCTGATTTGGAACTTCAATACCTATAGTCCCTTTTCCTGGCATCGGAGCGATGATACGAATTCCTAACGCCGCCAAACTCAATGCGATGTCATCCTCCAGGTTTTTGATCTTGGAGATTCTCACACCCGGTGCAGGGATGATTTCATACAAAGTGACGGTTGGGCCAATGGTCGCCTTTATCTTATCAATTTCAATATTGTAGTTATTCAAGGTCTCTACAATTTTATTCTTGTTGTTCTCCAATTCTGTAGTGTCCACAGAGATCTTATTCGAACCATACTGCTCCAGCAGATCAAGGGTTGGATTTTTATAGGATGCCAGGTCTAAAGTGGGATCATAGGTGCCAAACTGCTCCACCAGCTCTTCGGCTTTGGCCTCTTCTTCTGTCTTCTCAATGGTGAGTTCCAAAGCGTCCTCGTTAGATACAGGTGCTGTCACCGGTCTCTCCGGTTTTTTCGCTGCTGTGAAGCCAACTTGTTGTTCCTCTCTGCTTAATGTATCCTCCACCTCAAAATCATTTTTGACGGCTATGGGCAAGGGCTTATTCTCAGCTTGGTGCTTTAAAGGGAATTCTATAGGTTGAGATAGATAGTCCTCCTCCGGCAATAAATCATCAGGATATTCTTCGCCGGCCAGCTCCCCATGAGCAGCTTTGGGTTTTCTTTCAGGAAGTTTAAAATCGATGTTATAAGCGATGATTAAACAGGTTAAAGCGGCAAACACCAAAACGCCAGCCACCCCTGCAGTTCCAATCTGTGCCTCCAATAATTGATTGCTGTAAAACCCGAACTCTCCTTCCAGATAATGTGGATAATCTGAAATGAAGCCGTGGATGAATCCTAAAGTGAGGGAGATGAACACCAGCAGAAAAAAACAATATCCCAAGGTTTTTGGAATGGAGAATAGCTTGACTTTAAAAAGCAAACGATAGCCAATCACCATGAAAATAAACACAAAGATGAAGGACGCCACACCAAACCATTCATAAATGAACTGATGAGCCAATAAAGCTCCCAACTTTCCTGCCCAGTTCTGAATATCAGGATTGATGACGCCATTTGATTCTAATTCCAGGCTGGTTTTAAATAAATTACCCCATCCCCCGTTGGCATCAATCACATAACTTTGGTCATCCTGCCAGGTAAACAGGTAAGAAGTGAAGGCCACCAAAAAATAGATGGCTAATAACAACAGGAACAAACCCACTATTTTTACCGCCCGATCATTATTAAAATTAAATTTGGGAAGTTGCTCTCCTTTCTCCTTTGCCAGTTTTTTTTTGTAGGGTGCAGAAGCGGATTTTGTATCTTCTTTGAATGAATTAGTTTTGAATTGATTTCCTCTTACAGGCATTAGCTCATTAATTTTCAGAAACAAATATAATTTAATGCTTGGTGGATACTAAAAATATTTCTCTAATTCCATCTTCCATGATCTCCTAACCTCTTGGGATGAAATAAATTCTGCTCCAGAGATCAAGCACAATCATTTAATTTATAACGGCTTAAAATCCAAATGGTGCTGATCACCGTATCTATAAAAAGATTCATTCTGGGTACTACATCCATGATGTTTTAGGTTTTGATGGTTATTCCCCGTGTCTGTAAAAGATGCGGGGTTTTTATTTATGGATATATATTTTTGAATATCCGCAAAGCTTCATAAGGGTGATTAAACCGCTAAAACGGTTTCAATTGCAAATCAAATATAGCCCATGGTTTAAACCATGGGCTATATGGAACAGGAATTTTAATGGATTTATCCATTTCCCCATCTCTTGTTGGTTTTATGATAAATTACGGACATTCAAATATATTTAATTAGATTTCTCTTAAAAGCATTTTATTTCTAATATTAAATAAAATTTGAATTCATGCAACCAACTTTTCTGGAGGAACTAATCACCAACGGGGATGAAGAAGGGATTAAAACTCTTTTAACCGAAAATATAACAGCGGCCAAGGAACCGACCAGCCACGGTGTGTCACCTTTATTGCTTTCCTGTTATTTTCATAAACCCGCCATCAGTACAATACTGATTGAATTTTTAGATGAAATCAGTTTATTTGAAGCTGCCGCAGCTGGAAAATTTGACGTGGTGGCTCATAAAGTCTTCAAATCTCCCGAGCAAATAAATGATTATTCTCCTGATGGATTCACTGCATTAGGTTTAGCGGCTTATTTTGGACGTGAGGAGGTCGCTCGTTACCTGGTTTTAAAGGGGGCGGATGTGAACACTCCGTCTGACAATGGATTCCGGGTTTTTCCCATTCATTCAGCTGTAGCGGGAGATCATGCACAAATAGCTCGGATGCTGATGGACAACGGAGCCGAAGTGAATGTAGCACAATCCTCCGGGGTGACGCCCCTGCATTCAGCAGCTCAAAATGGCAATATCGAACTTATCATCCTGTTATTAGAGAAAGGGGCGGATGTGGATGTAAGAATGGAGGGGGGAAAATTACCTTCTGATCTGGCTAAAGAGAAAGGCTTTACAGAGATTGCGGATATTTTAAGCTTTTAAATGATCAAAAATCCCAAAATTGGATTCTTTTCCTTTTGATGAAATTCCTTATATCCAATACAAAAGCTGCAAACACGTAAAAAATCAGGGGGAAACCGACTGCCAAAAAAGAAGAGTAGATAAAGAATAAACGAATCTTTGTTTGAGATATCTTGAATTTTTCTCCAAGGTATGTGCATACTCCGAAAGAATATCTTTCAAAGAAAGTGAGGATACGTTGTAACATATGATCTTAGCTTCTTAATATTTTTAAACCAATTCCACAATTTAAACATTTTTTTTGGTCGCAATAGTATTTTTTTAAATGAATGATGCCCTGGGAGCCTAAAGCATCATACACCTTTAGCCCCCTCTCCTCAAATCCCTTCACAATCCTATTGCGCTCTGGTTTAACGAACTCCAACAGTTCAACAGCAAATTTAACGTGAAACTCATTATTCAATTGCCTACCATAAAAGAACAATAAGGGTGCAATGGAATTTAACAGTAAAATATCTATACTGCTTCTCCCTATTTCCAGAGATGATTTGGAAACTTCCTTATCAAACAAGAAATGAGCCCCCCAATAGGGATGGACAGGCAGGTTCTTAAATAACTCATAGAAACCTTTTGGCTCCCTGATGGCGATGATCTTTGAAAAAAGATGTTGTGACTTTAATATCAGGGCGGCAAATTGAGCCAATCTCACGGTAGGGAAATTATCCGGACGTGTTTTAGCGAATCTCCAGAGTTCGGCCTGTAAATCATTCAATTGATACTTGGCCTTCAAAAATTGATGTTCATTTTTTAAAGCCCGCGGGTATTCATCCTTGTAATTACGATTTAACAATCCTGCCGTCCCAAAAACCAAAGCTGAAATTTGCAACGCTGAATTTTTATGTTTCGCAAGAATTCTTTGTGGAAGGCTTTTAGCCAAAAGTTCAAAAGCAGCAGTATTTACTTTAAAACCGAAACTCTTTGCTAAAGTGATATAAAAGATCTCGTTCCAATCACCCTTCAGTTCTGTGTACAATTGTTGGAATAGCTCCGACTTTTCTTCCAGCCTTTCCATCATCATTCTATCCAGGCATTGCTGCTTGGTAAAGTCATCTATCTCCTTCAATTGCTTTTCACAGGGGATCCAGTAGTTGTTAAGCTTCAGGTTCTCATAATTGATGATGATCTTTTCATCCACTCTGCCTTTTAACTCCAATACCGGTATCACTGTTCCGTCTGTACGCATCACAGCTGCATCATTTTCCCAAACCACATGCAAAATCACATTGTCATAAGCTTTATCGTTTTGATGTTGATGTTTCAACCAGTCTGACGATTTGATATGCAGCTCTACATTTCCGGCCCAAATGGTTTGACTGATCTTGATTTTGGCTTGGTGAAAATCAGGTCCGGAATCCAGATTATGAATCCCGCAATGAAGGACGGTCATATCATCTCCTTCTGATGTCCTCAAATCATCCAGAGAGAATAGCTTGTATTGCCATATATAATGAAGAATGGCTTCATGCGTCATCATGATTAAATATAAAGAATTTCACTATCAACCGACAAAAAAGATATTAGTGCATAAAAATACCTTTAATGCTATTAATTAGGAGCATTCTTTTTAATTTATTAAAACCTACCCCCCTATATTCAGAACAATTCGTTTTGAATATTTGGAGGTTTTGTTCTTTTCAGACGTTTTGTATAAGTTCTGCTGCTGTTGTCAATAACCCGAAACATATCAAGATTACTTATCAGATGTATCCTGACCAATGCCGCCACGGTTGAGAACGCCTTTTTTGTATTTGATTTGGTTTTTAAAACCATCAGAAGCAAATGAGCGATCAGGGTAATCCAGATCTGGGTCTTGATTCCGTTTTCGGTCTCTGAATAAAAATAATGCAACTGGAAGTTCTGTTTCAGTTTCTTGAAAAGCAGCTCAATCTGCCAGCGTATCTTATAGATCAAAGCCACTTCCTCATTGCTGATTTCAAAATTATTGCTGATGAACTCATAAATTCTGCCTTTTTCATCCTGGTAAGTAACCTTGCGCAGAGAAAGTGTTTGCTCCTGTTTTGCCTGCTTGTACTTCAAGTGGATATGTTCCTCTTTCAATACTCCAAAAACAAATCCATCGTCCTGTGTCTGACAAAACAGTTCCTCTACCACCTCATATACGGCATTGGACTTTAAACGGCATACAAAATTGATCTGTTTCCGGCTGAATTCAGCAAACTGTCTGTAATGGTTGTAGGCCCTGTCGAAAACAATCATGCTGTGCGGGGCAAGGTTTAGATATTGAATAAAGTTCTTGTCATGTGATTTGGCCTCACTAATTTTTACGAATGTGGGTGTCTGTGAGTGCGCATCTATAAGCATGTGGACTTTCAGCCCGCCTTTCTTTTTGCCTTCTCCCTTTGGGTTGCGGCCAACCCCTTTCATGATCTGGGAAAACAAGCGGATCGTACTGGAATCGAAGATGAAAAATTTGTCGAAGGAAACCTTGTCAATCCGGCTGACCGACAAAAGTGGCTCGAAATGTTTGAGCAATAGAAAGTACAGTTCTCTAAAGAATTCGTTGTCCCGCTCTCTCAGCCCATCGCCAGCGGTACTCTTGGCGGGCGATCTTTCCAGGCCCAAATGGTTTAGCTTACCCTGCATGCCCAGCATGCCATCGCAGATTTCCCCCATAGAATCGCAACGGCTAAACACCCCGAAGAGCATCAAAATAAGCTGTGTCCAGGCAGGAAATGCTTTATAATAGCGGTCTGTCTGATGCTTTTGGGCAAGCAGATCAAACTTCCCTTTTGGGATAAAATCAACCAGTTGTTTAAAAATAGGCTGACCGACAAACTTTTTTTCAATATCTTTAGTGCTCATATTTTATTGATTTGGTAACCAAAAAATATGAAAAAAAGGGCTTACTGTCAAAAGTAGCCCTTTGTATTTGAAAAATTTAGTCGGTTAGTAGTGAAAGAATTTATTTATTAATCACCATCCCCTGAACTGCAGGACGAGCCGTTTTTCGTTTATAATTAGCCATTAATACGCCCACCAAAATAAAAACCGTGGCAAAAACCAATCGGATGGTGACTTGCTCATCCAAAATCAACCATCCTAAAAAAAGTGCGACCACTACATTAAAATAAGTGAAAACAGAAACTGCCGTGGAAGGTAGTTTACTCAACGCATATAAATAAGAAATATAACCAGCTATAGAACCAAATAGCGTGAGATAAAATATCGCCAAAATGTTAGAGGTTCTCCAGGTGGAGATTTCAAAAGGAACACCACTGATGAATCCAACCAATAATAATCCGCCACCGGCAAAAAGCATTTGAATGCACAGGTCCATCAAAATGTTATTTGATCTCTCTTTGCCAGATTTAGCGTGGACAGTGCCCATGCTCCAGCAACAAACAGCAGCCAAAATGCTTAATATTCCAATCCTGTATTCAGGGTTCACCAATTGAGGAAGGCTGTTAAAAAAGATCAATACCATTCCGCAAATACCTAAAATCACGCCGGACACTATTTTCGGAGATATTTTCTCCTTATGGCTGATCAAATCATTGACATCACGAGCAGCGGAGACAAGGTGGTGATCAGGGCGGTTAAACCCGATGGAATGGTGTGTTCGCCATAGGTGGTTAAGCCGTTTCCTAGAACCAGCATCAGAAAAGAGGAGATGATATGATGTTTAATCCTTTCCCACCCTGGCTTTTCCAGCTTTTTGGACAGGAGAAGGTAAGTGAAAATGAGTATTCCAGCCATGAAATGCCTTAACCCAACAATATAAATTGCAGGTATGGATCGAATGGCGACTCTGATGGCCAAATAAGTGGTCCCCCAGAAAAAAGACACGCTGAAAAGTGCCAGGGAGAGTTTGAAAGAAGCTACGGATTTCATTTCAGAAATTAATCACGGTTAATTCCCGCTCCATCTCCTGCTGAACTTTTTTTGCTTCTTTTCTTGCAGCTTCGGCGAAATCCTCTCCTTTTGAGGCATAAATGATGGCTCTGGAAGAGTTCACAATCAAGCCACAATCCTTGGTCATCCCATATTTACAGACATCTGCCAAAGAACCTCCCTGAGCGCCAACTCCCGGAACCAGAAGAAAATGCATGGGGGCCAACCTTCTGATATTTAGGAAAGCCTCGGCCCTTGTGGCACCAACCACGTACATGAGGTTCTCCGGACTTGCCCATTCCTGAGATTGCCTGATCACTTTCTCAAAAAGATAGCTCTCATCATCGCTAGTGAACTGGAAGTCCCTCGCTCCGGAATTTGAAGTTAAAGCCAGCAAAATGACCCATTTATTCTCATTTTGGAGAAAAGGAGCCACAGAATCCTCACCCATATAAGGTGCAACGGTCACCGCATCAAAATCCATTCCTGAGCTTTCAGGATTAAAGAAGGCATCAGCATATAAGGCAGAAGTGTTGCCAATGTCTCCTCGTTTGGCGTCAGCGATGGAGAAATTATCCTTGGGCAAATAGTTGAAGGTTTCAATTAAAGATTTCCAGCCGTTTAAACCTCTTGATTCATAAAAAGCAGTATTGATTTTATAGGAAATGCATAAATCAGCGGTGGCCTCTATGATTTGTTTATTGAACTCAAATACGGGGTCTTCATTTTTCAACAAATGCTCGGGGATTTTTTTCAGATCGGTATCCAAACCTATACTTAAAAACGATTTTTTCTTTTTGATTTGATGGATGATTTCCTGACGGGTCATATTTTTAAATTCTGGCCCCTAATTTGGGGAAAAAATAAGGATGGGGAAAAAAAATAATTTTAAATATTTATTAATTACAATTTATTCTATATAATTGTACCATAATCTCATAATATCCTTTTTCTACGGATTAAGTCAAACAAATAAATTCAATAAAATTTAAATGTTACAACAAATCTAAAAAGGACGAGTCACATAAATTAATTCCTTGATAATAATTTCATTTTAATGTTTGATAAAAACGAATTGAACGATAAGCTCGTTTCTGAGCTTCGTGAAATCGCAAAGAAATTTGGTGTAGAGAACGCCGATGAATTGCGAAAGGCTGACCTTATAGCCAAAATTAATGAGCAGCAAGATCTGATTTCTGCTGCAAGGACTTCTGGAGAAGTGGAGAACGAGGCTCCGGTGGAAGAGAAACCCAAGAGAAGAACAAGAACCACCACCACCAGCACCAAAGCTGTCCCGGTTGAAAAGAAAAAAGCTGTTGTCCCCTTAGACGACACTAATTTATTTGACGCTGCCGATGATGATGAGCCAACCTCAGATAGCGGTGGTTTTGAGAAATCAGCTGATCACGAGGGCGAAAAGAAAAAATCGTCTAATGACATGGAAGTTAAATCCGATCAAAAACCCATTAGACCAGATAAGCATGCCAACGGAAAAAGAAGCCAGGATTCTGCTTTCGATTTTGACAATGTGATCATCAATGAAGGCGTTTTGGAAATCATGCCTGATGGCTATGGCTTCTTAAGATCCTCTGATTATAATTATTTGACTTCTCCTGATGACATCTATGTGTCCCAATCTCAAATCAAATTATTTGGTTTGAAAACTGGCGATACGGTAAGAGGCAGCATAAGACCTCCAAAAGAAGGAGAGAAATATTTTCCTCTGGTAAGGGTGGAATCCATCAACGGGAGAGTGCCTGCAGAGGTGAGAGATCGTGTTCCTTTCGACTATTTGACGCCATTGTTCCCTTCAGAAAGATTGAATCTTTTCATGAAACCAAGTGATCATTCCACCCGGATCATGGATCTGTTCACGCCGATAGGTAAAGGGCAGCGTGGTTTAATTGTGGCCCAACCTAAAACAGGGAAAACCAATCTATTAAAAGAAGTGGCGAATGCCATCGCTTTAAATCATCCTGAGGTTTATTTAATCATCTTATTAATTGATGAACGCCCGGAAGAGGTGACAGACATGGCCAGAAGCGTGAGAGCGGAGGTGGTGTCATCCACTTTTGATGAACCTGCCGACAGACATGTGAAAATTGCGAATATCGTTTTGGAGAAAGCCAAAAGAATGGTGGAATGCGGACATGATGTAGTGATTTTACTAGATTCCATTACCCGTTTGGCCAGAGCATATAACACCGTTGCACCGGCATCCGGAAAAATATTGTCCGGCGGTGTGGATGCGAACGCTTTACACAAACCTAAAAGATTCTTTGGGGCTGCCCGTAACATTGAAGATGGTGGTTCACTAACGATATTAGCGACCGCTTTAACAGACACCGGCTCTAAAATGGACGAGGTGATCTTTGAAGAGTTCAAGGGAACCGGTAATATGGAGCTTCAGTTAGACAGGAAACTTTCCAACAAACGCATCTTCCCTGCTATTGACCTCACCGCATCTAGCACCCGAAGAGACGACCTTTTATTGGATAAAGAGACCCTGCAAAGAGTTTGGATCCTAAGGAATCATTTGGCTGATATGAACTCCCAGGAGGCGATGGAATTCTTGTTGACCCAGGTCAGGGGAACCAAATCCAATGAGGAGTTTCTAGTTTCAATGAACAGTTAAAACTGGAATAAAGAATAAGGAACAAAGAATCTTTAATCCTTGTTTTCTTAATCTTTCATCCATAAAATGATAATGAGTTTCAATGAACAGTTAAAACTGGAATAAAGAATAAGGAACAAAGAATCTTTAATCCTTGTTTTCTTAATCTTTCATCCATAAAATGATAATGAGTTTCAATGAACAGTTAAAAATGGAACAAGGAACAAAGAATCTTTAATCCTTGTTTTCTTAATCTTTCATCCATAAAATGATAATGAGTTTCAATGAACAGTTAAAAATGGAACAAGGAACAAAGAATCTTTAATCCTTGTTTTCTTAATCTTTCATCCATAAAATGATAATGAGTTTCAATGAACAGTTAAAAATGGAACAAGGAACAAAGAATCTTTAATCCTTGTTTTCTTAATCTTTCATCCATAAAATGATAATGAGTTTCAATGAACAGTTAAAAATGGAACAAAGAACAAGGAACAAAGAATCTTTAATCCTTGTTCCTTTAATCTTTAATCCTTTAATCCTTGTTCCTCTTAATCCTTGTTCCTTTAATCCTTGTTCTCTTAATCTTTCATCCATAAAATGATAAAAAAACACATTCCAAATGCTCTCACTTGTGCAAACCTGTTTTCGGGTTGTATCGGAATTGTTTACGTATTTAACGGTGACCTTAAGACAGTCGCTTTTTTTGTCATCCTCTGTGGGATTTTTGATTTTTTTGACGGCTTCGCCGCAAGATTGCTCCGTGTGAAATCTGAGATTGGAAAAGAACTTGACTCTCTGGCTGATGTGGTCAGCTTTGGTTTTTTACCTGGTATATTGATGTATCAATTATTAATTCGGAGTGAAGCAGGGTATCTTGCTTACGCTGGTTTTCTGATCACGGTATTTTCTGCCCTAAGGCTCGCTAAATTCAATACAGACACTCGTCAATCAGAGGATTTTATTGGTCTAAACACCCCAATGAACACTTTTTTCATCATCTCCTTGCCCTGGTTAGCAGGTCATGTTAGTTTTGTGACTGAAAAATATGTTTTGCTGGGAGTCATTTTATTGGTTTGCTATCTTTTGGTGAGCGGGTTAAAGCTTTTCTCTATGAAAATCAACACCTTGAATTGGCAGCCCAATAAATATAAATTCATTTTTTTGATTCTTTCTATAGTATTGCTCGCTTTTCTTAAATTTGCCGCATTACCAATCATACTGATTTTATATATCCTTTTTTCACAAATACATTTTAAATACGCTCCATGAAACTATCATGGTTTAGTAAAAACCCGCCAAAGATATCATTATCCAAATCATGATTGTTTTATCACCATTAAAAATAAATAATAAAAAAGATGAAAAAGTTTTTAGCAGCTATAGACGTGATGCCCTTAAAAGAGATCCTTGACCCTCAAGGGAAAGCAGTGACCGGCAGCATGAGGAATTTGGGATTACCAGAGATCAGCAACGTGAGAATTGGGAGGCATGTCACTTTGGAAGTGGAAGCAGAAACCAAAGAGAGCGCCTCAGAAAAAGTGGAGACCGCCTGCAAAAAATTATTAGCTAACCTGATCATGGAGAATTACCACTATCAGCTGACAGAAATCTAACCTTCAGTCAAAAGTTCCTGTTTTTTGTCGTTTAGTTTAGCGTAGATGGTTTGAAAAACCTGTTTCATATCTTCAAATTCAGTGACAATACCTTCGTAATCCTCCTGATTTCTTGATTTAGTCTCCATGACCTGCAACCTGTTTTTTACAGATTCCACACCCATGAAAATCAAGGTGGGTTTGATCTTATGAGCTATTTCCGTCATCTTCGCCCAATTCTTTTCCTTAACCGCAGCATCTAAATTTTTTACGAAACCTGGTGTTTGAATAAGAAAAAGATCAATCATTTCAATCATGAATTCACTGTTGCCACTTGCCACATCCTTTAAATAGGTCAGGTCTATAACTATTTCTGTCTCTATACTCATAAAGAGCTTATAAATTTTTTGTTTTCAGTTTTTTAACTATCGTATTGTCTTTGCAGATTGAATAGAGGTTTTTTATAGCTATTTTTAAAACCGGGTGTTCAAAATCCGGAGCGATCTCCATTAATGGCATCAATACAAATTTCCGTATTGCGATCAATGGATGAGGGATGCTCAGGTTCACACTATCAAAAACCAATCCATTATAAAATAAGATATCAATATCCACTGTTCTTGCCTCCCATCTCGCTTTCCTTATTCTGCCAAATTTTTTCTCTATAGCCTGGGTTTTCTCTAAAACCTCCAAAGGTTTTAAATCGGTCTTGATGATCACTGCGAGATTTAAATAATCTGGTTGAGAAACGCCCCCCCATGCCTCTGTTTCATAAATTGAAGACATCGATTGCAGCTCACCAACCGTTTCTGCCAGCGCATGTAAAGCTTGTCTCAAATTACTCAACCTATCTCCCAAATTTCCGCCAAGGGACAAGAAAACCCTATTCATAAATATTGTAACAATTACTATTAATGGCTGTCTAAAAATTATATTTGCAAATTAACACTTTAAAAATTTTATATTTCTAATGAAACAATTTTTCAAGTTTGTTTTCGCCTCCATGGTGGGAATCATTTTATCATCTATTTTATTGTTCGTGATATTTTTAGCAGTGGTGGTTGGAATAATGGATGGTTCTAAAGAGAAAGCGGAAGTGGGAGACAACACCATTTTACACGTCAATCTCAACATCCCTATCACAGAGCGCAGTTCTTCGAATCCTTTGGATGATTTAAATATCGGTCCTTTTAAGGGCAATAAAGTTTTAGGTTTAAATGATATCCTCAAAAGTATCAAAAATGCCAAGGACGATGATCACATCAAAGGCATTTACCTTGATGCCAGCTATATGTTGACAGGTTTCGCCACTATTGAAGAGATTAGAAATGCCTTGCTGGATTTCAAAAAATCTGGTAAATTCATCATCGCCTATAGTGAGATCTATACTCAGGGGGCTTATTACCTGGCTTCCGTAGCCAACAAGGTTTATCTTAATCCGCAAGGTATTTTAGAATTGAAGGGGTTCAGTTCTGAAATCATGTTCTTTAAGGGGGCGCTGGATAAGCTGGACATTGAAGCACAAGTCATCAAGGTAGGCACTTATAAAAGTGCCGTGGAACCTTTCATTTTAGACAAGATGAGCGATGCCAACCGCTTACAAACAACCGAGTTATTGGGCTCCTTATACCAACATTTTACCGCTGAAATCGCAGTTAGCCGTAAGATGCCCCGAGATTCTGTGGTTTCCATCGCCAACGGCTTAAAATCCAGGGCCCCTGAAGATGCCCTGAGATTAAAATTAGTGGACGGCCTTAAGTACAAGGACGAGGTGCTAGATGAGTTGAAGGATAAAACAGGTGTTGATAAAGATAAAGCCCTGAAAACAGTGAGCATCAGCAATTATGTGAAAACTATTAAAACCAGCAGCACTGTTTCAGACAGAATAGCTGTCATCTATGCAAATGGAGAGATAAACGGGGGGGAAGGCGATGAAAACACCATTGGTTCCGAGGGAATTTCCAGGGCTTTAAGGAAAGCCCGTCTGGATGATAAAATCAAGGCTGTGGTTTTAAGAGTGAACAGTCCGGGCGGGAGCTCTCTGGCTTCTGATGTGATTTGGCGTGAGGTATCACTGACTAAAAAGATAAAACCGGTGATCGTATCTATGGGAGATTACGCTGCTTCAGGAGGTTATTACATCTCTTGTGCCGCTGACTCCATCTTTGCGGAACCCAATACCATCACTGGTTCCATCGGTGTCTTCGCCATCATTCCAAACATGAAAGGTTTTTTCAACAATAAGCTTGGAATAACTTTCGACAATGTCAAAACCGGTAAATATGCAGATTTGGGAGATATTTCCCGGCCCTTAACGGCTGCAGAAAAAATGATCTTGCAGAGAGAGGTAGACAGGACTTATGCCGACTTTACCAAAAGAGTTTCAGAAGGTCGTAATATCTCCCAAGCTTATGTGGACAGCATAGGACAGGGCAGGGTATGGACCGGCGAACAGGCCATCAAACTAAAATTAGTGGATAAATTAGGCCATTTGGATGATGCGATTGCAGCTGCCGCTCATAAAGCTAAGCTGAACGATTATAAAATTGTGAATTATCCCGAGATCAAAGATGGCTTATTTGGATTATTGGATAACTCAGAGGATAAGATCAAAACCTACATGGTAAAGCAGGAATTGGGAGTGAGCTATCCTTATTATCAAAAAATAAAAGAAGTGGCCAACATGAAAGGCTTACAAGCAAGGATGCCCTTCGAAATTAATATCCAGTAAAATAAAAACTTTATTTTGAGCCCACTGATACCTAATTAGTGGGTTTTTTACTTTAAATCTATCTAAATTGCACCTCATGGAGAATAAAGACATTTCAAAGGTTTTCAAATTGCTGGCGCAGCTGATGGAGCTGCATCAGGAGAACCCTTTTAAAGTAAGATCCATAGCCAACGCCGCTTTTAAAATAGATAAACTGCCTTTCAAGTTAAAAGACAAAGCTTCAAAAGAATTGGAGACCATTGATGGCATTGGTAAAAGCACTGCCGGTAAAATCACTGAATTACTCGAAAACAACAGTCTTGAGGAATTAAACGCCTTGATTGAACAAACTCCTGATGGAGTGATTGATATGTTGGCTATTAAAGGATTAGGACCTAAAAAGATTGATATCATTTGGAACGGACTTGGAATTGAGAATATCGGCGAACTCTATTATGCCTGCAACGAAAACAGATTGGTGGAGGCCAAAGGTTTTGGGCTGAAAACCCAGGAGGAGATCAAAAAGGCCATCGAATTTAAAATGGCGAACAATGGCAGGTTTTTATATGCAAAAGTTGAAATTTTAGCGCATCATTACCTGGATAACTTTAAAAAAAAATTACAGGAACTGCATATTGAAGGAGAGGTTTTAATTACCGGAGAATTTAGAAGGAAATGTGAGATCATCAATGAACTGGATTATTTGATCGTCTCTGCCAAAGCGGAGGAATTGATTGAACATTTACCGGAGGTTTTAGATATGATTGAACCTAAACTCCTTAAAAATCAAATTTTATTCACTGACATACACGGCCTAAAAATAAGGATCACCACTTGCAAGCCAGAATTGAAAGGTTCTCAATTGTATTTAGCCACTGGCTCAGCTGCTCATCTGGAAAAGATGTCGGGCCATCTTCCACAAGAATTCACATTTGACAGCGAAGAAACTTTGTATAAATCGGCTGGAATGGCTTTCATTCCCCCCGAACTTCGTGAAGGCACTACAGAACTTGATTTAGCATGGAATAACCAGATTCCGGAGCTCATTGCCTATCAGGATTTAAAAGGCACTTTACACAATCACAGCACCTGGAGCGATGGCGTGAACACCATAGAAGAGATGGCTGTACATTGTCGTGATGTATTAGGCCTGAGCTACCTGGGTATGTGTGACCATTCTAAAACTGCTGTGTATGCCGGTGGTTTAAGCATAGAAAGGGTTTTACAACAACACGAGGAGATAGCCCATCTGAATGAAAAGTTGGCTCCATTTAAAATTTTTAAAGGAATAGAATCCGATATTTTAAGCGATGGAAGTTTGGATTATCCGGATGAGATTTTGAAGAAATTTGATTTTGTGGTCGCATCCATCCATTCTGCAATGAAAATGGATGAAGAAAAAGCAACGCTACGGCTTGTTAAAGCAATCGAAAATCCTTTCACCACCATTTTAGGCCATCCAACAGGAAGGCTCCTCTTAAGCCGCATCGGGTATCCATTGGATTTTAAAAAGATCATAGATGCCTGTGCTGCCAATAAAGTGGTGATTGAAATCAACGCCAATCCCTTACGGTTGGATTTAGACTGGCGCTGGCATCAATACGCTCTGGAAAAAGGAGTATTGCTTTCTATAAATCCCGATGCGCACAGAAATGAAGGATTTTTAGATATGCAGTATGGCGTTTACATAGCAAGAAAAGGTGGCTTAACCGCCGGTAAATGTTTAAACTCATTCAATCTACAGCAAATAGAGAATTATTTTGCCAATAGAAAAGACAGCATCAGGATTTGAAAAAAGCAGGACTGAAAATACTTGTCATCCGGTTTAGTTCCATGGGTGACATCATTTACACCACTCCAGTGGTGAGATGTCTTAAAAAGCAGCTATTGGATGCTGAAATTCATTACCTGACCAAGCCTTCCTTTAAATTCTTACTTGAAAAAAATCCCTATATAGATGAATTACATCTATTGAAGTCTAATCTTTCTGACACCATTAAAGAATTAAAAGAAGAGCAGTTTGATTATGTCATTGACCTGCACAACAGCCTTCGATCTGTGTGGGTGAAAACAAGGCTGCAGGTGAAGTCTTCCACTTATAAGAAGGAAAGGCTGAAAAAATGGTTAGCCATCAAATGGAAACTCAATTTCATTAAACCTGTGCATTTGGTAGACAGGTATATGAAAACAGTGCAATTCTTAGGCTTGAAGAATGACGGAAAGCCGATTGATTATTTTCTCCCTGAAGACACCAAAGAACTGAAGGAGATCATCCCTCATCATTACCAAAAACCTTATGTTGCTTTTGTGATCGGAGCCACTCATTTCACTAAAAGAATGCCCAATGAGAAAGTGATCGCTCTTTGTAAACGGTTAAACAAAACTGTCATCCTCTTAGGCGGAGCTGATGTAAAAGCAAATGCCACTATAATTTATAAAGCAATTCCTGATAAAATAATTAATTTAGTGGGCGAAATCAGTTTGAACGAATCTGTGACAGTGGTAAAAAATGCGACCTACGTGATTGGGTTCGATACTGGCTTAACACACATTGCAGAAGCATTTAATAAAAAACTGGTGACTATTTGGGGAAGCACCGTTCCTGAATTACTCGGCGTGCAGCCCTATCAGGTGGATGAACATTTTGAGGCTGGCGTTGAGCTCAGTTGCAGACCTTGCTCAAAATTCGGTTTAGCTGCATGTCCTCTTGGACATTTTAAATGTATGAAAGAGATTGATGAAGAATTGATAGCAGACTTTATCGAACATGAATAAAAAACTTTTAATTGTACGCCATGCGAAATCAGATTGGGGAGGTTTGGGGATTTCTGATTTTGATCGTCCTCTAAATCCACGGGGATTTAAAGATGCTCCAGTAATGGGGAAAAGGTTATTCGCGAAGGAGATCAAACCTGAGCTGATGATTTCCAGTACTGCTTTAAGAGCCATCACCACTGCCAAATTGATCGCTCAGGAGATAGGATTTCCTGAAAAAGAAATTCTACACGAAAGAAAAATTTACGAAGCTTCACATCAACAACTCTTGAAATTAGTGAATGATTTTGACGATGATAAAGGTTTAATTGCAGTGTTTGGACACAACAATGGCGTAACAGATTTAGCTGTATATTTAACAGATGCCGATATTTATAACATACCCACCTGTGGAATGGTGCTCATCTCCTTCCCATTTGATCATTGGGAGATGGTCAGTAAGAACACCGGTGAAGTACTCTTTTATGATTATCCAAAAAATCCAGAAGCAGTTTAGCAATATTTATCCATTCATCCTATAAATCTTCCCGGGCAAAGCCACAATTACCGATTGCATCTCTAAATTCAGAAGAGCCATCACCAGTTTGCTTTGAGGCACGTTCAACTTCAACTGCAAATCATCAATTGAAATGCTTCCTGCTTCCTTTATCACTTCCACTATCTCCACATCTTCTGCTTTCAGATCCAAAAACAGTTGGGGAGGCTGTTTCTTCACATCAACTGTATCAAACCAGCCCATGATGTAGGCTATATCCTCTGCCTTGGTAAGCAATTGCGCCCTGTTGGTCTTGATCAGAAAATTACAGCCATCTGAGAATTCATCCTCCACCCTGCCCGGAACCGCGAATACGTCCCTGTTATAAGAATTGGCAATTTCAGCCGTGATTAAAGCCCCTCCTGTTCTGGTGGCCTCCACCACCACCACTGCATCTGCCAAACCAGCGATAATGCGGTTCCGCTTCGGGAAATTTTGCCTGTCCGGATTCGTCTCAGACATGAATTCTGTCAATAGTCCACCTCCATTCAGCATTTTCTCTGCGATTGGTCTGTGCAGCGCAGGATAGATCCTATCCAAGCCATGCCCTAAAACTCCCACGGTTTCTAACTGATGATTTAAAGCTGCTTTGTGCGCTGCAATATCAATACCGTATGCAAGTCCGCTCACCACCAATAACTGCTGTTGTTGCAACCCTTCCATCAGTTTATCACAAAAGTTTCGCCCGTAGGCAGTGGCATCACGGGTGCCCACCACTGCAATGACTTTTTGGTTGTTCAAATCCGCCTCGCCTTTGAAATATAAAAGAACCGGAGCATCTATACAATGCCTTAACCGCTGTGGATAATTTTTAAATGTGTAGAAAAGTGGTTGGATTTTATAGCGTTCTATGAACCTCAGCTCCTGCTCAGCCCTCATAAAGGAGCTGTGGTTGACAATGGAATCTGCAGTTTTGGAACCGATTCCGGGAATTTTCTCCAAAGTGGATTTTTTGGATTTAAACACCGATGCTGCGCTGCCACAATAACTAATTAAAGACCTTATGGTGATGTCACCAATTCCTTTAACCAGCGTAAGTGCGATTTCATGCAACATCAGCTTTATATTGATAGCTTAACCTTACCATGGAAGCCAGTGATTTGAAACCACCACTTTAACTCCTAACTTCACTGAGCAGGGAAATAAACAACGAATTTAGTTTCAAAGAAATCCTCTTCAAAGTAACCTGATAAAGAGAACAATTTTATATCCTTCAGTTTTGATTCCTTTAACTCCTTCTCCAAATCCCCCCCCTTCAAGTACAAAACGCCATTATTCAGACTGTGAAAGGATTGCTTTTTAAACTTTCCTTTTACCCAGGGATAAAAATCTTTTAATTGAGTGACTGCCCTTGAGACAATGAAATCAAACTTTTGATTCACTTGCTCCGCTCTGCTATGAACTGCCTTAAGATTCTGCAATCCAATGGTATGGGCTACCTCGTTCACCACTTTTATTTTTTTCCCGATCGCATCAACCAGCAAAAAATTGGTTTCAGGAAACAAAATAGCTAAGGGAATTCCCGGAAAACCTCCACCTGTGCCCACATCCAGTACATCAGCCCCGGGCTTAAACCCACACACTTTAGCAATTCCCAAAGAATGCAATATATGACGTTCATACAATTCATCAATGTCTTTCCTGCTGATGACATTGATTTGCGCATTCCAGTGCTGATAAAGTTCTAAAAGCTGGTCAAACTGCGATAGCTGTTGCTGAGTTAACTCAGGGAAATATTTTAGAATGACCTTAGAAATCACTTTTAAGGCTTTTTTTTCTACGACTCAATACATTTGAAAGTAAATCCCTTCCTCTGAAGAGTTGAGCTTTCACCGTTCCTAAAGGAAGGTCTAATTGCTCGGCGATCTCCTCATAAGAAAGCTCATCAAAATACCTCAAAATGATTAAAGTCCGGTATCGGGGAGGCAGCTTGTCTATGATCTCCTTCAATTGTTCTGTTTGCTGTTTTTTGATGGAGGTCTCCTCTGGGTTTAACACATCGCTCTTGATCTCATAAACCCTGTCATCACTATCATCCCCACGCATCCCATCAATAGAGGTGGTTTGTATGCGTTTTTTCCTGATGAAATCAATACTTCCATTAGTGGCTATTCTGAATAGCCAGGTGCTAAAAGCGTAATCGGGACGGTATTTCTCCAAGTTCTCAAATGCTTTGGCAAAAGTGGTGACGGTGATATCCATGGCATCATCTTTATTATTTACCATTTTCAGCACCATAAAGAAGATAGAGTCTTTATAGCGCTGCATCAATTCGGCATAAGCCTTCTGATCACCTTCTTTCGCTCTCTCCACTAAAGAGAAATCGTTTTTTGCATTATCAGAAAAATTCGGATTCACTTCCATGCAACTTTCTTTCTAAATAAACCCACAAAACTAAGGGCGATTAAATAAATATAGTAAAAAGGATCTAACAATATAAACCACCAAATTAAATCTTTGTTCCTTAGTAACTCCATCGGTTTATAAAAAACTAAAATTTGCATCGACAATCTAAATAAAAAGATAATTCCCACAATGATCAACTCCACTTTTAAAAAAAGGCAAACTATAAAAAAAATATAAAAACCAGTGGCTGATCCTACCTGTAAAAACAAATTGACACGATGTTGCTTTTTGTAAACATTTCCTGCACCTAAATGCCTTGCTTTTTGATTCCAGTAGGCAGACCAGGTCTGTTCAGGTTGGCTCCAGGTATGAGATGCTGCACTTACCTCAATGACGGTGTTGGATGCTGTGGCATTCTGGTTGACAAATAGATCATCATCACCAGAAGGGATATGCATGTGAGCAGCAAAACCTTTGCCTTTGAAGAATAATGATTTTTTATAAGATAGATTTCTTCCCACGCCCATGTAAGGCATGCCACTCAAAGCATAGGAGAGATAATTCAGGGCGGTTTGAAATGTTTCGTACCTGATCAGCTTATTTAAAAAACCTTCCTTCTCTAGGTATGGAGAATAAGCAAGAACAATCTCGGTTCCCGGGTTTTGATAATGAGCGGCCATTCTGGAAAGCCAAAATGGAGAGTCGGGTTCACAATCGGCATCCGTGAAGACCAATAATTCATTGGCTGCGGCTTTTATCCCTAACGTCGCTGCAAACTTTTTGGCGGTTTTAAATCGGGGATGCTCTTCAATCTTCAGCACCTTGAGGTTAGCATATTGCTTTTCAAAAACTCTCAAAACATCTTCACTATCGTCTGAAGAACAATCATTCACCACTACCACTTCAAAATCACCATACTTTTGAGCAAGGACAGAAGCTAAATTTTTTTGCAGATTTCTAGACTCATTTCTCGCACAGATGATCACCGAAACAGGTTGAGATTCAGCAGCAGTTTCTGCCTTGATTTTATAGACAGAGAATCTTCGCTGAATCACCAAAAGATAATACAGCTGAATAAGGAAACATAGTTGAAAAAGAAATAAAAAAAAGTAACGAATGTATAGCTCCAAGTCTGTATGTTTATCATACAAATCTCTCAAATTTAGCCGAAAAACAAATTTTATAAGGAAAATACTTAATTCGGGCAGCTGGATTAAAAATTGTTACTTTTGCCGCTCTAAAAAATGCGAATGAATGAGATTTAAATTAGGTGTAAAAGACAAATTTTCAAAGGCAAGAGCAGGCGAGATCATCACCGATCATGGGGTGATACAAACTCCGATATTTATGCCTGTAGGCACCGCTGGTTCTGTGAAAGCAGTGCACCAGCGTGAGCTTAGAGAAGATATTGAAGCTCAGATCATCCTGGGAAACACCTATCACCTTTATTTACGCCCTGGTTTAGAGACACTTAAAATGGCCGGTGGACTGCACAAATTCAATGGCTGGGATAAGCCCATTTTAACGGACAGCGGTGGTTATCAGGTTTATTCTTTAACGGAAGTAAGGAAGATCAAAGAGGAAGGGGTCACTTTTAAATCACATGTAGATGGTTCTAAACACCTGTTCACACCGGAGAATGTCATGGATATACAACGTGTGATTGGAGCTGATATCATCATGGCTTTTGATGAATGCACACCTTATCCATGTGAGTATGATTATGCAAGAAGATCCATCGATATGACGCATCGATGGCTGAAACGCTGTATCACCCGTTTCGATGAAACCGTACCTCATTATGGTTATTCCCAAACTTTATTCCCTATCGTTCAGGGCTCGGTCTATAAAGATTTACGAATAAAGTCCGCAGAATTCATCGCTGAACAAAACAGAGAGGGGAATGCCATTGGTGGATTATCAGTAGGTGAACCTGCGGAAGAGATGTATGCGATGACAGAAGTGGTTTGCGACATTTTACCAGAGGACAAACCCCGTTATTTGATGGGAGTGGGCACACCTATCAATATTTTAGAGAATATTGCGTTGGGAATTGATATGTTTGATTGTGTGATGCCAACCCGAAACGCCAGAAACGGGATGTTGTTCACCAAAAATGGGATCATTAACATCAAGAATGAAAAATGGAAAAACGATTTCTCCCTTATTGAGGAGGACAGTGATCTTTTTTCAGATAGGAATTATTCAAAAGCTTACTTGAGACACCTGATACAATCAAAAGAGATATTAGGAGCGCAAATAGCCACACTTCATAATTTACATTTCTATCTTTGGTTAGTGAAGGAAGCAAGAGAACGAATCATTTTCGGAGATTTTTACGAATGGAAGCATAAAATGACAAAGGTTTTAGGCCAAAAACTTTAATGAAATTTTTAAACAGATACATCAAAATAGTTGACTGGTACATCATTAAAAAATACCTGGGCACATTCATCTTCACCCTGGCTATTTTCACGGTGATATCTGTGGTTTTTGACATCTCTGAAAAACTGGATGATTTCCTGAAAGGGACTGCCACCACCAGTCAGATCGTTTTCCAGTATTATGGGGGCTTCATCCCTTTTTATTTAAACTTTCTGTCTCCGCTCATCAATTTCATTGCAGTGATTTTTTTCACGGCGAAAATGGCCGACCAAACGGAGATTGTCCCTATTTTATGTGGTGGAGCTAGTTTTAACAGATTCTTGCGGCCTTATTTTATAGCTTCTACACTGATTTTCATGGTAAGCATGGCCTTTAATCAGTTCATCATCCCGGAGACTAACCGTTTAATGACGAATTTTGAAAACACTTATCTTAAAAACAATGATAACACCAGAAACAATGTTCATCTGCAATTAGATAAATCCACCTATGTTTATATCGAATCCTTTGATAATAAGACTGATATAGGTTATAGATTCTCTCTGGAGAAATTTAAAGGTGATGAGTTGAAATCAAAATTGATGTCAGATCGGATTTCCTGGGATTCTGTGGCTCATAAATGGAAGATCTATAATTACACCATCAGGTATGTGGATGGTTTAAAAGAGCGGATGGTGAGCGGAACAGACAAAGACACCACGCTGGATATGAAACCTTTGGATTTTGATGTGAGAGATAACATCTATTCGGCAATGAACAACAAACTGTTGAATGAAAAGATAGAGAAAGAGAAGATCAGAGGCTCTGGAGTGATGGTAAACTTGTTGCTGGAGAAATATAAAAGATGGTCTTATCCATTCTCCACTTATGTGCTCACCTTAATTGGAGTGGCTCTATCATCCAGAAAAGTGAGAGGCGGGGTGGGCTTACCTTTGGGGATTGGCATAGCAATGAGCTTTTTATATATCTTACTCATCCAATTTTCCAATGTATTCGCTTTAAAAGGTGGATTGCCCCCTATCATCGCGGTCATCATTCCTAATTTGATTTTTGGCACGATCGGAGTGGTTTTGGCTATCAAAGCTCCAAAATAAAAATGAAATTCCCACTTAAAAGTAACCTCTTGATCTTACACCTCACAGTGGTGGTTTGGGGCTTTACCGGGATTTTAGGTGCATTAATCTCCATCAATGCAACTCATTTGGTCTGGTACAGGGTGTTGATAGCCGTGGTTACTTTATGGCTTTATTTTAAATGGAGTAAAACCAACTTTAAGGTGAACAGGCAGATCTTCATCAAATTGTTTTTCACAGGTGCCATAGTAGGTTTACACTGGATACTTTTTTTTGGCTCTATCAAAGCCTCGACAGTTTCGGTGGCGATGGTTTGCCTTTCCTCGTTAACGCTCTTCACGGCCATACTAGAACCCATCCTAAGTAAAAGCAGAATCTCAAAATTGGAGGTCATGGTTGGGCTGCTCATCATCATGGGAATATACCTGATTTTCAAGTTTGAAACAAAGTATAAACTCGGAATCATCATGGGTTTGGCGAGCGCACTTTGTGCCAGTCTGTTCTCCATCATCAACTCTAAACAGGTTAAAAACAGAGATGCCAGCATCATCGGTTTTTATGAATTGATGGGTGCTTTTTTCTGGGTCAGTCTTTATTTATTGTTCACCGGAGGATTTAATTCCGCTATGAACTTATCTGTCTCTGATGGAATTTATCTTCTGATTCTGGGTACGATTTGTACTTCCGTGGCCTATGTCGCCGGGGTGTCAGTCATGAAAGAATTAAGTGCTTTCAGGGTGGCGCTCATTACCAATCTTGAACCTGTTTATGCCATTGTTCTGGCGCTCCTCATCTTCGGAAAAGACGAGAAAATGACTGTAGGTTTTTACATCGGAGCTGGTATCATTTTGGGTTCAATCTTTCTTTATCCAGTGATCAGGAGTAAAATTGAAAATAAAAAAATCCGGAAATCACGGGCATTATTTTAATGACAAGAATACACTAAGAAAGGTTGATGCCACAACCTATCGATTGGTGATTTATTTTTATTCAGCACCCTTCCATATTTCTCCAATCTCCGTATTTAAGAAGATGGACAGCCTTTAAAATTTAATGCTGCACGAGCGCAGACCTTTAAAATTAAGAATCAGGAAATCTGCTCAGATTCGAAATATTCATCAAATACAGTTGCGCCAGACTTGTTCCCTGGTGTAAAAAATATCAAATAAAAGCATTATCTTTCTCCTGTTAAAAATCGTTGTTCGAACGTCTTATTTGGTAAATCTTCATGTATTTTTTTATATAAATGAAGTAAATCTTAAATTGAAAAATAATTTACAATAAACTTAAAATCAGATTATTGTAATGTTTAAATAAATTTTAAATTTAAATAAGCTAAAACTAAGTAAAATTAAAATACTAATATAATTAGCATCTGATATTGATGGATTCAAAAAAACAAATTAAAAACTTTATAATCAGTATATTAATATTAACTATCTCATTAATAACTTCAAATAAGGTTTTTGCGCAATTATTTGATGCAACCCAAAACCCACCAAGTGTAAAGTTCAGACAAATCAACACCCCTCACTTTCAAATCATCTACCCTACCCCGCTCGAGCAGGAGGCACAAAGAATGGCGAACGTTTTAGAGGCCATCATCGCAGAGGTAAGCAAAAGTTTGGGGCATAGCCCTAAGCCTATCTCCGTCATTCTTCAAACCCAGGGAGTGGTTTCAAATGGCTTCGTACAAATGGCTCCAAGAAGGTCTGAATTCTACACTATCCCAGGGCAGGAATTTGACTCACAAGATTGGCTGAACAGCTTGGCGGTTCATGAACTCAGACACGTTGTACAATTTGACAAGCTGGCTCCTCATCTCTCCGCCCCCCTCTTTGAAGAACTTAAACTGGCCCTCTTCGGGATCAACCTTCCGCCCTGGTTTTTCGAGGGAGATGCGGTGGGAATTGAGACGGCATTAACCACCGCCGGCCGTGGAAGACAGCCTTCTTTTGAGCTGGTTTTACGAGCTAATGAATTAGCCGGCAAGCACTATAATTATTCTAAAAATTACTTCGGTTCTTATAAAAGTTACACGCCGGGTTATTATCCTCTAGGCTATTTCATGACTACCAAAATCAGGAGAGATCATGGTCCCGAAATTTTGGACCAAATGTTGGATAGGATTAAAAAATTTCCCATCCGTCCCTATAATTTCAGCTCCTCTTTGAAAAAATTCGGTGGTCTTGGCACCCATCAGCTTTACCTCAGAACAATGGAGGAATTGGATTCCCTTTGGGGGATACAATCCGAAGAACTGGATCAGGAAACTTACCATTCCTTAAACAAAGCTGATGACGGGATTCCAACTTCATACCTCATGCCTTATCCTTTACCGGATGGCGGAATTGTTTGTTTAAAAGGTTCAAAAGCTTTTACACCGGCCATCACCATCATCAGGGATGGAAAAGAGAAGAAGATCATCAAAATAGGATCCCAAACTGAGGTTAATTTGAATTATGCCGCTCATCAGTTAGTTTGGGATGAATACCGAGTGGATGCCAGATACGGACAGCGTTCTTTTAATGTAATCTGTTCTTATGATCTCCAAACCGGGAGGTACGAACAGCTCAGTCACAAAAGCAGGCTATTCTCCCCTGCCTTATCGCCGGATGGAAAAAGAATAGTCGCTGTTAAAGTGAGCACCGAAAGCATTTTTAACCTGGTGGAGCTCGATGCAGTGACCGGAAAAGAATTGAAAGTTTACCCTAATCCCTCAAATTTTACCTTACAAACTCCCCATTTTAATAACTCGGGCACTCAAATCGTTGTGACCGCAGTAAGTGAACCAGGAAAAACTTTGCTCCTCTACAATTGCGTTGACGATAGTTTTAAAATTCTTCTTCCTCCACAGCATCAGATGATTGCAAGACCTTGTTTTTATAAAGATCAAATCGTCTATAAAGCCAATTACGCTGGTCTGGATGACATCTACGCTTTCAACATCAACTCCAAAAAAATCACAAAATTAACCTCCTCTCCTTTCGGCGCCTATCATCCGTCGGTGGATGAGGAGAAAGGCCTGTTATTTTTTAATGACTACCAGGCTTCAGGTTATCATATCGTTTCGATTGATTTAAGAGCTGCTGACGTATTTAAACCCGTCTCAAACACATCTGCCTTCCTTGATTATTTTGAGCCCCTTATCGTTCAGGAAAACAAGCCGATCTTGTTCGACAGCATTCCGAAAAAAACTTACGTTCATCAAGACTACAAAGAACTCAGCCATCTTTTCTATTTTCACAGCATTCGCCCCATCGTACAAGCCAATCCTTTTTTGAACAATGATGATTTCGGCTTTGATTTAGCCTCAAACAATAAACTGAACACTTTAACAGCAACAGTTGGATATCTTTATAATAATGCCCTGGGCAAAAGTCAATACAATGCCGCTTTCACCTATTTGAAATATTACCCACAATTCTCCTTCAATTATGAGAACAGGGCAAGGCTGGCTTATGCTCCGCAAGTGAACGGTCAAGACACGTTGTACGCTCCTTTTCAATGGCGTGAGAATTTGACGTCCTTAAAAGTGAGTTTACCTTATAGTGCCAACTGGCTGAACAAAGGATTTTATGCTAATTTACAGGTGGAAACCTCTTACACCAATCGTTATCAGCTCACGCTAAAGCCTGATGGTTTCCTTACTCACCTAAATTTCCCATTGGCATACCAGCTATCAGCTGGTTTGAATTCAAGTTCAGCACCGCGTGATCTGGCACCAAGATGGGGACAAAACTTCAGCTTGAATTATCAGCACTTACCTTTTGATACCAAAACAAGCGGTGAGAATCTTTTTTTTGAATCTCAATTTTATTTCCCCGGCATATTCGCCAATCACAGTTTTCAGGCAAGTTACAACTGGCAAAGCAATAGTGGGGCGTATGATTTCAATATTGATATTCCAAGAGCGTATGGCTATGTCAATTTAACGGCTCTGCAAAGATTGCGCAACACTTTGCTTTTACGCTATCGGTTCCCAATCGCTTATCCTGATTGGGAGATTGGCCCCTTAGCTTATGTTAAAAGAATAAGAGGAGGTTTTTTCGCTGATTTTGAAAACATTGGAAAAGGAAAAGGGTTAAGAACTTATGGAGCCGAGTTAAAAGCGGACATGAACTTGTTGAGGTTCTATCTTCCTGTTTTCACTTTAGGAGGAAGAATAATTATTCCTCAGGAGAACAGCACAAAAAACCCGATATTCGACTTCACATTAACTTATAGCTATTAATCATGAGCTTTAAAACCATCATCATCATCGTATTGGCCGTGCTGATCACGGTCATCTTTATGCAAAACACCGATGAGGTGTTGTTCACCTTACTTTGGAAAGAGATTTATATCTCCAAATTATGGATGATGCTCATCGTAACCGTTTTTGGGTTCATCATTGGAGTGATTGTAGCCCGGCCCAGGAGAAAGAAAAAGGAAGAGGTATCTGCACCATCTTCCCAACATCATGTCCCACTGGAGGTCGATAAATTTAAAGATGAGGATGCCGAATACATCAGCATGAAAAAACCAGATCAATGGAGTGACGAAGATCAGGATTACCTTAAATAATAATTTAAATGTTGAAAATAGCTTTTATAGGCCTTGGAAATATGGGCATAGGAATGGCGCAAAATCTCCTAAACGCCAATTATAAATTAAATGTTTACAATCGCACTAAAAGCAAAGCGGAAGCTTTAAAAGGCGATTATGAGATTTTTGATCATCCTGATGAGGCAGTGGAAGGCCGGGATGTGGTAATCACCATGCTTTCTGATGACGATGCCTTGTATGAAGCGGTTAACGGTAGGCGTGGTTTTTTAAATGCCATGAAAAAAGACGCCATCCATTTGAGCATGAGCACCATCTCTCCGGACACTTCCAGAGAATTGTATAAAATGCATGAGGCCAGAGATTCTCATTACCTCACTTCGCCTGTCTTCGGCAGGCCCAATGCAGCGGCAGATGCCAAACTTTTCATTTGCACTTCTGGCGACGAGGAATTAAAGAAACAAGTTAAACCAGTTTTAGGATTATTAAGCCAAGGTGTGTATGATTTCGGAAACGAACCCGGAGCTGCAAACGTGGTAAAGTTAGTCGGTAATTTTATGATTATGGCTTCTATGGAGACCATGGCCGAAGCTTTCACTTTAGCCGAGAAGCAAGGTTTAGACAGGGAGCAGGTGGCTGACTTTTTTGGGAATACCGTATTCAATGCTCCAATTTATAAAAACTATGGTACTTTAATCGCCAAAAAACAATACACACCAGTTGGTTTCAAATCTAAATTAGGCTTTAAAGATGCACGTCTGGCAAGTAAAATGGCTTTGGATGCAGAGATGCCCGCTCCGTTATTGAATTTAGTGTACAACAGGTTGTTGAGCGCAATAGCCAATGGCAAAGGTGATGGAGATTGGGTGGAAGGTGTTGCCGGAGGTGTTTCATCTGATGCGGGAGTTTAAATCTTGGTGATGTACATAGCCCTCGCAATAGCAGTCTTTGCGTTCTTTATTCTCACTTACTTAAATTCTCCTGTTTTCGGCGGAAAGTTGAACAAAGACGATTATAAAGATGCGGTAAATTTTAAAGACGGCGTTTTTCATAACCAGTCTGAAACTCCTGTAATGCTTCCTGGAACCTCCATTTGGGCAATTTTGAAAGAGCAGTTGAGCAAACCTAAAGACAATAGACCTGGTGGAACCATCCCTGTGGTAAAAACTGATTTGAATAATTTCAATCCTGCAGAGCCTGTGCTGATTTGGTTTGGCCATTCTTCTTATCTTTTATTCCTTAAAGGAAAGAAAATATTGGTAGATCCCGTTTTTCATCATGTTTCTCCGGTAAGCTGGTTTGGCAAACCTTTTACAATGAGCTATAATTATTCCGTTGATGAGCTACCGCAGATCGATATCCTCGTCATCACACATGATCATTATGACCATCTGGATTATAAAGCATTTAAAAAGCTGCTGCCGAAAGTGAAACACATCGTCACCGCTGCCGGAGTGGACGCACACCTGAAAAGCTGGGGAGCCAACGGAACTCAAATCTCCGCCCTATTGTGGAACGAAAGCGTACAAGTCAGTGAGTGCTGTTTCACGGCAATGCCTGCCAGGCATTTCTCGGGCCGTAAATTTAAAAGGGGAGAAACGCTTTGGAGTTCATTCGTGTTAAAAACAGGAGATGTAGCCTTGTACTTAGGCGGAGATTCTGGATTTGACAGCCATTTCGAAAAAATAGGAGAACAATTTGGCCCCTTCGATTTGGTCATACTAGAATGCGGCCAATATGGAAAGTACTGGCCCTACATCCACATGAAACCAGAAGAGACCATTAAGGCGGGGGAATTATTGAAAGCAAAAACATTGCTTCCGGTTCATTGGGGAAAATTCAGCCTTTCTGTTCATTCATGGACAGAACCGATAGAAAGGGCTTTAGCGGCATCAAAAAACACTTCGACACCTGTTTTCACTCCTATAATTGGTAAACCCTTGTATTTTCTTAATGATGATGAGGTTACATCTGCCTGGTGGAAAGAGATGAAAAACAATTGATCAAACAGACATGGATATCTTACACCATGAAATCAATGACAGTGGCATTTTCTTTATTCTGAAGGATAAACAACGCATTGCCGAATTAATCTATTCAAAAAAAGCAGAAAAACAGCTTTTGATCATTGAACATACAGCAGTTACAGCGCATTGGAGGGGAAAGAAGATTGGGGAGGCTTTGGTGACAAAAGTGGTGGAACTGGCAAGAGCGCATCATCAAAAGATTCTGCCCCTTTGCGCTTTTGCAGCTTTATTATATAGTGTGATGTTAATCATAAAACGACAAAAATCATCTTTTTAAATAGCTTATTATCAATAATAAGTCTTTTTACTTTTTGACTTTTGACTTTCCACTCTTAACTTAACAATAGTTGATCTTTATATTTGGCCGTTAAAACTTCAAATGTTTCACCGTCTGTCCTTTATTGATCAATTGTTTCAAAGAATTCTTTTCAAATGTTTCACCGTCTGTCCTTTATTGATCAATTGTTTCAAAGAATCAATCCCGATTTTCAAATGAGACTCCACCTGCTCCACTGATGTTTTGGAAGCATCACTCTCCGCGGTTTTCACCCCTTCCGGTATCATGGGTTGATCAGAAACCAACAATAATGCTCCAGTGGGAATTTTATTAGCGAAACCTGTGGTAAAAATGGTGGCAGTCTCCATATCAACAGCCATGGCCCGTAATTCTTTTAAATACTTTTTAAACTCGCGGTCGTGTTCCCAAACCCTGCGATTAGTCGTGTAAACTGTTCCGGTCCAGTAATCTCTCGAATGATCTCTGATGGTGGTGGAGATTGCCTTTTGCAAAGCGAACGCGGGCAGTGCGGGCACTTCTGCAGGGAGGTAATCATTAGAAGTCCCTTCTCCCCTTATGGCAGCGATGGGAAGGATGAGGTCTCCTATCTCATTCTTTTTCTTCAAACCTCCGCATTTGCCTAAAAACAAAACTGCTTTTGGCGAGATGGCTGTCAATAAATCCATCATCGTGGCAGCAAGCGGGCTACCCATTCCAAAATTGATGATGGTAATGCCTTTTGCAGTGGCACTCTGCATAGGCTTGTCTAGTCCGTATATGGGTGCGTTATCATTCCATTCAGAGAACAATTGGACGTACCTAGAGAAATTCGTTAATAAAATATAATCTCCGAAATCTTTTAATGCCCTACCGGTATAACGGGGCAACCAGTTAGCTACAATATCCTCTTTGGATTTCAATCCTTTTTTCAAAGCACCCTTCACTTCTTTCTCCGGAACAGTGACTGTCTCCTTCTTAATATCTTTCTCTTCGTTCATAACCATTTATAAAAAAACCTCCGAAAAGGAGGCTTTTTTTATGCTGCTTTTAGTTTTTTCAAATCTGATTTCTCAAATTTTTCCCGGGCATAATCCATATCGATCAGCAATCGTTTAGATTCCTGTTTTTGAGAAGGAATCTCGAACATCGCGTCAATCATGATGGCTTCGCAGATGGACCTCAATCCCCTGGCACCCAGCTTAAACTCCATTGCTTTGTCTACGATGAACTCAAAAACCTTCTTCTCAAATTCCAGTTTGATATCCTCATATTCAAACAATTTTTGATATTGTTTAACGAGCGAGTTTCTTGGCTCTGTAAGGATATTCAGTAAAGTTTCTCTATCCAAAGGATTCAAATGAGTGATCACCGGGACACGACCAATTAACTCCGGAATCATTCCAAAAGATTTCAAATCTAATGGAGTGATATACTTATATAAATTTTTAAGGTCGATATTATTATCATCTGCTTTGAACTTATACCCAACAGTTTGCGTCCTCAATCGATTCGCGATTTTCTTCTCGATACCATCGAAAGCTCCACCGCAAATGAACAGGATGTTATTGGTATTCACCGGGATCATTTTCTGGTCAGGATGTTTTCTCCCGCCCTGAGGCGGAACATTCACAATAGTCCCTTCCAAAATTTTCAATAATGCTTGTTGAACGCCTTCTCCTGAAACATCTCTGGTGATGGATGGATTATCGCTTTTACGGGCTACTTTATCCACTTCATCAATGTAGACAATGCCTCTCTCTGCAGCGGTGACATCATAATCTGCTGCCTGTAACAAACGGGTTAAAATGCTTTCCACATCCTCTCCCACGTAACCGGCTTCGGTCAACACCGTGGCATCACAAATACAGAAAGGTACATTTAAAATCTTGGCAATTGTTTTAGCCATTAAAGTTTTACCTGTACCCGTCTCACCCACCATCATGATGTTTGATTTCTCAATCTCCACCTCATCTTTGGTCACTTTTTGGTTCAGCCTTTTATAATGGTTATAAACCGCCACGGCCAACACCTTTTTAGCGTCATCCTGCCCTATCACGTATTGATCGATATGGTTTTTGATCTCCTGGGGTTTTAAAAGTGTGACAGCCGTATGGATGTTTTTACCCTTTTTTAAGGTCAGCTCCTCGGCCAAAATATCATTGGCCTGACCCACACATTTATCGCAAATATGCGCATCAAGACCAGCGATCAGCATCAAGGTATCCTGCTTCCCGGCTCCACAAAAAGAACATTTTATATCTTTCTGAATTTTACTCATTTTTTAGTTTCATTTATTCCCAAAACCTCATCAACCATGCCGTATTCTTTAGCTTCGTCAGCTTTCATCCAATAATCTCTGTCTGATGCCTTCTCCACCCATTCATACGATTGACCTGAATGCTTGGAAATAATATCATAAAGTTCTTTCTTCAACTTCAGCATCTCTCTTAAATTGATTTCCATGTCCGAAGCCACACCTTGTGCGCCACCTGAAGGCTGATGGATCATGATACGGGCGTGAGGCAATGCTGCTCTTTTACCTTTAGTGCCTGCGCACATGATCACAGCTCCCATAGAAGCAGCCATTCCTGTACAAATTGTTGCTACATCTGGAGAGATAAATTGCATCGTATCATATATCCCTAAACCAGCGTATACGGAACCACCCGGCGAATTGATATAAATTTGTATATCTCTTTTTGCATCTGTGGATTGCAGAAACAACAACTGAGCCTGAATGATGTTTGCATTCTGGTCATAAATCGCATCACCAAGAAAAATGATACGGTCCATCATCAGTCTCGAGAATACATCCATCTGAGCTACATTCAATTGACGCTCTTCTATGATGTAAGGTGTCATGCCGGAAGGTCTCAAAATCCCCTCTGCATTATTGATATATTTATCTACCTGTGCACCACCTATTCTGTGGTGTTTGACGGCGTATTTGCGGAATTCATTTTTATCTATGTTCATATCTTTTTTTAATTTAAATTTCAGCTATTCAACAGGTTTAAACCAATACTGCTCAAGCTTTTCTACCGGAGACAAGGTATTTAATAATTTTAAAATTCAAAAAACTTAACATCAATTGGTTGTAATTTTTTATCTGGGCGTTCGGGCGGGCTGTACATTCCTACTACACCAAGCATTAGCCACAGGCCGGTATCCACTTCCATCCCTAACGCAAACATGATGGAGCGTTACCCGAATAAAAGTTATCAAACATCATTTTCGCTATTCATAACCTAACCTTTTCAATGTTTAATTGGCCCATCAATGCGGGTAATTTACCACTTCGCAATGGTTCTGCAAAAGCATTTGCCACAATTCCTCTCCCGGTCTGCCCCGAATTTATTTCGGGAAGAGGGAGAATGTAAGGCTTTTGATCACTGAAAGCTTAATTGAGACTGTATGGTCAACTTCCGCTCAAAACAAGAGCAGCCTTTTAAGGGACTGCTCTGCAAAATTTTTTATGGAATTGCTTACTAGTGTTAAGTTAAAAGTAGAAAGTCAAAAGTCAAAAGTCAAAATACTTACATCATTGATAATAAGCAATTTAAAAAGATGATTTTTCGTCGTTTTATGATTAAATTACACTAGCTCAATTCCTGAAATTCATTATAAGCGATCTCTTTTTCATCCAAAGTGATCACTGATTTTAAATAATCAAAAACCTTTTGAGCTTTCACTTCTTCAAATATGCGATTTGCATTCTCTTTATCCTGCAAAAACTGAGCAGTGTATTGTCCCAATTGCTCTTCTGAAAGTGCTTGCGGACTGTACATGCTGAATTGTGCATCTAAGCGGGCTTTAGCAGTTTGGAAAACATCCTCATATTTGATATCTAGCTGCTGATCTTTCATAATTTTGTTCTCCACTAAAGTCCATCTCAGGTTTTTTGCAAAATCTTCATACCCTTTTTCCAGCTCTTCATCCGTAATCTCCTTATTAGAGATCTTTAACCAACGTTTCAAGAACTCATCAGGCAAAGCCATCGTGGCTTTTTCCGAACCATACTTATATAAATCGTTCGCCAGTCTCTTTTCTGCATCTTGGGCCATCATCGCTTCCAATTCCTCAGTTATTTTTGCGTTAAACGCTTCTTCGGTTTTAACAACATCGGCACCGAACACTTTATCAAAGAACTCCTGATCGAGGTCTGACTCCTCTAATCTATTGATGTTTTTAACTGTCAATTTGAATTTAGATTCCGGAATAATAGGGTTCGCTTCATCCAATTTCAATATCTTCACCAGCTGCTGCTCATCATCAACTGCATTCACTAAATCAAAAGATTCCACCACATCTCCTTTTCTAAGTCCGATGAGTGATTTTTTAACTTTTTCATCCTTGATGATCTCTAATCTCAAAGAGGCAGTCTCGTTGATTCCACCTTCAAAAACAGAACCATCCGCATTCAGTTGCACAAACTCACCGAAAATCACATCTCCATCTGCCACTACGTCAGGGTTTGTCATTTTACCATAACTCCTTCTGATATTTTTAATTCTTGCAGCCAAAGTCTCCCCGTCAACCTTAACCATATATTTAGTCAGCTTATCTTTAGCAGTGAACTTCACATCAACCTGTGGCGCTAAACCTAATTCGTAATTGAAAACGAATTCATCGTTGAAATCCCAGTTAAAATTGCTGTCGTCTTCTTTTGGCAAAGGCTGGCCTAAAATCTCGATTTCATTTTGTTGGATGTAATTATTCACAGAATCAGAAAGCAACGAATTGATCTCATCAACCAGAATACTTTTTCCATACATCTTTTTCACATGTGCGGGAGGAACCATCCCTGGACGAAATCCGGGAAGTTTAATTTTCTTCGCCTGGTCTTTAATGGCTTTATTCACTTTCTCCTGGTAATCATCAGGAGTGATTTTTACAGTTACAATTGCGTTTAAATCGCCTGTTTTTTCCTGCGTTATATTCATTTCTTCAGTATTTTTATTTGCTATGTCTCTATACAAAAATCCCTCCCATTGTTTGGGAGGGATTGGATTTTGTGCGGAAGAAGGGACTCGAACCCCCACGCCGTGAAGCGCCAGATCCTAAGTCTGGTGCGGCTACCAATTACGCCACTTCCGCAATTAGGATTTTTTTCTCCAAATAACTCTCATTATTTTGGACTGCAAAGATAGAACTTAGCCCTGTTATTGCAAATGCTTTTTTAAAATAAAACATTTTAATTCCTGTTTATGATTCTTAAAAAACTTAATCGATTATTAAGTCTGAGAAATAAGAGCTTATTATATTTGATTATTATCCTAAAAAAATGGACCTACAAGAAGAAAAATCCCCAATCATCAATTGGCTGAATAAAATTAATGATGAAAAAATCATCACACAGCTGCTGTTGCTTAAAAAATCCAATGAAAAAATGCTACCAATAAGTATGGATGAAAAAAAAGCTATAGACAAAGCCTTTCAATCCTTAGAAAAAAACGGTAGTGTCAGTAATGAAGAGGCAAAGGGAAGAACCAAAGTTAAATTTCCTGAACTTTTTAAATGGTGATCATCTGGTCTGATGAAGCCTTAGAAGATGATCATCAAAATATTTCTTATCTGTTGGAAAAATGGCCTATAAAAGTTACAAAACGATTTATTGAAGAAGTTGACGATATTCTTGACCTGATTATTAGTTACCCTACTTTATTCCCATGAGCAGATTATAGAAACACTAGAAGAGCGGTAATCAGAAAGCAAATTACGCTGTTTTATAAATTGATAAGGAAGATATTCTTCTTTTGAGGTTTTACCATACATTTCAGCAACCTCTAGATTTTTAAATCTAACTTCAAATTCCTAAAATATTCCGCCGCGTTCAGCAACCTGCTTCCGTACCAGCTGAACATTTCCCCATCAACTAATTTCACAATCGCATTTGGCCATAGCCGCTGAAAATATTTGGTATGTTTTTCTTTAAAAGGATACGGTTCTGACGACAGCAACACCACTTCAGGATTCAATTTCCTTAATTCTTCATCGGAATATTCAGGATACCTGTTTTGGCTGGAGATGTTTATGAGTCCGCAATATTTCAACATTTCATCTATAAAAGTTTGCTTGCCTGCCAGCATATTGGGCTTTTTTCCAGATAAGATAAGCGGCTGATGGAGGCTCTTTTCCATTTAGTCCTTTTTCCAGATTTGTGAATCTCTCCTTTATTGCTGTTGCCATTTCGAGCGCTTTCTTATTTTTATCCACTAATTTTCCCAAAGCTTTCATCATATTTAGAGCGTCATCCAGGTTATAAATATCACTCATCCAAACCGGAAATTCCTTCATCAAAGTTTCAATTTGTTCTTTTTCGTTCTCCTCCTTATTCCCAATGATCAAATCAGGATTTAAGCTCCTGATCTTTTCCATATTCAGTTTTTTTGTCCCTCCAATTTTTGTGATGCTTTTAAATTTATTTTCGGGATGAACGCAAAATTTGGTGACGCCCACCACTTCATCATTCAAGCCTAAATCAAATAATAATTCAGTTTGTGAGGGTACCAAAGAGATGATTCTTTTTGGTGGATGATTGATTTGTATCTTGCGACCCAATTGGTCGGCATAAATTTTATTTTGCGACATATTACAAATTAAGCGATTTGAATTCAATGAGACAGGCAACCGCAAAAACTAATTTAAGCTGGTATATTTTCCCTGCGGGCTTATTCCTGCTGGCGCTCTTTCAAATGGCTTACGCCATTCCAACCAGAACCGATATCTTATCCATCTGGTTATATTTTGCTCTTGCTTTCCTGGCTTATTTCTCCATATTGCATCGATTTAATCATGCTGGTCATCACAAATTAAATATTGGATTAGCCCTCATCAGCCGGTTGCTGTTGCTGTTCTGTTTCCCGCTTTTAAGCGATGACATTTATAGGTTCATTTGGGATGGCAGCCTAATTCTTCATGGCATCGATCCTTTCAGCTATACCCCACTCGAGCTGATGGAAACAGGATTCAGCTGGATTGACCCTGTGCTATTCCAGAGAATGAATTCACCGGAGTATTTTTCAGTTTATCCACCCGTGAATCAATTCCTATTTATGTTGAGTGCCATTCCTGGAAAAGGCAATCTTCTGGCCTCTGCCATCATCATCAGGTTCTTTGTTTTATCAGCAGATCTAGGAAACATCTGGCTGATTAAAAAACTATTGAGATTTTATAACAAGGATGAAAGATTGGTCTTCCTCTATGCTTTAAATCCTTTAGTGATCATTGAATTCACAGGAAATCTCCATTTCGAAGCCATCATGATCTTCTTTAGCTTATCAGCAATTTGGCTGCTTTTAAATCATAGGTGGAGGCTGGCAGCAGTGGCAATTTCTTTAGGGATATGCACCAAATTGTTGCCTGTGATCTTTCTGCCGTTGTTCATCCCATACATCGGATGGAGAAATAGCATTTATGCCGGATTAATCACCGCTGTATGCACCATCATTCTGTTTCTTCCTTTTTTACATTCGCTGAGTTTAGTTTCACATTTTTTAGAAAGCCTGCACCTCTATTATGGCAAATTTGAATTCAATGGCAGCATCTACCAGGTTTTAAAAGCGATTGGATGGAAATGGCTGGGCTACAATCCTATCGTATACACCAGTAAGATACTATTGGCTTTCACTTTAATTGGTTTCTTGTTGAGTTATTTTAAAGCCAAAAACATCATTCAAGGCATTTTTTGGGTCATGTTCACCTATACTATGTTAAGTGCGGTGGTACACCCCTGGTACATGCTGATACTGGTGGCTTTCACTCCATTTCTAAAATGGCGTTTCCCTATTGTTTGGAGCCTGCTGATTTGCTTAAGCTATTACACTTATCATGTGATACCTTACCAGGAGCACATGAGTTTAGTTTTAGTGGAGTATGGATTGGTGGGTTTTTATCTACTTTACGAGTGGAGATTTAGGATAGAGAAACCTTTAGAAAAAGACGATGTAATCGTTAAACCAAAGTGAGGCCTCCTTAAACAAGCACAATCCTATTGAAAATGCACCATGAATACATTCATGCCATTTTTAGAAGCTAAAGCGAGACTCAACGAAAGTGTATAGTTTTAATGCTATTTTTTGTGACCAAAAAAAATCCCCAACCTTCGGCAAGGTTAGGGATTTTTTTTATGACATGCGCTGTTACCAGAACACGGTGTAAAGCGCAACCAATATCCCTACGATCAACACCGCTCCTACGGTAAAGCCTGCATTAGGTTTGAACATACTGGCATCCACTTCCAATCCTTTCGGATTAGCTCCATTTTTATATTCCAATTTGCTGATGAAGAACATCCCGATGATACAGAATAAGAAAACAAAACCCATTCTATCCAGAAATGGAATTTCGTAAACGCCATTTACCGGAACAGCGAATCCTGTGGAATAAAGGAAGGATAAATCTGCGAATTGCGGAAGAAATTTTAAAGTGATGGAGAGAATGAAGCCTCCGATGGTAGCAAACAATGCTGCTGAAGAAGTGGTGCGTTTCCAGAAGAAACCTAAAATGAACATGGCGAAAATACCCGGAGAAACGTAACCTGTATATTCTTGGATAAACTGGAAGCCACCTTTTTCTATACCAAGGAATGGCGCAATTGCAACCGCCAAAATCATCACCACTACCACCACAATTTTGCCAGTGAACACCAAATTCTTTTCAGATGCAGTCTTGTTGAATATTTTCCTGTAAATATCTAAAGTGAAAATGGTGGAGATACTATTTGCTTTACCGGCTAAAGAAGCCACCACCGCTGCGGTCAATGCTGCAAAAGACAATCCTTTTAAACCGCTCGGCAAAAGATTCAATAAAACAGGATAAGCTCTATCAGCTCTCACTGTGCCATTTACCAACATCTCTGTACTGAAAACTTCTTGTTTATACAACAGATAAGCTGCAATACCCGGCAAAACTACAATCACTGGCATCAATAATTTAAGAAACGCTGCGAAAAGTATACCACCTCTTGCTGTTTTTAAATCAGCACCCAAAGCTCTTTGCGTGATGTATTGGTTACATCCCCAATAGTTCAGGTTGACAATCCACATACCGCCTAATAATACGGTTAAACCCGGAAGGTCGATATAATTGGGATTATCTTTGGTGAATATCATGTGAAAATGATCACTTGCCTGTGAGGTCATCAAGGTGAAACCGTTAAGCACTCCACTTTGTCCGTAATGTTCGGCCACCAAATTTAAAGCAAGGTAGGTGGTCGCTAAACCGCCCAATATCAGGAAGAACACCTGTATCACATCAGTATAACCAATCACTTTCATTCCTCCTAAAGTGATAATGATGGCGAAAATAGCCATCCCTATCATACAAGCTTCAAAATTGATCCCTGATATGCTGCTCACTGCCAAAGCTCCTAAAAACAATATCGAAGTTAGGTTCACGACGATATATAATAATAACCAGAACACCGCCATGATCATCGCAACAGTCTCATTGTAGCGCTGACTTAAAAACTGTGGCATGGTAAAGATTTTATTCTTCAAATAAACTGGGATGAAGAATACCGCCACCACAATTAGTGTTGCCGCAGCCATCCACTCGTAGGTGGCAATGGCCAAACCCAGTTGAAAACCGGAACCACTCATCCCAATGAATTGCTCTGCAGAAATGTTGGAAGCGATTAATGAGGCACCGATAGCCCACCAGGTGAGCGAGCCTTCAGCCAAAAAATAATCTTTGGAATCTCTGTTGATGCTCTTTTTCTTGCGGTAAATCCACAATCCATAAGAAGCCACGATAACAAAGTAAATCAGGAATACAAGGTAATCCGCAGTCGAAAGTGTTTTCATTAATTTTTAAAATTGGTTAGGTGTTTTTTGAAATCCTTAAAAATAAATCCTGTCGTATAGCCTGCAATTTAGTTTCTTAGGTTGAAATTGCAAAATAACTTATAAAAGAAGTGTATTTTTTACAATAACTACCTTCCAGGCACCCTTTAAGCAGAGGTTATGATGACCCCTTAAACACCAACTATTATTACCTGCATCACGCTATCCCCGAACTGATGATGCCAAGTTCTAAACCCCTTAACTCTGCCAATCCTCGTAAACGCCCAATGCCCGAGTAACCCGGATTAGTTTTTTTAGCCAGATCATCCAGCATCTGATGGCCATGGTCAGGGCGCATGGGGATGCGTACGCCTCTTTGTTGCATCAAAGCCACTGTCTCTTTTATTATAGCATACATATTTACATCACCAGCTAAATGATCATCTTCATAAAAATCCCCCAGTTCATTCCTTTTGGTGCTTCTCAGGTGCAGAAAGTTGATACGGTCGCCAAAAGTTTTCAGCATTTGAGGCAGATCATTATCCGGCCTCACCCCAAAAGAACCTGTGCAAAAACACAAGCCATTATGAAGAGATGGGATGGCATCCACCAAATATTGAACATCTGAAGCGGTGCTTACCACTCTGGGTAATCCTAAAATGGCATAAGGAGGATCATCAGGATGAATGACCATGTAAACCCCAGTCTCCTCGGCCACAGGCACCACTTCTTTTAAAAAGTGGATAAGATGAGCTCTTAACCTATCTGCATCAATATGTTGATAAGTAGCTAAAGCTTGCTGGAATTGTTGGATGGTAAAGCGTTCCTCGCTTCCCGGAAGCCCTGCCACAATATTATTTTGAAGCAGCTGTTTTTCATCTTCAGACATGTTTTCAAACCTGGCTTTTGCTCGTTTGAGCTCCTCTTCAGTATAATCCCGCTCCGCCCCTGTCCTTTTTAAGATGTATAAATCAAAGGCAATGAATGCTGCTTTTTCAAACCTTAAAGCTTTAGAACCATCTTGCACCACATAGGCAAGGTCTGTACGCGTCCAGTCTAAAACTGGCATGAAATTATAGGTAATGATGAAAATGCCACATTCAGCTAAATTCCTGATGGATTGTTTATAATGATCCACCTGTTTTTGGAACCCCTTTGTTTGAGTTTTAATGGCTTCCGAAACAGGAACGCTCTCCACCACATTCCAAACCAGACCGGCATCTGAGATGATTTGCTGACGCTTTTTAATCTCTTCCACGGTCCACACTTCGCCATTGGGGACATGATGTAAAGCACTCACCACTCCTTCACAACCCGCTTGCCTTAAATCAGCCAGCGAAACAGGATCATCGGGACCGTACCACCTCATGGTGGGAATCATTTGATGTTGCATTTTTTTAGAATCAAGATATAAGAAGCAAGAACCAAGATCCTTGTCCTTATGGATATTTAATATTAGATGAACTATTTCGACTACTGAACTTGAAAACTAAACTCCTGAAAAAACTGAAAAGCCTCCATCTACATTAATGATGGCCCCTGTCACAAATTTAGAGGCATCGCTCAATAACCAGATTAAAGCACCCTCTAATTCATCCGGAGTTCCGAAACGACTAAAAGGAGTTTGCTTCACCACCAGCTTTCCCCGCTCTTTAAAACTTCCGTCGGGATTAGTCAAAAGATCCCTGTTTTGCGCTGTGAGGAAAAATCCGGGCGCTATGGCGTTCATCCTTATTTTATCTCCATATCTGTTCGCCAGTTCCATGGCAAACCACTTGGTATAACCATCAATGGCACTTTTGGCAATGCTGTAGCCCAACACTTTAGTGATAGCCCGTTGTGATGCCATAGAGGATATATTAACGATACTTCCGCTACCGTTCCTTGCGATCTCTTTTCCAAAAACCTGTGTGGGTTTGATGGATCCAAACAGATTGAGGTTCATCACCTTGGTAAGACTTTCCATATCCAGTTCGAAAATAGAAGCGGACGGATCCACCACGGCTCCTGGCAGATTTCCGCCAGCGGCATTGACCAACCCGTCAATCTTTCCATATTTCGCTAACACCTCTTCTTTAACACTTTCCAAAGAGGAAACGTCTAAAACATCAGCAACAGCAGCTAAAGCTTCGCCGCCTGTGGATTTAATCTCCTCTGCCCGTTGGTTCGCCACTTCGGCATTACGGCCCAATATGACCACCTTAGCGCCTGCGGTGGCTATCGCTTTTACAAATGACGCTCCTAACACTCCTGTTCCGCCAGTTACAACCACTACCTTCCCTGCTAAGGAGAATTGCTTTTCAATACTCATGATTTCAATTTTAATAAGATCCCCCTTAAGTTGGAGCCTCACTTTTCAGGGGCTTAAATTGCCTAAAAATTCATACACCTCCCAAGTAAAGCAGATAAAATTGCGCAAAGGTTGCCGGAAACATTTAACAGGTTTTACATCCTGATCATCAGGACTCATAAATCTTTTGGAAAAGCTCGGTCTGGCATAATTTTTACTGGATTTAAAATGATAAATTTAATGTTTCACCTAAAAAACAAAATCATGGCTAACACTAAGAGTGAAGCTAAAAGCAAAGCTTCAAAAGAGTTAAAAAACCCCAAAACACCCAAAGAACAGAAAAGTCAGGCTGCTAAGGCAATGAGTGGCAAAGGTAAAAAATGAGGGTGTCCAAAAAGAGCCGTGTGGAATCCACACGGCTCTTTTATAATTTAGTTGCTTTTGCATAAGCTAAAACAAAAGCTGATGGTGGTTAACCATACGACCCTAAAAAGTGTCTCTTTTTAAAGTATCTCTTGTGCTATCCAAATTCATGGAGTCTGAATGATAGGTGCTGGTGCTATCTCTTCCGGTAGTACTTGGCCTGCTGGAAGTGCAGGCGCTTATACCGAGAAACAGCATCAAAACGAGGCCGAGGAATTTAAAAATACTTGTTTTCATAGATGATTATTTTAATGGATAAATGGATTTTGATTTTTTTGTTCAGGAGGAGAGGATCATTCATGATCTCCTCCTGCTCTTTTCTGTTTCTGTTTTTCATGTTGATGTAGGGTAATTAAATAAGACAAAGCTTATGCCGATATAACCTGGCTTAAATTCAAAAACAGCTTGCTGAAATCCAACGGCTGATCAGCAAAAATCGAATAACCTTGGCTTTTGAACGGATTTATAAGCTTTTTGATGGATTGTATAAGCTTAACAGCTAAAAAGGGCACCAAAATATCACGTATTTTTTCACTCAAAAAAGAGGATTTATACGTTTTGAATGCTTAGAATTTACATGGTTTGATTTTCGCTGACCGGGGAAAAAGCAAAAGAAAACACCTCCCTATAAAGTAGATAAATAAACCACCATGGATTGTAAGTATCCTAGTGTTAAGTTAAAAGTAGAAAGTCAAAAGCCTCTTACCTCTGCCTGTGTCCTCACCGACCGAAATATAGGATTCCACTAAAAGTGGTCTGTGAGGACACAGACCACGGGTTAGCTGACAAATATAAACCTAAAAAATGCGCAAAAGGTACCGAAAGTATTTATGGGCTGACAAACAAAATGAATGGTTTTAACAACTTAAAGGAAGTTTCTAAATCATATAATTGCTATTGAACATATATTTATTGATAAACAATAAATATATGTTGTAAAACAGAAAAATAAGTTTTATAATTGTGCTGTTAAATTAAATGTTATGAGCACAAAATTCATTTTATCAATTTTAAGAGTTGGAACCAGCTTCTTATATTATTTCTTAATCATCATCACTTTGTTTGTAATCGTTAAAGATGTCTCTCGTTTTTTCCAACAAGATTCAGACAATTACATCAGTTTAGATGACACTTCCTATTTTAAAGATAGAAAGCCAGTAATATCAAAATCAGCTTCATTATATTCAAAAGATAAGATTGTTCGATACCAACAAGCAACGGATTTATACAAAGTGGAAGCAGATTTACATTCAGGGTTAAGCTATTATTATATGAGTTCCACATTAGTGTTCCTTAGCCTGGGAATATTTTTACTCTGGAATTTCAAAAAGCTTTTTGCTGGCATTAGCACTTTACAGCCTTTTAACTCTAATTTAGTTTCCAGATTAAAACTGGTGGGAATGATTTTCATCCTATCGGATATATTAGGTTTAATCCATTACTTTGTTTTAGGCGCATTCATAAATCATTCTTTAGAAAGTCCAAAAATGGATTTATTAACTGATAAGGGTTATGGATTCGTCACCGGTCTCATTATTTTAATTATTGCAATGGTTTACCAACGCGGAGTGGAGATGGAGGAAGAAAACCGTTTAACTGTTTAATGATGCCCATTATTGTAAATCTGGATGTGATGATGGCCAGGAGAAAAATCTCTTTATCAGAATTGGCGGAGAAAGTGGACATCACACAGGCCAATCTTTCTATTTTAAAGACCGGGAAAGCCAAAGCCATCCGTTTCTCCACTTTAGAGAAAATTTGTGAGGTGCTGGAATGTCAACCTGCAGACATCCTCGAATTTAAAGCATAAAAAGGAGGCTGTCTCAAAAATAAAAAGAGACAGCTTTTTTGTTTTTCCTACCTCGACTGTGTCCCCACATACCGAAATATAGGATCCACTAAAAAGTGGTCTGTGAGGACACAGACCACGGATTATTAGATAGTCAACTGCCTTCGGTCCGGAGAAGTTGGGGTGATGTATTCAGTTCTCAAAAAGTTTTAGTGCAGGCTTTCCTGCTCTCTCCTGCCTCGTTCTGTGTCCTCACAGACCGAAACTAGATTACGTCAATGGTAGGTACGAAACGTCTCACTAATAAGGTCTCCTCATAGAACTTGTCACCTATTTGTGTGATTTTTCACTGCGTTCAAAATGACGAACCTCTTAACTTAATAGCATTGGTCTGTGTTCCCACAGCACAGACCGAAATAAGCAATGGAATGAGAAGGTGTGAAAGGACACAGACCACGGATTATTAGATAGTCAATCGCTTTCTGTCCGGAGGAGATGGGGGTAATGTATTCAGTTCTCAAAACTTCTATCTTAAGTTTTGGCTCATGGGCTTTCCTGCCCTCTGCCGCACAACAGCTTTACTTTATTCCAAATTATTTTTGCATTCTTAATGGCCCTCATGAATGCTTCGCCTATCGTCGGTGACGATCCATTAAAAAACTGACGGTTAAGGTTATGATTAATTCAAAGAATTTAGAAACATAATCACTATTTTGACCCTTATATAAAAATATCACTGCAAAGCATGTCAAATCATAAAGGTAACTCAGTTAAACACGTCCTCTCACAGCTCATATCAAACGTCTTCGAAAAATCAGGGAATCAGCCCATGAATTTCAAACAGGTTGCGGCCAAACTCAATCTTGCTGATCCCGAAAGCCGGAAAACCATTTTAGAGATCCTTGAAGATGAAACAAAAAGCGGAGTTTTCCTGGAAGTTGGAAAGGGAAGGTACCAGCTTCATGAAGTGAAAGCCTTTTTAACCGGTAAGATTGCTATGGCGAACGATGGTTCAGCATTTCTTATTCCCGATGATGAGTTTGAGAAAGACATTTACATCGCTCCGCGTAAATTGCGCACTGCTTTACATGAAGATAAAGTGAAACTGCATGTTTACGCAAGCAGCAAAGGGAAACGCAAAGAAGGTGAGGTGGTGGATATCCTGGAAAGAGCCAAAATGGAGTTCACGGGTATTCTGAAATTATCGCAACATTTTGCTTTTTTCATTCCCGACGACCGTAAAATGCTTCATGATATCTTCATTCCCCTAGAGGATTTAAATGGTGCTAAAAATGGTGTTAAAGCACTGGCTAAAATTGTTGACTGGCCCGCAGGAGCTAAAAACCCGGTGGGTGTCATCAAAAGTATTTTAGGAAAGCAGGGAGAGCATAACACAGAGATGAATGCCATCCTGGCAGAATATGGTTTTCCACTGAAATTCCCAGAGGAGGTAGAGAAGGAGGCGCACGCCATCCATCCAGACCTCACTAAAGAGGAGATTGCAAAGAGAAAGGATTTCAGGGCTGTTTTAACTTTCACTATCGACCCGTTCGACGCCAAAGATTTTGACGACGCCTTGTCTTTTAAGAAATTAGAGAATGGGAATTATGAAGTAGGTGTGCATATTGCGGATGTCTCCCATTATTTAATTCCGGACACTGCGCTTGACAAAGAGGCTTTTGATCGTGGCACTTCCGTTTACCTGGTGGATAGGGTGATCCCCATGCTCCCTGAAAATCTTTCAAACGGATTATGCTCCTTACGCCCCCAAGAAGAGAAATTATGTTTCTCTGCGGTTTTCGAACTGGATGATCATGCCAATGTCATCAATGAATGGTTCGGAAGAACCGTGATTCATTCTGATAGAAGGTTCGCTTACGAGGAAGTGCAGGAAATACTGGATCATAAAGCCGGTGATTTCTTTGAAGAACTGTCAATTTTAAACGGTCTCGCCTATAAATTAAGAGAAAAAAAATTTAAACACGGCGCCATCAGTTTTGAATCCACCGAAGTTAAATTTAAACTGGATGATAAGGGCAAACCGATCGGGGTTTATGTGAAGGAGAGGAAAGACGCACATAAACTTATCGAGGATTTTATGCTGCTGGCTAATAAAAAAGTGGCCGAATTCATAGCTAAAAAAGGGAAAGGGAAGAATAAATACACTTTTGTTTACCGGGCCCATGATGCTCCGAAACCAGACAGTTTGGCTAACTTCTCTCAGTTTGCTTTAAAATTCGGGCATAAGATCTCTACCAAATCCGATAGAGACACCGCCAGGTCTTTAAATAAATTAATGGCTGATGTGGAAGGCACCAAAGAACAAAATGTATTGACCCAATTAGCCATCCGTACCATGGCAAAAGCCATTTACACCACTAAAAGCAGCAGTCATTATGGGTTGGCATTTGATCATTACACCCATTTCACCTCACCTATCAGAAGGTATCCTGATGTGATGTCCCATCGCTTGCTACAGCATTACCTGGATGGCGGAGAAAGTGTGAACGCAGACCATTACGAAAAGATGTGCCAGCATGCCTCGCAAATGGAGAAAAAAGCCGCAGATGCCGAAAGAGCTTCCATTAAATACAAACAAGCTGAGTATTTGGAGGACAACATTGGGGAGACCTATTTGGGCATCATTTCCGGTGTGACCGAATGGGGGATGTATGTGGAGATTCAGGAAAACAAATGTGAAGGAATGATCCGCTTGAGAGATATTTCAGATGATTTCTACACGCTGGATGAAAAGAATTACTGTATCATCGGCCAGCGGAAAAAAAGAAAGTATCAGCTTGGTGACGAGGTAAGGATCAAGGTAAAAAGAGTGGACCTTGCAAAAAGACAAATTGATTTCAGCCTTATTGTTGAATAACCTGATCGTCACTTCATCATTTCCCATAAGCAAACGCTAATTATTTAAATGCATAGCATCCAAGAACTTCAAAAGATCATTGAGGAGGCAGTGAAAGCTACCTCCTATCCTGCCGAACCTAAAGAATTATATGAACCCATAACCTATCTCCTGTCTTTAGGAGGGAAAAGGCTGAGACCCGCCCTCGTTTTAATGGCCGCAGACTTGTTTGATGGGGACATAGCAGCTGCCATAGCTCCGGCCTTAGCCATAGAACTTTTTCATAATTTCACTTTGATGCATGACGACATCATGGATAAAGCACCTCTGCGAAGAGGAAAACCAACCGTTCATGCCAAGTGGAACGAGCCGGTGGCTATTCTTTCAGGAGATGTGATGTTTGTACAAGCCTATAAAATGATGATCCAGGTAAAACCTGAACTTCTGTCTGCTGTGTTGGATGTTTTTAACCAAACTGCTATTGGAGTTTGCGAAGGACAGCAGATTGACATGAACTTTGAAAACAGAGCTACAGTAAGTATCAATGAATACCTGGAAATGATTCGTTTAAAAACTGCTGTCCTATTAGGCGGAGCCTTAAAAATAGGCGCATTGATAGGGAATGCTTCAGAAAATGACGCACAATTGCTATATGATTTTGGAGAAAATTTGGGTATTGCTTTTCAACTACAAGATGATATTTTAGACGTTTACGGGGATCCAGAGAAATTTGGAAAGCAGATTGGCGGAGACATCATCGCCAATAAAAAGACTTTTTTATTGATCAAGGCACTGGATTTAGCCGAAAATGAGGTCCTTCAGGAACTTCAATACTGGCTATCCCTCAAAGATTTCAATGAAGAGGATAAAGTGGCCACGGTGAAAAAAATCTATGATGTGTTGGATATACGAACTTTAGCTGAAGATATGATGAAGTCTTTTGCTTTAAATGCTTTAAAATGTTTTAACAGCATCAATGTTCCGCTGGAAGATAAAGGGGTGCTGATGGAGTTTGCGGAGCTATTGGTAGAAAGGGAGAGATGATTTTAATTTCATTAAAGAGAGGCTGTTTTTAATTAAAAACAGCCTCTCTTACTTATGTCTTATACCCTTTAAGGATTAATATTAGGATTATTTAAGACCTCTGCTTGCGGAATAGGAAAAGTTAACTTATCATCAGAGTAAAGAAAAGATTGACCAGCAAAAAACAAATGGTTCGATCCTCTTGTAACCGTTGCTTTATTCCTTTTCATAGCTAAATAGCTTTTACCTTCTCCCCATAGTTCTATTCTTGTTTGCAGATAAATCTCATTTTGTAAGGCTTGTCCGCTTAACGCATCAACATAACTATAATCAGTAATTCTTTTTTGTAATAATAATTTTAATTCATCCCTAGCGGGACCATCTTGTCCTAATTTAGCTTTTGCCTCTGCGTTCAAAAGGTACATTTCCTCAGATCTCATATAAACATAATCTGTAGTAATTTGCCTTTGTCCTCCCTCAATTCTTGCCGGTGCAAAGAATTTATTTGTAGGCCATAGGTCAGAGTCAAATTGATTTTTTCTAACGTCATCAGTCCTAATTTTACCGTAAAGACCATCATCAAGTATTTTCGGGTCACCTGCCCACGCATAGCTATAGGTAAATAAATCAACTTGGCCCCACCAAGAAACTAAATCTAAATTGTTGGCTAAAGTCAAATCAACACCCCACATCCAACTTGGGTTAGACACATCATTAAATCCTGATTGTGGATTCAATAAAGCTCCTGTAGTTGGATCAAATTTAGCAACAACTTCATCTTGGTTTTCAAGACGATATGCTCCGCTTGAAATAATTCCATCTGTTATAGTAATTACTTGTTGCAAATCTTCATTTGTACCTCTCGCAGCATAAGCATAGGCTAATAATCCCTGAGCAACTGACTTATTGATTTGATTTTTAGAAGTTCTATTGAAGCCTTGTAAATAATCAATAGCCTTTGTTAAATCATCTATTATCAAATCATAAACTTCTTTTGAAGTACTTAATGGTTGATTTGGAACTTTTGTGTCTGTATATATAGGCAAAATTTTCTCACCACCAGTACCGTAACCCTTGGCATACAGTTGTGCAAGATAAAAATATGCATATGCTCTCATAGCTTTTGCCTGTCCCATGACATATTTTTGCTCTGTTTCAGTTGGTACTGCTTCAGTTCCTCCTAAAGCATCTATCAAAGTGTTAGCTCCAAAAATAATTCTATAATAATATCTCCACGGGATATAATCTTCATTTCTAGTAAAATCTTCAGTAGCTTGCAACCTTGCAATAGGAGAGTACCAACCATAGATAACCGCACCTAAAACCATATCTGAAGAAATCATATCGCTATAAATATCAATTCCCTTTTGGCCAAAGTCATCATCTCTGGTTGTACCACCAGTCCCGGTATTGTACATGGTAGAATACAAACCAGAAATATTACCATTCAATAAGCCCGGGTCTTTTTCAGCAGCTATTTTTATTTGCTCTGCTGACAAAAATTGACTTGGCTTCTCGTCCAAGAAATCTTTCCCACATCCCATGACCATAAGTGCAAGAGATGCGCTAAATATGATAAAAAATTTATTTTTCATTTTTTTTATTTTAAAATGTTATAATTTGATTTTAAGTCCCGCAGAAATGGTAGATAAAGGTGAATATCTATATATATTAGAACTACCTGACTCGGCAGTTGAAGGATTAAATCCATCTCTGGCGGAGGCTAGATATAAGTTATCTCCTGAAACCCAAACACTACATCCCGCTACACTAATCTTTGATAAAAATTGTGTTGGGATAGCATAAGAAAGTCTAACATTATTTAATGTCAAATAGTCTGCTTTAGTGATAAACCTCGAGGAAAGAGAGCTTACATTTGCATCATAATTATTTGACAATCTAGGTACATCAGTATCATCTCCTTCTTTTTGCCATCTGTTCAAAATGTCTGTACTCCAGTTATTCCCTCCAATTACATCATTATTCATTAGACCAGCATAAGCACCATCGTAAGCATATCCACCTAAACTATAAAGCATTTGTATGCCAAGATCGAATCTTTTATAACCTGCCGATATATTGAAGGCCCCTCTAATCTTTGGAATGGCAGATTTACCCACATAATATTGAGTCGCACTTGAATAAGTTTTTGTAGTGCTCTGTTTCAAATCAGTTTCTTTAATAGTAGGATTATCATATAAAAACTGTGTTAAACTAGATACCCCTTCCCCTGCATCAACAGTGTTGTTATTATTCGCATCATTGTAATATAATGTCCAAGTACTCACGCCTGTTGTCTTGTCAACACCTGCAAAATTTCTTACATAAAAATCATAAATAGAATGCCCAACACCATATCCATAATTTCCTTGGACATCAAGTATTTTTTGTTTTCCAGTAGCAGGGTCAATAGGCATTTGAGTCAACTCATTTTTGTAAAGTGCTCCATTAACAGAGATATCCAATTTGAAATCTTTAGATTTTAAAGCATGTCCTGTTAAGTCAAATTCAAGTCCTTGATTTTTAAGCTTTCCATCATTAACTTTAATCAGCGCATAACCGATTGACGGGCCAACTCTTCTATCAAAAATCAAATCATTTGTATTTTTAACATAATAATCAACTGATCCCGACAAATATTTTCCTAAATCAAACTCCACGCCTGTTTGGAAAATTTTAGCTGTTTCCCAAGTCAAATCCGGATTTCCCTTTGTATTAAAAGAAAATGCTGGTTGATCATTTAGATTATCGACGTTGTATAAATCGTAGCCAGGATAGTACCCAATACCCTCCTGGTCGCCAATTAGCCCATAACTAGCCTTCACTTTTAAGTATGGAAAAAGCTTTTTTGAGGGTTCCATAAAACTTTCATTTGAAATGAGCCACGCAGCACCAACAGATCCGAAATTTCCATATTTGTTGTTAACAAACCTAGAGCTACCGTCTCTTCTGATACTTCCAGAAAGAAAATATGTAGATTTATAATTATAATTAATTTGAGAAAAGTAGCTTTCCAACTTGTATTTGTTAGTATAAGAAGAGTTTGGGTTTGAAACAATGGCGTTGTTAAAATCTAACAAATTAGGATCAACTAAATTAAACGATGAGGATGTTGAAAAACTTTGACTAAAATCAGTTGATTCGTGAGCTGCTAAAACCTCTAAACCATGTTGACCAAATTGTTTAGAATATCGTAATAGATTTAAAAAATTATTTGAAACTAGTTCCGTTCTTCTTTGAAATAAGCTACCGTTTTGAGATGCTCCAGAACCATAATATTTATTGTTTCTATTGTTATAAATATTATTATAATATTGAATTCCAAGACGAGTTTCAAAAGATAAGCCTTTAATTATGTCAACCTTTAAAGAGGCAGTTCCATTTAAGTCATTTCTTTTATCTCTTTGTATATCGTAAGAAGCATCTGCAATTGCATTTGTTAATGCACTAAAGCCTCGACCTTTACTCCCGTAGTCATATTGGTTTCCTCCGAAAATAGGATCATCAACAAATGCACCATTAGCGTCTCTTAAAAATAGAGGATAAATTGGAGGAATATTATCAGCAAACCAAAATATACTTCCTGAGTCACTAGACTGTCCACCTCTATTTGTTGTGGATTTAGTGTAACCTAAGTTTATTGATCCGGTTAACCATTTCTTAATTTGTTGATTTAAATTCAAACGACCAGATAATCTTTTAAAATCAGAATTTATCGAATAGCCAATATCATTTAAATAGCCCAAAGAAGAATAGTAGTTTGTAGTTCCATTAGAACCTCCGAATTTAACATTAGCCTCATTTCTAGCTGAGTTTTGAAATCCATAATCTTCCCAATTTTCAGGGTCGAATTTTCTTGTAACCCCTGCTTTTACCATTCTTGTTGTTGGGTCAATTAGATCTGCGCCACTTGTGACATTCCACATATTATAATCTGGATCTATGCCTGAGGTTGAGAATAATCTGGTGTTTGCATAATTAACTGGATTTGCATTTCCCAAAGCTACACCTCTATTATATAGTGATTCCCAACTTAAAGCGATAAACTGTTCAGGGGATTTTATAACACTATATCTAGGAAGAAGGGATATATTAGTTCCGGTTTGTCCATTTACCTCAATAAATGAAGGTTTACCTCTTCCACTTTTTGTTGTAATTACAATTACACCGTTAGCTCCTCTTGAACCATAAATTGCAGTAGCAGCTGCATCTTTCAAAACAGTGGCTGATTCAATGTCATCAGGATTAATGGCACTCAAAGGATTGATGCCCGCCGTTGTATTAGTTGCTATAGGCGCACCATCCACTACATATAAAGGATCTCTATTTCCATTTACAGAGCCGAATCCCCTGATGCGGATAGTGGCCGTAGTACCGGGCTGTCCGCTTGTGTTAATTACATTAAGTCCGGCAACTTCTCCAGAAAGAGCTTGTGAAACGTTCGAAACACTTTTGCGTTCTAAATTATCAGCAGAAACCACTTTTGCCGAGCCAGTGAAAGCCTGTTGAGTGGAAGTTGAATAACCAGTTACAATGACCTCTGAAAGCTGTTTAGCATCAGTTTCCAAGGAGACATTGATCACAGACCTGTTGCCTATTGCAATGGTCTGAGATAGAAATCCGATGTAGGAAATCTGTAAAGTATTGGAACCATCAGGAACATTGATAGCGTAATTTCCATTGGCGTCTGTTTGTGTTCCTAATTTGGATCCAGTCACTCTAACTGAAACCCCTGGTAATGGTAAGCCATCTTCTTTGGCTGTCACCTTACCAGTGATTCTTTTGTCCTGTGCAAATGCAGCTCCCGCCAGCAACACACAAACTAAGAAAATACTTAGTAATTTTTGTTTCATTTGTTTTTTTTTTGGTTAAAAAATAAATTGCTTTTTGCCTGTTTTAATACTTAGCTAAGTGAATAGGATTCCTTATATTTAAATACACAAACAAAAGTCTAATCTCTTAAAAAAAACAATAACTTCATAATTTATTCACAGATAAATAATAATTAATGTATCAAAATTTTAAAAATATAACCATTGTAGGTTCTGGCACGATGGGAAGCGGAATAGCCCATACATTCGCCCAGCATCATTACCAGGTGGCTTTATTTGATATTTCTTCAACTAATTTAGCCCATGCAAAGGAAATGATTGAAGTGAATACTGACAGACAACTGACAAAAGGGATTTTGGATATGCAACAAAAAGAGGACACACTAAATCGGATAGCCTATCTTCAGGATTTGAAAGAAGCAGTGACCGATGCTGATTTGGTGGTTGAAGCTGCGTCCGAAAATATCAATATCAAAACAGACATCTTTAAGCAATTGGATAAATGGGCAAAAGCTGAAACAATTTTGGCTTCCAATACCTCGTCCATTTCCATTACTAAAATCGCAGCTGCAACCGAAAGACCCGATAAAGTGATTGGCATGCATTTTATGAACCCTGTTCCTGTAATGAAGTTAGTGGAGGTGATCAGAGGTTATGCCACGTCCGACCTGGTCAATCAACAAATCATAGGTTTATCAAAAACATTGGATAAAATCCCGGTGGAGGTAAATGACTATCCGGGTTTTGTGACCAATCGCGTGCTGATGCCCATGATCAATGAAGCTGTTTATAGTTTATATGAGGGAGTTGCAGGAGTAGCGGAAATTGACACCGTGATGAAGCTGGGAATGGCGCACCCGATGGGCCCTTTACAATTAGCAGATTTTATTGGATTGGATATCTGTCTTTCCATATTGGATGTTTTGTACAAAGGTTTTAGCAATCCCAAATACGCCCCGTGTCCGTTGTTAGTGAATATGGTGGCTGCCGGAAACAAAGGAATCAAATCCGGAGAAGGATTTTACAAATACACCAAAGGGACCAAAGAAATAGCCGTTTCCGGAAAGTTCATCAACAGATCTCTTAAATGATTGAATGGTCTGCATGAATTTATTAATTTTGTAGCTAATAAGTCCTTAAATTGACAGGAATGGAAGAGAAAGAAGAAAAAAAAATGGTGATTTTATATGTGGATGATGAAGAGAACAACTTGGTCTCCTTTAAAGCGAATTTCAGGCTTAAGTATAAGGTACTTACCGCCACCGGAGGAGATGAGGCCTTAAAAGTGATGAGGGATAACCTGGTGCACATCATCATCACCGATCAAAGAATGCCTAACATGACCGGAGTGGAGTTTTTGGAGAAGGTGATCGAAGAATTTCCGGATCCTGTTAGAATTTTATTGACTGGCTATGCGGATATGACCGCTGTGATAGATGCCGTGAATAAAGGAAAGATATTCCATTATTTAACAAAACCATGGAATGAGGAAGAACTGGACAAAACCATCTTAAGAGCTTTTGAAATTTACAAGGAGAAGAAAGAGATAGAGGGAATGAATAAAAAGTTGAACACTTCTAATGATCAGTTGGAATTTTTACTGCGTCAAAAACTGCTGTCTTAAATCTTAAATTGGATTGCTGAAACGCTAAAATATCTCCCAACAAAACAAATACACTTGATGAAATAAACAAGCTTTATATCAGCTGCACTACAGAGTCAAGGAAATCAACTTCAACTCCAGAAAATAATTATGGTGCTTTAAAAACCAACATCCCTAAAGGCGGGATGTTCACTTCAATGGAATTTGCCTTCCAGTGGCTGCCTACAGCTTCGCTCTTCTTATCGGAATTATAGATACCGCTTCCCCAGTATTTTTTGTGGTCAGAATTAAAGATCTCCTTCCAGGTTCCTTTTCTGGAAACTCCAAACCGGTAATGAGGACGAGGAACCGGTGTGAGATTCAAAGCGATGATTAAATCGTTTTGTGGATCCATTCCTTTCCTTGCATAAACTAAAACAGAATGATCCGAATCATCGTTCACAATCCATTCAAAGCCATTTCCGTCGAAACTTCTTTCATACAAAGCCGGCTCTGCTTTGTACATTCTATTTAAATCCATCACCAATTTTTTAATTCCCTGGTGGGGTGCGAACTCCAATAAATGCCAATCCAGGGAATGTTGCGGATCCCATTCTTTAGTTTGAGCAAATTCATCGCCCATGAATAATAATTTAGTTCCGGGATGTGTCCACATATAACTGTACAACAACCTCAGGTTGGCATATTGTTGCCATTCGTCACCCGGCATTTTGTAAATGAGTGATCTTTTTCCATGCACCACCTCATCATGAGAGAGCGGGAGCATGAAATTCTCCGTAAAAGCGTATATGGTGCTGAATGTGATTTGGGCATGATGGTATTTCCTGTTAATAGGATCCTCTGCGAAATATTTTAAAGTGTCATTCATCCATCCCATCATCCATTTCTGACCGAAGCCTAATCCACCCGTATAGGTGGGATGACTCACACCTGGAAAAGAGGTCGATTCTTCAGCGATTGTTTGTACATCAGGGAAATTGGCGTAAACTGCTTCATTGAATTCTTTCAATAAGGAAATTGCCTCTAAGTTCTCTCTTCCGCCAAGCTCATTCGGGATCCATTCACCCTCTTCTCTCGAATAGTCCAGGTAAAGCATAGAGGCTACGGCATCAACCCTTAAAGCATCGATATGGAATCTTTCTAACCAGAACATGGCATTTGAGATGAGGAATGCCCTCACTTCGTTTCTGCCATAATTGAAGATATAAGATTTCCAGTCCGGATGGAAACCTTTGCGAACGTCTTCATGCTCATATAAATGTGATCCATCGAAATGATACAATCCATGAGCGTCACCAGGAAAATGAGACGGAACCCAATCCATGATCACACCCATCCCATTTTCATGGAACTGCTCCACCAGGTACATCAAATCCTGCGGTGTGCCGTATCTGCTACATGCGGCGAAATAACCTGTGATCTGATAACCCCAGCTCGGGTAGAAAGGATGCTCCATCAGCGGCATGAATTCTACATGGGTGAAACCCATCTCCTTTACATAAGTGACTAATTTATGTGCCATATCCCGATAGGATAGAAACTGTTCCGGAGATTCCAACCCCCTGGCCCACGAGCCAAAATGGACTTCATAAACGGACATTGGCTGGTTTAATGCATTATTCACATGGCGATTTTGCATCCATGAATTATCTTTCCATTCATACCAGGTGTCCCAAACAATGGAAGCTGTCCGGGGTGGCTCCTCTACTTTTAAAGCATAAGGATCAGCCTTCTCTAAATCCTCTCCGGTGGTGGAATTAATGAAATATTTATAAGCTTCACCGTTTCCGACATGTGGAATGAAACCCTCCCAGATGCCTGACTGGTCCCATCTTATGTTTAAAGGATGGCTTCCCTTATCCCAACCATTGAAATTCCCGATAACGGATACAAAATGTGCATTGGGAGCCCAAACTGCAAAATAAGTCCCGGTAACACCCAGATGCTCCACCACATGACTTCCAAATTTTTTATATAATTGATAATGTTTCCCACTTTTAAATAATCCGATATCAAAATCCGAAAATCTGGAATATAACCAAACAGATGGCGCAGGTGGCTGCACTATTTCCTTACTTTCTTCCAATTTCTTTTTCACAGGAGTTTTCCCCGCTGTTTTCTTTACAGCCACTTTTCTCTCCTTTGCTTTAGGTTCTATATTGGATTCTTTGATTTTCTTAGCCATGATATCATTAAATTACATCTTCCAGGTTGGTAAATTGGTTAGCTTGCGATCATCACAAGGTACATATAAAATCTATTTTCAAACAAAATACTTGCCATGAATAGGAAGTTGACGATTTTAAATTCCATAAAAAACCCGGCTTAACACCGGGCTTCATTTTATTTGAGTATTTGAATCTGCTTGAAATGTTTACTGACTTTTAATCTTATCCTTTTCAGACCATCAAGAGACAGATCCCCCATATAATCTTTACTGTCAATGATCACCTTTGAAGGTTTGAAAGGAAGCCCTATGATTTTAAGGTCATAGGTTTCATATCTCGGGGTAAATAGTCCTTCTGTGGATTGCTTAATGGTCATGGATTTTTTATCACTGCTAACAATGAATTTCTTTTCCATATAAATATCCTGTTCATAAGCAAAGGTGTCCCCATGATCTTCAAAATAAAAAGAAGTGACTTGATAAGCCGAATAGTAGATTTGGAAAACCAATTCTTCAATCTCAAACTCATTCACATATTGCATCACCGGATACTCGGGTATCACTGAACCTGCTTTAACGAAAATCGGCATGGAATCTAAAGCTGCGTTCACCATGTGCTCCTCTCCGCCTTTAAACAACTCGTGTGACCAGTAGTCATACCAATCACCTTTGGGAAGGTAAACTTTTCTTGATACTGCCCCCTCTTGTAAAACCGGGCAAACTAAGATTTTATCTCCAAAAGTGAATTCATCTTCTCGGAAACGATTCACTGGATTATCCTGCTCCAACATCACCACCGACCTTAAAATCGGGAAACCATAACGGTGATGCTCCCAGAAAGTGGAATAAATATAAGGCAAGAGCTTATAGCGTAATTCTATGAATTTACGATTGATATCCTCCAGCTCCTGACCGAAACTCCAAGGTTCACGCTCGGCGGTGTCACCTGCTGAATGTGCACGCATAAACGGAGAGAACACTCCCAGTTGTATCCACCGGGTAAATAATTCGCCTGTTGGTTCTCCGCTGAAACCTCCAATATCAGTACCTGCAAAAGGAACTCCCGACATAGACAACCGCTGCATTTGCAAACTTCCAAGTTTCAGATGTTCCCAACTCGCTACGTTATCTCCTGTCCATACACTGCTGTATCGCTGCACACCGGCATATCCGGCTCTCGTGATCGTAAAAGGTCTTTTGCTTTTCTGAAGTTTCTTCAAACCATCATAGGTGGCCCTAACCATCTGCATTCCATATACATTGTGGGCTTTCCTATGTGAACCGCGATGTCCGTCGTATTGGTGACGAACATCGTCAGGGAAGGTACCTGAGCCAAAAACAGCCGGTTCGTTCATGTCATTCCAAACCCCGGCAACACCCACTTCCACCAACTCTTTAAACAAACCACCCCACCAATGTCTTACTTCCGGATTGGTAAAATCAGGGAACTGGCACCTTCCCGGCCAAACATGGCCTTCCATGAAATAGTCGTCACTTCTTCTGCAGAAATATTTATTATCCTTACCCTCTTTAAAAACCCAATAATTATCGTCCACTTTTATTCCGGGATCAATGATCACCACCATTTTGAAACCATCGTCAGAAAGCTCCTTGACCATCTTCTTTGGGTTTGGGAAGTATTTCTTATTCCAAGTGAAACAACGATAACCGTCCATATAATCAATATCCAGATAAAGGGCATCACAAGGGATCTTCTTGGTCCGGAAATTTTTAGCCAGATTCATCACCCTGGATTCAGGATAATAACTCCATCTGCATTGATGGTAACCTAATGCCCAAAGCGGTGGTAGTTTATGAGTTCCGGTAAGGGTATGATATCTTTTAACCACATCCATCATGTGAGGGCCATGTATATAATAATATTGCAATTCACCGCCGTCAGCCCAAAAACTTAATTTGCCATTATCCTCCTGAGCGAAATCAAAATGAGTTTTAAAAGTGTTGTCTAAGAAGATTCCATGAGCTTCTCCTTCATTCAAACTGATGAAGAAAGGGATACTTCTGTAAAGCGGATCCTGATTCCTGGCAAAGGAATAGGTGTCAGAATTCCAGTTTTGCAATCTTTTTCCCCGCAAATTAAGATCTGTAGGTTTATCTCCCAAGCCAAAAAACGCTTCTTCAGGATAAGTCTTCTTGGTACAATAAACATAATATCCGCCAAACTGAACGTTCTCCTCCCAATGCATGGGAAGCAAGTCTTCATTAATCAGTTTATTATCGTTATCAGCAAAAGATATATGAAAATTTTCCTTATTGATCAGACAAGTTACCGTGTTTGTGGACACCGAATAATGAGTCTCATCCTCGGTGAAAGTGAACACCGCCACTTTTTGGTCCAATTGGGGCACGGCATAGGAGAACTCCTCTAAAAAAACGCTGTGAGGAGCCAGCCTTACCCGGATGATCTCATCACTTACCACCCTGATCTCCACAGCAGCAGCACCATCGCTGAAGATATATTTGTTATGCTCTTGCTTCACCTCTTTTACTGCTCCCAGAAATTCTTTTTCTATAGGCTTTAGGCCTACAATTGGATTATTTACATGGTGGATCTCCTCTTCTTCTAACTCATCTACGGTGACCTCTATATGTTCTGATATATCGTTGGGATCTTTTGGACCTTTGGGGCCTGTTTCCTTTTCTTTCATAAATTGATTTGAAATTAATCTTTTGCTAAGATGCTCAATATCCTTTAATAAGTAAAACTTAAATCATATTTAAACAATAACATTTTACCAACAATGCAAGAAAAAGGATTCATTTTTGTTATTTTATTCATTAAATAACCACAATTTTAATAATAAGTTTTCAAAACACCATTATCACCATAAAAACTGCTCCTTATTCAACACTAATCATCTTTATAAATAAATGAATTTCAGAGACAGAATGAATTTTAACTCTTTATATGGTCTTATCTTTATATTTGATGAATGAGTATTTACAAAATTCAAACTGAAGAAGAGTTTAATGATGCTTGCTTGGATGTTTTTAAGCTACAAACCTTAACTATAGAGGTATATCGCGATTTCGTAAGGGCATTGTCAATTAAACCTGATGAGATCACTGATTATAAACAAATTCCATATTTACCGATCGAATTCTTCAAAACACATCAAATCATCGAAGATCAGGCTTTCGCCGATGTGGTTTTCTCCAGCTCTGGCACAACGGGCAGTCAAATCAGCAAACATTTTGTACAGCATGTGAAGCTTTATGAAGACAGCTATCTTAGCGGATTTGAATATTTTTACGGAGATCTGAAGGAGATGTGCATCCTAGTTTTATTGCCTAACTATTTAGAGCGTGAAGGTTCGTCTTTGGTTTATATGGCAGATGGCCTTATCAAGGGATCTAGCCATCCACAAAGCGGCTTTTTCCTTTATAATCATCATGCCTTATATCAAACTTTAATGAATTTAAAGGAGAAGCAACAAAAAACGTTGTTGATTGGAGTGACTTATGCACTTCTGGATTTTGCAGAACAACATCCAATCAACTTTCCGGAACTGTTAGTGATGGAGACCGGCGGCATGAAAGGCCAAAGGAAAGAAATGGTTCGGGAGGAGCTGCATCAAACACTTTGCAGGGGCTTTGGCGTGGAGAAAATCCACTCTGAATATGGAATGACTGAATTATTATCACAAGCTTACTCGAAGGGAGACGGCATATTCTATTGCCCCCCCTGGATGAAGATCCTCATCAGGGATATCAACGATCCATTATCTTTGACAAAAGATGCAAGAACAGGGGGCATCAATGTGATAGATTTAGCGAATATGCATTCCTGCTCCTTCATCGCCACCAAAGATCTTGGAAGAATTCATTCAAATGATTCTTTTGAAGTGCTTGGAAGGTTTGACGATAGTGATGTAAGAGGTTGTAATTTGATGGTGGAATGAAAATTAAGGCTTATTATAACAACCTAAAAAAGTCGGGGATCAAAACTGAAGTAGCTTTTATCCACTAATTTCATTTTTAAAGCTTCTGAGTGTAGCGGGTTTAAAATAAAATTGAACTCACCGCTCACCACTGCCGATGGCACTTTCAATAATGGGAATTCATTAGTTTTAAAAAAACGATCCCCTATTAACTGCAACTGCTTTAAGAAGGGGAAAGTATTCCAGTTTTCTGGTAAAGATTTTTTCTCTATTTCGAGAAAAGAGGCTTCACAGCTGAATTCAGTCATGCAAAAATCATCTGGCAAAAGCAGTGTTGGCAAATGGACAAGTACCTCCAAAACTGCCAAAGCCCTTGAATTAGCGAAATAAACAGCAGGCACACCTATAGAATTCCAACGGCCACCGTTAATTCTTGCTCCTTCACCAGATAGCTCAGCAGAGAACCTGCAAATCCCTAGTCTATAAAGTTTCACTAAGAAAAAATACCGTGTTCTATCCTGCCCAATTCTCTTAGAACCAGTTCAAAACCAATGGATGAATCTAGCAAAGCAAAAGGGGTTTGGCCTTTAAACACATGTGAAGGTGTTTTTATCCAGGTTTTAAACTTCTCTAAAGAACCAAAAACTTCCTCGCCTCTGGCGTATAAGCGGGCCAGTTCCAAAGCTTTTTCTGAATATTCGGCTTTTACCAAACTGCTTTCTTCAAAACGCTGAAAAGTGCGCTCCGAAATATGCATAATATGACTAAATTCCTGAAGAGTGACTGATATTTTCTTTGTCAAATTAAGCATCGCTTTTTTTGGAATCCCACGCCGGGCAAGCTCCATCAAATCAAAATCCGAAAGGACGTTTGATTTTAATTTTAATGCACTTGACCCACCGAAAAAAGCCAAAGCTAAATTTGCCGAATCGTGCAAGACTGTGGTATAATCAATAATTGGCTCTTTCAATCTATTTTCCATATCAGACATTTATCCAAAAATAAATACTATTTGTCTAATTATCAAATTTTTTCGCACTTATTAATAAAACAACCTTCTTTCTGTTTTTTAGATAGCTTTCATGTCAAACAAATGTTGGATACGCATCTATTCAGTTGTCAAATTAGTGCAATGCCAAAGTTTGAATTGATGATTGGACGGAAATCAAACCAATTCTTTCATAGCCCTTTAACTGCTGATCATGTTTTATCCTCATCAAATTTGATGAATTGCGTTCGTTACTCTTTTTTAGAGATCGATTACACAAAGATATTTGATGGAAATCACTTAGAGCCTGTCTAAATTTAGAATCAATTATTATTTTAGTCATTAAATGTGCTCGGTAATACACAAATTTTGCTGATTTTTCCATTTCCGATTGCTCATCAAATTGAAAAATCCGCGTATCTGCGGGAGAAATTGGCTTATACAAAAAACAACTCAACCATTTTTGGACAGCTTCTTAGAGTCTGTTTAAATTTATGTCATGAGATTGTTTATAACTTATTTTTGAGCGAAACGAGGCAAATTTTGTAGAGATAGCCGGGCATCTATCTCGAAAAATTTAACAGATTTGCAGCCAAAAAGAAGCGTAAACAAATTATTAGATAAATTTTAAACAGGCTCTTATTTAACCGCCACCAAAAAGTAGTTCTTCTTCCCCTTTTGAACCACTAAAGACTTTCCATTGATCAAATCTGAAACGGTAAAGACCTTATCAGGAGCAGAAACCTTCTCCCGGTTCACAGAAACGCCACCTCCAATAATCATTTTCTTAGCTTCTCCTTTTGAAGGGAAAATAGAAGTTTTATCTACAAGCAAAGTTAGAATATCATAGCCTCCAATAAATTCCTCTTTGGAGATATTGAACTGAGGAATGCCTTCAAAAACTTGTGAGACCCCCTCATCACCTAAAGATTTGAGAAAATCTAAAGAGCCGCTCGCAAATAGAAAGTCTGTGGTTTTTAACGCGGTTTCCAAAGCTGCTGCACCATGAACTCTTTCAGTGATGTCTTTAGCCATAGCCTTTTGCAACGCCCTTTGATGAGGTGCTTTTGCGTGTTCATCAATCAAATTATTGATCTCCTTTTCCTCAAAGAAAGTAAAAATTTTGATGTAATTAGCAGCGTCGTCATCTGAAGCATTCAACCAAAACTGGTAGAATTGGTACGGGCTGGTCTTCTTTGCATCCAGCCAAACATTGCCACCTTCAGTTTTCCCGAATTTAGTGCCGTCAGATTTTTTGATTAGAGGAGAAGTTAATGCGAAAGCTTGCCCCCCGTCTTTTCTTCTGATGAATTCGGTCCCGGTGATGATATTCCCCCACTGGTCTGATCCCCCCATCTGCAGCACACAATTTTTGTGCTTCCACAGATAATAGAAATCATAGCCCTGAACCAACTGGTAAGAAAATTCAGTGAAAGACATCCCCACTTCACTCTCCAGCCTCTTTTTAACAGAATCTTTAGCCATCATATAATTAACAGTGATGTGCTTGCCCACCTCTCTGATGAAATCCAGAAAAGTGAAGCTTTTGAACCAATCATAATTGTTCACGATCTCAGCACTGTTGTCTCCGCAATCAAAATCTAAAAACCGTTCTAGCTGACCTTGAATTCCTTTTAGATTGTGATTCAATAATTCTTCAGAGAGTAAATTTCTCTCCTGTGATTTTCCTGACGGATCTCCAACCATTCCGGTTGCGCCGCCCACTAAAGCAAATGGTTTGTGCCCGGCCTTTTGAAAGCGAACCAACGTCATGATTTGCAATAAACTACCCACATGTAAGGAATCTGCAGTGGGGTCAAAACCTATATAACCACTAGCCATGCCTTTAGCCAATTCTTCTTCGGTTCCGGGCATGATATCATGTAATAATCCCCGCCAGCGCAGTTCTTCAACAAAATTCATCTTCGTGTTTATTAAAATTTGTTTTTATCTTGGAAAAGCGCAAATATATGATTTCGTCAGAAAATGTATCATTTAAAGTCATCCTCCGTAACGGTTAAGACCCATGAATTTTTTATCACATTTTTATTTTGACAGGCATAATCCCAACCCTTACGAGGTTTTAGGGATGGTTTTGCCTGATCTGATAAAAAATGCAGATAAAAGCTGGAACATGCATCCAGAGAAGAAAGAAGAACTTTTTTGTGACGACCTCCTACATTCAGCGTTGGTAAAAGGTTGGAAAAAGCATTTGGAAGTAGACAAACTTTTTCATAGCTCCTCCTTTTTCCATTATCATCAACATCAAATAAAGCTAATGATAAGGACAACTCTAAAAGGCTCCCCGGTAAAACCTTTTTTTTTGGGACATATTAGCCTGGAATTGATGTTGGACAGCCTGCTCCTTACCGGTCAGTTAATAGATCCAAATGTTTTCTATCAACATTTAGATGCGGTAGAAAATGAAGTCATAAAAAAATTCCTGCTGCTAAATGACATGGAAGATACTGATCGCTTCTTCCATTTTTACGGTATATTCAAGAAAGAAAAATACCTTTTCAGCTATTCAAATCCCGATAAAATCACCTATGCATTGAAGCGAATTTGCATGAGGCTGTGGGAAAATCCTTTTACCTTAGCGCAGGAGGAGGCCATTACCAGATATTTATTAAACTACAAACATCGCCTCTCCGAAGAATTTATGTATATCTTTAAAATGATTGATGACCAGTTAAACCGATGATCAAACACATATGATCATGCTCTTAGCACTCCTTTAACGTTATTTATAAAAGAAGGATCTCAGATACCTAAATAATGACCTAGTGCACAACCTTGTCATTTTACCATAGGCAAGAAAACTCCTGAGAAAAAAGTTCCTAACTGTCCAAGCGTAATGTTTTGTTCTCAGAAGTTTTTTAGGGCTGATCTATATGACGCCTACCCCTGATGATCGCTAAGGGGTTGCCTTAATTCTAATCTGTATGGTACCCTATTAAGATAAAAACATCCAATAATGCAGTGTTAATCATAAAACTACGAAAAATCATCTTTTTAAATTACTTATTATCAATGATATAAGTCTTTTGACTTTCTAATTTTAACTTTTAACTTAACACTAATTGAATTAAAATGAAGCCATATAATTTTTAAACTTTGGCATCAGCAGTTTATCATACCCATAAACATCTTTAGAGGCAATTAAATTTCCTGCATCATCTGTCCAGGCAGTATAATAAGAGATGAAAACGGGAACGGGATCCTTAATCTTTACCCATCTTGAATCAGCTTTTTGTCCATTTGAAGCGGCTTCAGTCTCTGCTTTTATCTCATCAGATTCTTGCTTATCATTTAATAAAAATTCCTGCAATTTCATTGGCTGTTCCACCCTTACACAGCCATGGCTCACAGCTCTCATATCTTGTTTAAACATTGCCTGAGCCGGAGTATCGTGTAAATAAATGGCATATGGGTTTTGGAAGATGAATTTAATTTGTCCTAAAGAATTGTCAGCCCCAGGATTTTGTTTGAAAGAATACTCCCCGGGTTGCACATTGTTCCAATCTATATTCTCAGATTCCATTAATTGCCCGCTGCTATTATAAGCTACCATGTCATGGCTGACCAAATAATTAGGATTATTTTTTAAGCTCGCTAAAATCTCTGTGGAAGCAATGCTCTCAGGAATGTTCCAAACAGGATTTACCTGCATCGTGTTCACCATTCCGCTTAAAATTGGCGTCTCATGTCCACCTGCTTCGCCCACGCAAACTTTCATCTGTAAATCAGTGGTGTTGTCTTGTATCAACCTCAATTTAAACTCAGGGATATTTACCAAAAGATACTTGCCTTTATATTCCTTTACGGGCCATCTTAAACGCTCCATCGAAAGGTAAATCTTCTCTTTGTCTTCCTGGCTTAGCCTTTTGGTTGTTTCAGGCTTATCATCATTGATGATTAAATTAGCTAATCTTTGATAATAACCATTCTTTGGCTGTAGTTCCTGTAAAAATTTCACCATGTCCAGTTGGGCCAAAGTTTTCTTTGCATCAATGATATCTGGCCTGCTAACACTTACATAGTATCTGCTCAACACCGTTTTTGGATTCACTGCGCCATACCTTAATATATTCGCATAGTTGATCAGCCCATCAGCACAGTAAAGCTCAAGCTGGGCGAGTACCGGATAACTATCCTCCACCTTTTTGAATTTCTTTGTTTTTACCTCTTTCATCAATTCAGTGATTTTATCTGCATGGAAATAATCAGGATTTAGGCCATGATATTTCGCATTCAGTAAATATTGATGAAGCGTATCCAATTGTCCATTTACCAAAAAGGCACCCATTAATGTGAGGCCCTTGTCTTCTTCCTTATATATTTTACTGATCCAGATTGGATCATGCAATTGAGGTTTGATCTCCTTGTATTGAGTTCTAAAAACTTCGTTGTACGCAGTGGTGTCAAAATCTTTGTATTTTTTACTTTTAAAAACTTTTGCCAAATCTCTTCCAAACTCCTCATGCCTGCCCTTAGAACAGGACACTATCATCAAGGAAGAAATTAAGAAAAGCGTTAATATTTGTCTAATTTTCATATTTTGCATTTTTTCTCACTATAAGGCAATTCACATGCCCTTAAATGTTTAACCATATAATATAAAAATTTAGACTAAATATTAAATCAAAATGAAGAATGGTATGTTCTTTATTATCATTCATTAAAACTTATTTTTATGACCATTCAAGTAAATACCGATAATCATATCGAAGGAAAAGAAGATTTAAGCAATTACATCAACAATTTGTTTAATGAAAAACTTGTTCGTTTTGACGCACACGTAACCCGCGTAGAAGTTCATCTAAGTGATGAGAATGCCGGCAAAGCCGGTGCTGACGATAAAAAATGCAACATCGAAGCCAGACTAGAGGGTTTAGAGCCAATCTTTGTGAGCGCACAGTCTGATCAAATCTCTGCAGCCATACATGATGGGCTTCAGAAAATCAAAAGAGCCATTGAACACAGTTTAGACAGGGTAAAGAATTAAAGGAAAAAGGAGTTGAACTAAGGCTCAACTCCTTTTATTACCCTATTTTATTCATTAAACTCTACCATTGAGTTTTTTAATCTACAAAAACTTGATTATCAATTGCAGCTTCTTATATTTGCACTGCATAAATTTCTCGTCGCAGAATCATTAAAAGACATGAAAATAATATTGAACGTTACACATCCTCTACATCATCACCATCATGGTGATGACATATAGTTTGTTTTGTACTTCAAAACTTTTTCTATTCCCCTTTATTTAGTCTTTTATTAATCATTAAAATCTTGAAAACTTTAAAAATCGCTATCCAGAAATCTGGCAGGTTAAATGAAAAATCTGTAGAACTGTTGAAAAATTGTGGCTTAACTTTCGACAATTATAAAAGCACATTGATCTCCCCTGTTTCGAACTTCCCTTTAGATATCCTTTTTTTAAGAGACGATGATATTCCGGAATATGTACAGGATGGTATTGCTGACATTGGCCTCGTTGGTGAAAACGTGATAGCCGAAACCAATGTGGATGTGGCTTATCTGCAACGTTTGGGATTTGGAAAATGCACTTTGAAAATTGCGGTTCCCAACCAAAGTGATTTTAAGACCATAGCAGATCTAAATGGAAAAGCCATTGCCACCTCCTACCCCGTCATCCTTCAAAACTTTTTGGACAAAGAGAACATTTACGCTGATATCAAAACCATCTCCGGTTCTGTGGAGATCTCTCCTGGTCTGGGTTTGGCTGATGCCATTTTCGATATTGTCTCTACCGGTGGGACATTAAGAAGTAATGGTTTAAAGCCTTTTGCAGATGTAATGTCATCTGAAGCGATATTGATTGGAAGAAAAGGCGAAGAAAACAATCCTTTAATTTTAGAACTTTTACAACGCATCCAATCTGTGATGCGGGCTAAGGAGACCAAATACGTGGTTTTAAACGTAGAGAAGCAGAATTTGAAGAAAATAACCGCTTTATTACCCGGCGTCAAAAGTCCATCAGTGGTAAATTTGGCGGAAGAAGGTTGGGTGGCTGTGCACACCGTGATCCCTGAAAGAGATTTTTGGAGCCATATTAATGAATTAAAATCCGCAGGAGCACAGGGAATTGTGGTAATGCCGATAGAGAAGATTATATTATAGTTGGTTGGTTGGTTAGTTGGTTGCTTAGAAAATTCTAACCAACCAAATCCTAACAAACTACTCAACCAAATCCTAACAAACTACTAATGAGAACATATAACTATAAAGATTTAAGCAAGTCTGATATTCAGAAACTAGTTCTAAGGAATGCTGATTCCGGAAACCGGATTCGTGAAGTGGTTGAAGACATCATCACGGAAGTGAAGATCCATGGAGATGATGCGCTCAAATCTTATGCTTTAAAATTCGATGGAGTGAACCTGACCACCTTATTGATAAGTCAGGAAGAAATCAGTTGTCTTGCAGATACCATTTCTGAAGAGGCCAAATCGGCGATTAAAGTCGCTTATCACAACATCAAAAAATTCCATGAAAGTCAAAAACCAAATGAAAAGAAGGTGGAGACCACTTCCGGTGTGACTTGTTGGAGAGAGATAAGGGCTATAGAGCGGGTGGGTTTATACATTCCCGGCGGCACTGCGGTTTTACCCAGCACCCTTCTCATGTTGGGCATTCCCGCTAAAATTGCGGGCTGTAAAGAGGTGGTGGTGTGCTCCCCTCCACAAAAAAACGGAGAGGTAAATGGCTATCTGGCTTATGTGGCTCAATTGTTAGGAATCGACAAAATACATTTGGTGGGTGGTGCGCAAGCAGTTGCAGCCATGGCTTACGGAACGGAAAGCATTCCTAAAGTAGACAAAATCTTTGGGCCCGGAAATCAATACGTGACCATGGCAAAAAATTTGATCCAATCCACCACCAACACTTCCATTGATATGCCTGCCGGCCCTTCAGAAGTTTTGGTGATTGCTGATGAAAGCGCTAATCCAATGTTTGTCGCTGCCGATTTATTGGCCCAAACTGAACACGGCTTGGATAGTCAGGCCGTTTTGGTGAGCACCTCAAAAGAAATCATCAAACAAACTAAAATCGAATTAGAAAAACAATTAGCAATTTTGCCAAGAAAAGCGATCGCAGCTAAAGCCATTGAAAACTCCTACGCTGTTTTAGTGGATGATTTGAAGGACGCAATGGATTTCAGCAATGAATATGCTCCCGAACATTTAATACTGGCAACCAACAACTGGCAACTCCTCGCTGATAAAATCACTAACGCAGGTTCTGTTTTCGCAGGAAATTTAACACCGGAAAGTGCCGGCGATTATGCCAGTGGAACCAATCACACTTTGCCCACAAGTGCTTATGCAAAATCATATTCTGGGGTGTCTTTAGATTCTTTTGTGAAAAAAATCACTTTTCAGCACATCAGTGAAATAGGAATTAAAAATTTAGGCCCAAGCATAGAGATTCTGGCAGAGATTGAAGGATTGCAGGCACACAAGAATACGGTAACAGTCAGGTTAGAAAATATTTAAGAATGACGATTTTAGATTTACGAATCCACAAAGCTGAAATCGTAAATCGTTCCTCGCAAATTAATTAAGATAATGTTTGATTTAAATAAAATCCTCAGGCCAAATATAAAAAACTTAAAACCTTACTCCTCTGCCAGAGATGAGTTTAAAGGCGAAGCTTCTGTTTACCTGGATGCCAACGAAAATGCTTTTGGCTCCCCGCTTTCACAGGCCTTTCATCGCTATCCGGATCCTATGGCTTATGCCGTGAAGATGCGTTTGAGCGAGATCAAAGGTGTTCCGGCAAGAAATATATTCCTTGGCAATGGCAGCGATGAAGCTATAGATATTCTGTTCAGGAGTTTTTGCAACCCCGGTGTGGACAATGTCATCATCGTTCCGCCCACTTATGGGATGTACGAGGTTTCTGCCAACATCAATGATGTTCTACTAAAGAGAGTAAATCTCACTGCAGATTACCAACTCCATTTAGAAGGCATTGCAGAAGCAATTGATAAAAACACCAAACTCATTTTCATCTGCTCCCCTAATAATCCTACAGGAAATTCCATTAATCGTGAAGATGTGGAAACCTTATTGGCCAATTTCAATGGGATTGTGGTGGTTGATGAAGCTTACGTCAATTTCTCCCGTCAAAAAACATTTATACAGGAATTAACCGAGTATGCAAATCTGGTGGTATTGCAAACACTTTCAAAAGCATGGGGATTGGCCGCTCTAAGAGTAGGGATGGCTTTTGCAAGCGAAGAAATTATTGAAGTTTTCAATCGGGTGAAACCCCCTTACAACATCAACGAGGCTTCTCAAAAATTAGCTTTAGAAGCTTTGCAAAACGTTGGTCAGGTAAACGATTGGATTAAAGAGATTTTAAAAGAACGGGATGTATTGGTTCTAGCGTTGAAGAATTTCGACTTTGTGATTGATATCTATCCCTCTGATGCGAATTTCATTCTAGTGAAAACTGCAGACGCAGATGGCATCTATAAATACCTCACTGAAAAAGGTATTATTGTAAGAAACAGAAACAAAGTGGAACTTTGTGAAGGCTGCTTAAGGATCACGGTGGGAACAAACGAAGAGAACCAGGCTTTGATCAATAGCCTAAAAAAATTAAAAGATGATTAAGTTATTATTTATCGATAGAGATGGCACTTTAATTTTAGAGCCAGAGGATGAACAGATTGATTCTTTCGCCAAGCTTGTTTTCTATCCCGGTGCCATCAGCAATTTGGCTAAAATTGCCAAAGAAACAGATTTTGAATTGGTGATGGTCACCAACCAGGACGGCTTGGGAACTGAGGCACATCCAGAGGAGAATTTCTGGCCAGTCCATAATTTCATATTAAAAACACTAGAGAATGAAGGCATAAAATTCAGCGAGGTCATCATTGACCGGACTTTTGCAAAAGACAATTCACCAACACGTAAACCCGGAACTGCATTGTTGACTAAATTCTTTAATGGAGAGAAATATGATTTGTCAGGTTCATATGTCATTGGTGACCGTTTAAACGACGTAGTTTTAGCTAAAAATTTAGGTGCAAAAGCCATCTGGCTAAATAACAATCTGGATTTAGGTGCCAGTGAACCGAAAAATAAAATCGACAACCTTGCTGAAGTTTTAGCTATCGAAACTCCAGATTGGAATGAGATCTATCGTTTCCTAAAAGTTGGAGACCGAAAAATCGAACACACCAGAAAAACCAAAGAAACTGATATTCAAATCAAAATCAATTTAGATGGAAAAGGAGATGCGGACATCTCCACAGGTTTGAATTTTTTTGATCATATGCTGGACCAAATCGCCCGCCATGGCGGGATTGATCTAACCATCCATACTAAAGGTGATTTGCATATTGATGAACACCATACCATAGAAGACACCGGAATTGCCTTGGGCGAAGCTTTTGCATGGGCTTTAGCTGATAAAAAAGGGATAGAAAGGTATGGTTTCTGCTTGCCGATGGATGATTGTTTAGCACAAGTTGCCATTGATTTTGGTGGCAGAAACTGGATCGTCTGGGACGCAGATTTCAAAAGAGAGAAAGTGGGCGATATGCCTACAGAGCTATTTTTCCATTTCTTCAAATCTTTCTCTGATGCGTCAAAATCAAACCTGAATATTAAAGCGGAAGGAGACAATGAACATCACAAAATTGAAGCTATTTTCAAAGCTTTCGCAAAAGCCATTAAAATGGCGGTAAAACGTGATATCAATAACATGAGATTGCCGAGTACAAAAGGACTTTTATAAATGGAGTAAATGGAGTGAGGAGCAAAGATTAAAGATTAAGGAGCAAAGATTAAAGATAGAGTAGCCTTTAATCCTTATTCTTTATTCCTTCATCCAAAAATACTGTAAATGGAGTGAGGAGCAAAGATTAAGGAGCAAAGATTAAAGATCGTAGCCTTTAATCCTTATTCTTTATTCCTTCATCCAAAAATACTGTAAATGGAGTGAGGAGCAAAGATTAAAGATTAAGGAGCAAAGATTAAAGATAGAGTAGCCTTTAATCCTTATTCTTTATTCCTTCATCCAAAAATACTGTAAATGGAGTGAGGAGCAAAGATTAAGGAGCAAAGATTAAAGATCGTAGCCTTTAATCCTTATTCTTTATTCCTTCATCCAAAAATATTGCAAAATGGAGTGAAGAGCAAAGATTAAAGATCGTAGCCTTTAATCCTTATTCTTTATTCCTTCATCCAAAAACAATGATAGGTATAGTAAACTACGGAGCCGGGAATATCTTCTCTTTAACAGCAGCTTTAGACCGGTTAAATTTAAAGCACGGGATGATCAATTTTGAAGCTGATTTTGATTTATATGATAGGGTCATCATCCCCGGAGTTGGCCATGCAGGTGCAGCCATGAAGAAGCTTGTGGACACCGGTCTGGTTCCGAAAATCAAGAGTTTAACCAAACCAGTTCTGGGAATCTGTGTGGGCATGCAGCTCATCACCGATTTTTCAGAAGAGGGTAACTCCCAAATGCTGGAGATCATCCCCGTAAAAACCCTTAAATTTCAGGAAATTGTTTGTAAAAAGGTCCCACATATGGGATGGAATCAGGTGGAGCCTCAAAATAATAGTCCATTATTTAAAGATATTGATACAAGAGCATATTTTTATTTCGTCCACTCCTATTTTATAGAATTTAATTCTAAATTTACAATTGCCTGTTGCCATTACGGAATTAAATTTTCCGCTGGCATACAGAAAGATAACTTTTATGGAGTACAGTTTCATCCGGAGAAATCAGGTGGGACTGGCGAGAGGCTCCTGGAAAATTTTGCACACTTATAAACGTAAATATGTACATTATTCCCGCTGTCGATGTGTTGAATCAAAAGGTTGTCCGCCTTCGTGAAGGTGATTATGACCAGGTGACCCAATATGAAGTTTCTTTAGAGGAACAAATAGAGACCTATCAGTCAAACGGTACCGAGTTCGTTCATATTATAGATCTTAATGGTGCCAAAGGTGATTTCAGCAATCAAAAATATATTTTTGATATCATCAGAAAAACCGACATGAAAGTCCAATATGGTGGCGGTGTGAGAAGTATTGATAAGATCAAAGAGTTGATTGATGCAGGAATTCACCGGGTGATTGTAGGAACACAGGCCATCACCAATCCCTCTTTTTTAGAAGAATTAGGTAAAGAACTCTGTGGGAAGACAAAATGTTCCAACCATGTGGTGGTGGCAATTGATGTTTTGGATGAAGTGATAAAATATTCAGGCTGGATGGAGAGCTCTCCCATCAAGCTGATGGATTACGTAGACAAGTGCCTCCAATTAGGTTTCTTTAGATTTCTTTGCACTGACATTAATAAAGACGGGAAATTAGGTGGTGCAGGGGTGGAACTGTATCAAAAATTATTGGCACATTCTCCTTTCATTAAACTCATCGCTTCAGGCGGCATCAGTTCCATGGCTGATATTGAAGAGCTGAACGAATATAAAATTGAATCCTGCGTGGTGGGAAAAGCAATTTATGAAGGCCATATTTCCATAGAAGAGATTAAAGACTGGAACCTGCAGACCCTCACTTCACTTTAACCTCATGTTAAGCAAACGTATCATCCCCTGCCTCGACGTTAAAGACGGACGAACTGTGAAAGGCATTAATTTTGTCGACTTAAGAGATGCAGGAGATCCAGTGGAATTGGCTTGGCAATACTCACGTCAGGGAGCTGATGAACTGGTTTTTTTAGACATCACTGCTACGCATGAAAAACGCAAAACCACCATTGAGATGGTGAAATCAGTCGCCCGTCAGGTTAACATTCCCTTTACCATTGGTGGAGGAATCTCTGAATTGAAAGACGCAGAAGCCTTGTTGAATGCCGGCGCTGATAAAATCTCCATCAACTCAGCTGCTGTGAGAAGACCCGAATTAATCAATGAATTGGCTGCTGCATTCGGAGTTCAGTTTGTGGTTCTGGCGGTTGATACCAAACATCTGGAACATAGAGATTTTGTTCATCTCAATGGCGGAAGAATCGCCACTGAATTAGAAACCCAACATTGGATTAAACAGGCCGAAGACAGAGGGGCAGGTGAGATTCTAATCACGTCGATGGATAAAGACGGTACCAAATCTGGCTTTGACAACATCCTTCTGAAGGAGATTAATGAAATGGTCAGTATACCTGTCATCGCTTCTGGAGGGGCGGGCTCCGCACAGCATTTCATCGATGTATTTCAAAAAAGCAATGTGGATGCCGCTTTGGCTGCCTCAGTTTTTCATTATGGAGAGATTTTGATCCCAGAGTTGAAAGAATTATTAAAGAACAACCAAATTGAAATAAGAATCTGATGAACATAGATTTTACAAAAAGTGACGGATTAGTGCCTGTGATTATTCAGGATGAGCAAACCTTAGAAGTGTTGATGTTAGGCTATATGAATGAAGAAGCCTTCCAGAAAACTGAAAAAGAAAAGAAAGTGACCTTTTTCTCCAGAACCAAAAATCGTTTATGGACAAAAGGCGAGGAAAGTGGAAACTTCTTAAATGTAAAATCCATCAGTTTAGATTGCGACAATGACACTTTATTGATAAAGGTTGACCCGGTTGGCCCAACTTGCCACACTGGTTCAAGAAGTTGCTTCTCAACAGATTATAATCAAAACTTCATTTTCCAGTTGGAAAATATCATCAAAGACAGATACGAAAATCCAACAGCAGAATCTTACGTGAATAAATTGAGAGCCAAAGGGTTGAACAAAATTGCGCAAAAAGTAGGTGAGGAAGGTGTGGAGACCGTGATTGCCGCTTTAGCTGAAACAGAGACTGATTTGATCAATGAATCATCAGACCTCGTTTTTCACCTATTGGTTTTATTGAAAGAGAAAGGTTTAACATTAAATGATATTGCCAAAAATCTAGAATCAAGACACTAGTGAGTTAAGAAACAAAAGGTTTAAAGGCATAAAGCCAGTTAACTTGATCCCACCTCAAACCTTTACAAATATGAAAGCCACCACCCTACCCGGCCATAATAACCCAATTTATACCGTGATTGCTCATCCAGATGAGGAATTGTTTTATACTGCCGGGAATGACAAAGGTGTTGTGGAATGGAATCTTGAAACCCAGGTTCATCAGCGAATTTTCAACCAATTGAATCATACCGTTTATGCACTGGAGATCATACCCGATCTCAAATTATTGGTTGCTGGTTGCAATGATGGCAGCATTTGCTTTTTCGATTCCACCAACACCAGTTTGTTAAAAACCTTAAAAATCAGCTCTGCCGTTTTTCACCTCAAATATATTCCGGCTAAAAGTGAGCTGCTTGCCAGCACCGATAAAGGCGACATGTTGGTCATTGATCCTGAAAATTACGAAAAAGTCCATCAGTTTAGATCCGGTAATGAAAAAACCAGGTCATTTGCTCATCATCAGCATTTGAACCTCCTAGCTACGGTCTCCAATGATGAAATGATCAGAATCTATGCTTTGGACGATTACACTTTGATTCATGAGTTCAGAGGTCATGACCAAGGAGTGGGTTCCGTGGCATTCTCCCCAGAAGGTGTTCATTTACTAACCGGAGGTCGTGATGCACATTTAAAAGTTTGGAACACTTCAGACTGGACTTGCCATAAAAGCTTTGCAGCACATCTTTTCGCTGTTTATCAAATTATTTTTCATCCCACTCTCCCATATTTTGCAACCGCAAGCAGGGACAAAAGCATCAAAATCTGGCGGTCAGAAGATTTCTCCCTTTTCAGGAATCTCAGCATCGGTAAAGCCCGGGAAGGCCACCTGCTCTCCGTGAACGATATTTGCTGGAGTGCAGATGGAAATCATCTGATTTCAGTGAGTGATGACAAAATGGTAAAAATTTGGGATTTTGATAGTTGATGGGGTATGTGAATCCTTCTATCTCCAATCTGTCATCTTAAATTAAACAAATCATCCACCCCTAAAATTTTCTTACATAAAAAGCCTTCGGCATATTCAACCTGGATGGATTTACCAAACTCCCTGGCCCTGCCAATAATCACTTCTAAAAAACCCGGATTGGAGATATAGGTCTGCGGATCAGAAATATCCACCCCCTCTACAAAAAATTGGGTTTTGTATGCCCTGATGGCCGCTAATTTATCCTCCATGAATGCTGATATATCCAAAACAATATCTGGTTTGAAGTAGTGATCCTGTATGAAATGGAGTAATAATTTTGGCCTCCAAGCGTCTTGATAATGACCCTCGACCTCTGTCACGATTTTAGTTAATCCTGATAAAAAGCAGGCATCATTCACCAGCTCAGAAGCTCTTCCGTGGTCAGGATGCCGATCATGGTAAGCATTGGTAATGACGATCTCGGGCTGGTATTTCCTGATCACCTCTATCACCTTTTTCTGATGAATTTCATCATTCTGGAAAAAGCCATCTTTGAACCTCAAATTCTCCCGTGCATCCAATTTCAAAATTTTTGCTGCTTCGGCAGCTTCTTCATCTCTTGTTTCCGCATTTCCTCTTGTTCCCAATTCCCCTCGGGTTAAATCAACAATTCCTACTTTTTTTCCTACCCTTTTATATTTTAAAACAGTCCCTGAAACACCTAATTCAGCATCATCAGGATGAACTGCTACCACTAATAAATCTAATTTCATTTGTTGATTTTTATTGTTTTTTATTTGTCAGATGCCTGTTTCTCGGCAGGGAACCTTTGACCATAGAATAAACATACCCCTATTTGATGAATGTTTATTTAATCGCGTTGGCTTCATGAATTTTTTTGGTTGTACTTAACAGCTTTTGGATCTTCTTTTTCACTTTCACAGAATTTGGTTTGGTAAAAGGATAGAAATAGTCTACCACTTCACCCTTACTGTTAATGATGTATTTATGGAAATTCCATCTTGGAGCTGCATTCACGTACCCGTTGAGTTTCTTATCAGAAAGGAACTTATATAAAGGAGATGCATAAGCTCCCCTTACCCTGGTTTTCTTGAAAATAGTAAAATGTGTATGATAATTGATGGCACAAAATTTCCCGATAGCTTCATCATTTAAAGGTTCCTGCTGCCCAAAATCATTGCTGGGGAAAGCCAGTATCTCAAATTTCTCTCCTTCAAACTCTTTCCTTAATTCTTCCAGCTGCTCTAACTGAGGGGTAAAGCCACACTCTGAGGCGGTGTTCACGATCATTAAAACTTTACCTTCGTAATCTTTCATACTCACTTCCTCACCTTTTGATGTTTCGGCGCTGAACTGGTAAATATTCTTCTCGTCCATTTTTATTGGTAACTATAATAACCCGCAGCATGAATGATAGATTCAATGTCTCTGTCCTCATCGGGGTCATATCCGTTTTTGAGATCATGACCAAAAATCTTTGCTACAGACTGCATCACGAAAGCCGAAACCCCGCCTTTCAAGTCTTTAACCAAATCAAAGCTGCTATTTCCCGTCTCTCTGTCAACTAATTTTATTAAAATCTCCCCCTGGGAGATCGTCATATCCTTGATCTTTGCATTGAATAGATCTTTGATCTCCTTCTCACAACCCTTTACCAATGCCTTTTGTTTTCTTTTATCGTTGGTTTGCGCCAGATCCCGCTCTAACTGACGATATCGTTGTCCGGCGAAACGAGCGTAGGGCAACACCTTAAGTACATTATACCTCAACCTCCGGTATTTGTCAAAATCCTCCTGGGATTTAAAGGTCCTTCTATCCATCACGGTTACTTCATTCAACACAATCCACGGCACTAATTCACCATTCAGGTTGATGGTGGCCACCTTAATCGTATCATTCGTTCCAGCTCTCACATAAGATTCCTGAGCCTTTACCAAGCCTCCTAAAAGGATCATCGCAGAGAAAAGAAATAGCGCTTTCATGTTATATTTTAATATACGAATTTATTGCATATTAATTACTTAAAAAAATAATAAGTAACCCTAAATTCGTTATTTTAATGGCTAAAGTTTAGAAGAGGGATTTTTGATGAAAGATTATGTCATAGATTTAGAGGCTGAGAAATCAGAGATCTTGAAAAGGTATCGTGCTTTATTGAAGGCTTGTAAATCAACACTGAAAAAAGGAGACAAAAAAATGATTCGCGTCGCTTTCAATATGGCTGTGGAGAGTCATAAAGATATGCGCCGTAAATCAGGTGAGCCTTATATCTATCATCCCATCGCAGTTGCACAGATAGCTGCAGAGGAGATTGGCCTCGGAACCACTTCCATTGTGTGCGCTTTATTGCATGATGTGGTGGAGGATACGGATATCACCCTGGAGGATATTGAAAGAGAGTTTGGGAAAAAGGTGGCCAAAATCATTGATGGCCTCACTAAAATATCAGGTGTTTTTGATGCCAACAGCTCCATGCAGGCAGAAAATTTCAGGAAGATGTTGCTCACACTCGCAGACGATGTGCGGGTAATATTGATCAAACTATCTGACAGGCTCCACAACATGAGGACCATGGAGTTCATGCCAAGAGATAAACAACTGAAAATATGTTCTGAAACTGTTTATCTGTATGCCCCATTGGCCCACCGTTTAGGCTTATATACCATAAAATCTGAACTCGAGGATCTTTCCATGAAATACATGGAACCTGAGACTTATAAATTCATTGCCACCCGGTTGAATGAGAAAAAAGCAGAAAGAGAGCATTTCATCAAGGAATTCATCGGTCCCATCAATAGGATTTTAAAGGAGCAGGATTTAGAAGCCAACGTGGTTGGGAGGCCTAAATCCATCCATTCCATCTGGACCAAGATGAAAAAAAAGGGGATTCCTTTTGAGGAGGTTTACGATCTTTTCGCTATCCGGATCATTTTAGACAGTAAGCCCGATCAGGAGAAATCAGATTCATGGAAAGCTTATTCCATCGTCACCGATTTGTATCGTCCTAATCCTGACAGATTAAGAGATTGGATTTCATCGCCCAAGGCAAATGGTTATGAATCTTTACACACCACGGTGATGGGCCCTAAAGGACAATGGGTGGAGGTGCAGATAAGGACCCAAAGGATGAACGAAATCGCAGAGAAAGGTTTTGCTGCCCACTGGAAATACAAGGAATCATCCACTGATAGCGGATTAGATCAATGGGTGCATAAAGTCAGAGAGTTGCTCAATAACCCAGAGGCTAATGCTCTTGATTTTCTGGATGATTTTAAAATGAATCTCTTCTCTGATGAGATCTTCATCTTCACGCCTAAAGGAGACTTGATTCAATTACCCATTGATGCCACGGCATTGGATTTCGCCTTCGAGATCCACTCTGATGTGGGAGCAAAATGCATTGGTGCCAAAGTGAATCATAAATTGGTTCCGCTATCCTATAAATTACAAAATGGCGACCAGGTGGAGGTCATCACTTCTAACAAACAGGCTCCGAAAGAGGATTGGCTGAATTTTGTGGTCACTGCTAAAGCGAAAGCTAAAATAAAATCCTCTTTAAAAGAGGAGAAAAGAAAGATAGCCGAGGACGGAAAAGAGATTTTAGAACGAAAACTTAAATCTCTGAAGATTACTTATAATTCTGATAACATCTATAAGCTGAGTTATTTTTTCAAGCTTCCATCCACACAAGATCTGTTTTATAATGTTGCCAAAGGTTTGATAGATCTGAAAGATCTGAAAGAATTCGCAGCTTCAGAGAAGATAATCGAGCAAAAACCGCCTCAGGAGAATGACACCGAGCAGATTCAAAAGCTGATTAGACAGGTCAATACGAAAGATAGTGATATTCTTTTAATTGGTGAGGATTTGCAAAAGATTGATTACAAGCTGTCCAACTGCTGTAATCCTATTCCCGGAGATGACGTTTTCGGTTTTGTCACGGTTTCTGATGGGATCAAAATCCATAGAACCAATTGCCCGAATGCCACCAAACTCATGTCGAGCTTTGGCTATAGGATCGTGAAGGCTAAATGGACCAGTCAAAAACAATTGGCATTTTTGACAGGTTTAAAAATCACCGGGATTGACGAAGTTGGTTTGATAAACAATTTAACGCAAGTCATCTCCAACGATTTCAAGGTAAATATGCGATCCATCACGGTGGATAGTGATCAGGGTATCTTCAACGGCACCATCATGATTTATGTGAACGACACGCAACATCTGGAAAATCTCATTGCGAAGATCAGGGAAGTGAAAGGGATAACCGACGTGACCAGGTTTGATTCAGAGACTGAAACTCCTATTTTAAAAAACTAAAAAACGTTTAGCGTTGTGCTGAATTTTGATAACTTTGAACGATTATAAATCAATATGGGCGTACAAGAAACCATTGAAATGGTGAAAAAGATTTTCGAGACCTATCTCGAAAATAAAAACCTCAGAAAAACTCCTGAACGTTTCGCTATACTCGAAGAAATTTATTCCAGAACTGATCATTTTGATGTGGAGTCTCTTTACATCCATATGAAGAATAAAAAATATCGGGTGAGCAGGGCCACGGTGTACAACACTTTAGAGCTGCTGCTGTCTTGCGATCTGGTAACCAAGCACCAGTTCGGAAAGAATATGGCCCAGTTCGAGAAATCTTACGGTTTTAAACAACATGACCATATCATCTGCCTGGATTGCGGTAAGGTGGTGGAGTTCTGTGATCCAAGAGTGCAACAAATCCAAAGCATGATGGGCGATTTGTTGAAATTCAACATCCAACACCATTCTTTAAATCTATATGGAAACTGTACCCGTTTGCAAAACAACGGCATGTGCGAAGTTCAAGAACATAAAAATTAATTAATCTTATCATATAATACTGACCAAAATTTAAATGGCTGTTGATGTTTTATTAGGCCTCCAATGGGGCGACGAAGGAAAAGGAAAAATTGTTGATGTTTTAGCTCCAAATTATGATTTAATAGCCCGTTTCCAAGGTGGGCCAAATGCCGGACATACTTTAGAGTTTGATGGAAAGAAATTTGTTTTAAACACCATCCCGTCAGGTATTTTTGAAAGCCACACCATGAACCTGATTGGTAACGGCGTGGTGATAGATCCCATCATCCTCAAAAAAGAGATGGATAAGTTGAAAGAAGCTGGCCATGATTTGTTGGTCCAAAAAAACCTGATGATCGCCCGTAAGGCACATTTGATTCTGCCTACGCACCAACTGCTGGACGCTTCTTCAGAAAAGAAGATGGGCAACGATAAAATCGGTTCCACCCTAAAAGGGATTGGCCCAACTTACATGGATAAAACCGGCAGAAACGGCTTAAGAGTAGGTGACATCAACCTCCCTGATTTTAAAGAGAAATACAAAAAGTTGGTGGAGAAACACCTTTCCATTTTAGAGAATTATGGCGAAGTGGAAGATTTCTCCGAAAAAGAAGCCGCTTTCTTTGACGCATTGGAATTATTAAAAAAGCTCCCTCATGTAGATAGCGAGCACCTGGTGGCTCGATACCTGAAAGAAGGCAAAACGGTTTTAGCTGAAGGTGCGCAGGGCACTATGCTGGATATTGATTTTGGTTCTTATCCTTTTGTCACTTCATCCAACACCACCGCCGCAGGAGCATGTACAGGTTTGGGCATCGCTCCCAATAAAATTGGTGAAGTAGTGGGGATATTTAAAGCTTATTGTACAAGAGTTGGTAGCGGTCCCTTCCCTACTGAATTAGACAACGAAATAGGCGAGAAGTTAAGGAAAATCGGTCATGAATTCGGCGCTACCACAGGTCGCCCACGCAGAACCGGATGGATTGATTTACCAGCACTAAAATATGCCATCATGCTGAACGGCGTCACGCAATTGGTGATGACCAAAGCCGATGTGTTGAGCGGATTTGATAAAATTTACGCTTGTACACATTACAACTATAATGGCGAGAAGATAGATTATATGCCTTATGACATCTGCACCATTCAGCCGGAACCAATTTACGAGGAGATTGACGGCTGGAACGAAGATTTAACCGGCATCCGGGAAGTGAGCCAGATACCTGCCAAATTGCAAAGCTACATTGATTATTTGGAGAAACATTTGGAAGTCCCTGTGAAGTACTTATCAGTGGGACCAGACAGGTTACAGACTTTGATTTTAAACTAGATCGATAAAAATCACCCTTAAGGAACAGTGCCCTCAAAAGAGTTGCAGCTTCTTTTGTAAATTAAAATACAAATTTTATTAAAGCTGACATCCCTTTGCATTACCTCAAACTTTAGAGAGAACTGTTTGATCTAATTCCTTAATTTTCATTAGCATACAATTGTTTTTTAGGCTATGCAAATCCTGTCGGCAGGCAAGCTTGCATAAGCTTTGTTCATTTTATTCATTGCGGTTGGTAAGGGATAAGCTCAGGCAGGTTTCATTAGCACGGTCATATAAACCATTTTGCTAGACTCTAAAAGCTGATGTACTTTACCGGATACCTCCTATAAATCCAATTATAACTGTCTATAAAAATCATTTATGCTTTTTTAAAAACTATTTTAGTTGTACATACAACTAAAATAACTATATTTGATAAAACAACCATGAAATTCAATAGGAATTTCATTTTAATGTGTTAATTAATAGAAACAGCTATTTAAATTAATAGTTGTATATATAACAAAAATATAATCTTAAATATGCTCCACATGAAAACAGCATTCAAGAAAAACAGGGAGATGATTAAACCTTCATCTTTTGATTCCAATAAACTATTCAGAGGGACAATTTTAATCCCTGACATCAGCGGATTTACCAAATTTGTGAATACAACAGATTTTTACACAGGAAGAACAATCATCATAAAGCTCTTGGAAACACTTCTGAATAGCAATATTCTTGATCTTCAGGCTTCTGAAATTGAGGGAGATGCCATTCTTTTCTACAAAAAGGGAAGAATATCTCCTCCATTACTCGAAAAACAATTCAATCACATGTTTCAAAAGTTTGGAGAGCAATTAGAGTTGCTCCAAATCACGACGGGTCACCACATTAACATGTCACTAAAATTAATTGCCCATTATGGGGAGTTGTCTGAATTCAAAGTGGGAAAGTTCGAAAAATTATATGGCAAAGCGGTCATAGAGGCGCACCGCCTGCTTAAAAATTCTGTAGAAAGCGATTCCTATATCCTTCTCACCGATGCCCTCTTAGCCTCCAAGACAGAAACACCATCCCAAAAATCTTGCTCTTACCAAGGAAGTAAACTGTTTGAAACTTATACAGACCTCAGGAAAATCAACTATACCTATTTTAATTATGAGGAGCCACTATATCGCCTGAAATGAGCGATCAATGTCATAACATTCAAATAAGAATGAGAATTAATACAAAAGTTTATTAATTTAGTTGTATATATAACTATTATATTTATCTTTGAGATATGAAAACAATAGAAGATGAGCTCAAACATCCCAAATTTTCTCATGAAACAGTGAGGGCTAATATCAATATCCTGTACACTGCCAATTGGCTGTATAACAAAGGCAACCAAAACCTCAAGCCATTTAGGCTTACCATGGAACAATTCAATGTGTTGAAAATACTCTCTTACGACCATCCGAAAAGTCTTAGACAAAAGGACATATTGGAACGTATGATATCCCCCAGCTCTAACCTGACTTTGATCGTAAAGAAATTAATCAAAAAAGAATTAATTGATCTTAACAAGTCGGATATAGACAAAAGGCAATATGATATCAATCTGTCTGATAAAGGGATGGACCTGGTTAAAAAGATCAATCAAGCCATAAGTGAAAATCAAAGTGATCATAGTAGCCTTTCCGAATCAGAAGCATTTCATCTTAACGCATTATTAGATAAGATAAGAATGTAAAAAATTTAAAAATATAGTTGTACATACAGTTATATGTATATCACTATTATTGGAAACAAAACAAATCCCTCAATAATCAAAACTGATAAACAAAATTTGTAAACATGGAATCACAGAACGAACAAAAATGGACAGCAGGAAGGATCATTATTTCCTTTATTGCCTTATCTACGATGATATCCCCGTACCTGGCAGATTGGAACATCACGCATATTTATAATCCGACTTGGCCTCCTCATGCAAAATTTCATAATGCTCAAACGATGGTTCTTGGTGCCTTCCTCGGTCTTTTGACGCTCTATTGCCTTTGGATCAGGAAAAACATCCAAGAAAAACAGAGATTGAACGAAGCAGTGATCCTGGTTTCACTTTATTGGCTGGCTCAATTTCCCGCTATCCTGTTTCCGGGTACCAAACTGGTTGATCCAGGTATTTACCATACAGATATGCCACAGATCTTTGGGATTCAGTTCAATCAGATCACTATGAACGTTATCATTACTTTTCCATTGTTGGCTATAGCCTACTATATGGAAAACAAGAGGTTAAGAAAATACGAAAATATATAAAAGTCAATTTTAACAATTAATATAAACACAATGAAAAAGTCAATTTTAGTAGCAGGCGGAACTGGTGACCTTGGAAATAGGATCATTAAAGCCCTGATTAAGAAAAATGCAGATGTTGTGGCCATTGTAAGGCACAGCAGCAACAAGGAAAAAATCCAGGAGATGGAAAAAATGGGCGTAAAAGTGATGGAGGTGGATATGGATAGCCTGAGCGATCTTACCGAAGCTTGCAGAGGTGTGTCCTGTGTGGTTTCAGCATTGGCGGGCCTACGCGAGACCATTGTGGATGCACAGTCTCTATTACTTGAAGCGGCCATTGCTGCAGCAGTGCCGCGGTTCGTCCCCTCAGATTTTTCTGTCGATATTACAAAAATCGCAGAAGGAGAAAATCGGAATTTCGACCTCAGAAGGGAATTTCATGAAAAACTGGACAATGCCCCTATTTCAGGCACAGCCATTATGAACGGAGCATTTGCAGATGTTCTTGCTTATAATACGCCTTTTTATAATTTAAAAGACCATAGTGTGGGCTATTGGGGAAATGATCCTGACTTTCCGGTTGCCTTTTCCACCAAGGATGACACGGCAGCCTATACTGCAGAAGCTGCACTGGATGACCAATCGCCTGAGATACTTCACATTGCAAGTTTTCAGCTCAGTGCCAATCAGTTAGTTGATATGGCTAGTGAATTGAAAAACAAGGAATTCAAACTTGTTCCCATGGGCAGTTTAGCATCACTTTCTGCATATAACAAAAAAGAAAGAGAGGCAAATCCTGAAGGAGAAAATGAACCGTATCCTGCTTGGCAGGGTAGTCAGTACATGCATAGCATGTTTACATTCTCAAATGACCCGGTAGACAACGACCGCTATGAGCACATCAATTGGACAAGTGCACATGATGTGTTGTCAAAAATATAAATCCAACTATCAAGGCTTTGCTGAAAGGATGATTAAATGACCATTACAATCAGCAAAGCTTTAAAGTAAAAAGCCATGAAAATTAAATTTAGCTATTGGATCACCATGATGATCCTTTCATCATTTACTCCCTCATTTCAGATGAGATAAAGCAACGATTTTTAATAATTGGAGATTTTTAATCCCAAATAATTAAATCCTGCTTAGTCAAATTTTACTTTCCATCAAAAATAAATGTTTAAACATTTTTATATTTGAGCATCAAATTTTAAGCTATGGAATTAGGTATAGGCATGTTTGGCGATTTGCAGCATCAAGCCAATGGAGGGATACAATCAGCGAGAGAAAGGCTACAAGAGATCATTGAGGAAGTGAAATTGATGGACCAACTGGATCTAGACTTCTTTGGGATCGGTGAACACCACCGGCCAGATTATGCCGTATCTGTACCCGAGATTGTATTGGCAGCCGCTTCCACAGTTACCAAAAATATCAAGTTGGGCAGTGCGGTTTCCGTGCTAAGTTCTTCTGATCCTGTGAAGCTCTATCAAAGTTTCGCCACTATAGACTTAATTTCAAACGGCAGAGCAGAGTTGATGGCTGACCGTGGTAGTTTTATAGAATCTTTCCCCTTGTTTGGCTACGACCTCAAAGACTACGACGAATTATTTGAGGAGAAACTGAATTTATTGCTAAAAATTAACCAAGAAGAGCACCTTAGCTGGAAGGGGCATTTCAGGCCCGAACTTAAAAACCAACAGGTTTTGCCCCGGGCGGTAAACAATAATCTGAATATCTGGATAGCAGTGGGTGGCACACCAGAATCGGTGGAACGGGCCGGAAGATTAGGCCTCCCGGTCATCTTTGCCATTATTGGCGGCGATCCATCACAGTTTAAGCCTTTGTTCAAATATTATAAAAATATCTATGAACATCATGGTCACGATAAAAGCAAATTCCAGGTGGGCGTACACATGCATGCTTTCTTTGGAGCTGACAGCAAAGATGTTGGCGAATATTATTACCCGTTATACTCTTCTCAAATGGATAGAGTGGGCGCAGCAAGAGGCTGGCCATCATACCAGGAACATCAATTTGAATTCGGCCGCAGCAAGAAAGGAGCTTTAATCATTGGAGATGCTAATGAATCCATCGATAAAATATTGCAAATGGAGGAGTTATTTGGCTTAACCCGTTTTTCAGCACATATGGATGTTGGAGGACCATCTCATAAAGAAATGATGAAATCCATCGAAATTTTCGGGAATGAAATAGCCCCGAAAGTGAGAGCAGCATTGAAAACGAAAATCAAGTCCTGAAAAACAAGTTTATGCAAGAGTTAGTCATGCCTTCGCCATCGGTCCGGCATCGCTTCGGGTAGGGTTCGGATAAAAGGTACTTTATCCGAAGCGATGGCGAAGCGATAACGAACAGTACCCGAACAGCTAGTGGGTTTGGGATCGAATTTACCTGTTTGGTTTTTATTGTCTCCATTCCAAACCCTCATAAAATATGCAATCTCGTGCCCTTAAATTATTTCTATTTATCCTAAGTGGCTGCGTTCGAAAATTATTTTAGGTTCTAAGGGGGGACTGATCTTAGTGGTAATGCTGCTGCAAATCCTACCAATGGAAGAAAATCTACAAAACTTAATAAAAAAAACCGATCCATTTGTAAATTGTTGTCGAATATACTATATTTACGACAACAATATAAAACCATATAAAATGAGACAATTAGAATTTGCATCCCTTCAGGTAAGAGACCTAGAGACTTCAAAAGAATTTTACACAAAAAAATTAGGCTTTGAACTATCAGAAATGAAAAATCCTGAAGCTTATATTTTCAGGCATAACAAAGGAAAAGCAAGCTTTGCTATTAGAAAGCCAACAGGAAACCTAGCAAATAAAGAACTGGGCATTGGCATCTCTTTATGGTTTGCTATTGATGGAAATATAGAAGAGCTCAACACGAGATTGAAAGAAAATGGTGTTATCATGGTAGGCAACATCAATCAAACTCCTTTTGGTGAAACAATAATGGCAAAAGATCCGGATGGATATATCCTTACATTTTTAGAGCCTGTTTAAATTTATATCGTGAGAATGTTTATAGCTTATTTTTGAGCGAAACGAGGCAAATTTTGTAGAGATAGCCGGGCATCTATCTCGAAAAATTTAACGAAGTTGCAGCCAAAAAGAAGCATAAACAAATTATTAGATAAATTTTAAACAGGCTCTTAAAAGAAGATAAATAAAATGAAAAACCATGACCTAAAATATTGGATAATTTCTGCTTCAAAAGACCACGTTAAAAACGGGTTGAAAGAAGGTATTGCACAAGCAAATCACGGTAAAAAACCTCCATTGCAAAGAATGAAAGAAGGCGATTTCGTGATTTATTATTCAGGCAAACAAACACTGGGAAAGCCTGATAAATGTCAGGAATTTACAGGCATCGGAAAAATATCAGATGAGGAGATTTTTCAGGTTCAAATTTCAGAAAAGTTTATTCCCTGGAGACGAAAAGTAAATTTCAAGAAGAGTAAAGACGTTTCAATTCTTCCGCTTATCAATGATTTAGCATTCATTAAAAACAAAAATAGTTGGGGGTATCCGTTTCGTTTTGGTTTTTTTGAAATTAATAAACACGATTTTGATTTAATTTCCTCACAAATGCTTGAACATAATGATAAAGAAAGAGATTGAATTTCATTTTAAAAACCCTAATGACAGTCCGGGTTATCTGATGGGGCAACTTACGATGTTATGGCAACGTAAGCAAAAGAGAGTTTTAGACCCATTGAACCTGACACACACGCAATTTGTATTATTGGCGACATTGGCCTGGTTTTCAAAAAAAAACAATAACGTAACCCAAATCGATATAGCCAACCACAGTAATTCAGACAGAATGATGGTCTCAAAGGTTTTGCGTACTTTGGAAGAAAAAAAATTTATTACACGCCAGGAACACAAAAAAGATACAAGAGCAAAAACCATTAAATTAACCACCATGGGAGAAACGGTTTTACAAAAAGCCGTCCTTAAAGTAGAAAACACTGACCTGGATTTTTTTTCTGTCTTAGATACAAACCTTGCCTCATTTAATTATAATATGCTGAAACTTATTGAAGAAAATAAGACAGATTAGTAAGCACTGCTGTATCCCCTCTAAAAATCGGACTGTAAAAAAACGAAAATATTTGAATAAAAACAGTCCAAATGGAGACCGGCTCATATAAATTCCACAGGGTACAAGGTGATATAAGAGCCTGTTTAAATTTGTATCGTGAGAATGTTTATAGCTTATTTTTGAGCGAAACGAGGCAAATTTTGTAGAGATAGCCGGGCATCTATCTCGAAAACTGCGTTAGCACTCTTGAGGTCCTTTAAAGACATAAAGAATACGAAAAAATTTAACGAAGTTGCAGCCAAAAAGAAGCATAAACAAATTATTAGATAAATTTTAAACAGGCTCTAAAATTAAAACCACAAAAAAAGCATCACTGTGATACAGCAATGCTTCGTTGGCCATTAGATATAATTTCAGTCTTCTTGGTGCAACCAGGCTTTCTTAGCCAATAATTCTTCTTCCGTCTCCCTCACGTCCTCGTCATCCACGCAACAATCAACCGGGCAAACGGCAGCGCATTGAGGCTCATCATGAAAACCTTTACATTCTGTGCATTTATCAGAAACGATATAATAAACCTCATCTGAAACGGCAGCCTGTGCTTCATCCGCATTCAAAGTCTCCCCGTCGCCAAAATCAATGATTCCTTTCAGGTTGGTTCCTTCAGAGAATTTCCATGCCTGGCCAGCGTCATAAATTGCGTTGTTAGGACATTCCGGTTCACAAGCTCCGCAGTTAATGCACTCGTCTGTAATTTTAATCGCCATATCTTATCTTTTCTTACGTCTTAAACGTATTTTTGTCGTTTTGTTTGCTACTAGCAGCAAATATAACACATTTTAAGGAGTTGAATTTGAATCAATGTCAGAATTTTTTAAAGAAAAGAAAGTGGAGGTGTTTAAACGCCTAGGTGATTTCTTGTTAAATCCAGATGAGGAATTCAGGAACTTGATAGCATCTGCCCAAAATAAAAACGCCTGGTTTACTGCTGATGCCGTTTCGAAAGCCATCTCCGCAAACGGAGAAATGCTAAATGAAGCAGATTTAAACACTTGGTTATCAAACTATTCAATTACCAATGAAAGGTCTAAAAAAGTGGGTTTAATATTGGCAGGAAACATTCCAATGGTTGGTTTTCATGACATTCTCGCTGTTCTTATCTTAGGAAATACCGCTTTGCTGAAACTCTCTTCACAGGATGACCTGCTCATCCCGGCAGTGCTGCATAAATTGCTGGAAATTGAACCCGAGTTTAAAGGGCGGATTCAATTAATAAGCAAACTGGAGGGATTTGATGCTGTAATTGCCACGGGGAGCAGTAACTCTTCCAGATATTTTGACTATTACTTCTCCAAAGTTCCAAACATCATCAGGAAGAACAGGAATAGCATCGCCCTGCTAACCGGTGAGGAGACCACCGAAGAGCTACACCTTTTAGGAAAAGACATTTTCGATTATTATGGATTGGGATGCCGCAACGTCTCTAAACTTTTAGTGCCTGAGGACTACGCATTCAATCATTTCTTTGAATCCATTGAATCTTATCATGACATCCTCCATCATCATAAATACCATAATAATTACGATTATAACAAGTCCATTTACCTAGTGAACAGGAATGAACATTTGGATAATGGTTTTTTGTTGGTAAGCAAAAATGAGCGTTTAACCTCGCCCCTATCCACCGTCCATTATCAGGAATATAAAAACCTGAAAGAAGCCTTTGCGATGATTCAAGATCAAAAAGAGCATATACAGGTGGTAGTGACCCATGTGGAGAAATTAGATGGTGTGGCCAAAGTTGGCTTCGGCGAAAGCCAAAAACCAAAACTATGGGACTATGCCGATGGGGTTGACACCATCCAATTCCTATCCGCTTTAAGCTGAATTTCAAATTTTCAATAACCAGCCAATAAAAAATTTTACCTTTGAAATTATGTATGTGATAAAAGTTAAAGGTGTTGCTAAAATTCCGGATTATGTGCAGCTAAGGGATGAGCAATTCACGCTTTTAGCCTATTTTAGAGTGGATCGGCCTGAAAAATCCTTAGAAAAAGTGGGCCTGGGCGAAAAGTCTGCATACATTATGGATATCATAAAAGATTTACCTTTTGGACAAATCTTAAAATTAGACCTCTGATGATTGGAAATTCTGTAATAAAATTAAACAATGTTGATATTTGGCAGCAAAAACATTTGGTTTTGGCTGATGTGAATTTGCATGTGGACAAAGGTGAGTTTGTTTACCTTATTGGTCAAACAGGATCAGGCAAAAGTAGCCTTTTGAAAATAATTTATGGTGATTTGCATATCCAAAATGGTGATGGGCATGCTGTAGGTTATGAGTTGAAAGATCTGAAAGAGCACGAAGTTCCTTTCATGAGGAGAAAATTAGGAATTGTCTTTCAGGATTTCCAATTATTGACGGATAGGAGTATAGAGGAGAATTTATCCTTTGTTTTAAAAGCAACAGGCTGGAGAGATAAAAACCTGATTGACGAGAGAATAAAAGATGTTTTGGAAAAGGTGGGCCTGCGCAGCAAAATGAAAAAGATGCCCCATGAAATCTCTGGAGGTGAGCAGCAAAGGGTAGTGGTGGCAAGAGCGCTTTTAAACGATCCCGAATTGATTTTGGCTGATGAGCCCACGGGAAATTTAGACCCGGAAACTTCTGAAGAGATCATGATATTATTAAGGCAAATCAGCCAATCCGGAACTGCGGTATTAATGGCCACCCATGATTACCATATCATCAGAACTTTCCCATCACGCATCATTAAATGTGAAAGCGGAAGAGTGATAGAAGACGCAACAGTTTAAAGAAAAAACTCATCAAACGTCTGAATTAACAGTCAATTTGAACGTCTTAACAATTTAAGACTGACAGGTTGACTGTTTTTATTGAATGGCAGTATGTTTGGTATTTGCATTTAGTTATATTTTATAACCATGTTTAAGAGAAAAAAGATTTCAGAAACAGAAGAAAAGAACAAAATGTCAGAAAATACAAAAGAACCACACGAACAGGAGGAGACTCGTGAAGAGATTGAACATGTCAATGAATCCAGAATTCATCAAAAAGAAGAGGACGATGCTGTAGGCATCAGTGAAACAGATAAGTTAAAAGCTGAAATTTCTGGTTTAAATGAGAAATATGTGCGTTTATATGCAGAATTTGATAATTATAAACGTCGCACCACACAGGAAAGAAGAGACCTATTACAAACCGCAGGCAAGGATGTGATCGTATCGTTGCTTGGCGTGTTGGATGACTTCGAAAGGGCAGCCAAAGCGATGGAGACCGCCACAGAGGTGAAACCTGTGAAAGAAGGTATCGAATTGGTACATCATAAATTAAAATCGATTTTAAACCAAAAAGGATTGAAAGAGATGGAATCTTTGGGCAAACCCTTTGATGCGGAGGTGCATGAGGCCATCACAAACATCCCCGCTCCTTCCAATGAGCTAAAAGGAAAAGTGGTTGATGAAGTGGAGAAAGGTTATTTACTAAACGATAAAGTCATCCGCTTCGCTAAGGTGGTGGTGGGCGCTTAAAATAATGATTGGAAGATTGATTTTTGAAGGGATTGAATATCCTTCATTCTATCATTCGTTCATTCAAAATTAAAAAATACATGAGTAAAAAAGATTATTATGATGTGCTGGGTGTTTCTAAAAATGCTCCTGCAGATGAAATAAAAAAGGCTTACCGCAAACTAGCCATCAAATTTCATCCGGACAAAAATCCAAACGATAAATCTGCTGAGGAACAGTTTAAAGAAGCTGCAGAAGCTTATGAAGTACTAAGCAATCCGGGAAAGAAACAACGTTATGACCAATTTGGTCATGCAGGCACCCAGGGTGGCAATGGCTATGGTGGTGGTGGAATGGATATGGAGGACATCTTCAGCCAGTTTGGAGATATTTTTGGCGGCGGCGGCGGTAGCCCTTTCGATAGTTTCTTTGGCGGTGGTGGCCAATCATCACGCGGAGGCAGAAGAGTGCAGCGTGGAACCAATCTCCGCATTAAAGTGAAATTGACTTTAGAAGAGATCGCCAACGGGGTGGAAAAGAAAATAAAAGTGACCAAGCAGGTCGTATGTAACACCTGTGACGGTACCGGAGCGAAAGATAAAAATTCTTTCTCCACCTGTAAAACATGTGGAGGAAGTGGTGCCGTGAGGAGGGTGACGAACACCATATTGGGACAAATGCAAACTACCAGCACCTGCCCAACCTGTAATGGAGAGGGAACAACCATTTCTGCAAAATGCAACACCTGCCACGGAGATGGGGTAACCCGGGGAGAAGAGACCATCAGCATCAATATCCCTGCGGGTGTGAGCGAAGGCATGCAGCTGAGCATGAGTGGAAAAGGAAATGCAGCCCCAAGGGGCGGCGTCCCGGGAGATTTGATCATCCTGGTAGAAGAAACGCCTCATGAATCGTTAAAAAGGGAAGGCATCAACGTGATTTATGATCTACACGTGAGCTTTGTGGATGCTACCTTAGGGTCAAGCATAGAAGTGCCTACCATTGATGGCAAAGCGAGAATAAAGTTAGACCCAGGTACTCAAGGCGGAAAAATTCTTCGTCTGAAAGGAAAAGGAGTCCCTGAAGTGAACTCTTATCATAAAGGAGACCAGTTGGTTCAGGTAAACATCTGGACGCCAAAAATCCTCAATAATGAAGAACGTGAGCTTTTAGAGAAATTAAAAGAGTCACAAAACTTTAAACCAAGCCCTGGGAAAAATGAAAAAAGCTTCTTTGACAGGATGAAGGAATATTTTGAGTAAAAAACAAAGGGCTGTCTCAAAAGTCAAAAACGCCTTTTTTCAATTAGAAAATCCTCAATATTTAACCATAATAAAGGTTAAATATTGAGGATTTGTGTTTTTAGAGACCTAATTATTAAGAAAATACTAAACAGAAGTGCTTGAAATTTCTTTTTGAGACAGCCTCTTGTTTTTAATCTGCTTTTTGCAACTGACCTATCTTTTCCCAATTTGGATTTGGTTCTAAAACCACTGCAAAATAGATCCCGTCATGACTCCTTAGATTACTTGCATTTCCAGTTCTCAACTCAGTCTGAATTTGATCTGGTGATAGTTTGTACATTCCTCCAGTAATAGCGTCAATCCCCAAGCCAATTAGTCCTCCAAAAATAATGTTACCAGCAATCCAACCATCAACTTTTCTTGTGAAATTAGTTTCATAAGGCATAAAACCATCCAACTTCAATGTTACCAAATGATTATCTTTTCTGGAAAGTTTATAGGTTAATGGGGTCTTCCCAATTTCTCTATTATCAATAATCACAGTTGCAGAAGATGGTGTGCTGGAGATACCAACTTCTTGTTTTGAACCATGAATAATAGTGGCGCAGCTAGAGCAAACCACAATAGCTGTTATACAGCTTACAATTAATTTAATTTTCATTAGTTTAGAATTTAATGCAGTAAGCACTGCTGTTTAGTATGACAAAAATATAAATTAATTTAATTTTCAAAAAAATATTTTACATCTCGATTCTTAAGCCATAATAGATAAGTAGGAGAGATAATAAATTCAGCATGATTAAAAAACTGACCAATCGTTGGCTTTTTTTATAAATTGACATTTAGTTTGTAATGAATCATCAAAAAATGTATCTAAACAGTAAATCAAAATCTCTTACATGTTAAAAGTTAGCCATATTGTTAAAGAATATGCCAAACACCGGGCATTGGATGACGTGAGTTTGGAAGTGGAGAAAGGGACGATATTCGGATTATTAGGTCCGAATGGAGCCGGAAAAACATCGCTGATCAGAATCATCAATCAAATCACCGGCCCTGATGAAGGCGAGGTCTTCTTCAACGGGGAAAAGCTCAATCAATCACACATCAATAAAATTGGTTATTTGCCGGAAGAGCGGGGACTTTATAAAAAAATGGAGATTGGCGAACAGATGCTTTATCTGGCACAACTGAAAGGTTTAAGCAGGGCCGAAGCCACCAAAAGAATCAAGTTTTGGTTTGAGAAGATGGAGATGCAAACCTGGTGGAAGAAAAAAGTGGAAGATTTATCCAAAGGGATGCAGCAGAAGGTGCAGTTTGTAGCCACTGTGCTGCATGAGCCTGAACTCATCATACTCGATGAGCCATTTTCCGGCTTCGACCCAGTGAATGCAGAGGTGATTAAAAACGAGATCTTAGAACTCAATCAAAAAGGATCCACCATCATCTTCTCCACCCACCGGATGGAATCAGTGGAAGAACTTTGCGATCACATCGCACTCATCAATAAATCTCATAAAATATTGGACGGGACTGTGAAAAACATCAAAAATGCTTACCGCAATAACATCTTTAAATTAGGTGTCTCTAAAAATTTCGATACAACATCTGCCAAAACTTATGAGTTGATCAAACAAACTTCTTCAGCAGATGGCGAGCATTATACTGTTCGTTTAAAAGATGGTTTCTCCACCAATGACATTTTGCAGGAGCTGATTCCACAAACCAGCATTTTACATTTAGAGGAAGTGATTCCTACCATCAACGAAATATTCATTGAAAAAGTTAAAAACTTAAATTAAAAGCGATGAACAAAGTTTTACTCATTATACAAAGAGAATATTTGAGCAGGGTCAAGAAAAAATCTTTTTTACTCCTTACATTTTTAGTGCCTTCACTATTCATCGGGATGATGGCCTTCGTCATCTATCTCACTGCAAAAGGAGATGATAAGGTAAAAGATTTTAAGATTCTGGACAAATCCGGAATTTTTGAGAATCATTTCAGCAATAAGTCGAATCTCAATTTCAGCTATATCAGTGGCGATTATGAGCAGGCCAAAAAAGACATCCGTAAAGAAAAAGATGACTTTCTGTTGTATATCCCGGCAGATTTTTCAAAGACCGGAAATGTGGAGGTGATTGGAGACAAAAAACCTGGTATCTCTCTCGTAGACGATGTCGAAAATCAAATGGAGGATATTTTAAGAAATAAAAAGCTGATAGCTGCGGGGATAGACACAGCCGTTCTAAACAGCTCTAAGGCAAGAGTATCCATCAATGCGAAACAAATCACTGATGAAGGAGAGAAAGACGCCAGCATTGGCGCAACCTATATTGCTGGCTTTGCTGCTTCGTTTTTAATTTACCTCGCATTGTTCATTTATGGCGCACAAGTGATGCGTGGAGTGATCGAGGAGAAAACCAGCAGGATCATTGAAGTCATCATATCATCGGTTAAACCTTTTCAACTGATGTTGGGTAAAATCCTGGGGATCGGAGCAGTTGGGCTTACCCAATTTTTATTGTGGATTGCCCTAAGTACTGGCTTATCGACCCTTGGAGCACAATATTTCACAAGTAATAATCCTGCTAAGGATAAAACAGAGGTGGTAAAAAAGGATGCAAACCATCCAGACATGAGTTCCGCAAATTCCGGAGGTGCGGCAAAACAATTTTTCAAAGCTGCCGACACTATTAATTTTCCTTACATGATCGGTACTTTCTTCTTTTACTTTTTAGGGGGGTACCTATTATATAGCGCACTATTTGCAGCGGTGGGTTCGGCAGTTGATAACGAAACAGAGACACAGCAATTCATGCTGCCCATCACGCTGCCGCTTATTTTCACCTTCATCATCGGGATGAATGTGATCGTGAAGAATCCCGACAGTCCGATTTCTTTCTGGATGTCAATGATTCCTTTCACCTCTCCTATCGCCATGATGATTCGTATTCCATTCGGTGTGCCGGTTTGGCAACTGGTTTTGTCAATGGTGTTATTGGTAGCTGGCTTCATCTTCACCACTTGGGTGGCTTCGAGAATTTACAGGGTTGGAATTTTAATGTATGGCAAAAAAGTGAGCTATAAAGAACTAGCTAAATGGTTCACTTATAAAGAGTAAGAAAATAGAAGCAGGTAAACTGCAAACTTATCAAACTGAATTGCGTTAATTCCGTCCAAGCAATTCCGTCCAAGCAGGGTCTCCTTGTAAAGGGACCCTGCGCTAATAGTAGGGTCCTCTCCGAGAGACCCTACTATGACAATTTTCTGAAAGAATTGAACCCATGAACTTCAAACTAATGAACTCAAAAAAAGCAGTCATAGACATTGGCACCAACACCTTCCATCTCTTAATTGCTGAAATTGACGAAAACAATCGAATAAAAATCATCCATAAAAACACCATTCCAGTTAAACTGGGAGAAGGCGGTGTGAACAAGGGTTATATTGCCGATGCTGCCTATCAGCGTGGCATTGCAGCATTAGTCACCTATAGAAAAGAGTTGAATGAACATGGTTTAAGCAGCGTGAAAGCCACCGCAACAGCAGCAGTACGTGATGCTTCAAACGGCGAAGCATTCATTGCTGAGGCTTTGGAGAAAGCTGCTATTCAAATAGACATCATTGATGGAATGAAAGAAGCAGGGTACATCTACAATGGAGCCAAAGCAGCGGGAGTTTTAAACGGTGAAACTGCTTTGATTATGGATATTGGTGGAGGCAGCACCGAATTCATCATCTGTAACCAAGATGAAATTTTTTGGAAAAACAGCTATACTTTAGGCGCAGCCCGATTATTGGCAGATTTTCATGAAGGTGAAGACGCCATTAGCGAAGAAGTTTTAAGCCAGATGCATCAGCATTTTGAAAACAAACTGAAAGAGCTTTCCATCGCCATTCAGAAACATCAACCAAAGAAATTGATAGGCACTGCAGGCTCTTTTGATTCTTTGGCAGAGATGACCTCCCTGAAAACTCAAAAACCTTTTGACCCTAACACCATGAAACGTTATGATTTTGAGTTTGATGATTTGGATGGTCTGTTAAAGAGCATCATACGCTCTAATCATGAGCAAAGAGAGCAAATGGAAGGCTTGATTCCATTGAGAGTGGATATGATTTTAATGGCTTCCATCCTCACTCAATATATTATTCAAATCTCCGGAATTAAAGAGGTGACCACTTGCACCTACTCCTTAAAAGAAGGTTTGTTGATGAGTGATTTTTAATGTTGAAGTAGTGATTTCAGTTTTTCATAGAGTTTCTCGGTAGGTAAACCCATCACGTTGGTGTAAGAGCCTACAATCTTTTCTATAGCCACCAGGCCAATCCATTCCTGTATACCGTAAGCCCCGGCTTTGTCATAAGGCTGGTACTCATCAATATAAAAGGTGATTTCCTCTGGGTCGAGCTTCCTGAAATAAACCTCCGTAGTTTCGCTGAAGCTGATGGTTTCTTCCTCAGTCTTGAGGCAAACTCCGGTGATCACTTGATGCATTTCAGCATTCATCTCCGTCAGCATTTGAATGGCATCCGCTCTATCCACAGGCTTTCCGAGTATCCTTCCATTCCATAAAACCACGGTGTCTGAGGTTAGGATGACCCCATCTTTCTCCGATTCAAAAGCATCCGCCTTCTTTTGAGCGATGTAAACTGCAACATCCAATAAAGAAAGGTCTGGTGGATAGCTTTCATCCACATCTTTCCATAACAATTCATAATCGAAACCCATCAGTTTCATCAGTTCCTGTCTGCGGGGAGATTTGGAAGCAAGGTATATTTTTTTGGACAATTTCATATTTTCTAAACAGCTTAAAGATGCAACATTATCTTATAATGATAAAATTAAATGAGGATCAGAAAATCATCAGCGTTAATTTTAGTCCATACTTAAAATAATTGGCACTGTTGATTTTGGTACTGTATGTGTATTTATGCTCATGAAAACGAATTCACAGTTAAACTTTAAAACGATTATAAAAACAATATCATGAAAGACCAAAAAGAAATAATTTCAGATTTAAAAGGATTGATCAACATTTTGAACGATGGTAAAGAAGGCTATAAAGATGCCATTAATCATGTGAAGTCAGAAGAGTTGAAATCAACTTTCATAGAATTTTCCAACCAAAGGAATCAATATGCAGAAGAATTAAAGACCCATTTGCTACAACATGGCGAAACATCAGATCATGATGAAGGTGGTGTGTTGGGTGCATTGCACAGAACTTGGTTGGGAATTAAAGAGGCATTTGCATCAAATGAAGACAGTGCCATTCTTGATGCCATTAAAACGGGTGAACAGGCCGCTATTGATAAATACGATGTCTTATTGAAAGATTATGCAGGCCATGCTGATCACTATGCTTTGCTTACTAAGCAAAGAGAGGGCATTCAGATCACTTTGAATAAGATCAACATACTTCATCTTGAATACCAGGATTAAGCTACTTTACATATACCCGTGAAAAACCCAGAGAGGTTGAATTTATTTCTCTTTAACTACCTTTAAAGATTGACGGATTCAACCTTTTCTATTTTAAAGAACCATCGTCAGCCTCTGGTTTTTCAATGAACCATTTCCCCTGAACCTTCAACACTTTTTCGATGATGTCACGCACCACGCCTGCTCCACCACCGTATGGTGAAATGTAAGTGCTGATATCTTTGATCTCCTGTGCCCCATCCGCCGGGCAAACTGCAATCGCCACCTGCTCCATAATCTCCTGATCTGGTAAATCGTCTCCTACATAAACCATATGCTCTTTCTTCAATAGCGTTTTGGCTAAAAAATCTTGAAGCAATGGCATTTTATAGGAAGCTCCCAAATAAATATGCTGAACTCCTAATCCTTTTAAACGAATAGCCACTGAATCGGCTTTGGCGCCAGTGATCACGCAAACCTGATAACCCTTACTAATGGCCAATTGAATGGCATAGCCATCTTTAATACTGTATTGACGTAGTTGCTCGCCATTCTCATTCACCAAAATGTTTCCGTTGGTCAACACCCCATCCACGTCAAAAACGAATGTGGTGATGTCCTTTAATTTATCAAGCATAATTCATCTTCTCTATTCCATGCCTAAAATATAAATTAAACACGTGATAAAAAATAAACCGCTATGGACTGAAAATAACCATCGTTTAACCATCCAGACTCAAAATCGTAATTATAAATTTTAATTTGCCAGCAATACACTGATTTTCACTGATTATTCATGGATTCGTGGCAAAATATTTTTGGGTAGCTAAAGTGAAATCATTGGTTATCCCGCCATTCGTAAACCCAGGCCGACTGGATTTGCTCCAAATGACCTTCATTGCACTCCTCTTTGGTTCCCTCGAAATTTGGAATAGACAAGACCCAATCCATCAATTCGGTAAAGCGAAGCCTGTAAATCTTCGATTCGCCAAAATCGTCTCCGAACTTTTCGTAAAGTCCCATTGCGATGTCTTCGTAATCATTCCAATGAATTGGAAGTGCAAATTTATCTTTGTTCATGTTTTGATTTTTAATGTCCGAGGAATTGAGATTGATCAGGCAGCGTCACTTCTATATCTCCATCAACCATCACACATTGGCAACCCAGGCGGGAGTTGATGCGTGGATTCACCGCTCTATCTATAAAATCCTCTTCCTTATCTGAGATCTCTTGAATGCTATCTTCACCTTTATTCACATACACATGGCAGGTGCTACAACCGCAAACACCCCCACAATTATGCTGTAATTCTATTCCGTTATCCAGGCAAACGTCCAGCACAGACTCCCCTTCTGCAATGGGTAGTTCCACACTTTCGTGACCTTTCTCCTCAAAATTAATTTTGATCTTATAAATGTCCATCGGCTGCAAAATAATGAATTATTCTTGCCCTGCCCGATTAGATGCATACATTTTTACTATATCTTGACTGATGGTTTGATATAGGTTTTGCAATTCAGGTTTGTCTCTAAGTAGGTGCAGGTGTTTCTGCATGGTCAATTCGTCCCCACGCCTTGCCGGACCCGTTTGTACTTCAAATGGACTATTCAACATTACTTTATCTGAAGTCTCCTGAATCAAAGGGCGTAACAAATCAAAATCAAGCTCTGCACTTTCCAATAATTTTTCGGCTATGGCATAAAAATGATTGGTAAAATTACAGGCGAACACTGCCGAAGCATGCAGCAAGCTTCTTTTATAAGAATTTATTCTAAACACTTTTGAGGAAAGCCCGCTCGCAACAGCCATCATTTTCTCCTCGGTGACAACATTAACGGCTTCTACAAAAAGTGGGATCTGGCTAAAATCAAGATCCGCATTTTTAGAAAAAGTTTGCAGCGGATAGAGCACCCCATATTGAGTGGCATATTTCTGAAGCGGCTCTATCTTTGTGGAACCAGAGGTATGTATGATCAGCCTTTCATCCGTTTCAGGAATTTGAGCAGCCACTTCCTCTATGGCATCATCCGTCACTGAAATGACCACCATCTCAATCTTTTCACTGATATCTTTGATCTCGGGAATGGAGTTGGCGCCAATCTCCAATGCCAAATCTATGGCATGTTGATGATTCCGGCTCCACACTTGCATCACCGGATGGCCAGCCTTAATGAGCGCCTTGCTTAGATGGGTGGCTACATTCCCTGAACCTAAAATTGCTGTTTTCATGCAGTTTCAACTTCTTTGGCTCTTCTGAAAATCGACATTAAGAAACCAATTACCATGATGATGGTCCCCCCCCAAAACAAGTTGATGTAAGGGAAAACGATCGCCTTTAATACAATCCAATCCTTTTTATCCTCTTTTGGCTTTTCATAAACCGTCAGTTCCAGCTTATCTTTCTCTGGCAGAATATTGGTGAAACGAAGCTTCAAATCTTCATGATTGGCCTTCTTACCAAAATCAACTTTTGTATTCCCTTTTATTAAAAAAATGGGGTCGACATTCTCGGTGGAACTTTCAGTTTTTACTTCCAGATTCATCCCTATGGCCACATCACCTTTATCCAAAGGGATATCCTTTATGGTTGCATTTTTATTGATGGATTTAACCACAATAGTGCCTTCTCTAAAACGGACGGTGTCACCAACCGAGACTTCATGAGTCACTGGAGCAAGGTATTCTTCATCTTCTGAATGACCTTCATGGTCATGGTCATCCTCCTCCTTTAAAGGCACACTGCTCACATGGGTATACACATCGTGAAAAAGATAGTGTTTGGTGTCTGGAGAGGCGATGATCTGCTTCATTTTAGCATTCTGCTGTGCATTCGGATAGAGGTTGAAATTCTCTTTGATCCCACCATCATCACCAAAAACCTTATAATTCACTTTGTAATAGGTGTTCACTCCTGATGTGGAATCGCCTTCATAGGTGACGGTATATTCATTCATTTTGATCGGATCATTCTTGTATAGGATGATGTTCTCCCTGGGATTATTACTCTTCGCAAATTCGTCTCCGAAACCAATTCCGGTGTTGTTTAAAGAGATGACCTTATTATTGGCTGCAGCAATTAAAGCTCCCACCAGTATCAGGGCAAAGCCAATATGAGCCACCGCTGAACCAGCGAGTCTCCACTTCCCTTTAACTGCCTCTCCCAGCACTTTTGCATTACATAAAATGGAGAAAATTGCAGACCAGGTCAGCAAAATATACATCACATTCCGATAAATCCCAGTGACATAAACCACCACAGCTGTTAGTAGAACCGCCACCACAAAAGAAACCATCAAACTGATGAAGAATTTTTTGGAATCGGTTTTTTTATATTTAAGAAATTGAGAAAATGCGGATATGGTTGCTATGGCAAAGCCAAACGCCACTTGCCATTTGTTATAATGCTGAATAAGATTGGTAGGTGGCGCTATGTTCGCCCCAAAGATTTTATTGTAGACAGGAATGGAGGTGGTGGCTAAAATCTGTATGCAGGACACCACCAATACAATGGCTCCAATAAACAGCCAGAACTCTCTGGAATAAGTTTCCTCGTCTTTCTTTGTGATGGGGAGTTTCTTCCAATTGATGATGATTAGAACAGCCGCAAGCACAATGAATACGAGCATGTATATCAATAGCTGACCAGACATCCCCAGATCTGTGAAAGCATGAACAGAAGTCTCTCCTAAAATCCCACTTCTGGTAAGAAAAGAAGCATACAGCACCAGGATAAAACTAATGATGATCAAAAACAATGCTGTGAAATAAGAATGACCCGAATTTTTATATGCGATCATCACATGCACCCCAGCTATTAAAGTCAACCATGGAAGGATGGACGCATTCTCCACGGGATCCCAAGCCCAAAATCCACCAAAATTCAAAGCTTCGTAGGCCCAGAATGATCCCATGATGATACCGGTTCCCAACACCATCACTGCAAACAGGACCCAGGGCATAGCAGGTTTAACCCACTCTGCATACCTCTTTTCCCACAACGCTGCGATTCCGTAAGCAAATGGAACCACCATGGAGGCAAAGCCTAAAAACAAAGTTGGCGGATGAATCACCATCCAATAGTTTTGCAAGAGGGGGTTTAATCCGTTACCATCCTGAATCAGGCTCAAATAATCTGCCCTTGAAAAAATTGGCGCTTCTATAGCTTCTCTTAACAGAATGAAAGGAGAGGATCCGATTTTAGCACCTAAAATCTCCACACCTAAAAGCATCGAAGCTAAAAACACCTGAGAGATGGAGATCACGGTCATCACACTGTTCTCCCAACTTTTTGCTTTAAAGATGACCACACATCCCAAAACAGCTTCCCAAAAAGTCCAAAGCCAAAAGCTTCCTTCCTGCCCTTCCCAAAAACAGGAGATGATATAATACACCGGAAGCGTTTTGGAGGAGTGCGCCCAAGCGTAATGATATTCAAAAAGATGGCTATAAATGATATAAAACAGACATGCTCCAATTCCTATCACTGAAAACAAATTCAAGCGATAAGCAAATCTTCCTAATCTGGTCCAGGAATGGTCTAATTTGTCTTTTGTGAGGGTTGCAAATAAATAGCTCAACATGGCTATTAATGCTGTCCCAAAAGAAAGTATGATAAAGAACTGACCGAGCTTACCCGGCAACAGGTGTTCACCCGTGAAATGTGTATCCATTAAAAAATTAACTTTTTATTGATTTCACTTCAGTGACTTCAATTTTATCCTGAGTGTATTTTGAAGGGCATTTCATTAAAATTTTGTTGGCATGAAAACTCCCATTCTCCATTTGTCCGGTTAGCACTATTTGTTCTGACTTTTCAAAATCCTGAGGTTTTGTCCCGGTAAACTCCACTTTACATTCCTTTCCTTTGTTATCAACCATATAAAAAGAGAAATAATTTGCATCCTTTTGAGGATTGTAAACCATCTCTTTTCCTTTATTCAACTTACCCACCACATGCAATTCTTTTTGCGTTTTTTGAGCTTCCGAAAAAGAACCGTAAGTGCTGCTATCTGCATAAGTGCTGATGATCACTCCAATAGCGACAGCAATGATGATCATTCCTACAATTGAGCTTTTTTTCATGAGAATATATTTTTTTTAAATGGTTATGAAGCAATCCTGAGCATATTCACTTTGGTTCGTGAGCGGCATGCTCATGATGGTTTCATGAGAATAATATTTATGAGGTGAGATCACAACCTATAAACGATGGAATCATTCTATAAGTCTCTAAAATCACCGAGGTTTTTAAAAATATGTGCAAAAATACAAAACACAGAAGGCTAAGCAGGAAAGTAAAGCTACTTATGATTTATCAAGAATCGTTCTAAATAATCAGGAAAAATTATCCCAGATATTTTTTTGAACCAGACTGATTTTATCTTCAAAGAATAATTGGGTGCTGTTTTCAAAAGCACTGGTTTTATCAGAAACAAAGAAATGATAGCTGGGTTTAGTTGCTGAATCGTTCAGCAAATTGAAGTCTTTCAATCTTCTTTTCACATCATTGGCTACTATTATTGCGGTATTCAAAATGTCAACCTTTCCGAGATAATAAGCTTCTATCTCCTCTCTGATTAATGGATAATGCGTACAGGCCAGAATCAGCGAATCTATCTTTCTTAATTTTGGAGAGGATAGGTAGGTGTTGATGATGGTCTTGCTGATGTTGTTATTGAAAAATCCCTCCTCTATCATGGGAGCCAGCAAAGGAGTGGCCAATGACTGTACCGTGAGATTGGGCGACGCTGCTTTGAGTTTTTTAGCATATACATTTGATTTAATGGTTGCTTTGGTGGCTATCACCCCGATCTTCTTGTATGCTTCATGCTGTGTGCAAAAAGCCACCACCGGGTCAATCACATTTAAGATGGGCAGTTCCTGACCCAAAAAATCCTTTAAATCCTGATAGCCGAGTGAAGAAGCAGTATTACAAGCAATTACGATGACCTTACAGCCTTGTTGCTGTAAAAACCGGCCGATCTTTAGGGTGTAATATTTGATTGCCTCAGCTGATTTATCGCCGTAAGGCATATGGGCGGTATCACCGAAATAAATCAGACTCTCGTTAGGCAACACTTGCCTAATGGCATTAGCCACAGTTAATCCTCCAATTCCTGAATCAAATATACCTATGGGACTTTGCATGATTTGATCTTAAAGCTTAAAGCGGAATGCTGAAAGCATTTATAAACGAAATTACTATTTAAAACAAAAATGCGAAACTGAAATCGTGTTCAGTTTCGCATGAAGCTTTCGGTCTTAGGCCTAAATCTTATTTCAATCCCAATTTGGTTTTCACTTCCGGCATGATGTTGATTCCGCCATCGAAATAAACTATCCCTGGCTGGGTGGTATCAAAAACATAAGCATATCCCTTTTCTTTAGCCACTGCTTTCACTGCATCTTCTGCCTTTTTAAGAATCGGATCGTATAATTCTCCCCTTTTCTTCTCAAAGTCATCACTGGCTTTTTGTTGGAATTCTTCTATGCGTTTTTGCAAATCCTGAATCTCTTTGACTTTGGCATCTTTCATGGCGTCACTTAAAGTTTTCTCTGCACCTTGAAAAGCCTGAACTTTTGTTTGATATTCGGTGTACATGGTTTTGCCATCTGCATCTAAAGAAGCTTTAAATGTCTCTAATTGCTTATCAGCATTCACTACTTCCGGCATGGCCTTTATCAATTCTGCAGAATTGATATGTGCGATTTTTTGCTGAGCATTTGCCAGTGTGCCTGCAAATATCAATCCTCCTGCCACTAAAACAATCTTAAATAAATTTCTCATTTTTCTTACTTGTGTGTTAATTTTGATTTTACGATTTTAAAATAAATTATGCTATTTAGCAAATGATCCTGGTTTATATCCTAAACGAGTGATGATATCATTGGTGCTATCAAAGCTTGATCTTGCGTATAACAAAGTTACGGTACTTTTGTCAATAACTATATCAATATTTTGGCTATTGGCGAATTCTTCGATCGCTTTCGCCACTTTGTCCTGAATGGGTTTGATCAATTTAACCTTCTGTTTGTAAAGATCTCCCTCAAAACCAAATTTCTGTTGCTGAAGATCACGTACCTCCTTCTCTTTTTGAAGGATCTCCGCTTCCCTTGTTTTCATCATGGCATCCGTGAGCAAAACTCTATCGGCATCAAAATCCTTTCTCATCTTCTCCACCTCGCTGAATTTCGCATCGATATCTTTTTGCCATTGATCTGACAAGGCGTCCAATTGCTTTTGAGCGGATGCGTATTCAGGTATATGTTTTAGGATATATTCAGAATCAACATAAGCCAATCTTTGTGCAAAAGCAGCTACACTTAGCATAACGATGAATAAGGTTAGAATGATATATCTCTTCATCTCTGTTTAATCAAAACCCTCCTAACTGTTGTGCAATACTGAACGTAAACGCCTGTTTACCTCCATCTCTCTGACCTGGAATGGCATCAAAAGCATAGCCATAATCTATACCCAACAGACCGAAAATAGGCAAGAAGATTCTGGCTCCAACTCCAACTGATCTCTTCACATTAAACGGATTAAATTCGCTAAACTTATTCCAGGTGTTACCTCCTTCGGCGAAAGCCAATACAAATATAGTTGCAGATTCTCCAACCATTACAGGATGCCTCAGTTCTAAAACGTATTTATTGAAAATCGGGCTGCCAGCTGAAGTCGGTGCACCTTCCGGAACTATTGAATTATTTGCATATCCCCTTAATCCAATCACTTCTGATCCCTGTAAAAAGTCAAATCCCTGCAAGCCGTCTCCTCCTAACTTAAACCTTCCGAATGGTGCCTGACCCACTTCTTTGCTGTAATAGCCCAAAAATCCAAATTGTGCCTGCGCTTTTAAGATCAGTTTACCATATATTTTTTGGAAGAATTGAGATTCAAATTTCCACTTATGATATTCTGCGAATTTATATTTATCAGACGTGGGCAGGTTGTTGTAGTTCTTGCCATTGAAAGCAGAATAAGGCAAGGTAGCCTGAACGGTAAATTTAATGTTAGAACCTGATGTCGGAAATATCGGCGCATCCACAGAATTCCTGCTGATGACCTGGCTCAAACTTAAATCGTAGGAATTTCCATTTTCAAATAAATAGCCAGCGTAATTATTTAATTTAAACTGTTGAAGGTTTGCAGCATAATCAACCCTGAAATAATCATCGGGCCATTTTAACTGCTTGCCCAAACTAAATGTCAAACCGTTTAACCTGATTTTTTGCAAAGAAGGGTCTCTGTTTGTCAATCCATTGCTTTGTAAAGAGGTGAAGGCACTGATGCCAAAATAAATGGGCTTTTTACCCCCGAGCCATGGCTCAGAGAAAGAGAAACTATAAGACTGATAGTATTTACCATTTGTTTGCCCCCTGATGCTCAGTTTCTGTCCATCGCCCTTTGGCAAAGGCTTGTAGGCCTTTAGATTGAACAGATTTCTTGCCGAAAAATTATTGAACGTCAACCCTAAAGTCCCAACCACTCTTCCCCCTCCAAAACCTCCTGACAGCTCAATTTGATCAGAAGGCTTCTCGACCACGGTATACTGGATATCCACGGTTCCGTCGTTAGGATTGATATTTATAGGTTCAACACCCATCTTTTGTTCGTCAAAATTACCTAACTGTACGATTTGTCTTTGTGATCTCACCAACAGATCTTTGGAGAATTTTTGACCGGGCTTGGTTCTGATTTCTCTTAAGACAACTTTATCATTGGTGAGTTCGTTGCCTTTTAAAATGATATTGTTGATGGTATATTGCGGACCTTCATAAATTCTGATCTCCAAATCGACCGTGTCATTGTAAATTTTTGTCTGAACCGGATCTGCCTGAAAGGTCAAATAACCATCATTTAGATATAGAGAAGACACATCATCACTGGAAGGACTGCTTTTTAAAGTCTTCTCTAATTTAGCCTCGCTAAAAACTTCGCCCTTTTCAATTTTAAGAACTTGCTTTAAAAGTGAGGTGGGATATTTTGCATTACCGGCGAAGGTGATGTTCCCAAAATAATATTTTGGGCCTTCGTGAATATGGAGATCTATATCCACGGATTTTTCATCGTGTTTATAAACAGAATCGGAGACAATCTCCGCATCACGGTAACCCTTCTCCCTCATCTTGGCAATCATCGTGGTTTTATCCTCCTCGTATTTATCCCTTAGAAACTTACCTGATCCAAATATTTTATACCAGGCTTTTTCATGTGTCTTCTTTAAATATTTTTTAAGTTTGGCATCAGAGAAATCTTTATTGCCTTCTATATTGATGGCATTCACCTTTACCTTACTCTTTTTATCCACCTTCACGTTAACGATTCGGCTGTTCACATCTGAAGTGTCATTCACTGTGGTGATATCAACAGTCGTATTTAAATATCCCTTATCATAAAAATGTTTAGTGATGATGCTATTGATGGTGTTGTTAAGATTTTCATTAACAATTTTGCCTTTTTGATTATTCAGCTTCTCCTGAATATCCGCAGTTTCGCTTTTGCCTAACCCATTGACTTTAATTCGTGACACACGTGGTCTCTCCGTCAGGTTTAAATCGAAATAAATAGAATCTCCACTGATTTTATCGATATTCAAGGAAACATCATCAAATAAACCTTGCGCCCAAAGATTTTTCACTGCATTGGAAGTAGCGTCTCCAGGCACCATGATTCTATCTCCAACTGTTAGTTTAGAGAGGGTGATGAGCACAGATTTATCTAAATATTTAACCCCATTCACATTTACTCCGGCAATCACGAATTCCTTAGGATTTGCATAATCCATTTCGTCACCTGGCTTCTCAGTGGTTGGTGTTCTCAGCGAAGGTGTGGTTTGCGTGAACCCTTTAAAAGTGAGGCCCAGAAAAAATATAATTATTAAAAAATTCTTCATTCACGTTATTTATGGCTGCTAAATTAGCGGTATTGTTTGTTAAATTTTGTTAAAAGTAAAATTAGCCTATCTGTTCGCTGGTCAATCCGAATCTTCTCTCCCTCTGCTGATAATCATAGATGGCTTCAAAAAGATGTTCTCTTCGGAAATCAGGCCACAACTTTGGCGTAAAGTACAACTCGGCATACGCCAACTGCCAAAGCAGATAATTACTGATGCGGTGCTCCCCGCTTGTTCTGATCATCAATTCAGGATCGGGAAGGTTATGCGTGGATAAATAAGATTCAAAAAGTTTTTCATTCACCTCGTTTTGCGTTATCAAACCTGATTTTACATCGGCAGCGATTTTCTTTGTTGCATTCAGGATCTCCCATCTTGAACTGTAAGACAATGCTAACGTCAGGGTTAGCCTGCTATTGTTGGAAGTTTTCTCCATTGCTTCCAGCAGCTCTTTGTAACACCTTTCAGGAAGGGAAGTCAAGTCTCCAATCGCATTAAGCTTCACGTCATTCTCCATTAAGGTTTTTGTCTCTTTATTGATGGTGCTGACCAGCAATTCCATTAATGCGGTCACCTCCAGTTTGGGACGGTTCCAATTCTCCGTGGAGAAAGCATATAAAGTTAAATGCTCTACTCCAATCTCTGCAGCTCCTTCAACCGTGTCTCTAACAGCCAGCACCCCGTTCTTATGCCCGAAAACACGCATTTTCCCTTTCTCTTTGGCCCATCTCCCATTTCCATCCATGATGATGGCCACATGTTTGGGTAATTTCTCAAGATTTAATTTGTCTTTGAAACTCATTGGTATAAAGGTTTGAGGCTTAAAACGGGAGGCATAAGGCTTAAAAAAACTTAAAACAAAAAATCATTTAGCAATCGTTTTAACAAATTCATCTAACAAAAACAGCTAAAATGGACATTTTTGGCTCACAAAGGTATAAGATAAGGTTATACCCGCAAAAATATAACTATCCTTTTTTCTAAAATCCCCCCGTTGGGTACCGGGGACACCAATTTTGTTGACAGATCTGTCTGAAAGTGCTATTCTTAAATCCGTTCTTTCCAGAGATGCGTCAGTTAGCAAAGCCGGATCCGGATAATAACCACTTACATCGTCAAGGTAATCCGTTGATGTATTTCGAAAACCGATCTCTCCTGTGAGGTTTAGATATCTCCCAAAATTATACTTAAATCCTGCTCCAAATGGAATGGAGTAGGTGTTTGTTTTATATTTATTTTGTCCTTCTGTAAAGTAATATTTCAACTCATATGTTCTGTTTTGGTAAGTGGTCTGAGGATTGAATGAGGCCAGGGAGACTCCTGCAAACAGGAAAGGAGTAGCTCTTTTCTGCAAAAAGGTAAATCCGTAATCAAAAAAATTGAATTCGACCTGTAAACTACCCTCGGTGATGGGAGAGAAAAAACTCAAATTTCTATCTTGCTCTTGCTGATAAGCAGACTTTGATTCATCTGCACTGATCTTACCCTTTAAAAGCGCTATTTTAACTGACCAGTAACTGTCGAAGTTTCTTTTGACCATCCCGCCAAAAGCCACATGGTTCAATTTATGGAAATTGGTTTGATTTAGATCTCCCATATAGCCCATGCCGCCCGCTGTGACGCCTACCTCCCAGGTCTGCGAGAATGCCGAAACACTTCCTGTAAACATAAAAAGTAGGAATACTTTAAAAGTATGCGTCATGAAGATGGCTTAGTAATTTCGGGTGTCAATGCCCCAAAGCAATTTGTTTCTTAACGTAGAGAGATACGTTTCATTGTCTAACCTGACCAGGTTGATGTTAAAGTCTGCTCTTTTAATGCACAAACGGATCCCGGCATCAGTCACTTCCGTTCTGGAATCACAGCTGACGAGGTATTTGGAACTTCGTCCCTCAATTTCAAAAGTGAGTTCACTTTCATCAGATAAGATCACAGGCCTCACATTCAAATTGTGAGGAGATATGGGCGTGATCAAAAAATTACCCGACCTTGGAAACACAATAGGTCCACCACAACTCAGGGAATAAGCGGTGGAACCTGTTGGTGTGGCGATGATCAAACCGTCGGCCCAATAAGAATTTAAAAATTCACCATTCAGAAAGCAATGAATCAGGATCATTGCGGAGGTATCTCTCTTTAAAATGGTCACATCATTCAGTGCGAAATTTAAATCTTCAAATAAATTGAAGTTTGATTCTAATTTTAAGAGACTCCTGGTGTCTAAACTGAATTTTTTATTCACCAATGCATCAATTGCGGATTTGATCCCATCTTTATTGATACTGGCTAAAAAACCAAGTCTTCCGAAATTAATCCCGATCATAGGAATACCTGAATCCCGGACTAGCGTGACGGTATCCAGCATGGTGCCATCGCCACCAAGGCTTATCATCACCTCCGCTTGTTCTTTTATATCCTGATGGGTCTGAAAAGAGCTGAATTTTTTTGGCAGAAATAGCTTTCCCTGTAAAAAATCATAGAATTCCTGATAAACCAGCACTTCCACCTGGTGTTCCACAAGGCAATCAAAAACTTGCTGGACATAGGGCAAAACTGAATTATTGAATTTTCTCCCGTAAATACCGATTTTCATGGATTCAATTTTAAAAACTCAAATAATTCATCAAAGAATCAAAACGATCTGAAACACCGTTGTTCTTGTCGGTATAATTATAAGTTCCGATAATTACGTACTCATACCTTAAAAACGAGGCAACGATCTGGCTGATGTCTGTCTTATTGATTTTCAGCGTGATGATCATCTTGGTGGAATCGGTAATGGCATCTGTATAAGAACTCAGGATTTGAGCATTCTCCGATTCCACAATTTGTGCAATATGTGCTAGTGAATTATCCCTGTTATTGATCTCCAAAACGATGATCCCTCCAGGATGGGATACAGAAGTGAGTGTTGCCATATATTCCACCATGGCATTGATGGATATCAACCCTAAATAGGCCATATTGCTATCCAGTACCGGAATGACTGTGATTTTTTGTTCATAAAAACACCTGATGGCATCATAAATATGCTGATTTTCTAAAAGATAGGGATTGATCAATGATAAATTCAATGCGCCTACGGGGGTTTGAAAATCTGTGACCTCGATGAGATCGTCTTCAGAGATCAAACCTAAAAACTGGACATCATTGACGATTGGCAAATGATTGACCCTAAAATCCACCATACGGTCTAAAACCTTCTGTACGGTGTCAGAAGTTTTTAAAGGAGGTATTGCATCAGAAATAACATCAACTGCTGTCATTACTTTTTAATTTTATTGAGAAACTGGAGAAGTATCTCATTGAACTCTTTTGGGTGTTCCATCATTGGGGCATGTCCGCAATGATCTATCCATGATAATTCACTATCCGGCAATAGCTGATGGAATTCTTTAGCCACCTCCGGCGGAGTGATCTTATCATTTTTTCCCCAGATCAACGCTACGGGAATGGTGATTTTTGAAAGATCGTTGGACATATTATGTCTTATTGCCGATTTCGCCATCGCCAAAATCCTGATCACTTTAGCCCGGTCATTTACCGTTTGATAAACTTCATCCACCAGGTCTTTAGTAGCCGTTTCCGGATCATAGAAAGTGTACTCCACTTTCTCCTTGATGAAATCATAGCTCTCTCTTTTTGGAAATGACCCGCCAAAAGCATTTTCATATAAGCCCGAACTACCGGTAAGCACCAAAGCCTTCACAAATTCTGGATGAGACAGCACATAAATTAAGCCAACATGCCCCCCTAAAGAATTTCCCAAAAGAGTGACCTTTTCATAGCTCTTATATTTCACAAACTTATGGACAAACTTGGCAAGGGTTTTAACCCCCGTTGTCAAAAGCGGCAGATCGTAAATGGGCAGCATGGGGATCACCACCTTGTAATCGTCTTTAAATTTAGCTATTACCTGCTCCCAATTACTTAAGGCACCCATTAAACCATGAAGTAATAGTAAAACCTCTCCCTCTCCTTCTTCAATATATCTGAAACCGTCCTCTTCTTTAATTATATACTCCATAAAAAATTCACAAGATGTGTGTTGTCATCGCTAAATTAATAGTCTGTTTTTAATTTGAGTATAAAAACTAAATTAATCACTCGTAAAAATACTATTTAAGCCGAGCCTAAAAGAATATATCAACTTAAAAGATTTTTTATCGTCGCTGAAATGGCTTTGCCATCTGCCTTTCCTGCAAGTTCTTTATTAGCCACCCCCATTATTCTCCCCATTTCTTTAACCGATGTCACATTCAGCTGGTTGATCAAATCTTTAACATAGCTGCTTAATTCCTCTTGCGACATTTGTGTTGGCAAATATTTTTCAATCACCTCCATTTCCTCCACCTCTATTTGATAAAGGTCTTCCCGGTTTTGGTTCTTATAAATCTCCGCAGATTCTTTTCTTTGTTTGACCAGTTTTTGAAGAACTTTTATTTCTGCCTCTCCATTTAATTCCTGGGCAGCGCCCTTTTCAGTTTTAGCTAATAATAAAGCTGATTTAATCGCCCTTAAGCTTCTTAAAGAGATTTCGTCCTTAGCTAGCATGGCTGTTTTTATATCTTGGTTGATGGTGGTTTCTAATGACATTCTATTAAATTTATGGATGAAGATGATTTGAAATGTAAGGATTTCATTTCACTAATTAGGTTATTGATGGAAATATTGGTGGAGCTAGTGTTGAGTTAAAAGTATAAAGTCAAAAGTCAAAATACTTATATCATTGATAACAAGCAATTTAAAAAGATAATTTTTCGTTGTTTTATGGTTAACATTACACTAGCTGCCTTTATTCCAATAAAAAGCGGAAGCCTGGGCTCTTGGTGTGATCACTAAATCATTGATGTTCACGTGTAAAGGTCTGCTGGTGCTGAAATATATCGTATCTGCGATGTCTTCTGCTGTCAAAGGTTCATAACCTTCGTAAACTTTCGCTGCTTTATCATCATCTCCGTGAAACCGAACCCTGGAAAATTCTGTCTCCACTGCTCCCGGATGGATGCCGGTCACTTTTATCCCATGTGGCAATAGGTCTATCCTCATCGCTTTATTTAAAGCATCCACCGCAAACTTTGTGGCACAATAAACATTTCCATTGGCATAAACCTCCTTACCCGCGATAGATCCCAAATTTATGATGTGCCCTCTTTTCTCATCGATCATCCAGTTAGCTACCATCTTTGTCACATATAATAGCCCCTTCACGTTGGTGTCTATCATGGTATCCCAATCTTCAAAATCTCCATTTTGCAATGGCTCCAGCCCCTGACTCAAACCAGCGTTATTGATCAAAATATCGACCTTCTTCCAATCTGTGTCAAGTGACTGCAGATGATCCTGCACCTGGCTTTTATCGCCAACATCGAAACATAGGGTTTTAACTTTAATGGAATTTCTTTTTTCTAAATCGTTCTTCAATTCAGCTAATCGCTCCTCTCGCCTTCCCGTGAGGATGAGGTCATAATTATTTTGAGCATATAAAATAGCACAAGCTTTGCCAATCCCTGATGTGGCTCCTGTGATGAGTACGATCTGTGACATAAATTATAATTTTGATGGAAGAAATCTTCGGACGTATCACTCGAAGTAAAGACTAAAGACAAAATTCCTGAGAAAAAGTTTTTCTATCGGGCTCGCATAAGGATGGTCTTCCCTTTTCAAGATACTATTCACAGAATTACTTAGCTTAATCTCCGGTGACAATTTAAAGAACTCGAAATAAAGATCAAAGCCTATGCCGAACTCATAGGAGAGTATCCCCTTTGTATTTTTGAGCAGCTTATTGACGGCAATCTCACCCGTGTCGTCAGCCTTTTTTTTGGAGGCAATATCAATTCCATATTTCATCCCCCCTAAAATGTAAGCCCTGAAGTTGTTCCTTCTGTCTGATTTCAATTTTAAGCCTATGGGGAAATCCGCCATGGTGGATGCTACCGTTCTCCGGGTAAAACCTTCAGGAGATTGCACACCCTGCTGATCATAAGAAGCACCATCTTTGTATTCATAATCCACCACCCTATCAGCGAAAACCAGGCTAGGCGTGAAACGTAAATTAAGGTTTGGGGTGATGTATAAATCGGAAACGAAGCCTATCCCAAAACCTGGGTTACTTACCGATCTGATGCTTGTTAAGGAATCGGTAACCCGCAAACCGTCTTCGTAAAACGGGTCTCTCCAACTAGCTTTCTTCTGAATCTTAAACTCAGAGCCGATGTATTGAAAACTAAATCCAAAATGCAGATTTTGATCATCCACACCACCACCATAATTGCCCTGAGCGAACAATTTGCCAGATAACAGAAGGAAGATTAAACAAATTAAAGTCTTTGTTCTAATCATTTAACGCCGGTATAGATGGAACAAATCCCAAACGCCAAAGGTCTTGCTTTGGTATTTTTGTAGCCCACTTTATCCATCAGGTCGGTAAATATTTTCCCGTCAGGGAAAGCATTCACAGATTCTGGAAGGTAACGGTAAGCCCTGGAATCTTTAGAGAAAACCTTTCCGATGGAAGGAGTCACATAGTTGAAATAGAAATTATACAGCTGTTTAATGGGAAATGTTTTAGGTTTAGAGAATTCTAAGATCACCGCTTTCCCTCCAGGTTTTAAAACCCTGAGCATATCTGAAATACCTTTCTCTAAATTTTCAAAATTACGGACACCGTAAGCAACTGTGACCGCATCAAAAGTTTCATCATCAAATAAAAGTTTCTCGGAATCACCCAAACGCACTTCGAAAACGTCAGATTTATTTCTTTTGATGATTTTCTCCTTAGCGATGTTCAACATTCCCTGTGAAATATCCACACCAACGATTTTTTGAGGTTTCAAAATCTCCAAAGCCTCGAAGGCGAAGTCGCCGGTTCCGGTGGCCACATCTAAAATATACTGAGGTTTATCCTTCACTAATTCCTTTATGGCTTTCTTCCTCCAAATGATATCAATTCCTAATGACATGAAATGATTCAGGAAATCATAAGTTTTAGAGATGTTGTTGAACATGTCAGCCACCTGCTCTTTTTTGGTGCCTTGCTGATTTTTATAAGGAGTTACGTTTTCTGCCATGGTGCTGCAAATATACAATTTGATGATTTGGAATTTTGATGATTTGAAGATGAACATACGTGGATAGTAAAAATAATCTCCAGCGAACTAAAAACTAATGAACTAACAAACCAAACACTAACAAACCAATGAACTAAAAAAACTAACTTTGCACTGATGATCATAAAATCTGCAGAATTCACAGTCAGTAATACCAAAATAAGTAAGCTCCCGCCACCAGAACTTCCTGAATACGCTTTTATTGGCAGGTCTAATGTGGGGAAATCTTCACTCATCAATATGCTGGTGGGTGTGAAAGGTTTGGCCAAAACTTCTCAGAAACCGGGGAAAACCCAGTTGATCAATCATTTTTTGATTAATAAAAGCTGGTATATTGTTGATTTACCCGGTTACGGTTACGCAAAAAGCTCTAAAAGCAACCGATTAGAATGGGCAAAATTCATCCGCCATTATTTGGAGAAGAGAGAAAGCTTGCAATGTGTTTTTGTGTTGATTGACAGTAGGTTAGAGCCCCAAAAAATTGATATCGAATTCTGTTGTTCTTTGGGAGCGCGTGGAATTCCTTTTATTCTGGCTTTCACCAAAGCGGATAAGCAGGGAAATGTGAAATCACAACAGACAATGGCTCAGTTCAGAAAAGCACTTTTAGAGCATTTTGAGGAGATTCCACAAATGATACTCACGTCTGCAGAAAACCAATTGGGCAGGGATGATGTTCTTAAACTGATTGATGATATCAATCATCATTTCATCGCTCCGATATCCAACGACAAATAGGAATCTTAAATTGAAAAGAAGAATCATCCCATATCAACCTTACTTAAAGAATATTGCCAGACAATTGAGAAACGACAGCACCTTTGGCGGGATCATTTTGTGGGGATATTTGAACAAAAAACAAATGCTGGGATATGATTTTCATCGCCAAAAACCTTTATTGAATTATAGCGTTGATTTCTATTGTGTTGAATTGGATCTGGTAATAGAGATTGATGGAATGTACCCTAATGATGGAGAAGCTTATGAAAAGGATTTGGCCAGAAATAAAGAATTATGATTTAACAGTTTAAGATTTACAGAAGAAGAAATTAAAAAAGATATAGGGAATGTCATTAGAGCTATTGAAAACCATATTTTTGAAAAATCTCCGGACTTAGAAAAGAAATTACAAACACACCCCTATCAAGGGTTCTGCTTAAATTAGCGGTGTGTTAAAAATGAAAAAATGAAAAAGTACCTTTCATTAGTCACATTTTCGCACACCATTTTTGCGATGCCTTTCGCCTTCATTGGTTTTTTTCTGGCATTAAGCACTACCAATCATGAATTCTCATGGACCATGCTATTGTTGATGTTGGCTTGTATGGTTTTAGCCAGAAACTCCGCAATGGCCTTCAACCGTTATCTGGACAGAGATATCGATGCGAAAAATCCAAGAACGAAAGTGAGAGACATTCCGGCCGGAAGAATATCAGCCAACCATGCTTTAATTTTTACCATCATCAATTGCCTTTTGTTTATCATTGCAACCTGGTTCATCAATCCGCTTTGCTTTTTCCTTTCTCCAATTGCATTATTGGTGATTTTGGGATACAGCGCCACCAAAAGATTCACCGCCTTATGTCATCTGGTTTTAGGTTTGGGACTTTCTTTGGCACCAATTGGTGCCTATTTAGTGGTGGCCGGAGCATTCGCCTTATTGCCAGTTTTATTCTCATTAGCAGTTTTATGCTGGGTAAGTGGTTTCGATATCATTTATGCCTTACAGGACGAGGACTTTGACCGGGCGGAGCAATTACATTCTATTCCATCCTATCTCGGAAAAAAGAATGCATTGATGGTAAGCAACATATTACACTTGATGGCCGCAATTTTTGTAATTCTTCCGTTAATTTATATTTCATTCGGCTGGCCTTATTATGTTGGATTGACCATTTTTATTGGCATGTTGATATACCAGCATCAACTGGTGAAACCTAACGATTTAAGCAAGGTGAATTTTGCTTTCATGACCACCAACGGCATTGCTTCTGTAGCCTTCGCCATTTGTTTTTTATTTGATATTTATTACCGACAACTTTTATGATTTTAGAGAAAGCAGCAAGACATTATTTGCCAAAAGACTTAAATATAGATTGGGACACTTTAGCACCCATTTTTAATGAATTATTGAACAGAGAGATGCACTCTGTTAAAGAATTAGAGCAATGGCTGAAAGATAAAAGTGAGGTGGAAGCTGCTTTGGAAGAAGATTTCGCCTGGCGCTACATCAAAATGAGTTGCGATACTGCGAATGAAGATTTGGTAAAATCTTTCCAATATTTCGCGATGGAAATTGAACCTAAAATCGCTCCGATTGGGAATGAGTTGAATAAAAAACTCATTGCATCCAATTATCTGAAAGATTTAGACCAGGATAAATATTTCGTTTACCTGCGTGGCGTGAAGAAGGCTCTGGAACTTTTCAGGGAGAAAAATATCCCATTGCAAACCGAATTGCAGGTGGAACAACAGAAATACCAAAGCATCACGGGGGCCATGTCTGTCACTTTGAACGGACAGGAATACACTTTGGAACAGGCTTCCAATTTCCTGAAAGATTTAAACCGAGATACACGTCGGGAAGCTTGGGAAGCTATTACATCCAGAAGGTTGCAGGATAAAGTCTCTTTGGACGAATTGTTCAACAAATTGAAGAAATTACGTCATGAAGTTGCTCAGAATGCTGGTTTTGATAATTTCAGGGATTATATGTTCCAGGCTTTAGGCCGATTTGATTACACTCCCCAGGATTGTTTTGATTTTCATGATGCCATTGAGAAAGAGGTGGTTCCGCTATTGGCGGAACAAGCTGAAGAGCGCAAAAAGCTTCTAGGTCTTGAAACCTTAAAACCGTGGGACACCGAGGTGGACACCTCAGGAAAACCCGCTTTGAAACCTTTTAGCAATGGCGAAGAGCTGATTGATAAATCCATCAAATGCTTCAACAGACTGGATAGCTATTTAGGTTCCCGTTTAGAAGTGATGAAAGAGAATGGTTTGTTTGATGTGGAGAGCCGCAAAGGAAAAGCTCCCGGAGGTTATAATTATCCCCTGTCAGAAACCGGAGCTCCTTTCATATTCATGAATTCGGCCAATTCTTTCAGAGATTTAACCACTATGGTTCACGAAGGTGGACATGCAGTGCACACTTTCTTAACGGCAAATTTGGAACTGAATGACTTTAAACATTGTCCTTCAGAAGTGGCTGAACTGGCTTCTATGTCCATGGAGCTCATCTCCATGGACCATTGGGACGAATTTTTCACGGATGCCGAAGAATTGAAGAGGGCAAAAAGATACCAGCTGAAAGACGTTTTGAAAACTTTGCCATGGGTGGCAGTGGTGGATGCTTTTCAACATTGGATTTACACGCATCCAAACCATGACTCAGCAGAAAGAACGGTCGCTTGGAAAGCTATCTTCACCCGTTTCGGAGCTAATTTTGTGGACTGGACTGACCATGAAGAAGCTTTAGAGAGTCTTTGGCAAAAGCAATTGCACATTTTCGAAGTTCCCTTCTATTACATCGAATATGCGATTGCTCAATTAGGAGCCATTGCCGTTTGGAAGAATTATAAGGAGAATCCAAAAAAAGGACTGGAGAACTATATTGCTGCTTTAAAATTGGGTTACACCAAAAATATGAAAGAAATTTATCAAAAAGCAGGTATCGAATTCAACTTCAGCGCAGCTTATATCAGAGAGCTGATGGATTTTGTGAAACAGGAATTGAAAAAAATCGACGAATAATTTAAAATTAGCAAACGAAAAACCGCTCAGGATTGTTATTTTTGAAAGATTTGATAAGCAATTCTTACTGAATAATGCTAAAGCAATTAAAATAAAAACTATATTTCATTGATAATGAAAAAATTAATCAAAACATCATTTTTCAAAACAGGTTTTTTAATGACAGTTCTTTCTCTGATTCAGGCTGGGGCATTCGCATCAGAAAAAGAACCTGATGTGTATTTATCAAGAGCACCAGTGAGTGAATTATCAGGCCCAGAGCTTTTAGATACCACTTGGTTTTGGCTGTTGATTTTAGTTGTCGCCATGGTATTGATCTCTGCCGCCATTGCTGCTAAAAGAAGAAAAGGTGGTCATGAACCTGCAGCTATATAAAATAGATTTTCTTCGGAGGAGTGTGAAGAAGTGGAAAAAAAATCAGGAGCTTTAAAAAGGTTCCACTTATCTTTACATCATTTTGCAAATATTCATGAAAAGATTAATTAACCTCCTCAAAAACAAATATTTTCTGGCTTCATTGGCTTTTGTGACTTGGATGTTATTTTTTGACCGGAATGACCTCGCCTCTCAATATGAATATCGTTCCAAAGTTCAGAAATTGGAACAGGAGAAAGAATTCTATACCGGGGAGATCACCAAAGCTGGCACACAACTAAAAGAACTGACCACCAACATGCAAAGTTTGGAGAAATTCGCCCGGGAACGATATTATATGAAAAAAGATAACGAGGATGTCTATGTCATCATTGATAACGAGCCTAAAGAGAAGAAAAGCTTTTTCTAAACCTTCCTAAACACTTTTGCTCTTCTATTAGGAAAATCCTTAATTTTATTTACTGATAAATAAGAGAAGTCAAATTCATGTATACCTATAAAATACATTTGCATAGAGAAGCAGAAAGTGGTTTCACTGCAATCGTACCTGCTTTACCCGGGTTGTATTACGCAGGGAGATGATATCGATAAAGCTATTGCGATGGCAAAAAGAAGCCATAGCACTTTACATCGAAGAGTTGAAAGAGCGTGGAGAAGAGATGAATCTTTAATAGATTCTTGGCAAGGCTAATTTAAAGCGAACTGCGATGATCCTTATCAGGAACACCGTACTGACAGAAATTATTTTCACAGCAGCCTCCTCCATACCAAAATGCAATAAACTGAAGAAGGTCACTCCTCCAATGATACAAGCTGTTGCATAAATCTCTTTCCTGAAAATAAGCGGGATGCTATTCAATAAAATATCCCGGATGATCCCTCCAAAACAGCCGGTCACTGTTCCTAAAGCCACACAAATTCCAGGGCTTAAACCGTAAGCCAAACCTTTTTGCAAACCAATGATGGTAAAAAACCCCAAGCCCAGGGAATCAAAAAGAAAAAGTGTGATTTTCAGGGATTTGATTTTTTCCAAAATACCATGGAGAGGAGGGCGGTGACTAAAATCAGCAAGGAATAATTCCCATTCTTTAACCAAAAAACCGGATTGTCTCCCAATAGCAGGTCTCTTAAGGTGCCACCTCCAACAGCTGTAGCAAAGGCGATGATCAGCACACCAAAGACATCTAAACGTTTTTGCATAGCAGCAAAAGCACCAGAAACTGCAAAAGAGAAAGTACCACAAATGTTGATGGCTTCTGCTACGGTTAAATCAAATTGCACCATTTCTCTTTCTTAAAAACCATTCCGAACCCAACAACAGCATAATAACCATAAAAAACCATTTCAGATCGATCATATGCTCGTAACTCTTCTCCTCGTAGCTGATGGTCTTCACTTTTTCGTTTTTTGAGATTAAATCCTTTAAGGTGTGAATCCCAGAGGGATAAACCATTTTACCCCCACTTTGGGTCGCCATACTGTACAAGAGTTGATGGTTGGCGGTGGTCTGCATCAATTCTGCATTTAACTCCTCAATCACAAATTGTCCGTTTGCCGTGTACGGTTTGTTCGCAAAAGTGGTTTTAGCAGCAAAAGTATATTCACCTGACGGCAGAAAGCCTGCATCCAATTGGTAGCTTTGCCCATCTCTTGAGAATAGAAAGCTATATTTTTTACCTTCTTTGCTGCTAATGTCTACAGAGACATCAGGCTCATTATTCAACTGAAAGGCGTCATTATAGAGCTCTGCATTTAAAATCACTTGCTCATTTTCAGCAAACTTGTTCTTAATAGGCCTAACCCTGAATTTTCTTTTATCATCTCTGGCATTCAGGTATTGCACGGTTTTAGTGATCAGTTCGTCCACAGCTTCGTGGTTCTGATGCTGCTCAAAATCTTCCAATCGCCATCGCCAGATTCCCTCTCCGGTTAAAATTGCCGTTTTAACACCACCGTCGTCTCCGAAAGCTAATAAAGGTGCGTTCGTCACTACGTTCCCTACTTTCTGCTGAAATAAAGTCACTCCGGCATTTTTCAAAGAATAATTTCCGAAAGGTGCTACCAAAGGTGCTAATGCAGCGAGTGCTTCCTTAGTTTTATCATTTAAAGAAAATGCATAAAAATCTTTGTTCAAAGAAGGGGAATATTCTTGCGTGGCGTTGTTGGTGCTGACATTCAATAAATGCTGTATCTGGCTAAGCGCCGAAGTGTTGACGGTGGTGGTAATGATGAACCATTTTGATTTTTGAGCAGCTTGTGCTAAAATATTTTTAACGGGGTGCCTTGCGGAAGGCAGACCATGAAAGATCATCAAGCCATAATTCCCGACATTCGCTGGAACATCTTCAGCGTAAGCCACTTTGACTTCATAATTCTTATTACCCTCTATCGCTTGCCTGATGGCACTGATATCCGGGTGAGGTGCATCTGCCAAAATCAAGATTTGCTCTCTTCCATCCAAAACCTCCACGAAAACAGTTTGTCTGTTATTCTGAACGGATAGTTCATCTTTCACGGGCTGAACTTCCACAGTTATTTTCTGAACGCCTTTTTTTCGGGCTTCCAAGGTGACATTAAAAGTCTTTCGCCAAGCGTCATCATTGATATCCACAGGCATCAATTTCTTTTGTCCGTCATTGGTGCTTACCGTTAAAACTGTTTTCACTCCTTTCATTTTAAATGCAGCCAGGTGGATCTCCAGCTGATGGTCGTCACCCAGGTAAACCAAATCATTATAATTGACCTGCAACAAAACCACATCCTTTTTAGGGATGGTATCGCCTAAAGCAATCGTATAAACCGGAAATTCACTGTTAGCTATCCTATTCACAGGATTAGCACCGCGATTGAAAATTCCGTCCGAAGCAAAAATCATAGCACCAATATTTCTATTTGTAAATTGGTCTTGCACGTAATCGAACAACTTTGAATAATCAGTCTGTTTAGCATCCTGTTTAAAGTTGAAACCGGGTTCAACCCCATCTCCAAAATGTATGGTTTTCACCTCATAATCCTTTGACAGATCATTGGCCAATTTTTTTAAATCCTGATGATAAGAAACGGAATCAAAATCTTCGGGTACCGATGCCGAGACAGATTGAGAGGCATCCTGAGCAAGGATAATCAGAGGTTTCTCCAATCTTTTCTTGATGGATTGTAAAAGAGGGGCAAGCAGTAGAAAAGCTAAAAGACTCAATAAAATTCCTCTGAGGGCAAAGAGCAGCCATTTTAACAGGCTATTCTCCAAACTGCTCTTTTGATAGAATAACCACGCTAATCCAAATCCTGAAAATAAACATGGGAGGAGCCACCAGGCACTGCTATCATTGAAAATCAAAGAGAATAATAATGGCATATTTAAGGTGAAGATGCCATTTTTGATCTGGGTTCCGAAATATTTTTTATTTCAACTGGCCGGAATTTGTTGAAGCTGCTTAAAACAAAACCCCTTACTTAATTTCAAAATTTGCATTCACCACTGCAGTGATTTCTTTTCTGATGGTGCTGACATCGTTGATCCCATAATCAGAAGTCATGTTGGAGTTCTCCGGTGTGATTTGTAAAACGCCCATCCTTGCACTCTTTAATGTGCCCAATGTTCTTCCTGTGGCTTCAGCCACTTTCTCTCCTCTGATCATCGCGTCTTTGGCTGCAGCAGCCTGAATCTCCACTTTTACCTCACTCAGTTTAGTATAATAATATTCAGGCGGAGTCACATTAAAACTTAAGCCCTGCTCAAATAGGGAAGCAACGGAGATAGAGACTTCTTTAATGCGATTTACATCTTTGGAGCTGACCTCCACAGACTGGTTAACATTATATCCCCTGATGTCTAACTGCTGTCCGTTAATTCCAAAATTATACTGAGGATAAACATTGATGGTTTTCAAATCAATATCAGCGTCTTTAAAGCCCTTGCTTTTAAAAAAAGCGATCACTAAGGGCCTTTGGCGTTCCAATTCCCGGTAGGCCTCTTGGGTGGTGATACCGGAAATATTAAAATTGCCTTTCAGTACCGCAAAATCAGAGATGATCAATTGTTTGGCAGATCCTGTGACGTTTATGGTGTTCTCACCTTTGATATTTTTTAGACCATTGGCTAAAATAATGGAAACTAAAACAAGGCAAATCCCCATGATCAAAGCAGGAAGAATGAATCTATTATTTTTCATCAGCATATAATTATTCGTTATTATTTGATTTTTTTAAATGGCACTCATGCATGCTTCGCAGGTTATTTTTTAACGGCTATGAAGCCTGCCGGCAGGCTTCCATAAGCTTTATCATTGCGGTTAAGCGGTAAGCTCATGCAGGTTTCATAGCATTAAATTTAAGATAAAATCCCAAAAGAGCAAAAAAAACCTTATTCCCAAATTGAGAATTAAAAGACTAAAGCATGCCTCCGCAAACACTCAAAACCTGCCCGGTCACGTAAGCGCTCATATCAGACGCTAAAAAAACGCAAACATTCGCCACATCCTCCACCTCTCCTGCTCTTTTCAATGGAATATCCTTCTCCCAGCCTTCCACCACTTTAGGATCTAAAACTTCTGTCATTTCAGTACGGATGAAACCAGGTGCCACCACGTTAGACCTGATGTTTCTTGAGCCCAACTCCTTAGCCACCGATTTGGTGAAACCAATAATGCCCGCTTTGGATGCTGCATAATTCGCCTGACCGGCATTTCCCTGCACACCCACCACCGAGCTCATATTGATAAAAACCCCTTTACGGTTCTTCATCATCACTTTGGAAGCCGCTTTGGTGGTGTTAAAAACCGATTTTAAATTCACCTCAATCACCTCGTCGAAATTCTCCTCGCTCATGCGCATCAGTAAACCGTCTTTGGTGATTCCCGCATTGTTCACCACAATATCCAAAGTACCGAAATCGGCCACGATATCATTCACCAATTTCTCTGCTTCTGCAAATTTAGAGGCGTCAGAACGATAGCCTTTCACCTGCGTTCCAAAACTTTTCAACTCTTCCTCCAAAGCCTGCCCTTTCTCCACTGATGACAGGTAAGTGAAAGCCACATTTGCGCCCTGCTCGGCAAATTTCTCTGCAATTTTACGTCCTATCCCTTTAGAAGCCCCAGTGATGAGGGCAGTTTTTCCTTCCAATAATTTCATGCTTGTTCAATTGTTGTACGACGTGAAATTAGTTAATTTTTAGAAAAGCAAGGGCATCAATTCTTCGGAAGCGACAGTCCTGCTGTACATTCATACGCCTGCAGGCCTTAAACTCTACGGCAGGTATCCATTTCCATCAGGTTTATTAACTTCTGGCTATCAAATGGTCAACCGGGGTCTGTAAAAATTACAGGATAACATAAAAAAGAGGCTGATCATTTTTTATCAATGATACAGCCTCTTTTTATTTTCATGTTTTTCGCAGCTACCTGCCCTTCAAAGATACAGCATTCATTTTTCCTATACTATACCAGAAAACTGGTATTTTATCACTAAAAGTTACGGCATGATTTTAGTTCATGTTGTTTCACACAAACTAGGTTGATGTTCTAAACATCATCAAATTCATTCATTATACATTTTAAAAAAAACACAAAATGAAACACAAAATCAATTTAAAGCATATCTTAAGTATTTGTCTGGTGGCATTGATTTTCACTTCCTGTTCATCATCTAAGAATGGGATGGTGACGAATAAGGCTTCAAAAGGCACCATTTCCGGAACCTGGAAAGTGAACGATGTGAGTCTGGAAGGTTTTCCAAGTGGTTATGAAATTAAAAACGTATTTGACATAGCTCCCTATCAGGATTTTATTGGAAGCACCTGGACTTTGAATGGGGGTTATAGCGGTAAAATTGCATTACCTGACGGTACTTCGCAAGACATTTATTGGTCTTTGATTAATGATGGGGTGAATCCTACTTTTCAGTTCAAAAAAATTGATGCAGGTGAGAAGGCAAAAGAAGTGACTACCGGCTATCAGCTAAACATTTCTGAAGCCACCAAAACTTCTTTAGTGTTACGCTCCCCTTTCACTTTGTTAAATGGGAATACAGCTTATATTGTTTATACTTTTGTGAATTCCTAATTAGGAATTTGCTTATGCTAAGAGCCATCTTTCGTTGAAATGAAAGATGGCTTTTTGATGGATTGAACTTTTTCATCTTCTTTTTATACGGAGTCTATTGATAAATTTCACATGAAAATGGCCCAACTCTTTAATATTTGGCATCTCAGCTTTGAGCATTTTGCTTTTGGCCTTTAAGATGGGAAACGAGCTAACAAAAAATATTGATATTGATCTAAAATCCCGATTTTGCGTCATTTCCACGAGGGTCCGCACCTCCTTCATAATATCCATCCGGGGTTTTCAAAATGGCATCGCACCGGCCTATAGTACCTCTGCGCTCGAGCTTATATCCTTTTCGCTCCAACGCTTGAATGGTTGAACTATCCAAAGCGTCCTGTTCCATATCAATCACATCCGGCAACCACTGATGATGAAAACGTTTGGCATCCACTGCGTCTTGGACATCCATTTTATAATCCACCACGTTGATAATGGTTTGAAAAACCGTGGTAATGATGGTGGAACCTCCGGGAGTGCCCAACACCAGAAAAAGGTCTCCGTCTTTTTCCAGTATGGTTGGCGTCATGGAACTGAGCATTCTCTTATTTGGCGCAATCGCATTGGCTTCTCCCCCCAACAAACCGTACATGTTTGGCACTCCCGGCTTCACACTGAAATCGTCCATCTCATTATTGAGCAAGAAACCCGCTCCTTTTACAAAAACCTTAGCCCCGTAAGAGCCATTCAGCGTAGTGGTGATGGCAACGGCATTTCCCTCTCTGTCAACTATGGAATAATGCGTGGTTTGTTCGCTTTCTTTGCCGGAGAAAAAACCGGCTAAAATAGCAGAACTTGAAGTGGCTTTGTCCCAACTGAAATCACTCATTCTTTGTTTCAGATAATTTTTCCGGAGAAGCTGCTCAACAGGAACTTTATAGAAATCAGGATCACCCAAATGGGTGGCTCTATCCGCATAAACTCGACGCTCAGCTTCTGTCATCAGCTGAACAGAGGAATCTCGATGGAAATCATAGTCGCTCATTTTATAGTTCTGCATCATGCCGAGCAATTGAAGCAAAGCCACACCTCCACTTGAAGGTGGCGGCATCGATATCACTTTATAACCTCTGTATTCCCCAATTAAGGGCTTTCTCCAAACAGCCTGGTAGTTAGCCAGATCACTTTTAGTAATGATCCCCCCATTTTCCCTCATCTCCTTTTGAATGCGCCTTGCTGTCTCGCCTCTATAAAAGCCATTCATGCCCTTTCTTTGAATTAGCTTTAGCGTTTTGGCTAAATCTTTTTGAATCAATATATCCCCTTCTTTCCATTTTGCAGATTTAGTCAGATAGGCATCACCTGCATTTAATCTTTTAAAAGTGTTACCGTAATGGTTGAGTTCCTCCGCCTGATCCCCACTTAACGGAAATCCATGATCAGCCAATTCAATAGCCGGTTGCAGCAGCTTCTTCCAGTTTAATCTGCCATATTTTTTATGCGCTTCCCACATACCCGCAACAGAGCCGGGCACACCGGCTGCTAAATGTCCGGTTAAGCTTAAAGAGGTTATAGGTTCGCCTAAACGGTCGAGATACATATCTTTTGAAGCTAAAGCAGGGGCCTTCTCTCTAAAGTCAAGTGTGTTAGACTCTCCCTTTGCGGAACGATAAACCATAAAACCTCCACCTCCAATATTTCCGGCAGTTGGATACACCACGGCCAAAGCAAACTGAACTGCAACAGCCGCATCAACAGCATTTCCACCCATTTTCAGAATGTTCAACCCAACCTGCGAAGAAATAGGGGTTGCGCTGACCACCATTCCGTTTTTAAAATGAGGGGCCTCGTCACTAAAAGATGGCAGCAAAAAAAAAGCAACAATCGTAACAATTGTTGCTATCACTTTATAAGGCAGGGGAAACTTTTCAAACATGATGTGCTGTGGTTTCTGAGTCCTGATATAATTTTTCAATGATGTTCTCATATTTTTTCAGTACAACTTTTCTCTTGATACTCAGTTTTGGAGTGAGCTCACCGCCATCAATGCTGAATTCATCTGCTAAGAGCGCAATCTTCTTCACTTTCTCCCATTTACCGAACCCTTCATTTAACCGATCCACTTCTTGCCAGATCTTATCACAAACCCGCTCGTTTTTGATGAGTTCCTTTGGATCAGTCTCCACGATTTGATTTTTTTGGGCCCAATCTTTTAATTTTTCAAAATTAGGCACTATTAAAGCAGAAGGAAATCTCCTGTTTTCACCCATCACGATCACCTGCTCAATATAAACAGATTCCTTAAGTTTATTCTCCAGTACTTGTGGAGCTACATATTTGCCTCCGGCAGTTTTAAAAACCTCTTTTTTACGGTCGGTGATCTTTAAAAAACCATCTTTTAATTCGCCTATGTCTCCGGTATGGAACCAACCGTCAGTAATGGCCTCTTCTGTAGCATCGGGCCTTTTATAATAAGCTTTCATCACACTGGGGCCTTTGCACAGGATCTCTCCGTCTTCTGCGATCTTCACTTCCAGATTGCCCAAAACTTTTCCCACAGTTCCAAATTTGCACTGCCCTGGGTAAGGCCCATTCACGGCAATCACTGGGGAGGTCTCGGTTAAACCATAACCTTCCAACACTTTAATGTCAGCTCCCCAAAACACCCTGGCCAACCGTTCCTGCAAGGCTGCGCCACCGGAAACAATCACCATGATCTCTCCTCCTAAAGCTATTTTCCATTTACTGAACACCAGTTTACGGGCAACTTTCAATTGCATTTCATAGAAGAATCCGTTGGCCCCATCCATTTCATACTGATGTGCCAAGTTTAGCGCCCAAAAAAACAAAGTTTTTTTTATGCCTTTCTGTTCATGACCTTTCGCTACGATCCTGTCATACACTTTTTCCAACAATCTTGGGACGGTGGTGAAGCAGTGAGGCTTTACTTCTGCCATGTTTGCCACAATGGTGTCCATGCTCTCCGCATAATAAATTGATATGCCCAGATAGATGTACATATAGCAAACCATACGTTCAAATATGTGCGAAAGAGGGAGAAAGCTTAAGGCCCTTGTCACTCCTTTTGGATATAGATTTGAAGAATACATCACATTGCTGATGAGGTTATCATGGGTAAGCATCACTCCTTTTGGTGTCCCTGTCGTACCTGAAGTGTAGATAAGTGTGAGTAAATCATCCGGACCAATCTTTTCTTTATACGGATGGAGGTCTATGGCGACATGCTGCTTTCCCAGTTCCTTCACTTCCAACCAATGCTTCGCTCCTGTGACTTCATCAAATGTATAAACAGACAAATCCAGCTTCAATTCTTTTTTAACGGCTTCTATCTTCTCATAGATAGCCTTATCTGAAACAAAAACGATTTTGACTGCTGCATCCTTCAATATGAATTTGATATCTCCTTCAGCTAAGGTGGGATACATTGGAACCTGAGCTGCACCTGTTTGCATAATTCCGAAATCACAAAAATTCCATTCCGGCCGATTTGGTGACATCACCGCAATTTTATCAGTCTTCCTCACGCCTAGCTGGATCAAACCCCTGCTGATATCGTTCACATGATCAATAAATTGTTCAGCACCATATCTAACCCATTCCCCATTTACCTTAGTGGCCAAAGAATCGGAGAGGTTGAATTTCTCTTGATGGTATGTAAGCAAATCAAACACTCTGCTGATCGAATTCATATATCTGGAAGTTAAATGGTATAACTGCTTTCAGTTAAGCTACAAAAAATTGTTTGAAAGCATCTTTTATAGCTGATTCAAATTTAAAAAATTACTTGAGTCATAATGATAATGGCATTCAGGATTATAAAAATAGGAAAAAAATCAGTAAACAGTATAATCTTCCATATGGCTGCTTGCCTGATGGCAGTTACTTGTAAGCTAAATCAGTTGATTATCAATAGATTCAATTGCCTGTTCCATGAATTTTTAGAATAAGATAAAATTCTGGCTTCCCGGTGGCGTTTGATTTGCCGACTTTTATATAAATTCGCTGCATGAAAAAATTGCTCCTCAATTTAAGTTTAACTACCATTTTAACCACTTTCTTTATCTCAGCATCTTTCGCTCAGGCCAATTACACACTTGGTGCAGGTATCAGGGGTGGTGGATATGAAAATGGATTAACTGTAAAATATTTCAATACTCCAAGTACTGCTTTAGAAGGTATATTAGGTTTCAGACCGGGAGGAGTAGTCCTCACTGGCTTATATGAAATTCATGCTGTTGCTTTTGGAGAACCATCTGTGAACTGGTTTTATGGCGCAGGAGCTCACTTAGGTGCTATCAACAGTGATAAATATTACAGACGTTATGCCGGAGAGAAATACTATTATAATAATAATGGGCTTTTATTTGGTGTTGATGGTATTTTAGGTGCAGAGTGGAAAATTCCTGACATTCCTTTTGCTTTATCACTAGACCTTCATCCAAGAATTGAACTGCTAAAGGGACCTTTTTTGGATTTAGAACCAGCCGTTACCGTAAGATATACCTTTTAATTCTATAGAAAAGCGGATTTGAATGCATCAAATCCGCTTTCTATTTTAAACGATATTTACAAGCTCAGCCATTTCTCCAGCACCACCTTTTGTTGCGCTGTTGGGTTCTCCACTTGTTGTAGCTGCCAACTTTTATTTGGTGCAGCTTTCAATTTCACTTTCACAGTTTTGATCAGGCCATCTCTGCTGATCAAAAATTCCAATTCATCATTCACATTTTTATCGGTGACATAGTCTAAAACATTGGCAACTTTTTCACCATTGATGGCCAGGATCTCATCATTCACATTTAAACCATCATTCCAGGCAGCACCTCCCCTGGCAACATGGGTGATTACTCCACCATTGTTAAGGTTGATGCCCAAATAAGGCTGATTACTTGTCTGGGTGTTATCAGTCAGTTTCAGACCTGCATAATTGAGGTATTTACCATAATCGAAGTTGGCAGTGCCGTAGATATACTCTTTATAGAAAGTGCCTAAGTTCTCTCCTGTGAATTTCTCGAAAATTGCTTTAAACTCCGCGTCAGTATAGCCTCTGCCTTTCTTTTTATAGTATTCGTCATAGGCGAATTTCATGGCATCGTCTAAAGATTGTGTTCCTTTAGAATGATTAATGATGGCTAAATCCAGCAAAGCAGCCACTAAAGACCCTTTAGTGTAATAAGAAATAGTGGTGTTGCTGCTATTCTCATTTGGCCGGTAAGATTTTATCCAGGCATCAAAGCTGGCTTCACTCAAAGACTGCACCTTATTTCCCTGCTGGTTATCAATGGTGTTGATGTTTGATTCAAAAATATTTAAAAAATGATCAGGCGTGTAAAAGCCTGCCCGCTCCACTATCAGGTCGTCATAGTAGGCGGTGAACCCTTCCGCGATCCACAAATTGGTGGTGTAATTTTCATTGTCATAATCAAAAGGACCTAAGGCCATAGGTCTTAACCTCTTCACATTCCATAAATGGAAATACTCATGCGCAACCAACGCTAAAAACTTCTTATATCCATTAGGATCTGCATAAGCATTCCTTGAAGCTCCCAGCACAGTGGAATTCTGATGCTCTAAGCCACCGCCGCCAGATTGATAGTGATGTACAATGAACACATAATGTTTATTCGGGTTCTCTCCGTAAATGGCGGTCTCCTGTTCCACTATTTTAGCCATGTCCTTTTTCAGCCTCTCCTTATCATAATTCCCTCCGCCAACCATGGCCACCTCATGACGAACTCCTGCGGCATTGAACTCAAAAACATCCTGATTACCCACTTCCATTGGTGAATCATATAACCAATCAAAATTTTGAGCATAATAGGTAAATGGTTTTCCTTCCACAGGTTCCAGCCCTGTAGACACCTTTGACCAATTTTTTGGAAGAATGACAGCAACGGTGGAAGGTTCGGACAGGCTGCCATCAGGATACATGAATATTCCGGTGGAAGATAAAAATGCATGACTTGCATCCACAAAACTGGTTCTTACAGAGACTTCAAAGCAATAAACCCGGTAATTTATAGTCATGCTGTTATTCCCTTTAGTGTTTATCTTCCAGGCATTCTTCCTCACTTTTTCAAATGGAATTGATTTGCCTGAGGAGGACTTCGCTTCAAAAGATTCCACATTTTTCGAAAACTCTCTGACCAGATATGAGCCCGGAGTCCAAACAGGCATCTTCAGGATGATCTCCTCCTTTTTAACGCTGCTGATATTCATTTTCACATCTACATAATGAGCTTGTGGTTCTGAAAAGGAAATTTCATAATGGATATTGACACTGTTTTGTGCCCTGCTATTGGTGGTCATAAAGAGAAGTGCAGTAAGGATAAGAATTTTGAAAAAAGGTTTATTCATTTTGAAAAATGGATTTTAGGCAAAGGTATAAGTTTACGGCAATTGGAAAATATGGTTTAAACACCGAAAATGTAATATAGTTGATACGCACAACTATTTTCAGAACTTACTAATAGTTTTGCCGTTCTAAATATCATGTCAAAATACGCTGAACCTTTAACCCATCAACTCATACAGGTCACTAAAAAATATTTAAATGCTTTTAGCGATCACACCGTGGATATTCCATTGGAAAGATATCACTATGCTTTATTATTGATTGATGATCATGAGGAATGTTTAACCCAGAAAGCTTTGGCAGAACTGTTACAGGTTGACAAATCTTTTATGGTAAATATGATTGATTACCTAACCCATAATGGTTTCGTTCAGCGGGAGACCAACAAGGAGGATCGCAGGCAACAGATCATTAAACTCACTGCAAAAGCTAAAAAAATGATCCCCGAAATCAACAATTCTATTTTAACGCTAAATGAAAAAGTGTTCAATGATGTGGCTCCGGAAAAAGTGAAGACTTTTTTTGAGATCATTGATATTTTGCAAAAAAACTTAAAACAAATGGTCACTCACGAAATCGTTCTCAATTATCATAAATTGAAATCTTAATTCATGAAAACAAAATACATCATATATGCGGTCGTCCTTTTGTTATTAGGATATCTGATTTATAATAGGATAACAAAGGGAAATGATGTTGTCAAAAAAAATGCCATTCCCGGGGCAGGCGGAGCTCCTGTAACCAGCGTGAATGGGATGGTAGTGCAGACGCAGGATTTCTCTAATAACGTGGCGGTATCCGGAACCGTAGAGGCAAATGAGCAAGTTCAAATCAGAAGCGAGATATCAGGTTTGGTTAGAGCCATCAACTTTGAAGAAGGAACCCATGTGAGCAAAGGCAACTTGTTAATCAAAATAGATGACCGGGAATTGCAGGCTCAATTGGCCCAGGCTTTAACCAAAGAAAAATTGGCAGTGGAAAATGAAGGAAGGGCCGGGAAATTATTAAAGGCTGAGGCAATAAGCCAGGAGGAATATGACACCTCGGAGGCCGAGTTAAGGTCATTGCAATCTCAAACGCAGCTCATCAGGGCCCAATTATCAAAAACCGAGATCAGGGCGCCTTTTTCAGGAAAAATCGGGTTAAGGAATATCTCAACAGGTGCATACGTGACGCCAACCACAGATATTGCCAATCTAATCGATATCAATCCGGTGAAAATCAGCTTCTCCGTTCCTGAAAAATATGCGCAAAGAGTGCAATTGGGATCACAGATCACTTTCACGATTGCCGGAAGCAGCAGTGCATTCAAAGCTAAGATTTACGCTAAAGAACCTGCCATTGCAGTAAACACCCGGACTCTGGTCTTAAAAGCTAAAGCTGATAACAGTGATGGTTCTTTATTACCCGGTACTTTTGCAAACATCAGTTTGCCTTTAGAAAATATTAAAAATGCAATTTTAATCCCTTCAGAAGCGGTGATTCCTGTTTTGAAAGGCAAGCAGGTTTACATCAGTGAAAACGGAAAAGCTAAGGCGGTGGACATTAAATCCGATATCAGAACCGATAAGGATGTTTTGGTATCCGGAGGATTGTCTGTAGGTGACACCGTGCTCACTTCAGGAATCATGGCCATAAAAGAAGGATCTCCTGTAAAGGTTAAAGTCCAGAACACCTCAAAAAAATAATGACCTGAAATGAGTATTTCAACCATCAGTATCAAAAGGCCTGTGCTGGCCATTGTGGTCAACCTGATTCTCCTGCTTTTTGGAGTGATTGGATTCACCTTTCTCGGCGTGAGAGAATATCCGTCGATAGATCCAACAGTGGTTTCTGTGAGAACCAGTTATCCTGGAGCGAATTCTGACATTGTCGAATCTCAAATCACCGAGCCTCTTGAAAAATACATCAATCAAATAGACGGAATCAAGAACATTTCCTCCTCCAGTAATCAGGGTTCCAGCTCCATCTCCATCGAATTCAATTTGGGTAAAAATTTAGAGGAGGCGGCTAACGATGTAAGAGATAAGGTTTCTCAAGCCTCGCGTTCCTTACCGAAAGATATTGATGGCTTGCCAGTGGTTTCAAAAGCTGACGCCAATTCAGAATCCATCATCTCCATGACCATCCAGAGCGATAAGAGGAATATTCTGGAATTGAGCGATTACGCGGACAATGTGATTGCACAAAGGCTGCAAACTATTCCTGGCGTGTCATCAGTGCAAATTTGGGGAGAGAAGAGATTCTCCATGCGTTTATGGCTGGACCCGGATAAACTGGCTTCTTTTGCGCTCACTCCGCTGGATGTCAGAAATGCTTTAGACCGTCAAAATGTGGAACTGCCGTCCGGGAAAATATCCGGAGACCATACGGAATTAACGGTAAACACTGTGGGGAATTTAACGACGGTTGATGAATTTAATGACCTGATCATCAAAAATGACGGGACCAACATCATCAGAATGAAAGATGTGGGATATGCCACATTAGGGCCGGAGAACGAAGAGACAGTTTTAAGGTCTGCGGGGAAACCCATGGTGGCCACTGCGATAGTTCCACAACCGGGAGCGAATTACTTAGACATCGCCAATGAATTCTATAAAAGGTATGATGAGCTAAAAAAAGAGCTGCCTTCTGATTTCAAACTGAATATCGCACTGGATAATACCGTGTTCATAAAAAAATCTGTGACTGAAGTGGCGGAGACTTTGGGCATTTCCATTATTTTAGTGATCATCATCATCTATCTTTTTTTCAGAGACTGGAGTATCGCCTTCAGGCCTTTAATTGATATACCAGTCTCTCTTGTCGCTACTTTCTTTATTATGTACCTGTTGGGTTTCTCTGTGAATGTGCTCACTTTATTAGCTATTGTTTTAGCCACCGGTTTGGTGGTGGATGATGGTATAGTGGTCACGGAGAATATTTACAAAAAAGTGGAGGAGGGAATGTCGCCTTTTGAGGCTGCGATAAAAGGTTCCAACGAGATCTTCTTTGCCGTCATCTCCATTTCCGTTACGCTGGCGGCGGTTTTTTTACCGGTTATATTTTTAGAGGGATTTGTTGGTCGTTTGTTCAGGGAGTTTGGTATGGTGATAGGTGCGGCAGTGCTGATATCTGCTTTTGTCTCTTTAACGCTTACCCCAATGCTGAACGCTTATTTGATGAAAGGGACCAGAAAATCCAAATTCTACGTTAAGACGGAGCCCATTTTTGAGCGGATGAATGAAAGTTATCAGGAATCTCTTGAAACTTTTCTGAAAAAAAGGTGGCTGGCTTTCCCCATTCTCTTCATTTGTATAGGACTCATCTTTTTATTCTGGAAGATTTTACCTAAAGAGACTGCACCACTAGACGATAGAAGTAGCTTAAGTTTGAGCATCACGGCACCTGAAGGATCATCCTTTGAATATACAGATGCTTTCATGTCGCAAATTGGTGACTATATCAGAGATTCCATCCCGGAGAAATCTGCAGACTTATCGGTGACCTCTCCTGGTTTTTCAGGATCAGGAGCAGCCAATACCGGCTTCTTTAGAATAAAATTGAAAGATCCTTCAGAAAGAGGGCGTTCTCAGGATGAAATAGCCGCAAAAATGACTAAAGATCTTAAAAAAATGAACAATGCCAAAGCTTTTGTGACTCAACAACCCACCATCGCCGTTGGCCGTTCGCGGGGACTTCCTATACAATTCATCATTCAGGCCCCGAATTTCGAAAAACTTAGGGAGAAGATTCCTTTGTTTATGGACGAGATATCCAAAGATCCCACTTTCACAAATACGGATGTGAATTTGAAATTCAATAAACCGGAATTGAATGTAAGCATTGACCGGGACAAGGCACAGGATTTAGGGGTGTCCATTATTGATGTTGCACAAACTTTACAGCTATCTTTAAGTGCGCAAAGATTTGCTTATTTCACTAGGAATGGCAAACAATATCAGGTCATCGGGCAGCTGGATAAGGATAAAAGAAATGATCCTTATGACCTGAGCTCCATCTTTGTAAGAAATGCAAGTGGAAATTTAATTCAGCTGGATAATTTAGTCAGAGTGGAAGAAAGGAGCAGTCCACCTCAACTGTACAGAAACAATCGCTTCTCCTCAGCCACTGTATCTGCGGCCTTAGCAGAAGGCAAAACCATTGGTGATGGCATAGCGGCTATGGAAAGAGCAAAAGATAAAATATTGGATGACACTTTCTCCACCGATCTTGGCGGAGAATCAAGAGACTTTAGCGAAAGTGGCTCTAACACCACCTTTGCTTTCGGTTTAGCTTTGTTACTGGTTTATCTGATACTCGCCGCCCAGTTTGAAAGTTTTATTGATCCAATCATTATCATTTTAACAGTGCCAATGGCAGTAGCCGGTGCCTTTTTCTCCTTATGGTTGCTAGGGCAGTCATGGAACATTTTTAGCCAGATAGGTACGATTATGTTGATTGGACTGGTGACAAAGAATGGTATTTTAATAGTGGAATTCGCCAATCAACTCAAAGAAAAAGGGGTACCTGTGGCAGAAGCGATCAGGGAGGCTTCCGTGTCCAGATTACGTCCGATTTTGATGACCAGTTTAGCGATTGCGCTCGGCGCCTTACCTATTGCGTTGGCCCTGGGTGCTGCATCTAAAAGCCGAATGAGTATGGGAACGGTGATTATTGGGGGAACTTTGTTCTCTCTACTTCTCACTTTATTCGTCATCCCTTCGATTTATTCTTATTGGTCAAGAGATTTTAAAGAAAGTGAGGCAGCTAAAGCAGAGAAGGAATTAATTAAAGAAGGAGTGGAAGTTTAATATGAAAACCATTTGTAAATATATCATTGCCTTTTCTATTATTCCATTTGTATCGGCAAAAGCCCAGGAAAAATTGAGTTTGGAAGAAGCGATAAGAGTGGCTTTGTCAAATAACTATGCCATCAAACTGAGCAAAAATCAAGCGGAGATCACAAAGAATGAGGTGACACTCGGCAATGCAGGAATCCTTCCGGTGGTGACTGGAAACCTCACGAAAGTGAGCCGCATAGAAACCAGTCATGTGGATTTAGCTTCCGGAGACACCAGAGACGCAGCCAATGCTAAAAGCTCAAATTTAAGTTATGGCCCTGGTTTAAACTGGAAGATTTTTGATGGTTTTCAAATGTTCGCCAACTATGACCGCCTGAAAGAGCTGGAGAGGCTTGGGGAATTGAATGCAAAAATAACTGTACAAACCACCATTGCTGATGTGATTGAAGCTTATTATGATTTGTTGACACAACAGAGCCAGTTAGATGCCACTAAAACCGCTTTGGAAGTTTCACAAATCAGGCTGAAAAATGCGCAAAGCAGGTACACTTTAGGAAGAGGCTCCAAACTGGAATTGTTGGCAGCTAAAGTGGACTTAAACACTGACACCACTTCCCTATTAAGACAGCAGGATTTAATTGCCACAGGAAAAATAAGATTGAATCAGCTCATGGCCAGGGATTTAAAAACGGATTTCACTGTAGAGGAAGACTACCATATAGATAAAACACTGGTTTACGAAAATTTAAAAGCTTCATCAGAAAAGCAAAATCCTGATTTACAAACAGCCATCATCAATCAAAAAATAGCAGAACTGAATCTGAAGCAGGTTAAGGGTGCAAGGTATCCGGTCGTCGCTTTTACTTCGGGCTATAACTTCGCAAAAACCACATCACCTCCTACCAGCTTCTCTCTTCAATCCAACACGCATGGATTGAATTATGGCTTAACGGCCTCTATCAATATCTTCAACGGCTTTCAGCAAAACCGGGTGGAGAAAAGTGCTCGGTTAGAAATAGAAAGCGCTAAGCTTGATTTAAGTAGAATCAAGCAAGCAGTGGATGCACAGCTCTTAACCGCCTATCAAAATTATCAAACCAATTTGCAATTAGTGTTTTTAGAACAAAGCAATATGGAGGTGGCCAAAGAGAATCTTGATATCACTTTAGAAAAATACAGGCTGGGAAGCATTGTTCCGCTGGAGTTACGTGAGGCACAAAGAAATTATATTGATGCTAACGCCAGGTATTCTAATTCGCTGTATCAGGCTAAACTGGCAGAGGTTGGGCTCAAAGAAATCATTGGAAGTATTGATATCTAATGAATAAGCTCAAAATTATCAGTCGGGATTAAAAACTTTAAGCATTTCTTTTTTATATTTGTTTTCCAAAAAAATATGAATGCCATCCTACAAATATAAAAATGCCCTTTTGATTGATGATAATTTCATCGATAATATGATCAATCAGAAGATCTTGAACAACAGCGATTTCGCCGAATCCATAGTGGTTAAACAATCTTGTGAAACTGCCATGAATTACCTGCAGGATTTAGCCAGAAAAAATGAACCCTTACCTGAAGTTATTTTTTTGGATATCAGAATGCCTATTAAAACAGGATTTGACTTCTTAGTGGAATTTCAGGATATTCAATCTCCTCATAAAGATGAAGTGAAAATCGTCATGCTCTCTTCTTCTTTAGATCCAAGTGACCATAAAAAAATCATCGAATTTAATAACGTCACTGATTTTTTAGGTAAACCTTTAACCAGCGATTTATTAAAACACCTGTAGGATGCTCCTAGTTGCCGATGGCGGATCATCTAAAACAGATTGGATTCTACAGCTTCCGGATAAATCTTTAGAAAAACATCACACTGGTGGTTTAAATCCTTTTTTCTTATCTGAGAAAGAGATCAGCAGAAATCTCAGCCATTACAAGCCTTTTAATAACCTTGCAGATAAGGTCACTGAAATACACTTCTTCGGTGCCGGCTGTAGCAGCCCGGACAGGAGAGAATTGGTCTCTAATGCCTTAAGCTATAAGTTTAAAAATGCTTTTATAAGCGTTGAAAGCGATTTGTTGGGCTCCGCATTGGCAAGCTGTAAAAATAAACCTGGTTTCAGCTGTATTTTAGGCACCGAATCCAACATCTCTTTTTTTGACGGAAAGGAGATCCATCCCAGTAACCACGGTTTAGGATATATACTAGGTGAAGAAGGTTCAGGAACTTATTTCGGTAAAATTCTACTTACTGATTTTCTTTATCAAAGAGCCCCAAAAGACATCCTAGAGCATTTCGACAAGGCTTATAAAGTGAATAAGGAACTGGTCATAAAAAACATGTACCAAAAGCCAATGCCTAACTATTATTTGGCCTCTTTTGCTCACTTCATGAGTGCACATCAGGAGCATCCATATATGCAGAGCCTATTGAAAAATGGCATTCACGAATTCGTCAAAACACATATTTGCACCTATCCAAACTACAAAGAATTCTATTGCAATTTTGTCGGCTCCATTGCTTTTCACTTTAAAGATGAATTAAAAAAGGCTTGTCATCCATATGGAATCAATGTAGGTGAGATCTTAGAGAAACCTATTGATGAGCTTTTTGAATGGATTAGAAAAAATGAAGGATATTAACATCGGTTTAATTTTCCATTTCATCAGATTTGAATTGTTTATGATCAAAAAATAACTCATTTTTAAACCTTGCTGAAAAGACGTAAATTCTTCTTTTAGAACGCATTTAGCTTGATTAATAAAATCAAATGAATAAAAAAATCACTTTAGTAGTATTTCTTTCTTTATTCATTTCTTTTGCTTTTGCCCAAAAAACATCATTGATCACTGATGCCCAGTCGGTAAAACTACAAGCAATCTCCAATGAGTTTCAGCTAAAATCGGATGCAAACAGAAAAAAAGCCTTTGAACTGGCTGCTATCAATAACTGGGTCATCTTTAGGGTGGAGAAAGATGGCACTGTGATAGCTCTGCAGGGAGTGGATGACCTTGGTTTCCCTCTTTATTTAAAAACTTTCAACAACACCACAGCAGCAGGCACCACGAGGACAAACAGCTTGTACACAGGAGGCTCATTAGGTTTATCATTAAATGGATCAAGCGACAATTTAATCGGCAGGGTCGGGATTTGGGACGGTGGATCTGTTTTGCTCAATCATCAGGAATTCTCTGGAGGAAGAGTGGAACAAAAAGATAATCCCTCTTCCAGTAGCGAACATTCCACCCATGTAGCAGGCACAATGATGGCTGCAGGAGTTAATCCGGCGGCCCGTGGAATGGCCTGGGGATTAAAAAAATTATATGCCTGGGATTTTAATTCTGATTTAGCAGAAATGACCAAAGCCGCAGCTGCTGGTATGGCGATCTCTAATCATTCGTATGGCTATATAGCAGGTTGGAATTACAATTCAGATGAAAGCAGATGGGAATGGTACGGCGTACCTGGTGCAACAGAAGATTACAAGTTTGGATTTTATGATGACTCTGCAAGAGATTGGGATATCATTTGTTACAATGCTCCTTATTACCTGCCTGTGAAATCTGTTGGTAACAACAAAACAGAAAATGGACCCGCGGTGGGACAACCTTATTATGGTTTTAACAGTGCTTCATCGTCAACTTTAGTTGCTAAAGGCAACAGGCCAGCTGGGATCAGTGATAATGCGGGTTATGACATCATCTCTACCACGGGCAATGCAAAAAATATTTTGACAGTCGGAGCAGTGTCGGGGCTTCCATTCGGTGCTTCAGATCCTTCCCAAATTCAAATCGCCGCATTCAGTAGCTGGGGACCTACAGATGATGGAAGAATAAAACCCGATATCGTTGCAGATGGCGTACAAGTCACCTCCACCAGCGATGCTGATACAAAGTCTTATGCAGTGCTTTCAGGAACCTCCATGTCATCGCCAAATGTCAGTGGCTCTTTAGTATTGCTTCAGGAATATTATGCGCAACTCAATAATGGATCTTTCCTGCGATCTTCCACCCTGAAAGGACTGGTGATAGAGACAGCTGATGAAGCAGGAACTGCTCCAGGACCAGATTATGTCTTTGGCTGGGGATTACTGAACATGGAAAGGGCAGCAACGCTCATTAAACAGAACGGTGCCAAATCCCTCATTGCTGAAAGAACTTTAGCTCAGGGCCAAACCTCCGACCTGCAGGTCATTACCTCAGGATACGGTCCATTGAAAGCAACTATTTGCTGGACAGACCCTGAAGGCACGCCTGCAACTTCAGGAACGCTGAACAGCCGAACTCCTAAACTGGTGAATGATCTGGATTTAAGATTGATCAAAGGAAGTGTGACTGCATTGCCCTGGAGGCTAAATCCAAATGCTCCTTCTTCAGCAGCAATTCAGGCAGATAACAGCATTGACAATGTAGAGCAAATCTCCATACCCAACTCAGTGCCAGGTCAAACTTATACCATAAGGGTTTCTCATAAAGGCACACTAATTAAAGGCCCTCAAAATTATTCCTTAATCGTCTCAGGCGTTGGCGGACTGGCTTATTGTACATCAACCGCTTCCTCTGCAACAGATTCAAGAATTGACAATTTTCAAATGGGAACCATCAATAACACCGCTCCAAATACTTGCAGAGCTTATACTGATTATACGTCCATATCCACGGATCTTGAAGCAGGAAAAACTTACCCGTTTACAATTAATATAGGTTCTTGTGGTGCTAATGCCGCCAAAATAGCCAAGTTATTCATTGATTGGAATGTTGACGGTGATTTTAACGATGTGAATGAAACCATTGCAACTTCAACCATCATTAATGGTGCAGGTGCTTTCAGCGGGAGTTTAAATGTTCCTTCAGATGTGATTCCTGGCAATTCCTCCATCCTTCGCATTGTACTGGCGGAAGGTAATGATCCTGATATGGTCAACCCTTGTGGTGTATATGCAAAAGGCGAAACCCAGGATTATATGGTGAATTTTAAAAAATCAAGCGTTGATGCCGGAGTGATCGCATTGAATAATATCACAGATAACCTTTGTCCGAATACTGAACAGAACTTGACTGTCAGACTAAAAAACTTTGGAAGCTCCACACTTAACAACATCCCTGTGGAGGTAACGCTAACTAATAATAGTACTGTCATTAAATCTTTCACTGAGAATTTTACCGAATCTTTACCACCAAATAACGAAGTGGATTTCACGCTTTCCGGTAATTTCAGCGTAGTAGCCAGTCAACAGTATACGATCAATGTGAAAACAACGCTATCCACTGATGCAGTGATGAGCAATAATGGCATCTCCAAGACTTTCAATGTGAGTGTCCCCGAGAATCCAACTTCATTATCTGCTTCGTTTTGCAGTAACTCAGCGAATAGTTATCAGTTAAACGGACAAGCTGATGGTACCCTATTCTGGTACTCTTCTTCCAATTCCATTATGCCTGTAGCTTTTGGGAATAACACCACCTCTACAACAGCACCTGATCATAATGATACGTTTTATGCCGGTTTGAATGATTTCAAATCTTATTTTGGTGCAAAAAATAAAAAACAGTACACCGGCGGAACCTATTCCTCCAACTTTGGGCCAAAACCTCAGATCACCGTTGGTGCTCCAATGGTACTGGACAGTGCCATCTTGTATACCAGTAAAGCTGGACAGTTAATTTTCACAGTGGAGAATTTGTCGGGTGTCATTCTAAGCTCCTATACCATCAATGTTGAAAGAAGCAAAACCACTGCAGATATGTTGGATGGCAATAATCAGGTGATGGATGATGAAAATGATAGGGGAAAAGCCTATAAATTAGGCCTGGTTTTCCCTGCCGCGGGCACTTACAGGATCGGAATAAGTTATAACGAAGCAACCATCTTTAGAAGCAACTCTGGTGTCACCAATGTTCCCATTAGTATAGCTGAAGGGCTTATTTCACTGAATGGGGCTTATTTTGATAACGGATCAGGATCACCAACCGTCATCACCACCTCCTATTATTATTTTTATAATATGCTGTTTAAATCTTTAGGCTGCACCAACTATAACAAAATACCTGTAAAAATAAACACTCCCGAGATCACCCAAACTGATTCCATCCTAAACTCGAACTTTGATTTTTCGAATCAATGGTATTTAGATGGAACAGCCATAGAAGGAGCCACGAACAAAACTTTCACGCCAACAAGATCCGGAATTTACAGAGTGGACGTGGTGAGCCCGACGGGTTGTGTGAGCTCGTCAGAAGACTTCAACTATTTTTTATCCTTTGATGGGATTGGAATTGGGCTGTCAGCATATCCGGTTCCATCTGACGGAATGCTGAATGTACGTTTCATTGTCGTGAAGGATGAAAATGTGAGTATCAGTTTGACTAACCTCCTTGGTCAGAAAGTATTGGAAAAGCAGATGCCAAACTTCAGTGGAAAGTATTTCGATACACTGAACCTAAATCATCTTGATAACGGTGTATATATTCTAAATGTTAAAGTGGGGAGAAAATCTTACATCCGGAAAATCACCATTTCAAAATAAGGAAGGGGTCCTCACACCCCTTCCTATTTAACAAACTAAATTTAACAAAACATCGCTAATTTACGCATTGGTTGATCATATACCTATACCATAAAAATGGTATTTTTAATGTTCTCCAGACCCTCCCGAAATTTGAATTCTAAATTTTAAACCATGAATTGTTTGATGATGATCAGCTTTGGATATGATTCTTATAAAATTAAAAATCAATTTAATGTTAAATTTATATTAAATTTTAGTTACATTAGTGTTAACAAATAAATCACATCATGAAAAAGCTATACATTCCCCTAATGCTGCTCCTTCTGATCAACTTTTCAGTGAGCGCACAAGAATACATCACCTATTATCACAACAATAATGTCCCTACTTCATCTAAGGATAGTGCCACCTATTATCTCAAATTCAAACCTGCAGCAAATGGCTTGATGTCTTATGAAAGACATTGTATGAATAATGTACTCAAGGAGACAGGAATGGTTCAAAACACCACCACGTTGATTAAAGAAGGAGAGATAACCTTGTTTTATCCGAATGGCGAAAAAAAGGAGGTGATCAATTACACATCAGGTTTGCCGAATGGAGTTCTCACTCATTATTTTCCAAATGGGGAAGTGAACTATAAAATTGTGATCAATTCAGCCGGGTATGGGTACGCAAATCAGGAGGAGAGCTCTACCAGGTATTTATACTGTGCCAATTTGGATAGAGAAATCATTTTAAAGGATGGCAATGGATATTTTACAGCCTATAACGACGATCTTAAAATCGCACAGGAAGGAAAAGTCAAAAACACCTCTGCTGATGGCCTTTGGAAAGGGTTCGATAACGACAGGTTAGCTTTCATTGAATTTTATGAAAACGGCAAATTAGTTAAAGGCGAGAATTATGCCACAAATGGGGTGGTGTATAACTACCAGCAACGTAATAAACGTCCGGAACCAAAAGGCGGAATCAATAATTTCTACAGCTATGTATCCAACTCTTTGCAAGGTAATCTTAATTCATCGGCAAAGATGATGATGAAGTTCACCGTTGATGTCCGTTGATGTCTCCGGGGACTTAAAAAATATTGAAGTGGTGAATTCTTCTGATGAAAGTATGAATCCTTTGGCAATCACTACCTTAAAGAGGGCACCGAAATGGAATCCGGCATTGGAGCAAGGAAAACCTGTACAGGTGGCTTATTATATGCCAATCAGTATAAAAAATTAAAATTTTCTAATCCATTCGAATAAAAAAGCCATCCTTTCAGATGGCTTTTCGCATTTATTAATTTAACCAAAACTAATTCAATCTTCGTACATCACTGGCACCGCTGGAACTGACACTTTTTTTAGTCGCGGGCCCTTTGTAATCCACATCACTAGCACCAGAAGCTACAATATCAATCGTTTTCAAGGCGTATAATTCGCCATCAGAACCACCACTCATCTGCGCATTGACCTCGTCAGCAATTAGACCAAATGCTTTAACATCACTTCCTCCATTGGCCTGCAAAATGAATTTTGAAGCACGTCCTTTTAAATAAACATCCGATCCTCCGCTTGCCATGATTTTTAAATCCTCCACCTCTAAATCTAACTTCAAATCAGAACCACCGGATGACTTAATCATTAAATCTTTAAACTTTAAATGCCCCTGACTAAATACATCGCTACCGCCAGTTGCCATTAATTTGTTCAATGTCTTAAAACTCACATAAGCTTTTACAGAGCTGTTTTTGCCAAATGTCCAATCGCTCCAAATGGTCCCTTTCTCTACTTCAAATTTCAAAATTCCATCCATTCCTTTATAGACTTTCACTTTTTCCATCAGCTCTTTTGTCCCTTTTAAGACCACCTCTTCAGTATTACTTTGGGTGAGGTACAAATCTATTCCAGAAGACACTGAAATGGCATTGAAACCGGAAACATTCTCCTTTTTCTGCATCTCCTGTGCAACCAACACGGACGCACTGATAGCTATCAGAAAACAACTTAGAAAAGCTTTTAAAAGTTTAGGGCTCATCATGATCATAAGTTTATTGTTAGAGTAAAAAATGTAGGATTTGTTTCCATATTTTAAAAATAAGACGCAAATAATTGCGGTTGAGTTGCACCGACTTAAAAAAAATTAGGGCCTTCCCCAGAAATAGTTAATTTTATCTCTGAAAAGGAAGCATCATGACATCAAAAAAAGTTCTCATTTTAAATCAAACCCAAATCCAGCAAAAGATCAACAGAATAGCACATCAAATTTTAGAAGATAATTTTGAGGAGGAGGAGATCATCATAGCCGGAGTAGTGTCAAGAGGTTTCAGATTGGCGCTGAGAATAGAACAAGTGCTTTCTAAAATCTCCAGCCTAAAAATAAGAATGGCTAAAATAGAACTGAATAAAGACAGTTCTAAACTGGAATCAGCGATTGATATTCCCATTAAGGATTGCGAAAATAAGGTGATCATCCTGGTAGATGATGTTTTGAACAGCGGGAAAACTTTAGCCTATGGCTTGGGTGTTTTTCTTAATATCCCACTCAAAAAACTCAGATCAGTGGTTTTGATAAACAGGAGCCACAAAAATTTCCCTGTCGCCACAGACTTCGTGGGCTTGGAACTCTCCACCGTTTTAAAAGAACATGTAACAGTCGTATTGGATGAAAATAACGAAGCTGATGCCGTTTACTTAATTTGAGCTTTCTTCACCGCATCAAAAAGCAGCTCCGAAGTCAGGTCGATTCCTTTTAAAATGATTTGTGCCTGCTCATAAAAAGGTCTCCTCTCTTTCAATTTCATTTCAATGAAATTCAGCAGTTCCTCCATACTTTTGCCTTTTATTAAAGGTCTTTCTACTCTGGCATTCATCAATCTATCTGCTAAAACTTTCACAGGAGAATCAATAAAAACGGTGATCCCATTTTGGTTCATCCATTCCATATTGTTAAAAAAGCAAGGTGCTCCGCCTCCTGTGGCTATGATCGTGTCTTTTTCAAAATGATGATTTTGTAACACTTCCCTCTCTCGCTCACGAAAGCCATTTTCACCAAACTGTTCAAAAATCTCTGGAATAGTCAGCTTATAAGCGCTTGCTATCACATCATCCATATCTACAAAAGTATAATTGTATTTGACTGCAGCACTCTTCCCCAGTTTACTCTTTCCGCAGCCCATGAATCCGATGAGAAATATTTTTCGAGGCGTTATCGGGAGGATTTTTGATAGCATAAAATGAGTTAATTTAATTTGACCCTGGGATCCAGCATGGCATAAAGCATATCGGCCAATATATTGATAATGACGAAAATAAAAGCGATGAATAAAATAGCACCCATTACCACGGGTAAATCAGCGAGTTCCAAAGCATCTACTGTGGCCTTTCCCAACCCATTGTAACCAAAAATATATTCCACAAAGAAAGATCCGGCCAATAAAGAGGCAAACCAGCCAGATACCGCGGTGACCACCGGATTAAGTGCATTTCTTAAAGCATGTTTGATGATGATCGATCTGCGACCCAAGCCCTTTGCTCTGGCAGTTCTGATATAATCCTGTTGCATCACATCCAGCATCGCACTTCTGGTAAGTTGCATGATGATGGCTAAGGGACGCAAACCTAAGGTGAGCACCGGCAGAACCAGGTTTTTCCAAACCATCACTTCACCTTTGAAAGGGTCGTAGTCATATAAACTTCCTGACATACTTAAGCCCGTATAATCACTCCACACAAAACCGAAAAGCCAGGCAATAATGATCCCCGCAAAAAAAGAAGGTGCGGAGATTCCCAGTATAGATCCTGCCAAAGCTGACTGATCCACCCAGGTATCTTTATAAACAGCTGATAAAACGCCCAGGAATATCCCAATGATCGTAGCGAAAATCATGGCCGTTGTGGCCAAAATCATGGTGTTCGGAACGGTTTCCGCCAGAATGGAGGTAACCTCTCTTTTTGTCTGATAAGATCTGCGTAGATAAGGAATCTTTAAGACTAAAGCCTTGGAGCCTCCGACACGGAAGAGCTTGATATAATGATATTTTTGTTGAGCAGCGCTATCGGCATCATGTATCGCAATTGGACTAAGGTCATCCACATAGTAGAAAAACTGGACGTACACCGGTTTGTCCAATCCAAATTCTTTCCTCACCGCTTCCAAAGATTGCACATCGGAACGCTGGCCCTGAGTCATCCGGGCAGGATCTGCCGGAAGAATATTGAACAAAAAGAAAACCACCACCACCACTCCTGCCAGCACCACCAAACCATAAACTATTTTTTGAAGCAAGAACTTCATCATCAATTTTTACCAAAATATTTTTCAACGAGTTCATCATAAGAAGGCAATGCCGACGATGGCCATTTGTTGATGACCACGCCGTCCTTCATTAACATCAAACCAGGATTAGAGCGAACCATACTTTTCAAAGGAACCGCATCGGCATAAAAGATCTCCATCACTAATTTCAAGTCTTTTGAAAATTTCGCTGCATCCTGTGCAGAATTGGAAGTTAAAAAAACGGTCCTGATATTGAAATCTCCCACTGCATTGATAGCTATCGCATTGATATCTCCAACGGCCTTCTGATTCGTTTTTGATAAATTCCAGCCGACAGCTATCAGGTTATAGTAGGGATTTTCAAAAATCTCTTTCGTGTAATTTACCCCTTGTGAATCATAGACGTTTAAATCTTTAATCTTTGGCTGATATCCTACTTTAACCAATTGCGGATCCGAAGAAGAGACCAACTCCCAATCCGGATTTTCATATATCTTGGTTTTAAGATATTCTTTGTCCGTCATCTCCTTTTGTTTACCCGTTTTTTTATTCTTTAAAGTATAGACGATCTGATATTCGTCCTGTGGTGCCCCTTTTGGGATTTTCATGGATTCAGGAATATTAGCGTCTATCTTATAGGGTAGAAAATCTATGACCGGCAAAAAAGTATAAGTGTACAATCCAAACAAAACAGGGATTAGAAAGGTCAAACCTGTCACCCATACGGCAGTGTTCCTATTCTTTGAAACGGGCTTAATCTTCGTCTTTTGCGTGAAAAGAAAAATAATAAGCAGTAATAAAATCAAATCTTTGGAGAATGACTGCCATGGTGTCAATGGAATCGCATCTCCAAAACATCCACAGGTTTTTACCACATCAAAAGCGGCTGAATAAAAGGTGAGGAAAGTGAAGAAGATGATCAATGACAGCAGTCCCCACATCACTTTTTTTGCATAAAATCCTGTTAAGAGCATCACCCCAAGTATCACTTCCAGGGAACACAAAAATATAGAGAGACCCACAGCTACTGGGTTTAAGAACACCAAATGAAAAACCTCAAAGTACTCCTCCAATTTATAGGAGAAGCCTAGCGGGTCATTCAGTTTGATTAATCCGGAAAAGATAAACAGACAACCCACCAGCATGCTGGCGATCCAGATCAATATATGTGTAGATTTATTTTGCATAGCTTATTCAGCCATCCCTAACTTGATCAAAGCAAAGATGGAATAATTCATCATATCCTGATAATTCGCTTTCACACCTTCAGAAGCTAAGGTTTTACCCTGATTATCTTCAATTTGTTTTACCCTTAATATCTTCATCAGTATCAAATCTGTAAGAGAACTTACCCGCATATCACGCCACACTTCTCCATAATCATGATTTTTAGCGAACATCAGCTCCTTGGTTTCCTTTACCATCTCCTCAAAACTCAACATTACTTCATCCGCATCCAATTCATTGGGAGCAGTTTCATCCAACGCCAGCTGGATAACGGCTATCACACAATAATTGATGATGCCGATATATTCTCCAACAATATCCTCACCAACCTTACTCACTTTTTTATCCTCCAAAGTTCTGATCCTTTGTGCTTTGATGAAAATTTGATCAGTGATGGATGAAGGTCTAAGGATACGCCAGGCGGTGCCGTAATCTCTTGTTTTCTTCACGAAAAGCTCCTTACAAATTTTTATGATTGCGTCGTATTCTGCGGAAGTGTGATGTGCCAAAAATTTAAATGTTTGTTTTAACGATGAATTAATGCCTATTTTGCCTTATCAATGGCGGATAAAGATACATTTTTTCAGGTGAATACCACGATGAATGCGGGAGGTCGCATCATAGATTTGACAGTACCTAAAGTAATGGGAATTATCAATCTCACTCCCGATTCTTTCTTTTCAGCCAGCCGTGCTCAATCTGAAAAAGAGATTTTAAAGCAGGCGGAGCAGCTGCTCTATGAAGGTGCTGATTTTCTAGACCTCGGTGCTTATTCTAGTCGTCCGGATGCAGAAGACCTCTCTTCGGAGGAGGAGGAACACAGGTTGATTCCTGCCATCAAAATCATCGCCAATCAATTTCCTGAAGCAGTGTTATCTGTGGACACTTTCAGAGCCCGAATTGCCGAAAAGGCTATGGAGTGCGGAGCCCATCTTATCAATGACATCTCGGGAGGTGCTTTGGACGATGAAATGTTTGAAACGGCTGAGAGACTCAAAGTGCCTTACATCCTGATGCATATGAAAGGCACACCTAAAACCATGAAAAACCTGAATCAATACGGAAATATGATGCAAGAGATCAGCTTTTATTTCTCTGAAAAGATTCATAGCTTAAAGGATGCGGGTGTTCGTGACATTATCCTTGATCCGGGATTTGGTTTCGCAAAAAACATCGACCAGAATTATCACCTGCTCCATCACCTGGCAGATTTGAGGATGTTCGGGTATCCGGTTTTAGCTGGGCTGTCCAGAAAATCCATGATTTGGAAGAAATTACATATCCAGCCTGAGGAAGCACTGAACGGGACCACTGTTTTAAACACCATTGCACTTCAAAACGGAGCAAATATATTAAGGGTGCACGATGTGAAGGAGGCTAAGCAGGCCATAAAGATACTGAACCTCTTAAAAACCAATAGTGTTTAAACTAATTGTTTTTCTTATTTTGGTTGATGGATTTTGTAGATTTTAATTTTCTTAAACTTACCGTACTGGATGTGGTGGATATGATTTTGGTTGCCGTCATCATCTATTATATCTACAACCTTATTCGTGGAACCATAGCGGTCAACATCTTCATCGGTTTCATCATCATCTATATTCTTTATTTTTTGACAGATGCACTACACATGAAACTCCTTTCGGGAATTTTAGGAAGTTTTGTAAGTGTAGGTTTCATTGCTTTAATCGTGGTTTTTCAGCAGGAGATTCGCCGGTTTCTTTTAACCATTGGTAAAAATATCTCCTTAAAAAACCGGACCTGGCTAAAATACTTCTTCAGAAAAGAGGAGATGGAACGCAATAATACGGCCAAGGTAAAGCCCATCATTGATGCTTGTAAGACCATGAAGAAAACCAGAACCGGAGCACTCATTGTATTCGCCAAATATTTTGAACAGGATGCATTTGTGAACAGTGGCGAGATAATGGACGCCAAAATATCCAAACGTTTATTGGAAAGTATTTTTCAGAAGCACAGTCCTTTACATGATGGTGCCGTGATCATCTCAGAAAATAAAATAAAATCTGCCAGTTGTATCCTGCCTTTAACAGAGAATGACAAATTACCTGCACAGTTTGGTTTGCGACACAGGGCAGGCATCGGTGTGACAGAATCCAGCGATGCCACTGCACTTATTGTCTCTGAGGAGACGGGTGAAATCTCCTATGCGCAACAAGGCAGGGTAAAAATGAACATCAGCTTCACGGATTTGGAACGCTTACTGAATAAAGATTTTAATTGATGCCCCCACTAAATGACATTCGGTAAAAGAAAGTTTACGAGTTAAAGGATAAATTTGCGACGATCAAATTTTATATATGGAACTCTCTTTAATCATCACTATAAAAAACGAAGAACAAAACATTAATCCCCTGCATGAAGCTATTCATACCGCTTTGGTTGGTATTGATTACGAACTGATCTTTGTGGATGACGGTTCAACCGACTCTTCAGTGCTGGAGATCCAGAAATTAAAAAGTGAACGCGTCAAATTATTGGTTTTAAGGAAGAATTACGGCCAAAGCACCGCCATGACAGCAGGAATTGATGCCGCCGAAGGAAAATATATTGCGCTCATAGATGGAGATCTGCAAAATGATCCTTCTGATATTCCAATGATGTTGGATAAACTGACAACAGAGGATTGGGATGTGGTGGCAGGAAATAGAAAAGATAGAAAAGACGGCGCAGTGTTAAGAAAGATTCCCAGTAAAATCGCTAATGCCATTATCAGGAGCACCACCGACGTCCATATTTTAGATTACGGCTGCACACTCAAGGTCTTCAGAAAAGAGATTGCAAAAGATTTAGGATTGTATGGAGAATTGCATCGTTTCATTCCGGTTTTGGCTGCATTACAGGGTGCCAGAATTGTGCAGGTTGACGTGAAGCACCACCCCCGCCAATTCGGCCAAAGCAAGTACGGCATCAACCGGACCTTTAAAGTGATGGCTGATTTGATCACGATGCTGTTCTTTAGAAAGTACATGCAAAAACCTATGCACTTGTTTGGTGGATTAGGATTTTCTGTGCTGGCCATCGGCATCGCCATCAATGTTTATCTTTTCATACTGAAACTGTTGGAACATGATATCTGGGGGAAACCCTTGTTGATTTTGGGCATCATCATGTTGCTGGCAGGCATACAGTTCATCACTTTCGGCTTACTGGCCGAAGTGAACATGCGAACTTATTATGAATCTCAAGATAAAAAACCTTACCAGATCAGGCGTATCTATCAATCAAAAAATGAAGCTTAAAAGTTGGCTTAAATTTACGCTAAAGGTCATATTCAGTGCGGTTTGTCTTTATTATATCTCCACTAAAATAGATTTTTCAAGGTTCTTTGAACTTCTGAAAACCATCCATGTTTTTTGGGCCTGTATCGCTACGGTATGTTTCATTTCATCAAAAATCATTGGTTCTTTCAGACTCAATATCTATTTGAGAAATATTGATATTCATCTTCCTGAAAGGGAAAATTTAAGACTTTATTGGCTTGGGATGTTTTACAACCTTTTTCTTCCCGGCGGAATTGGCGGCGACGCCTATAAAATCATCATCCTGCAAAAAAAATTCAATAAAGGCTACAGGAGCATCAGTGCCGCTATTTTATTGGATAGGATCTCCGGGTTGGTGGCTTTGGTCGCCCTTGCTGTTTTATGCTCTTTTTTCTTAAAAATCCCGCTATGGTATCCTGTTGCGGGAGCTTTTGGTTTTGTAATAGGATATGCGGTGTACCGATTCATTTTAAACAGGTATTTCACTTCTCATATCACCAATCTAACTAAAACAGATTTGTTAGGTTTAGTGGTTCAACTGCTACAAGGAGCCTGTATCATCGCCATCGCCAATGCTTTATCCACAGCGCAAAATTTATTCGCCTTATTAACCATCTTTTACATCTCGTCTTTAAGCACCTTATTGCCTCTTTCTGTAGGAGGATTGGGAGCGAGAGAGCTCATTTTCCTTTTTGGAGCTAAATACTTAGGGTTCCCTCAGGAGACTTCAGTGAGTTTGAGCCTGGTCTTTTACATGATCAGTGCAGTGGTTTCGCTGTTTGGAGTTTATGATGTATTCAGTAGAGGTTTCAGTTCAAAAGAATGAATTCCGTTAATTTACTTTAACCAGATAAGTCTTTTTCAATAGCTCACTTCTGGTATCAGGATTCAGAAATTTTCCTTTAAGTCTCGTAATGCCATATTCTTCTCTGCTGATCAAATCAGAAACAGTTGCTACATTTTTAATATCCTGTAAGCCCTCCTCATTGGTTAAAATCCACGCCGTTTCTTTATGATTCTTAATTTCATTCAAACTGATGGAAGGCGTAAGATTTTTGTTGTAGAAATCAAAAGTGTGCTGGTGATCCTTATATTCATAGATGCTTTCCAAGGGGATGTTCCGCTTTTTAATTTCCTGAGGCAGCGTGGTGCCGGCGTCGTATTGAACCAATTGAGGATAGAAATTACCATTCATCAATACATTTACCAATACGCTGCTCAGTACAGAGATGATGATTGTTTTTCTAACGATTTCCTGTTTTTTGAAAAATGTCCAGATGATCATCACGAAAAAGAAAAGTGCCATCAATCCTATCCACACTGATGTTACCGGAAAAACCCACAATGATAAAATGCCCGATAGCAATAAGCAAACTGCGACCACAAAATATTGCACTCCTAAATAAACCTTTAACGTCTTCCGCCTGTTTTCGCGGATATTTATAAAAAATTGAGCGGCTGTGATGATCCCAAAAATTGGAAATAAGATATTGAGGTAATGGGGTAATTTGAATTTTGAAGAGGAGATGATCGCCATCATGATGATGAGTGCTCCAAGAGAAAGGAATTCTGTCCCTTTGATGTATTTGAACTTGTTTTTAACAAAAAATATGAACCGATCCAAAATGGCATGATAAGTCAATAAACAGAAAGGGAGAAAAGCCCATAGCATGGTGTGTAAGAAAAAGAAATAGTCAACTTTTGATTTCCCCCAATGTTCACCATCCATCCTTTCAAAATTTTGAGACCAAAGGATGAATTTAACTCCTGAGATATGGGTCATTCCCCTGATCACTTTCTCCGGATGCAAATCATATTGAATATAGTAAGCGTAGAGTACCGGGGAAATAAAAACCCAAAAATAAACAATGGTAAATAGCCATTTTGGATTTAAAAAGCCTTTCCAGTTTCTCTGATAAATGAGTAAGCAAAATATGGCGATACAAGGCATCACCAAACCCACCATTCCTTTCGTAGCGAACCCCATTGCCAATCCTAAAGCTCCAAGGAGATAATTATACCATTTATCCAGATAAACAGCTTCTGACAATTGCCAGGTTGCAAATATGATGGAAGCGGTAAGGATAGCATCCATCCTCACATCCATATCAGCCAGTATAAAAGCTTGTGCACTGCCCAAAATCAAAGCTGCCAATAGACCTACATATTTTGTATATAATAATTTCCCCAATCTATAAGTGCTGTAAATTCCCAGAAAACTTAGTAGAATTGAAGGCAGGCGATAAGCGATATTATTGATGCCGAATAAATTATAAGAGAAAGAGGCCAGCCAAAAATGAAGATGAGGCTTATCCAAATAATCATGCCCGTTATCAATTAAATTGATATAATCATGATGCAGAAACATATGCATAGCGATATTGGCATGATGTGTACAATCTTCATCTATCATAGGTGCTATAAGACCCAAAAAATAAACGGAGAATAAGGCACAGAATAGCTGAAGGTAGGGGATGTTCTTTAGCGTATCATCACTCATGATCAAGGCAGATTCATATATTTATAAAAATAAGCTGTCTTTAAACAACCTTTATTAACAACATGTAAAAATAAGCGTTATAACTTAAATTAAATGAAGCGTGTATAAGCTTATTGTAATAAAATCCTTATTTCTTCGCTGACGTTTTTGTACAGGTCATAAATAATAAATACTGGACTGCTTTTTGAAAGCAGTTCAATTTATCATCAAAAAATGAAAGAGAATCTAACGTTGAAAAAAAATTCTGCCCTCAAAAAGAAATCACATTTCATCATTGGCGATGTGCATGGTTGTTTACCCACTTTAAAAGCCTTACTTAAACACTGGCAACCAAAAGAGCAGCAATTGATCTCTGTTGGTGATATTGTAGGGCATGGGAAATATAGTCCCCAGACTGTTGAATATTTAAAAGGAATCATTAAAGAAAATCCAGACACCGTGATTTTACGGGGAAATCACGAAGAACAGTTCCATAGACATTGCCTGGAAGAATTTAATGATGATTGGTATGAAAAAACCGGAGAAGATACTTTCAAAGAATATTTAATGTACGGCAGGCAAATTGATCCAGATGCAAAATGGTTTTCACAACTTCCGCTTCATTTTGAAACTTCCTATTTACTGGTCTCTCATGCAGGTGTTTCCCACACAGACGAACCTTTCAATTCGGAGAATCCCGAAGGCGTGGTTTGGCACAGGAGTGAAATAAAAAAATTAGATCAATTGCAGGTTTATGGACATACCCCCAAAGAACAGGCTGTTTTTGATGCAAGCTCAAACGCAATCAACATAGATACAGGAGCTTATAAATGCAATAAACTGACGGCCATTGTAGTGAACAATTTGGGTGAGATAGTGGATATGGTTGACGAACCCACTCATACGGAGGATTTACCAAATGAAAAAGAGGAATGTATCCTATGACACCTTTTTCTTTTTTTAATTCTATATAACTTGATATAGCATATTGATTTTAGTATGTTATAAATTCTGTCATTTATACTTGTTTATCACTTTTTAAAGCCTTTTGGATTTGGAGGAATGGCTATGAAGCCTGTCTGCCGACAAGGCCTAGCAATCAGGAGCAATATCATTTCATTTTAGAAACACTCCCCGAGCCTACTTTATTAACCGACAAGCTCGGTTCACCAACGTATTTTATCGAGCCAGAGCCAATGATATTGGCCTCTAAATTCTCTTTTGCATGAACATATACATTTCCGGAACCCGCAATATTCAATTTCCCTGAATCACAAACCAGATCAGTTGCTTTTACACTCCCTGAACCAGAAATGGAGACATTCATGTTGCCTGTAGTGCCACTTAAAACCACATTTCCGGAGCCGCTCAGAGCAATTCCAGCATTTTGAGTATCCAACTGAGCACTGATCTCACCTGAACCACTTAGCTGAATATCAGCACTGGCAGAGTTCAATACACCATTCACACTTAAATTCCCTGAACCTGAAAGAATCAATCCGTCCAACTTCTTTGCAGTGATGTAGATAGTGACTTTATGACTGGAAGAAGTATTCCAATTCTTTACGTCCCTCTTCATCCTGATCTTCAAAGTTCCATTTTGAACGATGGTCTCCACTCGCTGAAGATCCTCATCATCACCTTCAATTTTCAAACTCTCCTCTTTTCCCATCTTCACCATCACATTAAAGGAACCTGAGGAAGCTATCGCATGGAAGTTATGAACCTCGCGATTTTCAGACTGCAGGAAATGATGATTTACATTTTTGAGAGCTGCATGGGATGCAGCGAAATTGAATATAAGAAGGGCAGCACTAATGCTAAAGATTTTGATAAAAGTCTTCATGTCAAATTTTCGTTTTTTAATAAGACGACGGCACCTGAAAAAAGTTGCATCAATCCTATAAAAATTTCACTTTCACATAATAATCTCTTTTCACTTTCAGGTTTTTTAATGGGGTGGACGTTTTTAAAGTCTTCCATTCACGGGTCGGATGGATGATCTCCCGGTCTTTTTCATCATCCAATTGAATTTGCATATCGAAACCCTTCACATTCGCCAGCCAGTGATATTCAATAGCTGATCCTTTTTGCCTGAACTCCAATACCGGAATATCCTTGAACCTCAAATATTGATCAAATACCTTTGTGAAATTGATCCCTGATTTTTTATTGATATAAGCAATCACTTCCTCCGTGGTGGTGGTTTTCTTTCCAAAGGTCTCATTCAAACCTGTTAAAATGGAACGCCATTTCTCATCATCATTGATGATGGTTCGCACCATGTGCAAAAGATTAGCCCCTTTATAATACATATCACCGGAGCCTTCTTTATTCACGCCATAAGGACCAATGATGGGTTGGTCGTTTAAAATATTTTTTCTTAGTCCCATCACATATTCGGCTCCGGCTTTCTTTCCATACCAATACTCAGTAAAGAGACTTTCGGAATAATCAGTGAATCCTTCATGAATCCACATATCCGCCAAATCTTTAGAAGTGATATTATTCCCAAACCACTCATGCCCAGATTCATGCACAATGATGAAATCCCATTTCAATCCCCAACCAGTTCCCGATAAATCACGTCCGAGGTAACCTGACATATATTTATTCCCATAAGCCACCGCACTTTGGTGTTCCATGCCCAAATGCGGAGTCTCCACCAATTTATAACCATCCTTGTAAAAAGGATAAGGACCAAACCAATGTTCAAAGGCCTCCAGCATTCTCTTCACATCCGTGAATTGCTTTTCGGCTTTTGTTTTATTTTCTGGCAGCACGTAATAATCCAAACTCAAATCACCTTTTAATCCTTTATAAGAATCAGAGATATGCGCATAATTTGCCGCATTAACTGCGATGTCATAATTATTGATGGGATTTACCACTTTCCACTCGTATCGAGTATACCCATTTCCTAAATCAGTTTTTCCAACCAGTCTTCCGTTGGATACATCCATGATATCATTTGGCACACTGATGCTGATGAGTGCACTATCCACCTCATCCGCTTGCTGGTCCTTATTGGGCCACCAGATACTGGCACCCACGCCCTGACAGGCAGTGGCTATCCAATCTTTGTCCCCGTCGTGTTTTGCGAACACAAAACCACCGTCCCATGGTGCTCTTTTCGCAACTATGGGTTTCCCGGAATAATAAACTTGGAAGCTATCCAGTGCTCCTTTTATAAGCTCTTGAGGAAAATCTAGGAACACTGCATGGAACGTTCTTTTATATTTCAGCTCTTGATGATGATAAACCACTTTTTCAATTTCCAGATTGTCAAACAAATCAAACTGTAATGTTCGGAAATTTTTCGTCGCTTTGAACCTGAACAGATTATTGCCGCTAATGAAACGCTCCTCAGGATTTACCTTTACATCCAAATGATAATAATTGATATCATAACAAGTGCGAAAAGGAGAGGTTAAACTTCCTCTTAAAGAATCAGCTTTGCTGTAAGTCTCCTTATTTTCTAAAAGCTGGGCACAACTGGTCAAAGTTGTGCCCAGTAAGAGGGCAGAAATTATTGCTGTTAGTATATTTTTCATTTTTTTGTTGTCAGGCTGAATCCATTTCAGCATCTCGCCTTTCTTATATTCCTTAGTGAAGAGACTCTGAAATACTTGCCTGTGGCAGGCACGACAAAGCCTTTTTACCTGTTATTTCAAAACCTCCACTTCCACATAGCTGTCTCCATATACTTTGTGGGTGGCTTTAATGAAATCGCTGGCATCTGCTTTATAGATATTCGGAACAAATTTCTGTGGATTCCTTTGGATGAGCGGGAACCAAGTGCTTTGCACCTGAATCATGATGCGATGACCCTTTTTGAAAGTATGGAATACATCTTGAAGGGGGATTTTTATTTCAGTCTTTTGATTGGGCAGCATTGGCTCCGGCTTTTCAAAGCTATTTCTGAACCTTGCGGGCATCACTTCTGAACGCACCATTTGCCAGTAATTGCTCAAGGTCACATTTTTATTCGGCATATATGGATTGTTGGGTTCATCACCCGGATAAACATCTATCAGCTTCACCACCCAGTCTGCATCAGTCCCGCTGGTACTTACCTCCAGCTTCGCTAAAATCTCTCCACCTAAAGTGACGTCATCTGTTAAAGTATCCGTTTCGTAAACCAGCACATCAGGACGGCGACCTGCAAAACGCTGGTCTTCGCTCATGTAATCAAAAGGAGTGAAACCCATGGTGGTGGTCACATCTTCTGTATAAGGAACAGGCTTCATGGGGTCGCTCACAAAAGATTTAAAATTTTCAGAAGCATTGTATGATTTATTCAAATCGCCATCAGCAGCCAGGTAAAATTTCACTTTCTCTGCATTTGTGGCAGGCCAATGGTCAAATTCTTTCCATTCCTTTTTACCGGTGTCGAACATATAAGCCTCGGGCAAACCGGTGTTTTTATCCCCATTCCCTTTCAGAAAATGATAAAAGAATTTAGCTTCGATGTTTTTTTGATAAAAGGTGGCAACACTGTCACCAAAATAAATATCATTGTGCATGGTGTGCCCGGTTTCGCGGCTCCATCTTCCATGTCCGAATGGACCTTCAACGATGGTATTATAGGTCCCTGGACTATTTTTCTCAATCGTTTTATAAATAGATAAAGGACCACGTAAATCCTCCGCATCAAATAAACCCCCAACGCACATCACGGCAGGTTTAATATTCTTTAAATGAGGCAGCAAGTTGCGTTTTTGCCAGAATTCATCATCATTAGGATGATTGATCACCTCCTGCCAAAAAAAGTTATCACTATAATATTTATCTGCATTTTTCAATGGACCTAAATCCATACTGAATTGGTAGCCATCTTTAGTATCAGGATTCAGCATGGTGTACCAGGGCTTATCAGTTGGGTCGGTTTTCTGAACCCCAAACACTGGGAAAGTGAAAAAATAAGCCTGGATGAAAGCCCCATTATGATGGAAATCGTCAAACCAAAAATCTGAGATTGGCGCTTGTGGCGTAGAGGCCTTTAAAGCAGGGTGGCCAGAGAGCAATCCGGCAGCGGTGTAAAAGCCTGGGTAAGAGATTCCCCACTGCCCCACTTTTGCGTTACCTTCTTTTAAATTCTTTACCAACCAGTCTATGGTGTCATAGGTGTCTGAACCTTCGTCCACATCCTTTTTCGATTTTTTGTCGTCGATGACAGGAGTCATGTTGGTCCAGGTACCTTCGCTCATCCAACGTCCACGAACATCCTGATAAACAAAAATGTATTTCTCTTTCATCATGGTTTCTGACGGGCCTAAACTCGTTTTATATTTATCCGCTCCATACGGTGCCACACTGTAGCAGGTGCGCTGCATCATAATGGGATATTTATTGTTGACTGAGGCGTCTTTTGGGACATAGATGGAAGTGAATAATTTTGTGCCATCACGCATGGTGATGCGACGCTCAATTTTAGTGTAATTCTCTTTCACAAAATCAGCACTGCTTTGTGCGCAGGAGAATAAAGGGAGCGTGAACAGGAATAAGAGATGATATAATCTTTTCATTATTGAAATGTGTTAAGCCAACTAAGATAGGAAACCTCGAATAAATAATGACCCAAGTGAGATTTTACAGCGTAAAATTTACAAACCCGGTAACCTTTAAATCATTCGAACCCACGGTTACGATAAAAAAATATTCGCTGAACGTTAAAAATCGTTAATTTATGTTAAATTTTTTTAATAGACTTTGACATTTAATCCTAAAACACCATCTTTACCTAAAGACTTAGTTATCAGCCATGGTTAAAAAATTACTTATCCTATCCCTTTTTTTGCTGACTTTCCAATTTGTGCTTGCTCAGCAAGCACAAATTAAAGGAGTGATTGCTGACAGTTTGGCAAACGTTCAACTCAGTAATGCATCAGTCAGTTTATTGCAAGCAAAAGATTCCATCTTAATAAAATTCACACGAACCAAAGAAGATGGCTCTTTCAATTTTGGAGCAACCAAAAACGGCGATTACCTTTTATTGGTGACCTTCCCTGATTATGCTGATTATATTGAAAACTTTGCGTTGAATGAAGCAAAACCTCAAAAAGACTTTGGCAGCATCAATTTATTGTTAAAAGAACGGCTGCTGCAAGAGGTGATAGTTAAGGGCGAAGCTGTTGCTATGCGGGTAAAGGGTGACACCACAGAATTCAATGCCGGTAGTTTTAAGGTGCAACCCAACGCCAAGGTGGAAGATCTTTTAAAACAGCTGCCAGGTATTCAGATAGATCAGAATGGTAAAATCACGGCCCAAGGAGTAACAGTCAACCGGGTTTTGGTGGACGGCGAAGAATTCTTTGGGGATGACCCCACCCTGGTGACCAAGAATATCAGGTCTGATATGGTAGATAAAGTGCAGTTATATGATGATAAAAGTGAAAATGCCAAATTCACAGGGATTGATGACGGGGTGAGGAATAAAACCATCAACCTCAAATTAAACGAAGATAAAAAGAAGGGCTATTTCGGAAAACTAGATGCAGGAGTTGGAAACGATGGCTTTTACAGTACACAAGGCTTATTCAATGCTTTTAACAACAAAAAGAAATTCTCTCTTTACAGCACCATTGGCAATACCAAAAGAACCGGTTTAGACTGGCAAACCTCTCAGAAATACGGCTTGATGGGCAATAACATAGAAATTGGTGATGATGGCGGAATCATGATCTTTTTTTCCGGCAATGATGAATTCTCTGGCGAACAATTTAGAGGTGAGGGAATTCCAGAGATCGTGAACACCGGTGTCCATTTCGAAAATAAATGGAAAGAAGATAAACATGCCCTGAATTTAGATTTCAAATATGGCCGTTTAAATAACCAGGGCTTCAGAACCAACCTCAGTCAGAATAATTTACCCAATACGCTGTTAATCAATAATTCCAAAAGAGATTTCGATAATTTATTAAATCAGCAGAAGGTTAACGCAGGCTATGAGTTTAAAATAGACAGCACCTCTAACATGAAGGTAAGTTTTGATAACACCTGGAAGAAGAATAATAATGAGAACACTACGTCTACTTCCGGTTTTTCAGAAAACAACCATAAACTGAACGATGGAAGGAGAACTTTTAACGAGAACATCACTGATGATCGTCAAAATGCCACCTTATTTTATGGAAAGAAATTCAAGAAGCCGGGCAGGACCTTAACTTTCCGGTTCAATCAATCTCACTTCAACAGCGAATCTGGTGGCATCCTGATTTCAAACAATAGCTTCTATGATCAGAATGATGATTTAGACAGCACAAGTGTCATCAACCAGTTAAAAGAGAACAGAAAGATTGGAGATTCCTATAAAACAAGTTTAACTTTCACTGAAAAACTGACCGGAACATTAGCCTTATCTACAAATTATGATTTTGCGACCAATAGCGTGATCTCCAAACTCAACTCTTATAATAAAGATGCCGCAGGTGAATACACTGATTTGGACACGCAGTTTTCGAATGATTTAAAATATAAGGTAAACACGCAACAGGCTGGTCTTTCCCTGAGCTATAAAAAAGATAAGACCAATCTCACCTTGGGATCTAAAGTGGCATTTTCTAACCTTGATCAACGTAACCTCATCAACACCACCACATTTAACAGGGATTTCACGAATTTTCTTCCTTCTGCGAATTTCGAATATAAATTTTCAAAGCAGAGTGGATTAAGACTGGGATACAATGGAAGTACCAAACAGCCGAGTATAGATCAACTGCAACCTGTCTTAAATAACAATGATCCGTTAAATATCACTTTGGGAAATAAAGATCTGGATTTAGCTTTCGGCAACAGATTCAATGTGAGCTATAACTCTTATAAAGTCTTAACCAGCAGGTCAATTTGGATGTACGGCTCTTACAACTTCACTTCAAATGATATTGTCAGCAATGTCACCACTGATGAATCTGGAAAAAGTGTGCTCACCTACAACAATATCAATGGCGAAACTCCAAGTAATTTCTACTTCGGCGGAAGTTATGGGGGGAAGATCGGCAAGACCAAAATTTACTGGGATGCAGGTTTGAACGGGAATGGCAATTCCTATTACAACATCAGCAACGGAGCAGTGAATAATAACAAAAGCTACTCCATCTCCCCTTCTCTCCAGATCTCAAACTATCAGGATAAATACAGTTTCGCCGTAAGAGCCAATCCAGGCTACCAGGTCAACAAATCGTCATTACAACCTCAGCAGAATGCGAGCGGATATGTGTTTAACTCCAATGGACAATTCTCCTATAAATTGCCTGGGAAAGTGACCATCCAGGTTGATTATGATTATAATTTTCAGGAGAAGACCACATCATTCAACACTAACTTTGATAAGCTGATTGTGAACTCCAGCATTTATAAGACATTCCTCGAAAAAGATAATTTAAAACTCTCTCTTTCAGGAAACGATCTATTGAATCAGAATATCGGCTTCAGCAGAACCGCTTACGGCAACACCATCAGTCAATCTTCTTTCACCAATATCCAGAGATATTTTCTAGGCTCAGTGGTTTGGGATTTTTCAAAATTCGGAACAAAAAAATAAGATCATGAAAAACATCGTACTCACCTTTGCAGCACTCGCACTTCTTCACATCAATAACGCATTCTGCCAGTTTGCACATTTTACCAATCATGGTATCATCGAGTTTGAGAAAACAGTGAATATGTTTGCTGTACTGAAACCAACAAATAGTGAAAACAGCTTTCAGCAGATGTTTTATGATAAATACAAAAGCTCCCGGCCACAATTCGTAGCCATAAAATCAAAACTGATTTTTGATAACCAAAGAAGTTTGTTCACGCCAGTTTGGGATGACAATGAAAAAGTGAAAGGTGGTTGGATGGCCAATGATGTAAGCCAAATCAACCAAGTATATACAGATTTTAGTCAATCGAGTTTTACAACCAAAAAAACGGTGTTCGAAGAAGATTTTATTGTAAAAGACAGTTTAAGAAAAATCAACTGGAAGATCACCACTGAAGTGCGGAACATTGCCGGTTACAACTGTAGAAGGGCTAATGCCATCATCATGGATTCTGTATATGTGGTAGCCTTTTATACTGATCAGATTCCGGTATCTGGCGGTCCAGAATCTTTTACGGGCTTGCCCGGAATGATTTTAGGGGTTGCGCTCCCTTATGAACATGTGACCTGGTTTGCCACAAAGGTTTCTGAAATGCCTGTGCCAGACAAAGATTTTGTGGTTCCCAGCAAAGGCAAACCAATCGATTTAAAAGGCCTGAAAGCTAAAATACTAAGTGCAGGAGAATATTTTTCTAAAAGCCTGAAGGCATTCTTATTGTAGCGAATCACTTTGTGAACCTATAAGCCCAATAAATGAACAGAAATTGAAATGGCAGGCGAATAAGGGAGAGGTAAAACATCATACCTCCCGCAGGATAAGTATCCATACACATTTGAACATTGGCAGGAAAAACCGCTATCAATAACAAAATGATGCACCACGCTCCTGTCTTTCTGGTTTTGGGGATGAGGAGCAAAATCCCTGAAAGTAGCTCTGCCAGCCCGCTGATATATACCAAAGCCAAATGATAAGGTAAATAAGGAGGCATGATTTTAAGGTAGAAATCAGGAGAAATGAAATGATTGGCTCCCGCCAAAACATAAATCGCTCCCATTAAAATAGCCCAATGGTATTTTTTCATTTACCCGAAGGTGACATTTTAGGAGCTATCATTATTTATTCTAAACCACTTTCAAAACAATCTTTCCACGAACATGCCCTGCTTCGCTTAAGCGGTGAGCTGCTGCTGCATCTTCCAAATCCATTACTTTTGAAATGACGGGTTTCACATCTCCAACATCCACCAATAAAGCGATTTGCCGCAAATCTTCCGGATAGGATTGAGCTGTGAAACCTTTCAGATGAATGCCCTTTTGTGTCGCCTCATCCTTGTATTCAGGATTTAAGGTGGTGATTAAATGTCCGCCTTTCTTTAAAACTTTTATCGATTTTTTTTGAGTTTCTTCTCCCAACAAGTCAAAGACCAAATTCAGGTCTTTCAATTTTTCAGAAAAATCCTCCTTTTTATAATCAATTACCTCATCCGCACCTAATTTTTTCACAAACTCGATATGATCTTCAGAACAGGTCCCAATCACATAGGCACCCTTCCATTTTGCAAACTGCACTGCGAAGCTTCCCACCCCACCCGAAGCGGCATGAATTAAAACCTTTTGCCCTGCTTCCAGATGTCCATGTTCAAACAAACCTTGCCATGCGGTTAAACCTGCAAGAGGAATGGAAGCTGATTCCACATGATCATAGTTTTTAGGCTTAAAATTCACTAAGCCTTCGTCAATCACCATATATTCCGCATAAGAGCCGTTTTTAGTTAAATCAGGTCGACTATAAACTTCATCTCCGGTTTTAAAATTCTTTACTGAATCTCCCACTTTCTCTACCACTCCAGAGACATCCCAACCCGGAATCATCGGCAGTTCAGAGGGGAACTTCTCTTTTCTCAAACCTTTTCTTATTTTCCAATCCACCGGATTCACTCCGCTGGCATAAACTTTTATCAGTAGCTCGTTTGTGGCAGGCTCAGGTACTGGCACTTCTTCCAACTTCAAAACTTCAGGGCCTCCGTATTCGTGAAATCTTATCGCTCTCATAGATTTTATTTTCTGCAAAATCCTCATAAATCATGCCTCAAAATCCTTACATTTCATTAATTTGCTGAACATGATGGCTGTTAATTTGATTCGCACCAACGCCACGCATCCTGATTTTATGGAGCTGGTGAAACACCTGGATGCCGATCTTGCCATCAGGGACGGGGATGAACATGCATTTTATGCACAGTTCAATAAAATTGATTTGATTAAAAATGTGGTGCTGGCTTATGCCGATCAAATCCCCCTGGGATGCGGTGCTTTTAAAAAACACCAGGATGAAGTCGCAGAAGTGAAAAGAATGTATGTATCTCCGGTTGGAAGAAGAAAAGGTATGGCTAAAAAGATCCTTGCCGAACTGGAGTTGTGGGCGGCGGAGGAAGGCTATAAAAGCTGTGTCCTGGAAACCGGCTTAAAACAGCCGGAGGCGATTGCACTGTATAAAAGTTGTGGTTATGGACACACCCCAAATTATGGCCAGTACAAAAACCTGGCGAACAGCGTATGTTTTGAAAAAACGCTGTGAAAGCAAAACCTAACGCTGATGATTGCTGTTAATGCTTTCATGAAGAACGAAACATTTCCAATTCAAATCACCATTATGGGTGATCCCGATGAAAAACAGGCGATGGTGACGGTTGCAGAAGATGGTTTAACCTACCAAATCACCCTGCCGGATGGACACCTGGTTTCACTGGAGAGACACACCGCAGACCATTGGGCACAAACAGCGGGGATACCGCTGGACAGCAATACCCTCTATAGTATCATGGCGGAGATTAAAAAACATTGAATAAATTTTCCTAATTTCGCATTCCATCAAATTGACTTGGTAGCTCAGTTGGTAGAGCAACTGACTCTTAATCAGTGGGTCGAGAGTTCGAGCCTCTCCCAGGTCACCCTCACGAGACAAACGTGTAAATCATTGTTTGTCTCATTTTTTATTTCTACGTAATAAACTATTAATTAAGTAGATGAAATCAGCACCTTCATTTACTTTGAGTGTTCGACGTCGTAATCCTTCCAACACATTTTTTTGGGAAAGATCGAACAAATGATCTCTATTTCTTTTTACGTTGCTTTAGGAATAGTAAAGACTATTATTTGATAATATATTACAAAATGACCGAGAGCGATCAATATTTATATTTCTTTTGGAACCTCTTATACTTTAAACACCTCTGGAAGAATTTTCCAGCAGCCCGAATAATTTTAATCGAGTTCTTGCCCACGCAAGCATAATTCTATTTGATTTCTTGTCTGACTAACTGATAATTTGAGGGACACACTTATATTTTTTATCACTTCCCATATTGCTATTAAATGTCAACAGTATCATAAATACAGATACCTTCTGGAAGTTTAATATTAGGTATATAAAATGGAATGCCATTCCATCCTTTGTCTGTACTACCAATAACCTTATACAAGGTCAAAACGACGAAATTGCTTTTTAACTCATTACCAATTCTTCTATCTGTAGGTGAAAGCAAAGTTCCAGTTCCTTTCTTGATGTCTCTGTTTTTTCTAACGATCAAGGCAAACTTAGTACTCGGCCTCTTCGTGGAAAGAGCAAAAACTGCACTGCTGAACTTTTTATTGTTCCAATCTTGCTTATCTATATCCCCAACAAATTTTAATAGCTCAATTAATAAATCACATTGTATCTGATGATATTTCCCAGTTTCATTAAAATCTTCCAATAGGATATCTAACTGTTTAGCATTATTCTGGTATGGATTTGAAGAAAAGAAATTCACTCCCCCTACAATTAAATTAAGGGCCTTCTTATCTATTACAGTCGTTCTCGTTGGTCTAACTCCTTCAGGATAGATTAACTGTATTTCGGACAGATTGGAATTTAATATCTGATTAATTAACAATTTATTAGATATATTCAATTCTGAAAAAAGAATATAAAGAGAAGGGGGTATAAAAACCCTTAACAGCCCTGGATCTCTATCATAACCAAAAACCCTCGCATGTTGCCAAAATGTATCCGCTTGTGGGCTTTTTGATTTTCGGCAATAATAAACGGTTTGCAGTTTAGGAAAGGTTATTCCTCGTCCCAAGCTATTTCCGCCTACTATTATATTGTAGCCGACATTGTATTGAGTATAAATTGAACTTAGGGAATTCAGTGTCAGAATAGCTATACTTTCACTTTCAATTAGAGAAACTATTGCCTCCGCAATATCTTCAAAGCTCTTAATGTCAGGTTTAGATTTATGAAGTTCCTTCCATTGTTCTTTAAGTTCTGAATAAAACAAATCTCTTTCAGATTCATCGTTAATAGAAATGAGAAGCAGGTTAAGATGTTCACCTAAAGCTTTAGAAAAATTAAGATGATCAGCAATTTTGACACTCGGATGCACAAGAAAGTTGCATGTAGCATAACCTTGAATTGAAAAATGTCCGCATACAACCAGATAAGATAATAATGCCGTTCTTAATCCTTCTGCAATGAAAGTATCATCGTTTTTAACAGAATCTAATTCATCTTCATTAGTAAAAACAATACAATACGGTTGTGGTTGAGAATAAACAAAATCTCCGCCGATATAATTTTCTCCGGGCTTGAAATAATAAATGAATGATGGTTTCCACCCCGAAATGTTACTTTGCAGCAAAATTGCCTGGGGAGTTGCCGTAACCTGAATAAACAAACTGCTTGTAGACAATCCTTTAATTGAAGTAAGATGATTATTAATTGTGCTTACTTTGCTTTTGTTCACAAGTGTATTTAAACTCGCTGCATCAGCCTCATCATCAATAATTACTATTGATCTTCCAGAGCAATATGTAGAAGAGGAAAGCAAGTTCCTCCACTTCCGAAGTACATTCGTATTCTTTTTTAAAACGATCGCGATTGGCTTTGCTAATTGATTGGTCAAAAAAGGCAAGTCATCTTCCTCACCGTAAACATGAAACGTGCGAAGAGATTTCTCTGTTCGTTCTTTGGTCTGTTTTTGTAAATAAACATTATCTGTGGTTAGAAGTATGAATATTTCAAATCCGTTATCGGCCAAATTAGAAATTACTCCCAATAGCTGCGCAGTCTTGCCACTCTGTACATTCCCTAATAATAAGCCTGTTAGATGAGATTTATAATCAAATTTTGATTGAATAAGTTCAAACACAGAGGTGCTTGTCTCTTCTATAGAATCACTAAGCGAGGAAGACTGCTCCTTAACAAAACTTAAATAAGTTTCTAAATGATTCATTTATTAGAATAAAAATCTAAATACCATATATCGGGATCGGTAGTAGCAGATAATTTAAGAGTATTCCGCCCATAATTTCTCAATACATCTTCCGTCACTGGGGTTCCGATCTTTAATGCACCGCTTTCTTCTAACCGCCCTTTAATCCATTTGCCGAGTATTTTTAAATCATCTTTTGACCGAAAATTCTTACTAAAGTCACCGTTAGTTTCACATTTGAATAACCAGCCATCATCTGTATATACAGAGAACGATTTGTTCACAGGGTATCCTGCTTGAGAAGTAATTCTATTTGAAACAATAATTTCCGCTTCATACCACGGTCGTGGCATTTCGTAACCTCTTTTGTCTACCCTCCCTTTTCCAAAGAAGGTATTTAGATTACTTTTAGGCTCTGTTTTAACAGGAATATCAAAATATTGTGAGGTTCTTTTACTTAGTACTGCTGCACGTTCTTCACTTTCAACTTTTTTAACATTCTCGTGATTTTCAAGTAACTTATTGAATTGAATAAACTTTGTAATCTCAACTTCTTCCAATGGAGAGCCTAGACTATTGATAATCTTGACAATTGAATCATCAATTGCATTTGACTCCTCGCCTTTTAAAAGAATATCTGCTTCATACAATCTGTTTACTTTATCGTATAGACTTCCTAAGTTGGAAGAACCAACAATTGCTGATACGGATGCATCATTCATAATAAATGAATACATTTTACCATGAAACTTCATAGTATTAGCCAGATACACAAATCCTAAGTCCTCAGTTATAAGATAATTGTTCAATGCGCTTGCTGCTTCATATTGTGTCTTCGTGAAACCATCGAAATAATGCATCCCAATCAAAAGCTCAAGTCGAGGGCTTTTATTTAGTTCTACGATTCTTTTGAGTTCAATTAACGCGTCTGAAGAAACATAACCACTTGCTATCTTCAAGGTCTTACAATCCTTTATAGTTTTCTCTATATAGTTTCTTGCAGAAGAAGGGGTAATATTTACAGGAGGAAAATTTGATAATAGAAGCTCCATAGGATAACCTTTAAGACGCCAGACTAAGCTCCAATCTTTCCTTAATTGACATATTTTGAAATTCGGCGTTCCTTTGTTTCAGGTCTGCCTTATCATATTCACCTGTAAATAAAGGCATTAATGCATTAGCTAATGCAAACACTCCCATAGGCGGCACTGCGTTTCCTATCTGACGTCTCACCTCTGTAGGTGTACCCTGAAATACAAAATCATCCGGGAAAGACTGCAATCTTGCTCTTTCTCGATTGGTTAGGGCACGAGGTTCAGGGTAGTGGTAACCCCATGTTCCGCCTCCACCTGCTGCAATAATTGTTTTCGAAGGCTCATCGAGTTTAATTCGTCTATAAACATGACTAATCATTCCTTTAACATACAGAGGGTGATCTCTTGGAATGCTTGTAAAATTACCGCCCTCAGGAATCAATTTGAGTATCTCTTTGGTTTTATCTGTAATGTTCATGTGCTCATTATTGAATGGCACATCATTTGCATTTTTTACAGCTTCACCAGCAGTTACATATGGATATATTCCTTTCGGACCATGAGTTGGTGACGGGTGTATAAAATTAAAGCCTGTATCTATTCGTACACCTACTATCAAAACGCGCTCCCGTAGTTGAGGAACTCCATATTCGGCAAAATTATAAAGTTTAGGAGTTACTATGTAACCCGGAGATATGCTTTCAAAGTCTTTAATTATCTGTTGTATAGCCTTTTTATTATTAGCTGTCAAAAGACCTTTAACATTTTCGGCTATAAAAGCTTTAGGTTTCTTAGCATCGACAAACCTTAAAAAACTCTTATATAGATTTCCTCTTTCGCCATTCAATCCCGGCCTCTTCCATATCATTGAGAAATCCTGGCACGGAAATCCGCCGAGGACAAGATCACAATCCGGTACGGAAGAATTAAGATATGGATCTATTTTTTCAATATCTCCTTCAACGATAATATTTTCTCCGAAATTTCTGCTAAATGTTTCACAAGCCCAATGCTCATAATCATTTGCCCAGACAGTTTGGTATCCAGCTTTATGAAATCCAAGATCCAAACCGCCACAACCGGAGAATAAAGAAACTACTTTAGGTTTTTCGAAATAAGTCATTTAAGTATTTTTTACGCAAAATTACTAAAAATATTAGTAATAAAGAGTATTTGATTATAAACTTAATGTATTAATAGGTAATAGTAAATCAAAAGTTTTAAACACACCATAATAAGCATTTGAACTGATGGGTAAAATGTCTTTAAAATCAATACATTGCATTACAATATCATAGTTCAGAAATCCAATAATGTCTACTGTCATACTTTCAATATTTACCTTCTAAAAAATGCATATATCAAACTTTGTATTGGGATTTTAGGATAATTATTTGCCGTAAATCCTAACAATATTACTGAAAGCGGATTGTAAAGTATTTCAGGAATACAGCTTTTTATTTTTTCCTTTCTGTTAATATCAACTATTAAACAGAAAGCAACAGCGGAAAATAATATGACCGCAGAACTTGTAAGCTGGCCGATTTGGGTTAAAAAAGGCAGATTGGTTTGATACTCTTTTAGAAAGTTCTGACGAATGGTTGGACGGTATCGATCAGAACAGTCTAACACAAACAATATAATGCAAATTCAAATAACTCTTTTGGCTATCGTGAGAGAATATATAATCTTGACAAATCATTTGTAAAAGAAGGCTGGCCTTTAGCCACATGGTAGGTAAACAAGGATTAATACATAACGATTGAGTTATATTATTGGTAGTTTTTTCTTGAATTCTTTCAGCTAATTATTTTAACGCCAGATAGAAAATGTCAGCTTTGACTACCATCCTTAAATTTTAAAGCCACTATTTTTTTGCAATCTTCAATGAAAGAGTTCGAGATTTGTATCTATGGGGTCACTTTTAGACCTTCATAATAATTCAAAAAGTCTGTAATCAAATATGATTACAGATTTTTTTCCAATGACAGACGCAGCCTGCTCCCAAGATGGTCGCCTAACCTCTTGCGAAATCCTTGTTAAAGGCAATAAACTGTCAGTGGCTAGTTCGTGTTGAATACTTGCAACAAAACATCCTTTTGAAGTCAAATGGGAATAAGCTAAATAGTTGCATAGAAGAGCATTCGCCCGCAATTTTTTAACCTGTTGTTATAGCATGGCCAGCTTTCTTTTGCTTAAATGTTTTATAGGTTATTTGCTTTAACTTCTGCTAGTATCTTTAAAAGTCTTTCAGATGAGTTTTCACTATCTGATATTTCATTCCTTTCAATTGAAACGGCAAAATCCATAAATGAAGCATTATGAACTTTTAATTTTTTGGTTTTAACGCTTACAGGGATAAAAGTGGTCCAAAGAACTGCTTTAACCTTTGATTCCAAATCATCAGTCATTACCATTTCAATTAACATCATTTTATCTGTAACTTTTATTAAAGAGCTTTTAATGCGCACTGTTTCAAGATAAACTGCTGATCGCAAGTAGATAATTTCATGACTTTTAATAAGCCATGCGAGGTCTTGTTGAAGAAATTCGTTTAAATCGATATTATAAAATTCCTTCAAATGGTCTTCACGGGCATTAAGAAAATAATCCAAATATCGGGCGTTATTAAGATGCCCGAACAGATCGCAGTCGCTAAAGCGGATTTTGTAAGTTGAGGACGGAGTTTTATTCATGATTTTTAGTTTATTTTAAGTTCTATGGTCTAGGGCATTTATACTTTTAGTACATGTTTGCCATGCCTTTTATCTGTTTTTTTGTACTCCGATTGAGCATATTTACCAATGTTCAATGCCAAGTTATCCCAAGCGTGACCAACATTGCGCAAGTCGTAAGTTTCTGCAATATCTGTCTTTAGCTTTCCAGAATCAATCAATTTCGAGATTTGGTTCAATGAACTAAAAGAAGGTTTTGCATGCATAAATACGGCATGTATTTCAAATTTTTTATATATAAAATGCACTAGTTCCTTACAAACCCTATTGCTTCCACTAGTTCATATCCTTCTACATCTACTAAATGTTATTTCGCAGATAATTGAAAATTGACCTGTTTATTTTTCCCATTCCGATAATTTAATTTAAGATGATCGCAATTCATGCTACTCTGTTTAATGTTTAAAATTTTCTATTTCAGCTGTATGTTCTAACTCTGTTCCGTATAAGGACCGCCAGTTTCTCCCCAGCCCCATTTTGGCATCGGTTCTGTATGTTGCACAGGATTCTCGTTTAGCTGTGAATTGATAACGGCGAGTCGCGTTCCCCACTCAATATACCCAACAAAAGCAGAACGAAATTCAGGGTCGCTTTTAAGTCCAAGTTCGTCAGCAGTTAGCATTAACAAACGAACCCATCGTTGTCGTTTCTCTTCCGTCAGCATTTTTCCGATATGCTGTCCTATCATTATCGAATGACTTCCACCATCTTTGGTTGAGTATAATTTCTCTCCACCGAAAACTTCTGCTACAAAATGAGCAACGTGTTGCACATGGTCTGCCGACATATTTTCAAATACTTCTTTCAGTAAGTCATCGTTTAAAACTTTCCCGTAAAATTTTGTAAACAGAGTTTCGAATGTCTGCATATCGCCAGCCCATTCATAAAGTGTGGGTATATTTGTCATTTCTAATTTTTTTTTAAGTTATCTAATTTCTCCGCATTAATTAGCTACTGATTTTCCAAGTGATCACTCATATAAAAATTCATCAAAAGGTAAAAAGTTGTTATCATCGATAGTAAGCGACAATTACGCATAAAATCATAATTATAAAGTTGATGAGGATAACTGTTCTATACTCTTTCCGCTGATAATGAATTATTCCGGCAGGTATCATAATTATCCCCAAACACACTGCTGAGATGCTTACTAAATGAGGCCATATATTTATGAGCAAAGGAAGTATCAGCCCAATAGAACCAATTATTTCGGCGACACCAATAAACCGAACCAGCGCAACTGGTAAACCTTCCACACCGGTTTGTCCTTTAGAAACCAAAATTTTTATTGCATAAATGGACTTACAAATCCCAGAATACATAAATGTGAATGCCAGAAAACACTGGATAATCCATAGTGCTATATTGATCATTGCACAAAGCTATTGTATGGCAAGACAAAATCCTTTGACATTTATCAAAAAACAAGAATAAGTGATTGGTACAAATTGCTTAATTGTTATCTATTTAGGTTTTAATGGAATGAATTTAATGGCTATTTACTTCAAGCAGAAAATCTTATTTATAAATTATCGATTAATAAAATTGTTGATTTGCGGGAAAAGAGAAGGGAAAACTTTAGCATTAAAATCATTGGTTCACAATACAGATTTTTATGGTAAACAAAAATAAGATTATTAGTTTCTTGAAAAATTCCTCTATATTATTTTGGGGAACGAATTCTGCTTAAGGTTTCTTGTGTTATACCGAGAAAGGACGCCACCATGCCCAATGGTACTCTTTGAATTATCGATGGCGTGTTTGCAACCAAATTTTGATAGCGTTGCCTTGCGGTCGTAAAATGGGTGTCATCAATTTTACGCTGCATTTGAATAATGCCATGATTTACAATTATTCGCCCTACATGTTCTATATCGTGGTACTTGCAACATAAATCTTCCAAATCGTCATGGCACAAAGAATATAACACGGAGTTCTCTAAGAGTTCAATTCCCCTTCTATCGGGTATTTGATTTATATAACTGATTAAAGAAACGGCAAAAGTACCCTCAGGGCTAATCCAATCAGTAATGTCTTTCCCTTCTTTTAAGTAAAAAGTTCTTGTTAACCCCTGATCAACAAAATAAAAATGTCTGCAAACGGAATCTGGAGCAACTAAAATATGACCTTTCGAAAATGCATGTACTTTAGTGATTTTTGTAAGTTCATCTGAACTCGCTGAACTCAGTTTCCCAAATTGCGAAAACGCTAAAACTAAACTATTCATCGATTTTTTTTGAAATAATTTCGCACCCTTTAATTTCTGTTAGAAGGCTCTGACCTCTGATTTCTTAGCAGATAACTATAAATGCTTGAAGTCAAATTTAGCAATTGGTTTGAAATTGAGTTTGAAAAATCTTTATTACTTATGATGAGAATCACGTGGCAGGCGTTAAATAAAAAACTTCAGCATTAAAATCCACCGCCAGGCAGTGATTATAAATAGACTTCTAGCTCGAATATTTTGTTCAATTTATTCAGAAATCATCAAATAATATCCATCCAAGTCTCTCAAGGTAAATTGATTCTCTCCAGAATTTGGGTTCAAATGCGGCTCTTGATGAATGTTCGCCTTCAAAGTGCATTTTCCCAAATTTTCTTAAGGTCAGACACACGAATATAAAGTATTAGTCCATTTCCATTTGTCTTATTTGGGTTTGCCATGGAGGGTGGCTATGTTCGCCCCATTTGTGTAAACATAAAATTACGGTTCCGTCTTTGTCACTCAATATTTCAAAGGTATCACCACCGTGACTACTTTTACATTCCAAAAGTTCTTGATACCATTTTGAACTTGATGAATGTTCGCCTTCAAAGTTTTTGCATTTTCCCAAATTTTCTTAAGGTCAGACACACGAATATAAAGTATTAGTCCATTTCCATTTGTCTTAGGTTTTCAAGGAGGCGGGGTTCGCCATGGTAGGGTGGTTATGTTCGCCCCATTTGTGTAAACATAAAATTACGGTTCCGTCTTTGTCACTCAATATTTCAAAAGTATCACCACCGTGACTACTTTTACATTCCAAAGTGACCAGAACACTTGAGATGCTCAGAGAATGTTCTTGATACCATTTTGAACTTTCGGTTACGTCTTTTACAGCTATTATTGTTTCGGTCCTTGTCATATTTTTTTATGTTTTCCAGTCAAAGTTTGACCGCGGTCAAACCTTTGTTATTTGTCACCAAGCATATTCGCCTTCGTCTTTAAAGTATTTTCCAGTACTACCATCATTGTCAACCGTTGCATATTTTACAATTGTTCTTGCAGCCTGCTCAACCGTTTGAGTGCCTTGGAAATTATTCAAATCAGTTGCAGTATAGCCAGGAGCGATAGCATTTATTTTAAAATTTGTATTCTTAAATTCCTTAGCTAATAATACGGTAAACGCATTTAATGCAGTTTTGGAACAACTGTAAGCGTCATATATCGAACGATTGTGGCTGGCTGTATTACTATGTAATTTTAATGATGCTAGACTACTTGAAACATTTACAATTCTCGGCTCGTTTGACTTTTTCAAAAGACTGATAAATTGCTGTGTCGTTTGTACCGCTCCAAAAAAATTAGTTTCAAATACTTTTCTTAAGTTTTCAATGTCAACTGAGGAAATATTTTGAGGTTGCAATCCGGCAATGCCTGCATTGTTAATTAAAATATCCAATTGTTCAACTCTAGTTTCCAACTCATGTTCTGCTGCTTTTATTGAATCGATATTGGTTACGTCTATTTCAAGGCAATCAACATTGTCAAATCCTGTTTTTTTTAGGTTTTCTTTTGCTTGAAGTCCTTTTGTTTTATCTCGGCTTCCTATAAAAACATAATGACCAAGCTGGGCTAATTGTTTAGCTGTCTCAAAACCAATTCCTTTATTTGCTCCTGTGATTAATGCTACTTTCATTTTTTTGTCTATTAACATCCGATAGATAATTTTTTATGGATATCCTCTGTTAAATTTTTGTCCCTTGTATTGATATTGATGTGTTTATTGATTTATTTTTTAGATGCAACCATTCATTTCGTTCTTTATCTTGTTTGAAATTGTCAAAGTCTTCTTGACTTTCGAATTCTACAAGATGAATTTCGTAAGGTTTATCCATATTGCTTTCAATAAAATTGTTTTCGGTTGGTCTTATTCGAAATAATAGTCGCCCATTATATTTTAAAATTGTGGGTATAGCAATTTCTTCAAATTCATCAAAAATTTGCTCTTGTCCCTCAATGATGTAGATGAGTTGGGTTATGAAAATCATGATTTCTTATTTTGTTTGTTCTCTAAGCTTTAAATACTTACCAGCCAAGTCCAGAAACTAGTTTTACTTGTCATCTGATAATTTTAATTATCTGCATGTATCGATTGTGGCTTTAAGTCTCGGAGGTTTCGGAACAAAAAGTCTCCATTCACTAGCAAATGTATAATAGGAGCTAAAAAATCCGAAATAACGCAAGCCATCTCGTACAAACAAGCGAAATTACCCAATTTCAGCGTTTTCAGTTTCTTATTTCTAGTTTAATGTTAATCATAAAACGACGAAAAATCATCTTTTTAAATTGCTTATTATCAATGATATAAGTATTTTGACTTTTGACTTTCTACTTTTAACTTAACACTAGTTGTCTAAGCCCTAAAAAAACAGACGCTATTCTTGATTTTGAAATTCTCTTATTTCAACATATCCACCAAATTCATAAATTGGACAAGTTTTCATAATATCGGTTGCTTCACTAAAGTCTATCGCACTTATTAATAAAAAACCTCCCACTATCTCTTCTCCATTTTTGTGAAGTTCATCCAAAACTATATTTCCATCCCCTTTAATTATTCTTCCATTTAAAGTCAACGAGCTTCCACCATTTAAATTACCATGTTGCCTCCACTTCTCCAACCAATTTTTCCAATTAAGTTGATGTCTGCTGATTTCTTCATCAGCGTGTTTTATTGTTCTTCCGTCAGGTTCTCTAAATATTACAATATATTTTTTCATTATTATTTATGTTAAAATAACTGGATAATGTTAATAACGGTTGGTGTACGAAGCTGTTTATATGGTTTTCAGGCTTGTCATCCAGTCACAGTTTATGCTCCCATGCCATTAAATTATATCAATAACTCTATTTCGAAATTCAATTTCCTAGTGCATTGTATGATTTCATTCGCGTCTATTTCCGAACAAACGGTTTCAACTCGGAGAATACAATCACAATCTTCAAGGTCAAAATTTATCTTAGCATTAGGCAACAATTCTTTTAATTTTTCAATGATGAATTGGGCAGTATCAGGACTTTTAATATTGGTTTTAAAAACTTCGACAACTTTCATTTCCACAGAATAATCATACATATATTTTTTAAACAAGCTAATTATTTAAAGGTCTAAACAATTCACTAGATCGACAGTTAACAAGTAGTCCTTCGACTGTTGTTTCTCTACAATTAGAAATTTTGTATTCCCTCTAAACTTTGTATTCTTGAATAAAAGTATTAAGAAGTAACATAAGTTTGTTTGACAATTATCAAAAAACACAACTGACATATCAGTTTGCGTCTTTTGGTTATGATGGATTTGGAAAACTCCTTCCTTATGGTTACTCGTTCAATAAGCAATAGCAACCTTTTGGTGCACATATTTATCGTTGTCTATTTGTTCTACAATAAAGCCCGAAAGGTCTCTTCTGCTGATTTTTCCACCCCCCTCTGGACAATGATTTACCTCAACACGAAAATTTCCTTTTTCCCGACCATTGGTCAATCTGCTTGGTCTAACACATACCCATAATAGATCACAAGATTGGTCCAAAATATTTTCCCACAATTTCATATCAGAATAAATATTTTTAAATAATGGCTGTACAATATATTTTACAAGAAAACTTTTATTTCCGATGTCTGTAAGGTCAAAAGCTGCAGCAGTAAGCGTTATTAAACTTTTTAAGTTAGCCCTCCTCATTGCTTCTATAATTAATTGCCCGCCCTTTGAATAAATTTCTGTCTTCTTTAATGAAGTTCCTGTACCTAACGCAGATATAACAAGGTCACAGTTCTTTAATTTATGCTGATAAGTCTCCGGGTTAAAAACACTCCCTTTGATGGTTATTAGATTTTTGTGCGTTATATCTTCTAAATCATCCGGATTACGGACCAAAGCAATGACTTTATGATTTGCTTCCAATAATTTGGCTAGCACTTGTACACCTGTGCCACCTGTAGCTCCAAAAAGGAAAATTTTCATCTGGTCCATTTTTAAACAATCTTTATTTTCTTATAGAGTTTAAGGCCGTTAATTTTCTGTTTGATGGCCTGAGAATCCATGATAGGATTCCAAAAACCCCAAACATCAGAGACCAGACTGACTGATTTAGACTATCTCCTACAAATTGGTGAGATAGGAACGCCCCTATAAAAAGTATAACTACACCTGTGTATGCCCACTCCTTTATCAAAGTTAATCCAGGTAGGATGATAACTATGGTGGCCAATAATTTTGAAATGCCGAGAATCACAGCCAGGTATTCGGGGTATCCGAGATGCTTTAGGATGTCGAATACATACCCCTTATTCACAAGGTTAAAGTCCCAGGAAGCACCATATATCAGTTCAAAGCAAAGTAGTGAAGTTACTATCCAGTAGCTTATAATTTTCATTTTATTTTTCATCCGTATATAATTTTATTTAATGGTGATGAAGCCTGTCTGCCGACAAGGCAGGCAATCATGAGCATATTCATTCGTGTTTGCGAGCGGTATGCTCATGATGGTCTCATCTTATCCTTTATTAGGTACAATAAAACTACAAAGCATATCCGAATGTATATTAAGGCCAATGTTTGTAAGATTATATAAATGTTCACTTGCCACCAGGTAAACAATCTCACATATTTCACGCTCCGAAAAATGCTTTGCCATTTGTGCAAATGTTTCTGGTTTTACGTGTTTATCTATAGTGAGCTCTGTTGCATAATCCAATGCGGATTTCTCGGCAATTGTAAAAAGTGGACTGTCATTGTAATTCACCAATGCATCAAACTTGGCTACATTCATGGATTGGCGAATAGCCGCAGCTCTACATGCATCGATGCAAAAAAGGCAAATATTCAGCTGTGCGACACGTTGTCTGATTAACATAACGGTTTCTTTGGGTAATTCAAGCTTCTTATCCAGTGTGGGTAATTTGGCATAAAACATACCAAATGCGGTAGGTAACCTTGCTGAATGTACTTTAAGTGAGGTAATTACTTTGCCTAATTGTTTTTTTGTGAAATAATAGGCCAGCTTCATACCGAAGCTCTTTGGTGTTTCGATTGGGGAAAGGAATGTTTCCATTTTTTTAAAGTTTATTTATATTGTAAGTTGTATTTATCGTTCAGAAACAGTCATAATTAATTTTGAGAATACTTCTGGCTCAATGATTTTAATTTATCAGGATCTAAAACCGCATTTATCTGCATCACTTTATCGGTATCGGGATGTAACTCAAATATCTGGCAAGCGGTTAGGCGTCCATCGATATAAGAGAGCAAAGCGGGCTGATGGTTGATGATGGCGTATACAATTTTGGCCGCATGTAGGTATCTGTTGAATACGAGCATTTGCAAAGCCGCTACATTGCCCGAGCCCTTACTAAATTCTGTTAACAACGGTACTTTTCCGCCTCCGTCAGCGTAAAAAAGGATATCTATTGACATCACGTTTTCCAATTTTTCCGTATCCCCCATCCTAATGGCACTCATTAGGCTGTTTAAGATATTTCTCTCGTGAATTGTCTGCTCTTTGTTCCGTCTTGAGGAAGGTTTAAAAATACTTTCTTTAGCTCTACTCAAGAGTTTACGAGAATTTTCGTCTGAAATGCTCAAAATATTTGCAATTTCGGCATGTGAATAATCAAAACTTTCTTTCAATATAAAAACTGCTCTTTCCCTTGCATTTAATTTTTCCATCAATACCAATAAGGAATAAGACAAAATCTCATTTAGATGGAGGTTTTTATCTGCATTATCATCTGTGGCCACTGGTTCAGGCAACCATAATCCTTCCCCTGAAATTATTTTTTTCTGTCGCTCTTTCAGGTTTATCGCAAGATTGACTACAGATCTTATCAGATAATTTTTCTCATCGGTTATATGATCTTTTGGGGTGGAAAGATAGGTGGTTAATACATCCTGAACCGCATCTTTTGCATCCTCTGAAGATCCTAAGATATTATAGGCATAAGGAAATAATAGCTCTGTATACCCAAGGTCTTGTTTAAAGAGTGTTCCCATATTGCTTTATTTTATGTCTATATTTTCAAATGACTACCTATTTCCGAGCATTTACTGTAAAATCTATACTAAAACAATTTGATAAGGTAAAACGTGACAGGTTTTCTATAATATATTTTAAAGGTGTGGGCGATTGGCTATTAAAGTAAGGATAGATTGATTTTTTGCTTTTTCATACAACAACAGTTTGCAGCTAAAAGAAGTTGGCGATTTCGATGTACAAAACTGTCTGACCGCAGTAAACTTGATACGAAGAGACACATTCCGAAAAATTATTTATTAAGAGTGGAAAAAATTAAGTGGCGTAATTATCCAACTCTCTCTCAGAGGTACTCCGTTATCCAATTAAATTTTAAATGACTATCCGTAATACTAAATAAATTAGTAAATTAGCATTATGAAACTATCAGATTTTTTTCTTCAATATCCGGACGAAGAGACCTGTATTCGGAAATTCAAGGCGATACGGGATCAGCAGGGTGTAGTATGTAAGAAATGTGGCTGTAAAGACCATTATTGGCAACAGACACTAACACAATATGAATGTAAATCCTGTAAATTCAGGACTACCCTTCGTAGCGGAACAGTGATGGAAGGGAGCAAGCTTCCCTTTAGATATTGGCTTACGGCCATGGCTTTTTTGACCAGCACCAAAAAAAGTATCTCCGCATTGGAAATGCAGCGGGAGCTTGGCCACAAGAGATATGAGCCTATTTGGGCCATGCTTTAAGATACGTCTTTCTATGCGCCATAGAGACAGCAAATATGAATTGAAGGAATACATTGAGCTAGATGAAGGCTTCTTTGAGACAACAGATCGAAGAGCAGGGAAGAAATCGAACAAAAACCAACAAGGCAGAGGGAGCAGTAAACAGGCTACAGTATTGGTGGCGGTAGAATCTATCCCTGTAGAGGACCAGGAAGATGGTGCCCAAAGAAAGGTAAAGCACCTGAAAATGACGGTAATTGACAGCTTAACGGCTATAGGCATTGAATATGAGGTAGCTCATCAGATAAATAAAGAAGCAACGGTGATGACTGACGGTTTTAAGAGCTACAGCAAGCTCAACAAAATTGTAAATGAGCACAAAGTAGTGGTGGTGAAAGATAAAAAGCAGATAGACAAGGTCTTTCCGTGGGTACACAAGGCTATAAGTAATGCTAAAAGATTATTCCTTGGCATTCATCATGGTATTAAGGAATGTTATATGCAAAACTATTTGGATGAATACTGCTACAAGTTCAACAGAAGATATTTCGGAGAAAAACTGTTTGACAGGCTACTTATTGCTACAGTGCAAGCTCCTTGGTATAAAAATGTTTATAATAACGGATAGTCATTAAATTTTAATCACTTTAAGAATTAACTTAGTGCTTACTAAACCAGCTCATATCCCAGCTATCTTCCCATTTAATACGGATTTTGTTGTCTTCTACTTTAAAGGGCAACCAGATATATCTGGAATTATAAATATCTTTTGGCCTCCACACATCAAATAAAGCGATGTACTGATTATCTGTTCCCTGAATTTTTTGGATAAATGTAGATTGACCATCAAAAGTTTTTTCGGGGCCCAAATTACTTATAGGGCTTAAGCCGTAACAAGGATTTCCTTCGTTTACCCAGGTGCCATCCAAACTTTTACTAGTAAAATATCTCGCAGGGTTAGGGTTCCAGCCAGAGGAACCAGAACCTAATAAATGGTAAGTGCCATCTTTATAAAACATAGCAGGACCCTCGGTACTTACCGTAACACCCGGGCATGGAACATAATTTGTCGCAGGGTTCAAATAATCACTGGTCATTTTTGCTTTAACAAACACCCTGTCGGTTTTACGCACTGTAAAATGGTATAAATCTCCGTTAGTATCCTGATAAAGTGCAAAATCTCCAGAGCCATTTTTGGATGTTGCCAAAAACTTATGGCTGTAGGTAAACGGCCCTTCCGGACGATTTGCAACTGCAACACCTGTATGGCAAACGCCATATCCAACCCCCTTTAGATATAGTTTAAAAAATGCAACATACTTTTTGGTTTTAGCATTGTAAACCACTTTGGGCCTTTGAAAAATACAACCGAAGGCCAAATCGGATTTAGAGTTTTTATAATCAACAGACAGAACCAAACCTAAATCCTCCCAATTAATTAAATCTTTTGACTTATACGCATGCATACCACCATCGGTATATCCTTTGCTTTCAGAAGTTTTTTGCAATTTATGCTCACCATACCAATAATAATATCCTTTCTCAAAATAAATACCTCCACTGTGGGCATTGATGGGGTTTCCGTTTGTATCTTTCCATAACCTATCTGGATAAATCTTTGATTGTACCATTTTAACAGTGTCTTCATCCGGCTTCGTTTTTTTTAAGCCAACGTTGCCAGACTTCAGCTGAGTGCCCTTCATTGAAATAAAGGCCATTAAAAAAACTAAAATTAAAACACAAAATTTCCCTTGTTTCCTATTTAATATCAGATAATATTTGATTTTTGATTGCACAACACATTCAGTTTATTTACCCGCTTTGTTTTTTTTCGCCAACAATTTTTTTAGTTCATGATAAGGAGGAATATGATTTTTAGTGGCCCAATCATCATAAAGTTTACTCATTCTTTTGGCAACATCTGGCATTGAAGTCACTAAATTATGCATCTCTGTACGGTCTTTTTCCATATCATATAATTCCCAACCGGTTTCTTTTTGCTCAGACCATTTTGAAACCAATTTGTATTTGCCCAATCTCACCGCCTTGTTTCCCTCATGCTCCCAAAAAATAGGTTCCTGGTGTATTTGCTCATTTTTTCCTGCAAAAAGAGGTTTTAAACTTTTTCCGGAGGTGGGAACAATATCATGTCCGTTAAATCTGGCAGGATATTTAGCATTTGCTACATCGCAAAAAGTAGCCATCAAATCGGGTAAAAAGCCATATTGAGAAACTAATTTTCCATTGTTAGCTTTGGGTATTACTTTAGGCCAATGCACAATAAATGGCGTGCCTATTCCTCCTTCATTAACCCAATGCTTGTATTCTCTATAAGGAGTATTAGAGCCATTTGCCCAAGCTCCGCCGTATGACAGAGCAAGCCCATGCGGACTTGTTTTGGTTTCTAATTCTGATGCAGATCCACTTCCTAATTCTGCAAACTCTGCACAGGCACCATTGTCATTTAAAAAGATGATAAGGGTATTGTCGTAGATTTTTGTTCTTTAAGGTAATCAACCAGTTTACCAATGTTTTGGTCCATTACATCAATTTGGGCAGAATATATGGCCCGGCGAGTGTCCATTTCCTTTTTCTTTTCCTCGGATAAAGAATCCCATTCCCGTGAATCTTGTGGTGACAAATCCCAATTTTTATCAACTATTCCCATTTCTTTCATTTTAGCAAAACGGGTTTCACGCAATTTGGTCCAGCCTTGCATATAAGTGCCCTTGTATTTGTCTATAACATTTTGGGGTGCTTGTAAGGGCCAATGCGGAGCATTATAAGCCAGGTAAAGAAAAAATGGTTTTTTATTGTTTTTCTGTTTTGAATCATCAATAAATTTTATGGCATAATCTGTAAAAGCATCGGTGGTATAATAATTTTTATCATTTATAGAAATGGTATCGTTCATAAAAGTAATGCCGCGGGGATATTCTGGCTTGAAATAATTGCTTGCGCCTTCCAAAATCCCGTAATATTTATCAAAACCTCTTTGTAATGGCCACTGAGATTTGTCTGCTTCGCCTAAATGCCATTTACCAGTCATCAGGGTGGTGTAGCCGGCACTTTTTAAAACCTCTGCAAGCGTTACAGAATTGCTTGTCAGAAAACCTCTGTATTGCGGAAGGCCTAAGTCTTCTTTATCAGAACCATGAGAATTGGTCATATGACCAATACCCACCTGGTGCGGATAACATCCGGTCATTAAACTGGCCCGGGTAGGGCAACATCTTGCCCCATTGTAGAACTCTGTCAATCTTAAGCCACTTTTGGCAAGTGCATCAAGGTTGGGTGTTTGGACGTCGCCTCCATAGCAGCCAATATCAGAGTAACCCATATCATCAGACATAATTAAAATAATATTCGGCCGTTCTGCAGATTTGGGCTGTATAGATTTATTTTGAGCTTTAATTGTGAAGGATATCATCACAAGGATAGCTAATAATTTAACTGTTTTCATTTTCTAAATCTAGTGTGATGTTAACCCTAGTGTGATGTTAATCATAAAACAACGAAAAATCATCTTTTTAAATTACCTATTATCAATGATATAAGTCTTTTTACTTTTGACTTTCTACTTTTAACTTAACACTAGCATGTGTTTTTTTAAAAATATTTTTTAGCGGTCAGTTAAGTAAATGAAACAGCAACTGTCACTAAAACATTGTATTTACTTTTTATCCAAAACCGGGGAGTTATAAATTGTCAAACCTTTTACTTTCGTAAAAATAGCCGGAACAACTCCACTTGCTACTTTCGCTTTAAAATTGTTTATCTCTAAGCCGTTAATATCTACACAAGCCATAGGCGGGCGTTTATCTTCATTTTCATAATCAACTTTAATGTTGTTTAGCTCCAAATTTTTAACATGACGGGCATAAAGGCCGTAAGATGGTGTAGCCGAATTAAGTTTGTTTATTTCCGGATAGGTTTTATCCAATTCGGGCAAATCTATTTTGCCCAATTCTTTTGCACCACCACCTTTGTTGGTAAAAATCACATTGCTGATTCTTATATTTTCTAAATAATGTTCTGGCGTACCAGTAATGTGTATGGCACTTAAAGAATCCGTGGTGTTAACCACTACGTTAGAAATACTGATGTTTTTGCCCACTGGCACTGCGGTAGTATCCGGGTCGCGGTTTCGGTTACCTAAGGTTATATAAATTGGATATTCAGTAATATTATACATGGCCAGGTTATCAATGGTGATGTTTTCCATAATTCCACCATCTACCTCTTCTAAAGCTAAGCCATAGCAATAGTTAAAAGTACAATTGGAAACAGTCACATTGCGAAAACCACCGTTAGATTCTGTTCCAAATTTTATACGCCCATTTCTTATCGCCCTGCCTGATTTCCGGTATTCATCATTGGGAATTAAAGTGCCATCAATCAAAGTGCCTTCTCTATAGCCCGAAACCTGGCAATTGGTAATGGTAAGGTTTTCTGTAATTACTTTTTTACCTAAGGCAAAAGAACTTTTAGGACAGATGGCATCATCATGTGGCGAATTTACCATGCAATTAGACACCACAGTGTTGGTGCAACAATCTATATCAATTCCGTCACGGTTGGTGTCTATAATCAGGTTATCTAATGTAACCATGTTGCAACCTGTAACTAAAATGGCAAAATGACCACCATGAAATATGGTAATATCTTTAATCACCACGTTGCTGCACAGTTTGAAAACCACAGCTTTAGTAGCTTTGCCAATTTTACCCTCATTTACCCCTTTTGAACCGGTTACCAAGCCACCACCGTTTATCATTCCATGGCCAGATATAGTAACGTTTTTTAAATTTTCTCCCCAAATTAAACTGTTGTGAAAGTAGCTATGACCGCCGTCCTGATATTGTGTGCCGGTAACTTCCTCCTCAGGGTCATAAGCACCCACATTTTGTGGCGCCCCCAAAATAATACAACCTGCATCTAAAAACAGGTTAATGTTGCTTTTCATGTGGATGCTTCCGCTCAAATATGTTCCGGCAGGTATATAAACCGTTCCGCCGCCATTTTTCACGGCAGCATCTATAGCCTTATTTATGCTCTGGTGGTCAAGTGTTTTTCCATCGCCTTTGGCTCCGTAAGTTTTTACGTTATAAAATTCTGCCGCATTTGCTACATTAAAAGTAGGCGAAACCATCAAAATCGATAGCAAAAGAAGAATATGCTTTGTCATAACAAATAGGTAGGGGATTAAAAATTCTAAGATTAAAGGTTAAATAAAACTGGTTTTCAAAATTAGCGTAATTGCTTTTTTAATTTGATAGACATTTTATCCATTATGATAGACAATTTTATGATTATGATGTACAATCCTTTTTAAAGACGCTCAAATAGAATCTTATTCTTAGTTTTATTTTGATTATAAACTACAAATAACCTAAAACAAAAAGTGAGAAAAATAAGTATCGTATACGCAGTCATATTTGCAGCATTTACGGCAAAAGCACAGGAAAACATTACCATTAACACCAGTAACACACAAATAGTATTAAAAGTAGACGAGGATAAAAACCTTAAGTTTGAGTATTATGGTAAAAAACTGAAAGCTGTTGATGATTTGTTTAATGCCCAGGCAAATCTTAAAACAGATGCTTATCCTTCTTTTGGTGTTAGTCCGGATAAAATGGTTGCATTACGGGTAAAACACGCTAACGATGATTTAACCTCGGTACTTAAGTATCAATCGTATAAAACAGAAAAAATTGACGACAATATTGACCTCACGACCATTAGGCTAAAAGATGAAATTTATCCTTTTTATGTTGATTTAAAATACAAAACCTTTAAAGCAGAGGACGTTATTGAAGCCTGGACAGAAATTTCTAACGAAGAGAAAGGCGATGTAACGCTTTATGATTACGCTTCTTCTTATCTCGCCTTTATTGCTCCCAAATTTTATATTACCCATTTCCATGGCAATTGGGGCACAGAATTTACACAGGAAGAAACAGCGATTGAAAGAGGTACCTTTACCCTCGAAAACACCGAAGGCATAAGAAATTCGGCAAAAGATAATGCTTCTTTCTTTTTGAGCCTGAATGAAAAGGCTTCGGAAGACAACGGAGATATCATTGCAGGTGCCCTTGCCTGGACCGGAAATTGGGCTATTAATTTCTCTCAGGATGCGGTTAAAAAAATCAACATTACTGCTGGCATTAACAATTATGGTGCTGATTACACCCTTGATAAAGGTCAGAAATTTATAACCCCCGCCTTAATTCTCACTTACAGCACACATGGAAAAGGCCAGGCCAGCCGAAACTTACACAGCTATGCCCGTAAATATAAAATGGTGGATGGCGATAAAGAACGCAAAATTTTACTAAACAGCTGGGAAGGCGTTTATTTCAATTTTGATGAGAAAAAATTAGTTGAATTGATTGATGACACCCATCATATAGGTGCCGAGCTTTTTGTGTTAGACGATGGTTGGTTTGGCAATAAATATCCGAGAAATAACGACAGAGACGGGCTTGGCGACTGGCAGGTAAATCAAAAAAAGTTACCTAATGGAATTGAATACCTGATAGACGAGGCCGAAAAAAGAGGAATAAAATTTGGAATTTGGATTGAACCCGAAATGGTTGATGCAACCAGCGAACTTTACGACAAGCATCCTGATTGGGTAATGCAAAGCTCCAGAGAATTGGTAAAAGGCAGGGGAAAATCACAATTGGTTTTAGATTTAAGCAATCCAAAAGTGCAGGATTTTGTGTTCAATGTGGTTGATGATTTATTAACCAAACATCCACGAATAGATTATATCAAATGGGACGCAAACAGCAATATCGCCAATTATGGCTCAAGTTATCTTTCTGCAGCAAAGCAGTCTAATTTATATGTTGATTACCATTTGGGCTTACAAAGCGTATTTAAACGCATCAGAGCCAAACATCCGCATACAGTTATGCAGGCTTGCTCAAGCGGTGGCGGACGTGTGAACTATGGGTATCTCCAGTATTTTAACGAGTTCTGGACAAGTGATGATACCGATGCCTTACAGAGAATTTATACGCAATGGGGCATGTCCAATATCTTCCCGGCAATAACTATGGCGGCTCACGTAAGTGCTTCGCCAAATCATCAAACCAAAAGAATTATACCCATAAAGTTTCGCTTTGATGTGGCCATGACCGGGCGTTTAGGTTTAGAAATACAGCCTAAAACCATGACCGAAAAAGAGTTGAAATTTTCTAAATCAGCAATAGAACTATATAAAGAAATTAGACCTGTTGTGCAATTTGGAGACCTTTACAGAATTCTTTCTCCTTACGAAAACAGAAGATTGGCATCGCTGATGTATGTAGATCAGCAAAAGCAAAACGCTGTTTATTTTGCCTATTATTTAGAAAATAGTGTGCGTGAAAAATTTCCGAATTTTAAATTTAAAGGGCTTAATCCTGATAAAAAATACAGTGTTGTAGAGATAAATAAAGACGGAAAAACGCATTTTTCTGGCGAAAACAAAACCTATTCCGGAACTTTTTTAATGGAAGTTGGCGTTAATCTCAATTTTAATGAGGAGTACGATAGTGTGGTTTTAAAATTAACAGCTTTATAATCCAAAGATTCTATTAAAGAATCAGAAGCAAAAAATAGCATCTCGCAACTGTATTCAGAAAAATCTGAACCGCTTACTATTTTAATTTCTGATGCCCGAAGAGGTAAAAATCAAAAAGAAGTTAAACTAAATAATGGTGATTTTGAAAAACAGCAAATGCCATTTTCGGTGAAATCAAAGTCAGAAATTGTATCAAAAGAAAAGTTTGTTTTAAATGCAATACCTAAAAATCTGTCTTTTTGGTTAAAAGGAACCGGCGGAGATGTGGCCATAAAAATAAACGGAAAGGATGCAACTCAATTGCTAAGCAGAAACAGTTATTACTATAATCAATTTAATATAAGTAATGCAAGCAGTTTGCTAAAAAACGGTGAAAACACATTTGAAGTTGCAGTAAAACTGAATGTTGATAAAGCATCTTTCGACTATGGTTTAGTAGGATTTTAAGATGTATATTTAATTAGTGAAATAAAGAACAATAAAGAAGCAAAATCCTCAAAAACAACTATCGTGGATTTTGCTCGTCCTGTTAAAATCGGGCAAATTGTTGCTCAAAATAATTTTTAGATAAATCCTGCAATAGAAGAATGTGATAGCTACATTTTTTTAAAAGCCAGGGGCAGGATAACCAATAAACCAAAAAAACAATTTGCTTTGATAATCATTTAATCAAACGCAAAAAAATTATTATTTAAGCTGATTGTTACATTTTCTTTTTCTTATTAAAAAATGAACAGCTATAAACCTCTTACTACTCAGGATTTACTGATAAAATTATCGGGCGGAGATGAAGTGGCTTTGCAACAGTTATATTACATGTATAGTGCTAAATTAGGCCGCTATATTTTTAATATCACCAAGTCTAAAGAAATAGCCGAAGAAGTTGTACAGGATGTTTTTTTAAAAATATGGAACAATAAAGAAAACTTAGCGTACAGCAGTAATTTTGATGGATATTTGTTTATTGTTTCCCGCAACCATGCCCTTAATTGTTTAAAAAAAGAAATAAGAAAACGCGTTATTGAAGAAAAATGGCAACAAGAAGCTGATTTAATTGTAGAGGAGAAGGATCCCGATATCCTACACCTGATTTTAGATGAAGCGATAGCCGGTTTACCGCCGCAACAAAAAACTATATACCTGTTAAGCAGGCATCAAAAATTAAAATACCAGGAAATTGCCAATATGCTTGGCTTATCAAAAGAAACCATAAAAAAATATCTGCAACGGGCAAATAGCAATATCAGCAACTATATTCTCAGTAAAAAAAACACATTGCTTATTTTTATTTTCTTTATTCTTTTACTTTTTTAAAAACGCATAGCCCCTTTTTCACCCTTCATTTGTTTTATAATAAAAGAACCAATTGATGGGAACCACAGAAAATCGCAAGAAATATCTTTTTAAGCGCTATTACCACAACACTGCATCCGGGGAGGAAATAAAAGAGTTATTTCTTTTATTAGACAAAAACGATACAGAAGAACTGCATAATTTAATCTCCGGCGTATGGGAAGAAACCTCTTCTTCTTCTTTTTTTGATGAATTAGAAAACCAAAGGATTTTAGAAAATATCCTGGCAAATAAAAAGCACCCTAAATCGATAAAACTAAAACCAAATATCCAAAAAATAAGTGCTATTGCGGCAGTGCTGCTGATTCCTCTGGTTTTTGGGCTGTTTTTTTATTTTGCAAAACAACCACCAAGTCCAAAGCAAAACAAAACTGCACACAGAGAATACTCAGATATTAATCCTGCTACAAAAAAAGCTATTTTAACTTTTTCTGATGGCAGGCAAATCAACCTGGATGATTCTAAAAATGGCATAGTAGCCAATCAAAAAAACGTGATTATTTCTAAAAATGAAAATGGGAAATTAGTTTACCGGTCTAAAAATGATGATAATAATTCCGATGCCAATCTTATCAATACCTTAACCATTCCAAAAGGAGGGCATTACGAATTGGTTTTGCCCGATGGCACTAAAGTTTGGCTAAATGCAGCATCAGAATTAAAGTTTCCGGTCAATTTTTCTGGTACAGAAAGAAGGGTGAGCCTGAGTGGAGAAGCTTATTTTGAAGTGGCTAAAAACCCAAATAAACCCTTTATAGTAAGCTATGCTGATGCGGAAGTAAAAGTTTTAGGCACCCATTTTAATATTAAGGCTTATGCCGATGATGAGCAAAGTGCCGCTACCCTGTTAGAAGGTGCCATACATATTTCTGATGGTTCCTATTCCAAAACGCTAAAACCCGATGAGCAGGCCATTATTGGTAAAGATAAGCAGCTATCCGTGTTAACCCTTACAGATACCAGCCCGGTAATTGCCTGGAAAAACAATTATTTTCAGTTTACAGATGCAGGGATTAAAGAAGTTATGAAACAAGTATCCAGATGGTACAATGTAGAGGTAGTTTATCAAAATAAAATTCCTTTACATGCCATAAACGGTAAAATATCAAGAAATGTAAAATTATCCAGGTTACTGGAAATGCTGGGTTTTACCGGCATTAATTTTCAGGTTAAAAACAAAACAATCATTATCAATAACTAAAAAAACAGACTATGGAAAAAACCTAACCTTTTAAACCCAAAGTATAGCTGAATAAAAAACCGGGATGCGCTTGCAACACATTCCCGGTGTGGTTCGGCTATTTTTCCCGAGAGAAAAAATTATTATTAGTATTCACCAAAACCTCACAAAATTATGAATTTAAACTTTAACTATGCGCCGCTAAAGCAATGGCATAGACGCAAAATTCTTTTAAGCATGAAATTAACAGCCATTTTAATGTTAACTTTTTTAATCAATGTACATGCAAAAAGTTACAGCCAGCAAATTAGCATTCATGTAAAAAATGCATCGGTAGAAAAAGTGATCAGCTTAATTGAAAAACAAAGTGATTATCGTTTTCTTTATGATAGCTATCAGCTCAATAAAAACATCAGGCTTACTGTGGCTGCCACCAATGTTTCTATAGAAGAATTATTGAAACAATGTTTTGCCAAACAACCTGTTGAGTATAAACTATTTGAGCAAACGGTAGTTTTAAAATCAAAACCAGTATCAGTACCATCAAATTTAAGCCAGGATATGATTATCCGCGGTACAGTTACTGATGATAAAAATAACCCTCTTGTTGGTGTTAGCATAAAAGTAAAAAACACCGCCAACGCCACACAAACCGGCAGTAATGGTGATTTTTCTATTACTGTACCCACAGGCAATGAAACTTTGGTACTAAGCTATCTGGGATTTATTACGCAGGAAATTCCGATAAACGGAAGAACAAGCTTAAATATCACCTTAAAGGAAGATTTAAAAGCTTTAGGTGAGGTGGTAGTGGTAGGTTACGGTACGGTTAAAAAAAGCGACCTTACCGGTTCTGTAGTTTCCCTGCAGCCGGATGATTTAAATAAAGGGAACAATACCTCGGTAGATCAGCTTTTACAAGGCCGGGCACCGGGTGTGCAAATTACCCAATCCAGCTCAGAGCCTGGCGGTGCGGCAACTATCCGGATAAGAGGGGCCAGTTCTCTGGGAACCTCCAACGAACCCCTGTATGTGATTGATGGTTTACCTATTGATAACAGTGCCCCGGTTAACGGTTTTGGCTCCACTTCGGCCGGGTTTACCGGCAACCAGCCGCCACGCAACCCTTTAAATTCTTTAAGCCCTAATGATATAGCTTCTATAGATATTCTTAAGGATGCATCGGCAACAGCCATATATGGGTCCCGTGGGGCAAACGGGGTAATTTTGATCACCACAAAAAGCGGACAGGCAGGTAAATTAAAAATAGACTATAATCCTTCGTTCACCTTTTCCAACATCGCAAAAAAAATAGATGTTTTAAATACATCACAATACATTGATGTAATAAATTCACTGGAAGTTGCCAGGGGCAAATCTCCGGTTTTTGATGCAGCAACCATACAATCTTTTGGCAACGGAACCGACTGGCAGGATGAACTTTACCGCTCTACGGTATCACAAAACCATGATCTTGCTTTATCAGGAGGGAGTGATAAAACCCAGTTTTATGTTTCTTTAAATTACAATAAACAGAACGGGCTGATTAAAAATTCTGATTTTAACCGCTATCAGGGTCGTATAAATTTAAAACACCAGGCCAGTGATAAATTTAGAATAGGGCTTAATTTTAATACTTCTTCTATCAGAAATGACTATGTACCGGTTAACGGTTTTGATATCAACCAAAATGCCGATGCCATAAACAGTGCGTTAAATGCTCCTCCGGTTTTCCCTGTTTACAATGATGATGGCAGCTTTTTCCAGATCGGAAATGCTCAAACCGCCTCAGTAACTTTAGAAAACCCTTTAGCATTGGTTTACGGCCAAACCGGAAAAGAGCAAACCAACAGAACTTTTGGAAATATTTATGCAGAATATAATCTTACGCCCGAACTTGTTGCCAAACTTAATCTGGGGAATGACCGCAGCGTAGGAAGAAGAGATGTTTTTAACAGCACTTTAACTGCAACAGGCGCAGCGGCTAATGGTATTGCTTTTGTAAGCGTTGGCCAGCAACAAAACAACCTGGCAGAGTTTACATTAAATTACACCAGGAAATTTAATACCGACCATGATTTTAATCTATTGGTAGGTACAACTTATCAGCAGTTTAAAAACGATAATGTAAATTCTTCTGCCAGAGGTTTTGATTCTGATGTGATCAAAACCAATAACCTGGGCCTTGGTATACAAAATTTATTTGATGTTGGCAGCGGGCTTTCAGAAAGAGTTTTGATATCGTACCTGGGCAGAGCCAACTACGCTTATAAAAATAAATATTTACTAACAGCATCTATCCGGGCTGATGGCTCTTCAAATTTTGGTGCAAATAACCGATTTGGCTATTTCCCTTCTTTCTCTGTAGCCTGGAAAATTAATGAAGAAGCCTTTCTCAAAAACAATAAAACCATTTCTGAGCTGAAACTGAGAACCAGCTGGGGACAAATAGGTAATGATGCTATAGGCAGTGGAAATGCCTTTACTACTTACAGCTCCAGCGGAAACGGAGCCGTATTTGGCCAAAATATTTATACCTCTATTTCGGCTGCAAGAATTCCTAATCCCGATTTAAAATGGGAAACTTCACAGCAGTTTAATGTAGGTGCAGATGTAGGTTTGTTTGATTCGAGGCTTAATTTTACCATCGATTATTTCGATAAAAAAACCAAAGATTTGCTACAGGGCCTCAGCATCCCTATTTCCAGTGGTTTTGGTTCTATCACTTCTAATGTGGGTGAAATTGATAATAGCGGAATTGAATTTTTGTTGAACAGCCGCAATTTGGTGAATAAGTTGAAATGGAATACCACCTTTAATTTTGCTACCCTCAAAAATAAAGTAGTTGATTTAGGCCCGGTAAACGAAAGAATTTATGGAGCAGGAGGCGCTACCGTAATCGCCAGGCCAGGTGATGCGCTTTTCTCCTATTATGGATTAAAAGCCGCAGGCATTTTCCAGAACCAGGCGGAGATAGACGCGTCTGCCCAGAAAAGTGCCAAACCTGGAGACCCAAAATGGGTAGATTTAAATAATGACGGTGTGATTGATAACTTAGACAGGCAAATTCTGGGAAATCCTTTCCCAAAATTAACCCTGGGCCTGGCCAATGATTTTTCTTATAAAAATTTCGATTTAAGTTTCTTTATTGAAGCCGTAAACGGGGTGGATTTAATGAGCTGGGAACTGGTAGATGCTTTAATTGCAAATGATCCCTACCGCAATCGTTTGGCCGAACCCCTGCTTAACCGCTGGACACCTGATAACCCCACAAACGAGCATCCTTCGGCCATCAACCCTGCAAGTTATCAGGGAGGCAATGTAAATTCTTTTACCATTATGGATGCTTCTTTTATCCGGTTAAAAAATGTACAGTTGGCTTATAAAATCCCCCTAAAAGCCAACAAATATGTACGGAATGCCCGCATCTTTATCTCAGGCCAAAACCTGGCATTAATAACTGATTATGTGGGTTACGACCCTGATGTAAACTCAACCGGCACCAATAACATCCGGATAGACCGAAACTCCTATCCTTCAGCCCGGTCATTTATTGTAGGTTTTAATCTTGGACTTTAATTCTTAAATCATGAAAAATATAAAATATAAAATGTTTTTTTTGTCGCTAATCATGTTGGTTAGCTGTAAAAACGCCTTAGACATTGCTCCTGCGTCACAGTATTCAGATTCTTTTTTAGAAACTAAATCAGGCTTAAATGCAGTTCTAAATTCTGCTTATGATAACATCGAGTATGATGCTAATGAGGGTTCTAACAGGCTTTATATGGAAGAAGTTGGTACTGATGTTTTTATTAATTTCAGAGGCCTGCTCAACGGAAATTTAACTCCTTATCAGAATTTTACTTTTAATTCCAGTTCCGTTTTCCTCTATGATCAGTACTGGGCTAAATGTTACCGGGCTATAAGAGATGCCAATATCGTATTAAAAACAGCCGAAACAGCCTCCTATTTAAATGATACCGAGACAAAAAGCCTTTATGGCCGAAGCCCATTTTATCAGAGGTTTGGCTTATGATTTTTTGTATGGCTGGTTTGGGACAGTTCCGCTGGTAGAAAAAGTTTATTCCAGCTCCAAAGAAGAGTTTGATTTACCACGGGCAGATGAAGCAGTTCTTAAATCTTTTATTGAGACCGAATTAAGTGCTGCCGCTACAGATTTACCTTTAACCGCCTTAACAGGCAAGGCTACCAAAGGAGCAGCCTTGGGTATTTTAGCCAAATATTACCTGCAAACCAAACAATGGACCCTGGCAGCCGAGACCGCCAAACAGGTAATGGACTTGGATATTTATAATATTTTGCCCGATTATGCGTCTGTTTTTGCATTAAACAACGAGGGGAATAAAGAAATGGTGTATGTTTTTCCGTGTTTAAATATAGATGGTAATGGCAATGTATGGGTGGCAAACGCCCTGCCACCGCAATACCCTACCAATATTTTAAATACCGCTACCCAAGTTTGCACTCCGGTGGCATTTTACAATAGTTTTTCACCGACAGATAAGAGGAAAACTCTTTTCTTAACTACCTATGTAAATACAAAAGGGCAAACCATAGACCTTACTACCGGCGTAGAATATCAAAACCCAAGAAGTTTAAAATATCCTATTGATGTAACAGCTGATGCCAGAACAGGTGGCCAGGACATTCCTTTGATCCGTTATTCTGATATTCTACTTACCCGGGCAGAAGCCTTGGTCATGTCATCAGGTACGGTTTCTCAGGAGGCTATAGATCTGTTCAACAAAATCAGAAACAGGGCAGGCTTAAGCAGCTACACCCTGGCAGATTTGCCTACGCAAGCCATTCTTATTGATAAACTTTTACAGGAAAGGGCTTGGGAGTTTTATAGTGAAGGTAAACGGCGTGAAGATTTGATCAGGCATAACCGTTACATTTCTGATGCTGTTGCCCGGGGAAAAGATGCTAAACCTTATCAGGTGCTGTATCCCATCCCGCAAACAGAAATGGATGCCAATAAAAACCTGGTACAAAACCCGGGTTATAATCAGTAAAATTTGATATTTGTTTTAAAAGAAACTGTTTAATTTTAAGCAGTTTCTTTTAAAGATTTTTCTAAATCAAATTATTAAATCCCATGAAAAAATTAACATTTCGCTTGCTGATTTTACTGCTATTCTCTTCTTCAATTGTTTTTGCCCAACCAAAATTAGATCTTAAAAATTTTGATCCCTTGACCGGAGTTTCTGCTAAAGCAAAAGGAGACTATTTTGAAATATCCTGGCCAATAAGTGATAAGGAAAAAGGCAAAATTGTTTTTGATGCCAGGGACAACCATCCTTTATTTAAAAGTCTTCAGTTAGAAACCTCAAAAGGTTTTATTGAAATTGCAAAAGACCTGGATCCAGCTTTTATCTTAAGCATCGGGAAACGTACTTTAGATCCTAAAAGTGGTGGATGGGATGTGTTCTTTGACAAAGTACCAAAAAAGCCTTACCAGTCTTTTAAAGTGCTTTTAGAAAAAAGAAATTCAGCAAGTATAAAAACCATTGGCAAACATACAGTAATTAGCCTTGGTGAATTAACAACCCCTGCTTTCAAAGGGCATTTAGAAATCACGTTATATAATGGCAGCCCGTTATTAAATATCGCAGGTGTAATGGCTACAGAGGTCGACTCTACGGCAATTTTATACGATGCCGGGCTGGTGAGTAAAAACCAGCCATGGAGCAATATTGCATGGTCTGATGTTAATAAACAAATTCAGCTTTCTAAAGCCCAGCAAACAGATGAGAGCAGAAACCTGGAAGTAAAATACCGGACCGTTATTGGCCAATCCACAAATGGTAGTTTGGCTGTTTTCCCTGCCCCTCACCAATACTTTTATCCTTTAGACGAAGCCTTTAATTTAAAATTTGTATGGTCCGGTAGTAATTATCGCAACCTGATTCCCGAATTTGGTATAGGCATCAGACAGGAATTAGAGGGAGATAAGCGTTATGTTCCCTGGTTCAATGCACCTCCAAAAACTCAGCAACGTTTGAATTTCTTTTGCTTGCTGAGCAAAGAAAATCCTCAAAACACATTAGAAGAAGTAAAAAAGTTCACACATGAAGACAGGTATGTAAGTCTTCCGGGTTACAAGACTATGCAAAGTCATTTTCATAACGAGTTTATAAGTGATGTGGTTTTAGCAGGTAAACCCATTCCAAAGGTGCCTAACTTTGTAAAAGTATTTAAAGAAACCGGCGTTAACATTGTCCACTTAGCAGAATTTCATGGCAAAGGCCATCCAAAAGGTCCAGATAGTCTTCGCTTATTAGATTTAAAAACTTTATTTGAACAGTGTAACCGTTTATCAGATAGAAATTTCCTGCTTTTACCAGGCGAAGAAGCTAACAACTTTTATGGTGGACATTGGCTGGCATTTTTCCCAAAATCGGTTTATTGGGTAATGAGCCGAAAAGAAAATGTACCTTTTATAAGTAAAGATGCTCAGCTCGGCAAAGTTTACCATGTTGGAGATAAAGACGATATGTTAAAGCTTTTGCAATTGGAGAATGGATTAGCCTGGACCGCCCATCCCCGCACAAAAGGATCTACTGGCTATCCTGATGCTTATAAAAATGAAAGCTTTTTTAAATCTAACACTTTTCTTGGTGCAGCCTGGAAAAACATTCCGGCTGATCTTTCCATACCTACCCTAAGCAAGCGTGTGCTCAATTTAATGGATGACATGAATAACTGGGGATTAAAAAAGAAAGTGATTTCCGAATGTGATATTTTCAGTATCGAACCCGAAAATGAAATGTATGCTCATTTAAACGTAAATTATCTGAGACTTCCCAAGCTACCGAAATTTAACGAAGGCTGGCAACCTGTTTTAGATGCGATGAAAAAAGGCGACTTTTTCTCTACAACAGGCGAAGTTTTAATTCCATCTTTTACAATTAATGGGGAAACAGCTGGAAAAACCATTAAACTGAATCCGGATAACAAGGCAAAGATTTCATTTGCAATTAACTGGACATTCCCCCTAAATTATGCAGAATTAGTTTCTGGTGATGGAGAAAAAGTATATCGTGATAAGATTGACCTTAACAGTACCAAAGCTTTTGGTTCTAAGCAAATTAATAAAGAAATTAATCTTAAAGGGAGAAAATGGGTGAGGTTAGAAGTTTGGGATGTTGCAGCAGATGGGGCTTTTACACAAACAGTATGGTTAGATTAAAATAAAAACTGCAATTATTTTCTAGGGCAAATCACAGTTTTCTTAGTTCTTGTCGCAAATGGAATATTGGCACCAATAATACTGATCCTTTAAAAGATATTTCTCAAGATAAATCGCAACTACCAGTATACTACTTTTGTGATTGGGATGATAGTGGCCTCCCAGCCCGCTGATATTCGTATCAAACTTTATTAAAATTATGTAAATCAAATGATTGCATGATTTTGTTTTTTTGAGAAATGCTTAAAAAATGTATGTTTTCGCACTTTTAAGTAGGTTCAAAGTAGAGTCAGCCAGTTTTGATTCACATAGCTCCTACTTTTACTGGCAGTGTACCTCATCAACATCATTTTATCAGGAAAACTACAGAAATAGGTTCTTCGGAAAGCGATGTTATTTCCAGAATCATTGGGTCTGCTAACAGATTTTTTAATATCAATTCACTTCTTTAATCATTAGGCACGAGCGGATTTTTAATGTTGATCATTCTTGTTTATAAATCACCATGCAAGTTATCAAATACCTGTAAGTTCAATTTGAATAGCGTTTCTCTGGAGTTGAAGCATTAATAATTCATACCGTTTATCTTTTAGATCCTACTCAAATTAAATTTTTCAGATTAATTTATTCTTCTTATTATTGCATCAACCAAATGGTTGAATTATCTGGTTAATATAATGGAGGTTTTAGAAAGTAATAAAACAGAACAGCAGATTTTAGAAGCAGCCTATCGGGTTTTTCAAAAAAAAGGAAAAGCAGGTGCAAGAATGCAGGAAATTGCAGATGAAGCAGGCATCAATAAATCTATGCTTCATTACTACTTCAGAAATAAGGAAAGTCTGTTCAAAAAGATATTCCTTCAATCTATCACAGAATTTTTAGGTGCTGTTATTCCGTTAATAAATAATTTAAATACAAGTTGGGAAGAGAAGATCAAAGAATTGGTGAAGCATTATATCCTGTTTATGCGTCACAGACCTGATCTTCCCTTTTTTGTAATGAATGAAATCAACCAAAATTCTCAAGAGTTCTTTCAGCATTTAAATGTAAATATTGGAGACATCCTGCTCAAAAGTGTTTTTTTCAAACAGCTTCAACAGGAAATGCAGGAGGGGAAAATCAAAACAATTAACCCTTTGCAAATATTCATCAGCATTGTATCCAATATAATTTTTCCGTTTATCGCGGCGCCTATGCTCAAAAAAGTAGCTTCAATGTCTGATAAAGACTGGGAACTATTTTTAGATGAACGTGAAATTTTAACCATTGAACTTATTATCAATTACATTCATAAAAAGTAAAATTTTTTGTCATGAAATCAACCAAATGGTTAATTCAAACAGTTAATTCAATCAGTTTAGTTTTGATTCTATTATTTTACTCAGAACTTACTGATGCTCAAACGGTTAGTTTAGATAGGATTTATGAGTCCGCCGCACAACATTATCCGCTGATCAATAAAGCAGACCTGCTCCAACAAATCACTCAGGAAAATGACAGCAAATTAAAAAGTGCTTATTTACCTTCTTTACAGGCATCGGCGCAAGCCACTTATCAAAATGAAGTCACCTCTTTCGCTGTAGGAAACATCATTCCGCCTGCTAAAGACCAGTATAAAATCGGTATCAGTGCCAACCAGACATTATTTGATGGAGGTGAAACGGCTGCCCAAAGAGAAATAAATAAAGCCATGGGTGCAGTTTCTTTACAACAAAATGAGGTTGACTTATATGCTGTAAAAGAAAGAGCAAGTGCTTTATTTTTCGAATCGCTATTGATTGATGAAAACTTCAAAATTACGAATAGTACCCTTGCGGAATTGCAAAGCAGATTGGAATCAAGAAAAGGAGCCTTTAAATATGGTACTGCACAGGAGTCCGAAATTTTTGCTTTAGAAGCAGAAATTCTAAAATCAAAACAAGAAAACACTTCTTTAGTGGAAGATAAAAAGGCAAACATTAAAAACCTGAATATATTGACGGGTTTAAATTTATCAGAAAATGTGGTACTCCAGTATCAAAATGATGACCATCCTGTTTCATTCAATCCAGAACGACCAGAATATCAGTTTTTCGATTTGCAAAAGAAGAGCTATGAAAGCCAGATTAAACTAATAGACAGTAGAATTTTACCCAGGCTGAGTTTGTTTGGCGAAGCAAATTATGGCAGGCCGGGCTTTAATTTTTTAAGAACTGACTTTGGAGAATCATTTTTGTTAGGAGCGAAAATCAGTTGGAATATCAGCAGTTTATATTATAAAAAGGAAGATAAAAACATGTTAGGCCTCCAGCAAAAGCAGGTGGATATTCTGGAAGCTGTTTTTACTTTAAATCAATCCATAGATTTTAATAAGAAACAAAGTGCCTTAAGCAAATTAAATCAGTTTATAGCTCAGGATGAAGAGATCATCAAGCTAAAGAAAAAAGTACTAACAGCATCGGCCGCAAAATTAGAGAACGGAACTATCACAGTGACAGATTATATCAGCGATGTACAAAGTGAGCAGCAAGCAGAATTAAACAGGGCTTTGCACCAGGCACAACGTCTACAGGCAATAGAACAATTGAAATTGATTAATGGAAAATAAAGAGAAACATACAAGAAAACAATGAATAGCAAACAAAATTTAATAGCAGCGTCAGTTTTGATGTTGATGTTCCTATCATCTTGTAAAAGCAACAAGATTGAGCCTGATGCTTATGGAAATTTTGAAGCCGTTGAAACGATTGTTTCTGCTAGGGCGGAAGGGAACCTTGAAAAGTTTACCGTAGATGAAGGACAGGTTTTAAGCGCCGGACAAGAAGTGGGTTTAGTGGATACCACACAACTCTTTTTTAAAAAACAACAATTAATGGCAAATAAACAGAGTTTACAAAAAAAAATACCTTCCATTCAGCCTGAATTGGCTGTTTTGGGAGCACAGATTACTTCACAGGAAAGGGAGAAAACAAGGACAGAAAATTTACTGAAAGTTGGTGCTGCCACTGCTAAGCAGTTGGATGATATCAATGCGCAAATCAAGATTTTAAGAAGCCAGTTAATTGCGAAAAAGGCGCAATTAAATACGCAGACCTCTTCCACATTATCAGAAGGCGGACCTTTACAGGCACAAATTTCTCAAATCAATGATCAGCTCATTAAAAGTCATATTATCAATCCTGAAAAAGGCGTAGTCCTGGTGAAATATGCAGAACCTGGCGAAACGGTAAGGTATGGAACTCCACTGTACAAAACCGGCGATTTGGACGAGATCATCTTAAGGGCCTATGTTGCGGAAGATCAGTTAGGTCAGGTGAAGATGAACCAGGATGTGAAAGTAAGAATTGATATAGCGAATGACGCTTACCAATATTTCAATGGAAAAGTGGAATGGATCAGCAGCCAGGCAGAGTTTACGCCTAAGATCATCCAAACCAAAGAAGATCGGGTAAATATGGTTTATGCAGTAAAAATAAGAATAAAGAATACAGGAGAGATCAAAATTGGAATGCCCGGAGAGGTTTTCTTACATGCAAATGCCCCTGAAACTCAACAATAATGGCGGCTATAGAAATCAACCATATCAGCAAAAGCTTTGGCGATACTAAGGCCGTGATGGATATGAGTTTTAAAGTGAATGAAGGAGAGCTATTTGGCTTAATTGGCCCTGATGGTGCGGGAAAAACCACGCTGATTAAAATTCTGGTGACCTTGTTGACCCCTGATTCCGGCTCGGCCCAAGTAGATGGACAGGATGTGGTGAAAGCTTACCGTCATATCCGGAATATCATTGGCTACATGCCCGGTAAATTTGCCCTTTATCAGGATTTAAGTATTGAAGAGAACCTGTCTTTTTTTGCCAAAATATTCGGGACCAAAATCGAAGATCAGATGGAATTGATGGGTGATATTTACAAGCAGATTGAGCCTTTCAAAAAGCGAAAAGCAGGGCAGCTTTCTGGAGGAATGAAACAGAAACTGGCCTTGTGCTGCGCTTTAATCCATAAACCTAAAATCCTGATCCTAGACGAACCCACCACAGGAGTGGATGCCGTTTCCAGAAGAGAATTTTGGAACATGCTTTCGCATATCAAAAAGCAGGGCATCAGTATTTTGGTGAGTACGCCCTATATGGATGAAGCTGCCCGCTGCGACAGGATTGCCCTGGTTCAGGAAGGTAAAATCATTGCTCTTGATACTCCTAAAGCTATCATTAAAGATTTTACATTCCCGATTTTCGGTATCAAAGGAGAAAATAATTACCATTTAATTGAGCAGTTAAAGCAAATGCCAGGATTACGTTCGCTGTATCCTTCTGGAGAATATGCGCATTTGGTGATGCATGATATAAGTAGATCAAAAGAAGAGATTAAAGATTATGCGACCTCCAAAACACAGCAAAACATAGAAATTGAAAGCATAGAAGCTGATATTGAAGATTGTTTTATAGAAATGATGCAACATGGATAATTCAGATAATATTGCTGTAAAAACAGATCAACTTACCCGAAAATTCGGAGATTTTGTGGCCACTAATGAACTGACTTTGGAAGTAAAAAAAGGAGAGATCTTCGGGTTTTTAGGGGCAAACGGGGCGGGCAAAACCACCGCCATGCGGATGCTATGTGGTTTGCTGAGACCCACCTCCGGCGAAGCAACCGTTGCCGGGTTTGATGTGTATAAACAAGCTGAAAAGATCAAAAAGAATATTGGGTACATGAGCCAGAAATTTTCTTTGTACGAGGATTTAAAGGTTACAGAGAACATCAGTTTATATGGTGGGATTTATGGGCTGAACCGCAAAGAAATTAAAGAAAAAACCAGAACTATCATTGATGAGCTGAACCTGAAATCAGTAGAAAATAAATTGGTGGCCGACATCCCTTTGGGATGGAAACAGAAATTGGCTTTTGCCGTGGCGCAGGTACATGACCCTAAAATCATTTTTTTAGATGAGCCCACAGGTGGCGTTGACCCATTAACCAGAAGGCAGTTTTGGAACGGAATTTACGCTTCCGCTGATAGAGGTTTAACCATTTTTGTAACCACACATTATATGGATGAAGCGGAATATTGCACCCGGGTATCTATCATGGTGGATGGAAAAGTAAAAGCCTTGGGAACACCAAGAGCATTAAAAGATGAGTATAAAGCGGGCAGTATGGACGATGTTTTCACCGAACTGGCCAGAGGAACTTCAACAAAATAGACCATGCTAAAAGGATTGATCATTAAAGAATTCAGGCATATCATGCGAGATCCACGGACCCTGCTCATTCTGTTTGGGATGCCTCTTTTGCAGCTGTTGTTATTCGGTTTTGCACTTTCTACTGAGATAAAAGATGCACCCATTGCTGTATTGGACCATGCGAAAGATGCGCAGAGCTACGCTTTACAGGCTAAACTGTTCTCCTCCGGATATTTTAAACTGGAACAAAAAATAAACAGCGCTAAAGAAATAGAAAAGAGTTTTGAAGATGGGAAAGTGAAAATGGCATTGGTAATTCCTCCACAATTCAGCTATCGTTTAAACCACGACAGAGATATTCAGGTTCAGCTGGTAGTAGATGCTTCCGACATCAATACGGGCATCACCCTTAGAAATTACGCTGAGAACATCATTAGGGACTATCAAAACGAGATTCATCCTACGCAAAAGCCCTTTATGCAAATTATACCAAAAATAAGGATGGTCTTTAACCCGGGTCTGGAATCTGTGTACGCTTTTGTCCCCGGAGTTTCAGCATTGGTTTTAATTTTAATCTCCTCCATGCTCACCTCCGTAACCATTGCCCGGGAAAAAGAACTGGGCACCATGGAAGTGATCAGTGTTTCGCCCTTAAAACCATACCATATCGTAATTGGGAAGGTCACCCCCTATTTGATGCTTTCCTTATTAAATGCTGCCATGATTATTGCTGTGGGTGTTTGGGTATTTGATATGCCCATGAAAGGAAATGTTTTCATCCTTTTATTAGAGTGCCTATTATACGTTTTGGTGGCTTTAGCCTTGGGTGTTCTCATCTCTATCAAAGCCAGTACACAGCAGGAAGCCATGTTCACCTCACTGCTATCCATGATGTTGCCCACCCTATTGCTTTCAGGCTTTTTATTCCCTGTAGAAAGCATGCCCTGGGTGCTTCAACAAGTGTCCAAAATTATTCCGGCCACTTATTTTATTGAGGTCATCAAATCCATCATGATTAAAGGTGGAGGGTTTGAACTGGTTTGGAAACCCACTTTAGTTTTAACTTTCATGGCAGTCCTGCTTATTGCTTTAAGTATCAGGAATTTAAAAACCAGGTCAAATTAATGGAATGATGAACGTAGTTTTACATCTTATTAAAAAGGAATTTCTTCAGATTTTGAGGAGTAAATTCATGATTGCCTTAATGACCATTGTGCCTATTGCTCAACTGATTCTGCTTTCTTTTGCCGCAAATAATGACATTAAGAACCTAAAGGTTTACCTCGTGGATAATGATCTGAGTCCTTCTTCCCGATTAATTGCCAATACCTTACAGGGTTCTAGCTTTTTCCAGTTTAAAGGTTATACCTTTTCTGAAAAAGAAGCCTTTGATGCCCTGTCTCAAGACAAAGCAGATCTTATTATTGAAATCCCAAAAGGTTTCGAGAAAGACCTGGTGAAAGAAAACAAAGCCAGCGTACAGGTGCTCATCAATGCCATTAATAATTCTAAAGCTGGTTTGGCAAACGGTTATATACAAGCGGTTTTACAGGATATCAATACCAATATCCGAAGCGAGTGGCAAATTCCTCCAAATTTAAATTCCGTTGGAAAAATAGAAACCGTACCCGTGAATTGGTTTAACCCAACTTTAGATTATCCCACACTGATGGTACCGGGAATATTGGCCGAATTACTCTCCATTTTAACAATAATTCTGACGGCTTTAAATATTGTTAAAGAAAAAGAGATGGGGACGCTGGAGCAGATGAATGTTACCCCGGTGACCAAATTCCAGTTCATTTTAGGGAAACTCTTGCCCTTCTGGGTAATTGGCCACGTCATATTTTGGACAGGACTGAGTGTTGGAAGAATTGTTTTCGATATCCCAATCGTAGGTTCATTATGGTTGATTGAAGCTTTCATCTGCATTTACCTTTTTGTGGTTTTGGGGATAGGTCTTTTTATCAGCAATCTGGCCGAAACCCAACAGCAAGCCATGTTTATTGCCTTCTTTTTTATCATGGCCTTTATTTTATTATGCGGATTGTTTACCCCTGCCGATAATATGCCACAATGGGCGCAGTGGCTAAACACCATTAATCCGCTATATTACTTTGTGGAGGTAAACAGGTTGGTGATGCTCAAAGGCAGCGGTTTTAAAGTGATAGCCCCCATCATGGGCGTCATGACTGTTTATGCTTTTGCGATCAATGGTTTGGCTATTTGGCGGTATAAGAAAACGACGTAATTATTTTATAAATCGATTCGAGACAATTTTAAGTCGTAAACCAACCTCTTTACAAGAGTTTTTTTAGGGAATTGGAAACAGCTGAATAACAAATATTTAGTGCTGGCATTTACCTATAATAAAAATTGCAGGATTTTTTGTTTTTCAGTCAAATGACCAATTTTACACACCAAATCCTAACAAAAAATGCATCTTTCAGTGCGTTTTTTTTAAACGACGTTAATTTTGCGTGGTAAGAAGTGTGACATTAAAGTTTAATCCCCAGTTATAATATTTGAAACAAACTCCCATTTAGCCATAAAGCTTTCAATTGTGCTTTCTTTAGTTTCGCCTCGACAGCCAATAGTTTCTCCTCTACCTCGATGAGTTTGGTTTCCCTCGAATTTACCAAAAACAACGAACTTTCTCCGAGCCTAAACCTCATCTCCTCCCCTTTCAACAGTTGCTCACTAGCCTTATAGGTATCATTTAAAACGTTAAGCTGGTATTTTAAACTGGCTAATTCGGCAGTATTCTGGCTGATCTTGTTTTGAAGATCATTCTCCACTAAATCCCGCTCCAGCTCGGCTTGCCTGATCTTGATCTCTGTCTCAGCCAAGTCTCCCCTTGCCTGTGAAAATGTGAGCGGAAAGGAAAATCTCACATTCACTTTGTTGTGATCATTCCAATAAGTGGGATTGAGATCTCTTAGCAGACTTCTCCCCTGGTTAAGCAACCCTAAAGTAATGCCCAATTCGGGTTTCAGATTTTCTGCTTTCAATCTTCGCTCCATATTTAAATCACTGATCTTAAATTTATAGCTCAACAATTTAGGGTTATTGATCACGCTGCCTTGTGCGGATAGAGGGATTTCAATTTCATTTTCTGGCCGGATATTCAATTTCTCGGAAGCAACAGGTAAATTATCCGTTAACCATAAAAAAGTACCGAGCGTATATTTAGCCTGTTGCAACTCCAGTTGCGCTTGTTGCCATTGTATTTCTCTTTGCTGCACAGCAACCAAAGCCTCAACGGTATCTATGGCTGGCTTATCACCTCCTAAAAAACCATTCTTCACCGCTTCAAACCTGATCTTAGCCAGATTTAAAGCATGATCATAAACTTTGGCAGTCAAATACTCCTTCCTCCAGTTGATGTAATGCTCCCCGGCATCCTGAAAAAGGTCATTCAATATCCTGATCTGTTCATTCTCACTTGCCTGTTCAAATACCTTTGCTTGTTTAAAAGCTGCCCTTCTCTTATCCATCAGCAAGCCTTTTCCCAATTGAAAACTTAAACCCGCATAGCTTAATCCTTCTTTCGGAAGCTTATTTTCGGGATTAAGGTAAACACCTTCCGACTTAGCATAAGAACCTTTCAATTCTATCCCGTACCAAAGCGGTAATTTAAGCTGTGGGGTCAAAAAGGAATAGTACTCCGTACCGTCATAAAATTTACGGTCAAATTCTGCTTCTAACTTGGGATCAAAACCACCAAAAGCCTGCTTTTTTTTCGCTTTGCCCAAATCTTCCAATAACCTGGCTTGTACGGTGACCGGATGATTTTTCTTTACGATATTGATAAAGTCTATAAAGGTAAGGGTATCTACTTCCTGAGCCTGAACGCTTGCAAACGAAACCGAAAAGAATATCAGATAAAGACCAATTCTCATTTTTTCTCCTTTTTATTTTCAGCTGAGTTTGCTGTTTGTTGATAATATTCTGGAGGGAAACCATTCAGCTGCCTCCAAAGCTCATAAATTAAGGGCACATCCTCCAATAAAGCGATGCTCTTGGTGCCGGCGCCATATTTAAGCTGTTTTGGCCATGGTCTTTTTCCGTCAGGTTTCACCCAAATCTTAAATTTCCCTTCGGCATTGATAGATTGATCAATGGCAGCAACTTCACCACTAAAAACACCATAGGAAGCCTGTGGCCAACCAGAGAAAACCACGGCCGGAAAACCATCAAACTGCAGCTGTACTTTTTGTCCCAAGGCAATCAGTGGCATATTCAATGGAGAAACAGACATCTCTACAGCGGCTTCAAAATCATCCGGTACAATCTGCATCAGCGTTTCGCCTGCTTTTACGGTTTCACCCAACCCTGCTTTTACGGTGCGCATCACCTGCCCGGATTGTGGTGCAACAATGGTATAAAAAGCCTGTCTTTGCTTATAATTCTGAAACTGGTTCTTAAGTTTTGCAACTTCCCCTTCGGTGGATGATACCTGAGAAAGAGCCACGAACCGCTCCCCGTCTGTTTTGGATATTTTCTCGCTGTAATCCTGTTGTGTGCCGGATAATTCCAGCATGATGTTCAATAATTCATTTTTGCTGTTATAGTACTTATTCTCGGCACTGATTTTTTTTGCCAGGGCATCTTGGTAATATTGCTGTCTTTGTTCCAATTCTGTCAAAGATTTTAACCCGGCATCATACAATTGTTGCTGTCTTTTTTGCTGCTCAGCAGAGATTTTTAATTGATTTTGCGCCGCAAGATAGCTCATGCTGTCTGACTGTACGATCAGGGTGTATTGTTTGAGCTTATTCTTCAACTGATCCATTTTAAAGCCTAAGGCGCTATTCAAAGCGGTTTGCTGTTGATTTGCCGTACCCGCTTTCTGCTTATAAAATTTAACGGCCTCATTTTTGGCATTGATCTGTTCATCCACCCTTTGCAGCAAAGACTCATCTAAATAATCTTCTTTTACCTCACCGATCTGCAACAAAGTATCGCCCTTATTTACTTTTTGCCCATCCTTGATATACCATTTTACTATCCTTCCGGGAATGATGGTGTTGATCTGCTGCGGCCTTTGACTGGGACTGATGGAAGAAACTATGCCCATAGATTGTATATTTTGTGTCCATGGCAGAAAAGAGATCAAAAGCGCACAGCCCAAAAAGATCAGAAAGGTTTTGATCAAACTTTTAGCGGGTTGGGGTTTGATGATCCGTTTAAAAGAATCAAACTCCATCAGTTTTTCTGTATGTGTTTTACGTTCTAAAAACATCTTATCCAATTTAAATATGCCCGTTTTCCATTTTTATAACCCTGTTGCACTTTGCCGCCAGCTGTTCATCATTGCTGATGGCAAGCATCGTAAAAGGCTGGTTTTCATCTGTCAAATAATTAATGATCTTTTGTTTCGCTTCCTGATCTAATCCCAACCATCCATCCTCCAATAACATCAATGACGGTTTTCTCAGGATGCACCTTGCCAGTAGTATCTTCTGCGCAATGTTATAAGACAGCTTTTTCCCCTGTGGATCCAATTTCATGGCAAAACCGTCGGCCTTGTCCGCAATGAAATCAGAAAGCCCAACCAAATCACAAACGGCTCTTACTTCTTCCTTGCCACTGTTGTTTGCGCCCACCAAAATATTATCCAACAGAGAACCACTGAACAGTTCATCCTCTGAAAAATAAAACGAAATATGCTTATACAGTGCTTCGGGCGAAATACCTTTGAAAGCTTCGTCATTAAAGAATAGATTCCCCTTAAAATCTGGCCACATGCCTGATAACAATTTTAATAATGTGCTTTTCCCAGATCCCTCTGCACCCATGATGCATATTTTTTCTCCTGCTTTAATTTCCAGATTGATGTTTTTCAGAATATTATTATTAGAATTAAAGCTGAAATCAAGGTTCCTGATTCTAATGGCCATTCCTTTGTCCCGCCAGTTTTCTGGCACCAGCAAATCCGCATCACTATCTCGGGGCTTGTCTAAAACCTTATTGATTTTTTCCAGAGAAGTCAGCACATCATAAACCACTTCCAAACTCACAATCAGTTTCTCTATGGCACCAATAATGGTAAGAATGATGATCTCGGCAGCAATAAACTGGCCCAAATTGATTTGTTGGTTCACAAACAAAACCGCACCAATAATGAGCATGGCAGCAGTGATCAGCACCTTAAACGCAATAATGATGCGGTACTGAAATACCAATATCGAGAAATGATCATCACGGGCCTTGAGGTAACCGTTTACCAATTTATCTGTTTTATGAAGGTGCAGATCCGTTTGCTGATAGAATTTAAAAGTTTTAATGCTCCTGCTGATCTCTTCCAGCCAATGGGCCACATCGTATTTATAGTCAGACTCGGTAATGCTGGTCTGGAAACCTTTTGGGCTGGTAAGGTAGAAGATCATCATCACCAACCCAAATAAAAAGAAGCCAAAAACAATAAAAACGGGGTGGTAGAAACTCAACAGGATCAAACCGAAGAGCACCTGGATACTGGCTGCCGGAAAATCGATAAGCAATTTGGAAAGCCCTTTTTGCAGACTTGCGGTATCAAAAAAACGGTTCACCAGTTCGGGCAGATAGTATTGATCAATCCCCGGCAAACTCAATTTTGGGATCCGGTAGGCATAGGCAAAAGTGAGCCTGGCAAATATCCTTTGCTGGATCCGTTCGGTAATCCGCATTTGTTTGATCTGTAATATGCCGTTCAATAAAACACCCACAATCACCAGCGCAATCAACACCACCATGGAAGTACTGATGGTGGCACCAAACATCAGATTGATGATGGCCTGGATCCCCAAAGGGAGAGAAAGCAATATCAGCCCGCTAAAAATAGCATAGATATAAACGCTTTGAATTTCCAGCCGCTCCAGATTGATCAACTGAAACATCTTTTTTATTGCTGCTTTTAAAGAATGCTTTTCTGCCATAACCCTTAATTTCAAAACAAAATTATAAATTACTTTAATTTATAATAGTAATACTATCATAAATGTAAGTAAATGATTTCATCATGACATATTTACTATTATATTTGGAAATCTATTTTTGATATGGATTGGCAATTACACCCAAAAATGAATGACAAGCTCTATCTCAAAGACCCTGAAGGGAGTGAGATGGGAAAAAATATTTTGAAAAGCAGCGTCTCCCTGATCAAAAATTTGGGGTTCGAGGCTTTTACTTTCAAAAAACTGGCTGAAGATATTGGCATTACAGAAGCCACCGTTTACCGTTATTTTGAGAACAAACACCGTTTATTGAATTATATAGTGGCTTGGTACTGGCACTGGTTGGATTATCAACTATTGTTCAACACCAATAACTTGACCGATAGCCGGCTCAAAATAAAGACCATCACCAATATTTTAACCTGGCAGCTGGGAGGAAAACATGCCAATGGCAATCTCATTGATATGGATAATCTGCATGAGATCATTATTGCCGAATCATCCAAAGTTTATCTCACCAAGCATGTTTCGGCAGATAATCAGGATCAACTATTCAAGCCTTATAAAAATTTCTGCGGACGCATTGCAGGGATATTTAAAGAATATAGCCCGAAATACACCTATAGTCGTTCTTTGGCAAGCACCATTGTGGAAATGGCCCATTTTCAGGATTTTTTCATGACCAACCTGCCTTCTTTGACAGATTTCGCTGAGACTAAAAGCCTCGAGAATGTAAGGGATTTCCTCAATTCTTTGGTCTTTTCTTCTTTGGATGCCAAATGAAAGAGGGATGGAAAAAGTGATTTTACTTTTTTTGCTTTAGTTTTGAACTGCTAATCATTGAACCATGAGAACTTTTGTTGGATGATGTCCTCCTTGTTGAGATTAAGAAAATCTACAAATGCCATAGCCACAGGTGATAAGTTTTTGTTTTTAAGCCAGATTAAGTTCCATTCAGTCTCTATGGGCAATTCTTTGATGGGGATGATTTGTAAAACTTTATTTATCATCTCATTTTTAATGCCTATCAGAGGGATGACAGAATAACCCAACCCAGCAATTACAGCCTGTTTTACCGCTTCGTTGGACGTCAGCTCCATTTTTTTTTTCACTTGCAGCTGATGCTGGTCAATGAATTGCTCCATGGCGTAACGGGTACCAGAACCTGGCTCACGGTAAATGATGGGCAGCTCTTCCAACAAATATTTTTCAGAGATTTTCTGATCAAAACTCCTTTCCATGTTTCCTACCAAAAAGAGCTTGTTTTTCATCAAGCTCACCTTCTCTACTTTTAAGCTGACTGGCATGATAGAAACCAATGCGAAATCCACCTCATTGTTCTCTAAACTCTCCATCACTTTGCTCTTGTTGGTCACGTCTAAAATAAGTTCGATACCTTCCTGATCTTTTAAGAAACCGGATAAAAAATAAGGCATCACATATTTACCGGTGGAGACCACCGCAATTTTCAACCTTCCTGCCAACTGCCCTTTGTAAGCCATGGTTTTGTAATTGATGGCATAAACTTCGTTCAAAATATTTTCTGCAGCCGAGGCAATTTCCTTTCCGAAATCAGTGACATAAAGTTGCCTGCCCACCACTTCCGTTAATGGCACCTCAAACTGATCCTGTAAGTTTCGAAGTTGGATAGAAACAGCAGGTTGTGTGAGGTGCAGCTCTTCGGCAGCTTTGGTAATGCTTTTGGTCTGTGTAACCTTCAAAAAGACCTGTAACTGATGCAAGGTGTAATTCATAAAATTAATTTATATATATCATAACAAATATAAATAAAAATATATGAATTCATTTTTTGAGTTTTGTGACCGTTAATCAAAACATAAATAAAAAATGCAAAAAATCACAGTCGCAAAAGGAGACGGGATAGGTCCTGAAATCATGGACGCCACACTCAAAATCATTTTAGCTGCCGGTGCGGAAATTGAGATTGAGGAGATTGAGGTGGGCGAAAAAGTTTATCTTTCCGGCAACACATCAGGCATCGCCAAAACATCCTGGCATACCATCATCAAAAACAAAATCTTTTTAAAAGCTCCAATCACAACGCCGCAAGGCGGGGGTTACAAAAGTCTGAATGTGACAACTCGCAAATTTTTAGGACTTTATTCCAATGTAAGGCCATGCGTTAGCTTAAGCCCTTTTGTGAACACCAAACATCCTAAAATGGATCTGGTGATCATCCGTGAAAACGAAGAAGACCTTTATGCCGGGATAGAGCACCAGCAAACGGATGAAGTAGTACAATGCCTGAAACTCATCAGCAGGCCCGGCTGCGAGAAAATTGTACGTTACGCATTTGAATATGCCAAGCATTATGGAAGAAAAAAAGTGACCTGTTTTACCAAAGACAACATCATGAAACAAACGGATGGCTTGTTCCACCAAGTTTTTGATGAAATTGCCAAAGAGTATCCCGAGATTGAAAATGAACATTGGATCATAGACATAGGTGCCGCAAAAATGGCAGACACACCAGAAGCTTTTGATGTGCTGGTGATGCCCAATCTGTATGGAGATGTTTTATCTGATGTGGCTGCACAGCTAGCAGGCTCCGTGGGTTTGGCGGGCTCGGCCAATATTGGTGAGGAGTGCGCCATGTTTGAAGCTATACACGGCTCGGCACCTAGAAGAGCTGGACAAAATATGGCCAACCCCTCTGGTTTATTACATGGGGCAATCATGATGTTGAATCATATCGGACAATCTAATGTGGCTGAAAAAGTGCATAACGCATGGTTGAAAACCGTAGAGGAAGGTATCCATACCTATGATATATATAAAGAAAACACCAGTACAAAAAAAGTTGGGACGAGTGAGTTTGCAGATGCCGTGATTGCTAATTTAGGCCAGCAGCCTTCCCAACTCCAGGTGGTGACTTACGCACCAACCGAGACATTCTATCTGCCTAAATACACGAGAAAAAAACCCAAGAAAAAAGAACTGGTAGGGGTGGATATTTTTGTTCATTGGAGCGGCACCGACCCCAATGAACTGGCAAAGCTGCTACAACAGTTGTGTGAGGATGAAATTGAACTTACGATGGTGACCAACAGAGGGATCAAAGTTTGGCCAGAAGGTTTTAAACAAACCTTTTGCACGGATCATTGGCGGTGCAGGTTTAAAAAAACTGATGGCTCCCCCATGAAAAAAGAAGGGGTTGTTGGCCTGCTCTCAAAAGCGATCAGCCATCACATCGATACTATTAAAACAGAGAACCTCTATGAGTTTGACGGCAAGGCAGCATATTCACTAGGGCAAGGACAATAAAATCAAAAACGATGAATATTCAACTTTTACACGGACATTTCAATAAGCAGGACGCAATTGATCTCCTTACCAAAATGGTTAACATCAAAATCAAGTTTCACGAAGCGAAAATCAATTCCGATTCATCTGAAGAAGATTGCAAGATGAGAGAAAATAGGATCAAGCAGCTTCAAAAAGACCATTATGAGGCAAGAAAGCAGATTGAAGAATCTGAAGGAGATATAAATTTAGAAAGCCAAATCGTAATCAACCATGAAAACTGAAAACCAAACATTTATGCTCATAGCAGGAGAATTTTCTCCTGCTGATGCAAGCACAATCCTTTTTGAGCTTATCAACCGAAAGATCAACTTTCACAATGTGGAAAGTTTAAGTTTGGAGATTAAACACGGTATAAAGAGTAATCAATCCGAAAAAAGAATTGAAGAGCTGTTAAATACCAAAAATGAAATTCAGAAATTGATACTTAAAGCTGAAAAAGACAATTCAAATCTTAAAATTGACTGCAAGATCAACATCGACCTGATAGCTTTATTATAAGCAATTTCATATGCTGAGAAAACACATGAGGATCTTCGAATAAATGGTAGATCTCAAAAAGAATAAACTTTGGCTTAGACAACATGCCGCAGACAGGCACTTATATTCCATCGGCGTTTTGTCTGCAAAGCTTCGTGGTCTGTTGTAATCATAGTCCTGCATCCATTTTCTGCCAGATTTGCCCCTGCGTTGCACTTTAAAAAAGATATGCATCCAGTATATTCTCCCGTAGGCACAGTTGAACTTTTGAACATCATTTACGGTGATGAAATCATGATCAACGGGATCTTCAATCCCTGTCATTCCTATCAGCAAAGCGGCATAATTATAGCTATCCGAATCCTAATTATAACATGAGGAAATTTCTTTTTTGGTTCTCAGGAATCATCATCATCGTTGCCGTCGGAATATTCATCGGTGCCAGGTACCTGCAAAGCAACTGGAGGCCCATATTAGAGCAGCAACTGAAACGTGCAGTGACCAACTCCACCGATAGCCTGTACAAAATAACGTACAAAAAGCTGGATGTTAATCCATTAAATGGGAATCTCAGGTTGGTCGATTTTAAGCTGATTCCGATCATGGAGGTTTATGAGAAACTCAAGGAGGCTAAAGAAGCTCCGGACAATCTTTATGAGCTATCTGTGAATGAATTGGTCATCAGAAACGCGAATGCCAAAGAAGCAGTTAAATCCAAAAGATTGAATGTTGCGGAAATCATCATTGATCACCCCCAACTCAGCATCATTAATGACAGACAGGATTACAATGATACCGTGGCCACTGTTAAAAACAGAAAAAATCCTTATGATCTCATCAAAGATATTTTCAAAGAATTAAAGATAAATCATATCCAATTGAAAGATATTGATTTCACCTTCATAAACCGCAATAATAAGGTGGAGAGACAAACCTCATTAAAAAACCTGAATATCAGCATCAACGATTTATTGATTGATTCCTTGGCTTCATTGGATACAAGTCGTGTTTACTACACAAAAAACGTACAGGTAAATATAGATGACTATCAAATATCCACACCTGATAGTTTGTATTTTGTTAAAATGAGCAACCTGAGTTTTTCCACCCTAAAAAATGAACTCCAGCTAAAGGACGTCAAATTAGAGCCACGGCTTAGCAAGAATGCTTTCTACAGAAAAGTGGGTTATGCAAAAGACAGGTTCGATCTTGATTTTAAAAACATCACCATTCAAAATATAGATTTTGATTTATTCTTAAAACAGCAAAGGCTATTTGCTCAAACACTTTCTGTCAATACAGCCAGGGTGGATGTTTATAACAACAATGCCTATCCTAAAAGAAGAACGGATAAAACGGGGAAATTTCCACATCAACAGCTCCTTAAATTAGCTTTAGATATGCAAATCAAGCAGCTCAAACTTAATAAGGTAGCTATCAGTTATTCTGAATATGACGCTAAAAGCAAAAATACAGGCCGAATAGATTTTATAGATGTGAACGGACAACTCTCCAACGTTACCAATGACAGCGCATCGCTTGTTGCCAATGATGTCATGACTGCCAAAGTTAAAACAATGCTATTCGGAGAGGCCGCAGTTAATTTAACCTTGAAATTTTATATGAAAAGTAAGGTCGGGGCATTTGATTACTATGGTGTGATCAATGCTTTTGATGGTAAAGTGCTGAACAAAATTGTGAGACCTCTGGGTATGGCCGAAATCAACGCCGGGGACATTAAAAAAATCTCGTTCAACGCAAAGGCTAATCAAAATATAGCCAAGGGGAGCATGGAGTTCTATTACAACAATTTAAATGTAAGCATATTAAAACGGGACAGTAGCGGCAGTATAAAAAGTCAGGACTTTGCTTCCAAAATAGTGAATGGATTACTCATTAATTCAGATAATCCATCAAAAAAAGGAAAATTTACTGCCGGACGCATCTACTACGCAAGGCCTTCTTATGCCTCATTCTTCAATTTTTTGTGGCAGTCTCTTTTCTCTGGTCTTAAAGAAAGTGTGGGAGTGAGCCGTGAAAAGGAGCAAAGTTTAAAATATAATGCAGAAAGGATTGGGAATGCCTCTGTGGATATTAAAGAAGGAATACATTCTCTTAAAGATAAATTGAAAGAAAGAAGAGAGAGAAAAAAACTTGAAAAAGAAAAAAGAAGGCAGGATAAACAAAAATAAAGGAGTTGGTTTTCATTCAGCCCGATTTAAAATATTTTATTTTTTAACCCCTCTTTTATTGGAGTGACCAGTCAATTTGACAATTACCATCCCCTTAAAATGTTCCGGTCAGCCACATCAATAACCTGTTCAAAATTGCTACCTTTGCGCCCAAATGATTGCAATAAACGACTTAACTTTCTTGATCGGCTCCAGGGCTTTATACGAGAATGCCAATTGGCATATCAAACCGGGTGAAAAAATTGGTTTGATAGGGGCCAATGGAACAGGGAAATCCACGCTTTTAAAAATCATCGTTGGTGAATATGCCCCATCAGATGGGACCATATCCATGGCCAAAGATTTGAAGATCGGTTACCTTAACCAGGATTTGCTCTCCTATGATTCCCATTATAGCATCTTACATGTGGCCATGGAGGCTTTTGAACGTCAAAATCAATTGCATGACGAGATTGAGATCCTGTTAAAGAAAATAGAGACGGATTATTCTGAAGAAGTTTTAAATAAGCTAAGCGATAAGCAGCAAGAGTTTGAAGCTTTGGACGGCTATAATATTGAATACAGAGCCAACGAAATTTTAGCGGGTTTAGGTTTCAGCACGGCAGACCAACACCGTCCGTTGAACACTTTTTCCGGGGGCTGGCGTATGCGTGTGATGCTGGCGAAGATTCTTTTGCAGCAGCCCGACATCCTGTTGCTGGACGAGCCGACCAACCACATGGATTTACCCTCCATCAAATGGCTGGAGACGTATTTGAATGGTTTCGACGGCGCAATTGTGATTGTTTCCCACGACAGGTATTTCCTGGATAGAATTGTGAACCGTGTGGTGGAATCACGCAAAGGGAAGCTTACCATCTATTCGGGGAATTACAGCTTTTATCTTGAAGAAAAAGCTTTGAGAGGTGAGATCCAAAAAGGAGAGTTTAAAAATCAACAGGCGAAGATCAAACAGGAGGAACGTTTGATAGAACGTTTCAGAGCCAAAGCCTCCAAGGCTAAAATGGCGCAATCCAGAATGAAGGCACTTGATAAGATGGAACGTGTGGAGGATGTGGATGATGAGAATCCAACTGTGAATTTCAGGTTTAAATTCTCTAAACCTTCCGGCAGACATGTGGTTAGGATAGAGAACACCTATAAAAGCTACCCCGCCATTGATATTCTGGAGAACGCAGATGGTGTGATTGAAAAAGGTGATAAGATAGCGCTCATCGGTGCCAACGGAAAAGGGAAATCCACCTTATTGAGAATTATTGCCGGTACAGAGACTTTTAAAGGAATGTGCGAAACAGGCCACAACGTCACCACCACTTTCTTTGCCCAGCATCAGCTGGAGAGCCTGCATTTAGATCATTCCATTTTAGAGGAATTACAATCCTTTGCGCCCAAACATAGCGATACCGAATTGCGTTCTATTCTGGGTTGTTTTCTTTTCACGGGTGATGACGTCTTCAAAAAGATCAGGGTGTTATCGGGAGGCGAGAAATCACGCGTGGCCCTGGCAAAATCATTAACCACAGATTCCAACTTTTTAATATTGGATGAACCCACCAACCACCTCGATATCCAATCGGTGAACATCCTTATCCAGGCCTTACAGCAATATGAAGGGACGTTCATCGCAGTTTCCCATGATAGGTATTTCCTGGATAATGTAGCCAACAAAATTTGGTTCATTGAAGATAAAGACATCAACGAATATCCTGGCACCTATCAGGAGTATGAAGAGTGGCAGGCTAACCGAGTTAAAGCTGGTGAAAGTGGGGGAATAAAGCCTGCAAAAGTGGAAAAACCTAAAAAAGAGGAACCTAAACCTTCCGAAATTGAAGAGAAGAAAAAGCAATTGAAAAAATTGAACCAGCAGCTCCAACAACTAGAAGAGGAGGTTGCTGAGAAAGAGAAAGTGGTGAAATCTTTAGAAGCGGAGATCGCTGGGGAGGAGGTTTACAGTGTCCCTGCAAAATTAAATGAAGTGAACGAACGTTATGCTAAAGCCAAAGAACACTTGGGGGCCGCTCAGCTTCACTGGGAACAGCTGGCAGAGGAGATCATGGCCTTAGAAAAATGATGGATGAAATGAAAGGTTCCCCTGTTTGCCAACAGACAGATAGCTGATAATAAAAAAACAATAAAAATAAACGGATGAACAAAGATTAAGGAATTTGAAAAGTATTATAAATTTTAAACCTCCTGAAAAAATGCGGACTGTATCTGCCTTTGGGTTTCTTGTGTTCTTTGCCTTCCACTTTTTGTTCTCCACTTCCTGTATCGCTCAAAAAAAGCAAAAGAAAACATACCTTCAAAAAACAGAGATTCCATCAGTGAAAACCATTTACGACAATGTGAATTACCTTCCTGAAATTAAAAGCGTGGAATTCTATAATGATAAAAAAGTAGCTTCCTTTCCTGTTTTACTATTGGGCTCTCCCGAAAGGCTGATCCTAAAGTTTGACGATTTAAGAACAGGCAGCCGTAACTTGTATTACAGCGTTGAACACTGCGACGCAAACTGGCTTCCCTCCCAGCTCAGCCCCATTGATTATCTGGAGAGTTTTAGTGAGGATCATTTGAATGATTATCGGTTTTCCTACAACACCTTCCAAAAATACACCCACTACCAGGTCATCCTCCCAAACCTTACCATCATTCCAAAATATTCCGGAAATTATTTACTAAAGGTTTACGAAGATGGAGATGCAAGTAAACTTGTTTTGACCAGAAGATTTTATGTGGTAAATCCAATGGTGGCGTTGCAGGCGGAGATCAGTCGATCTAATAACGTCTCGGGCAGAGACAGCCACCAAAAGATCAATTTCAGTATTTTTCATCCAAACTTGATCATTCAAAATCCATACCTGGAGATCAGTGCGCTGGTTTTACAGAATGGTCGTTCGGATATTTCCCAGCTCACTCAGAAACCGCTATTCATCAGGAACGATCAATTGATTTTTACCGATGACCGCACGAATGATTTTGAAGGGGGCAATGAATTCAGAAAGTTCGACACCCGGAGCTTCAGATACAAATCGGAAGGGGTTTACCAGATATTTAAAGATTCTTTGTATGTGGTGGATCTTTTTGCTGATGAACCTAAGGACCCAAGAAAATATTCTTATCAGTTTGATGAAGATGGAGATTTCTACATCAAAAATCAGGACGGTAATCACGATGATTACGATGCTGATTACAGCAAAATCAATTTTCAATTGAAAGCGGCAGCACCGGATGCCGATGGCTTCGCCTATGTGGTGGGCAAATTCAATGCTTACCAAAAAAACAGTTCGAGCCGGATGAAATACGATGCGACGACAAAGCTGTTCTCCTTCACAACCTCTTTAAAACAAGGATTGTACGATTATCATTACACATGGGCTGATGAAAACGGCAACATCATTGACGATCATGCTTTCGATGCCTCCTTTTATGAAACTGAGAATGACTATCAAATCCTCATTTATTACCGGGCACCGGGCGCCCGTTATGATGAACTCATCGCATTTACCGAACTAAACACCGCAAACCGAACCAGAAATTATTGATCCAAATCCGTCTTATATATCCTAATCTTTGAACTGAAACAATCATCCCATGAATAAAAAGCATCCCCAACAATCTTTGATCACCATGAACGAATTGGTGCTACCCAATGATACGAACACCCTGAATAACCTGATGGGTGGACGACTGTTGCATTGGATGGACATCGCTGCAGCCATCTCTGCACAAAAACATTGCAATAGAATTGTGGTCACGGCTTCCGTGGATAATGTCTCTTTTCAGCATCCGATTAAGCTGGGTGATGTGGTCACCATCAACGCAAAAGTGACACGGGCTTTCCATACTTCTGTGGAAGTGAGGCTGGACGTATGGGCGGAGAACATCCCTTCAGGACACCGGTTAAAATCCAATGAAGCCTATTATACTTTTGTAGCCCTGGATCAGGATGGTAAAACCATCCCGGTACCCTCCATCACGCCGGAAACAGAGGAAGAAAACGAATTATTCGATGGTGCGCTGAGAAGGAGGCAGTTGAGACTGATTTTGGGTGGCAGGATGCATCCGGATGAAGCGACAGAATTAAAAGCACTTTTCACTGCCGCTAAGCAATAAGAGCCTGTTTAAATTTGTATTGTAAAAATGTTTATAGGTTATTTTTGAGTGAAACAAGGCAAATTTTGCAGAGATAGCCGGAAGCTATCTCGAAAAATTCAACACCGTTGTAGCCAAAAAGAGGCATAAACAAATTATTAGATAAATTTTAAACAGGCTCTGAGTTCACTTTTTTATTTTAGCGATCCTCCCTTTGGACCCTGCGAGGAAAAATGATCCGCCTTTTTTAGCTTTTCGGCAAACGTTGAAACCTTCAGAACTTAAAATCTGCCAGTTTTCGCCTCCGTCCAAAGAGCAATCTGTTCCATTAGTCCCGGTGCTGATCAAAATATCTTTGCTTGCGATCTCTATACCGGAACGGTAACCATTCGGCGGATGTGTGGATTTCTCCCATCCTGAGCCCGCTTTCATGAAAGCGTAATTATTTACCGCTAAGGCTGGCTTCCTATAATCTCCTCCCACCGCAAATACTTCTTTTCCACTAACGGCGATGGAGAAAGTTCCTGTGGATGCTGCTCCATGAACAATAGGAATATCCTTATTTTTCCAGGTTTTACCTTTGTCTCCGGAAAACCACAGCCTGGAGACACTGCCACCGGTTGCTATAAAAACTTTGTTCTTAAAAGTGCGGATCCCCGTTCCGCTGGCAGCAAAGCCAGCCTCCCCCTCCCTCAATTGTATATGGGCTTTTGCAGCTATATTTTGCCAGGTCTCTCCCCTGTCTTTAGTGATCAATAACTGCATTAATCCGTTAATGGGATCTCCAAATATCATCCCTTCCCGCTTGTTCCAAAAATCCATGCCATCAAGAAAAATGGCCTCATCTCTGTTTTCATAAACTTTTATCCAACTATCGCCCCCATCACTGGTTTTTAAAATATAAGCAGGCGAACCCGAACTCACCAGAATCGCCTCCTTTGCCGAAAAGGCCTCAATATCTCTGAAATCTGTTGTTTCATAGCCTTTCAATTGTCGCCAGCTAAAATGCTCTCCATCCGTGCTTTTAGCTACCCAACCCTCACTTCCACTTGCCCAAATGGTTTGCTCATTCACTACTGATAGCCCGCGAACACTGGTATTTTTACCACTATCCAAAGCAATGACCCTTAGCGCTTGTGCCCTGACATTAAGAGATAAAACCAGGGCCAGCATCATTAATTTAAAATTCTTCAAACACGGCTATTTAACTCTTGTCCAAACCTCAGTTCTTCCAATCAAGGAGATCCCAATATAACCCCTTACATTCAGCTTATCATTTCCGTTTAACGTGAGCTTGCAGCTATAAGTTTTGCCCGATTTTGGATCATAAATGCTTCCATCCTCCCAAACCCCATCGTCATAATTAAAATCATTTAATATCTCCAAACCTAAAATCGGCCTGGATTTAAGGTTGGCATCCGGGTTTTTGGTGTCAGTTTTAGCTTTTCCATCTGCTGTAGGGTTCTTCAACCAAACCAGCTTCCCATAATAATTATTGCCTTTTTTATAAATCTGGATGTGCGCATCCTTATCCTTATTCAACCATTTCCCTACAATGGCATCGGCAGATTGAGAGAACCCCACAAGGCTGGTGAATAGAAATGTCATCAATATTATTGCTTTCTTCATTTTTGTATATTTAACCTATAATTGATGATCCAAAATAAGATTTAATTTTTATTAAACGATTTTTTAGCATTTAAATTCTTTCCTCAAAAATGAGTAAAGAAAGCCTTTGAATAATAAAAGCTGAATCAATCAAAGAACGTTTTATATTTTAAAGGAAACATAATGAATCTCTTCACGTTCAAAACATATGTCATTGTCGTTTTCAGCTTTCGTCAGCTTTTTTCTGCTATTCTCCTCCTGTCAGAACAGAAATGTGGGAAACATTGATGAATTGAAAGACAGCTCTTCTTACGTGAACACCTTTGCTCCTGATACCACAGCAGTGGCCCGTTCTTCCAATCCGCATACAGAGACAAAGATCTCTCCACAAAAACTGGTGAGTTTCGCCAAAACTTTGATTGGGGTACCTTATAAATATGGAGCTACGAGCCCCGAAGAGGGTTTTGATTGTTCGGGTTTCATCACTTATGTATTCCATCATTTCGACAGGAAAGTCCCAAGAAGTTCTGTCGACTTTACCAATTATGGAAAAGAAGTGGGTTTCAGCGAAGCTAAACCTGGAGATTTAATCCTCTTTACCGGAACAGACAGCACCAGAAGGGTGGTTGGACACATGGGCATACTCACACAAACGCAGGACACGCTCAAATTCATTCATTCCACATCAGGGAAAGCCTATGGCATTACCATCACTCCGTTGAATGACTATTATCGGGGAAGGTTTGTGAAACTGACCAGGGTGCTGGAATAGAATTAATGCATCGAACAGTACTTTCATATTCAAAAAAAATTGACCCTTGGATTCATCAGTTCTTAGCCATCTTTTTACCTAACCAATCAAAGTTAGCTTTCACACTGAGGTAACTAAACAGATTCGCATTCCTTGGATCATATTTAAATTCCAGAGGTATCCAGAAGTTCTCATTCAATCTAAAACGTAAAGTGCCGTTCAAAGTGAATTTATCTTTGGTTTCGTCAGGATACATCCCGCTTAATATGTGGATGTACGCTGTAGAGGCTTTACATTCCAACCAAGATTGTGTTGTTTTTTTATTCCGCAACACCAGGTTCAACCCCCCTTCAAAAGAGCATAAAGAACGATCCAAATCCCTGTTTATCTTTAAACTGTCACTCAGCCAGGAGAGTTTTGTATTTAGATCAAATGCCACATTGTTGGTTTCATCAATGTTGAATAGATTGGCGGTGGCCTGAGAGCTAACATCTAAATTTGAAAAAAGAAATCCATCTGTATAGGTGGAGGAATTGAAAGAGGCTGTCCAGATCAATTTATTTTTATATTTATCAACAACACTCTTGTAATTGTTTACCACCTGCTCTCTAAAACTCCAATCATCATTCAATAGATGCTGGTATGGATAAGGAATGTTTTTCCTGATGAAATTTTGGGTCAATGGACTTAGATCTTTAAACTGTTCGTCCTTGTTTTTAAAGAATTCATCCAATTCAAGATTGATCATCGTTAATGTGTCTATATTCCTGACCTTAGACAACGAAATGGATAACGCATCAAATATTACCGAATAGGTTGCATTAGCCTTCTCAACCAATGAAGGGAGGTCTTTAGCCAATGCTACATCGCGGCCGTTAATGATCGCAAGTTTATAACCAAAGGAAAAACCATTGAAATTATAGCTGCTATCCAATTTTAAACCAAATTCAACAGATGAATTACGCCAGAATGTATTTTTTGCGAAATTACTGTCGATATTCAATTCGGGGTTCGATTTCAGCTTAATAGCGAATAAGTTGGAGGAGAATTTAAACTGCTTATCAGTACCTGTGAGATCATTAAAAGCCAATTGAAAAAAATCAAGAAGTACATCCTGGGTGTTGCCACTATTTAAATTGGCGTCAGTTCTGATTACCTCTTTTTCAGCGTCGTTTTTAACTTTCGCTGAATCTTGTGCGTATGAATTAAAGGTCACTAAAATGCTTAGCAGGGATATAAGCAGTGGTTTTTTCATATTAAGTGAGGTTTAAAACATAATTACAATAAATAGGACCCGCTTCAAAATTGTCTGGTGTTGCCGGACTGGTGTTTTCACTAATGTTAATGGTAGCTCCGTCTAAAGTTGCAAGGCCTTTAACAGACACCAGATATAGCCCTTTCTCTAAACTTAATGTATTTTCACCAGTTCCATTTAACACAAAAGTTGTGGTCAACTCGCCAAAATGATAAATTCTAAATTCTGCAAAACCATTGCTTGCGCCACTGAACCAGGCACTGAATATGATCTCTTTTTCCATTTTAAATTATTTAAGATTAATCGTAATTCAAAAATCCTTTGCTGATATCTCCTATTTTTCTTCTGGTGAGCCTGAAAACACCATAGCCTTCTCTGCTTTGACCGGGATTGGTGTTCCCCTCTATCGTGGTCAAATTTCCGCCATTCACACTTTCCACCATCCCGGTATGCCCGAGTCCGCCACCATGATCTATAATGAAAATGCTACCAGGAATAATTAAGGCAGGATTTGCCAAAGCTGTGAGTTTTAAAATTTTGATACATCTGGCATTCGCCCAATGGTCAAGCACTCCAGCCGTTTTGTAAAGTGGATTAATGATGCCCAACTGCTGAGCAGCCTGTTGAAAACTCCAGTAAACAAAAGCAGCACACCAGCTGTAATGATGCCCGGCTGGGTTCAATCCAACCGACTTTAAATATTCATCCACCTGTGGGCCTCTGTTACTCAATGGAGGTTGCTCCACCACTCCAATCTGAGAGGCTGCTATTTCCACCGCCTTCTTCAATATATTTGAGCTGCTATGGGTGTTTTGCAGAGTATCCCCTCCAAAAAGTGCTGCCCACGTAAGTGCCCCGATTTGCCCATCTGCTTTGAGCGGAGATCCGGCAGCATCCATATGTCTGGTTTGAAATAATTTCACCGCACTAGAGGTCTGATCTCCGAAATGACCATCTACCTCTAATGGACCACAATTCTGCTCATTCAATTGAGCTTGAATGGCTTTCACCAGAGCCTGCTCAGGCTCCCCTTTTTTAACGATTCTTTTAGGATATTCCATTTTACTTTTCTTATGATGATTTTTTCAACTTGCATCCTCCTCCTCATTAGCTGCAGCTGGCTTATTTTCATTTTTCGGAGCCTCTTTTACAGGTTCAGCGGCTTCAGGTTGTTTTTGCTGTTCCTTCTGCATCTCTGTGGTCTTTAATCCGGCATAAGTGACTGAACTGATTCCCATTAACAGCAGAATGTTATCATCAAAATCAGGCAAAGTGCCGTTGGCAAGTGTTCGCTGGATGAAAATAATCCCGAAAACCAGATTGAAAATCACATTTTGAAACCGCTGAATATTAATGCTGCTCCCGTCAGACAGGATATCCAAAAACCACCCTTCACTTTTTGCAGTAGGATCTATGGGGGTAAGGTTCTTTTTCTTCCTGTTATTCTCTATCACCGAGCCCATAGCGGTGGTACCGGCGCTGATCCCCAAAATAGCAAGTATAGAAGGCGTTAATAAAGGCAATGCTGCTGTGTGAAGACAGATATATAAATAGCAGATCACAAAAAGCAAAGTCCAGTAAAATAGCTGAGAGCGGCTAAGACTGTAATATAAATTATAGTCGTCTTTAAGAATGTTATGGTATAAAGCGAAAAACGATAACCCACAGATTATAATTGCCAGAAACCATATCCAAAATTTATTGATCTGCTGATTGAATTGTACAACCAGTCCCTGCGGTCTTGTCTGGCATAAAAATTTATCCCCTAAAGCGATCTCCACCGGAATAATTCTATGGATATCCGATTGATTGTTAGAGAAAGAATCCAGCAAAACCTTAACTGGTTCGTCAAGTTTAAAATAAACCACCAGATTACTATCTGCCCCACAACTAATTTTTCTCCAGGGTTTCAGTCCTACGGTCATTATTCCATTTAAATAAAGATGAGTGAATAAAGAATCACTTCTTTTTGTTTTTTTGATGCTGATGGCGATCACATCTCCAATACTTGCCGTGTCTGATAAATTGTTGAGATTCTTTACCGAAACAATGGTGTCCAAGGATTGGCCATGCAGCTCATTCCTGAATCCAAAAATTAACAGTAAAATAATGGTGCTGAATATTCCGGTTTTAAAGACTTTAGAAGCCTTACCACTGATGATACATGAATTAAAAATTCTCATATGATTTAAAGTCTGCTGACAACGTATAAATTTAGGATTTGAACATACAGGATAAAATCCCCATTTCTAGGGATTTTATCTGCCCTTGAATTTAATACCACGTTTAGGGTATTTGAAAGTTTTTTTCTTCTAATGAGCTTAATTTTATATAACTTGAAGTTAATTAGAAATTTAAGTGATGAATTTTTCAATTGAAGAACCAACGCTCACTCAACAGGAGAAAAAAGTTTTAACGTTGATTGCAGAAGGGTTTAGCAGCAAGCAATTGGCTGATAAGCTTTTTATCAGTGAACATACCATCATCACTCATCGTAAAAACATGCTCAAAAAAACCCAAACTAAAAATGTTGCAGAGTTAGTGGCTTTCACTATCCGGCATCATATTATTTAGCATTTCTTTTAAAGAAATGCTTACCAGTTTGTAGTGCATTTTTCCTGTAATAGAAATAAGCAATCGACTTCAATCCATATAAATACCAACTTCTGAAAAGGGAGTGATTTAATCTTTCAGTAAATCTATGAGGCTTCATTTTCTAGCAAAATACATCAGGGCTGTGCGCTCTTTTCTCACTAATGATTCTTTGCAACCGCTACCGTCGTATTTAATTTCATTTTACCGTATTTATCACACAGCTTAAGGCATGAGATTTGAATTTGCAGGAAGCTATCAGCTACGAAAAACACTATGGATATGACCATCATTGAAGAAAATGAAATCAGCAGACACCGGGTGCTGGGCACCGTGGGAGCAGGCTTAGACCCCTCCACCAAATATCCGGCACCTCCTTTTAAAGGGCAATCGCAACCCTGGCCGGGACTGGCCGGCAAGATGGATCCTATTCCGGACCATGGCGAAAAAAGTTATAAAGGCTCAGGCCGTTTGACGGGACGTAAAGCACTCATTACCGGGGGAGATTCAGGTATGGGCCGTGCTGCGGCGATCGCTTATGCACGGGAAGGTGCAGATGTAGCAATCAACTACCTGCCGGAGGAAGAGCCGGATGCCAGAGAGGTAATGGCACTCATCAGGCAGGCAGGCCGTAAAGCAGTGGCAATTCCCGGGGATATCCGAGAAGAGGCTTTTTGCAAGCACTTAGTGGAAGAGGCAGTGAAAGGTCTTGGCGGATTGGATATCCTGGTAAGCAATGCCGGACGCCAGCAGGCGAATGCATCCATCTTAGATATCTCCACCGAGCAATTCGACCGGACCATGAAGACCAATATCTATGCCCCCTTCTGGATCATTAAAGCTGCCTTGCCCCATTTAAAACCTGGTTCGGTAATCATTGGCACCACTTCCGAACAAGCCACTGACCCTTCAGCTGATCTGTATGACTATGCACAAACCAAAGCAGCCACCACTAATTACGTAAGGTCGCTGGCCAAACAGCTGGGACCTAAAGGCATCCGGGTAAACGGTGTGGCCCCAGGTCCCATCTGGACACCTTTGCAGGTAAGTGGCGGAGCTTCGCAGGAGAAACTGAAAAATTTTGGCGGTGCCACACCATTGGGCAGGCCGGGTCAGCCTGCTGAATTGGGTTCCATCTATGTGCAGCTGGCGGATAATGAGGCCAGTTATTCCACAGGACAAGTTTATGGGGCTGCCGGTGGAGGCGGGCAGCCTTAAAATAAAAGGATAATAAGGTTTTTTATATTCTTTGGTCTGTGCGCTCCCAAACACACTTAAATTTTCATTCAGGTCTGTGAAGGGCACACAGCCTATTGCCGGTTAAGCAACCAAAAAATGGTTCAACCTAATAAACTCTATCAAAAAAAACCTTACTTTAGTAGCTCCTAACCCCCAATTATGAAATTAAAAAGCTCAGTAATTCCATTAACGCTTCTTTGCCTCCTCCTCAGTTCTTGCTCGGTCAACAAATCCTTATCCTGGTTTAAAAAGCAGGATATCTCCAAAGGTTTAAAACCTCAGCCTTCTTACACCATTCATACTGCTGAATTTGAGAAGCAGTATCATGCCAATAAAGCCGCTTGGGATAAGGCATTTACCTGGATGAAAACTCAGGATTTGGAGAGTCTGGCTCCGGGAAAATATCCGATTGACGGTGACGAGGTTTTCGCCTCCATCACGGAGATGGTAGACAAACCCTTTGAAAAGACCAAATGGGAGTCGCACCAAAAATATATTGATTTGCAATACATCATCAGGGGCCAGGAGAAAATAGGAATGGCTTCATCGGTAAACGCCAAAGTGACCAATCCTTATAACCCGGCAAAAGATGTGGCCAATTACGAGATCAACAATGCTAAATTCTATACCGCCACGCCTGCCGAATTTTACCTTTTCTTTCCTTCAGATGCACACCGTCCGAATTGGAAAATAAATGAGGATAAAGTGAAAAAATTAGTGATTAAAATACATGTAGCCGAATAAAAAAATCAAGGCTTTTTATATTTAATTCGTACCATACCAACGCCTTCTTTATCTATATCAATTTTTTTGGCGGCTTTTTTACTGAGATCAATGATTCTTCCTGCAATAAAAGGTCCACGGTCGTTTATGCGGACTTTAACAGATTTGCCATTTCTCCTGTTGGTGACTTTCACTTTCGTTCCAAAAGGAAGCGTTTTATGTGCAGCGGTCAATTTTGAATTCCTGAATCTCTCTCCTGAAGCGGTTTTTCTCCCATTGAATTTATCAGCATAATAAGAAGCCTTTCCTGTTTGTGTCAGCTTGGGGGAACAAGCCAACAAGCTGATGCTTATAAGGAGAAGCAATGCTATCTTATACGTCAAAATCTTAGCTCTTTGGAATGAATTTCATACTGATGGAATTCACACAGTGGCGGGTATTTTTTGGGGTTAAACGCTCACCTTCAAAAACATGACCCAAATGCGCTCCGCAACTGGCACATACGATCTCCACTCTTCTGCCATCTGCATCAGTCACTTTTTTCACAGCTCCGGGAATCTCGTCATCAAAACTTGGCCAGCCGCAATGAGATTCGAATTTATCATCAGATTGATATAAAGGCGTGTCACATCTTCTGCAAACGTAAGTTCCCGCCTCTTTTAAGTTGTTGTATTCGCCAGTGAAAGGTCTTTCTGTACCTTTATGTACTATCACATATTCCTCTTCAGGAGTTAAATCATTGAATTTCATCACTAAATTTTCTTTTATAAACGGCATTAAGTCAAAAGTAGTAAGTTAAAAGTAGAAAGTCAAAAGTAGTAAGTTAAAAGTAGAAAGACTTATATCATTGACGATAAGTATCTTAAAAAGATGATTTTTCATCGTTTTATGATTAACATTAACTAGGATGTTTTACATCAGAAACCTGGACAGGCGATGTTAAAGAACTATTATAAGGGAAGATTTTAATCAGGCAAGGTATAGGAGATTTCACAGGGCACCACTCCTAGTCCGTATAGATCAATCTCCTTGGCAGCAGATTGCGAGAGATCGATTGTCATACCTTTACCGTAAGGTCCGCGGTCATTTACCACCACAGTCACTTCTTTTCCATTATTTAAATTGGTGACAGTGACCTCTGTGCCAAAAGGCAAGGTCTTGTGGGCCGCTGTGAATTTATTATGTCTGTAAATAGCTCCGCTGGTGGTTCTTCTTCCATCAAATCTTGATGCATAATAAGTGGCTCTACCGGTTTTGTGAACTATGTCTGAGGAAGTGAAGAATGTAGTGCAGAATAATAAGAAAATCGTCAATAGCTTCATCTTTATTATTTTATGAATTTAAATATCTAAAAAAATATCGAAACTATAATACAAACCAGTGAATTTTTTGTTTTTTTATTTATTGAATGTCCGTAATTTATCATAAAACCAACAAGAGATAGGGAAATGGATAAATCCATTAAAATTCCTGTTTCATATAGCCCATGGTTTAAACCATGGGCTATATGGTTTAAACCATGGGCTATATTTGATTTGCAATTGAAACCGTTTTAGCGGTTTAATCACCCTTATGAAGCTTTACGGATATTCAATTTATTTATCAGACGGAACCTTTGATGATTAAAATAATCATGTCGGTTTCATTATTATTTTTGGTGTTGACCAATTGATTCTACCTTATCATTCTGGTTTTTTATAAAAAATCCACTATGGGTTTCATTTCGTTATTGAAATCAGAGAATAACATATCATTGCCGATGAAACCCGATTTAGATTCGAAATCAAAAAAAGTAGCTGCTAATATCCGTAAAATCAGAGAGCTGAAAAACTATACGCAAGATTATCTGGCAGCAAAATTAGAGATATCACAAAATGCTTACAGTAAAATAGAACTTGGTTATACCAAATTAACCCTGAAAAGGTTATTCCATATCGCTTTGATCCTGGAGATTGATTGTAATGATCTTTTGCTTCATGAGGAAGAAGATCATGAAATCATGAAAACTGAATCATCTAATCCTTAATGCGGAACAATCATCAATCCATATCAGACAATCTGAAGCAAAAAAAGACAGTCTTAAATTAATGGACAGTCTTTTTTGTTTTTATAGGAGAAAGATTATGCCAACTCAGCCAGTGCTTTAGCCATAGCTGCACCAATCTCTGCGGGGCTCTCCACTACGGTGATTCCGCATTCACGCATGATTTTCATTTTTGCAGCAGCCGTATCATCAGCTCCGCCAACAATTGCACCAGCATGGCCCATTCTGCGTCCCGGAGGCGCTGTTTGGCCAGCGATGAAACCAACCACAGGTTTAGTTCCGTTGTCTCTTATCCAATAAGCCGCTTCGGCTTCCATACTTCCCCCAATCTCACCAATCATGATGATGCCCTTGGTTTCGGGATCGTTCATCAATAATTCAACCGCTTCTTTTGTTGGCGTTCCAATGATGGGGTCTCCGCCGATTCCGATGGCTGTGGTAATTCCTAAACCTGCCTTTACCACTTGGTCAACCGCTTCATAAGTTAACGTGCCCGATTTTGAAACCACGCCTACCTGGCCTTTTTTGAAGATGAAGCCTGGCATGATACCAATTTTAGCTTCATCAGCAGTGATGATGCCAGGGCAGTTAGGGCCAATCAGTCTGCAATCTTTATCAGTGAGGTACTCTTTCACTAAAATCATGTCTTTGGTTGGGATACCTTCAGTGATGCACACAATCACTTTAATGCCAGCTTCGGCAGCTTCCATAATCGCATCTGCAGCGAATGCGGGAGGTACAAAAATAATTGAAACGTTAGCTCCGGTTTTTTCCACCGCTTCTTTAACCGTGTTAAAAACGGGTTTATCCAAATGGGTCTGACCGCCTTTCCCGGGAGTAACGCCGCCAACCACATCAGTTCCATACTCGATCATCTGCGCGGCATGATAAGTGCCCTCATTGCCGGTAAAACCCTGAACTATAACTTTAGAATCTTTATTTACAAGTACGCTCATTATTATTTTTTTGTGGCACAAAGCTAACAGAATCAACAGGAAAGTCAAAGGTTAAAAATGAAAATTAATGGATTTAATTTCATCAGTCCTGTATTTTATTTATTCCTGCGGAGCTGAACTGCAGATCATACAGCTTTTTATAGAACCCGTCCAAGTTCAATAATTCCTGATGCGTCCCCATCTCCTTGATCTCGCCATGATCCAACACAATGATGCTGTCCGCATGCTGAATGGTGGATAAACGATGTGCAATTACAATGGAAGTTCGCCCGGTCATTAGTTTTTCAATGGCGGTCTGAATCAACCCCTCTGTTTCCGTGTCCACGGAGGAAGTGGCCTCATCCAATACCAGAATTTTTGGCTGATGAACCAATGCACGTATGAAAGATATCAACTGCGCCTGCCCGGCAGACAAGGTTGCGCCACGTTCCTGAACGTCATATTGATAGCCTCCAGGCAATTTCATAATGAATTCATGCGCTCCAACCTCTTTTGAAGCTTCAATGATTTCCTCTAAAGTGATGTTGGGGTCATTTAAGCTGATGTTATTTTCAATGGTGTCTGAAAAAAGGAAGACGTCTTGTAGAACCGTCGCGATCTGAGACCGCAGATACCTGATGTCGTACTCCTTAATTGGAATGCCATCTATCGTCACCTCTCCTTCACTGATTTCATAAAAACGATTCAGAATATTGATGGTTGATGATTTCCCTGCTCCGGTGGCCCCTACCAAAGCCAAAGTTTTACCCTTCTCAAGTTTAAAAGAGATATTCTTCAATATCCATTCTTCGGAAGTGGGTGGTTCTTCAGCTTGTTTATAAGAGAACCAAACTTTTGAGAATTCAATCTCACCTTTCATTTTCTCCAGGGTTCTATTTCCGGGATTTGCGGTTCTCTCCTGCGTGTCTAACACCCTGAAAATTCTGTCCGCACCCACCATCCCCATTTGGAGGGTGTTGAATTTATCCGCCAGTTGTCTGATCGGGACAAACAACATATTGATGTACATTAGAAACGCCACCACAATACCCGGAGAAACTTGGTTATCCAGGATGCTCTTGGAGCCATACCAAACCAACAGCCCAATGGAGAGTGCAGAGATGATCTCCACCACAGGGAAGAAAATGGAATAATACCAGTTGGAACGGATGTGCGCATCCCGGTGATTTGCGTTGATGGTATTGAATTTTTTAAATTCCTGATCCTCCCGTGCAAAATATTGGATGATACTCACTCCACTGATATGTTCCTGTAAAAATGTATTCAATAACGAGATTTGAGTCCTCACTTCCTGAAATGCCGTCTTAATGGCTTCCTTAAAAATATAAGTTGCCAGCATTAAAAAAGGCATTGGAATTAAAACGATCAGGGTTAGCCTCCAGTCAGAGAAAAGCATCACACAGATGATGGTGATCACGGTAAGGCTGTCGCCGATGATGGAGATGAGCCCTTCACTGAAAATATCAGCAATGGTCTCTAAATCTGACACCGTACGGGTGATGAGCTGGCCAATGGGGGTCCTGTCGAAATATTTCAGACGGAGCGTACTGATGTGATTAAAAACATCCATCCTTAAATCCTTGATCACCGACTGCCCTAAGGAGTTGGTTAAGAAAGTCTGAAAATATTGGATAAGCGTCTGTACCAACAACAAGCTCACCATCAATATCGTCATGTTCAGCAGACCGCTGGTATCATTAAAGAAAATGAATTTATCTAGGGTCAACTGGATTAGATAAGGCCTTACCGGTGCTATGGCAGCTATACTCAAAGTAAGCAACACTGACCAGAAAAATTTACTCTTATAAGGCCTTGCATAACTGAAAACTCTTTTTAGAAGCGTCCAATCGTATGTTTTACCTGTGATCTCTTCAGCCATTGGCTTCTTTGTTTTTTATATATGGATATTGAACCTGGGTTAAAAACAGACCACGTGCAGGTACGGAGGCCCCGGCATAGGACCTTTTTTGACTTTGGATAATTTGATGAACATCTGAAGCCTTCAGCTTATTTCTGCCCACATCAACTAAAGTGCCTACAATGGCTCTAACCATGTTTCTAAGGAATCTGTTTGCTGTAATATGATAAATCAGTCCTTCTTTTGTCTGCTCCCATTCCGATACAGCCACCTCACAAATATTGGTAAAATTGTCAGCATTAGACTTACAAAAGGCACCAAAATCTTTATATTCCAAGATGATTGCCGCAGCTTCATTCATAGTAGCCACATCCAATTCGTCCTTTAACAGCCAGCTTGAATCTGTTTTGAAAGGATCTTTTTTGAAATGAATGTGATATTCATAGGAGCGTGAAATGGCGTCAAAGCGGGCATGGGCATCGGGTTTAACCGAAATGATGTCTTTTATGGCGATATCATGCGGAAGCAGTGCGTTCAATCCTTTCACTGCTTTCAAAATCTGGTTGTCCTCTATTTGCTGGTTCAAATCCATATGAACATAAAACGCTTCGGCATGCACTCCTGTATCGGTTCTTCCGCAACCCAATGTTTCTAAATCTGTTCTGAAATAGGTGGATAAGGCCTTATCCAGAACTTCTTGCACCGCAATTGCATTGGGCTGAAATTGCCAGCCATGGTAAGCGGTGCCTTTATAAGCCAGTTTAATGAAATATCTTTGTAGATTGATCACCGTACAAATTTATAATTAAGAAGGGAATGTTGAGGACGATGTTTTATGTTTGTATAAGAATTTATGGATGAAACTAAAAAGCACTTATAAATTATAAATACAGCTTAAAACTCTATAAAATGATACAAAGAATTCAAACCGTTTATCTATTTATGGCTTCGTTGGCCATTTATGCTTTATTTCTTTTCCCTTTTGTGAACGTGCTTACAGGACTTGGAGCCAAAAAGATCATGGTGACCGGAATTTACGAAACCGTGAACAACCAAGTGGTGCAAACGGAATCTTTCTTATTGTTGACCATAGCTACTGCGATTTTAGGATTGCTGCCATTGGTGCTCATATTTTTCTATAAAAGGAGAAAGAAACAAGCAACTTTTGGGTATATCCTTGTTGCGGTGTTGATTGCTTACAGCTTTTGGCTGGCACAAACCGTGAAGGCTGCAGCAGGCACAGATTTACAGATAAGTGATTATAGCATTGGGGCAGGTTTGACCTCCGTTTCTATTCTTTTTTTAATTTTGGCTGCCAAAGGGATGCTAAGGGATGAGAAACTGGTAAAATCTGCAGATAGGCTAAGATAGGCAATTGGCATCGATCGTAAAAATTAAACGCCTATCAGCATCCTGACGGAGATTTATTTAATCACCTATATTTCTCCAGCTCATGACCAGATATTTGCTCCTTAGCTGATTTTTTTCACCACCATATACCAACGTTTTCCTCATTTCATCGGCTTTGGCCAAATCAGCAAATCTATCCATCTCTTTAAATAATTGAGGCGTAATGGTTTGGGTGGCTTTCACTTCAAAAACATCAAATCCGTTGGGTTTGGCAATCAATAAATCCACCTCATGTCCATTACTATCCTGCCAAAAATTATATTCCTGATGCAGATATAAATGATGATTCCTTTTATGATATTCTGCGACCACCATGTTTTCAAATAAATTGCCCTTTAGTCTATTCTTTTCAAAATCGTCAGGTTGCCTTATCCCCAAAAGATGACACAACAATCCAATGTCATAAAAATATAACTTAGGACTTTTCACCAATCTTTTATTAAAATTTTGATGATAAGGTTGAAGCAGAAAAACCACATAACTGCTTTCTAAAAGAGATAGCCATGATTTTGCCGTTGGTTGTGAGATATCACACTCATTGGCAATGGCGCTGATGTTTAATAACTGCCCAGCTCTGCCAGCACACAGTCCAATGAATGTTCTAAATTGTTTTAAGTCCCTCACATTCAAAAGCTCGGTGACATCTTTCTCTATATAAGTTTGGATATAATTGGCATAAAAAACTCGCGGATCAATTTCTCTGTCAAAAATGGCAGGATAACAACCTCTCACAGCAGTTTCCGCATAAGAAGCGGGCAATAAATCTTCTGCCTTCATCTCCACAAAATCTAAAGGCAATAATTTAAACAATGCCACCCTTCCGGCGAGCGTTTGGGTGATGCTATTTAAAAGCTGAAAGTTTTGAGAGCCTGATAAAATAAAACGTCCCATCATCCGGGATTCGTCTACCCTGCTTTGTATATAAGAAAACAAATCAGGCACACGCTGTATTTCATCAAAAATCACATGCTCATTATATAGATCAAGAAAACCTACAGGATCAGCCTCTGCGAAAGAACGTATATCGGGATTTTCTAAGGAAACGTACCTGTACTCAGTGAATAATTCTTTGAGTAAAGTGGTTTTACCTGATTGCCTTGGACCGGTAATGGCCAAAACAGGGAATTTAGACTGCTGTTCTTTAATTAAAGGAATAATCCTCCTTCCAATAAACTCACTCATACCATAAATTTCAAAACAAATATAAGCTTTATTTTTGATTTACATAATTTTTATTTTGAATTTACATAACTTTTATTTTGAATTTACATGAAATAATAGATCAGACAGAATAGTTTATATGCCATTGACCAATTCCCATTCAGAGGTATCATGAAAACTTACCTCAGGAAAAGTTTTGTTAGCATACTCCATATCCCATGCAGAAGCTGCAAGAAAAACTGGCTTATTTTCCTTATCATAAGCGATTTTCTGATGATAACGCTGAAGGAATTTCTCCAATTCGATGGCACTGTTGGCTGAAACCCATTTTGCATTGGAAACATTCATTGGCCTGAAAATACAAGAAGCCCCATATTCATGCAACAACCTGAATTGGATCACTTCGAATTGCAGCTCACCTACAGTTCCGATGATTTTCCGATTTCCCGGATTTTGAATGAACAACTGCGCCACCCCTTCATCACTCAACTGATGAATCCCCTTTTCCAATTGTTTGGTTTTTAGAGGATCACTGTTCTCCAGTTCTTTGAATATCTCCGGCGAGAAATTCGGAATACCAATGAATTGCAATTGTTCTCCTTCTGTTAAGGTGTCTCCTATCTTAAAATTGCCTGAGTCATATAAGCCAATCACATCCCCCGGAAAGGCTTCTTCCACCAAACTTTTGTTATCCGCCATGAAACTGGTGGGTGAAGCGAACTTTAATTTCTTACTCAACCTGTTGTGAAAATAGAAAGTGTTCCGTTGGAACATGCCTGAACAAATCCTGCAGAAAGCAATACGATCCCTGTGATTAGGATCAAGGTTAGCATGAATTTTAAAAATAAAACCTGTGAATTTATTCTCCGAAGGCTCCACTTCACGAACGTCTGTTTCTCTTCCCTGAGGTCGTGGAGCGATTTTAATGAAAGTCTCCAGTAATTCCTGCACTCCAAAATTATTGATGGCACTGCCAAAAAAGACAGGTGCCAGATACCCGGAAAGGTATAAACCATCGTCAAAAGGTTCCGCAACACCTTCAATCAATTCCACCTCATCTCTTAACTTATTGGCAGCTTTCTCCCCCAATAAATTATTTACCTGCTCATCCTTCAAGTCATTGATGATGACATGATCCTCAGCTATCACTTTTTTATTGGGGCTGAATAAATTGAGCACTTTATTGTTCAATTGGTACACCCCTTTAAAAGAATGGCCAATGCCAATAGGCCAGCTCAACGGCGTAGTAGAGATTTGCAGTTCTTTCTCCAACTCCTCCAGTAAATCAAAAGGATCTTTTCCCTCTCTATCCATTTTATTGACAAAGATGATCACTGGTGTATGCCTCATCCGGCAAACCTGCATGAGCTTTTTGGTCTGCTCCTCCACACCTTTCACACAATCGACCACCAAAATCACAGAATCCACCGCTGTTAAAGTCCTATAGGTGTCTTCAGCGAAATCCTTGTGACCAGGTGTATCCAATATATTTATTTTGACATCCTGATATTCAAACCCCATCACAGACGTGGCTACAGAGATTCCCCGCTGCTTCTCGATCTCCATAAAATCTGATGTTGCCGTCTTTTCAGATTTATTCCTCTTCACGGTCCCAGCTTTCTGAATAGCACCACCAAATAATAATAATTTCTCTGTTAAAGTGGTTTTCCCTGCATCGGGGTGACTGATGATCCCAAAAGTTCTCCTTTTGGCTATTTCATTTTGAAGTGTACCCATAATAAAATGAAAAGCTGAATGCTCCTCAGCTGAATTTAAAAAAAATCGTCCTTGAATAAATCTAAGGACGATTTCACGATTTGCTGCAAAGATACAAATCTCGAATCATTTAGAGATGATTCTATTTATTGGAAAAAACAGGTTCTTCTATTTTTCGCAATTAAGCCCTTAAGATGAAACCTGCTTACAGCAGTCCTATTCTTTTCAACCTCCGAAAACGTGTGTCAGTAATTTCTTCCCCAAGCAATAATATCTACCTTTATGGCTAAGCTTTATATTTCTCATGGCAACAGTTTCTTTAAAAAGCACAAAAGGCAAGTGGGTAATGGTTTCCACCATTCTTGCCTCGGCAATGGCTTTCATAGATAGCACTGCATTAAATGTGGTTTTACCATCCCTTCAAAAAAGCTTGAATGCGACAGGAGCTGATCTGTTTTGGATACTGAACGCTTACCTTCTGATGTTGGCTTCTTTTATACTCTTGGGAGGAGCACTTGGCGACCGTTTGGGGCGCAAAAAGGTTTTTATGGCAGGCATTGCAATTTTTATAGCTGGTTCTGCTGCTTGTGGATTCGCTCCTAATGTTAACCTGCTGATTTTCTTTAGATTGATACAGGGATTTGGAGGTGCGTTGATGATCCCCGGGAGCTTATCGTTGATCTCATCTTCCATTGATCATAAAGAAAAAGGACAGGCCATTGGCACATGGTCTGCCTTTACAACTGTGGTAACCATGGGAGGGCCTATTTTGGGCGGGGCATTGGCCGATGCAGGTTTGTGGCGTTTTATTTTTTTCATCAATGTGCCACTGGGGATAACGGTTTTGTTAATGCTTTGGTTAAAAGTTGCAGAGACCAAAGATGCAGGAAATAGCCACAAAACACCTGATTTCTTTGGTGCCATTGGCATTGTGGGCGCATTGGCAGCACTTACTTTCGGTTTTTTGAGCATCCCTTCATTTGGCATCAGTCACCCTAAAGTTTATGTCTCTTTAGCTGTGGGCTTGTTGCTTTTACTGCTTTTCTTGTATGGTGAGCGTAAAAGCGCTGCTCCAATGATGCCTCTCAAACTATTTTCCAATTCAACTTTCAGCGGTGCAAATTTGCTCACTTTCTTTTTGTATGCCGGCTTGAGTGGAAGCATGCTCTTTCTTTCGCTCAACTTGGTGCAAGTGCAGGGCTACAGCCAATTGCAGTCGGGCTTAACCTTTTTGCCTTTTACCTTGCTCATGATAGCTATTGCGAGGTTTGCCGGGAAACTTGCAGATCATCATGGGCCGAGGCTATTTCTCGTCTTTGGCCCAGCCATAGCTGGTGTTGGTTTACTATTGCTTAGCTTGGTGAAACAAACCAATGGCCCACAAGAATATTGGACAAGCTTTTTCCCCGGGGTTTTGATTCTTGGCCTTGGGATGTCTTTCACGGTAGCTCCATTAACCACCGCTGTGATGAACGCAGTAGCCGATCAGTTTTCTGGAACCGCCTCGGGCGTGAACAATGCCATCACCAGAATTGCAAGTGTTTTCGCCATAGCCATTTTTGGAGCTTTGGCCATTCTGGTCTTTTCAGATTCCGTCACAAAACAGCTGGCGAAAATCCCCTTACAAGAAAAGCAGAAAACCGAGGTGATGCGGGAAAGCATGAATTTAGGCGATGCAAGAGCCCCTTCTGACCTTAATGCACAAACAAAATCATTGATCAACAAAGCTTATCACTTAGCTTTTATAGATGCTTATATCGTCATCCTCCGCATATGTGCCACCTTAGCGTTTATGAGTTCTCTGATGGCTGTCATGTTTATAAATGACAAATCTCAAGATAATTGAAATTTAAAATTGGCTTAACATTGAAGTGGCTAATATTGTGAATTATCATCACATGAGAATAGTTCCAATTTCAGATCATGAATTATTTGCCCAGATACAGCAAGGCGAAAGCTATGCGTTTGACTTATTGTTTGACAAATATTGGGAGAAATTGTACAAAACCGCAGTTGCCAGACTTAACAACATGGACGATGCAAAAGATATTGTTCAGGAATTACTGATTAATCTCTGGAATAGAAAAGAAAGCATCGAGATTAAAACAACACTAGAAAACTACCTTTTCGGTTCGCTAAAATTAAGCATCATCAGCTACTTCCGTTCATTAAAAACGGAAGAAACCAGACTTCAGGAAGCCGCCGAACGCATCAGTATATTGGAAAAGTCCATTACCGATGTAAAGGATTATTTGGAGTTGGAGATGGTGCTTGAAGAAGCGGTAAACCTAATGCCCGAAACCTTAAAAAAAATATACATCCTCCGCTGTGACAATGTCCCTATCAAAGATATTGCTTTACAATTGGGTTTGGCAGACCAAACCGTGAAAAACTATATCTCAGAATTATTGAGACGATTAAGAAGAACCATCTCTGAGAAATACCCTGAAAAACATTTTACCTACCTGCTCCTTCTAATTCACATGCTTAACAAATAGATAACCCAAAGTTAATCTAAATTGTAAGTACCAAAACGGTTTCTCTGCGACATTAGGATAGAAACCGTTTATGGAAGAAAACAAATTTAAAAAACTTATTTCCCGCTATGCCAAAGGTGAAGCGAATGAAACAGAATCTGCATTGATTGAAGCCTGGTATAAATCGTACCAATCTCAGGAATCGGATGTGAAAGTGAATCAGAATGAAAAAGAGCGATCTAAAAAGGAGCTCAAAAGTCTGATTCATGGTTCTGATGGCAAGAAAGCAACCTACTACCGTTTAGTTGCCGCAGTGGTGATCATCTGCTCTGCAGGAGCCATTTTCTATCATTGGAGATCAAAGAGACCAGATGTTTATGCAGTTTCCACAACTCATGTTGGTCAGATCAAAAAAATCATTTTACCCGACAATTCTATAGCCTGGCTTAATGCATCCAGCAAATTAAGGGTTCAATTAAACTTTGAAGGGGATAAACGGGAAGTTTATCTGGATGAAGGGGAGGCCTTCTTCAAAGTCCAAAAAAATCCCCAAAAACCCTTCCTTGTGCATGCTGGTAAATTAGACGTTCGAGTTTTAGGAACATCCTTTAATGTAAGATCTTACAAACACATCCACTCCATGAAGGTGACGGTGGCTACAGGTCGTGTGCAGGTTGACGAGGGAAAGAAGAACCTGGCTGTTTTAATTGCAAAACAAGAGCTTATTTATAACACCATCACCAAAGAATTTAAACAAAGCATTGTTGATCCGGATGAAGTGAAAGGCTGGCGTGAAGGTAAAATTTACCTGCACCAGGTTGATTTCAAAGAGCTGCAACTCGTGCTGAAAAACAACTTCCATATCAACATTGAAGCAGGTGATAAGTCAGTCAATGCTTATCGCTTCACCCTAAAACTGAGTGCTGATATGACTAAAAATCAAATCTTGAAAATTGTGAGTGCCATTCATAATTCTAAGTACAGGAAGGAGGGAAATGACATGATACTTTACTAAAAAACCGGCTCCTGTCACCACAGGAACCGACTGATCATTAATCAGGAAGAGAAAAGACTGCAATCTTAAACCTTCATCGCTTAAAAAGCTTTAACAATTACTAGTACCCTAAAATATGAATTTTTATTTATTGCCCATTAACAAATATCCACAGCTTATGCGCATCATCTTTTTAGCTGTATTTATACTATTGACAGCAGGCCTATTGACCGCCATGGCAGGCAGATCTGAAGCACAAATACTGAACACAAAGGTTAGTGTGAAGTTTGAGCCCCAATCCCTCTATGCTGCGATCAAGAAATTAGAGAATAAAACCAACAGTGCTTTCGCTTATGATGAAGCTTATCTGGGCTTGAAACACAAAAACATTCCAGCATCAGAATTCCAGAATGAAAGTTTAGGGAACATTTTAAGCAAGCTTTTACGCGGCACAGGTATCTCATTTAACGAACAGGAAGGGAAACTTTTGCTGAATAAAAGTTTGAATGCTCCACAAGAAACCATCAGAATCAGTGGGAAAGTGGTAGACGCCAGCGGCCTTCCGGTACCCAGCGTGTCTGTATTAGGCACAGGCCGGAAACTTTTGGTCAGTACGGATGTGGAAGGGAAATTTTCCTTCTTTGTGGAGAAAGGCACAGACATCTCTTTTGAGATGCTCGGTTTTAAACCTTTTAAACGAATTGCCTCAGCGGCTGATGCCAATTGGACCATTGTTTTGGAAGAAGCGGTAAACGAGTTGAACGAGGTGGTGGTGACTGCTTTAGGTATTGAGCGTGAAGAGAAGGCGTTAGGCTACGCCATTACCACAGTGAAAGGAGAACAGCTTACAGATGCAGTTTCATCAAATTGGACTGATGCACTTTCTGGCAAAGTTGCAGGTTTAAACCTGATCAGATCTGGCAGCGGGCCAACTGGTTCAAATAAAATCATACTAAGGGGCGAAAACAACCTGACAGGAGATAATGAAGCACTTATTGTGGTGGATGGGGTAGTGATCAACAATGGTAGTGGTCGAGGAACTGCGAATTCTGGTGAATCTGTTTATGGAACCAGCAGTGACAATATGCCTGCTGACTATGGAAGCAGTTTAAATGACATCAACCCTGAAGACATTGAAAGTGTGAATGTGCTAAAAGGACCTGGTGCAGCTGCATTATATGGCCAACGTGGTGCAAATGGGGCCATCATCATCACCACCAAATCAGGAAGTCCAAACAGAAAAGGTTTAGGCGTCACATTCAATTCCAATGCTTCCATGGAAAGTGTGAACCGCTGGCCAGACATGCAGTTCGAATATGGACAGGGATTGGACGGAGCCAATTATTATTCTTATGGTGCCAGCGCAGATGGATCAAGCACTGGCGGAACCAGTTCTGCATATGGGCCCCGTTTTGACGGACAGATGTTTTTCCAGTATGATCCAGCTACTCAAAAAGTAGGAACGGAAAGAACACCTTGGGTTCCTTATACCAACAAAATCCGCAACTTCTTTGAAACGGGGCAAACTTATACGAATTCCATCAGTGTGGATGGAGGTACAGACAAAACCACAGCCCGCTTCTCGGCAACTAATGTGAGCAATGACTGGATCACTCCGAACACAGGTTATGGACGTAATTCGGTTGCCTTATCGGTTAATTCTAAGGTCAACAAAAAATTAAATATTGCAGCAAAGGTAAATTACACCAACAAATTTAGCGACAACCTGCCGGGGGCCGGTTATGGAAACCAATCTTTGATGTATTGGTTCATATTTTGGCAACCCAATGCCGATTTAGATGGTTTGAGAAATTATTGGGTAAATGGTCAGGAAGGGTTGAAAATCAAATACCCTTACAGTACTTATCCGGAGAATCCATATGCCATCTCTTATGAGTTCCTTAATAAATCAAATAGGAATACAGTTACTGGAAATGTACAGGCAACAGTGAATTTAGCCACAGGTTTAAGTTTAATGTTGAGAACCTCCATTGACATGGGCTATGAGCAAAGAGAACAAGACCGTCCTTACGATGCGGGGACCAAATTACCAATGGGATCTTATCGTACCCAAAACATTTTCTCCCAGGAACTCAGCAGCGATTTCTTATTGAGGTACAATAGGAAAATCAAAGATTTTGATTTCTCTGTCACCGCCGGAGGGAGCGCATTGAAAAACAGGTATAATAGAGATGAAATCAGAGCAGATTCACTGACTTATCCTGGCATATATTCAGTGGCCAACTCCGCAGGACCATTGGTCTCTATGCCTTATAAATCAGAATTAAATCTAAACAGTTTTTATGGATTGTTGACCACCTCTTACAAAGATTACCTCTATTTAGACTTGACCGCCCGCCAAGACTGGAACAGTGCCTTGGCTACTCCAGACCGTACAGACCATGTAGGTTTCTTTTATCCTTCGGCGAGTTTAAGCTTTATAGCATCTGAATTTTTCAGGTTGCCATCAACCATTAGCTTTGCTAAATTCAGAGCATCTGCTTCTGGGGTGGGCAGTGGCGAGACAAAATCCTATAGAACGGCATACAATTTCAACAGTGCCGGATCGGGATTATACCCTGGAGGTGCGTTAGAAAACCCAACCCAATTGCCCGATCCGAACTTACAACCATTAAAAACCATCACATACGAGGTTGGGGCCGATGTAAGATTGTTTAGGAGCAGATTAGGAGTTGATGTTGCTTACTATCAGGGAAACACCAAAAATCAAATCCTTACCAGGGTGTTGGATAGGTCTTCTGGTTTCAGCAGTGCCATTATCAACGCTGGAAAAATCAGCAACAAAGGATTAGAGCTTGCATTGAACGGAACACCTATAAGCACAAGATCAGGTTTCACCTGGAAAACCTACGCCACTTTCGCAACCAACAGCAACAGAATTGAAGAACTGGCTGACAGCTCTGTGGTTTTAAGAACCGGACCTGTAGCAGGCGGACAGATTGTGGCTAAAGTGGGCGGTAGCATGGGCGATCTTTACGGGAGAGGTTATGTACGCTCTCCGGACGGTCAAGTGGTATATGATGAAACCACCGGCTTTGCTAAAATTACCAATGATGTGATTTTTCTGGGCAACACCATGCCTAAATTCAAAGTGAGCTTAGGTAATGATTTCAAGTACAAACAATTTAATTTACATGTATTGTTTGACGCCCAATCTGGGGCCGTGGCCCACTCTTTAACCAACTACAAAATGGTGGAGCAGGGAAAATTGAAAAGCACTTTGCCAGGAAGATATAATGGGATCATTGGAAATGGAGTGATCCAAAATACGGATGGCACCTACCGCAAAAACGATGTGATCACTTTTGATATTGATGAATACTACCGCTCACAAATGGGTTCTAACAATGCGGAAGGAAGTACGTTCAGCACAGATTTCATCAAATTCAGAGAAGCACGCTTCGATTATACCCTGACTCCTAAACTTACTAAAAAATTGGGCCTACAAAGGGCTACGCTAGGAGTTTATGGTCGTGATTTATTCATCTGGTCTCCTTGGCCAATTTTCGACCCAGAGTTTGGGACACTGAGCGGAACTGATATTGTGACCGGTTTTGAAACCGCCCAATTCCCTTCCACAAGAACTTTCGGTATTAATTTGATCATCGGTATTTAACAACAAAAAAATGAAAAAGAGAACTTATAAAATGATAGGTGCCGTATTGGTGGTGATGTTTTCCATATCATCCTGTAAAGATGGTTTCGAAGCAGTGAACACCGATCCAAATGGCACTCCAAATGCGTTGCCACAACAGTTGTTAGCTCCAGCTTTAGTGAACATCGTAGCTTCAGGTATGATCAGAAACAGGGGTTTCAACAATGAATTGATGCAGGTAACCGTGAGCCAAAGTGATGGTGATGCCTCAGTTTTCAGATATGAATATAGAAACACCATTTCCGATTATTTATGGAATGCCTGGTATGTTCAATTGACCAATCTGAAATCGGTCTACGATTTATCAAGCGATGAGCTTACCTTGAACAAATCTTATCAAGGTATTTCATTGATCACACAATCATGGGTATATTCCATGTTAACAGATACTTATGGAGACATTCCCTATTCGGAATCAAATAAAGGCAAAGACCTCATCACAGAACCTAAGTTTGATAGTCAAAAAGACATTTACCTGGATATTTTTAGTAAGCTGGAAGAGGCCAACACCTTATTGAGTGCCAACACAGCCATCTCAGGAAGCAGTGACCCCGTTTTCAACGGCAACATTTCTAAATGGAGAAAATTTGGGAATTCACTTTACCTGAGATTATTATTGAGAACATCAGGAAAAGCGGAGGTATCAGCCGATGTGACTGCAAAAATCAAAGATATGGTGGACATCAATGCCTCTAAATACCCGTTGATGACCAGCAATGATGACTCGGCCATTTTGAGGTGGACAGGCATACCTCCATACACCTGTCCTTACGTAACCAGTGTGAGAACACAAGATTTCAGGTCTCCGTCCATCGCCAGTTTCTTTATTGATAATTTAAGAGACTGGGCAGATCCACGTTTGGATATCAGCACCTACGGAACAAATAGCGTGAACAGATGGGGCATCGCACAAGGAAGCAACGGGTTTGCAGGTGTCCCAAGCGGTTATATTCCTGGTAGCGGCGTGGCCAAGCAATCTTATTTTTATTCTTCCGACCAAAAGCCAGAATCTTTACAGAACGAGGCTTTAACAGGGATGATCATGAATTATGCTGAGCTCCAATTCCTATTGGCCGAAGCAGCTGCCAAAGGATGGATCAGTGGTTCGGCTGAGACCTATTATAAAACCGGTGTGCTGAACAGCATCACTTTATGGTTGCCAAACTGGCCAAACGCAACTGCTTCGGGACCTGCAGTGACCATCAATAATCAGGCTTTTACCGATTATTTAAACACTGCCGAACTGAATTGGAACGATGCATTGCCCTTAGATGCTCCGGCCGGAACGATGAGCAAAATGGAGAAGATCCATCTTCAAAAATATTATGCTTTGTTCTTGGAAGATTTAGAGCAATGGTTTGAATACCGCAGAACCATGCATCCATCTATCCCTTATGGTCCAGGCTTAAGAAATAATGGGGTGATGCCTGCAAGAATGGTTTACCCTGTTTATGTACAGTCTGCAAATCCAACCAACTATAAGCTAGCTGTTGCCGCACAGGGTCAGGATGCGATCAATACACAAGTTTGGTGGCAAAAACCATAGTTCTAAAAGATTTAAGAATTGATATTAAAATAATCAACATGAAAAAAATATTCTTTTATACCCTCTTGCTTTTCACTACTTCAGTGGCATTGTATTCCTGTAAAGAAAACGGTAATTACGAAGGTGGTGTTGTAAGTCCTTATATCCCAATTTATGATTTAAGAACTTTATATAAAGGTTCAGATCTTAAACTCACTGTTCAAAACATGTTCGGTTCCGATAAAATCACTGGCGTGGTGGTTTCAGGCCATTCCGGAAAAAATATCCCTGAGGGATTGTTGGTGATACAGGATAAAAGGCGTTTAAACCAGTTGAGAGGTATATCTATTCCCTTAGGATCTGAAGCTGCAAATTATGTGAGTGGTGATTCCGTGGTGGTGAAGATTGAAGGTGGTTTATTGACCCGTGTGAATGGGTTGTTAGAAATCACAGGGATCTCACCAGCAGATGTGAACAAAGTGGCATCAGGAAAAGAAATACCTGCTAACCGGGTACCTAGCAGCTATATACTTGCTGATCCGGATAAATACGAAAGCACATTGGTAGCCATTGTGAAAGGTGGTTTTGATCCGTTACCTGTACCTGCGGATATTCTTTCGGGAAATAAATTGTTAAATGACGGTTTTGACAACATTACCCTACGTACGGAAACCTCGGCGACATTCGCCAATAAAAACAATCTACCAGTAGTGGGAAATTGGTTTGGGATAGTTTTTAACCACATGGGAGAAGATGGAAAGCTGATCCCTGAAGTTCGTTTACGAAATGCCGATGATATTGTATACCTAAGCTCTGAAATAGAGATCACTCCGATCATTATTACTGGTTTTATGTCTGATGTGAGAGGAAGTGACGGGAATTACGAGTACATGCAATTTATGGCCACTAGAGACATCAATTTTGCCGATGAAAACTTCTCAGTAGTAGTGACCAGTAATGCAGGCGCTTCTATTCCAACAGGTTTCCCTTCTAAAGGTTGGGCCACTGGTTCCTTAGCCACCACTGGTAATGCCAGGACTTTTAAATTCAACCTTACCTCAGGAACAGCTGCTAAAGGAAAATTCTTTTATGTAGGAGGAGCTGGTAAATTAATAAACGGCTCTGGTTCAACCAGTATCAATTCCTCCAATTGGATCAGGGCATTTGATTACACCACCATCAATGGTGACGGCTTTGGCCAGAAAACTGGTGGATTATTTGCCAATAGTGGAAACGCATCTGGTTTCGCCGTGTTTAAAGGTACTGAGGTGGAGGTGAATTCCAAACCCATAGATGTGATCTTTATAGGTGGAGGTGGAAGTCTGTTTAATAATGCCACTCCTCCAATTGGCTATAAAATAGCTAATACCGATTTTTACGATGTCGTAAATCCAATCACTTTAGCATCTCAGCCCTATTATAAAAGTGGTTCCAATACGCTCAATTTCAATTACCTGCCCTCAGACCAGGGTTACTTCAATAAGTTAGGGGGGATTTATGACCCGAGACTCGGTAAATGGGTAAAGGCAAGAAGCCAAACCGGCGTATTATTGACTAAAACTTCCACTTTAGAGGAGATTGAAGGGGTGTATCCCCCTCCAGGAACTGAAACTCCGGATGACCCTGGTGTGCCATCTACAACACTTAAACAATAGTATTGCTTATAGCTGTTCCCCAGAAATAGCTCCTATAAATTGACGCTAACTAAAACTATTAAACAAAAGACTGATCAGATTGATCGGTCTTTTGTTTATTAAGATTCTTTTAAGCCTGAAAGAGAACACCTTCACTCAAACTGACCTGGACATTGAATTTCTTTGCCTGGATATTGGCATGAGCAGAACCAATTTTATCAGAAAATAAAATCCATCAACGGTCAATCCATTGGTAAGTTCAGCATTTTTGGAAATCATGACCCACGAGGATGTTTTATTGACCGATTGATGTATCGGGTGGACGTTCAAACGCAATCCTTATTTTATTAAGGCTTTTAAAAAAGCATTTGGAAAAACACCTACACCATACCTGCAGGAGCTAAAAAGAAAAATTGAAATCATTCGATTTCCTTCTATAAAAATAATCTCAGCCTCTCTGTTTTTTCAAAAAATAATCGACCTTTAGGATATGATTTTAAGTATCGAAGAACAGGAGAGATACAGCCGACAAATCCTTCTTAAAGGATTTGGATTGTCCGCCCAAATAAATTTAAAGAACGCTTCTGTTTTAGTGGTTGGTGCAGGTGGCTTGGGTTGTCCTTGCCTGTTGTATTTAGCCGCTGCTGGTGTAGGGCGTTTAGGAATCGTTGATGGCGATCAGGTAAGCCTCTCCAATCTGCAAAGGCAGATTTTATATGACACTGCGGATGTAGGTAAAATGAAAAGTGAAATTGCTAAACGTGAATTATTGAAAAAGAATGCTGAAATTCAAGTTCAGTCTCATCCCGTATTTATAGATGTGGATAATTGTTTAGACCTTCTGAAGGATTATGAGGTGATCATTGACGCCAGTGATAATTTTACCTCCCGCTATTTATTAAATGATGCATGTGTCATTCTGAAAAAACCATTGGTTTATGCCACTTTATATGAATACGAAGGCCAAATCAGTGTCTTTAATTATAGGGGCGGTCCTACCCTGCGGTGCCTATTCCCAGAGATACCGGATGAAGGCGTCATTAATAATTGTGCGGAAGCAGGCGTTTTAGGGATCCTTCCGGGAATGATGGGCACCTGGCAGGCCCAGGAAGCCATTAAGCTGATCACTGGATTAGGAGAGGATTTAAGCGGAAAGCTTCTGCTTTACAATTCGCTGAACAACGAAGTCAGGTCCATATCTTTTAAGACGGAGGAGAAAAATAAGCATATCGAAGATCTCAGCCATTTTAAACAACAAGTGGATACTCGCCCTGAAGTGGATATCTACACGCTCAAAGAATGGATAGACCACGAACCTATTCAATTGATTGACGTCAGAGAACCGTATGAATTTGAGGAGACCAACATTGGTGGCCAAAACATCCCATTAAGTTTATTGGAGCAGAAACTATCCGGCCTGGACAGACAACAAAAAACTGTGGTAATTTGTCAATCTGGGATACGCTCCAGAACAGGTCTCAGCATCATCAGAAATAAATTCCCTGAAATGGATCTTCATCATTTGAGAGGAGGGCTAAATGCTTATCTGTTATAGTTATTGAAAGACTCATCTCCCATAGAAACGGGTACGGCAAATGTTTGGAAAGTGTTGAAAACCTGCTGCATACTATAATTTTTAAGTTCTTTTTTTTGATACGCCACCAGAATATGGGATAAACCCGTTGCGGTGTACACGCCACAAAAAGGCTCGTAAAATTCCTGATTTTGATAAACATAAAAATCGAAGCCCTCATGCACCTTTGCTGATTCAGCGATTTTCCGAATGGCAGCCTCTTTCAGGTCCAGCAGATCACAGGCCAGCACGAGCCAATCTCTTTCGGGGAATTTGATATGGGCGGTAAGGATTCCTCGTAAAGGACCGGGTAGCTCTACCTCATCAATGATCAGTTCCTGAGGTTCGAAAAATTTTTGGTAATCCCCCAATTGCTGCTGATTAACACTGATTTTCACTTCAAAAACAAGGTTTACGAGTTTTTCTTTCATCAAACAAACCCAGGGAACAGCATCTTTCAGCTTTAACCCTTTATCTGTTCCGGCCCTTTTACTCTCTCCCCCCGCCAAGATCAAACCTGTCATTTTTACATAGATTAAAGATCACCTATCGGTATGCCCTAAACTTTTATCCGGACTCACCACATTCCGGACCAGCTTTTTCAACTCTTTGATTTCAGGAAACCGCTGAAGATCTTTCCTGTCAAAAATCGTTGAATCGTCCACTTTAACAATGAAAGTACCACTCACTTCACTCGGCAGTAAAGTCACCCCTTTAATCTCCTCCGTGAAGGTATTCAACAATTCCTGGGCCATCCATGCAGATCTTAAAAGCCAGCCACATTTCGGGCAATATGCTATGGTGACGATGGGTTTCATTATTTTTTGGGAAATATCTTACGATTCATAAATGTGAACATTTGGATCGCCGGTCACCTCCTGACAGCTACAATTCCCTCCCCATTTTTTTGTGCCATCAATAAAATATTCGCATTTCCATAGGGGCAGTTCATGTTTGATCTTTTCAATAAGATACCTGTTTGCTTCATAAGCTTCTTTTCTATGGGGAGACGCAGTGACCACCACCACCGCACGCTCTCCAACCCTCACCGCTCCTATCCTGTGAACTGCAAAAACACTGGATAAATTCCAACGTTCCTTTGCTTCAAGGAGCAATTGGTCCACCATTTTTTCGGCCATAGCAATTGCCGCTTCGTAAAATAAATGATCCACCTGTTTACCCAAACTCAGCTTACGCACTGTTCCGTTAAAGATGACCACGGCACCTGCTGCGTCATCTTCAAATTGATCCACTAAAGATGAAAAATCAATTTGCTTCGCTGAGATGTGTTTTAAATTATCCTCCACTGCTCGGGGGGATGACACTGACTGTTTCATGATCTGAAAATTGGTGCTCATGACTGATGAAAACATCGTTCACAGCGAATCTCGATAAATTTAAAATTTCCTTAGCTGACGGGTTGAGAATAAGTAATTCCTTCTTTAAACTTTCCATATCATCTGCCTTTAGTTTTAAATCTGTATCGAAATAGTCTTTTAATACAGCATATACTTTTATATCCATAGCTCAAATGTTAACCTCCGATTTGGAGCATGCTCAATTCACTTCCTTTAAAACTCAAAGTTTGCTTTTGTTTAAGTGCTTTCATTAAACTTTCTCTTAAATCCTCCTTTGATGCGGAATTTTTTATGGAGATTCCATCGTTCACACTGAGGCAACCATAAATATTCCCATTTTGATCTAACCTTAAGCGGTTACAATCCTGGCAAAAAGGCTCACTGGTATTGGCTATGATGCCAAAAGTAAGGCCATTGTCGGTTATCCAATAATTGGCAGTGGCAGATGGATTCCTTTCCAGCGGTCTGAAATTGTATTTAGCGGCGATCAACGCCAATATATCCTTTTGTGAGAAAAGACTTTCATCCAGCTGATGATGCAGATGACCCATCGCCATCACCTCCAGAAACCGGATGGTAATTCCCCTTTTTCCGGCGTATGCCAGTAATGGAAGCACCTGATCATCATTCCTTCCTTTCATCAACACCGAATTGATCTTCATGCTGACACCTGCTTCCAGTGCGGCATCAATACCTTCGCTCACTTCCTGAAATTTATCTCTTTTTGTCATTCTAAAAAAAGAAGCTTCCTCAGCCGCATCCAAGGAAATATTGATCTCTTTTAATCCGGCATCCCGTAATGCTTTCACTTTTTTGTTCAACAAAAACCCATTGCTGGTCATTTTTATTTTAGGAATTCCTATTTTATGAAGGCTACTGATCAACTCCTCTAAATGCGGATAGAGCAAAGGCTCCCCTCCTGTTAATCTCACAGCATCAAGATTCAATTCCAGATGAAGCTTTTCCGTCATTTCAATGAGCTGCGACAAGCTGATTTCACTTTTTTCATTTTTGATTGGAACATCCTCCTCCACACAATACACACATGCAAAATTGCAGTTATTCAGTAAACTTATTCTTAAGTTTTTAAACGTCCGACCACTTTCATCTCTAATCATGATTAAAAAATAAGAGTTTTATACAGGTAACTTGCATCACAGAAGCTAAAACACACCTTACAACTTTTTGTTTAAGGAGTTGATATCAAAATAAACACCTGGAAATCCTTTTCTTTATGATCCAAACAGTTCAAATTTAAACGAAAGCAATCATGAATCCACTCATTTTGATGACGATTCTAATGTGCTTTACCTGATAAAGAGTAAATATATCGAGTATATTCAACAATAGGAATCTTAATTTATTTTATTAGCGAAGGATTACAAAACCAGATAGTTTATCCTATCGCCTTTATTCAGATGGCTTACATCGGCCGCCTGCATGGCTAAGGCATTCGCCTGATTCCCCAATCTTATGTCTCCTGACCCATTTATCACCACACTATTTAAACCCGAGGAATTGACAATAACCGGAAAGAATTCATCCAAAGCATGTTGTTTATCCTTCTCAAAATTCATCGGCAACTCAGAAAATCCATCGGCAGGAAATCCAAGTGATTTTTTGATATAAGGTTCCACAAATAATTTGAAAGTCACCATAACCGAAAAAGGATTGCCGGGCAATGCAAAAACAATGGTACGATGAATCGTTCCGCACCATAGGGGTTTTCCTGGTTTAATGGCCACTTTATGGAAAAGTTGCTGAACTCCCAAATCGTTTAATACAGAAGGAATGAAATCTGCCTCACCGGCAGAGACCCCTCCCGTCAGGATCAAAATATCTGTATTCAAATGAGCTTTAATGATTTCAGATAAGTCATTCACATCATCTTTAACGTGAACCGCCGATCTTACCTGAATTAAATTTTCCTTTAAAAGAGCCTTAAGGGTGTATAAATTACTATTATAAATTTGAAATGGAGCGACCTCCTCATCCAGAGCCACCACCTCATCCCCGGTGGTGATGAGATTTACCACAGGTAACCGTTCCACCTTTATCCGCTCTTTTCCCAGAGCAGCAAGTAAACCGATTATCGGGGCATTAATCAAACAACCCTTTGCAACTGCAAGTGATCCTGTTTTTAAATCCTGGCCTTGCAGGGCAACATTTTGATGCAATCTGAAATCATCAATCCGTATATGGAAATCTCCAGACTCCTCTGTAACATCTTCAATCCTTATCACCACGTTGGCACCAAAAGGAACGGCTGCCCCGGTCATGATTTTATAACATTCTCCGGGCTTAAGGATGGATTGATGACCTTTTCCTGCAAAGATGGTCTCCTTATATTTGAATTTCCTTAATCCTCTGCTGAGGTCTTTAAAGTCAAGCGCAACCCCATCCATCGCCGACCGGTTGAAAGGTGGAAGATCTCTTGGTGACATGACATCCTCTGCGAGCACTCTTCCCAAAGCTTCCTCCAAAGAGATGACCTCATTTCCAAATGAAGTGGCTTTATCCAATACCAGTGCTTTGGCCTCTCTAAATGAAATCATCTGATAGTTTGTTCATTTTTGATGTGACGATTTAAGTGCCATCATTACTTTTTATTAATGCCCTCCACCCTTCATCATTTTACGGGCATGAAAAATGGCGGGTAGAATAGCCTCTAAAGATTCTCTTGCACCTGCACTGCTGCCGGGTAAAGTGACAACCATGCTATGCGCTATGGAACCTGCAACGCCCCTGCTCATCATAGCCATAGGCGTGCGCTGCTGACCAAAATTTCTGATCGCCTCGGTAACACCGTCAGCGTCGCGTTCCAAAATCTCCTTAACAGCCTCAACAGTTAAATCGCGTGGCCCCAGCCCTGTACCGCCCGTAGTAAAGATGAAATGAATATCCTCTTTAACCCAGTCCAAAATTTTGTTTTGGATTTGATTTTTCTCATCGGGCAAAATCTCATAATGTTTAACGGTGGCATTCATCTCCTCCAGCATGTTCTTTATCAACACCCCGCTTTTATCCTCTCTTTTTCCCATAGCGGTGGAATCAGAGCAAACTAAAACTGCGCAAACAGGAGAAGTGGCGAAATATCTTTGCCGGTCACTTTTACCGCCTTTTTTATCCAATAGTCTGATATTTCCAATCTCTAACGCTTTATCCACAGGTTTGAGCATATCATAGATTTCTAATGCTGCAACGGACACTGCGGTCAACATCTCCATTTCTATCCCTGTCCTTCCAATGGATTTAGCTTCTCCTGATATCACTATTCCCGTTCTGGAGCAAGCGTTCTGCCCAAAAACAGCACCATGCAAACCAGCATCTAAGAATTCGAACTTCAAATCCATCCCATCTATCTGCACCGGATGACAGTGAGGCAATAATTGAGGAGTTAATTTTGCACCGATGAATCCCGCTGCTTTAGCCACATCAAATAAATTGCCCTTTGGTAATTCCCCGTTTCTGATCAGGTCTATGGTTGCTTCAGAGCAGAAAACAATGCCTGTTGCTATAGCCGTTCTTAGTGTGATTTGTTTGCTGGTGATATCACGCATGGTTGATATTTAGCTTCCTTTTAATTTTTTTGGGTTAATATACCATTCTTTCCCTAAACCAATACATCAACCTCATTGTTTGAATAATGAATAGGTGAATTGAATGTGATTTTTAATTTTCTTATGCATGGTAAAGTTAGGCATGGTAAAGGAGTCGTACCACCCAACGCTATAGGTCAATTATCTGCTAAACGGTAAGGGGAAGAAAATCATGTGGATGGTTTCATCACCTTTGCCATCGGCCCAAAAACTCGCTTTAGCGATGAAAACTTCCTCATCAAGCTGATTAAATCTTAGCAATCACATAAGCCGTCATATCAGTTCTGATCTTAAAACCCAATTTCTTATATAATTTAATAGCACCCACATGATCATTTCGGACATGCAGAAAAGGCATAGCTGATTTTTGCAATATTCTTTTGATTTGCTCCCTGATTACACCATAAGCATAACCCTTTCCTAAATAATCCGGATGAGTACAAACGGCTGATACCTCTATGTAATCATGCGGATGAAAACGATGACCCGCCATCGCTACCAGTTTTCCATCCTCAAAAACACCGGTATAATTACTTAAGTTTATGGTTTTGGTAAGAAAAGGTCCGGGTTGGGTAAGCTCAACTAAAGCGATCATCTCTTCCACATGTTCTTCCTTTAAATCCACCAGATCCATATCATCATCTCCGGCAGGAACAAAATCATGCTCGTAACTCAATTGAAACATGTTGATTTGTCGCATCAGCTTCCATTGCTCAGGTATATGAACTTCCACAGGCGAGAAGATGATGAATGGTCCATCTGTGCAGCTGAACTGATGAAGTATTTTAAAATCCTCTTTAGAGTGATCTTTCAAACCTGCAAAATGAGCGACCTCACGATGATAAAACCTCACGTTCTCTGTGCCTTCAGAGAATTTTTGATGATGGGTGCTTAATGCCTGATAGATGGGATTATCCAATAAATGTTTCATTTGTTGATTTTGAAGAGGGCAAAGTTATTAAAAAGCATCCCTTACTATAAAGCGTTATGCTATTTTCATCCCAGTAGTAATATTATCGAAGTGGCATGGCGTGAATTTTCGATTGCTCATTTTGGACGGTCCCATCTGAAGGAAATTGAAGAGGCGGTAGATCAGAGAAACCGGATCTCCTTCATTGTAAAGTTCAGGCAGGAGAACAGCAAAGTTTTAAGGTCCGGGATTATAAATCTTTCAGCAAATATAACAACCATCCGGGACTAGTCCATCAGCAATACTTTCCAGGCTTCCTCCACTTTTCCATCATCTAAATACGTTTTAGCTTTTAAATGCAGCTGAATTGAGCGGGTTTGGCTGTCGCCGATGGTGGCATCCAGGATGTCCTTCACATCAGGCTCCAGTTCAAATAATTTCACCTCGTCATCATTCGGGAGTGACTCCACATTTCCTAACTGCCCCAAATTATTTCCGGTGAGTATTTTGGAGGTTTTGATCTGAGGAGGCAATGCATCCACTCCAATACCACATTTCGCAATAGGCTTTACCACCTCAAACAAACTTTCAGGAGTGACACGGCTATACCAGTTCCCACCCAAACGGGCGACATGATCAATTTTAAACTGATCTATCTTCCCATTTTCATTCAAAATGGTTTCATTCACATGAATCACTTTCACCTCTGCCATCACCAGATTCCCTGCTCCGCCCTGATTTCCGAGGCTGATCACCTCATTTACCACACACTCTAATTGAACAGGTGCTTCCTTCACTCTCGGGGGTTTTACCGTTTCAGAAGGCAGTTCCGTGAAGCCGGATTTTTGAAACTCGTTTACCGCTTTGTCATATTCAGTACTGGCCAAAGACATTTGCTGTACCATGGCGTAATTCACGATATTGATCACCACCTCAGGTATTTCCAAGACATTCTCTAATGTATGTTTTAGCGTTCCGTCTCTTCCACGACGGGAAACAGAGAAGACGCAAACCGGAGGATTTGAGCTCACCAGGTTAAAGAAACTAAAAGGACTCAAGTTCACGTTCCCATTTTTATCTACGGTGGAGGCGAAACAGATAGGCCTGGGAGCAATGGCATCACTCAACCACTGATAGGTTTCCTGATTGGTTAGTTCTGATACTTTATACGACAGCATTAATATTTTTCTTCAGTTCGAGGATAGAAAAATCATCATCATCCTTTAAAATCGTATTGCTTAACCTTCCCAAACCAGTGATCTCCAATTCCACCACATCTCCGGGTTGCAGCCAACAAGACTGGTAATCAGGATCGTTCCTTAACCCGGTTCCGTTTAGCTCCAGGAAACATCCGGTCCCAACAGTTCCTGAGCCTACCAAATCACCAGGCAAGACCTCGCAGCCATAAGCGCAACGCTCAATGATCTCAGCAAATGTCCAGTCCATACGTTCCATGTTTCCTGCAGAGACTTCCTTTCCATTTACCCAGCATCTCATGTCCAGTTGATAGGCATTTCCCACATGTCCTTGCTTTGCCGGAACCTTGTAGACTTCCAGTTCATCAGGAGTCACAAGCCAGGGACCAATGATTGTGGCGAAATCCTTTCCTTTGGCCGGACCCAGGTTTAACTTCATCTCCTCCAATTGTAAGGTGCGGGCACTCATATCATTCATAATCAGAAAACCGGCGATGTAGTCATCCGCTTCAGCGGCTCTGATATTTCTTCCTTTTTTATTCAACACCACAGCCACTTCTACCTCAAAATCCAATTGCTGAAAATGGTCTGGCATACAATGCACATCGCCAGGGCCCTGAATGGCGTTGTGATTGGAGAAATAAAACACCGGGAACTGATCAAACTCAGGTATCATTTCTGCATTTCTATTCTTTCTTGAAGTGGCTACATGCTGTTTGAAGGCATACGCATCCCGAAATGAGGAGGGATGAGGAATGGGAGCGATCAATTCAAAGAATATCTCCTCTTTTCCTTCCACTTTCCCCGCTTTTAAATCGTCGTGAACTTTATGGGCAGCTTCCATGAGTGCAGCTCCACCCCATAAAAACTGGTTCATATCATCAGGTATCACATGATTCAGAGAATGGAGATTGTAGATATGTCCGTTTAAAAACAAACCCAAATGCTCTCTATCTTCGGTTTTATAAGATACTAATTTCATTTGTTTCAATTTAAGTGCTCAACGAAATGGTTAATTCATGCAAATTGGTGTTTAAAAGGTTTTCAAAAATAAGAATTGATTTCCAGTATATGACCACAAATGAAATATCATCCGCCCGGGAATTGTTTTTCTATTTGGAAAACTGTATATTCGTCATATACCAAAAACAAACCTCTTGCAAAGCGTGAAGCATCTTAGATTAATCTCTTCGGGAATACTTGCTAAATTCCGTTCAGCAATGGTGGCGAAAATTGTGTTCGCCCAATATTCTATCTAATCCCCATCCGATAATATTAATTATCCATTCATTACAACCTTTTTTTGATTTAAAATGTTAATCAATTAAACCAATTAATCATGCCTTTTTATTATAAAATGGGAGCTATTCCTCCCAAAAGACATACACAGTTTCGCAAACCTGATGGTGAGCTCTATGCTGAAGAATTGGTTTCCACGGAAGGTTTCTCCAGTAACTATTCTTTGGTTTATCACTGCTACGCTCCAACTATAGTGAAAGAGTTAGGGGAACCTTATTCTGTGGAACCCAAAATTGCCAGGGACAGGCACCTGAAGCATACCAGCCTGATTGGTTTCAAAATCAAGCCGGAAGATGATTATCTGAAAAGTCGTAAACCTGTTTTAGTCAATAGCGATTTACATATTTCTTTGGCTGCACCGACTACGTCAATGACAGATTATTTCTACAAAAATGCCATGGCGGATGAAATGATCTTCATTCATGAGGGTTCAGGAGTTTTAAAAACAGGCTATGGCGAAATTGAATTTGAATACGGAGATTATCTCATCATTCCACGTGGGGTGATTTATCAAATCCATTTCAACGAGAAGAAGAATCGGCTTTTTATAGTGGAGAGTTTCAGTCCGATTAAGGTTCCGAAAAAATACAGGAATGAAAACGGCCAACTTTTAGAGCATTCTCCATACGGTGAACGGGATATTAAAATTCCGAAAAATCTGCAAACCATTGATGAAAAAGGAGATTTTAAAATCCTCATCAAAAAACAGGGATTGATTTACCCTTACACTTACGGCACTCATCCTTTTGACTTTGCAGGCTGGGATGGTTTCCATTATCCATGGGGATTCTCCATTCATGATTTTGAGCCTATCACCGGAAGGTTACACCAGCCACCTCCGGTTCATCAAACTTTTGAGGCTCATCATTTCGTGGTCTGCTCTTTTGTGCCCCGCAAATACGATTACCATCCGCTATCCATTCCTGCTCCGTATCATCATTCAAATGTGGATTCGGACGAGGTGCTATACTATGTGGATGGAGATTTTATGAGCCGTAAATCGGTGGAAAAAGGGCAGATCACCTTGCATCCAGGTGGTATTCCGCATGGTCCGCATCCGGGGACAGTGGAGCAATCTATAGGGAAAGAATCTACGGAAGAACTGGCGGTAATGATCGATCCTTTCCGGCCGCTGATGCTTACCGAAGAGGCACTGGCCATTGAAGACCCTGATTATTATAAAAGCTGGATGACAAAATAGCTCAAAGAAATAAACCTCTATAAACTGAAAAGCCAAAACGAAATGCACTGAATTGCATAGCCATCACGCTATTTTTTGACTAATAAAGAACTAGTGCTAAGTTAAAAGTAGAAAGTCAAAAGTAAAAAGACTTATATCATTGATAATAAGCAATTTAAAAAGATAATTTTTCGTCGTTTTATGATTAACATTACACTAGGAATAAGACTTCGAAGCACTAAAAACTAAAAAAACATGACCACTATAACTAATGAACCAGTGACTAATGAACTTAACACTAGTCAAAAAGATTTCCTCCCCATCAACGGAACAGATTATGTAGAGTTTTACGTAGGAAATGCCAAGCAGGCTGCACACTTTTATAAAACAGCTTTTGGCTTTCAGAGCGTGGCTTACGCCGGTCCAGAGACCGGGGTGAAGGACACCGCTTCCTACATGATTCAACAGGGGAAGGTCCGTTTTGTATTGACATCAGCGCTAAAATCCAATCACCCAATAGCTCATCATGTTTTAAAACATGGAGACGGTGTTAAAATTTTGGCCCTTTGGGTGGATGATGCTTATGATGCTTATGAAGAAGCGGTTTCGAGAGGAGCCAAATCTTATTTAAAACCAGAAACCCTGACGGATGAGTCTGGAGAGATCAGAAGAAGCGGGATTTACACTTATGGCGAAACCGTTCACCTTTTTTTAGAGCGTAAGAATTATAAAGGTGATTTCTTACCCGGATACCAGCCTCATCACTCCGAATATCAGCCAAAGGAGATCGGTCTGTTGCATGTGGACCATTGCGTGGGCAATGTTGGCTGGAACCAGATGGATAAATGGGTAAGTTTCTACGAAGAAGTGATGGGTTTTAAAAACATCCTCACTTTTGACGACAAGGCCATCTCCACCGAATATTCAGCATTGATGAGTAAAGTGATGAGCAATGGAAATGGCTATGTGAAATTCCCAATCAATGAACCTGCGGAAGGAAAGAAAAAATCGCAGATCGAAGAATACCTGGAATTTTACGAAGGCGAGGGAGTACAGCATGTGGCTATCGCTACCGCTGATATCATCAATACGGTGAGAGAACTAAAAGAGAGGGGCATAGAATTTCTAAATACCCCTGAAACCTATTATGATGATTTATTGGAACGTGTAGGTAAAATTGACGAAGATATCGCCCCTTTGAAAGAGCTGAAAATACTGGTTGACAGAGATGAGGAAGGTTATTTATTGCAAATATTTACCAGGCCTTTACAAGACAGGCCCACAGTTTTCTTCGAAATCATTCAACGCAAAGGAGCTCAATCATTTGGCGCAGGTAATTTTAAAGCCCTGTTTGAAGCCATAGAAAGAGAACAAGAGTTAAGAGGGAATTTATAAATTCAGCCGGGCCCTTGCCCTTGTAAGATAAAAATTTTAGCTATTAACATATTATAAATAAGTGTATCACATTTAATGATGGCTGCGTAATGGGAGATTAATACCTTTTAGTTTTTTTTTTAATAATCAAGGCTCTGGTTCCCTCCAAATCAGAGCCTTATTTTTTATCTGATCTATCAGCTATATTTGAAGATGAATGCAACAGTAATTTTCTCCAAGGCAGATGTTCAGCAGGTAAAAATGCTTCAAAAACTTTCTATAGCAACTTTTTCTGAATCTTTCGGGACAGACAACACGGTGGAGAATTTGAATGCTTACTTCGAGCAAGCTTTTAGTCTTCCATCTCTCCATTTACAATTATCCGATCCTGAATCTTCATTTTATTTCATTTACCATGGGGAAGAATCAGCAGGCTATTTCAAAATCAACATCGGCGAAAGCCAGACGGAGATGAAGGCGAAAGAAGGATTAGAGCTGGAAAGAATTTATATATTAAAAAAGTTACAGCGTAAAGGATTTGGCAAAAAGATCATGGAGGAAGTAAAGAGAATCGCTATTGAAAAAGATAAAAAATACATTTGGCTGGGAGTATGGGAGCATAATGAGAAAGCAAAAAGGTTTTACGAAAGCTGCGGTTTCCATAAATTTAATGAGCATGACTTTTTAGTGGGGGATGATATCCAAACTGATTGGATGATGCGTTTGGAGATTTAAAAAATAATTACCTATTTTAATGCTGGATTAGCCAAATAAATTATGAAATCAATATTCAAAACTTTAGTTTTCATCATCGCTATCACTGGCATGATCAGTTTAGCCGCAACAGTTCCACAGCAAAACCAACAGCAGGAATGGAAAGCAAAGAATCTGAAAGTGCTTCCTGCCGACATCAGTCATAAAGCACTGGACAGCATCATGGATGGTTTTAAAGCTGCTTTAGGGGTGAAATGCAACTTTTGCCATGCCCAGTCCAAGACAGATGCCAAAAAGCTGGATTTCGCCAGCGATGAAAAAAGAGAAAAATTAACCGCAAGAAATATGATGTTGATGACTGACTCCATCAATCATCAGTATTTCAGCAGACACCTGCAGCGCCATGGAACTTACGCTGTGACTTGCGCCACCTGTCATCGTGGAGATGAACACCCTTTGGTAAACATGCCTGCCGTAGATAAAATGATGCCTGGAAATCAAATGCCAGAAAAAAAGGAAAGATAAAAATCTTTCCTTTTGTGTTCTTCAAAGGCCGATGTTGCTTAAAGTGTTTGTTCTTCATGCACACCTTCAGCAAATTCTTCAATCATCTTCCGGTTAAAGGCAGGAAGATCCTTTGGTGACCGGCTGGTCACTAATCCATGATCTGTCACCACTTCACTATCCTCCCAATTCACACCAGCATTTATCAAATCTGTCTTGATGGATGGAAAAGAAGTCATATTTCTTCCTTTTAAAGCACCAGTTTCAATTAATAGCTGCGGTCCGTGACAGATGGCAGCAACAGGTTTCCCTGCTTCAAAAAATGACTTGGCGAAATTCACGTAATGCTCATCTGCCCGCATTTTATCGGGATTCAACACCCCGCCAGGCACCATTAAGGCGTCATAGTCATCCGGGTTAGCATCCTTCAGATTAACATCCACCTCCACATCCATGCCCCAATCAGTTTCATCCCATGCTCTTATCATTCCCTCTAGCGCAGAAACTACATGAACCGTTGCCCCAGCTTCTTTCAAAGCTTTTTGAGGTTCCAACAATTCCACCTGTTCAAAGCCTTCATGGCTCAATATGGCTATCTTTTTATTACTCAAAGTTCCCATGATCTATTTATTTTTAAAGGTTAATGTAATCCTGATGTTTTTCATCAAGACTTCAATTGATGAACAAAGACCAAACCAATACAGGATTTTGGATCAGAAAAATTTAAACTTTTTCTGAAGGAAAGCTACCGTTACGGAAATATGATGCTAGGCAATATGATATTAAGTGAATTTCATTTTCATTAAACATTCAAAATTTTATCTTTGAAAAACATAAATTCAATATCTTGAAGAAACGTATAGCTATTTTTGCCTCAGGATCAGGATCGAATGCTCAAAAAATCATGGAGCATTTCAAACGAAGTGATGATGCAGAGGTGGCTCTCATCCTCACTAACAATTCAGATGCCTATGTTCTTCAGCGGGCTGACAATTTTGAAGTGCCTTCACATATCTTCGATAAAAAAGAATTCTATGGGTCTGATAAGGTGGTGAATCTGCTTAAAAACCTCCATGTTGATCTGGTGGTGCTTGCGGGATTTCTTTGGTTGGTTCCTCAAAACCTATTGCAGGCTTTTCCGAATAAGATCATCAATATACATCCGTCTTTGTTGCCTAAATATGGTGGAAAGGGGATGTATGGAGAGAAAGTTCATCAGGCAGTTTTAGATGCTAAGGAGCAGGAATCGGGCATATCCATTCATTTTGTGAACAGTGAGTTTGACGAAGGTGAGATCATTCATCAATCTAAATTCAGGATTGAACCCCATGATGACTTAAAAATGGTAAAATTCAAGGTTCAGCAATTGGAACACCTGCATTTCCCAAAAGTGATTGAAGGATTGCTGAAGAAGATGAAAAGTATTTAACTTAAACACCCCGCATTAATCTTTCAAAAATATTATCCAATCCCAGCCTGCGGGATCTCCTAACCCAACACTGGGTGCATGATAAGAAAAACTGAGCTTTATAATTTTTCGATTTCATCCCTAAAACAAAAAAACTATCTTTGCGGCTCAAATTAAAAATACTTCATGAGCCATTCTGTTAAGATTAAAAACGCCTTAATCTCGGTATTTTACAAAGATAATTTAGAACCTGTCATTCATCAGCTTCACCAATCAGGAGTACATATCTACTCCACTGGTGGCACAGAGAAATTCATAAAAGATTTAGGTGTGGAGGTGATTCCTGTGGAGGATTTAACCTCCTATCCCTCCATTTTAGGCGGACGGGTGAAGACCCTGCATCCAAAAGTTTTTGGGGGAATACTAACCCGAAGAGATCATAGCGGTGATCAGGAGCAAATCGTTCGATACGAAATTCCGGAGATTGATCTGGTGATCGTTGATTTATATCCTTTTGAGGAGACCGTAAAATCAGGTGCGGCAGAACAGGACATCATTGAAAAAATTGATATCGGCGGCATTTCGTTAATCCGGGCGGCAGCTAAAAATCACAAGGATGTGGTCATCATCGCTTCAAAAGATGATTATGCACCTCTAAACACTATTTTAGAGGAGCAAAACGGACAAACCACCTTAGCACAACGCAAAGCTTTCGCCAGAAATGCATTTAATATCTCTTCCCACTACGACACTGCCATTTTCAATTGGTTCAATCAAGACGAAGATTCATTGGCTGTTTTCAAGCAAAGTGAACAGAAAGCTTCGGTATTAAGGTACGGGGAGAATCCTCATCAGAAAGGTTATTTTTATGGAAATTTGGAAGCCATGTTCGAGAAATTGAACGGTAAAGAATTATCCTATAATAATTTGGTGGATGTGGATGCTGCGGTGGCTTTGATTGATGAGTTCACCGAACCCACTTTTGCGATTTTAAAACATACCAATGCCTGTGGTATTGCCAGCAGAACTCATTTATATGACGCCTGGACAGCTGCTTTAGCCTGCGACCCGGTTTCAGCTTTTGGTGGCGTATTGATCTGCAATGGTGAGGTAGATGAAGCCACTGCCACTGAAATCAACAAATTATTCTTCGAAGTATTGATCGCTCCTTCCTACACTGCTGATGCGGAGAAAGTGATCACCTCTAAAAAGAACAGAATCATCCTCAGAAGAAAAGAGGTTGAACTTCCATCTAAACTCTTCAAAACGCTGTTGAATGGGGTGATCGAGCAGGATAAGGATAAAACTGTGGAAGGACCGGAACAAATGACGACGATGACCGTAAAAAGACCTACCGCACAGGAATTAAAAGACCTTCATTTTGCTAACAAAGTGGTAAAACATACAAAATCAAACACCATCGTCTTTGCAAAAGACCATACTTTAATCGCAAGTGGAGTGGGACAGACTTCAAGAGTGGATGCTTTAAAACAAGCCGTGGTAAAAGCAGAGAGCTTCGGATTTGATCTGAAAGGAGCGGTGATGGCTTCCGATGCTTTCTTTCCATTTCCGGATTGCGTGGAATTAGCGGCCGATGCGGGGATCACAGCGGTTTTACAACCAGGCGGATCCATCAAAGACCAAGAATCTATAGCTATGTCTAATGAAAAAGGTATCGCTATGGTGACAACTGGAGTACGTCATTTTAAGCATTAATTTTTTTGTCCTCCTGCACAATAAAATAAATTGAGCAGAATTAGTATAAAGAACATATTTTTGCAAACTTAGAAACCTTAATCAGAAATTATAAATGGGTTTATTCAATTGGTTTACACAAGAGATCGCGATAGATTTGGGTACCGCAAACACGCTCATCATACATAATGACAAAGTGGTGGTTGATGAACCTTCCATCGTGGCTTTCGACAGAACCACCAATAAAGTGATCGCCATTGGCCGTCAGGCCATGCAAATGGAGGGTAAAACCCACGAGAACATCAAAACCGTTCGTCCGCTTAAAGACGGGGTGATTGCAGATTTCAACGCTGCAGAACACATGATCAGAGGGATGATTAAAATGATCAACGGAGGAAAAGGATGGTTCTTTCCGTCTTTAAGGATGGTGATCTGTATTCCATCCGGTATCACCGAGGTGGAGAAAAGAGCGGTGAGAGATTCAGCAGAGATTGCAGGAGCAAAAGAAGTGTATTTGATTCACGAACCTATGGCTGCTGCCGTAGGCATCGGGATTGATGTGGAGGAACCGATGGGCAACATGATCATTGATATAGGTGGAGGAACAACCGAGATTGCGGTGATTGCCTTGTCAGGTATCGTTTGCGACCAGTCTATTCGTGTGGCAGGTGACAATTTTGATTCTGATATTGTGAACTATATCCGTCGCCAGCACAACATCATGATTGGTGAACGAACTGCCGAAAGAATTAAAATAGAGGTGGGTTCAGCTTTGCCAGAATTAACGGATGCCCCTGGCGATTTCGCCGTACAAGGCCGTGATTTAATGACCGGTGTGCCAAAGCAAATCACGGTCTCTTACACCGAGATTGCGCATTGTTTAGATAAATCCATCTCAAAAATTGAAGAAGCGATTTTGAAAGCTCTGGAGATCACACCACCGGAACTTTCTGCAGACATCTACCAAACCGGAATATACCTGACAGGTGGTGGTGCTTTACTAAGAGGTTTGGATAAACGTATCAGCTCCAAAACCAAATTACCGGTTCACGTGGCCGACGATCCTTTGCGGGCCGTGGTACGTGGTACCGGGATCTCCTTAAAGAACATTGCCAACTTTAAATTCCTGATGCAGTAACCGGGTTAAGGAACAAGGAGGAAAGAATAAAGATGAAGGAATAAAGATGAAGGATGTTTGCAGAATAGCAATCACTCTGAATTTTTCACATGACTGAATTTCAGAAGAGCGACAAAAATCACACCTCCCAAAAGGTTCCCAATAGTCGCCCATAAAACAGTGCTTACATAAGTGGAGAAACTGATCTTATCAGATGCTAAATAGCCTGCAAAGATTTCAACGTTTCCCACTATGGAATGGTGTAAGCCGAGGAATCCAATCACGGTAGTCACTAAGATGATCATGAAAATACGACTGATGGTTTCACTGACGCTCGCTATCAGCCAAGCCAATAAACCCATTAACCAACCTGCAAAAATCCCACTCACTAAAATCACGTATCCGCTATAATTGACCATCCTGAATGCTAATTCGTAAAAAGCATCTGCATTGATCACTCCTAACTCATTTCCAAGAAATACAGACAAATAACTAAACAAACATCCTCCCAGTATATTTCCTGCATAAACAATTCCCCAAAGGATGAAAAGGTTCCTGATAGACTCATTCTTATTTAAAACCGGGAATATGGCAAGCGTGGTATGTTCAGTAAAAAGTTCAGAACGACCTATAATCACAAAAATAAATCCCAAAGGATAACAAATCGCCATTAAAGTACGGATGAACTGAGAAGAGTTGTGTTCTGCAAAAACAGTGTATGCTGAAGCCATTAATAAAAAACTAAACCCAACTTCTAATCCGGCAGCAAACGAAGAAAGCAATAGGCTAAATCTGGATCTCCTATGCTCATGCAGGCTGGTGTCAATCTGCTCGTGAAGGATTTGAGAGATCGCTTTAGGTTTGGTGCCGTCTTCTTCGTTTTTCATTGATGAGCATATTTTTTCACGTACCTGACTAAAATCATGCCTTAAAAAATCAGCCAGGAAGAAATTAATTTAAGTGTGATCATGGACGTGGGGTTTGAAATCATCAGGTCATTACCAACATGCTTGGTTTTAGCCTAAAATCATATATTAGCCGAAATTAAATCTTTAAATTTTGGTCATCACTATTCAATGCACAGATGCAATTGGCCTCGTGGCCACCATATCAAATGTGCTGGCCCATAAAGGCTATAATATCATCTCTATGCGGGAGCATGTCGATGTGGAGGAGAATAAATTCTTCGCCAGAATCATGGTTGATCACGTTGATGATCCAGTTGAGATGGAGCAAACGCTCATGGATTTACTGCCTGAAAATGCGGTGGTGAGCGTGAACCCGCAACCGAAGAAAAAAATTGTACTCCTGGTGACAAAAGAATACCATTGTTTAAGTGATATTCTCACCCGAAATCATTTTAAAACTTTAGGGGCGGAAGTACAATGCGTGATAGGTAATCATCCGGATTTAAAGAACATCACAGAACGCTTTGAAATCCCTTTTCGTCACATCAGTCATGAAGCTAAAAGTAAAGCAGATTTTGAAGCCGATATTTTAGAGGAGATTAAAGTTTATCAGCCAGATTATTTGATATTAGCCAAGTTTATGAGGATCCTCTCTCCCGGATTCATTGATGCTTTCAACTTAAAAATAATCAACATTCATCATTCCTTTTTACCTGCCTTCATCGGGGCGAATCCTTATCAGCAAGCATTTAAAAGGGGGGTCAAAATCATTGGGGCTACAGCGCACTTCGTCACCAATGATTTGGATGAAGGGCCAATCATCACACAAAAAGTCATCCTGGTGAACCACAGCTTCAATATTAAAGAACTGGTTCGGGCAGGCCGAGAGAATGAAACCGCTGCTTTAGCAAAGGCCATGCAACTGGTTTTTGAGGACCGGGTTTTTGTGTACAATAACAAAACCGTGGTTTTCGATTAATATATTTAGAGGTATATACGCTTAGGTCGCACTTTTCAAATTTAGTCGAATCGGGTTCCCTTCAACCATTCTTAATATGGTTGTGAGGACACAGACCATGGGTAAGCTATCCTGTCCGAGCAGGGTCTCGCAAAGCGGACCCTGCGTTGTTTCCTCATTTTTTTAAAAGATTTGTCCGAGCAGGGTCTCGCAAAGCGGACCCTGCGTTGTTTCCTCATTTTTTTAAAAGATTGATGCAAAAGATCCATCGGGCCCTGCTTCCAAATTCTTTCTCCTCGGTCTATGTCCTCACAGACCGAAATATTAGGTGCGTAAAGACACCAACCATGGCAGTAAGATTGCTTCGTTTCGCCTTTAATGACAGAGAGGCTAATCCTCCACCACCATTTTATCAATATAACCGGAGTTCATGACGCCCAATACGCCCATATACCTGAGCTTAAAGGTAATGAGATCACCAACTTTGTAGCCATTGGCATTCTGGTGCACATCCAAGACCAGCATATCTGAACTGGCTTCGATGATGTTGATGCCACTATCCTCTGGAATGAGGTATTGCGGATTACAATCCAGCAAGCCGATATCTAAAATAGCCCGGTAAGAATGCTTCCCATAATCCTCCTCTGGATATTCGGGAGTTTCACCAGATACGTTAAAACCCTGCTCTCCGCTGGGCACCTTAGGTTTTTCGTACAATTCGATGATTTCGGTATATAACCTAAAAACGTCATTGTTCATTCCTTCGATGGTTTTGTTGTTAAATAAATCCAATCCGAAGAAAAGCACCTCTCCCACCCTGAAATGGTTGATTTGCTTGGGAAGGCTCTCCTTAATCAACAAGGGTACTGTCACACTTGTCCCGCCAGAAATCCATGGGATGTGCCTGCCAAATTTGGTTTCGATGAGTTGTTTATAAAGACATAGCTGGATAAGCTTGTCCTGCGAAGGCATGATACCGTTCAGGCAGTTGAGGTTGGTGCCCAAACCAACAATGTTGATGTGGGGAAGGTTAAACACCTGCCCATAGAAATCCATGAGCTTATCGCCCACCACCCCTTCACGCAAATCGCCCATCTCTACCATAATAATGATCTTGTGGATTTTATGCTGTTTTTCAGCTTCGTCACTCAATAACTGAATGGTGCTTAAATCGGTGTTAAAGCTCACATCGGCGTAGCGTATGATGTTAGGGATATTCCGTTTTGCCGGAGGTTTGATGTAAACAGTCTGCGCCCTGGGAGCCACCTGCTTGATCATTTTCAAATTGCTGATACGGGTGTCGTGAAATTCCTTTACGCCTAATTTCACCAATTCGTTTAGATACAATTCGTTTCCGCACAACAGTTTAGATACCACACCCCACGCTATGCCTCCGGCTGAAAGCCAATCCTCCAGCATCTGGTAATTGTGTTCTAATTTCTTTTTATATAGCTTTAAGTAGGCCATTATATAATTGTTCTTGGAATATCCTGTGGTAAACGGGTCAATAATTCATAATTCAGCTGGTCGCTCATCTCGCCAAATGAAGCCACGGAGATAGCATGTTCACCCTGCTGACCAATTAAAATCACTACGTCATTGATGGAGACATTTTCAATATGCGAAATATCGGCACAAAGTGCATTCATATTCACAATACCGCAGATGGGTGCCTCCTGCCCTTTGATTAACACCTTTCCACTATTGCTGAGGCTGCGGCTATAACCAAAAGCGTAACCCACAGGAATCACAGCCACTCGCATATCAGCGTAAGCCTGGTAGCTGGTGTTATAACCAATGTAATCTCCCTTTTTCACTTTTTTCACCGTCATCACTTTACTGCTCCAGCTGATGAGGCGTTTCAGGGTTTCGTCTGTCTCGCGGCTATGTCCATTATATCTGACCAAAGTTTCTTCATTGGGCCAGAAACCATATTGCATGATGCCGATGCGCACCATATTGCTGATGGTTTCCGGATAATTCATCATCCCAGCGGAGCAGGCACTATGAATGTATTTTGGATGCAAATCCGTCGCTTTCAATGCTTCTTTCGCTTCTTCAAAAAGAGCGATCTGCTGTTGCACTCTGAAATCATTCACCAAACTCTCGGCACCGGCGTAATGGGTGCAAAAGCCAATAAAATCAATCTCATTTTCATGTTTACTGATCTTTTGAAAGACAGCAGTAAGTTCTTCCAAACTGAAACCGGTACGGTTCATCCCGGTTTCTACTTCTATATGAATTTTCGCTTTTTTGTTCAGCTTTCTAGCGGTTGCTATAGCGGAGTTTAATCTTTCTGTATCGAACACAAAGAACTCCACTTCATTTTGAACAGCCCACGCTAATGCTGGCCCGCCGTCCATCATTCCCATCATCATCACATCAATAGATGAATCGACGGCTCTTTTCAAGGAAAAAGCTTCATCAGCAGAATAAACTGCAAAATAATCGACTCCTTCTTCCACAGCCATTTGCACAAAAGGAGCGATGCCATGGCCATAGGCATTGCCTTTTACCACGCTGCAGAAACGTACACCTGTACCCATCTGTTTTTTGATGAATTGCAGATTATGCCTGTAAGCTTCTTTATTGATGGTAAGTGCGGAGGTCTCAAACATTTAATATCAATTTTAATTATTCATCACAACACCCTGCCTTCAAATATGCTTTTTGCTTAATTTGGGGGTGTTGTGTTTATCTCTTATAGCTATTGACTCAACTTTAACTTAATGATCTCTTTGAAGATATTGACCCCATATTCCAGCAACTCATCCGGAAAATCATAATCCGGATGATGCAATGCCGGTTGCTGAACGCCGGAGCCTAAACCAAATAAACAACCTTTATATTTTCGTGTGAAGAAGCCAAAATCCTCTCCCCATTTAAATGGGTTTTTGTTCTCTATCAATTTAAATTTCTGGTTTTTAGCTGCCGTTCTCACCGTATCCACACTTTCAACGTCATTCTCGTTTGCATAAAAGGTTTGCAGGAATTGATGGTTAGTGGTCAAATGATGTTTAGTTGCAGCTGCTGTGGCAATAGCTAAAATCTCCTCTTCGAGTTTCTCCAGGTTTTCATTGCTCCAACACCTGTAGGTGTAATGAACTTCTGCATGTCCGGCCGAAACACCATAAGCTGGCTCACCTACTTTCACATGAACGGGGGTTACCAATTTAAACCCGGGTTGGTGGGCCTGGTTGTTATTTAACACCTCTACTTTTTGTAGAATATCTGCGACAGCCAAAGCCGGGTTTAAACCGTTCTCCGGTTCGGCAGCATGGGCGGTTTTTCCATTTAAATGGATGATGATGCTCCTCACTGCCGCATTGAAATTTTCATCTTTCAACACCACGCTTCCTAGTCCGTAACCCGGAAGATTGTGCAAGGCAAATACTTCATCAAAATACAAATCTTTGAACTTAGCATCATGGATCACTGCTGCTGCACCTTCACCAGTCTCCTCGGCAGGCTGAAAAAGCAACGAGACTTTCCCTCGCTCCATTGGATATTTGGATAAAAAGTTCCCCAACCCAAGTAAAATGGTCATGTGCCCGTCATGTCCGCATTGGTGACCTTTGCCGTTATAAATTGATTTATAATCTGTAGAAGAAGTTTCCTGAATGGGCAAGCCATCCAGCTCAGCACGGAATAATAAGGAGGGCCCAGACAACCTGGAATCAAAAACCACTAAAAACCCATTACCACCAATCTCTTCAATGATCTCTGTACCGTTCAATTTTTTAAATTCCTGTAGAAGAAATCCTGCGGTTTCGGTTTCAAATCCTGATAGTTCGGGATGTTGATGAATGTGTTGCCTTACAACTTTTAATTCGTCTGTTAAAAGATTCATCTTTGCAAACGCATCTCTAAATACTTGTTGGTGAAACCCAAACGTTCATACAATTTCTTAGCCGGGTTATCCGGCTCCACATGTAATGCGATACTTCCTTTGGCATTTTCAATTGCTTGCTTCATTAAGCGACTTCCCATGCCCTTTCCCCGTTGATTTTCGTGAACGGCAATGTAAACCAAAATATTCTCCGGGATATAGCCGTCCATTCCTGTTTCGTTGATCACCACTGCACCAACGATGTTGTCCCCTTCCATTCCCAAGGTGATGAAACCGCCCCGGTTAAAAACGTAAGCGATGCATTTTAGGATGTCTTCCTTTTTATCCCCAAAACGGTCAAGATGAACTTCGAGAAACGAAGCGATGGCATCATTAGGGAATTGTGAATCCGTTCCGGTTTTTTTATCTATGATTTTAAATTCCATTTCTAATTTTTTTGAAGATGAAGTTCATGTGGAACATTCATCTTTAATGAACAATACATCAGCATACAGATTAAGTTTGCATTTGATGTTCCCAAACGCTGAAAGCTGATTGTTTTCATCAAGCGTGCGTGTTGAAATCCATGCCAGACAAATTTAAAAAGCACGCAAATATAGGGAAACTTTTTTAACTAATAATTACCGTTGAAGTTAATGGCTTTCAGTTGACATTGTTGGAGCAAGAGATTGCAGCGGAAAAAATTACCCTAAATTATCTGTAAACATCGCAGGTTGAAATGTTTTGAATTAAAAAATTCGGTTATCTTTAGCAGATAAAGCATTATTATAACTTATGACCACATACACCATTTTAATATTACTGAGTGGACTGGTGATTTTCTCCTATCTGTTTGATATGATAGCGAAAAGCACCAAAATACCTTCGGTTTTATTATTGCTTTTTTTGGGGATCGGACTGAAACAGGTAGTGGTTTATTTTGATATTGAAACCTTTGATTTTCTAAAAATATTGCCGACGTTGGGTACTGTTGGTCTTATTCTCATTGTTTTTGAAGGAGCTTTAGATTTAAAATATGATGATGACAAGAATAAGTTGATTCGTAAGGCATTCTTCTCTGCCGTGGTGATTTTATTGGTGACAACTGGAACCATCACCTTGCTGCTGCATGAACTCACCTCCTACTCTTATTACCTTTGTTTCATCAACGCCATTCCGTTCAGTATCATTAGTTCAGCCATCGCCATACCATCTGTAAGTGGCATAGCAAAAGCGCAGAAGGAGTTTGTGATCTACGAATCATCTTTCTCTGACATAGTGGGTATCATTCTTTTCAATTTCGCTATGAGCAATGACACCTATAATGTAGCGGCATTCACTAATTTAGGTATGGAGTTAGTGCTTATTATTCTATTTTCGGCAATGTCCTGCCTTTTGCTTTTATACCTCATCGGAAAGATAAGTCATAATATAAAGTTCTTCTTAATCATCTCCATTCTAGTTTTAGTTTATGCGATTGGCCAGACCTTTCATTTGTCTGCGCTGATCATTGTATTGGCATTTGGCCTGTTTCTGAATAATGCGGATGAGATCAGGATTCCTTTCTTCAGGAAATACTTCATTTATCCCAATCTATCAAAAGATTTGGTGCAACTCCATCAGCTTTCAGCGGAAAGCGCATTCATCATCCGGACGTTCTTCTTTGTGATATTTGGTTTCACTATCATAGTTGATCAATTTCAGGATTTCACTTTGATTCAGTACGGATTGCTGATTTTAGGGGCTATTTACCTCATTCGGTTGTTGTACCTTAAATTAATTGCCCGAACACCATTGACACCCTCTGTATTCATCACTCCACGTGGACTTATCAGTATCCTTTTATTTTATAATCTGCCAAAGGAGATGAGAATTCAGGGAGTGGAAACAGGATTGCTGTTTTTAATCATTTTAGCTACCAGCATCGTTATGAGTTTAGGTTTACAGTTTTCAAAAAGAGAGAAAGAGGACGCTTGAAAATTGAATAGCAGGCGTGCCCTCCCTTTTGTTAGCTTTTTACCTATCTTTGCAAATAGTTTTGGAGAAATTGACTCAATCCTGCCAAACATAAGAACATCATTGGTAAAAATGCAGAAAGAAAAAGGATATAACCTTTATTTAAACCTTTTATTCCAATCTTCAAATTTTATTCTATGTTAAATCTTTGGAGGTTCATCAGCAGGTTTAATGCTTTCTTTCTGTTCGTCATCTATTTCAGCATATCCCTCATACTGCTGATAAAGAATAATGATTTCCAGCGGGCCAGTACTTTTAATACTTCTAATCAATGGGTGGGGACAATTTATCAGCAGGTAAGCATCATTAATAAATACCTTCATTTAAGCTTAGTGAATGATAGTTTGGCGAGAGAAAATGTGGCGCTCAGAAACAAATTGAAATCCTCCTTTTTCGACGACAGCCTGGTGACCAAAAAAGTCACTGACACGGTTAACCGGGTGCAGTATGAATATATCATGGCGGAAGTGGTGAACAAATCCATTACCTCAAGAAACAACTACATCACCATTAATAGGGGAACCAAACAAGGCATAAAAAAAGGTATGGGTGTGATAGGGCCAAACGGAGTGGTGGGGATTGTATGGAATGTCTCTGATCATTTCTCTTCCATTCAATCTATTTTACATGAAGACACCCGCATCACTTCATCTATTGAAGGCACTCCGTATTTTGGACCATTGATTTGGGAAGGAGACGACCCTGGCATCGTTACCTTAACAGATATTCCAAATCAATTGAATTTAAAACCAGGAGCAAGCGTGGTCACCTCCGGGTTCGGAGTTATATTTCCAAAAGGTATTTTAATTGGTACTGTGCTGAAATCGGGGGTTAAGGGGGGCGGGAGTTTTTTAGATATTTCCGTTAAATTATCCACCAATTTTTATGCGCTGCAATACGTTTATGTGATAAAAAATGACTTTCAGGAAGAGCAACAGCAGCTGGAATCCGATAATAAAGAAAGCTTAAATGAGTAAGATCATCATCAATATATTAAGATTCCTGATTTTGGTTTGCATTCAGGTTTTTCTATTAAAGAACGTGGTTTTATACGGATTGAATGTGCCGTACCTATACATTCTATTTATTCTGCTCCTGCCTTTTGAAACTCCAAACTGGCTGCTTTTTTTTCTCGCCTTTTTAATGGGCGTCACCATTGATATGTTTAATGACACTTTGGGGCTTCATGCCACCGCATGTGCCATATTAGCACTGGTGCGTGTGATATTCATCAGCATAACCGTTCAAAAAGATAATTACGATAGTGAGCCAGAGCCCACCTTGGGCATCATGGGTTTACGCTGGTTTTTCTTTTATGCAGTGATCTTAACTTTCATCCATCATTTCTTTTTATTTAATTTTGAAGTTTTTAAGATTTCTGAAATTCCGTCAACACTAAGCCGCGTAATTTTAAGTTCATTATTTACCATAACTTTAATTTTCATAACAGAACTACTATTCTATAGAAGGAAACAACGTAAATGAACAGTTTTTTCAACCGAAAGTACATCATCCAAGGATTTTTCATTTTAATTGCACTCGTCCTTCTTGGTAAGCTTTATTACATTCAGGTGGTGGATGATCGATATAAACTCTCTGCTGATAACAATGTATTGAGAAAAATCATCCTGTATCCTGCCAGAGGGATCATTTTGGACCGGCATGAAAAAATTCTGGTGCAAAATGAGCCGGTTTATGATTTAATGGTCATTCCTGGCCAGATGAAGAAGATCGACACGCTGGAGTTTTGCCGGCTCATCAAAATCTCAAAAGAAGATTTTGACAAGTATTTAAAGAAAGCTAAAAATTATTCTTCTTACAGGGGATCACCATTCATAAAACAATTATCTGCCATCACTTATGCGGCTTTTCAGGAAAAGCTTTTTGAATACCCCGGGTTTTATGTTCAAAATCGTTCAGTGAGGTATTATCCTGATTCCACAGCTGCCCAATTTCTGGGCTATATTGGCGAAGTGAATGATCGGGAGATTGAAAAGTACGGAGGCTTTTACAGCCAGGGAGATTATATTGGCAAAACCGGCATTGAGAAATCTTACGAGGAATTGCTGCGTGGGCAAAGAGGAGTGAGAAACATCATGGTGGATGTTCACAATCGTGAGCAAGGAAGTTTTTTTGATGGAAAATACGACACCACAGCAGTTTCGGGTGACCGACTGATCTCCTCTATGGATAAAAAATTACAACTTTTCGGCGAAAGCCTGATGGCCAACAAGATTGGCAGTGTGGTGGCGATAGAACCTTCAACCGGTGAGATACTGGCATCTATCAGCAGCCCTGGCTATGATCCAAACATGATGGTGGGCAGGCAAAGAGGCAACAATTATATGAAACTTTTAGAGGACCCTTACAAACCCATGTTCATCCGCCCAATCCAGGCAGAATATCCTCCGGGATCCATTTTTAAAGTCATCAATGCTTTGGTGGCGCAACAAATGGGCTTGATAGATGCAAACACTTACTTTAACTGTCCGGGTGGTTACCGGTACGGTGCCAGAGGATGGATGGGTTGCACCCACGTACACGGCACCATCAATTTGGAACAATCTATTGAAGAATCATGCAATACCTATTATGGAAACACTTATAGCAGAATGATTGATCATGCTGGTTTAAGGCCCGTGAATGCCTACAAAAGATGGCGTGATGCAGTGATGAAATTCGGGATCGGGAATGCTTTGGGGATTGATTTACCCGCGGAGAGAGACGGTTTAATCCCCTCGGCTGATTATTATACCAAAGTCTTCAGAAGTGATAAATGGACCTCAGCCTTTAACATTTCCTTATCCATTGGTCAGGGTGAATTGGGAATTACGCCGTTACAAATGGCGAATGTAATGGCTATTGTAGCAAACAGGGGGTTTTATTACACTCCTCACCTCATCAAAGCTATCGGAGAGAAGAAAATCATCAAAAAAGAATACACCAAAAAAAATTATGTCGGGATAGATGTTAAATATTTTGACCCAGTGATAGAGGGGATGAGCCGAGTGGTAAACTCTGGAAACGGGACTGCTTACTTTTCCAGAATAAATGATATTGAGGTTTGCGGCAAAACCGGAACAGTTCAAAATCCTCACGGAGAGAATCATTCGGTTTTTGTAGCTTTTGCGCCAAGGGTAAACCCTAAAATAGCCATTGCGGTGGTGGTGGAGAACGCGGGTTATGGTGCCACCTGGAGTGCTCCGATCGCTAGTTTGATGATAGAGAAATACTTGAGGGATTCCATCAGCAGGCCTAAATATTATGTAGATAGATTATTGAACGCTAATCTTCTACCGGGACAAAAGAAGCCCGTTTTAAAAACAGCACCAAAAAAGGACAGCACTTCAACCCCATCAAAAGATAACAAAACAGCACCACCGATCCCCAACACCAAAGCGATATTCAAAAAACATGAATAACCAGAACAGAAGCTTTTTCTTCAATGTTGATTTTTTAAGCATATTTTTATTTTTGTGCTTGTTGGCGATTGGCTGGTTCAATATCAATGCGGCTACTTATAATGAAAATGAACCTTTAATCAGTCTGTCCACCAATTCGGGCAAACAACTCCTGTTCATTGTTGTGGCAGTGGTAACTGGCGTGGTCATTCTGCTGTTGGATTCTAAATTCTTTTACATCTTCTCTCCTTTTTTCTATGGCATCACTCTAATTCTATTGGTCATTGTTTTGGTGGTGGGAAGAAATGTAGGGGGAAACCAGGCATGGATCCCAATAGGGAGCTTCAGATTACAACCTTCTGAGTTCGCCAAGTGGGCGACCAGCCTCTTGCTGGCCAGGCATTTAAGTGTGATGAACACCAAACTGTCTGATTTTAAAACGCTTTTGCCTACCCTGGCCATTTTGGGATTTCCGGTTTTTTTAATCATTTTACAACCCGATGCCGGCTCTGCCCTGGTTTTCACTTCGCTGATATTCGTTTTATATCGGGAAGGTTTATCTCCTTACTACCTGATAGGCGGTTTCATGATGATTTTGCTTTTTATCGTCACCCTGCTCTATCCTAAACTTTATATCATTGGAGCCTTAGTGTTGATCTTGGCTCTGCTCATTTATATCTTTAAAAAGAACAGGGGCATATTGGTGGTATTCTTTTCCGGATTCATCCTTTCCTTACTTTTCATCTTCAGTGTCGATTTTGTTTACAGGCACATTTTAAAACCACACCAAAAGGTGAGAATCGACCTGATTTTGGGAATTGTTAAGGATCCGAAAGGAGCTGGATACAATGTCAATCAATCTAAAATCGCTATAGGTTCCGGCGGGTTGTTGGGTAAGGGTTATCTTCAGGGCACACAAACCAAATTCAATTTTGTACCTGAGCAAAGCACCGACTTTATATTTTGCACCATAGGGGAAGAATGGGGATTCGCCGGAAGCTTTATCGTAGTGGCTTTATATCTTTTTTTATTGCTGAGGATTATTCATCTGGCAGAAAGACAGCGGTCTTCCTTTAGCAGAGTTTATGGGTATGCAGTAGCCTGCATCATCTTCTGCCACTTCTTTGTAAATATTGCAATGACCATCGGATTAATGCCGGTGATCGGCATTCCACTTCCATTTTTAAGCTACGGCGGATCTTCCCTCGTGAGCTTTACCATTCTGCTTTTCACCCTGCTGAAATTAGACTCCAATAGAATGGGAATTATTTAGAAAGTTATTTAACAAATCTTCTGTTGATGTATTGGTAAAACCTATCCACTACAGCTTGCTTATGCTCCCAATCATTCTTATTTGCATAATTTTTCAATAAAAAATTATCAGCAGCCTCAAACGATTCAAAGCGATTGATAATTTCAACAGCCTCGCTATAAGCTAAATTGTAACCATTGAATAGTTCTTTGATGAATACCATCTTGTCGTTCAGGTTAATGGCCGCCTTTAAATCGATTGCGGGCTTAGATCCAATAGCTGATCCTGCAGAACGATTACCAAATTTCGACGAGAGCATCTCATTTAAAGTAAATGGCTTTGCTTTCTCATCATTTACCGTAAGTTCAGGTACCTGTTTTACTGTTTCACTTTCATCAGAGATTTTCTCCGCTATGATCTCTTGTTGGTTTTCTTTCGCTGTTATTATTAAAAATGGTTCCGGACCCTGTTCCTCTGTCTCCTCCTTCTCTCCCTCCTCCATATCTGCTGCTTTGACCTCAGGTTGTGCCTCTTTGGCCTTGATCAGCTCCTTCTCCTCATCTGATAATTCTCTATCGAACACCTGCTCAACCGGCAATTTCTTCTCGAAATCAAAGCTCATTTCTTTAGGTTCCCCATCAAAAGAAAAATCAAATTTTGGTCCTTCAAACTCCCCCGCTTCGGGCAGCTCCAAATCATTCTCATGCTGTGATTCTTCCTGGTGCTCATCCTCTTCTCCAGCTTCAGATTTAGTTTGAAGCACTTGCTCCTCTTTAAATGTCTCCTGTTTCATTACAGGTTTTTCCAGTAAGCCTTGAGCACTTAATTTTTTCAGCACCTCTATATGGTCTATTAAAAAATCGGCATTAGCGGTGAACAACTCCAATTCCAAAGGACTGATCTCAGGGGTGTCTTGCAGATATTGATGTTGTTCATTTAGCTCCTGAATGATTTCACCTATTTTTCTGAGAATTTGCTGTTTGGTCATCATGATAAGGAAACGTATTAGCTGTATTTATGTTGGTAAAAACGCACTCAAAAATAACATATAATTCTGATATTAGCCGAACGGACAGCATCATTTAGGTTTATATATGTTTAGCGAAGGAAGATTAAGAAGGAGAAGCGAGTTGGGTGGGAGTATTGAAGTGATTTGTGGCTCTATGTTTTCAGGAAAAACAGAAGAGCTCATCAGAAGGCTGAGAAGGGCCCAAATCGCTAAGCTGCAGGTGGAGATTTTTAAGCCTAAGACGGATACACGCTATGATGAAAATGCGGTGGTATCTCATGATCTCAACTCCATTCTTTCCACTCCAGTTGACCATTCCTCCTCCATACTTTTATATGACGGCGACATGCAGGTGGTTGGGATAGACGAAGCTCAATTCTTTGATGACGAATTACCTGAAGTCTGTATTAAATTGGCGAACAAAGGGGTAAGAGTGATCATTGCTGGTTTAGATATGGATTTTGCGGGAAAACCTTTTGGTCCAATTCCGGCATTAATGGCCATTGCCGAAGACGTGACTAAAGTTCATGCAGTTTGTATGAAATGTGGCGGACCTGCTTTGTTCAGCTACAGATTGGTGGAGAACACCGACCAGTTTTTACTTGGCGAGAAAGAGAATTATGAACCCCGATGCCGGGTTTGTTTCAACATTAATTGATGAGCTTGCGTGAAGAAGAAAATCTCCGCCCTGTTAAAAAGGTTAATGGCAAGCATTGTTTCATTATCTTCCATTATTAAAATTAATCATTTAACATTTTTTAACAAGTATTGATCAAATTGAGGCAGAAATTCATTGTCAAAATCATACATTTTAATGATAAAGAATGATTTATTTTCAAAATCTTAACTTAAACGTTTTCGATTTAATAATTTGATTACAATAACATGACAATTAGAAAATATCTTAGTGTTACTTTTACACCAAGAGATTCGAGGAATACCTCATCACTTTTTTAAATTTCCTATCGTTTAATTTAGGTTTATAATTGGTTAGTTTAAGCTCCATTCTCCCCGTTTGGAGCTTAACTGTTTTTAAGGTTTCCGTCTCTATTTTTAATGATTTTTGATCATAAAACTAGGTTTATTAAAAAAGATTTCTATTTCTTTGTCGTAAATTTTATGTGTCATTAGATGAAGAAACATAAAAAGGCAAAATCTTTGTTATCTTAAATAGATCCACCGACGATAGATGATATATGAAAAACGTGAAGCCTTCCATTTTTAAGTTCAAAAAAGATGTACATGTTCCCAATAGCGGATTTCCTTTATTAATTTATGCTGATGCGTTTGAGCAAGAAGGGGATAAAGCAGCAGAATGGCTGGAGAACACGTTCAAATCAAATACATGGACGAATTCGTGGCGTTGGGGCATCTATCCTTACCATCATTATCATAGCAATACTCACGAAGTCTTAGGAGTTTATTCAGGCTCGGCGTTGCTTCAATTGGGTGGAGAAAATGGTAAAAAGTTCAAAGTCAAAATGGGGCATATCCTAGTGATCCCTGCTGGTGTTGGACATAAATGTGTCGATCATAGTGATGATTTCAAAGTTGTTGGAGCTTATCCCGACGGACTAAAGCCCGATTTGATTAAAGGGGACGAGGAAATCCCTTCTTTTGTAAAAAAGAATTTGGATGCCGTACTCTTTCCTTCTGCTGATCCTTTATTAGGAGAAAATGCAGGGATCATCAACATTTGGGGTATGTTATAAATACTGTATGAGATATATGTGGATAATTTGGGCCGTACTGGCTGCGATATCAGCTGGAGGAGTGATTGTTTTGACTAAAGCCGGATTAAAAGATCTTGACTCCAGCCTTGCTTTTGCGCTTCAATCTATATTGATTTTGGTGGTAGCTTGGGTGGTGATCTCTTACCAGGGAAATTGGAGGGAAGTGTGCGATATCAATGGAAAAGTTTGGTTGTTTTTAATAGCAGCAGGAATATTAACCGCGGTATCTTCTTTATTGTCTTATAAAGCATTAAAAATAGGCGAAGCTTCCTACGTAACTGCTTTGGAGCGGCTATCGCTGGTGTTCTCCGTGGGTTTCGCTGTATGGTTTTTAAAAGATAAACTCAACTGGCAATCCATAATGGGGATTTTGATGATGGTGGCTGGTGCCATTCTAATTGCTTTGGCACAAAAACGAAGTTCTTAAAAATGATGTCTATTGGAGTTTGTTGTTGAAGGATGATGCTCCATATTTATCACAGGAGCGGCATTTAACTTTAAATCTGTATTTGCTGAGGCCCTGTTACACTGACCTAAAGCAAAATAAATCGCTATAAATATAATGATGGTAGATAAACATCCACCTCCTAATTTTTTTGCCCCGTAGCCAGCTATCAAAGCTCTAAAAAATCTGTTCATATCGGTTATTCAAATACATTCCATTCAAAAAGCTCCCGAAATTTCGGGAGCTTCAAGAGTTTTTAAATTTTTCTCTTTGCTTCATTTAAAACATCTTTGCCCATCCGTTTTGCTTTTTCAATGTAGTCGGGGGCATTATCAGCAAGATCCTCCAATATTGATCTTCCATTTTTGTTTTTCTTGGTCATGTAGTCTACTCCGATACCTACGGCGGCACCTACAATTATAAATTTTAATAAGTTCATGATTTTGATGTTTTTTTAAGTATGAATGATGTAAATGATGTTTTAAACTTTTTAATCAGCCTTTTCAAAAGCCATGGTTTTGGATAAAAATTCAAGATGCCAATATCCTTTCACCTCCATTAATCCCTCATCGTTAAAATAAACTACAGAATTCCATTCCTTCCCGGTATTGGGATCATAGATCACTCCATCCTCCCAACGATTCGTGTCTTCATTATATTTAAGATTCTTTACCACATCCAAACCTATCAATTTACGATGCCGCAATTCTTTTTTCGGATTATGAATATCACAGCGTTTATTCATAGGCCGGTTTAGATCATCTGTATCATCAAACCATACCACCTTGGCTTTAAATTCATCGCCGTCTTTGTAAACATCCACCACCACATTTTTTTCTATGGACATCCACTTGCCAATGATTCGGTCTTCCTTAACCCTATCAGCAGGATTGGATATGGAAAAAGGCACACCTAACAAAAGAAAGAATGATAAAATATTGATAATCATAAAATAATGTACGAATTGCTTAATAGTATGCTAAAACCTTGCCATATATCACCATGACATCATATTTATTATTAAAATGGCTGGAATGCTGGAAAATTCTTAACTATACGGATCATTTTTGATAAAATTCTTTCATTACCTGCTGAGCTGGTTTATTTTGTGGCGTCCAATCGTGATTGTTTTGCGGGTCTATCTTTCTGAAAGAGCTATACCATTTCCAGGCAAATCCACCTGCAAACCAAGGCTCACTCCAAAATGTTTGATATAAAGCCTGATAGGCATTGGCTTGAGCTAAATTATTGACAGGCCGTTCCTGATATTCCAGTTCCCAGGACCGCCATGCTGCCTGATCCATGCTGCGATAACCATATTCTGTGAACAAAATTGGCTTGCCTTTTTTTTGACTATACAATTTCAATTGTTCCTTTAAAGGTTTCCATGCTTTCAGTAAATCATTAACTTTTGGAGTTTGCGCTTCTGACAGCGGGAAATAGGCACTGAGACCTATGTAATCTAAAAAATTCCAGAACTGTACCTGATCATAATCATCCCAATTGGCACAATAAGTTAATTTACCGTTATAAACCTTTTTTACCTGAGCAGCAAGATCAATCCAAAATTTTGGTCTTTTTTTCACTGCGGTCCGGTATTCTGTACCTAAACAAATCATCTCTGCATGCTCTTCCTGAGCTAATTTAGCAAACGTCATGATGTATTTAAGATAATCCTTTTCCCAAATCTCCCAATCCTCCTCCGTATTTAAATCAAAATCACCTATCCAACCTCTCTGCATCCAAACCTGAGGTTTAATCATCACTTTCAATCCTGCTGCATGGGCTTGTTCTAAGGTTGTTCTTATGCCCTCAACAGATTCGCCCCAGTATTGCCGCTCTCCTTCATAATAAACTTGAGGCATAGAAGGTCTGCTGAACGCATACGGAATGAGCGCAACCCAACCCACATTTGATTGTTGTATGTCTGAAGTCCAGGTGTGCGCTATGGCTCTTGGTGGCGCTGTGAAATTTACCCCGTTGATTTTTTCAGTTGACTTAGAGACTTGCTCTACAGTTACCTTACCGGCCTTTCTCTGAGACTCTGCCTGAAAACATGACGCCATAAAAATAAGGCTCGTCAGCAGCCATTTAATGTTTCCAATACGCATATCTTGAAACCTTTTTAAGTAATAAATCCCTGCCATCCCAAGTTTGCTGTTTTAACAATATATTAGGATAAGCTTTTGCAAAATAGTAGGTGTTTACTTTATCATCATCAAGTTTGAGTTGTACTTTCCAGCTTTCCTTGTCTTTTATCTCTTGCTTTCCATCGGTGATGTAGAATTTAGCCTGGTGGATCTTCATCTCTCCAACCCTGTTCCCCACTTGAGTCTCTAAAACATCTGCATTAAAAATTAACCCTTCTTTAAATTTAAGTGCTCTTAAAGTGTAAGCCAGTTGATCTTCGAAAAGAGCTGGCTTTATTTCTATTTCTCCGTCACCCTCTCCATCAAAATAAGAATGAAAATTCAACTTAAATCCGTTTGGATTCGCCAGGTACTCTTTAAAGGTGTTGCCGCACCATTCCTGTGAACCAGCGGTCATCTTATCCAAAACCCAGGGCTGTCCACGTAATAAAAAAACAGAGGTTAAAAAATTATATGGATAATTCTCTGTCTCAATCCTCGCAAAAGCATTCAATTTCATCACTTTGTAGAGATCATTCCTCTTATAATCATCGGTCTTTACGCGGTATTCTTGGTTAAGATCCTCCGAAACGGTAATAAAATCATATTCAAAATTTCTAATCTTTTTATAAATCACGGTTTGTGCGTCGTAAACTGCAACCTCTGCTTTGCTGTCGTCCCAAAATGAATTGTTGGCCCAGTCTTTATTGAAATACTGGCTGACGTGAAGATCATCTTTTAACTCTTGCGCTGAGTTGCTGGTATCTCCACAGCAACATAAAAAAAACAAGCCCCCTGTCAGCAAACTGAAATATTTATTCATCTTAAATTAATTATTGGCGAAGAATCATCTTATTTGTCCGTTCCCTTTAACCAACCACTTCTCTGTCACCAGCTTCTCTAAAGCGAAAGGCCCACGGGCATGTAATTTTTGCGTGGAGATCCCAATTTCGGCTCCCAGGCCAAAGACACCTCCGTCCGTGAAACGGGTGGATGCATTCGCATATACCGCAGCAGCATCCACTTCATTTAAAAATCTTTCAATCATCTCTCCATCAGTTGAAATAATCGCTTCGGAATGTTTAGAGGAGTATTTTTTAATGTGAGTTAAAGCTTCATCCATGCCCGCAACCACTTTAACAGAACATTTAAGGGATAGGAACTCCAGGCCAAAATCTTCAGGTGCCGCCTGATGCAAATATGGATAAGCCAAATCCTCTAATAATTGGTGGGCTTTTTCCTCAGCAAAAATCTCCACTTTCTCCTTTTTCAGCAAATTCGCCATCAATGGGATTAAATCTGCAGAAATTGCTTCGTCCATAAGCACTGTATCCAAAGCATTACAAACGGAAGGACGTGAGACTTTAGCATTATATATGATTTTTGCAGCATCATTTAAATTTGCTGTACTTTCCACGTAAGTGTGGCAAACGCCAGCCCCGGTTTCTATTACCGGAACTTTAGCATTCTTCCTCACAAAATCTATCAGCTGCTGAGAGCCTCTCGGAATTAAAATATCAACATATTTATCTGCGTTAAGCAGTTCTTCTACATGTTTTCTATCCACTGGCAAGAGCTGAACAATATTGGGATTTAAATCAAATTTCTTCAGAACGCTTCGGATCAGCTCCACCAGATGAAGGTTACTGTGCTCAGCATCAGAGCCGCCTCTTAAGACACTTACATTCCCTGATCGGATGCACAATGCAGCAACATCTATGGTCACATTTGGCCTGGATTCATAAATTACGCCAACCACACCCAATGCCACTGTTTTCTTCTGGATGAACAATCCATTGTCCAGATGATGCTCCAAAATCACTTTCCCGGTGGGATCTTCCAAAACAGCAACGTCCAGCACACTTTTGGCAAGTGATCTGATGCGCTCCTCATTCAGCATGAGGCGGTCTTTCTTAGGATCATCATCCGGCATTTTATCCAGATCATTTTTATTCATTTTGATGATCCCTTCCATGTCATTTTCAAGAGCTGACGCCAATTCTTCCAGTATGTGCTGCTTTTGAGCTGCAGACAAAGACCTGATCTGTGTGGTGGCATCAGCGGCATTTTTCAATAAGGATGTAATATTCTCCATGGTTCTATATTAAAACGATATCGTCTGCATGAGCGATCTCCACATTTTGTTTATTTTTCAAGTGTTCCAATGCTTTGGAAGCTATCTTAGCCTTAGCTACTGCGATGATCTGCTGTTCCATATCCAAAACTTCAAAAACTTCCCCTATTTCGAAGCCTTTGATTACCTTTACCATGCCCACTGCCAATAGGCTGTGCCTTTTTTGTAAAGCTTTAACAGCTCCTGAATCCACTTGTAATTGTCCTCGGACCAGACTTCCACTGGCAAGCCATTTTTTCCTTGCAGAGATATCAATGATTTGCGGCTGACAAACTGTACCAGCTTCTCCTTTAGCTGCTTTTAAAATTCCGTCATCTGTCTTTCCTCCAAAAATAACGGTTTGAATACCCATTTGAGTGGCTAAACGGGCGAAGGTGAGTTTAGAGGTCATTCCTCCCAAACCAACCGCTGATTTCTCCTTTCTCGCTAAAGACAGTGCTATAGCATCCATCACCTTCAATTCTTTGATGAGTGTTCCGTCTTCATCAAGCACCCCTGAAACCGAGGTGCACAACAGCAATTTAGACGCCCCAAAACCAACTGCAATTAAAGTTGCCAGCTCGTCATTGTCAGAGAACTTAAGCTCTAAATTACTAACTACATCGTTCTCATTTGCCACCGGTATGATCTGGCTTCTCCAAAGTTCTTCGTAAGTTTTTTTGAGTTGCAAAAACTGGTTCCGATTTGAGAAATGATGCCTTTCACATAAACTTTGCGCAATGGAGATGCCATAAGGAGCAAAATACTGAGAATAAGTTTGAAGCAAAAGCGGATTCCCAATGGCCGCCGCTGCCTTACGTTCACTTAAAGTTCCCTTATATTTTTTTAGTTTTCTTTTTCCTGCCGCCACTGCTCCGGAAGACACCAGCACGATATTGAAATCTTCGCTTAATATAGCTACTTGTTTAGCCACAGAGGCGATGAAAACCTCATCTAACTCCTGGTTGGTGGTGGTAATGGAGGCCGTTCCGAATTTAATGACAAGTATAGGTTTTTTCAAAATCGAATATTAAACCTCTAAATTAGAAATAGCAGGCTTAATATTAAAATTAAGACAAATAATCGATAATCCTTTTTTGCCTCAACCTATCGATGTCCTCTTTGGTGATGCAACAATAGCGTAAGGGGAAACTTTAGCGATTTGGAGTTCATCAATCAGATCCATCAAAATTTTTATAGCTTGAACGCTCAGAAGGTTGATAAAGGTAAATACGTTCCACGGATTTCTCCGTGGAACGTGGATTTGATCCTAATCAAATCTTTGTTTTATGGCTGCGACGTACCTTTTCATCTCCACTTTCACTTTAGGAGAGAGGATGACCAGTCCGATCATGTTTGGGAAAACCATGGCTAAAATCATTGCATCAGAGAATTTTACCACAGAATCTAAGGTGGCAGCTGCTCCAATCACTACAAAAACAAGAAATAGCACTTTATAAGTGATATCTGCTGACCTGGATTTTCCAAATAGATATTTCCAGGCTTGCAAGCCGTAGTAAGACCAGGAGAGCATCGTGGAGAATGCAAATAACACAATTGCGACGGTAAGCACGTAGGAAAAATGTGGAATCACCGCATCAAACGCTAAAGTGGTCAAATCCACTCCTCCAACAGATTGTCCGCTAGCTTTAATGATCACATTACCTGCTGCATCTGTAATTCCGTAGGTAAATAAACCATCCATATTATAAAATATGATGACCAGGGCAGTCATGGTACAAATCACCACTGTATCAATGAATGGTTCTAGCAAAGAGACTACGCCTTCACTCGCTGGATACCTGGTTTTTACTGCAGAATGTGCAATGGAAGCCGAACCCACGCCTGCCTCGTTGGAAAAAGCAGCTCTTCTGAACCCGGTGATCAATACCCCTAAAAAGCCTCCCATTCCTGCTGCCGGAGTGAATGCCTCAGAGAAGATCAGGCCGAATGCTGTACCTATATAACTAATATGAGCAAAGATGATGATCAGACAGGCCAGAACATATAATCCTGCCATAAAAGGCACAATGCGTTCTGTCCAAACCCCAATTCTTTTGATCCCTCCGATGATCACCACGGCAACGATGGCAGCAATCACTAATCCAAGCAATGTTTTGATGAATCCTCCCTCTAAACCAAACGTTGAAGTCATTTGAGCGACTGCCTGATTTGACTGGAATGCATTCCCTCCACCAAAAGAGGCACCCACACATAAAACCGCAAAAAGTACTGCAAGGGTTTTACCTGCCCTTCCCATCTTCAATTCTTTTAAGCCCTTGGAAAGGTAATACATCGGGCCACCATGAATGGTTCCGTCATGATCCACGTCTCTATATTTAACACCTAAAGTACATTCGACAAATTTGGATGACATGCCCAATAAACCTGCTAATATCATCCAAAAAGTTGCACCAGGTCCGCCTAATGCCACTGCAACCGCCACTCCGGCTATATTTCCTAAACCTACAGTCCCTGATACAGCAGCAGTGAGTGCCTGGAAATGACTCACTTCACCGTCTCTTCTCTGTTCTTCACTTATGGGCAGCGGTGCCTCCTTATCAGGGTGGGCACCACTTTTCTGATTCCCTTCCACAAAATCATATTTGCCCTGTACCACTTTAATAGCCATCGGAAATCTTCTGATGTTCACAAAAGAGAAATAGAAAGTGAAGAACAAAGCTCCTCCTATCAATACGATCAAAACAATAGGGATACTTAGCGTATCAGTTAGGGGAACGGAAGTAAAGACCAAAGCTTCCCAGGCATCAGCTATGGGAGCAAACCAATCATTTATTTTTTCATCTATACCCTGTGCGGCATAAATATTTGATGAACTTAAAAGGATGAGAAGTGATAAAATAAGTCGTAGCAATTTTGATTTCATAAATTCATTTAATGTGAAAACGAATAATATATTAATAATATAATGTAATAACAAATTCCTGAATATAGGATGGCATCAACTTAAAAGCTGTCGGGAAAAGGGTAACAATCACCTTTCATGATTAAAAAAAATTAAAATGTCTGAGATTTTACAGTATTTTAGATTTTTATTGTTCAATGAATTTGAAAAAAACTAAACTAAACAACAATTTTTAAATGGGTTTATTTGTAAAAAAATCAATCACTCAGTTACTGGCTGATGCAGCTGAATCTGAAAAGACCTTAAAACGAACGCTGACCGCAAGCTCTTTGATAGCTTTAGGAATTGGGGCAATCATTGGTGCCGGACTTTTTGTTAGAACGGCAGCTGCAGCCGCTCAACACGCCGGGCCATCAGTGACCATCGGTTTCATTGTAGCTTCCATAGGCTGTGCTTTAGCCGGACTTTGTTACGCAGAATTATCCTCCTCTATCCCAATAGCCGGCAGTGCCTATACTTATAGTTATGCCACAATGGGTGAATTGATTGCATGGATCATTGGCTGGGATTTAATTTTGGAATACGCAGTGGGAGCTGCCACTGTAGGTATAGCCTGGAGTGAATATCTTAACAATTTACTGGTGAACACACTGGGGTTAAGCCCTATCCCTTATGAATGGAGCCACTCTCCTTTTCAGCAAAGCCTGGACGGAGTGAATGGCTACATCAATCTTCCTGCGCTTTTTATTGTTGGCATTTTAACATTGCTCCTGATTAGAGGAACCCAGGAATCGGCATTGGTAAACAATATCATCGTGATTGTTAAAGTCTCCATTGTGATCCTGATCATCGTGATTGGCTGGGGCTTTATCAATCCTGCTAATCACACCCCTTACATTCCTGAAGCAACCATCTATACCGATGCACAAGGCATCACTTATGATTATGGAGGCATCATGGGGATTTTAGGTGCTGCAGGGGTGGTTTTCTTCGCCTTTATTGGTTTTGACGCCGTAAGTACTACCGCTCAGGAAGCTAAAAACCCAAAAAGAGATATGCCCATTGGTATTTTGGGCTCCTTAGTGATTTGTACCATTTTGTATGTTTTATTCTCGCACGTTTTAACCGGAGTGGCCACTGTGGAGGATTTCCGGACCACAGGCAGGGAAGCTTCTGTTGCATTCGCCATTCAAAAATATATGATAGGTTATGCATGGTTAGGCCAGTTAGTCACTGTAGCTATTCTATTTGGCTTCTCTTCTGTTATTTTAGTGATGCTTTTAGGACAATCCAGGGTTTTCTATGCCATGAGTGCCGACGGACTGATGCCTAAAATGTTCAGCGACTTACATCCGAAATATAAGACGCCTTACAAAGCCAACCTGTTGATTTTAGTTTTGGTGGGTTTGTTCGCTGCATTCATTCCGGGAGATATCGTGGGTGACATGACCAGTATAGGAACACTGTTCGCCTTTATGCTTGTTTGCGCAGCGGTGATCATTCTAAGAAAAACCAATCCTGAACTTCCACGCCAGTTTAAAACACCATGGGTTCCTTTCGTTCCAATTTTAGGTATCCTTGTGTGTGGTGCCATGATCTTCGGATTAGGATGGATCAACTGGTTGCGTTTAATAGGATGGCTTTTGATTGGATTCATCATCTATTTCGGCTATAGTAAAAACCATTCCCTGTTGCAAAAAGGGATATTGGTTGATCCAAAAGATCCTCCAGCTCCAAAAATTGAAGGATAACCAAAAAGGCTCCGCAAATTGCGGAGCCTTTTTGGTTCCTTCAACTGGCTTTATTTAAATCCAATCACTTACTTTTGATCCTATATTTTTTGTTATGGAGAATCCTTTTAATATCAATGAAATCCTTTCAGTCACGATGATTCTTTTCGCCATCATTGATATTTTAGGGTCTATTCCCGTTATCATAGAATTAAGAAGGAAAGCAGGTGGCCATATTCAATCAGAGAAAGCCACCATCGTCTCTCTTGCCCTGATGATCATCTTTCTTTTCTTGGGAGAAGGATTGTTGAATATCATCGGGTTGGACATCTCCTCTTTCGCCATTGCAGGTTCCATCGTGATCTTCATTATCGCCATGGAGATGGTATTGGGCATCAACTTTTTCAAGGAGGAAATTCCGGGTACCATCTCCATTGTTCCTTTGGCTTTTCCACTCATCGCCGGTGCGGGAACCATGACCACTTTATTATCTTTAAAAGCAGAGTACCATACAGAGAACATCATCATAGGCATCATCCTTAATATGATATTCGTTTATGCTGTGCTGAAGAATTCCATGAGGCTGGAAAGGCTTTTTGGGCCAACAGGGTTACATATTCTCAGAAAAGCTTTCGGGATCATTCTTCTTGCTATCGCCATTAAACTTTTCAGAAACAACACCGGCTTATGATCATTGCACTTTCACTGAATAGATTTTATAATCAGCAAGTGAATCCAAATTGCTTTTTCTTAAAACAGTTTCTGCATGCAATGTTTTAGAACCACTTTTAATATCAGTGTTCACCGTCGCATAAATGGAGCCGGCAGCACCTTCTTTATTCAGACTCATTATCTGTAATTTGAAATCCGGATAGCTTTTTAAGCTGTCTTTCAACGCTGTTAAGTTCTGCTGGGCGTTGTCATTTTTATTCAGATTTTCATCCATCATGTCATTCATGGTTGCACCATCCTTCTTTTTCAGTGCGTCAAAAAACTTTCTGGTGGTGATCACCGCTTCATTCTCGTCCACCATATTGTCACCTGTGACCTGTGAGGTATCGGGGTATAAATTTCCACCCATTCCCATTTTCTGATCGGGATTTTTACTGTCTGAATTACATGCTGCAAATACCAATGCAAGCAGCAATAATTTTAGTGAATGTCTCATGATAATTTTTCTTATTTAAGAAGCAAAGACCTTGCCTTTTATGAGCTCATGAAATCAAACTCATTTTACTTTCATACCAATGGTCTCATAGAAAATTACGGCCTCATTAAGCTCTTCAAGGCTTGTATCCGCTGATACAATCAGATCAATGAACACATTCTTAATCCCTTAGCTCTGAATTGGAACTGTTCTTGCTTTATAATAAATGTTGAATTTTAGAGCCTGTTTAAAATTCATTGATAAAGCTAAACGCTTTGTGATCTTTGTTTCATTAAGTCCTTTTCAATCATGCTTAATTTAAAAAATTCCGTATCCACTATACTCTTCGCTGGTTTATTTCTTACCATCACCGCTTTTACCATCCAGTCTCCAGATGATATCATCGGGAAATGGCAGGAGGCGGACGGAGTGAGAACCATACAGATTTATAAGGTAAATGATCATTTTTTCGGAAAGATATTAAAGAACAAGCATCAGCAGAATGATCAGCTAACACCTGGAACAGTGATGATGGAAGATTTTACCTACGAAGATGAGGTTTGGCGTGGAAAAGTCTATATTCCCTCTAAAGACATGACCTTAAAAGCTAAAATCACCCTAAATGAACCTGACCAGATGGTTTCCACTGCTACCTGGGGCATCTTCAGCAAATCAAAAACATGGTTAAGGCTAAATTGATCCCTAGATAACAAGACGCTTCTAGCTTGATATGATTTAAAATCTTTTACCATAATGATGTGGATTTCTCGCTTATTAATTTCCCATTTATTTTTTCGATAAATTTACAGCATCTTGAAAGATGTACTTTTAATCACTCCGCCCTTTACCCAACTGAACACTCCTTATCCGGCGACAGCCTATCTTAAAGGATTTTTAAACACCAAAAATATCAGTGCTTTCCAAATGGATTTGGGGATGGAGGTGATTTTAGAGCTTTTCTCAGAGGGAAACCTAAGCCAGCTTTTTGATTTCACTTTTAAAACCCATAAAATCAAGTCTCCAAATGCCCAGAGAATATACGCCCTGAAAGAAGATTATCTCCATACCATTGAGGAAGTCATCGTATTTTTACAGGGGAAAAATCAAACTTATGCCAGGCAAATCTTTTCAGGGCAGGCACTTCCACAGGCCTCCAGATTTCAGCAACTGGATGATATGGAATGGGCTTTCGGCAGTATGGGTATCCAGGATAAAGCCAAACATTTGGCAACGCTGTACCTGGAGGATTTGTCTGATTACATTATCGAATGCGTGGATGGGCATTTTGGTTTCAGCCGCTATGCGGAAAAACTGGGAAGAAGTGCCAATGATTTCGGAGAACTCTATCAATTTCTGCAAAAAAAAACCACGTATATTGATGATATCACTTTAAATATTCTTGAAAAACGGTTAAAAGAAGTTCAGCCCAAACTGGTTTGCATCTCTGTTCCTTTTCCCGGCAATTTATACAGTGCTTTCCGTTGTGCACAATACATCAAAAAACATCATCCGGAAGTGAAAACCTCTATGGGTGGAGGTTTCCCTAATACGGAGTTGAGAACGCTAAAAGAACCCCGGGTCTTCGATTTCTTTGATTACATCACGCTGGATGATGGTGAACTGCCCCTGGAATTACTAGTGTCCAATATATTAAATCCGGAACCGGCAAATCCAAACCATCAACTTTATAAAAGGACTTTTTTACTGGATGATGGTAAAGTGAGCTATAATAACCGCTCCTTAAGAAAAGACAGCAAACAAATTGAATTGGGCACTCCTGATTATTCCGATCTGCTGTTAGATCAGTACATCTCTGTGATCGAGATTGCCAATCCTATGCACAGCTTATGGAGTGATGGCCGCTGGAATAAGCTCACGATGGCTCATGGCTGCTATTGGGGCAAATGCACTTTTTGCGACATTTCCCTGGCCTACATTAAAGTGTATGAACCCATCGCTGCCAAATTGCTGGTGGATAGAATGGAGGAGATGATCACCCAAACCGGGGAGAAAGGTTTTCACTTTGTAGATGAAGCCGCCCCACCCGCACTGATGCGGGCATTGGCCTTGGAGATCATTAAAAGAAAGCTCGCTGTCACCTGGTGGACCAATATCCGTTTCGAAAAGAGTTTTACCAAAGACCTTTGCACTTTGTTGAAAGCATCCGGTTGCATCGCCGTATCCGGAGGTCTGGAGGTCGCCTCTGACCGTTTGCTGGATTTGATAGATAAAGGTGTGACGGTGGAACAAGTGGCCCGGGTAACCAATAATTTCACCGAAGCCGGAATCATGGTGCATGCTTACCTGATGTATGGCTATCCAACGCAAACCATTCAGGAAACGGTAGATAGTTTAGAGATGGTTCGGCAGATGTTTGAGCTCGGCATCCTGCAGTCCGGGTTCTGGCATCAATTCGCTTTAACAGCGCATAGTCCGGTAGGATTGAATCCTGCTGAATATGGAATCATCCCGGAGGTAAAATCCATCAGCTTTGCACATAATGATATCGCTTTTAAAGACAAAACGGGCATCGATCACGATAAATTCAGTCATGGTTTAAAGAAATCCCTCTTTAATTACATGCATGGCATTGGTTTCGAAATGCCTTTAAAGAATTGGTTCGACTTTCAAATTCCGAGGACCAGCATCCGGAAGGATTTCATTGAGAACAGTTTGATGGCGGTAAATCCTTTCAGCACCAAGTCCACGGCGAAAATCATCTGGTTGGGCGGAGAGCCTTCCGCAATTCCCTATACAAAATCTAAAAAAGGACAAAGCTGGCAGATGCTGAAGCTGACTTTCCATGCTAAAAAAGAACATTTTGAAATGAACCTGGAGCAACCAAAAGGTGAATGGCTGATACAGACACTGAAAAAGATCTCCGTAAAGCAAGAGGAAACGCTCAGTTTTGAGCAACTTAAAAAAGACTTCGAAACTCATTTCGAAGATTTTGAATTGTTCTGGTTCTCTAAACCTATCCGTGTGTTAAGGGACTTCGGTTTATTGGTGTTATAGTTCTTCAACTATAATTTAGACTTTTACCGCTGATCCTGATAATGTGCCCATTGAATTCTATGAAAACCTTATGCAGGAATATACACCTATTATCCTTCGAGGAGTAATGATGATCGGATACTTCTGAACCTGTTTTAATCCAAACATCAGCTCACTATAAATCTAAATTGAGATATTTGTAAAATATCGACATACATTTATGACCAATAATGACATTATCCGCAGGATCCGTTATACTTTTGAATTCAGTGACCATGAAATGATCGCGCTCTTTGCCTCCGCGGGGGAAAAGGTGACAAGGGCACAGATCAGCGATTGGCTTAAAAAGGATGATGAGCCTGAATATAAACCTCTTTATGATAAAGATCTGGCTGTTTTCCTGAATGGCTTTATCAACCTGAAACGTGGGGAAAAGGATGGAGCGCAACCTAAACCTGAAAAGAAGCTGAACAATAATATCGTTTTCAGAAAACTGAAGATCGCTTTGAATTTAAAGGACGAGGACATCATCGAAATCCTCGATTTGGTAAATTTCAGAATCAGCAAACATGAACTGAGCGCTTTCTTTAGAAATCCGGATCAAAATCAATACAGGCCCTGCAAAGACCAGATTTTACGTAACTTCATTCATGGGATGCAGGTAAAATACCATGATCCTATTAAATAAATGAAACCGACATGTTTAAAATAATTATTAAGCACACAGGGAAATGATTATTTTAAATATCAAAGGTTCCATCCGGCAATTAAAAAACAATAAAATAAAATAAAATAAACGGATGAAAAAAATCCTTCTCATCTTATTTTTACAATACTTCAATTTTCTGGCTTTCAGCCAGGACAAGCCAGCTTACCTGATCTATAATGCAAAAGGCAAAAAAGTGTCTTATGCTCACATGATAGAAAACCTGACTAAAAGTGATGTGGTTTTGTTTGGTGAGTCACACAACAATCCCATTGCCCATTGGCTCGAATATGAAGTGACGATAGATCTATCCTCACAAAAGCCACTCATTTTGGGTGCTGAGATGATAGAAACGGATAATCAAAAAGAACTGGATGCCTATTTAAAAGGTAAGATTGATGCGGATGAATTGGAGAAGACCGCCAGGCTTTGGCCAAATTACACTACAGACTATGCGCCTTTAGTTGATTTTGCAAAAGAGCAACATCTAAAATTTATAGCTACTAACATCCCGAGAAGATATGCCAGCATGGTTTTTAAAAATGATTTTGAAGTGCTGGATTCCCTGCCCGCAGCAGAAAAAGCCTGGATCGCTCCCCTGCCTATCGCTTTTGACGCTGAACTTCCCGCTTATAAAAACATTTTGACCATGATGGGTGAGCATGGCAGCCAGCTTTTGGTAAAGGCACAGGCAATTAAAGATGCTACCATGGCTCATTTCATTTTAAAGAATGAGGAACCCGGGAAGCTGTTCCTCCATTTCAATGGGGCTTACCATTCTGATGGCCATGAAGGAATAGTATGGTACCTGAAAAAAGAAAATGATTCCCTGAAATATGTCACCATATCCACCGTCTCTCAGGATGATATTCATCAGCTGGATAAAGAGAATTTAAATAAAGCTGATTTCATCATCTGTGTGGATGGAAAGATGACCACTACTTATTAAAAATTGATTTGATTTTAGAGCCTGTTTAAAATTTATCTAATAATTTGTTTATGCCTCTTTTTGGCTACAACTGCGTTAAATTTTTCGAGATAGCTCCCGGCTATCTCTACAAAATTTGCCTTGTTTCACTCAAAAATAAGCTATAAACATTTTTACAATACAAATTTAAACAGGCTCTTAAAATAATTATAAGCTTTACTGTTAATTATGACCTCATACTTCTTATCGTTTAACTAAGTTCATCCCATTATTGAATGATGTATTTGGTACGCTAAAGCACTTTTGAGAAAAAATGCGATTTTTAATAATCATCCTGACAATTTATAAAACATTAATTCCAGAATAAACAAAAACCGTCACCAGATTTGGTAACGGTTTTAAATCTCAGTATCTCGATACTGATATCTTGGCTCTAAAAAACTATTTTCTGTACTTAAAGAATTTGAAATCTTTACCAATGAATTTGGCTTGAGATCCTAACTCCTCTTCGATACGCAATAGCTGGTTATATTTTGCAATCCTATCAGAACGGGAAGCTGAACCGGTTTTGATTTGTCCGCAATTTAGAGCAACTGCCAAATCAGCAATGGTCACATCTTCAGTTTCGCCAGAACGGTGAGACATTACCGAAGTATAACCTGCATTTTGCGCCATCGTCACTGCATTGATGGTCTCGGTTAAAGAACCAATTTGGTTCACTTTCACCAAAATTGAATTTGCGGTGTCGTTATCAATTCCTTGCTTTAGTTTTATCACATTGGTCACAAATAAATCATCTCCCACCAACTGAACTTTATCACCTAATTTTTCTGTCAATAATTTCCAGCCATCCCAGTCATTTTCATCCATTCCATCCTCAATAGAGATGATTGGATATTTAGCAGCCAATGAAGCCAAATATTCCACTTGCTCTGCACTGCTGCGGATAGCTCCTTTGTCTCCTTCGAATTTGGTGTAATCGTATTTTCCATCTACGTAAAATTCAGAAGCAGCACAATCAAAAGCCAAACAGATGTCGATCCCTGGCTTGTAACCCGCTTTTTCAATGGCTTTCATAATGGTCTCCACACCATCTTCAGTTCCCTCGAAAGTTGGGGCGAAACCACCTTCGTCACCTACCGCAGTGGATAAACCTCTATCGTGCAAAATTGCTTTTAAGTTATGGAAAACCTCCGCACCCCAACGTAAAGCTTCAGAGAAAGAAGAAGCTCCAACCGGCATGATCATGAATTCCTGGAAAGCGATGGGCGCATCAGAGTGAGAACCTCCATTCACGATGTTCATCATTGGGATAGGCAATGTGTTCGCATTCACACCACCTATGTAACGGTATAGCGGCTGACGGCTCTCCTGCGCCGCTGCTTTAGCCACCGCTAAAGAAACACCCAGGATGGCGTTTGCCCCCAAATTTCCTTTGTTTTCTGTGCCGTCAAGATCGATCATCAATTTATCAATGGCGTTCTGTTCGAAAACATCCACGCCTCTTAACGCCTCAGCAATTTTTTCATTCACGTTGGCGACGGCTTTTAAAACACCTTTACCCATATAAACTGATTTGTCTTTATCACGCAGTTCAACAGCCTCGTATTGCCCGGTTGAGGCACCAGAAGGCACTGCCGCTCTTCCTAAAATTCCATTTTCGGTGATCACATCCACTTCAATAGTGGGGTTTCCTCTTGAATCGAGGATTTGTCTTGCATGTACATCAAGAATTAAGCTCATGTTATTTTAAATTTGATTATTTCTGGTTTATACTTAGTGTTAAAATGACACTAAAATATGGATTTTTGTTGGTTTGGCAAATATAATAATTGTTAAGGATTGATTAAGGTTAAAGGAGGGAAACAAAAGAAGCATGTACTAAAAAGCCTCGTCAAGTCATAATATATAATATTAAAACTTTAAAAAGATATATTAGAATTATCTACTATCCAACAATCAGGATAATTAAGAAAAATCATTTTAAGAAGTTTATATGATAATATTAATTCAGAAATAATAGCAACACTAATTTTTATCGTTTAGATGTTTCTTTCTTATTTGGGCTATTATTTCTTCTGCCTCTTTAACTTCATCAGGGACAGGAATATCTAAGTTATGGCAAATTTGACAAACAGTAAAAGGCCGTACTTGCTTTTGAGAATCATTGAAAGGTAATCCTGACATATTTTTACTGCCATGAGTTCCATTTTTTCTTATTTTATAATAATTCTCTGTCTTTTGGTATACATGACATTCATTAGCTAAAATATATTCTAAAAAAGCTCCGTATGTCATGCCACTTCAAGTTGATAAGTTTTTGTTGAGACGCCAGAATGTCCATGTATTACCTTATTATTTTCTTCCATCTCTTCTTTATTAAATCTTAGCATAATCTCTAAAGCAGAAAAAAGATTTTGTTGAACTTCTTCTTCATTATCTCCTTCAGCAACAACTTCCGGCAATTCAGCAAAAAAACCTGTAAATCCCTTATCATTTGGATCTTGTACAAAAATTGCTGTAAAAGAGACCCTTGGTCTAACGTTCATAGTTTTAATTTTTAATGTGTATATACAATATTAATATTAATATTTTAAATAATTATAATTTATTATTTCCAATTTAAACGATTATTAAATCTATTTGTTTCTTAATCAATATAAAACAACTTAATATTTATTGTTTTTTCACTTCCTCTGCCTAAACATCCATTCCAACATCAAATCATCCGTGTAAGCCCCCAGCCAGGAGAAATGTCCAATCTCCGGATAAAAAGTGAGTCCGGGTTTGGCACCCGCTTTAAATAAGGCGTTCGCCATATCCAAAGAATATTGGGTGGGAACCGCCGGGTCTTCGGAGCCATGGAAAATCCACATCGGGATATGCGCTATCCGGGAGGCTTTCGTGACATCTCCGGCACCACAAACCGGCACTGCGGCGGCAAATAAATTGGGTTCACGCTCTATGGCATCATAAGTTCCATAACCTCCCATAGAAAGACCGGTAATATAAATCCGGTTGGTGTCAACCGGATGAGTCTTAATGAAATCTTTCACTAATTTCATAAGCAAATCCATCGGTTTGGACGGAACAGCATTCAGGGTTAAATCCCCGGAATTCTTCGTCTGATCAAAATTAGCCCAGGACTGGTTTTCCGGACACTGAGGTGCAATCACGAAAGCCGGATGATGAAGCATCATTTTATCTGAAGCGAAATTTAAAACACCCCATTTCAATTGTGCTTTATTATCATTCCCACGCTCCCCGGAGCCATGTAAAAATATCACTAAGGGATATTTTCTGGAAGTGTTATAATCCGGACCCAATAAACGATAGTTTAATGAATCGCCACCAGCATCCTTATATTTCTCGTAGCTGAACCTGTTCTCCTGTGCACAAACAGTAGAGAAAAGGCCTGCAATAAACAGTATAAGAAAAAGCAATTGTGCCCTTAAGTTTAAATTTTTCATGATGATTGGTTTATAAATGTGCTTTTTTACCATAAGATAATATAAATTTGGAAATCAATAAAATTAAGAAATATATCATCTCTATTATTAAAATCAATTCCTTTAATTATGAAACAAGTATCCGATATCGGAGTGATTGGAATCGCTGTAATGGGCGAAAACCTTATCCTGAACATGGAAAGCAAAGGATTTCACGTCACTGCCTTTAACCGTACAGTGGATAAGGTGGAGCATTTTGTGAATGGCAGGGCAAAAGGCCTAAATATTTATGGCGCAAAAGATATGGAGGATTTCATCTCCTCTTTGAAAACTCCACGCAAAGTGATGCTGATGGTGAAGGCAGGAAAACCTGTGGATGATTTCATCGAACTTTTAGTCCCTCATTTAAATAAAGGCGACATCATCATTGATGGTGGAAATTCTCATTTCCCTGATTCAGAACGTAGAACAAAATATTTGGAGGAGAAAGGTTTATATTTCATTGGCACTGGTGTTTCCGGTGGTGAGGAAGGTGCTTTAAAAGGTCCTTCTATTATGCCCGGAGGTTCTAAAGGAGCATGGGAAGCGGTAAAACCTATTTTCCAGGGTATTGCAGCCAAAGTGGATGGCGGTGTGCCTTGCTGTGATTGGGTGGGCGATGGTGGCGCAGGTCACTTTGTGAAGATGGTGCACAACGGTATCGAATATGGCGATATGCAATTGATCAATGAGGTGTATCAGATCATGAAGGATGTTTTGGGAATGTCGGCCGATGAGATGCATGAGGTTTTCAAAGAATGGAACGAAGGCGAGCTGGACAGCTACCTGATGGAGATCACCCGTGATATTTTAGCTTTTAAGGATGAAGATGGTGTGCCGATGGTGGATAAGATTTTAGACACCGCCGGACAAAAAGGAACGGGAAAATGGACCGGCACCGTGGCTTTGGAGTTAGGAATTCCATTGACATTGATCACTGAATCGGTTTTTTCCAGATGTCTTTCCGCATTGAAAAGTGAAAGAGTAGCTGCGTCAAAAGTGTTGAACGGACCAACGCCTTCTTTTGATGGCGACAAAAAAGCCTTCCTCAATGATTTAAGAGATGCTTTATATGCTTCAAAAGTGATTTCCTACGCACAAGGCTACCAGATGATGAAAGCTGCGGCAGCAGAGTATAAATGGGATTTGAACTACGGCAGCATTGCTTTGATGTGGCGAGGAGGCTGTATCATCCGATCCCGTTTCTTAGGAAATATCAAGGAAGCTTTTGATAAAAACCCTGATTTGGCGAATCTTTTATTAGACCCTTTCTTTGCCGATAAAATGAAGACCTCACAGGGCGGCTGGAGAAGAGTGATTGCCACGGCGGTCACCAATGGCATCCCGGTTCCGTGCCTAAGTGCAGGTTTAACCTATTTTGACGGCTACCGTACCGAACGTTTACCGGCCAATCTTTTACAGGCACAACGTGATTACTTTGGTGCACACACCTACGAAAGACTGGACAAACCAAGAGGAGAGTTCTTCCATACCAACTGGACAGGCAGAGGTGGAAACACCAGCTCCACCACTTATGACGTGTAGGAAGTGAAAATTGTAGGAGAAGAGGCCATATCTTAAAGGAAATGCGGCCTCTTTTTTTATTTCTCAGCAATGTCTCTTGCAGAGAACCTGGAGTAATTTACGCAGCGATTCTAAAAAGGAAAATCTGGAGCGAAAATCTGCTGTGATAAACAAAGTTTACCCGACCAGAATTATGACATCCCACGAGGGTAGGGCATTTAAATTTGAACATACATTCACCAAAAGAAATAGTAGGAAGTGAAATCTAAAGCAAAGACAAAAAAGGATTTTGACACAGTCAAAACTTTCAGGGAAATAAAAGACAAAATTTCAAAGGAAATAAAAGGAATGAACTTTGAACAATTGAATGCTTACTTGGAAAGCATAAAATCAACGGTAGAGAAGAAACAAGGGCAATACCAGAAAACTGGTATTTTTAAAATAAAATTTGTAATCTCCCGGCTAATATCTAAATTAGATTCAGCATTTAAATATACATCAAGTCTTTACCTATGAGGTCCATACGCTTCGCCCTTTAAGGTAAAACCATTTTAACCTCTTTACCGCTCTCCTAGATTTCTTGTTTTCAACCCATTTGGCGCAGCCTGCGGTGGCATACGCCGGATGTTTCATTCACAATTATAGCTATACATGATGTCTATTAAATTTAAAGTGATCCAAAAAGCAGAACCTGGTGTCACCGGTGGTGGCCAGCAGAAATTCTACGCCAGTGCGGTGAACACCGGGCGCATGAACATTAAAGAACTGAGTACGGAGATTGAGCGCATGAGCACCGTGAGCCGTACCGATGTGGTGGCGGTGCTCACCGCTCTGGTGCAACTGATTCCGGATAAACTGGCCAGCAGCACCATCATCCAGCTGGGAGACCTGGGCTCCTTTCGCAGCAGCCTGAGCAGCAAAGGAGAAGAGAAGGCTACGGATGTGGACAAAAACAGCATCCAGAGCAACAAAATCATCTTCACCCCCGGGCAGGACATTAAAAAGGTGCTGAGCGTGGCCACCTACAGCAAGGTGAGCAGCGAAACTGCTTCGGAACCGGAGAGCTGATGCCTTGATAGAACAAGCTTCTTCTCGCTGGAGAACAAGCTTGTTCTCCAGCGAGACCATGCATGATCTTTCAGATGGCTTTTTGAAGCTGTTTTGCGGTTTATTTTTTCGATGAAAATAATGAAGTTCACCATAGCTTCAGGGAACTATGGTTTCATTTGGACAGCCCCCCAGGAGCATGTTTTTCATAGGTAGATGTAGGGTTGAGCTTAGGTTCAACCCTTTTTTTGTGGGGTTGGGTGGGTGGTTTTGTAATATCAGAAAAGTGGTATTTTGATAATGAGTTTGCTTCATTGTTAAATATGATCTAAATTAAGTTCAGCTTTTACGTATTCATCAAGCCTTTCCCGAAACTGCTTTGCTTTTTATTCTTTTTCCAGGCTTAGTGGTTATACTCTTTTATGTTTTCCATCACTTTCTTCTGATGATCCCCATTAAACGGTGGTGAAAAAATTTATTCATTAAACATACAAATATGACTTACGACTGGAACAAGCCGACTGAATCTCTGGAAACTATTAAAAGCGATATTTTGGATTTTGTTAAAAATGAGGAGAAGTGGTACAGTGTCGCGAGAGGAACACATTCGTTCTTTTCAAGATCCATCCGGGTGATTGCCACTTTATTGTTCACTTTCGGAATTGTTTGGCCAATATTAAGTATAAAAGCAACCTGGCTTGAAGACACGAACATGGGTTATTTGAGCTTGGCCATTGGTGGAATTTTTTTATTGCTTGATAAATATTTAGGTGTATCGGTTGGCGAATTTGTGTAGTGATGGCGTTGCTTGCACAAACTTGTCCAACTGCACTAAAGATAATTAATAGAACTGAAATAATGTTAAACCACTTCAGCCATTATTACACAAATTTGTGGTTAGGTGTTGACCTCCCTTTTTTTCCATTCTGCATATAAAAAGCGTTAAAAGTTGTCGATGTTGAAAATCTTATTAACTACTTTGAATTTCATTTATTACCTTTATTGCTAAAATTTTTAGTTTATGAAAGTCGTTTCTTTTTTTGCTGGTGCAGGGGGTCTTGATTTAGGTTTTGAAAATGCTGGTTTCGATGTCATTTGGGCAAACGAATATGATAAAGAGATTTGGGAAACCTTTGAAAAAAACCATAAAAACACAATTTTAGATAGAAGAAGTATTGTCGATATTCCATCAAACGAAGTTCCTGATTGTGACGGAATTATTGGAGGCCCACCATGTCAAAGCTGGTCAGAAGCTGGTTCTAAACGTGGAATTGCAGATAAAAGAGGTCAGCTTTTCTATGAATTCATGAGGATTTTAGCAGATAAAAAACCTAAATTTTTCTTAGCGGAAAACGTTTCTGGAATGTTATTGCCTGCTCACAAAGAAGCTTTAGCAAACATAAAGCAGATGTTTCAGGAAATTGGATATGATTTGTCTTTTCAATTATTGAATGTTTCTGATTTCGGGGTTCCACAGGATAGGAAAAGAGTTTTTTTTATTGGTTATAGAAAAGATTTAGGATTGAAATTCAGTTTCCCAGAAAAAACTACAACAACAAATGATAAGATTACTTTGCAAGATGTGATTTTTGATTTAAAGGATAATGTTCTTCCTGCAAAAGACGGAAATTACACAAATGGAGAGGAGTGTGAGATTTCTAACCATGAATATATGATTGGCGGATTTTCTTCAATTTTCATGTCTAGAAATAGAGTGCGTTCTTGGGATGAAGTTTCATATACAATTCAAGCTGGTGGACGTCATGCACCAATTCACCCACAAGCACCGAAAATGAAGTTTATTGAGCAAAATCTAAGGGAATTTGTAAGAGGAAACGAAGATTTATATCGTCGTTTGAGTGTTAGAGAATGTGCTAGAATTCAGACTTTTCCAGATACTTTTAAATTTTACTATAAAAGTGTTGTTGCTGGTTATAAAATGATTGGAAATGCAGTTCCTGTAAAAATGGGAGAGATTTTAGCCAGTAAAATTTTAAAAGACTTAAAAGGTTTGAAAGGTTTGAAAGTTAAAAAAGATGTGAAGTTGCAAAAAGTCATTACTAAAGTTAATGGAGTCATTGTTCGTGAGAGGATGGTTGAAATAATAAATAATATTCCTGTAAATGCCTAAGATTCCAAGTCAAACCATTAATGGTAAAGCATTTGAATATGCTTTGTTGAACCAATTTTTCGAGAGACTAGAAAAAATCACTCAAACTTATATAGTTGATAACGTACCATTTCAAACTGCTTTAAAATGGTTTGAAACATTTAATGAGAAAGAGCAGGGTCAATATAAATTAGTTGCAAGTTTTGCGGTTAATTTTTTGTTGGATATTGAGCCAAGATTGTCGAACGGGATTAGTGATAGTGATATTTTGCAGTTAGAAATTGTTTCTGATAAAGAAGGTCAAACTGGAGATGTTCGGGATGTTCTTGCGATTAGGTCTTTACAAAAGTGGGAGATTGGTATTTCTGCCAAAAACAATCATAGAGCAGTTAAACATTCTCGTTTGTCAAATGATATAAATTTTGGTCAGAAATGGTTAGGATTTCCATGCAGTTCGGTATATTTTACAGAGATAAAACCGATTTTTGATAATTTGGCTGAATTAAGAACGGCGAGCAAAGCTACTCAGAAATGGGGTACGTTAGGAGATTATCATAGTTCGGTTTATGTTCCAGTTTTAGATGCCTTCAAAAAAGAATTAGTTCGGCTTGATAAAGAAAATCCTGGAATTGTTGCAGAAAGATTGGTTGAATATTTAATTGGAAGCCAAGATTTTTATAAGATTATTAAAGGAAAAAGTAAAGTAGAAATTCAAGCCTATAATTTACACGGAACGCTTAATTTACCTTTTGAAAGTATAAAACCTAAGTTTAAAATTCAACGTCTAAGATTGCCAAATAGATTAATTGAGGTGGTTTATCAAGATAATTCTAAAACCACTTTGTTGGTTACTTTAAGTGAAGGCTGGCAAATTTCTTTTAGAATTCACAATGCAAGTTCAAGAATTGAACCTTCCTTAAAGTTCGATGTAAATTTGGTTTCTGCACCACATTCGTTATTTGTGAATAAATTATTTGTCGGTTAGTTTTTCAACCATTCGGTTTGCACTGTCCGCTGTTCAAAAAGGTTTGCACCTAACGTCGGGATATGTAAGATTTTATATCGCCGAATTAGATATCAAAAAGCACACCCGGGATTTTAAAGAAAATTGGGACATAGAAACCGCAAGATCCAGTAATCCTCCAACGCAGGAGAATATCCTTGTTTTATTGAACCTTGTGAAAATTTTTCGTGAAGCTGTCTTCACCATCATTCAGGTTGAGACTGGCGCTTGGGCGACCGAATTTCAATCGCAGACCGGAGAACTGTATGAGCTTTTTAAACAAAAACAGTCAGAATATCTTAGTCCTGGAAATATCGCTGTAACGTTAGAAAATTATCAAAACTACAACAGCATCAAACTAAAATTAGATGATGGAGAATCCATTGATTTGAAAGATGTGAATTCATTCATCTTCAGAAATGTCTCTCAAAAACCACATACCCTGCAAGTGACTGCTAATAAAGATAGAGAAACACATTTTGTTTCTAAAAACGTCGATGTGACTGGCGATAAAACTTTTGAAGTGACACTAACTCTCCCTTAAATCAACCCATTAATAAAATGAGCGGAAGACAGATAAAATATTAGCAGACCTAAAATCCAGCCTGATCGACAAAATTATTCAGGAACCATTGAAATTCACGGAAAAGGATTTCCAGAAACTGGTGCATTTGGGTTTAGACGAAACGAAGCATCAACCCGAGGTGGAGCTCAATTTTGAGGACCTGAGAAAATGATCATCAGGATTTTCGATATCAACGAAACCACGCTCAAAGAACAATCTGACGCAACCGTAGGGATTATGGGGCTAATGAACAGGTGGAGCACCCGAATCCGGTTAAAAAGATACGATACGCCGGATATATTTTTCTCTATTGGTTTAAGAGCCTGTTTAAAATTTATCTAATAATTTGTTTATGCTTCTTTTTGGCTGCAACTTCGTTAAATTTTTCGAGATAGATGCCCGGCTATCTCTACAAAATTTGCCTCGTTTCGCTCAAAAATAAGCTATAAACATTCTCACGATATAAATTTAAACAGGCTCTAAGATTTGATAAAAATCCTAAATCTGAATAAGTGATATTCTTCTTCAAATCATTGAAATTCAATCTCACGGATTGAAGACTACGCTTTTTGGCTTTTTGCTGAGGCAAATTTAAACCTCTTCGGCAATCGAGGCTATGTCCTCCGGATTTGGACAAAAAATATCCACCTTTCCCTATCTTATTTGATCTTCTCCTCACTGTTTTAAAAGCCAGGCGAAAATCAAAGGAGCAACTATGGTCGCATCAGATTCGACGATGAATTTCGGCGTGTGGATATCCAGTTTACCCCAGGTGATTTTCTCGTTTGGCACCGCACCTGAATATGAACCGTATGAGGTGGTGGAATCAGAAATCTGGCAGAAATAGCTCCAGAAAGGGATGTTCTCCATCTCCATATCCTGATAAAGCATAGGCACCACGCAAATTGGGAAATCACCCGCAATACCGCCTCCAATCTGGAAGAAACCAATCCCCTTACCCTCTGAATTCTTCACGTACCAATCAGCTAGCCACACCATATACTCTATACCGCTTTTTATGGTTTGAGCTTTTAGCTGTCCCTTTATCACATAAGAAGCAAAAATATTCCCCATCGTGGAGTCTTCCCATCCTGGAACTACAATCGGCAAGTTCTTCTCTGCTGCGGCAAGCATCCACGAATTCTTTGGATCTATTTCATAATATTGCTCCAAATCACCACTCAGCAACATTTTATACATGTATTCATGAGGGAAATAACGTTCACCGGCTACTTCTGCATCCATCCAAATTTTTTGGATATGCTTTTGTAATCTGCGGAAAGCCTCCTCTTCAGGGATACAGGTGTCGGTGACACGGTTATAATGGTTTTCTAACAAATCCCACTCATCCTGCGGACTTAGATCACGATAATTGGGAACGCGTTTATAATGGGAGTGAGCCACGAGGTTCATGATATCCTCTTCCAGGTTTGCACCGGTACAGGAGATGATGGCCACCTTATCCTGTCTGATCATTTCGGCAAGTGAGATACCCATTTCGGCAGTGCTCATTGCACCTGCCAGGGAAATCATCATTCTGCCACCTTCCGCTAAATGTGTCTCGTAACCTTTAGCAGCGTCCATTAATGCTGCAGCATTGAAATGCAGATAATTCTTTTCTATAAATTGGGATATTGGACCTCTTTCCTGGCTCATATAAATTATATTTTTTGCAAAAATAAGATTTTAGGTTCGATTGAACGAAAGTGATTATTTGTTGAAGGTTATAAAATTATATCTTGCACTTCCAAATTAACTGAATGAGAAAAATCTTTTATTTCCTTTCCATCCTCGCCACCTCCTATCGGGGATTCGCCCAAAACAAAATCATCGACAAGCTTTTTTCTGATGATACCACCCGGCACAATAGTTTTTTACCTGTGCCGCTGATTGGTTTTTCACAGGAGGCTGGTTTCCAGTTTGGTGTGGCTGGGATCTATTCTTTTTATACTGATATTAAAGACCCACAAATAAAAGCCTCTCAATTTTACGGGGTGCTGGCTTTCAGCACCAAAAAGCAGATGCAGATCAGTTTTAAAGCCGATGTTTGGGCAAAGGAGAATAAATATCATTACCTAACGGAAGTTAAATATCTGAATCAACCTTTCAATTTTTATGGCATTGGGAATAAAACGCTTTTAGCTGATGAGGATAAACTCAACTTAAAGCGTTTAAGACTGAATGCTGAATTGGAAAGAAAAATTTTAGACCAGCTTTACCTGGGTGGAGGTGTTGAATATGAGAATTTAGTTTTCAGCGATAAAGAAACTGGAGGTATTTATACTTCTGATCCAACTTTAGTGGATAAAAACGGAGGACAATTTTTATACTTTAAAGTCACATCTCTTTTTGATTCACGTGATCAGGTATCTTATGCATCAAAAGGCTTTTACACCAAATTACAATTCAGCTATGCGCCTGATGTATTTGATTCACCTAATTTTTATGGCACTCTTTTCACTGCTGATGTCAGAAATTTCCATAAAATATCCAATAAATTGAATATAGCATTGAACGCCACCTTTGAAGGAATTTCAGGTAGCCGGGCCACTCCGTTTTATACCTTGAGGCAATTGGGCAATGACCAGTTTATGCGAGGATATTACACAGGGCGTTACCGCGATGAAAACTTGTTGACCTCGCAGGCAGAATTAAGATTCAGGCCCGTTCCGCGTTTTGGTGTGGTGGCTTTTGGGGGGGCAGGAAAAGTTTTCGCCAAGGGGGATTTCAACAATAGCGATTTCAAACCCACTTATGGTTTAGGTGGACGTTTCTTCTTTGATTTAGAGAAAGGTCTTGCCTTAAGGTTAGACTATGCAATGGGTGGAAAACCAGCCGGGGAGAAAAGAATATCAGGCTTTTATATCTCTTTAGGAGAAGCTTTTTAAAAAACAGCAGCCGAAGAGTTGGCTACTGTAAAATCATTTTAAAATGTATAACCCAAGCTGATTCCGGCATAATAAAGGAATGAAACCATCACTTGTGAATATGGGAGTGAAACCGCCTCTGAAAGAGAAGCCACTTTTAATAGGCTGTAAGCGGTACATGAAACTCATGGTTCCAATCACTGTACTATTATCGCTTAAAAAAGAATCAGAATTTGCATTCACTGAGATATAAGTGGCACCTAAACCCACCTCAAAAAAAATTTTCCCATTGCCCAATAAGTAATTTAAAGAGATAGGTACGGTCACAATACCGTCTCCGCCACCACCTATAGCACCAATTCCTATTCTACCACCAATTCCATCTCTTTTTTTACTGAATCTTGTATTATAGTTCGCGGTGAACAATAATCCCTGACCCAAGAACTCAACATAAATATTTTGAGCTCTTTTTTCGTCTGCCGCATTGGTGATACTTAAATCATCCTTATAAGTTTCAGTGTTTCCAGCTTCATACACCACCTTAATGATTTGCTGTTTATCAATGGTGTAGATTGGCCCGTTGAGGTTTGCAAAAGCTTTATACTTGATTTCTTTGGTGCCAATCTCTATAACTTTGGCTTCAATCACTTCGCCACTGGTTTTATAGATTTTGTCCTGGGCGAAGGCACTGCTCGCTCCAAAAAAAGTAAGCAGCAATAATAATTTCATTGTTTTTTTCATTGAAGGTTTAGGTAAATGTGCAGAATATTTTTGAATTAGATATGAAAATAAAAACCGGATGAAGAATAATATCCCCATCCGGCTCACCATCTTAAAATAGAAATTCAGTCATCAGGCTTTACGTTGGACGATCGAAAATCGATACTTGCAATTAACTTTATTATTTCACAGCCCCAAATGCTGCAAAACAGGCATGCTTATGTAACACCTCAGTATAGCTGAATCCAACCTTCTTTAATAGTTCTATCTGATAGTTCAATGATCTTGGCGTATCTTCATAGGCAACATAATCAAATACTTTCACCCTATATTCCAGTCCACCTAAACCTTCAAGATACTGGCCGTATTGCTCCTGAACGATTTTATTGATCGGATCAAAATCATGCACAATTAAATCAGATATCCAAATGCTTCCGCCAGGTTTTAAGGTATTATAAAATTTATTGAAAACCAGCTCCCACTCTTCATTACCTCTTAAATGATGCAAAGTGGCTGCAGCCAGAATAATATCATAGTGATTCTCTTTTAACTGCAAATCTCTCATATCCTTCTGGAAGATTTCAACAACACCACTTGTATTTTCCTCCACTCTTTCCTTTGCTTTCTCCAGCATAGGCAAACTTAAATCCACTAAAGTACAATTCAAACCCGGTACTTTCTCCAGCATTTTTAAGGAGTAGTTTCCTGCACCGCAACCTATATCCAGTAAATTCTTCGCCGCCGGATTACATTCCTTAGCTGCAGAAGTACATAATTCCATAGTTAAACGGGCATCAATGGTAGACTGCTGTCCGGTCTCCAAGTTAGAAAAACGGTCCACATCATGATCAAATCTGTTACGAATATCTGAAATCTGAGCTTTTTTGGAGTAATCTGTCATGAGCTTTAAATTTTAAAAGATTGGCATATAAATGTTTGAAATATCAACGTTATTACTTACAATGTTAGAGCCTGTTTAAAATTTATCTAATAATTTGTTTATGCTTCTTTTTGGCTGCAACTTCGTTAAATTTTTCGAGATAGATGCCCGGCTATCTCTACAAAATTTGCCTCGTTTCGCTCAAAAATAAGTTATAAACAATCTCATGATATAAATTTAAACAGACTCTTAATGAACAGGTCTTTTACTTTATCCAATAAATTTGTCATCATGCACCCTATAATATTTTGTTTAAAAATTCTTAAATTGAAACCTGCATAAGCTAACCGCTTACTAACCGCAATGAATAAAGCTTTGCAGCCCTTAAAGAACAGTTATATAAGAATAAAAAATAATCCTAAAAAACAAACTGATGAATGAGCAATTAAACCTCGAATTTTTATTGATACAACAAAGCAGATGCGCTTTAAAGTATCAAGCTTTATCAGACGATTTTCAGAAGATACCTGAGAAGGTAAACAAAAGCATCAATATGCCTATGAAAAAATTCAACAAAAGCATCTCAAGCTTAGTGAAGAACAGAGGGAAGATGCTTCTTTTACTTGATAAGAGCGTGAGGAGACTTTTGAGAAATATAAAATGTAAAAGTATTGACTATAATAATTATTAAAAACGTCTGACGCTTAAATCAGTCAGGCGTTTTAATAATGAACCATATTTATGGTATGAAGGATGCTTGACTAAGCAAAGAGCAATATGCCTTTTCCTAGTCAATTATCGTTCAATTTAAATTTTCACGACTACTTCTCCACATACATCACGTTTTTTACCGCTTTTATCACACGTTCGGCATTAGGCAGGCTTTCGGCGATTAAAGTTGGTGCATAGGGTAAAGGTACATCAGCACAGGTGATACGTAAAACCGGGGCATCTAAATAGTCAAAAGCATTTTTCTGGACATGAAAAGCAATCTCAGAAGAGATGGAAGCCAAAGGCCAGGCCTCTTCCACTACAACCAATCTGTTGGTTTTTTTCACAGAAGTTAAGATAGCCTCATAATCAATTGGTCTAACCGTTCTTAAGTCGATCACCTCCACACTTATCCCTTCTTTGGTTAAAGCTTCCACCGCCGGAGCAACCACTCTCGACATCATTTTACCAAAAGAGACCAATGTCACATCAGTACCTTCTTTCACTATATTGGCCTTGCCAAGCTCCAAATAATATTCCTCTTCAGTAACTTCCCCTTTATCGCCATACATCAATTCAGACTCCATGAAGATCACGGGATCATTATCAAGAATAGAAGATTTCATCAATCCTTTTGCATCGTATGGATTAGATGGAACCACCACTTTTAAACCCGGACAATTAGCGAACCAGTTCTCGAAATTCTGAGAATGCTGTGCACCTAGCTGACCAGCATTACCTGTTGGGCCACGAAAAACAATCGGGCAACCGATTTGACCACCAGACATGGAAAGTATTTTAGCCGCCCCATTGATGATCTGATCTATAGCCACCAAAGAGAAATTGAAAGTCATGAACTCCACAATTGGTCTTAAACCGTTCATGGCGGCACCAATGGCAATACCTGCAAACCCAAGTTCCGCAATAGGCGTGTCAATCACACGCTTAGCACCAAATTCATCCAGCATTCCCTGGCTCACTTTGTATGCGCCATTATATTCGGCAACCTCTTCGCCCATCAGGAAAATTTTATCGTCTTTGCGCATTTCTTCGTTCATCGCCTCGCGAAGTGCTTCTCTGAATTGTATTTCTCTCATTATGATGTCTCTGTTATTTTTCGGAACGCAAATATAATTAATGTTGCCTTAAATGCAACGGCAACAGCAAGCTAATGCAAAGAGCTGATAAAAAATTAAAGCTCTGCTCACTTTCATGGGTTTGGGCACAACTCACTGATAAAAACAGTTCCTCTTTTCCAAACCTCTCCGCCTTTATAGTACACATAAAATCTCAAATTCACTTCCTCAAAATCAACATGGCCGTGAGGAAAGGTTTTTTCCTCTTTACAACAACAATGAATCTACCCGATGCGCCTGAACCAAATTCTTATCCTCAGACCAGGAAAACACCGTGAAATGACCGTCTTGAGAAGCCACCATGGCTAAAGCATCATGCTGATCGCTGATGAATTGTGCGGCAGACAAATGCCTGGTTCCACCAATCTCACCTGCATATCGAAGCATCGCCTCCCCTCCTAAAATGGGTTCAATATAAGACAACTGATCCACGGCTGCGCTTCCCTCCCTCCGTATAATTTTAGCCCCAAAAGTGAATAAATGGTGGTCACGGCTCATCACGGTCGCTCCATCCACTGCGGTTAACCCGGCGATATTCTCCACTTCACTTCTTAAAGCAGTTTGCCAGGCCAGCTGCCCCATCTCCTGATGATCACTTTGTAACAAATCAGCCATTGCACTAAAAGATGGATGGATGGGATAAGATAAAGGATGAACAATGGAATTTCTCCAGCTAAAAGAATTTGGAGGGGTAACCAGTAAAATCCCTCCATGTTTGTGCGCCCTCATGGAGACCGCCAGCTGAATCAACACGTTCACGCCATCATTCCAGGAACAGGGGGAATCCACGTCTAAAAGTGCCGTCACTATCGCCGGGCAATCCTGCATGGTTCCACAATTCTTATCAATCACCTTCACTTCGTCACCTTTTAAAACTGCAACATTGGTGTATTTCCCAAATCCGTGTAAACGACGATGCTTTACCACCAACAAGCCAGGTTCAGAAACATCCAACACAAAACAATAATTCGGGATACTTAAAGTGGTTCCCCAAATGTATAGCTCGCCATCCTGTAGCCAAACGCCCAAATGAACGCCCGCCCGTTCCACGCCGGGTGCCAGTTTAGTTAGGGTGTTAGGATTCAAAGGGAGTTTGTTCCCAAAAACCAGGGGTTGTTCGGTTTGTTCTGGGGATAAAAATGCAATGGATATTTTAGGAGAATGGCCTTCTTCTTTTCTCAAACTCGCCCAAAAAGCGGCATTGATGATCTCACCAATAATCTCTCTGTTTGGCGCAGGCGCAACCTTTTGCTCTCCGTTCTCGGTCGCCAAGTAAATGTGCCTTTTGAAATGTAGCTCTAAAATCTCAGCAGCTGATTTCGCCGCCTGGTAAGTGGTTCTGTTCATTTGAACCAAAATTAAGTTTTTATCGCAAATGAAAGAGACTGGAATTGATGATGAAAAGTAAATTTATAAATTGGGACATGATGTTATTCCTCCAAAAATTCACTATCAATCTCTTTATTGGTTTTAGCACCCAGTTTTCTCAATGTCTCCACCCGGGTCACTAAATTTCCATGGCCTGTGGTCAGTTTATTCATGGCATCGCCGTAAGCTTTTTGGGATTTATCTAAGCTATCACCCACTTTTCGTAAGTCATTTACAAAACCCACGAATTTATCATATAATTGACCGGCTTTGGTCGCGATATCCATGGCATTACGTGTTTGCTGCTCCTGTTTCCATATAGAAGCCACCGTTTTAAGCGTTGCCAGTAAAGTGGAAGGCGTCACCACCACCACTCTTTTGCTCCAAGCAAAATCAAATAAATTCTGATCATGCTGCACCGCAACTGCATAGGAGGATTCTATAGGCACAAAGAGCAACACGTACTCGGGCGAATTGATTTGGTACAGGTCATGGTAGTTCTTTCCGCTCAATCCTGTGATGTGATTTTTAACGGAATTTACATGTAAGGTGAGGAGACTTTTCAAATCGTCCTCTTCAGTTGCAGAAACCAATCTTTCATAAGCCACCAAAGAAACTTTGGCATCAATCACCAAATGTTTGTCGTCAGGTAAATGAATCACCACATCCGGCTGTTGCCTGTTTCCATTCTGGATGGCAAAACTATTCTGCCTGCTATAATTCACGCCCTCAATCAGTCCGGAGCCCTCCAAAAGTTTATCCAAAACCATCTCACCCCAGTTCCCTTGTTTTTTATTCTCACCCTTGAGCGCCCTGGTTAAATTATGTGCCTCATCACTGATCTGCCTGTTCAGTTCCATCAGTTTCGATATCTCGCCCTTCAGCACATGTCGTTCGTCAGATTCTGATTTGTAGACCTTCTCCACCTTGTCTTCAAAAGCTTTGATATTCTCTTTTAGCGGATTTAAAAGGATGTCGAGATTCGTACGGTTCACCTCCGTGAATTCCGCTGTTTTCTGTTTGAGGATTTGTGCCGCGATGATTTCAAAATCTTTGCTGAATTTGGTTTGTGTCTCCTTGATGAATCTCTCCTGGTCAGCTAATCTTTCCTTTTGCGCTTTGTACGCCTCTTCTATTTGAGAAAGTGACTGCCGCTCCAGGCTGAGTTTTTCCAGGTGCTGATTTTTTTCCCCTTCCAGTTTATTGATTCTTTCCTGCAGTTTTTGCTCACTATTTGCCCGTTCTTCTTTCAGGTGTTGAATGAAGGCGATTTTATCCTCCTTCAAATTCCCGATGCGTTCTTCATTGGCCGATTGGCGTATTTTCAATTCCTCATTCTCCGATTTCAGTCGGTTAAACTCATCAAGCGTTAATCCACCAATATTTTTTGACCTTTTGACGAAAAGAAGAATGGCTATGATTAAAAGGATGATGGAGATGATGATATAAGCGATTTCCATAAATATGTTTGAGGCTAAAATATGAAATTATAAGAAGGATCTTTCAGGGACAATCGAATTTGGCCAGTTTTATCACTTTTTGGTTCCTAATCAATTCTTTACCACCTTGCGATGTTGAAATTGATTCGCATTTCAATCTTGTTTCTTAATTTCAATGTTTATCTTAAGGCTTTATTTCTTAAAACTTGCGCAATGAAATCGGTCATTTTTTTATGTTGTTACTTGCTGATCAATAGTTTAGCATTAAAAGCAAAGCCTATTAGGGTGGGCATTGCTGGAATGACCCATGCTCATGTTGGACAGGTTTTCGGTTACATGGGCAAACAGCAAGATGTGGAGATTGTTGGTTTTGCAGAACCCAATAAAGAATTGGCCATGCGCCTCCTGAAAAGCAACCATATACCCGATTCGCTATGGTTTTCTAGTTTGGACGAAATGATCAAAAAAACAAAGCCTGAAGCTGTTTGTGCTTTCAATTCCATTTTCGAACATCTGGAAGTGGTTCAGAAATGTGCGCCTTTAGGCATTCATGTGATGGTTGAAAAACCATTGGCGGTAAATAATGAGCATTTGAATAAAATGGAGGCTCTGGTAAAAAAATACAAGATTCAGCTGCTTACCAACTATGAAACCACCTGGTACAGTGCTCATGCCAAGGTGTGGGAAATGGTAAAAGAAGATAAAAGTTTAGGCACCATCCGTAAAGTGGTGTTCAAAGATGGACATAAAGGTCCCATAGAGATTGGCTGCAACAAAGAATTTACCGACTGGCTTATCGATCCTGTCATGAACGGGGGTGGTGCGCTGGTGGATTTTGGCTGCTATGGTGCCGATATCATGACTTGGCTTATGGATGGCAGATTGCCCACCTCAGTCACTGCGGTGACACAGCATTTCAAACCTTCCGTTTATCCCAAGGTTGAGGATGAAGCCACTATTGTGTTGACCTATCCGAATTGCCAGGCTATTCTACAGGCTTCTTGGAATTGGCCATACAATGTTAAGGACACGGAAGTTTATGGCACAAGAGGTATTTGGATTGCCAACAGCAACAAGGAGATGAAACAGATCACAGGGAGCGGGCAACATGACGAAAAATGGATTCCCTTGGCACCTCTTCCCAAAGAACGATCAAATGTTTTCTCTTATTTAGCTGCAGTTATTCATGGGACAATAAATCCGGACCATGATTTATCTTCATTTCCTGTGAACAAAGTGGTCGTACAAATTCTATCTGCAGCAAAGAAATCTGCAAAAACAGGTAACACCATATATTTTGCAAAAACCCTGTGAAATGCAGGCCGACATGGTGTGAAGCTTTTAAGATAAAGCATTACCTATCATTCCGGTCATTTTAATGCTTTGCCGATCAAAACCAGCAGACTAAACGATAGGTCCTATCTCCATGAGAACATTGGGCAAAGGACGCGATATTACCGTCAATATACCAGAAAACCCCTCTCGTTACAGTTTGTGTTTATATGTGACCAATGATGATGAAGTAAAGATCATTCAATCGCAACTTAATACCCCATTGTAATCAGGAAATTGCCCATAATCTGAGAATCAGCTTTTTTTATATTCCAATACAAGCTGAGGTTTAAATCAGTGAAATGCCATAACTAATGATTTAATTGGAATGAAAATATTTAAGAAATGACGCTTATCTTAATTCTGTAGTTTCTATGTGACTTAACTCTCATGAAATTTGCCATAGAACCATCAAAATATAAATATTACATGAAGGGTTAACATATAATTAACATGGTTTTCTGATTTTGGCACTACCTTTATCGTTTTTAATTACACTAAATACTTTTTTTCATGAACAAATTATTTTGCTGCATTGCAATAGTGACCATGTTTGCATCCTGCTCAAAAAAATCAGATCCTGTCATTCCTACTCCAGAGCCACCTGTGGTGGAGAAACCAGTCCCGGCTCCTTACGCCATTAAAGAGGATTTTGAATTGGGTTCAAAAGCTGCTTATGCGATAGGTGATGTGACCTTAAAAACTGGCAGCTGGTCCTTTGATGATGCTTTATTGGGAAGCACCACTGGTGACGTAAAAAATGATATCCAATCCGTACGTTTAAGAACAGGCCAGATTGCGATGAATTTTGATATTGACAGCTTAAAAATGCTGAAAATCAATCATGCCCAATATGGTAATGACGATGCGTCTGAATTCACTTTATGGGCCTCAACAGACCAGGGGAGATCTTATGCTCAGGTCGGAACTACCATTGCCAATAATTCCAAAACCTTTGTGACAGATTCCTTCACTTTTGACGGAAAACAGAAGATCCGTTTTCAGATAAGAAATAGCAGCAGCGACAAAAAAAGGATTAATATAGATGATATTTACTTCATTGGAGCCGGAGATCCTAACCTCACACTTAATTCAGCTCCGGATACAGATCCGGCAGATCCGGGAACGGGAACAGGCGGGAATGATGATCCTGGAAGGGATGGCCCAACGGGTGATCTTTCAGACGCTCCCCCGACAGCTGGAGATAACAGTAATTTGTTGTTCGGGAATCCGTCCAATGCAACTGCTGATGTGGTGATGAACAATAATTATCTCATAGACCAGAAGTACTATGTAGAGTCCTATAGCAGCACCAGAGGCACTCCAAACTGGGTAAGCTGGCATTTAGATGAAACCTCGGTAGGAGGTAGTGGCAGACAGGATAACTTTAATGCATTTAACGGCTTACCTTCCTCATTTTATAGCGTGGTGAACACCAGTTATAGTGGTTCTGGTTTTGACAGGGGACATAATTGCCCGTCGGCAGACAGGACAAGCTCTGTGACTGCTAACTCCACCACTTTTTTAATGACGAATATGATACCTCAGGCCGCAGATAACAACCAACATACCTGGGCTAATTTGGAGACTTATTTAAGGGATGAGATGGAAAAAGGTAATGAGGTTTATATCATCATGGGTTCGTATGGTAAAGGAGGAATAGGGAAAAATGGAAGTAAAGAAACTATTGACAATGGGAATGTGACCGTTCCGTCTAATGTTTGGAAAGTAGCCGTGATCATGACCAGAGGAAATGGGGATTTAGCAAGAATTAATGCAAATACCAAAATTATAGCAGTGAACACGCCTAATATGCAAGGGATTGATGGTGATTGGACCAAGTATCTCACTTCGGTGGACGCTATTGAAGCAGCTACAGGCTATGATCTGTTATCTGCTTTGCCAGTCGCACTTCAGACAACAATAGAAGCTAAAATATACACTCCATAATTAAATTTAGCCTATAAAAGAGGGAGGCTGACGTGTTGATACGTCGCCTTTTTCATTAAAGGTCAATCTTTGTTCAGCTTTTATCCCTTGCTGAATTGATATACCGTGATGGTATGATATTGCTGACCAGGTTCCAGTGAAGTATCCGGGAAAGAAGGATGGTTAGGACTATCCGGAAAATGCTGTGTCTCCAGGCAAAACGCTGTTCTAAAATCATCCTTTGCACCACTGATCAAGGCATTGTCACCTTCCATAAAATTGCCGGTATAGAATTGAACACCCGGTTCCTGGGTATAAACATTCATCACCAACCCGGACAGCTCTCCCTTCACTGTCGCTACCTGATTCATTCCTTTCTCTTGCCTTCCGCTCAACACATAATTATGATCATACCCATTGCCAAATTTCAATTGTTCAGATTCTTCATTGATTCTTCCGCCTATCGCAAAAGCTTTAGTGAAATCAAAGGGAGTTCCGGCCACCGGAGCTATCTCTCCTGTAGGAATGGAAGTGGAATCAACAGGCGTGTAATAATCAGCATAGAGCTGTAATTCATGTTCCAGTATCGTTCCATTACCTGCACCATTTAAATTAAAATAAGCATGGTTGGTTAAATTAACCACCGTTTTTTTATCCGTAGTAGCTGAATATTCTATTTTCAATTCATTTTCATCCGTTAGCTCATACAAAACTTTAACGCTCAATGCCCCCGGAAAACCTTCTTCCATATCCTCACTGAAGTAAGTCAATTCCAGGGAACGATCATCTGTTTGCCGGGCATCCCAAACTACCTGATGAAAACCTCCGTCACCACCGTGTAAACTGTTAGGCGGATTATTGATGGGCAGATGGTATATTTTTCCATCAAGGTGGAAGACCCCTTTGGCAATCCTGTTTCCGTACCGGCCAATAATGGCCCCATAAAAATTATCCGTTGGACTATTATAGGCCTCCACATCCGGGAGACCCACCACCACATCCAACAACGCTCCATTTTTATCAGGTATTACCAAGCTCACTAACCTGCCACCAAAATTAGTGATGTAAGCCGTGACTCCTCTAGCATTTTGCAAGGTATATAAGTGTATGTGCTTGCCCTTCCACTCTCTTTCGAATCTTTTTTGATCAGGCAATTTTAAATAAGAATCGTTGATGTTGCTCATATCAGCTTATTTTTAATGTATAGGGATCATGCTGAATGCTCCTGAGCAATGCAACAGCCTCTTATTAAAATGATAAATCGTTATTTAATTTTTAGTAAATTCTCCTCTGATGGAAGTTCCCAGTCTCCTCAATAATCTGTCCTTCGGATATTTTCTTCCCAGGAGATACATCAGTTTGGTAACGGCTGCTTCAAAAGTCATATCGTAACCATTGAGGACTCCCATGTTCTTCAATTCGCTGCTGGTGGCATATCTGCCCATCTCCACAGAGCCTACCTTACACTGGGAGATATCTAAAATGATCTTATCATTTTGGATGGCTTTCTTTAAACGCTCTAAAAACCAGGGTGCGGTGGTGGTGTTGCCTGTTCCAAAACTCTCCATGATGATGGCTTCAGCATCAGAGTTTAAAACACCATCTACAATTTGAGGGCTGATGCCTGGATAGAGCTTTAAAACCCCTATATTGTTGCTTACTGAGGTGTGGACTCTCAACTTACAGTTGTCACATTTCAGGATGGCAGCGTCATTGTATTTGATATGTACCCCTGCTTCCACCAAAACCGGGTAATTTGGAGAACGAAAAGCTTCAAATTTAGCGGAGTTATATTTAAAAGTACGATTAGCCCTGAATAGCTTGTTTTCAAAATAAATACAAACCTCAGGTACACGTGCGCTGCCATCCTCCAATTTTGCAGAAGCAATCTCTAAGGCAGTGATAAAGTTCTCCTTGGCATCAGTTCTGACTTCTGATATCGGTAACTGAGACCCCGTGAAGATCACTGGCTTGCTTAAACCGTCAAGCATGAAACTTAAAGCTGATGCTGTGAAAGCCATCGTATCTGAACCATGAAGAATAAGGAATCCATCATGATCATTGTAGTTATCCTGGATGAGTTTGGCCAGCAAAGCCCATATCTCCGGAGTCATGTCAGAAGAATCAATGATGGGATCAAAAGAATGGACGGTAAGTTCATAATCCATCCTCCTTAATTCTGGTACGTTCTCAATAATCTGCTCAAAAGTGAAGGGTTTTAGAACACCCGTCGCAGGATCTGTGATCATCCCTATAGTGCCTCCGGTATATATCACAAATATTTTGGTCATGTTTAGAAATGATGGTTTAGCTTAAAAACACTGCAAATAAACAATTTTAATCTACACCCCAAAAACTTTAACTGAATTGGCCGTTGTAACATCAGCCAGATGTTGCAGCGTCACTCCTTTCAGCTCTGCGATCTTTTGTGCGATAGGAATCAAATAAGAGCTCTCATTAGGTTTTCCCCGATGCGGAACTGGGGCCAAGTAAGGAGCATCTGTCTCCAGAACAATATGCTCCAGGGGTATTTGCTCCACCACTTTATCCAACCCAGCGTTTTTATAGGTTACCACGCCGCCAATTCCCAATACAAATCCTAAATCTATGGCCTGCTGTGCCTGTTGAAAATTGCCGGTGAAACAATGAAACACTCCCCGTAGCTTGAGGTCATTCGTTTGCTCCAGGATTTCAAAAACTTCGTCAAAAGCCTTCCTGCAATGGATAACTATGGGGAGGTCGAGTTCTTTGGCCCAATTGATCTGCTTCCGGAAAGCCAGTTGCTGCTGGGCAAGCATTGACTTGTCCCAATAGAGATCAATCCCTATTTCACCAATCGCAAAGATCTGGTTATTTTGGATCGCTTTTTTTATCAACCCGAGTTCTGTACCAAAATTCAGTTTCACATCACATGGATGAAGTCCCATCATTGGAAAGCAATGCTGAGGATAAGCTCGGCTCATGCCAAGCACCAGATTGATGGAATCACTGTCCACATTTGGCAAAAAAAGCCGAGAGATCCCGTTGGCCAAACATCTGTCCAATTGCTCGGCTCTCTTCACCTGATCAGTCTCGTAATAGATATGGGTATGAGTGTCTGTAAGAATCATAAACTCAAAGATAACAACTATAAAAAAAACCCTTCTTTTGGGAAGGGTTTCTGATCGTTTATTTTTTCTGAAGTGAGTCGGGCATGGCGGCTGAGGTGGCACTTTGGGGTATCACTTTAACCAGTTCCAATTCAAACACCAAAGGTGTGAATGGGCCAATCATGCCACCTGGCATTCCTTGTTCCCCATAAGCCAGATTGGAAGGAATTAGAAGTGTGGCTTTCTCTCCTTGTTTCATCTTCATCACACCTTCATCAAAACCAGGAATCACGTTTCCTCTCCCTATCACCAAGTTCAGGGTGGAGTAAGGTCTTGAAGGATTGAAGATATTAGCTTTTTTTGCAACATCAGGTAAGCTGGTGTCAAAAACTTTCCCCGAAACTAATTTACCCGTGTAATTTACCTGAACACTATCACCTGCTTGTGGCTGCATACCTTTACCTGCTATCACCGTAGCAATTTGCAATCCCGAAGGTAATTTCTCCACCTTTAGTTTATTATCATCAATGTATTTTTGAAGTTTGGTGCCTTCGCCCTTTTTAGCTTGTTCACCCTCTTCCTTAAAATAAGCTTCCATTTTCTTTTGAAAACCAGCTTCATCTGCCGTGTCTTTATGAATCACGTTCTCCACTTTCACGGTATAAATGATGTATTTGGCATTTAAACCTTGAGGTTTTGGCTGACCTTTAGCAACGGCAGAATCCAAATCAATTTTTATAGTGGCGCTATCGCCTTTATTCAACATTTTAATGGCGTAGAATAAATCTCCGTCATACATTGATTTTGGCACAAAAGTCTCAGCAGGTCTGCCCAATTCGTAAGAGTTATACATCACTGAATCCCCATCGGTTTTTGCGATGATGTTTAAACTGATGAAATCACCATCTTTAATGGAATCTCCTTTTACATCTTCATGAATATTATAAAGTAACCCTGCAGGTCCCTTTTTAAATCCACCGTTACATGCAGCAAATCCTAATGCCGCCACTGTTAATAATAATAATCCTTTTTTCATTTATGTTTTTTGTTTTTTAATGCATTCAAGAACCCTTGCGGTTGTTTTCATTTTTGTTTATTGCTTTTTTCCATTATGGAACCCTACTGGGGTTTTTATTATTTATTATTGTTTAATACGCCATCATGCCAGTAACAATTGCTTATACTCTGGCAGTAAATTCTTGAATTTCGCCACGACGGAATCAAATGCTTCATCTGATTGACCTCCTGCAGCATTTCTATGTCCACCACCATTGAAATATTTTTTACAAATCTCATTGGCGGGGAAATCTCCCACTGAGCGTAACGAAAGTTTCACTTTTTCATTTCGTTCCACAATGAATGCTGCTAACTTAATGCCATTTATTGAAAGCGCATAATTTACCACTCCTTCGGTTTCACCAGTTTGAATGTCGAATTTCTTAAGGTCGTCCTTACTTACGGTAATCAATGCCGTATTGAATGCTCTTAAAACCTCCAGCTTATTACTCAGGCAATAGCCAAGGAATTTCAGCCGGCCTTCTGTTGCATTATCATAAACCTGTTGATGAATTTTCCAGTTCACTGCTCCCGCATCAATAAGATCTGCCACTATACGGTGTAGATTAGCGGTTACATTAGGGAAACGGAAAGAACCAGAATCGGTCATGATCCCCGTATATAAACAAGTTGCCACGTCTTTATTGATGAATTTTCCATCCTCCAGCTGATTCACAATGAAATCGTAAATCAGTTCGGCTGTTGCACAGGCATTGATGTTCCAATTTCTGAAATCATCAAATCCTTCAGGTTCTAAATGATGGTCTATCATCACTTTCAGAGCAGCTGATTTTCGCACCTCGTCTCCCAGCTCATTTATCCGCGAAAGCATATTGAAATCCAAACAGAAGATGAGCTCGGCATCAGCAACCAGTGCCTTACTCTCCTCTTCTTTTTCGGTATAGATGATAACCTCAGGATTGTTGGGCAACCATTGCAAAAAGTAAGGATAATCTGTTGGGGAGATCACTTTCACATGATGACCCTTCTGAATGAAGTAATTATAAAGTCCTAAAGAAGAGCCCATGGCATCACCGTCTGGCTTATGATGCGTGGTAATTATAATCTTACAGGGCTTTGTTAATTTCTCTTTGAGTGCTTTTAAATCAATCATCAATTCTTATGAGTGGGCGAAGTTAAACAAATCATCTGAAAATAATAGCCATACTTTTTGGTTACAATTTAAAATCCTACTTTTGCAGCGATTTTTAAAACATAATATATGACTACTAACAGAACTTTTACCATGATCAAGCCTGATGCTGTTGCTAACGGACATATCGGTGCTATTTTAAATGATATCATTGCAGGCGGATTTAAAATTGTAGCCATGAAGTACACCCAGTTAACTCCTGAACTTGCCGGTGAATTCTACGCCGTACATAAAGAACGTGGTTTTTACGGTGATTTGGTAAGCTTTATGTCTTCAGGTCCCATCGTAGCTGCTATTTTAGAGAAGGAGGATGCGGTAGCGGATTTCAGAAAACTAATTGGTGCCACTAACCCCGCTGAGGCTGCTGAAGGCACGATCCGTAACAAATATGCGAAATCAATTGATGCGAATGCTGTTCATGGTTCAGATTCTGATGAGAATGCGCAGGTGGAAGGTAATTTTTACTTTACCGCTTTCGAAAGATTTTAAAATTCATAAGCTTAAGACTTAAACCGGAAATCTCCGAAGGAAGCTCTTGTAAGGATTTACAGGAGTTTTTTTATTCAAAGAAAGATGATCTCCTCCACCACTGCAGCACCCGCCTTTTCATTCAAATTGGCGATGATCTGATTCCGCATCATGTTCAATTCATTCTTTACCACGGATGATTCCAGCCTGAGGAAAAGTTTTTTGTTCTTAATGAAGATCTCTTTGGTTCTGCTGGCCACTGCTTTCCCCATCACTTCCTCCCAACAGGATACTGCAAAAGTCTCATCATATCTTCCCTTTAACCTGTAAACTTTGAGCATTTGCTCCATCGCCTCTTTCAAGGTTTTATCATTGGTTCTGCTCATGAGTGATGATACTTTTATCGATATGAAATAATTTTAAATCTACACCAATTTCCTCGAAAATATGCTGCACCCTTTGCGCATTGGTATCGGTAATGAAAATCTGACCGAAATCCTCCTCCGAAACCATCTTCATCAGTTTCTTGATCCGCAGGTCATCTAATTTATCAAAAATATCATCTAAAAGCAGCAAAGGTTTAAAACCTTTCTCCTGGTATAGAAAGCTATATTTTGCCAGCTTCAAAGCGATAAGGAAAGATTTCTGCTGTCCCTGGGACCCAAATTTCTTCAATGGCATGCCATGAACCTGAAAAACCAATTCATCTTTATGGATTCCGGTACTTGTCCGCTGTAAAATTCTGTCCTTCTCCAAAGTCTTCTTTAAAAGACCAGAGAAATCATCTGCAAACAAAGGTGATTCATAAGTGAGCTCCACCACTTCAGCCTCATCTGTTAAATACCTGTAATGCTTATTGAACACTTTGGTGAAAACCTCCATAAAAACCTTCCGCTTGTCAAATATCCTGCTGCCGGAACGAATCAATTGTCCGTCGAAAATTTCCATTAGAGCAGGGTCGTACCTCCCGGTCTCTGCAATTTGCTTTAACAGCGCATTTCTGTTTTGAAGGTTTTTATTATAGCTGATCAGTTCATCCAAATAATCCGCATCCGTTAAGGAAATCACCGTGTCCATGAATTTTCTTCTTTCTTCACTCCCCTCCAAAATTAATCCTGCATCATTTGGAGAGATCATCACTAAAGGGAAAAGACCAATATGATCTGCTAAACGGGTGTACTCCTTTTTGTTTCTTTTAAATTGCTTTTTCTGATTTCTTTTGATGCCACAGGCAATGAATTCGTCACTTCCGTTCTTTTCAAATACCCCTTGTATCATGAACAAATCCCTATCCTGTTTGATCTGCTGACTGTCAATTGGATTGAAATAACTTTTGCACAACGACAAATAATGAACTGCGTCCAGCAAGTTCGTTTTCCCTGCGCCGTTATTTCCGGTGAATGCATTGGCCCCATCAGAGAAGGTAAGCTCCGCTTCATCATAGTTTTTAAAATTAACCAGAGAGAGATTTTTTAGATACATTGGGACGAAGTTAGCAATCATTAAGCTTAAATTCATCCGGATTGTGAAGGTCAGATTTAAAAAATCAACGGAAAGCTCATGGAAAAAACATTAAAAAGTGCTTTTGGCTATTGTATGGAGCGATATGACAATATTTCAACCAAAGTGGTTGTTGTTTTTGCCGAAAACACTATTTTTGCAATCTTTAATAAAAACCAAAAATGGCAAACAAACAGAACGATCAGCTATCAGCACTAACGGCTTCCTGGGGAAGAACAGGGGTTTTCATTCAGGAGAACAGGAAGAGTCTATTGGTGATTGGTGGTACAGTGATAGGATTGGTATTGTTGTTTTTCGCTTATCAAAGATTTTATTTAGCACCACGGGAGACCGAAGCAATAAATCAAATGTTTAAAGCACAGCAATACTGGGAGCAGAAAAACTGGGATAAAGCCATTAAAGGCGATGGAAACTTCCCTGGCTTCGAAAAGATCATTGAAGATTATGACAATACAAAATCGGCCAACCTAGCCTATTACTATTTGGGGATAGCTTATCTAAATAAAGGGGAATATCAAAAAGCTGCAGAGAATTTAACAAATTACAATGGTTCAGATCCCATCATCGCTCCTGAAGCTTTAGGTGCAGCTGGCGATGCCTATGTGGAATTGAAGAATTATGATGAAGCCGTAGTTTTTTATAAAAAGGCGGCTTCCAAAGGCAATAACCTATTTGCGGCACCTATCTATCTAAAAAAATTAGGTTTGGTTTATGAAGAACAGAAGGATTATAAATCTGCGGTGGACGCTTATTCAAAAATCAAAAATGACTACCCTGAAAGTTCAGCTGCAAGTACCATTGATATGTACATTGCGAGAGCTCAGGGGAAATTGTAACATCAAGTAAAGGAATTTCATAAGGTTAGTTGAGGACAGCTAACCTTTTTTGTTTAAAATCATGGCGACTCAATTAAAAAACCTTTCAGATTTCTCACATACCTCTGTACCTTCTGCAAAACCTTTTCGCTTCGGAATCGTAGTAGCATCATGGAATGCAGAAGTGACCGGAGCTTTGTACAAAGGTGCTTATGATTCTTTGTTGAAACATGAAGCAGTTGAAGAACATATCCTGTCTTTAGAGGTTGCAGGAAGTTATGAATTGATCTCAGGTGCGGATATTTTACTGAGTGAGAAAGAGCTCGATGCGGTGATCTGTTTAGGATGTGTGATACAGGGGGAGACCAGACACTTCGATTTTATTTGCAATGCGGTTGCAAACGGAATCGCCCAAGTGGGCATTAAGCATACCAAACCGGTGATCTTTGGCGTTTTAACCACTGATGATCAGCAACAAGCATTAGACCGTGCAGGTGGGATACACGGAAATAAAGGGGATGAAGCTGCCATCACAGCAATCAAAATGGCTCATCTCCATTTAAAATTAAAAGATGATGATTAATCTCTATCAGAATATTTATATTTATAAAAAATTGCGCTCATGAAAAAAATGATCTATGTGGCTTTATTGGTGATGATGGCAGGTGCAACGCTTCAGGCCTGCTCCTCAAAACTTTGCCCTGCTTACAGCTCTTATCCGCAGGCAAGAGGAAGAAAGTAAAACATTTCTCTCCTTAAATTCTTTCTATAAAAAACATTTCAATGAAGAAGATTTTATTTTCATGTGCGATCCTCATTGCCATCAATTTTGCCGTAAAAGCGCAAACCAAAGAACAACTTTTTGAAAAAGTGTGGAAAGGCGTTGGTGGAAAACCCACGTTTGAAAAAAGCAGGTACCTGCAATTCACTTTCGCAGTGGAGCATGACGGCCAAACGGGAAATTCAAGAGACCATCTTTGGGACAGGTATACCGGAGACTATCGATTTGAAAATAAAACTGCCGATGGCAAAAAGATGGTGGTGCTTTTTAATGTGAACACTCAAAAAGGTAAAGCCTATGAAGAAAACAGGGCTTTGCCCGACAGTATTTCCACCAGGCTGATAAAAAAGGCCTACGCAGCATTCATTAATGACAGCTACTGGCTGATGGTGCCATTAAAACTCCAAGACCCGGGTGTGAACACGGATTTAGAAGGTTCTGAAATGGTAAATGGTGCGAAATGCCAAATTCTCCATCTAAATTTCGATAAAGTGGGCCTCACACCCGGAGATCAATACTGGCTTTTTGTAAACGACGAAACCGGGGAGATCAATCAATGGAAATTCTTATTACAGGGACAAAAAAACAGCTCGATATTTGAATGGCAGCCTTATGTTGATTTAGGTGACGGGTTGAAGCTCTCCACCAAAAAGACCAATATGGAAAATAAAACTTCCATTGTTTTCCCTGTGGCAAAGGTTTTGCAGCGTGTGGACAAGGATATATTTATAAAACCATGAATTGGATAAAATTAGATGCTGAAGATCAGCTACAGGAAATAAAAAAAGACACTGGCTATAGTTTGATATTTAAGCACAGCACCAGATGTTCCATCAGCATGATGGCCAAGAAAAGAGTGGATCTGGATCTGGACGAACTTCCGGAAGATGTGAAACCTTATTTTTTAGACTTGATTGCAAATAGAAACCTCTCCAATCAAATCGCCGAATTGTTTAACGTTCATCATGAATCACCACAATTATTATTGATTAAAGACGGAGAATGTGTGCTGGATTTATCTCATGGAGCTATCTCTATGGAGGAGGCATTGGAGGCGATGGCTTAAGGATAAGCCATTCTCCTTTCCTGGATCTGATACGAGGCAAATACCCCTAAACCTCCTTTGATATTCGTATATATAGGCACTGGCTCCGCAAATGGGTTCCCACCTGCATTATTATTGTCTTTGGAAATTTGAAGATATTTATAGTATTCTTCCGTTGCTTTGATAAAAAAAGCTCGGTAAGTTGCTTCAACCACCACTCCACTCCCTCCTCCGCCATTATTTAAATAAACATCATTGTTAAAGGAAGCAATAACATTTTCAGAAAGATCATTATTATCATTATCCAATTTCTGGCCGATTTCATGATACTCATTAAATACTTCAGGTACAGTATATGCAAAATACGAGAACAGTCTAAACTGATAATAATTCTTTTTCCCTTTTTCATCCTTTATCCTTAAAGTTATCCGGTCTGTTCTGCTTTGATCTTTTGTTTTTCCTACTGTTTTAGTGAGCTCCACTTCTTCTATTAAAGAAGGAACAGTGGTCGTTGCTTCGGCCTTTAGCCCTTCTAAGGTGGTTACATTTAAATGGTAATCAGCATTTTGTATTAAAGGCATTTCCCTAGTAGAAACCGTGAAATAACGGTTTTTTTCAGACCAGGTGAGCGTCTTCGTACTTCCGCCACTCTCCACCTGAACAATGGCTTTTGAGATACTATTCAAAAGCTGTGACCTGTTTTGCTGGTCACCAAAATAATTTTTTGAATAATCAAGCTCTACTCTGATAGAATCGTCTCCAGGAGCAAAGAAAGATTGCACGACCAGTTGTGGTTCTACAGCCGCTATCTTTTGGCTCACTTCCTTTTTACAGGATATGAGCATGAAAGCCACCATCATAAAATAAATAACCTTTGTGCTCATTGTTTTAAAATTTATAAGACCAGGAAACGGAAGGAACTATGGGAAATAATGCATATTTATAGAGCTTAGCCTTGCCATTTTCATATTCGATATCATAGAAAAAAGGGTTTAAACGACTATACACATTATAGATGCCAAGTTCAAAAGTTCGTTCCACGCTTTTTTTCTTTTTATAAAACTGGATGCCCAAATCCATCCGATGATAGGATTCTGCTCTAAAACTCCCCCGCTCCCCATAATCACTTACCCCATAAGCAGAAATATCGGTGAAATATCTGTTGTTAAGCAAGGTGTTATTGGTATTCGCAAAATATTCGCTTTTTGGCAAAGTAAGTGCATTTCCACTGCTGAAAACGAAGCTCATGTTCAGCTTTATTTTAGGGGATAGCTGATATAATGCCACTAAAGAAAAATCATGTCTCCTGTCCTGGCGGGGATAAAACTCCTTCCCATTATTCAATTCCTCAAATTGATGTAAAGTTTCAGATAGGGTATAACCAATCCATCCATTCAATCTTCCGGTTTTCTTTTGCAACAGCAACTCCAAGCCCATGCTTTTCCCTTTTCCATAGGTAATATTATCTTCATAATTGATTTTCTGCGTATCATCTGTGGGCAAACCCACATCAAAAAAAGAAGCTCCTTCGCGGTAGCTGATGATATTTTCCAATCTTTTAAAATAAGCTTCAGCAGAGAACTGTACTAATTTTTGAGGGAGCTCTTTGGAAAAACCCAATGCCATCTGACTGGCTCGTTCCGGAGAGGTTCTGGCAGTAGAAGGTACCCATAAATCAGTAGGAAAGCCTACTCCCGTACTGGATAGCAGGTGCAGGAACTGGTGCATTAGCGCATAAGACGCCTTGATTCCTGTGGTTTCATTTAATAAATACCTAAGCGATAATCTGGGTTCCGCAAATGTATATTGCTTTTGCGCTGCCACAAAAGTGCTGGTTCTGATTCCTGCATTCATACCAATTTTGGGAGACAAATGCCATTCGTCTTCTATATATAGATTCCCTTCATAGCTATCATATTTCTGAATGTCTTTTTCTTCCACTCCTTCCTCTGTATCCTTTAAAATATAGGCGTTGGGAATAAAACGGTGTGAGGTGGCTTTTGCCCCAAATTTGATATTGTGATTGACATTTAAAAAATAATCCACATCATACTTTAAGCTAAAATCACGTATGGAGGAGTTATAAGTGGACCTATAAATGCTGTTGTCGATCTGATCTTCATATAAATTCTGAAGTCGGTATCTGCTGAATATTAAGGTGGTATTGGTAAACAACTTTTTAGATAAGAGGTGATTCCAGCGTAGCGTAGCCGTCGCATTCCCCCATTTAAAATTGCCTTTCTCATAGCCATCATCGTATTTATACTTATCGTAAAGCTTATCATTTCCAAAATAACCGCTTAAGAAAATTCTATTCTTAGGATCAATATCCGCCTGAAATTTAGTGTTCAAGTCGTAGAAATAATAACCTGATGTTTGATCCTTATCTAAAAAAGGCTGGATCAAAATATCGGCATAAGTTCTTCTGGCAGAAATTAAAAAAGAAGATTTATCTTTTTTAATAGGCCCTTCCAAGGTAAGCCTAGATGACAATAGCCCAATTCCCGCTTCGCCATGAAATTCCTTTTTGTTGCCATCTTTCATATTAAGATTCAATACAGCGGAAAGGCGTTCACCATAACGGGCAGGAAAGCCCCCTTTGATCAGTTCCACGCTTTTTAATGCATCTCCATTAAAAAGAGAAAAGAAACCGAAAAGATGATTGGCATTGTATACCACCGCATCATCTAAAATGATGAGGTTCTGGTCGGGGCTTCCTCCTCTTACATAAAAGCCACTGCTCCCTTCTATTCCTTTTTGAATTCCGGGGAGCAGTTTAATGACCTTAAAAACATCCTTTTCTCCCAGAATAGCAGGGATATCCTTGATCTGTTGAATAGGAATATCAATGGTGCTCATAGCAATCTGCTCCGCAATATTGTCTTTAGCAGCAGTGGTGACCACCACCTCATTGAGCTGGTTGTCAGAGTTCAATTTGAAGTCTAAATTCAAATTGCTGTTTAGAGAAATCGTGGTATCTAATGCCTGAAAACCGGCGACTGAAATCCTAAATCGGTAGGTTGTAACTGGAAGTGAAATGGCAAAATAACCGTAATTATTAGCTACAAACTGTTTATTCAAATTGCTGACTAAAATGCTGGCACCAGGTAAAGTTTCTGAGGATGCTTTTTCTCTTACAAAACCACTTAGGGTATAAATACTTTGAGCAGAGGAAGGGATAGAGAAAATAACGGTTATAACGAAAAAAAATATTTTCATAATGGGTAGCACTGAAAATTTTATTTGCAAATAAAAAAACATCTTTACAATATATATATTATTTTAAACTTAAAATTAAAATTTGATTTCTTATGAAAAAAATTTATCTATCTAGTCTGGTGATTGCATTCCTTTTAATTTGCGTTTCTTCTTGTCAAAAAGACCATCGGCCTAATTTAATTGAACCGAAAAATCAATCATCAATGATTCAAGAAAGCTCAAAAAAAGGTAAAGACGTTGATGTGTTTATGGAGAAACTGGCAAAAAAACTGGCTAAGAACATCTCCAAAAAAAGGGTAAGTGAAAACTTGAAAAACTTACTTAGCAAACGCTTTGATGGTGATTATGATGTTTTATTATCCGATTTTTATTCACTAAATGAAATCAAAGATTTAGTGGAAGACAATGAAAAATTTGATTTTGCTTCATTAGGTAATCCATCAGAATTCATTAACATATCCATGCCTATACATTTTGAGGATTGGGACATAGAAAAATTTAGCCCGTTAGTTGCTATTAAATCAGTTTTTTACGATGAAAAATCAAATAATAGAATCTTTGCTTTTAACTCAAAAGGAGAGCAGGTGGAGCTTGATTCAAAAAATGCGCCTAATCAACCCATTATTGTAATTGGGTTAAATGAAAGGGTTGTATTAAATGAAAATAAAAAAGCGGAATTGAAACCAGAATTTAAAAATAGAGCACTTCAAATAACGGATAGACAGATAAACGATCTTCATGATTTCAAAGATGAGGAAGTTCCTGACGACGGCGGAGGTGGTGGTAGTGGAACAACAAATTCTGGACCAGGCACTGGAAGATACCATGTAAACTATTGCTATGAATATTTAACAGCAATTAACTGTACAGACATAGATCAATATGAAGGTTGGATTGCAGGAGCACCGGAGTTGAGATTGTTAGTTCATTATAAAGATTATAATGAAAACAAAATAGCAGATCAATATGCCGTTAATATCCTAATGGAGCCCGATAGAAGGAGTGATATTAATAATAAATGGTGGAATTTACCTAACGATCAACAATTATGGGTTTGGGATTATACCCATTCAGGTCTAACTCAGCTTTATTCATGGTATGAAGAAGATGAGTCGATCAGCTTTAGCTCAAGTAATTTAATACCTTTAGCTACGAATTTTAAGACCTTAGTAGCATTGCCGGGAGGTGTTTACACTATAGCATTTTTAGCATTAGCAACAAGTTTCACCATTAAAGGAAGTACTGAATTTATAGGACAGGTAGCTGTTGATGCTAGGCCTAATATTTATGAATATGGTGTTGGAACGGGTCTTAGGTTTAGAAGCCGTACAAAATATTGTGCGGAATCTGATCAGGGTATTTTTAATTATGTTCAATAAATACAGCAAATTATGAAAAACCTTAAAATTTTATCAGTGGGGGTAGTTGGGCTGTTTATATCAATAAATGCCTGTAAAAAGAGTGAGCAAAGAAAATTTATAGAGGAAATAAGCGGTGCTTATACAATTTCTTCCATTACATTAAGCAAATCTGATTTGATAACAGATTCCATCACGCTAACCAGTGCGGGCGAATTCTTCTTCGCCAATTGTAAAATTGATGCCAATAAATCCCGTGGCTTTTGTGAAGGCTATTATATCTACAATAATGAACCTAAATTTAATTTTGGTTATACTTTAGCCAATGAAACAGGTGAAGATAGATTACTTATACAACCAAATAATTCTCCAACCACCATTGCATCAGGAGAACTTAACGTACTGGGTGCCTATGATTTTATTGAAAAAAGTGATAACCAATTAACTTTAAGGTCTGTTAGCTCAATAAGCGTGAATAAGACCAGGGCTAAAGTAACGATGACTTTAATAAAAAAACAATAAACAAACAATTATCAAAAAGCTTTCTGTACATTCAGAAAGCCTTTTTTTTACCAGCCAAAATCAACCGGCTTATTAATATCCGGATGCAGGCTGTAATGTACCGGGCAGGTTAATGCCGCATGTTCCAAAATCTTTTTCTGCTTATCAGAATAGTCGGCTTTTTTAGGGAAGCTGAAGTTCACATGAATCTCTGCCACCCTTCTTGGTTCGGCAGCCATCACCTTGGTGACTTCGGCTGTGGTTCCATCCATATCTATTTCATGCGTTCTTGCAGCAATGCCCATAATGGTGAGCATGCAATTCGCCAAAGAAGTAGCTAAAAGATCTGTTGGAGAGAAAGCTTCACCTTTTCCCTGATTATCCACCGGAGCGTCAGTGAGGATTGCTGTTCCTGATTGTAAATGGGTGGCGGAAGTTCTTAAACCGCCATGGTATATCACTTTTGATGTAGGCATATCTTTATTATTTGCCTCAAAAATAAAAAATAATGCCGGAGTGGCTCAGATTTTTATCCGACCTGATTTTTAAATCCCTGCGCATCATTTTTTTGATCCTGGAACTGCCCCCCTCACAAATTCCCTTTCTTCAAATCAAACTCATCTTCCAATCAGCAAACGTCAAATTAAAAAACTATGGTTACCTTTGTGGATATGATAGAATTACCCGTTATTCCGGCTCATCAAATACAGCGTAAACCCGATTGGTTAAGGGTTAAATTGCCTGTTGGAAAAGAATACGCACAGGTGCGTGGTTTGGTGGATGAGCATAAATTGCACACCATCTGCGAAAGCGGAAACTGCCCTAACATGGGTGAATGCTGGGGCGCCGGAACAGCTACTTTCATGATTTTGGGGAATATTTGCACCCGCTCTTGTTCATTTTGTGCGGTAGCCACGGGGAAGCCTTTGGCCGTGGATATGGATGAACCTAACCGGGTGGCCAATTCCATCAAATTAATGAACGTGAAACACGCGGTGATCACTTCAGTGGATAGAGACGATATTAAAGACGGGGGCTCCATCATCTGGGCGGAGACCATCAAAGCCATTCGCCGTGAAAGCCCCGGGACCACCATGGAGACGTTGATTCCTGATTTTAAGGGGATTTGGGATAATTTGTATCGCGTTTGTGAAGAAAGGCCCGAAGTGATGTCCCATAACATTGAAACGGTAAGAAGGTTGACCAAAGAAGTGAGGATTCAGGCTAAATACGACCGAAGTATGGAGTGCCTTAAACGGATAGCTGAATTTGGTTTAAGGACAAAATCAGGAATTATGTTGGGCTTGGGCGAGCAGGAAGCCGATGTTTTGGAGACCATGCAGGACCTGAAAGCTGCAGGTGTGCATGTGCTCACCATTGGACAGTATTTGCAACCCACTAAAAACCATCATCCCGTTTTGGATTGGGTACATCCTGATCAATTCAATTTTTACAAACAAAAAGGTAAGGAAATGGGTTTCAAATATGTGGAGAGCGGACCTCTGGTCCGCTCTTCTTACCATGCGGAAAAACACCTGTTTGATTTTTAAAATATCCTGACTACCTTAGAACTGTTGTGATTAAAACAAAAAAAATATTTTTAGAAGAGCCCGAGCTTGTGGCTGCCTTGCAGCAGCGTAAGAAAATTGGAGCTGATGCCCTTTATGACATGTATGCTGGTTCTTTGATGGGCATTGTGGCAAGAGTGATTGCAGACAGAGAGATTGCAGAAGACGTTTTACAAGAGGCATTGGCTAAAATCTGGCATTCCATTCAACAGTATGATCCTTCCAAGGGTCGGCTATTTACCTGGATGGTGAACGTTACCCGTAACCTGGCCATTGATAAAGTGCGGTCAAAAGACTTCCGTAACCACTCTAAAAACCAAGATTTAGAAAACCACGTTAATACCATCGATGAGCAAAGAAGTTCAGTTTACAAACCAGAACTTTTGGGGATCAAAGACCTCCTAAAAAAGCTTAGACCTGAGCAAGAGATCATAGTGGAAATGATTTATTTCCAAGGTTACACGCATGTAGAGGTTTCTGATGAATTGGAGATCCCATTAGGGACTGTAAAAACACGTTTAAGGATGGGTATTATAGAGCTCAGAAAATATTTTAAATAAGTGGAGAAGATTAAAACATATATCGAATCGGGTATTTTAGAACTCTATGTTCTTGCAGACCTTAGCGCCGAAGAAAGATCAGAAGTGGAGGCTATGGCTAAGCTACATCCGGAGGTAAAGGCCGAGTTGGACGAAATAGAGCGGGTGATGGGGGTAATAGCTGATAATTTCGCTGTCGAACCTTCTTCAAAGGTTAAAGCGCATTTCTTTAATAGCATTTCTTTCGCTGAAGACACAACTTCTGCATCTGATTTGGTAGCCGATGAAGGCAAAGGAACCAGCGAGGTGAAAGTTGTCCCTGTCAGTTCAAAACAATTAAGTTTTTATAAATATGCTTTGGCAGCCTGTTTAGCTTTATTGATGGTAAGTATTGTGGCCATCATTAACCTCAACAATAGTTTAAAAGATTCTAAAACGCAGGTTTCCCAATTGCAGAACAGCAATCAGTCATTTGCAAATCGCGTGAATTATCTCGACCAAAAGGTAGCTAAAAGTAAGGAGGCCTTAAACATCCTCACTGATCCTGATTTTGAAATGGTGAAACTGAAAGGGACGGCAAATTCTCCCAAATCTAACCTCATGGTTGCTTTCAATCCGAAAAAACAAAAAGTGATGCTTGATCTTCACAGTATGGATATACCGAAGAATGATCAGCAGCATCAATATCAATTATGGGCTTTAGTGGATGGGAAACCTGTTGATTTGGGTGTTTTTGATGCTGAAAACAAGGATGGCATGAAGGACATGAAATCAATTGGGGTGGCACAGGCTTTTGCAGTGACGTTAGAACCAAGAGGCGGTAGCGTGGCTCCCACTATGGACAAAATGATGGTGATGGGGAATATTTAAGGCAACACCCAATCGGCTTCATACTCCCCTCTTCTTTTTACGAATCGGGCTCTTCTGTTTCCTTCCGGTTTCAGAATAAGCCAATCCATCTCCAGCATCTCTGTGGCTATCAACACGAAATTTTGGTAGCCTTTTTCCAATAAGATTTGATCAGGAGGCTGCTCAGACATTCCGTCTGTTGGCCGATCAATGACAGTGGACGGAGCAGGGTAAACGGAATATATTTTTTTATTCCCCTCTCTTAAATTCACCCATGCCGCCCTGCTTTTTTCGTTCTGATGGTGAAGCCTGGCCTTTGCCTTAATTCTCAATTGAACTTTTTCTTCATCATCGTAGAATAACCAGGAGACCAAATCATTTGCTTCAATTTGCCTGATTTTAGGAGATCTGCAATCTGAATAGAAAATCAATAGCTGATCCACCCGGTGCACTGCTCTTAAAATCACGGTTCTTATTTCTGGAAAACCCTTATTTAACGTCCCGAAAACAGGATGATGGAAATGATCTTGATAAGATGAAGCTCCACGTTCCAGCCTTTGCCAGCAATCCTCCAAAATCTTCCCAAAAGAATCATCCCGATGCATGTAAAGTTATTTAGGTGACAGTTCTCTTAAAACGTAAGGGATTTGTTTGATGAGATGAGTAGCCGGCACCACATACATTTTATGGGCTAATTGTTCTCCTGCATAGCCATGACTAAAGACTGCCAGCTGCACGGCTTTCTCCACGCTATATCCTTGTGCCAACATACTGGTGATCATTCCTGTCAAAGCGTCTCCCATCCCGCCACTGGCCATAGCGGGAGAACCTGACGAATTGAAATAGCAGATCCCTTGTGGCGTGAAGATCATGGTGTACCTGTTTTTCAGCACGATGAATATCTTTTGTTTAATTGCCTTCTCAAATCCGGTCTCTATCCTGCCCCACCAGCTGTCATGTGTCCCGAAAATCCGATCAAATTCTTTCATATGCGGGGTGAGCACCGAGTTCTCTGGTATTTTTAAAACCATCTCCGGGTGCTTCGCTAAAATATTTATCGCATCAGCATCTATGACCATGGGCTTTTTGAATTTTTCAAACACCGTTTTTATCAATTTCACAACTTCATCACCAGTTCCTAATCCAGGTCCCATTCCCACCACACTGAATTTATCCCAATCCAAATCAGCTAAAGCAGCTCTGGAACTATACATGGCTTCCGGAATACGTGTGTTCAGCGATCCTAGTCCGCTTTCAGGAATCATCGCACTGGTTAAGCCAGCTCCGCTCCTGTGACAAGCTTCTGTACTCATTAAAGCAGCACCCATAGTTTCATCTGATCCGGCAATGAGGAGTGCGTGTCCCAATTGCCCTTTATGTTCAAAAGGTTGCCGGGCTTTTATATAATTTTGGATATCGGCCTTCCAAAACCAATAATATGGAGAAGGGGTGCTTTGAATATAATTCTCATCCAAACCGATGTTCACCACCTTCCACTCTTTGATGAAAGGGCTGGATATCGGGAGTAAAAAATTGAGTTTGGGCCGCTGGAAGGTCACTGTCCAATCAGATTTGATGATGCAATCATTAAACAATTCACCTTCGCAGGGCATTCCGGTTGGAACATCCACACTGATTTTGTAACCCGGGAATTTATTGATTTTTCTGACCAATTTCTCCCAATCTTTCTTCAATGGTTTATTTAAACCTGAACCCAGGAGCGCATCTATAATGATGTCGCTTTGTTGTAAATCAATGTCGTTAGCAGACTTAAGGTAAAAAATAGAGGTGTCTTTCAGCTGCAACCGCTCCAGATTCAGCTCATAGTCTTCACTGGCTTTTTCAGAGAAATCAGCGATATAAACCTGAATATTCACATAACCTTCGTCCAGCAGCATCCTGGCTATGGCCAGCCCATCTCCGCCATTATTTCCTTTCCCGCAGAAGAAAATGATGCTCTTTTTCTTTTCTGAAAGCTTTTCCACGAAAATTTTAGTGAAAGCCTTTGCTGCCCGCTCCATCAGTTCAGAGGAGTGGATGGGTTCATGGAGTATGGTGTAATGATCAGCTTCGCTTGTTTGTGCTGCCGTTAATAGTTTTAGCATATGTATAATTAACGATTATAAAACAGCGATTTAGGAGCGATTGTTTTCTACCTGATAATTTTAGGCGTATTTGATCTGGATGAAATCAAATTCATTAAACACCGTCATATGCTTACTATGGGACAAAGTGAGGCAGTATGGTGATGATATCCCCCAAAAAAGCGAAGGAGATTTCCAATACAGAATTAAACATAACAAAAGGTGCATGATATCCTGCACTTCAAAAGCTGATTTATAATCAGAAAGCCTGCCTTATTTTTTTACTTTTTTTTTCTTGCTGTTCTAACAAACAAGAATGCTTCTCGAAAAGTTCTGCATCAGGCAAAGAGCAATATTTTGAAACATCTTAAACCCATAACCGAATCTTGAAGATCAGTTTTCAAATTTAATCCAGCCTTGGCCTTCGTAACCGAAAGCGAAATATTTAGGATTGATCATCTCGGCGAGCATCTCTATGGTGTCCACCACTCTGGGGCCGCTCCTGTTGAAATATGCATTCCCATCGGCAATGTAAATGCGATTATTCTTCACCGCTTTTAAATCCCGCCATCCTGGCTGGTTCAATAAAAGATCAATTTCCTGTAAAGTTCTGTTGACGGAGAACCCACAAGGCGCAATCACCACCACATCCGGATCTTCGTCATCAATCTGCTGCCATTCCACAAAAGGGGAATGTGCTCCATTTTCCGCTAAAATAGCTCTCCCTCCGGCAATCTCCACCAATTCCGGAATCCAGTTGCCAGCCACCATCATGGGCGAAAGCCATTCTATGCAGGCCACTTTAGGTTGATCTGGAAAAAATTTAAGTTTATGTTTTACAAGGTCAATTCGCTCTTCCAAATCTTCCACCAGTTGTTCAGCCCGATCAGCAGCCTCTAATAATCTGCCTAACTCTTTGATTTCCCTTAAAATATCAGCCAAGGTGTTTGGCTGCAGGGAGACGAGTTTGGTATCCTGAGCCAGCAATTCACGAAGAGCTTCTTCTACCTCTTTTTCAGAAACCGCACAAACTTCGCATTGTGCCTGCGTGATGATCACATCAGGTTTTAGAGATTGAATCAGTTTCTCATCGATCTCATAAATGGATAGTGCATCAGAAAGTATCTCTTTTACCTGACGATCAATCTCTGAGCTATTTGAACCAGCAATGAATTTTGCCTCCGAGCAAACAGGGAGATTTTTAATACGCTCTGGAAAATCACATTCATGAGACCGCCCCACTAACTCACTTTCTAAACCCAAAGCACAAATCATCTCTGTGGCTGCCGGTAATAATGAAATGATTCTTCTTTGGTTCATTGTTCTGCTTTTATCATTATTTTGGCAAAGATAAAAATTTGAAACAGCGTATGCATTTATTCCGGTCCTTTAAAAATCCTGATCTATTCATTATAAAAAATATACTTTTCTTTTTGCCCTTCCTGCTAGTTCTTGCAGGATGTACATCTTCAAAAAATGAACAGCACAAAAAAGTGTTCTATTTGAATTTGGACCAGGGCCTGACTTCTTTAGATCCGGCATTTGCCAGGAATCAGAATGTGCTATGGATGACTGACCAGATTTTTAACGGATTGGTACAAATAGACGACAGCCTGCACATCAACCCTTGCATTGCCAAAAGCTGGGAAGTGACGGAAGATGGAAAAACCTATACCTTTCATTTGAGGGATGATGTTCATTTCCATGATGACCATCTTTTCACAAAAGGTAAAGGACGAAAAGTCACGGCTTCTGATTTTAAATATAGCTTCTCCAGAATCATTGATCCTAAAGTGGCTTCTTCAGGTGCTTGGATATTTAACGATAAAGTTGACGGAACAGACGCATTCGTCGCTGAGAATGACTCCACTTTCATCATCAAGCTCCATAAACCCTTCCCCCCATTTTTAGCTATGCTAACAGCGCAATATTGCTCTGTGGTGCCTTGGGAGGTGGCAGAACACTATGGCAAAGAATTCAGGACACACCCGATAGGTACGGGGCCGTTCCAATTCAAATACTGGAAGGAAGGCGAGGTTTTAGTTTTGCTGAAGAATGAAAATTACTTTGAAAAAGATAGTTCCGGAGCTCGTTTACCCTATCTGGATGCTGTAAAAGCTACTTTCATCCCCGATAAACAAACCGCTTTCATGGAATTCATCAAAAAGGACTTAGACTTCTTTAACGGGGTGGATGGTAGCTATCGTGATGATATTTTATCAAAAAGCGGACAGATCACTAAAAAATATCAAGGCAAGTTTAAGATTAAGAAAGGCCCTTTTTTGAACACCGAATATTTGGGCATTTTGGTGGATACCAACTTAGCCATTGTAAAAAATTCCCCATTAAAAAATTTGAAGGTGAGACAGGCCATCAATTATGCCATCAATAGGGAACGATTGGTTAAATACTTAAGAAACAGCATTGGCATCCCTGGAAATTCTGGCTTTATTCCGGCAGGAATGCCTGGCTTTGACGGCAAAGCTGTGAGAGGTTATCATTATGACCCACAAAAGGCAAGAGCCTTATTGAAGGAGGCAGGGTTTCCCGATGGAAGAAACATGCCGGAGATCACCCTGAGCACCACCACCAATTATAAAGATCTGATTGAATTCATACAGGGTGAGCTCAATGATGTGGGGATCAAATCTAAAATTGAAGTAAACCAAAGTGCCTCTTTGAGAGAACTTATCGCAAAAAGGCAAACCAGCTTTTTCAGAGCTTCCTGGATAGCAGATTATGGAGATGGGGAGAATTATCTTTCGATGTTCTATTCTAAAAATTTGGTGCCCATAGGACCAAATTATACCAGCTTTTTCAATAAACGCTTTGACCAGCTTTTTGAGTCATTAAATTATGTGAAGAATGATGAAGCGCGGTACCGGCTTTACCGTAACATGGATCAATTAGTGATGGATCAGGCACCTGTGGTGGTTCTATTTTACGATGAATCAGTCAATCTTTATCAAAATAACATTAGCGGAGTTAGTGCAAATGCCCAGAATTTGTTGGTGCTTAAGAATGTGAAAAAAAATAGCCCATGACCATTAACGTCATGAGCCATTTCTCAAAAAAGGGTTAATCAAAATCAATTGTTGCCAATGCCACCACCGCCTGTTTGGCTGCCGTCTTGTTTTAAATCACTGTTATTCACTCCTTTTTTAGGATCTTGGCTTACCTTTAGGGAGCCAAATCTCCAACTGAAATTCACTCCAACAGAACGGAATGGAATAGAGAAATTGCTTCTTTGTGTGAAGCTGGAGTTATTGATCTCTGAATTGAAATTCTTCCGATCATTGAATGGATCAATCACGTTGATGCCAACACTTCCTTTCTTATTGAACAACTCTTTTTTCAGCCCCAAATTCCACATGTTAAAGGAAGGATTTCTCCCCTGGAAAGTCCTTCTTGGTGAATTGGTGATTAAAAAGGTTTCAAATGTGATCCCCTTAGGAAATAAATAGGTTGCACTTAAAAATGCATTGTAGACAAAATAAGTTTTACTCCCTAATCCTGATAGCACTGAACTTTGCTGGTCTAAGTTGATATCATAAGAGTTCAGATTGAAATTACCTCTTAAAGTCAAGGGTTTGACCGGATTGACGGAGCCGAAAAAATTAAAGCCGAATGAATTATTCGTCCCCACGTTTTGATAGGTTGTCAGAGATCCCAATCTTCCGTTTTCATCAGTGAACCTGTTTACCACGCTCTCTATCACATCTTTGGTAGTTCTGTAATAAACAGAAGCGTTGATGACCGTGGTTTTAACAAATGTGGAATAGTTTAACTCATAATTATTCGAAACCTCCGGAGATAATTTCGGATTGCCCTGGCTCAGGTTTAATTTATCAGCACTATTTCTGAATGGATTCAGATAGAATAAACTGGGTCTTTGTATACGTTTGTTATAGCTGAATTTAATGGTTTGAAAATTTTTGAAGCTTCTGGAAATCACAAAACTCGGGGTGATGTTGTGATAATTGTTACTGATGGATTGGACCACACTTGCACTGTTTGGCTTCCCATCTATCGTGGTTCCTTCAAATCTGGCTCCGGCCTTTATTCCGTATTTTTTCGCTAAGGTAAAGCCAAAGGTTGAGTATGCTGCATATACATTTTGATTGTAGTTATAGATATAATTTCTGTCCGGATCAACATTTGTGGTGTTGGAAGATGGGATATAGCTCTTTACCTTCGAATCATTGGTGATATCCCTTAAAATAGTTTTAACGCCCGCCTCCCAAACCACCTTCTTAAAAGGATGAGTGTAATCTAGCTGAAAAGTGGTCTCCTTATTTACCGCATCGCTATTTCCAATCTCACTGGAGTCCTGTACAGCACTGCCAGATGGAAATAAATAATCAGAGGTGTAATCATTGTTCAAGTTGCTTTTGGTAAGCTGAAAAGCAAAAGAGATCTCCTGCCCCTCTTTCTTAAACTTGTGGGTGTAATCATTGTTCCAATCGTATCCAATTACCCTCGTCTTGTTATCCGAATTACGGTTATAGCTGAATTCGTTTCCAGGATAAAAAATCTGGTTAAAATTATTTCCGTCTACGGAGAACTGAAACCAATTTGCTTTGAGGGTGGAGTTGATGGAATTGTAATTGTTGAAATCATAATCAGCTCCAACAGAACCATTGGTGGCCAAACGTCTGGTAGAACTTTCACCATCCTGTTTATTGATATTGGTTTGATCTAAACTGGCTTGGTTGAAACTGAGCTTCGAAACCTGCGGCCATGAATAATAACCACCGGCATTCCCCGAGACTGTCAATCTGTTTTTTTTGATGTTGAGGTTTCCGTTTCCGCTGTTCTGACGCGTTCCAACACCTGCATTGATGGACCCACTGATCCCTTCCAGGTTGGTTTTTTTGGTGATGATATTCACAATACCGGAAGTTCCTTCCGCATCGTATTTGGCAGATGGGGAAGTGATCACCTCCACACTTTTAATCTGGTCGGCCGGAATAGCTTTTAGCGCATCAGCCATGTTTCCCGCCATCGTCCCTGAGGGTTTGCCATTGATGAGCACCTTAACATTGGAGCTTCCTCTCAAAGAAAGATTTCCGTCATAATCTACAGAAAGCAGCGGCACTTTACGCAATACATCCGTTGAATTACCGCCAGATATGGTTACATCTTTTTCTGCATTATAAACAATCTTATCGATTTTATTCTCTATCAAAGCAGCTTGTCCGGTCACAGTCACTTCGTTCAAAACCTTTGTATTGGGTGATAGGATGATGTTTCCGAGGTTATGATCAGGTCTGGAAAGTGTGGTCTCCACGGGATCGATCACTTTGGCCTCATAGCCTATGAAAGAGATGGTCACCCGGTATTTTCCTGGTTTAATATTCTCCATTTTAAATATGCCTTTTTCATCAGCTAAAGAGCCATTTGTTGATTTTGTTTGTCCACTTTTCGATAAGGAAATGGTGGCGTAGTCCACAGGTTTATGGGTGACAGAATCTATGACCGTTCCTGAAATCCTTCCGGTAATGCCCGTCTGAGATGAACCGCCAGGGAATTGCGCATACATCGTCTGTACGGAAAAAATAAACAACAATAAAATGTATAAATGTTTCATGACTTTTTTATTTAATAAGATTCAAATTTCTGGGCAATGTTACGGCTGATGTAAAAAATTGATGGCAACATTGGGGTGACGACATCCGACATAAAAAAAGCCGTATCATGATAGCAATACGGCTTTTCATTGAAAAAATGGCTGTTCTATAAATAGTTATAATCCATCAAATATTTGATCGCCCTTCCTAATTGTGGTGCATAATCTCCTTTAGAGATCGCATCTTTTTGAGTGCTTACCTGATGATAATCAATGAAGTTCGAAGCATGATGGGTGACATTATCTTTTTTCGTTTTCAACGAAGCTGACACCACAGGCAATTGATTCTTTTTTAATTTGTCCAAAACCTCAATATCATATTCGGCCACCATCGTCCCTTCCGAAGAATAAATCTTCACTAAATAAACATTTATCTTGTCCTTAAAAGAGCTGGAATCTGTTTTCGATATGGTGTATGTGGCCAGAATTTTATCTCCACTTTTAACTTGATGATGAATGAAAGTCAAATTTTCTGTGGTATCCTTGCTGAAAGATGTCTTAGCTTTCACTTTCACGCTAAATCCTAGAAATAGAATGAATAGGGTAATCAATTGCTTTGTCATTAATTCGACTTTACGGTATCAGAAGCATTTTAGATACACTGAATCAGAAAAAAGCGCAATATTTTGAGTTAATGGTTATATCACTACATTGATGATCCTCCCCTTCACTACGATCACTTTTCTAGGTAACTTGTCATTAAGGTATTTGGTGATGATGTCATTCTCTAAAACATACTTCTCTACCTCAGCCGGTTCCATACTTAATGATAAAGTCACATTGGTTTTTGTTTTCCCATTAATGGAAACAGGGTAGTTGAATTCATTCTCCACTAAATACTCCGGTTTAAAAGTTGGGTAAGCAGCATAAGAAAGTGTACCTGCCTTTTCACCTAAAAGCACCCATAATTCCTCACAGATATGAGGGGCATAAGGCGAAAGCACAATGACCAGGTCTTTCAAAACCGCTGCTTTATTACATTTTAGATCAGTCAGCTCGTTCACTGCGATCATGAAGCTGGATACAGAGGTGTTGAAAGAGAATCGTTCCACATCGTCCTCCACTTTTTTGATGATTTTGTGCAGGGATTTCAGTTCTGCTTTGGTCGGTTCTGCATCGGACACCTGGAAATTCCAGTTCTCCTCATGAAACAGCTTCCAGAATTTCCTCAGGAATTTGAAAACACCTTCAATTCCGTTGGTGTTCCATGGTTTGCTTTGCTCTAAAGGACCAAGGAACATTTCGTACATTCTTAAAGTGTCGGCTCCGTAACGTGCTATCAAATCATCGGGATTTACTACGTTGAATTTGGATTTAGACATTTTTTCTACTTCTGTACCACAGATGTATTTTGCATTTGAAGCAAATTTTTTGGTCATACCTCCTTCTCCAATAACCGGAGCCTCTTCAAACAAAACAGACTGGCTTCCGTCTTCATAAATGAAAATGGCGTCTTTAAACTCGGGCCTCCATTCTTTAAAAGCTTCTATATCCAAAACATCGTTATTCACCATGTTCACATCCACGTGCAATGCAATCGTTTTATACTGGGATTTCAACCCATTGGATACGAATTTATGGGTAGGCTTTCCATCCACATCGATCATCCTGTAAACAAAATTGGAGCGACCCTGGATCATCCCCTGATTGATCAGCTTTTTAAATGGCTCCTCTTCTGCCACATAGCCTAAATCTTTCAAAAATTTATTCCAGAAACGGCTGTATAATAAATGTCCTGTGGCATGTTCTGAACCACCGATGTATAGATCAACATCTTTCCAATAAGCTATTTTGTCTTTATCAGCGAAAGCCTTCTCATTTTCAGCATCCATATAGCGGAACCAATACCAGCTGCTGCCCGCCCAACCCGGCATGGTGCTCCATTCATAATCATATTCACCCTTATATTTCCAGTCTTTGGCTCTTCCCAATGGGGGCTCACCACTTTCTGTCGGCAAGTATTTATCTACCTCAGGGAGTATCAAAGGCAATTCTTCTTCGGCAATTAAATAAGGCAACCCCTCTTTAAAATAAACCGGAACCGGTTCTCCCCAATAGCGCTGACGACCGAAAATGGCATCACGCATGCGATAATTCACTTTTGCATAGCCCATTCCCATTTCTTTCAAATGAGCGATGATCTTAGAGGTGGCTTCTTTATATTGCATGCCGTCAATGACTCCAGAATTCACATATTTTCCTTCTTTAGTCGGGTCGGCCTCTTCCTGAATTTTCTGGCTGTCTAAAATGGGTATGATAGGAAGATCAAAATGTTTTGCAAACAAATAATCCCTTTGATCACCTGACGGAACGGCCATTACTGCACCAGTGCCGTATCCTGCCAAAACATAATCTGCAATCCAAACAGGAACTTTAGCTCCGTTTACCGGATTAATGGCATAACTGCCAGTGAAAGCTCCTGAAACGGTTTTAATGTCAGCCATACGGTCTAACTCCGATTTCTTGTTTGTTTGCTGAATATAAGCAGCTATTTCAGCTTGCTGTTCTGGAGTGGTTAAGGCAGCAACAAATTCATGTTCAGGTGCAATCACCAAAAAGGAGACTCCATAAATAGTGTCGACACGGGTGGTAAAAACTTCAATATAGTCAGAAGGCGAAAGCCCCTTGTCTTCAGAAAGGTTGAATTTCACCATCGCCCCTACACTTTTCCCAATCCAGTTGCGCTGCATCTCTTTCAATGGCTCAGGCCAGTCTATATCATTTAAACCGCGGAGCAATCTTTCTGCATAAGCGGATATTCTCATGCTCCACTGCATCATTTTCTTTTGCTCCACCGGGTGCCCGCCACGTTCGGAGAAACCATCCTTTACCTCGTCATTCGCTAATACAGTTCCTAAAGCCTGGCACCAGTTTACCGTGCTTTCTTTTAAATAGGTAAGGCGATATTTCAATAATTCGGACTGCTTTTCTTCCTCAGACCTGGTGCTCCAATCACTTGGGAGCAGCGGCAAAGCATCTTCATCACAAACGGCATAAATCTCTTCGGCTGGCATCGTCTCTAATTTTTCAATCAAGGTGGAGATGTCTTCAGCTTGATCCGTATCCAGGTTATACCAGGAATTGAAAAGCTGCATAAAGATCCACTGTGTCCATTTGTAATAATCAGGTGAGCTGGTCCGGATTTCTTTGGTCCAATCAAAAGAGAAACCCAGATGGTCCAGTTGCTCACGGTATCTATTGATGTTGGTTTCAGTTGTTTCGGCAGGATGTTGGCCTGTTTGTATGGCGTATTGCTCTGCAGGCAATCCAAAAGAGTCGTATCCCATTGGATGTAACACATTGAAACCTTTCAATCTTTTATATCTCGCAAAAATATCGGAGGCGATATATCCCAGCGGATGTCCGACGTGTAAACCCGCTCCGCTTGGATAGGGAAACATGTCCATTACATAATATTTGGGTTTACTTTCATCCACCTCCGCTTTAAAGGTTTCATGCGCTGCCCAAAATTTTTGCCATTGCTGCTCTATCTGCTTAAACTGATAATCCATTTCTGCGGTTTTTATATGTTGAGTTGCGAAAATAAAAAATTTAAACCAAGCATCATTTTTTATTTAAAAAGTAGAGCTGGGAGGAATTGGGAGATAGATAAGGAAATGGATAAATCCATTAAAAATCCTGTTTCATATAGCCCATGGTTTAAACCATGGGCTATATTTGATTTGCAATTGAAACCGTTTTAGCGGTTTTAATCATCCTTATGAAGCTTTACGGATATTCAATAAAAATTTAGTTGTCTTGTCAATTACAGGTGGAAGTGCTTTTTTTAAGTATTACTTTTTGTCTTTGGAATAAGTTGTTTTGCAGTTGCATTTTTATGATTTGGTGTCGGGGCTAAATTACGATTTGTTGTAATTTCAATGTCGCCTTCTAAAGTTTTTAAAGTCGACTTCTAAAAATCCTGTGAAGTAATCTGAAACCATAAATCCTAATTCTCTAATTTTGGCTCGGGTCTTTTTTGTTCGTCACGATTTTCTGATAGTCGTCTTTAGCAACAAGCTAATTTCGTCAAACTGCGATTGGGTAAATTTGTATTTTGTCATAATCGTTGTGTGTCTGTAAAATAGCCGCTAATATCCAGATTTGTGTAATTCTAATCATTCGTGGCTAAATTGCTTTAAAATCATCATCCCCCTTCAATCGTATCAAAAAAACTATTCACCACCCTGGGCAAAAACGGGTATGGACTTACCGAATGAGCCATCATATACATTCCCAAACGGTGTATTCCAAAATTTAAAGCGGCTAATTTAAATTCCTCTTTAAAAGATGCTGCATCGCCATAAGAACCGGTGAGATGATGCAATTTATTTCTATAAAACTCCAGATAATCATATCTTAAATGGTAGCGGTCTTTATCTAAAACGAAGCATAATAACTCTACAATATCATATTGAGGGATTTGGAAAGTGGCCAATTCCCAATCATAAGCACATAATTGAAGCTTTCCATTGATGCTTTTAAAGCAAGTGTTTCTTGGATTTAAGTCATTATGAGCCAAAGTTTTTGGTGAACCTTCCAACTTTGCGCCCCAAATAGGAATCTCCTCAATAACCTTTTGAAGTTTTTTTGAGCGCTGTTGGGTATAAAGTTCAGGGAATTTTTCCTTGGCATTATTTAATAAACCTGTCCACAAAGGTGTTAACCTGCTCATGTACGCTAAATCAGGCTCATCCGCTTCCCAAATTTTAAGATGAATGGGTGCAGTTTTATAATTTAACATTTCACTGTGCCATTCCGCCATTTGGCTTAAGGTAGTTTTTATATGTGCGTCAGTCCATTTTTCAGCCTCCATCACAGAATTTAATAAGCTCACGTCCTCCAGGTATTCCATTAAAATAATATAAACATGAGCTTCCTCATCTGTACACAATCCATAGATCTGCGGCGTAAAATCAGGGTGCAGCTTACTGTAAATCTCCTGTTCTCTTAAATGGGTGAACTGAAAGCCGGTTTCTTTTTTATATTGCTGATAGACTGGAGCCAATACAGGGCCGCAGGCATTAGCCAGCATATTCAGCATTTCTACGATTTCATCTCCATGAGGTTTGATTTTCATGACCATACGCTTGGTTTCCGGCCAACCATTTCTTACGTATTCCACTTCCAAACCAAAATGACCTATTAGATGCTCACTTGATGCTGATGCCAAAACTGCTAAAATACTGGCCGAATTATCAACTTCAACGCTTTTTACTGCCGAGACTGTAATTTCTTGACCAGTAAAATATTCATTCATCATTTGCTGAATGAAAACCGGATTAAAATAGCGTGATTCACTCATGATTTTTTAATTGAAGATAAAGGATTAAAATGTAAAGACATCACATTTTTAAAGTAAAAGCAAGATTTAGAAGATATTTTCTCCTCTTTTAATTCCAATCCTAATGGTCTCCTAAAAACTCTGCCACCCTGTTCATTCAACAAATTCCAGAAGACCACCTGCAAATGATGGCTAACTTTTTCTGACAATACATTGCAAACCAATTGAAACTCGTCATGACTGGTGTATTCGAAAATATTGGAGAGACAGGCCTTGTTGAAAATTTTACCCTGCTCTGATGATAAAAAATCGATGGCTTCACTTTCAACAATCTTAAGCTTATGAATTTGTTGTTTTAAAAGCTCAAAGTTTTCCCGTTGATAGCAAGGCGGAAGGATTTGTCCCGGAATTTGTTGAGGGCCAAAAAAGAAAAATCTGAAATAGAAATTATTCTTTACCAATGTGGTGCTTAATTGCTTCTTTAATCTGTTATAAAAAGTCACTCCTCCAGTTTCCTCCGCATATTTCAGCAATTTGGGATCACGTCCCTTACTTAAATTTTTATCATCAAAATATTCAATGAAAGCGGTTTTAAAATCTCCATTATCTAAGTTTTTTATAAAGAAATCAAATTGGGATTCTACGGAATCAAAGGTGATTAATCGCTTTACGTCCTCCTGAATTTGGGAAGGTAAAGTGTGCAAAAATGAACCAATATATTTTTCCAATCTTCCGGCTGTAATCAACCCTTCCGGATTATTTCTAAAATAATCTGTCCAAAAATCTCCTTCCACATCATCAAGACTTTTCAATAATTCATTGAAGGCTTTTTTAACTTCATTCGGAACTAAAAATCCTGATAAGGTAATATAAGTTTCAAAATCATGATGTAAAATCAAATGCTTTTTTAATTCCAACAACCGGTTTTGGTTAGGATTTAAATCTATTGCGGTAACACCTTTTGGTCTTTTTAGCAAAGCATTCAATACATTACAACCTGCAGAAGTGATGATGAGCAACTCATCGTCTTCAGTGATTTGAAGAGCCTGAAACAGCGTTTCACTATCCTCCCAAACCAAGGAGTAACGAATGCTATCTAAAGATAAGTGTTTAAATTCTGAGTTCATCTATTTCAGTTTCTCATATAAAATTTTGGAATGATGCCTTGCGTCAACAGGAATCTCCTCTTTAATGACCACAGATTTTATCAATCCTGATGGTAAATTTGCATGAACGCTATTCCAAATCTCTTCAGTGCTCACCTCACCCTTTACAAAAAGGTTGAAACCATTCGATACAGCTATAGCTGCAACTTTTTCCACTGCATTTTGCTGCAAGATCAAATGTTCAATCTGGTAATGCTGCAGTCCAAAATGTGTGGCTTCATTTCCCTTTCTGGCTGTAAGGTATAAATCACCACATTCGGTAAAATAGCCATAATCACCAGTTGCTAACCATTTATTTCCTGCTATCGCCACATGATCTCCCTTCACCTCTATCTCTCCCAAGTGATAATCTCCCTGCGCTGTCTTCAATTCATCAATGCCATTTATCTTTATCTGAATATCTTCCACAGGTTTGCCCACATAAAAGCCATTCAATGGGTTTTGATGGGTCAAATCCGCCTTTCTCACTGCAATGGGTTCCGCCTCTGATGAACCATAAATAATATAACAATCTGCCTTGTTAAAATAATTTTGCAACGCTTTTATCAATTTTTCAGGTACCGGAGAACCGCCAATTCCCAATGCTTTCACTTCCTCAAAAAATTGAGGTTGCTTCTCAAGGTATTCAATGATTTTTGTAAAATAGAATACGTTTCCGGTGATGGAGTTCACCTTATTCTCCTTTATCTGTTGGATGATGATTTCTGGAACCATATTCACCACCTTAAACCGATGAACGGCAGGAATCACACTTGGAACGCCAGTTGCCAAATTATGCAGCAGGATATTAGGGAATAAGGGGAAATCTTTTTGACCCTCAAAAGGTGGGAAAATCTTTTTTAAGACCAAATGCTGAGCAGTGAGCACTTGATGGTTTCTGTTAATAGCTTTCGGTTTTCCGGTGGAGCCAGAGGTATAAGTGATCAATGCTGCCTGATGAGCATTGACCAAGGTGGGCTTCCAATCTTCAGAAATCTGATCTGATTCCTTTTGAAAAATCAAATGTAAGCCCAATAATTTATAGACAATCAGCGATAAAAAACCAGGCTTTTTAATCAAAATCAAAGCTTTTATGTGTTGATTTTTGATAAAGGAAAAAGAAGAGAAAATCCCAGAATTTGAAGGAGGAGAAACTGGAATCATTCCCAAACTTTGCAAAGCCAATAATGCACAAATGGTGTCCACACTTATTGGAATTGCCGGAATCACTTTTGCCCCTGAAGGGATTGCCGCTTTTTGAATTTGATTTCTAAAACCGCTGATTTTAAACAACAAATCTTCTCCAGTGTATCCGGAAAGTTTGTTGTCAATACTCCAAAAAATCAATTCCTTGTTTAAATTGGCTTTGCAGATGTCATGAATCAAATGATAGAAATTTTCCAATAACAGAAATTTCTACGAGTTTATTCATTATCAATGGTTTCAGCAAGAACCTGAGAAATTAATTTGCCATGTTTTAGCTGATAAAATTCACCAGCGTTTTCGCATTACCCACCGCATAAGCTTTATCTGTATTATTAAAATATACATAAACCTCTTTAATTTTATGCGAACCTTTCACCTGCTGCACAAAATCTTCCAGCTCTTCATCAGAATAGTTAGATGCATATAGTTTCTCAGCACCATGAAATCTATAATAAAGTTGAGGGGTGTTCATTACCACACCTTTTGGTAATTTGGGATGACTCATTCCGCTAAAACTGATATTATGCCTAGCTAACTCTTCATAAACTGAATCTTGCCACCAGCTTTCATGTCTGAACTCCAGCACATTCAAAAATTTGGAATCCAGACTTTTGATGATCCGCTCCAACAGCTCCTCAGAGAAATGAACGGAAGGCGGCAATTGAAAAAGCACAGGACCCAACTTCTCTTTTAAACCTTTGGAGATGGTGTCATAAAAATCAGTGAGCATATCCCCTACTTCGTTAAACTTTTTATAATGGGTGATGGCCCGTGGCGCTTTCACGGCAAATTTAAAATCATCCGGACTTTTATCGTACCAGTTCTCTAAAAATGAAAGCTGCGGAAAGCGGTAAAAAGTCACATTTAATTCCAGCGTATTAAAATGTTGGCTATAATGTTCAAACCATTTCCTTTGTGGCAAATCTTTTGGATAGAAAGTCTCCTTCCAGTCTTTATAATGAAATCCTGAGCAACCAATAAACCATTTTATCATGTTAATCCATCCATCAAAAAATTAACCAATTATTTTTCTTGCAGATCTCAACTTTATTCTTTTACTTTGAATTTCAAAGTTCTTTTAAAAATGGAAGAAAAAGACATTTATTCTGAGCTCAGCTCCATCAGAAACCTGATGGAACGCTCCACTAAATTCATCTCGCTTAGCGGGTTATCAGGAATTATGGCCGGGATTTATGCACTGATTGGTGCTTATATTGGCTATAAATTGGTTTACCCCGCAACCGGTGGATTGCAATACAGAAATTATGATGTGACAGCTACGGAAGTCATCATCCCATTATTTTTAGTCGCATGCGCCGTACTATTCTTCTCTATGTTTACAGGCATTTGGCTCACCATTCGGCAGGCTAAGAAAAAAGGAGAACAGTTTTGGAATCCGGTTAGTCGCCGGTTACTGTTTAATATGGCTATTCCATTGTTCACCGGTGGTGTTTTCATTTTGATATTGATTTTAAAAGGACAGTTTGGAATCGTTGCTTCTTCCAGTCTGATATTTTATGGACTGGCTTTGGTGGCGGGCAGTCATTACACCTTATCTGATGTGAAATGGCTTGGTTTCTGTGAAATATTCATTGGAATGATGGCAGCGCTTTTTCCGGGATATGGAATTTTATTTTGGGCTTTGGGTTTTGGGGTGCTTCATGTTCTTTATGGCACCATCATGCACTTTAAATACAAGCAGTGAAAATATTCGACCAATTTGATAAAGCTTTTGAAAACCGTTTACGCCTTCAAATTATGAGCGTGTTAGTGGCTAATGATCATTATGACTTCAATTCTCTAAAAGAATTGCTGGAGGTGACAGACGGCAACCTGGCTTCGCATCTGAAAGCTTTGGAGAAAGAGGAATACATCATGGTGAACAAGAGCTTCATTGGGCGAAAGCCAAATACGCAATATGCTGCTTCAACTATTGGACGCCAGGCTTTTAAAAAGCATTTGGAAGTATTGGAGAATTTAATCAAACAACAGAAATAATATTTTTTTAACCTTATACTTTGAATTTCAAAGTACTTTTAATAAATAATCATGAAAGTGGAACTAAATACAGAAAACAATGGATTTAAAGATTGGTTCGGGGAATCAATTTTAATCAAACTCCTATTAATTGGACTTTTGACTATTGTGTTGCTCATTCCATCCTCCTGGATTCAAAGTATTATTGCTGAAAGGCAAAACACACAAAATGGCATCACGGATGAAATTTCAAAAAATTGGTCGGCCGGGCAATTAATTGAAGGACCAGTTTTGATTTTACCTTATAAAAAAACAATAAGCATCAAGGACAATGAGGGCAAAGTGAATTACAAGGATATCCTCTCTAATATCTATATCATGCCGGAGCAGCTAAATATCATCAGTGATGTGCAACCGCAAATATTACATCGTGGAATATTTGATGCTGTGGTGTACAATGCTAAAATAGCGGTAAAAGGAAAATTTAGTGCATTAGAGCTTAAGAAATCAGGCATTAACCCCGAGATGATTGAATGGGACAAAGCAAAAGTTGATATTGGGATAAGTGATTTAAATGGGATGAAAACTAATCCGGAAATCAAAGTAGACCATCAGTCTTACAGCGTCGAACCTGATTTCACTTCATTGAAACTCTTCAATAATAACCTGATCATTTCACCTGATCTAAGTGCTAAAAAAGCAACTGATTTAGATTTTAGTTTTGATTTAGATATTAAAGGCAGTGGAGAACTCCATTTTCTACACATAGGAAAAAACACCGTTGTCAAAATTGCAGGAAAATGGAACAATCCAAGTTTCACAGGTGCATATCTGCCTGAAACCAGAGAAATCACCGATTCTGCATTTACCGCCACATGGAAAATGCCTTACTTCAATCGACCTTACGCACAACAATGGGAAGCAGAGAACACAACATTGAATTTTAACGATAAAGTAATGGATAAAAGCGACACAACCACTATTGATAATGGAAACGATGCCTCATTTGGTGTGAAATTCATTCTTCCAGTTGACCAATATCAGAAAACCATGAGGACAGCAAAATATGCTATTCTAATTATTTTGCTAACCTTCATCTCTTTATTATTCACGGAAATGCTTCAAAAACGAAAAGTTCATCTTCTACAATATGTTCTGATTGGAGCAGCTATGCTTATTTACTACAATTTATTATTGTCATTTAGTGAGCGTGTCGGATTCAACTGGGCTTACCTGATAGCATCTGTCAGCACCATTGCATTAATTGGGTTATTCATCGCTGCTTTACTTAAAAAGAAAAGTCCCGCTTTCATCTTCTCCTTCATCCTGAGTGTTTTCTATGGTTTTATTTTCGTCATCATTCAATTACAAGATATGGCTTTACTATGTGGCAGTATTGGTTTATTCATCATTGTGGCTGCGCTGATGTATTTATCAGCTAAGATAGATTGGAATAAAAAACCTGTAACGGAAGATTAATCATGAAATCACTCCCTAAAACCCAACTCCAATCCAGAATCAAATCCTATAGCTGGTTAATGATCATTGGGCTGTTTCTAAACGGAGTCACCGCTTTCCCGATAGAAAGTGAATTGAAAATTTTAACCGGGAACAGTTCAGGTTTAATGGGCGAATGGATCAATAGAGTTTATCAATCTGTGAAAAACACCAATCAAACGTTTCCGTGGCTCAGCCACGGTACGGATTGGCTGGCTTCCGCCCATTTGATGTCGGCGATATTATTCATCGGACCATGGAGAGATCCCCCATTAACATTTGGGTGATTGAATTTGGAATGATTGTCTGCGTACTGATTTTTCCATTAGCTTTCATTGCCGGTCCAATCAGAGGAATTCCCCTGTTCTGAAGACTGATTGATTGCTCTTTTGGTTTGATTGCTCTTATTCCGCTTTCTATCACACATCGATACATCAAACGTTTAATTTTCATCAATTCTAAACCTATCAAAAGCCATGTTTAAATTTAACATCAAGTATTTCATTTATACGCTATTGCTCTTCATAGCCGAAGTGCTGATAGAACTATTCACTCATGATGCCATCATCCGTCCATTTTTTGGAGATTATTTGGTGGTTATACTCCTGATGTATTGTGCGTGTAAAAAGTTGCTTCAATTTTAAAATATGGCCAACAACCATCTTCGTACTGATATTCTCCTACATCATAGAAATCTTGCAATATTTCCATTTGGTGCATCTTTTAGGTTTAGATTATTCTTATGTTGCCCGCATTCTTTTGGGTACCTATTTTGCATGGATGGACCTACTGATGTACACATTGGGAATACTTACCGTTATCATAATGGAAAAAGCTATAGTGATGTTCAGAAATAAGAAGCGTAAACAACATCAGAAATTTTACCCGTTTATTTAGGATGTATTTTGTAAAAAAAGGTTCTATAGTAAGGGAGATTTGGGGAGATGGCGACACCATTCTTTTCATTTTCGCTGGTGCATCTGCTGAATTCGCCTTAAATAAAGCCGTTGACTGGTTATATTATACCGGCAAACTTCCGGCTGATCCATTAGGGAGATTATTTTCCACAGTGGAGTACGCACGCAAGATCGTGTTCTCTGAGAAGGAAGCCGCTTTAAAAGCCATTGATAAGATAACCGCTATCCATCAGGGAGTGGAGGCGAGCCGCGAAGCCCAAATTCCTGATTGGGCTTATCGCGATGTTTTATTCATGCTTATCGATTATTCCATTCGCTCTTTTGAAGTATTGAAAAGGGAATTGAATGAGGAGGAGAAATCAGAAGTTTTTGAAGTTTTTAACCGGGTGGGCTTAAGAATGAACATCAATGGCTTGCCCAAAAATTTATTGGAATGGAGATGGATGCGTCAGGATCATCTTGAAAGAAACCTGATCTCCAGCGACTTTACCATAAATCTATACCAGCAATATCGAAAGCATCTGGGTTACATAAGATTTCAGTCACTAAAAAAAGCACAAGCTTTGGTGGCACCAGAAAAAGTAAGCTTGCTGCTCTCTTTAACCGGATTCAACTGGCTTAAACCGATGTTGAAAACGTATCGTCTCCTGAAAAGAATTAAACTTCATTCGGCTTTAAGAAATGCAATTCTCCCAAGGGGTTACTGCACGCAGATTCAAAATCTGGATGTTGAAATAGACTGATATTACCTTACCTGATGATGGTAACAGATCCGGTAATAAGCTTTAAACCTCTTTTTGGATCTATGACATAATAATAAGTTCCGATGGGCAGATCCACCCCGTTTAATCTACCATCCCACAAAAAACCATATCCACCTGCAGTATATACTTTTTGCCCAAAGCGGTTATAAATATCCACTTTAGAACCTGTATAAGAATCCAGATTTTCTATCGTCCAAACATCATTGATCCCGTCGCCGTTGGGCGTAAATGTATTGGGAATTTTAGGTTTTTTTATCACGATTACATTCATGACCACCTGCACACTACAATTATTATCAGAAGTGGCGGTCAGGGTGTATGGAGTATCTTCAAGTGGAGAAGCCACCGGATTTAAAATGTTAGGATCATCCAATCCCTCAGCTGGCGACCACGAATAGGTAAGGTTCTGCCCATTGACCACCGCAGGTAGCTTAATTTGTCCGCCGATAAGAATCTCTAAGGTTTCTCCGGCCTGAGCTTTTGGAGAAGGATAAACTTCCACAGTTTGTGTTTCAGTGGTGCTGCAGCCAGAACTCGTTGTGAAAGTATAAGTGACAACATGAACACCAGCCCCGGCTCTTGCCGGATCAAAATATCCTTCATCATACACCCCGTCTCCACTATAAACACCTATCCCCGGTAACAGATTTTGTTCTGAAGCCTGGTTGAGCATAAATGGAGGAGCAGCCTCACAAACCGGATCAATAGCATTGAACATCACCACTGGTGATGCATTTAACAAAATTGTTTTGGTCAGCTCGTCCGTGCAACTCGACCCGGAAAACACCCTCATCCTCACATTGATGCTTTTTGAAGCAGGAAAATTAAAATCCGGATACTTGAATTTATAGATCCTGGCTGGATTTTCTCTTCTCTCAGGCTCTTCATCTGTATAATTATAGGCAGGATCATTGGCATCAACATCAAAAGACCATTCAATTTTTGTGATTTGTCCTATCGGTTGTTCGGCCTCATCCTTAAAGCTAACTGCTCCATCACTGCATAAATCAGTCACTGAGAACGCAGCTTTTGGATTATTTCCATTCACGAAAAAATTCTTTTGGACAGTTGCGTTACAACCCTGGTTTGAGGTGATGGTTAAATTGACGAGATAAGAACCTGTGTTGGTGTAGCGATGTATGCCATCTTTTGAGGTGGAGGTGTTTGGGTTTCCGGCATTGGCATAAGTGTCCCCAAAATCCCACAGGTAGGCAAATTGATCTTCTGAGCCATCGGCTATTGTGGATATATTGATGAATTTTGCCGAGGCATCATCCAAACAAAACTCAGGCATAGTGAAATCAGCAGTAGGTAGAGGTGCCACCAGAACTCTCACTTGATCACTTGTTGAAGGAATGGCACAGGAAGAATAGACCATTCTCTGATAAAAAGTGGTAAAGATGATGACCGGGGGATCAAAATCTTTATCTGTAGCCCCAACAATATCCGTGAAATTCACTCCGTCATTGGATTGACGCCATTGATAGGTATACCCGTTATTTCCCCCTGTTGGATGACTACCGGTGATGAGGGCAGGATCGCCGCTGTCGCAAAGCGGGGGATTTGTACCAGTGACCATAATCGCATTAGCTGCCAATACAGGTAATTCCACAACGTTGACATCTTCCTGAGTTGCATTGAATAATTCACCATTGTAATTGACACCGGGTACAGGTGTGGGTGTACTTTCATACTGAGTAGGATAACCGAAAGATTCGTTAAATTGAGCGGTGATTGTCCTGTTTGGGTTAGCGGCTGTCCGGGTAGGATCAAGATAAGTCGCTTCAGCACTGGCATTTTGAATACCGCTTTGCGCATCGCAACCCACCGTCATGATTAATTTTAAAATCACATCGTCTCCTGGTGAGATATTAAAAGGCCCCACACTCACCCGATATTCATCAGAAGTAAGATTAGTGCTGATTTCAGGACTGGCTCCACTGGCATCTCCGGTCAAATCAACCTCAAAATTTTTATAGGAAAAACCTGGTGGAAAAACCATATGCAAGTAAACCTGACCAGCATTTCCGCCTCCTGGTGCATTGCTGGTTTTCACTTCATAGGCTACGTCATCTCCCTGAAAAACATCCGCTCCCGGATTTGAAACCTTCATACTGGTGCTCAATTGCGGATAACATGCTGCCCCTCCGCCCTGCAAATAGGCTGGAAGGTCAGAAACGTTGAAAGGAATCTCCCTCCCATCATTCCCATCCTCTGCAGCATGTTTATTCCCTCTGCCAGAATCAGATAGTCCCGAAATGCCTTTGCTTTTATTGATGTTTAAAGTCCCCGAAGACAGGGCATAAAAGACCAATCCTCCACCTCCGCCACCGCCTGTTCCATGCTCATCATTAAGCCTTGTATCATTTTGGGTGTTGCCTCCATTTCCGCCTTTTACCTCTATATTCAATATTGCTGCCGGATCAGGATTGGAGACTTTTATAAATACAGTTCCGCCGGCGCCGCCTCCACCCGCTCCGTCAGGATTAACTCCTGCAGCACCAGGCGCCCCATCACCACCATTGGCCAAAATAGTTCCTGTGCCCGTTATCCGGCCCACATTGATCACCACCAATCCACCGCCAACTCCTCCCTTAACTCCTGATAAGGCATCATTGGCATCACCGCCACCGCCACCGCCACCCATGATCAGGTGAGAGATAGCTGGTGTACCACTGTAGGTAATGGAACCTGGCCGACCTCCATTGGGATAAGCACCAGCACCTGTTCCCAGCAAAGAAACTCCATTTCCTCCAACACCTCCATAGCCTCCATTTCCACCTCCGCCACCACCGGCATTATGATCATTTCCGGCACCCCCTCCGTTCGCCGGAGCTCCTTTCCCAAAAGATCCTCCGGGTAATCCTTCCACGTTATTAGCTATTTCATTGTAACCATCCCACATATATTTTGGAGTTCCGGCAACTCCCTCTCCTTTTCCAGATGAAAGTGTGGAAGATGAAGGAACCACATAAACACTGTTGATGTTATTTCCGGAGTAGGCTTTCAAACCATAACCTCCGCGAAAACCTCTGGCAGATGCATCAATGGTTTTTCCACCAAAGTTCATGCTTCCGGAAACATCAAAAGCGATGATTCCGCCTGCTACTCCGTTAAATGGAGGGGTGGAGATATTGGTGTTCAGAATCAAATTAGAATATTGCGGGACTCTGATGACCTGAAAGGTCTTCTTCCCGGAAGTATTGGTTGCAGGCGCATTTAAATAATCCGAGACCGTTCCCTGATTGAGTCCGGCAGCTCTGAATGTTAGTGAACCGCCACTTAAGCCCACATCATTTGTAGCAATGGCATATTCAAAGACTCCACTTCTGCCCAAATCACTATAGCCGGTGCCTCCTTTTCCATCTGCTCCGGCGGTGGATGACCCAGAACCATAATTAGCATTATTTTCGTAATTGATAGCTGCATCCTGCATTTGAATGATCAAAACCATATCACCTGCTTTTATGGGGATTGTCCCAAAATTATTCCCATACGGATCTGTGGCAGGTACGGCTTTTAAGGTCACCGTTCTATCTCCTGACCTTAATTCAAAATTATCTGATACCGGATAATAGGTATTAATGGAAGCAGAGATATTCCCCGAACCATCCAAACCAGGCGTACCACAAATTTGCGCTTCCACCGCATTAAAGATCAACAGGGGAAAAAATATGACGAAAAGTCTTTTCATGAAAAAAGACAAGATGATGGATTAGTAAAGAATGGATTCATGAAAAAAATCAGGTTTGTTAGGAAGTGAAAGTTAACATTTTATTTCTCTTTATTAAGTAAGAAATTATATTTGAATGTTCGTAATTATCATAAAACCAACAAGAGATGGGGAAATGGATAAATCCATTAAAATTCCTGTTTCATATAGCCCATGGTTTAAACCATTGGCTATATTTGATTTGCAATTGAAACTGTTTTAACGGTTTAATCACCCTTATGAAGCTTTACGGATATTCAAAAAAATTACAGCTGGATTTTAGGAAACATCTCTGCGTACCAACAAAAAAATACCGTTCTCCAATTCTAAATAACCATATTCATAGCAAAATTTATAACTGCTGCCTTTTAAGGTGTCATAAAAATGAGTGAAATAGGCAAAATTAAAGCCCTCTTTCTCCATTCTTGCTCTGGTGACAATTCTAAATAACCATATTCATAGCAAAATTTATAACTGCTGCCTTTTAAGGTGTCATAAAAATGAGTGAAATAGGCAAAATTAAAGCCCTCTTTCTCCATTCTTGCTCTGGTGACTTTTACCTTACCGTCAGGATTGAGTTTTTCCAGCACCTTACGGTTCTTTTGTAAAATCAAATTGATCTTCTTCACCTGAACTTGGCTAGCTGCTTTCAAGCGATTATTATAATCACTGCGACATTGGTCATCACAGAACTTCTTATCCGCCCTTCCTTTAATCGGGCTGCCGCAATCCAGGCAAAATTTATCCATGACCAGTTTTGATTTAATTTGTTAAACAAAGATTAAATTTAATGATTATTCGCATTTATCCGGTTATATACGGATATAAATGAATATCCTCCGAATAAATCTTTTTTACCTGTCCATTTTTGCATCGTCAGTTCATTGATGATGTGCTGCCCTTTAATCAAAGTTTTACAATTTAATTTTAAGATCATGAGTAATTTAAAAAACAGCGTTCGTTTAATTGGATTCTTAGGCAACGCCCCAGAGTTAAAAGAATTCTCCAAAACCAAGAAAGTGGCCAGGTTGAGCATTGCCACCAATGACAGCTACAAAAATGACAAAGGAGAAAAGGTGGAGGAGACCCAATGGCACAATTTAGTGATTTGGGACAAGCTAGCTGATGTTGCCGCAAAATACCTGGTAAAAGGTAATGAAGTGGCTGTGGAAGGAAAATTGACCAGCAGAAGTTATACCGATAAGGATGGCACAAAACGCTATGTGACTGAGATTCTGGTAAATGAATTCTTGATGTTAGGCAAAAAGTAAAAAATTCAGAGCATCGGCATATGCTGGTGCTCATTTTATACCTCACAGGAATTCTGGAGATAAATGACATGACCTGTTTGCCGCTGACTGGTTAATTAAATGATCTCCCATTGCTTATTCAACTAATAAAATATGCTGTGATGAGGTCAAAAACTTTGTTCAGGCTTTTCTGAGCGGGCCACCCCCTCGTTCTGTGCCCTTCACAGAACGAAACAGAAACACAGCAAAGGCCTGTGATAGACACAGACCATGGAATTGAAACCATCAATGAGCATGCCGCTCACAAACAGTAATGAACTTAGCGTAAGCGATATCCTGAACGCCGATAAAAAATAAAACAAGCGAAACCACCATGGGCGGCCGTTCACAAACATACATAAGTCCATTAAAAAAAATTAAACAATAACGAATAATTATATACGGATGAAATTAATGGTAAAAATTAAAATCTGTTCTTTGATAAGTGCCGGGACTGCCATGATCACCTTCCTGAAAAGAGAAATGGACAAATTTCACTCCCGGTATCTGCGTAAAGGAATAGGTAACTTCTGCCATAAAGATCTCAGCCCCCATAGATCCGCTTTGTTGCGTTAAATAGCCCGCTTCAGGAATGCGGACATAAACGGTATCATTGTTTTGGTATGGGTTCGCCATGCGGATCTCGGGATATTTTTGATTCAGTGCTTCTGATATATTCTGCAAATTCAGAGCCGAGTTATCCAGCCTGGAATTCTGTCGCATCTCTATTTTTTGTGAAGAGGAATCAATCACTGCAGACCAGGGGACATCAGCCAGATGAGTCGGTTTTTCATCCACAATTTTCTGCCCGGTAGAACTTTCAGATTGTGCTCTGCTGCTCTTAGTGTCCTGATTACAGGCTGTGAAGAACACGATGATCACCAAGAATAGATAGTTTTTTTTTCTCATGATTAAGGAGTTGATACCGCCACCGGCAGGATTTTTCCGTTAAAGAATTTATGTCCGGTCAAGGCGAAATCTGCCAGGTATTTCCCCATCTCGTAAGCTTGCACGGGGGACTCATATCCCGGAAAAGCTTTTTCCAGCATCTCTGTTTGGGCAGAACCTAAAGCCAGACAATTCACATATACTTGCCGCTCTTGCAATTCCTGAGCCAGGCTCTCTGTCAAATTGTGCAATGCGGCCTTACTTGCAGAATAAGCCGCTAAACCAGGGAATTTCGCACTCCCCTGGAAACCGCCCATCGAGCCTACATTCACAATGTGTGACCTTTTCTCCAGTAATGGAACTGAAGCCTGAATCATTCTAAAGTGCCCCAAGAAGTTAGACTGGAACATATCCGCCATATCCAGCTCCGTAAGCTCCATAAAAGGTTTATTGATTAAAACACCCGCATTATTAATAAGGATATTGAATGTTCCCCACTGCTGAGTGATAAAACTTATCAAGCTTTGCTCATCATCGTTCAAAATGTCAAAAACCAAACAGTATAATTTTGCCTCCGGATAAATAGTGGATGTGATCTGCTTTAAATTTTGAAGTTTCTCTTTAGAACGTGCCAACGCGATCACTTCATGACCCTGAGTGGCCAAAACAATGGCTGCCTCAAATCCAATCCCGCTGCTGGCGCCGGTAATAATGATTTTCTGTGGAGTGATATGATCTTCTAAAGAAGTGGTTTGCATAAATTATTCGTGTATGATCAGCTGCGTGACCGGATTTTTGATTAAACGTATCCCATCCTCTATCAATTTCCTCAATTCCGGCTCATTGGAAGCTTTCATCTCGAGATGGATGCGCACTTGTTGTATTAAATTTTGATCCAACTGATGCTGCTCTAATATCTCTAAAATTTCTAAAGCACACAACCAATCTTCTCTGAATTTATTTTTTAATTGTAGAAAAACTTCTGAAAGCTGTTCGAAAGCTTGATTACTTTCACGAATATCCCTCACTTTTTGGTATAACTGGTGCAGTTTTTTAGTCTCCTCTTTATACTCCATCTTTACCGTTTGGATTTCTGAGACATGAGGAATCTCTTCATAGGCATCTTTATCTGCTGCACCACAGAAAACAGAGGTGATTTTTTCACCAACAGCCATATCATACACTCCCCATGCTGGTTTGAACAAAACTTGTCCTTCTTGCGTGCCAACAGCGCAATCTTCGAAAGTGATGAGGATGATGCGATCATGGTGGCTAAGGATGTTCTTCACTCTACCAAGGATGTGAATGCCGCTCTCAAAAAGTAAATCAACTTTTTGCCCGATGATAATTCCATAATGCGCTAAATCAGCAGCATCAAAATTTTCCAGCGGTTTCAGTGCATCTTTTAAACTTCCCACGGGAGAGCTAAAACCATCCGGATGGACATTCTTCCCATGTCCCTCCAATTGTTTATGACTAAAGCTTAAAGCCGATGGCCCTGTGGTTTTGACGAATAATAATTCATCTTCTTCATCCATCCCCATATCTGTAAAAACACCTGTTACCTGTAAACCCGATGAGTAAACCGCAGTACAGGGGTTTTTACATTCAATGGCTTTCAGAACACTCTCAGCCCCTCCTTTTCGGAAAGACATGGTGTCGGCGAAAGCCTCTAAAACCGCTATCAGGTTTTGAAAATTGGGAGTGACAAAAAGCTGAGGTTGAGTTTGCGTAATGTCATAGGAGTAATTCAACGTGGCCGAATCATACCAAAGCTTCTTTACACCGGTTTGCATAGAAGTCACACTTTCGCCGATGGAGGATAAGAGGCCGGCACCGTATATTTTTGGGTTCTCCAGTGTCCCAATCAAACCGTACTCTACAGTCCACCAATGTAAACGGCTTAACAGCGTCATTTCTGACGGATCGCCTAAATTGTCCTGACAAAACTCCACCTTTTTTTGAGCGTTCTTAATATCCGCAGGATGAGCATTTGGATCTTCTTTTAAAATGGACAAAGCCCTGATGGCTTCATACAATTCATCATCTTTACTGGAGAACATCGCCTTTGCCCCGATGGAGCCAAAGTAACTGAGGTAACTGTTATAATCAGCATCCGCAATGATGGGGGCATGTCCGGCAGATTCATGAATGATATCCGGTGCAGGCGTGTATGCAATATGTTGCAGTTGCCTGATATCCGCAGCAATTACCAAAACGTGGTAGGATTGATATTCCATAAAGGCAACCGGCGGAATGAAACCATCTACAGTCACCGCGCCCCAACCTATCCTTGCGAGATGGTCGTTCATGGTTTGTAAGTCGGGAATACGCTCAATACTCAGACCGGCCCTTGCCAGTCCCTTGATATACGGATAGTAAGCCACATCCTTTAAATAACTGTAATTCTGCCTCATCACATACCGCCAAACCGCCTGATCAATAGGCGTATAACGTTCGTATTGTTGCGGAACGATATATTGCCTTAAATGATTTGGAAGATTCCTAACTTGTGGATTGTTAAAATCGTCAATATTTTGGACACTCGTCATTTAAGTTAAAGGGTTAGTTTCCAAAAATACGAATAAACAGAAATAAATTCTGTTTTTCAAAGTAAAACTTTTTGTTTGTATTTAAATTAAAGGATTTGACCGATCAGAAAATTTGTTTTCTATGATGATTGAGCTTTGGAACATCCAATTTTTTTCAATCTCCTGAATATCTGCTTTTATTATTTTATCTTTGAATCTTAATGGGTTTCCTGTTTCCAGAGTTTCTTTTCGCATGGCTTTTGATCGCCATTCCGGTGATCATCCACCTATTTAATTTCAGAAAGTTTAAAAAAGTATCTTTTACCAATGTACAATTTTTAAAGGAAGTGCAACTGCAAACTTCATCCACTCAAAAATTAAAAGAGCGGTTGATTTTGGCCAGCAGAATCTTAGCTGTATTTTTTTTGGTACTTGCTTTCGCTCAACCTTACCTGCAATCAAAACAACATGCAGGTTCATTTCAAAGATCCATTGTCAGCATCTATCTGGATGATTCTTATTCTATGGAGTCCGTCAATAAAAACGGCAGCCTATTGGATGAAGGGAAAAGAAAAATAAAGGAATTGCTGGATGCCTATTCCCTGAATGACAGGTTTCAGCTATTGACCAATGATTTTGACGGCAAACAACAGCGTTTGATCAGCAAAGAGGAATTGCTGGATGAGTTGAATGAAGTTAAAATATCCCCGATGGTGAGAAATTATCAATCTGTGATTGACCGGCAACAAGAGCTTTTGCTCGAAGAACAACAGGTCAGAAGGATCGCCTATTTGATATCCGATTTTCAAAGTCAGGGCGATTTCAAAAATAAAATCACCATAGACTCCTCCATCCAATTAAATCTGGTTCCACTTTATGCAAATGAGCTGCCCAATGTCTCTATTGATTCCGTTTATTTTACTTCCCCATTTCATCAACCCGGTGGAAAAGAGCGATTAGTGGCTGTGGTGAGCAATCATTCTGATAAAAACGCCGAAAACATCCCATTGAGGTTAACCGTGAACGGAACGCAAAAATCACTTGGAGCTGTTTCCGTCAAACCTCATTCCAGCCATACCGACACCCTGGATTTCTCCGGATTAAAGCCCGGATGGCAAAGTGCCACTTTAAACTTAAAAGATTATCCCATCATCTTTGATGACGTTTTGAATTTCAGTTTCGAAGTGAAGCAGAAGATCGATGTGTTAAGTGTCTATCAGGATCAGCCGGTGAGAAACCTGAAGTTAGCTTATCAAACAGATTCTTATTTTGAAGATCATGAAGTGAATGAGTCACAAATCAAGTATTCGGAGTTGAACAACAATCAGCTCATCATTCTGGAGAATTTAAAAAGTATCTCCGTTGGCCTGGCACAACAACTCCAACAGTACGTGGAGCATGGTGGGAGCTTAAGTGTTTTCATCCCTCTGGATGCTGATTTGAACAATTATCAGCAAGTTTTCAGCGCTTTCGGAATAGATTTCCCACAAGAACTTAAGCATCAACCTATAAAAGCAACAAGCATTGATCTCCAGCATCCGATATTTAAAGATGTTTTTGATCAACTTCCCAAAAACCCGGATTTACCTGTCGCTTCCTCCTACTTCTCAAGCAGCGGTTTCACGAAAACCACCAAACAGGTTTTGATCTCCGGAGAGGGAGCTGAGCCCTTGCTAAGTGTTTACCCTATAAAAAAAGGAAAACTTTACCTCTCATTTCTACCTCTGGAAGGAGAGGCTTCCAACTTCGGCAGACATGCGCTATTTTTGCCTATCTTATTTAAAATGGCATTATTGGGCATCCATCAGCAAACGCTGTTTTATACGATCGGGAAAAACACGGCAGCAATCATTCCTAACACTGAAACATCAGAGAACGAAGTGTTGAAGATTAAAAATAAGGAGACAGAGATCATTCCGGAGGTGATTAAAAAACCCGCAGGTTCAACCATCTACTTTTCAGATCAGATCAAAAAACCTGGTTTTTACCAAATCCTGAAGCAAAATGAATTATTGTCTGTGCTCGCTTTTAATGAAAACAGAAAAGAATCGGTGATGAAATTCTATCAGGATGCCGAGCTGCAGAAACTTTTTGGAGTGACGGATAAAAACATCCTGAAATCCAATACAACCCCAATGAATCAGCAAATAAAGGAAGTGAATTTAGGCTCCTCACTTTGGAAACTTTGCTTAATTTTGACCCTCGTATTTTTGTTGACAGAGATGCTGCTCATCAGGTTTTTCAAAGGCCAAAAAGTTAAACCCATAAATCTAAGCTAAAGATGCTGAAATCAATTCTCATTAAATCCTGCACCATCATTCATCCTCAATCCCCTCATCATCAAAAAACGCTGGATGTCCTGATAAAGGATGGTACAATCTCCCAGATAGGATCAGCCATCAATTTTAAGGGCGAAACCATTGATGGCAAGGGCAAATTTCTGGCCCCTGGTTTCTTTGATCTGAATGTGAGTTTTGGTGAACCCGGGATGGAGACCAGGGAGGATTTTGAAACCGGCAGTAAAGCAGCAGCTGCAGGAGGGTTTACCGGTTTAGCCGTGATGCCCCATAACCATCCCACCACAGATTCGAAATCCCAAGTGGAATTCATCATCAATAAAGCCAAAGGAAACTTAGTGGATATCCATCCTTATGGAACCATTTCCCAAAAAAGAGAGGGGAAAGACCTCTCCGAGATGTTTGACATGAAGCAATCCGGGGCCATCGCCTTTACCGACGGGGACCATCCCGTACAGGACGCAGGTTTAATGGAGCGGGCGTTGCTGTATGCCAAAGGTTTTGATGGGTTGATCCTCTCCTATCCGGAAGATCAGTCTATTGCCGGGAAATCAAAAATGAATGAAGGCGTGATGAGCACTTTATTAGGGATGAAAGGCATTCCTAACTTGGCGGAGGAGCTGATGGTACTGAGAGACCTTTACCTTACCGATTACACCGGTTCCAAACTCCATTTCTCCACCATTTCCACAGCTCATTCTGTTGAGCTGATCAAAGCCGCAAAGAAGAAAGGGGCAAAAGTGACCTGTGATGTCGCCGCACATCATTTGGTTTTAACAGAGGACGTATTGGCCGACTTTGACAGTGACTATAAAGTGAAACCCCCTTTAAGAACGGCTGCTGATGTAAAGGCATTGATAAAAGGATTAAAAGACGGGGTGATTGATGCGGTGGTTTCACAACACACGCCTCAAGAGATTGAATTTAAAGAAGTGGAATTTGAAATCGCCAGATATGGCATGATAGGGCTGCAGACCACACTTTCCTTATTATTTAAAGCAGGCCTTCATAAAGAGGAGATTGTGGAGCACTTAGCTATTGCACCACGCCGGATCCTGGATTTGGATCTCCCGCTCATCAGCGAAGGTGAAAAAGCAAATTTAGTGCTCTTTGACGGGTCTGAGTGGAGCTATCATTCCGGAAATAATTTTTCTAAATCCTCCAATTCTCCTTTTCTCCACCAAACATTAATTGGAAAAGTTTGGCTAACTTGTAATAATAATCAGATTTTTGTATCTAATTAAACAAACTTTCAACACAAAAACATGAACCAAAAAGTAAAAAATGCTTTAGAAAGCTTATTCAATACATTTTCTGCTTTGGAGAATGTGCCTGGTCAGCAAGAGCTGAATCAATCGATCAACATTTTTGATGCTGATGAAGATTTTATGGCCAAGCTGATGCTGATGGATAAAGTTTTTGATGAATCCCCTGATTTAGATGCCATCAGAGAAGTCACTTTTGACTTATTGCTCATTAATTTCTTTGCAGAGGATGCTAAAAAATTAGATTCCGATTATTTGGATTCTCCCGAATGGGAGAAGATTGAGGATGAAACTATTGACCGTGGAACTGAATTATTGAACCTCCTCTTGTATTTGAATGAATGTGAAGACGAAACGATAGAACCTTCTCTGGATGATTATCTGAAAGAATTTTTATTGGTGGAAGAGGATGAATTTCAGGATGAACACCGTATTTATGAAGATGTCATTGCACACCAGATTTTAATGGACAGTGATTTAAAGGAGATCGCCAAAGTGTCTAAAAATCTTGATCCGGAATCTGAGATCAGAGCTATCTTTTATCCTTTGATGGCTTTCTTCTATGACACCAATCCGTCCGATGCTGCCATAAAAGAATTTAAGGATCTAAGTGAAGACCCTGCCTTTGATGCAGCTATTCTTTCTTTAATTTTAAGTTTCAAATCATAATCAAACCTTATCACCATGCAAAATTTAAACAAAACAGCGATTAACAATGGATTTGTCATTGCAGCAGTTGGAATTGCCATTCAATTATTGCTTTATTATGCAGCCCCAAATTTACTGGGTTCTTTCGTAACAGGTATCGTAATTTGGATCATACTTTTAGTATTATACATCATTTTTACCTTGGATATCAGGAAGAAAATCGGAGGCTTTTGGAGTTTTAAGGATGCCTTGAAAGGAATATTCTTGATGTCTTTAATAGCCAATGTAAGCTCAAGTATTTTTAATTTCCTGTTTTACAAGTTTGTAGAACCAGGTGCTTATGATAAAGTTTCAGGAATCATTACAGAGAGCACCACGTCCACCCTGGAGAAGATGGGAATGTCTCAGGACCAGATTGACAAAGGAATAGAAGGTGCTTTGAAAAGTTTAAAAGCTCAATACCAGCCCAGTTTACTTGACTTTTTAAAAAATATTGCCATCGCCATCCTGATAGGATTTGTGATGTCGCTTATTTTTGCAGCGATATTCAAAAAGAATCCTCCAATGTTCGTCCCCGTTGATGAAACCGATTAACCTAAAATATTTATATTTGACAAATTAATTTTGTCTTTGAAACGCTTCATGTTCATCATTGAGCGTTTTTTTATGAATAATCATTTAAACAAATGGATATCTCGGTGGTAGTGCCCTTATACAATGAAGTGGAATCTTTGCCAGAATTGACCAACTGGATCAGAGAGGTGATGCTTAAAAATAAATTCTCTTATGAGATCATTTTAGTGGATGATGGCAGCAATGACGGGAGCTGGGAGCTTATTGAAGCACTACAAAAAACGCATTCGGCTATATGCGGAATCAAATTCAGAAGAAACAATGGAAAATCGGCCGCACTGAATGTAGGTTTCGCTGCCACTCAGGGCGATGTCATCATCACTATGGATGCAGATTTACAGGATTCCCCGGATGAAATTCCTCAGCTTTACAAAAGGATAAAAGAAGAAAAACTGGATCTGATATCCGGATGGAAAAAGAAAAGATACGATCCCATCACTAAAACCGTCCCCACCAAGTTCTTCAATGCAGCCACCAGAAGCATGTCGGGCATTCATAACCTGCATGATTTCAACTGCGGATTGAAAGCTTACCGCAGCGAGGTGGTAAAAAATATTGAAGTTTATGGTGAAATGCACCGATACATCCCTGTTCTGGCAAAATGGGCCGGGTTTAAAAGAATTGAGGAGCAAGTGGTGGAACATAAGCCCAGGAAATATGGAACCACCAAATTCGGCTTCAGCAGATTCATCAACGGCTTCCTAGATCTGTTATCTATATTCTTTGTAGGGAAATTCGGCAAAAGACCCATGCATTTTTTTGGTTCTTTGGGCGTGCTGAGTTTTCTGATGGGCACCATCATGGCTCTTTGGATCATCGGCGAGAAGCTGTATGATTTGGCCAATCACATCAAAGTGGTGCGAGAAATTACCGACCAACCCTTATTTTATATCGCGTTGGTGGCTGTTGTGGTGGGTTCGCAATTATTTTTAACAGGTTTTGTGGCGGAGCTGGTTTCCAGGAATTCGGTGACGAGAAACAATTATCAGATAGAAAAGAAAGTTTAGATAAATTAAACAGGCTCTTAATGTTTTATGTTTAATACTTTGAAGTTCTCATTATCAAGAAGTAATTTCAAATCAATCATCCTCAAATCAATCAATGTTTTTCTCCGTCATCATCCCTCTTTATAATCGTCCGCAAGAAATTAAAGAGCTTTTAACCACGCTCAGCCATCAGAGTTATACAGCTTTCGAAGTGCTGGTGATAGAGGATGGCTCTAAAAATGATGCGAAGGAGCTGGTGAACAGCTTTAAAAACAAGCTCGATATCCATTATTACTTTAAAGAGAACGAAGGACAGGGTTTTACCCGCAACTTTGGTTTTGAAAGAGCAAGAGGAGATTACTTCGTTATTTTTGATTCTGATTGTCTCCTTCCTTCTGATTATTTGGAAAACGTCAAAAACCATCTTTATCATGACCATTTGGATGCATACGGCGGGCCTGATGATGCACATCCCTCATTCACACCCGTTCAAAAGGCCATCAGCTATGCCATGACCTCTGTTTTTACCACCGGAGGGATCAGAGGGGAAAAAAGCAATGCAGGCGGACAATTTCATCCAAGAAGTTTCAATATGGGAATCTCCCGTAAGGTTTGGGAGAAAGTCGGAGGTTTCCTCATCACCAGGTTAGGTGAGGATATAGAATATTCCATCAGAATCCATGAAGCCGGTTTTAAAATTGGCCTGATCCCCGATGCCAAAGTCTATCATAAAAGAAGAACCGATTTTAAAGCTTTTTGGAAACAGATCCACTTCTTTGGAAGAGCGAGGATCAACATCACCACTTTCTTTCCCAATACCTTAAAAGCTGTTCATTTCTTCCCCGCAGTGTTCACGCTGTTTTTGATCTTCACGCTGCTCGCAAACATTTTATGGAGCGTGATGGCACCTTTGTGTAATTTTTTTCTTTCTTTATACATATTGTTGTTATTTTTTGACTCCTGGGCTAAAAATAAGTCGGCTAAAGTTGCATTTTTAAGCATCTTTGCATCATTCATTCAACTCACTGCCTATGGCTTAGGTTTCATGCAGGATTTTTGGAAGAAATTAATTTTAAAAAACAAATAATTAGGATGTTTGCTTCGAGCCCCGGGCTTTCAGCATTTAGCTTTACAGAATGGAACAATCTTTTTCGGTGTTCGATATATTAGAAACTTCATGGGACATCACCCGGAAGAATTTCCTGGTCATCATGGGCTACTCCGTCGTAGCCTTCGTCACGCTGGCTATCGTACAGTTTGCATCCATGTATCTGATGGGGATGAACAATGCTTTGATCACGGTGGTGGCTTACTTTGTCATTCTGATCATCAACAGCTTCGCCACACTCGGTTTTTATAAACTCACCTTCCTATTGATAGACAGTGAGGAAGAAGAGGATTTCTCCTTTAGTTCCATAGTGCCTTCATGGAAAAACATCTTTAGCTTTATGAGCCTCACCATTTTACTGGGCCTGATCGTGGCAACCTTTAGTCTGATCTATGAACAACTGTTGAAGATCGGATCTTTTGAAGATTTCGTGGAGCTGGTAAAGGCCAATCCTGTGTACCTGGAGTTCTTTGCTGTGATCGCTTTCATTCTGCTGATGCTGGCCACCCTTCGTTTTATGTTCTTTCCTTGTTTCATTGTGGATGATGACTCTTTGGCCTTCGAATCTTTAAGACAGAGCAAGACCTTAACGCAGGATAATTTATTGAAGATCCTTGCCGTTTTGGCAATGGTGATTGGTTTCATCGCATTGGGTTTTCTGGCATTTGGGGTTGGCATCGTGATCACGTATCCGTTTGTCAATGTGATACTGGTGGTCACCTATCGCAGATTGGTAAATGCTTACATCACAGCGCATCCCGATGAACAATTTTTGTGAGTTTCATGGGATTAAAATCATTCTTAAGTAAACCCTTTGCCACTTTAGTTGTCCGTAAAATGGACAAATGGAAAGCTGATGCTCCCGCTGCACAAGCCCGCATACTGAAAAAATTAGTCCGATCAGCAAAGGAGACCGCCTTTGGGAAAGACCACCAATTCGGGAAGATCAAATCCTATCAGGATTTCAAAAAGCAGGTCTCCATCAATGATTACGAAGAGCTGAGACCCTACATAGAGAGGGTGACCAAGGGAGAGGAGCATGTTTTGTGGCCCGGGAAACCGCTCTATTTCGCTAAAACCTCCGGAACAACCTCAGGGGTTAAATATATCCCGATTTCAAACGAATCCATGCCCGAGCATATCAAAGCAGCAAGAAATGCGCTGCTATGCTACATTCATGAAACAGGTAAGGCTGCTTTTCTTTCCGGAAAAATAATTTTTCTGCAGGGCAGCCCCAAAATGGATGAAAAAGCAGGCATCTCTTTTGGAAGATTGTCAGGCATAGTGGCGAACCACGTACCTGCCTATTTGCAAAAAAACCGGCTGCCGGGTTATGAAGTGAATTGCATAGAAGATTGGGAACAGAAAGTGGAGGCGATTGTGGAGGCGACTTTACAGGAAGACATGCGCCTCATCTCAGGCATTCCTCCCTGGTGCCAGATGTATTTTGATAAGCTGTTGTCAAAAACAGGGAAGAGGCACGTCAAAGATGTTTTTCCAAACTTTAAACTTTTTATCTACGGAGGCGTGAACTACGAACCCTATAGGGCAAGGTTACAGGAGACCATTGGTTTTAAAATTGACAGCATAGAAACCTATCCGGCATCGGAAGGTTTTATTGCATTTCAGGATAGCCAGAAGGATAAATCGCTCCTGCTTTTGGCAGATGCCGGCATCTATTACGAATTCATCCCCACAGAGGATTTCTTTGATCCGAATCCAACAAGAATCAACCTGGAACAGGTCGAGTTGAACCGCAATTATGCGATCATCCTGAGCACCAATGCAGGATTGTGGGCCTATTCGCTGGGAGACACCGTGAAATTCGTTTCCAGAAATCCCTATAAATTATTGGTCACCGGAAGAATAAAACACTATATTTCGGCTTTCGGGGAGCATGTGATCAGTGAAGAGGTAGAAAAGGCTTTATTAGCTGTCACCGATCAGGAATCATTGGAAATTGTAGAGTTCACGGTGGCACCACAGGTAAATCCACCAAAAGGAGAATCACCTTATCACGAGTGGTTCGTCGAGTTTAAAAAAGCACCGGAGCAAATCAAAGCATTCGCTTTAAAAGTGGATGCCGAACTACAGCAAAGGAATATTTATTATAAAGATCTGATTAGCGGCAAAGTTTTGCAACCATTGATCATGAGACCATTGAAACCCGGATCATTCATTGATTTAATGAAGGCAGAAGGTAAACTAGGTGGTCAGAATAAGGTTCCCCGCTTGGCTAATGATCGTTCATTGGCGGATAAATTAATCCCATATATTTTAGAAAAATAACATTTTGCAAGCACAAATTAAAAATATAGCCATTTTAGGTTCCACCGGAAGCATCGGAACACAGGCATTGGAGGTGGTGAAGGCAAATCCTGAACTTTTTAACATCCAGGTCTTAACTGCGCAGTCTAATGTGGCGTTGCTGATCGAACAGGCATTGGCTTTTCAACCTAAGGTGGTGGTGATAGGCGATGAAGATAAATACCTCAGCCTAAAGCATGCCTTACAATCCACCTCTATAGAAATTAAGGCAGGTACCGAAGCACTGTGTGAAGCAGTTTCCTCTCCTGATCTCACCATGGTGCTGACCGCCCTGGTAGGTTTTGCAGGTTTAAAGCCCACCATAGCTGCCATAAAGGCAGGAAAAGATATCGCGCTGGCAAACAAAGAGACTTTAGTGGTGGCGGGTGAATTGATCACCCATCTGGCCAAAGAACATCAGGTCAGAATCTTGCCCGTGGATTCCGAGCATTCCGCAATTTTCCAATGTTTGGTGGGTGAGCATAGCCCGATCGAAAAAATATACCTGACAGCTTCAGGCGGCCCTTTCAGGGGCAGAGACCTTGATTTCCTGAATTCTGTGACCAGACATCAGGCTTTGAAACATCCCAACTGGGTAATGGGGGCCAAAATCACCATAGACTCTGCCACCTTGATGAACAAGGGACTGGAAGTGATGGAAGCGAAATGGTTATTTGATTTACAGGTGGATCAGATTGATGTTATCGTTCATCCACAATCTATCATCCATTCCATCGTTCAATTCAATGATGGTTCAATGAAGGCGCAAATGGGCCTACCTGATATGAAATTACCTATCCAATATGCTTTAACCTATCCGGAAAGGATAAAAAATGATTTTAAAAGATTCAACTTTCTGGATCATCCCGCTTTCACTTTTGAAAAAGCAGACACCCAAACTTTCAGAAATCTGGCTTTGGCTTTTGAGGCATTGAACAAGGGCGGAAATATGCCATGTATTGTCAATGCTGCCAATGAAGTGGTGGTGGCAGAGTTTTTGAACGAGCGGATTGGATTTTTGCAGATGAGTGAGGTGATAGAGACCTGTATGACGAAACTGGATTTTGTAAGCTGCCCCCTACTGGATGATTATTACGAATCCGACAAACAGACAAGAATCTTTGCAAAAGAATTAGTGACGAATATTTAAACAAAAAAATCAAAAGTTAAATAAATATAAATGGATGTAATCGTGATGATTGGCCAACTGTTATTAGGGCTATCAATTTTAATTGTGCTGCATGAGCTGGGACATTTTTTAACAGCAAGAGCTTTTGGCATAAAGGTGGAGAAATTCTATCTCTTCTTTGATGCCTGGGGATTCAAGCTTTTTAGCATCAAATATAAAGATTGCGAATATGGGATAGGCTGGCTGCCCCTGGGCGGCTATGTGAAGATCGCCGGGATGATTGATGAGTCCATGGATACCGAAGCATTGGGGGCCCCCATTCAACCCTGGGAGTTCAGGGCGAAACCAGCCTGGCAAAGACTTATTGTGATGTTGGGCGGAGTGACGGTGAACATCATCCTTGGCATATTCATTTTCTGGATGCTGACCTTTAAATACGGAGAGACTTATATCCCTAACAGTCAGCTACGGTATGGTATCGCCCCCGGTATTGTGGGGCAGCAAATCGGGCTGAAAGCAGGAGATAAGGTTTTGGAGGTGAATGGAAAACCTTTGGAACGTTTTGACGATTTGAGAAGCTCAGATGTCTTGATGGGAAATTCCACGCTCACCATCCTGAGAGATGGGAACGAAAGGCAAATCAAAATCCCGGCGAATGTTTTGAACAACATCTCAGATTATGGAATAGAGGAGTTTGTATCTCCAAGGTTGAAATCAAAGGTTGAAACCGTCACTCCCGGTAAAGCTGCTGAAAAAGCCGGGATTAAAGATGGTGACGAGATTTTAGCTGTGAACGGCAAGGAAGCGGTTTATAGCGATCAGTTAAGAGACCTGCTCGGTGAAAACAAGAATAAAGCGGTGGAGATCACTTTATCAAGAGGTGGCCAGCAAATGAGCATGCCTGTGAAAGTGGCACAAGATGGCACCATAGGTTTTGCATTCAATTTGACGGATCTTAAAGAAGAGACCCAAAATTTCACTTTCGGTCAGGCTTTACCTGAAGGCGCCTCCAAAGCATGGGGATCTTTGATAGATAATGCCAAGGGTTTGGGCAAAGTGGTGAAAGGTGAAGTGAAAGCGAACAAAGCATTCTCTGGTCCGGTGGAGATCGCCCGTAAATTATACGGGGGCACTTGGGACTGGATCAAATTCTGGAGCATCACCGGTTTGCTTTCCATGGCCCTGGCCCTGATGAATCTGCTGCCCATCCCGGCATTGGACGGTGGACATGCCGTTTTCTTATTGATAGAGATGATCAAAGGAAGACCATTGAGCGATAAATTTATGGAAAGGGCGCAAATTGTAGGTTTCGTGATCTTAGCCACATTGATGGTCTTTGTTTTAGGTAACGACGTATTTAAAGCTTTTACCAAGTAAGCTTTAACTTAAGGCAAAGGGCAAAATGCTTGATGAATAGCATCAGCTTTCGCTTTAAGAATTGGCTTTTAGCATTAAAAAATGAATTACTTCGAATTTTATGAGCTGCCCGTTTCTTTTCACCCTGACCAAAACCTGGTGAAAAGAAAATTCTATACATTGAGCAAGGAGTTTCATCCTGATTTCTATGTGAATGAACCTGAGGAGCGGCAACAGGAGATATTGGGTCTCTCCACGCTCAATAATAAAGCCTTTCAAACCTTATCCGATGAATACAAGCTTTTAGCTTACATTCTGCAAATCAAGGGAGAGCTGGAGGAAGGAGAGAAATACACCTTGCCACAGGATTTTCTGATGGAGATGATGGAGGTGAATGAGGGCCTGGTGGAGTTGGAGGCAGATGAAGAACAGGTAAAAAAAGTGACACAAGAAGTGGACGATCTGGAGACCAGGTTAAACAACGAATTAGCTACGCTCACGCAAACCTTCGATCATGCTGTAGTGCCAGATCAGAAAGCTATCCTGCTTCAAATCAAAGACATCTACTACAGAAAGAAATATTTGTTGCGAATACGGGAATCAATCAATAAATTTGCGACCCGCTTGTAAAACAAATGTCTACAACGAATGCCCAGCTGGCGGAACTGGTAGACGCGTCGGTCTCAAACACCGATAGGAAACTGTGCCGGTTCGATTCCGGCGCTGGGTACCCAGCCGGACTTAGTTCTAATTTTAGTTCTAACTCCGGTTTTTTTATGCCCCAACTATAGTTAACCTGATAGATAAGGAGCTTCTCCAAGTTCACTTTACCGGTTCGACCTTTATTTTCTATAATTGTCCATTTTTCTGGAAAGATCGAACCGATGATACGAAGTTTTTCCTCAATATTGCCGTTATGATACAGTTCCGTAAGCTTTTTTAGCCTTATTAAGACTTCATCCGGTAAACTCTGATTCTTCCATTTAAAATATTCTGTACTTCCCAAAATAGCTGTTCATTAACTAAAGGCGTGTGTTTACCATTCGCAAGAAACATTTCATTATGCTCATCAGGAGGTACAATTACCTTTCCACAGTAAACCACGATGTTCCACGGCTTATCTTCGCCCATCCATGTGCTATAAATCCAAAACCAATGATCAATCTTAAAAACAAGGGAGCTAAAGAGTAGTATTTGTTTTTCATAGTAATGAGATTTTAGAATTTGTATTGGCTTTTATTATTCTTCCGAATTTAAATAAAAAAACTTTTGGAAAGATGCAGGCTTTTCAAAAGTTTAATCTCAGTAAATATTTGTTTCTAATGCGACTGCACCACCGGGCAATTAACAAGGCCGATGTCGGGATTTAATTCGTGAGCAGATTATTTGTGAAATTTTTATTATAAATCAATAGATATTTCTATATTTGGTCTACCAATTAATTGGTAGACCAAATTAATCATAATAAAGTATGAGATCATTGATAGAAAACCTTACTGCTATACAGCTGGAATCGCCGGTTGACAAAATCATAGGACAATTAAAGCAATTAATTACTTCCGGACAGTTAAAACCAGGAGACAGATTGCCAGCAGAAAGAGTTTTATCAGAAAGGTTTGGTGTTGGAAGAAGCTATATACGGGAGGCCATTTTGAAATTGGAGTTTTACGGATTGTTGAAAACCAATCCGCAAAGTGGCACTTACGTAGCAGGATTAAGTATCAATGTGATAGACAGTATTATTTCAGATATCATCAATTTTAATAAAGACGATTTTAACGCTTTGGTAGAGGCAAGATATCACCTCGAACTGAATGCGGTAAAATTGGCTGCCGAACGTAGAAGTGAACAGGATCTTCAAGCTATAAAATCTGCTTTGATAGATTACGAGGGGAAAATAAATAGCGGTGCCACAAATGCGGTAGAGGAAGATATGGTTTTTCATATCAAAATTGCCAAAGCCTCTAAAAACTCGGTAATAGAATCTATGATTTTAGTACTTATCCCTGACTTAATTAAAAATATTGTCGAGAATAAAATTTGTGGCGAAAACAGAGGTAAAACTGCAATTCCAGAACATTGGGCAATATTAAAAGCAATAGAAGAACAAGATATAAACCTTGCCGGAAGCGCAATGGCTGCTCACTTAAATGAAATTTGGCAAATTAGTAAAGCCGGTTTTGCAACAGATAAAATAATTAAAGATTTATAGGTTTTTTAACCTCCTTTAAAACCAAAATATAACTAAGTAAAATATTATCTAAATAAAAAATGAACTACTTAAAATTAGTGGTAATTGTATTGTTTTGCTCTTTTTTGAGCAAGCGAAGCACTGCCCAAAATCATCCTAGTTTAATGCTTACCCAAGCTAAATTAGCCGAGGTGCGTTTAGGCTGCCAAAACAATCCCTTATTAAAATCCTCGTATCAAAAAATAAAGGCTGATGCCGATTTATCACTTTCGCAACCCATAACCGTTCCTACTCCTAAAGATGGTGGTGGCGGTTACACACATGAGCAACATAAAAGAAACTATGCGGCAATGCTTAATTGTGCCACAGTTTACCAGATTAGTAAGGATAAAAAATACGCCAACTATGTAAAAAATATGCTTTTAGCTTACGCCAGTCAGTACGAAAAATGGCCATTACATCCCAAAAGAAAAGATGATAAGGATGGAGGACGGATTTTTTGGCAAAGCCTTAATGATTTTGTTTGGGAGGTTTATACCATACAAGCTTATGATTTGGTTTTCGATGCTATTCCGGCAAAAGAAAGAAGCACAATTGAGCAACATTTGTTTATGCCTATTTTAAAATTCTTTACAGAAGATAGGGTAGAAATCTTTGATTTAATCCACAACCACGGAACTTGGGATTTGGCAGCAGTAGGGATGACAGCCTATGTTTTGCATAAACCAGAATATGTAGAAATGGCTTTAAAAGGTTCAAAAAAAGATGGTAAATCGGGTTTTTTGGCGCAAATCAACCAACTGTTTTCTCCTGACGGATATTATATGGAAGGACCTTATTATCAGCGTTATGCCTTAATGCCTTTTGTGCTTTTTGCCAAAGCCATCAATAATTACCAACCAGAGCTACATATATTTCAATACCGTAATGATCTTTTGTCAAAAGCAATACATACCGCTTTGCAATTAACTTATACCAATAAAAGGTTTTTTCCGATTAATGACGCCATTAAGGATAAAACTTACGAATCTGTAGAACTGGTTTACGGTTTAGATATTGCTTACGCCGATATTAAAGCTCAAGCAGATTTATTGGATATTGCAAAAAAACAGGGCAGGGTAATTGTTTCTGATGCTGGTTTGCAAGTTGCAAAAGCTATTGATGAGGGTAAAGCCGAGCCTTTTAAATATAGATCGATGTGGGTTAGAGATGGAGGTAAAGGCGACGAAGGCGGGCTGGGAATTTTAAGATACGGTGCAAATACCGACCAGCAATGTTTGCTTTTAAAAGCAGCTTCACAAGGAATGGGGCATGGGCATTTTGATAGATTAAATCTTTTGTTTTACGATAACGGAGAAGAGATTTTTCTTGATTACGGTGCTGCCCGTTTTTTGAATATTGATACTAAAAGCGGTGGTGGCTATCTCCCAGAAAATAATACTTGGGCAAAACAAACTGTGGCGCACAATACTTTGGTGGTAGATCAGGTTTCTGATTTTAAGGCCAATGTGAAAGCTGCCGATGCTCAACATCCTGATTTATTGTTCTTTTCTGATCAACCTGATTTACAAGTGGTAAGTGCAAAAGAAGATCATGCTTACGCCGATACCAAACTGACGAGGACAAGCGCCCTGGTAAAAGTTAATGAAAGTGAAAAGCCACTTTTAATAGATGTTTTTAGGGCAAGTTCTGCAAATACGCATCAATATGATTTGCCATTTTGGTACAATGGACAATTGGTGAATACCTCTTTTGATGTTGACGCTCGCCGAAATGATTTACAGGCATTAGGGACTAATTATGGCTATCAGCACCTTTGGTTGAACTCGCAAAATCAGTTAGATGATAAAGGTGGTTTTGTAAGCATCCTTAACAATGAAAGGTTTTATACTACCACCTTTGTTTCCGAAAATCCTTTGCAAGTGAAATTGGTTTCCATTGGTGCAAATGACCCCCACATGAACTTGGTGGACGGAAAAGCTTTTATCCTTACCCAACCGAAAGCAACAAACCAAACTTTTGTAAGCATCACAGAAACTCACGGCGCAACAGACCCAGTCAACGAAACGGTAACAGGTGCAAGCGGAAACATCACAGACTTAAAATTAATCAGCTCCGATGAACACGGAACCACAATTTCATTTAAAATCAAAAACAAAAATTATCAATATATCGTGAATTATGATAAAAAGGAGTGTAAAGTTTTGGGTCGGTAGTTTTGAGTCCGCTGTCCGCGGGATTTGCGTTGTGGTTGATAAAAATGACTAATGAACCAATGACTAAATGAACTAATTAGGCGATAATCAAGCCCTAACAAACTAATAACTAACAAACTAAAAAGATGCAAAGCAATTTATTTCAAATAGAATCAGAAACACCTTGGGAAGACTTAGGTAACGGAATTAAAAGACAGATTTACGGATACGACGATGTGATTATGCTGGTAAAAGCAAAATTTGCGGCTGAGGCAGTTGGAGCTTTACATGAGCACCACCATTCGCAGGTGACTTATGTAGAAAGTGGCGTTTTTGAGATGATCATCGGCGATCAGAAAAAAATCATCAGAAAAGGTGATGGTTACTATGTTCCTCCTCATGCTATTCATGGTTGTGTTTGTAAAGAACCCGGAGTTTTGATTGATGTTTTTAGCCCGCACCGAGAAGATTTTTTATAAGATGGGACCCTCGGCCTGTGTCTTCACAGACCGAAACTAAAAAACAAATTGTTTTGAAGTATTGATGAATGTCAGGCTAAGCGGAGTCGAAGTTCCGAAACTAACAAACCTAAATAAGGTTGAAAACATTGAATATTTAAAGATAATAAAATGAAAAACTGTCCCTCGGTCTGTGTCCTCACAGACCGAAACAAAGAAATATAATAGGAATGAAAAATTTGATTGCAATCATCAGCTTTTTGGTATTTGCTTCCTGTACAAATGCACAGGAAAAAAAGTATAAAAAAGTAGTTTATCCTGCCGGCTATACCGCACAGCTGGATGTGGTTTACACCAAAGTAGGCGATTGGGACGGAAAAATGGACTTGTACTTAACGCCGAAAGATAAAGCACCAATTCCGGTAGTGATTAATATCCACGGCGGTGGCTGGAACCATGGCGTAAAAGAATCGCAAACAGGGTTTAGTACCTTTTTTAAAATGGGATATGCGGTTGCAAATATCGAGTATCGTTTAACGCCACAGGCTACAGCTCCTGCAGCAGTAGAAGACACCCGTTGTGCATTAATTTATCTCATAAAAAATGCAAAAGCATTAAATATCGACGTAAATAAGATAGTAATTATGGGAGGTTCGTCAGGCGGACATTTAGCTTTAATAGGCGGTTTGTTGGCAAATAACCCAATGTTTGATACCAATTGTCCCGGAGCAAAAGAAGTGAAAGTTGCTGCCATAATTGATAAATATGGAATTGCAGATGTATGGGACTGGGCTTATGGTAAAGATATTACCAGTAACTCGGCAACAAGATGGTTAGGTGATAAAACTAAAGACACAACCTTTATAAAGTCAGTTTCGCCAATCAATTTAGTCACAAAAAACAGTCCTCCAATATTTATTGTCCATGGCGATGCAGACCCAACAGTGCCTTATCAGCAATCGGTAAAACTGCATGAAAAGCTAGACGAATTAGGTGTTAAAAATGAATTTGTTACAGTCCCTGGAGGTAAACATGGCGGTTTTGATGCAGATGCTGATAGGGCAGTAAATGCCAAAATTGTTGCTTTCTTAAAAAATTTAGGGTTATGAGCAAGTTAGTTTTGTTAAGCTTAGTTCTCGGTGGTTTTGTTGCGCTTTCGTGTAGCAAAAAAATAGGCGATATAAAGGTTCAGGCTAAACGTTCTTTAGTTTCTGTTAGTAATAGTACCGAGTTAAAAAATGCTTTATCGGTAGCAAAACCCGGAGATTCTATTGTTTTAAAGGATGGCGTTTACGCTGGTAAATTTGTGATAAGTGCTAACAATAGCGGAACCGAAAAGCAAGCTATTACACTAATGGGTTCCGAAAAGGCAATTCTAGATGCCGGAAATCAGGAGTCGGGTTATGTATTGAGTCTGCAAGCAAACTATTGGCGTATCAAAGGCATCACTTTAACTAACGGCTTAAAGGGTTTAGTTGCCGATGGAGCAAATTATAATGTGATAGATGGAATAACGGTTAAGCAAATTGGCGAGGAAGGCATTCACCTCAGAAAGTTTAGCAAGCATAACATCATCCAAAACGTACAGATAAGTTATACCGGTTTAAAAACTCCCGATTACGGAGAAGGCATTTACATTGGATCTGCTTATAGCAACTGGGCAAAATATTCAGATGGACAACCGGATAAATGCGACTCAAATCAAGTGTTAAACAACAAGATAGGTCCTTATGTTGCTGCCGAATGTATTGATATTAAAGAAGGTACTACCGGTGGTTTAATTGATGGGAACACTTTTGAAGCTCAAGGAATTAAAGGTGCAAACAGTGCAGATAGTTGGATTGATGTTAAAGGAAATGCTTATCTGATACAGAACAATACGGGTAATAATACCCCACCATCAGTTTTAAATGACGGCTATCAGGTTAACTGCGTTTATGCAGGATGGGGCAGTGATAATGTATTTAAAAACAATGTCTGTAACGTAAATGCAGATGGTTATGGCTTTAACGTCAGGTTAAAAAGTAGCAAAGGCGAAACAGTGGGGAATAAAATATTTACAGACAATAAAGTAAACAATGCAGCTAGAGGAGTGGCTAATGTTCCGCTTGTAACCAATTAAAATTATGAAAGTTAAAGGATTAAGATGGTGGATTATAACCTTAATTGGTTTAGCCACAGTTATCAATTATGTAGATAGAAGTGCGATAAACATACTATGGCCTTATATCTATAAAGATTTTGGTATAGCCGATGTTGATAATAAAAGCGCATTAGCCTTAATTACCACATTTTTTATGATTGCTTATGCTTTAGGGCAAACCTTTACGGGCAAGCTAATGGATGCGGTAGGCACACGTATCGGGATGACGATTTCCATTGTTGGTTGGAGTATTTCTATTGCCTTACATTCAGTGGCTAGGTCATTAATGTCTTTCAGTATATTTAGGTTTATGTTGGGCTTTAGCGAAGCTGGTAACTGGCCAGGCGCAACAAAAAATAATGCCGAATGGTTTCCACCTCGCGAGCGGGCTATTGCTCAAGGGATTTTCGGTGCGGGCGCATCTTTGGGTTCGGTAATATCTGCACCAATCATAGCGGTATTGTTCCTGGCATTTGGCTGGAAAGTGACTTTTCTTTTAATCGCCGGATTAGGGTTGGTATGGGTGATACCTTGGTTGGTAATCAATAAATCCACACCCGATAAACACCCTTGGTTAACAGAAGAAGAACGTCAGCACATTTTATCTCGCAGACCGATATCTGAAGGTAAAGTTAATGTAGATAATGCACCAGTTTTAACTTGGAAAGAGCTTTTAAAGTTCCGTAATACTTGGGGAATTATTATGGGTAGGTTTTTTATCGACCCAGTTTGGTGGCTGTTTGTAACCTGGTTGCCAACTTTCCTTAAAGAGTCTTTTGCATTTGATATTAAGCAGATTGGCGCTTTTGCTTGGGTTCCGTACTTATTTGCTGCAGTAGGTAGTATTGCTGGCGGGTATTTCTCTTCGTTTTTAATTAATAGAGGAACAGATGCCGAAAAAGCCAGAAAAACTGCAATTGCAGTAGGTTCTGCAATAATGTTGGCAGCCTTAATCGCTATTGTATACCAATTAAGCAGTTTAAAAGAAACGCCAATGTTTGCCATGGTTTTAATTGGTTTAACGCTGTTTGGTTTTCAGTTTTTAATCGGAAATATCCAAACCTTGCCTTCCGACTATTTTAATGGGAAAAATGTGGGTACGGTAGCCGGAATGGCTGGCACGGCTGCAGTTGCCGGAACGTTATTAACCACATGGGCGGTTCCAATTATTACCCAAACTAGCTATCAGTCTTTCTTTGTATTGGCGGCTGTTTTGGTGCCATTATCATGGTTAAGTGTAAAATATATAACAACTAAAAAATTAAAAATTAAAAAATCACAATTAAATAAATAAAGTTATGCGTTTAAAAAATAAAGTAGCAGTAGTAACTGGTGGCTCCAGAGATATAGGAAGAGCAGTTTCTTTACAGTTAGCAATTGAAGGTGCTAAAGTAGTCGTGAATTATTTTGGCAACAAAGCCAATGCCGATGAAACTTTAGAGCTCATTAAAAAAGCAGGTGGCGAAGCTATTGCAGTTAAAGCTGATATGACAAAAGCTAGCGAGGTGCAAGCGTTGATTTCGGCAACAATAGAAGCTTTTGGCGATGAAATCCACATCTTAGCCAATGTTGCCGGAGGCTTGGTTGCCCGTAAAACTACTGCCGAAATGGACGAAGATTTTTTTGATTTGGTAATGGATATGAATTTGAAATCGGTGTTCTTAGCGGTGAAAAATGCCACTCCGTACATGCCAAAGGGTTCGTCAATCATCAACTTTAGTTCTTTAGCTGGTAGAGACGGCGGTGGTCCTGGTGCAGGTATTTATGCAACTTCAAAAGGTGCTTTAATGACTTACACCCGTGCATTAGCAAAAGAATTTGGTCCAAAAGGAATTAGAGTAAATGCCGTTGCACCCGGAATGATAGCAACTGCTTTTCACGATACCTTTACCAAACCCGAAGTACGTACGAATGTTGCCAATGCAACTGCTCTAAAAAGGGAAGGAGAGGCTAGTGAAGTTGCAGACTTAGTGATATATTTAGCTTCAGAAGAGTCTAGCTATATTACTGGTGTAAATTTTGATATCAACGGAGGCGTAAGCTTTTCTTAAACAATTTTTACTATCCCGATTTAATAGCATTTTTTCATAGGTTAAATTAGAAAGATATTTTACTTAATTTCCTGTTTTAACTTCGGAAATTTTTGAAGAGGCTGTCTCAAAATCGAGAACAGCTTCTTTTTTCTTTAATTTTATTCGGACAGGTGGTGGTGGTGAATGTTTTCTTTTAAGAGATTCTTAAACTGTCTATCTTTTTTTGAGACAGCCTTTTGTTAAATGCTTATGCCCAACAGCAAGAATTTTTCCATAAATTAACTGGTGAAACGGGTTTATCCCAAAATAATGCCATCTCCATTTCACAGGACAACATGGGATCTGATTGGCACAAAAGAAGGTTTAATCGGCATGATTATGATTCACAACAATTCAAAATTCTTATCAATAATGTAAGCGATATTACCGGTACAAGTAGCCAAATATCAACGCACTGTCTCAGACAGTAAAGGTAATTTATGAGTTGAAACTCATGAGGGTTTGAATAAGTATATTCCAGAGACTAAATCTTTCACCCGCTATCTAATTACCCCAATGATAAAAATAGTCTCCGCAACAAGATCATCAGATGTGTTTATCAGAATCTGGAAGGGAACACTTTTCTTTGTTAGAAAACAATATCAGTCATTGAGATTTTAATGTCAATATTTCTTCCTCAGAAATTAGTATGAGTACCCCCTTAATTTCTATAAAAACATTATGTCTGCCAGGTTTAGCAGTGAAATTCAAATACTATTTTGCTAAAATCAGTAAGCTTTAAAATGCAAATCTCTTCTATAATATTTTGACCTCATGTCCCTCTATAAGGTAATCAACTTTAGGTCTGGAATTAACAATAAAATTTTTATGTTTTATCAAAATTCTCTTGTCAAAAATTTTGTAATAATAAATTATTATGATACTTTTGGTAAACCAATTTTTGGTAAACCAATTTGCTGAATAAAAAATCAGCGACCAATTAATTAACTAATTTAAATTATGAAATTAAATGTTTACTTGAGAAGCATCTCACTAATATTTACGGTGTGCTTTATTTGTGGTCTTTTAACAGTAAATGCCCAAACGAAAATTAAAGTTCAAGGTGTTGTTAAAAGCGATGATGGTGATCTTCTGCCTGGCGTGTCGGTAACCATTAAAGACACCAAAACTGGTACAGTTACCGATTTGAATGGAGCTTACACTATCTCTGTAGAAAAAGGGAAGATTCTTGTTTTTACATATCTGGGGTTCAAAACAGTAGCTCAAGGTGTAACAGATGAGCGTGTGATGAATATCACAATGGCAACTGAAAGAAGTTCCATTGATGAAGTTGTGGTGGTGGGCTATGGTACACAAAAGAAATCATCTGTTACGGGTGCGGTAAGCAAATTGGTAAACACCAATCTAGATGAAATACCAACATCTAGGCTCGATAATGCTTTGATAGGTAAGATTGCTGGTGTAACCATCCAAAACGTATCTTCAGAGGCAGGTGCAGAACCTGTAATCAGAGTAAGGGGTTTTTCTTCCATCAGTACTGATTCTAGCCCATTAATTGTAGTTGATGGTTATCCTGTGCCAGATGGGATGTCGTTTGTAAACCCCCAAGATGTTGAATCTGTGGAGGTTTTGAAAGATGCAGCTTCTGCAGCTATTTATGGCTCACGGGCTGCAAATGGAGTTATTTTAATCACTACCAAGCAAGGTAATTCTGACAAGCCAAAATATTCCTTTAAAACTTATTATGGAATGAGCGATCCTTATAAGTTGAATGATATCATGTCTTTTTCAGATTATGTAAATGGCCTATATAGAGATGCGTCATTGAGAGCTCAAGATCCCTCAGTACCTGCTTCTAAACAAAATTTAATTACATCAAGCGATCGGGCTGCATATATCATAGAGAATCAAATTGTTGGAACTTCTACAGATTGGCAACAGGTTGGTTTGCAAAATGCATCTATTTATAATGCACAGCTAAGTTTATCTGGTGGAGATAAAAACTTGAAATATTATATTTCTGGGGGTTATCAAAAAAATACTGCGGCTATTAAATTTAGTGATAATACAAGAGGGACATTTAAAGCAAGAGTCAACGGAAATATCAGTAAAAAATTAAAATTCAGTCTAAATTTTAATCCTACCTATGTTGGTACAACCAGACCAGCCTCTAACTTTACTGATTATTTCCGCTTTTACTCCTTCTTACCTGTTAAAGTAGATCAATTTACGGCCGATTTTATACACCAAAACCCACAATGGGCAGGTGTAAACGTAGGTGATTTTGCACAAGCCCGTTATTTTTCAAACTTGCCATATTCGGGCATAATGCCTGATGGTAGTATATACACCAGCTCCGGCACAATTGTACCCTGGAGCACCAACAATAATACACCAATTTCTATTGCCTCGCGTGAAAGTAGAACTCAGGCATCATATAGAGTTTTATCTACCGGAGATTTATCTTACGAGATCATCCCAAAATTAATCCTTAAAACATCTATCGGTGCTTATTATAGAAATCAGGATGATAAAGATTTGACTTATAGTAATGCCGAGAATGATGGACAAGTTAATGAATCTGACATTACCAATATCGATTATAAGGATGTGTTGTGGGAAAACACATTAGATTATTCTTGGAAAAAGGGTAATCATAACTTCACAGCTCTGGCAGGTTTTACCACCCAACAAACCTTTATTAAAAATGCCACGGTAGTGGGTAGGGATTTTGCGGCAGATCAGTTAAACACTCAGCCTGCTCAAATAGATCAAGCTTTAACCATGACCACAAAAGATCAGATAGGATTGATTTCTTATTTAGGGAGATTTACTTATGACTATAAGAGCACTTATTTATTCAGTACCAGTTTTAGGACTGATGGTAGTTCTTATTTCAAAAGCGGAAGACAATATGGCTATTTTCCTTCTGTTTCTGCTGGTTGGGTGGCAAGTAACGAGAAGTTTTTACAGGATGAAAGGTGGCTTAGTAACTTAAAATTGAGAGGTAGCTATGGTGCGACAGGAAATAATAAAGTACCTAGCTTTTCTTTCGAGAATTTATTGTACCCATCTAATTATGATTATGGAGCCGGTAATGGAAACGTGACTTTGGGCTTATCTCCAAATGGTGCTGTATTGGCAAATCCAAATATTACCTGGGAGCGCACTTTTGCATCTAACTTTGGTTTAGATTTAGGTTTGTTGAACAACAAAATCAACTTAACAGTTGAGTACTATAATTCAAAAACAGATAAGCTGTTATACAACCAGGCAACCATGTCTTTTAGTGGTTCAAATGCTTATGTAAATAATGCCGGTAAAATTCAAAACAAAGGTTTGGAGTTTGAACTGAGCACCAATAATGTAAGAACAAAGAAATTTGAGTGGACTACCGCCATGAATCTTTCTGCTAACAGAAATAAATTATTGAAGTTAGGTGGCGAGCCATACCAATATAACTATGGCGAGCGTAACGAAGTTTATGCTGCAATAATTGGTCAGCCGGCCATTCAATACTTTGGCTATAAAACCGATGGTGTTTTTACCTCACAGGCAATGATAGATGCTGCTGTAGCTGCTGGTCAAACCAGTAACATTTCTAAATATTACACAGCAGGGGGGTTAAAAATAGTAGATACCAATGGTGATAATAAAATCGATGAAAATGACAGAGTGGTAATAGGTTCTCCATTTCCTGATTTTACCTGGGGAGTTACCAATAGTTTTAAATTCAAGAAATTTGATTTAACAGTAAGCATCCAAGGTTCACAAGGAGGTGAACTTTTTAATGGAGATGCCAATTATAACGAAACCAAAAAGTTCAATCGCTATTTCAATAATGATAACCATTGGGTAAGTGATATGTTTCCGGGTGATGGCCAAACTCCCTATTACAACAACGGTGTAAATATGATATTTACAGATTATGTGGTAGAGGATGCTTCTTATGCCTCTATCAGAAATGTGATATTAGGGTATACTTTCCCAAATTCGAAAATTAAACAGGTAGGTTTAAGTTCATTGAGACTTTATGCCTCAGCAGATAATCTTTGGTATATCATGGGTACAAATTATCGTGGTATCAACCCAGAAGCCAGATCAACTTCCTCAAGTTACTCATCTCCATTAATTGATGGATATCAAAGAGGTGCATTTCCAGTGCTTCGTACTTTCACGTTTGGCATCGACCTTAATTTTTAATAATCAATAAAGAAAATCATGAAAAGAAATAAATATTACTTCACAATGGCATTCCTCTTTATCCTTATGGTAACCTCCTGCAAAAAAATTATTGAGGTAGATCCTATTTCTAACGTAGGTGCAGATGCTTTTTATAATAATTATACAGAAACTAGTGCCGCTCTAACCGGTTGTTATAATGGTTTGCAAGCCACTATGTATAATGAATGGATGTTTACAGAGTTAAGAGGGGATAATTCAAAACAGGGCGTGGCAAACAGTAGCAGCACTCAAAATCTTGAGTTAAATGATCTGGATCAGTTTACGCTGAATTCCTCACATTCTCAGGTGTATATCTATTGGTTGGCAACTTATAATAATATCAGAGCCATTAATTATGTATTAAGAAGCTTGGGAGTAACTTATAGCAATGGCATTTTAACCGTTGGTACTGGTACTGCGATAATGACAGCAGAACAAAAAAATCAATTAATTGGAGAAGCATTGTTTTTACGAGCTTACCATTACTTTCAATTAACCAGATTGTTTGGCGGGATATTCTTGATTACCGAACCGGTTGATCCAGCTACAGCGAAACAAATTAAAAGAAGTACCATTGCGGACTGTTACAGCTTAATCACTGCCGATTTAAGTATGGCTAAGGATTTAATGTCAACATCAACTTATCAGGCAATGAACCCCAATGATTTAGGCAAGGCCACTAAATGGGGAGCAGAAGCTTTATTAGCAAAGGTTTACCTAACATTAAGCAGAAATTCAGAAGCATTGCCATTAATAAATGATGTAATTGATAATAGTGGCTATGGTTTGTTAAACTCTTATTCAGATGTTTTTTCCATTACCAATGAAATGAATAAAGAAATCATTTTTGCAGTTAGATATAAAGCAGGTGGTTTTGGTTTAGGTTCTCCTTTTGCAAATTTATTTGCACCAGCGGGCAGTGGAAACGCAGTAGTAAATAACGATGGTAAAGGTTATAATTTTCCAACAGAAAGTATTCAAACTGCTTATATTAACCCAAGTAGTGGCCCATCAGATCAAAGAGAAGCAGTTTGCATCGGTCAATATACTTCAACCAAGCCCTATTGTAAAAAATTCATCTCTCAGGTAGTGAGTGAATTTGATGCCGAAAATGATTGGCCAGTGATAAGGTTTGCCGATGTGCTTTTAATGAAGGCAGAAGCAACGGGTTTTGATGGTCCAGGAGGTCCATCAGTTTCATTAATTAACCAAATAAGAGCCAGATCCGGAGCGGTTGATTATCCCGGTACAGGAGATTTTAATGCCGCATTCTATCAATATCCTGCAACAGGGTTAAACTCCATTACAGATGCAGCTGCTTTTAAAACTGCTTTATTCAAAGAGCGTAGATTAGAGCTGGCATTTGAAAACCAACGCTTTTTTGATATGGTTCGTAGCGGAGATGCCGTAAATTTAATCAAAGCTTATTTTGCCGAGGAGTATCCTGTTTTCTATATCAATGTTACACCAACTATTTCTTTAGCGTCTTTACAAGCCAATGTAACTTCTGATAAATTATTATTGCCAATTCCGCAAAGAGAAATTGATACAAACGATCAAATACAGATCACTCAAAATCCTGGTTATTAATTCTTATTTTAAATAAAGAAACATGAAAGCTATAGATATTAAACAAACCCTGACGCTTCTACTCATTAGTTTGGTAGGGATAATGGCTTGTAAAAAAGATAAAAACACAAATGGCTCAACTGCTAAAGATGTATTAACCGCTCAAGATTATGTATATAACTTGGCGACTAAAAAACTGACACCAAATACGGATGTTGCTGCTAATATCCAATCTCAGGTAGGCATAAAACTCATCTATAGTTATTTGGTGAGGGAACAGCAATCGGATTCTTTAGTGAACATCACTTACGCTACAGCAGATAATCAAAACAATTTGGATCTTTTGATTCCTGTAACCGCCTTTGCCAAAACAAATATGGCGGGTGCTACAGCTATAAAGAGTGTTGTAAAGCGTGTGGATAATAGCACAGATGAATTATTGATCAACCTTTCTGCTTTTCAGCCACCATTACCAATGCTCGAAAATTTTCCCGACACTAAATTACCAGATGCAAATGATCATATTATCATCACCGGTAATGCATCATCGGAAACAGGTTTGGATAAAATAGAAATATTAGATGATTCACAAGGCGCATTTACTATTGTAACTACAATTTCCGGTCTTAATGCGGCTGAAACTTACGCTATAAATTATGACTATACCTACCGGGCTAATACAGCAAATATTAAAATTATTGCCTACGACACTTTTGGGATCACAACCCAGTTTACTATTAACGTTCCAGCATTACCTTATACATTATACAAAGATGTAATCATGGGTGCACAGGGAAATTCATCTACTACAATAACCAATAATCATTTCTTTATTGCAACGGGTACAACAGGTGGTAGCTGTACATTAAATGCAGATGAATCAACTTTAGATTTTTTATATTATGGAACAAGTTCAGGACCTTCGTTGTATAGCCCCACCAATGCAACCAATATTGCAAAAAACTTTTATTGTAGCGGCACTAGTGATTATTGGAATACGACAACCACAGATTTCACTAAATTAAAACCAACTAAATTTAGGGTGATGGTCCCTGGAGACGCTGGAGTTGATGATTTATACACTAAATTTAATGCAAACAATATTGCTGATTTAGATGATAATGGGTTTTTCACAGGTGTTTCTACACCAAGTAGCAGTACCTCTAAATATGTTCCAGGTTCGGCACCAACAACCAGTCAGTATAATATAACAACAGCTTATCTAATTTGGGTTAAAGTACCCACAACACCTGCTGCAACTGCCTTCAAAAATTGCTTGATAAGAGTAAAGGAAGCGGTAGATGCTGAAAAGGTTTCTACTATAAAATTTGATATTTACGTACAAAAGTAAATGATATTGGTTCAAAAGTGCAGGGGTTTGTTTTCAAATCTCTGTGCTTTTAGTTTTAGAATTGGTCTTTTTGCCCATCGAGACTTAACGAACCACTAAAAAACAAGGTTTTTATTCTGTCTTTGTCAAGTTTACACTCTGTGGTTTTTTGTTAAAATAATATAATGAAAACTAAAATAATCTTAAATAAAGTGATGCAACCATTAACTCTCGCCATTTTGTTGTTGGCCTCTTGTGCTACACAGCAAGTTCCAGAAAAAAAACCGACTACACCGATAGAAGCAGTGGTGGATAAAAAATACCCGGCAGAAGTTATAGACTTAACCAACTGGAAGTTAAATACACCTATTGATACCCAAACACCTGGTAAAGTAGATGAGTATAAACAACCTGTATTGAAAACTTTTACTGATGCCAATTGGTTTCATCTAAATGCTACTAAAGACGGTGTTGTTTTTAAAGCCAATACTGGCGGTGTTACAACTTCCGGCTCGGGTTATCCTCGTAGCGAGTTAAGAGAAATGACCAATAACGGCACAACAAATGCATCTTGGGGTTCAGCAACAGGTACACATACCCTATTTATTGAGCAAGCTATTACTCATTTACCTGATGTAAAACCACATATTGTTGTTGGGCAAATTCACGATGCTAATGACGATATCATTGTTTTTAGGTTAGAAAAAAAGAAATTATTTATTGATTTGAACGGCGACGACGGACCAACTTTAGATAATAACTATATGCTAGGCAAACACTTTACGGTAATGTTTAAAGTGCATGACAATAAAGTTGATTGTTATTATAATGATGCTTTGGTTTATACTTACAATACCACATTCTCGGGTGCGTATTTTAAAGCCGGAGCTTATGTACAGTCATCCTGTCAAGGTAAAAACAAAGTAAGCGGTGAGAGTTGTGATGCTTATGGTGAAGTGGAGATATACAGGCTTTGGGTAAAGCATGAATGAGTTTTTTAACTGATTTCTCAGTCTAATTTAAAGATATGAACGTTCAACGTATTGATCACTGAAGTCTGATAAATGTAATTCCCCAAAATTATCCTTGAATAGTTTTGGGGAATTTTTGTTTGCGAGGTTTTATAAAAACAAACTAATTTCCCTCACTAATATAAAACTGAATCGATATCCTTTTTAGCTGATTTTAAACTTGCGCTATAATATTTTTTATATGCTGGTTTCGCTAATAGCTGATCCACGCGATACAGCTGCCAGCAAAGCTTTTGCTGAACACCTTCCCAATCTTTTATTTGCTGGTAAGGAAATTGAGATGCCGGTTTATTGATATATGGAAGCAAAAAATCTATTGCTTTTAAAATACTTCTTCCGTCTTTAGATTTTGCGGCTAATAAATCTGTCCCTACAACCTTTCCGATGTTGCACATATCTAAAAAATGATTCAAATTAAAGGTAGAATAGCCTAAAGCAGTTGTTCTTGCTAACTCTAATGGTTGTGACCCGTCTGGTTCAATTTGGCTAAATAATCTTTTCTGCGGAAATTCATGAAGCACTTTTTTAGCCAAGTCCAAGTTGCCGATAAACAAGGCGTAACGAGCAAGTTGCACATCAAATGCAGTACCGTGATTGTTTTTTGCTGCTTGTTCTTCGGCGGCTACCGAAGAGCTTTGCAACCAATCTACGTAAGCAGAAAACCATTTTTTTAAGGCTTGCTGGTCTACGGGAGTAAATGATTTCGATTTTTTAAGTAACTCTACGCCATCAAGCATTTCTATAAAAGAATAGGTATCTAAAACGCCTTCGCCTCTACCTAATCCGTTTCTGATACCGGGAATGGTTTGTCCGTAATTCATATTTGGATTCATCTTGGTATCCGAGTTGATAAACCATACCCGCAAGTTTTCCACGGCCTTTTGTGCGAATTTTTCATCTGAAGTTAAATAGTAAGCTAAAGAAAGTGTTTCCACACTTTTAGCTAAACTACCTAAAGGGTAGCGGTCTAGTTTTTCGATCTCAGGATTTGAAACACCGTCTTTTCTGATATATGGCAATCCGTCTTTCTTTGCTGGATCTGGCCACCAATACCTGCCCATGCTCATATAATCGTGTTTATCTCCGCTTGCCGGTGTCATTTCCTTATCTACAACGGTGGTGATTGTTTTGGATAATTCTTTCTCGGCATTATGTACGATTGATTGCACCGCTTCCGGGTTTGATGATTTAGCTTCATCTAAGCTTTTAAGATTCCAAACACATACCTGAGCTTGCGTATTGCTAAACAAAAACAGCGATAATAATATAACAATTAGTTTTTTCATGATTTTAAACAGGCTCTAAACAACAAATTATTTAATTTCATATACCAGGGTATCACCAGGTTTAAGTATGGAGTTTTTTTGGACGGTTTTATTTTCAAATGTTACCTGAGTTTCCTTTTCCCCGATAGACTGAACCGTTAATAAATGATCTTTGTAAGTCACAAATACATCTGCGACATTGGTAAAACCTAATTTTAGATCATTAAAGTCCAACTTTGTAACAGAAAAAAACACAGACTTATCTTTTTTGGTCAACGAAACAGGTTCTATTCCTTCAACCTTCCATTTAGAATTATTCAAGGCCCAATCCTTAAATTTAAGGCTGTCACTTTCGCTAATGGTATTGGAATAACCTTTATAAGGATACAATATGGTGATAAAGCTAAAATTGCTTAGATTGTTTTTTGCCACAACCGACCATTGTTTACCATGTTTACCGGAAGTTAAAACGGTATCTGCCTTTTTAACCTGATAAATATCTAATCCCGAAGCATTATCAAACGTTGAATGAATCAAATTTGGAGCGTCTTCTAAAGTATAATGCCCTTGCCAAACTTGTTTGTAGTTGTGGGTTTTATCGGATGAAAAATTGTCTTTCACAATCCAAAAATCATCTTTTATATAAATAATTTGTCGGCTATAATTTACGCCTATATTTTCAAACCCGTCATGACTGCCCACAAACACATCAATATCTTTATTGTTTTTCCACGCAATGATTGTAGGTTGCGGTAATTTCAAAAACTTGCCAAAGCCACTTCCTCCTTGGTTAGCAGTGTATTTTTGTCCTTGTAGTTCACTATCCACCAATGCTACATTTTTAACCATAGAATTTTTAAAAAATTCAAAATCTGGTAAAGAATACCTCACTTGGTAATTAGGTAAAATAACTTTGCCATTTGCCATAGCTTGGATGCCCAACATATCTCCGTGTTGATGATCTGGTTTTGTATGATTTAAGCCTGCCGAAACAATCATCATTTTATCATCTGGTTTCCACTCTTCACGCATCACATAATAACCTGTTGTAGGAAATGTTGCTTCTTTAATTGTAGGAGGTTTTGACTCCACATTATCCAACATTTTTAACTGATCATCAGAGAGGCACCAAAACATATTTGGTTCCACTTGGTGGTTAGCAAAGTAGCCCATATCAGGCGAATCAAAAAGTAAATAACCCAAGGTTAAAGCCCCCGAAATATCATTTTTTTCTGCCCAAGGATCGTCTGTATCATCAGACAATACAGGTGCAGATTTATCCGGATATGCAATTTTTGTAAGGGTTACAAAAAGTGATTTTAGTTTTTCTTTCCAAAATGGTTGTACTTCCAGTTTACTGATTTTTGCTAATTGATATACATAAAAGTAAGTCTCAATATCGCTGATATGGTAATGAACCGTTCTTTCAAACTGAAACCCATCGTCATTAATTTCTCTTGACATGTGTGTGCCCAACAATGACATCGCGTGTTCATACCATTCATCAGTGCCTTTAAAATCTCTGAAAAGAATAGAAAGCATGGCCAATGCCGACATTCCTCTGGTTTGATGATTTCCGGGTTCAAATTTCGGATTAGTTTCGTACAAACTAGACGCATGCTGTAGTAGCGTTGCAATGGTGGTGAGCTGATCTTTATCTGAATAGGCTTTTTGCCCCAAAAACATATTATGAATTTCCAGCCAATTCAATATCCGATAACCGGACCTAAACACTTCATAAACGCCATTTCCGTCTTCTATTGATTCATACTTCCCGGTTTTTAAAGCACCGTTTAAAGACTGCATTTGATTTTCAAAATAAGCGATGTATTTAGGGTCTTTGTTTTGATAAAAATAGTAAAATGCAATATCCACCATTTTATGCTGACGAGCTAAATGTCGCAGTGCATAAGCATTTACAGGCGAGCCGTTCAAATAGTTAAATGGAAGTTTCCAAGTGGTACTTCCAGAAAATTTTGAGAGATGATTTAATGCATTTTCGGTATGGGTTTGCTCAATCCCTTTATAAATTGTGTTGTAGCTTTTAAAACGGGACTCAAAATTATTCCAGTTGTAAAAATAGCGTTCGGCAAATTTATCACGGAAGTATTTTGCCAAAACAGCTTCCGTAATTACCCCATTTTTGCTTAACGTGGCTTTAACTTCCGGTTTTAAATAATTAACAATTTCGTTAGTTGCTATTACTTTGTTTGAAGGAATATCTTGCGCAAGCACTATTATTGGCGCCAATAAAAGCGCTACAAAAAATGATTTTATATTGCTCATACAACCGGCTTAGTACATCAATTTTTGTTTTATATTTTGTTCTACTTTTATTTCACCTGAATTTATAACGGTATTGTTTACAGGTTTTTGTCCTTTTTCTCCCCACAAAATTGCAATGGTTTTAACCGGATTGTTTTTGAAGGTGTTGTTTGAAAAATCGACATTTACAATACCTTGGTTATGAATTAGAATTCCGCTTTTATCTGCCTTGCCACAATTGGTAAAAGTGTTGTTTTTAAGTACTAAATTTCCACCAATGGTCGATTCATCATAGCCTCCTCGGTAGTAATCTAAAACCGTCGACTCAACATTGTCAAATTGTGAGTTTGTGATATATACAAACTCTGCATTATAATCCCCGCCAGCATCTATTTCAGTGTTTAATTCAATACCGTTTAAACAGTTTTTAATCACACTATTGTCTATAGACACTGTATCAGCAAATGAGGCTTTATATACCTTAATCACACTTTTGAAATCCGATATTTCTGTGTTTTTTATAAATAAGTCACAAGATTTAGCCATGTTTTTAGATAAAGTGGTAAATGCATCTTGCGTTTTATCTCCTTTTAGTATGATGTTATTTAGCTTTAAAACGCTTTTTGGATGCATTTCAAATGCTACTTTGCTCCCTTTAAATTGCAAGGTCGCTTTTTTGTTTTTATTTGCTGAAGTGATGGTGATATTTTTATCGATCACCAAAGAGGCGTCTAATTTATAAACTCCAGATTTTAGAGATAGAATATCGCCAGAATGAGCATTTTTTAATTGTTCAACTAGCGCTTTATTGTTTGCTATTTTATAGGTTTTGGGATCGTAATGAGGAGCATCTGTTGAAAACCAATCAGTTCCGTAAAGTTTTTTGTTTATTAAAATTGGATTTTCTTTTACAGGTAAAGTGATGGCACCGATTGCGTTTTGTTTCGACCTGTTGGCACCAAAAAGATCAGTAGAGATTTTATCGAAATCAAAACCATGATAAATATCTTCCTGATTTTTTACCGGAACATATAAGTAATCCGATAGTTTTTTCACTTGAAAATCTCTGGTAATAATGCCATCGTTTGAGATTTTACTTTTGTTTTCGCTATTAAAAATGTTCTTTTTAAATGTTACGCCATCCACTTTATCATAAGCCACTATTGGGTAATTATCTGCTTCGTGGTTATAAATGAGGTTATTTGCAAATAACGTACGTTCTGGTCTTGCAGAACGGATTTCTGATGCTGGTAACACGTCTTTTTTATCAATATTAGCACCTACACTAAACTGAAAAGGCGACTGGCAATCAATAAAGGTATTGTGGGCAACCACAACATCTGTAACTTGCATGTATCTGTTTAAAGACGATTTTGGGATGCCATTCATCACGGCGATAGCACTTCTAAATTCTTTGCCTTTTAATTTATAAAAATAGTTATTGGTAATCCAGTGCCCTGTATTTATCACCCTAATACCGCCAATAAATTCCGAATTGTCATTCCCGATAAAAACATTACCGTCAATAGTGCAATAATTTCCATGTCTTAAAACCAAAGAACCTTCACTCTCAAAAAATATATTGTTTTTGTATCCATTAAAATTAGATTTATTTGAAATGACTTCCACTTCGCCGTTGCAATGGTCAAAAAAGTTATTAGAAACGTTGGTGTAAGATGGGGTCATGGATGTTTCGCTATCCCCAATCTGAATAGTTTCGCCGTGCGGGCCACCTTTACGTGGCCTAGGTCCGAAATGATTATATATGATTTGATGATGATTGTTAATGTTCTCGTTACCGTCTAAAAATACCCTAACTGTTGGCCCAAAGTTGGATTTTCCTATAATATTGCAATGGTCCAACTGGTTATATCTGCCCCAAAACTCTACCCAATGGTCGGTTATTTCTCTATTGGGTTGGGTAAATTCGTCAATTACACAATTAGTAATTGTACTATGGTTTGCAAGGGTATCATTATTTATTTTAAACTGTATCACACTTTCTGATGGCGTATGCCCATTTTTAAAATACAAATCCTTTACTTCAAGATATTCTCCTCCCAATTTTAAATCAGAAGTACCTTCAATCGTCATTTTACCCGCTGTTTCTGCTTTTAAAACTATGGGGTCTTCTTTTGTTCCCTTTCCGTAAAATCTGATCTGAATATCTTTCCAAACACCATTAGCCATGATAATTTGATCTCCGGGTTGAGCCTTGGAAATAGCCTCCTGTAATTCACGGGGATTATTGACTATTAGATTATTAGCTAGTAATTGAGCTTGGCATGATAGCAAAGCCAGTGTTAACGTTAACAGCATCAGGTATCTGTTCATAAGTTTTATTTTAGATTGCATGTATTTGATTATTAAAAAAATACTACCGAATTAAACGTGTGGCAATACACTTTGCTTAACAAAATCCTTTTCTTTTTATAAACGAAATTATTTAAATAAATTGGTTGACCAGATTGGTTGACCAAATGTATATAGATATATATGTAATTGCAAGAATTTTAGTCGATTTATTTTAATAATATCTCGTTTATGAATTCATTATTCAAAATAACCAAGAGTTGGTTATTTTTTTCCTATGGAACATGCAGGATGCTTGAATGGGATAAGATATAATAATGTAATTATGTGATACTGCTCAACACATGAAGTTTAACTTGAAATATTTAAACGGATAATAGAAACGGACCTTTCTCCATTCGGTTCTATAATTATCGATAGCTAAGCAGGAATAATTGAAATTTTGTCGTAGTTGATTTGCAATGGAGCAGGTGAGTTCATCAAACTCTGATAGGGATATATTCATAGCAATTTATTTTGATTGCTGTAAAAAATCACTTTTTTATGTAAAGTAATCAACTCACATTATACTCATAATCAAATACCTAAGGATAATACTTTGCATAATGAGCCTTATGTAAGCTTTACATAAAGCCTAAAACCATCCTTCAGGCAACCTTAAACCCAGTCAGGCAGATATCCAACTTACCAGAGAAATAAAAGCTGGAGGAGAATTGTTAGACATCAATGTTCTGGATCAGGTGATTATTACCTCTGAAGGATATTATTTTTTTGGAGATGAAGGGATAAGTAATTCCCCTTTTTTAATCATCCAGAAAACACCTTGTTCCTCTCTAAGCCACCAAATGAGGGTAAAGTGTTAGATTTGGAATGTGTGTTATTGTAATTTCCATTTCACCACGAAAGCGAATATAAGCCACACAACATGGACGTAAAGTCTACAAACAAATCTTAATTTTATATTAATTTTTCTAGGCCGATTGGACTTGACCTCCATTTTACTTTGAACTTTTGGGCTGCTTACCGGTTGAAATGGACTGCTTTATTTTATTAAGTTTAAAGGGGTGGATAAGATAAATTTATTCTAGTGATTAATAATATGGACAAGGGCTTTATTCTCGAAGATTAATTTTTCGAGATTGGTGATAGTGATTAACTTTTTCCTAAAAATTAGGATATTCCCATGGTGTAGAAATATAATCTGCCTTTATAGGCTTCTCCTCTTCTTTCCAAGGCATTGGATATACATGCACTTTATACGCCCATTTTTCCCACATGGAAGCCATCAGTTTAACCTTTTCCGGATATTCGCCAGAAAGATCCATTAATTCGCTTCTGTCATTTTCCATGTTGTATAAACGCCATGGCAAGCTGGAATAGGTTTTCCATTCTCCATAATTTCCGTTAAGCACTCCTCCAGAAACAATCTTCCATTTCCCCATTCGCATCGCTTTATTAGCTTCGTGTTCCCAATATACAGCCCTTTCTTGTAATGGTTTATTATTAAATGTAGAAACTAAACTTACTCCCGATACTGAGGTAATTGTATCTTTATTATACATTTTGGGATAATTTTTTTTTGCTAATTCTAAAAGGGTCGGCATAATATCTATCTCGTGTGAAACCTCTTTTATTATTCCTCCTTTGTTTTTAATCCCTGCTGGCCAATGCACAATCAATGGCGTTGCAATTCCTCCTTCATAAGAGAAGTTCTTATACTTTTGAAAAGGTGTGTTTGATAAATTAGCCCAGGGTTTTAAATAAGACAAATAAGTGTCAGCTGGACCAGCCAATACTTTTTTGCCAGCCGTTACCATTTTTCCGTCACGAGTGATGGGAGAAATCACTTTGTATTGGATGTCATTTTTAGATAAACGTTTTACATCCGATGTATCTTTAGCAATTGTTTTTGTTTCTCCGTTTGATCCTCCAAATCCTATTCCTTCTGCATTACCTCCATTATCCTGAAGAAAAAGTATGATGGTATTATCATATTTCCCTTGCTTTTTTAATTCAGCAACCAATTTGCCGATACCTTGATCCATGATGCTAATCATAGCTGCATAGGTTTCCATTCTGCGTTCCATTGCCGGCTTATCGGTTTCTTCCTCCCAAGGGTGGGTATCTAATGGAGATAGCTTAACATCGGGATTGATAACACCTAATTTTTTTTCTCTTACCAATCTTTCTCTACGTAACACATCCCATCCTTTGCTATATTTCCCTTTATACTTTTGAATCTCTGCTTCTGGAGCCTGCATTGGCCAGTGTGCAGCAGTATAAGCTACGTACATAAAAAATGGTCTATTATCCTTTGGGTCGGTTTTAAGATATTTTATAGCATTATCCGTTATTGCATTTGTAAAATAAAATTCCTTCGGTTTATATTCTGGGTCGTTAAATGGTGAAATCAGTTTATTGTCTCTACATAGTGTGGCAGGATCAAAATAGTTCCCAGCACCTGAAACCATACCGTAAAACTTATCAAACCCACGCTGCAAAGGCCAGTTGTATTTTGGCCCATTATCTTTAACATTTCTAGCCAAATGCCATTTACCAGCCATATAAGTAGCGTACCCCGCTCCTTTAAGCACTTGCGCAATGGTAACACAATTACTATTTAATTCGTCTGTGTAGCCCGGTAAATTAAAGTTTTTATCCGTCATCCATCCCAAACCTGTTTGTTGTGGATATAATCCAGTCATTAACGCTGCTCTTGAAGGGCAACAGTGCCCCACATTATAAAACTGGGTATAACGAAGCCCATCATTAGCCAGAGCGTCAAGATTAGGTGTTGAGATTTCTCCACCATAACAACCCAAATCTGAATAACCCATATCATCAGACATAATTAAAATAATATTGGGTTTTTGCTGTGCTTTAACTGTGCTAAAAACAGTTGACAAAATCACTAATGAAATTAATTTAACTATCCGTAATACTAAATAAATTAGTAAATTAGCATTATGAAAATCAGCAATATCCGGACATATTCGGAAATCGATACGGGATCAGCAGGGTGTAGTATGTGAAATGTGGCTGTTAATAACACAATATGGGTTTTCGTAGCGGAACTGATGCTTTAGATAACATGGCTTTTTTGACCAGCACCAAAAAAAGTATCTCCGCATTGGAAAACGGGAGTTAACAAGAGATAAGCCTATTTGGGCCATGCTTCATAAGATACGTCTTTCTATGCGCCATGATGAATTGAAGGAATACATTGAGCTAGATGAAGGCTTCTTTGAGACAACAGATCGAAGAGCAGGGAAGAAATCGAACAAAAACCAACAAGGCAGAGGGAGCAGTAAACAGGCTACAGTATTGGTGGCGGTAGAATCTATCCCTGTAGAGGACCAAAGATGGTGCCCAAAGAAAGGTCTGAAAATGATAATTGACAGCTTAACGGCTATAATTGAATATGAGGTAGCTATCAGATAAATAAAGAAGCAACGGTGATGACTGACGGTTTTAAGAGCTACAGCAAGCTCAACAAAATTGTAAATGAGCACAAAGTAGTGGTGGTGAAAGATTAGACAAGGTCTTTCCGTTACACAAGGCTATAAGTAATGCTATTCCTTGGCATTCATCATGGTATTAAGGAATGTTATATTAATGTGCTACAAGTTCAACAGAAGATATTTCGGAGAAAAACTGTTTGACAGGACTTATTGCTACAGTGCAAGCTCCTTGGTATAAAAATGTTTATAATAACGGATAGTCATTTAATTTAATATTTTTCATGATCGGTTTATTTATTCCTATCCGCCGTTAATGTTTTAGTTCTGATTTTCTATATCCTTCAGCTTTTTTAAGTTTTCTCTTAACTTTTGCTGAGGTTCGTTTTTATAAGGTGTCCAATAATTATATGGATCTTTCTTAAAACCATAGTGTCTGTTTTTATTCGGATTTGGTAATGGCAAGGGATCTTGGGTGCGGAGCTCCCAAGTCATCATGTTCGATAAAAGCTCCATTTGTTTATCTTTATACGTGGAACTCCCGAAGAGATTATGGACTTCTGCTGGGTCTGTTGCTAAATTATATAACTGTCCGCTACCTTGCATATCATAAACCAGCTTCCAGTCGTCTTTTCTTAACATCCTCATCATCCCACTTTGAGACCAAGTGTTCAATTCATCAAATTGCTCTTTTCCTTTTACCAAAGTTCCATCTTGTGTATAAGGATCATACTCCTGCAAATCAGTAAAATGAAGCCCTCCAAAACCCTGTTGTACTATTACGCTGGAAAATTCTTCTTTTGGATATTTTTGTCCCGATAATAATGGCCATAAGCTTCGCCCTTGTACACCATCAGGCAACGGAACATTTAACAAGTTGCAAATGGTGGGCATGATATCTACGTTACTTACATGGGCATCGCTTGGTTTTTTATTTTTGATGATTTCGGGACCATGCCATAACATCGGAATCCTAGCTAGGCATTCGGGCACTTCCACTCCTTTTTTGATGAGCCCGTATTCTCCTGTAAAGTCACCATGGTCTGCAACAAAAATAAATATGGTATTCTCGTATGATCTTGTTTTCTTTAAATGATCCACAAATCTTTTTACCTGATCATCAATCAATCGCATCATCCCATAATAATTACTTCTGATCCTTGGGATGTTTTTTTCGAAATTTGGATAACCCATTCCCATCAATTCTTTTTGCAACACCCATTTATTACCTTTTTCTTTTAAGGCTTCTTTACCTACCAAAACGTCTGGCAAGGTCTCGGGCGGAAACATCGAATAATAGGGTTCAGATACCTGATAAGGATTATGGGGTTCGGGAAAAGATAAATATAAGAAGAAAGGCTTCTCAGATCTTTTTTGGCTATCTACCCAATTTTCGGCATCATTAACCATTCTACTAGGTTGTTGCATATCTGCAACAAAGGGTGCAGGCTGTTTATCCATATAAAAATTGGTGCTTACCAAATATTTATTGAAATCTCTTTCTTCCTGATTTTTTGGTTTTTCAACTCCTAAATGAGAGTATTCTTTCCAATAATCCAGCATTTGTGGCTTTAAATAAGTGTGGTTTTTCCCGATTAGAGCCGTAGCGTATCCTTTAGATTTCACTACATCAAAAAGATCGGTCTTATATACCACATCAGTCAAATTCATATTAGAACGGACTTTGGTTGCGCTTGGAAAACGCCCCGTAATCATAGATGTTCTGCTTGGGATACAAGCTGGAGAGGCACAATAAGCTTTGTTGAACCATGTACCTGTCTCTGCCAAACTATCCAAAAACGGAGTGGTATTCAGTTCAAACCCCTCCCTTTTACAAGCATCAGCTCTAAATTGATCTGCAATAATCAGCACAATATTAACCTGCTCTTTTGCAGGTTTACCTTTAGTTGCCTCAACTTGCCCGTAGGATTGGTTAAAACAAAATAAAATCAGAAAACCAAGTAAAGGGTATCTCATCGTGGATTTAATACCGAAATTCTTTTTGACTAAAGATTTAGATTTTATCATCATTTATTTAAGTATCAATTTCCTTTTTTTGGTTTAGGCAATACTTGGTTATGATTTGCCCAATCACGCCATAAACTATCCAACTCTGCTACTTTTTTTGGATATTTAGCGGCAAGGTCATGAGTTTCGGACTGGTCATTTTCTATATTATACAAATGCCACTTATTTTCTTTATCTAATTTTCTGCTACCTGCAACTAATTTCCAACCGTTAGACCGCACATATTTAGCCCCAATATGCTCGTTAAATAACATATCATGCCCTTTTCTCTGTTCTCCCTCTAATATCGGAAGCAAACTAATTCCTTGTAAATCAGAGATTTTGTGCCCCTTATAAACCTTTGGATATTGAGTTTTAGCTACATCGATAAATGTCGCCATGAAATCCATCACATGGGCTATTTGATTGGTAAAACTCCCATTTTTCATTTTGATGCCTTTTGGCCAAAAAGCAATCATGGGGGTATGGATACCTCCCTCATAAGATTCTTCTTTCCAATAACGGTAAGGAGTATTTGCAACATTGGCCCATCTATCACCTATTGATGAATAGGTGGTTTCTGGCCCGGCCGGAGCTTGTTTTTCTGTTGCATAAGTAATTTTTCTACCATCACGAGTTTCACTTGGCCTATCAAAACCAGGCCCATACGCTGCTGCATTTTCTGCACTTGCTCCATTATCGCTTAAAAAAACAATGATGGTATTGTCCAGTTGTCCTGATTCTTTTAAGGCTTTTATGATCCTCCCAATGCCTTGATCCATTCTATCAACCATTGCCGCATGTACAGCCATGGCGTGTGCGTCCCACTCTTTAGTAGGATTATCTTCCCATTTAACCTCTCCTTCCCATCGTTTAGAAAGCGGTAGTTTTGTAGAATCAATGAGTCCCATTTTTACCATTCTGTGGTATCTGGCTTCACGGATGGCTTCCCATCCTCCTTTATAAGTATCCTTATATTTTGCAATGTCTTCTGGAAGTGCCATTAAAGGCCAGTGAGGCGCTGTTTCTGCTACATATAAAAAGAATGGCTTATCAGTTTTACCCAGTTGTTTAATGTAGGTTACCGCAGTATCATTGATCGCATCGGTATGATAATAATCTTTGGGAACAGATTTTATGGATTTTGTTCCGCTAACTAAACTAAAAGGATCAAAATAATCCACTACTCCCCAAATATTTCCAAAATACTTTTCGAACCCACGATTGGTTGGATATTGCGCTATTGGTGAAAAAAGAGGATGCTCTTCATGATGATTTAACCAGTTTAGTTGTTTTTCAGGGTTTTCTTGTTCTAAGGTATTGGAAACATGCCATTTACCCGACATTGCCGTATGATAACCTGCCATTTTTAAAACTTCGGCAATAGTAACCGCATTATCTGTGATATGACCGCGGTAACCTGGTGTATGTTGGTCCGTGGTCATTGCCCCTATTCCAGCTTCATGGTTATAAAGCCCGGTTAGCAGGGAGGTACGGCTGGGACAACAGCGTGAAGTATTGTAAAAATTGGTAAATCTGATCCCGTTTTGCGAAAGATAATCGAGGTTTGGGGTTTTGATCTCTCCTCCGTAACACCCTAAATCAGAATATCCTAAATCATCAGCTAAGATTACTACAATATTAGGTCTTTTTTCAGCAACGCTTTTATTGTTTTTTATATTTATAAAACCAAGGCTACAGATAAGGATAAACGTAAAAACGCTAACTATTAAAATTGCTTTTCTTTTATTTTTAAATTTTACCATTGATTGTTTTTTTAAAAGTGAAATATGATTTTGAAAGATATAAACTTCAATAATTTAAAATCCTATTTTGAAGCATAAAGCCCTAAATCAAGCGTAGGATTTTGTGGCAATATGTTTTTAATCTCAATTAATAAATCGTTTTCTCCTGGTTTTAAGTAATTGACATACTCACTTAAATTAATCTCATCATAAGACCTTTTTGCATTCAGAAATTTATCAGTTACTTTTTTACCATTCAGATAAATCTTAATATCGCCACTCCCACTTATCCTGAGCTGTAGCATTTCTGGCACTTTTGCTAAATCAAATTGCTTTAGCAACCATTTATTTCCATCTTTTTTCATTTGGACAGGACCTTTAAATAAAGAAAACTTTTCTCTCATTAATTGTTAACCCATCCTTTTGATAAGGAGTTGGACTGTTTGCTCACCAGAAAATCTTGTGGTTTGATTTCAGAATTTTCGAATATAGTTTCGCTGGCCTGTATAGGATGATAAAGTTGGTTATTTAAAATCCTCATTAAATAAAGGATCAATTTTTATACTGTCCCTATCATAAGTCATTAAACCGTTCACTTCCCCTTCAACATCGGTAGTTTGTGTATAAACCGCAGCAGATAACCCTCTGTTGATCATTGGATACATATTATGGATCAACTCTGCATATTCTTTAACCAGCTCTTTCCCGCTTTTATAAGTTCGGTAGCCCCAGTTTCTCATTTCAGGATTCCAAAGATGATTTTGGATAGGTAAACCCAACCCGCCAAATTCGCCCAATACCACAACTCGTCCTGGATTCAAGGATGCAAGCTCCATCCCCGGACCAGGATATTGATGGGTATCTATCATATTACCTACTCCTCTGTCTTCCCATCCGGATACACCATCAATTACTCTTGAAGGATCGTATTTTTGGGTCCATTCTACAATTCTTTTGGTATCATACTGTCCCCATCCCTCATTAAAAGTTACCCATGTAACAATTGAAGGGAAAAAACTAAGATGATCTATGATTGCTTTCCATTCGTTTTCAAATTCATCGGCAGAATTTTTCGGACGTTGCCAATCTTCCTTTGCTCCAGATTGTACATGCTGAGTTGCCTTTTCAGAAGTTTTGAAACCGGTAACCATATCCTGCCAAATTAAAATCCCTAAAGAATCTGCATCATGGTAATATCTGGAAGGTTCTACTTTAATGTGTTTACGCAACATATTAAAACCCATATCTTTTAAAATTTGCATATCATACAGCATGGCCTCTTCAGAAGGTGGGGTAAGCAACCCATCTGGCCACCAGCCCTGATCCAAAGTGCCGTACTGGAATTTTGGTTCGTTGTTTAAAAGTAATCTTTCGTAACCATATTTATCTTTACCAATTGATATTTTTCTCATGGCAAAGTAAGAACCGATCTGATCCAAAACCTTATTGCCTCTTTTAAGCTGAACATTCAACTGATACAAAAATGGGTGATCTGGACTCCACAGTTCAGGATTTGGAACAGTAATTTCTATTGGAGAATTTACTTTAAAAGATTGGTCTGCAATAACTTTGTTATTGCTCATCACTTTTATTGATAAACTTTCATTACCTTTAGCACCATTGATGAGGTTTTTTAACCGTACTTTATTTTGGTCAATATCAGCTATTGGCGTAATCCTTTCGATATATGCCGACTCTACCGGCTCCAACCATACGGTTTGCCAAATTCCGGTTACGGGGGTGTACCAAATACCTTTTTGACTTAATTGTTGTTTCCCTCGCGGCTGTGTTCCTGTATCTGTTGGATCCCATACAGAAACGGTTAATTCCTGTGCTCCATTTTTTAGGTATTTGCTAACATCAAAAGTAAAAGGATCACTCCCACCTTGATGTTGTCCTATTAATTTACCGTTTAACCAAACTTTTGTTTCCCAATCAACAGCGTCAAAATGCAGAAGAATTTTTTTTCCTTTCCAGGATGTGGGTATATTGAAGCTTCTTTTATACCAAAGATTTTCATCGGGCAAAACGCTTTTTTCTACTCCTGAAAGGCTAGATTCGGCACAAAAAGGGACAAGAATTTTCCCGTCATATTTTTTTGGCTCGGCATTGTCTTTTTTTATGATGGCATAATCCCAGAGACCATTCAAATTCATCCATTGAGACCGCACCATTTGTGGCCTGGGATATTTTTGCCAAACATTGGAGGCATTTACATTTTTGGCCCATCTGGTTTCTATTTTACCGGGAGCCAGAGATTGTGCAGAAGAAGTTAAGGCATAACAGATCATTAGAATGAGGCTCCCCAATAATTTATTTCTCATAAAATTTTTAATTAAGCTATAATTGATTTGCCAACAAAATTAGGGCAAGCAATAGCGAATGATTATCAAAATTGTAGCAATTGCTGTAAAAAAACCGTTCCAATGATTATTTCTGGCTATTTAATCAACCAATCTTTTGGTGCTTTAAAACCCTTTTTTCCTTTATTATAGGGAGGAACTGTAAACTCTGATTCAATTGCATCATAAGGTGCAATGGTGTTTAGTAATTTTTGATAAATTTCAGGATATTGATTTTTCACATTTTGCTTTTCGGAGGGGTCTTCCATAATATTGAACAAAGCATCTTCCTTTAATTTCATCCTTTCGTTTCCCGAATTTGCTTTTACAATTTTCCACTGGTCATTTATCAAACTCCCGTAACCCAAGTATAATTCTCTATTGGGCAATTTCTTTTCACCTAACCATACAGGCATCATATCCTGACCATCAAATGGCTTATGTTCATTATCTTTTACTCCTGTTAAAGACAACAAGGTGGGTACAACATCAATATAACCCATTACTTGGTCAACTTGGGTTCCAGCTTTTAAAACATTACGCCATTTGATGATTGCAGAAGCTCTAACACCGCCATCCCATTCCTGAAATTTATTACCTCTAAGAATTCCAGAAGAACCTCCTCCGTCTGGAGCTGCTCCATTATCACTAAAAAACAGAACCAATGTATTGTTATCAATATGGAGGTTTTTTAAAGTACCAAGAATTTTCCCTATTCCTCCATCCATACAAGTTACCATAGCAGCATAAGTTTGTCTTTGCGTATTTCCTCGTCCAATATCGCCTCCTTCACCTTCATCGCTTTTGGTTTTTTTGCCAAAAGAAGGTTTAGATTCATCATAACCATATTGTAAAAGGTCTTCTTTTTTTGCTTGCAAAGGTCCATGAGGAGCATTGTAGGCCACATAAATTAAAAAGGGGGATTTTTGAGCCGAGTAATTTTTAATACATTTAACTGCCTCCTCAGTAATTAAATCAGTAGAATATCCCTTATCATGAGACGTTTTCCAGTCGTTATGCCAGTCCAGCTCCCCTTCTCTTAAATGTGTAAAATAATCAATGGCGCCGTTGTAATGTCCGTAAAAGTGAGTAAACCCTTTTTCGAGAGGCAGGAATTTCTTTTCTGCATGGCCTAAATGCCATTTGCCAATTGCCGCTCTATTGCTATAACCTGCATTAGCTAAGTATTGTGGAAGAAATTTTTCACTAACATCCACCCCAAAACCACTCCATGGAGGGATTACAGTCTGGCGCAGTCCAAATCTGTTTGGGTATCTACCAGTCATTAAGCCTGCTCTTGTTGGTGAGCAAACCGGGGCGGTGTAAAAATGATGGAGGATAACACCATCTTTTGCCATTTGATCTAGGTTGGGCGTTTTGATCTCACTGCCATGAAAGCCTACATCTCCCCAACCCAAATCATCAGCCAATACAATGATGATATTAGGTTTTTTGATGGATTGCTGAGCAAAAGTTATTTGAGAATATATCAAATACAAAAACAGAAAATAGCTGAATCTCTTCATCTTAAAGAAAAATTAAAATTTAAAATAAACTCATTTATATGCCCCCTTTCTTCCCTATCTGGGTTATGATTGTGGGACATATTTATCTGCAAATTCACTTGGTGTAAGTTTAAATTGCTGATAAAAACATTTTGAAAAATAGGAATGGGAGTTAAACCCGGTTAAATAACCAATTTCAGAGATGTTGTGTTCCCTTGAAAGCAGCAATTTTGCCGCAAGCTTTAATCTTACCAATCGAATAAACTCATTTGGTACATGCCCAGACAGCGATTTCAGTTTTTTATGTAAGCTGGACCGGCTCATGGCTACCTCTTTACTCAATTCTTCTACAGAAAGTTGTGGATCGGTAATTCTGGCTGCTATGATTTCTTCAATCCTTTCTAAAAATTTTTTATCTCTGCTATTAGAGGTCAATGTTTCTGCCTGGGTAAATGGCATAGTGCTAAACTTCTCTTTCAATCTCTCATGTGCATCCATCAAATTTTTAAGTACCGCCATTACATGTTTCCATTTAAATGGCTTTGTAATATAAGCATCTGCACCACTTTCTATCCCTTCTATTTCTGCATCAGAGTTTGCTTTTGCCGTTAATAATATTAACGGAATATGGCTATAATCTAAGTTGCTTTTTAGTTGGCGACAAAATTCTAAACCATCCATTTCTGGCATCATCACATCAGACAAAATTAAATCAACATGATTTTCTTCTAAAAGCTTTAATGCCTCAATCCCGTTTCCAGCTTTAAAAACCTGATAACCCTCCTGATTTAAGCTCATATTAAAAAACTCGGATAAAGACACATCATCTTCTACCAGTAAAATATTTGCCTGAGGGTTTTCAATCTCATTTAGAGGAATGATTTCTTCTGCATTCTCCACTTTTTCTATCGTATCAAAAGGAATTTTTACGTCAAATGTGGTTTGAATATTTTGGACACTTGAAACCGTCAAGCTTCCACCGTGTTTTTCTGTGAGCGATTTTGCCAAAGCAAGCCCAATACCTGTTCCGCCAAGATTATTGTATTGATTGCCGTTTTCAGAAACTTTGAAAAACTTGTCAAAAACATTTTCTACGTCGGTTTTAGGGATACCGATGCCGTCATCTTCCACTTTTACCACAAAAAAACTTTCTCCTTCCTCTGTAAAAGGCTCCTGAATACTTATTTTTATTTTAGTTCGGGCAAACTTAAAAGCGTTGATAATTAGGTTGTTAAATATTTTTGTGAGTGCTTCGGGGTCTGCATTTATCATTAAACTGCTCACTTTAGTATTTAAGCTAAACCGGATGCCTTTATTATACTGCATACCCGAAAACCGGGAATAAATTGCCTGAACCAATGCAACCAAATCTATTTCCTCTTTATGTATCTCATAAATGTCGCTTTCTATCCTCCTAAAATCTAATAGCTGGTTAACCAAATTCATCAATCTATCAGAATTTTCGTCCATTATTTCCAATTGCGCCTTTTCATCAACATCCATTTTTTTTGAGTCCAGCAGTTTTTCCAATGGAGCTAAAATCAAAGACAATGGAGTTCTTATTTCATGAGCCATCGCAGTAAAAAACTCGATTTTTTTGGTGTAGAAATCCTTTTCATTTTTTATGCTCAGCCTTTCTAATTTCATCTGATTTTTCCGTTCGTTCCGTTGTATTAAATATTTTCTAATGAAAATGATGGTTAAAATGAGCGATAAAGAATAAAGAAAATAAGCCAGATTGGTTCTGTAAAAAGGTGGTTTTATTATTAATGTGATTTCAGTTTCAGGAACATCCCAGTTGCCCTCTATACTTGTTGCTTTAACTTTAAAGGCATAACTGCCGGGAGACAAATTGGTATAAGTTGCCTTTCTTTGATTACCTATATCATTCCAATTTTTGTCAAAACCTTGAAGGATGTAGGCATATTGTATCTTCCCGGGATTTTTATAGTTGAGTGCAGAAAACTCAAAACTGATAACCGATTGATTATAGGGAATTTTAACCTGCTTAGTATAGTTGATGGCGTTTGTTAAAATTTGTTTATCATTACCAATACCAACATCCTTATTTAACAACTGAATGTTGTTGATCACTACCTTGTTTTTTGTATTTACTATGTTTATGCTATCAGGATAAAATGAATTGAAACCCTTAATCCCGCCAAAATATAGCTTACCATCAGCAGATTTGTAATAAGCTTTATAGTTAAACTGTTTGCTTTGTAAATTATCCCATTTGGTATAATGTTTTAATTTTTTTTGGGACGAGTAGCTGTATAAACCATTGTTTGTTGATATCCAGATTGTACGGTTATCATCCTGCAAAAGCCCGTAAACAACATTAGCATCTAAGCCTTCTTTTTCATCAAATGTTTGGAAGGTTTTATTCTGAAAATTGTAGAGGTTTAAACCACCGCCTTCTGTACCAATCCATAAATTGCCATTATGGTCATCCAAAAGGCAAACTATTTTATTAGAACTTAAGCTATTGCTTTTTTTATCGGGCTTATAAGATTGCCATTTATTTGTCCGGGTATTTTTTGTATACAAGCCACTTCCATAAACTGCAAACCAAATGGTACGGGTTTCATCCTCATAAATATCATATATAAATTTGTTCTGCATATCCATGTCCTTAATCTGCAGGAATGAATCCGTTAAAGAGTTGTAAAGATTTAACCCTTTGGTTGTGCCCACCCATATCCGTCCCTCTCTATCTTCATAGATGCAAAATACATTATCACTACTTATTGAATTGGGATCGTTAGGATTGCTTTTATAAACTTTTACTTTGCCAGTTTTTACATTATATATATTTAAACCACCAGAAAAAGTGCCTATCCAGATATTGCCTTCTTTGTCTTTATATAACGCGTGAATATTATTGTAAGAAAGATGCTGTTGTTTTTTGTTAAATGGATAATGTTTGAAACTACGATTTGAGGAATTAAAATAATTTAGGCCTCCATCTTCTGTACCTATCCAAAAGTTTCCAGGGCTGTCTTCTAAAAATGAACTTACAGCACCTCCTGATAAAGAATTTTCTGCCGCTTTAGGGTAAAAACACTCAAAAGCTTTATTTTGATTAACAAAATAATTAAGTCCTCCAAAATAAGTCCCTATCCAAATTCCATTACTTTTATCTCCAAAAATAGAATATATCGCATTATCACTGAGCCCTCTTGAATCGCTTATTTTGTGGGTATAATTTGTAAATTTCTGAGTAGACAAATCCAAAATATTCAATCCGCCCTCTGTCCCCACATATAATTTTTTTGAATCGGATTGAAAAATTGCCCTTACAATATTGTTATTGATGTTTTCAGCACCTCCTTTTAAAAACGTTTTAAAATTGTCGGTCTGCTTTTGATATAAGCTTAGTCCTCCACCAAAAGTCCCCGCCCATATTTGTTCCATTTTATCTTGATACAATGTTAAGATATAATTACTTTGTAGGGTGTTGTTTTTGGAATTGAAAATTTGTATTTCTCCAGTTTTAGGGCTAAGAACGTTTATTCCACCGCCGAAAGTACCCATCCAAACTTCCCCATTATCTGTTATAACCAATTTTCTAACTTCATTGAAAGAAAGTGGTATTTTGGAGGATTTGGAATAATTTTTAATCTGTTTTGAATTTAAATCATAACTATACACACCGTTGCCGGCAGTTGCTACCCATACTTTCCCACTTTTATCTTTTTGGATGTCAAAAATCAGGTTTGTTGATGTTGGCTTAAAAAACGAGAATTTTTCATCTTTTAAATTAAGGATATAAATTCCTTTGCCAGTGCCCATCCAAAATGTACTTTCATCAAGTTTAAAAATAACATGGATAAAATTATCTTTAATAGAAGTACTATCGCCAATATTAAATTGATAGGGCTTGAAATTATAACCATCAAACCTGCTTATCCCGTTTTTTGTACCAAACCACATATAGCCTTGATCATCCTGATTGATTGACCAAATGGTATTGGATACCAACCCGTCCTCAACAGAATAATTTCTGAAACCTATATTCTGGGCAAAACCCGATACAGTGCAAGTGATAAGAAATAAAAAAATGTACTTTTTTATTTTCATTAATTTTAGTTTGATAGCATTGGTTCAGGAGTAACCAAAATAGTTAGATTATTTTTCTCTGAAGGCTATGGGTTAAATCTTTCAGGTGTTAACACCGGTAAATTTTCTCTCCATTTTAATAATTCGGATTTTAATCTTTTTACTATTTCTGGATTTTCTTTTGCTACATTTTTATTCTCATACTGGTCTGTTGCTAAATTGTATAGCTCTACATTATCTTTACCATAATCTAGCAATAGTTTCCAATTTTCTGAACGTATGGCAAGATTTGGGCTTTTGTCTCTTCCCGGGGGGAAGTTAAATGCGGTCTCATTTCGCCCATACTCCCAAAACATATCCTTTTTTCTTTCGGATGGTTTGCCTTTAAAAACCAAACTTCTGTCTTCGCCGTCCCCTTTATAATTTTCAGGAAGTTTAACATTTGCCATACTCAACAAAGAGGGCAATAAATCGGTAGAGTTGATAACTGAAACAGAATCTACACTGTTTGCGGGAATGTGCCCTGGCCAATCAATAATAAAAGGCATTCTTATCCCACCTTCATATAATGATAATTTTGAGCCTCTTAACCCTGCCTCTCTGCTTCCTCTAAAGCTGGGCAAAGGGCCATTATCACTGGTGAAAATAACAATGGTATTTTTATCTAATCCCATTTCTTTTAAACCATCCAACAAACGTCCTATTTGTTTGTCGTATTCTTTTAAAACCAGTTTAAACGCTTTTTCTTCTTTCGGATTTAAAGGGAATTTCCCTGTATAAGCCTCTCCGGTATTTGGCACCCACGGCGTATGTACATCATCTGGCCAAAGGTTTACATAACAAGGTTCGCCTTTATGAGCTTTCATAAATGCCAAAGTTTTATCTACAAAATATTTTGTTCTGTCCCAACGCTTTATGCTATCCTTGTCAGACCAAATCCAATCAGTGGCAGTAATTAATGGGTCGGGATCTGGACTTTCATAAGTACTAATGTGTTCATCAAAACCATATTTTTCAAAACCGGGAGCGTTGTTTACATCCCGACCTCCGCCCATGTGCCATTTACCAAAATGACCGGTTTTGTAACCTGCCTGTTTAAACATTTGGGCAATAGAAGGTGCATTGGGATTGAGATAGTTGGCTTGTTCTGCAGCTCTATTATCCTTTGTGAAAGCTAAAAATGTTGTAAAGTTCCATCTGGCGGGGTACATCCCTGTTAAAAGGCTGGTTCTAGAAGGCGAACAGATGGGTGCAGCACTATAATATTGCGTAAACTTAGTTCCCATTTTCGCCATCCTGTCTATATTTGGTGTGGGCACAAAATTTCCTCCAAAACAACCAATATCACTATAACCCATGTCATCCGTAAGGATAATGATCACATTTGGCTTTTGTTGCGCAAAACTTAAATTATAAATTAACGCTGTGAAAACCAACAGACTGTACTTTTTAAAACCTTTCATAAATTGCAATTTAAATATTTAATCACTATTTGCATTTGAGCCATCATGATAATTAATATCCATGGCAGCACCTTTATCTCCTTGTTGGGCCATCCATTGTTTTAATTCATTTGAAAAGTCTTTGATCATATTTTGATATTTAGATTCGGATGCCAAATTATGTAGCTCAAATGGATCAACTTGAGTATCATAAAACTCAATTGCTGGGCGATGTAAATATCTTTCTGTGATTTTTTTTGCCTGTTCTGAGGTTTTGGCCGCTTGTAGCCAAGTTCCCCAATAACCAGGTTTTTGCGGATTCATGATACCCCTTACCTGATATTCTTTATCAGGGGTTAAATTCATAATCAGTTTATAATGACTGTCCCAAATACTTCTGATTGGATAAGCCTTACCGGCAGGAATATTATTATGAATACCATAACCATATTTTCTGAAAGCATCAGATTTGTTTTGGAGAACTGAAAAAAAACTCTTACCATCCAAATTTGGTACTGGGTTACCTCCAGCAATATCAATTAAGGTTGGGGTAATATCTTCATATTGTACCATCGCATTTGTCTCCTTATTGGGTTTAACCATTCCTTCCCATTTTACAATCATAGAGCTTTTTAAGCCGTAATCCCAATTTGTCCATTTACCACCAGGAAACTGTGCACCTTGTTCTCCCAAAAAAATGACTATCGTGTTTTTATCTTGCCCACTCTCTTTCAGCATTTTCATTACATCTCCCACTTGGTTATCCAGCTGTCTGATCTCTGCCAAATACTTACAAAAATTTATCCTTGTTAATTTAGTATCTACAAAATTTGGTGGCAACTGAATTTTATCTGGGTTAAATTCGGAAGGGTCTCCAACTGTCCATGGTGCATGAGGGTTTATGCTCATCACAAACAAACAAAATGGTTTGTCTTTTTTGTTGATGTATTGGCGAACGCTGTCTAAAAAATAATTGTCGGTTCTGGAGACACAGTTGGGTTCAAATCCTTTTATTCTATCAAAAGGGAAAACAGAGCGTGGCGTAGTACTATGATTTTTACCCGTTAACCCTACTTTATAACCTTCATTATTCAAATACTGACAAACGCTTTTTAAATTGCCATAAGCCTCTTTATGATTTTGGAACGAACCACTATGAACAGGATATAACCCTGTAAATAACGATGCCCTTGTAGGTACGCACATGGCTTCTGAACAATAAGCTTTATTAAACTTTAACCCTTGGGATGCAAGCGCATCAATATTAGGGGTTTTTAAATTTCCGCCGCCATAACAGCTCAATTGCCTCGAATCTAAATCATCGGCCATGATGATTAAAATATTAGGCCTGTCGTCAATTTTCTCTTTAGGTAAATGATTGATGAAAGAAAAAGAGCTTAAAAAGATAACTGATGATAGGATAAAAACTATCTTAAAAAAATTGAAATAATAGGTTTTATTCTTCATTAAGTGTTATTTAAAAATTCCAGTTAGTATAAAACCTCAGACTTGGACTTACATTATCAAAATGGTTTAAAAGTTTTTTAAACTAATAAAAGAGAACATCGTGTACAAACAGATGCTCTCTTTACCATTTCAGTTTTAAAATTTATTACCAGAAATCAACTATTACCAACCTGGGTTTTGTAACCCAAAATTAGGGTTTTGATTTCGTTCTGTTTCAGGGACAGGGAATAACAAAAACTTAGGTATGGTAACGTTTAAAATTGGCGCATATATGGCATTTGCTTTTGAGCCTACCGGATTATAGCGTTGAGCGTTTTTATTATAACCTGTTGGCAATGTTCTTGGGAAATTATTTTCATTACTCAATACCACTTTAAACTGATACTCGTACATGGTTTGAGTTGGACTTAATGGACTTCTCATCCTAACCAGATCAAACCAACGCTGTCCCTCCCCAACTAATTCCAATCCTCTTTCATCAAAAATCTTCATTCTGAAATTATTGGCATTACCTGCTGTTACCGGTGTTAAATTAGCAGGGATAGTACGCAAAGTTCCCCCTGCGTTTCTAGCCCTTAACCTAACTTTATTAAATGCAGTCAATGCTTCTGTAGTTGGGCCAACTAATTCATTCAATGCTTCCGCTTTAATCAAATAAACTTCCGCTAAACGAATAATAAAAAAATCGTTGCCATTATTCCTACCATCCTTACCATTAGGGTCTATATATTTTGCAAGCAAGGGATCGTTGATGGTGCCATCATCAGCACTTCCAGGATTGGTAGAGCCTGGGATATTAGGATAGACCGCATAGTACTTGTTTTGGACAGAGTTATAGCCTCGTTGGAAAAAGGCTTTCTCGTTTCTATAATCTATATTTGGGGTAAAATTGTTTATTCCATTACTATAGTCTCCCTTACGATAATAATCTGCAAACCAATGAGCAACACGGTAAGTATTAGTCCCTTGCCCGTTTGGAGTATTGCCACTTACGCCATGGGTGTTTCCTGCCCCAAATCTTGCAGCAAACTCCGATCCTGCTGCAGATTGCCCGCTTTCTGATGGATCTACTTGAAAACGAATTCCAAAAATAACCTCTTGATACGCCCCAACCTCCTTAGTAATATCAAATAAATCGCCATAGTTATTTATTAGCGAATAGTCATTACTATTTATTACAGAGTCTGCATATAAATTAGCGTTAGTGTACTGTGTTGTTGCATCCTGCCCCTTTAAAGCCAATTGATTGCCATAAGTTAAATAAGCTTGTGCCATCATAGCCTGCGCAGCACCTTTTGATGCCCTGCCGAGGTCTGCCGAAGGAATGTTCTTTTGCTCTGGGAGGTTATCTGAAGCTGCCTTGAAATCTTTGAATATTTGCGCATAAACCTCATCAACTGTGTTGCGTTTCAAATAAAAATCACTATTGATATTGGTGGCTTCTGTTCTTAATGGAACGCCGCCATACAGTCTTACCAAATAATAGTAAGAGAAAGCCCTCACAAAACAAGCCTCCCCGTAAGCCCTGTTTTTTACCGCGGTTGGAAAATCAAGCGTTTTTAATGTTTCTATCAATGTATTGGCATTAGCCGCTGCAGCATAAAGGTTATCCCAAAATGGAGTGGTGTTATTGCTTGTAAAAACCCTGTCGGCATAAGGCCCGTACTCTCCGCCAGCAGTAGAGTAAATATCATCTGCACAAACTGTGAGCATGATATGGCCTAAAAATTTAAACATGGTTCGATCGTTAAAACGAGCATAAATTCCTTTTACAACAACTTCTAAGTCTCTTTCGGTTTTAATTTTATCCGGAGTTGGTGTATCCCTAAGTGTTTCATCTAATTGGCAAGATGGAGTGCCAAGAATAGTTAAGGATAAAAGAATTATAATATATTTTATTTTTTTCATCTCTTTGTTTTTATTTTTAATGGTGATGAAGCCCTGCCTGCGGCAGGCAGGAATCATGATTTGATAAACATTCCCCTTCGGATTTTTGGTAAAATCATGATGGTTTCATTTCTTCAAGTTTTAAATTATAATGTGATTTCAAACCCAGCAGAAAAAGTTCTGGATTGTGGTAAAGTTCCAAAATCGGTACCGCTGGAAATTGCCTGATTTCCAAATGCATTTATGTTTGGGTCATACCCGGTATATGGTGTTATGGTAATTAAATTTGTGCCATTAATGAAGGCTCTTAAACCTCCGATTTTCCAATTCTTTGGAGTTTTGAAATCATAACCCAAATTCACATATTGTAACCTGATGAATGAAGCATCCTCCACCATCCAATCCGGGAAACGTTGATTTAATCTTACCGTACTGGTGCTTAATCGTGGATAAAGATTACTTGTTCCTTCTCCTTGCCAACGGCCCTCATATGCATCCCTTAACAAATTAAAATTTGTATTTACCGCATTTGCTCCAACAACCCATCTATTTAGGTTGATCAGCTGATTGCCTTTGCTACCCAAAATATTAAATCCCAAAGAAAATCCTTTGTAGGAAAAATCATTTGTAACACCATAAGTGAAGTCTGCATTAGGTTTTCCTATTACTGTTTTATCACCCTCGTCTATTTGCCCGTCACCGTCATCATCTACATATTTAATGTCTCCGGGCCTAACATTTGGTTTATTACTATCATTTATTAAAGATGGATCATTGTCTATTTCGGTTTGGTTTTGATAAATACCGGCTGTTTTATAGCCCCAGAAAGATGAGATGGGATAGCCTGGTTTCGCAACCTGTAAAGATTGGGTAAGCACATATTGACCAGCTGCAATATAAGTACGCCCATATATAATACCAGATGCGCCGATATCCTTAACATTATTGTCAAATACAGAGAAATTAGCGGATGCCGTCCATTTAAACTTTCCATTTAAGATATTATAATTACTCTCGACATCAATCCCTCTGTTATTAACTTCGCCTACATTAGTGAAATAATTATTGAAACCAGATGAACCTGGAAGTGATAAGTTAATCAATAAATCTGTGGTGTTTTTAGTGTAAAGATCAACTGTAAGTGTTAGTTTGTCTTTCATGAAGCCAAAATCAGCACCCAAATTATACTGTTTGGTTTTCTCCCATTTTAGGTTAGGATTTTCAAAATCTTGAATAATATATCCTGGAGATATACCCGCTCCCGTAACCACAGTATTAATGTTATACTTTGCCTTGGTAGCTCCGATGGCTATATTTTGGTTTCCGGCAACACCATAGCTTCCTCTAAGCTTAAGAGATGAAACAAACTTTGTTGCATTTTTAAAAAATTTCTCGTTAGAAACATTCCAGCCTAAACCTATGGAAGGAAAGAAATCTCCTTGCTGACCCTCTGCTAATTTTGAAGATGTATCGTATCTACCTGTTAGGGTCAAAGAATATCTTCTGTCATACGCGTAATTTATCCTTCCAATTTCCGATGCCAAGGCTCTTCTTCTATCAAAAGTTTCGGTTCTGCCGTAAGCATTAGCACTTGAAAAATTGTAATAAGTAAGCGTATTTGAAGGGAAGTCGGCATTGGTAACACTCGAGCCCTCGTTTTTCCAGGCTTGATAAGAATACCCTAAAACCGCATTTAAAGAATGTTTTTTATTAAAAATTTTTTTATAGGTTAATAAATTATCTATTACATAGTTGGAATTTGAATTATCTCCTAACCCAGCAACTCCATTTGGGCCTTGGTTTCCTTGAAATGTACCCGTTGGCAGATAAGCCTGTCTTTTTGAATGAAGGTCATTTATTCCTGCTGATAATTTATAGGTTAAATTTTTAAGAATTGAATATTCTGCGTTAAAATTAGAGATCAGTGTTCTTATATAGGTTCTGTCTTGCACAAGATTAACTACCGTTAATGGGTTGTTAGTGTAAGTTTCATCTACAGAACCATCATCTGAATAGGGTGAATTAATAGGGTTAAAAGCAATGGCTCCCGCAACAGCAGATATTCCAAAAATTCCGGTACCTTCAGATTGCTGCCCAAAATCTCTAACTGCTAAAGAATAGTAATTCTTTAGGCTGATTTTTAATTTTTTGGAAACATTGCGGTTATAGTTTAGCCTTACACCGCCTCTTTGAAAGCCGGCATTTTTAAGAATACCGTTCTGATCGGCATAATTAGCAGTCAAATAGTAAGAACTTTTTTCTTCCCTTCCAGAAAATGTAAGCTGGTGATCTTGGGAAAACGCATCTCTATAAACAAGATCCTGCCAATTGAAGCTACCTAATGCCGCAACTGAATCAATTTGTGCTGCAGTATATTCTGGTACTAATCCATCATTTATATATCCCTCACTTCTTGCGTTCAGATAATCAAAAGCGTTTAAAACGCTTAATTTTTTAGGAGGAGAGCTTACATCAAAACGTGACGTATAACTTACTTTATCATTACCAAATCCTCCTGTCTTTGTAGTGATCAACACTACTCCATTTGCTCCTCTAGAACCGTAAATAGCGGTTGAGGAAGCATCTTTCAATATTTCTATAGATGCGATATCAGAAGGGTTTATAGCAGCCAAAGGGTCTGCAGGGCGTATTCCCTGACCTAAATTTCCTGCTGTTGTAGCTTCTAAATCCGATTCTATCGGTTGCCCATCAATTACAATTAAAGGCTGATTGCTCCCAGTAATAGAGGTGCTACCCCTGATATTAAAAGACATTCCAGATCCTGGTTCACCTGTGTTATTTAATATTTGTACACCTGCAATTTTTCCTTGGAGTGCTTCAGGAACTGATATAACCTTGTTTTCATTTGTCCTGTCTAACTTGACAGTACTGGAAGATCCGTTATAATCAGATTTTGAAATCGTTCCATAACCAACCACCACCACTTCATTCAAGGCTGAAACTTTGGATATTAAAGTGATGTCGATCTTTGTCCGACTGTTAACTGGCACCTCCTGCTTCTCAAAACCCACAAATGAGAATTCTAAAACAGCAAATTTTGGTATATCTAAAGAATATCTACCGTTTAAATCTGTAACAGTAACTTTTTTTCTTCCCTTAACAGTAACAGTAACGCCTGGTAAGGATTCGCCGGAATCTGACATAACCTGACCAGAGACGGTTATGTTTTGAGTTTCCTGAGCCTGAACTTGAGGTATACTCCTAGTATATGCTATTAAAACAAAAAGCAGGAGAGCTAGCCTCTTTTTAAATTTAATCCCCATAGTATCTTCGGAGAGACGATTTCTTGTAAAAAATCTTTTCATAATTTAAGAATAATTGATTTGGTTTTTAATTTAGCTTAAGCGTAAATTTTCCGCTTAATTATTGGTTCTCCAAACTTACAATGAAGGGAATGTTACTACTATTACATTTGTAGGATTATCTAAAAAAATTGTAGCCATACCATTCATTCTTCATAAAAGGCTGTTTAATTCAATAGAAACAGCGGATATTTTATATTTAGGAATTTGATTTTCAGCAAATCAATCTGCTATTTAACTGAAATTAATTTAAGCTATTTAGTTAAAACAGTTTGAAAGGATATTATTTTTTATAACATCTACTACAAATTTGCTAACCATCCCTTATTTGTTTTTCATAACATTGTGAATGTTAAAAATTTAGCATCAATAACCATTTAACAACAGTCTTGAATATTTTAACGGCATTATCCCTGCTTAGTTTATTCATTACTTTAACCAGAATTATAGATTAAATGAGATTTCTTAAAATAGGCTTCAACATAATATGCCTACTTTTGATCGTTATTAATTGCCAAGCGCAAAACAAAGTTGCCAACGCAGTAATTGATCATGATTTTCCTGACCCCACAATAATCACATTCAACGGGAAATATTATGCTTATGCAACAAATTCAACAGTTAACGGTATTTATGCCCATATACAAGTAGCTGTTTCTGAAGATCGAACGCATTGGAATTATATTGGGGATGCATTGCCTGAGGGTGCTTCTTGGGGGAAATCTCAATTTTGGGCACCCCATGTAACTTATGATCCAGCTTTAAAACAATTTATTATGTATTATTCTGCACAATCTAAAACTGACACGCTTGGTAAATGTATTGGTGTTGCATTTTCAGAAAAACCTGAAGGTCCCTTTATTGATAAAGGTACCCCGTTGATCTCTGGCAAAGGTTATGTCAATATCGATCCATTTGCCATGATTGACCCTCAATCGGGGAAAAAACTGCTTTATTGGGGATCGGGCAAAAAGCCCATTAAAGTACAGGAACTTAATGCTGATTGGGCTAGTTTTAAATTAGGTATTGCCCCGAAACCCATATTATCTCCAAGTAAAAGTGAGCCATATTCTAGTTTAGTGGAGGGAAGCTGGGTAGATTTTAATGGGGGTTATTACTATCTCTATTATTCGGGAGATAATTGCTGCGGAAGCAATGCCAACTATGCCGTTATGGTTGCCCGTTCAAAATTACCCGAAGGCCCTTTTGAACGCTTTGGAGATTATAATAAAAAGCACACCAGTGTAATACTAGAAAAAAACAAAGAATGGTTGGCTCCTGGACATAATTCTATATTTAGAGATAAAAAAGGAAACATATATATAGCCTATCATGCCATTTCTAAAAATAGAAATCCAGATTTTAAAACCCGATCAATGTTAATAGCTCCTTTAGTTTATAAAGATGGCTGGCCGGTTGTCTGTTATTAAATCAGAAAATATAACCATTAATTATTTACATATATAAACCAATTAAATCATGAGAAATACAATTTATGCGATAGTGCTGATCTGTATTGGTTTGTTTTCCTGCAAAAAACAAACAGCTAATGCACCAGAGGCCAATGAACCGCAATTATCTCCAACCACATTAGGCACCCAAGCGGTAATCAGTGTAACCATGTCGGCTGCAAAAGACATTTTAACTGATGGCTATGGTTTTAACACCCGTTTCCCAGAAGTTTATGAACCTTATACCTCCAACAATTTTTTTTGGCGAAATGCTGTAAGTGCTACAAAAGCTAGTTGCATCCGTTATCCTGGGGGCACAGTAGGCAATTTTTGGTCGGGTGCACCCACCATATTATTTAGCAAAAAGTCAACTGCAGATCCTAATGGATGGATAGATGCGAATAAAATATTTTCTAGTCTTATTTATGATGCCATTACCGCAAACAATCAAAAAAAGAACTCCTTGGCAGATGTTAAACAAGTTGTTGATGCCACCAATTGCTCCGTTTTTTTTGTTTTAAATATGATTACACCCGGTGAGGATTTTTATGAATCCCCACAAGGCTGGAACAGAACTGTAAATGCACATCCGCCAAGCACAACCAATTATACTACGCCACAAACAGATGATTGGTATAAAATGCTGGATAATAGATATAACCGTACAAAACAGATTCTGGTTCATGCTAAAGCTCAAAATATCCCAATCAAATATATTGAGCTTGGCAATGAATGTTATTTAGCCTTATGTAGTTATTATACAGATGTTTTCCCCAGGGGAGAAGATTACGCAATTGCGGTAAATTATTTTGTGAACAAACTTAAAAATGATGCAGGATTAAACTTAGGACCTAATGTAAGGTATGCTGTAGCTGGTGTTGCCGAGCAAAAAAGCTACACCTCTCCCAGAATAAACAATTGGAACAGCCAAATGATCAGTAAATTAAATAATTCAATTACTGATGTTGTATTACATAGCTATCAGGATGCGGATATGAATTTAACTAACTACAATAGCGCATCAGATCTTTATGGCAACATTTCTAAATGGAATACGGATTTTAATGCTGCTTTAACCAACCATGGTACACAATCCTTAATATTAGCGAACAGCTCTCGTTTTAATGTTTGGTGGAACGAGTTAAGCCCCGGTCAAACATCCTTCCCTGTAATGAAAAAATGGGGTTCTGTGATGACACAGCTTTATGCAGCCTTATGGTCTTTAGACAATAAAGGAATGAATTACATGAAACCTAATTTAGATGCATCATTGGTCATCGACCCTAGCACAGGAAACTTGAACCAACAAGGAGCAGCATTTGAGCCATTTATGCTCGCAATTAAAAACAGTGATACAGCAAGAAAACTGAATTTTGCAGGTTTGGCTAATATAGGCACCACCGGAAAAACAATTGTTCAGGGATATTCATTTACAAACAACGGTTCTAACAAAAAAAGCTGCATTGTTAACTTTAGCAACCAAACCATTAATATCGATTTGTCAAATGTATTCCCAAGCAATTCTCAGTTAACTGTTTCTGGGGTTAAAAACAATCTTAATTCAAATACGGTACCTACTTCAATAGATGTTCACACAAATCCTACAACTAATGTTATTTTACAACCTTATTCAGTAAACTTTATCCGCCCTTAAAAATTAAAGAATTAGTGTATTTTTATTAAAAGTACATTCTCTAAAAGTTAAACATTATTTAAATATGGAAAATTTATCCCAGTTAAAAACCTCATTAAAACTAAAAAATCAATGTACCGCCATGACATTGAAAAACCCTATATTTTTTTTATTAACCATAATATTAGCTTTTACAAACGTAGTAGCCTTTGGGCAACAAAAAGCTAAAAAGACTATAAATGAAATAAAACCCAATGTTTTAATTATAGTTATAGATGATCTGAATGATTATGTGTCACAACTCAAGGGTTTTCCAGGATTGAAAACACCAAATTTAGATAAGTTTATGAAAACTGGGATGAATTTTAGTAAAGCTTATTGTGCTGCACCCGTGTGTAATCCTTCCAGAGCTGCATTATTAAGTGGTGTTGCCCCTTACAAATCAGGTGTTTATGATAATATAAATAAGATTACAGATTCTAAGGTTTTGGATAGTGCCGTTTTTATGCCCGAACTCTTTAAGGCTAACGGATACACCACTTTAACAAGAGGTAAAATCTTCCATACCGCTCCTGAAAAATCAAGATATGTAGCCATGTGGGATGTAGATGAAGGTAAGGGCGGCTACGGGCCAATGCCAACAGAGCGCAATATCCCCAAAACAGTAAAAGCCCCTAAAATGTTCAACTATCAGCCTTGGACTGGTCCAGAAACTGACCATCCAGATAACATTACCGCAGAAACAGTGATGAAACAATTATCTAGAGAATTATGATAAACCTTTTTTCATGGCGGCTGGTTTATATAAACCGCATAATCCATGGACAGCACCAAAACGGTTTTTTGATAGGTATCCGCTAGATAGTGTACAACTTCCAAAAATTTTAGAAAACGATTGGGATGATTTACCTGAAATTGCTAAAGAATGGGCTGCTAGCCCAGTAAATTTTGAGGCTCTAAAGAAAAGTGGGCAATGGAAAAGTGTGGTAAGAAGCTATTTGGCCTGTATTTCTTTTATGGATTGGAATTTTGGAAGGATAATTTCTGCACTTGATGAAAGTAAATATAAAGATAATACCATTGTTTGTGTTTTTGCGGATAATGGTTTCCATTTGGGAGAGAAAAAGCATTTTGCCAAATACGCCTTGTGGGAGCAAACTACTCATATTTTAAATATGTGGCGGGTACCTGGTGTAACTACAGCAGGGCAAACCTGCAATCAACCTGTTAATCTGTTAGATATTTATCCAACATTAGTAGAACTTTGTAAACTGCCTATGCCATCCTCTCACTTAGATGGTAGAAGCATTGTTGAGTTATTAAAAAATCCTAATTATAAATGGGATTATCCTTCGGTTACCACATACAAACAAGGCAATCAGGCAATTCGAACTAAACAATACCGATATATCAGATATTCAGATGGCTCAGAGGAATTATATGACGAATTAAAAGACCCGAATGAATGGCATAATTTGGCAAAAAGTAAAGAAATGAAAAAAACCCTTGCAGCATTTCGTAAAGAAATCAGTAAAAATTTTGTGGCTCCTGTATCAAGCGGTAGCACTGCAGATGAGAATGAGTGATTTGGTTTAATTTAATGAGTATCATTATCGGAATGAAAAATCCTTGAAGGGTCAATATTTTAATTAATCTAACCATTGCAAAATAAAACTATCCAATATCATCAAAGGTTACCAGAAAAAGAACTTTCAGGTTTTATTGAAAGTTACTGGATGCTGATGAATAAAAGTGAGGATGAAAAAGAGATAGTGGTTTTGCCTGATGGACGAATCGATGTGTTTTTCTCTAAATCTAAAAACGAGGCTTTTCATATTTCATTGGCAGGGATAGAAAGCAAAGCCACCCAAACAACATTGGCCGCAAAAACCATTATTTTTTCCATCAGTTTTAAATTGTTGGCGGTTGAGTTTTTATTCGATAAAAATGTGGCCCATTTGCTGGATAAAGTCATTCTTATTACGGAGGAATTAAGCGGTTTTTCAGAAGAAGATTTAACTGATTTTGATGCTTTTTGCATCAAAGCCAATGGCTTGTTAAAAACAGCCTTCTCCAAAGTTGAAACAGACACGAGGAAGCAAAAGCTGTTTGAAGAAATTTATGCTTCCAAAGGTTCTTCAACCGTGAAAGAATTGGCTGAAAAAGCAGCGTGGAGCAACAGGCAAATCAATCGTTATTTCAATGAATATTTTGGATTGAACTTAAAGGCCTATTGTAATATTTTACGTTTCAGGGCATCATTTACCCAAATTAAAGAAGGTCGGTTTTTCCCGGAGGAAAATTTCTCAGACCAGCCTCATTTTATCAAAGAGATAAAAAAGTATTCAGGGGTAATCCCTAAAGAACTGAACAAAAACAAAAACGACCGATTTATACAATTATCTCTTTTATCTGAAACCTAATTTTGTACTATATCATTAAAGCAAAAAAAGATGAAAGCGCAAAAAATTGAAAAAACACCTGTAATTATTGTTGGAGGCTCATTGGTAGGATTATCTGCTGCGGTTTTTCTAGCCTGGCAAAAAGTCCCTTTTATATTAATTGAAAAGCACAAGGGAAGTTCTCCACATCCACGGGCAATGGGTTTCCCCGAAAGAACCATGGAGCTGTATCGTTCGGTGGGTATAGAAGAACAAATTCCTCAAATAGATGCACATTTCGAATTAAAAAGAGCCACAGTAGAAAGTTTGGCCGGTAAGTGGCTTGCCGAAACGGAATGGACTCCACAAAAGAAAAAGGATAATGAAGAAACAAAAGCTGACTATTCTCCCTGTATGGGTGCAGCTATAGCACAGGATAAATTAGAGCCTATTTTACGAAAAAGAGCACTTGAGTTAGGTGCCGATTTAAGGCTGGGAACAGAACTTTTACGATTTAAGCAAAATGAAAATGAGGTTCTGGTTGAGGTAAAAGATTTGGATACCGGCAGAGAATACACCATAAAAGCAGATTACATGATTGCCGCCGATGGAAGCGCAAGCCCCATAAGAGAAGCTTTGCAAATTGGCAGAAAAGGAATAGGTAAACTTCAGGTAATGCGGAGTGTGCTTTTTAGAGCAGAATTGAATGAATATTTAGCATCGGGCTTTTCCCAGTTTGAAATTGAGCAACCAGGTTTAAAAGCATTTTTAACCACCTATCAGGATAACAGATGGGTGCTGATGTTTAAAGATGATTTGGAAAGAAACAAGGAGCAGCTTATTTCGGATATTCAAAAAGCCATCGGCAGGAAAGATATTCCCATTGAAATCATTACCACCGGAAGGTGGGATTTGAGTGCTTTAATCTCTGATAAATTTAAAGAAGGAAGCGTTTTTTTAGCTGGAGATGCGGCACATACGCTGTCGCCAACAAGAGGAGGATTTGGAGCCAATACCGGCATACATGATGTGCATAATTTAGCCTGGAAACTGGCAGCCGTGGTTTCTGGGAGTTCCCATCCCGATTTACTGGAAACCTACCATCAGGAACGGCTGCCTGTGGCCTGGGTTCGTTACCAACAGATGTTTGCTCGGCCAGATTACTCAAAATACATCAGTAAAGAAGTACTCCAAAACGTGAAACTTTATGATGATGTGAGCATGGAGCTCGGCCAAATCTATCACTCAAAAGGAATAATAAATGTCGCCAAAAACTTGCCGGATGCCAGGAGACCCGACCAATGGAACGGGCAACCCGGCACAAGGGCACCGCATTTTTGGATTACTAAAAATAGAATTGAAATTTCGACCATAGATTTATTTCTAAAAGGATGGACCCTGCTTACTGCAAACAAAAAATGGGATACGGCAGCAAAAAATATCCTCCCACAATTAAAACTTAAACCAGATACTGTGTTATTGGGAAAAGACATTGATGCGGAAGACCCGAAAACTTTTAAAAAATTGTTTGGAATAGGAGAAAATGGGGCAATATTAATCCGTCCAGATGGGTATATAGCATGGAAAGCTACAACAGTACCGCAAGATGCGGAACAAGTTTTAGAGAACGTGGTTAGAAAAGTATCGTTTTCAAAATAGCTTTTCCAATTTCGCCATTTCGACTAAGCAATCCCTTAAATGGGCTAAATCTCATCATCAATAAGTTCAGACCTTTGTTATACAGATTTAAAACTATAAAAGATGAAAACAAGGAAATTAAAAGACTTAGAAGTATCGGCAATTGGCTACGGTTGCATGGGGCTTAGTATGGGCTACGGCGCAACACCGGATAAAAGCGAAGCCCTAAATTTAATTAACCACGCATACCAAAAAGGTTGTACTTTTTTTGATACCGCCGAAATTTATGCCAACGGAGATAACGAAAAACTTATTGGAGAAGCCCTGTATAGCGTGAGGGAAAAGGTGGTTTTGGCTACCAAGTTTATGCTCCAAAAAAATGAGGATGACAATTCTAAAGAGCGGTTATTGCTAACCCTTAGGGAGAAATTGGAAAAATCCTTACAAAATCTCCAGACAGACTATATTGATTTGTATTATCAACACCGGGTAAACAAGGATATTCCGGTTGAAGATGTGGCGTGGTGCATGGGAGAATTTATCCGTGAAGGAAAAATAAAAGGATGGGGGCAATCTAATGCAACTGTGGAGGAAATAAGGAGGGCACACGCTGTAACCCCTTTAACTGCCATTCAAAGCGAATATTCCATCATGTCCAGGCAATACGAGGAAGATGTAATTCCCACCTGTAAGGAACTGGGAATTGGTTTTGTGGCCTATTCGCCCTTGGCAAGCGGTTTTTTAACCGGTAAAGTGGACGCAAATACAGATTATGTTGGTTTTGATGCGAGAAGAGTGATTCCCCGGTTTAAAAAAGAAAACAGGTTTGCCAACCAACCTCTGCTAAATTTATTACATCACTTTGCAGATGAAAAAAATGCCACTCCGGCGCAGGTGTCTTTAGCATGGATGTTGCACAAAAATGATTTTATAGTCCCAATTCCGGGTTCGCGTAAACCCAACAGGATTGATGAAAATCTTGGAGCCGCAGCCGTAGAATTGAACGATGAAGAATTTGCCCAACTTGAAGAAGAAGTTTCAAAAATCCAGATTCATGGCGAAGCAACTTCGGATGAAGATATGGCAAAACTGCGCAATATTTTGGCCGAAGAAGCAAAACGCTGATAGAGATGGCAGCATAAAAATTTTATTTTGGAGCAATGAAAAAAGAAGATAAATATCCCCTCAGATTCAATTCTATAACCGAGTTTCATCAGGTGTTTGGCCTGCCAAAGCCCCTGCACCCAATGCTAAGTTTTATAGACAATACAGGTTTTAAAGCTGAATTGAGCCATTTACCCGATTCGTTTATCCTGGATTTGTACAAAATCTCTTATAAAACCAGTCTTTGCGGGCAGGTAAAATACGGACAAAACCATTACGACTTTGGCGAAGGCGGTTTAATTTTTACCGCACCTAACCAAGTTTTCGGTACGCCAAATGATACCCTGTATTCCGGCTGCACCTTGCTTATCCATCCCGATTTTTTTGCATCGTACCCTTTGGCGAAAAACATCCATCATTTTGGCTTTTTTTCTTATTCTGCAAATGAAGCCCTGCATCTGTCCGAAAAGGAGAAAAACACCATTTTTTCTGTTTTTGAAAATATTGATGATGAGCTGAAAAACAACATTGATGATTTTAGTCAGGATGTGATGATTGCTCAGGTAGAGTTATTACTGAACTACTGCAACCGTTTTTACAGGCGACAATTTATTACCAGAAAAGTGGTAAATAATGATTTGTTGCTGCGCTTAGAAGAAATTTTAAATACTTATTTTGATGATGGGAAACCGGCAAATCAGGGTTTACCTTCCGTTCAATATATTTCAGGGCAATTAAACATTTCGCCGGGTTATTTAAGCGATATGCTGCGTTCGCTCACGGGGAAAAATACCCAACAGCACATCCATCATAAACTTATAGAAAAAGCGAAGGAGAAATTATCATCAACCAATTTATCAATAAGTGAGATTGCTTATGAGTTGGGTTACGAACATTTGCCATCCTTCAGCAAGCTGTTCAAAACAAAAACAAACCTTTCTCCATTAGAATTTAGAAAATCATTTAATTGAGTAACAAAAATAAATTTTATGCTAAACAAATCTTTAAACACTGAAAATTGAACAGTTGAAAACAAATTGCCTCAGTTTTAGGGAGAATATTTTTTTATTTAACTACCTTAAATTCATTTATTATGAAAAAGAAAAAAGTTTGGTTTATTACAGGAACATCAAAGGGTTTTGGTAGGATTTGGGCAGAAGCTGCTTTAAAACGTGGGGATAAAGTAGCGGGTACAGCTCGTAAACTTGACACTTTAAAATCACTGGTTGATGATTTCGGTGAGAATTTTTTGCCAATTAAGTTGGATGTAACAGACAAGGATGCAGATTTTGCGGCAATTAAACAGGCACATGAAAAATTTGGAAGGTTAGATATTGTAATCAACAATGCTGGTTATGGTCATTTCGGTATGATTGAAGAATTGAGCGAACAGGATATTCGTAATCAATTGGAGACAAATTTAATGGGTGCTTTATGGATTACTCAGGCCGCTTTGCCAATTATGCGTAAACAAAAAAGCGGGCATATATTACAGACTTCAAGTATTGGTGGATTAATGACATTTCCAAATGTAGGCCTGTATCATGCTTCAAAATTTGCGCTTGAAGGTTTTAGCGAGGCACTTGCACAGGAAGTGGCGGATTTTGGAATCCATGTGACCTTGATAGAGCCTGGAGGCTATGATACTGACTTTCTCGGCAGTTCCTCAGCACAGAGTAAAAAGATTGATGCTTATGATATCATTAGAGACAAACCCAGATCTACTTCAGCAAATAGGGGCAATCCCGAAGCAACTGGCGATGCGATTTTAAAAATAGTCGATGCTGAAAATCCACCATTACGAATTTTTCTTGGCAAAATGCCGATGCAATTACTCAAAGAAAAGTACGAACAAAAAATTGAGGATTGGCAAAAATGGAATGATGTTTCTGAATCAGCGCAGGGTAACTAAAATAGTGACCGCACGAGATGTATACTGAATTAGACAAATGAAATGAATGATTTAGCAATAAAATTCTCAGAACTGAATTCTATAATATGAAAGCTGAATTGTTTTTTTGTTAATATGATCGGAAAAAATCCCAAACATACTGGGGAAATATTTATAGTAGTTATTTTAAATAGAAGAAAATGAACATGGTATTTATAACAGGGGCAAACAAAGGCATAGGTTTAGAGACTGCCCATCAATTATTGAAGAATGGACACTATGTATTTTTAGGAGCCCGTAATGTGAAAAATGGTAAAGAGGCAATTATGGCGTTAAAGAAAAAAGGTCTCACAAACGTTGAACTCATTACAATAGATGTCAATAATGACAAATCTGTGAAAGAAGCTAGGGAAGCAATAGGTAAAAAGACAGATATGCTAGATGTTTTAGTAAATAACGCAGGTATTTTAGGTGAGATACCTCAAACAGCAACAGGCACCTCTATTGAAAACTTTAAAAATGTATTTGAAACTAATCTTTTTGGAGTGATCAGAACAACACAGGTTTTTATCGACCTTTTAAAAAACGCCCCTAACCCTCGAATTGTCAATGTAACCTCAAGTTTAGGTTCGCTTTCCCTTCATACCAATCCTGATTGGGTTAGCTATAACCAAAAAATCCCAGCCTACCTTTGCTCTAAAGCAGCACTAAATATGTACACCATAAATTTAGCCTACGAATTAAATGATCCTAAATTTAAAGTAAACGCGGTAGATCCGGGATATACTGATACAGATTTCACTGACCATAAGGGCCCGGGAAATGTTGAGGATGCGGGCAAGCGTATTGCGAAATACGCAATGATAGGAGACGATGGCCCAACTGGTGCTTTCATAAGTGAGATAACAAATCCAGAAACAGGAGAGATTCCTTGGTAAGAAAACATTTCATTAATGGAATTATAACAAATTGATAAGATCAACCGAAGTATCGATTATTTCAAATGGGAGGCAATAGAAGAGAGCCTCGTGTTTTAAATAGATAAGTAAATTTGTTTTTATAAACTTGGGAAGAAAAAGTCACTAGTCCATCATAGTAAGACTTGCGCAAGTGTGGAAAACTATAGCTTAATAAAAACAAATATTGACCTTATACAGCAAATTGACGTTTAATATGTACAGTAGCATCAATAAAAAGTGAGCATATATTAAAGTCGGCATCAAGCTGAAAAAAAATCGGAACTGAATTAATATTTCTTGACATAGGACAAGCTCGAACCGAAATTTTGAAATTAAATTAGGCATAATTTAAAACCAAAAAAAAAAGAAAATTTATGAATCCCGAAGAAAAAGAAATCAAAGAAATTATAGCGGAAAGAATAGCTTCGATTAAAAACAGAGATTTATCAAAGGCTATTTTTTTTTGCCGATGATGTTGTTTCATTTGACGTTTTAGAACCAATTCAGAACATTGGAATTGAAACCGTTAAATCAAGGCTCAAGCAATGGTTATCAAACATGTCAAAAATTAATGACTTTGAGATTACGCGTGAAAACTTCACATACAGTCATTAACCGGACAACTTCGGTCTAATTACAGGAGCTATTTCAATTGCTGGAATAAATTAAGTAACTTTAAATTAGTATTTGCAAAGAGTAAAACAGTTGAAAAAGTACGTGGTGCGTAATTCGGTGCGTCACAATATTGTCTGCTCATAAAGTATTGAAAAACTGAAACTTAGAGAGGAATGATTATTCCCCTACGGGCTACTTAAAACCATGATGAATAACCCCGAAGCAGAGCTATCGGGGTATCAAAACGGAATTTATTTTCATTCGATGCAGAGCATCGGGGAATTAAACCCAGCATTGATTAAAAAACACTAAAAGGCTGCAAATCAAATTATTGCAGCCTTTTTTGTTTTAGTGGAATTGCCAAAATATTCATTTTTTTACCTAATTTTGGTGAGCATCTGGTAAGTACTTGGCAACTCAATTAAACTACCCTCGGCTAAAAGCCGAAGGATTTGATTACGGGCTTAAAGCCCTCCAAAGTCACGAACCTGCAACTGTGAAATCTCCACCCTCATTTTCAATCTCTTGGTTTTTGATATATTCCATGATGACTTCATCAGTGATATTGCCCGATGTGGCCACGAAATATCCTCTTGCCCACATATGGCGACCCCAATACTGCTTAGAAACCAACTTGTTCTCTTGCATTATCTTATACGAGCTCTTCCCTTTTAGATGTCGAACCAATTTACTTATCGATAACTGGGGTGGTACTGACAAAAACATGTGCACATGATCTTTTGATATATGACCTTTGATGATCTCTACATCATGTTCTTTACATATCTGACGTAAAAGCTCTCGTAAACGTTCCCCTAACAATCCTTGTAAAATCGGCTTTCTGTGTTTTGTTATCCAAACTATATGATACTTACAGTCATACAAACTGTGGGATGTATTGCCATAATTCTGCATCCACCAAAAATACTAAAGTCTTCGCCTAAAGGCGAGGGTTTTTCTCCCAGTAAGAGACAATAAAAACACAGGGGTCAATCTGTTCCAATCCACCAACATCTAACGGTTTCCCATTGACAAAAGGCCCAATTGGCGAAGTTGACGTTGCTACTCCTTCCCGGTGTTTTGGATCAGGCTGGCAGTAGTACATGTAATAAACTCCATTTTTATAGGCAACATCGGGTGCAAACAATTTGGTATCATTATAAGGAACTTGATCGTTTGCGCCTGTACTTGCAAAAACATTTTTAATGATGGTCCACGTTTTTAAATCGGTGGTCGAAAGTACATCGTGATGGTCTGAACAATAGTTTATTGGGTTATCATCGGTAGATCCATAAACATAAAGCTTCCCATCTTTCCAAACATGTGCCGAAGGATCTGAATTAAAAAATCCAGCCGGAACAATCGGGTTTTGAGCTTTTGAAATCCTAACGCTTATCATAAGTACTATGATTAAACCGTATTTTAAATTCTTCCTCATCATCTTATTCAACAATTAATTCATCGATGTTTGGCCCGCTTTCGCCTTTGGTTCTCAACTCTATATAGTTTGCCCCAGGATTAAACCAAACTTTTGCAGATACCGCTTTCCAGTCGGCATTCCATGTTCCTGTATTATCAAAATCAAGGGTAGCAACCACCTTATCATTTACCAATAAAACCATTGGGCGTTTACTGTTTTTATCATCGCTGGCATATTTAAATACCAAATCAAAACTTCCCTCCGAGCCATCGTTTTCTTGGTACCATTTAACAGCACCTTCTTTATTGTTGAAGGAGATAAACCCTTCGCCCTTGAATCTTCTGCCATCAGCAGATTTGGTAGCGCCTACAAGTGTTGCGTCTTCTGCCTGAAAAGCAATGCCACGGTTTTTCCACGGGTCTTTGGTATTTTCATCACCCCAAAACAAGCCTTCCTTTTCACCAAACTTTTCGCTCATGTTTAAAATGATTTTTCCGTTTTGCTTCACAGTGGCTTTTACGGTTGTTCCATCGGTAATTTCAAAAGCTTTTTGATACCGTTTCCCTTTGCTTTCGGGGTCTTCGCCGTTTGTGGTATAATAGATCTCGAGTTTACTATTTTGCGCCTTTGCTCCCAATTTCAAATCTTCGGCATAGATAGAAATCAGCTTTGAAGCGTACAGTTTTTTATCGCCAACAATAGAAGCTAAAACAGCACTTTCGGTTTCTGCATTCCCTTTTGCCTGCACTAAAGCCATGGTTTTGCCCATAAACATTTTGCGGTAATTGGCGGTAACCTGATTGGTAGAATCAACCGGGGCACCGTTTTCTAAAGAAACCAACCTTAACGAAGGCGAAAAATGGTAGTAAACCTTATTTTCTGCATACGGGTACAGCTCGTTTTTATCATTGACGCCATCACTGGTCATCATCCAGTATTTATTAACGTCCTCTTCGGCAGGTAAAACCTTGATGCTGTTTCTTAATTTGGTTGGGTATTTTACTGTTTCTATTTCTTCTTTTGCAACCTGTTTTCCGTTTTTATAGCCAATTGCAGTCAGTTTCCCTTCCTCGTAAGGCACCATCCATTCGCACTGCATATCTGCTGCTTTTGTACCGGGTTTGTCTTTGCCTAAAGATTTTCCGTTTAAAAAAAGCTCGACTTCATCCACATTAGCATATACCCAAACCGGAATTTTTGTTCCCTTGTTCATCCGTGGATGACTCCAATGCGGCAGGATATGCACCATTGGTTTTTTTGTCCATTGGCTTTGGTAGAAATAGAACAAATCTTTTTCGAAACCAGCCACATCAATAGCTCCGCCCATGAATAATCTGAAAGGCAATCCACCATGCGCCAAGCCTGCTTCGCCATAATAATCAAAACCTGTCCACCTAAAATTGCCCGCATACCAAGGTAAATCCCTTACCAATTCCCAGTTTTTCCGGGCAGAAATCCTCACGGTAGCATTATCATAAGAAGAATTTAAATGATTCTTTTTGCTGTTCCATTGATCTGGGGATGCCCACTCGTAAAAGAAAATCTCCTTCTCGGTTAAATCAGGCAAAGGATAGGTATTTTTTAAGATGCCATCCCGCCACCAGGTTTGTGTGCGGTAATAGCCACGGGTTTGCCAGGTATGAGGTGCTTCGGTTGATAAAAAAGGCTTTTTAAAATTGGCCGATTTAATAAAAGCTTCCGTTTCTGAACCTCCGTTTACACCAATCACATCCATGTCATCGCTATTGCTGCCCCCAGAAGTTACCAATCTGGTAGGATCTAATTGGTGTGCATAAGCCACCAACTGAGGCGCAATCGGATCTTCGGTTTCGTTGCCCAAACTGTGCAAAATGATACTCGGATGGTTTTTATCTTTATTGATCCATTCTTCCATATCACGTTTCCACCACTCGGCGAAAGCTTGTTTGCCATAATCTTCTGCCGCTTTTTTATGCCAACCGTCAAAAATTTCATCCACCACCATAATTCCCATCTCATCACATAAATCAAAAAACATTTTTGGACGAGGGTTATGAGCTGTCCTGATGGCATTGATGCCCATTGCTTTGAGCTTTTGCAATTTCCAACGCAATAATGGTTTTGTCCATGCGCCACCTACTGGCCCACCGTGATAATGCTCGCAAACGCCTTTAATTTTTATGTTTTTCCCGTTTAACCAGAAACCAGTTTCGGTTTTCCATTCTACCTTTCTGATCCCGAAAGTGCTTTTTACCCCGTCAATTACCGTTTTATTTTTAATGAGTTGGGTTTGTAAAGTATAAATATTAGGATGTTCTGTATCCCATAATTTTGGTTGCTTAACATCCAAACTAATTTCAATTTGACCACTTTTTAATTTTTGAGTTTGTTGAGCGATAACTTTCCCATCGGGCGAAATGATATTTGTTTGTAAACTCAGTGTTTTTATATCGCTTACATTATCCAACAAAATTTTCGCTTTTACATTTGCTAAATCACTGCTGATTTTAGGCGTGGTAATGGTAACACCTAAGGGTGAAATATGGGTTTTGTTGACGATCACCATTTTTACCGGAGCGTAAATTCCGCATGGGTGATACCATCTTGCCGAAGGTTCTTTTTCGTTATCTACCCTGATAAAAATGGTGTTTTCTCCTGCTTTCAAAAACTTAGCAACCTCATACCTAAAACTGATGTAGCCGTAAGGTCTTTTGCCCAAATAATTACCGTTTACCCAAATTTCACTGTTCATGTAAACGCCCTCGAAATCTATATAAACAGCTTTGTTGAGCCAATCTTTTTTGATGCTAAAATCTTTCTTGTACCAACCTATACCACTGTTATGGTAGCCTCCTCCTTGTCCCTGAACCCCGTTTTTGGTAATCCCTTCTTCAAAAGACCAATCATGTGGCACATAAACTTTTTTCCAGTTGTTAGACTGATTCAGGGTTGCTAAATCTTTAGCCGGATTTTTTTGAAATTGCCAATCGTTGAAACTAGTAGTTAGTCGCTGTGCATTAGCGATAAATGCAATAAGCAAAAGGAAAACAGAAAATTTAATTTTTAACATTTTAAAATACATTTTTGGATGGTTAATTATTCTAAAAAACATTTACTCCATATAAAAAACCTCTTCCAGCTCCACAGAAACCGGCGAATTATCAGGGTTTACCTGCATCACATCTGCCATAAAAGCCCACCATTTTTTTACGATTGGGTTGTTTGCTAAATCCTGAGAGCCTAAATGGCCACTCACTTTTTGAAACGCAAAAAGCGTATGGGTTTCTTCATCTAAAAAGATGGAATATTCGCTTACACCAGCATCTTTTAAAAGCTTGTGGAGCTCTGGCCAAAGTTCGTTATGGCGTTTTTTGTATGCTGCTTTTTGCCCCGGGTTAAGGTGCATTTTAAAGGCTAATCTTTTCATTTCTTCTTTTTTAAAAAGTATTTACAATCAGTTCTATTTTATTAATTCCGGGGTTTAATCTAATGCTTCCGAAAGCAAGATTTACGGTTTCTCCGTTTAACATTACGGTATCGTTTGGAGAATAATTGAGTATCAAATCTGCCGACATATTTGCTGGGATATCAAAAATATATTCCTGGTTATTTGCCCCTTTTTTGATGTACGATGCGCAAACTTCTCCGTTTAAAAAAGGGACTTTTATCTCGCTTTCTGTTAAAGTAGAGAGTTGTGGTTTGATTTGAATGATACTTGCGCCAGCAGTTTTTGGCTGGATGCCCCACATTAAGCGTGGAATAGCATTTGCAGGCACTGCGCCCCAAGCGTGGTTCCAATCCGAGTTAGGTTTATATTTCATATCCCAGGCTTCCATAGCCATGGTGGCGCCTACGCCAATCATATTATACCAGCTTCTGTCGTTGGTGGCGGTCAGTAGTTGTAAAGCGTAATCGGCTTCGCCGGCATGGTACAAACCTTCCATTAAATATTGTGCGCCGTAAACACTACAAGCCATTCCCCTACTTTTGATAAAATCAATCACTGGTTTGATGTTTTCCTGCGGAACCAAATTAAATGCCAAAGCAAACATATTAGCGTGGATAGAAGAATGATCGGTACCGATGCCATCTGTATAAATTTTGGTGGTTTTGCTCAGCATTTGTTGATTAATAGCTTCTTTAGCTTTTAAAGCCTTAATTCTGAAGGCTGTTTCTTCTTCTGGCTTGTTCAACACTTTGGCAAATTCTGCCATGATTCCCATATCTTTATAATACAAAGCATTGATAACAGTATTATAAGGCATAAACACAAAGCCGTCACGTTCGCCTTCTGAGGTGGTTAATTTCCATTCGGTATCTTTCTGGGCTGGCGGCCAATCTACAATATCCTTTAACACCACAGTGCTATCTTTAAAACCCAATTTTTTCATAAACTCTTTGGTGAGCTTGGGCGATTTGGTACTGATCAATCCATCTTCATTAGCCAGTGCCATCAAGGTTTTATATTTTAATGGCTCGTAATATTCTTTAATGGGCTTGGTGCTTCCGCTGTACAAATAATCTTGCTCTAACATCATGGCAACGTGTAACTGCCACTCGGTTGGCCAGGTTGGGTATTGCATAAAATACTCAATGGTGTTTTTTGCAATGATATAATCCCTATCGGTGGAGTAAGCCCCTAACTGATTGATGTAAGCATCTGCTTCATAAGGGATGCGCTCTCTATCGCCATCTACATAAACACCTGTGAATGAAGTAGCTTTAATGGTATATTTGCACATCTCCCAAACTTGATTCAGCATATCATTTGAACTATGGAAACTGCTGGCTTGATCATCAAAATAAGTATGATAAGCCATCTGCTTAACATTTCCTCTTTCAATTTTCTGGCTATTCCCTTCTATTTCTACATAACGGAAAGGCATTAAAACCGGGAAAGATTTTGGCATTTGTGCTGCACCGGGTTTTGTATTCCGTTCGTCTGGTTTTAAGCTAATTTGGTAATTGCTTTGTTTTGGATTGACTGCCAATTTTACCACTTGTGAACGGATGGTGCTTACGCCAGGATCAAGATTTATTTTTCCGTCTGGGTTTAGCTGTTCGCCCAATCTGATGGTCAATATTTCAGCTTGTTTTGCCTGATAATTTAAGGTGAGCGTGGCAAAAGCATCTTTCCCGAAATCAATAAATAAAGTATTTTTCAACTTTTTAAATTGTAAGGGTTGGATGGTATCGATCTGAAAGATGCTAGGAGGATTGTAAGTTTTTTTATCGACCGCAATTTTAAAGGTTTGCGAAGCTGAATAATCCGAATTTCTATTGCTGGAATCCCAAATGCGTACCTTCCAAAAGTAATTGGTCCCTGGTTTTAAAGCAGTACCTTGATAAGAAATGTTGTTGGAATGGTTTCCACGGATTTGTCTAGAATCCCATAAATCGCCTTCATTTAAATCTGCTTTTTCTTTGGAACTGGAAACCAAAATTTGGTAGGCTAATTGATGGGTTGCTTCTTTAGGAACTATCCAGCTAAAAACGGGGGCATCATCACGAATGATGGCTTCTTTTTGTGAACGCTCAAAGTTTACAGTTAAACCGGACGGAACTCCACTGTAAGAATCTTTATATTTTTTGATGAGCTCTTCTAATTTGTTTCTGAATTCTGTGAGTTTGGCTTTATATTTTGGGTTAGCCACTAAATTTTTGGTTTCTAAGGGGTCGGTTTTTAAATTGTAAAGGTTTTCAATGGCCTTGTCATTGATGTATCTAAAATATTTCCATTCGGAAGTTCTTACGCCTTCACTTGGTGGTATCTCTGCAAATTCCCAAAGATGCTCAATTAAAAAAGTATCTCTTTTAAATTCTCCTTTGCTTTGGATTAATGGTTTTAAACTTTCGCCATGCCAAGTTGATGGTTGTTTTACCCCTGCATAATCTAAAATGGTGGCTGGAACATCAATATTCAAGGCCATTTTATTCTCGTCATGGTGGTTTGGATGGCGTGGATCCATCACAATTAATGGCACACGTAAAGAATTATCATACATCAACCATTTGCCCGCTAACTGGCGTTCGCCCATGAAATAACCGTTATCACCCATAAAAATGATGATGGTATTTTTATCCAATCCCTTGGCTTTCAATTCGGCTCTGATTTTGGTAATCTCCAAATCCACACCTGCAATCATGCGGTAATAACCTTTTATACTGTGTTGGTATTTCTCCGGAGTATCGTAACGCCAAGTCCACCGCAAACGGTTAAAGCCTTTTTTTACCCCATTGGGCAACTCATTAAAATACTTATCATCCGCCAAAATCGGGGGTGGCATGGTTTCATTTTGGAAAAGATGATCAGTCTCTGGTTGCCAAAAATATTGGTCGGGGGCATTGTCTTGGGCGTGTGGCGCACTAAAACTTAACTGCAAGCAAAAAGGTTTGTCTGTTGGTGCTTTATCAATAAAATCTAAAGCTTGTTGACCGGTATATCTTGTTAAATGAACGGTATCTTTTCCTATCGTTTTATAAAAATATCCTCTTCTATCTTTAAATTTTGTGTTCCTATCGTAAGAATCATACACATCATAAAGCTCATCTAAATGATCGTATTTTACGCCAAATTTTCCAAAAAACCCAGTATAATATCCCGCATTCCTCAGCTCCAGCGGATAAGCATGTTGCATATATTCATCCCTGATGTTACCAGTCTGGAAATTGAACTGATGCGTTCTTTCGTACAGACCACTGATGATACTTGCCCTTGTAGCAGTGCAGATTGGCGTGGTAGCAAAAGAATTTTTAAAATAAGTGCCCTCTTGAGCCAGTTTATCCATTTCTGGCGTATGGATATATTTATTTCCCGCATAGCCTAAAGCATCCCAACGTTGATCATCAGTTAAAATGAAAATGATGTTTGGCTTTTGAATTTGCGCCAAGGCAGGTAGGGAACCCGCAATTAAAACTGCGAAGTATAAAAACCTTGTGAAACGATTTTTTAAAATATTCATTTTAATGTTTATAATTTGGTGTCCTCTTTTAATAAATTCCAAATAAAATTGGGATAAATTTATACCTCTAACATGTTAGTTTTTGGCTTTGTGCTTTTAGCTTTTACTTCACACCTTCCAACCAACCATTCATCAGCAACCAATTTTTGCAACGTTCTAACCAGTTATCGGGTGTGGTTTTATTGTAACCACCAAAACCATGACCACCGTGTGGGTAAATGTGCATTTCTGCCTCCACTTTGTTTTTAGTTAAGGCTTCAAAATAAATAATGGAATTTGCAACCGGAACAGTATGATCATCTTGTGCATGAATTAATAAGGTTGGGGGCGTTTCTGAAGTGACATTTAACTCGTTAGAATATTGTTTGACCAATTTTGATGAAGGATTTTTCCCTAAAAGGTTATCTCTTGAACCTTTGTGCATCATAGAATCGGCAAAGCTGATTACAGGATATAAGAGTATAGAAAATGCAGGGCGTAAATTATAATGTTTGGGATTTTCCACAAAATTGGTTTTATATTGTGTGCTTCCCATGGCCGCTAAATGTCCTCCTGCCGAAGCTCCTAAAATCCCAACCTTTGCGGTATCTATCCCGTATTCTTCGGCATGTTCTTTCACCCAAATGATCGCTTCTTGTAAATCTTGTATCGGGCCGACCTTTTTATCTATCATAAAATTATCAGTGGGCACTCGATATTTTAATATAAAAGCGGCCATTCCTAAATTTTGGAAATATTCTGCAATATTATTTCCGCCACCGCCATACGCTACAGAGTTATAGCCGCCACCGGGCATAAAAATTACTGCTGCTTTATTTTTCTGATCTGTTTTGTTAACAAAAGCGGTAATCGTGGGTACGTAACCTTTTTTATCATTTGTAGAAGATACTTTATCCAAATTTTTGGAATTTGGAATTATGCCATTGTATAAAGGAAAAGTTTCTTGAGCGCTAGTTTTTTGTATCGAAAAAAAACAACCTGTAATTAAGAAAACGATTTTATATCTATTCATCATTTTAAATTTAAAAAATTATTTTTCACGCCATCATTTCGAACTACGAGAAACGAAATTCATTGAAAATAAATCTCACAAGCAGGATTTGCATATTGCTAGTAAAACCTATTTATGAGATGTTTCACTATCGTTCAACATAACGAAAGGGTTATATTCAAACCAATCAAATAGCGCATAATTATCACTTTTCTTTCCGTTTGAGGAAGCATACATGCCAACAAAAGTCCCTGTAAACCGACCTGTTCCTAAAGCATTGCTCAAAAAACTACCGTTTTGAGTATCCCCTAATTTTTGCCATTTTACACCACCTGTAGAATAGAAGAAAGAAAAAGACTGTTCTAAAGCTTCCATTTTTAGATAGATGGTTTTTGCATCAATTTCTTTATGTGCAATGGTATCTAGCGTTTTTTCTACCACATCTTTTTTAATCAAGCTGACGGTTTTTTTGCCATTCTTTAATCCATAAACAAACTGAAACTGGTTACTTACGTCTCTGCTAATCACCATCCCGGCGGTTTCATTATCCGTTTTTGGTGTAAAATCTAATTTTGTACTGGCAGTAAAATTTTTCTCTGTTTGTCTCCTCCCAATAAATGATGGATTTACACCGCCTTGTATCATTTGGGGACGAAGATTGATTTTCAAATCCCCTTTCACTGCATCCAAACTCCACCAATTAGTGGTAGGGATTTGCATAAAATTCCAGTCTAAATCAAGTTTTGGTGTGTCAAAATTATCTCTGACGGGTTTTTTCTCCCAAGGATGATTTGGTAGGTTTGGTCTTTTTTGATTCACTAAAACCCTGCCTGGTGCTTCTTTTTGATTAACAATTGGCCATTCGCCACTCCAATCTACCGGAACTAAGGAGGTTTCTCTGCCCATATTGGTAAACTCTCCGCCATAAGGCCTACTGGTTAGCAACACCATCCACCATTCGTTATTTTGGGTCTGTACTAAATCAGCATGACCAGTATGCACCAAATCATTGGTATGTGGCAAGTCTCGATGGGTTATAATTGGGTTTTCCGGGTCATATTCAAAAGGACCAAAAACGCTTTTGCTTTTCCAGATAGAGACTGCATGATTCCAATCTGTTCCGCCATGCGAAATCAGCATATAATAAACTCCATCCTTTTTCAACAGATGTGGCCCTTCAAAAAAAGTGAGGTATTTATTCTCTTTTTCTGCGGGACTTAACTTTGTCCAATAATCTGCGCTTTTCACAACATCTACTCTTTTCCCTACCAATTGCCAAGTTTTGAGATCAATTTCCTGTGTCCAAATGTTTCTTTCTTTATCAAAAGTGACACTATCTGGAATGGTGTTTCCTGTATAATAAACCTTGCTCCGCCCGGATGAATCATTCGGACGGGCATCGTCGTCAAAAAACAGGGAAGGGTCTATCCGATCTGCACCTGAAATAAAATGAGCTTCAGACCAAGGTCCGGCTGGATTTTTAGCCGTAATCACAAAATTTCTATCGGGTGTAGAGCTTTGCCCAGTATTGGTATTGATGATGTAAAAAGTGCCCTTATGGTATCTTATTGTTGCAGCAAATAAATTGAGGCTTTCTTTATTTGTCAGTTTTAACTGCGACGGTCTATCTATCCCGTGACCAATTAATTGCCAATTCACTAAATCTTTACTATGGTAAACTGGTAAGCCCGGAAAAAAACCAAAGCTTGAAGTTACCATATAATAATCATCCCCAACCCGGCAAATGCTTGGGTCGGGGTTCATGCCTCTTAAAATTGGGTTGTTGAAAGTTGCATTACTTGCGCTCTTTTGTGCAATGGCACATGACCCAAAGAAAATCAACAATAAAAAACTAAATTTTAAATATCTTCTTGCTTCTTTCATAATAACGGTGGCTATAAAACATCAATAGGTAAAATAATATCTTTTGCCCCCAATTCTTTGCTTCTTACTCCCGGCGAAGCATTCCCTATAATGATCTCGGCCTTTCCCTTATGCGGTTTGGTTTCTCCATTTTCATCCACATAATTAAAGTAAGCAACTGGAATTTCAAATTGTAGATTTTGGCTTTCTCCTGATGCTAAACTTACTCTTTTAAAAGCCTTCAACTCATTAATGGGAACTGCTGCTTTCTCTCCTTTTAAAGAAACATAAACCTGTAAAACCTCATCAGCATTTATTTTGCTTTTGTTTTCAATATTTAGACTGATGGTTGCCTTATCATTCTTAGCAATTTTATTTTTATCGATTTTAACATTTGACAATTCAAAATCGGCATAAGAAAGTCCGAAACCGAAAGGATACATTGGTGTTTTTTGCATAAAACGATAAGTTCGGCCTGCCATATCGTAATTCTCGAAAGCTGGAATATCTTCTACCGCTTTGGGGAAAGTGATGGGCAATTTGCCAGATGGAGAAACATTGCCAAACAGAACATTTGCTACTGCCAAACCACCTTTTTCGCCCGGATACCAAGCATAAACCAAAGCATCTGCAGCTGCTTCAATTTCATCTAAAATTAATGGCGACCCTGCACAAACCACCACTACCAATTTTTTCCCGTTTTTATGGATTCCTTCTGCCAGTTTTTTGACCAGATTAACCTGAGAGTCTGGCAACCGCATAGAGAGATTATCACCTTTATCATTAGATGCCAAAGTTTCGCCTTCCTCTCCTTCTAACAATAAAGATAAGCCTACTACTGCAACGGTAACATCGGCTGAATTTGCCACGCCCAATCCGCCAGTTTTCTTTCTGTCGTCGTTCAATAATGCACCTTCTCTAAACTCTAATCGTGTAATTGGCGATACTTTTTGCGTAATTCCTTCGGCAATGGTAACCATGTTTGAACTCATACCATGATAATTCCCCAACAAAGAAATGTTGTCATTGGCCAAGGGACCAGTGATGAAAATCTGTCTTAAATCCTTTTTGAGCGGCAATAAATTTTCTTTGTTTTTAAGTAGAACGATGGATTTTTCGGCAACTTTTAAAGCTAAATCCTGATTTTTTATAGAATTGATGGCACTTACACCTAAAGCACTGTAAGGGTTTGATTTTGGGTCGTCAAACATCCCCAATTTAAATTTTATTTCAAGCGTTCTAATTAAGGCAGCATCAATTTCTTTCTCTGTAACTAAACCTTGCTTTACCGCTTCCACCAAATTAGGATAAACCGACCCGCAGTTGATGTTCACTCCGTTTTTTAAAGCCAAAGCAGCAGATTCCACCGCATCTTTGGTGACTTTATGCCCTTGATAAAAATCACGAATTGCGCCGCAATCTGACACAATATATCCGTTGAATTTCCATTTATCTATCAGGATATCTTTCAGCAACACATTATTTCCACAGCAAGGCATCCCATCCAAACTGTTGTAAGCACACATTACCCCAGCAACACCAGCATCAACCGCAGTTTTAAACGCCGGCAGATAGGTTTCGTAAAGGTTTTTTTGACTGACCACGGCATTAAAAACATGCCTCAATTCTTCTGGTCCGCTATGTACGGCAAAATGTTTGGCGCAGGCCGCGGCTTTTAAATATTTAGGATCGTTCCCTTGTATTCCCCTGATAAAAGAAGCCCCCATTTGCCCCGTAAGATAAGGATCTTCGCCATAGGTTTCATGTCCACGACCCCATCTCGGATCTCTAAAAATATTGATGTTTGGGCTCCAATAAGTCAATCCCATATAAATCCCCATTGGAAAACCACGCCTAATCAGTTCATTGTTGATTGCCCTTCCTTCATCAGAAATTGCGTTTGCAACATCATAAATTAAATGGTTATCAAAAGTGGCGGCCATGCCAATTGGCTGCGGAAAAATGGTAGCTTTAGCAGATCGGGCAACACCATGCAAAGCCTCGTTCCACCAGTTGTAGGCTGGCAAACCTAAATGCGGGATGGCATTGTTTTCTGCCGTTAATTGAGAGACTTTTTCTTCTAAAGTCATTTGTGAAACCAATGCGTTTATCCGCTTATCCGTTGGTAAACTTTCGTTAAACCAAGCTTGATTTGGGTTGACTTGTTGCGCAAATGAAGGTTTAAACTGCCCGATGGGCAACAATAAAAAACCAAATTTAAATACTATTTTTAAACGTTTATCCATTTTTACTGAATCAAAAAATTATAATTGTTCCTGTATTTCTCTTGGAAGTTTATTGATACTTTCTATCTGAATATTTTTGTAATAAGCTTCTGCCGCTTCAGATTGTATTTGAATCAAACCTTTACCAATAGGTTTCCAATCTCCGTCTTTAGTTTGTTGCATCAGGTTATTCAACACCATTACCACTTTACCGTTTACCACATGGATGCTTTGGTTGCCCAAGCAATAAAGCTCTAGCGTATTCCATTCTCCTTCGGGTTTTTCATTATCAAAACCTCTTTTTGCATGATTGTAAGGAGCTTTTCCCCCACTCCTAATATCCGCCACTGTTGCACCTTTTTGGTAACCCATTTCTTTTCCATCTTGTGAAACTACTAACGGAATAGTTGCTTTTACCCCAGCTAAAGCATAATAATCGCCGATATCATGCCTTTGCACCTGAAACTCATGAGATTGCATCCAAACATTCCAGAAAGAACGATAAGAGCCAATTGCATGATAAAGAATGCCATTATCTTTTGGATCTTTAAGACGGGGTTCCCATATTCTATTTCCCCATTTAAACTGCACTTTAAGATGGTAATTTTGATATTCCAGCTTCGAGGTCAACGCTCCATAAATCTCTCCGGAGATATGCAGAACAGTTTCATCTCCTTGTTTCTCTAGTTTAAAAACTTTTTTGGGGTCGTTATTTAAGCCCAAAGGCTCTGCATTTTTACCGTTGCTTTTAGGGTCAACATTTGGCAAATCTTTAACCGAAGCATGTGGCGCACCAATAAAAACCGCCCAATTATCTTTTAAATCATCAGTTAAAAGATTGGTGAATTTCTTTTTTGAAGGTGCAGGATCATTAATTAAACCACCAGCCCATTTTATTGCCGCAGTTAATTGGTTTAAAAAAGTTTCATCATCATATTGTTCATCCCTATGACCTAAGCCGGTATAAAACACCCTGCCACCATCAAAATGATGGAACCAGGTAATGGGATGGTTCCCCTGCATTTCGCCACCGGTATAAGATTTTTCATCTAGATAAGTTAATACGTTTACATAAGGTTTTACAGGCTCTTTAAAATTATACCATTCGTCTTCGGTTTGGCGGGTTTTATAATCCTTGCCAAAAAAAGCTTTATAATTTTCTGAAGTGTTTAAAACCGCCTTCTGAATTTTTGGGTGTTTGCTAAATACAGCCCCAATCATGGCGTTATACCATGGCCAATCCATTTCTGTATCTGATGCGGCATGGATGCCAACAAAACCTTTTCCTCGGGCGAAATAGGCTTTCAAAACATCTTGCTGACTATCGTTTAAAATATCTCCGGTGGTATTGAGGAATACCAAAACATCGTACTTGAAAAGTGCGCCATCAAATTTTGCCGCATCCTCAGAAAAATCAATATCCCAATTATTTTTATTGGCTAGTTTTTTAAAAGTTTCTATTCCTTTAAGGATAGATTTGTGCCTAAAACCCTCCGTTTTAGAGCATACCAGTATTTTTAAATCATTAACCTGTGCAATTGAGGCATTTAAAAAAAACACCATTAAAATTGCAGAAAAACCGATTTTTAGTTTCATAATTAATTATTTCAAATTGCTGTTAAATAGGGTATAAACCTCTTTCCAACCTCCCTTTTCATTGCCTCCGTTTGGCCCACCTGTAATGAGCCAATAGGTCATCCCCGTATCAGAAATATCAAAGCTTTCTTTGGTTTCTGATTTGGAATGTTCATCATCATTTAAAAAATGGGTGTCGTCTAAATTATACAGCCAAACCCAGTTAGGATTTTTACTCTCTTTTAACCAAGCCCAATGAGTAATATCCGATTTAAAATCATCTTCTCCGTTTGAGTTATTTTGATCTAAAATTTGATGATAGGTAACTGTTGGAAAGTCTTTCTTCATATCTGCCCAAGTTTTGTCGCATAAACCATGATGATGATTCTCGTTCCATTTGCTATGTGAAATGGCATGAATAAATTCTCTTTTATTGGGATTGGTGGCTTGAATCATTTCGTAAGCCATTTCCATTGGACCCGCACAAATAAACCAAAGCGGATTTTTAGCGGAGCTTTTATTCGCTTCTTTCACAAAGTTGGCTATCGCTTTTTCCTTCTCGATTTGGTCATTAAATATCTTTTTTACTTTTAAACCAAATCTTTTAGCACCTCCTTTAGCAGCGTCATCCATCACTAATTCCCAGAATTTTCTCGATTCGCCTAAATGGTTATTATAATCGTAATGTACTAACCTATCTTTTAAACCAGCATAACTAATTAAAGCCAAAGAAAAAGCAGTTGCGCCCCAATCGTCTGTATCATGCAAATTACCATCAGAACTAATGGCGATCCTACCAGCAGGCATGTTGATCATACTGGTTTGCGCATGATTCTGAAAACTCAGAAAACACGCAAAAAAAAGAATGAAGATTGATTTGTTTAACATAATAATCATCAAAAATGTGTCGGTCTATTTTCTGCTTTTTCCACTAGCAAAACCCATTTTAGTTTTGATTAAATTTAAAATAATCCAGGTTGAACAAATTATTCCCACTTCCTTTAAACACCAAATACAGGTTTTGATTTTCCGAAATACTGCTAATCTTACACGAAAAATCTTTGTAATTATCCCATGCTCCGGTGCTTGTTATCTTGCAAGACGCTACTAAATTTCCTTTTGTGCTTCCCTGCCTTACCTCTATGGTTCCGCTGTTTAATGTGGCGGCCCTAAATGTTAAGCTGCTGTTTTTCTTGATATTTTTGATGTTTGGAAAAAACAAAGAACCTCCGTTTTGGATATTTTGGATAGAAAAGCCTCCTTTAGGATTTTCCATTTTAGCAGTTTTATCTGCTGCCATATACCATTCAGCTTCAATTTTATTCCAATTGGCATCGTATTGCCCCACGCCTATTTCACCATGTTTATCCAAAAAATCAGTGTCATCTACCATCTCGCCGTTATCTTTATAATGCAAATAGTTTACATAGGATTGGCGGTAACGGGCAACATCTTTACCCAAATAAAAGTGACACCAAGTATGAAACCATTGGTTGTTCCACTCAAAATAATTGCCATGTGCGGCGTTGTTTAAACCGTATTCGTCTCTATTCGCCGAAAATCCTTTTCTAACATAAGGACCGTAAATATTATTGGAAGTCGCATAAGCGGTACCTGCAGATAAATAGAAAATACCATTTCTTTTGTGCAATGTTGGTTTGTCGTTTCCACCTAAACCCTCTGCATTTCCGGTTATCTCGATTTTTTTTGGAGCTTCGGTTAAAGAAATCATGTCTTCACCTAACTTGGCAATCATGTAATAATATGCGGGGTCGTTGGCCCTAAAATGACCAAAAGCAATGTAAGCCGTTTTTGCTGCATCGTCGTCAATCAAAACTGTAGGATCATATTCTGCAATAGGTGTTAAATCCTCAGCTAAAAATGGTTTTCCCAGCACATCTTTAAAAGGTCCAGCTGGTTTATCGCCCACTAAAACTCCTGTATTTTTATTACCGTTAGAAAAATAGAAATAATATTTGTTGTTTTTAAATGCCATATCGGGCGCCCAACAATTATCAGACTTACCCATATAGGTAGTAGCCGGATCAATGGTGCTTTCTAATTTCCAATTGATTAAATCAGATGAAGTCCAGATTTTCCAATCGGGCATCACAAATTTCTTTGCGCTGATATCGCCATCCCTGGTGGCATATAAATAAGCCTTGTTGTTAAAAATATGGATGTGCGGATCTGCCATGCCGACATCTGCCACCATTGGTTTTATCTTTTTAATGCTATCTAAAGCTGTTTTCTCTATAACCGAGTTTTGATTTCTAGCAAATACTGAGGCGCAACTGAACAAGATGAGGAAAGCTATTTTATACATCATTTCAAATATTATTTTATCGAAAAATCAACAATTAGAAAGCAATGTCGTTTAACTAAGAAGTTTTTCTCAGCTTTTAGTCGACGATAGGAGAAATCTTACAAGCAAAGTCTTCACAAAGCATGCGACACCTATTTGATGTTTCACTATCATTCAACACGACGTCCCTTAACTAAACGATATCGAATTAAAAAGCTTTTTTACTGCCCATATACTCGCTTTTTGGCACACCGTGTAATTTCTGTAACACCTGATATCTTTTTCTTAACAGCTCTAGCTCCATTTTATATTTTGGATCTTTAGCCAAATTGTTGGTTTCATGCGGATCAAACCTGATATCAAATAGCTCTTCGTAATTATGTTCGATGTAATTCATGTATTTGAACCTTGGAGTAACTACCCCTTCCTGCCTGGGCAATTGCGGGCCACCTAAAAAATAATACTGATAAAAGAAGTCTTTTCTTTCAGGAATTTTGTTCGCTAACACCTCAAACAAATCTTGCCCTTGCATGGCATTTGGTACTTTTATTCCAGCAAATCCCAAAATAGTAGGTGCTATATCTATATTCAAAGCCATTTGAGGGGCTTTATACTGTTTGATTTTATCGGGAGAATTTGGGTTGTAAATTAGCAAAGGTATCCTTATAGATTCCTCGTAACCCCACCATTTACCTTCCATCCCGTGTTCGCCCAAAAACATCCCGTTATCACCCATTACAATGATGATGGTGTGATCTGCAATTCCCATTTGATCTAACTTCTTCATCATCCTACCAATGGCATCATCCACTCCCGTAATTAAACGGTAATAATTTTTAACATTTTCCTGATATAATTGAGGGATTCCGAATAATCCCTTCCATCTTGCTCTACCAAAATTGGTATCGGTCTGAAAAAACGGAGGGAACTGTTTCCAATATTTAGGATTGGCCGTAACAGGTTCTGGAATAATAACATCCTTATAAACATCTTTATATGGGGGCTGTATAACATACGTTGGCGGATTGCCGTCTTGCTCGTGTGGGGCTTTAAAACTTACCGACAAACAAAAAGGTTTTACACCATTCCCATATTCACCTAAAAAGTCTTGAATAGCATTACTTAAAGTATCAGTATCATGAATTTCTTTTCCGTTTTTCCCTTGGATAATGTAATTCGGTTGCATTTGAGCACCAGCTTCGGAGTTTACCCAATAATCAAAAAGTTGTTGCGGCGGATGTGTCCCGATGCCAAATTTGCCAATAAAGCCACTGCTATACCCTGCATTTTTGAGCAAAGCGGGGTAAGTGTTTGCGATTGCCTCGGATGTTAAATCTGTGCTAAAATCGTTGATGTGGTGTTTGTTCTCATACTGACCAGTTAAAATACTGGCCCTGCTTACACAGCAAATAGAAGTGGTGACATACGCATTTTGAAACAACACCCCGGCGTTTGCCAGTTTATCCATATGAGGAGTTTTGATAATCGAATTGCCCATGGCACCCATTGCATCCCACCTTTGGTCATCTGTTAGCAGAAAAATGATGTTTGGTTTAGCAGATTTATTGGGCTCCTTTTGCTTTTGTGAAAAACCACAAAAGGGGCTTATACCCAAAAGAAATAAAGCAAGCAATTTAAATACATTGGTTTTTTTCATGTCTATCTGTTTGTTCCCCGTTTATCAGATTGCTATTATTTACGCCTAATCCTTAAATCACCAACAAAGGTGGTAATATCATAAGGTATTGATGCGCCACCATAAGCTCCCCATTTTGGATAGGTGATTTTTCCATCAAGTGTTCTATGATAAGCCCTTTTTTTATCAGGAGATAAAATAACCCGATAATCGGAGCCTGAGTCATCCACATTAAACGTTTGCTTAACCCCATTGAACCAATATTCTATGTAACCCAGTTTTGTAGTATCGGTACCTGTATAACTAGATACTTTAATCCCAAAAACAATATTTTGCCACTGGTTTTGCGGGACTGCTTTTTTCCAAAGCGTATTTTTTTCCCTCCCTATAACTTCACCTTCCTTTTTCCACCAATCTGAAGATTCTCCCGGACCATAGGCATTCAGGGAAAGCATGCCGTTTCCATAAGTTAGGTTAAAGGGATAATTTTGTCTTACATCTCCACCGCCCTCTGTCTTCCACTGAAAAACTGCGCATCCACTCTTGAAATTTTCTTGTTTGATGTTTATTTTCCAATTGTAGCTGATATAAATTGTTTCGCCTTCCTGCTGTTCATAACCTTTAGCCCTACTTATTTCGGCTCTTTTAGCTCCAGATGGTTTATATACTTTCCAAACTTTCCCATATCGGGGGTCATCAATGGTGGTTAAAGTGGGTGTTGTTCCATGATTATCCTGATCGTTAAAATTTACAAATACTTCACCAGATGGTTTATTTGGGTCTCCATACCAGATTTGCTGCCCCTCTATTTTTGCAGTATCTGATGCTGGCGTTTGCTGGGCATTTGCAACTTCATAACGTGAAAAACAGATCAATAACACTCCCAGACCTACTAATACCTTCCTAGTAGAAATTAAATAATTTAAAAACGGATGACTTCTTTTCATTTGTTTGTTATTTTAATTTTAAAACCTCACTACCTGCCATCAAAAATGCTCCGGTACCAAAGTTTTGCCAGCTATCCGCATCGGCAGGTTTAGGATCAAAACCAATATTTTGTACCCAACCTACTTTTCCGCTTGCTTGCTGACATTTCAATAATGCGTCCCAGGCTTTTACCACTGCAGGTTGATAATCGGTTTTATCCAACAGACCATTATTTACGCCCCAAGCAAGTGCATAGGTAAAAAAGCCGCTGCCACTCACTTCGCCATGATCAAAAGATTCTGGAGACAATAAACTGGTTTTCCATAAACCATCTTTTTGCTGTAGCTCTTTTATCCTACCTGCCATTTCCCTAAACAGCCCTTCATAAAAAGGACGGGTTTTATAATCTTTGGGCATATCGGTTAAAATCAAGGCCAAACCAGCAATCACCCATCCATTTCCCCTTGACCAAAATATTTTATTCCCGTTTTCCTCTTTCAAATCAGCACTGGCACCTGTCCATAAAAACCTGGCATCACGGGCAAAAAGCTTTTCCTTTTTATCATACAATAAATTATAGGTTTGGGTATAATACTTATCCATTTCTGATAGGTATGTAGTGTCGTTTTTTAACTTGGCATAAGTGGTTAAAACAGGCGGAGCCATAAATAGGGCATCGCACCACCACCATAAAATTTTCTTTTCATCTGTTGCATTTCCAGATTTCCACTCATAATCTTTATATAAATGATCTTGGATAATTTGATCTGTAGGAGCCAGATTAGCTTCCTCCCCAATAGATTTCAAATAAATATAGCTGTAACAAATGGCCAAATCATCTGCATGGTAAAAGCGTTCCCAAGGTTGCCAATTATTACGCTTTGCCATATCTTTTAAAGCATTTAAATAATTTTTATCTGCTGTAGCTTGATGGGCTTTCACTACACCTGTGTAATAAGCTCCGTTTGTCCAATCAGTTGGAGATTTTGCCTGGATGGGATTAGCTTCTTGCCATTTTAAAGCCTTCAGCATTGCCTCTTTAGTGGTTGCTTTGGTTACTTTTTGGTGGATTTTACAGGATGATAAAAATGCCAGAAAAATTAAAAGTAAAGTGCTTTTTAAAAAATGCTTCATCATAGTCATCTTAATTTTTGGTTTGAGTGATTTTTTTGTTGGATGGATTGATCAACGAGATTTTGCTATCCCCGTTGATGGTTATTTCTTTATCGCCCACATTCAAATAAAATGCAGACGGTTTTTGATCATCGGTTTTTGCTTCCCATTTCTGATAGGATATAGATTGTCCACTTCCCACATATATGGATGCAAGGTTGCCCGTTTCATCCGTTGATATTACCGCATATCTACCTTTAAATTTGAGGTTAAGTTCATTATCCCCAAAAACAGCATCGTCATTATCCTGGATCATAACATACTGTTGAATGGTCTTTTTATTTACCTCACTAATAACCACAAAACCCTTAAAAACGTTATTTTCCAAAATTTGCTTCACCGATTTAATAGTACCCTCATTTTCACTGCCACTAAAAGACTCATAAACAACCGCAAATGGTTTGTCCCATGCCTCACCATTTTGCCTGATCACTAAAGTTGGAGTAAGTTTTTGATCATAAGGTTTAGGCACTTCATCCGTAATAGGGGCCATCACTTTTGTATATTCCCTATTTGTATTTCCTGGAATAAAAAGTTTCATGCTTACGCCGCTTTTGCCTAAAGATTTTGCATTGAAAACAGCAGTTAAATCGTTCGGATAAATCCCAGAAGTGTGTATATCCTTAAAATAATGCCATCCGGGATTTTTATATGCCTTATTTCTTTCCCATTTAGCACCTGCATTTGCCATATACCTGTTTGCATCTTCTTTCAGCTCAAAATCTTTAGTTGAGGGGGTAATATTTAAAGCATCGCCAATATTGTGATAAACATAATCATGGTATTGATTTGGCAAAGTGGATTTGGATTTATAAACATCTATGTAATAACCTGTGGTTGGTGAGGTGCGGATAATCCCTAATGTTCTCCATTGCGTGGCTTCTGCTTTATCGCCCTTATCATCCAAAAAACTGGTGATACTAAAAGAATAATTTGCTGACACGGGTTTTTGAAAATATTCGGGTTCAATCGCTTCCTTTTTTACGGTATTGATGGCGTTGTTCGCCCAACCTCCTTCGCCTCGTGAAGCACCGTTTACAATCACGGTATTGTGCCCTGCAAAAAGGCGGTAATAATTTTCGTGGTCTTCTGTTCCATAGGCAGTTCTACCGGCTTTTGGCCCTAAAATATAACCTTGCCCATATAATTCCATGTTCATGCCGCTGGCATGTCCGTGTACAAAAGCACCCCCACCAACAAACAACATCAAACCATCTTTTGGATTATCAGTGGTACTTAAATTTCTTTGGACAGATATTCCCGAAAAAGCCAATCCGTTGGTGGTTGGTTTTGGGTAATCTTTTGCCTCTCCTTCAATTGTAGGACTAAACCAAAGTAATCTTAAAGGCTCAACATAATAAGGATGCGGTTCGTACGAACGCTTGTCTAACTTAGCCCTATCGTATTCTCCACTTGCCAAACCAGTTTTTATCAATGAGCCAAATTCGTCCATCATTTGCTGCGAGTTGGCAGATTTGCCCAATAAATAAGCCATCTCAGCATCGGTATAACCTCTGTGGAAACCACGATGACCATCACCAAATTGAATGGTTTGATTATTATTTGGCCAAGTCAGATTATAAGGAACAGATAATGCCATTGGCACTTCCGGGTACTTTTTTCCTAAGTTTAAATCCGGATTATACTTGGTTAATAAAGTCATTAAATAAGTGGTTAAGCCTGTAACTCCGCCCGAATAGTTCAAGCTCTCTGGCCAGTTACCGCTGTCTTTAAAAACCTTGGCCACTTTGGGCAAGGCATCCTGATGAGGGGTATCTTTTTCCAAATAGTAAGCCAAATCATCGCGTCGTTCTTTTTTGTTGTTTAAAGCAAGGGTATTGCCTACCAAACTTGCCGCCTCTAATACCGGCCAGTTGCAATTTACTATCCCATGATTTAAGGCTAAATCTATATAGGTTTTAAAAACCTGTTCGGCTTCTGGGATAGAAACTACATCCTTATTCCCAGTAACAAAATTATATGCCTTCCCTCCTTTTAATAGGTAGGGATATATAAAATCATACACAATTGGGATTTGAGCCCCTATTTCCCTGGCTTCTCTTAAATGGTTGTCCTGATATGTCCAACCTCCGTTGCCCGCTTCCTTTGACGGAGCTATTTGTAACATCGCTTTAACGAATGTGTAAAATACAGAGGTGCTATATTGGGCATATTTTTCTTCCTCCGTTAAATAATAAAGTATGCCACAATCTATCCCTGTTTGTAAATAGTGTTGTAGTTGATCCCTTCTGGTTGCCGCATCTTTCGCCTTGTCCATGATCACCCTAAATGGAGGGATTTGATTGGGTTTTTGTAAACTTAAATCATAAGGTAAAGCACTTAGATAAGCTTTTGGATCGTTTTGATAAGCACTTAAATCATCTTGAACCCGTTTTGCAAATGCTTTGTAATAATCATTTGCCCATTTGTTGTTTTTTATTTTTTCTAAGATGGCAGCTTTATCATCGGGTTTAACCCAAATCATAGGTCGGATGGTTTCCTGCGCAACTAGAATTTTAGGCAGGCAAAATCCAATGAAAAGTATAATTGATAATATTGATTTTATGGCTTGCTTTTTAAAACTCATCTCTATTATTTATTTAGCACTGGTTAATCTAAAATCAGCTTTTAAGCCCTCAGCAGATGACGTACCTACCTGAACGGTATAATCTCCAACCTCGTACCCAAACTTCATATCGGCTCTGGTAAATTTCAAGACCTGTGGATTGATGGTGAAAGAGACTTTTTTGGTTTCCCCCGCCTTGAGTTCGATTTTTTGAAAATCCTTCAATTCCTTATCCGGCCGGGTAACCGAACCAATCAAATCTTTGATATACAATTGGACCACTTCCCTCCCATCTCTGTTTCCCATATTGCTGACATCAACAGTTACCGTGATTTTAGATTGAGGATTAATGGTTGCTGAGGAAAGCTTTAGATGATCGTATTTGAAAGTGGTATAACTCAATCCATAGCCGAAAGGATAAAGGGGCCCGTTTTCTAAAAATAAATACCCTTTTTTAAAGTTTATCTCTTTTTGGCTGTAATGAAAAGGCAATTGCCCAATGGTATGCGGCACCGTTACAGGTAGTTTTCCTGATGGGTTGATTTGTCCGAAAATTGCCTTTGCAACAGCTTCATTTCCAAATTCGCTCAAATCCCAACAATCCAAAATGGCATCTGCTGATTTTGCAAACTCATTGATAGACAATGTTCTTCTATGCTTTAGCACCACAATTATAGGTTTACCCAATGCTTTAACCTGTCTAATCAATTCGTCTTGAGGACCAACAGGGTCTATACTTGCCCTGTCTCCTATAGCACCACTAAAAAATCCCTCTTTGGCTGTATATTCATCCCCTCCTAAAAACAACACACATAAATCCGCATCTTTGGCCATTGAAATCAATTTATCGAAACCTGATTTGGTTTCTGTATTTAGATTGGGCACGCTACTATCCTTGTCTGTTAAGTCAAACCCTTTTTCTGCTGTAAAAACAAATTGGTTACCTGCAATTTTTTCAAAATCAGCTTGGGCTCCCTCTGATAAAATTGGACCTAAAAGTGCTATTTTTTTGAATTTTGTATTTGATGGATTGATGGGTAGAATGGAAGTGCTATTTGCCGATCTATTTTTCAGCAAGACGATGGATTCCTCATCCATTTTTCTGGCGATCGCTAATCCTTTTGCCGTTCTTACATTATTTTTAACTGTCTCTAAATTGATATAAGGGTTATCAAACAAACCCAATATAAATTTAGTCCTTAACATTCGTGAGGCCGAAGCATCAATGTATTTTAACAGTTCCTTATGTGTTTTCACCAATCTGGGCAACAGGGCAAAAGCATCCTCACTGTATAAATCAACATCCATACCTGCTTTTAATGCCATCATTGCAGCATCTTCTGGAGTTTCAGCAACTTTCATAAAGAAATTTAGCCTCGCAATATCATTGGCATCAGAGACAACATAACCTTTAAAGCCCCATTGATTTTTTAAAACGCCTGTCAATAGCTCATAATTGGCATGGCTGGCAACGCCATTTAAATCGCCATGGGAAGCCATGATACCCAAAGTTTTAGCTTGCTGAACTGCCGCTTTAAAAGGCGGATAAATTTCATCAATCAACGTACGGGGAGAAATTTCTATCGCCGCAAAGTTTGTTCCGCCTAAAACCTGTCCGTAACCCGCAAAGTGCTTGGTTACCGCACCAATATGTGTGCTTTTTAATCCTGTATAATCTCCCTGCACCCCAGTTACCGCACTCACTATCATTTGGGTGGTCAAATAAGTATCTTCTCCAAACGCTTCGCTCATTCGTCCAAAACGTGGGTCACGAGATAAATCGGCCTCTGGCGAATGGCACATGTGCAAACCGCGTATCCTAGCTTCCCTCCCAATAATGTCCCAGGTTTGATGCACCAGATCAGGGTTAAAGCTAGCCGCCATATTAATTGGCCGTGCAAATTTAGTGCAGCCTTCTGCATCAACACCATTGTAAGATTCGGTGATAAACAAAGCTGGAATACCTAGCCTATTATGGCTGATGATGTATTTTTGCAACTGATTGTTTAAAAGGGCCGCCTTTTCGGGTTCTAAAAATTCCCCGGGATTTTTAATGCCTGCAATCCCATATTTTAACCTTTCAACAATTCCTTCTTTAAAATCCAACTTGTCATCAGAACTTAAATCGATGCCAAGGTTGGCATGAAAAATACGCATTTGGGCAACTTTCTCGTTAAGGGTCATCCGGGAAAGTAAATCTTTAACCCGGTTATCAACAGATGCACCTTTGTCTTTATAAACTGGGGCAACAGACTGGGCAAAAGCTAAATTTACAAGAAGGAAAAATACTACCAGGCTAAAGCAGGTTCTTTTCATTTGAAATAGATATTTAAAATTAAATCTCGATAAAGATTTAACAATTATCATTAATAGGTTTTGGTTAATTTAGAATTTAAAAGTAAGAAGATGGGGAAAGAAAATAATCCAAGAGACAGGTAATATAATTTATTCAGAAAATATGATCTTTCCTTAAAAAACTGAAAATCAACAAATTAACTACTTTCTAATTTTTGAATTTCTCGGCATATATTTTAGGGCTGATATTCAGATGTTTTTTAAAGATTTTTGAGAAATAACTGGGGTCTTTAAAACCAACCTTATACCCAATTTCTGCAATGCTGTATCTGTTTTGTTCAATCATACTTGCCGCATATTTCATACGTATGCTCAAAATAAATTCATTGGGTGTTTGGTTGGCCCATGATTTTATTTTTGTAAAAAGCAAAGATCTACTGATTCCTAATTCTTCGCTAAATTGATCTATCCCAAATAACTCATTGGAAATATTATTTTTCACAATCTCGTAAGCTTTATACCTCATTGTTTCTTCTAAGGTATTGGTTGATGAGTCTGTAGGAATGATATTTAAGTTAAGAAACTTTTCTTTCATGCGATGATGTGTGCTGATAATATTCTTACATTTTAAAATGAGTTCATTCACTTCGAAGGGCTTATATAAATAATCATCTGCACCAGATTTTAGACCATCAAATTTATAGATTAAAGATGTTCTGGCAGATAGTAGAATAAAGGGGATATGGCTGGTTCTAACATCAGTTTTTATTTTCTGACAAAACGCCAATCCATCCATTTCGGGCATCATCATATCACTGACTATCAAGCAGGGTTGTTTGATGATTGCACTTTGAAAACCTAAGACACCATTTTCTACCAGTACCACGTTGTAATAATCTGAAAGGATGTTTTTTATAAAACTCCCGACTTCTAAATTATCTTCCACTACTAAGACGCATTCCTTATCTGTGCCTGCTTCCCATTCAAAATCTTTTGGGATTTCATTGTTTGGGGTCTCCATACTATTGTATAAAGAAACATCATTTTCCTTAAATTCTGCAACCACTTCATTTTCTGAAAGGTGGCTTTTACCCCTGGGTAAATGCGTGGTGAAAACGCTTCCTTTCCCGTCTTCGCTACTTACCTTTATTTTTCCTTTGTGTAAATCTATCACACTTTTAACAATGGCCAAACCAATACCAGAGCCGTATTTAAAATGTCCATAATTTTTTCGCCCCTGAATTTCATAAAATTGATCAAAAATTTTCTCCAGTTCACAAGCCTTCATCCCATCGCCGCTATCTTTTACTGAGACCACTACCTCATCTTCAGATTTTAAGATCTCTAAATATATAATACCCTTTTGAGGAGTATGTTTAAAAGCGTTGGACAATAAGTTATAAAATACTTTCTCCAGTTTTTCAGGATCAAAATAAACCATAATAGTTTCTTCCTCTGACTTGAACTGATAATCGTAATTGTTGAGCTTGGCCTGTGGTAAAAAAGATAAAAATATCTCTTTTAAAAATTCTACGATATTGCCTTCGGCAGCTTTAATAGCAAGTTGATGATCTTCAAATTTCCTAAAATCAAGCAATTCGTTTATTAATTTAGTGAGCTGATCTGCATTTTTTTTGATGTTTAAAAGTGGGGAATAATATTTATAAGGCCCTTTATAATCTTCTATCAGTTTTTGCAAAGGACCAGAGATAAGGGTTAAAGGTGTTCTGAATTCATGAGAGACGTTAGTGAAAAACTGTAGCTTTTGTTGATTCAATTTTTGTTGATTATCCAATTCAAGCGTTTCTAAATCCAATTTATGCTGTAATACTAACTTAGATTGGAAGAAATAAACAAAAGCGGCAAAAGCACCTAATATTACAGAGATATAAAAAAGATAGGCCCACCAGGTTTTCCAGGGTGCACTGTTCACCACAATTTCTAAACTGCTGGTTTCTGCTGTTTTATAGCCATCTCCATTTATCCCTTTTACTTCAAAAGTATAAGTCCCGCCTTGTTGTATGGTAAAAGAAACGGAAGGATTATTAACCGTTGTCCATTTATCATCAAGCCCCTTTAATCGGTATCGGTAAACTTTTTTACCGTGAATGATATAATTTGGCATAGAAAAATTGATGGTAAAAATATTCTGGTTATAATCCAGATTTATCTTTTTTGTTTCGATAATACTTTTTTTAAGGATGCCTGTACTATCTCCAACTTCTACTTCTTTATCAAATAATTTAAAATTGGTGATCACAATTCTAGGTGCAGATTTATTGACGGTGCCTAGCTCTTTCGGATTAAATGATGTCACCCCTGAAGCTCCGCCGAAATAAATACGTCCATCTTTTGAATACAATTTTGAACCTCTTGAGAAAGCATTGGGGGCAATCCCATCATTAAGATTAAAAATTTTTGATATTGCTTTGCTCGGGTTGTATCTCAATATCCCTTTGTCTGTACTTAACCAAAGCAGTTGGTTATCATCCTGAAGAACAGAAAAAACAGCAATATCTTTATCTACACCAGAATTATATAATTTCCCGTTTTTCAAGAATAAAAGACCCATATTTAAAGTGCCTATCCATATTTGCCCGTTCTGGTCTTTAAAAATATCCTGTACACTGATTTTTTGTTCGTCTTTTTTGTTGGCAAGGGAAAAGTTATCAAACTTAAATTCACTTTCTGTTGCTTGGTTAGCTTTAGTAATTACGCAAAGGCCAGATGGCGTACCCATATATAAATCGCCATTATTGTCTACCAATAAATCTCTAATAGTATTGCTGGGGAGAGAAGTTTTATCATCATCATTATGTTTTAGCCTCATCACACTTCCTGTATTTGGATCCAATATATTTAAACCCGAATTTAGTGTGCCCGCCCAAACTTTGCCATTAAAACCCTGTACTATTGATATGATTTTATTAGAACTAATAGAGTTTTTATCATTTTGCTGATTCTTGTAAATTACGCTGGCTTTAGTTTTGATATTGTAAGAAATGAGGCCCGAATTAAAAGTGCCAATCCAAATTTTACCCTTTCCATTCAAAAACATAGTTTTAATGGCCCCTATTTTCTCCTGTTCATTGAGCCTATTTACATATTCGTATTGGTTAGTTTTTACGTCCCAAACAGAAATGCCCTCGCCCTCGGTCCCAAAATAAATTTTATCACCGCCATCTTGCAAAATCGAGCTCACCACTTTAAAACCTAATTTATGCCCATTACCCTCATCAATCTGAGAAAAATTAAGCTGCTTTTCGTTCCAGTAATTTATACCTCCGTAATAACTGCCTATCCAAACAGAACCATACTCATCACTGTATAAAAACTTTATTTTGTTATCCACTAAACTTAATGGGAAATCAGGATCGTGTTTGATATGGTTGGTAACTTTAAAAGAATCTATCAATGTAATTCCATCATAAGTGCCCACCCATAAACGTTGGTTTTTATCTATGGTTAGCGCCCTGATGACATCATTGGTTAGGTTTTTATTGAAATGGATAAATTGATTTTTCTTGATATCGAAATAATCTAATCCGGCTTGAGTGCCCACCCACAAATTCCCCATCTTATCTTCCAACAAAACATTGATGACATCATTAATCATGCTTTTGTTATCGGACGGGCGATTTTTGAAAGCCTGTACTTTAAATTTGTTGTTTCTCTTATCAACAAACTGATATAAACCAGCATCTGTACCTATCCAAATTTTTCCATCCTTTTTCTGGTAAATGCAATTTATTGAGTTAAAACTGGATGTAAGTTTATTTAAAACTTGGGTTAGCTTTTTTTTGGTTGGGTCATATACTCTTATCCCAATATTAGTTCCTAACCAAATCTCGCCGTTAGCCATCTCTTTTACACATTTAACAAAAGTTAAAGGAGTGTCATTAGTTTCATTTTTAAAAAAATTTTCGGCACTATCTAAAACGGGATCATAAATCCAAACACCCTTATCGGCCGCAATCCATATTTTCCCGTAGCTATCAATATGGATATCATTGATATTACCGGTTTCTTTTGGGTTGATGTTTTTAAATTTCGACTCTATAGTTTTAAGTTCTATCCCGTCAAATCTTATTAAACCCCTTGCCGTCCCAAACCACATGATACCTCTTTTGTCTTGTGCAATGGATGTTACCGAGTTAAGAAAAAATTGGTTGGAAGTAGAAATATGGCTAAACTTATTAAACACATAATCTTGGGCAATTGCCCTATTTATTGAACAAAACGGAAATACCAATAACACCGTTAACACTCCTATTTTTAATTTTTCACTAAATGCCATGAGTGATTTTAGTATGCTTAAAATTGACAATTTATTTTCAATTTCATAAAAATGAATCATTAGGATGTTTACGTTTTAGTACAATTGGTATTTAAAATTAAGATTTTAATTGAATTAAAACAGAAAAATTAACGCTTTAATCTTCTATTTTTTTTTTGAAGGTGGTGTAATCGTAAGAGACGATTTTGAACTCGTACCTGAGAAGCTGTCTAAATTGATGTGTTTTGAATATTTATAGCCTGTTTTTGAAAGAAGTGTGGCTTTGTTCGGAAGATTGGTGGGCAATTCTACAATCTTAAAATTGCTCCTTTTGCGCGAATACCCGTAATCTGTAAAAACTATCTACTGTTAAGTTAAAAGTAGAAAGTCAAAAGATTGATATCATTGATAATAAGTAATTTAAAAAGATGATTTTTCGTCATTTTATGATTAACATTACACTACCATATTTTTTCCGCAGATTTCATTGAACTCAAGAAGGTGCTTGTTGAGAATTTCTATATTTTTTATTGAAAAGAGGTAAGGCCATAGGATACCTTACCTCTTTTTAACCAAAATCACCAATTGGGATTTTGAGAAATATTAGGGTTTTGAGAAATCACGCTCAGCGGGATTGGCCATAAATAATCTTTATTTTCATCAAAAACTGATGGATAAAAGGCCGTTCCTTTTCTTGCGTCTATATAAGGGATACCGTTGACCATAGTGGTTTGTACTTTAGCTTTCGGATATCTTGCTATTGCTGCAGCATCCCAGCGGATGCCTAAATCTGGCAACTCTAACTTTTTACCTTGTTTCCATCGGCGCAAATCATTGTACCGGTGACCTTCTAAAAACAACTCTACCCGTCTTTCTCTTCTTATTTCAACAATCAGGGCAGAAACACCATCATTTGCGTATTTGGGATCCATCGGAGGATTCATCGATAAATAGGCAGAAGTTGCTAAACCCGCTCTTTTTCTCAACTTATTGATGGTATTGTCTAAATCTTCTTGGGTGATTGTTCCCAATTCTGCTTTTGCTTCCGCATAATTCAAAAACACCTCCCCTAAACGCAAACATGGAGGAGAACAGGTATGTTGATCTCTTGGGGCCAATTCATCAACAGCATTCCAATGCTTAACCACATGATATCCGGTATTGGATAAATTTCTTCCTCCTGCCATACCAATTATACGGGGATAAGTATTTGCCAAATCATTGGAATAATTTAATCTTTCCTGATCTGCAGGGTTTAAAACACATTGTCTCAAACGCATATCACGGTTCACAAAAGTGCTTTCAATGGTATTATCTCCCTGATAACGGGGAGATAACGTAATTGGCAAGCCATCATCACATAAAACATCATCTACAAAACTTTTAGTTGCCCCACCATTGTAATTCCAAAATAAACGTGAAGCAAAGTGTCCGTTTATTAAGGCTTCATACTTTCTCCAATAGATCACCTCGGGGTTGCCCACCTGGGTAGTTGATGATAAAGCATAACGATAATCGTTTATAGGGTTACCGGTATCATAAAGTTTAAAACCGCCATTGTCCATTAATTCTTTTGAAGCATTAACACATTCGGTTATCCATTTATCAGCATTTGGCAAGCCATGATATTTTCTCCAAGTACCTTCAAACAAACATATCCTGGATTTTACAGCTAATGCCACCCATTTGGTTACCCTTCCCGGATTTTGTCCGTCTCCCCAGTTTGCTGGAAGACTGGCAATGGCAAAGTCTAAATCCTCCAAAACTTTATCCATTACAAAATCTCTGCTGTCTCTTTCTCCATAGAGTTCTTTTGAATCAATGTTCAGCACTTTATCAACCCATTGCACATCGCCAAATTTGCTTACCTTTTCTCCGTAAAACCAACCTCTGAACAACCTAGCTTCCCCCTTGTATTTATCAATTACTTTTTGCTCAACTTTTGCCCGGTCATAATTTTCTAAGCCCAAATAGCGCAGGGTCCTTTTCAAGAGACCCTGCTTGGACATCAAACTGGTTTGATTAATAAATTTTGCTTGGACATCAAACTGGTTTGATTAATAAATTTTCTGCGTTCATTATTATTTCTTTGGCATTTTAGCATCAGAAAATTGAAATTTGTTATATGGAATTGCTGTTCCTTTAATTTTCAATACGACAACTCCATGAGGCGGCACCTCACGAGAAATTTCATTTTGTGTTGATAAAGGATAATTGTCTTTTGTCCATAGATCTTTTAGGGTATATCCTTTTTTATTATCGATACCAATTGAATCCATTTTCAATATAATTTTCTGAGAGCTTTCTGATCTATTTAATAAAGCTACTGCAACTTCTCCGCTCATAGTTGAAAACAATGGGCGGGCCCAAACTTCTAAATCTCCATCATCCAACAACCGTCTTGCCTGATAAACAAACTTACTTTGATCTAAATCGATTAAATCTTTGTTAGAGATAATTTCCAATGTTTGCTTAGACATGGTTGTTAAATCATTACCCAACAAAAGCGGAGACTGCATCATGCACCACATAGAAAAATGTGTTTTATCCTCATCATAAGTCATTCCCCTGCCCACTTGCAACATATCCATATCATTGTAATGCCCGTATGTACTATACGTCCATAAATCTGCATTCAAGTCAATAATTTTAAGTATTGAACTAAATTTATTGGTAATATCTCCAGATATTCGCCACGAATCTGCTACTTGTGTAACCCAGTTCCCTGGGAATTTCCATCTGCAAACATTATAGATTGCGCTTGGTTTAATTTGTCTGATTTTACTCCCTATCTCTGTATACCTAACTTGTGGATCCAAACCAATAGCTCTTCCACCACACCAATCAATTTTAATAAAATCATAATCCCAATCTTTTAGGTAGAGGTTTAAATCCTGCTCATCATGTCCAAACAAACCCATTCCTACGCCTAATGTATCTTTAACGCCTATGCTACCACAGGTATTGATGCCAACATCAGAATATATACCTGCATTTAATTTTTTAGAATGGATATAACTGGCTAGGCTTTTCATCCCATTCGGGAACTTTTGCTTGTTTACTGTTAGGTTGCCATTTGCATCTCTTCCTCCATAAAAACAATCATCTATATTCACAAAATTATAGCCTAGTTTGTTTAAGCCGAGGTTAACCATTGCATCTGCTTGAGATTTTATAATATCTTCATTGATATTGTTTTTGAAATTATTCCAACTTGCCCAACCCATAATTGGCGATGAAGGATTATGGGTTTCCTTATGGCTTTGTTTAAGTGTTGTGCAAGAGCTAATTAATAAAATTAAAATTGCTGGATATTTTATACTTTTCATATTTTCTTAGAGTTAAACACACATGGTCATAGGTTGCAAGCTTGATTAAGGTTGATATAAAATATTCACACTCGGAACAATTTTAACCGGCCCTAATAAACCCGAACTCATTAAAGGATCATCTTTTTTATAAAATGGCGCAGTGGTAAAGGTAGTTCTTGGGCCGGCAGGCATTGGTTCGTTATTGGTGTACCATGCGGGCATTTTTCCTTTGGGCCGGTTGCCCGGTGAAGGTTCCAAAGCATAACCACCATCTTGCTTCGGATAACGTTCGTCGCCAATTAAGCGGTTGCTCCACTGGTTGGTTACCTTGATTTCTAATTTATTTTCTCCGGCTTTTAAATAATTTGTAATATCTGTTTTAAAAGGAGACATCCATAATACGCCTAAATCCTGCCCATTCAACTTCACTTCTGCTACAATACTTACAGCACCTAAATCCAATAAATAGTTTTTATTAGCTGATATAAAATTTGAAGGAATGTTGATGGTTTTATAATAAGTGGCAGTTCCAGAATAATACCTGATGCTGTCTTTTGGATGATTTTTCCAATCGGTTAAAGCATTAAATTCCACTGTTTTCCCATATCCCTGAGCTTTGTTAAACTGTACATTCCAAGAACCGTTGATAGCAAAAGGTGCTAATAAATCATTTACTTTAAAATTCCAATTTTTACCATTGCTAAGCGCTACTTTGTAATTTCCGTTAGCAGATACATTGGCTTGTATAAGATGCGTTTCATTTTTTAAAAAACTCAGGTTCTTATAATCAGGCTCTGGCTTAACACTTACAAAATCTTTAGCTTTTGGTTTAAAAACGACGAAAAATGATTCTTCTGGTAATAAATCAATGGATAAATTGGTGTAGCCATTTTCCGTTTGAAATTGAGCACCTTTTTAACGCTACCATCCATCGGATTCCAAATTTCGGGAGTTTTACCGACGATATTGATTTTTATTTTGAATGTTCTTGCAACCGAATCGGGATTATAACTGAAATAAATATCATCATCGCCAGTTTTGCGATGCATAAAATCAATATCGTTTCTTCCAGCTATTTCAAAATCGTTTTTAATAGCGGTTTTTGGTAAAATAGCATCCCAATTGTAACCGCTGTAAGTATTGTTTCTGCTCCAAACTTTGGATACCAATTGATTAAACTCATCAACATCAGCTTTGCTATGTAAATAACCTAAAAGAGAAACAGGTTTATCGCCAATAATTGCGATTCCTTGTTCAGAAAATTCATTGATTCTTTTTAAAGTTTTGAGTGTAATTTGATTGGAGTTTTTGACGACCAAAGCTTTATAACTAGTACCTTCTGGCAAAACAAGTTTTTTATTTTCAACCTTTATTCTGTTGATTAAAACATCGCTGTTTACATTATCATAATGAATGCTATTTGGCAAAGCGGGGTTAAAATCCTTTTTATTGACCACCGCATTTGGTGCGCCATCGCCCACAAAAACCAATAAATCGGAAACAGGGATGCCTTGCCTTAGTAGGTAAGAACCACGCCCTACATAATTAAACCAAGCCGCACCGGCGTTGTACCACCAAGTTTGGGTTCTATCCATGTGGAAACCCCAGCGGTTCATCGTCATTCCGGGTTCTACATGGGTATTTGCCTGATGTGCAAAACGGTGAAACATAAATTCGTTAATACCTAAAGTCCAGGCTTTATCGCCAGAAATTTTTGCCATTGCTGGATTACCCTTCCAGTTTATCTCTGGTGTAGAGGTAAAAGATTCGGCAGAAATCACGTTTCTACCATAAATATGTGCGGCAGAAATGGGTGAAGCAACTTGCGTAATTTCACGGTTCATCCAAAACTCGCCCATAGGCATATCGGCTTTTTTGCCTACATCCAAATCATTTAATGGACCTAAACCATAATTTTCGATATAGGTTTTTAAGCCGTCCTTATGGCATAATTCCTGAAAATAACCGAAATAATTATTGGTCATCAAATCAGCAATCAAGCTTCTTAAATCTTGTAAAACAGCTTCCGAAGATTTTGCACTTTCTACAAATTTACCGGCAAACAGTGGCATAAAACTTTTTAAATCGTAGCCAAACCTATTTTTAAATAATTTGTCGAAATCATTTGTCCAATTTTCGCCTCCCATTTCATAGCTATCAATTTCTACATATTGCAAAGCATTTGGTGCAACAGGTTTTGATGCAATAATTACTTTCTTTACAAATTCATCGTAATGATTTTTAAAAGCTTTGCGGTTTAGCTTATCAACTTCTAAACCTCTGCCAGCATCAGATGCTGGATTATTATAAGCACCTGTTGAAGTAATGCCAAAGCGCATAATTGTCCAATCTCCGGCTGGTAAATTGCCTTTAAAATTTCCACTTTTATCAACATTTTTAGAAACATCAATGATACTGTTTTTATCAATAATCATATCTTTTGTTGGATTACCTATTGATTTAAAATCCTTGCTTTCTGTACGGGCAATTGCCGTTCTTCCAAAAAGATCATCAATTAAATAAACCGAAGAAATATTCACTTCCTTCAAATTCATTTCTCCATTAAAAGTGATGCGATAAAAATTATAATTTTGTGGCTCAAAATGGCTGTGAACTGTCCATTCTTCTTTTCCTGAGCGGTTATTTTCTAATTTTTTAATCAGTTTAAAATCTACACCATTATTAGATCCAGATAAAGTTGCTTCCCCAAATCTATCGGTAAAAACACAATTAGCCGAAGCTATCGGCTGTATTTTATCATACTCGAACTGGATCCATGGATTTTCTTTATCCGCTTTTAATTTGGTTTCTGCATCCCACTTATTGTCTGTTACCAAAGCAATGTTTAAATCAGGATCCGAGCTGGTAATTTTAGCAATATTTTGGTTATTTATATCAGCCTTTAAAGCAGGATAAGCTATGGTGATAATATCCTGATAGTAATTTTCTCTGGTGGTAGGTTGCTTAATTTTTGCAGTAAGATTTTTCCCTCCTTTAATAAAGGTTTCGGACCATACTACCATTTTCATAGACTCTTCGGGCTTTACCCAAGGACCACCGCTTGATGACCATCCATCGCAATTATGCACCCCAAATGTTAAACCTAAACGTTCTGCTTCCTTTGCTGTATGTTTAATCATGTCAATATGTTCTGGCGAAGCATATTCTATTTTACCGTTAGGAATACCTTGTGATACATTAAAAAGTAAAAGCCCACTTAAACCCGCTTTCGCCATTGATTCCAAATCTTTGGTCATCCCCTCTTTACTCATGTTTCCGCTCATGGCATGCATCCAGGTTTTTGGATGGTACTGAATAGGCGGGTTCTTGAAACTCTCTGTAGAAACCTGTGCCCTTGCTTCTAAAAGAAAACAAACGCAAAATGCAGTAAAACAAATAAAAATTTTCGGTTTTAAGTAGTTCATTTTATTCTGTTATGATTTTAGAAAAATTAATTTGTACTGGGCCAATTAAACCTGAGCTAATTAATGGGTCTCCTTTTTTGTAAAATTCGTAAGTGGTAAAAGTAGTGCGTTTACTTGCTGGCATCGGTAAATTTTTGATGTACCAATCGGGCATATTAGGGTTGTTGATGCTGTAGCCATCCGTTCTTGGGAAACGCTCATCGCCAATCAGTTTGTTTGTCCATAAATTGGTGACTTGGATTTCTAATTGATTGGTACCGGTTTTTACAAATTTTGTAATATCTATTTTGTAAGGCTGGCTCCATAAAACGCCTAAATCAACTCCGTTTATAATTACCCTTGCGGCCACACTTACTTTACCTAAATCAAGTTCTATCTTCAAATCGCTTTTAATCAATGACTTATCAATATCTATTTCCTTTTTATAGCTTGCCGTACCCGAAAAATATTTGATTTCATCCTTTTCAGAATCTTTCCAATCTATTAACGTGGCAAAACTTTCGTGATGCGGTTGACTTACCTCGCTTTTAAAATCTGATCTCCCAATTGCTGTCAAGTGCTATCGATGGAGGCAAATCTGAGACAGTTACCTTTTTGCTTTTGCCATCGTTAAAATCAATAGTATAAGTTCCTGTTTTCAAAAGCTTGCAATTGAATATCTTGATTTTGTAAGGTAATTGTTGGTTGAATAAGCGCAGAAGTGCTAACAGATTTAACCAAATTTTCAGCAATTTCGGGGCTTTTAAAAATCACAAAAACAGAAGCATCAGGATCTAAGTTTTAAACTTAAATCAGTTCGTATCTTCTTTTGATTGGAATACTTAGCCAATTTGCGTAGTTTCTCCGGTTTTCGCATCCCATAATTTCTGGGGATTTTCCCATTTATCCGGAAAGAACAGTTGTAAACCCGTATTTACAGAATCCATATTCTGGAAAAAATAAATATCGGCATCGGCGGTTTTTCTGTGGATATAATAACCAGCATTAGGACGTGTCGAATTTTAAATCGGGAAGAGATGTTGTTCTTCGTTTAAAAACATCGAGGCAACATTATTACCTAAATATGTTTTTTTGGATTTCCATACTGTAGACACCAATTCTATCAAACTTTCGCTTGTTCGTCTTTCGCTATGCTGATAACCAATCAGCACTTCCAAGGGTTTATCGCCAATAATAATTGTCCCCTTTTTGCGCTAAAACCGCTAATTTTTCCAAGGTTTCTCAGTCGGATTTTTCTGCTATTTGTTAACATCAAAGCCTTGTAAGCTGATGCCGTTTGGCAGTATTAAATTTCCATTTTCAACCTCAATTCTGTGGATTAAAGCATCTGCATTAATACAATCAAAATTCACCTCTTGCGGGACGCTTTTAGCCCAAATGAGTCTTTATCAAAAGATGAGTTTGGAGTACCATCGCCCACAAAAACCAATAAATCTGATACCGGGTTTCCCTGCCTTAATAAATACTGCCCTCGGGCTAAATACTTAAACCAGGCTTCACCCGCATTGTACCACCAAGTTTGCGTTCTGTCCATGTGTGTGCCGTACATACTCATGGTCATCCCCGGTAAAACATTGGTATTTGGCTGATGTGCATATCTATGAAACATAAATTCGTTGATGCACCTAAAGTCCAGGCTTTATCGCCAGTGGTTTTTAACGATGCTGGATTACCTTTCCAGTTGATGTTTGGTTGAGCAGAAAAAGACTCGGCAGAAACCAAATTTTTACCATAAATTCTGGCTCCAGAAACTGCCGTGGGAGTAACATATCGTTGATGCAACCAAAATTCTCCCATGGGTATATCAGCATGTTTTGCTGCATCGAGCTCGTTAAAAGGACCGTTGATACTATACGGCTCTACATAACTGATTAAACCATTATCATGACATAATTGGGTGAAGTAGCCAAAATAGTTTTCGGTAATTAAAGTGCTGTTCAAATATCTGATATCATCAAAAACAGATTCACTTGTTGCTGCACTTTCCACAAATTTACCTGCGTAAATAGGTAAAAAAGAAACTAAATCATACCCAAACTTCTGCTTAAAAATATCCTGAAAACCGTTAGTCCAGTTTTGTCCGCCTACCTCATAACTATCAATTTCTATATATTGCAAGGCATGAGGCGCAACCGCTTTTACCTTATTAATTACTTTCCCTACGTAAGCGTCAAAATGAATCTTCAACGCTGCTTTGTCCATTTTATCAATTTCTAAACCAGTGCCTTCTTTAGATGCAGGGCCATTTTTGTAGCCTGTAGTGGTATAACCGAAACGCAATACTGTCCATTTCCCGGTTGGTAAATCTGCTTTTAGATTCCCGTTTTTATCCAAACGAGCACTTAGATTGAGGATTTTATTTCTCGGGATAATCATATCCTGGCTAGGATTTCCTATTGAACCAAAACGGAACGCCTGTTCTTTAAACATAGACTTTCGTCCCATTAAATCTGCAATGTCTGGTTTTGATTTCAGTTTTACTTCCATTAATTCAAATATTCCCTTAATAGAAATTCTGAAATATTTGGCGGTAATGGGGGCAAAAATATCTTCAAAGCCAAACTCTCGTTTAGCCATCCGCTTAATTTTTAGCGTTTGTACTTTGGTGAAACTTACGCCATCATCAGATTTCCATAAAGAAGCTTCCCCGTTTCCGGCGATGGTTTTTTCTAAATCCATCTCCACTTGGCTTACCGTAAATTTATCTTTGTATTCAAACTGTATCCAAGCTTCTTTTTTTTCTGTACCGTTTAACGTGGTTTCTTTATCCAATCTTCCATCGGTAATCAATTGGGCATCAAATTTCGGATCGCTAGAGGTAACTTTTGGTCTGTTCTCAAAATCTTCAATTTCTGAAGGTAAAGCCGGATAAGCCAAAACCGCTACATCTTGATAAAACCCTTCTCTACTTGTTGGTTGTGGCAATTTTATGGTTTTGTTTTTACCCCCATCAATAACAACTTCAGACTGCACCAACATTTTCATAGAATTTTCTGGCGTAACCCAAGGTCCACCGCTGGATGTCCAACCATCGCAATTATGTACGCCAAAAGACAAGCCCAAACGCTCACAATCTGCGACAGCTTGTTTAATGATGTTTAAATCTTCGGGAGAATTAAACCTTACATTTCCATTAGGGATTAAATGGGTTACGTTGAACAGTAAAACACCGCCAATGCCAACTTTTGCAATAGCTTCTAAATCTTTAGTCATCCCCACCGCCGACATATTTCCGCTCATGGCATGCATCCACGTTTTTGGTTTAAAATCTTGTGTTGGATTTTTAAAAACTGCTGGATTTACTTCTTGCGAAAAAGTATTGAGCTGTAAAAAACAAACAGCTACCAGTAATACAAAACAATATTTTCTTTTATTATTCTTCACTATTATTTCAATTCAAAGACTAAAACATCTAAAGGTAAAGCATCATCACTACCCTCTTTCATTAAAAAATAAACTAATTTATTCCCTTCTAAAACACTATTTCCATGTTTATAGGTTAAATTTCTGTCTTTAGTTTGATATATGATTTTCCAATCGTTTGTGCCTTCTTTTGCACTTTTAATAATTGGTTTTCCTTTTTCTAATCCTACCAAGTAAATTTTATCTTCTACGCTATACAAGCTTCCTTGCGACGAGCCTTTTTTTATCGTAAAATCTTTTTCATTAGCACTTTTATAATAATGAATATGGGTATTGTTTACCGTTATTATAAAATGTATGGCACCAGATTTTGTCACCGTCCAACTTGGACCCGAAGAGATTCTTTTACCAAATCCCAATGAAAGTGGATCGGCAAATTGAAAAACTTCTGGTTTCATAATTGGGATTTCGATTTTGTTTCCTTTAAGTGTCAACCAATAATCATCATTTACAACATCCTTAATTTTAGCATAAAAAAGTCCAGTATTTATCTCGTAATTAGGATTATGACTTTTAAAATCATCATACCTAACAGAAAAACCTGCATGTAAATCACCATTTAAAAACTTATAATCTCCATAAATACTGTAAGGTTTTTTTATTTCCTCACGCTTACCAATAAATAATACCCTCGTGTTTGACCAATTATTTCCATCGTACTTTGCAAAAACTTCGTTTCCACTACCCGAGCCTCCGTTTCGCCATTGTGCATAAAGTGCGCCTTCATCATTTCTTGAAAATTGTGGGTAAGTGGCCATTTCATAGTTCACTCCTTCTTTTAGGTAATTCAATTTATCAGAAAATAAACCAATGTTCCAATCTTTATCATCCACTACTGCTCCGCCTTTTTTAGAAACGCGGTAATTGAAATAATGGTCCGGAAAGTTTTTAGCATCGTAAGCATGAATATCATAAATCAAGTGAATGGTTTGATCAATGGTGGAAATACCTAGCGCAATGGTGTTGTGCGAATCTCCCAAGGTACTGTCGCCACGGTAGCCAATATGTCTATCAGGAAATTGGATGGTTTTCCATGCTCCGCCATCAATTTTTTTACGCGAGAGCATTATGTTTCTATTTTCCATTCCGCCTTTATACCAAGCGATATAAATATATCCGTTTATAACATCCAAACAATTGCCATGTGGCGTAATTCTTGGTCCAAAATGATAAGCCACATTTTTTTTCCCGTTAAAATAAAGTGCACTATCTGTTACATGACTTATCTCTAAAAGCTTCACCTGAGAAAAAATAAAAAGAATGAAATAAATGATTTCATGGAGATGAAAGAATAAGCAATAAGGTTTATTTATATTTTTTAACAATTTCGAGATAAGCGGGTTGGTTAAATTCTTTGCCAACTGTTTCAAGCATTTTAATCAATTTTTCTCTCGAATCAGCAATAGGAATTATTTGTTGATAAGGCCAATCTTTATTTAAATATGGAATCAGAAAGTCATAAGCTTTTTTAATACTTCCTCCTTTAGGGGTTTTATAATTCCAAATATCAACATCGTATTTTTTGCCTAGTAAGGCCAATTGAGTCAGCGTATTTAAATTTAGCAAGGAATAAGAAAAAGCTTTTGTTCTGGTTAGTTCTTCGGGTTGTTTGCCGTCGGCTTCTATCTGCATTGCAATTCTTTTTGTTTTCACCTCTTCTAAAAGCTGATGTAACTTTTTTAAATTGTTTACATAGATAAAAAGATGAGCGAGTTGCAAATCATAAGTAGAACCATGGTTGTTAGTTGCAGAGGCTTCTAATTTTCCAAACTTACTGTTTTGCAACCAATTGGCATATTCGCTTAGCCATTTATTAAAATCGGTTCTAAATTTATCGTCAATTATTTGCTCTTTTTTAAGTAAAGTAATATCCTTCATTACCTCCTCAATTCCTCCAAATTCGATAATTCCAAACTGTCTCCCAGAATTAAGACCTCTTATTCCTTGCGCATAATTCAGATTTGGATTCATCTTGGTTTCATCGTTTAAAAACCAAATGGCTATTAAATTCTTCTGTTTGATGGCATACTTTTTTTCCTTAGTGAGTTCATATCCTTTTCTTAACGAGGATACCGATTGGATAAAATTCCCCCATTCCTCATAATCTGTAGCGTTGGTTCTCGCTTCTGGATTTACCTGCCCATCTTTTCTGATGTAAGGTACGCCATCCTTCTTTTTTGGATCGGGCCAAAAGTATGGTGCTAAAGAATAATAATCATGTTTATTGCCAGAAACGGACACGCTTGTTTTATTCATCACTGAAAAATCAGCGACTTTAAGTGCTTTTTCGGCAGCTTGAATAATTCTAATTTTTTCAGCAGCGCTTATGCTATCTTTTTTTTGAGAAAGAGATAACGTGGCTTTTGTGCTCTGAAAATTAAAACTTAAAAGTATCGTTATGATAATGATCCACCTCATTATATTTTTTGTTTTACAAAGGTTTAGCTACTTGTTCAAAATTCCCTAAAAACTAAAACAGCGTAAAAATAAAAAAGAGATGTTTTCTGAATAAAATCCGAAAAACATCTCTCTATTATATTCACTGTATTAATTAACCGTTATGGTGAAACTTTTAATCTTTTCTTTATAATCCTTATTGGTACTGTTGCTTCCTACAAAAACAACTTTATAAGTACCTGGTTTTGAAAAAACATAATCATAACTGGTAACTAAAGGATTAGAGATGTTTTTAATAGTAAAACCGGTACTTTTATCAACTTGATTGGTTGCAAATGGTTTTGAAATAGCCCAATCGTCATCAGCGGGCGAATTAGCAGCAACTAGTGGATGAGTAAAGGTATTATTGGTATTTGATGTGATGGGTATTACCCATTTACCAACATCACCGGCTAAATCAAATGCCCCAAATCCGGCATCATAAACATATTTAGCATTTTGAAAAGTTTGGTCGTCATATACAGTTTTAAAAGAAAAATTACTTACGGTGACTAATCTTTGAATGAGTGTTGGATCTACTGTTTTAAATCTAAATGCCACATATAAAGGCTTACCTTCTGCTACATAAGACGTTAAAACCACTCGCTGATTTGCCCCCGGAATTGTAACAGAACCAGAAATATCTGTCCAGGTGGCTGCTAAAATATCTGCTTGGGTATAATTACCACTAAAATTGTTAGATAAAAGCACACTTGTATTACTTGCAGTACTTGATCCTGCTGCCGCAGTTAATGCGGTGGTAAAAGTCATCTCTGGTTTACCCCCATCTGCAGTATTTATGTCTCTGGTATCATAATCCTTCCCAACTTCCCCAGAATAAAAAACAATATTTGTAGGAGCTCCAGAAAGTGTGAATTTTACAGTATCCCCTAAATTAAAATCGGTTTTATTTACTGAAACAGAAAAATCTGGCGTTGTGGAATCAATCTTATTACAGGACATAACTGCCAGACTTGAGATTATTAGAGTTAAATATTTGATAGTTTTCATCTGTTTATATTTTTTGTTTTTATCTGTCAGGTGGAACCTTTGATGATTAAATTAAAATCCGGGATTTTGTTTAGACAATTTGTTGCTGATAATTTCCGAATTAGGAATAGGCAATAGATTATCTATTTCTGTGATGTTGTTTGGACCTGTGGTAAAAATATTAACATTAGCGTTTAAATTGCCCAGACCAGTACTTGGCACTGCATACGGGCCATACCATTTTGTGCCATCTGCATTCAATTCTTCACTGCCAGCCCCAGCCTCTATACCGATACGCTTAACCGTTGAAACCAAAATTCCCCATCTTTTTAAATCTTGCCTTCTTAAACACTCAAAGGCTAATTCTCTTAAACGTTCATCTTGAATAGTTTTTAAGAAGTTGCTTGAGGCAGACATAGCAGGCGTTAAATCAGCATTTGCAAAATTAGCTACAGCTGTTGCTACATTACCAGCATAAGTGAAGGTTGCAGTACCACTTACGAAAGAACCAGAAGTATTGGTTGGAGCAACTGTTCCAGATGTACCCGCCGTTGTAACAGTGTAAAGATTATTACCTCTAAAAACTTGATAATTTAAAGGGTAAGGTATATTTGCTACCCAAGGAATACCAATTGCAACCAAAGGTGGAGTTACATAACCTTCACCCATAACATAAAGATCAATTTTTGTAATGCTACCATTTGTAATGGTAGCAGTTGCCCTAGCATCTTCATTTAAATAAGGTCTTCCAGCAATTGCAACTGTTTGGGTTCTTAATTTTCTAGTAACTCCACCAAAATTAATAATTGGTGGAGTTAGATAACCAGAACCAGGATTTGTAATTGCAACAGTTGCAACCCCCTTAGCTCCTCTTGTTTCAGCATAACCCCTCCTTCTCACTAAATTTACCGCGTCGACAGGAGTCATTCCTATAGTACCTGGTGAAAGAGGTCCGTTATCATGGCTTTCCGCTTCAGCATACATCAACAACACATCTGAATAACGAAGCAATGGAAAAGCTTGCGCAGATATAGGGCCACTGAAAGTTGTATGAGTTTCGTAGTACCTTCTCCATTTTCCTGGCTCTCTGTTCCATTTTGATGCATCGCTTGGGAAATATATCATTGGATTAATATCTGTAGGCTGAATTGATGAGGCAGCACTGATATAAAATGGAGCAATATTCCAATCTCTTCTTATGTCGCCTTCTCCGTAAGTATAATAAGCTCTAGGATTAGTGCGTTCATACCCTTGATCGGCTCCCCAAATCCCTCTTGAAGCAGTAAGACCTACTCTCGGAATCCATTGCTCCCTTAACGTAGTGCCCAAAGCTTGCAAGTTGGCATTAGAGATTGGTGTTAATTGCCACAAAGTTTCTCTGTTTGTATTATCATAAATATTTGACGAATGATTGATAAACACTTGATCATAATCAGGATCTAAATGATGCAAACCGGACGTAATAACTTTTTGTGCCCAAGTAGAAGCTTCGGCATATCTTTTAGTATCGTTCACTGGGCTTCCGGCAGCAAATAAACACACTCTTGCCAACATCCCTTGTACAGCTGTTTGGGTTACTTTTTCATTATACAAAATAGAATTTGCAGGCCTTAATTTTAATAAGTCTTGTGCTTCCGTCATTTCACTGATAATGAAATCATATACCTCTTTGGTTGGCGTAAAAGCTCTTTGTACGCCTTCTAAAGATTTTGTAGATGATTTAGGAAGAGGAATATCACCAAACCACTCAGTAAGCATAAAAAGATAATAAGCCCTTAAAAACTTAGCTTCACCTTTATAAACTGATCTTTCATCCTCCGTAATAGTTTGGCTTTTGTCTATGTTCTCTAAAAAAACATTTGCCCTGTTTACGCCTACGTAACAAGTACTCCACAATCCTTGAACATATTTGATGGATGAACTTGTTTCATTGTAGTGGGTCGGATAATCATTAGTCGTAATATTTTGGTTGGATGTTGATTCATCTGTACCTAAAAAACAATGTCTCCAATATTCATTATAACCAGCTTGATAAGGACTACCGCTAAATTGAACCTCATAAACCCCGTTTATGGCAACATCAATCTCAGTTTTAGTGTTAAAGAAATTCTCAGTTGAAACAAAAGACTCCGGCTTGGTGTCCAATGCTTTTTCACAGGATGCTAAGCATATTACCGGTATAATTAAAAATTTTATAAACTTTTTCATGATTGAATTTTAAAAGGATACGTTAAGACCAAAAGTATAAGTGAAGGCTCTTGGATAAGCAGAAAAATCATAGTTAGGTGTTAACCCAGGGGCGTCCGTTGCAGTATTTGCTTCTGGGTCAGGACCGGAATAATTCGTCAAAGTCCAGAGGTTTTGAGCAGATGCGTTGATTGCCAAAGACCTTATTTTAACTTTTTGCAACCACTTATCCGGGAAAGAATAAGAAAGTTGAGCGGTTTTGAATCTTATATAAGAAGCATCTTCTACAAATCTAGTGCTGTTCAAACTTACTCCGGATCCATGAGCACCAGGCGCATAGTTTGACGGATTTGTAGGCGTCCATCTGTCATTATAAGAAGCAAATTGATTGAAACCTAATTTCGGGATTTCTAAAAAGTACTTGTTGTAATTTAAATTGGAACCGCCATAAGACCATTGAAAAAATAGATTCAAAGAAAATGCCTTATAACTAAAATTATTGTTAAATCCGCCAATTGCTTTTGGAGATGATTGACCGATAATACCTATATCGTTATCATCAATTAATCCGTCTCTGTTAACATCTTTATATTTTGCATCGCCTGGTTTCACTGTATTTCTATCATAACCAAGTGACCCTCCGTTCGGATATGCAAGTTCATCTTTTAAAACATAGCCTCCAGATGGAAGTTGATTAAAATCTGAATATTGATAAACCCCGTCATAAGTTAAACCGTAGAATGAGCCTATCGGTTTTCCAATTTGTGAGATGTAATTAAACGTAGGGTTTTTAATTGCAACTTCTGCCCTATTTATCAAGTTTTGATTATTATCAGATAATTCAATGATCTTGTTGCTATTTAAACTAACATTAAAGTTTGAATTCCAGCTAAATGATTTACTCGAAATTATATTGGCATTTAGTGTAAACTCAAAACCTCGGTTGTTGATTTTACCTACGTTAACTACCCCTGTACTGAAACCACTACTCAATGGAAAATCTGCTGATAGAAGTAAATCTCTTGTTCTTTTATTATAATAATCTATTTCAAAGCTTAATCTTCGATTTAAAATACCAAATTCTAATCCGGCATCAAATTGGCCTGTAGTTTCCCATTTTAATTTTTCATTACCTACCGATGTTTGAAAATATCCATAATCGAAAGCGTTATTATATATAAAACCAGAAGTGTTTGAATCGCCAATTGGTGATACATATGGATAAGAAGAAACTCTATTATTACCAGTTTCACCATAATTCACCCTTAATTTTAAATCGGTTATTTGCTTCACATTTTTCATGAAATTTTCTTCACTTACTTTCCAGGCAAAACCCGCCGATGGGAAATATCCCCATCTGTTCCCAGGAGCAAATTTTGAAGAACCATCTGCTCTAAAACTTCCTTTAAAAATGTATTTATCCAGATAATTAAAAGTAGCGGTACCACCAAAGCCTAAAAGATTGTCTTGTGCTAGATTAAAAATGGTATTTGGTTGAACGCTACCAGAACCAAGACCACCTATCCCTAAACTGGAATTTAATATTTGATTAGCATTATAACCGTTTGCAGTTTGTTTTCTCCATTGCTGAGAAGCGAGTCCGATTACGCTCAAGCTAGATTTATTAGAGAAATTTTTATTAAAAGTCAATATATTATCTATAGAGAAATTATTTGTTAAAGTATTTTGGATAGAACCATTTGCTCCGTATGCAAGACCAGAATTAGTTTTTGGACCCTCAAATTTTTCTCTTCTGCCGTTGTTAAGAGACATACTGGCATTTAACCTGTAACTAAAGTTAGAGTTAATTTTATAGTTCGCACTTGTGCTGACTGAAAAAGCACTTCCATATCTACGGTTTTCTTGGTTCTTTGCAGAAAGGAAAGGATTGAACACCGAGGTAGCCACAGAAGGAGAACCTGGCTCTTCATCAAACTCATCATCCACCAAATCAACATTTCCAAGAAATATGTTTGTAGGTCTAAACGCCCAGATTCTGTAGAGCAAGTTATTTGTTGGAAGATTGCCTAAACCACCATTGTTTGATTCCTGACTTTTAGGTATTGTTCCGTAAGATAGGGTACTGGCATAATTTAGGTTTGCGGTAATCTTTAATTTGTCATTAACAACCTGATCAAGGTTTAATCTTCCCTGATACCTTTTAAATCCTGATTCTATGATAATCCCATGCAGGTCAGATAATCCACCAGAAAACAAATATCGGCTACCTTTGTCATTTCCCCCACTAACAGAAAGAAAATGGTTTTGAAATGGACCGTGTTGAAAAACTTTATCTTGAAAATCGAGTGAGGGTGCATTTTCGTAATCTGTAATCGAATATAATGGCAAAGAATCGATTAATTTCGTCCCGTCAGCATTTTTATTGAAATAATTTCTATTGGTAAATACAGGATCGAGTTCATACTGCAAATTCACAAACTCTGCAGCATTCATTAATTTAACTTTTCCTGTTGTTATATTACTTCCAAAGTAGTTGTTGTAATTTATTACGCTTTTACCAATTTTCCCTTGCTTTGTTGTAATGATAACAACTCCATTTGCCGCCCTTGAACCATATATTGCTGTAGAAGAGGCATCTTTTAACACCGTAATAGATTCAATTTCAGCGGGATTTAGATTATTGTTGTCTGGATCTTCTACCGGCAAACCATCAATCACATACAATGGTGAATTAGAATTATTAATAGAGCTTGCTCCTCTAACAACAATTTGTAAAGGATCCCCTGGTTGACCATCCGCAGACACTACCTGAACACCAGCAACCCTACCAGCTAAAGCCTGTTCAAATGAGGTTACTGGAGCTTTTTGTAAATCTTGTACACTTACAGTAGCAATAGAACCCGTTAAATCGGCTCTCTTTTCTGTATTACCAAAACCAACGTCAACTACTTTTACTTCATTTAAAAAATTTTGACTTTCTTTAAGTTTAATATTGATCACTGTTCTATCAGAAACCAATACTTCTGTACTTTCAAAACCGATAAAACTGAATACCAAAACTGAATTTTGATCGGGTGCATTAATTTTATATTTACCATTTAAGTCGGTAGCCACACCTATAGCTGTACTTTTAACTTTTACTGATACGCCGGGTAAAGGCTCACCGTTTTCATCTGATACGGTTCCAGTAATATTGACAGCACTAAGTCGGTTGCCATCAGTTGCTGAAAAAATTTCATATTTCAACGTTCTGGTTATTTTTTCTTTAGCTAATGATTGTAAAGAAAAAAACAGAAAGCAGAAATACAAAAGGCTTTTAAAGCCCTTAAAATTGTAAGTGTATTTCATAATTTTCGTTATTTGGTTTATAAGTTGTTTTAGATTTGTTCGCATTACCAAAACAATAATCATCACTATTGTGGAGTAAATACTTATTACTTCGTCTGTTTAAAATCAATTAGTGTGTAATCGTTTACTTCATAACAGCTAGTCTCCTTCCTTTTTAATTATTCTAGCGATGTTAAATTTTTACAAGCTGGCAAAACGCTTTTAAAATCCATTTGTAACAGCACAGAAAAGTCTATTTCCCTTTTCACTTAGAAAAATGCTCCGATAATAATCGTGTATGTACCTGATTTCTTGATGAACTTTCTTAAAGACCCATCGGTTTATAATCCTAATCCAGTTTACGGTTACTTTAATTGGCAGTTCAAATGTATATGATCAGTCGATGAAAATTATCCATAAAAATGGTAATATAGTTTTTGAGAAGGCTTTAAAGCCACTAATGGAGTGGGTCTTCTTACCTACTATTCCTTTGAAGGTGCTGATCAATGCCCCGAAAAAAAGCTCTGCTGCCTGTTGCAACAGGAAACAGTAAAGTGAAAAGTTATTCTGATGATATAGGTGTTTGGCATTCTCAAAGTGGCGACTTCATGATTTTCTGGATTTCCAGTGGGAACTCAAAAAATACGGTCAGCCCTTCCCAGTTACCTCTCCAGATTTTGATGGCATAAGGATATTTCTGTTCCCGTTTTTGCGCAAAATCTTCCAGAGTGGCCTGCGCAAGAGGGGTTTGCAAACCCCCTTATTTTTGATTACACAGTTTTAGGATAGTCCCATTTAAAATCAGCTAAAGACACCTTTTCGAGCCTATTTTACTCCCTCACTTCACTTTTTCCAAATGCTCTTTAGCGCAGTCTTTTGCTCTTTGTTGGCTTCATCAAATTGAATCTGAGCTGCTGAAATAGCCTTTTGTTTGATGAAAGCATCTGGATCTTCCTGTAATTTCTTTTCAATAATGTTGAATACTTCAGGATAAAGTGCCCTAACCAGCCAAAAGTTAAAGGCCTCACTGTTCAGTTGGTTGTTTCTTTAATTCAGGTACAACGCCGTTCCTATTGATAAAGTGTTCACTCTATTGTTCACATGACAGCTAGATTATGATGTACTAAGATAGACTGTTAAAAAACAGAAAACCCTCTAAATCATTACATTTAGAGGGTTTTGAACTCATTTAGACTGTGTCTCAGTCGGGATGGCAGGATGCATTCCAGATTCTCTATATTGTTGATTTTCAGAAACTTGACAAACTTAAAACTTGTCAGGGTGCATATAAGGGCATTTTTTATTCATATTAAAACAAACTATTTTACACTGTTAATGGCTTTTCAACTAAAGCTACCAATGTCATACAAATATAAGAATTAGATAACTGGGATAAAAGCGCATTAGCTTTTAGTTGATAAATCATGCAAATTAACGGTACAATTTGTACCGTTAATTTTCGTTTAGTATCTTTACTAAAACGCAAATAAAATCGTCAATATATGATGATAGAATGAAAGTTAAAATACTTAAAACCTCCACTGCAGAAAGGGTTAGTGCATTGATAAAAAAAGGAATGATTTCCGAAATGCCGTCTATTCAGCAGGGATGGAGATTTAACTTTGATAAAGAACTTAGAAAGTTGTCTGGGGCAACCGGATATCTTTTAGTAACTGAGGAAACGCCTGATATTGTTGAAGGATGTATGATTTTCATGCTAAATAAAAAGGTGATTCCGTATATGGCTTATCTTGAGATCGCCCCTCATAATAAAAATGATAAAAGGAGATACGATCATGTGGCTGGTTGTTTAATTGCATTTGCCTATCAACAAAGTATATTATATGGTAAGGACCATTTTAGCGGAATGCTGTTTTTTGATGTAATGGAAGAAAATAAAGCTGATGAGATAAAACTGATGTCATTATATTCTTCCAAATATTATGCTAAACGCTGGGATGTCCCTACTATGGTCATAATGGATGAAGATGGGGAAGCTCTTATAAGGGATTACCTTGACAAGACCACATAAAAATTTATACAAAATAAAAATTGGTATGAATACAAAAAGAAATAGTAAAGAAAAGACGGTTGATATCACCATCCGCCCAAACGATGGAGAGTTGTGGAGCCAGGCGAAAACAGAAAAAGTAACAGCCATGGCTAAAGCTCAAAATAACCAGCGTAGCCCGGAACGTATCCGTAAGAACGCTATGTCAGCAGTTCGTTATCGAATGGAAGAATATGTAATGAGCGAAAATTCAACTTCAGAAAAGTTGCATACAATTGAAGATTTTGTAAAGGATTTCTTGAAAGTATTAGGGCTTAAAAAAGGGGAGTTTGCAAGATATATTGATATAGACGACTCAAATCTGAATAAGTATTACAGAAGCGACAGGCGTTTCAATACTACACTTGCCTTAAAGTTTGCACATTTCTTTCATACTTCTGCAGACCTATGGTTGAAAGTTCAGATTAAAAATGAACTGTTTGAGCTTCAGAAGGAAAAAGAAGCAGAAGAAAAATATAAGAAATATGATTATGAAAAAGTATTGCTATTAGCCTGATGGGAAATGCAGCAGACATCCTACTTCAAACTCCGCCATCCTTTCAATTTTTCCCCTCACCGATTTGATCTAGGCAGACCATTTATCTTCAATAAATCATACGCAGATAACTTCTTTTTTCTTAAACTCTATGAGCTGAAAGAAGATGAATATCCGTCGTTTTACGAGTATCATTTAGCTTATTTTCTGAAGGAGAATAATGGAGAAGAAAAAGAGTTTTTCAGCTATGTCTATGAGCTCACTACGACTAGAATTCAGTATTATAAACAGCAAACTCCCTTCGGTTCGAAACATGCGATCAACAAGAATTCGCTTCACAAAGCCAATCAGTTTTTAAAGTTTCTACAATCCATCGACCAATGGAATCACCATAAATCTTTAGAGATTTTACTTGCTGAAAAAGAGGGTCAGATTCAAAATCTAAAGTCACAAATGGAAAATTTAGAAGCCCAAATCAAAGAGTTCACTCAATACGAATCCGCTGAGAAGATCAGCATTGTAGAAGGTAAACTGGCAACCGTCATTGATTTATTCAGACAACTTCAGGAGCTGACTTCGCCTGATGAAAGAAAACTTTTCCGATCGCAAACCCAAAGCCCCTGGTATAAAATGCTCTCCAGATATTTTCTACATGGAGAGAAGGAAATCCCAATTAACACCGCAAGAAATTACTTCCCTGCCAATAAAAACACCAGGCTTATCAAAGGTTCTGAAGTTGCCGATGAAGACAAGATTTTTAAAATCATTCCAACCCGGCAACAGGACTGATCCCTTGTTCACTCAGCACCCATGACCAAACGCCTCCCCTGGTCATTCAAAACCACCCTTTCCTCCTGACTTTTGTAGGGCAATCAATGGAAGCTTTTAGAATTTATTTCTAAAGCTGCACCTAAACTATGAACCCTATAAAAAACTCCAAATCATGTCAGTAGAAATCATCACCAAGGAAGACCTGGTGCAGTTCAAATCTGAACTGCTGTCCGAAATCGGTAAACTCGTTAGACCTTCAGAAAATCATGCAAATCGACAATGGCTGAAAAGTGCAGAAGTCCGAAAACTATTAAAAATCTCTCCCGGAACTTTACAGAATTTGCGCATCAACGGAACGCTTCGTTATACCAAGATTGGAGGAACGATGTATTATAAGTCAGCCGATATTACCCAACTTTTGGAAGGAGGAGATGATGCCTAGTCTGACCCAATTCTTAATTCCCATCACTCAGGATCAGCGTCTTCATTCCTCTCACCTTTGTCTGTACATTTCCATGTTTTCTCTTTGGGAAAGGAGCAGATTCCATAGTTCTTTTCGGATATCCAGAAGACAACTGATGAAACTCAGTAAGATTAAATCTACCGCCACTTATCATAAGTGCATCAGGGAACTGGTCTCCCTCGGCTATATCAATTATGAACCTTCATACAATCACTTTAAAGGAAGCCAGGCCTCCTTGTTCAATCCATAAAAAAAGAAGAACGGGCAAAAGGCCACTACCGTCCATTATGTTGGGAGCGAGTTAATGTTTTTGCTATACAAAAACCCCGAAACATCCACAATGGATGTTCCGGATCCCGCTCCCGTTGGTCAACATTGTAAAGTATGAAACAAGAGAAAACCAGAAAGTAAACCACCCATGACAACTTCTCCAGAAAATCAGGAATCAGTTAAAAGACGATTACCGGGCAGACCAAAGAAAGCAGTCCGTCGAAGTGATCTGCTGATGGTAAGACTCACGCCGACGGAAAGACATTTCATTGAAGAAAGGGCGAAGAAGGCGGGGCTAAAACCGAGCGATTGGTTTCGCAAAGCGGCCAAGAGTGCAAAGGTTTCTCCACGGTTCTCTATAGAGGAGAGCGGCTGGTTCAGGATGCTGGCAGGCCTGGCCAATAATCTCAACCAGTTGACCCACCTGGCCCACGTCGCAGGGCTGTTCTCCCTAGGGCTGAAATGCCAGCGCATGCTTCAGCAGATAGAGGAACTTCTCGCTAAAATCAACAGCCATGATGGGTAAGCCGATCACCGGAAGAAGCTTCGGAGGCTGTGTCCGCTATATCGTCAACAAACAAGAAGCAAAGCTATTATCCGCAGAGGGAGTTAGGATGGAAAACGCCGAAACCCTGATTCAGGATTTCAACCTGCAACGGAAAATGCGACCCGAACTTGGAAAAGCTGTGGGGCATCTGGTGCTGAGCTGGAGCAAAGAGGATGTTTCCAAACTGGATGATCAAATCATGGTGGAAAGAGCGGAGGAATATATGCAAAGAATGAACATCCGCAATACGCAGTATGTCATAGTGCGCCATAGTGATCGGGAGCATCCGCATCTTCACCTCATTTACAACCGGGTGGACAATAATGGAAAAACCATCACCGATAAGAACAGCTTCGCTAAGAACATCCAAGCCTGCAAAGACATCACGCTGAAATATGGCTACCATCTGGGGAAAGGCAAAGACCAGGTCAATCGAAATGCACTGCGTGGTAAGGAGAAGATCAGGTATGAACTTTATGATGCGATCAAAGCAGCCACCAGAAAAGCAACGAATTGGAAAGTAGTAGAAACGGAATTGCAAAAGCAGGGAATCCACATCCATTATAAATACCGTAGCGGAACTAATGAAGTACAAGGCATCTCTTTTGAAAAAAACGGGCTCAAGTTCAAAGGATCTGCAATCGACCGAAGCTTCAGCTTTGCCCGTCTGGATGCGCAACTCTATCAGAATAACCAGGTGCAGGAATACCATCAAACGAGGGCATCAAATCAGCATGAATGGGCTCACCAAATCAAAAAGGAACTCAAACAAGACCTCCAAACAAAACAACCGAATCATCCGGATGGAAATAAAAGTCTGCTGGAAACCTTACTGCAACCAGAATATGTCCCTATGGCAGACAGCACCGTCAGTGAAGAAGAGAAACGGCGGCGGAAAAGAAGGAAAAAAGAACAGAGGCAGGGAATGAGCAGATAAAAAAAATAATCATCATTAACAATGAATTCATGAATGAACTGGAAGAAAAAGTAGCGATTCTGGAGGAGCTGATGCAGGGATTCTTAAAAAGGATGACGGTGATGGAAGCTGAAACACCCCAATTTTTGAAGGACTTCCTACAGCAATACCAGGAAACGCTAAACGATATTACTGCTAGGATTGAAATAGCTAACAAACGGTATGACGATCAGAAGATACAGCAACAGATCGATGAAGTCAGAAAACTGATGGGCACTATACCTAAAGTTATACACGTGAAAAACCATCATCATTTCGGGGCATGGTCAAAAAGTTTAATGATTGGATTAGCTGCCTGTTTCTTTTTGACCTCTACATCCATAGGAACAGCCTTGTACCTAAATCACAGAAATGATCAGCTGAACAGCGAAGCTTTTAACTTCTGGCTGGTCAGGGCACTTTATCCGGAAGTGTCTAAGTCCATTGAAAATAAATTACAAGACGATCCGGATGCCTTCATCAAACGAGCGGAGAAGGCAATGGAAAAACAAAAGGCTGTTTCGGAGGCACAGCTTAAAGTTGATGAAGCGAGTAAACAGCAAAAGGAGGCCAAGGAGGATTTGGAGGAAGTGAAGTCTGGCGATTAGTTGTAATTTTAAAGCTAAAGACAAGGAGCCTTTAAGTTAGTTCCTGCATCAATATTATTGCTTATTTATCAATGACAATCGAATTTGTTATCTTTACAGATAGAGGTATGAAGGTCAGTACCAGAATGAAAGAACGTAAAATGGCAATGGTTGCCAGTAAAGTGAAATTGGAGGAAGAAGATTCTCTGGATGTAAAGTTTTGGCTAAATCAGCCTGTCGCAGACAGGATAGCTGAAGTTACGAGACTACGTCATGAGTACTATAGCTGGCTTTTAGGAGAATTTCCTCAACAAATGGAAAAAACTGTCATGCGAAAAAAACTATGATTTTGGGAGTGTTAGCTTAACTCTGTCTGGGTTTCCTAATGAGGGGGTACCCCCTCATTAGGAAAGTCGATTTTTTATTTCTCATCGGTGCTGATATCCAACTTAAGCCTCCCCTCAAAAGTAATGGCTAATTGTTGCTTTTCAAATTCTTAAATCTTATTCATTTGCCACATTATCATAACTCCCCAAAACCTGGCTGCTAACATGTAGATATGGCAAGGTAATTTCCACATTTAGTTCAAAATCATAATCTATATCATTAAACCTAGTGATATTTACCATGAATTTATTAGGGGGATTAGAATCATAAGTCATAAAATAACCGAATGGTTCAAAATTTATCTCAGACCACTGAAACTTCTCGCCAGTTCTTAAGTCAGCACCAAAGGAGTAGCCCATCATCCTTTTATAATGAGACGCATTGGAATATATAAAAATATTTACTTTTTCAGGAAAAGCTGAGCTTTTCTTGTCTAAAAGATAAGTTAGCACCCCAGCTTTTTCTCTTAATATTCCTGCTGCATCCGCACAAAGAAACATGAGTAATATTTGCTTTAAAACATTTTTAGGTTTTATGAGATAAGAACCGCTGGTTAGGTTTATATTATTGCTTTCGCCCAATATTTTTTTACCTTGTTGTGCAAAATCGCAGAAAGCTTTCGCGTACCAGTTACCTGTGATATTGTTGCAATTCGCACATAAGCAATATTTTCCAAAACCTTTATGACTTCTTAGGTATTTCCCAAACAACCGACTTCTCTCTTCCACCATTTGTTCATGTTTTTGTACATAAATCAAGTCATTATTGAAAGCACATTTTGGAGGGATATGCTCGAAGGTTAATTTAACATTTTTACCGCAAAGTATACAGCCCTGAAATGCTCCCATTTTTATTATTAAGGTTTTGTTTTTTTAACGTTTATTGATATTACAAAATAATAATATTTATTTCCCAACGAAGAGGTGGTTTTCTATGGCAGAAAATTAAATAATCGGCAATTCTAATAGAATGTTTTTAGTCATCTTTCCCCAGTTTGTTAATCTTTTATGGCTAACCCTAATAATATTTGGGTCTTGTTTCCAAGCGAGTTTGTTTTCAGAATCGGAAGATATTTTTAAAACAATGGATATTAAGCCTAGCGATTCATATGCATAAAAAGTGTTTCTTCCAAAATTTAAGAAATCACTTCTTGTTAGTGTCTTTAAATCTAACACCGTTAAACTATTTATGATATGACTAAATCGCTGATAAAATTCGAAAGTTATTTGTTCCTCAGCAAGATATTTCGTTGCAATTCCTAAATACTTTGCTTTTTCCTCATCATCGTATCTTTCTAGTGCTTTAATCGAAAATTTTCCGAATTTCTGTCTATAATTTTCATCAGTCTGAATTTTCTTTATCATCAAGTTTCTTTTTTCATTTGGGATTTCGCCTACCGATTTTAAAAAGATGATAACCTTTTCAAGAAAAATAGCATCTCTAATACTAATGAATGTTTTTAGTCCCTTCACGAAATAAGAAATAATAGGTATACTTTCGCCTACAGAAAACAGGTTTTCAATTGTATAATCTGATAAATCACCAATAATATCTAACAGGTTTTCTTTAGCAATGGAAGTTTCTAATGAGGCACCTATACTATTTAAATTCTCATCCATGATGTTGCTTATGAACTTTTAATCTATTTGAGAAATCTTCTCTATAACCTTCTTCAGTTCAGGCAACCTATTTTCAACTATATCCCAAACAATTTGGTTATCAATGCCAAAATATTCGTGAATGATAAAGTTTCTGAAATCCTTGATGATTCTCCATTCAATTTGCGGGTGAGCATTTTTAAAATCTTCAGAAACACGTGAGGCAGCTTCGCCAATAATTTCAAAATTTCGTTCTACCGCGTCCTTTGTTCTGGAATCATTTTCATAATCCTCATAACTCATGCCTTTAGTGTACTCAAGAATTTTTTGAATGGAGGACGTAATATCAGAAAGTAACAGAAGATTATTTCTTTCAGACATGAATGAGGTGTTTCTCTACGACTGGAAGATATTGGGGTTTGACGCTCCTTCTGGAAACCAGGTCAATCTTCTGTTTGAAAAGGTCTTCAAATTCATGGGCGAGTCTGATATATTCATATCCGCCTATTTTAGAATTGAAATCAACTAAAATATCGATGTCGCTTTGCTCATTGAAATCCCCACGGGCAAAAGAACCAAACAGTCCTAATTCTGAGATATGATATTTCTGAGATAAAGCCGGTTTATTAGCTTTTAAAATATTTATGATTTCTCCGGGACTATACATGCTTATTTATTTTTCAGAATTTCCACTTTCTCTCTTTCGCTAGCCAACAACCTCTCATAAAGTTCGACAACTTTGTCTAAAGGATTAAAAGTTGGGCTTATAAAAACAGATGCTGCCTGATCATGATTATTAACAGTATTAGCAATTATATTAACCACTGCTTCTTCATTAAAATTTTTAATAGATTCCGTTGGCACACCCAGCACCTTAGCAATCTTCTCCAAAACCTCCTCCTCAATCGCCTCACTCTGCTCCAACCTCGATACCTGCTGTTGTGTGATGCCCAATTCCTGCGCTAAGAATTCCTGTTTGATTCCACGAATCTCGCGGATACGGCAGATTTTTCTTCCAATATGCATTTTCTGAGGTTGAGTTGAGGTTTCCATAATCCAAATATATAAAAAAGCTGGCTGGTTCCTTACAACACGAAATGAGTAAAAAACAACAGTCCATTGTGATTTACCGGGATTATACTCCGGTCTTTTGTGATAAACAATTCCAAATACCATGGAGAATCAACAAAAAACACCAGAAATCAAAGGCACTTCACTCAGTGAAGAGGAGCAGCTCAATCCCATGAAAGCCATCTTTAATTTTTTTGATGCCACATCGCAGGAGTATCTTCGAAAAGAACTGTGGGAGCTATTGAAAGCGGCATTGTCCACCAATTGCTGGACATTTGAAAATGAACCTGGAACTGTACTGGATGTGAAAAAGAAACTGGAGCATTTAATGGAGGCGTTCTATTTACTGTTGAAAATAAAGGAGGATGATGATGGGGAAATCATATTGGAGATACACCAAGCTGGAAGTGAAGAACAGATAAAAAAAGAACGTGACGAACTATACCAGCTCTATGATGTATTGAATGAATATAGAGGACGGATCAAACGGTTGACGAAGCCAGAGATCGCCGACCCTTATCTCGCCATCAAAGCTTTGTTTTCACATCATGCGCTGGAGGAGTGAAGAGGTTCTATCAGAATGGTGTGAATATGCGCTCTCAAAGATGACTTTATTGGATGTGATAAGTGAAAGCTTGTTGCTGGATTTGGAACATCTGGAGAAAATGCTGGAAGTGGTTTATCTGTTCAATAAGGAACATGGAAAGCAATATGATAAAGAGGATGACTTTTTGGAACAGCTGGTCAGAGAATTGAATCGAGAAACCGAACAATTTTTCACTTCAAAATTATTAAAGGAGTTTGTCTCTTTCGTGGAAACTGTCCCTCCTGAAAGATTGAACCGGAATATCCGAAATATTTTCATGGATTTCCTAAGTTTCAATAAAAGCGGTTTCCCTATTGATTTTGAAGACTACCTGTTGGATTTGGAACGATTACACCACTTGTTGGATATAGCAGAAAAAGAGACGAGAAACTGGAATAGAGAGGAGGCAGATGATGAAAAATAGAAACAGTGATATCGGCTCTCCTTTAAACCTTTTTCCTGATGAAGCAGAGATCCAAATGGTTCAGAATTTCCTTTGGAAAGTATTTCAATATTATGTGGCGGGAAATATCGATTCCCTGTCAGGGAATAAGCTCATTCAAACGAGTCAGGTTTACAGGAGCTTGAAAGATTATATCAATTTGTCCCACCAAATGCTGAAGGGGGCCGCTGATGATAATCAAATGTTAAAGTCATTGAACCTCCCTGAAGGAATGGACAAAGAAATCCGTTCAGCCTTGGAGCTTATCATCTTGACAATCAAACCGGAGAAGATATTCCTGGTCCGACATGGGGATGCCGCCGTTCCGGATAACCCTGTTCTTATTGACCTTATCGTGATTCTCTCTGAAAAGGGGATGAAGAAGTTTTCAGAGGTGGAACCACTGATGGAGTTTGCCCTGTCTGGTACAGTAAGGACCACTTTCTCCATCCATGTTAGCGGAAGACTGAATGATGCTTTTGAACAAGGCTTATTGTTTTATATCCTGAACTGTATTCCAGAAAATCTTATTTATGATGATGGACAAAAGTCCTTACCTAAAGTCAATACCGTGAAATTACTGGAAAATAGTGCAAAAGCGAAAGCAACGTTTCTAGCTAACCATCAAGTCGCTATGTCATTCTATCAAAATGCAAAACACCTGTACAACGAGAACAACCTTTCATTTTGCTGTTTTATGTTGCAACAGGCAGCGGAGCTTTCTTTTAGGGCAATTATCACCGCTTTCAAAGGAGTGGATAAAAAGACCCATTCCATTACTGAATTGAAAAAGCATGTCGCCATGATTGCTCCTCAAATGTGCAATATCTTTCCAGTGGATACCGAAGAAGACCAGGTATTGTTAAAGCTTTTGGAAGAGGTTTATCTCAAATCAAGGTATGAGACTGGATTTATCATCAGCGAGAACAACTGGATATATTGATGGAAAGAGTCGGTCACCTTCTGCAATTGAGCCAATCTATATTTGAGAATAATTTTCAGAGACTGGATATCGCAGAGTAGGCCTTTATAACATTGATTTCATTCATTAATTATCCGCAAAAGTCGTTGATCTATAGCATAGGGTTCGCTTCGCCAAAGTAGTATCCAAAAAATGGGTATCCCGATTCCATCGGGAGCCTCCACATTTTTTGAATCTGCATTTTGCCCTTTAAGCCTTCGATCACCGAAGGAGAGCACCATAATTAATTCATCAAAAAATCAATGTTATGGAAATGCTCAATCAATACCTCAATCTCTTTCAAGTTGCAGAAATCAGCCTCAGTTATTCTTCGAAATGTAAAGCTTCTGAAAGACCATCTATCAGCTCATCTAAAGATGTTTATGAAATCTTAAAACAGAACTGGGATGAAAACAAGATAGATTTATTGGAACAGTTTAAGATAATTTTAATGAGCAGAGCCAACAAAGTATTGGGAATCATTGAAATCTCCAGCGGTGGTATAGCCGGAACGGTGGCAGACCCTAAACTGATTTTCGCAGCTGCATTAAAAGCATGTGCCTCATCCATTATCTTGTCCCATTCACATCCTTCAGGCAACCTTGAACCCAGTCAGGCAGACATCCAACTTACCAGAAAAATAAAAGCTGGAGGAGAATTGTTAGACATCACTGTTTTGGATCATATCATTATTACTTCAGAAGGTTATTACTCTTTTGGAGATGAGGGAATGATGTAGAACTATTTTGCTTTCGTTTATACTCTTAAAGTAGTACCTCTTATTTTTCATTAAGCTTAGGATATATGAGGCTTCAAAATAGAATTGTCTTCGACTCACAATCTTGTCTGTCAATAAAAAGATCATAAATTTATTTAATGAAGATATTGATTAGATTCAATCTCTGTCTTCCTTTATAAATCATTTTAAATTACAGATAATGATTTCTTAATCTTCAGTTTATAATCAGGGCATAGATTTGATAGATGATCTTTGAGCCCTCATTTTTAGATGAAGAAAAATTAATTCAGCTTTTGAAAGGCGGACATAAATTAGCATTAGATAAAATTTATAAAAGGTATTCTGAATTCCTTTTTAGAGTAGCCTTTAAAAGATTGAATAATTGGGAAGATTCCTCAGATTTAATTCAAGATCTGTTTTTTAGATTGTGGGTGCGTAAGGATTTTTTAATGATCAAGGGTTCTTTGTAGGCCTATTTAACAATGTGCTTAAAAAACTTAATCATTGATAAATTCAGGCATCAGCAAAGCGCAAATAAACATTTACAAACTGTTTATCATCTCAGAAATCAACATTCAAACTGTACCCAGGAATATATAGAATATAAGGATCTTCAGCAATCGCTTCAAAATCAAATCCAACAGCTACCAGGCAAAATGCGTGAAGTTTTTGTTTTAAACAAAATGAAACATTTTTCAATTGATGAAATCTCTGAAAAGTTAAATATCTCTAAACAGACTGTTAAAAATCAGATAGTTTCAGCTGTTAGCAGATTAAAAACTTCCTTAAACTATCATTATTTGATCTTGCTATTTTTATTTTTCCTGAAATAACTTAATCCATCTGGTACTTCTCTGCTTTTCGTTCGTAATATGTTAAAAAGACTGTAAGCGTATTCTTCATTCTTTAATATGATGAGAAAGAAAAAAACAAGAATTATTATTAAGGATTCAATATATAGAACTCAGGATAAAGAATTTGAAAAAGAAGATGCTGATCAGGAATTAATTCCCCCTGCCGATATCATTGAAGGGACAAAATCCATTATAGATCGGCGTATAATAAGTTTTGAAGAAAAGAAAATCATCCGAATAGAAAAGAGAAGGAAAATATTAAGCATTTCTAAAATTGCGGCTATCATCTTATTGGCATGCTCATTAACTTTTTTGTTCTACAAATTTAAAAGTGAAAGTTCTCTTCACAATTTAAAATACACTTCAGTAACATCTCCATTTGGGACAAGGAAATTGACAACCTTAATTGATGGAACAACAGTATGGTTAAACTCGGGTAGTAAATTAACTTTCAGCAACCAATTTAATAAGCAATTAAGAGAGGTAGAGCTTGATGGTGAAGCTTTTTTTGAAGTTACCAAAAATCATGAAAAACCATTCATAGTTAACATCGGCGGTTTAAAAACCAAAGTTTTAGGAACCAGCTTCGATATCCAGGCTTATGCAAATTCAGACGATGTAAAGGTGGCACTGGTAACCGGTAAAATATGGTTGACAACACCTGATCAAAAACATAAAATTTTGACTCCAAATCAAAGTATTTCTTATAATAAAAAGAAACATCGTTTGTCAGAATTAATTAAAGCAAACACCACTAAATATGCCGCTTGGAAAGATGGCGAACTTATTTTCAACAATGAACCTTTGCCTGATGTGTGCAAAAGTTTGGAAAGAACTTTTAATCTAAAAATAAGCATAGAAAACAAAGAGTTATCTGCCATAAGAATAAATGGAGTTTTTATGGTTTCAGATACGCCTAAAGAAATTCTGGAAGAATTATGTAAACTGATTTATGCGAGGTACAAAATACAAAGTAACGAAGTTACGCTTGCCAGGATAAATTAACAGGATGGTTAAACAAAAAAAATAAAATTTATGAATTAAAAAGCGAACAAAAAAGTGGATGTGTGCAAGCACATCCACTCTCAAATTAACGCCCATTAACAACACGTTTCGCACCGTAAGGGTTAAAGGCATTATTTAATAGTTTAAAAAAACTTATCAAAATTATGAAATTTAAATGGTTATGGTATAAAAACTACCATTTTATGATGCGATCATTACTCCTTATTATTGCATTAATCACAATATCCTTGCAATTGGCTTATTCCAGTTCAGCCTCAGCGCAGGGAATTATGGATCAGAAACTGAGTCTTCAAATAGAATCCAAAACATTAAAAAAATCTATTGAAATTATCGCCAAAAAAACACAACTAAACTTTCTTTACACCACTGAAACGCTTTCCTCTAATAAAAAAATAAATTTTTATGCCAGGGATGAAACGTTGCGAGAAATTTTAAACAAGCTATTAGGTTCAAGGAACTTTCAATTTGAACTCTCTGACCAGAGAATTTTGATTTTCCCTGGAAATCAGTCACAAGACATCACGGTTACAGGCACAGTTAGCGATGAAAATGGCGAGCCATTGCCAGGCGTTAGCGTTTACCCAAAAGATTCACAATTGGGCACCACTACGGATGTATCAGGAAAATATTCCATAAAAATTGTAGATGAGAAGGCGAGTTTAAAGTTTTCATTTCTTGGATACATTACACAGGAGGTTGTAGTAGGTAGACAAACTCAAATAAACGTTAAATTAATACCAGACAACAAAGCTCTCAATGAAGTTGTGGTTACAGCTTTAAATATTAAAAGAAGCGAAAGGAGCCTTGGATATGCAGTTACGCAATTAAGTGGGGATAAGGTAAGCACAGTACAAACTCCAAATTTAATCAATGCACTTTCTGGTAAAGTTGCTGGCGTTGATGTAGGAAACATAGGAAGTGGTGTTGCCGGTTCTAAAAGGGTTGTTATAAGGGGTTCATCATCTTTAACAGGGAATAATCAGCCTTTGTGGGTAATAGATGGTATTCCTATCAATTCTTCAAGTTTAGGGGGCTTGGCAAATAATGCGCCCGAGGGGGGAATTGATTATGGCGATGCCTTAACTGGTATTAATCCTGATGATATTGAAAGCATCAGTGTTTTAAAAGGAAATGCCGCTGCTGCACTTTATGGTTCTTTGGCATCAAATGGGGTAATCATTGTCACCACAAAGAGTGGAAAATCAGTAAATGGCAGAACCAACGTAGAATTCAATTCTTCTTCAATGACTGACCATTTAATTAATCTAACCGATTTTCAAAAACAATACGGTCAAACCTCAAAAACCAACGCCATGCAACTTCCTGATAATGCAGCTGATGCTTATAGTTCTGATAGTTGGGGACATAAATTGGATGGTAGCCCAGCAGTGCAATTTGATGGAGTAACCAGACCATTTAGTTATGTAGAAGACAATTATAAGAACTTTTTTAGGACAGGTAGTACCATTACTAATACCCTAGCATTATCAGGAAGCAATACCAACAACAACTTCAGAATATCATTATCTGATTTAAGGAATACAGATATTGTTCCCAATGCTAATTATAGCAGAACCAGTTTTAATGCGAAGACCTCTTCCAAATTCGGAAAATTAGATGCAGATGTGGTGGTAAATTACACCTATGAAAAAGCATTAAATCGCCCGTTCATCGGTGGAAATCATTCTAATTTATTCTATTCTCTATTTTATCTCCCGGGAAATATTGACATCAATACTTTAAGCCCGGGTTATCATCCAGATGGTTCCGAGTTCACCTACGCTGATGGTATTTCTAACCCTTATTTTGTAGCAGATAAAACTCATGAAGATGACTCTAAAAATACATTGAGAGGTTCTATTAGTTTAAAGTATAATTTTGGAAAACTGCTTTATGTCCGAGGAAGATACACAAGGGATTATTACGTAGAAAACAGATCATATTACATCCCGGAAGGTAATTTATATACCAGTTTCCCAGATGGTCAACTGAATCAGCAGTCCAGGCAAAGTGTAGTAAATAATTATGAGTTTATTGCAGGTATAAATCCGGTCAAGTTTAATAAATTTGAAATAAATGCCTTTGTTGGAGGGAATAAAGCTGTTTACCCAAGGAGTAGTATCAATACTTCTGGAAATAGTTTTGTTATTCCGGGAGTTTACACATTTAATAATTTAGGTACTAAACAACCAACCACAAGTGCTACAAATCAAAAAACAAATTCATTATTTGGCAGTGCAGAGTTTGCTTATGACAATTTTTTATTTCTGACATTAACCGGTAGAAATGATTGGTTTTCTACATTGCCAACTAATAATAATAATCTTTTTTATCCTTCGGCGGCTTTATCATTTGTGTTTTCTGATGCCTTCAAATTACCCTCATCTATATCTTTCGGGAAATTTAGAGCTTCAACAGCTCAAGTAAGTGGAGATACTGGCCCGGGTCAACTTGATTTAAGTTATTCATTAACCCAAACTTCTTACAACGGTTTGCCTCTGCAATATATTGGGACTAGCAATATTCCAAACAAAGACCTCAAACCGCTTTCTTCTACCGACTATGAATTTGGTTTGGAAATGGATTTTTTCGAAAACCGATTTGGTTTTGATATAGATTATTATCGTCGGGAAACAAAAGATGATATTGTAACCACTGCCGTTTCGGGAAGTAGTGGTTATGCCACTGCTGTTTTAAATGTGGGCAGATTGAAGAATAGTGGTGTAGAATTATTGTTGCGGGCTACTCCTGTAAAAAAGCAAAACTTTTCCTGGGATTTAACTGCAACATTTTCTAAAAACAACAGTAAAGTGATTGCATTGGGAGATCAGGTGGAAAATACTCCCATTATCTTAGCTAAGGCAAAAGGTGGAGAAGCCATTGTGCAATTGGAAGAAGGGAAAGCTTATGGAGGTATTTATGGATTTGCTTATCAAAGAGACGAGAAAGGAAACAAAGTTTACAACAGTTTAGGAAACCCTTTGGCAACTTCAAATTTTGTTTATTTAGGGAATGGTGTCTATGATAAACTAACAGGGTTAAGCAACAACTTCAACTTTAAAAAATTCTCACTTTACTTTTTATTAGACGGAAAATTTGGTGCTGATTTATATTCTGAAACCAACGCCACTGCTTATGACAATGGCAAACATAAAGCAACCCTGGTGGGTAGAGAAACTGGATTAACACCAAAAGGTGTAGATAAAGACGGAAACCCAAACATGGTGATGGTAACTCCTGAGAAGCTTTCCAGTTACTATAAACAAGTGGGTAATATAGCTGAGCAATTTATTTATGATGCCAGTTTTATTAAATTAAGAGAAGCATCTTTAAGATACAATATTCCTCATTTACTATTAAATAAAATTAAAGTGAGGGATGCATCTATATCCTTTATTGCAAGAAATCTATTGACGATTTACAAAGATAAAAATTTGGAGAATGTTGATCCTGAGAGCAATATTTCTTCCGGGAATGACCAAGGTATTGAAAGATTGGTTTACCCCACCACAAGAAGTTTTGGACTTTCCCTGAAAATAGGTTTGTAAAAGAAATCTTTATTAAATTTTAATAATTAAGTAATGAAAATAAAATTAAAAAACCTCGTTCAAACCGCTTTAATTAGTTCAATTTGTGTCTTTTCATCATGTGATAAAGGTTTTGAAGAAGTGAACAAAAGCGTAGATTTTGTGTCAAAACCCAATTTAGACTATGTTTTACCAGATGTGGAATTGACCATGATTGATAACACCTATTACGGAATTGTAGATTATGTGGCTCCATTGGTGGGCCAGGTAACTCAGGGGAAAACCTATGTTGACCGCGTGAAGGTTGGAGATGATTATGCCGCTTTACATTATACCTGGATTTATAAAAATGCTTTCAACAACATCACTGATTTAATTGATAGAAGTAAGGATGACCCATCGAAAGTAAACTATTACAATATTGGAAGAATCATCAAAGTATATTTAGCCCATCAATTAACAGACACTTTTGGAGATGTTCCATATTTTCAGGCTGGTAAAGGCTATAGTGAACATATCTTAACTCCGGAATTTGATCCGCAGCAAAAAATATATGAAGATATGTTCAAAGAGTTGGAAGCTGCAAGTGTTGCTTTAGACAATTCTAAACCTACACCAGAAATAGCAGACATTGTTTATAAGGGAGACCTCACCAAATGGAAAAAATTTGCAAATAGCCTGATGCTACGTTTGGGATTAAGAATAATGAATGTTGATGCAACTAATGGCAAAAAATGGATTGATAAGGCAGTAGCTGGTGGTTTGTTGGAAAGCAATGCTGATAACTTTGTGGTTTATTATCTGCCAAATACAGATGCCGCAGGCGTATCTAACCCAACTTCTAATGGAGCAATGAAGATATTTCAAAAATATCCTGATAAGTATCGCCTGAGTGCCCCATTTGTTGATTTTTTGAGAGATCATAATGACCCCAGGACCTCTGTATACTGTATGTTACCTGCTTCATTAACTAAATATTCAGCAGGAGATAAAACACCTTCCAAGCAAAAAGGTTACCCCATGTTTGGCAGCGTTTCAGAATCTAAACTGGATTTCTCGGTAGCCAATAATACAACTTTTGGTAAGTATGATGCCCCTTATGTACACTTAAGCTATGCACAGGTTCAGTTCCAACTGGCAGAATGTGCGGTAAGAGGCATCATAAGTGGTGACTCTAAAACCTATTATGAAAATGGGGTTAAGGCAGCCATGGATGAATTGAAAATTTATGGCCCGGAGGGAGTAATCACACCAGCTCAAGCTGATGCTTATTTGCAACAAAACCCTTTTAATCCTGATAAGGAAGCTGCGTTGGAGATGATCAACACGCAATACTGGATAGAAACCCATTACAATTGGTATGAAACTTTTGCCAACATGAGGAGGAGTGGTTATCCAAAAATCTATGACCAATTAGACTTAACCGTTACCGCAAATATAGGGGCAGAGATGCCAAGAAGGTTAACTTACCCGCCTTCAGAAATTGCTTCTAACCCGCATGTTCAGGAAGCAATTGAAAGACAAGGCCCAAATTTATGCAGTACAAGGATGTGGTGGGATAAAAGTAATTAATATTCATGTTTTCAATCTAGGGAAGGGATTGGTATGGAGAGAATTTTTCCTACCGTCCTTTTTCTTTAAATTAAGTCTATTCAAATGAAACCGAAATTACCCATTCTTTTTATTACCCTCTTTTATTCCTTTTTGACCTTCCCGGTTTTCTGTCAAATTCCCAATGATGCTCAGGAGATTATTATTCTATCCACAAACGATATACACGGGAGAATCAATGATTTTGGGAAATTGGCAGCTTATGTAAAAGATATGAAAAGCAACCATAAAAATGTATTTGTTTTTAATGCAGGAGATTTGATAAACGGAAACCCTGTGGTGGACGAGGCAAAGGAAAAAGGTTACCCTATCATTGATTTGATGAAAGATGTTCCTTACGATATCAGTTGTTTGGGAAACCACGAATTTGAAAACGGAGAGCAAATATTGGCCGATAGAGTAAATCAATCTACCTCAATCTTGGTGGATGCCAATGTGAAGGTCAACAAAAATTCAGCTTTTCAACAACCGATACCTTACCATAAATTTAAGCTGGCAGATGGCACTTCTATGATGGTATTAGGCTTGACTGCCTCGAGTAGTAACCCTTGCCTCATTCCTTATATTGAGGTATTGAACCCCATTGAAACTGCGATGAATTATAAGAGTTTGAGAGATAGTGCAAATATTTTTGTTCTGCTTTCTCATATTGGTTATAAACAAGACAGCATTCTTGCCACAAAAATGCCAGAATTGGATTTGATAGTTGGTGGCCATTCTCATACAGAATTGCAGGGAGGCAGATTGGTCAATCATGTGTTGATTACCCAAGCAGGCGACAAACTCAGATTTATCGGTAAAACGGTTATCCATTTAGAAAATCATCATATCATAGATAAATCATTTGTATTGGTAGATGTTTCAAAATTAACTGAGGTGGATGAAAAAGTCCAACATAAAATTGATGAATATAATGACAATGATTTTGATGAAATTATTGGCGAGTCCAAGGGATTTAAATCAAAAGAAGAGTTAGGTGCTTTAAAAGCTGATGCTTTGGCAAAAGCTTTGGATTTGGATATTGCATTGGAACATGTAAGAAACATCAGCTATTCCAAATTTCCCGCAGGGAAAATCACACTTGGCAATATTTATGAAATTGATTCCTACGATTACCAAACCTATATCTATAATTTATCAGTGGACGATATCAAGAATTTAATCAAAAATTCTTTGGATAAGGAGAGCCATGAGCCTACTATTTTCCCTTCTGGCATTACCTATACCTTAGTAAAGGATGCTGATGGCGACATCAAAGACATCATGCTTAAAAAAGACAATAAGCCATTGGATACCAAAAAGCTTTATAAAGTTGGGATAAACAGTTATATCGCCTGTCATTTTATGAAAAATGAAAAGGTGCAAGAAATTTCAGAAACCACATCGGCGCAAGCACTCATCCAATATTTGAAAACACATCCAAAAGTTGATTATGCAAATGTTAAAAGAGTTTATACTCAAAAGTAACCCAATGAAAAAATCAATTCTTCTGATCAATATCTTGTGCCTTACCTTAATCAGCTTTGCACAGGTGAAAGAAACGCCAAAGAAAGCGGTGTGGAAATCAAAATATAAACCCGATTTAATTCGTGGGCCTTATTTGCAAATGGCCACCAATCATTCTATGGTCATCAGATGGAGAACTGATGAAAAAGATAAAAGTGTGGTTCGTTATGGAACATCGCCCAATCAGCTCAATCTGACGGAAGTGAATGATTCCCTCCTGACAGAACACATCATCCAAATCAATAATCTAAAACCGCTCACCAAATATTTTTATGCCATTGCAGGCAGTGAACATATTTTACAGCAGGGCCTGGATAACTATTTTACTACGCTACCAAATCCCGACGAACCAGGTATTTACAGAATTGGAGCTTTTGGCGATTGCGGCAACAATTCCACCAATCAAAGAAATGTGAGGAATGAATTTGTGAAATATTTGAATGGCAAGGATTTAAATGCCTGGATTTTATTGGGCGATAATGCCTATTCTTATGGGAAGGATATTGAATATCAAACCAATTTCTTCAATATCTATAAAGATGATCTGTTAAAAAAATATCCTCTATTTCCTGCTCCCGGAAATCACGATTATCATGATAATGAGTTCTCATCTATTTATGCACAAACTAACGGGACTGTTGCCTACTATCAAAATTTTACAGTACCTACAAATGGAGAATCCGGAGGCGTACCCTCAAGAACCAAAGCTTATTATTCTTATGACCTCGGAAATATACATTTCCTATCCCTCGACTCGCATGGCGAGGAAGATGGCAAGCGAATGTCTGATACCACCAGCCAGCAGGTGGAATGGATGAAGAAGGATTTAGAAGCCAATAAAAATAAAGAATGGGTCATTGCTTACTGGCATCATCCGCCTTATACCATGGGTTCTCATAACTCAGATAAGCAGGAGGAATTGGTAAATATCCGAAAAAACTTTGTTCCCATTTTAGAGCGTTATGGAGTTGATTTAGTTTTATGCGGCCACAGTCATTCCTATGAACGTTCTAAATTAATGAAAGGCCATTATGGCTTAGAATCTACTTTTGTGGCTTCAAAATATGACTTGAGCACTTCATCAGGAAAGTTTGATGGAACAGAAAATTCTTGTCCTTATATAAAAGATAAAACAAACAAAGGAACTGTTTATGTGGTGAGCGGTTCTGCCGGGCAATTGGGTACGCAGCAAAAATCTTTCCCACATGATGCCATGTATTATTCAAACTCCACAGAGGGAGGTGCAGCATTGATTGAAGTAAATCATAACCGTTTGGATTTAACCTGGATTTGTGCGGATGGATTGGTAAGAGATCATTTTACCATGATGAAAAACGTGAATAAAAAAATGGATATCAATGTAAAGGAAGGCGAAAGTGTTTCTTTAGAAGCATCTTATGAAGGTAGCTATCAATGGAATCAAGGGATTAATAAGACTACAAAAAAAATCGCTATCAAACCTTCATTGGGAAACACTATTTATAAAGTTTCTGATCCACACTCCTGCCTGACCGACGAATTTAAAGTTCACGTAACCAAATAAATTAAAATGAAATCTATTACTTTCTATTTCTTATTACTTGTCTCTCTTTCCGGTTATGCACAAGACAAACCTACGACAACCTTAATTAGAGGCCCATATTTGCAATGTGCTACAGATAGTGGCATCATCATCAGATGGAGAACCGATGCTTCTTGCAGAAGTAGGGTAAGTTATGGGACAAATTTAGGTGCAATGGCTAACAATGTAGATGAGCTGAACCTGACCACTGAACATCAAATTAAACTTAGCGATTTAAAGCCATATACTAAATATTTTTATATCATCGGAGATTTACAAGACACTTTACAGGGAGATGAAAATAATTATTTCTACACGCTCCCAATTGCAGGACAAACCGGGGATTATAAAATTGGCATATTTGGCGATTGCGGTACCAATACCATCAACCAAAGAAAAACAAGAGATGAGTTTTTGAAATATCTTGGAAAAGATGATTTGAATGCCTGGATTTTATTGGGAGACAATGCCTACAAGGATGGAACGGACGCGGAGTTTCAAACTAAATTTTTTAATGTTTATAAAGATGATTTGTTGAAGAAATATCCATTATTTCCTGCTCCAGGTAACCACGATTACCATGATATTGATTTCACGGCAGATTATGCACAAAATAACCATAATACCGCTTACTATCAGAATTTTACCATGCCCACCAAGGGCGAATCGGGCGGAGTTCCCTCCGAAAATGAGGCATTCTATTCTTTCGATATCGGGAATATCCATTTCTTGTCTTTAGACTCTTATGGAAAAGAGGAGAACAAATACCGCTTATATGATGTAGATGGCCCACAGGTGCAGTGGGTAATCAAAGATCTGAAAGCAAATAAAAACAAACAATGGGTGGTGGCTTACTGGCATCATCCACCTTATAGCATGGGCTCACATAATTCTGACGAATCATCAGAATTGAAAAAAATCAGGGAGAATTTTATTCATATCCTGGAAGAAAACGGGGTAGATTTGGTTTTATGTGGACACAGTCATGATTATGAACGTTCCAAACTGATGCAAGGATACTATGGTAACAATGCCTCTTTCAATAAAAGCTATCTTTTGAGTGAATCTTCTGGCAAGTATGATGGCTCTCCAAATTCTTCGCCGTATATTAAGAACTCCAAAAACAATAAAGGAACTGTATATGTGGTTTCGGGTTCTGCCGGGGTAATTGCCAAAACTCAAGACACTTATCCTCATCATGCCCTTCCTTATTCAAACGCAGCCATTGAAGGTGCATGCCTTTTAGAAGTTAGAGACAACCGCTTGGATTTAAAATGGATTTGTGCTGATGGAGTAATCAGAGATCAATTCACGATGATGAAAGAAGTAAATAAAAAAAAAGTAATCCATTTAAAAAAAGGGGAATCGGTACAACTAAAAGCATCTTACATTGGTGACTATGTTTGGAATAATAGTGAACAGCATCAAAGAAGTATTATTGTTAAGCCACCAATCGGCGAAACCACTTATAATGTTCATGATAAACAAGGGGCAATCCAGGACATATTTGTTGTAAACGTAACCCAATAAATGCTGTCCAACTTGAAATTGACCATCACAATTATTGGGATTATTCTTTCCATTGCCTTGATGGCTTTTATTGGAAACAAAGAAGATCAACAAATTGGGGTAGACCATGCCATTCAACTCTTTTACCAAGATGCAGGCAACTTTACAAAAACCACTGATGAGTTAAAAATTGCCATTGATGATATCTCTGATAAACAATCGATAGATAATGCCAAAACTGCCCTAATTAATTGCAGAAGAAGTTATAAATCTGTCGAGTATTTTATGGAGTATTTTTTTAAAAGCTCTTCCCGTGTTTATAATTCACCAGCAAAATTAGAGGTAGAAGAGCCAGAATTGGAATATCAGGAACCCATAGGCTTTCAGCAGATTGAAGCACTGCTTTGCCAACCCATTAATACGGAAATAAAAAAAGAGTTACAGATGCAGGTGGAAGCAGTGCAAACTTCGGCACATGATATCAAGTCGCTTCTTTATAAATTTAAAGCAAACGACCAGCAAATATTAGAGAGCTTGCAGCTTGAACTTATCAGAATAATGACTTTAGGGATTTCCGGGTATGATGCCCCAACGTTAAAATCAGGGATAATGGAATCTTATTTTGCAATGATTTCACTTCAAAAGGTGATGCAACCTTATCTTTTGGAAGAAAATGAAAAAACCAGGCAACTATCCTTCTTATTATTTTCTTCAATTGATTATCTCAAAAAGCACCAAAATTTTGACGGGTTTGATCGAATGACATTTTTAAGAAAACACGCTTTGCCACTTCAAAGGCAAATTCAAGAGTTCATCCGCTCAAAAAATCTAACTTTAAATACAACACGTTTTTTGAATTATGATGCAAAAAATATCTTCGATAAAAATTTTTTAAATGTTGATTCTTTTTCCAGAACAAATGTTTCCGCTTCCGAAAAAATGGTTTTATTGGGAAAAGAGCTCTTTTTTGATAAAAATCTATCCAATAATTTAAGTCTGAGTTGTGCAAGTTGTCACCAACCTGATAAATATTTTACAGATGGTTTGCCAAAAAGTATCAGCAATAAGGCACACCAATCGCTAAATAGAAATACACCATCTCTGAGTTACTCTGCCTATCAACTCAGTCAGGATTGGGGAGGAGAAACCAATTCACTAAAGGAACAGATTCTAAAGGTGATGACCAATGAGAATGAAATGGCTTCAGATACCGGTGAAATGATCTTACGTCTCTTAAAAAATGAAGATTATGTTGGTAAATTTAAAGTAGTTTTCAAAACTGAAATTGCATTGAATTTTGAGCATGTTGCTCAAGCCATGGAGGCTTATATAAAATCTTTAGCTGTAAGAAATTCATTATTTGATCAGTACATGAATGGAGACACTTCAGCTTTAAATCCATCCCAAATAAAAGGGTTCAATCTTTTTATGGGAAAAGCACAATGTGGTACTTGCCATTTTGCCCCGGTTTTTAATGGCTTAACGCCTCCCTATTTTGATAAAACAGAGTACGAAATATTAGGCGTTCCCCAATCTTCGGATTTTGTTCACCCTAAACAAGATGAAGACTTAGGCAGATATAATTTATATCCAACTAAATATTATAAAAGAGCTTTCAAAACACCAAGCGTGAGAAACTCGAATAAAACTGCGCCTTACATGCACAATGGTTCGTTAAAAACGATAGAGCAGGTTATTGATTTTTATAACAAAGGAGGAGGAAACGGTTTGGGTTTGCACATTGAAGAACAAACTCTTCCTTCTGTTCCATTAAATTTAAGCAAAGAGGAAGTAAATGATATTGTTAGTTTTTTAGCGGCTTTGAATGATGTCAAATAATTGAATAAAAAATTTCATTTTTTATTGATTAAGTACGGCTTCATTTTGCAACTATATATTATAAAATCGTTAAATGATTAATTTTCGATATCAACCTATTGAATTGTATTTATATTTGAATTGATTATTAGAATTTAAGCAAATAAGCAGGGGTGCTGGTTGGCAGCATTGATATAGGTTCGATTCCTTCCCCTGCAACTCCCATCTTTTAGGTTTATAATTGGTTAGTTTAAGCTCCTTCTCCCCGTTGGAGCTTTGCTTTTTTCAATTGTTTTGATTTACAAATATATCTTGCAACAAGTATTGGTCTTTTAAATAATTCGCCGCCATCTTATTTATCAGATTGTAAAATTATTCTACTTATATCCGCTCAATTATGGGTTTTAGCAAAAGTTTAAACAAGAAGCCTATTTAGAGACGCAGATTTCGGAATCCATAAAAACCTCTGAAAGGTGAGTAGTATATGATGAAAAAGACGAGGCAATAAAATAATATCAACTTGAGCTCAGGAATTATCAGAAAAGTGTTAATAACTCTGAAATTGTCAAAATATATGAAAATATGGGTAGCATTGTACTTGAAGATCTAAACAAATACGAGGAGCAATGCCCTATTTTAAACAAGCATTGCAACTAAATAAGAAGGGAAACAATCGAGTTGCACAAACTGAATATTAAACAACTTTGGTGGTATCAACCTGAAAATATCAGTAAGCTATAAAGTTTACATAAAGTTCTGACTAACATAGGATTTATAATGCTCAATGGAGATTTTTTACAAAACAATTAACTCTTTACAAAATAGGAATAGTGCCTACTATTAATTGAAATCGAGATCCAAAGTTACATCTATTCCTGTAATTGAGTTAAGTTAATAGTTTCAAACGGTATTTTTGAAAAACCATTATAATAGTTCAATATTACTTCGTTTTTCGTATCATCTATTATAAAGCTTGCATATCCAGGTAAATCTGCTATCTGAAACTTAACAATATGATTTTTTTCTTCAGTTAATATCTTTTTTCTTGCTTGCGCTGTTGAAGGTTGCCAATCAGGATTCTCATTAATCCATTCAGGTCCCTTGTAAATTGTTGTAAAGTCTTTTGGAAGCGGTGGTTCTAAACCTCTGTTCACGCTATTGATCATCACCTGAACTATGTTGCCTGAATCAGTACTTCTACTTAAGACTGAATATTCATGAAGATGTGCTGATAAAACTATTACTTTATACTTAGCAAGCAGATTTAGAAAACGATCTCTCAAGGTTGAGTCTTCTACTGGTCTTCTTATTCCACTTAATAAATGCCAGCATCTCTGAGTAACTGGTATCACTGGCTGGTGGGCCATTATGAATTTTAATTTTGCAGTTGAGGCTTTTAATTCCTTTTCTAAAAAATCGACCATTTCAGTTTCTGGTAAATTCCTGTCCACACTGAAAAATTGATCGAGGACAAAAAACTCTGTATGATCACTTATTTTATAAGTATACATTCCATGCCCGATAGATTTCTTTATTTGACCTTCAATAAATGGACGAATTACTTCTTCCCAGGCTTCGGGTTGACCTGGACTGTTGCTAACATCATGATTGCCTTTCACTAATACCCAGGGAACGGATAATTTGGTACTGTGAAGTAAATCAACAATCCCTCTATCCATTTGTCTTGCCAAAGAATCATTCCCAGCTACACCTTCTACCAAATCTCCTAATTGCACTACTGCCTTTACAGTTGGCTTAATATTCATTATTTGTGCCTTTATTAATTGAAAAAACTTAGGTACATAAAATGCAGTGTACTGAGGATATTCACTAAATATTTGTCTAAAATCATGAGGTCTCGTCATTACATAATCAAAATCATGATCTTTTAACCTATCAAAATGAATATCTCCCAAAGCAATAAAACTCTCCTTTTGAGCAAAACAAATTGAGGTGAAATTACAAAGGAAAAATATTATAAATATTATTTTATATTTCACTTTTAACAATTTATGCCTTCAATAAAGCTGATAAATTAATTTTAGTCCATGGTGTTTTATCTACATTGGCATAAATTTCCATAGTAACCTCTTTGCTTTGATCTACAGAAGTTGTTGCGTAACCACAAAAGTCGGCATATTCATAATGCTTAATAAAAGGCTTTTCATTTTCTAAATTATCTTTCCGTTCCTGTAATGAAGAAGGGGCAAAATCCGGTTCAAGATTTACCAGTTTTTCATTATAAAACTCAAGACCTTTTAAGTGATCTTTTACAAGGGCATCTGCTGATGGGATAACACTACCTATACAAACTTGTACAAAATTTCCTTTGGGTGTACTTCTGGTTAAAATACTTGTTTTATGAAGATGCCCGCATAATACCATTGCGTGGTGTTCTCCCAATAAATTTAATAATTCCTCTCTTTTAGCTTTTTGATCTTCTTTTGCAAAAACATGCCAGTTTGCCCTGGCATTAAAAGGCACAATGGGTTGGTGTACACAAAAAAATAATTGATCTTCCTTTTGGTTCTTTAAAACTCCCTTTAGCCACTCTAAACTTTCTTCTGCTTTATAGCAATCAAAAAGAATAAATCTGACGTTCTTGTGTACAAATGTAGAATTGGCAGTTGGCATCTTTTGTTGCTGAACCCGGCTTTGCCATGGTAAAACAGTTTTTACATAAGTTTCTTTGGCTCCTTCCCCGGTTATATCATGATTTCCCTTTATTACAAAAAATGGCCTGTTTAGGTTTTGTTCCTTTACCAAGGAAATAAATTGAGTAGTTTGTTGATGGGCCAATTCTTCTGAACCACAAAGCCCTTCTACAAAATCTCCTAATTGTAAATAGAAATCCGAATTATTATTAATGGCCTTCTCCTTAGCTGTATTCATTAAAACAGGAAGGTTGTCTTTTGTAATCCTCGAATAATTTTCAATCTGAACAATATCATGAGGATATTTGGACTTTACATATTCCATATCATGATGGATGAGTTTATCAAAATGCAGGTCTCCAAGTAATAAAAAATGGAATCCTTCACCTTCACTCGGAATAAAATTAAACGCCTTTGCTCCCAATGGTAAAGCTGCCGCTAAAGCACCAATTGATACCACAAATTTTCTTCTGTTCATAAGTCTAATTAATTTTAAATTGTGTTTTAGTAATATTAAGATAAGTTTCACCTGTTTCTTTTGTAGGCTCTAAAGCTGTTCCTAATTGGAAGTTATTCCAGGAATTAATAAATACGATGCGTTCAACACTCATATTTCTCTTGGCCACATTACAATTGTTTTTAAAAAAGGTATCTCCATCTAAATTATATTTCTTGCTATTTGGAGACATTGCTTTATCATTAAACGCAGGGAAAATACAGGGTATAAAATCTACTTTCCACTGTGAAATAGAATCAGTCCAGTTTTTCCAATTGGTGTCTAAAAAAGAATTAAAAAAAACAGACCTATCATAATTATCTGTGGACCAATCGTTCAGAACAACTGCATCCATGGCTTTAGTCGCTGTTTCATACCTTTGTGGGGGCAACCATCCGGATGAAACCTCTCCTATAACGTAAATATCAATTCCAATGTCATTCATTGCTTTCTTAATTGCCGGAATAACAGTTGTATAATCTATACTTGATGAAGCATTACCAGCTAAGTTTAACTGACTGATATTTACAACCGGCCTATTGTCTATTTTAAAGTAATAGTCTTTACTAAAAAAGTTGTTTGCCAAGTCTTTAAATTCATTAATCATGATAGTTAATTTACTACCTGTTAAAGGGGAGGAATTTGAAGCAGCTAAATGAGCAGTATTATAGGTGATGACCATTTTTACTTTACTGTTTCTACCTTGAACAAAACTGTTTAAAACTGTATTATCTTTACTTCCATTCCAATTAAATATAAAGAAGTCAATACCCCCTTTATCGGCCCATTGTCTGTGTTGTTCCATTACCTGAGGGTCTAATGCACTATACTGACCCAGATTTGGAGTGTTTGTGAATTTTTTTGCCCAATCAGACGAAGAGTAATTAAAATAATAGGCTCCAACATTTACATTTTCCTTAATTGTAACGGGGTCTATTGGATAGTTGAATGCTGTAGGTAAATATTGATTTTCCTTCTTACAGCCGAAAGTAATTATCAAAAACCCAGTTAATATTAAATGTATTTTTTTCATGAGTGTTATATTTTTAAATTGTATGAAGCGATCATGGGCGTATTGTGTATGATCTGGTATGCTCATGCTCATGATAGTTTCATGTATTTAGCTTAATGTGGTAAGAATTGATTTTTAACAATTGGTTTTGCAAACCATAGTTTGGTATTCAGGTCATCAGGACCATTTAAATTTTCAACTGCCTTTTTCACTTCATTTGGATTTGTTTTATATTCACTTGAGGGATAAGGAATACGATTAGGGACATAAGCAAAATCACCACTATAGGTAGCAAATTGAGGCTCAAGATCTAAAAGCCTGGTTCTTCTTATTAAAGCCCATGCATCCACTTCCTGCATAGGGATAGCAAGCCAGTACTGCATAGCAATTTGTCTTTCATAATCGCCAGCTGGGATGTAGCTGGTAGAAATTTGCAACCAATCATAAAACTCTGCCTTTCTTCCAACTGTATCTGAAGAGGTTCCCCATTTAATGCCAGGGGTTTCTTTATAGGCAGCTGCTTGGTTTCCTAATCCGTAATGAGTAAAGGAGGCATCAATACCTTTATAATAATTTGCAGAAGCACTATTATTATTCCACCAACCTTTTAGTGCAGCTTCTGATTTAAGAAAACAAGATTCTGCATAAGAGAGAAATACAAATTCGGCATCTGGTTTTAAAAAACGCTCTCCTATATAAGAATAATCATCCTGCTTTAAACCAGTATGAGGATTAATAATGGATGTTTGTGAATAAAGACCACCGCCCCCATAAGATATATTCTGACCAAAGTACTTTCCTATTTGAGGCCCTTGTTTTGCAGGCTGAGCAAAAACAGTAATTCTAGGGTCTCCGTAAGGCAGCGTATAGTACATCATTGATTCACAAGCTACCGGTATATGCGCTACATTGGCAGAGTACTTATATACTACCTCATCATATAATGGGTTCCAGGTGTCACTAGTTGTTCCCCATTTGGCAGCAGCAGTTTCAGAATCACTGATGATGGTATTATTTTCATTGCCTGCAATCTCTTCTATCACTTCTTTTGCCTTTGCTGGATCACCATTTGGGGCTGCATTAGAAATTCTAATCGCTAATTTCAACCTTAGTGTAGTAGCAAATTTTTTCCATTTTAATAAATCCCCCTGATAAACCTGATCTGCAGCTGAACTATATTTATCCCCTGAAAGGTTAATAGAATCAGCTAATACCTTTAAATTATCTAAAAGTGAAAAGTAAATGTCTTTTTCTTTTTGGTATGGAACAGATGATGTTCCTAAAAGTGCTTTATCTGTTGGTACATTGCCCCATATAGAAACCGTATTGGAAAGAATATAATTCTTCCAAATGTTTGCAATAATAACTCTGTTATGATACGTGGGGTCGTTTTTATAACTCTCTTCAATTTGGTTTAAAGGTTGCAAACAATCTATATAGGTATTCGCCCAATAGGTGTTATCATTAACATCACTGTAGGTATAACGTTGAAACTCTCCCTGAAACCCTGAGAAGTGTTGAGTATAGTTAAAAAAAACTACTCTATTCATGCTCCCTCCATACAAATTCATAGTATTTAATATAGAAGAGGTGAATAAAAAATCGGGCTCAACTTTAGTTGGATGATTCGGATCGCTGTTAATAGATTCAAAATCTTTAGTGCAAGAAAATAAGCCAATAGAAATCAAGAATATTAAACAGACTTTATTTTTAATTTTTCTCATGTTAGTGTGTTAAAAAGTTAAGTTTAAATTGAAGCCATAAATAGCATTCGGAGGTAAAGAGCCATTTTCAATGCCTTGTCCATTTCCAGAAGTAGAAGTTGCTTCAGGATCAATCCCTCTGGGTGTATTTCTATGAAATATGGCCAGGTTTCTACCTGCTAATGATATTCTTGCTTGCTTTACAGGAGTTTTAACTAATAATTTTTGAGGCAGGTTATAACCAATGGTAAGCTCCCTTAACTTAATATAGGAAGCATCAAATGTTGCGAACTCTGCAAAATTTGGCCTCACGTATTCATAGCTTTGTGGGGAAATATATTTGTTATTTTTTGTTCCATCTTCAAAGTAAGCATCAACCAAAGCACCGCCTGATAATTCGGAACTTGATTCACCAAAAATTACAGAATGTTTGTAATAATCATCTCTTCCATTTAACGTTTCTGCAGCTACGCCATTAACGAGCATCAGTGAATACGATCTTGAATATAATGTCCCTCCCTTTTTAAGGTCAACTAAAAAACTCAGGTTAAAATCTCCGAATCGGAAGTTATTTCTTATGCCACCAATCCAATCTGGATTTGCTGTTCCATAAGGGGCATCAAAATTTTTTAGGTAAACACCGCCACCAACGTCTAGTAATCGATGTCCTTCTGCATCTCTTTGTGCAGAAAGGCCTCTTAAATAACCATAGGGTTTACCAACCTCAGCATAAACATATAGATAACTGGAGAGGTTGTTTAACGCAAAGCGATCAATGCTGTCAACCAAACTAACTACTAAAGAATTATTCTTTGCAAAGTTGATTTGGGCATCCCAACTAAACTTTTTTTGATTGATTATTTTACCACTCACGAAAAATTCATCTCCCCAATTTCTAATTTCTCCAGCATTATAAAGACGTTGCCTAAAACCACTGGATGCAGGGAGCTCTGCCGCAATAATTTGATTAGTGGTCTTACTGTCGTAATGTGTATAATTTATTGAAATTCTGTTCTTAAGAACTCTTAAATCAACACCGTATTCAAGCGAGGCTGTTCTCTCAGGCTTTAAATCAGGATTTTTTTTGGTAGTTGCTAATGAAGCAATAGTAGCTCCATTAAAAAATCCATTAAAAGCATAGGTTTGCTGTAAATTGTAAGGATCAGTATCATTCCCAACAACAGCATAAGAAGCTCTTACCTTTGCAAAATCCAGAAACTTACTTTTAATGTGGAATAAATCATTTAGTATAACAGAACTTCCAACAGAAGGATAGAAATAGGAATTATTAGACTTAGGCAACGTTGAAGACCAGTCATTGCGGCCTGTGATATCTAAAAAGGCATAATCTCGGAATCCTAAAGATATAGAACTATAGGCTGAATTAATTTTTTTCTCTCTAATTGATTGGGAAACTTCAGGGAATTCTTTAGCATTGGAAAGATTGATTAAGCCAGGTTGTAAAAGTGAGTTGATTTGCTCTTGTCTCCTTTCAAATTTAGAGCTGAAACTACTAAGTCCTAAATTACCAACTAAAGAAAATTCATTGAACTTTTTATTTATTGATAAAATCCCGTCTAAATTGATATTTTGTTGGTTAGAATTAAATGTTCTCAGAAATCCGTCCGGATTACTTGCAATCACTGATCCTACATCATTAAACTCTGAACCATTCCACCAGTAAATATCTGCACCAAGCCTCCCTGTAAACTTTAACCAAGGCATGATTTGTACTTCCGGACTCAATAGAGCTAAAACTCTATCCTTAGTATCACTATTTGGATTTTTATTAATTACCCAATATGGATTGCTAAAATTACGATGGGTACCAATTTCCATCCCGGTTAAAGGATCCTGATATGGATTAAGTTCAGCTAAATCTGTACTTCTGGCCATTTGAACATACATATAAGTTGGATTACGGCCATTACTGTTAGAATATTGGCGATTTTCCACACCATTTCTAATGAAATTTATTTTACTGTTCAGAGAAATAGCTTTATTAAACTTATTCTGAAGTTTTAAATCAATAGAATGCTTATTGTTAACGTTAAAACCCTTTACCACACTTGTACCATTATAATTTGTATATCCTAATCGATAGGTGGTTTTGGCATTTCCGCCTTCAACTGCGATGGAATTAGTTAATAAATGAGCGGTAGAATAAAAATCCTTAACATTATCAGGCTGAGGAAGATATGGCTTAATCTCTCCATTTAATGCAACATACGGTTGACCTAATAATGGAGACCCCCAACTTCTATAATTGGCTGTTGCTTCCGGAATGGTGTGCTTATTGTCTATGTAAAAAGAAGTACCTACCCCATAGGAATTCTGATAATCTGGAAATTCTGTTAAAGTTTGAAACATAGTGCCCGAGTTTACAGAAACTCTAAAGTTTGTTCCTCCACTTTTTGTGGTTATTAGAATCACTCCATTAGCAGCTCTAGATCCGTATAAAGCGGCAGCATTTGGTCCTTTTAAAACCTGTAAGCTCTCAATATCTTGTGGATTTATATCCGCGGCGTTATTGCCATAGTCTAAACTCCCCTCGTCACCGGCTTCGTTATCTATCGGAATTCCGTCAACAACAAATAGCGGTTGATTATTTCCTGTTAAAGAACTATTACCTCTAATAACCACTCTTGCAGAACCGGTATTGAAACTTGATGGTACAACTTGCAAACCAGCTATTTTTCCTGATAAAGAATTTACGATATTTGGATCTTTATTTTCATTGAGCGTATTTACATCAACACCTTGCTGACTGTAACTTAAAGATTTTACCTCTCTTTTTATTCCCAATGCAGTAACTACAACCTCATTTAATGCGGTATTGTCTTCGTACAGAGAAACATTTATTACTTTACGACCATTGATTTTTTCAGCCAGAGTCTTCATTCCAAGAAAACTAAATGTTAATTCTTCTGTGTTCTCTGGAACTCTAATGGAGTATTGTCCATCTGAATCTGTAATGGTATTTAACTTAAACCCATCACCAGTCTTTACAGAAACTGTAACACTAGGTAATGTTATACCGTTAGCATCCTTTACAATTCCACTTATAGTTATTGTTTGCTGCGCATAAATTAATATGGAGTAAAACATTAATACAATCAACAAGTATTTACTTTTTTTCATATCGTTTCTTTAGTTTTTATTATCGATAAAATCCATTCAAAATTTGAGAGATGTTATTATCTATTGAGCTTTAAAGTTTTTTGAGCATCTATTTAAATTCGTTACAAATGTATTTTTGAGAGGTTAAAAAGGGATTAATAAACCATTAATAGAGGCCTAATCCTCTATTAAGTTTTTATTAAATTTCAGTAACCATAATTGTCTGAATGGTTAATTGAATACATTTGTAATCCGTTGAATTCTAATAGTATTTAGGGAAATTACTTAATGAAAAAAGTTAACATTTGGATATTAAAAGGTTTGTTTTGCACATTAATTAGTATTGCACTTTTTGTTAATATTTCATTAGGTCAATCATCAGTAAACTACGGCTTATCCTTTTCCTCGCATAATGTTTCCAAAGACTTGAGAACCTCATTAGACTTAAGTCCGAATGAACAATTAAACCTGGATGGTGATTTCACCCTCTCTTTTGATATTAATTTTTATAGAGATTTTGATACTTACGGTTATATATTCAGGTTAATTGGAGATGATAAAACCTCATTTGATTTTTTAGCAAATGATTTTAAGGGAAGAGATCATGATTTAGTATTTGTAGCAGGAGGAAAAGAAAGTAAGATTTTTTTTGATTTAGGAGCTTATACTTTCTCGAAGAGGTCTAACTGGTTACATCTTGATTTTATTTTCAGAAGAGATAAACAATTGATAACAGTATCTTTTAATGGCCGTCAAATCACTAATCGTTTTGATTTTGAATCTATAAAAAAATTTAAAATTTTCTTTGGGGCAAATGATTACAAAAAATTTTACACAAATGATGTTGCTCCTTTTAGTCTAAGAAATATTAAAATTATCAACGACAAAGAAGTTATAGATCAATGGGCTTTGAAAGAACACCTAAGGAATAGAACCTTTAATTTAAATAACACGCAATATACTGATGTTAAAAATCCAAATTGGCTAATTGACGCACATTGTATCTGGAAAAAAAGGAGTAATTTTTTAACATCTTCCAACGCACAAATTGCTTTTCAAAAAGACGAAGATATTATCCATATCGCAGGGAAAGACTCCATATATAGTTATCATATCAAAAGCAGAAAATCACAATCTATCTCGTATAAAGAAGGAAATATTATTCCATTTTTAGCTAACCAGATGCGCTATGATCCTTACAGAAAACAACTCATACAATATGATTTTGAAAAAAATAGACTAAATAGATTTAATTTTAAAACAGCTTCCTGGAGCATAAATGATCTTAAAAAACAAAAAGAACCTTCTTATTGGCACCATAATTCTTTTTTTTCGCCTATAGATAGTGACTTAGTGGTATTTGGAGGTTATGGCTTCTTTTCTTTTAAAAACACGCTTCAAAAATATGATTTTAAAAGAAAAACCTGGCGTGTGATTTCTTCACCAAATCATATTATGCCTCGCTATTTAAGCGCTTCTGGATTTAATAAAGACTCTTCAAAGGTCTATATTTTTGGTGGCTTTGGAAATAAAAGCGGCAAGCAACAGCTTTCACCGGAAAATCTATACGACTTAAATGTACTTGACCTAAAAACCTTTAGTTTTAAAAAAATATGGTCAATGGATCCCAATAGAAATAACTTTGTTGTTGCCAACTCTTTAAAAATTAATGAGAAAAATAATACTTTTTTAACCCTTTGCTTTCAGCGAAACAAATCAAAGAGTCATCTTTTTTTAGGGGAATTTTCATTAAGGAAACCCCAATATAAAGTAGTTGGCGATTCTATTCCATATCAATTTCAGGATAATCAATCCTTTGCAGATTTGTATTTTTCAGAGCAAACGCAAGAGCTGTTTGCCATAACCTCCCATAAAATAAATAAAACTCAAGCTGAAATTAATATCTATAGTATCGCATATCCTGTAATTCCAGAAGAGTCAATCGTTGCTTCGCCCACCAAAAAAATAGATCCTAATTACAAGCTAACATTTTATTTTGTTGGATTTTTATTGTTAGGTTTTGTCATTTATGCGGTTTATACCAGAAGAAAAACGACTATAAATAATCTAAAATTAGATCATGATATCCTTTTAAATCAAAAAGCTGTAATATATGCTGATGAAAATACGCAGAAAATAAATGAAATTAATATTCTTCCGGTACAGGATAAATTTACCATTTTGCTACTTGGAGGCTTAAAGGTTCTAGATAAAAATGGTATAAATCAGGAGTCAAATATTACCCCAATGATTCAGCATCTTTTTCTATTACTTTTACTTTATACAAGAAAAAAATCAAAAGGAATCTCTTCTGACCAGATGAAGAATATTTTATGGCCAGAAAAGTCTGAAGAAAATGCCAAAAATAATAGAGGTGTAAGCATAAGAAAGCTCAGGTTATTTTTGAATAGTTTAGGTAATATCAAGATTACATCAGAAAATAATATTTGGAAATTAGAATTTGATGATCATTTTTTCTGTGATTACTTCCGTGTGATGGAATTGATGAGTAAAAATAGCGCTATTAAACCAGCGGAGTTTAATGAATTGTTAGATTTAGTAAAAGCTGGCCCATTATTACCTGATTTCAATTTTGAATGGTTGGATGATTTTAAGTCAAATTATTCCAATCAGTTAATAGATGATCTGATCAAAATTAGCCGAAGCCTGAACATCAAGAAAGATTATCAACAGCTCATGAATATTTCAGAAATTATATTTGCTATTGATTCTATTAATGAAGATGCGCTTTCCATAAAGTGTAGCCTTCTAAAGAGTCAGGGAAGAAATTCTTTAGCAAAAAATCTTTATAACGAATTTAGTAGAGAATATAAAAACGTGATGGGTGTAAAATTTAACCGTTCATTTAATGATGTCAATTTTATCAACTAATGATAATTAGGATGAGTATAATTTTTAATCTATACTATAAATAGAAGTGGTATTTTGAGATCCTAAACAATAAGGTAATAATTAATTCCTGTGGAGAAATATTACCGATTAAACATTAAACCATTTGGCCTGAAATTGTTGTACTCCCATCTCCATTCCTCAATTTTTTCTCTTGTACCTTCCAGATTCAGAAACCAGTTAATAAAAAGTCATTCATCCCTAAATTTCTTATTGAACGATTCCATATTGGGGTGTCCTTAGGTTTTCCAGGACGAGAAAATTCAGGGTTACCTCCTTAGTCTCTCATAGGACCATCGATCTACTTCCTTAGAAATAAATCCGCTCCCGTTTATCCCATTTTATCCGTTCTGGAACATTACCCTCACAAAGATAAAATATTAACAAGTTTCCTGTCTCAAATGTTGATCCCCCTTTAAAGACTTTGCACATTATAAATATATAATACTATAGCATTTTACACACCCCTTTAATTAACAAAAAGTTAACTCAAAAATAACATCGATAATGAAAGACTTGATCAGGAGAAACGTTAATTTTCAAGTTAGGTTATCTTTTAAATGTTTTAAAAAATGAATTTAAATTACACTATAATTCTATTGGTGCTTCTAATAGCTATTATCGCACTCACTTTCTTTTTAAAACGCAACGCCAAAGACAAGAACAGACTTAGCAAATCTCTTAATGCCGAGGAAACTAAACCAGATACCCATAATGAGGAACAGGTATAGCAGTTGTTCTTTTATAAGCTTGTTTTTTTTCTGCTACTGCTATTTAACTCATCCTGTAATCAGAAGATAAAAGCATAGGTATTATAGGCGCTGGAAGCAGCTTTGATTATGTACTTTTTTCTACACTATTTTCTAAATATCATGCGGAATATCAAGTTCAAGTCAATTACCAATCAATATAGGCTCTGGCGGCGGGATCTTACAACTTAATAATAAAACCATAGATTTTGGAGCTTCAGATGCACCTTTGAATGCTGAACAAACCCAAAACATGGAAGCGGTTCTTCACGTTCCTTTTGTATCGGTGCAACCGTAATCAACTATCAAATTCCGGGGATAAAAGACACTTTAAATTTTTCTTCTGATGTTTGGGTGGGTATCTTTCTAGGAGAAATTAAAAACTGGAATGATCAGAAAATCCATCAGGAAAATCTAAAAGTTAAATTCCCCAACCAAATGATCACAGATATTCATCGTTCTGATGGTAGTGGCACTTCTTTTATTTTCAAAGATTTTTTATCGAAAGTCAGTTCAACATTGAAAAAGTTGGTAGGAAAGAGCACTTCCGTAAATTGGCTAGTAGGCTTAGGTGGCAAAGGCAATGAAGGATTTGCCGGTTTCATTAAACAAACCCCCGGAAGTATTGGATATTTAGAACTCTATTATGCTTTAGAAAATCAAATGAGTGTTGGGAAGGTAAAAAACCAACCCAGTAAATTCCCAAAGACGAACGTACCAAAAAATATATTAAAGTTGAGAACTTTAAAGAAATTAAAACTTCAAATCTCCTGGCTTAATCATCATCTTTCTGTTTTTTCTCCATCACTACAAAAGCACTTCTTCTTGGCGCAGGCATTTCAGAATCTTCTCCTTTTACAGATTTCCAAACCACCTGATTCAACTCCAAATCCGGAGCTTCATCTTCTTTGGCAAAATTAAAAGTTTCAGATATTTTAGAGCTTTTGTTTACCGCTACATTTCTAATATCTAAATCAACTTTTGCTTTTAGGTGTTGATAAGGCGTAAAATCTGGCGTTGAAGTAAAGCAATTATACAAAGGGGTTGCTGCTGCGTCATATTGGCTCATCGGCGGAAGCCCTAAAATTAATTCCATGGTACGCAAAAATCCGCTGGTAGAATACATAGTGCTCACCACCGTATTTCTTTTGGTGTAAGGGCTGATGACCAAAGCCGGTGAGCGGTGCGCATCCACATGGTCGGGGCCATTTTGTGCATCATCCTCTAAAATAAAAACCACCGATTCTTTCCATATTTTACTGTGAGAAAGGTGATCTACAAACATCCCAACAGCCATGTCATTATCGGCTATGGCTGCAGTAGGCGTGATTTTTCCTTTCTTTTGTCCGCTTGTATGGTCATTAGGAAATTTGATGGTGTTAAATTGAGGTACTTCATTTCTCGCTAACAGTTCATCAAAATCCTTCATCCATATCCTACAGCGTGTAGTGTCTTTGATCTCGAAATTAAAGGAGGGATATCCTTCACAGAAATAGCCGTCCAAAACGGGAGTAACTGCGGTTTTTCCATCGGCAAATTCTCCATAGCTGCGGTAGCTAACTCCTGCTCTTTTGCAATAATCCCAAATAAAACCATCTCTTGGGTAGGTGATTTTTCTTTTACCGCCATAATCACCGGCTCCGCCGCGTTTGCCGTATTGTGTTGGCCAGGTTTTCTCTACATAATCATTGGCATAGGCACCCATGCTCCAGTTATGACCATCGGCACTCACTTCTGCATCTACATAAAAATTATCCAGCAATACAAACTCGTTAGCTAAAGCATGAATATTTGGTGTGACTTTCTCGGGAAACAAACACAATCTGGCATCTCCGTTCCCTTTTTTTATATCACCCAAAATCTGATCGTAAGTTCTATTTTCTTTGATGATGTAGAACACATATTTGATTGGACTCACATCGCCTTGCTTAAAAGGAATTGGATTGCCTTTTACAGGAGCTTTAAACTCTTTTTGGAAAGGTGTGTTTTGATACACCATTTGAGTATAGTTTTTCAACATCACTTCCTTTGGTTTATCAATAATAGATAAAGTGCCCTTAAATAAACCGCCAATATATTGTAACCTGTTATTTACCGTTGAACCTTCATGCAGTTCACTGTCATCATCTCTGCCACCTGGCTGCGGCCCTTTTGGATTGGCCATACTAGTAAAACCTTTACCATTGGCTACCCATATTTTGTTATTACAAAATTTAACATTAGTTGGATACCAACCCGTTGGAATAAAGCCTTCGCTTTTACTTTCTCCAATTTTTGAAACATCAAACACTGCCAGGCAATTGTTATCAGCGTTAGCAATGTAAAGGGTGTTTTCATCATCAGATAAAGCCAGACCATTGGTAGTTGAACCAGTTAAATGGGTTGGATGCACTGCTGAAGAAATTGTTTCTACCACCTTTTTTGTTTTTGTATTAATGATAGATACAGAATTGTCTCCTCCATTAGCCACAAATAAATAATCCCCTTTTTTATTTGACAATAACTCATTCGGGGCATATTGTGTCGCAATACTATCTGTAATCTGCTGGTTTTTGGTATCAAAAAATGCCACTTTATTTTTCCCCCAAAGGGAAATATATAAGGTGGTTTGATCCGGAGAAAGTATACAGGAATAAGCTTCTGAGCCTAATGCTACCTTTTTAATAATTTTTTTACTTTTTATATCGATGAGATAAAGGCTATTGTTTTCTTTAGTAACCACATATAAAATTTGATGTTGATCATCCACGGCCAAACCGGTGGGGCTGATTTTGGTTGGCCAGGGTTTACCCAAGCGAATGGTATCTGGTGTTAATAGTTTTTCCTTTTCTATTGGATAAATCAGGATGATATTATCATTACCTCCGGAGGCATAAAGTTTATTGTCTTCATCATTAAATTGTAAACCATACCATGATTTGCCTATTTCTTTTTGATCTGTTATTTTTTCTTTTGTTACGTCAATTAATTGAATGGACTGGGTGCTCTGACCGTTATTGGTAACCGCAATAAGTTTTTTATTATGAGAGACTTGAATGTTTAAGGGGAGGTCACCCAACTGCAATGAATTTCCGACCGGACTTAAAGACCAGCCATTGGGCAACAAAACCTGTTTCTCTCCTTTAATTTCACCTGGCAGTTGAGCCAGCAATGTTTTAGAGAAAGAAAAGGAGATTAGAATAATGATCCTAAAAGTTTTCAAATATTTAATTCTCATATTTTCACTTATTTTTTCACAAGCTCTAAACTTGATACCTAGAGCGGACATATTGCTGCAATTATAATGTAATTCACGCTTAAAACTTAAATGATCTTGTTTAAGAAATTATTAGGATTTAATTAACCTGAGATGATGCTTAATAATTTAGGCAATTATTTGAAAAAGAAAGAGGCGCACAACCTCTTTCTTTTTCTTAAAATTAATATCCTGGATTTTGATACATCTTTTCAGGATCTAGTTTGTATTCATCAAAAGGAATTGGATAAAACCTGTCTTTAGTACTGATGTTAGCTAATTTAGCTGTTCCGTAATCAGCCTGATTTTTTGCTTTAAAGAAATTCACCAACTCTTCTGCATTGAAAGTTCTGATTAAATCATACCAACGTTTATGTTCAAATGCAAGTTCAACCCTTCTTTCATGCAGGATTGCGAGTTTTAGCGTTGGATATTTACTATTATAAGCTGTTTCCTGACTTGCAACCGCATATGTTGGTAGGTTAGCTCTTTCCCTAACCATATCCAGATACATAATTGCTGAGCTATTATCTCCCAAATACATGTTCACTTCTGCCAGCATCAAAATAACATCTGCATACCGCATCAAAATCCAATCGTTACCTCCATAGCCGTTTACTCCAGCTGCAGAACTTGCATCCCTAAACTTGGTCACAAACCAATCATTTACTGTTGGCGCATTGGCAAATTTTACGGTAAAATCTTTTCTGATATCACCACTTTCATAATCTTTAACCAAATCTAAACTGGCTCTTAACCCTGAGCCCGAAGAAGGTTTTAATGAATTGATGGTTTCTCCTTTTGCCTGATTATTTGCTGCGATAGAGGAACTGTAATCCGGATCGCCTTGCTTGTAGACAATCTGAAAAATAATTTCCGGATTGGTAGATTTCTGATTAACATCAAAAACATCAGCATAAGGAATATCTTTTAAGCTATTGAATGTTTTCATATTATAAGCAGCCAGTAAAAAATTTTTAGCGTCATTCAGGTTTGAAGTTTTATTGTTATCATTCAGGGTGGTTGCCATGGTTAAATAAACCTGCCCCAACAAAGCATTAATGGCTGCCTTACAGGTTCTGCCTTTACCACTTAAAGGTTGGATATTAGGCAGGGTACTGGTTAATCCATCTTTTAAGTCCATAACAATTTGATCATAAACTTTAGCCTGTTTTTCTCTAAAGGTATTTGCTTTTATCGCATCCAGAGTAGATAATGTGGTAGTTACCAAGGGTACGTCTCCCCATTTTCTCACTAAATGAAAATAAATAAGTGCTCTTAGAAATTTAGCTTCTGCAATATATTGTCCTTTTAGGTCAGCATTGGAAAAATTAACTTCATCTACATGATCCAACACATAATTACACCTGCTAATGGATTCATATAGAGCCAGCCAATGCCTTTTTAAATAAGTGTTGCTTGGTAAAAGAGAAAAATCATTAAATTGAAAAGGTTCACCAGCGTTAGACTGATTATCATTCCTCCCGGTATCATCAGATCGTTCATCAGTATATAAGCCACTATTTTCTCCTAAAGAGTTGGAGCTTCTTAATGATTGATAGATGCCATTTACTGCTAAAAGCACATCATTTTCTGACTTAAAATAGCCATTCGCAGAAACGGCATTTGGATCAGTAAGATTTAAAAAATCTTTATTGCAGGAAGTTATTCCTAACCCCAATAATAGGCAGAATGTTATTTTTACTATTTTCATCCGTTTATATTTATTGTTTTTTAATTGCCGAATGGAACCTTTGATGTTTAAAATAATCATTGCCCTGTGTGCTTAATGATTTTTTTAAACATGTCGGTTTCTTCATCGTTCTTATTTTAAAATGTAACTCTGGCTCCCAGATTATATGATCTCACCAATGGATATTTTCCGTAATCTACACCTGGAGTTAGGTTAGATCCATTATTATAATCTACTTCCGGGTTATAGCCCAGATATTTAGTTACAGTGAAGGCGTTATCTACACCTGCAAATATTCTAATATTGCTGATACCTGCTTTTCCGAATGCTGCAATTGCAGGAATAGTATAACCCAATGTGATATTGGTGCAACGGAAATAGGAGCCATCCTGAATGTAGAAGGTAGATAAACGTGTACTGTTACTTTGTGTGCCACCTCGTGATGCTCTATAAATTTTCCCGTTTCCTGGTTCTGAGGCATTTCTGTATCGGTTAGCAACCTCGACGTATTGGTTTCCTGAAGCTTCCATATTAAAAAGATAATAATCCTGTCCGTCCAATACCTGATTTCCTTTTGAACCATTGAAAGATGCGCTTAAATCAAACTTTTTATAATTCCCGTTTAAAGCAAAAGCGTAAATAAATTTCGGGTAGGGATTACCAATTACTCTTTTATCCTGATCATTCACTATCCCGTCTCCATTTACATCCTCAAAATACAAATCGCCAGGTTTTAAGCTGTTACTGGAAGAAAGAGATCTGGGTGGACCTTTAATTTTATATCCTTCCGGAAAAGATTGTGAGGATTTATTATAATTCGCATCATCAATAGCGATGTTAGCCAAATCACCTTCTTTAACCATTCCGGCTACCTTGAAACCATAAAACATTCCAATAGGTTGCCCGGTAGTGGTAATGTGGGTTAAATAGGAACGCTCGGCCCCATTGGTGATGATAGTACTGGCACCGCCTAAATCCAAAACTTTATTTCGATTTAAAGAAAAATTGCCGCTAACATTAAAGTTGAAATCTTTTCCCTGTAATACTCTGCCATCTATTTGCAGGTCTAATCCTTTATTCTGAATTTTTGAATTACGCAGATTTGTTAATACTGTAGAACCACCAGAAACAGCTGATACAGGCTGATTAAACAGGAGATTGTAGGATCGACTCAGGTATCCGTTAGCAATAACAGATAGTCTGTTTTTGAATAAAGTAAGGTCTAATCCCAGATTATATTGCGATGTGGATTCCCATCCAATAGCTAAATCTTTAATATTGCCAGGTGCTATAGCAGAAGCAATAGTATTATTCCCAAAAACTACCCCACCTGTAGAATTTAAAATTTGATCATAATTATAATTACCTATATTGTTGTTTCCGCTCAGTCCCCAGCTTGCCCTCAATTTAATGATTGATTGTTCTCCAAGCCAATTGTGATAAAAAGATTCATTAGACAAGTTCCAGCCTGCAGAAACAGAAGGAAAATTGCCGTATTTTGTTAAAGGGCCAAAACGGGAGGAGCCATCTCTTCTAAAGGAGCCACTAAGAAAGTATTTATCATTATAACTATAAATGGCCCTGGCCAGATAAGACAATAGCGTATATTTAGATTTTCCGGTTCCGCCATTTAATTGAAAATTTGCAGGGTCGGCACCTTTGCCTGTAATTTCTTCAATATTATCATTCTGAAAACCCCTGGAGGTTACACTAAGTAAATCACTTTTTGTACCCTGTGCAGAATATCCCACGAAAGCGTTAATGCTATGTTTTGCAAATTGCTTTTGAAAGTTTAGGGTAAACTCTGCCAATTGGTCTTGTTGTTGCAAAGTTTGAGCTGTTGCATAGGCAGCAGCAGTTGCCTGAGGAGAACCCGGAGGATTTGCACCGCTACTTAAGCTGGTAGGATTATAAAACTCATATTTCTCATTATAAGTGAGCATACCCAAATTGGCTTTAAATGAAAGTGCAGGAATAAACTGATAGCTTGCATTTACATTATACCTTGAACGCTGACCAAGTGTAGAAATCTTAGTCTCACTGGCCAACGCCACTGGATTTTCTATAGTTTGAAAACCATAAGTTGAAGATAGGGCAGCAGCGGCATTTTTTGCCAGTGTACCGTCTGCATTATAAGCCGGAAAAATAGGCATATAAATGAGTGCACCTAAAATTGGTCCCTGATTAAACCTTCCCTCCCTAACTTCATTACTTTTTGAGGAGGTAAGTGCCAGGTTTCCGCCAATCTTAATTTTTGGGGTAACATCCGCATTTATATTCGCCCTTAAATTTAATCTGTTCAAACCAGTAGTGCGGATAATTCCTGGTTGATTTTGGTATCCTCCGCTGATATAATACCTCGCCTGATTGTTACCTCCTGAAAAGGAAAGATTATGTCTTTGTACAAATGCACTATGATAAAGTTCATCCTGCCAATCCGTATTTACCGTTGGCGGAATCATTTTTTGATTGGCAAAATCATAATATTCTGGCGGAATGCTAACAGCCGAGGCACTACCTACATTTGCTATTCTAACTGAATTTTCATCAGAAAACATAGCATCAGTCCAGGGCTTACCAGAATTGATTACCAAATCTCTGTAGGTATTATTTCGGGCATCAATCAATAAGGAAACAAACTGATCTGAATTTAAAAGATCAACCTTTTTACTAAGTTGATTAATACCAGACTGGAAATCATATTCTACTTTTCCCTTTCCCGCTTTTCCTTTTTTAGTAGTGATTAAAACCACTCCCCCCGCGGCTCTTGATCCATATATTGCCGCTGAAGCTGCATCTTTTAGTACATCAATAGATTCAATATCTTCCGGATTGATAAAAACATCATTTCCGGCCGGATAGCCATCTATCACATAAAGCGGATCTGAACTGGCATTAACCGAACCAACCCCACGCACCCTGATTTTAGTACTTTCATAAGGTGCCCCACTTACTTGGGATACCTGCACACCGGCCACCTTACCCACCAAAGCCTGTCCCAAAGTAGGAGTTGATAAATTGAGATCACTAGCTTTAACACTGGCAATAGCTCCGGTAACGTCGCTTTTTCTTAATGTTTGATAACCAATAGCTACTACTTCTTTAAGTACGTTAGCAGCCGGAAACATTTGTACATTAATGGTTCTTCTGCCACTTACCTGAACTTCTTTAGGTTCATATCCAATAAATGTAAACACAAGTGTGGCATTATCAGAAACGTTAATTTTGTAGTTACCTTTTGCATCTGCCACTACACCATTCTTTGTCCCTTTTTCTAAAATACTCACACCTGGCAATATCAATCCATTTTCATCAGTAACCACTCCGGAGACTTCAGTATCTTTTGTTAAAGAAGGATGGTAATTTGTAGAGATATGGGCATAAACCGGATAAAAGTTGAATAATAATACGATTAAATAGAACCTGAAAATTGATGGGATATATTTTTTTAAAAGATTAGAGATTACCCTTTTTTTCATAATTTGGGATTTGATTGTTAAAAATTCTTGAATGAGCTTGTGAAAGCGATGGATATTTGCAATCATATTTGCCGGGGAATATTGCTGTATTCTCCGGTTTATGATTTTAAGAGTCGTTAATCAGATTTTTACATAGGCAAAGTTTAGTTTAATTAATGTTAAGATATCACCATTTAATGTTCATTAAATTGATGTTATTCTTTCTTGATGAGGTCACAGCAATTCCATGTTGATGGTCTGGAGATAAAGCAAACCCTTCCAATTCATCTTGTTTATTGGCTATATCTACTTCTTTTACCACCACTTCTTTTCCTGAGGAGATTGATTTCGCTAAATCCAAATAGGTGAAGCGCCATTTTCTGCCTTCAATTTGATTTTGAATGAGTAGTAATAATCCTTTTTCAGGGATCCATAGTAAATTTTGAACCCAGGGAGAACAGCTAAATTTTTTAAATAAAACACCTTCATTGCTGGTCTTAGTTGTTTTAGAAAGTAGAGACGGGTTATACAATCTCACCTCATTACCATGATTCCCGTAATCTGCGGTAGCCACGTACCATTTGTCTTTGTATTTCACATATTCTGGTCGGGTTCCCTGAATGCAGGCATCATCTTCAATCGTATTAATTAAATTGCCATCCAGTGTATGTGATTTTAATAACCCCTTCCAGTTGACACAGTAAATCACAGCTTTCCATTTTGTGCCCTCGGCGTTAAGCCTAATAGAATTCCCAATAAAAGTAGGACCCACTCCATTATGCGCAATTCCGGTTGGATGATTGATCACATCTTCCCCTTTAACAGTAAATTTAATTTCAGAATTTACGATCTCTATCAGGGAATCTCTACCCATTTGATATTCTTTTAAAATACCTGTTTCCCTGTCTCCATATAAATAAATGATCTTCCCTTGCCATGATATTCCCTGGCAAGCCCCTAATGAATCAATGGTAAATGACTTGTGTACAGTCATCCCGATTTGATCACCTGGGATAAATGAGACTAATATCAGAAAAATTAAAATGTTAAAAACCTTCATAAATTTGAGATTAAGGATCCATTGGTTCATCTGCATCTGTTTGTAATGCCGTTAACACAAGATAAAATTCAGCCTCTGTTTCAGAAAGCCGTTTACCATTGCGGTAGGGGCTATAACCCAATTCTTTAATACACCTTTGCTGCATATTTGAATTGGTAATGTAATAACTCTGCGATTTGGTAGTAGAGGTAATAGCTGGTTTATCTATCGGCATTCCATATTGGTACATTAACCGTACACAGTTTCTCATATTGGTGGTGGTGTGGCGGGCATGAGGTTCCATAATAATTGCGCTTTCAGGAATATCCATACTCTCTCTCAGGTATTTTTTCATCTCTTCCGCTTCACAATATTTTGTTTGATAAGGATGAACTTTACCTCCTGACACCATGATGAATGGTGCTTTCTTCTCTTTCCAGCGGATAGCTGCAACTTTACATCTTAACTTACCGGTTGCGCTAATGGCTTCTGCCGGATCGTCAGGCCCTGCACCTGGCACAAGAATTACAGAATATGGGTAATCATTCCACTTTATATTTTTAGCCAGATTGAATGATTTTTGATTGCAATTTCTTTCCATGGGTTCATAATCCGCAGCCCTATCTCTGTCATTTATTTCGATGGCCTGTAAAGCAAACAAGAGAGAAGGCATGAAAAATAGCTGATTGTCTTTGGTTTCTTCAACAATCGTCTTTGTGCAGTCATATAATAAAGAAGGATATGCTTTATTCTTCACATTAAAACTGATAGAATCAATATTTGGATAGTTAGGTAATTTACCTCCTGCATATACTTCAATGGCGTAATTAATGGCTCTGGCATCCTGTTCCCAGGCTTTCTGCAACATATTCTGAGGCGATAGATTAGCATATAACAGGTAAGCTCTGGAGGGGATGAGCTGATTTTGAACTAAATCTTTTAGATATTTTTGAGAATTATAGAGTGTTTTTATTCGACTGCCAACTTTAGCAATTTCCGATTCATTAAATTCTACTGCTTTTAGATAACACCCAACATCATTGCCGCAATTAGATAAAGAATTTTTTAGATGTTCACTTTTCTCTGCGGCAATTTTAGAGAACACCTCGTCACTGCTAATCAATTTATTAACATCCGGAAGTTTTTGTAATAAAGTGAGAAAATAATAATTTTTTGATTGCACAAAATTGTCACCTTTTATCTTCTGATATTTGGAAGAGGGGAGTTGCTGAGCAAATAATGGGTGGCTAAAAATTGAAATAAAAATTAATCCTAAAACCCTCTTCATGTGATCTTAATAAGTTTGATCAAAGCAACTTATCAAATATGAATTTCTGGTTAAATAGATATTATGCTTATAATATTTCGCAGGGCCCTTCTGCGAAATCTATATCAAAAGGTTTTAAATAGCTATCGGCCAGGAGGCTACTTTAAAACCCTCTTCATGTGATCCTAATAAGTTTGATCAAACATAATGTATGTCATTTCCTGATTCTAAATAATACCTTTTATTTGAATATTAGGCTTGTTTCAACCTTTCTCTCAAGACTTTCATATCATTACCGATTTTCTTCTTCTTCACTTTAGAATAGATTTGGGTAGTGCGAATACTCGTGTGGCCAAGCATCCTGGATACACTTTCCATCGGAACACCATTTTCAAGTGTGATGGTTGTTGCAAAAGTGTGGCGGGCAATATGAAAGGTCAGCTGTTTATCCAGTCCAGCCAATTTGCTGATTATTTTTAAATAGCGATTGGTAGTTTGATTGGAAAATAGAGGGAAAATCGTTTCTGTATATGCTGCCATTGGATGATTTCTGTATTTTTTTATGAGTTCTAATGCCTCTGAAAGAAGCAGCACAAAGAATTTCTTTTCCGAAAAGTTAGCCGTTTTATGCCTTATCATCTCTATCCAGTTTTCTCCTTCTATATCATTCACCAAATGTTCCTCACTCAACAAACACATATCTGCAAAAGATAATCCGGTATAGCAACTGAAAACAAAAATATCTCTGACAATCCGATGCCCGTCTTTTCCTAAATTGAGGGCCTTAACCCTTTCAAGTTCATCAATCTCTAAAGCTTGACGATCTTTATTAATAATTTTGCGCTCAAAGCGTAAAAATGGGTCCTTAATGAGCCATTCGTTCTTTAATGCAATGTTGATCATTTTACGAAGTCGTTCAATGTGTTTCATCACTGTGTTATTTGTGCATGGACGCTGCCCTTTATCAGGTTGCCTTTGCCTTAAATAAATCTCAAAGTCAACCACAAATTTATAATCAAGTTGAGATAGATATATATCCCTTCGTTTTTTCTTTTTCAGCAGAAATTCCTTGATATATCTTTCTGTGCTATAGTAATTTTTCATAGTTCCCGCTTCCAATAATTTTTTAATCTCGGTATTATGATAATTTATTAGCCATAACAGAGTGGTCTGCTCTTCATCTATACCCTCAATTTTGGCTTTAATAGATGCTGCCGTAATCAATTCCTTATTATACTTGAGCTCATCATAGGCCAAATTGATTTCGTTGCGGGTGGTGCGTATTTTTTCTCTGATTTCATTAGCATCCTGACAACTCCCATTGACTCTTTGCTTGTCTTGTTCCCAGGCATTCATCTTTACTCTTCGTTTCAAAGAAATATCCACGAATTTTCTGTTCACGGTGATTCTGGCATAAATGGGCGCATTTCCCTTGCTTGCCTTATCTTTTTTGATGAAAAAGTTGATGCTGAATGAATTTGGTGTTTTCATAATATTTGCTCCTTTTTAAATAATACTGATATACTTGCTGTCAATTGGATATTGTCAATAGCTTTAAAAAGACTCAAATGCCTACAAAAAGTACACAAGCCTTTTATTATCAATTAGTTAATTCATAGGTTAGTTCAATAGTACGAAAAAAAAGCAGGGTGTAGAATAGGGCATTTTTATATTGATATTGAATGCTTTGTTTTGATATGAGAAATTTAAAAATAAATGAAAAAACCCTCTAAATCTTACAATTTAGAGGGTTTTTAACTCGATTTGACATCGTTGTAGTCGGGATGGCAGGATTCGAACCTGCGGCCTCCACATCCCAAATGTGGCGCGATACCGGGCTACGCTACATCCCGAACTTATTGTATTGGGATTGCAAAAGTAGCTTTTTTCTGCATTGCTGCAAATTTATTTATATAATTTTTTGATTTTAACCCCTCCGGATTTCAACCTTTTAAATCTGGCCACTGTTCTCGTTTTTTAAATGGATTGAATTTCAATATATTGAGGTTTTTAAAACTCCATCTTCAAAAGGAGATGTAGAATGATTTTATTACTTGAAATGCTTTAATTTCATTTTTAAATCAATAAAATTGCACATCGAAAAGATAAAAATACTTAACTCAACAGGTTTAAATGAAGAATATCACGCTTAAACAACTGGCTGATCAGTTGGGTGTATCTGTCTCTACAGTCTCCAGGGCATTGTCAGATAGCTATGAGATAAATATTGAGACCAAAATAAGGATTCAGCGCCTTGCCAAAGAGCTCAATTATCAACCCAACCCCTTCGCTTCTTTTTTAAGAAAACATAAAAGCAACACCATTGCACTCATCATCCCGGAGATTTCCAATAATTTCTTTTCTTTGGTAATTAAAGGCGTGGAGACTGTTTGCCAAGAGAAGGATTATTATGTGTTGATCTACGAATCCCATGAAAATTATGAAAAAGAGGTCGGGATCACCAATCACCTCTTAGGTGGCCGGGTTGATGGGGTGCTCATCTCCTTGTCTGCCAGCACCAGAAACGATAAGCATTTAAAGGAGATTTTAGAAAGAAGAATCCACATGGTGATGTTCGACAGGGTTTTTGAAGATTTAGATGTCATGCAAGTCACCAGTGATGACTACGAAAGCTCCTACGAAGCCATTACCCATCTCATCCATAGAGGGTGTGAAAAAATTTTGTTTTTAAAAGCGGGAGATCATCTGTCCACCATGAGCAAAAGATTAGCTGCCTATATTGATGTGCTAAAGTGTAATGACATCCTCTATGATGAATCATTGATAAAAATTTTTGATCCTGCCAAAGAGCTTGATTTGGATGAGCTAAGTGAATTGATAAAGAAAACCAAACCTGATGCGATCTTTTGCACCGTGGAGAATCTGGCGATAGGTTGTTACGACGTTTGCAAAAAGTTAAACATTAAAATCCCTGAAGAACTTAAGATCATCGCCTTCTCTAACCTTAAAGTCGCAAGGCACCTGAATCCCGCACTCTCCACCATTTCACAACCTGCATTTGAAATGGGCAAACTGATGGCTAACCTGTTGATTGAACAGATTGAAGGTAAAAACACCGGGACGGAGAAGCATATACAATTGCCATCGGTGCTCATCAAAAGAGCATCCACCCAGGCCGGTTAGTTTAAATACATTCATTTGGGCATTGCCTTCGGCCCGGGCTATACAGGGGCTCCGCTCCGCTGCGGCACTGCTGAAAAAGCAGTGCTAAACCCTTCCTATCCCTAATGCGGAATAGTGAACTAATTTGATTTTAAGCGTGCACTTTCTTATTTTGATTCAAAAAAAATGAAAATAAATTTTACACATCAGCACATTATCTAATCTGACTGCACCATATATGTGGCGCTGTCTTCGATTGATTTTTCGGCCATCTTACATCAAAAGAAGCCACATAGACTTTAAAGTAACCCTTCGTCAGCAAAGCTAAAGAATGCTTTATCAGCGAAGATCAAATGATCCAAAACCACTACATCCAGCAGCTGACCTGCAGCTTTCAATTTTTTGGTGAGTTCCAAATCCGCTTGACTTGGTTTTAAATTCCCTGATGGATGATTATGTGCTAAGATGATGTTAGCCGCATTATTCTCCAACGCTGATTTGAATATGATTTTCGGATCTGCGATGGTACCCGACTGCCCACCTTTGGAGATGAGCACCTTGTTACTGACTTTATTCGCTCTACTTAACATCAAAACCCACAATTCCTCGTGCAAAAGATCAGCAAAATAAGGAGATAGCAAATGATAGATATCTTTAGAAGAGGTGATCTGATCCTCCTTTACGCTTTCCACATCCTTCCGCCTCCTTCCCAATTCTAAAGCGGAAATGATGGAGATGGCTTTTGCTTCACCTATACCCTTGAATTTGGACAAATCCATCACTGACAGTTTGGCTAAAGCATTTAAATTGTTCCCACATGAATTTAATATTCTTTTACTGAGTTCAACTGCTGATTCATTGGTGGAGCCTGAACCTATCAAAATAGCGATCAGTTCGGCATCTGACAAGGCTCTGCGGCCCTGAGCAAGCAATTTCTCCCTTGGCCTGTCTTCTTCGGCCCAGGTCTTAATGGTGATCTTATTTCCGTAGGTGGAATTCATGGATGAAAAATACATAAAAATCCATCAAACAAAAAAAGCAGAACTCTTTTGAGGATTCTGCTTCAAAAAGATATTGATCTCGAATTTATAGCGAGTTAACGAATTTAGTCAGTTTAGACTTGTTGTTAGCTGCTTTGTTTTTATGAATGACATTCTTTTTTGCCAAACGATCTAACATGGAAGTCACTTGAGGTAATAATTGCAAAGCTTCATCTTTAGAAGCGGCACCACGCAATTTCTTGATGAAAGTTCTGGTGGTTTTCGCCTGATACCTGTTACGTAAGCGTTTTGCAGCGTTAGCTCTAATTCTCTTTAATGCCGATTTATGATTTGCCATGGTTAGCTTTTTATTCCTTTATTAAATATCCCCTCAATCAGGGCTGCAAATATAGGTCGAATAAATGAAAATACAAATTCAAATCTAAAAAAAATTAACCGAAAATAAGCACTGATTAGGAAATGAATGGTTAAATTTAGATGATGAATTGCAAAAGAATTATCTTTTCACTTTTGGCCCCCTGCCTTTTACTGTTTGGTTCCTGGGGTTTTTTCGCTCATCAGAGAATAAACAGATTAGCAGTTTTCACATTGCCTAAAGACTTAATTGGTTTTTATAAGAGCAACATCAATTACCTCACGGAACATGCAGTGGATCCTGACAAAAGAAGATATGCAGATGTTTCGGAAGCTGCCAGGCATTACTTGGATGCCGATCATTACGGGAGTGAACCTTTTAAGATTATTCCAAGAAAATGGAACGATGCAGCAAAAGAATTGTCGGAAGATACGCTATATGCCTATGGAATTGTCCCCTGGCAAATTCAAAGGACTTATAACAAATTGGTCTTTGCGTTTAAAAACAGGGATTCTTTGATGATTTTAAAGCATTCAGCAGATTTAGGGCATTACATTGCTGATGCACATGTACCCTTACACACTTCAGAGAACTACAATGGGCAAATGACCAACCAAGTGGGCATCCATGCTTTTTGGGAGAGCCGGCTTCCGGAACTTTTCGCTGACGATTATGACTACTTTGTGGGAAAAGCGAAATATGTTGATGATCCATTAAGTGCTGCCTGGAATATAGTGGAACATACCTTTTCCCTATTGGATTCCACGCTTTCTATAGAGCGTAGATTAAATGGGCTATTCCCGGCAGATAAAAAATACACCTTTAACGAACGCAATGGCAAAGTGATCAAAGACTATTCCATTGATTATGCAAAGGCCTATCACCAGGCTTTGAACGGAATGGTGGAGCAGCAAATGAGAAGTTCCATTTTGGATGTAGGTAATTTTTGGTATTCAGCCTGGGTGGATGCTGGCCAGCCCAGTATGCATGACTTAGTGAAAAAAGACCTTAGTACAGAGGAGAGGAAACAAACAGAGCAGGAGGAGATCCTTTACCAGAACGGAAAAGCATTAGGCAGGCCTGAAATGAAATAGGCTCAAAATATTTTGAATAACCAGAGCTGCGGTGCTCGATAAAAAAATCAAAGAAAATACAAGCTAAAAAATGTGCAATGCTATATTTGCAGCATCATGGCGAATAACAAGGAAGAAATTTTCAAAAATGTGATCTCACATGCCAAGGAATATGGTTTTATATTCCAGAGCAGCGAGATCTACGAAGGCTTAAGTGCAGTTTACGATTACGGACAGTTAGGTGCCGAATTAAAGAACAATATTAAAACCTATTGGTGGAAAGCCATGGTGCAGATGCATGAGAACATCGTGGGATTGGATGCTGCCATATTCATGCACCCCAAAGTTTGGAAAGCCAGTGGTCACGTAGATGGTTTTAACGATCCGATGATCGATAATAAGGACTCTCAAAAAAGATATCGTGCTGATCAGTTATTGGAAGATAAAATTACATCTTATGAAGCCGAAGGCGAAAAGCTGAAAGCTGAAAGCCTGCAAAATGAGATGGATTTAGCACTTAAAGCGGAGGATTTAACCCGTCTGAAAGAATTGATTGAAGAACACAAAATCATTTGCCCTATTTCCAAAACTTCCAATTGGACAGAAGTCCGGCAGTTTAACCTGATGTTCGCCACGCAGTTTGGTGCCATGGCCGAAGGTTCTGAAGAAGTTTACCTCCGTCCGGAGACCGCCCAGGGTATTTTCGTGAATTTTCTGAATGTTCAGAAATCAGGAAGGATGAAAATTCCTTTCGGTATCGCACAAATCGGCAAAGCCTTCAGAAATGAGGTCATCGCCCGTCAGTTCATCATGCGTATGCGTGAGTTTGAGCAGATGGAGATGCAATTCTTTGTTCGCCCTGGCACGGAGATGGAATGGTACAACAAATGGAAAGATACCCGTTTAAAATGGCATCTGGCATTGGGTACAGATCCCGTCAAATACAAATATCACGATCATGCCAAATTAGCGCATTACGCCAATGCAGCTGTGGACATTGAGTATGATTTTCCATTTGGATTTAAAGAAGTGGAAGGAATACACTCCCGTACTGATTTTGATTTACGCCAGCACCAGGATTTCTCCGGAAAGAAAATGCAGTATTTCGATCCCGAAGTTGATCCTGAAACAGGAAAACCTTTTGGAAATTACATCCCTTACGTGATAGAGACTTCCATAGGTTTGGATAGGTTCTTTTTGGTCACTTTGATCAATGCTTACCAGGAGGAGGATTTAAGCACCGATGAAAAATCTGATTCGAGATCAGTTTTAAAACTTCATCCTGCTTTGGCACCTTATAAAGCTGCGATCTTGCCCCTCACTAAAAAGGATGGTTTACCCGATAAAGCCCGTGATATCATGGATAGATTAAAGTTCGACTTCAATATGGCCTATGATGAAAAAGATTCCATCGGTAAACGTTACCGCCGCCAGGATGCTATTGGCACGCCTTTTTGCATCACGGTTGATTATGACTCTTTAAACGATGACACCGTTACCATTCGTCACAGAGACAGCATGGAACAGGAAAGAGTGGCTATTGCGGATCTTGAAAAAATCATTGGGGATTTAGTGAGTTGGAGAAATTTACTGAGCTAACGATTCTACCTCCAAATCCTGAAAAATGAATAAGGAGAGCGATAAGCCCTCCTCATTTATTTCTAATCATTTATTTTTAATGAATTTATTATTTGGCTGGTGCCGGCCAAACATCATTGGTTGAGTTAGTGTCCGGCAGATAATGTTCCGGATCAAAGCTCACGGATTTGATTTCTTCCGTGGAAGGATAAAGAAAAGTCCAAACTTGATTGCGTTCCCAAATCTCCACTGGCAGGTTAATGGTTTCTGATTTTCCACTTGCAGTTGTCACCACCAAAGTGACAGGAAAGGGCATTTTTTCCATGTTCTCAATGGTGATCAGGGCACCGTTTTTAGGGTCATCTTTCACATATTTAACGCCGTCCACTGCTATATCAACTTTCCAGTTGTTCATGAACCAACCTCTCCAAAACCAATCCAGCTTTTCACCAGATACATTCTCCATCGTTCTGAAGAAATCCATGGGCGTAGGATGTTTAAATGCCCAACGGTCAATGTAAGTTCTGAAAGCTCTGTCGAATCGTTCAGGACCTAAAATCTGTTCCCTCAATAAAGTTAATCCCATGCCCGGTTTGAAATAGCACAGTACACCTATATGAGCTTCTTTCATGTTGTCCGGACTTGACATCACCGGCTCAAAAATCGGGTTCATCAAATATTCTGCGGTCTTGTGCATATCCACCCTGCCTTTTGGCGCATATTCACCATTATTGAAATTCTTAGTGGACAACGTATTGATAAAGGTGTTGAAGCCTTCATCCATCCAGGCATAAAGGCGTTCGTTAGAGCCTACGATCATCGGGAACCAGTTATGTCCAAATTCATGATCTGTAACTCCCCATAAGCTTGCTTTTTTAGATTTCCACCCACAGAAAACAATTCCTGGATATTCCATCCCACCCTCATTGCCTGCAACATTGGTAGCTGCCGGATAGGTGAATTCGTGCCATTTCTGAGAATTGAACTCGATAGATTTTTTTACATATTCTGTGGAACGCGTCCAGGCAGTATCACCGGCGCTCTCCACCGGATAGGCAGAAATGGCCAAAGGGGTTTTTCCACTTGGCATATTCATTTTTGCTGCATCAACAATGAACGCCGGGGAAGATGCCCAAGCTACATCTCTCGCATTCTGCAATTTGAAATGCCAGGTCAATTCGTTTTTGCCCGAAGGTCTTGAGGTTGGGTCTGTCACTTCTGCAGCATTACGGATCATGACGGTTTTATCGCTTTTTGCAGCGACATCCCACCTTTTAACTTCTTCGGCGGTATATACTTCTTTTGGATTCACCAATTCACCAGAGCACACCACAATATGACTGGCAGGTGCAGTGATTTTGATATCGAAATCTCCATATTCTAAATAAAACTCACTCGGGCCAGTGTAAGGGATGGTGTTCCATCCCATCACATCATCATACACACACATCCTTGGGTACCATTGTGCCATGGTAAAGATTTTGCCATTTTTGGTTTGTAAAACCCCCATACGGTCTGAACCGTATTCCGGAGAGATGAAGGAGAAATCAATTTGCAACTTCAGTTCCCCTCCGCTTGCTTTCAAACTCTCTGGCAGGAAGATTTGAATACGGGTATCATTGATCATGTATTTCAAATCCGTGTTTTGGTTTTTGCCATTCAAACTTACCAACTTTACCAAGCTGATCTGATGGCCTCCATTGAAAGTCTCTCCGTGGCTGCCATTACGGCTGCCTGTTGGCGGAATAATGGCCGACCCGCGTGAATCGTCCTTAAAAAGATTCTGATCAAGATTCATCCATATGAATGAAAGTTCATCCGGACTGTTATTGGTGTAGATGAGTACTTCAGAACCTGTGATTTTATTCTGATCATTATTTAGCTGAGCTGTCAGCTGGTAATCTGCCCTGTTTTGCCAATACTGAACTCCTGGGGCACCACTTGCAGAACGATAGGTGTTCCCGTTCTGGGTGTAAAAGAAAGGGCCGAAAGCATCGTGATAATCGTAATTATTTTGTTCGCCCTGTTGTGGAGCAACCGATTTTTGTTTTTGTGCAAATACAGAACTCACACAAAACAAACTTGCCACACCAAAAATGGTTAGAGATTTAAATTTGATCATGAATTTATTATTAGAAATTGAAGCGTACAATATATAGTATTTACCACAGAATTATCTTTTCATCATCTAATTGTTACTTAGAAACTGCCACTAAAGGATGTTTTTGGCAATGGGGGATAAATGCGGGCTTCTGCAGGCAAGTGAATATATTCGTTGTATGACTTAATGATATAGGTTCTCAAATCCACCTCATTCATGGCAACAACTTGTGAATAGGTGGGACGATAATAAGACATGAAATCCTCCAGGAGTTGCCCCTTCACTTTTGTCAGCTGTGAAACAATGTCCTTATTGAATTTTTCATCTATCAGCTTTTCATTGAGTTCAGCATCAATGAATTTTTGAAAGGCTCTCTTCTGTTGCGCTTGTTTGCTAAAGGCATTTACCAAACTGACCTTACCATCATCAGAAAGTACGTTGGTTGTGGCATAGGAATAGGCTGAGGAATAGGAGGATTTTAGATTCTCTGGTAGATCACTGGCTTTCGCATTTACCACCACCTCATCCAAAACAATCAGGCTGGGACGCATCAAAACCATTTTAGGGCTCATGTTTTCCAAAATCAAGGTGTCATTCTCATATCCGGGACAGGAGAATACGATCAGGTCCCCGGGTTCTGCAATTACAGAGAAATCACCTTTTTGACCTGTATGATCCGCATCTCGTTCAGTGAGGTTATTCACAAAAACCAATTTCAACTTATTCCTGCTGTCAGCATCGTAAGCCGTACCGGTGAGCTTGCCCTGTGCTTTTAAAAAAAGTGGACAAACCATGAATAATAGGATGTAAATGCTTTTCATCTCCTGCAAAAGTGGGCTAATCTTTGCTAATTCACAAAACTCTTAACATTTTTTAACGCTTAAAATACAAATAAGTTTTACAGCAGCTTTTGTTCATATTCATTTTCATCAAACCCTAAAATATCGCCATCATCGGTCTCTAGTACCGGCCTTTTGATGGCGCTGGTGTTGTCTTTCATTAGTTTGATAGCCGATTGTTGATCAGTCACCTGCTGTTTAATGGTTTCATCCAAATTTCTCCAGGTTAAACCTTTCCTGTTCAGCACCTGTTCCCAGCCAAAGTACTCACACCATTTTTGCAGGCGTACTTCATCCACACCAGATTTTTTATAATCGTGAAACTGGTACGCTATCCCATTAGCCTCTAAAAATATCCTGGCTTTTTTCACCGACCCACAATTGGGTATTCCAAAAATCTTTATCTCCATATCGCTATTACCTAATTTCCATTTGATCCGCCGTTGCCGCCGCTTTGCACATCACTGTTTTTTATACCTCTTTTATTCTTTTTAATGTCGCCTTTCAATTTACCAAATTTATAATTCAGACTCAAATTATAACCTCTATAATAATTATTGTCTAGGCTTAGCTGTGAGAAGTTCTCCCCTGTGGTTTCGCTTCTATAAACCCTGAATTTATTAAAAGGATTTCTTACATAGGCAGAGAAAGTGAGCTTATCTTTAACTATTTCCTTACTTAAGGAAAAGGAAGTGTAAATATTACCATTGGAACTTCCCTGAAGCCTTACCCAGGGACTGCTATAACTGAAAGATCCATTCACCCGGTACCCATGCTCAAACTTATAACTGGCAGAACTGTAAAGATAACCTAATAAGCCGCTATTTTTATACAAATTAGCACCAAGGTAACCTTCCAGCCAGATATAATTCAGATTTCCACCCATGTTAAAATTCAACTTTTTAGTGAAAGGGTAATTGATACTGATATTCGTACTCACTTTCTTGTTCTTACCAATGTTATAATAGTTGGTACTGGTGATGTTTTCATTCAATACAGAAACATTCTGAATAGTGTTATTGGCAAAATCATACCCTAAACTTAAATTGAAAGAACCTTTGCCAAATTTACTGAAACCGAGATTGAAATTATGAGAGATCACCGGATGGAGATCAGGATTACCTGTGGAGATGAAATTGGGGTTGGAACGATCTACAAAGGGATTCAGCTGCCAGATACCCGGTCTCTCGATTCTTTGGGTATAGCCAAAATTCAGGCTGATATTATTCTTCAGGTTATGGTTGATGGCCACAGTTGGGATGAAATTGAAATAATTCTGGTCCACTTTAGAGGACGAGGTGACAAAATCCGCCTTAACCACCGTCTCCTCTAACCGTAATCCACCTTTAAAACCCCATTTTTTCAATTTATATTGATAAGAATTATATATCCCAAATATGTTTTGATGATTATTGAATTCATTGGTCCTGGAAGGATCCAATTCATAATCGCCTGTCGAGGAATTATAATTCCTGAACAAATAATCACTGTTATTATCCCTCAAAATCCCCTTGATCCCTCCCTCAATATTTAATTTACCCACAGGATGAACATAATCCACCTGAAAGGTTTGTTCCCTTGAATAACTTTTATTGTATTGGTTATAATCATCTAAAGGATAATTTACCTGATCAGAGATATTCACCCCGGCGGTGGAGGTATTTTTATCATCATTGTACTGATAGGAGAAAGTGAGCAGCTGCTCTTTGTTTCGTTTAAAATTCTTTTGGTAATTCGTGGAGAGGTTTATTCCGCCCCATTGATAATCAGATTCATTATTCAGCTTGTATTGTTGCATCAGTTCTCCATTTTCATCCACATTTAAAGCATTCAGTGTAGATTGGTTGTTACTTTTGTAGCCGTTCAAACCCATCTCCGCCGTGAGGAGATTCAAGGTGTCAATTTCAAAGCTCAATTCTGTGCTGCCATAATTGAAATGACTGTTGTTGGAATTGGTGCCCAATTGAGAGAAAATTTGTTCGGGAGAGCCAAAACTGTTTCTGACATTGGAATTTGAAGTTTCCGGGCTATCATATTTGCTATAGCCTCCATATCCTGAAACACCGAATTTCCCCTGTTTTACCGTGAAGGAGGCAGATCCACCCGGCCCACCGGAGGGGAAGCCGTCTCTGATGGAGATATTGGCATTATAACCATTATCCACCTTCTTTTTGGTGATGATGTTGATGATTCCCGCTAGGCCTTCACTATCATACTTAGCCGGAGGAGTGGTGATCACCTCTATTTTCTCGATATCTACCGCCGACATGCTTTTCAAAACATCCTTCAAATTCCTGGAAAGCATAGCCGACGGTCTGCCATTCAGTAAGATCTTGAAATTCCCGCTACCTTTCAACTGCACATTATCTTCTCCATCCACAGAAAGCAGTGGCACTTTCCTCATCATATCCAAAACATTCAGCACCTTACTTTCCGGATCGGCCTGGATATCATAAGTCAACCGGTCTATATCCTGCTTGAGAATAGGTCTGTCTGCCGTCACCACCACTTCGCTTAAATTCTTACTGGCGGCTGTGATGAAGATTTCACCTACATCCATATCCGCTTCTAGTGCTACGGGGACGGTTTTAGGTTGATGCCCTAAACCAATGACCACTAAATTGTATTTACCAGTGTCTGCAACCTCCAGCAAAAATGAGCCATCATCTTTAGTGAGCGTACTTTTAACATTAGCACCACTGGATTTTAATTTTAAATGCACAGTGGCATAATCCATTGCTTTCTGGCTTGCCGAATCTTTGACCACACCAGTGATCTTGAAAAGTTTTGATTGCGCATGAGTCACTGAAAAACAGAACAATAGCAAGGAGAGGAGGTAAAGAAGTTTTTTCATATAAAGGTTTTGATGACCTAAAGTAACAAAAAACGTTCAGGCACCTATTAATTTAACAAAAATTAACTATTCATTTAGTTAACGGTTGAAATTAGTCATAGTCAACTCGGTACCTACCGTCGTAAAACTTTTGATCATTTGTATACACCGGTCTATCAGAGCCGGGAGTTCAGGTGTTTCATCAGGATCAAAACCACTTAAAACATAATCCACCTGGCGTCCTTTTGCGAAGTTGTCTCCTATTCCAAATCTTAAACGGGCGTATTCGTTGGAGCCTAATAAGCCTTCAATGCTTTTTAAGCCATTGTGGCCTGCGGCACCGCCTTTTGGTTTTAGTTTTAATGACCCAAACGGGATGGCCAAATCATCCACAATGATCAGGATGTTCTCTTTAGGTATTTTTAATTCCTGCATCCAATAGCTCACTGCTTTGCCACTCAAATTCATATAAGTGGTGGGTTTGATCAAATGAAGCATTCTCCCTTTATGGCTCATCTCCGTATAATGGGCCAGCCTCATCGTTGAAAATTTCAGCCCAGCCTCCTTTACCATTTGATCCAACACTATAAAGCCTGCATTGTGCCTGTTGTCCGCATATTCCGCACCGATATTCCCTAATCCTACGATAAGATATTTCATTCTTCTATGATAATGGCATTCTGGCCAAAGGAGCGACATCCTGCCCCACGAAATCTTTATTTAAAAATTTGTAATGACCGGCGATAGCTATCATCGCGGCATTATCAGTGCAATACTCAAATTTGGGGATGAAAACATTCCAGTTCAGTTCAACGCTCAAACCCATCAAAGCCTCCCTTAAACCTGAATTAGCAGAAACCCCCCCGGCAATGGCGATATCTTTAATATGATATTGTCCAGCAGCTTTTTTCAGCTTATTAAGCAGGATGGTCACGATACGGTGTTGAACAGAAGCACAAACATCATTCAAATTTTCTTTCAGGAAATCAGCATCCTGCCTCAGGTGATCTCTCACAAAATACAAAATAGAGGTTTTCAATCCGCTGAAGCTGAAATTGAGTCCGGGAATCTGTGGCTCGGGGAACTTAAATCTGTTTTGATCACCTTTTTTCGCATATTTATCAATCAGAGGGCCTCCGGGATAGGGCAGATTCAAAATCTTGGCGGTTTTATCAAAAGCCTCTCCGGCGGCATCATCTAAAGTCTCTCCAACAATCTCCATCTCAAAATAATCTTTGACCAAAACGATCTGCGTATGTCCTCCGGAAACTGTTAAACATAGGAAAGGAAATAGGGGCTTCGGATCTTCAATAAAATGAGCCAAAATATGGGCCTGCATGTGATTCACCTCTATTAAAGGAATACCATTGGCCAATGCAAAGGCTTTGGAAAAAGAAGTGCCCACTAAAAGTGATCCTAATAATCCCGGTCCGCGGGTAAAAGCCACTGCTGTTATTTGTTTTTTATTTATTTTAGCCACCGCAATCGCCTGATGAACAGCAGGAACAATGTTTTGCTGGTGAACTCTGGATGCAAGCTCCGGAACAACACCTCCAAATTGTTCATGAATCGTTTGGTTTGCAACAATATTAGATACAATTTTACCGTCTATGCAAATGGACGCCGAGGTTTCATCGCACGAAGATTCTATACCAAGAATAATTGACATGAAAAGCAGTTTTCTAAATTAAATTACAAAACTATCAAAAAAGCATTTAAAATAACGCTCTACGTAATTATTGCTATTCTTTTATTGATAGGTGCAATCCTGTTTTCTTTTCAGTTCAAATCGGTGCAAACCTGGGCGGCAAAAAAAGCGACGAATTATCTTTCAGATGAACTGAAGACTAAAGTTGCCATCAGCAGTGTATACCTGGTGCCCTTTAAATCCGTGGTGTTGGAAGGTTTTTTACTCGAGGATTTAGATCATGACACCCTGTTATTAGCTCCTAAATTAACGGTGGACATCAGTTACTTTGCCCCTTTCACTGAAAGAAAGATAACTTTGAACAATATTGAGCTGGATGATGCCCGATTTTATCTGAAAACTTATAAAGACAGCACCACCAACCTTTCTTTCATCATCAATTATTTCAACGCTCCTACAAACACCACCAAAAAGGGTCAACCTTTTGATATCACCTTTAATGAGGTAACCATCAAAAATTTAGACTTCAGGTATAGGAATCATCTTAAAAAAGACACAACGATCAACGGTGTGAATTACGATGATGTGCATGTGATGCATCTGAGCACTTCTGTGAAGAACCTGGACACCAAGAATTACATCCTAAAAGCGCAAATCAACCATCTTAATTTTACCGAGAAAAGTGGCTTTGTTTTAAATGACTTAACTGCTGAAACCACCATAGATACCAATCGCATTGTGTTGGCAAACCTTACTTTGAAAACGCCACATACCCTCTTAACGGATTATTTCAGTATGAAATTCAAAGATTTTGCTGATTTTGATGATGTAGCGAATAAAGTTATCCTGGAGGGCCATTTTAAAAATGCCAGAATCTATGCCAAGGACATCGCCTTTTTTGCTCCTCAGCTCAACAAAGTGAATTTAAATTTTGATGTGACGGGCAATATCAAAGGGAAAGTGAATAACCTGAGAGCCAAGGACCTGGTGGTTAAAACAGGTAAAGCCACCTATCTAAAAGGTGATTTTGAGGTAAAGGGCTTGCCTGATATCAACACCACTTTTTTAAACCTCGATTTCAACCAGATTCACACCAATAAAGCAGATCTGGAATACATTGTTGAAAAGGCGACGGGGAAAAAGTCGGAGGTGATTCCAGAGGTGATCCAAAAATTTGGAAACATTGATTTCTCAGGGCAATTTACTGGGTTCATCAATGATTTCATTGCTTATGGAGATTTTAAAACCCGATTGGGGAGGGTGAAATCTGATGTGAACATGAAGATAGATGGTGCCGGGATTCCGTCATATACCGGCAAAGTTCAGGCTTTTGATTTCAACATCGGTGATTTAATCGAAGAGCCTTCTTTAAACCGGACCACTTTCACAGCGGATGTGAACGGGAGAGGATTTAAATTAAACACCTTATATGAGAAATTAGCGGCAAAGGCGGCATATTTTGATTATAACAACTACCGCTATCGAAATATAAATATCAACGGGCAAATCAAAGGAAGACTTTTTCAGGGCATGGTAAAGGTGAACGATAAGAATGTGAAGCTTAACTTCGATGGGAAGGCCAACCTGAATCCTAAACTGCCCGAATTCAACTTTGTGGCAAATGTGAAGGGGCTTAACCTGCATCAGCTCAATTTTACGAAAGACACCATTCAAATTGATGCGGATATCGCATCCAACATCTCCGGAAATAGCCTGGACAATATTCAGGGAAGTTTTCAACTCAGTCAGATCAGGCTGACGAACACCCAAAAATCAATCATTTTAGATTCAGTGTCGCTTAAAGCGGAAGGGATAGGAACAGACCGGTCTCTGACTTTGAATTCTGATGTGGGAGATGCTGATATCAAAGGACAATACGATTTAAACACCCTGCCTTCTGCTTTTAAAACCATTGTCAAGAAGTACATCCCCTCTTTTCAAACCACCATTGTACCGCCAAAAAATCAAAACTTCGAGTTCAGTATAGACCTCAAAAACTTTGATTACATCTCCAGCTTGTTCATACCCGAATTGAAAATCCCGGAACGTGGTGCCTTCAACGGACGGTTTGATTCTCAAAATAATGTCGCCAATTTAAACGGCTATATCAAAACGCTGAAATATAATGACATGACTTTCAGCAATATCATTCTGGATGAAAACACCAGTGCTGAAGATTTGGAGGCCGTCATATCTTTAGACCGTGTGGAATTCTCTGAAGGGGGAGTTTACGTTCAGAACATCATCATTCAGAACACACTAAGGAATGACAGCTTATCCTTCAACGTGAAATTATCTGATAAAGACGCTGTCAATCAGCTGGATTTATACGGTTTGGTGGAATTCGGGAAAGACACATTGGCGAAAGTGAGCTTACTACCTTCTGATGTGATCATAGATAACCAGGTTTGGAAATTGAAAGACCAGGTGAGAATCAAGTTTGATGATCATAAAACCATCATCGATAATTTTGAGCTTTCCAATGAGGAACAATTGGTGGCAGTAAACGGGGCGATCTCCTCCAATGCAGATGATGCGCTGGAAGTGGTGATAGAGAATTTAAAGATGACCTCGTTAAGTCAGCTCACCAAAAGCTTTGGCGTGAACCTCAATGGCACCATGAATGGCAAAGCAAACCTCTCTGCTATTTTAGGCACACCCAATATCCAGTCTGACATCACCATAGATTCTTTGGAATACAACAACACCGAAATTGGGGATCTTAAAATGGCATCCACCTATAATAACTTCAGCAACAAAGTGGATGTAGACGCTCAGATCTACAAAAATGGCTCAAAAACCATGGATGTAAAAGGAGATGTTGACATCAAAAGCGAAACGAATAACCTCAATTTAGATCTGATCCTCGATAAAACAGAATTAATCATCATTGAACCCTTCGTGAAAACGCTGGTTTCCCAATTAAAAGGACAGGTCTCTTCCGATTTAAAAGTGACGGGCAGATTCAGCAATCCTAAAATAAACGGCGACTTGACTTTTGTGAACGCCGGCGTAACGGTGAACTATTTAAACACCGCCTACACCCTCAATGATCAGGTGACGGTAAATAACAGTGTGATTGATGTGAATGGCCTGACTTTAAGAGACGAATTGGGGCATACAGCCGTCGCAAATGGAACTGTCGATATGACTAACCCCAACACCCCAATCATCAATATCAGGATCAAGGCGGAGAACTTTATGGCGCTGAACACCACAGCCAAAGATAATCAGCTTTATTATGGAAAGGCATTTGGAACTGGCGATTTCAGTTTTGTAGGACCAACGGATGCCATGAAGATCAATATTAAGGCCAAAACAGAAGAAGGTACGGAATTCACCATCCCACTGAATGGCTCCTCCACGGTGAGCACCAATGATTTCATCGTCTTTGTGGCAAAAGACCCTACGCTCAACACAAAATCAGACGAGAATTATTTCAACGGCTTAACTATGGAATTTGACCTGACGGTGGATGAGGGCTCGAAAGCGAATATCCTCACGGACGTGGGGAACCTTACCGGTGTGGGAAATGCACAGCTGCATTTAAAAATCACCAGTTTAGGCGATTTCGAAATGAAAGGAGACTATATCATTGACGATGGACAATTTGATTTCACTGCAAACAACATCATCAATAAGACCTTCGATATCAGAAAAGGGGGAACCATCAGGTGGACAGGCAATCCTTCAGATGCCGACATCAATTTAAATGCTTATTATAGTACCAGAGCATCCATTTCCCCTTTATATGCCGCCGCAGGCAGAACATTGCCGGATGACAGCCGGAATGTAAGGATATTGACGGAAGCTGAGATGATTTTAAAGGGCTCTTTATTAAATCCAGATATTGATTTCAATATCAATTTCCCTAATAACTCAGGAATAAAAACAGAATTGCAGGGTTATTTAGATGACAAGGATAATGAAGCGCAACAGGTGATCAATCTGGTGGTGCGTAACAGCTTTAATGGGAATTCCAGTTCTGGTATTGGCATAGATGACCAAACATTGATAGGATCAGGTTTGGAACTGGGCTTCAATAAGTTTAACAACATACTTTCTCAATCATTAAACCTCAAGAACCTGGATTTCACAGTGAGGTCTTTAAGTGAGGTTGGAGTAGGCCTGACCCTGATGAATGGACGCTTAAACATCACTGGAAATGTGGTTAACAATCAATATAACGATGCCCTGTTCAATAATAACCTTTTCAATTCTTCTTTAAATGATCTGACAAGAGATGCAGAGATGACCTATAACATCCGAAAGGACGGCAGTTTGGTGGGTAAGGCTTTCCAACGCCCTGCGAACAGGGATTTCTTTAACCTCAACAACGATATTTACATCAATGGTTTTGGCTTGGTTTACACCCAGGAGTATGACACTTTCAAAGAATTTATTAAATCCACTTTTGGAAGAAAAAAGAAGAACAGTCCGGAAGAGGAGAAACAGGATACCCAAAAAAGAAGCAAAACCATGCTTACCCCCATTACCGAACCTGAAGTGAAAGAAAACAAGGAAGAGGAGTGATAAAATAAATGAATCCTATTAATACAGGTCCAACACCCTCTATCAACGTTTTATGTAACCTAAAGACCGCTCACTCCCTCTTGAGAGGGAAAGTTTTGAGCTTTACTTTCAGCTTCTTCCTTTAACTGGGTTGTGTTTTCAGGGTAGTTTTATCCCTGATACCTTCAAAGAAGTTGGATTGCTGTTTTACATTAAATGCTTTTCATAATGGTATGCCCCATCTTGTCTCTTTTTGTTTTCAAATACAATTCATTGTGTTCATTGGATGCGATCTCAATAGGCACATTCTCCACCACCTCCAGACCATAGCCAATCAGTCCAGCTCTCTTTGTTGGGTTGTTGGTCATCAGGCGCATTTTTCTGACGCCTAAACTTCTTAATATTTGTGCACCCACACCGTAATCTCTTTCATCCATTTTAAATCCCAAAGCAAGATTGGCATCCACGGTATCCATCCCATTCTCCTGAAGGTTATAGGTTTTCAACTTATTGATGAGGCCAATGCCCCTACCTTCCTGATTCATATAAATGATCACACCTTTACCCTCAGCTTCAATCATCTCCATGGATTTATGCAATTGGGGACCACAATCGCACCGGCAGGAACCAAAAATATCGCCGGTGATACAGGAGCTATGCACCCTTACTAAAATAGGTTCCTGCTCTTCCCAGGAGCCCTTGATCAAAGCAATGTGGTTCTCCTGCGTGTTCAGTTGTGTGAAAGCCACCATTTCAAATTCGCCCCATTCTGTAGGAAGCTTTACGGACACTTCTTTTTTGATTAAGGATTCTGTTCTTAAACGATAGGAGATCAGATCTTCGATGGAGATGATTTTCATATCCAGATCTTTCGCCAATTTTTTCAATTCCGGCAGTCTGGCCATCTCTCCATCCTCGTTCATGATCTCACAAATCACGCCGGCAGGCTCTAATCCGGCAAGTGCGGATAGATCTATGGCTGCCTCTGTATGGCCTGCTCTTCTGATCACCCCTCCGTTTTTAGCGATCAAGGGGAAAATATGACCTGGTCTTCCTAAATCATCTGTTTTTATAGCAGGATCTATTAACGATAAAATGGTTCTTGACCGGTCTGAAGCGGAGATGCCGGAAGTGCATCCATGACCAATCAGATCTACAGAAACTGTGAAGTTAGTTTCAAAGGCGGCTGTGTTTTTACCCACCATCAACTCCAGTTCCAACTCATTACATCTTTGCTGCGTCAACGGCACACATATCAATCCCCTCCCGCGGGTGGCCATAAAATTCACCACTTCTGGTGTGGCGTTTCTGGCTGCAGTTAAAAAGTCTCCTTCATTCTCTCGATCTTCATCATCCACAACAATGATTATTTTTCCTGCTTTTATCTCGTCTATTGCTTCTTCTATAGTGTTGAGCATATGATTTCTTCTCTTTGATATTTCAATAGCCTGATCTCAAATTTTAATGACCCCAAGCACTGAGCTTTTAATTGAAAAGCCGAGCAAATTTAGCTAATTTATTGATGGGCTTCACGCTGGTTGAAGAAGGATACGTCAACGGCATGCAATAAAAATCAATTGAGTTATGGCTTTTCTGAGCGTTGTTTGTGGTTAAAAACCTTCTTGAAGAGATTTTTATAAAGATCAACATCAAACAAAGCCGAATCTATGGTGGCTTTATAGGTTAAAAACAGACCGAGCGGTGTAAGGATGAATATGGCCAGCCACATCCCGGTAACGGGTGAAAGGTTTCCTTCCTTCACAGATTTCTCACCCACAGTGCTGATGATGTGATACAACAAAAAGAAGCCTACGGAAACCACTACAGGAAGCCCTAAACCTCCTTTCCGAATGATGGCCCCTAACGGTGCCCCTATAAAAAACAGCACCAGACAGGAAACTGCCAACGTGAATTTCTTATTATACTCAATGAGGTATCTTCTGATGATCTTTATGAAATCATCAGATTGCGTACTTACCGGACTGACCGCCTCCTTTAAAATTCTCGCATTGTCATTGGCAACAGATAACACCATCTCCTTTTGAGTGCTGTCGATCCCTGCTAATACTGCATCTTTCTTAAAATCCAACCCTTTCATCGGCTTTGCCTTCCGGTACCCCGAGGCTTGATAATAAATCTTATAATAAGGCTTCACTGAATTCATCACCGTTCTTCGAATGCTATCGTCCAGCTTGGTGACGGAATCCCGCGATGAAACCAACTGTTTGAGGTTCAACATTTGGTAATTGCCCTTGAAAAGGTTCTCATCCTCTCTTTTAAAAACAAAACTGGAAAGATCAAACTTCTGCTCGGTTTCTTTGAACCGCAACCTGGTTAATTCCTGTCTTGGATTATACCCCGTCTTTCCCTGACGCTCCTCATACCTCACCCCATTTCTTAATTTTAAGATCAGGTAATTTCCATCCTCCGTTTTGTACATCTCCCCTTCTTTCGCCATCAGGATGTTGGTGTTGCCCATCCCGCTGGTTTGGTCATAAATCACTATGCCTTTGAGCAACTCGCCATCCCGTTCTTTTTTTTCCACCCTGATGGAATATCCCGGAATACTGTTATTGAAAACCCCTTCTTCAATTAAGAATGCAGCTTTTTGTTCTCTTACATCATAAAGTAAAGAACCCATCTTCAGGTTGGCGACAGGCAACATATAATCAGAGAAAAGAAAAGCGGATATCCCTAAAAAAGTGATAAGGAAGATCAAAGGCATCATGGCCTTTTGCAGGGAGACCCCGGCAGATTTAATCGCCACCAGTTCATAATTTTCGCCTAAATTACCAAAAGTCATGATGGAGGAGAGCAGAATGGAGAGCGGTAAGGCCATGGCCACATTGGTGGCGGAGGCATAGATCAATAGCTCTAAAATCACGTACCATTCAAACCCTTTCCCGATCAGATCATCAATGTATTTGAATAAAAACAGCATGAGCAACAGGAACATCACGATGAAAAAAGTGACGATGAACGGCCTGATGAACGCTTTTAATATTAAAAGATGGATTTTCTTCACGCTGCGAAATTAGCAAAAATCACGCTCCTATCACATTCAAAAGACTTTCTATTTGTATGTTCCAAATCGCCTGTCTGTCTTTCAAATTCTCTTTAAGGGCAAAATCGGTTACCACCAAAGCTACATCATTGGTTAGCTCATCCCTGATGATCTCTAGCTCAAAATAAGTATAAGGTTCGTCATCGATCCAATGAAATTTAACGAATTTATTCTCCTTAAATGATAATAGCTTGGCTTTTTGCTCCTCACCGTCATCCCAAACAAAAGTGAATACATGGTCTCTAATGCGCACGTCATCTGCAAACCATTCGGATAAGCCATTAGGTTCGCTAATAAAGCTGTATAAAATTTTTGAAGATGATTTAATTTCGTATTCCAGTACAAATTTTAATTTTTCGGTCATGTATGATTAGTAAGAACGGTTGTAAAATAAAGAAAATATTTTTTTACCTTCTTTTTCTAAAGGAAGGTAATTTCATCTATATTTGCAACTCGAATTTTTAACCGGCTATTTGGCGGAATAACCCAGATCGTCGGAACGCAGATTCATTACCTTTGCATATAGTCCCACCCGTTCCCAACCCCAATTTTCTTGGTGCAATAGATTTATGAGTTTATCAAGAATTCATCCAGCTGAGACTTAGCCGCTTCTCCGGCAAACCACTTTGTAAGCATAAAAAAGGAATAACTTTACCATTTATTTAAAAAAATATGCATCTTTGCATCCGTCAACGACTGGCGCACGAGTATGCACCAACGGATAAATCAGATGAACGTTGATTCCGATATGGAAACGGCGTTATGTGCATGGCGGGGTAGCTCAGATGGTTAGAGCGCAGGATTCATAACCCTGAGGTCGGCAGTTCGATCCTGCTCCCCGCTACTTCCAGACGCATGTTTTTGGCCGATTACGAAGTTTGTCGCCAAATAATCGCCAAGACATGCATTCTAAACCCAAAAATAGTCCACTCAAATAATCTTTCCGCCAAAGTTTATGTAGAGTTCTATATTGGTAATTGATAAAAAAAGGTATAGAGAATATTCTGGTTGGAGTCTTGGCCTGAAGATCAATGGCTGAATTTTTCTTAGTGGGTGTAATTGAGACTGCTAAAAATGCGATAGATACCTTCACTAAAATCATTGCACTCAGAGATAAAATTGAGAAAGACATCATGGTATGACTGCCGAATGCAAAATCGCTATTAACGTTTCTGTATCGTAAACCGGTGGTAACAGCATCTGATGTTATCACCAATCTTACTGTTACAAAGCAGACATCCAAATACATTGATCAAAGATTTTCCTTATTAAATTATGGAATCGTATCTTTATGGAGTGGCATTCAATCTGCATTTCGTAACAAAAAACCTGAAATGATGTTAGCTAAGAGAAATTCTCCCAATCACTGATATTGCAGTTTTTTTAGGAATGATGGAAACCACAACCCAGCTACAAAGAAAGATCATCCACCTGGATATGGATGCTTTCTATGCCTCGGTTGATCAGCGGGATTTCCCGGAATTGAGAGGGAAACCTTTGGCCGTTGGAGGATCACCGGATGGAAGAGGGGTGGTTGCCACCGCAAGTTATGAGGCCCGGAAATTTGGCGTACGCTCCGCCATGTCTTCTCGCAAAGCTTTGGAACTTTGCCCCGAATTGATTTTCACTTATCCCAGGTTCGAGGTTTACAAAGAGGTATCGCAAAAGATCAGGGAGATCTTCAGCCGTTACACCCACATCATAGAACCCTTATCACTGGATGAAGCTTACCTGGATGTGACAGCAGATGTACAGGGCATTGGCTCTGCACTGGAGATCGCCAGAAGAATAAAAGCAGCGATCAGATCGGAGCTGAACCTTACCGCATCCGCTGGTGTTTCTGTCAATAAATTCATCGCCAAAATAGCTTCAGACATGCACAAACCCGACGGATTAACCTTTATCGGCCCTTCTAAGATCGTCTCTTTTCTTGAGAAACTACCGGTGGAGAAATTTTTTGGCATAGGCAAGGTAACCGCTGCGAAGATGAAGCAATCTGGCATCTTTACAGGAACCGATCTTAAACAGCGCACGAAACAGGAGTTAACCAAACTCTTTGGAAAAAACGGCGAATTCTTCTTTCGAATGGTAAGGGGAATGGATGACCGACCTGTGCAACCCGGCCGCCTGGTAAAATCAATTGGCGCAGAAGATACCTTTGAGAATGACTTGGCCGAAAGGGAGGAGTTGATCCAAGAACTGGATAAACTGGCTGATAAGGTGGCAAAACGTCTGGAGTCGAAACATAGAAAAGGCAGGACCCTCACTCTGAAAATTAAGTTCAGCAACTTTGTGCAAATCACACGCAGCCAGTCCTTTGATCGTTATGTCTCAGATAAGGAAACGCTATTCACTACGGCAGCCCTGCTGCTGGATAAGGTGGGTTTGCTAGATCAAAAAGTGAGGCTGCTGGGTATTACCCTTTCTAATTTCCCATCAGTTCAGAAAGAGCCTTCTGCTGCACAATTAAATTTATTTGATGATTGAAACTGCTCATTTCTCTACATCCATTGGAAGAAAATAGAAAAATTCTGTTTCAGAAACGCTGTGACTTGTCAGAGGTGTTTCATCTTTTAAATTACATTTCGGTTCATCTTGTATGTCGTTTTTTTTTAATATCATTGCCTGAAATGTGCTTAAAGTGAAATAATGAAAGACAAATCCAACCTACCTGTTTTCTTTTGCATTCCGGATTTGACTGGCTTTACCCGATTCATCACCTCCACAGATTCCAAATTCTCTCAAAAAGTGATCCCCGACTTATTGAATAAGTTGATTGCCTGTAATATTTTAAATATGAGTGTGGCTGAAATTGAAGGAGATGCCATATTTTTTTATCGCACTGGAAGGTTGCCTGCAGTGAGCAAAGTGGCGCAGCAATGTAAGGAGATTTATAAGACCTTTAACGAAAGTATCATCTCCTATCAAGAATCTGATCCTGACAATTATCATAAATACCTGTCAGATCATCAACTGGGATTGAAAATCGTGATCCACTATGGTCACATTAGCATGGCAAGAATCAAAGGAAGAGTTAAATTATTGGGAGAGGACGTGATTTTGGTGCACAAATTATTGAAAAACAGCATTACCGTGCCCAGCTATATTTTACTCACTGAAAAATACACGGAGAAATTAAAGAACAAAAAGGTGGTGGAGACCTGGTTCAACTGGAAAAATGTTAAAAAGGGCACCGAGCAGTATGAACATTTCGGCACCACCAATTATAGCTATATCGCCATTAAGGATTGCAAGATTTAATAGGAGAAAAGCACGATCACTAGGAAGCTGAACGCACATAAGATCAGACCTAGCATGAAAATATTATAAGACCAGGTCAGCAACCGGTATTTTCTTACCAGAACAGCCCCCAAATGGAAAATATCCACAGTCATGCTATCATATAAATCATCTTTTTGATCTTTTAATGATCTGATATGAGAAACAAACTCATTGATCTTCAGCTGAGCGAAATTTCCGAAGAAAAGAATGCTGCTATTTTTATTATTCAGTTCGAATTTCTCCTTTGTCGTGATATTCGGTCTTGCAGATAAGATGGCGAAAGTGACTGAAACGAGGCTGCTCACCACTAAAAATGCCATAGGAAAAACAAAGCGCACGTGTTTGAAACTTCCAATCTCCGCAAAGGTATAACCGGAACCAAACATGGTCACAATGATGGAGACCACAATGGTGTTGATACTGATCATGATATTCGCTTTCTGATCGGCCATTGAGCTTAAATTCATGTGATAGCCATAGACAGACCGGTACAGCGTTTCGATCCCCCTGCCTTCTTTATTGGTTTTAGCTTTGACACCTTCTTCCTTCAGATGTAGTTTAAACTGGTCAGTTTTTAACTTTTCGATCGTCTCACGTTGCTTCTTGATATTCTTTTCATACCTGCTTCCGTATTCATTGATCACAAATGAGGTCTTGAATTTTTTGTTGATAAGAAATTCAAGCTGAATCTCGGCCCACTCCAGATCGGTGTACACCTTATTTTCGATCCGCTCCCATTCACAACGCAACAGCTCTGCCCTTTCTTGGAATTTTTTATTCCCAATGCTGATGTAATCTGCATCATGCAGGATCTCTTCTGATAAATTTGACTGCGCTGAGCCCACCTTTGTGTTGAGAATGAGCGTGCCGATTTGTTTGATTCTGGCGGCAGGCAGCGTTTTAGTCAGATAGGATTCAGCGATGTGTACGCTCTCCTCTTCATGATTCTTATAATCCTGGGTATAGCCGGTATCGTGAAACCAGGCAGCAATCAGTAAGTTTCCATTCTCCACTTCCGTTAAATCGTAATTTTCGGCTATCTCCGTTACCGCTTTAACTGTCTGTTTGGTGTGATTGAAGTTATGATACACACAATCTGCAGGTAGTTCCTCTTTAAAAAGCTTGAAAACAAAATCAGAAATCTCATCTGTTAACTGGGAATCTTTCATATACTTTGAATTGTGCTAAGATAATAATTTTAGGTGTGGTATAAGTTTTGAGTAAATTGAAAAAAAATTAATCCGCAAATTTAAACCCAGAAATGTTAAAACGTATATTGTTCATTCTATTCAACAGCCTTTTTCTTTTCTCCTGCACCAACCATGCACAAACAAATCACTCCTCCAAAAAAGCTGAAGAGATCATGCCGGATGATTACCTCGTTTACGACATGCCTTCAGAGTTGAACGAAATCTCGGGCATCACCTTTATCAATGATAGTTTAATCGCTGCCATACAAGATGAAAATGGTATCCTTTTCTTTTACGATCTTTCTCAAAAGAAGTTGGTGAGAAAATTTACTTTTGCAGATGATGATGATTACGAAGACCTGGTAAGAGTGGGTAAAGACATGTATGTGGTGGTAAGTGATGGCACTATTTTCGAGATCAAAGATTTTGCTGCCGCTATACCATCCGTGAATAAATTCAAAACCAAATTGGACAAAAAAAACAACATCGAAGGGATTACTTACGATGCATCCACCAATAACCTTTTATTAGGTGTGAAGGATGATAACTTGGATAAAGATGATAAAAAGAAACGAGAGAAGAATGTGTACAGCTTTTCTCTAAAAACCCACGAATTAGAAGAAAAACCTACTTATCACATCAAATTAAAAGACATAGAGAATCAATTCAAAGGAGATTTTCTGGAGGAATCATCCAAAAAATTCTTGAAAGCCTTAGGCAATGAGAACCTGAATGATATCGTTAAGCCTTCTGCAATGGCTTTTCATCCGCAAACAGGTGATCTTTACATCCTCTCCTCCATCAATCATCTGGTGGTGGTTTACTCCAAAGACGATAAATTTAAACAAGTGATCCCTTTTGCAGGGAGGGAGTTCATTCAGCCAGAGGGATTATGTTTCAACTCAAAGGGTGAGCTGTATATCTCTAATGAAGGAAAAAACAAAGCAGGGAATATCATTAAAGTAAAAACCATAAATGCTAAATAAATCCATTACATACACGGCTATTTTTCTAGCCAGCTTATCATTCTTCTCCTGTACCACCTATAAAGCTTTTTATGCAAAGAGCGAAAGAGATTGGAAAAAAGCCAATAATCCTGACTCCCTAAAACTTGACTATACTGTTTTTTTAATCGGAGATGTAGGGAATCCCTCATTGGATAAACAAGAGCCGACCTTAAAATTAATGCAGTCTCAAATGTATAAAACTGATACTGTTTATGATTCCCTAACAAAAGATACCACGATCAAGCTGAGTTCCAGTAAGAAGGATGTGGCCATTTTCATGGGAGATAACATCTATGAATATGGGATGCCAGAACCGGATGCTCCCGATAGGAAGGAGAAAGAAAAGAAAATCATTGAACAAATGAAAATTGTGAAGGATTTTAAAGGAAAAACCATCTTCATCCCGGGTAATCATGATTGGAATAAGAGCCGTCCCGGGGGATTGTCAGCTTTGAAAAGAGAGGAGGATTTCATTGAAAATTATATGGACAGCACTGATGTCTTTCTACCAAGCAATGGTTGTGCTGGCCCGGTGGAGATTCAGATGAATGGAAACTTAGTGATCATAGCCATTGATAGTGAATGGTGGCTAACTAAGTTCAGCAGGTCTGACCGGTACGAGCAGGGTTGTAGCGTGGAGACTGAGGAACAATTAATCGCACAGATTAAAGACATTGTATTAAGGAATAAAGGAAAAAACATCGTATTCACAGAGCATCACCCCTTATTCTCCAATGGCAAACACGGTGGATATTACACGCTGCTGGACTATTTCTTCCCGCTAACGCTCGTCAGAGACAACCTATATATCCCATTACCTGGTCTGGGTTCCATCTATCCCTTAATGCGTCAGTATGGCTTATCAAGAGAGGACATCTCTAATAAAAAGTATCAGAAATTAAGGAATAACCTGTTGAATATCTTCCACGATCAAAATAACTTAGTTATCGCTTCCGGCCATGAACATGCATTGCAATTGACCCGTTATAAAAACATCACACAAGTCATTAGTGGGGCAGGGAGCAAGAATAGTGCACTTTTCAAGGGAAATGATGCGCTTTTCGGTCACGGCACAAAAGGCTTCGCCAGGCTAAACTATTACAAAAATGGACAATGTTGGGTGGAGTTTTGGGAACCGGTTGGCGATGGCAGTAAAGGGAAATTAGTTTATCGCTCGCCTTTATATTCGCTACCGGCAAGCAAGCAGGATGTGATTGCAGAAAAAGAGGTGAATTATAGTGATTCCACAAAAGTAATGGCCGTAGGCTCTAGGTACAAAGCCTCTTCTTTCAAAAGAGCTATTTTTGGAGAACACTATAGAACCGCCTGGGCCACGCCAATAACCATTCCTTATTTAGATCTCACAAAGTTCGCCGGGGGACTAACCCCGCTGCAATTGGGTGGCGGGCATCAAACCACCTCCCTGAGGTTAGAGGGGAAAGACGAGATACAGTATCAGTTCAGAACTATTGATAAAAATCCTTCCGCTTTATTACCTGAAGGATTTAGAACCACATTTGCAGACGAAATAGTGCAGGATCAAATCTCGTCCGCACACCCATTTGGTGCCTTGGCAATTCCCGGCTTAGCCAATGCCATAGGTGTTTACCATACCAATCCGCAAATTGTTTACATGCCGTATTCCAGGCTGTTAGGGCCTTATTTGCAGGAAATCGGCGGAAGAGCAGGTATCATTGAGATCAGACCGGACGAAGATCTTTCCCAGTTTAAAGACTTTGGCTTCACAAAAAATGCAGTGAGCACAGAAACAATGTATGAGAAGCTAAAGGAGGATAATGACAACCAGGTGGACCAAAAAAGCTTTCTTACAGCAAGGTTATTTGATCTGTTGATTGGTGATTGGGACAGGCATGAGGACCAATGGCGATGGGCCGAATTCAAGAAGAATAAAGGTTCCGTTTATAAACCTATACCGAGAGATCGTGATCAGGTTTTCACTAAATTCGACGGAATTATTCCGAAACTCATCAATCTGGCTTTACCGGATATTCAAAATTTTGACTATACCATTGAAGATCCGACCAAACTCTCTATTGCAGCAAGAAATTTAGACAGAAACCTGTTGAACGAACTTTCTTATCAGGATTGGATCACCATAGCAAAAAAAATGAAAACTGAGCTGACAGATAGCGTGATAGAGAATTCGGTGAGAAAAATGCCTCCTGCAGCTTTTAAATTAACAGGTCAGGAGATCATTGAAAAATTAAAATCGAGAAGAGATGAATTAACCAAAACAGCTGAAAGCTATTACAAAACTTTATCCAAAGAGGTTACCATATCGGGTTCTGACAAATATGAATATGTGCTGGTGACCCGTGAGAAAGATAGCACGGATGTAAAGATGTTCAAGACCAAAAAAGACGGAAAAATTGACACCCTCATCTATTCCAGGGTATTTGACAATCAGCTCACCCACGAGTTGAATTTTTATTTACTGGACAATAATGATAGCCTGGTCATAAAAGGAGCATCAGATCATCCCATCAAAATCAGAGTGGTTGGTGGTGGTGGTAAAGATTATTTAGCTGATGAAGCTGAAAATGGAAGAACCCTATTTTTTGATACACCAAAAAACGAAATCAAAGGCGCATCCGACACTAAAATCGTGAAATCTGATAAAGAATGGATAAACGAATACCAGCCCAATTCTTTCAGGTATGATAAGAAGGGCTTCATGCCCAACGGAAACTATCACAATAATATCGAAGGTATTTTGCTCGGGCTCACTTATAGCATGAAACATTATGGTTTCAGGAAAGAACCCTATAGCTATGAACAAAAATTATCCTACTTACATTCCATCAGCTCCAGTGCCTACTATGCAAAATATGAGGCGACTTTTTATTCTTTATTCGCTCATAAATACGATTTGGTGCTGAAAGGCACCTATGAGAACAATGCTTATCATTACAATTTTTATGGATTGGGGAACAGCACCCCAAATCCGGATGACGTGGCGGATTTCTACAGGTTGAAATCTCAGATGTTGAGTGTATCCGCCTATCTCCAACGCCATGTCACTAACAATATCAGTTTTGGAGTAGGGCCAGGTTATGATTTCAACAACATTTTGGATCGTGGCAAAGACCCGAATTTCATTGTCGGTCAAACATCATACGATACTGGTCCCTCCCGTTTCATTACCCTAAAATCATATTTGAACATTTCTTTCACGGATGATAAGATCATGCCAAAAACAGGTCTGAAATGGAACAACAAGGCGGAGTATTTCTCAGAAGTGAAGGGGGATAAAGATCAATTTTTACGCCTTAGTTCCATACTGTCTGCATATGGTACCCCTAATTTCTCTTTCCCCGTAACGCTTGCACTCAGACTAGGTGTTCAAACGAACATTGGAGATTACAAATTTTATCAGGCGAATGCTATAGGCAACAACACCTATTTGAGAGGATTTCGTAATCAACGATTTTCCGGCAGAACTTCCTATTTTGCCAATTCAGAGGTCCGCCTTCCGATCTCTAAATTCAGAAATTATATTTTCACAGGAGATTTTGGCATGTATGCATTTTATGACATTGCAAAGGTAAAAAGTGATTTTCCTGAAGAAAAAGATTGGCATCAGGGTTACGGACCTGGTTTTTGGGTTAATTTTTATGATAAATTTCTGTTAACCCTGGGTTACGGCTTCTCCAAGGAAAGTAAATTGATTGATTTCAATTTTGGTTTTAAATTCTAATCCTTACACATGCGACATGTATCGTAAAGAGAATTTCGAAATAGCAGGTGCCGATGGATACCCTATCCTTGGAGACCTCACTTACGGTAGTGGGCATTCAGAACATATTGTGATATTCGTTCATGGATTCAAAGGATTTAAAGACTGGGGAACTCATCATCAAGTGGCTGAGTATTTTGCAGCACGGGAGTTGAATTTCATCAAATTCAACTTCTCTCACAGTGGGGTGAATGCCGGGAATCCATCAGACGTCACAGATCTAGAATTATTCGCCAAGAACACCCCAACCAAAGAGCTATTTGACCTGGAGAAGGTCATCAGTTTCACTAAAAATAAATTTCCTTCTCAAAAAATAGTGCTGATCGGCCATAGTCGTGGAGGTGCTATCAGTATTCTTCAATCAGTAAAAGACAAGCGCATCAGTAAACTCATCACTTGGGCAGCTATCGGCAATTTCAGAGATTTATGGGATATCAAAAAAGAGGTGGAATGGAGAAAAACCGGAACCCTTTATATCCTAAATGGGAGAACAAAACAACAGATGCCTTTAGATATCTCTCTATTGGATGACGTTTTTGAAAATAATGACGCTTTCAATCTCAATGATGCCGCCAAAAGAATTTTTAAACCCTGGCTCATTGTTCAGGGAGATGAAGATACGGCTGTAAAGGTGGAGACTGCAGAGAAATTTCATCAGGACCAACCGCAAGAATCAAGGCTCATGATCGTGAAAGGCGGAAACCATGTGTTTGGAGCCTCTCACCCCTACGAGAAGGAGGAACTCCCTGAAGATTTGGAAAAAGTTTGCAAGGCTTGCGTTGATTTTATCCGCACAGAAAAATAAATGGATTGCAATTTCATTTTACTCAATACATTGAGTAATTTTACTCAATGTATTGAGTAATTTGTAAATTATGTTTCAAAGATCTTATTTAAAGACTATTACAGAACGAACAAAAGAACCAAGAAGGTTCATTCAGGTGTTAATGGGTCCTCGGCAGGTGGGGAAAACTACCTTGATCTCCCAATTGATACAGGAGCTTCAACTGGTTTATCAGTTTGAATCAGCTGATGCTGTTCCGGCTACAGATAGCACTTGGATCACCACACTATGGGAAAATGCCCGAATCAGAATGAATAGTGGTGGGTTTTCTGAATTTCTGTTGGTGGTGGACGAAATCCAAAAGATTGACAACTGGAGTGAGATCATTAAAAAACTTTGGGATGAAGACACCCGCAATAACCTTAATCTTAAAGTCATCCTTCTGGGTTCATCCAGGTTACTCATACAGCAGGGTCTAACAGAGTCATTAGCCGGCAGATTTGAGTCCACTTACATCGGCCATTGGACTTACAGCGAGATGAAAGGTGCTTTTGATTTCACACCTGAACAATACGTGTGGTTTGGGGCTTATCCTGGTGCTGTTCCGCTGATGAATGAGGAAGAACGCTGGAAAAATTACATCAATAATGCATTGATAGAAGCCAGCATCTCTAAAGATATTTTGATGCTTACCCGTGTAGATAAACCTGCGTTAATGAAAAAGTTATTTGAGTTGGGCTGCTTATATTCCGGTCAGATATTATCTTATACAAAAATACAGGGACAGCTTCAGGATGCGGGTAACACTACTACCTTATCTCATTATCTGGAGTTGCTAGACACCGCAGGTCTTTTAGCGGGGGTAGAGAAATATGCGGCAGATGTAATTAGAAAAAGATCATCAAGTCCAAAATTTCAGGTGCATAATACTGCCCTGATAAGTGCACAGAGAAATGAGTTCTTTAAGGAGATATTACAGAATAAAACTGAATGGGGCAGAATGGTGGAATCGACCATCGGAAGCCATTTGATAAATTCAGGCCTTTCCAATAATTTTAAAGTCCATTACTGGCGGCACAGGAATGATGAAGTTGATTTTGTTTTGGAAAGACGGGGCAAAGTGATTGGCCTGGAGGTCAAAAGCAATGCCGATAATTCCAGCTCTGGTCTGAACGCTTTTCAAAAACAGTTTCATCCTGATAAAGTTTTATTAATTGGCAACAGAGGAATACCCTGGCAAGAGTTTTTAAAAATTGATCCGGTGGAGCTTTTTAACTTTCTTTCATGATGAATTCATTTCATGACCTCCTCTTTTCTAAGCCGAGGTCTCTCGCAGAAGACTTTGCGTTCATCAAAAATCTGAAATCAAAAATTCAGTCCTCTTTCTCCACCCAATTGCCATCCTCTTTCATGATTTCGATCATTTCATCCAAAGCCTTGGCAGAGCTGACGTTCTTCTTTACCACTTCTTTGCCCCGATATAAGGTAATTTTGTCGGGACCGGTGCCTACATAGCCATAATCAGCATCAGCCATTTCACCCGGGCCGTTCACAATACAACCCATGATGCCAATTTTAATCCCCTTCAAATGGTCGGTTCGGCTTCGGATCATTTGCGTGGTCTCCTGCAAATCAAAAAGCGTTCTTCCGCAACTCGGACAAGAGATGTATTCCGTTTTAGAGATTCTGGAACGCGTGGCCTGCAAAATCCCGAAAGAGGTGGAAACCCTGAATTTCGAAGAGACCTGAGGTGCATCCATCCAAACGCCATCACCTAAACCGTCTAACAATAAAGCACCCAAATCTGTGGCGGCATAAAGCTGGGCTTTCAGTTCTTTTTGTTCAGACGGTTCGTTCTCATCAAACATATAAGACCTTTTAATGATGACAGGCGTGTCAATCCCGGCATTCATCAGCTTGAAAAAGAAAGACCTTTGATCAGCCATCCCATGTTCTTCGGAGGTCTCTAAAACAAAAACCAAGGTTTTGTCGAAGGGCAGAGCCGCAAAGTCATCACTATTCAAATCGGTATTGGAAACGGAAACTAAGTTTAAAGTCCCATCTCTTTCTGATGCAGCCACATCCACGTACTCCTTTAAAGTAAACAGTGGGTGACAATTCATTTTATTCTGCAGGCTTTGCCAGGTTTGATAATTGTAGAGCTGTTTTAAATTTCCGGGAAAATTAAAAGAAGGCAATTCATCTCCCAAATAAGCGAAATCTATGGATTGATCCCCCATATGATATTTATCAAGAATTGGAGAATAAATATATCCGGCTGAAGCCAGGATGTTTGCATCTTTTAAATTCTGATCGGATAGATCCAAGACTACCCTAGGCACCTGATGTCCGCCAATGAAAGTGTTGAGTTCTGCCGAAGCTCTCTTATTGTATTCGTAAGGAGAGTAATCCTCAGGGATATCAAAATATGGGACCTCCAACTCCTCTTCCGGCACCTGGCTTCTCTTTTCATAACGCCTGGCCAAAACCTGTGCCACCGGAATCTCACATTCAGGTTCTTCGGTAAGAGAAACCCGAATGGTGTCGCCCAAGCCATCTTCCAACAAAGTTCCTATCCCCACGGAAGATTTAATTCTACCATCCTCTCCGTCACCAGCTTCCGTGACGCCCAAATGCAAAGGATAATTCATCCCCTCAGTAACCATGGTTGCTACCAATAAACGGTAAGCCTGCACCATTACCTGTGGATTGCTCGATTTCATGGAGATCACCAAATCATGATCATCCATTTCATGGCAAATCCGAATGAATTCCATAGCAGATTCCACCATCCCTTTTGGGGTGTCGCCATACCAGCTCATGATCCGGTCTGATAGGGAACCATGATTGGTGCCTATCCGCATGGCCGTTCCATTGGCTTTACAAATCTCCACCAGTGGCGCAAATTTTTTCTTTATCCTGGCCAGCTCAATTTCATAAGCTTCAGGGGTATAGCTGAGTTCTTCAAACTTCTTTTTATCGGCATAGTTCCCCGGGTTCACCCTCACTTTCTCTACAATCCTTGCTGCCAGTTCAGCAGCATTCGGAGTAAAGTGTATATCTGCAATAAGTGGGGTTTGATAGCCTTTTTCCGCCAATCCTCTCTTGATCTCCGCTAAGTTTTGTGCTTCTTTAATAGAGGGTGCGGTTATTCTCACATATTCACAACCTGCATCAATCATCCTGATGCTCTGCGCCACAGAGCCTTCAGTGTCCATGGTGTCGGTGGTGGTCATAGACTGAATCCTGATGGGTTGTTCTCCACCCATTAACACGCCTCCAATGTTTACCTCCCGGGTTTTGAACCGCGAATATTGGGTCAATGAATTACAGTATCCTCCTTTTAAAGCTTTTGTCGCTTCGGCTTCCATGCACAAATGATTTTGCCCAAAAATACGGGTTTTTTAGGAAATAGTTTTGTCGGAAAATTGTTTGTTATGAATTTGAAACAAAGCTGAATAATTCAGATGCCTGGCTAAGCAGAATCAAAACAAGGACTTCCCATCTGAAAAAGCGGGGTCACGCTATAGGTCACAAGTCTTAGCCAAAGGCCCATATCCTTGCCTGTCCGGCAGGCACTGCCATCGTTAGCCGAACCCATGGTCTGTGTCCTCACCAACGCTATTAAGTTAAGAGGTTCGTCATTTTGAACGCAGTGAAAAATCATACAAATAGGTGACAAGTTCTATGAGGAGACCTTGTTAGCGAGACGTTTCTTACCTACCATTGACGTAACCTAGTATGATGTTAAGACCTAAGTTTTTAAACACTCCCCTTTTATAAATTCCATATTTTTCCATTCCCATTTGCTCATCCTGATATAATCCTTTAATTTTAAAAATTAATCTAAAGCCCTACTTCGGCTTTGCGCAAAAATCGTTTTATGGAGAAAAACACCCAACTGGAACTTGCCAACGAATTTGTTCAATTCACGGATAGAAACATTTTTCTGACCGGGAAGGCGGGCACCGGCAAAACGACTTTTCTACATAATTTGCGTAAGCATTGCCCGAAGCGGATGGTGGTGGTGGCACCAACGGGCGTGGCGGCCATCAATGCGGGCGGCAGCACCATCCACTCTTTTTTCCAGATGCCTTTTGGCCCTTATATTTCAGAAAACCTGGATAAAACCCGGAAAAGCAATTTTAACCGCAAAATAGGCCGGGAGAAAATCAATCTCCTCAAAGGAATAGATCTTTTGGTGATTGACGAAATCTCTATGGTGCGGGCGGATACCCTGGATGGAATTGACGAAGTTCTAAAAAGATACCGCGACCGCAGCAAACCTTTCGGCGGAGTGCAGCTATTGATGATTGGCGATTTACACCAGCTTTCGCCAGTGGTAAAAGACGAAGACTGGAGAATGCTGAGCCCTTATTATGATAACCTCTATTTCTTCAACAGCAAGGCATTGCTGCAATCTTCGCCCATCAGCATTGAGCTGAAACATATTTACAGGCAATCTGACCATGTATTCATCCACCTCCTGAATGCCGTGAGGGAGAATAAAATCGATGTGGAGATTTTGGAACAACTGAATCAGCGTTACATTCCAAATTTCAGCCCGGATGAAGAGGAAGGCTACATCACCTTAAGTTCACACAATCAATCCGCCAACAGCATTAACGAGCGAAAACTCCAGGAGCTGAAATCAAAAGCCTTTCATTTCCATGCAGAAGTGTCGGGAGATTTCCCTGAATTCTCTTACCCCAATGCTGCGGAACTGGTATTTAAAGAAGGGGCACAGGTGATGTTTGTAAAGAACGACGCTTCCCGCGATAAGCTCTATTTCAACGGGAAGATTGGGAAAATCATCAAAATAAAAAACGATTACATCCATGTGAAATGCCCCGGCGACTACCAGGAGATTGTGGTGAGTAAAACACTTTGGGAGAATTTTAAGTTCGAACTGAACCCGGAAACCAAAGAGATTGAGGAGCATGTCATTGGAACTTTTTTCCAGTTTCCATTAAAATTAGCCTGGGCCATCACCATTCATAAAAGTCAGGGTTTAACGTTTGAAAAGGCCATTATAGATGCCAATGCCGCTTTTGCGCATGGGCAAGTGTACGTGGCTTTAAGCCGATGCAAAACTTTTGAAGGCATGGTGTTGAGTTCACGTATCTCTTTCAACAGCGTGAAAACCGATGGAACAGTCTCCACTTACACCGAAAATGCAGCACAGAATGCGCCTGGCGAAAAACATCTCACCAATTCCAAAATCTCTTTCCAGCAGAATTTATTATACGAACTGTTTGATTTTAAACAACTGAAATCGGCTTTATTTCAAATCAAAAAGCTGGCAGAAGATTATAATCAGGTCATCAGCACGGGATTTTTAGACCATGTGAATGCCGCCAGAATATTATCGGAAAACACCATTTATGCTATTGCCGAGAAATTTAAAGCACAGATACAGGCTCAGTTGCAGGAGCATTTTTTGCCGGAGGAAAACGCCGTATTGCAGGAAAGAGTAAAGAAAGGCTGTACCTATTTCCTCGAAAAACTGACTGATTTAGAAATCAGGCTGGGCAAAGTTGATTTTGATGCGGACAATAAAGTGATAAAGAAAAGCATCACAGATGCACAGGAGAACTTGAAAAGGGAAATTTTTATCAAACAATCTGCTTTAAAGCTTTGTACTGACGGATTTAAAACGCTGGATTATTTAAAAACCAAGGCCAACGCTGATATTGACTTCAATAACCTTCAGAAGACAGAGTCTGCCGTTAAACCTTCCAAAGCACCAGCAGGGATTGAGCACCCTGAACTTTATCAAATTCTTAAAAAATGGCGGGATGATTTAGCCGGAGAGCAGAACGTTCCGGTTTACCAGGTGCTTCCTCAAAAGGTGCTGACCGATTTGGTGAATAAACTACCATCGAATTATGAAGAGCTGGAGAGCATCAAAGGGATTGGCAAAGTGAAAGTGAAACAATACGGCAATGAATTGCTGATCATGATTTCGGATTTCTGTGAGAAGCGGGAAATCTCGCAGACTCCTTTTCAAACACTCATCAAAACAAAGACAGTTAAATCAGACACCAAAGATTTGAGTCTGCAATTATTTAAAGCTGGAAAAACAATTGAAGAAATCGCTGAAACCAGAAACCTCACTCCGGGAACTATCGAAGGACATCTTGCGCATTATATCAGCACAGGCGAAGTGACTGTTTTTGATATCGTGAAGGAGAATAAAGTGCATAAAATCCAGGATTACATTCTTGAAAATAAACCCGACTCCATGAGCGAAATAAAAGCCGCCATGGGCGATGAAGTTTCTTATGGAGAGATTAGGGCAGTAATGAAATATATGGAGAGTGTGGCTTAACAGGAGCTTTCGCTCAAACCCTTCCGGCCCTCACGAGCGGCTCGTCTCTAACCGCTTTTTCCGAAAAAGCAACCAAACCCGGGCGAAGCGAATATAGGAGAGTCTATTTAAAACTATGAATAAACTCCCCGGCTGACTGCCTGTAGTCAGGCGTTCTTTGTTTTTAAAGTTAAAGCTTGGGCTTATTTTTCTCTTCCGCAAAGAACAAAGCCGAAAAAAAGATAAATGGAGGTCATGGCTTTGGCTGGGTAAATTCTCCATCATATTTTATAAAAATTTTATTCCCTGCTAACCATTATCTTTGCCCCATGCTGAGCCACAAACAACTTTTTCTGCTGAACACTGCTCAAACATCAAATTTCCCCAGGTTATTGGAAGTCGAAAAGGCAGAAGGCACCTATATTTTTGACACCAACGGAAAAAAATATCTTGATCTGGTTTCAGGTTTTGCCGTGAGCAATGTGGGACACAGGCATCCAAAAGTTATTTCAGCGATCAAAGACCAACTGGATAAATACCTACATGTGACTGTTTACGGGGAATATGTTCAGGCTCCACAGGTTTTATTTGCAGAGAAATTGAGTTCGTTTCTACCGGAGAATTTATCTTCGGTTTATTTTACCAACTCAGGTGCCGAAGCCACTGAAGGGGCATTGAAACTGGCCAAGAAATACGCCAATCGCTCCAAAATCATCTCCTTTCATCATGCCTATCATGGCAGCACCCATGGTGCTTTATCTGTAATGGGGAACGAGTATTATAAGCAGGCTTATCGTCCACTCTTGCCTGATGTGGAATTCATTCAACTGAATTCATTTTCCGATTTGGAGACCATCAATCATGAAACCGCTGCTGTGATTTTAGAAGCTGTCCAGGGTGAGGCAGGCGTGAGGGTCCCTGAGGTGGGATACATCAAAGCATTACGAAAAAAATGTAAGGAAACTGGTGCTTTATTGATTTTTGATGAGATCCAAACAGGTTTTGGCCGCACCGGTAAATTATTTGCTTTCGAACATTTTGATATCGTTCCTGATATTTTGCTATTGGCGAAAGGGATGGGCGGGGGCATGCCGATTGGTGCTTTCATCTCCTCCAAAGAAATCATGGATGTGTTGAAAGACAATCCCATTTTAGGCCATATTACCACTTTTGGCGGACATCCTGTTAGCTGTGCTGCCGGTTTAGCCACCTTGAATGTTATTCTTGAAGAGCATTTAATGGCTGGTGTTCAGGAGAAAGAAGAGCTTTTCCGTTCCTTGCTCCAGCATCCTAAAATAAAAGAGATCCGTGGAAAAGGATTGATGCTTTCCATCCAACTAGATAGCTTTGAACAGGTGGAACAAATCAGCAGACGATGTGTGGAGAACGGGGTGATCATCGATTGGTTTTTACACTGCGACACCGCCATGCGCATCGCTCCTCCCCTCATCATCACCCAGGAAGAAATCCGCTTCGCTTGTCAGGTCATCCTGAAAGCTGTCTCCGCCTTTTAATATTCCCATTTAAAATGTTTAATTTTATTTCAAACAATTTAAAGGATTTTGCTTTATTTAATTAAAAAAACATTTAATGGATTACTTAGAACAGGCAAAGCTATTTTTATTTACAAAGGGGACAGATTTAGGGATAGCACTCCTTAAAGCCGTCATCATCGGGTTTTTGGGCTGGCAAATCATTAAGTTCTTATCCAAGTCTTTTGAAAGATTAATAGAGAGAAACGGAGTTGACCCTTCATTACGGGCTTTTCTGAAGAGCATCGTCAAAAATGTTTTGCTCATTTTACTGATATTGAGCATACTCTCCACTTTAGGTATCGAGATGACTTCTTTTATTGCCATTATTGGTGCAGCAGGTTTGGCCATAGGCCTGGCTTTACAGGGAAGCTTGGCAAATTTTGCAGGAGGTGTGCTTATCTTGTTATTGAAACCTTTCAAAGTTGGCGATGTGATTGAAGCACAAGGAGTGATTGCTTCTGTTTCTGAAATTCAGATATTTCACACCGTTTTGAAGAGTTATGATAACAAGACCATCATCATCCCCAATGGGAATCTTTATAATAACATGATTACCAATTACAGTACAGAGCCAGCCCGTAAAATGCAATGGATCTTTGGAATAGGTTATCATGATGATATTGATAAAGCCAAAGACATTATCAAAGAAGTGATTTATTCTGATGAAAGAGTGATAGACAGGGACACTCCATATATATTTGTAGATAGTTTGGGAGATAGCTCCGTGAATATCCGGGTAAGGGCCTTAGTCAGCAATGCCGATTATTGGGATGTATATTTAATGAAACTGGAGGAAGTGAAGAAAGCTTTTGACAAGGAGGGTATCTCCATTCCATTCCCACAACGAGACGTCCATCTCTTTAATGAGAAATGAAACCGATAGGATCAAAATAAATATTGAACTTACAGGAGTATGTTTGTTTAATCATCAAAGGTTCCCTGTATGCCGACAGGCGGGCATCTGACCAATAAAAATAAACAGGCTCTAAATAAAAACCCGATTTGAGTTCGGGTTTTTTATTTTTACGGGTATCTTAGCAATAAAAATCCATGAGTATATACCATACTTTCTCCATACTTATCGTTGTATCAGCCATATTCGCCTATATCAATTTCCGATATTTAAAATTACCTCCTTCCATAGGTTTGATGCTCATCGCCTTGCTTACTTCATTAGCGCTGGTTATTACGGGAAATTTATACCCCCAGCTGTTGGGTGACATCACCATCCTGTTGAAAAGCTTTGATTTTTCCGAGCTCCTTTTAGGATCTATGCTAAGTTTCATGCTTTTTGCAGGGGCCATCCATATCAAACTGGAGGACCTCAAAAAAGAAAGGATTTCAGTGATTGTATTCAGCACCTTCAGCGTGGTGATCTCCACCTTTCTTGTGGGTACGCTGTGCTTTTACATCCTACCAGTTTTCGGATTGAATATTGAATATATCCATTGTTTATTGTTTGGCTCGCTCATTTCTCCTACTGATCCGATAGCAGTTTTAGGCATCTTGAAGAACGCGAATGTTCCAAAATCCTTAGAAACGAAAATTGCAGGAGAATCTCTTTTCAACGACGGGGTGGCTGTAGTGGTCTTCATTACCATTTGGGAAGCTGCCCGTTCACCGGAGATACCGGGATTTATGCAAATAGGTCAATTATTTTTAAGAGAGGCGATAGGCGGGTTACTCCTGGGTTTCGCCGTAGGTTTCATCGGTTACCGGATGATGAGAAGCATTGACAATTACAAAGTTGAAGTGATGATCACCATTGCCATTGTGATGGGTGGCTACACCTTAGCAAGTATGATTCACGTATCCGGACCATTAGCAATGGTGGTCGCAGGGATTTTAGTGGGTAATCACGGTAAAAAATTTGCCATGAGTGATCAGACCAGTGAATATATCTCTAAATTTTGGGAGTTGATTGATGACATATTAAATGCCTTGTTATTCGTTTTGATTGGCTTGGAACTATTAATCATTCAAGATATTCAAAATTATGTGGGGGTGAGCCTTTTCATGATCGTCGTGATTCTGGCAGTGAGGTACATTTCTGTGCTCATCCCTTCGCTCATCATTAGAATAACCGATAAATTTCAACACAAAACAGTGTTGATGCTTACTTGGGGAGGGCTAAGGGGCGGCATATCCATCGCACTGGCTCTATCATTGTCGTCTGATTTGGATAAAGAACTTTGGGTTTCCATTACCTACGTGGTGGTGGCTTTCTCCATCCTGATTCAGGGCTTAAGCGTTGGAAGATTCACGAGATATTTAAACTTCACCTGATCCCCATTTTGCCCGAATGCTCAGCTCATTTTATTTCTTTTGATCAACCATGCATTTAAAACCGGCTGGAAACCGTCCTCTAGATCAGCATGTATCAGTTCTATCTTGTACTGTGCGCATTTTAAATCCACTTGTTTTTTAAATTCATTCATCCGGTCAAGGTAAATTCTCTTTAACTGAAACGGATTCAATTTAACCTGTTCGTTGGTCTCAGCATCAATGAAATGGTACGGGCGGTTTTCAAAATCAAAATCCAGTTCGTGTTTGCGTTCATTCACGTTGAAGATGATCACCTCATGTTTATTGAACTTCAAATGTTGCAAAGCCGCAAAAAGTTCATCTGTACTGGTTTCAGAAATTGAATTTTCCAACAGGTCTGAAAAAATAACCACGAGCGATCGCTTGTGAATCTGTTCTGCAATCAAATGGAGATTCTCTACAATATTTGTTTTTTTCAAGATAGATTCGGCCCTCAAATGTTTTTCCAATTCATTTAAAAGATACTTTTGGTGCGCCATAGTGGATTTAGTTCCGGTATGGAACTCAATTTGTTCTGCGAAAAGAGTGAGCCCAAATGCATCCCTTTGCCTTTTTAACAGGTTCATCAATGCGGCAGACGCAAGCGCCGAGAACTGAAATTTGTTAATCCCCTTATCAGGATAGTACATGGAAGAAGAACAATCGATTAAAATCTGGCATCTTAAATTTGTCTCCTCTTCAAATCTTTTAACAAAAAGCTTATCCGTTCGGGCAAAAAGTTTCCAATCCACATTTTTAACAGAATCACCGGTATTATAAAGCCTATGTTCCGCAAATTCAACCGAAAATCCATGAAACGGACTTTTGTGCAAACCGGTAATGAATCCTTCCACCACTTGCTGAGCAAGCCATTCCAGGTTACCAAAATCCACTGATTCATTTAAATCAATCTCTGTTGAAGCCATGACTAAATGTATCAATTATTCTTCACGAATAAAATTCAGAAAACAGCCAGAGCATTTTTCAACATTCTTCACGTCGGCATTCATTCAAGATACGTTCAGTTTTTATTTTAGTTTGTTGATTTCGGCAATGATCTTTGACCGGGTATCGTCACTTACCTTCACCAATGGCAAACGCACATGATCTTCGCAAACTCCCAATTCCTTCATTCCAGCTTTCACTCCTGCGGGATTTCCTTCTACAAAGCAAAGACGAGTGAATTCCAACAAGCTGAAATGTATAGATTGAGCCGATTTAAAATCGCCGATGATACAGGCTCTCACCATCTGAGACGTTTGGAAAGGAACAGCATTAGCAATCACTGAGATGACACCAATAGCCCCTAAAGCGATCATGGGGAGCGTCACCGGATCATCTCCCGAAATTAAATCGAAACCTTCCGGCTTATTCGCTGCTATTTCATTGAAGATGTTGAAATCACCTGAGGCTTCTTTAACCGCGATGATATTTTGTACGTCGTTAGCCAAACGTAGCGTGGTGGCTGCTGACATGGTGATACCGGTTCTTCCCGGCACATTATATAAAATAAGAGGTAACCCAGATGCTGCCGCAACAGCTTTATAATGCTGGTAGATCCCCTCTTGGGTAGGCTTATTGTAGTAGGGAACCACAGATAGAACAGCTTCATAACCGTTGATGTTGAATTCACTGACCGCATCCACAATCTCGGCAGTGTTGTTTCCTCCAATACCTGCCACTAAAGGCACACGTTTATTTGTTTTTTGAGCAGTGAATTCAAATAGCTTTTGTTTCTCTTCCTTGGTTAAAGTAGCAGATTCGGCAGTGGTGCCTAGAACTACGATATATTCCACCTGCCCATTGATCAAATGTTCAATGGTTTCCTCTAATGCATTGAAATCAATGCTTCCATCCTCGAGAAAAGGAGTGACCATCGCCACTCCGGTTCCAAAAAATCTACTCATTTTATCTTATCTAAATAGTATTTTAATTCGGCCGAAAAGCCTGAGATGCTGTGCTGTTGGGTCTCCAACATAAAATCGAAGAAGGGAGCTTGCTTTTTGTCATAAGCGCCTACTTTGAAAAGTGATTTGGAGAGCGCCGTCACATAAACCAGTGGGAAACAAATCTCCGTACATAAATTGAGAAGAATATCAAATTCATTATTGATGAAATTGATGATCTTCTCATTCTTAGGGATGTAATTCCAGTTAATGTCTTTTTCGGACAAAAACTCTATCTGACTTGCGGAAGAGATCTTTAAAGTTTTATACCTGATGAACCCTAATACCCTCACTTTCTCATGTGTCCTTTTCAATTCCGATGCAAAATTTTCCGCCTCTTGCATCTCTCTCTCGTTTTTGATGGTGACCAGCACACCAATATTTTGGGCATCATTCAAAGAGACAGATTGGTTTTTTCTGCTTATTTTCCTGATTTCCTGTCTTAATTTAGTGAATCCGGATTTTAACCTGAATTGCCTGAATAAATTGTTCATTTTAATAGTGCTAACAATTCCTGGTCTGATATGATCGGGATTTGTAATTTTTGAACTTTCTCCAATTTTGACGGACCTATATTTTCTCCGGCCACAAGATAATTCAATTTAGCTGAAATACTGCTCAAAATTTTACCACCGTTCGTTTCTATTAAATGCTTCAATTCCTCTCTGCTGTAATCTTCAAATACGCCCGAGATGATGAAAGTTTTACCCACTAATCGTTCACTTTGTAAAAGTACTTCCTTTTCTTCGATTTCAAATTGCAGGCCGTAGGTTTTTAATTGATTGATCACTTTAAGATGTTCCGGGTTGGCAAAATAATCCAACAGGCTATTTGCAATGCGTTCCCCTATTTCATCTGCTGCAACCAGCTCTTCAAAAGTGGCTTGCATTAAACGATCGATGGTTTTAAAATGTTGTACAAGCTTCTTGGCCACCGTTTCACCTACATACCTGATCCCCAAACCAAACAATACTTTTTCAAATGGCATTTGTTTGGATCTCTCCACACCTTCCAGCAAATTGTCAATGGATTTCTCTCCAAAACGTTCCAGTTGTTTCAACTCCTGTTCATGATGCTTCAACTGATAGAGATCACTGATATGTCTCAACAAACCTTTTTGATATAACGTCTCCACCGTTTCAGCTCCTATACCTTCCATATTCATCGCCTTGCGGCTGATGAAATGCTGCATCTTGCCAACAATCTGAGGAGGACAGCCCTCGTCGTTTGGACAATAATACACCGCCTCCCCCTCTTTACGAATAAGTGGTGTGCCACACTCTGGACAATGATGGAGGTATTCTATTTTCTTAGCTCCTGCTGATCTTTTATCTAAATTAACTTTGATGACTTTTGGGATGATCTCGCCACCCTTCTCCACCAATACGGTGTCCTTTTCGTGCAAATCCAAACGGGCCATTTCATTGGCATTGTGCAGCGTCGCTCTTTTCACAGTGGTGCCAGCCAATTGAACAGGCTTTAAATTCGCAACCGGAGTTACTGCTCCTGTTCTGCCAACCTGATAGGTCACTTTCTCAAGAATGGTTTCCACTTCTTCTGCTTTATATTTATAGCTGATGGCCCATCGGGGTGATTTTGCGGTAAAACCCAACTCTTGCTGTTGGGCATAACTATTCACTTTCAGTACAATCCCGTCAATATCATAACTTAATTTGAAACGTTTTTCTTCCCAGAGAGCTATGAAGTCCAGCACTTCTTGTATATCGTGACAAAGCTTACTTTCTTCCGAGATTTTAAATCCCCAGCTTTTTATCGCCTGCAAACTCTCCCAATGGGTTTTAAAAGGATTTTGATCGCTATAAAGAAAATAGAGGAAACAATCTAACGGTCGTTTAGCCACTTCGGCAGAATCCTGCATCTTTACCGTTCCCGAAGCGAAGTTACGGGGATTGGCGTAAGGAAGCTCTCCATTCTCCACCCTTTCTTCATTCAACCGCTCAAAAGCGGCTTTATGCATGAAAACTTCTCCGCGGATTTCAAAATGATCGGGCACGTTTTTACCTTTTACCTTGGTGGGAATGGTTCTCACCGTTTTGATATTGGCTGTTACCTCATCCCCTTTGCTGCCGTCTCCACGTGTGACAGCTCTTAACAACTCTCCCTTCTCATAGGTTAAACTCATGGAGAGTCCATCGAATTTCAATTCACACACATATTCAAAATCATCTCCAATTGATTTCCTGATCCGCTGGTCAAAATCAATCAAGTCCTGTTCATTATAGGTGTTCCCTAAAGACATCATCGGCCATTTATGAATGACTGTTTTGAAGTTTTTAGTGACCTCCCCTCCCACCTTTTGGGTGGGGGAATCAGGATTCAGAAGTTGAGGATGTGCGATCTCCAGTGTCTCCAGTTCTTTCAGTTTCTGATCAAAATCATAATCAGAGATGGAAGGCCTAGCCAAAACATAATAATTGTAATTGTGCTGCCGTAATTCGTGCACCAGGGCATCCATACGGTCTTTCATCTCATCAACGGACATGGAAGCGAAGTTACATTTTTGGATGATTAAATTCCTAAAACAGCTTTTAATTTTGGATACCCGCTCTTACTTACGGGTATTTTCTCGCCGGATTTTAAAATCACAATATGTCCTTCTTTTTCATAAGGTTCAATTTTGGTGATCTGATCTATTTTGACCATATATGACCGGTGTACCCTGACAAAAACCTTCGAATCCAGATTTTTTTCAAAGAAAGTCAATGTTTGCGTTTTTAAAAAAGATCCATCGGGAGTATGTATGCACACATAATCATCATCTGCCTCCAAATAATGGATATCATAAATGGGAATGATTTTAATTTTGTTTCCGATTTTTACCACCACACGTTCGTTTTGTGAGTTAGACTGTGCTGTGGCGACTGCAGCCAATGTTTGTTCCTGCTGTTGTGGCTGGTTGATGGAAAGAAATTTATCCATCGCCTTATTAAAGCGTTCCTGATCGAAAGGCTTTAAAAGATAGTCCACCGCATTGGTCTCAAAAGCTTTAAGAGCGAACTCATCAAAAGCAGTGGTGAAAATGATGGGAGGAATGTCCTCTATCAGTTCCAACATCTCAAAACCTGTGAGCTTAGGCATCTGGATATCTAAAAAAACCAAGTCGGGATGGTGTTGCATGATAGCTTTGAACCCCTCAAAACCATTACCACACTCTTCAATTACTTGCATGTTCGAATAAGAGGAAAGATAAGACAAAATGATACTTCTGGCTAAAGGTTCATCATCTATAACAATGATTTTAATCATAGCTGTGGAATTTTTATGGAGGTAATGAAATGATTATCTTTAGATTGTGTGTCCAATAAATCATTTCTGTTATACAAAAGATCTAATCTTCTATTGATGCTCACTAACCCGAACCCCGTACCTTTATTTGGATGAGCGGTTGCAGAATCATAAGGATTACTCACCTCCAATAAAAGGTGCTTGTTTTTATAAAATGCTTTGATGCTGATGGTGACTTGTTCCAAAGTATCATATAAACCAAATTTAATGGCATTCTCCACCACAGGTTGTAAAATCATCGGGGGAATAGTCTTTTGCAGAGCTTCTTCATCAGCTTCGATTTCGGTTTTCAATCGGTTTCCAAACCTCACTTTTTCGATTTCAAGATATAGTTTCAAGTGTTCCAGTTCAGATTCAAGACTAGACAGTGTGTCGTCTTTTCTTAAAGTACCCCTTAAAAAATCAGAAAGCTGATGTACCATTCGCCTGGCTTCCTCCGGTTTAGATAACGTTAATGCGCTAATTGAATTTAAGCTGTTAAAAAGAAAATGAGGCTGTAGTTTCTCTCTGAGAGAATAAAGTTCAGCTTCTTTGGTTAATTGTTCTGCCTCGCTCTTTCTCCTTTCCAGCTCTTGCTGTTCTTGCTGATTGTACCAAAGTATACTGATGACTGCCATGCAGCCAATTAGTAAGAAAGCGAATATATACCTGATGGACAAGGAATTTTGAATGAATGCTTCTGAAGAAATGGTATCCGCATAAGCCCAAAAAGGCAAAAGGAACTTTAAAATAGTAGCGAACGCTCCGGCCAATACCATACACCAAATAATGATGTATAAATATTTATTTCCTTTAGGCTGATAGAAAGATAGGTTATTTGCTATCAACCAACAGAATAAAGCAAGAATGATATTTGATGATAGGCTGTCTTTCCATGCAGCTGTCTCCGGCACTCCAAAAGAGATGAGTGTATAAAACTGAAGTCCGGCCCAGATAGAGAAAAGTGCAAAAAACGCCCAAATGAAGTTTCTATTTGATAGTGGTGAAGATGCCAAAACAACTAAAATTGAAATTGTTTCTTCCTTTTTAAGCCTTCAGCTTTCTCATGGGCTTTTTCTAAATATGGATGAAGCTCCTCAGGTTCAGCTATGCAATAATGAATTTCTTTGCCGTGCTCAATTTGCCCCACATGCTGTATCTCTGTCACGGCCACAAATCTCCATTTTAAAGTTTGTTGGTGGTTAGATTTTAATTCCTCTTGTTTCATCATCCCCATTTGATGTGCCATCTCTAAAGCAAGTTCTTGGTTAACAGCGTCTATCAACCTCAACTGCTCATCAAATTGAAGTGACGATTCATCATCACTCACAATTTGAAATATAATTTTAACTACGTACCAGTTCATTGTAGAAAGATTTTTTGATTAAAATTTTTGATCTCAATACCTCCAAAAATAGAAGTCCCTTTGATAAGCAATACTTTACTTCGATCAGGTAAAACCTGAATCAATGATCTTTTATCTTCAATTCCGCCAAAAATAGCCGCCATTTCTGAGGTCACATCCCATGTTGGGGGAACTATGATTTTGGTTCCACCAAACACTTGCGTCACATCTAAAACGACCATACCGCCAATGTCTGAATGGGTAAGGTTAATTTCGGCACCGCCCATGATCGTTACAATGTCTCCACCCTTGAAATTTTTGGAAAGGATGTTTTTCTTGGTACTGCCAAAGACAGATACGCTGTCTAGGAATTCGTCACCTGTAGTGTGGTACCTTTTATCTTCATCTACAGGTTCGTCATTTTTTGGGACTTCAGTTTGGCCAGCATTTGCACTGGTTTGATAATAATCGTATTCTTCTCCCCATCTCCTCCTTCTTCTTCCTCTGAAACATGACTCGTTATGTCTGAATCCTTTTCCGAAAATAAACCAAATCCCCACTCCTATCAATACGACTGGCCAGGTATAGTGTGCTACAGACAACTCAGGATTGATTTTTTCTAAAAGGAAAACGCCTCCTATCAGAACGAAAATCAACCATGTTGAATTCCTGAATTGATGTTTGATCCCATTGGCAATTCCAACCCCTATTAATATCATTGGCCAGGTAAGGAGCCAGTCTGGCATATCAGCCCCTAACTCATTGGCTAACAAAATGCAGCCGACAGCCAAGATGATGACTCCTACGGCTATTTTACCTTTACCATGCGGGCCTCTTTTTATTTCTTCTCGATTATCCATTATTTGTAAATTATTAGATTAAAGGTAAGGGAGTTTGGGTAGCGGTACCATTAAAATCCGACGATTGATCATTTAATATCGGTGAATGGGCCTAATATTCCGGCGAGAAAGTCATTCGGTGTCTGATGGATGGACAAAAGCGAGTTCACTGAATCAATTTGATAGGGTGATCATGAAAGTCTTCTACCTGGTATGCGGCTTCCAAGCCTACATCTTCAATTAATTTTTTGGGGATTTTTTTGAACTGCAACATCACCTCGAAGTCATTTTCAAATGGGGATGAATTGAATTTTACGGTTTCAGAATCCAAATAAGAGGCCACAATATCGGTCTTCCCATTTTTATGAAAAAAACCTGAGTCATGGAACCCTTTTTTGAAAGTTTCAATCTCCTCTTTTTTGGAAGCACCGGGCTTATTCATACAAAGGTACAACGAAAGCTGATCACAAAATTGAAGGATTCTTAACTGATAATTCAGCAGCATATCATGAGGGATCTTCAATTTATTCATCAAATGCTTTTGGCGTGTCCGCTCTCCTTCATAAAACTGAATCGCAACTTCGTTGGAAGTGTGCTCATAAGAACTGGCATAGTGCATACTGCATAAAATAGCTGCATATGAATTGGCCCTGTCCACTTGTTCTATACCCAATTTATAAAAATGCAGTTTTAATCTTTCAGGATAATCCAGAAATGTATAGGGTTGCTTTGTTGCATCATTCATTAAAGGTTGTGAATCTGGAATTATCCACGCTCTGTCATGCTGATGCACAGCAAATTTAAACGATTCATAATGCTCCAAAGTGATGAACTCTTTTTTAAAATGAGTGAGCAATTCACCTGCTATATAGGCATGATCATGCTGATTCATGAAAACAAAATTGTCGGATTCTTCTCTTACTATCATTTATAAAAAACTAAAATACAATTTCTTTAAGCTTTTAAAAACAGCATATCTTTTAATTAATTTATTTTATTTTAAAATTTGATACATTATTCCCTATATTCATATATATTATTCAATATATAAAATATATTATTAACGAATATTCATTATTAAATCAAAATTATTAAAATTATGATTATAGGAGTGCCCCGTGAAATTAAAAATAATGAAAACAGAGTTGGCCTAACACCGGCAGGCACCCATGAACTGGTTAAAAGAGGGCACCAGGTTTTAATGGAGACTCATGCCGGAGCTGCAAGTGGCTTCAGAAATGATGATTATGAAGAATCCGGTGCGGAAATCATTCTAACCGGAGATGAGATATGGGGCCGGGCCGATATGATCATTAAAGTAAAAGAACCTGAAGAACAGGAATTTAAAATGGCCCGCAAAGACCAGTTGATATTCAGTTTCTTCCATTTCGCATCCAATAAAGAGCTTACTTTTGCCATGATGGATAGCGGTGCCATCTGTTTAGCTTATGAAACCGTGGAGGCAACTGATAAAACCCTGCCCATTCTGGTTCCCATGTCAGAAGTAGCCGGCCGTATGGCGATACAGCAAGGAGCAAGATATTTAGAAAAACCAGTTCGTGGGAGAGGAATTCTTTTAGGTGGTGTCCCAGGTGTGACCCCCGGTAAAGTGTTGATTATAGGCGCAGGGGTTGTCGGTGTTCAGGCAGCTAAAATGGCCTCCGGGCTTGGAGCCCATGTCACCATTTTAGATACGAATATTCAGCGCCTCAGGTACATCAACGATATTCTTCCGCCACACGTGGTCACCATGTTCAGCAGTGAATATAACATCAGAAATTTGATCACTAACCATGATTTGATTGTTGGAGCGGTATTGATCCCAGGCGGAAAGTCTCCTATGGTTGTCACTCGTGACATGCTTAAGTTGATGAGACCAGGAACAGTGATCGTTGATGTATCAGCAGATCAGGGAGGTTGTATAGAAACATGCAAACCAACCACTCATGAAAACCCCACTTATATAGTAGATGGCATTTTGCATTATTGCGTAACGAATATGCCAGGAGCAGTGCCATATACCTCCACAATTGCACTTACCAACAGCACTTTACCTTATATTTTGGAATTAGCGGATAAAGGATGGCGAAAAGCTTGCCTGGATAATTATGAATTGTTAAAAGGCCTCAACATCATCAGCGGAGAAGTGGTCTATAGAGGGGTGGCAGCGGCATTTGATTTACATTACAGAGCTGTTCATCATTTTTTAGATACCCTTGAGCCCGAGGAATAGGGGGAGAATTTCTATCGGATGTTCCTTTTATAGATTTAAGCTTACTTAGACTAAAATAAATGAAACAAAGCCTATGCGCAGCAGTATAAATGAAAGCAGCTCACTTAAAAATATGCTTTTAATTAGAAAAATATGAATTGTAACATTTATAGCCTCGTAGAGTATGAAGAGGCTTCCGAAAAAGTCAGAGAAATTTATGATGAATCAAAAAAAATGCTTGGTTTGCCATTTGTATTAAATTGGTTTAAGTGCCAGGGTAGCAATGAAGTTTTATTGACTGGTAACTGGGAGAAATTAAAAAACACTTTAATATTGGGGAATGTTCCTAATATTCTAAAACAAATGATCATCTACAACATCTCTGATAAGAAAGGATGTGATTATTGCAGTCAGGCCCATGGTATATTTGCTAACATGATGGGAAAAAGTATGAGCAGTGACCCGAATTTCAATTTAACAGATAACCTGGAAGATGATATCATTCCAATAAGTTATAGAACAGCTGTTAAGATTGTCACTAAAGCTGCATTATCACCTGCTTCAGTCACTGATGAAGATTTCCAACAACTTTCAGACGCCGGCTTCTCTAACGAGGAGATTCAGGAACTGATGGCACAAGCCGATTTGGTAAACATGCTTAATACCATAGCCGATATTGCAGACATTAAATTAGACAGCGAAATGCTGGAAATGGCAAATTGATTTAAATGCAAGAGGATCCAGAAGCCATATCGGAATTTAGATTTCGAATTGTATATGATGCGTTAGCCAGATTTACCACGAGCATCAATAAATGTGAAACGATCAATCAGATAAAAGATGCTTTAAATATAAGTTTGAAATATCTTTTCAATTGTTATGGATTAAGGTTTAATGTTGAATGTGCTGATAAATCCTATATCATCAATACTGACGATAAATTTAAAACAGCAAATAAGAGGTTTTCATTCGAAGAAGAGGTGTTCAATAAGAGAATGCCCATTGTGCTGGAGAATGATCATGTCATCAAAGATAAACTAAAGGATGAACTTCCATCCGATGTGTTAGCAGATTTGGATTCCATTTGGAGCTGGCCCTTCACATTGAGCGGAGATAACGTGATGGTTGCTTCGGTTTTCTCTAGCGAAGCACAAAGATTTAAAAAATCAGATATTCCTGTTTTACGAATTGTATGTGAATCTCTTTTTCCAAGAATTAAGAATCTGAATCTACTGGAGGAAATCACAGAAAGTAAGGAGCAGCTTCAGATTGCTTTAGAGAAAGTGGAAGAGAAGAACCTTCTAATCTCTAAGCTAGTTAGCCGCCAGGACAAAATCATTGAACTTAGAACAGATGAATTACGTGCGAAAAATGAAAAATTATCTAATATCGCACTGATGAACGCACATAATTTCAGAGAGCCGCTAACAAGAATTCTGGGGCTCATTAGTTTAGTGGATCATGCTGATCAGGAGGAGATCATAAACAAAATCATTCCAATGCTATTAAAAAGTTCCAATGATTTAGACCATGCCATAAAGAAAAACATTAAATATATTGAAGATGAGAACTAGTGGAATTTCATCTCTAAGCTTGCAAAATAATTTCTCTTTGCTGCCGGATTAAAATACCTGCCTCCAAATGCGTTTAGATCGTTTCCCAAACTATAATTCTCATTGAAAAGATTATCCGCTCCAATACTTAACTCTAGCCTTGCCTTCCTGATTGCCTGTCCCCAACTTAATTTCATCTTTAACAGGTGGTAAGCATCCGCAAAAACTGTCTGCCAGTCGTTTAATGACGTTTTTCCATTATATTGATAATTCATCAACAAGCTGAATTCTTTAAAAAAATAGAAATCTAAATTGCCGTTGACACTTTTTTCAGGAACTCCGGTTAATAAATTTCCAGAAAAATCATTCCCTCCTACGGTATAATCTCTAAAATTAAAACGGTTCAGTGTTAACGAGGAATGAAAATCGACCTGTCTCAGAAAAGAGTTTTTCCTTTTTAAAAGTTGTGAAAAGAATTCCACTTCCAGGCCCTTTTGATCTGTTCCCCCGGCATTGACAAAATAATCCTCGTCATTGGAGTTCACTCTTCTTACAATAGCATCATTCAGCCGGTAATAAAAAGCATCCAGATCAAGATAAACAGTTTCATTCAGGTTTCTCATTCTTAAACCGGCTTCATAATTCCAGCCACTTTCGGGCTTTAGATCAGTATTGATTCTTGCGTCTGAAGCTCTGACTTCCGCTGTGGTTGGCGTGGAGAATCCCCGACTAATGATTCCTCTTAAGACTAATCGTTGATTCAAAAGATAGGACATGGCCAACTTGGGCATTAGCTGAGCTTTCAAGTCAACATTCCCTGGAGTATATTCACTTGTTGATTGCGACAATTTTTCAAAACTGTATTTGGCGAAATTTAAGCTTGCCGAGGCTTCTGCTTTGAAATGCAATCCACTTTGAACAGCGAACCGGGAGAAAACAAATTGCAGCTGATTCCTTATCCTGTCGGCAGCTAAAACATCAGTGGCTTTTCCTGAATCATTTCCGTAATTGAGAATATCCGAAGTCGTTTTTTGAAATTCCCACCCTGTATTCCATTGATAGCTGAAGGGATGATTCTCCTTATTTTTAAATTCAACATAAGTTCTCAGTGCTACAGAATTCTCCTTTCTCTTTTCATAATTAGTGATGAAGGGATTCTTAAAATCAGTGGTCGTACCTGAAATTGAAATTACCTGCCGCCACCTTTCACTTAGCTTGACTTCGTTTTTTAAACCTCCAAAAAAAGTTTTATTGTATATCCCAGCCTCCTGCTCAATCGCTCCGGGAGAAACTGCAGAGCCTGGCCTCGCAGACTTTGGATTATTTTTTAACTGAGCCAAAGTGAGCCCGCCCGGAGTTTGATAGCCCAAATCACTGTAAAAACCGGAGAACTTTAAAGAAGATTTGGTGGTATAATCCCATTTCTCCTGCGTTTGAAAAAAATATCTCTTTACATAACTATGGTCACGATACCCATCTGAAAATTGAACCGCCTGATGTACATTGTATTGAAAATCATCGAGATTTTCATTGATGCTGATGTTCTCCCTGGCAAATCCATAAGAGCCAGCTGATGTTTTAAAAGAGGTTCCGTCAGCATCAGCTTGTGTCTCCAACAAAATCACGCCTCCGGAGTTCGCTCCAAAAATACTCCCATCCGGCCCCTTTAAAACCTCTATATTTTGAATTGCAGACTGATCAATTAAATTGAAATAGGTGTTTCCGCCCGCATCCGTGAGGGGAAAATCATCATAATAAAATTTAATATTCCTTACCCCAAATGGAGAACGCAACAAACTGCCACGAATGGATACTCTATAACTACCCGGTGAACGTTCTTCCATCTTCACACCACTGACCGAATTTAAAACCGGCAAAAGCGACTGGTGGTTGTTTTCTTGAATGTCTTTTTGATTGATGACCGTGACACTTGACGGAGCACCGATCAAAGATTGTTCAGACATATAAGCCTTTACAGTCACCTCGTGAAGGATACGCGTGCTGTCGGATTCATTTTGCGCTGAAACAAATGAAATCGTTGAAATGAAAATAAATAGGAGGGAAATTCTCTTCATCATAGGAATACAAGCCTTGTTCACTTTTGATTTCTCAAAGATCGAAATAAATTCATATGATGGGTTATTCATTTCCTCATTTATCACAAATTGCATTTCTCCAGCAAACATTCGCCTGAAACAAAGGTTAGGATTAAAATAAAATCATTGTATGTCGAAATTGTTTGAACCTCTGAATATTAAATCCATCACTTTAAAAAACAGGTTAGTGGTATCGCCAATGTGTCAATATTCAAGTGAGGATGGGTTCAGTTCTGATTGGCATTTGGTAAATTTAGGAAGCAGGGCTGTTGGCGGTGTTGCTTTAGTTTTCACAGAAGCTGCAGCAGTTTCTCCGGAAGGAAGAATCACTCCTCACGATTTAGGAATCTGGAAAGATGAGCACATTGCCGGCTTAAAAAGAATCACTGACTTCATTCATCAGAATGGATCTGTAGCCGGAATTCAATTGGCACATGCTGGAAGGAAAGCCAGTCATACGGAACCTTGGAATGGTGGTAAACTCATCAATGCCAATGAAGATAAAGGTTGGGTCAGGTTGTCACCAAGCCTAAAAACCTTTAAAGAAGGTGACACCTTGCCAAAGGAACTGGATAAAAATGGAATATTAAAAGTGATTGAAGATTTCAAATCTGCCACAATGAGAGCCATAGAAGCTGGTTTTAAAGTGATGGAGCTTCACGCTGCCCATGGCTACCTGCTTCATCAATTTCTATCTCCACTTTCAAATTCCCGGAAGGATGAGTATGGAGGCTCTTTTGAAAACAGGATCAGGTTATTATTAGAAGTGATAGCTGCGATTAAAAGCATCTGGTCTGAATCACTCCCTCTTTTTGTAAGAATCTCTTCAAGCGACTGGGCGGAGAATGGATGGGATTTGGATCAATCGATTGCGCTCTCTAAAGTTCTAAAAGAAAAAGGAATTGATTTAGTCGACTGTTCTTCAGGTGGCTTGGTGGAATATCAAAAAATTGATGCTAAACCTTTATACCAGGTTCCATTCTCTGAAGGAATCAGGAAAGAAGCCCATATTTTAACGGGTGCGGTTGGGCTGATCACCACATCAAAAGAAGCGGAAGAAATATTACAACAAGGAAAAGCCGATTTGATTTTCATGGCACGTGAATTTCTGAGAGACCCCTATTTCGCCTTAAGAGCAGCCCATGAGTTGCACGAAAACGTTAGGTGGCCCGTCCAATATGAGCGAGCTAAATTTCGTTAATATTTTACAGGTGTCATTTTCAAGCAAACGGGGCTTCCCAATTCCAGTTTTTGATTGGTATAAGTTAAAAGTCCTGTTTTTTGATCTCTTTTGAAAACGTAAATATCGTCTGAATCCTGATTAGCCACTAACAGAAACTGATCGGTGGGATCAATCATGAAATTTCTAGGCGTCTTCCCCCGGCTGCTCTCTGAGCCAATTCTTGTCAGCTTACCTGATTTTTTGTTCACGTCAAAGATCACTATCTCATTCGCTGAACCTCTGTTGGTGGTATAAAGAAAATTACCGTCCTGAGATAGGTGTATGTCTGCAGCCCCGTTAATTCCGCTGAATCCCTCAGCATTCATACTGATGTTTTGAATGTTGATGAGATGCTTATCTTTATAAGAGAAAACTGATACCACCGCTCCCATCTCTGAGATGACATACATTTTATCTGCTTTGTTATTAAAGACGAGATGTCTCGGGCCATATCCGGGTTCTATTTTAACATAAGGCTGTGCGGCATCCTGTAGCGGCTTTTTGAATTTTGAATCATAATTATAAGCATAGATTTTATCGGTTCCCAAATCTGCTGAATAAAGAATATTTCCATCGGGAGAAAAGATGACGGAATGAGCATGTGGTTCTTTTTGTCTTTGTGCATTTACACTATTGCCTTCATGCTGAATCAACTGGCTTAGCACACCCACGCTTCCATCAGTATTTATCGGAAGAACCGTTATACTGCCAGAGGAATAATTTGCGGTAAATGCAAATGCGCCATCTTTAGCGATGCTGATGTAACAAGGTCCGGCACCAACAGTAGGTTGTTGATTAAGCAGCGTCAGACTCCCGGTTTTGGCATCAAAATCAAAAGCACTCACTCCGCCTTTTCTATCGCTTCCGCTTTCATTTACTGTATAGACTTTTGAGCCATCACTTGTAATAGCCAAATAAGACGGGTTGAGGATACCTTCTGTTGAGGATTCAAAAGTCAATGCTCCTGTTTTTGTGTCAAATTTATAAACAAACAGCCCTTTGTTCTGAGATTTTGTATAAGTCCCTATGATAAGATGCTGAAATCGATCAATATTTTTGGTTTGAGCATGGCCAAATATGGGTACTAATAAAAAAATCAGGCAGCAAATACCCTTAATAGAATGATTCATGAAGAAGAGTTTTTATAAAGCCAATTTATCAAAATTTCATAAAAAAAGCCTCTCTTATTAGAAAAGCCTTTAAAAATTTCTTTAGATGACCTTTTAAGAGTGAGGAAATTCAGAGAAGCCATTCATTGCTATATGCTGATTTAACAGTTTTGATTGATAATTATCGCTGTTTCCATTGATGAAAAGACAAGTTTTGTCTTTAATGATTGAAATCACCTGGTTGGTCAGTTCAACCGGAATGGCAGGACAACCAAAACTTCTCCCTAATCGTCCGGTTTGTTTGATGAAGTGCTCACTCACATAAGGAGCACCGTGAACTACAATAGCCCTGTTTCTCGCTAAATCATTACTTCCTCTATCCTGTCCATCCAAACGTAAGGACAATCCATGCTTACCTAGATAAGTTTCGTTGGTCACATAAAATCCTAAACTACTTTGATGAGACTCTGCAGTGTTAGAGAAAGCTGTGGCCAAATCCTCCCCGCTTCCCTGCCCGTGAGCCACGTAGGTGTTAAGCAACAGCGCTCTGTTTTTTAAGTCGATGATCCACATTCTTTTAGTGGAACTGGACTTCGTGAAATCCACAACTGTTAGAATCTCTTTATCCCTATTAAGTTGATGATTACTTTTTAAATTGAAGAATCCAACTAATGCTTTTTCAAAAACCGGCAATGAAAGATCAGCTTCCTTTAACCCTGCATCCTGATATAGATCGTTCATGTAATTAGTGAATACAATCTCTTTCGAATCTCCCGATTCTTCATTGGCATTCATTTTCATAACAGTCGAATCTGCTGAAACTATTGGTTGATGCGGATCGGTCTTCCAACTGATGTTTAAAAATGTGAAAAGTAGAACTAATGACAATACCCCTGTAATTGAATAAACTTTTAATCTTTTTCTTCTAAACCCCATATTTTATAGCTTTTATTAGTTAATACGTGTTTTTCTTATTTGTGACCCGCTTTATTTTTAACATGACTTTTATACTACTTTGAGCTTACAATGAAATGACTTGGGAAGGAAGCATTTCTGTAAGCTCTATCAAAATCTTGTTTAGAATAATTTAATGGCAAATGCTCCTGATAAAGTAATTTAATGGCTTGTAGATCTAAAATAGGAATATTTTGCGAATTTTTCCAATTCTTATAATCGGCCTCACTACTAAAGATAATCTTTCCCAACAAATTTTTAGTCTTGAATGCTTTATTAGCATGAGACATCAATCCTAATGCATGACAAAATTCATGGCGTAAAACTTCATATTTTTTATTTCCGGTAAGTAAAGGGTGAATGTAAATATCGGCACTCAAAAAAGAGTGTTGGGCATTCAATGTGGGTTTCATGTAACCAAAAGGCACCTGTTCTCCTTTAAATATGTTTGCATCATCGAAATGAAATAAATCACTTTCAAAATGAATCAGGAGATCACCATCATCATTCACGATTTGTATGGGCAAACCGCCTAATACTGGTCTTACCTCCTGAATGATCGCATTAATTTTTTTTATGTCAGTGGAACTATAATCTCCTATACATTGAATCTTAATGGGTTTCTCCCATCTGCTCAACCAAGAATTATTATAAAATGCCGTTTCAGAGAAGTAGCTGATTTGCTCATCGTTAAAGCCGGAATCCTTGATGCGGTTAATGGGAGCATCCACCCCAGTCAAAAAAACAAAAAGAAAGGTTAGAAAAAGGTAGTTCAATATATCAACCGTTGTTATGGTACTATTACGTTTGATATTTTCATTTATTGTGAATTGGTTAAATGAATAAATTCCTATCCTGCTCTTTTTTTATCCGTTTGTCTCTGATATGATTAAAAATGGAGACCATAGCCCAGATGATGATTAAGGGAAACAGGAAATAAATAAGATGCAAAGAGATAGACTTCAGCTCTAAATACACTAAAATCCCTGCAGCAAATAAAAACACAAAAAAAGTGCTGATTGGATATACCGGATGCCGTAACATAACAAAACAATTGGTTTATGATTATACGGGGTTAAACGAATGAAATGATACAAAGTTAGGAAGAAAAAAAATCAGGCTTTCGGCATGGAAAAGCTAAATTCACTTCCCTTATCAGGTTCGCTCTTCACCCAAATAGACCCTCCACTTTTCTCCACCAAATCTTTTGAGAAAATAAGTCCCAGCCCTGATCCGGTTTCGTTTCTAGTGCCCTTGGTGCTTTTCACTTTGGGCGTGAATAGTTCTTCTAATTGCTGTGTTGTCATCCCTGCTCCACTATCCTTCACGGTAATGATATGGAAACCGGTATCTTCTTTATATTTCAAAACGACATCTTCTCCGGGATGAGAGAATTTTATGGCATTGGACACTAAATTCCGTAAAATAATCGCCAGTAAATGTTCGTCTATTTTTACGGTTAAATAAGGAGGGATCTCATTAACCAATTTCACATCTTTCTCTAAAGAATTTGTAAGAACCTCCTTTAATTTTTCATCGATGAAATTCTTCAGGTTTGTTTCGGTGATCTTCAATTCAAAACCTTGCATCTGACTTTTAGCCCAGAACAAAAGATTATCCAAAAGATCGGAAGTGTCCTGAACACTCTTAGAGACAAAAGGGATGATCTCCTCCATCTCCTCCCGGCTCATCAAATTGATTTCCAGTAAATCAATGATAGAGGATAATTGATTGATAGGCCTTCTTAAATCGTGTGAGATGATAGTGAAAAGCTTGTCCTTGATTTCATTTAATTCTTTTAATGCTAAAGCTTGTGACTTTATCTCGCTTCTGTTCTCTGATATCTCGCTATTCTTCATCAATAATAATTGATTAGCAGATTTTTGCTTTTTATGATTGAGATAAAGAAGGATACAAATAACACTCGCTAAAACGGCAATTAACACCATAATGATGATGATGATGTTTTTGACGTTCAATTTATTTCTGAAATTCAGGTCGGCTTTTTCTTTCAAAGTCTTTTGCGCATTTTCCTTATTTTCGTAGTCTTTGGTCAATAAAAGCGTGATGATCTTTTTTGAGACAAGTCCCGTGTTGATTTTTCTTTTCAACGAAAGCCCTTGTTCCTGAATATCATAAGCTTCTTTGTAATGGTACTGGTTGGCATAAGCATTCTTCAATTCATTTTGCAAATTAATTTTCAATGAAATGCTGTTGATATCATCAGCAATGGCTAAACCTTCTTCTGCTGTTTTTTGAGCTAATTTAAAATTCTCTTGAACATTATACAGTTTAGCCTGATAAAGTAAAGCATAGGCCTGATTAAAGGGAATGGTAGGGTAGGAAAAAGATTTAAAAGAGGAATTTAAATAATATTGAGTGCTATCAAGGGTTCCTTTTTGGAGATGCGCTTTCGCCATGTCAGCATAAACCAGACTTAAATTTCCATAGTCCTCAGAATCAATTTGTTTTATAAAAGTCAGAGATTTTCTCAAAAACTTCAGCGCTTCGTCTATCTTTCCTTCATTTAAATAAACATTCCCTAAACTTTGATAAGTATAAAACAATGTAGAAGAATCATTGATGGCACTAGCTGCTTCAATACTTCTCTCGAGATATTCTTTAGCTTTTTCATGAAGTTTGATGGTTTCAAAAAATTGGCCCAGATTATTTAAATCTGCACCAAGTTGTTCCTTCCTGCCATTATGCTTATTTAAATCATAAGCTTTAAAATAATAATCCATAGCCAACTCATACTCGCCAAGGTTATCATACATAATAGCCATATTCGTATAGGTGTCAGCTATACCAACAGCATTGTGAAGTTTCTGATATGCTTTTAAAACTTGCTTATAATAGGTTATAGCTCTATTCCCGTCTCCTAAATAGCTATAGCACGAAGCTATATTATAGATCACATCAGCAGCTGATTTTTCATGGTTCGAATGATAGTATGAATAAGCTGATTTGAAGTTTGTGATCGCAAGATCATATTTATTTTGATGGTACGCAATCAGGCCCAGGTATTTATATCCATCACCAATCCCTTGTGAATAACTGATTTTCCTGGAGGAGGAGATGACCTGGTTGGAAAGATTGATGGCTTCATTTGGAGAGGTCAAATAAATTTCATGGATTTTTGAAATGACATCCAATATATCTGTCGTATATATTTTCTCAGGATTAGAAATTGTATCGTTAGCTTGGGCAAAGATCTGATTACTAAAAACAAAGAATAAAAAAAACAACGCCAAATACTTAATCATTTTGAAAAGAGGGGTCAATGTAGATAACAAAAGCTTGAAATACAAATATTTAAAACTTATCGAAACCACAATTTGATGTTTAATGATTTGTTCTCAAAACCTGGATATCTCCTATTCATTAATTTAGTTTTCTAATATCTTAAATAAAATTTAATCAATTGTACGTACGAGGATTGAAATAGTTTTAAGAAGCATATTTTAGATTTAACTTTAATGAAATTTTACGGATTTAAGAGTTAATTCTGCAACTGAAGAACCTTCCTGAATCATTTCAACTATTTTAGCTGTTACGAGTATATTTTTATCTATATGTTTCGGTATATCGGTCTTAAAATGTACTTTTGAAGCTATTGATCTAAATAAATAATGAGCGAAGAAAAGGTAGACAAATCAAATTATTCAGCAGATAATATTCAGGTTTTAGAAGGTTTAGAGGCCGTTCGTAAGAGACCGGCGATGTATATTGGTGATACAGGTTTTAAAGGCTTGCATCATTTGGTTTATGAGGTGGTGGACAATTCCATCGATGAAGCTTTAGCAGGTTATTGTACAGATATTTTTGTAACTATCCATAAAGATAATTCCATCACAGTTAAAGATAACGGTCGTGGCATTCCTACGGCCATGCACACCAAAGAAAAGAGATCAGCATTGGAAGTGGTGATGACGGTGTTACATGCCGGTGGCAAATTTGACAAAGACACTTACAAAGTCTCAGGAGGTTTACATGGAGTTGGGGTAAGTTGTGTGAATGCCCTATCAACCCATTTGAAAGCGGAGGTTCACCGGGACGGTAAAATATTCGTTCAAGAGTATGCTTGTGGTAAACCTCAATATCCTGTTAAAGAGACCGGCACTGCAAGCGATAGCGGGACAATAGTTACTTTCACTCCTGATGCTTCGATTTTTACTCAAATCACCGAATATAAATTCGACACCCTTGCAGGAAGATTAAGAGAGCTCGCTTTCTTAAATAAGGGCATTCATCTCAATTTAACAGATGAGCGTGAAAATAACGAAGACGGAACTTTTGTCTTCGAACATTTTTATAGTGAAGGTGGATTAAGAGAATTCGTTAAATATCTTGATGACAGCCGTACTCCATTGATTCCTGAAGCGATTTATATCGAAGGCGAAAAAAACGGGATCCCTGTTGAGCTGGCTTTCACTTATAATAATTCATACAGTGAAAATGTACTTTCTTATGTGAATAACATCAATACCATTGAAGGAGGAACACATATTGCCGGTTTCAGACGTGGCTTAACCCGTACATTGAAGTCTTATGCCGATAAATCTGGCTTACTAAAGAATTTAAAGATTGAGATCACCGGTGATGATTTTAGAGAAGGATTAACTGCTGTCATCTCTGTAAAAGTGCAGGAGCCACAATTTGAAGGACAAACCAAAACCAAGTTAGGGAACAATGAAGTTACCGGTGCGGTGGATATCGCAGTGGGCGAAGCTTTGGGAAATTACTTGGAGGAGAATCCTAAAGAAGCCAAATTGATTGTGAGTAAAGTCATTGTTGCTGCCACTGCCAGAGCGGCCGCCCGCAAGGCAAGAGAGATGGTGCAACGCAAGAACGTGATGGGAGGTTCTGGTTTGCCAGGAAAACTGGCGGATTGTGCCAATAAAGACCCTTTTGCATGTGAACTTTATCTTGTGGAGGGAGATTCTGCCGGGGGAACAGCTAAGCAAGGCCGTAACAGAGATTTCCAGGCCATACTTCCTTTAAAAGGTAAAATCCTTAACGTGGAGAAAGCCATGGAGCATAAAATCTATGAAAATGACGAGATAAAGAACATATTCACGGCTTTAGGAGTGAGCATAGGAACTCAGGAAGATGATAAAGCTTTAAACCTTGATAAATTAAGATATCATAAAATCATCATCATGACGGATGCTGATATCGATGGTTCTCACATTACCACGTTGATTCTAACTTTCTTCTTCAGATATATGAAAGAATTGATAGAATTTGGAAATGTTTACATTGCTGCTCCACCGCTTTACCAGGTTAAAAAAGGCAAAGATTTCGAATATTGCTGGAATGATCAGCAAAGGGATGTTGCGATTCAAAAATTAAAAGGAGCAGGAAAAGAAGACAGCGTTCATGTACAGCGTTATAAAGGTTTGGGAGAGATGAATGCAGAACAGTTATGGGAAACCACGCTAAATCCTGCTACCAGAACTTTAAAATTAGTGACGATAGAGAATGCGGCAGAATCTGATCATATCTTCTCTATGTTGATGGGTGATGAAGTTGCCCCGCGAAGGGAATTTATAGAGAAGAATGCAAAATATGCGAAAATTGATGTTTAAAAAAGCTCTTCCCACTCTTAAAAAAATAAAAGCTCTCGAATAAATACAGGGAGCTTTTATTTTGTAGCTGTTTGCTCTGTATATCTATACCTTAAATAAATAAGTGCACTTTGCTGTAGTGATGATTCAATTTTTATTTTCTGCCTTGTATATCCGTCATCCACCATCATCTCACTGGTGTTTGGTGGTATCTCTCCCAAATTATGAGCATAAATAACCACTTCATTGATCTGAACATTAGGATCAAACAATAGGGTACGCTTAATTGATGTACGCTTAATTTTTTTCTTGTCTATCACTTTCTCTCTGTTCACATATACAGAAATGATATCATTATCCACTTTGTCATAATCCCTCACTTCAATGCTAATTCTTCTGCTTTGAATATCTATCACTCTTGGAAGTGACAATTTGGTGTTTAAAAAAGAATCAGGTTTCATCCTTTGCCCATTTATCTGAGCCAGAATCTCCTTAGGGATTGAGTCGAACCCATTATCATTTTCAGTAGTGAATCTTCTTAAATAAACTCTACCCGGAGCGCACCAGTCTCTTGTTGATAAATACCCTTGCCAAGGCCCGGTAAGATTTTCTCTGCCATCTTTATCGCTGATCTCTAAAATCATATTCTTATAGCAGAAATCTTCATTAGTGATAGGTTTTTTATTGATGAGTAATTTTAGCTCTGAAAGTGATAGTTTTCCATTCTCTATGGTTCCAACAAAATTCATTTTCCCCAGAAATGTCAAATACTGCGTTCTATATAAGTAAGCATCCCCTTTAACCACGCCATCAAACTCTTCTTTAACATCTAGTATATAGTAAGATTTTAAAGGTCTTTCCGAATTGATATACCCATTCCATAAACCTTTAAACTGTGAAAAAGCAGTGCAGGGAAAGAGCAGAAGAATCAGTATCTTTAATTTCATGTCACTGAGAATTAAGATTCACTTTTTAACATACTTAAGATAAACGGCAGCCGTATTCTTTAAATCTGAAGAAATGTACACATCGTGTGATTTATCGCCATCTCTTACCACCATTAAAGAGGTATTAGGCGGGATTCTACCTAAATTCTCAGCATATATCAATATTTCATTATTGATATAATTGGCATTCAATGCGATGGTAAAGGTAATTGGAGCTCTCCTGATTGAAATATGATCCGCCACCTTCTTGCGGTTTAAATAAACACTCACTATATCTCCATCCACTTTTTCGTAATCGTTCAAAGAAATTTGAATGACCTGATTCTCCACTTCTATCTCTTGAATTTTATTCACTTTGGTATTGTATAGTGTATCAGAGAAATCAACAAGTTGAGAAGGAACCGAAGTCTCAATTTGGAGCGCATCATTTTTGGAGAGATAAATTAAGCCTGGCACACAGGGAAGCTGATCGATTCTTGTATTAAAACCGCCCGGAAAATTTGATTCACTGTCCTGCGTATAGCCAACTCCGTCCCATCTGCCGGTTAGCGTCTCTGCACCTGTTGCGCTTTTATCATAGGATAAAATGAAATTCTTGATACATAGTATATAGTCGGGTGGCAAAACCTTCTCTATAACTCCTTCCCGATATTCTTTTAAATAAATAGAATCCTTATCAAAATAGCCGGTGAATCTCAACTTGGCAACCACTACTTTTCCAAGATAGGCATAGGATTCACCGTAAATATTCTTTTTTTTCTGAGTGATGTTCAATTCCAAAGAATATTCGGGTGCGTAACCCCCAGTGTCCTGGGTTAATTTTCCTTTCCAAACACCAGTTAAATCCTGTGCTGATGCTAAAAAAGGCACACACAATAAAAACAGCAAAAGATGTTTCATAAGTGAGGCTTATGATACAAGATACAGAATTTTAAACAGTATGAAAAAAGGATTTTTATTTTTTGGGTTTAGCAACTCCTGGAGCGTTGTAATGGTTGTGAATCTTATAAAACATTAAATCCGCAATGCTTATGGCTTTCTCTTTGGCTAAATTTGCAATCTTCCCACTAAAATATTCTTCCACGGTTTGGATAAAAAGTGTTTTCCAGGTGTTAAAATTTTCCGCTGTCAATGTGATCCTCTGATTGAGTTTAATGTGCGCTTCCATTGGGTTACCGATATAACCAACTTGCCCTAACAAAGCAGATTCCCAAAAAGCATACATGATTGGTAAGTGATGTTCCCAATCCACTTTCGCCACATCAGTGAATATATGACCTAAAGCTTTATCAGCTATCACCTTTTTATAGAACTCGTTCACCAATAATTCAACATCTGCTGGTGCAAGAATATCATTTTTCATCTCCGATCGATCAGTGCCACTAATTTACGAAAAAACAGCCGATCACTTGAATAAACTCAACCTTAAATTTTTATAATCAATGATTGCATGATGATCCATTAAAATATCTCCACCCAACACGCCAATAACCGGTGGCAGCTCTAATTTCTCATAGGCAAATTTAATTGCAGACAAATCAAACACTGGGGCTTCATAATTTTCAATGATCAACTCACCTAATCTCAATTCAGGACAAACCACAAAATAGCGTTCCATAGTGGTGGTGCCTAAACCTATAGCATGATGATCAGGAACGTGGATGATTTGATCGGCAGGCGCATAACCGGAGATGATCTCCCTATCAAATGCCGATTTTGAAGCACCGGTATCCAAAACAGCTTTGAAGATTTGCCCGAAAACAACAACTTCCACCAAAAGGTGGAAGCCATCTCCCTGAAGGTCAATGAGCTCCAGGTTTAAAATATGTTTAGTCATTAAATCAGCTTAGAATCTGCAAGAACCTGGTTCATATTCCGCACTGCCGTAGCACTTTTATTGAATTCAGCCTGTTCAGCATCAGTCAATTTAAAATCGATGATCCTCTCCCATCCGCTTTTGCCTAAAACAACCGGAACAACCAGAGAGATATCGCTCTGCCCGTATTCTCCATCTAAAGCCACTCCACAAGAAATCAACTTTTTCTCATCGCGTACAATGGCCTCCACCATAGCTGCAGTTCCAGCTCCTGGGGCATACCAGGCAGAAGTACCAATCAATTTAGTTAAAGTGGCACCGCCAACCATGGTTGCGGCAACAATTTTATCTTGCTGCTCTTTACTTAATAAGTTAGTAACCGGAGTGCTATTCCAAGTTGCATGATTGATTAAAGGAATCATGGTGGTGTCACCGTGACCTCCTATGACCACCGCATTCAAATCGGCAGGAGAACATCCTAATTCCTGACTTAAGTAATATTTAAAACGAGCGGAGTCCAATGCTCCACCCATTCCTAAAATTCTTTCTTTAGGTAAACCAGAAGTTTTTAAAGTCAGGTAATTCATGGTGTCCATTGGATTGGAAACCACGATGATGATGGTGTTTGGAGAATGCTTTAATATATTCTCGGTCACTGATTTCACGATACCTGCATTTGTTCCAATCAACTCTTCACGAGTCATTCCTGGTTTGCGTGGCAAACCGGATGTGATCACCACCACTTCAGAATCAGCTGTGGCAGCATAATCATTAGTCACACCCTTAACTTTGGTGTCGAAACCTAAATAAGCTGCTGTTTGCATCATATCAATGGCTTTACCTTCGGCAAAACCTTCTTTAATGTCTAATAAAATTAACTCTTCTGCTAATTCTCTTCTGGCAATGTTATCAGCACAGGTGGCACCAACTGCACCTGCTCCAACTACGGTGATTTTCATGATCTATATCGATTTTATCTAATTGAATGATTAAAGTCCCGAAGTTAAGGAAAGCGAATTTTATATGAAACTTTTTGCAAAACTAAGTATCAGAATTTTGTGGAATTTGCGCTTAAAAATCGATGAGTATCAAAATTGTCAGCTGTTTGAGATATGCTAACAAAACAAATGCAGGGAAAACATGTCCTGATCAGGAAATCATTTAAAAGCATCTAAATTTTCAAATGCGCAGAAAAATATTTTTCTTTAGTGATGAGGTCAGCGATGCTGGTTTCGGATAGGATTTTCAAGGTGGCATCCCGAACGCTCATAAAAGTGTCCCTGATTCCGCAGGTTTCCTCTTCTTTACATTCCTCGCAGCGCTGATAAAAATTGAGGCTTACGCAAGGCAATTGAGCGATAGGTCCGCCAGTTAAACGCATCACCTGCACCAGATTGATGTCTTTAGGGTCTTTTAACAAAGAGTAACCCCCACCAGCGCCTTTTTTACTGTAAAGAAATCCTGCATTGCGCATCTCCAAAAGTATCTGTTCCAAAAACTTCTTAGGGATTCTCTCTTTTTGAGAGATGGATAGAATATTCATAGAATCCCCACCAAATTGCTCTCCTAATGCAATCAATGCCCTAATAGCGTATTTTGTCTTTTTAGATAACAAACTGATTTACGAATTACGATTTTAGATTTACGAATGATAAAAATCTGAAATATTAATTTAACTGATTTCCAGGGAATAGCTGATTTCCACTCCGCCTGCAACCAGCATATCATGTACTGAACAATATTTCTTTACTGCTAATGCTGCTGCTTTTTCGGCTTTGTTTTGATCAATTGTTCCTTTAAAACGGAATAAGATATGAATTTTTGTGAATATAGTTGGAATTTCTTCTCTTCTTTCTCCATTCACCTCCACAGAAAAATCGCTGATCTCTTGTCTTTGTTTCTTTAAAATACTGATCAAATCCAGCGAACTGCAGGAGCCCAGGGCCATCAAAACCAGTTCCATCGGGCGGACACCTAAGCCTTGGCCGCCTATAGCTGCTGAACCATCTATGTGTACTTTAACATTTCCACTTCCTGTTGCTTCAAAGTGGACTGCGTCATTTACTCTGTTTAATTCTATTTTCATGTTTTTTAGATGTAAGAATCTTTCAAACTCAAAAAAATTCAAATAATAAGTCTATTTGGATTTTTCTAAAGCATTGGTGAGGTCTATAATGATATCTTCCACATTTTCCAAACCTATGGAAAGACGTATGCTGCCTGGGAAAATGCCAATTTGTGCCCGTTCCTCTTCTGTTAATTTGGAGTGTGTAGTGGATGCCGGGTGCGTGGCAATACTTCTGCTATCTCCTAAATTGGAGGTGATCAAAAACATCTCCAAAGCATCCAAAAATCTTTTGGCTCTTTCAAAACCACCCTTGATTACGAAAGTCACTATTCCGCCGCCTTGTTTCATTTGTTTTTTGGCCAGTTCATACTGAGGATGTGATTTTAAATGGGGATACCTCACCACTTCCACATCTGTGTTTTTTTCTAAGGCTTCGGCGACAGCCAAAGCATTTGCACAATGCCTGTCCATACGCAAAGGCATGGTCTCCAAACTTTTGGATAATAACCAGGCATTGAAAGCCGACATGGCCGGACCGGTATGACGAATGAAGAACATCATCTCTTTAATTAAATATGCACGGCCAACAACTACGCCACCTAAAACCCGGCCTTGTCCGTCCATGTATTTGGTAGCCGAGTGGCTTACAATATCCACTCCATATTCAATTGGCTTTTGCAGATAAGGTGTGGCAAAACAATTATCCACGTTGATGATGATGTCAGGGTGTTTCTCCTTGATAGTGCATAACCATTCCAAGTCCACCAATTCCAATCCTGGGTTGGAAGGTGTTTCCAAAAAAATCATCTTGGTGTTGGGTTGGATAGCTTTCTCCAAATCCTCCGGCCTGGAAGCATCTACATAAGTGGATGTGATTCCCCAACGAGGAAACAAGGTAGTCAGTAGCTGATGTGTGGAACCAAAAATAGAGCGAAAAGCTACGATATGGTCGCCAGATTTCAATAAGCCCGCAAAAGATGCAAATACTCCCGCCATTCCGGACGCAAAGGCCAAACCGGCTTCCGCACCTTCCAGCTCACAAACTTTATCTATAAACTCGGTAGTATTCGGGTTAGAATACCTGGAGTAGATGATTCCTTCCTGCTCATCGGCAAAAATCGCCCTGCCTTGTTCCGCGTCATCAAAAATAAAGCTGGAGGTCAGATACATCGGCGTGGAATGCTCTCTATTGTAAGACCTTGGCGTTTGCGTTCTGATGAGTTTAGATTCTTCTTTCATTATATAGTTCAGTAGTTGAATTAGTTCATTGAGTTCAATGGTTGAATTAGTTCATTAGTGACTTTATTCTGTCAATTTAAAATTCTTGATTTGCCTTGCCAATATAACTGATATAAGCATTCAGCATCTTATGTTTTTGGTCTAGTTCGTTTAAAAGTTGGTTTGCCTTTTCTGTATCCATTAAAATTCTATTTTTGCATTTTTTGATAAACCCTTTTGTTTCCAGCAATGAACCTCGACTATAATAATAACAAAAGTTTTTATTCTCTTTGAAATGAAATCTTCCATAACCCTCAGCAATATTTGAATCAACTGAATCAGCTGCTCTGACTAATTGTTTTCCTATCGTATCCTTTACGAAGAAATCTTTCCAATCAATTACCAATTTCCAAATCTCATCCGAAAGGGAAAATGCTCTTTTATAACTTCTAAATCCTCAAGGTTATTGAAACTCATATTATTAGGGTTTTGGTTGAATTAGTTCATTAGCTGAATCAGCAATTAGGTTTTTAATCTATTTAAATACTCTCTAGTTTTAGCTGGTGTCTTAATTTTGTTTTATCAAGGTTAGCTAATGATTCAAATAATTTAAAAATAAGCTGATAATGGAGATAAGCCTAGTGAACTATTTCAACTTATTGAAATAAATGGTCTTATTAAACTCCAATATTAATGACCCAATTCAACTAATGAACGACTTAAATCTCTCTTTCAAATATTCTCCAGTATAAGAATCCTTATCCTTTATCAAATCTTCCGGTGTTCCTTCAAAGACCAAATCCCCACCTTCGTCACCCCCTTCAGGGCCGATATCAATCACCCAATCGGCACATTTGATCACATCCATGTTATGTTCAATCACAATGATGGTGTTCCCCTGCTCTATCAAAGCATCGAAGGATTTCATCAGCTTTTTGATGTCGTGAAAATGTAAACCGGTTGTGGGCTCGTCAAAAATAAATAATGTTTGGTGACTATTATTCCCTTTGATGAGAAATGACGCCAGTTTAATACGCTGCGCTTCCCCACCTGACAAAGTGTTGGATGATTGCCCCAAATGCACATATCCCAAACCCACTTCAACCAAAGGTTGTAATTTATTGATGATCTTCGGCTCGTTTTTAAAGAACTCCACTGCATCATCAATGGTCATCTCTAAAACTTCAGCAACATTTTTATCATGATAAGTGCTGTCTAACACATGCTGCTTGAAACGCTGCCCGCCGCATGATTCGCAAGGCAGGTAAATATCTGCCATAAACTGCATCTCAATCTTCACTTCACCTTCACCCTGGCAAACATCACATCTTCCCCCTTCCACATTAAAAGAAAAAGCTGCAGGTTTTAATCCACTGGCTTTCGCAGATGCTTGTGAAGCGTATAAAGAACGAATTTCGTCCCAGGCTTTCACATAGGTCACCGGATTAGAGCGGGAAGAACGACCGATAGGATTCTGATCCACCAACTCCACTTGTGAGATTTGTTCTGTTGCTCCTTCTATTCCATCGTAAGCACCGGTTTGTTCACCAGAATAGTTCCCGATGATTTTTTGTAAAGCAGGATATAAAATTCTTTTTACCAAGGAGGTTTTACCAGAACCGGAGACTCCGGTCACGGCTGTTAAAACATGTAATGGGAACTGAACGTCAATATTCTTGAGGTTGTTCTCTCTCGCTCCTTTTATCGCTATGAAATCAGTAGGTTTTCTTCTTCTCTGCGGAATTTTAATCTCCGCTGCTCCGCTTAAATATTTGCCGGTTAAACTGTTCTTGTCTTTTAAGATCTCCTCATAATTTCCGGCGAAAATCAGTTCTCCGCCCAAAGTTCCTGCTTCCGGACCTATATCTATCAAATGGTCGGCAGCTTGCATCATTTCCTCCTCATGCTCCACCACCAAAACGGTATTCCCCACATCTCTTAACGATTTCAGAACTCCGATTAAACGGTTGGTGTCTTTAGGATGTAAACCAATACTTGGCTCATCTAAAACATATACAGAACCTACCAATGAACTCCCCAATGACGTGGCTAAATTGATTCGCTGAGATTCCCCACCAGACAAGGTGTTGGATAATCTATTTAATGTGAGGTAGCCTAAACCCACTTCGTTTAAAAACAGCATACGATTCCTAATTTCAAGGATCAAGCGTTTGGAGATTTTTTGTTGCTGTTCGTCCAATTTTAAACCATCGAAAAAAGGTAATGCTTTTTTCAAAGGCATCAACACAATATCGGTGATGGAATGGCCACTAATTTTGACATAGGTGGCATCGGGTCTTAACCTGCTCCCTTGGCAATCCGGACAGGTGGTTTTTCCACGATAGCGAGACAACATCACCCGATATTGGATTTTATAGGTTTGCTCCTCCAGATACTGGAAAAATGTATCCAAACCTTTAAAGTATTTGTTCCCTGTCCAAAGCAATTTCTTCTCGGCGCTGGTCAACTGACTCACTGAACGATGGATAGGGAAATCGAATTTGGTGGAACTTTTTATCAAAACATCCAACCATTCTCTCATCTTCTCTCCACGCCAGGGCGCAATGGCACCATCATACACTGATTTTGATTTATCAGGAATCACCAAATCTTCATCAATGCCAATCACTTTGCCATAACCTTCGCATTTAGGGCATGCTCCGTAAGGATTGTTGAAGCTGAAAAAATTAGGGGTGGGTTCTTCAAACTTGATGCCGTCTAGTTCAAAACGGTCTGAGAAATGCTTGCGTTCTCCGTGAAAATCAACATAACAATCTCCTTTTCCTTCAAAAAAAGCAGTTTGTACAGAATCTCCCATCCGGCTGATGGTCTCGTCCTCCTGATTGGTGACAATTCTGTCTATCAGGATCAATAGCTCATGTTCATCTAAAATCTCCTTGTTCTCCACGGTTTCATCGGTTAAAACCTCTTCCACTTTTCTTATCTCCTTATTCATGACCACCCGGGAGAAACCTTTTTGCAGGAGCACTGCCAATTCCTCTTTTAGAGTTCTTTGGTTATGCGGGTATAGCGGACAAAGTATAGTTATAGCGCTTTCCGCTGGCAATGCCGATAAATAGTTCACCACATCAGTGACAGCATCCTTCTTTACCACGTTTCCCGAGACAGGTGAAATGGTTTTTCCAATCCTGCTGAAAAGCAGTTTCAGATAATCGTAAATCTCTGTGGAAGTACCTACCGTGGAGCGTGGGTTTGAAGTGATGACTTTTTGTTCGATTGCAATGGCCGGGGCGATTCCCTTGATATAATCTACGTCGGGTTTATTCATCCTGCCTAAAAACTGGCGGGCATAGGAAGAGAGACTTTCTACGTACCTCCTTTGGCCTTCCGCATAAAGCGTATCAAAAGCCAGAGATGATTTTCCGGAACCGGACATACCTGTGATCACCACCAATTTATTTTTCGGAATGGCTACGTCTATGTTCTTTAAATTATGAACTCTTGCCCCCTTAATAAGAATATGATGCTGCGGATCTTTATCTTCTATTTTCATCTTAATATCTCGACGTCCTCTCTATTGATGGATAATCGCAAAAAATTGATTATGATTGCAAAAATAAGGCTTATATCCTGCAATTTATCATAAGGCAGAAATTTGACTTATTTTTAATGTTTATACTATTTGTAAATTATTGTATCGCATTTTGAAAAAAATACGTATATGCTTCTATAGGGCTTATTTTAATAAGAATTAAATTATCACAATATTGTTATAATACCATATTAAATATTACAATTTATATAAAACCCATTTTAATATTTTGTTTTTATTGAAATTTTTATTTCATTTGGACAGTAAAATAGATTTAAACAAAAAAGAACGCTTATAGAAAACACTTTACTCACACACTTATTGCATAATAGAATTTAAAGTAGGAGTAATTATGAGCTTTCAGGAAAAAACAGACCAGGAATTAGTGCATCTCTATATCAAAGGGAATGAATCCGCACTGTCAGAACTCATCACCAGACACAAATCAAGAATTTATACCTCCATTTATCTTTTGGTTAAGGATGAATATTTAGCTGAAGATATTTTTCAGGATACTTTCATCAAAGTGATTAAAACATTAAAAGCGGGTAAATATAATGAAGAAGGTAAATTTCTTCCCTGGGTTTTAAGAATTGGTCATAATTTAGTGATTGATCATTTCAGAAAAGAGAAAAGAAACCCGACCATTACCAATGGCGACGGGTTTGATATTTTTGACGTATTAGGAATTCATGATGAGAGCATTGAGGAAAAAATGGTTAAGGAGCAAACCTATACTGATCTTAAGAAATTGATTCATTTATTGCCATCTGAACAGAAAGAAGTGCTGATCATGAGGCATTATGGTGATTTAAGTTTCAAGGAAATAGCCGACTTAACCCATGTGAGCATCAACACTGCTTTGGGCAGAATGCGCTACGCCTTGAATAATCTCAGAAAGATGATGACCAGTAAAGAATTGACTTTGAAGAGCTGATTCATATTTTTTATATGAATTAAAATATTCTTTTAGGATTGGCGTTTTTTATCTAACAATCTTTTTATAAAGCTTATGATAGAAACTTATACTCCTACTTCGAATTCAATTTGCAATGATGGAACAGAACCTTCAAAAATGAACACTGTTTTCACAAAATCTGAGATTTGCTTTTACGAAAGCATCAAACCCGCTCTTAACCTGCTGGTTAAGGAGCCATCGGAAGAGAAAATCAGAGAGATTTTAGCGTTCTCTAAAGCGTTGTAGATAATAAAGGTTGTATAATGACCTTGTACAACCTTTTTCATTCATTTAAATCTCTTAACTGTTTGCTGATGTACACACTGCTGGAGCTAAATCTTCTGCCTTCCGGCACCTTTATAAAGCTGATTTATGCATCAACCAAAATAGGTTTATTAACAAGAGGAACATGGTAGATTTTTAGCTAAATAAGATAAGAACCCTGCTTATTTAGAAGCTTTTTCCCTCGCCCTTTTATAGACTTTTACAGCCGCCATAATGACGATAGAAAAGCCTATAAGACCTAAAAGCCCATAAAGCCCATCAATGGCACTTTTCAGAATAACCGTGAAAACAATGGCCACAAGGAAAATAGTTGCCAATTCGTTCCAAAAACGGAGTTGAGTGCTTGTCATCCAAAACCTGCCTCTTTTGAGTTGAGAAATGATATTTTGGCAAATGAAATGATAGGTGAGCAATCCGGCGACAAAACTGAGCTTAACCCACATCCAATCGGTTTCTAACAACCCCGGATTGAGGTAAAGCATGAGTAATCCTGCGGCGACAGCCAAAATCATAGCCGGTGTGGTGATGATGTTCCATAGCTTAGACTCCATCAGTTGAAATTGCCTTTGAAGGATGATCCGTTCATTTTCAGGTTTCTCGTTAGCTTCAGTATGATAGATGAACAACCTCACGACATAGAACAAGCCAGCCATCCAGCTAACGACAAAGATGAGGTGTATGGCGAGTAGGTATCTATACATTTTATTTACGCTAATCTATAATCAGTAGCTAGTGATCGGTGTTCGGTAATCGGTGTCCAGTGATCGGTGATCGGTGTTCGGTAATCGGTGTCCAGTGATCGGTGATCGGTGTTCGGTAATCGGTGTCCAGTGATCGGTGATCGGGGTTCGGTTCTCGTTTTGTTGAACTGATTACAAAATAACACATCATATTGGAAAACTGATTACTGATTACAATTCTTCTCTTCACAAAAACAAACTGATTACAATTCTTGACAAAAACAAGCAACTAATTACCCCATAAGCCAATCAATATTTAAATTCCTTTACCACATCAATTGCATATTTCACGTGATCAAAAGGAATATCAGGCATGATCCCGTGACCTAAGTTAAAGATGAATCCATTCTCGCCACGCATTCTTTCAAATAATTTATGGATTCTTTCTTTGATCACTGGTTTCTTTGCATACAAAATATGCGGATCTAAATTTCCTTGCACCGCAATATTGAATGGGAGTTGATGTTTGATATTCCTTAAATCAGCGTTCCAATCTATAGAAATCACATCAGGCTTGGCTTCGGCCATCAGTGGGGCAAAAACCGAACTTCCTTTACAGAATGAAATCACCGGAACATCTGCTCTATTCAATTTGGAAATGATCTCCACATTATAACTGTGAGAGAATTCAGTGTAATCGTCCCAGCTTAAAGCAGTGGCCCAGCTATCAAAAAGCTGCACTGCATCCACTCCAGCTTCAATCTGCAAATTCAAATAATCCACCGTCACCTCAGCAATCTTACTCAATAATTTATGCGCCAGCTCCGGCTGATTGTGCATGAACAATTTGGTGAGTTTAAAATCTTTGGAAGAACCTCCTTCAATTAAATAGCTCATCACGGTAAAAGGTGCTCCAGCGAAACCGATTAAAGGAATGGAACCATTTAATCTTTGTTGAATCACTTTGATGGCATCTGCCACGTATCGCAATTTATCATTCACGCCAGTTTGAAGATTTTCGATGTCTTGCGCATTTCTTACCGGATTTGCGAAACGAGGGCCAAGCCCCTGAGTGAAACTTAAATCGCCACCCATCGCTTCCGCAGTCACTAAAATATCACAGAAAAGAATAGCGGCATCAATCCCCAATAAATCAACCGGGAGCATGGTCACATCAGCGGCAATATCTGGTGTTTTGCACATCTCAAGGAAAGAGTACTTGTTCTTAATCTCCCAATATTGCGGCATAAAACGCCCGGCCTGTCTCATCATCCACACTGGTGGACGCGCTGTTCTTTGTGAAAATGCTGCTTTTATAAATAAGGAATCCTTCATTTAATTTGTTGTAATTCTTGCTCTATTTTTTTTAAAATATGCGTATACTTCTCAGTGAGAGGTAATTTCTCAGCTTGTTTAATCCAAACAAAACCTTTCTCCTTCTCTTTGTTTCTTAAGCTGATGTTTGCTAAATGCATTAAAGCCGTTCCCAAATCGTTAGCCCTTAATCCCAAAACAGAAGCCTTTCCTAAATGATATTCTGCATCTGCATAATCCAATTGATTCACAGCGATGCTTCCCAGCAAAAATTCGTAATAGGGCTTTCTGCGTTTATTTAAATATTCGGGTTTTCTAATCGTTAAAAGTAATTCCTTAGCTCTCTGATAATTTTTTAGGCGATATTGTTTAGCTGCCAAAATTACAGGACCCTCTTTAAAATAACCCCAAATCACGAAACCAATAAACATCCCGCATAAAGCGGAGATTTCATAAACTTTCAGGTAAGCTGCAAAAGCCGAAACCAACAATAACAAGAAGCAAACTGTAATTCTAGCCTGGTTTGTGAACATATTTTTTAATGCCCGTCGGTAAATTTGTAGCCAACGCCACGGATGGAGTGGAAATAAATCGGATTCTTTTGGTCAGGTTCGAAATACTTTCTGAAAGTGAGGATGAAATTATCAATGGTTCTGGTGGATGGATAAACATCATAATTCCAAACTGTCTCTAAGATCTGCTCCCTGGAAACTGCTTCGTTCTTACGTTCAATCAACAATTTTAAAAGCATGGTCTCCTTTTTGGTTAATGCAGTGACAGTGCCATCATCGTTTTTCAGTTCGAAAGAGTTGAAATAGATGGTTTTATCTCCGATTTTATAGGAGTTCATCTCCTTCAAATCTTCACCTTTCATGCTTCTTTTAATCAGGTTATTTACTCTTAAGATCAGTTCCTCCAGGTTGAAAGGCTTTGTCAAATAATCATCTGCGCCCTTCTTCAAACCTGTAATTCTGTCTTCTGATGTATTTTTGGCAGTTAAAAACATGATGGGGACCTCACTATTCTCCAGGCGAATAGTTTCGGCAACCTGGAAACCGTCAATTTCAGGAACCATCACATCTAAAATGATGAGGTTGAATTTCTCTTCTTTATAAACTTTAAGTGCTTTTTTACCGTCTGTGACGGCTCTTACAAAAAACCCTTCCATTTCAAGGTTCAGTTTGATTGCTTCAAGAAGATGCTCTTCATCTTCCATCAATAAAATTCTTTGTTTAACAGACATTTTCTTTTTATTTAGTTAAAAGAAACTTCAAAAACCGTTCCTCTTGGTTGGTTATTTTTAACTTTTATTTGAGCCTGATGATGGTCAAGCACTTGTTTTACAATAAATAAACCCAAACCCGTACCTTTGGTTTTGCGGGTGTCTTCACTTCCTACCCTGTAAAATTTATCGAAAATCTTCGGTTTTTCTTCATCAGGAATTCCAATTCCTAAATCGGTAACTTTAAAGTATACTTTCCCATTTGGTTTACGGTGTAAATCTACATGAACAGGCACACAATCTGCAGAATATTTCACTGCATTCTCAATCAGATTCGTCACCACCGATGCCATCGCAAACTGATCACCTGTGATGTAAACGTTAGGGTCCACCTTAGAAATAATGGCTTCTTTACTGCACACGTGGATTTGCAGACGGGAGACAATCTTATCCACCAATTCAGAAAGATTCAATTCCCCTTTTGGAAAGCTGTAAGATTTATTCTCGATTTTAGTGGCCAACAGCATGTTCTCCACCAAATCATCCAGACGTTCAATATCCAATAAGGATTTGCCGATGAAATTCAACTGTTGTTCACGATCCAGCTCTCTTTTATGAATGGTTTGCAGGTATAATTTGATAGATGCCAAAGGTGATTTCAGTTCGTGAGTGACAGAAAGCAAAAAATTCTTCTGTTGATTATTGATTCTTTTCTCCTTGTTGATGGCCCGGTGTAACTTATAAACTCCGAAACTCATTAAAGAGATGAATACGAAACCTTCGCCCATCACCATGGCAGTTTTATTGGGCTGCAGCTCCACCAATAAAACCGCCCACCATAAAAGCTGCGCAATCACGTAAAAAACGAGGGCATAAAAAATAGTGATGGGTTTTAAAGACATGGTTTATTTGGTTTTAAAAACGATATCAAGACTTTCAAATATAGCTCTTTTCGCTTTCTCTAAATCTATCTTACTATGGGCCGCTGAAACAAAACCCACTTCATAACCTGACGGGCCTAAATAAACGCCACGATTCAATAATTCACGGTGCATCAATTTGAATTTCTCCATGCTGGAAGCCTCTATTGCTTCTGAAGTCTGAATCTGCTCCGCATCAGTGAAAGCAAACCAAAATATAGAGGCTATCTGGAGTACCTTGAATTTATAATTCTTGGAAGTGGCATAACGCTGTATGGATGCTGCGAACTCCTGCGTTTTATTGTTTAACTCTTTGTAAAAACCTGATTTAGCCAATTCTGTGAGTTGCGCTATACCTGCGGCCATTGCCACCGGATTTCCGGATAAGGTTCCTGCCTGATACACTCCACCATCTGGCGAAATATTGGCCATGATTTCTGCTGAAGAACCATAAGCACCCACAGGCAAGCCTCCACCAATGATTTTTCCGTAAGTGATGATATCTGGCCTGATATCGTAATGACCGGCTGCACCTTCAAACCCCAATCTGAAGCCCGAAATGACTTCATCAAAAATCAATAAAGCACCATTCTTATCGCAAATTTCTCTCAGGAACCTCAGGTAATCATCATCCTGTAAAAGCAAGCCGTTATTGGCAGGAACAGGTTCAATGATGATCGCCGCGATTTCATTTTTAAATTGTTTGAAAGCAGCTTTTAAAGCATTTTTATCATTCAAGGAAACTACGATGGTTTCATCAGCGAAAGCTTTAGGAATACCAGCCGAAGAAGTTTCTCCGAAAGTGACCAAACCGGAACCTGCTTTTACTAAAAGTGAATCGCTGTGGCCGTGGTAGCAACCCTCAAATTTGATGATCTTATCTCTTTTGGTCACCCCTCTGGCCAAACGAATGGCAGACATCACCGCCTCCGTTCCTGAACTGGTAAATCTTAATTTCTCTATGAATTTATTATTCTTGATGATGAGTTCAGCCAAGTCGCTCTCCAGAGAGGTTGGAGCACCAAAAGACATGCCTTTCTGCATCACTTCCGTTACTTTTTCTCTTATTTTGGGATGATTGTGACCTAAGATCAAAGGTCCCCAGGAACAGCAGAAATCAATGAACTCATTTCCATCGGCATCCCATAAACGACAACCATCTCCTTTTTCTATGAATAAAGGTACGCCATGAACAGATTTGAAAGCCCTTACCGGCGAGTTCACTCCGCCCGGAAAATAGGCTTTTGCTTTCTCATAAAGCTCTGCAGATTTCTGTCTTGAGATATCAGGTTTATCCCCGTAAACCAAAGGGGTCTCCTCTTTTTGATTGGCGTTGAATATATTTTTTATCGAATCAAACATCTTATTAAGCTTGTTGCTGAAGGCTTTAAGCCTAAAGCTGTGTCAAATCCATTTATTTGCCAAAATTTCTTTGGCGTGGTAAGTTAAAATCACATCGGCACCAGCTCTTTTTATTCCCATCAGTTTCTCCACTATGGCTCTTGGGCCGTCCAACCAACCCTTCTGTTCGGCAGCTTTCAGCATGGCATATTCACCACTCACATTGTAAGCTGCAATAGGCAAATCGAAATTGTCCTTTAACAATTTTATCACATCCAAATAAGCCAATGCTGGTTTTACCATCAGAAAATCGGCTCCCTCCTCCACATCTAAAGTAGCTTCAATCAAGGCTTCTCTTTGGTTGGCTGGATTCATCTGGTAAGTTTTCTTATCTCCAAATTTTGGGGCAGAATTTAAAGCATCACGGAAAGGTCCGTAAAAAGCACTCGCATATTTGGCAGTATAAGACATGATGGAGACATTTGCAAATCCATTCTCATCTAAAGCTTCGCGAATATGTTGCACCCTGCCATCCATCATATCAGATGGAGCGACGATATCGGCACCCGCTTTTGCATGCGCAACAGCCATTTTGGCTAAAATTCCTAATGTTTCATCATTTAAGATCTCGCCGTTCTCCACCAATCCGTCATGACCATCAGAACTATAAGGGTCCATAGCCACATCAGTAACTATGCAGGATTCCGGGAAATGAGACTTCACTTCTTTGATTGCCCTTAAATAGAGGCCTTTCTCATTCAGGCTTTCTGATGCGGTTTTATCTTTCAAAGATTCTTCGAGATTTGGAAAAAGGTCGAAAGATTTTAAGCCGAGATCCATGCAGCTCTCCACTTCCCGCAATAAATTATCAACGGAGTACCGATAAATGCCGGGCATAGATGCCACTTCGGTTTTTTTATGCGCTCCATCAATGATGAATAATGGGAAAATAAAATCGGCAGCATGTAAATGATTCTCCTGCACCATATCTCTGATCACCTGAGATTTTCTATTTCTTCTTGGCCTGATTAACATTTATATTTACGATTTTAGATTTACGATTTTAGATTTATCTTCATTCTTGTTCCTTTTTATATTTACGATTTTTAGATTACGATAGCTCTTGTGTCTTTATTCTTTATTCCTGTATCTTTATTCCCTGTGTCTTTATTCCTGTGTCTTTATTCCTGTATCTTTATTCCCTGTGTCTTTATTCTTTATTCCTGTATCTTTCTATTTCACATCTATCCCAAAAACCACTTCTGCCAAACCAATCTCATCCGGAGAAGAAGGTAAGATATAGCCCACACCCATCTCTTCAAATTTCTTGCCTGTTGATTTTCCGATAGCCACCACTTTTTGGCCTGGGTCTAACAGATTATCAGCAAAATAAGCATCCACATTAGATGGACTGGTGAAAACCAACACCTCAGCAAAGCTTTGATTCGCCTTGTCCTCCAAGATGGTTTCGTAAATCACCAAATCAATGATTTTGGTTTCGGCAGACATGCCTTGTTGAATGGTTCTTAATGAATCTTTTGCCGATGGAAACAATATAGATTGCCCGTTAGCTAAAGTAGCAAACTCATTTGCAATTTCGGCAGTGTCACTGCTCTCCCCAACAAAGGAAACTTCATGTCCCATCAATTTCAAAGCTTCTTCAGAGCCACGTCCCACCACGCCAAACTTCGCATCTCTTGGCAATACAGGTTTCAAAGCAAAGAAATATTCAATTCCGTTTTTACTGCTGAAGAAGATCCAATCCACATGTTTAAAGATGTAAGAATCCAGTTTATGGATGGTTGGCACCGTTCTGATCAAAGATCGCGCCTCCACGTCAACATCATGTTTTTCCAATGATTTTCTGAAATAACTATGTTCGCTCAATTCCCTGGAGATGAACACCTTTTTCGGCATCTTCCTATTCTTCCTATCAAACTTGGCTACAATCTTCTCTGCCAAACCTTCGGTGGTTTCAGAAGTGACATATAACCGATCGGGGAATTCATCTTCATCTTTGGATTTGGTGGTCCACACATGGAAAATTCCATCGTCTTTTTGGCAATAGCAACCTAAAGGCATGTGACAACCTCCATCAAATAAATTCAAAACCTTACGTTCCACACCAATCTGCTCGGCAACATCGGCATTGTTGATCTGTTGAAGAATATCGAATAATGCTTTATCTTTCTCTCTTATCTGGATAGCCAAAACACCCTGTGCAGGTGCAGGTACCAGCTCTGCAGTAGGTTCAATCTCCTCCACATAAAATTCTGATAAATCCAAATCCAAACGGGCAGCACCGGCTTTAGCCATGATGATGGCATCGTAATGCTCATCTCTTAACTTCTGAATCCTGGTGGGTACGTTTCCTCTCAAATTTTCAAACTCCAAATCAGGCCTGACGGCTAAAAGTTGAGACTGCCTCCTGTTGGATGAAGTACCCACGGTTCCGTTATGCTTAACGGAGAGTTTTTTGGATTTATCCACACAATCCTTCAAAATCAATATGATTTCTGAGGGGTCCTCACGCTCAGAAACTGCGGCAATGATTAAACCTTCAGGGTTTTTGGTTGGTAAATCTTTATGAGAATGTACCGCCAAATCTATAGATCCATCCGATAAATGTTCCTCCAGTTCTTTGGTGAAAAAGCCTTTGCCTTCCAACTTATCCAACCTTAAATTCAGGATATTATCGCCCTGGGTTTTAATGATTTTCAATTGTGCCTTCACATTAATCTCGGCCAGCTGGTGCATCACATGGTTAGCCTGCCATAAAGCAAGGTCACTTCCACGTGTCCCTATAGTAATTATTCTATCCAATATAAAAGCTGTTTATTCGCAAAAATAGGATTACGAAGCGGGTTTACCGAAAGAAATACGATTAATTTGCAATTAATGACAATCAGGAGGTACCCTTTAGTCGTTATTTACCAAAATATCTTTGGCCATCACCATAGGTACGCTGATGTATTTTTTCTCCATGTAGCTCATCACTTTTTCCAAAACCATCCTTGAATTCTCATCAAGGCTGTTCACTTCATCAGCAAAAACTGCATTTAAAGCTTTCTCCTTTATCTCTTTTATCTTTTGTGGAACTTCTTTCATGGCTAATTCCACTCTTCTTTGCTTTAAAATCGGCCTGAATTCTTTGATGTTTTTTTCAATGATGGCTTCCCCGTTGATCAATTCACGATGACGTTCCTGTAAGTTTTTCTCGGCAGTGTCTTTCAAAGAATTAACCTCAATATAATGGATATGATGATTCTCCAGAACTTCGGGTGCCGTATCATTAGGAATGGCTAAATCAACAATGACTTTCACAGAGGTGTCATCCCCAACTAAATTTTGATAAACTTCTTCGGTAAGGATGGGATTCGTTGCACTGGTGCAGGTGATGATGACGTCAAAGCCTTTATCGAAATCCTTCAAATCTGATAAAGAATAAGCTTCGCCCCCCAATTCATCAGCCAAAGCCTGGGCTTTACTGAGCGTTCTGTTAAATATAGAGAAATTAGTGTAAGTGTGTTTTTTGAGGTATTTGGCAATGTTTTGGTTGGTTTCGCCAGCTCCAATGATTAAAATCCTGGAATTGGAGCACATCTTTAAATCTCTTAACCTACGATAAGCTAAAGAGACAACGGAGATTGGATTTTTAGAGATGTTGGTATAAGTGTAAACTTCTTTCGCCGTTTTTACCACCCTGTTCATTACCATCCTCAAAAAATCCCCTGTGAATTTTTTAGTCCTGCAATCTTCATATGCTTTACGCACCTGGGCCAAAATCTCCTTCTCGCCCACCACCAAACTCTCTAGAGAGCTGGATACACGCATCAGATGATTCAAAGCATCCTCCTGTTCAAAAACGCAGCAATTCTCTACAATTCTTTCCAACTGATCATTCATTAGGTGTTCAGCGTGTAAGGTGTTGAGAAAAGATTTCACAAATTTTTTATCCAAATTCTGCTCTGCTGTGAATACAAATTCCACACGGTTACAAGTGGCTAGATAAAAAACCTCCGGGATATCAAATTTGAATTTAACCAATTCAAGTCGTTGATCTATAGCATCATTACAAAGAACCAAGCAACCTAATTCTTTTAAATCAATTTGCTTGTGTGTAAAAGCTATAACCTTTAGATACTTCAATGGGTTTGTTTTTAGAACAGCACAAAAGTAAAATAGCAGGCGGTAGGGTGTGTCAATCATTTGTCAATTGCAACTATTTAGAAGGAATATAAATAATGACAAGAAAACGATTTCGAACTCCTATGAAAAGCCCATTACAGAAATGGGGAAATCTTTGGGGCATTTATAAATATCCAGTTTCCTGTTTTAAAAATCTGCCGATCCTAACCGTTGATCAGAGATTTCAAGCTGAACTAAAAATACCCTTTTTTGGGTATGGTTTTTTAAACTTAATAGTCTTAATTTTAGAAGGATTTTGATAAACAGAGACGACCATGAAAAAAATCTTATCTATTGACGGAGGTGGAATCAGAGGCATCGTCCCGGGGCAAGTTCTGGTAGCTTTGGAACATAAGCTTCAACAAAAAACGCAAAATCCTGATAGCCGAATTGCCACCTACTTTGATTTCTTCGCCGGGACAAGCACAGGTGGAATATTGGTCTGCTTATTACTTTGTCCTGATGAGAAAGACCCCTCTAAGCCTAAGTTCTCAGCTGAAGAAGTGGTCAATTTATATAAAAACCTGGGAGGTGAGATATTTAAAGCCTCTTTGTTAAGTAAAACCATCAATTTCAAAGCATTTTTTAAAGAGAAGTACGATGCCAAACCTCTAGAAAACATTTTGAAAAAATATTTTAATGACGACAGATTAAGTCAGTTATTGAAACCTTGCATCATTACCTCCTATAATATACAGGAGAGAAAAACACACTTTTTTGCGCAGCAGGATTATAAAAGATACGGTGATGGCACCGATTTTTACCTTAGGGATGTCTGCCGGGCCACATCTGCGGCTCCAACATATTTTGAGGCTGCATTGGTAAAGTCCATCAGCGGGATCTCCTATCCTATGATAGATGGTGGGATGTTTGCCAACAATCCTTCCTTATGCGCCTATTCGGAAGTGAGAAATTCTGACGGAGAACCCAGTGCCAAGGATATGTTCGTCGTTTCATTGGGAACAGGGAGTGAAAATGAGCCTTATCCTTACGATAAAGCAAAAAAATGGGGAGCCATGGGATGGATAAAACCTTCCATAGACATCATGATGTCTGGCGCAGCAGAAACCACCAATTACCATATGGTTAAAATGTTTGCTGCAAATGGTAACCAAGCGAATTATTCCAGAATTCAACCGAGCGATTTGAGGAATGCCCATCCGGAGATGGACGATGCCAGCAAGGAAAACATACAAGCCTTGGTGGAGGTAGGCCTTCAAACGGCTCAGAATTGCGATAAAAAACTGGATGAAATTATAGAAAAATTATTCATGGACAAAGATGCTGTCAAATTTTCTTGATGTCATTCACTTTTTAACATTAGTGGAATTAAAGTTTCTAAAAACAAAACCATTCACTAAAAATTTGATTTAGATTTGCAGGGGTACCGAGACAAAAATTGAAAAGCCTGTGATTTCTGCAGGCTTTTCTGTTTATTTCCATCAGAGGCGGTACTTTAATTATAAAAGTCATCTATTTTATTGACAATTACGTACAAAAATCGATTTTTACTCTCTCAAATCAATAATAAGAGAATTTTTACGATCGAATTTAGGAGCTTTATCCGTTAAAAGGTAAAGGGGAACAACATACATTTATAGAGACAACATCTGTTTATTTCCCTGTAAGTTTAAGTATTATTCCTTCTTTAATAAAATCACGTTAGCTACTTTCCGCTCTCCCTCATGATCAAATTTTTTGTTGTCTGACGGATGATTCACAATACCTAAATCCTTCACATATAATGCAGTGGAACCACCTCCATCAAGGTTGAGCGCAGCATCAGCATGTAGCCACATGCTGATGTGAGCTAATTCGGTCATACTCATCCCTCCGGCAAATTCATTTCTTCCATCCACCGCTATGAAATAGGTTTTCTTAGGGGTGGTCACCAATAAAGAGCGTGGATGATGAGTCTTATTAAAGGCGTCAGCAGTGTCTATAGGCAGCATTTGATGGTGATAAACAATCAATGGTCCGGAAAGCATTACATGCTCATCTTTCAACTTCTGCTCCCAGCCCTCTTCTCCATCCCAATTAACAATGCTGATCTTGCCGTTATTAATTACTAGCCCCGCATCTTCATAACGTGTTCTACTACCGTTTTTAAACGTATGGTTCTGATTGATGACTTCTCCATTCACTTTAAGAAAAGCGACCGATCCACCAACTTTGGTATCGAAGAAAGTACCATTGATGGCAGCAAGTGCATGATTTTCTTTAGCAAAATCGCTGGTACGTTTCAGCTCATGCGGTTCATAAGCCAAACTGAATTTTAATTTCTTTTTGTTCCGTATCTCCAGCATATTGATATACCTGTTTCCTCCAAATAGCTGAGTGAACTGATGCTGTTTAAGCTTCACGCCGGAGGCTATTTTTTGTGAATCCCAATTGGCATGCAAAAAAGTTAAAGAATCAGTTTGTCCAAAAGTGGTAAAAGGTAAAAATAAAATGAAAGCGGCAATGATTTTTTTCATCCGTATATGGTTGTTTTTTAATTCTATACAACTTGATATAGCATATTGATTTTTAGTATGTTATAAATTCTGTTATTTATAGTTGTTTATCACTTTTTAAGCCTTTTGGATTTGGAGGAATGGTGATGAAGCATCATGATTTGATAAACATGCCGCTGCGGGTTTTGGCAAAATCACGATGGTTTCATATTGCTAAAACAACAGGTTTCGATAATTTAGCCACATCGATTTTCAAAATCACAAAAAAAGGGCTGTCATGGTATCAATGACAGCCTTTTATCAATCAATCGTTGATCAAAAATCTACCGTCGTCAAATATTAATAGCGGTAAGCGTCCGTTTTAAATGGACCTTCAACAGTCACGCCGATATATTCTGCTTGTTCCTGGCTTAATTCCTCCAGCTCCACGCCGATTTTAGCTAAGTGTAAACGGGCCACTTTCTCGTCTAACGTTTTAGGCAATACGTACACCTTATTCTCATAAGCTGCAGAATTTTGCCATAACTCTAATTGTGCCAATGTTTGGTTGGTAAAAGAGTTGGACATCACGAAACTTGGATGACCAGTTGCGCAGCCTAAATTCACCAAACGGCCTTCAGCAAGGATGATGAGATCTTTTCCATCAATCGTGTATTTATCCACCTGCGGTTTGATTTCGATCTTAGTGCCCCCGTAATTCCCGTTTAACCAGGCCATATCAATCTCGTTATCAAAGTGACCGATGTTGCAAACGATGGCTTTATCTTTCAGGGCTTTGAAGTGCTCCGCTTTTACGATGTCTTTGTTACCCGTGGCAGTCACCACGATATCGGCTTCTTTAACAGCAGTGCTTAATTTCTTCACCTCATGACCTTCCATTGCTGCTTGTAAAGCACAGATCGGGTCGATTTCAGTTACTACCACTCGTACCCCGGCTCTGGCCAAAGATTCTGCTGAACCTTTACCCACGTCTCCATAACCACAAACAACAGCCACTTTACCTGCCATCATCACGTCGGTCGCTCTGCGTATAGCATCCACTAAAGACTCGCGACAGCCATATTTATTATCGAATTTAGATTTCGTCACAGAATCGTTGATGTTGATCGCAGGCATTAACAAACTGCCTTTTTTAACACGTTCATGTAAACGATGAACTCCGGTGGTGGTTTCTTCTGAGATTCCTTTGATGCCGGCAGCCAACTCTGGGTAATTATCCAACACCATATTGGTTAAATCACCGCCATCGTCCAAAATCATGTTCAATGGCTCATGGTTTTCCCCAAAGAATAAAGTTTGCTCAATACACCAGTCAAATTCCTGTTCGTTCATCCCTTTCCAGGCATATACCGGAATTCCTGCTGCTGCAATTGCTGCTGCCGCATGATCTTGTGTGGAGAAAATGTTGCACGAAGACCAAGTCACATCTGCACCCAATTCTACCAATGTTTCAATTAAAACCGCTGTTTGGATGGTCATATGCAAACATCCTGCGATTCTTGCGCCTTTAAGGGGTTTGCTTGCGCCAAACTCTTCTCTTAAGGCCATTAAGCCCGGCATTTCTGCTTCGGCCAATTCAATCTCTTTTCTTCCCCATTCTGCCAGGGAAATGTCCTTCACTTTGTAAGGTACGTAAGTTGTCTCTACTGATGACATAGTTTTGTTTTTTAAATTATTGATAATAAACTATTTACATTATTATATAATTGATATGTGCACATAATTGTGCAAACATCATCTAATAATGCACTGCAAAAGTAACGATATTTGTGATTGTTTGTGTTTGTTAAATGTGAAGATTCTTTGCACTTATAAGATTTAATCAGAATTAGAAATTGATTCCGTTAAGCACTACTATAAATCATTTTTATGAAAAAATTCAATGGTGTATTTCAGAATTGACAATAATTTCTAATTTAGTTCTTTGAAAGAAATATGTCCAAATTGCAAAACCGAAATCAAAAAAGGATTCTTGTCCGATGTCATGGCCGCCATTGATAAATTCAATAAAGTGATCAATAAAATACTTGATAAGAACCTGAGTTATTGTTCTAATTGTAACATGGATATGCAAAGGCAATCTGAAGCCACCATGAGGGAAAGAAAACTAAGTAATCAATGAAGAACTAGGGCAAAAAATGAAATCGGTTACGGTTCTTACTTTGCATAATCCGTTAGGATGGAACTACAAAGCTCCATCCTAAACGCTTTCCAGCAAAAAGTCTCCACTAATACCCAGTTTTTTATGTACTGCTTTCAAAAATGGAACATCCGGTTCCCGTTTACCGTTAAGGATCTGCGACAACTTAGAGGTACCTAACCCAAGCATTTCAGCCAGCTTAGCCTGAGTAATGTTCATCTCCTTTATTTTGCTTTGCACTATAGTGTTAATAGTAATAGGCAAGGGCATAATCTTTAAGGAATTATCTTCAAATTGTTCTGCAAGCACACTCAGTCGGTTTAACTCATCTGCATCTACTTTAGAAAGGGAATGAAATCCACCCCCTTGAGTAGCTTTTTGTATAAAGCTTTCTATAAGGTTCATCACTTGGTAGTATTGAGTTTCATTTCTAATTTTATCGATCATTTTTTTACCGTTAAATTGTTGAACAATCTATTTTGTTATACTCACTATGGGTGCCTATAAATCGTATGTAAATCGTACGTTTATCAAAGAAAATCATAGCTACTAATCTAAAGTCATTTCCCTTAATGTTGAATACATATCTATCGGTACCTACATAATCAACACTATTGAACATTTTTTTTATATCTGCTAACTTGTTCCAATCAGCGGATTTTGCCGCCTCATACCAATTGTTTAGGGGTGCCACCGCTATTGGGTGTATTTCTGCAAATAATAAAAGTGTTCGCTTGATAAGTATAACCATCATTCATAAGTACAACCATCATCCAAATATACTGTAATTTTAATAAATGAAATAAATTTTAATAAATGAAATTTACAGATTGGTGATTTGTATAATTTTATAAACCTTTTTTAATAACTGTGATGTATACTGCTCTTCACTTTCTTTGGTGAACTGGTCCAGGTAGTTTTGAGTTGTAACAAGATCGCTATGGCCTATTTTTTACTAAGGGCTAAATGCCAAAGGTGCCTCGCTCTGCATCAATATGATACTAAATGAATGTCTTGCATAATATGAGCTAATAAATTCTCGCTTGCATCAATATGATACTAAATGAATGTCTTGCATAATATGAGCTTCTTTGATTAACTCCCCAGAATGTGCTGGTGCAAACATTGCCATAATTTTAATACATGACTTTAATAATAGTCTAAATATTAATTTGAATATATTAAGTTTTTCTTGGGTCAGAAAATTTATGACATCCTCTTGATGCACAATATTGTCTGCCAAAACTTAAAAGATTAATTTTGTGACGTTGAAGTTTTTAAAACTTTAAACTTATTAATTTGAACTTTTAACTCAAATAAAATGTATCCAGAATATTTAGTTGCCCCCATGAGGACTGATCTAACAAGTGTTGGTTTTGAAGAATTAAAAAATGCTGATGAGGTGAAGAATGCTATCGAAGCTGAAGGAACCACTTTTGTTGTGGTGAATTCTGTATGTGGATGTGCTGCTGCCAATGCCCGTCCGGCCGCAAAAATTGCTGCTGCAAATGGTAAAAAACCCAATAAATTAGTCACCGTTTTTGCAGGTATGGAGAAAGACGCTGTTGACGCAGCCCGTAATTTAATGCTGCCTTATCCTCCATCATCTCCTTCTATGGCATTGTTTAAAGACGGGAAATTAGTTCATATCGTAGAGCGTCACCAGATTGAAGGTCGCCCTGCACAAATGATTGCTGATAACCTGATTGGTGCATTTGAACAATATTGCTAGTGTTAAATTAAAAGTAGAAAGTCAAAGTCAAAAGACTTCTATCATTGATAATAAAACAGGAGAGTCACAAAATTTGCGGCGCTCTTGTTTTATTTGATTTATGGTTTCATTTCGCTTTATCCAACACAAAACAAAATCTTGAGCCTTCAGTGAATTTGCTGTCCACCCAGATTTTTCCGCCATTTAATTCTATAAACTCTTTGCACATCATTAATCCCAAGCCAGTTCCCTTCTCTCTGGCTGTCCCCAAAGTACTCTTACTGTCTTTGCTGAAAATTTCATCTATCTGATCTTTCCCAACTCCAATTCCACTGTCTGTAACGCAAAATTCGTTTTGTGTCTTGCTGTAATCTGAACAAGAGATTTTAATGGCCCCGTTATCAGGTGTGAATTTAATTGCGTTCGACAAAAGGTTGCGTACCACAAAATTAAACTGGTTCATGTCTGCATTTACCCAAACTTCGGTTTGATCATGAATCTCCACATTAATATTCTTTGCTTCAAACTGTCCTTCCAAAAAGCCCACATTCTTTTCAATCTCCTTTAGGGCATCAAAATTTTCAGGAACCATTTTAGACCCTTTAATCTGTATATGTCCCCACAATAACAGCTGATCAAGGGTGTCCAGTGCTACGGTAGATTGATGAATCACTTTATCAATAAACATCTGTTCCTCCTCTTCATCCAATCCACCATCTTTCAAAAGATTCAGAAATCCTAATGTGCTGTTGTACGCACTCCTCAAATCATGACCAATAATGGAAAAAAGTTTGTTCTTAATTTCATTACTCTCCATCAATTGTTCTCTTTTTATAGATATCCGTTGATTCCATTTCTTCATTCTATAATAATAGAGGACTAAAATGGACATCAATAGCAGCCCTATGAAAAAGACTAGAATCAAAAGGTCTTTCTCATGATCACCTTTTTGATTTAATTGATCCAATAGTTTAACCCGTTCCTGTGATTTTTTTAGCTCATAGGTTGACCTTAAATCTGCCAATTCCTTGTCTTTTTGAATAGTTTTAAGTTCATTAACATTCTGGTGATATAAATCGCTGTATTTCAAGGCATTTTCATAATCTTTCAGTGACCGGTAATTTTGCTGCAATAAATCTAATGCTTCAGTGGAGATGTCTGAAAACTGTTCAGATTTAGCGGTATCCAAAACCGCTATTGCCACTTCGTTACTTTCCTTAAAAAGTTGCTGATCATTTAACACCAGACCAATGTTTAACCGACTTCTGAGTTTTTCATTTGGAAGATTATTTTTTTCGGCTACTTCATTAGACGCTGTCAAATATTCAATCGCTTCGGCATATTGTTTCTTCTCTTTAAAGATCAGTCCGATATTCATTAAAGCGTTAGCTTTAATTTCGTTGAATGGTGTCCCACCTCGCGATTTTTGATAAACAGATTGAAATATTTTTAACGCAGCGTCATAATTCTCCTTCACTGCATAAATAATCCCTTTGTTGTTTAATATATCCAGCTCCAAAGTCCGGCTCTTAAATTTTTTATTTAGTTTCTCGGCTCTGTTTATATACTGAAGTGCATATTCATTATCACCATTCAAACGACTGATAACTCCTAATTTGATGTTTGTGGAGATCTGGCCTTTTACATCTCTTAGTTTTTCATATAATTTTAATGCTTTGAAAACCTCTTCAGTTGCTAAATTATAATCCCCTCTTTTTCCGTACACCATTCCCAGGGTATTATGAATATCAGCTTCCTTCAACTCCTCTCTGCCCGGAGAGATCGACTGTAAAGCATTTAGTAAATATCGTTCTGATTCATTTAATTCGCCATGAGAGCCCAGATACCTGCCCATGGTATAATTGAGCAGAACTTCTCCTTTCCGATAGGATTTTCCATCGATGTATGACATAGCTTGTTTAAAATAGAACCGGATAGAATCATTTTGATCAGCATCAAAATGATTGATGATTTTGATATAAGCAGCAACAACCAAAGAATCATTGTCAGATTTTTTTATGATTTCTTTCTGCTTTTTTAAATCAGGGACCTGGAAAAATAATAGGATAAATAAAGATAGAATATTAAGCAGGTTCATGGTAACAAGAATAGGTAAGAAAATCAATATATCATCTGTTAAAGGTATTTAACATCCTCAAATTTAAACGATGCGATAATTCATTCCAATGGATCACATTTTTTTACAAACAATGTGATATAAAGCTGGAATTTCCAATTTTCAACTTAGTGATATAAAATTGATTTACCAAAATAATTTTTCACATAACTTGTTATTAATCAATGGATATTTTTAATGATCAAATTGTTTTGATCAATGATCAAAAATGCTTCTGTTTTATGACACGGATATTAAAAATATATCCTTAATATAGACCGTTTGTTTATACTTGAAACAGCACAGATTTTGTCAGCTCTAATTCTAATAATTAATCCTCAATAAATGATGTACATCAAGCGATCAGTTTTCGTCTTCGCTCTATTATTAATCTCTTTTTATTCATTCACCCAGGAAAAGGCTGAAATGAATCCGTTGAAAATTTACAGAGCAACTCCCGCTAAGATCAATGATTTGGTAAATACCAAGTTGGATGTGAAATTCGATTATGCTAAAGCTTATCTCTACGGAAAAGCCTGGGTGACTTTAAAACCACATTTCTATCCAACGGATTCCTTAACACTTGATGCAAAAGGAATGGATATTAAAAAAGTTGCCTTGGTGAATGGCAATAAAACCACTCCTCTGAAATTCGGTTACGATAGTTTGGAGCTTAAAATAAATTTAGGGAAAACCTATACTGCAGAGGAAAATTACACGGTGTATATAGATTACACCGCTAAGCCCAATGAATTGAAAGTTAAAGGGAGTGCTGCCATCACTGATGCCAAAGGATTATATTTCATCAACCCTGATAGCAGTGTAAAGGGTAAACCAGTCCAAATTTGGACTCAAGGTGAGACCGAAGGTTCTTCCGTTTGGTTTCCAACTATCGATAAACCAAATCAAAAAACTACTGATGAGATCAGCATGACGGTACTCTCCAAATACATCACGCTTTCCAATGGAGCGTTGATCAACCAGAAAGACAATAAAGATGGCACCAGAACTGATACCTGGAAGATGGATAAGCCACAATCTCCCTATCTGTTTATGATGGCTGTGGGAGATTTTAAAGTTTATCATGACAAATGGAAGAACGTTCCGGTTGATTATTACCTGGAACCGGCTTATGCGCCTTATGCCAAAGCTATTTTCGGCAAAACTCCGGAGATGATAGACTTCTATTCCAGAAAATTGGGGATTGATTATCCTTGGAATAAATATGCTCAAATTGTGGTGCGTGATTACGTGAGCGGAGCCATGGAAAACACCACCGCCACGCTTCATGGCGATTATGTGCAACAAACTGAACGGGAGCTATTGGATGGAAGTGCTGGTGAAGAGACGATCGCCCACGAATTATTTCATCAATGGTTTGGTGACTACGTGACGACGGAGAGCTGGAGCAATTTATCAATGAATGAATCTTTCGCCGATTTTAGTGAAACCCTCTGGGCTGAGCATGCCAAGGGGAAAGATGCAGGGGATGCACATAATTACGATGCCATGCAATCTTATCTCAGAACTCCCGATGCAAAAACAAAAGATTTGATCCGCTTTCATTATAAGGATAAAGAAGATATGTTTGATGTAGTCACGTATCAAAAAGGCGGCCGTGTATTGAATATGTTGAGGAATTATTTAGGAGAGGATGCCTTTTTCAAAGGCTTGAATCTTTACCTCAAAACTAATGCATTCAGTAATGGTGAAGCGCACCAGCTGAGGCTAGCCATGGAACAGGTAAGTGGAAAAGATCTTAATTGGTTCTTTAATCAATGGTATTTTGGTGCAGGCAACCCTGATTTGAGCATTGACTATAAATGGGATGATGCCTCAAAAACCGAAACCGTTTATCTGACACAAACTCAGGATGCCGATGCTTTTCAACTTCCGATGAAAGTGGATATCTACTCGAACGGCAAAAAACAGAGCTACGATTATTGGATGATGAGCACCAAATCAGATTCCATCGTTTATCATTTAGCCTCCAAACCAGATTTGGTAAATGTGGATGCTGATAAAATCCTTTTGATGAAGAAAACGGATAACAAAACCTTGGATGAATTTGCATTCCAGTATAAAAATGCTCCGTTATACGTCGATAGATTAGAAGCCATCAATGCGGCTGAAAAAAATATAAAAAAAATTAAAGGACAACAGATTCTGATCGCTGCTTTAAAAGATCCTTATTTCGAGTTACGTATAAAAGCAATTGATGAATTGAAGCTGGACAATTCCGATATCAGCAAACAGGTTTTACCAATCATTATCAATATGGCTAAAACTGATGAAAAAACCTTGGTAAGGGCTGCTGCTATTGATGCCTTGGGCGCTTTAAAAGATAAATCTTATCTAAACCTCTTCAAAGAATCCTTAAAAAATCCATCCTATGCGATCGAGGGTGCCGCACTTGGCGCTATAGCTGCTCTTGACATAAACGATGCATCCTTGCTAGCTAAATCTCTGGAGAAGGATAGTAAAGGCCCTCTGGCTACCGCCATCGTGAACATTTATACCGTAACTGGTGACGATACCCAGTTCGATTATGTCGCTAAAGCATTTGAAGAATCTACTATTCAGGATAAATTCAATCTCATCCCCGCATTTTCGAATATGTTGATGAACCTGAAAGAAACCCGAAATGTCAAAAATGGGGTGGATCAATTAAAGCAGATAGCATCACAATACAAGGCCTACGGCGCTGATAAATATATTAGCGCAATGCTTACAAATGTCTTAAATGATCAAAAAAATCAGCTTGATAAAGCTGAGAATGCAAACTTAAAAGCTGATTTACAAGAAAAAACCAATTATATACAAAATGCCATCACAGAGATAAAAGATCTTTAGCACCCGGATCCATCAAAAAGGCTATTTCTATACGGAGGAGCCTTTTTGGTTTATAAGAGGTTAAAACCTATTTATTTCATCATCTGCCATCATCAAATTTCCAATGCCTAAGTCTAGTGTAATGTTAATCATAAAACGACGAAAAATCATCTTTTTAAATTGCTTATTATCAATAACATAAGTTTTTTGACTTTTGACTTTCTACTTTTAACTTAACACTAGTCTGATTCGATATTTTAGGTAAACATGTTTTTTATCATCAAAATTTCATCTTGGATCAATGTTTTCTTAACTCATTGCCCTCAAGCTTCCTCTACAAAATTTAGAATTCTGTTAATAGTGTACTACTAACACTAACTTAATTTAAACTTTTTACAAAAAGTCCTTTTTAATATAAATTTTTCATAAAAATTCAATTTTCATTAGCAAATACTCAACGTTTAGTTATTTTTGTTGTGTAAATAATTATTTATAAAATGACTATCCGTTATTATAAACATTTTTATACCAAGGAGCTTGCACTGTAGCAATAAGTAGCCTGTCAAACAGTTTTTCTCCGAAATATCTTCTGTTGAACTTGTAGCAGTATTCATCCAAATAGTTTTGCATATAACATTCCTTAATACCATGATGAATGCCAAGGAATAATCTTTTAGCATTACTTATAGCCTTGTGTACCCACGGAAAGACCTTGTCTATCTGCTTTTTATCTTTCACCACCACTACTTTGTGCTCATTTACAATTTTGTTGAGCTTGCTGTAGCTCTTAAAACCGTCAGTCATCACCGTTGCTTCTTTATTTATCTGATGAGCTACCTCATATTCAATGCCTATAGCCGTTAAGCTGTCAATTACCGTCATTTTCAGGTGCTTTACCTTTCTTTGGGCACCATCTTCCTGGTCCTCTACAGGGATAGATTCTACCGCCACCAATACTGTAGCCTGTTTACTGCTCCCTCTGCCTTGTTGGTTTTTGTTCGATTTCTTCCCTGCTCTTCGATCTGTTGTCTCAAAGAAGCCTTCATCTAGCTCAATGTATTCCTTCAATTCATATTTGCTGTCTCTATGGCGCATAGAAAGACGTATCTTATGAAGCATGGCCCAAATAGGCTCATATCTCTTGTGGCCAAGCTCCCGCTGCATTTCCAATGCGGAGATACTTTTTTTGGTGCTGGTCAAAAAAGCCATGGCCGTAAGCCAATATCTAAAGGGAAGCTTGCTCCCTTCCATCACTGTTCCGCTACGAAGGGTAGTCCTGAATTTACAGGATTTACATTCATATTGTGTTAGTGTCTGTTGCCAATAATGGTCTTTACAGCCACATTTCTTACATACTACACCCTGCTGATCCCGTATCGCCTTGAATTTCCGAATACAGGTCTCTTCGTCCGGATATTGAAGAAAAAAATCTGATAGTTTCATAATGCTAATTTACTAATTTATTTAGTATTACGGATAGTCATTATTTATAATTTAAAAAAGAGAAATCATGAAAAAGCTTATAATCTCCGCATTATTTATTCTATTCACAGCTACAACTCTTGTTCAAGCAAGTGATAGGGATTTAAAGAAGGACGACGGAATTGAAAAAGTGTCGTCAAATGTACTACGCCATTTTGGTTATACATTCTACAGAGCCACAAATGTATCTTGGACAGTGAATAAAACTTACCAGAAAGCAACTTTCTTGTTAAATGGAAAAACAACTTATGCAATTTACGATTTGGATAATAATTTCTTAGTAGCCACACAATTAACAGAAACAAGCGAATTACCTGCAAAAACGCAAGAAAGTTTAAAAGCAGACTATGGTAATTATAAAGTTGCAAATATTTTAAAGGTCATTGAAAGACCTGCAAATTACCAGCTATCTGATGATACAGACTCTTATTGGCTAGATTTAGTGAATGAAAAAGAACACGTGATTGCCATTGCGTTCCCAAATACTAAAATCACCACGGTTAAAGTGGAACAACTGAATTGATTTTTATATCCTAAAACTTCATAAAAGACAAGGAGCCAGTAAATAGGCTCCTTTTTTTTGCTTTTCAATTTGAGTTCACTTTAAAAGAGGCACTTATTTTCATTTTTAATAAGTAAACAATAACTTAGACCTCTCAAAAAAAACAGGATATGAAAACATCTTTTGACTTTGATAAGCCCATCGCAGATTTGCAACAACAGATGGAGAAAGTGAAGCAGGTAGAGGAAAAAACAAAAGTTGACATGTCTGCCACATTAAAAGAATTAGAAGAGAAAATCGAAAAAGCGCAGGAAGAGGTGTACGGAAATTTAACAGGCTGGCAACAAGTTCAAATCTCCCGTCATCCGGAACGTCCGTATACGCTTCAATACATAGAAGCCATAACAGATGACTTTATTGAAATGCATGGTGATAGAACAGTTAAAGACGACAAGGCCATAGTGGGTGGGTTTGGTTCCATAGATGGAGAGACGGTGATGTTCATTGGCCATCAAAAAGGAGTGAACACCAAAATGCGTCAGTATAGAAATTTCGGGATGGCCAATCCTGAAGGTTACAGAAAAGCTTTGAGATTAATGAAGCTTGCAGAGAAATTCAACAAACCCGTTGTGACCTTCATAGACACTCCGGGAGCCTATCCGGGATTAGAGGCAGAGGAAAGAGGACAAGGAGAAGCTATTGCCAGAAACCTTTTGGAAATGTCTGTGCTGAAAGTACCCATCATTTGCATGGTGATTGGAGAAGGTGCATCAGGCGGAGCTTTGGGAATCGGGATCGGTGACCGGGTTTATATGTTAGAACATACCTGGTATTCGGTGATCTCACCTGAATCCTGCTCTTCCATTTTATGGAGAAGCTGGGATTTTAAAGAGAAAGCTGCTGAATGTCTAAAATTAACTTCAGATAATATGCTCAAAAACAAGCTGATTGATGGGATCATACCAGAGCCTATGGGAGGCGCACACCAGGATCCGGAAGCAATGGCCATCACCGTGAAAGAAAAAATCCTTGCTGACTTAAAAGAATTGAAAAATAAAGAAGTGGAAACCCTGATCAGTGAAAGAATTGATAAGTTTTGTGCAATGGGTATAGTGGTGGAGGATTAATTACCAATTTTGTGAAAAAAGCCCGTAATTAAATTACGGACTTTTATCTTGAAATTATTGAGGCCTGTTCATCCCAAACTTGACTTCATAATCTTTAAGCTCATCCTCAATTTTCTTATTTAGCTGATTCTCACCGTACTTTTTAGTCAAATCATCAAATTGCGATAACACAAACATGTTCAATTGAATCTCTCTTCCAGCTAAATTCTCTTTATCTTGAATCAGGTTGTAATGATAATCCAATTCTTCTGTAATAAGCTCTGTGCTTTGTTTCAGTAGATCATTCGCTTCATTCTTCATTCCTAATTCGTACATGATGGAAATCATTTCATATTTCCCTAAAGCGAAATTTGAATCGTAAGTGGTTTTAATCGGCAGCACCTTTAAACATTCCTTCATCACATTTCTTGCGCTGTCTGCTTTTCCTTCAGCAATGAGGTTTCTTGCCAATTCTGTAAACTTGTTGACAGAAAGAAAGACCATTTTCTCCGATTCAGGATCTAAATAGGCAGCATTTTTGACGTTGCCCCATACAAATCCAGTCATCATATTCTTATACATCTCGTCAGTATTCACATCTTCTGTATCTCCCAGTGGACCGGTTGACGGCAAATTAGTCTTCACTTTTGGCTCCAATCTTAAAGCGAAGCCTTCATTGAATAAATAGTTGTCCAATCCCATGTAATTACTGCTTGGAACAGTGAAAGCAAAATAAATTGGCCGCTCCCATTTGTTATGTAATAGGATATCCAATATGGCCAATTGTCCTTTGGTTAAATAATTGCCAGCAAAGTTCCAGTGCATCTCGTTAACAATTTTATCCTTTTCAGAAGGATTCACCGTTTTAGTCGCTAACACTTGTTGAGGGTCAACAGCCATTTTAAAACTTTTGGTAGGTAAGAAGTTTTCTGATTTACCACTTTGATATTGAACTTTCGCTTCAGGGTTATCAGATGTCACGAATTCGAAAATATCTTTTAACTCCTGCGGGCCTTCCAAATTGAAGTTCTGGTAAAATAACACATCCCTGTTTCCAGAAACATAAGCTTCGGGTTTCATCGTGATTGGAAGCGGTGCTGATGCATTAAAAGGTTTTCTTAATTGGTTGATGTACCAATCCGTATCAAATAAACTTAGATTGACAATCCTCACATCCGGTCTGAAGTTTTCCACTTCCTGCACATACCATAATGGGTAGGTATCATTATCTCCATAAGTGAATAAAATCGCATTTGGAGCACAACTGTTCAGATAATCTTTCGCAAAATCCCTGGCAGTTGTTTTCTCAGACCGATTGTGGTCATCCCATTCCTGGCTAGCCATTAAAACAGGTGCCACTAGTAAACCTATCGCTGTTGCACCAATTGCCGCCATTTTTGGAGTGATGACTTTTCTTAACCAATCAGTCACCGCAAAAACACCTAAACCTATCCAAATTGCAAAAGCATAAAATGATCCCACGTAGGCATAATCCCGCTCTCTTGGCTGGCTTGGTGTTTGATTCAGATAAATCACTATGGCCAGGCCAGTGAAGAAGAAAAGCAAGGCGACTATTCCCGCATCCTTTTGACTATGCTTAAAATGCCAGAAAGCACCAATCAAACCCAAAATCAAAGGTAAAAAGTATAATTGGTTATTGGCTTTGTTTTTAGTGATACTAGCAGGTAGATGAGATTGATCTCCTAATCTCATCGCATCCAGAAATTTGATGCCGCTTATCCAGTTACCGTCTGTGTAGTTACCGATGCCTTGCGTATCATTTTGTCGTCCGGCGAAATTCCATAAGAAATACCTCATGTACATGAAACCGACCTGATAGGTACCAAACCACCCTAAATTTGTGGCGAAAGTTGGACTCTCCTGAGGGCCTAAATTCATCCAATCTCTATAAACTGCGGGATGATTAGCATCATCACTGTACATGCGGGGGAAGATGGTGTTTCTGTCATATTCATAAGTTTGTTTCACACCAGTCACCTCATATTTTTTGTCACCTTTTCTGTACATTTTCCCGCCTTCTTTGGTGTCGGTTGGTTTTTCATCAAAATATGGCCCGTAAAGCAACGGCCTGTCACCATATTGTTCACGGTTCAGATAGCTTAAGAAAGAGAATGCATTTTCAGGATCGCTATTATTTAAAGTCGTGTTTGCTTTAGCTCTGATGACAATCATCGTGAAGGAACTGTACCCAAAAATTATCAAAACAAAGGAAAGCATAGCCAAATTTAAAATTGGTTTGTTTTTCTTTATGGAATATAGGATGAGCCAAATTGTCACTCCAATCAGTAAAAGGCTAAAGAATATCACTCCTGATCCAAAGCCCAAACCAAATGAGTTCACAAACAATAAGTCGAAATTGGCCCCCATTTTAATCATATATTGAATGATGCCATACTGCACAAAGCCAAGGATCACGATTCCAAAAAACATGGCTACGAAAACCCCTCTTGTAGTTGCTGTTTTGGTTCTCCTGAAATAATAAACCAAAGCCATTGCAGGAATAGCCAATAAATTTAAAAGGTGAACCCCAATGGATAATCCCATCACATATGCAATGAAAAGCAACCATCTGTCTGCAAAAGGTTCATCTGCGTGAGCATCCCATTTCAAAATCGCCCAAAAAACTATCGCTGTTGAGAGTGATGACATGGCATAAACTTCCGCTTCAACCGCCGAGAACCAGAAAGAATCAGAAAAAGCGTAAGCCAACGCACCAACTAAACCTGAGCCCATGATAGTGATCAGTTGCACACTATTCAATTCTCCATTAGCATTCAACACCACCTTCTTACCTAAAGCGGTAATGGTCCAAAAAAGAAACATAATGGTGGCACCACTTGATAATGCAGAACTGATATTCACACAATAAGCGACCATCTTAGGATCACTTGCAAATAAGCTGAAAATTTTACCTATCATCAAAAAAAGAGGCGCCCCTGGCTGGTGAACAACCTGAAGTTTATAGGCAGCAGAAATAAACTCTCCACAATCCCAATAGCTTGCAGATGGTTCCAAAGTCAACATATAAACAGTGGAGGCGATCAAGAAAGTTAGCCAACCTAAAAGGTTGTTGATTTTTGAATAGGTCATCTTAATTTTAAATTTACGAGCCGAAAATAACTATTTGTATTCAAATTAAAGATGATTTAACATTTATTAACCCCCTGCTGCTATAAAACTTAATGAGTTACCAAACTATTCCAGTACCCTGTTATCCTCAACTCCTATTAATTTTTTAAATAAATTTGCATCGTTTGGCTAATGAGCCTATATTTGCATTCCATTTCAGGAAATGAATTGTTTTTTTGGAATAGATTGCCCGATAGTATAAAGGTAGTACAACGGTTTTTGGTACCGTTTGTCTAGGTTCGAATCCTGGTCGGGCAACTATTAAAGATTCGGATAAGGGGAATCAATCTGAATTTTTCATCTTTATCGTATTTTTCAAAAGGTGATGAAGCATGCATGAGCACATTTTTCATCTGAATGTAATTGTTTTTTAACGGCTATGAAGCAATCATGAGCCTATTTATTGTTGTTTGGGAGCGGCATGCTCATGATGGTTTCATCATTGTTTGTGAGGGTTTACAAACGCTCATGAAAGTTTTATTTAAATCGATCTCAAAACCCGAAAGTTTATGCCTTCAAATTTTAATCCTGTAAAACTTTTTTCCGGCTCCGGCACTATGGCCTTGTCTGAAAAAATAGCAAAAGCACAGGGAACAGAGTTGGGCAAGGTCATACTTTCAAGATTTTCAGACGGGGAGTTTCAACCACATTATGATGAATCCATCCGCGGATGCGATGTTTTTATTATCCAATCCACTTGCCAGCCCAATGATAATCTTTTTGAATTATTAATGATGATTGATGCCGCTAAAAGAGCCTCAGCGCATTATATCACTGCGGTAATCCCTTATTTTGGATTGGCCCGTCAGGATAGAAAGGATAAACCAAGGGTGGCGATTGGAGCAAAATTGGTGGCTAATTTGTTGACTGCTGCAGGTATTCACCGTATCATGACGATGGATTTGCACGCTGCGCAGATTCAGGGATTTTTTGATATTCCGGTCGATCATTTAGATGCGTCTGTGATATTTGTGCCTTATATCAAAAGCTTAAATCTCGAGAATTTAACCATCGCTTCGCCGGATATGGGCGGTTCTTATAGAGCAAGAACTTTTGCCAAATATTTTAATGCAGAAGTGGTTATCTGCGATAAGCGAAGAAAGAGAGCCAATGAAATCGAGTCCATGTCTATCATTGGAGAGGTGACTGATCAGGATATCGTTTTAATTGACGATATTTGCGACACTGCAGGGACTTTATCTAAAGCTGCCGGTTTGATTATGGAGAAAGGTGCAAATAGCGTAAGAGCGGTTTGTACCCATGCCGTACTATCGGGGAATGCTTATGAAACCATTGAAAACTCTGCTTTAACAGAATTAATAGTGACAGATACCATCCCTTTAAAAAGGGAGAGTTCTAAAATAAAGTTATTATCAACCGCTGATCTTTTTGGCAAAGCGATTTCAAACGTGAATGAACATGCCTCCATCAGCGAACTTTTTAAAATTTAACAATTAAATAAACATGAACAAAATCGCCATTAGCGGTTCTCCGAGAGAGAACGTAGGGAAACGCGACGCAAAGGAATTGCGTTACGCAGGTAAAGTGCCAGCTGTATTATACGGCGGCAAAGAGCAAATTCACTTTGCAATTGATGCTCCATCATTAAAGGACCTTGTTTATACTCCAGAGGTAAACTTCGTTGATTTAGATATCGATGGGAAAAAAACCCAGGCTATCATGCAAGACATCCAGTTTCATCCACTGACTGAAAAAATTCTTCACATTGATTTTCTTCAATTATTTGATGATAAAAAAGTGACTATTGAAATCCCAGTGAAACTGACCGGAACTTCTCCAGGTGTGAAAATGGGGGGTAAATTAGTTCAAAAATTACGTAAATTAAAAGTGAACGCGTTACCTAAGGCTATGCCCCAATACGTAGAGGTTTCTTTAGAGCCGTTAGAAGTTGGTAAATCTGTACGTGTTCGTGATTTAAAGCCAGAAGGTTATGTCATCACCAACGTTCCTGAAGATACGATTGTTTCTGTAATCATGTCCAGAGCATTGAAACAGGCAGAACAGGAAGCTGGTAAAAAATAATTTTCACCTGAAGCTCACAAAAAAGAGGCTGTCTCAAAATTCAAAACAGCCTCTTTTGATTTATAAATCCTCAATATTGCGCTTTTTTTATGTTGCAGTATTGAGGTTTTTCTTGTTTTATAGAGGTTCTATTGAAAATATCTCAATGGAATTTTGTTGAAATTCCTTTTTGAGACAGCCTCTTTTTTTTCTATTTTAACAGGATAGGCTATTCAACTTCAACGGGTAAATCAGCTCCTGAGACTGCACTCTTTATTTTGGCTTCCAATTCTTCAGAAAGTTCAGGGTTGTCCATCAATAATTGTTTCACAGCATCTCTCCCCTGTCCTAGTTTTGTATCTCCGTAGCTGAACCAGGATCCTGCTTTCTTCACTATTCCGTATTCCACACCCAAATCGATGATTTCACCCACTTTAGAGATACCCTGACCAAACATCACATCAAACTCCGCAATTCTGAAAGGGGGGGCAACCTTGTTTTTCACGATTTTCACTTTCACACGGTTACCGGAAACTTCATCGCTATCTTTGATTTGAGCGATTCTCCTGATATCTAAGCGAACGGAAGCATAAAACTTCAATGCGTTACCTCCGGTGGTGGTTTCCGGGTTACCGAACATCACCCCGATTTTGTCCCTCAACTGGTTGATGAAGATACAGCAGCATTTTGTTTTACTGATGGTTCCGGTGAGTTTACGTAATGCCTGAGACATTAAACGGGCGTGCAAACCCATTTTGGAATCTCCCATTTCGCCTTCAATCTCACTTTTAGGGACCAATGCAGCTACAGAATCAATCACGATCACATCAATAGCACCGGATCGGATCAAATTATCGGCAATTTCTAATGCCTGCTCCCCATTATCAGGTTGGGAGATCAATAGATTCTCAATATCAACTCCCAGTTTCTTCGCATAAAACTGGTCAAAAGCATGTTCTGCATCTATAAATGCAGCTATGCCTCCTTTTTTCTGAGCTTCCGCAATGATATGAGTGGCCAGCGTCGTTTTACCTGATGACTCAGGGCCATAAATCTCAATTACCCTCCCCTTTGGAACACCGCCGATTCCTAATGCGATATCCAAGCCTAAAGAACCTGTGGAGATGGAATCTATTGCCTCAATAGGAGCATCTCCTAATTTCATCACTGTTCCTTTACCATAAGATTTCTCCAATTTATCTAAAGTCAATTGAAGGGCTTTCAGTTTTTCGTTGCTTACGCTCATGTGTAATATTTTTAGTATTTGCTATAAATCTTGTTTTTGTAATGGCAAAATTGCTAAAAATTTTGGCAAAACAAAATTTATTATTTTAAACTTAGTTAAGATCACTCACTTTTCAAATTAATGTGAATAAAATCACCGTTTAACTGCTCTCTTCTTTAACTCTCTGGCTATTTTATCTTTCTTTAGTTTTAACGCTTTCTGCTTCAATTTTTTCAATTCAGTTTCTTCCTTTTTCTTTAATGCAGATGGTGTGTTTTGCGACTCGTAATATTTACAAAAATAGCTGATTGGGCAGATTTCACATTTCGGACTTCGGGCCAAACAAATATATCTGCCATGTAAAATGAGCCAGTGGTGGGCGATGTGGATTTTATCCCGGGGAAGATATTTTACCAATTGCTGCTCCACAGCCAATGGCGTTTTTGCAGTTGTGGTTAAACCTAAGCGATTAGCCACTCTAAAAACATGAGTGTCCACCGCCATTGCCGGGGCATTATAAATGACTGATGAAATCACATTGGCAGTTTTGCGGCCAACACCAGGCATCTTTTGCAAATCATTCACATCTTCAGGTACAATTCCATTAAACTCTTCTAAAAGAATTTTAGCCATACCCACCAAATGCTTCGCTTTATTGTTAGGGTAACTTACCGAACGGATATAGGTAAAAACTTCGTCAGAGGTAGCTTGAGAAAGAGATGCAGGATTAGGGAAACGCTCGAATAATTTTGGTGTTACCTGATTGATCCTTTTATCAGTGCATTGGGCAGATAAAATAACGGAAATTAACAACTGAAACGGATTTTCATAATGTAATTCCGTTTCTGCTTCTGGTTGATGGGAGGAGAAGTAATCTACAAAAGCTGCGTAGCGTTCTTTTTTAAGCATGAGTGAAATTAGGAAAAATGTTATTCTTCTCCTTCTCTTAGCTTTTTTATTTTTTCCAACTCTATAACATCGACTTGATCTTTAGATCGGTTAGCAGCCTTTTTAGACTCGATTAACTGATTGATATGTAAAAAAGGGACTTTAACATCCAGAATATCAGCAATTGAAGCTAAGTTATAAGCATCATCAAAACTATATTTCTCTAAGCCTTTTACAGAAGTCATGATGTCGATTTCTAGGTGGTTATCTAAACGAAACGTTGTCCACCCAGAAATAAATTCTAAAGTTTCCAAAATTTGATAATCGCCCATTCCATACTTTTTGAATGCTGCTCTTAAATTTTTTCTATTCAATGATGTATCCTCTAACCAAATATCTATGTCATTTGTAGTTCTATGATATCCATGTAAATTAACTGCAACCCCACCAATCATCAAATAGTTAACTTTATTATCCGCTAATATTTCCCAGAATCTGAGAAGTTCCTCATCAAAGATATCCATTACTTGCCTTCCGGATTTTTAAATTGCTGATGAGTGATTTTTGACTTACGAAACATCATGTCCATTTTCATTAAACGGGTCATAATAAGAAATCTTTCTTTATATGATCTTGTTAAAGCAAGCTTAAGAGAATCCATCTCCGCTTTTTCATAATCGGCAGTAGGTTCAGAAGCGATATTTTTACTTTTATCTTCCATGATTAATCTAATTTAATCAATTTTCTACACTTTCTTCAAAGAAGATTCCATTTCCTTTTTGAGGAATTGGCCAGTGAAGCTCTCTTTCACTTTGGTCAGTCCCTCCGGAGTTCCTGAAAAAACGATGTTTCCTCCGCCAGAACCACCTTCAGGGCCTAAATCAATCACATGGTCAGCCACTTTGATCACATCCAGGTTATGCTCAATCACTAAAACGGTGTTGCCTTTATCCACCAACAGATTCAATACGCCTAAAAGCACATTGATGTCTTCAAAATGTAAACCTGTGGTTGGTTCGTCCAAAATATAAAAAGTGTTACCTGTGTCTTTTTTAGAAAGTTCTGTCGCCAGTTTTACCCTTTGTGCTTCACCGCCGGAGAGCGTGGTGGAGGATTGTCCCAAAGTGATATATCCTAGCCCAACATCTTTTAGCGTCTTAATTTTACGATAGATGGAAGGAATGTTCTCAAAGAACCCCACAGCATCCTCCACGCTCATATCCAAAACATCGCTGATGGATTTCCCGCGGAAGCGAACTTCTAATGTCTCCCGATTGTATCTTTTGCCGCCACACTCCTCACAGGGGACCTGAACATCTGGAAGGAAGTTCATTTCAATCACTTTCATCCCACCACCCTGGCAGGTTTCGCATCTTCCGCCCTTCACATTGAAAGAGAATCTTCCTGGTTTATAACCTCGGATTTGTGCTTCCGGCAAGGCCACAAATAAATTCCTGATATCTGAAAAAACGCCCGTATAAGTGGATGGATTTGATCTTGGTGTACGCCCGATTGGAGTTTGATCAATCTCAATCACCTTATCAAGGTGTTCCAATCCTTTAATTTCTTTGAAAGGCATCGGATGCTTTTTAGCTCTGAAAAAATGCTTGTTTAAAACAGGGTATAAAGTTTCTCCAATCAAAGTGGATTTACCGCTTCCAGAAACTCCGGTGACACAAATCAATTTCCCCAAAGGGAAATCCACACTTACATTCTTTAGATTATTCCCCGAAGCTTTCTTAAGTGATAAAACCTTTCCGTTCCCTTCTCTTCTTTTCTCTGGAATAGCGATTTCACGTTCTCCGTTTAAATAAGAAGCGGTTAGCGTATGTGTTTTTAACAATGCTGCTGCTGTTCCCTGCGCCACCACTTCGCCACCGTGAACACCGGCAGCCGGGCCCATATCAATCACGTAATCAGCTTCCAGAATCATATCTTTATCATGCTCCACCACCACAACGGTGTTGCTCAAATCCCGCAAATTCTTCAGTGCTTTAATTAAACGGTCGTTATCTCTCTGGTGCAAACCGATGGAGGGCTCATCCAGAATGTACATCACGTTCATTAATTGAGATCCAATTTGGGTGGCTAAACGAATACGTTGCGCCTCTCCACCAGATAATGTTCTGGCGGTTCTATCCAGGGTAAGGTAAACCAAGCCCACATCCAGTAAAAAACCGATTCTGGACCTGATCTCCTTTAAGATTTCTTTGGCAATGATATTTTGACGCTCGTTCAATCTATCTTCCAATCCATCAAACCATTTTTGAAGATTGCTGATATCCATCGAGGCCAACTCGAATATATTTTTCTCATCCACTTTAAAGTGTAATGATTCTTTCTTCAGCCTTGCCCCTTCGCAAAGCGGGCAAGTTTTCAATATCCTGAAATTCTCTAAATCGCTGTTGCCGGAATCTCCTTTCTTCTCATTCTGCTCCTCCAGCATCTTGATGATGCCGTCAAAATGGATCTGGTAATTCTGCACATTCCATTTATTGTACTCCACCGGAACGGTGACGAGCTCATCAACGCCATGCAACAGGATATCCACTGCTTTGGGATCGAGCTTTTCTATAGGTTGAGATAAGGAGAAATTATATTTTTTCCCCAACGCTTTAATCACTTGGAAAATCCAGGTTTCCCGGTAATCACCCAACGGAGCCAAGCCGCCATTGATGATACTTAATTTTTTATTAGGGATCACAGATTCTTCATCCACATCAAAGATGTAACCCAAACCATCACACTCCGGACAAGCACCGTAAGGAGAATTGAAAGAAAAGGAATTGGGTTGAGGCTCGTCATAGGAAACACCAGTTGTTGGGCACATCAGGTATTTGGAGAAATGATGCACATTATTCTCCTTGTCTGATATTTTAATGATGCCTTTGGCAATTTTTAAAGCCGATTGAATGGAAGTGTAGAGACGTTTTTTATCCTTTTCAGAAACAATCAACCTATCCACCACCGTTTCAATATCATGGATTTTGTACCTGTCGAGCTGCATTTTAGGCATCACATCCACAATCTCTCCATCCACGCGTACTTTTAAATAGCCTTGCTTCCTGATCTGTTCAAATAATTCGCGGTAGTGCCCCTTTCTTCCCTTTACCACCGGAGCTAAAATATTGATGGGTTTCCCATTGAATTGCGAGAGCACCTGGTTTAGAATTTGATCTTCTGACATCTTCACCATTTTCTCGCCAGTGTTGTAAGAATAAGCATCGGCCACTCTGGCGTAGAGCAAACGCATGAAATCGTAAATCTCAGTGATGGTGCCTACTGTGGAGCGAGGATTTTTAGAGGTTGTTTTTTGTTCAATGGCGATCACGGGACTTAGTCCGGAGACTTTATCCACGTCTGGTCTTTCCATACCTCCCATAAACTGGCGGGAATAGGCAGAAAAAGTCTCCATATAACGCCTCTGGCCTTCGGCATAAATGGTATCAAAAGCTAAAGATGATTTTCCTGAGCCACTTAAACCAGTGATGACCACCAGCTTATTCCTTGGAAAGGAAACATCAATATTCTTCAAATTATGAACCCTGGCACCATAAACTTCAACTTCACTTTGTTCACCAAGGTCAATGGGTTTCTCACTCATAGAAAAAATTCTTCTGCTGTTTAAAAAATGAAAATTGCTTTTGTTTTTTACAGCTTGCAAAATTAATTAAAAACGGCGGTAAAAGCTACCTCTGCATACTCTTTAAAATGTCATTTAAGAAACACCGTAAAAGTTGGGAATCTGGAACATCAAGAGACAACGGTGCCTAATAACAAAATTTACTCCTGCTTAAGTTTAATGGACAAGCAAAACGCAGGGGCATATCATTGTTTCATTTTTAAAAACCAAAAATGACTCCCAAACCCCAATGAGGTTGTTTTTTGCACTTAACTGTTGGCGGGAAAAAAGTAGAAATGCCCATTGCCGAAAGTCCACGGGGTTCCTATTTCGGGATATTCAAAGATAAATTTGGCATTCAATGGATGGTAGATTATGATCTAAAATACAACCTAACAGCATTTTAGAAAAGAAGCGGAACCTATAAAAAAACCTAATGTTATTTACCAATAAATTTTGTTTTAAATCTTTAACTTTAAAAATGCAGTTTGGAAAAGTAGATGACCCTTCAAAAATAGATTTCAGCCTTCCGGCAGATGCTCCTGAAACCAGGGAGGTGCTTAAAAAGCATGAATCCAAAGATTTTGAAGTTTACGTGGGTTGTGCAAAATGGAACAAGACAGACCTAAAAGGATTTTATCCCCGTGGAACTAAAGATGAGTTGAGTTATTACGCCACTCAATTTAATTCCATTGAATTGAACGCCACTTTTTATAGTGTGCCAGATAGGCAGCAAGTGATCACCTGGAAGGAAAAGGCCTCAAGTGGTTTTAAGTTTTTTCCTAAAATATCCAATACTATCAGTCATTTCCGCAGGCTGAGTCATGTTCAGGAACCTTTGACTCAATATTGTGATGCCATCAGCAATTTCGAGGAGAAACTGGGGATGGTTTTTCTGCAACTGCATGATAATTTCAAACCTAAAGATTACGACAGGTTGAAAACCCTGGTTGACGAGTTTCCAAAGTCAATTCCATTGGCCATAGAATTGCGAAATGAAGAATGGTTTACCAATAAAAACGTGGGGAATGATGTTTTTGAATTGTTTAGGGCCAATCACATTACCAATATCATTGTAGACACTGCAGGCAGAAGAGACATGCTGCACATGAAATTGACCACGCCAAAAGCTTTCATCCGTTATGTGGGTGCCAATCATGAAAGTGATTATAAAAGACTGGATGATTGGGTAAAAAGAATTGCAACGTGGAAAAAAGAGGGTTTACAGGAATTGTGTTTTTTTGTTCACCAAAATATCGAAAAGGCTTCTCCTTTATTATCTGCTCATTTTATTGAAAGATTGAACGGGGCTATAGGTACGGATTTAAAAATCCCAACTTTAGCAACGGATGAGCCCACGCTTTTTTAGTTTTTGGATGATAAGTCTGGTTAAATTATCTCATCAAAAGTATATTAATTTTTTAATTTCCTTATTATTAAAAGAATAAAAAACCAATCAATATAATATTTAATTTACTTGTTTATTCAAATAAAAAGTATCTATATTTATATATACCAACCAATAAATCTAAAAAATGAAAAAATTCTTACTATTAGTTATTTTGTCCTTTAATGTATTGACAATTTTAGCTCAAAAAAATGACCTCCCCTATGATTTCCCGATAAAACCCGGGACGACAGCTTGGACTAAATTAAAGTCAACAAAAGAAATTTATGATTCCACACAAATTCCTTCTGCTATATTAAAAGACTTATCAACTGAAGCTCTTGTGAAAACCTGTTTAAATTATCCAAATTTATTATTGATGTACGCTTTTGATGATTTTCAAAAAGGCTTCAATGAACTCAAGAATAATTTCAATGGCTTTCAGGAATTGATGATTAGAAAAGATGCAGGTAATGAATTATTTAAAATTTATCAGCAAATGAATCCAATGCAGTTAAATGAAAGTTGGACATCCGAAAAACAGGGTGCTTTTGTTATTTCTATTAAATATGTTGAAGTTATAATTTCACAATATCCAATTCTTAATTCTTTAAGCGAAAGTGAAAAAAAGATTTTAACCCAAGAGTCTATAAAGAAATTTGATGAAAAGAAAATTAATCTAGGAGTTTTTGGAATCCCAGGATTAGAGACTACAAGCTTAATTATGGCAAGAATTCTAGAAATTAAAAACGGACATTACAAAAAAGCGGAAACAATACAGATTTTCTTGTGACGGGTAGAAGTACTGGAGAACAGCAACTTCTTCAAATATATAATAAAGCCAAAGATGATGTTAACTAGAATATTGCTACTGCTATCAGTTGTATTTTTAATGTTTTCATGTAAAAAAGAAAAGAACAATTGCAATTGCAAACCTTTGCCAGATGCTGTTGACAATTATAATTATCCAATAAAACCAGGTACAGCTGCGTGGAGTAATATTCATTCTACTGATTCCCTTTTTTTAGTTTCCCAAATTCCAGTTACAATTTTAAAAAAAATTTCAACAACTGGTTTGGTACAAAGCTGTATTGAAAATCCAGTAAAGCTATTACAATTTGCATATAGCAGTAAAATACAAGGAAGAGATGAATTATTCCGGCGATTAAACTCTTTTCAGGAATTAATTAAAAGAACAGATGGGGCTGCAAAATTAATTGATAGATACAAATTAATGGAACCATGCTGCATTGAAGGGATGAATGATGCCGAAAAAGGAGAATATTCTTTATTGTTCTATTATACAGAGATTTTATTGACTAAAGATTCCGTTATCAAGCAGCTTAGTACTTTGCAGAAAAAACAGTTAACATCAATCATTATTAAAAAGGATAAAATAAAAACCACACAAAGCACTTTTGGTATTAGCAGAACATCCGGAATAATGATACTGTCCATAATAATGGAAACGGAATTATATCAGCCTTATATAAATGAAATTAATAAAAATGGTAGTTTAAAAATATTTACGCAAACAGGACTACTTACCAGTAGTGACATATATGAAATTGTGTTAACACATGCAAAAAAATTCATTCAATAACTTGTAAAACTAAGAAAATGAAAAAAATTTTAACATTATTTTTAGCAATATTTTTATTCACTTTAAATTCAAATGGGCAAACTCCTACTACAGTATATACTTGTAAAGGAGGTACCGTTAATGCTTTAATCTATGCTGACATCAGTCAGCAAGCCAAAGACCAACTTAAAGTGCAGTTTATAAATAATTATGGCACTACTTATAATTTTACCGCCAACGATATTTTGGAAGATGCAACCCCTACCTTCAACTGCCATGCTTATGCATGGCATTTACGTGAAGGTAATACTAACAATAGTTCGTTAACAAATTAAGCGGCAATAGTGCCATAGTATAATAGTTCTTTGACATGCTTCTGATTTTTAGTCAAGTTAGGGTTAAGCCCGAACATGGTAAAAAAACGTTCAAGCAGTAAAGCGTTGTGGTTCATGGTTTTAATATCATTCATTGAGAAAGCTTTTCGTTGCTCCCTGGGTATGCTTATCCAATGCACAGCTTTGGCAATATTGATTGCAGAGAGGGCGGCGTTGAACTGGAAATGCAATTTATTTTCACTTCTGGCCTGGCAATCGTTCAGCCCGGTATATTGTTTGGCGTCCCGGTAAAGGAACTCAATCTGGAAACGGCTTCTGTAATAGTGCAGGATACGTTGGGCATCCATCTCCATGTGTGTGCAGAAATAGAGTTTGTAACCCGTTTTCCCTTTACCATTACTGGTTTGCATGTGGACTATCCGAACATTTCGTTCAAGCGACACCGAATAAACAAGGGCGGTATGCAGGACCGTGCCATCCTGGGTTTCCACTAAAGTAAAGACATCCTTGTCCAGGTTGTTTGGGCCTACTTTTGGGCCATGCTCCCTGGGCCTTCCACGTTTACCGGTAGGTTCCCCTGTATGGAGATATTTCAGGTTGGCATCGTCCCGTGAGCGGCCGATGAAATGAAAACCGCTCTCTAAGATGGCATCCACAAATGAGCGTTTAGAAAACCAGGCATCCGCTACTACAATTGAGGAAAGAGATAATAAAGCTTCCTTACGCTGGCTGATGAGTTCGGCATAGATGGCTGACAAGGTGCTGTTTTCATCTTCTTTTAAGATGGTCTGGACTGCTTCTAAGTGGAAGCCCGTATGATGGGCAATATCAAATACCCGTAATTTCAAGACCTGTATCCCAGGCCGGGTGTTTTCTTGCCTGCCTTAGGATAAAACTGGGATATGGCGATTATAATGACCGCTTCCCTGTTCCCTGCAGCTCTTTGTTACACAGATAAAAAATCAAATGTCTTTTCATTGCTGGCGATAGCGTTGTTCACTATATTTGCCGTAGCGTTCCAACTGAAGGAAGTTGATCCGCCCTTTAATGCTCAGGAAAAGCATAAAGGTCTCTAAGAGAAACGTTTGCCTCCATTTATTGACAGTTGATATCTTATTTAACGTGTTGATAATTAATGGGTTGTATAAAGAATTGCCCTTGGTAGTCATGCTTAATAGAATCGTTGAATAATCCTATTAATATACTGATTATCAAGGGTTTAATCAAATTATTTCATACTTATTTTTTGTTTATTTTACTTGTCAAAGTTTAACGACCATTGACTGCTACACAACAAAATGCTTGTTTCGATCAAACTAATAACATAAATAAATACTGGACAGATGGTTGTTTTATACAGGTTTGTAATGAAGCTGTGCAGATAAAATACATTATTATTCTGATCATTCTGCTGCATCTACAGTTGTACCTGGTAAATTTGAATCTAAATGGGGACAATTGCCTGTTGTTAGACACTATGCAACCGATGTTGTATATTCTCAACCAACTTCAGTCAACTATTATGCGTCTACCAAAATTTTAGGTGATGTTTCTAATTTATGTTCAGGAAATAGAGTTTTTAATGTAAAAAGTATAACTGGCGCAACCTATACATGGACATACAGCAGCACTTTATCAGTGATTGGTGCAACAAATACAAATCAAATAACCTTACAGCGAAATGGAAGTGCAAACGGAAGTGCATGGGCAGAAGTGCAAATATCTTCTCCTTGTTCAGCAACCTCTGTATCAAACAGGGTTTATTTTACAGTAGGCACCCCTAGTCCATATTTAGGAGGAACATTCAACGATGGTGGTTATAGCGTAAACCAGCCTTTGGAAAGTACATATAACGAAATTTATAATAACACAGTTTATATATCACTATCAGGCTTACCCAGTGAATTTACTTGGGACAGCTTTTATTCGCAAGGAAATGTAACATGGTATCATCCAGTTGGGAATGATGGGTTGATTATCAATTTCGGTCCATCACCAGTCTATTATGGTGATTACGTGGGGTTTTCTATTAACCGCACAAATAACTGCGGAACTGCCACAGAACCTTTGGTTTTTTACTATCGCGGACCTTCTCAATATTATAGTGTAGCTCCAAACCCTGTAAGTTCTTCTTTTACAATTAATAAAATTAATTCACAAAGTAAATCTGCATTTCCGCAGAAAGAAGAATTAAATATCGATTTGAATAAACTTCAAATCACAGATAAAATGGGAAATATAATACTAGAAAAAATATATCCTTCAGGTACTGAATCTGCCACTATTGATGTTTCAAAGATTCTACCTGATATTTATATTGTAAAACTCTTCACGAAAAATAAAGTAGAATTACATAAAATTATCGTACAACATTAAATAATGCTCTTTTCTCTATCTCAATATTTGTTGTTACTACATGGTCAATAAATACTTTTAGAAAAACAAATATCTAGTTCAGTAATGGTATTAATATAAAAAAAGGCCGAACACAATATTCGGCCTTTGCTTTTTTTGGAGTATTTTATTTATTTCCCGTAAGCCAATAATTTTCTGGGATTCCGGGTTTTATAACCATAATCCTCAGGATGTTCAATTACCTCTTTCATGGAAATAAGGGTATAAACATACTTACCGGTCTCCCGGTTTAGCTCCATCTTAAAATAATCATCCTGGCTTTGTCTCGAAATTTGTCTCTTCATCCTTCCTTCTCCACCATTATAGGCCGCAGCGGCTAATGTCCAGCTGTTGAATTGGCGGTGCAGGTCCTTGATATATTTCGCTGCAGCAATAGTAGCCAAGCGTACATTCATCCTTTCATCCGTTTTACCATTAACAGTCAAACCATAATCTCTACCTGTTTGGGGCATAAATTGCCATAAACCGGCGGCACCTTTTGGCGAATATTGTCCTCTTTCCATTCCACTTTCTATCAGTGGGATGTATTTGAAGTCTTGAGGAACGCCATATTTTTTAAGGATCGGCTCGATGATGGGGAACCAAATCTCTGCCCTTTGGTGCAGTTTATGAGTTTGCATCTTAGCGTAAGAATTCGCTTTCAAAGCTTTCTTCATTTTCTTCTCTATGCGTTTATCGCCTATAGGCAATAGTTCATTTGCAAAACTCAAATCTTTGTAGAAAATGCTTTCGGATAATTCCCTGGCACTTTCCACATCAGGTAAAATTGCTTTGCTATATCCTGTGGAATAGCTGTAACCGAACATTTTTGTGAGCACACAAATCAATAACATCAAGCTACAAGCAACCATGTATTTTCTAATCATAATCCTTGTTTTTAACCGTAAGAATAAAAAATCTGGGCAAAGGTAACTTTTATATATCACATTTTCAAATAGTTATGAAACCAAGCCCTTTTAACAACCATTCTTCATCCTTAAAATCAGTCCCGACAGCCGGGGCCAAGACCAAAGATAATATTCTGATTATTAAAGTTTTTTATACCTTTGTGGCCCCTTTGGAAGGGTTAAAAAAATAGAACATGCCATTCAATAAAAACAGGAACAGTCGTGATGACAAATCCGGCAAAGAATCAAAAAGATCTGACAGGTCTGAGTTCTCCGGAAGACCAAAATCAGAAAACCGTCCATTCCATTCTTCTTCAAGTTTCAAAAAAAAAGATGATCCTGGCTTTAATAGCGACAGAAAATCTTACGGAGATAAAAAAGAGAATTCCGGCGACAGAAAGCCCTATAGTTCAAAAGAAGGTGGCTCTTTCAGAGATAAAAAACCTTACGGAACAAGAGAAGGTTCTTCTTACGGGAATAAAAAGCCGTATGGGACACTTAGCGAAGGATCGGGAGACAGAAAACCTTATGGATCGAGAAATGAGGATGCCGAAAAGAGCAGGCCATTTGATAAAAAAGAAGGGGGATCTTATCGTGACAAAAAGGCCTACGGAGATAAAAGAGAGCATTTCGGAGAAAGGAAGGCTTATTTGGATAGCGGTAAATCTTTTGACGGAGAACGAAAATCATACGGAGATAGAAAAGAAGGTTTTAGCGACAGAAAACCTTACGGAGATAAAAGAGAAGGAGACAGAAAGCCTTTTGTAAGCAGCGATAAAAGCTTCGGCGGGGAGAGCAGGCCATTTGATAAAAAGGAAGGTGGATATGACAGGTCTGAATCTGCAGGTAAAACCTATAGAAAAAGAGCCGGAAAACCTGCTGATATAAGCGAATTCAATGATGAACAGGTTACACTGAGAACCAAAACAAACGCTCCCAAAGGATTTAAAAAAGAGAGCGAAACCATCAGGTTAAATCGCTTTATTTCCAATGCAGGAATTTGTTCCAGAAGAAAAGCAGATGAACTGATTGAAGCCGGTGTGATCACAGTAAACGGTGAAGCAGTTTCGGAATTGGGAACCAAAGTGAATCCGTCTAAAGACGAAATCAGGTACAATGGTGAACTGCTGAAAAGAGAGAAAATGGTTTATGTGCTTTTGAACAAGCCCAAAGATTACATTACCACCACAGACGATCCGCAGGAACGTAAAACCGTGATGGAATTGGTGGAGAAAGCCAGCAGAGAGCGTATTTATCCTGTTGGTAGATTAGACAGAAACACCACAGGTTTGCTGTTGTTGACCAATGACGGCGACCTTGCCGATAAATTATCCCATCCAAAAAACAGCATCAGCAAAATCTACAATATAGAATTAGATCGAAATTTGACCCAGGGAGATTTCAATAAAATCGCTTTTGGTGTAGAGCTGGAGGATGGTTTCATTAAACCAGATGATTTAAGATATGTGACTGGCGGAGCCAAAAACGAAATTGGTATTCAGATACATAGTGGTAAAAATCGTATTGTGAGAAGGATCTTTGAAAGTTTAGGATATGAAGTGATGAAACTGGATAGAGTGATCTACGCTAATTTGACCAAAAAAGATTTAACCCGCGGTCGCTGGAGATATTTAACTGACCAGGAGATCGTGCAGCTAAAGCACTTCACCAAAATATAAATCCATCATTTTACCCTATCATTGCGGCTTATGATATAGCTATTCTCTTTAAACAGGTTCTTCGGTCATGTCCTCCCTCACTGAATGAATGACGCCTGAATGAAATCCTCCCCCTGTGGTCTTTGCCGTTCATTCAGGCTTTTCATCAGCTGTCTCCTTCTGTTTGCTTTTCATCAGTTTGATCTCCGTCTTCTCCATCACCAGACCCTGGCGGATCAGTCCGAACAAGCTCATATAAGTGTTGGCAACATAAACCAGCGCAAAGCCAGCTATCACATAGCCAACCCAGTTTTCCACCAGTAATTTATAATCCGTGAGTATCAAAAACAGGATAGTCACGTAATGGCTGAAACAGTACTCGCAAGTAAAGAGGTAGAAGAACTTCCGCTCCGCCAGCCTGCGGCATTCCTGGCTGCGCTTCACGCAATAAGTCCTGGGTTCGCGAAACACCTCCTCATGAGTTACCGTCCACGAGATACAGGCGATAGGAATGGCCAATATGAAAAGCCATACGATTTGGGTGCTGAGTTCCATCATCATTTCATTTACGGATAGAAAGCTGAAAAAGCACCTGATTGTTTTAGCCGGAGAATGAAGTGCGAAAGAGTGCTTTTCCTCAGGCATAATCAATTAAAAATAATCCGTCTATCCCTACGTCAGAAACCACCTCCTATCTCCGCCGCGGGGGGCACCTATCGCATGGAAAAACAACACTTATCCATTTGAGAGCAACGAACACCACAAAGTTGACGGCATCATCCTCCCCACGGAGATCCTTCGTTCCACTCAGGATGACGGCTTAATGGAAGGAACCTATCGCAGGTAAGGCCATAAAGTATAACAAAAAGCATCCCGCAGGGCAAGAAAGAATGACCATCACTTCGCTTGGCCAATGTGCCACCGCACCATCGCCTCGTCCATCTGCTAATTTAAGATCGGCGAAGCCAACCTGAACCCAAACCCTTTACTCCTCATACCTGTTTAACTAGGAAATGACCCGGTTAGAAAGTGTCAATTTGAAAATAAATATGTCAATTAAATTAAGAAGAAGCTTTCCCCGCCTTAAATAGAATCCTTAATTTAGCGCAAACAAAAAAAAGCAACATGCAATACGACGTCATCGTCATTGGTTCTGGTCCTGGTGGTTATGTGGCAGCCATCCGCTGTGCGCAATTAGGGCTCAAAACCGCAATGATCGAAAAATATTCCACTTTCGGAGGCACCTGTTTAAACGTGGGCTGCATCCCTTCCAAAGCACTATTAGATTCTTCAGAGCATTACCACAATGCTACCCATACCTTTGCCGAACATGGCATTGATGTGAAAGACGTGAAAGTGAACCTGAAACAAATGATTAAAAGGAAGAATGAAGTGGTGGAGCAAACCACAAACGGCATCAGCTTTTTAATGAAAAAGAATAAAGTCGACACTTTTGAAGGCATGGGTTCTTTTGTGGATAAAAACAACATCAAAGTGAAGAGGACTGATGGCAGCGAGAAAAAGCTGGAGACCAAAAATGTCATCATCGCCACAGGTTCTAAACCCACCGAACTGCCTTTTTTAAAGACGGATGGCAAAAGGATCATCACCTCCACCGAAGCTTTAAACTTAACAGAAGTTCCTAAGCATTTGATCTTAATTGGCGGCGGTGTGATTGGTTTGGAGCTCGGCTCGGTTTACAAACGCTTAGGTGCCGAAGTGACCGTGGTGGAGTTCATGGATTCCATCATCCCAACGATGGATAGAACCATGGGTAAAGAGCTGCAGAAAGTTTTGGCGAAACAGGGGATGAAATTCTTATTGAGCCATAAGGTGACTGGTGCAGAGGTGAAAGGCAAAAAAGTGACCGTGAAGGTGGATGCTCCGAAAGGAGAGAAAGTGGTGCTGGAAGGTGATTATTGCCTGGTGGCGGTGGGACGTGTGGCCTATACCGATGGTTTGGGTTTAGAGAACATCGGCATCTCGGTAGAAGAAAGAGGCAAAAAAATAACGGTGGATGAGCATTTGGAAACCAAAGTGAAAGGTGTTTATGCCATTGGCGACGTGATTAAAGGTGCAATGTTGGCGCACAAGGCTGAAGAGGAAGGCACCCTGGTGGCCGAGCTCATCGCCGGGCAAAAACCTCACATCAATTATAATTTGATCCCTGGTGTGGTTTATACCTGGCCTGAAGTGGCTTCCGTAGGTTACACCGAGGAACAGCTGAAGGAAAGCGGCAAGAAATATAAAACCGGCTCCTTCCCTTTTAAAGCCAGTGGAAGAGCAAGGGCAAGTATGGATATTGACGGATTGGTAAAAGTGTTGGCTGATGCCGGTACTGACGAAATCCTGGGTGTTCACATGATTGGCCCACGTGCTGCCGATATGATTGCTGAAGCGGTGGTGGCCATGGAGTTCAGGGCGAGTGCAGAGGACATTGGCAGGATCAGCCATGCCCACCCCACCTTTACCGAAGCCTTCAAGGAAGCAGCTTTGGCAGCAACTGCCAACAGGGCGATACATATTTAGTTAATCAGTTTGTTAGTTTTAGTTAATTAGTTTGTTAGTCATATAGTTTGTTTGTAAAGGAGTTCACTAGTGTGATGTTAATCATAAAACGATGAAAAATCATCTTTTTAAATTGCTTATTATCAATGATATAAGTATTTTGACTTTTAACTTTCTACTTTTAACTTTTAACTTTTAACTTTTGACTTTTAACTTCACACTAGTAGAATTGGCGAGTTTAAAGGCATTTTCAAATCGACAAATCTTCAAATCATTGTTAATCAATATTCTCATCGTCTTGGCAACTTTAGTGGTTATGGAAACCATCTCCTGGATAATGCATAAATATTTATTCCATGGCCCGTTGTGGTTCATCCATAAAACGCACCATCAAGAAAAGCACAGTTTCTTTGAGTTGAATGATGTTTTCAGTCTCGGTTTTGGAGCTTTGGCACTCTGGCTGATGTGGGAGGGCCATGAAGATTTGAACCACAGATTCTGGATGGGGACAGGCATCTCCATTTATGGCATCATCTATTTCATCTTCCACGATTGGTTTATTCATAACCGTTTCAAAGCTTTCAAATCAGAAAACAGCTATTTAAAAGGAATCAGGCGGGCGCATAAAATCCACCATAAATCCATGAAAAAAGAAGGGGCAGAAGAGTTTGGGCTATTGGTGGCCTCCAAAAAATATTTCGTGAAAAAAGATAAAAACACCACCTTTAAAGCATGAACGGCAAGCTGTACCTCGTCCCCACCCCCATCGGGAATTTGGAGGACATCACTTTCAGGGCCTTAAAGGTGTTGAAAGAGGTGGATTTGATTTTAGCCGAAGACACCCGCACCTCCGCCCCCTTACTCAAACATTTTGGGATCGATAAAAAAGTTTTCGCCCATCACCAGCACAATGAGCATAAGGCCGTGGCAGAGATTGTGAAATTTTTAAAGGAAGGGCAGCACATCGCCCTCATCTCTGATGCAGGCACTCCCGCCATCTCCGATCCGGGCTTTCTATTGGTGCGTGAAGTGATCAAGAATGATTTACCCCTGGAATGCTTACCGGGCGCAACCGCCTTTGTGCCTGCCCTGGTCAACTCCGGCTTACCTAATGACCGCTTTATATTTGAAGGTTTTTTGCCCCTGAAGAAAGGCAGGCAGACCCGCATCAAAGAACTGGCACAAGAACCACGAACCCTGATTTTTTATGAATCTCCGCATCGGCTGCTGAAATTTTTAGAGGAGTTGATGGAGCATTTCGGAGCAGAGCGGCAAGCTTCTGTTTCCCGGGAGCTCACCAAAATGTTTGAAGAAACGGTAAGGGGAACTTTAGCCGGAATTAAAACACATTTTGAAGAACATACCTTAAAAGGTGAGTTGGTGGTGGTGGTTGCCGGAAATACAGAACCCACACCTAAAAAAGACGAAAAATATTACAAGAAATGAAGCGACACCTCTGGCTGGCACTATTCTCGGCTGCATTGCTCTGGCTGGCATGGCCACCCATCCCCTATACTTCCCCCATTCTGCTCATCGCATTTCTGCCCTTATTCATCGCTTTACAGGAGATCGAAGAATCTGACCGGAAAAGAAAAGGCAGCGTCTTCTTCCTCACCGCAGGTTTAACCTTTTTAGTTTGGAACACCGCCTCCATTTATTGGGTTTTCAACTCGCTGAATGCCGTGATGCCTACCTTCATAGCCGCTATGCTTTCGCTGGTGCCGTTTGGATTGGGAGCTTTATTGATGACCTTAAGTTTCTGGCTCTATCAGAAGATCAAAAGAAGAACGCAACCGCTGATCGCCGATATCAGCCTGCTTGGCTTTTGGATAAGCTACGAATACCTGCACCAAAGCTGGGATTTGAAATTCCCCTGGATGACATTGGGCAACGGATTCGCCACCAGTCCGCAACTGATACAATGGTATGAATACACCGGGGTTTATGGCGGCACCTTCTGGATTTTGGTCAGTAATATACTGCTTTTCAGGATTTGGCTTTCTTTAAGAGCTGAAGGCGCAAAGCGCAAAGCCGAAAGCCCAAAGCTGATGGCTGAAAGCTCAGAGCTGAAAGCTCAAGCCTCCAAGCCGAAGGCCATGGCTTTACTGATTGCTTTAGCAGTTTGGATTTTTGTCCCCATCATTCTTTCTGTGTTGGTTTACAGCACCTACGAGGAGGAAGTTAACCCATCCAATGTGGTTGTGGTGCAACCTAACATAGACCCCTACGGCAAGAATTTCACTTACACCCCAAAACAACAGCTGGACAAACTCATTCAGTTGAGCAAGCAGAAAGGACAGGTAAATACAGAATTTTTCATCTGGCCGGAGACGGCAATTGTGGGTTATATCCAAGAAGATGATTTTAGGAATTCCCCTGCTTTCCATACCGTGCAATTATTCCTGGACAGCTTTAAAAACGCCACAGTGATTACCGGAGCGGAGACCTATAACATCTATCAAACCAAAAAAACACTTTCGGCAAGATTCAGTAAGGAGAATAACTTTTATTGGGACAACTTCAACACCGCTGTGGCGATTGACAACTCCTCTAAGCTCCAGTTTTATCACAAATCCAAACTGGTTCCGGGAGTGGAGAAAATGCCATTCCCTAAAGTTCTATCTGTTTTAAATCCATTGTTCGAGAAGTTCGGTGGTTCAACCGGTAGTTATGAAGAACAGCAGGAACCCAGCAATTTATACGCTTCCAGCGGAATTGGGGTGGCTCCCGCTATTTGTTATGAATCTATCTGGGGAGAGTGGATTGCCCGTTCAGTGAATAAAGGCGCACAATTCATTGCCATCATCACCAATGATGGTTGGTGGGGCAACACTTCCGGCAAAGATCAACACTTGGATTATGCCGCTTTAAGAGCCATTGAAAACCGGAGATGGGTGGCCAGGTCTGCAAATACAGGAATCTCCGCATTCATCAACCAAAGAGGTGATAGGATTCAACGCACCAAATGGTGGGAAGCCGCTGTGATCAAACAAGACATCAATCTAAACACTGAAATCACCTTTTACACCGCACATCCCGACTGGATTGTTTATCCATTTTTATGGATTGGAATTGTTGGATTGTTGTTTTTGGCAGTGGTAAGATTTAAAGGAAAGAAAGAAGCGGCGGTTTAGAATAAAAGAATTAACTCCATTACCGTAACAAAAAACAAAGCACTCACGGCAGGCCATGAAGTAAGGATGCAGGCAGTGGGCAAGGAAATCCTAAAATTAAATTGCTGCAGCTCTTGGAAAACCTATGCCAGGCCGTTTAAACCGCCGGTTCCTGCTGGCTCAGGCAGTGGAAACTCCCCAAACCCCAAATGATGTCCGTGGAATCAATCCCAACAGTCTCCCTGTCAGGAAAACAGGCGGCTATGATCTCCAAAGCTCTGGCATCTTTGGCACAGCGATAGGTGGGCACAATCACATGCGCATTGCTGATGTAGAAATTGGCATAAGATGCAGGCAAACGGGCATCCTCGTAAATCACCGCATCCGGCATAGGCAATTCAATGATGTTCAAGGCCTCGCCACTCAATAGCCTCATCTCTTTTAGTTCCCCGAGATTGGTTTGCAGCAATCCATAATTCTCATCCTCCGGATCCTCCTCCACCACCGCCAACACGGTGTCATGATTCACAAAACGGACCGTGTCATCAATATGCCCGTCGGTGTCGTCACCCACAATGCCATCACTTACCCAAAGCACCTGCTGTTGCCCGTAATAAACTTTTAAATATTGCTCCACCTGCTCCTGGTTTAAATGGGGGTTCCTGTTCTCGTTCAGTAAACAGCTTCTGGAGGTGAGAATGGTTCCTTTGCCATTGAACTCCACCGAGCCGCCTTCCATAATGACGTCCGGATAAAAAACCGGCAGGTTGAAATATTGCCCGATCTTGGTGGGAATCACATCATCCAGGTCAAAAGGAGGATATTTACCGCCCCAGGCATTGAATCCCCAGTCCACAATCGCTTTGGGTTGCTCCGCTTGCTCATTGATCAAAAAAGCTGGCCCATGATCCCGGCACCAGGCATCGTTGGTGGGATTGAAATAGAATTCGATTTTCGAAAGATCAGCACCTGCGGCTTCAATATGCTTTAAAGCGAATTGCTTCATCCCCTCATTCCGTACATTGATCCTCACCTTTTCAGAAAGTGCCAGATATTTAATAAACTCCGCATAACGCGGATAGATACTAGCTATTTTCCCGGGCCAGCTCTCCTCTTTATGAGGCCAGCTCAACCAGGTGGCTTCATGCTTCGCCCATTCGGGGGGGAAGGAATAGGAAGTTGGGAGGGGATTTAAAACGGTCAATGGGTTATGGATAATAAAGTGTTTCTTAAAGCTGTTATTTTTTAGACAAGATTCCTATTTCCATGTATCATGGCCGGAATAACTTGTGGTGATCTGATTTCTTCTTCGGGCAAGGAAAAGGCCAAACGCCACTTCAATTCCCGACTCAAAGAATATTATTCCTGGATATTTCTATGGATCCTCAACCCCGGGGCAGGCTAAACTATGATTCATCAATAAACCGCTGGTCAATCTGCTGGTAAGAGTCAATTCTCCGGTCTCTTAAAAAAGGCCAGTGCACACGGTAGCTGTCAGATTTCGCCAAATCCACCTCCTGAACAATCACCTCCTCCTCCTCATGAGAAGCTTTATAAATCAATGTCCCAAAAGGATTGGAGATGAAAGAGCCTCCCCAAAATTTCACTCCGGCCTCTTCTCCCACCCGGTTTACCCCCACTACGTGCACACCATTGGCAATGGCATGTGAACGCTGAATGGTTTGCCAGGCCTCGTGTTGCTCGGTGTTGGTCGGCAAATCCTGCGTAGCGGCCCAACCAATGGCCGTTGGATAGAACAGCACCTCCGCACCCCTTAAACTGGTCAACCTTGCTGCCTCCGGATACCACTGATCCCAGCAAATTAAAACGCCAATGGTGGCGAATTTGGTTCTGAAAACTTTATAGCCCAAATCCCCCGGGGTAAAATAAAATTTCTCATAAAATCCCGGGTCATCAGGGATGTGCATCTTTCTGTATTTCCCTAAATAGGAGCCATCCGCATCCAAAACGGCAGTGGTGTTATGGTAAACTCCCGGTGCTCTTTTCTCAAAAAGCGAAGCGATGATCACCACGCCCAACGCTCCCGCCACTTTTTGCAAAGCATCCGTGGAAGGACCGGGAACAGCTTCCGCCAAAGCGAAATTATCATAGTTCTCCTCGTCACAAAAATAAAGGGACGTGAACAGTTCCTGTAAACAAATGACCTGAGCACCCTTCCCTGCAGCTTCCCTGATTTTAACGATCGCTTTCTGGAGGTTCGCCGCCTTATCAGCGGTGCAACTCATCTGAACTAACCCTAACTTCACGTTTTTGCTCATGTTGTTTTTCATTGATCTGCTGCAAAAATAAGAATTTGAAAATTGAAATATCAATTCAATTTAACGGATCAGATACAATTCTCCATTCCAATGAGGTCAGCATCCCGGGATCGTGTAGATGAAAACCATCCCTGAAAGTTTCTGCGCTCAGGGATGGTTCTTGCTGTCAATGTTTGATGATGACCTGCTTTTTGATGGTCTCTTTGCCGTCTTTGATGTGGAGGTAATAGGTGCCGTCGGGCAATTCAGAGGTGTCCAGTATAATTTTGCTCTTCCCTTTTTCCAGTTTTCCCGCTTTCACTATTTCCCCCTTTCCATTCAAAAGCTCGATATTTTTTGAAGCGGGAGCCATGCTCTTGCTGCTTTGATTTGAATCCGCCCCTGGAAGATATTCGATGGTCAAATAGGTATTGGATGGGTTGGGGTACACATTCAGAACAGGTGTCTCACTAAAAGACCCGCAATTTTGCACCTGTACCGAAAAAAAGGTGAGCATGCTCCACCCGCAGCTGTTCCTTGCCCTTACGGACACCAGCCCAAAAGACGGGGTAAATCCAATGACCGTTGCTGAACTGCCAAAAGTGATCAAATTGAATGTACCGTTCACCTTCTCCCATTCATATTCCAGTATCTCGTCGTTTGATGGCAGACTCAAGTTGATATCCTTGTGTACATCGACACAGGTTTGAACGCTTGTGATGGTATTCCCCAACTCGTCGTACGCTTTTGGCCTGTCTGGAACGCCTACGCGAATGGTTAAGGGGCCTATGGAGATTGCCCCGCAGGTGCTGTTCACGGTGGCGCTTAATGAAACCGACCCATTCCCGGTTTTTGTTAAAGTAGCCACATTTCCAGAAGTACTCAAACTGGCCACACCGCTTGTTGGGCTGATGCTCCAGCTCACTGTTGATCCTGTCGGCAGGTTATCTATTTGATAATTTTGGGTGGTACAGAATTGGGGTGGGCCTTGGATTGCAAAGGATAATGCTGCTTTTAATGCTTCAAAAGCATTTAATCTACCAAAACCCAATTCGTCACACCTTCCATTTGTATATGTATATCCACCTACTTTATCAGCAGTTGAAGTCAAAATATTTCTAATATCTATAGGGGATAAGTTTGGGTTAATAGCTAAAATCAATGCAGCTATAGCTGAAACTTGTGGTGCAGCAAAAGACGTTCCACTATCACTACCATATGTGTTTGAAATTTGAGTGCTCTCAATATCAACTCCTGGAGCAGCAATTGTTAGATTATTACCATAGTTAGAGAAGGGTGCTCTATGGTCTGTCTGATCTGTAGCACCAACTGAAATAACATTAAAATTATTAGCTGGATAAGAGACTGATCCATTTGAGGCTCCACTAGAAGTATTGCCAGAAGCACAAATAACTATTACCCCATTGTTTATAGCAAACTGAATTGCAGCATCAATTGCAGAAGTTTGACCAACATTTAAGCTTAATTGAATCACTCTAGCTCCCATATTTACACTATATAAGATTGCATCATCAAGGACAGCACCATTGGGTGCTGATTGGCCAACAGTTAAGCACATTAATCTCACTCCTTCATTATTGTTGCCTCCTGCAACTCCAGCGATACCTGTTGAATTATTTGTTTTAGCCCCTACTATTCCACCAACGTGAGTTCCGTGATAAAAAATTGGTATATTATTATTAGTATTTAGATCAAAATTAAAACCCTTCCAATCATCAATTAAGCCATTTCCGTCATCATCAACGCCATTTCCACTTGCTGGATTTGAAGGGTCAGACCAAGTATCTTCACCATTATTTAACCAAATATTTTGATAAGAGTCGGTTCCAAAACCTAAATCTTCATGGCGCCAGTCTACTCCGGAATCTAAAATTGCTACAGGAACACAGGTATTGCTTACAGTAATATCCCATGCTGACGGCATAGAAATTTTACTTAAGTACCATTGATTTGCTATCCTTGAATCATTCGCATTTAACTCGTAGCTCCCATATGTGTTAATATCTATAGTTTCTATATTGGCATCTAATTTTAATTGATTTAAAAAATTAAATAGAGATTTTCCTTTTGGTAATTCCAAATCCACATATCCTAAAGAATTAGATCTGATAATTTTACCATATTTGCTTGAATATAAATTTTTATCTGAGTTTTTGAATTTTACTGTAAATATTTCACTGTTTAATTCATGACCAAAATTGTCAAACCATTTCCCTGACTTATTAACATATGTTTTACCATTAAAGCTGATTTTTTCTTGTGAGAAACTAATATAAGAGAAAAGTAAAAGGTATAATCCAGTAAAAAGTATTGTTTTTTTCATGTTCTAATAGGTTAAGGTTGTTTTTTTACATCGACGTTAAGCTTTACTGTTGCATTAGATTTTGGAATGAGAACACCAAAGATGAAATTACCAATTGCAGTATAACCTCCATTTTGTATTTCAACATTATAGGTTAATTCAGTAGAATCGCAACTTAATGACACGTCTTGTTTGATAAGTTTTCCAGGTACTCCACCTAAAGCTTTTTTACCTATTAAAAGTGTATAAGTGTCGAAGTTTATATTCATTTGTTCATTATTATGTGCAAATGAAGTATTTCTATCAAAGTCTTCTTGGGAGTTAATAACAAAAAATTTATCCTCAACTTTTTGATTCGAAATTTGAATTTCCGAGTAATTGGAAAAATCTATTGCTTGAAATACCACAGGAGAGTCACATTTATTTGAAATCTTTTCGCAGCTGAAACTTAATAAAGTAAATAAAGCTAAAAGACTTGGTAACAATATTGAATTTTTCATTTTAATTGAAATTAAATTTATATTAATAACCTTTACGATAAAAGTAATTAGACTGATACAAAAAATTAGCGATCCATAACCTTGAAGTAAATTGTTAAAATTCTCTAAATTAATTTTTTTCTTGGGGCGAAAGGGAGTTTAAGTACTCTTGATTATAAATTGAGCCACAAATTCTTTGCCCAAAAGCCATTAAATTTATAGATAAAAGTACGATTAGAAGTAGTTGTTTTTTCATATCATCTAATTGTTAAACTTTCTATTTTAGTTATTTCTACAGGATTTGACCATACCCTAATATTTACCCCAGTACAATATGGTCTTATCAATCCCGATATTTTTACTTTTGCCCCCTCTTGAATACCCTCAATATTCAATACCGTGGTATCACAAGGTATAAGTGATGAAAAATACTTAAGATCATCATCTGTCCTATCAAGTAAGATATAATAATCTTTAGATGTTGACAAAGTAGACTTTTTTTCAATTGTGGCATTTACATCTTGTAAAGACTTCACGACGACGGAACTATTACATCCACAATCTGAAATAATAGGTTCTTTGTTGGAGCATTGAGTGGCTATTAATAGCACTAAACCTGCTAGAGGCACTAAATTTTTCATTTGATTTTAATTAGGTTAAGAATTTCATTAAATGGCTTTAAAGATTTTACGATATATATATCAATAATGATACAGTTAAAAAGTAAGCTTTAAAATCTCTAAACCCCAATGGGCATCTAATGCCGCATTGTCAAGATTTGTATTGTTATATTCAGCAGCTGTCCAGTCGTTATTATTATTATCAGAAAAATCCGTGGCTGAACTATAGTTAGTCCCCAAATTCATATTATAGGTTTGGATATTTACTCCATTTCTTATTTCCCTCAAACGGAAACCTCCCGAATAGGAATCCCCATCTGCAATGGGATAAAACTGATCGCTCAAATTACCACCACCCGGGCTGTAAGTCTCTTGCTGATAATCTATATAGATGCGGCTGTGCCCGGTGTAAACGCTACTGTCGGTATAGGTGACCTCGTAATTAAAAATTTTAAAGCCTCCACTGCTGTATTGGGTGTTGATGGCGACATCAGGTTGTACGGTACGCCAGCCCTGCCCATCGCCCAAATCTATTTTTAAAGTGCTGATGGTTTTGCCGGTATTACCAAATAGCAGACTGCTTTTAAAAATGAAACTGGCATAACCGTTAACAGATTTTATATAATCTTCTGCTGAGGAGATGGCAAAAGCCGTTTTCGAGGTATAAGGGCTTTGTATTCGGTTGCTTACATCATACAACTGGTCATTACTGGCATACATCAGGTTTGCCGAAATGGCATCTGCCCGTAATACCTGATAATTATAATTCAACAATAAAAGCGGAACAGGCAAAGTATCGGCAGTTGCTGCGCCTATGCTGCTATTGATGGTGGGGAAATCTGTAAAGTTGATATTGCTGTTGAATTTTGAGCTATATAAAGAGGCATAAACACCACGCCAGATGTTCAGATTCACATAATTACTGTCGTTTAAAGTAGTATAACCTGTATGGTTGTCCATATTTACAAATTCAACCCCGCAATCTAAGAGTATGCCCGTACTGGCTTGGCTGGCATCCACATGTTGGAAAATGTACCGGACTCTGTTTGCAAAATCATCAGGCGTGTCTTGTGCAAAAAGAAATGAGCTAAAGAGTGCCAGAAAAGGCAAGAGTAAAAGTTTTTTCATGATTTAAGGTTTTTAGGTTTGTAATTTTTTAATTAGTGTATTTCACATCAAATCTTCCGTCAGTTATATAAATTGTTTCACCCGCATCACTTTTGGCAGTAAACCAAAATTTCCCCGAAATAATTTGATTTTTTTTATCAAATTTTGTTATTGTTAAAATACCTTCCGTTCGTTTAAAAATTTTTGAGTCTATAATATATTCTGCTTCGTTCTCAGCTAAACTTAAGTTATAAGTGCCAACGTCCAATACATTTCTAACTCCTAAGCCAATAGCTTCATTAGATTTACTTGCGCCGATACTCAAAATATTAAATTGAATAGTTGCTGTTAAACCGGAGTAAGGAAATTTTCCTTTAGGTAACCAAACTACTCCATTCACCAAACAACCAAAAGTATCCGCACCCGTTTGTGTTTCAGCGGGTAAAACTTCTTCTTTTGTGGTGTCAGATGTTTTTTTGCACTGCATACCTGTGTTAAGCAGAAAGCATACAAAAAGAAGGTAATAGATAAATGGTTTAAAGCTTAAGGCATTGAGTTTTGGAAATATATTTTTCATAATGTATTGTTTTTTAAAATGATACGATTTAAAGGCAATTAAAGATACAAATAATTGGATGCTAGCATATTAAGTTTTTGTTAAATTGCTCCTCCCCCACTGGCGCAAGTCTTACGAGCGTGAGAAAAGAGGGTAAGGAGACTTGTGCTTTTGTGTAAGAACCAGTAGATTTAAAAATGAGTACAAAATACAAGTTCAATGATCCTGAGGGTATTTATTTTGTTTCGTTAGCAGTAGTGGGTTGGATAGATGTTTTTACGAGGCAGGTTTACAGAGATATACTTTTAGAAAGCTTAATTTTTTGCCAAAAAGAAAAAGGTTTGAGGATTCATGCTTGGTTAATCATGAGTAATCATATACATCTTATTATCAGCAGAAAAGAAAATCAAAAACTAGAAGATATTATGAGAGATATGAAAAAGTATTCTGCTTATAGAATCCTAAAGGAAATAAAGGAAAGTTCAACAGAAAGCCGTAAAGAGTGGATGCTATACTTATTTGCAAAAGCAGGCAAGCAAAACAGCAATAATACAAATCACCAATTTTGGAGGCAGGATAATCATCCGATAGAATTAGATTTTCACAGCAATATGTTTGAGCAGAAATTAAATTATCTTCATGAAAATCCAGTAGAAGCAGGGTTGGTGAAAAAAACATCCGATTATTTATACAGTAGTGCTATAGATTATGAAGAAGGGAAGGGAATGTTGGAAATAGATGTGTTGCAATAAATATGAACGCACAAGTCAGGCTTTCGCTCAAATCCATTTCACTAAGAGTCAAGTAGGTAAGGGCATTTCAGCCCAAACCTCTCACAGAACCGTACGTGAAACTCTCGCCTCATACGGCTCTTGTCATACAAATTATATCCAGTTGTAAATAGTCCAATGATAAAACATAGTAGGATAAGAGAATTTTAGCTCTTTGAGCCATTTATAGGCTTCCCCATACTTTCCCCTAAATCTTTTGTATTTATTCATTGCCCATTTGGCTATTCGAAAGTGTAAACTTCGCACCAGTTTATGCAGACCTATTTTATTGATTCTACCAAAGTAATTTATCAATCCTCGCATTTGAGTGTTGATATGTAACGCTATTTCTTGGATGCTCAAGGTACTTTGGCGATGCCAATTCTTGTCTCTCCATTCTTTTACGATTCGGGTAATTGACTTTTGGCTCATCTCACATCCATAACCCAAGAAAACGCCCCCTGCCTCTCGCTTTGAACGATATATTCCCGGTTTGAAACTAAATCCTAGGAAATCAAATTTATTCCTATATCCTTTCTTTTCTTTCCTACGATAATCTTTGCAATACACTAGCTGCGTCTTTGTTTCATTTAGGCGTAAATGACACTCTTGTAACCGATTTTCTATACTTAATAGCATTTCCTTGGCTTCTGTTTCACTATGGCAATGAACTACAATATCATCTGCATAGCGTACAAATACTATGTGTGGATATTTCAGTTCCAGCCATTTGTCAAGCACATAATGAAGATACAAGTTTGCAAGTAATGGACTGATTACGCCTCCTTGAGGTGTGCCTTTCCCTTGCTTGGGCACCAGTTGCCCATCTTTGGTCTGTACTGGGCTTTCCAGCCATCTGCGGATATACATCTTCACCCATTGCTCTTCTACGTGTTTCTCTAGTGCTTTCATTAGCAACTCATGGTTTACCTCATCAAAATAACTCTTGATGTCCATGTCTATCACCCAGCCAAATGCTCTTACATTTTCTTGTATTTGCTTGATGGCTTGATGGGCACTTTTCAAGGGACGGTATCCATAAGAGTTCTCATGAAATTCAGATTCCAATCTTGGCCCTAGGTAAGACTTGATCACTTGTTGTGCAATGCGGTCGCTTACGGTGGGGATTCCTAGCTTTCTTTTTCCTCCATTGGACTTAGGTATCTCTACTTCCTTTACTGGTTTTGGAAAGTAACTTCCCGAGGCTAGTCTGTTCCATAGCTTGTACAAATTACCCGATAAATCTGTCTGAAAATCTTCCAAACTCTCCTTATCTACTCCTGCACTACCTTGGTTAGATTTTACCTTGCGATAGGCTTCCCTTACCATGTTCTTGGTTATAGGTACCGTTTTCGATTCTGTTTCAAACAATAAATTCATCCTCTTTTTACAAGTTGCTCTAATCTTTAAAACTGCATGACCAATGCCCTTCGCTCCCTTTCCATTACAGAAGTCTCATCACTACTATGGCATTGTCCGACTTCCTGTCTTGCCTCGCTATTTCAACCTTGTAGGTAGTTCCTACTTGTGTCTTTCCGCTTTGCATCAAAACAGGATCTCTCGTGTTCCGTATAAAAGCCTAAATAAGAGTCATGCCTCCTTTATGACGATTGCCCCATAGCCGGTAATGTAAGCATCTGCCATGGTCTTTCATTTGCTCGCAAGAAAACAAACTTTTGACAATGTATTCTCTTTATCGACACTTCATCGGAGGTTCACTCTCGTTCATCTCTCTTATTCATACCTGACTGGTCTTGCCAGCCTTTTCCTCTTTCCGTTCAATACCGATTAGTTACCTAAACAGCACCGAGAGGTGGTTTGCAACCTCCGCTTACAACAGCGATTGCGGTAGACCTACTACCATCTTTTATACAGCATGTCTTAATTCGCATCAAGACTTCACGACACACCTTGCGCTAGTGGGGGCAAAAAGAAATGAGCTAAAGAGTGCCAGAAAAGGCAAGTCTTAGTGTGTGCTATGTGAAAGAGCCTGACGTTGGATTGCCGTCTGGATCTACTGTCGCAAGATAAAATCTTATACGAGTATCAGAAGATAGTGAAGCAAAAACACTTGGAGTGTTATTTGAATCTGAATTTTGCCTGCTAAAATCTTCGTTTAAAACAGTAATTTGGGAACAAATTTGGGTATCACTAATATTTTGCAGAGAGGTATTGTAAACAACATGTACAACAACGGGTATAAAAATAAAACCATCAGGATTTGACAATGAATTTTATTGTGGTATTCCTTTTAATTCATTTTTTTCTTTTACTTCAAGTTTATTATTGAAATTATCAAGCTTAATTTTTTGCTGGGGAGTAAGAGAGTTTAAGTACTCTTGATTATAAATTGAGCCACAAATTCTTTGCCCAAAAGCCATTAAATTTATAGATAAAAGTACGATTAGAAGTAGTTGTTTTTTCATATCATCTAATTGTTAAAGTTTCTATTTTAGTTATTTCTACAGGATTTGACCATACCCTAATATTTACCCCAGTACAATATGGTCTTATCAATCCCGATATTTTTACTTTTGCACCCTCTTGAATATCCTCAATATTCAATACCGTGGTATCACAAGGTATAAGTGATGAAAAATAATTAGGATCATCATCTGTCCTATCAAGTAAGATATAATAATCTTTAGATGTTGACAAAGTAGACTTTTTTTCAATTGTTGCATTTACATCTTGTAAAGACTTCACGACGACGGAACTATTACATCCACAATCTGAAATTATAGGTTCTTTGTTGGAGCATTGAGTGGCTATCAATAGCACTAAACCTGCTAGAGGCACTAAATTTTTCATTTGATTTTAATTAGGTTAAGAATTACATGGTTCTAAAGATATTACGATAAACAGGTAAATAATGATACGAATAATATTTGTTTTCACTATTGTCCGATTAAAATCGGAATTGAGATAAAAACTCTATTTAAGCCCAATTAAAGGTGTTTTCAAATAAAAACCCCTGACTTATTAACATATGTTTTACCATTAAAGCTGATTTTTTCTTGTGAGAAACTAATATTAAAAGTAAAAGTATAATCCAGTAAAAAGTATTGTTTTTTTCATGTTCTAATAGATTAAGGTTGTTTTTTTACATCGACGTTAAACTTTACTGTTGCATTAGATTTTGGAATGAGAACACCAAAGATGAAATTACCAATTGCAGTATAACCTCCATTTTGTATTTCAACATTGTAGGTTAATTCAGTAGAATCGCAACTTAATGACACGTCTTGTTTAATAAGTTTCCCAGGTACGCCACCTAAAGCTTTTTTACCTATTAAAAGTGTATAGGTATTGCCAGAGAAGAAGACCAATACTAAGATACTAAAAACAAATAAGTAAATTTTTTTCATTACTTTTTTATTTTGATATTTATTTGGATGTCATTCTTTATTGAAGAAATTCCTTCTCCGTTGTAATATAAATTTAAATACTCTAGCGTAGAACCACAATCATTCTTTGCAATTTTATAAGTATAATCAATAGTGTCCCTGTCATTTTTAAAATCTATAAACAATCTTTTATTATGTTCAACTGGTTCCAAATCATCTTGGCTATTTAGCAAGAAAATCGAAGCTCTATAATACACGTCATTAGGTTTTTCAGGAAGGGTATTCAAATAGAATTTGATCATCAAGCCATTTAGGTTATTGTCAAATAGTGATATATCACCTTTCGAAAATTTGGATAAATTTTCTTTGATTAGGTAATCATTGGTGTCTTTATCATAAAAATCAATAGTCATGAAAGCATCTGCTGCCTGTAAATAAAGTTTATTATCCTGGCATTTTTTTTTAGCACAGCCCTGGAACAATAAGGCAGTAAATAATATTAAATTGAAAAATTGAAATTTCATAATATTTTGTTTTCAAAAATATACGACGTAAAGGCAATTAAAGATACAAAACTGACTCCTTATCAGTATTAAGTTTAGGTTAAATTTGATTCATAAACTCTACACCACGATCGCCCCCGTTTGGAGCAAGTCTTCCGAGCGAAGGGAAAGAGCAGGGGTTGACTTGTGTCTTGTCCTGAAATAGGTTTACACAATAGTAAACAACAGGCAGTAAAAACACTTTTTTATTGTAAACGTATTTCAGTATAGGACAAATAGGACAGAGTTAGTCATACCTTCGCCATCGGTCCGGCATCGCTTCGGGTAGGGTTCGGATAAAGGGTACTTTACCCGAAGGGATGGCGAAGCGATAACGAACAGTACTCGGACAGCTAGTGGGTTTGGGACAGAAAGCCAAGGCGTTTGAAGGTGGAGATTTATGTGGATGGAGGATTGGGTGTACGAGCCAGAATCTTGCATCAGCTATCCTGCAATGAAGGCACAAGCCATGCAAAGCACAGGCCTTTTATCTAGGACTTGGCTAGATGAGGATGGCATAAAACTTTTTTGATCCGCCCCCAGCAACGCCGGGTTCGCCTCTTTCGATTACATTAAATTTAACTGACATCATTATGGGAATTAGTGAACAAAATAATAAGCTATGATTTAAATGTATTTGCCCTGGTAATGTGCAAGTCGACAGGGCTGAGGCGTTATATTCGGAATTTCAATAAATGTCTTTATAAAAGCTGAAAAATACAATACCCTTTTTCTGGTATTTTTATCAGCTCTACTAGCAAGGTCTCAGTGCGTTGGAGAACAGAGCCAAGGGCTGACTTTTGCTTTAATTGCTTGTTGCAAAACGCTTACTTTAATCCTAAAAAACGCAAGTCTCCCCCATGCTCTTGGTGCTGGCCCGGAAGACTTGCTGATGAGAGACCTGATTCCCTTTGCTTCCTGATAAAATCATTTGTATTAAACAAGCTCCACGCGTTTGCCCTTCCATAAATAATAAACCGGGATGCCCAAAGCCACGATCAGCAATCCCCAACCACAGGTAAAAGGTTTATAGATCAGCAGGTCGATACAAATCGCCGAGGCGATGAGGACATAAATCGCTGGCAGCACCGGATAGCCGAATGCCTTGTAAGGCCTCTCCCAACCAGGTCTTTTCCTTCGCAGGATAAATAAGCCAATGATGGTGACGACATAGAAAAGCAGCGAGGAAAAAGTGCAATAATCCAGTAGCTGGCTATACGATCCAGACAAACATAAAAGACTTGACCACACCGCCTGTAAGATCAGGGCAAAACCCGGAACGTCTTTCTTATTCAGCGTACCGGCTCTACTGAAAAATACGCCATCCTTCGCCATGGCATAATATAGGCGAGCTCCGGAGAGGATCAAACCATTGTTGCAACCAAAAGTGGAGACCATGATCAGCAGCGCCATGATGGTAACTGCAGCACCTCCGAAAATGACGGAGGCGGCGGCAGTGCCCACCCTGTCCTGCGAGGCAAACATAATGCCCCGCTCCACGATGGTGGCCCCATCCGGGTGCCCCACTACCGGCAACAGCATCAGGTAAGCCACATTGGCCAGCATGTAGAACACAGTGACGATGAATGTGCCGAAGAACAAACTTAAAGGGATGTTCTTCTGCGGATCTTTCACCTCTCCTGCGGTATAGGTGATGTTGTTCCAGGCATCAGAGGAGAAGAGCGACCCCACCATCGCCGAACCCACCACGCCCCACAACACCAAACCACTCAGCAATTTGGTGCTTAAAACACCCGTTCCGCTAACACTGCTCTGGTAAGGTGTCCAAAAATTCTGCAGGTTCTGCGTAAAGGCCTCACTGTTCAAACCGATGGCGATCCCCAGCACAATGATCCCCAGCAGAGCGATGATCTTCGCCAGGGTAAAAGTGGTCTGGACGATCTTCGCACTTTTTATCCCCTGCAAATTCACATACGTCAAAAAGATGATGAGGATGATGGCCAGAAACTGAGTGGCATGGAAGCTGAATCCTGCAAAGCTGAAGAACACGTTCTTCTCGTCAAAGAAAGGGATCAGCTCTGCAGTATATTTGGCGAAGGCGATGGCCACTGCGGCGATCACTCCGGTTTGGATCACCATGAACACCGCCCAGCCAAAAAGAAACCCGATCATGGGATGATAAGCCTCTTTCAGATAAACATATTGTCCGCCGGCTTTGGGCATCATGCCTGCCAGCTCCCCATAGCTCAAAGCAGCGATCAGCGTGATCACCCCCGTGAGGAGCCAGATCATCAGGATCACCCCTGGGGAGCCCACTGAACGTGCGATGTCAGAAGTCACCAAAAATATTCCGGAGCCGATCATGGATCCGGCGACGATCATGGTAGAATCAAGGAGGCCAAGCTCCCTTTTCATGGTGGTGTGTGCAGCAGTAGGCTCCATTATCAAGATTAAACTTAAAGTTATCCAAAAAAAACAATTTGCAATCAAAACTGAAAGAATAATGATTTTAAGCTGAAAAGCGATTAAAATCATTTCAATCAAATATAAATGTTTGGAAATACCAATTAGCCTGCTAAATTTGGAAGATTCAGGTCTTCGCTGATCGACCAATTTTAAATTTAAACACAAGTATGGAATTTCTACAAACTAATCTCATTTACTTTATTCCGGTTTTGGGCCTGATCGGCATTCTGGTGATGATCACCAAGTCCGTTTGGGTGGCCAAACAGGACGCAGGAGATGCAAAAATGACCGAGCTGGCTGGTTATATCGCCGACGGGGCCATGGCTTTTTTAAAAGCCGAATGGAGAGTGCTCAGCATTTTCGTATTGTTCGCAGGTTGTTTGCTGGCTTATTCGGGAACCGTGCATGAAATCAACGGCCAGGAAATCCATTCCAGCTGGGTCATCGCCATCGCTTTCGTGATTGGTGCCGTTTTCTCCGCCACTGCAGGATACATAGGCATGAGAGCCGCCACCAAGGCCAATGTACGCACCACGCAGGCCGCAAGAACCAGTTTGAAACAGGCCTTGAAAGTCTCTTTCACCGGCGGAACCGTGATGGGCCTTGGCGTGGCCGGCTTAGCGATATTAGGCCTCGGTGGATTGTTCATTGCCTTCCTCGCCTACTTCTCTGATCTGGGGGAGAACACCGTGAAGACCTCCATTGAGGTATTGACAGGCTTTTCTCTGGGTGCCGAATCCATCGCCCTGTTCGCCCGGGTGGGTGGGGGCATCTACACCAAAGCGGCCGATGTGGGCGCTGATCTGGTGGGTAAAGTAGAGGCCGGCATCCCGGAGGACGATGTGAGAAACCCGGCTACCATTGCCGATAACGTGGGAGACAATGTGGGTGATGTGGCTGGAATGGGCGCCGATCTGTTCGGCTCTTACGTAGCCACCATCCTGGCCACCATGGTGCTGGGACAGGAGATCGTGGTGACTGACCACTTTGGCGGAATGTCTCCTATCCTTCTCCCCATGGTCATCTGCGGACTGGGTATCCTCTTCTCCATTGTGGGCACCTGGTTTGTGACCATCAAAGACGAGCACTCCAATGTGCAAACTGCCCTGAATTTAGGGAACTGGTCATCCATCGCCATCACAGCCATCGCCTCTTTCTTCATCGTGAGGTGGATGCTGCCTGATACCTTATCGCTCAGGGGTTATGAGTTCTCCAGCATCAATGTGTATTATGCCATATTGGTGGGATTGGTGGTGGGCACCATCATGAGCGTGGTAACAGAATATTATACCGCAATGGGTAAACGACCGGTGGATTCCATTGTTCAGCAATCCTCCACGGGTCATGCCACCAACATCATCTCCGGTTTGGCCGTGGGTATGAAATCAACAGTGATTCCTATTTTAACCCTGGCAGGTGGCATCATGTGCTCCTATTATTTTGCAGGTTTATACGGAGTGGCCATTGCCGCAGCCGGAATGATGGCCACCACCGCCATGCAGCTGGCTATTGACGCCTTCGGGCCGATAGCGGATAACGCCGGGGGTATCGCAGAGATGAGCCAGCTCCCCCCCGAAGTGAGGGAACGTACCGATAACCTGGATGCCGTGGGAAATACCACCGCTGCCACCGGGAAAGGTTTCGCCATCGCCTCCGCAGCTTTAACCTCGCTGGCTTTATTCGCTGCTTTTGTGGGTATTGCCGGTATCGATGCCATTGACATCTACAAAGCCCCCGTGTTGGCCGGCCTTTTTGTGGGCGGGATGATCCCTTATATCTTCTCCGCCCTGTGCATACAGGCCGTGGGGAAGGCAGCCATGGATATGGTGAATGAAGTCCGCCGGCAGTTCAGGGAGATTCCCGGGATCATGGAATATCAAGCCAAGCCCGAATACGAGAAATGCGTGGCCATCTCCACCAAAGCCTCCCTCCGGGAGATGATGATGCCGGGAGCCATCGCCTTGATTACCCCCGTGATGGTAGGCTTTATCTTTGGGCCCGAAGTGTTGGGCGGACTGTTGGCTGGTGTCACCGTGTCTGGTGTACTGATGGGTATCTTTCAATCCAATGCCGGTGGCGCCTGGGATAATGCCAAGAAATCCTTCGAAAAAGGAGTCCTGATCGATGGCGAGATGCACTACAAGAAATCGGAACCCCACAAAGCTTCGGTGACCGGTGACACGGTGGGAGATCCTTTCAAAGATACTTCTGGTCCTTCCATGAACATCCTGATCAAGCTCATGTCCATCGTCTCCTTAGTGATCGCTCCTTACATTGCACAAACCAAACAGGTGGATATCAAGATCCAAGATGTGAAGATTGAACATACCAGCATGAAAACTGTTCCGGTCTGCTGTGCGAAACCCGGCATGGCAGATCGGTTTAAAACCAAAAAGAACTGATCCGACATGTGCTCATTCCCCGGGAAATCCTGCTGCTGATGAGGCGGGATTTTTTGGACTGAACCCCCTGCTCCTTATCCCAAAAAAGCAGCTTCAGGGATCGATCGCAATTTTAAAAAACAAAAGCGGGACAGGGAGGGTTTTATGTGAAGGATTAAGGATCAAAGATCAAGGATCAAGGATCAAGGCTGAGGGATCAAGGATCAAGGCTGAAGGATCAAGGATCAAGGCTGAAGGCTGAGGGATCAAGGATAAAAGCTGAAGGCTCAAAGCTCAAAGCTCTATACACCATTCAACACAAAAATATTTATTATGAAGATCAATTTTTCGAAAATCATCATCGTCTTTGGCATGATGAGCTTATTGGCCACCGCCTGCACAGGAGACCTGAATTCCGGAATCTTTTACAGTGAAAAAATGGATGATAGCCCTTCGCCTTATAGATCCAACTCGACCGGGGCAGATACCGTTCACAGCTATTCCTTTCCGGATACTTTGAAAAGTGACACCATTGCCAGGAATCAATAAACAAAGCGGTGGCTTTTCCTGGTAGTTTACCTCCTTTACAGTCATGGCGAGATGCCCAGATAAGGGGCGACGCTGACATTCTATTCCTTAGAACCTGCTTGTAAGATTCGTCTTCGATGAAATGACGTTCCTCCATCGTTGGAAATGGCGGAACCCTCAACTCAATGACATGGGGATACTTCCTCCTATGACAAAACACCCCTATCTGTACCATTCAGGATCGTGAAGACAACGTCAAGGCAACATTAAGCTGAGGATAGACCCTAATTTGGGTAGATATAGGCAGGTAGAATTGTCATTTAAATCCGCCCCGGAGGAGAAATAGGATAGCTTCGCATAGCTGATCCATATAGCGGAAACCACCGGGATACCACTGGTCCCTGGTTGCTGTGGAGGATTCCATAAAAAGCCCAAACCGCTTTGTTGGGTATTCATGAAACATGAGGGCATAAAAAAGCCTCCTGGTTTGTGGACAAGAGGCAACCCAAATGTTTTCACAACGGAATCATCCTTATTGTGATTTGCTTTCAATTCAAATGTATGAGAAAAAAAAGCAAATCACAACAATATTTTCTATATTTGTGATAGAAAAAAATTGGATCGGGGTGTCTCCCAATCGGAAAGCGAAATCGGTATTAGGTTTCGCTTTTTTTATGGGAATATTTGTTGAGAAAATAAATGAAAAAACTCTAACTAAAATAATCAAAATATTTTTATACTTTTGAATAATTCAAACTTCTAAAAGGAACTTATTTTAGTTAGTTGTGATTTGCTAATTATATTTAAGGGATACTATAATATATCCCTTAAATAATGACATCAAGAATTTAAGCTGGTTAAGGAGTTGAGTACCTCCAGCATTAAATTTCTTACTACAGGTAAACTTGCTGTGAGGGCATTGAATAGAGACGGGAATCAGCCCGTCTCCTCCTGTAATTTTATTTCTAACCTACAAAAATTTTATTAAATTCAATATATAATGAAAAAAATTCTTGGTCTTGATTTAGGTACTACCTCAATTGGTTGGGCTTTTGTAAAAGAAGCTGAAAATGAAACCGAAGTTTCCTCAATACAGAAAATAGGGGTTCGTGTAAACCCATTAACCACAGACGAACAAACCAATTTTGAGAAAGGGAAGCCAGTTTCTGTGAATGCAGACAGAACTTTAAAAAGAAGTGCCAGAAGAAACCTACAACGCTATAAACAAAGAAGAGAGAATCTCATTCAAATCCTTAAAGAACATTATTTAATAAAAGAAGATTCAGTTTTAGCTGAAGATGATAGAAACACTACCCATCAAACCTATGCTTTAAGAGCTAGTGCTGCCACAGAGGAGATTAGTAAGGAGGAATTTAGTCGTGTTTTATTGATGATTAATAAAAAACGCGGCTATAAAAGCAGTAGAAAAATCAACAATAAGGATGAAAACGACGGACAAGCTATTGATGGGATGGCTGTCGCAAAAAAATTATATGAAGAAAATATTACTCCAGGAGAATATGCTTATCAAGTTTTAAATGACGGAAAGAAACATATCCCAGATTTTTATCGGTCTGATTTACAAAATGAGTTGGACAGAATTTGGGAGTTTCAAAGACAATTTTATCCTGAAATTTTAACAGAGGAATTAAAAAAAGCAATAACTGGACAGGGGAAAGACAACACACGTAAACGTATTTTAGCAATAACTAAAACTTACACAGCAGAAATAAAAGGAAACCGGGAGGAGAAGAAAAAACAGGCCTATAAATGGCGAAGTGAGGGATTATATAAACAACTTAGCAAAGAGGAAGTTGCTTTTGTAATCACAGAGATAAATAATAACATCAACATTTCCAGTGGGTATCTGGGGGCAATAAGCGATAGAAGCAAGGAGCTTTATTTTAACAAAGAGACTATTGGGCAAAACCTATTTAAACAATTAAAACAAAGCCAGCATTCCAAACTTAAAAATCAGGTTTTTTACCGTCAGGATTATTTAGATGAATTTGAAACCATTTGGGAGAAACAAGCTCCGTTTCATAAAGAGCTCACTCTAGATTTAAAAACTGAAATTAGGGATGTGATCATATTCTATCAGCGAAAGCTAAAGTCTCAGAAGGGCTTGGTTAGTTTGTGTGAGTTTGAGCATAGAATGATCGAAACAGAAGAAAATGGTATTAAAAAACAAAAAAAGGTAGGTTTAAAAGTAACTCCTAAATCTTCTACCCTTTTTCAGGAATTTAAGATTTGGCAAAACTTGAATAACTTAAAAATTAAGCATAAAGCTTCTGGAGAGGTTCAGCCATTTGATCTTGAGGATAAACAAATACTTTTTAATGAATTAAACATTAAAGGAAATCTCACAAAAGATAGTTGTTTAGAGATTTTGGGTTATAAACCCAAAGATTATGAACTTAATTTCAATACTATTGAAGGTAACAGAACCAATCAGGCTTTATACAATGCCTATTTTAAAATGATGGAAGCCGAAGGGCATGAGGAAATGGAATGGCAAAAAATGAATGCTACAGACATTCAAAAAACTATTTTCTCTTTCTTTCAATCTCAAAACATCAATACAAAACTCTTATACTTTAATGCCGAATTAGACGGAAAAGAGTTTGAGCAGCAGGCTTCTTATCAGCTCTGGCATTTGTTGTATTCCTATGTAGAAGATGATTCATTCTCTGGAAATGAAAAGCTTTTTGAATTGCTGGAGTCTAAATTTGGGTTTAAAAAAGAGTTTGCTCAAACTTTGGCTAACGTAACTTTTCAGCCTGATTATGGCAATTTAAGTGCAAAAGCAATGCGCAATATTTTTCCATTTATAAAAGAACACGTTTATAGTGAAGCTTGTGGATATGCGAAATACAGACATTCTGCATCCTCCCTTACCAAAGAAGAAATTGAAAATAAAGTATTAAAAGATAAATTAGAGCTACTACCAAAAAACAGCTTAAGAAATCCTGTTGTCGAAAAAATCCTTAATCAAATGGTTAATGTGGTAAATGCCATCATTGCTGAACCTTCTTTAGGTAAACCAGACGAAATTAGAATTGAATTAGCAAGAGAGTTAAAGAAAAGTGGTGAGGAGCGAAAAGAAATGACTGCGAACATCAATAGTGCAAAAATAAAGCATGATAAAATAAGAGATATCTTAATTAAAGAATTTAATGTCCCTAATCCTACCCGTAATGATATCATCAGGTATAAACTTTACGAAGAGCTGAAATTTAATGGTTATAAAGATTTATATACTAATGAATACATTCAAAAACAGCAGATTTTTTCAAAGTTGTATGATGTTGACCATATCATTCCCCAGTCAAGATTGTTTGACGACAGTTTCTCCAATAAAGTTTTAGTCCCGCGTTTGGTAAACTTAGATAAAGGAAATAAAACAGCTCATGATTATATTCTGGATAAATATGGCGAAGAAAAGTTGACAGAATTTCTTGCGAGGATAGAAATGCTTCATCAGGAAAATTATAAAAATAATGAGGAAGGGATAAACAAAGCAAAACTTAAAAAACTAAAATTAAAGGGTTCAGAAATAGGAGGAGGTTTTATAGACAGAGATTTAAGAGACAGCCAATACATTGCTAAGAAAGCGAGATATATGCTTCAGGAGATTTGTAATCCAGTAATCCCCACAACCGGAAGCGTTACAGACCGTTTACGTGAAGATTGGGATTTGATCAATGTAATGCAGGAATTAAACTTTGACAAATACAAATCTTTAGGCCTCACGGAAATGGTAGAGAAAAAACATGGAGGTTTTAAAGAGCGGATCATTGACTGGACCAAACGAAATGACCATAGGCACCATGCAATGGACGCATTGACGATTGCTTTTACCAAGCATAGCCATATCCAATTCCTGAATAATTTGAATGCGAGGTTCCAGGAAAATAAACAGACAAACGATATAAAAGGAATAGAAAAAAAAGAAACCCATTGGGTTATGGATGACGCCGGCAATAGGCAAAGAAAATTCAATTTTCCATTGCCTAATTTCAGAGAAGAAGCGAAAAAGCACTTAGCGCATGTTTTAATCTCCCAAAAAGCAAAAAATAAAGTTGTCACCAAAAACAAGAATAAAACTAAATCTGCAAAGGGAGAAAAAAGTAAAACAGAATTAACGCCCCGTGGCCAGTTACACAAAGAAACTGTTTATTCTAAATACAAAATATACAAGAATAAAGAAGAAAAAATATCCGCCAAATTTGATGAGGCTACTATCCATATGGTAAGCAATCCAAAAGAAAAAGAAGCTTTATTAAAGAGGTTAAGAGAAAATGATAATGACCCAAAAAAGGCATTTACAGGGAAAAATAGTCTCTCTAAAAATCCAATTTATTTAGACATCCATAAAACCATAGAATTACCAGAAAAAGTAAAATTAATTTGGTTAGAGGATGACTTTAGTATCAGAAAAGATATTAACCCGGAAAACTTTAAAGATTTAAAAAGTATCGAAAAAGTTGTAGATGAGGGAATAAAAAGGATTTTGATCAATCGATTGGAAGAATTTAAAGATAATGCCAAAGAGGCATTTTCAAACTTAGATAAAAACCCGATTTGGTTAAATGAGGCAAAAGGCATAAGTGTTAAAAAAACAAAAATTAGCGGAGTTAAAAATGCAGAACCTCTACATACAAAAAAAGACCATTTAGGGAATTTGATTTTAGATGGAGAAAGTAAGGCAATCCCAGTTGATTTTGTCAGTACTGGAAATAATCATCACGTAGCCATTTATAGAGATGAAAATGGTGATTTACACGACAATGTTGTTTCATTTTACGAAGCAGTGGAACGAGTAAACCAAGGTTTGCCTATAATAGACAAGAATTATAACCATAGTTTTGGCTGGGAGTTTTTATTTTCCATGAAACAGAATGAATATTTTGTTTTTCCATCAAAAGAATTTAATCCTAGTGAAATTGATTTGTTAAACCCAAATAACAATAATCGAATTAGTCCAAACTTATTTAGGGTTCAAAAATTCTCGAAACTTAAATATGGAAATTCGTTTGTTAGAGAATATGTATTTAGACATCATTTAGAGACTATAGTTGAGGAAAAAAAGGAACTAAAAGATACCACTTTTAAGAATATAAAAAGTCTATCCTATTTTAATGAAATTATAAAAGTTCGTATCAACCATATAGGTCAAATTGTAAAAATTGGAGAATACTAAATAAACATTGATGAAACCCAAAATTCAATTCTTCAAATCATTCGATGAAATGGAGAACCAACAAATTGAGCATTTCGCTTCTCTATCCCCAGAAGAATCTTTAAGAAATTTAAAAAAATTGATGTTGGCTACTTATGGAATCAAAGAAGAACCACGTTTCGAAGATATCAGAGGCAAAATTAATTTGAATCCCAGAAAAGATACCTAATATGAACCGCTCCACCTTCATCAAAAACATCATCACCGCATTTGGTGCGAGCGCATTGCCTGTTCATTTGATCACCCCTTACCAAAAAGTCTATTTACTGCAATGTTTTGTCAGGGGCTTCCGCTATTACAAAGGCGAAAGTCTTTTGCCGAAAATGAAGGTGGGCGATATGCTGGAACTGGTGCGTGAACCAGAAAATGAACACGATGAATTTGCCATTGCATTACATTTTAACCGGGAAAAGATCGGCTTTATACCCATGGAATCCAATGAAGTATTGAGCAGGTTGATGGATGCCGCTGTAATTCCCTTACAGGCAGAGCTCACGCATATCGAAATGAAAGCAGAGACCTGGGAAAATGTGCATATTGCTATCTACGTATTAAAACCTGATGACCACCCCATACCGAAAGACAAAGCCTATCTTACTCAATTGGACACCCCCTATTACTATTCCTTAAAGTATGAGGATAACAGCATTGGCAGAATTTATTACCACCATAAAGAAAAAATGGTTTACAATTATGAAGCGTTTCAACGCAATTACAGGAAACGAAATTAATGGGTGTTTATAAAATCAGGATTTGAAACTATTTAATGGAATCCGATGAAGAGTTTTATTAATTTTATCGCTGATCATTTTTAACCTCAATTCGTTTGAATCATGCAGACAGAAAAATTGAAATCAGAAGGTAAATGCCTGTTTTGCGGCAACAGTTTCAGCAAATCCCAAATCCACCGTCACCTGCAAAAGCACCTGGCAGATGAGGTATTGCACAAGCTCCCCGGAAAGTCTTTTCTGTTAAAAGCAGAACCCAACCCGGATTGGGGCCCAAGCCCCTATTTTTTGTCCCTTTGGGTAGACGGAGAAACGAAGATGGAGCAATTAGATGATTTTTTAAGGCAAATCTGGCTGGAATGCTGCGGGCACATGAGTTCATTCACCAATCCCAAAAAAAAGAACAGTAGTGATTTCTTCGATTTTTTTGAAGCCGAGGAATTATTGGAAAAGGGAAAAGTAAAGGAGTATGAAAAAGTGATGGAGGAATCCAGAGGGGAAGTACCCATGAGCAGAAAAGCCAAAACAGCTTTAGAAAAAAATTTGATTTTGACTTATCAGTACGATTTTGGAAGCACCACCGAGTTAAGGGTGAAAGTGATGGAAGAGTTTGCTGTAAAAGTAGATGCCCCAATTGTCCTGCTTTCCAGAAATGAGCCTCCTGAAATCTTATGTGAAAAATGCGGCAAAGAGGCTGCAGTAGAAATTTGTATCGTTTGTTATGGCTATGAGGAGGAAGGCTTATTCTGTAAGAAATGCGCTAAGAAACATGAGAAAGAATGTGATGATTTTGCAGATTACAGTGCGATGCCTGTGGTGAATTCGCCCCGAATGGGTGTTTGCGGCTATGCTGGAGGCAGTATCGACAAAAAAAGGGATGGCATTTTCAAGAAACAGCCTGCTCCCTGAATATCGTCATGGAATAGCTGTTTGATCAGACCAGTCCTTAAAATTAAATCCACATTTTTAATTTTAAGGTTAAATGAATATATTTAAATCATATAACTATTTCATCCGTATCTAATAATTTGTTTTTTCAATTGCCGGATGGAACTCGTATGAGCTATTTATCTGTGTTTATGTTTAGCAAACATGCTCGTTTCATCTGCAATAAAAATAGGCCAATATGATTAAACGCACCCTCTATTTTAGTAACCCCTCCTATCTAAATTTAAAAGACCAGCAATTACAGATAGACCTTCCTCATTTAAAAAGTTTAGGAGAAAAAGAGAGTAAAAAGCACATCCCCATTGAAGACATTGGGATTGTGATTTTAGATCATCAACAAATTACAATTACCCATGCCTGCATGGCTGCATTATTGGCCAATAATGTGGCTTTGATCACTTGTAACCACACGCATCATCCGGTTGGCTTATTATTACCAATAGACGGACACCATACCCAGAGTGAACGCTATAAATACCAGATAGAAGCTTCCCAGCCCTTAAAAAAGCAGTTATGGCAACAGACTATTCAAGCTAAAATACTGAACCAGGCAGCCATCCTGTTTGAACGCGGCATTCCCTGTGAAAACATGATCCATTGGGCAAAAGCAGTAAAGTCGGGTGATCCTGATAATTACGAAGGGCGGGCAGCCGCCTATTATTGGAAAAATGTATTCCCAAAGAAGCTGGAATTTTTCAGAGGGCGTGAGGGCGACCCGCCCAATAACCTGCTCAACTATGGCTATGCCATACTCAGAGCCATCGTGGCCAGGGGAATCGTTTCTTCGGGATTGATCCCGACCCTGGGCATCCATCACAAAAACAAGTATAATGCTTACTGTTTGGCCGATGATGTCATGGAACCTTACCGTCCGTTTGTAGATAAAATTATACTGAAAATTATAGATAAGGGCGAGAATTTTCTGGAACTTTCTACTGCCATTAAAGCGCAGCTGCTGGGCATTGCCAGCGTGGATGTAAGCTTTGAAAAAGGAAACAGCCCCTTAATGGTGGGGGTGCAATACACCACCGCATCACTGGCTAAGTGTTATGAAGGTGCCTTAAGAAAAATCAATTATCCGGTAATGAAAGATTTTGACACCAAGAAAGTGAGAACTTATCAGCCTGAGGAGATGATCAGTATGGCTGCGGAGGAGGATGGATTTTTTAAACCGAATGAAGATCAGGAGCGGGAACTGCCATTTTAAGCATGCGTTTAAATCAATATAGAATTTTGTGGATACTGGTATTTTTTGATCTGCCTACAGAAACTAAAAAGCAAAGGCAAACGGCTTCCAAATTCAGGAAGAACATTATGCAGGACGGTTTTTCCATGTTCCAGTTCTCTATTTATTTGCGCCATTGCAGCAGCCGGGAAAATGCCGAAGTACATATTAAGCGGGTGAAAAGATTATTGCCTGAAAAAGGACATATCGGTATCATGACCGTTACCGATAAACAATTTGGGATGATGGAATTATTTTTTGGAAAAGAGGAGAAAAAATTACCAGATACCCCACAACAGCTGGAACTTTTCTGATTTTATACTCCAAAGATTACATTTAGGAATTAGAAAATCTTTAGAATTTAAATCGAAGAGCTGATTTCTCTTCGATTTTTTTAATTCTAATTTTCAACTTAGAAAACTGATATTCAGCATGATAAACTGTAGTATGTTGTAGTAAATATCAGTTTTTCAAATAACGAAAGCAAATCACAACAATCATTGAGTTTTGTTCAACAACTTATAAGTTGTAGTAAATATCAGTTTTTCAAATAACGAAAGCAAATCACAACTTGATACTGATCTAGTTAGTTTAATAATTTAATGTTGTAGTAAATATCAGTTTTTCAAATAACGAAAGCAAATCACAACCATTGTTCTAAGGTCATTTCAGTAAACCTTTGTTGTAGTAAATATCAGTTTTTCAAATAACGAAAGCAAATCACAACACGGATCACATCAGTGCTATACGCTAGAGGGTTGTAGTAAATATCAGTTTTTCAAATAACGAAAGCAAATCACAACTGTACTTAAGATCAACCTGATGCCCGGAGGCCTGGTTGTAGTAAATATCAGTTTTTCAAATAACGAAAGCAAATCACAACTAACAATTGGGCATACATGGTGGGGCCAAGTTGTAGTAAATATCAGTTTTTCAAATAACGAAAGCAAATCACAACAGCCAATCAGACTGTAACTCAACATTTGATGTTGTAGTAAATATCAGTTTTTCAAATAACGAAAGCAAATCACAACCCGCTTGTATGAAGTAATAAGTATCTTGTTGTTGTAGTAAATATCAGTTTTTCAAATAACGAAAGCAAATCACAACTATCCACAAATGTATTCACTTCTTTTAAATGTTGTAGTAAATATCAGTTTTTCAAATAACGAAAGCAAATCACAACATGAATAAGTTCCTCGACCTGTGGACCGTGGTTGTAGTAAATATCAGTTTTTCAAATAACGAAAGCAAATCACAACCAAAATTGCGTTTAGCTGATGGAGCGCCAGTCTGTTGTAGTAAATATCAGTTTTTCAAATAACGAAAGCAAATCACAACGGAATTCTTGAATGCCTTTGTAGTACAATATCAGTTTTTCAAATGAACGAAAGCAAATCACAACTAAAAGGATATAAGAGCAAAGAATAAAGAGGTTGTAGTAAATATCAGTTTTTCAAATAACGAAAGCAAATCACAAGGGGCAGCGGAATTCTTGTTGCCTTTGTAGTAACATATCAGTTTTTCAAATAACGAAAGCAAATCACAAAAAGCAAATCACAACAGTTTTTCAAATAACGAAAGCAAATCAGCAAAGAATTAAAGAGGCAGTAGTTGTAGTAAATATCAGTTTTTCAAATAACGAAATGGAGCGCAGCGGAATTCTTGAATGCCTTTGAAACAATAAAAGGAAATGAAAAAAGCAAATCACAACTAAAAGGATAAAAGAGCAAAGAATAAAGAGGCTGTCGTAAATATCGGTTTTTCAAATAACGAAATGGAGCGCAGCGGAATTCTTGAATGCCTTTGAAACAATAACAATAAAAGGAAATGAAAAAAGCAAATCACAACTAAAAGGATAAAAGAGCAAAGAATAAAGAGGCTGTCGTAAATATCAGTTTTTCAAATAACGAAATGGAGCGCAGCGGAATTCTTGAATGCCTTTGAAACAATAAAAGGAAATGAAAAAAGCAAATCACAACTAAAAGGATAAAAGAGCAAAGAATAAAGAGGCTGTCGTAAATATCGGTTTTTCAAATAACGAAATGGAGCGCAGCGGAATTCTTGAATGCCTTTGAAACAATAACAATAAAAGGAAATGAAAAAAGCAAATCACAACTAAAAGGATAAAAGAGCAAAGAATAAAGAGGCTGTCGTAAATATCAGTTTTTCAAATAACGAAATGGAGCGCAGCGGAATTCTTGAATGCCTTTGAAACAATAAAAGGAAATGAAAAAAGCAAATCACAACTAAAAGGATAAAAGAGCAAAGAATAAAGAGGCTGTCGTAAATATCGGTTTTTCAAATAACGAAATGGAGCGCAGCGGAATTCTTGAATGCCTTTGAAACAATAACAATAAAAGGAAATGAAAAAAGCAAATCACAACTAAAAGGATAAAAGAGCAAAGAATAAAGAGGCTGTCGTAAATATCAGTTTTTCAAATAACGAAATGGAGCGCAGCGGAATTCTTGAATGCCTTTGAAATCAATGAAAGGAAATGAAAAAAGCAAATCACAACTAAAAGGATAAAAGAGCAAAGAATAAAGAGATTGTAGTAAATATCGGTTTTTCAAATAACGAAATGGAGCGTAGCGGAATTCTTGAATGCCTTTGAAATCAATGAAAGGAAATGAAAAAAGCAATCACAACTAAAAGGATAAAAGAGCAAAGAATAAAGAGATTGTAGTAAATATCAGTTTTTCGGCAGCATCACAGCAAATCACAACCTATCAACACCATTTGACAATTTGATTTCTGTGTTATTTGCAGGCGATATTTGAAACTTATGGATTCCTATAGGTGCAACCGATTCTTGCAAGTGCCGGGAATCTTATCAGTTTAGCAGATCAACCATTTTAGTGCTTCTTAATGAGGCGTTAACCGCCCACCTCCAAACCAATCGCCTTCAATAACATCGAGGCATTGAATGTTTTACATTCTCCCTCCTTGATTTTATAGTCAAAAAACATCTCCTGCCCCTCCACCTGGATATCGAAATGGAAATTACGCACTTTTGCCGGGAACTCCTTTTCCAGCTCCGCAATCTGCAGATCGTGAGTGGCGATAAAACCCGGGGTGCCTTGGGCGACCAATTTCTCAATGAATACTTTTGACCCCAGATATTTGTCACGGCTGTTGGTGCCACGTAGCATCTCGTCAATTAAAACAAAACTATGCCCATCCACGGCAGTGCGATCAAGGATCATCTTTAAGCGATCGATCTCTGCCTTAAAAGTGGAGGTTTGATCAGCCAGGGAATCCTTAATGCGCATATAACTCAGTAAATGGAAGACTGAGGATTCAAAAACAGCTGCACAAACCTTCGCCCCGGCAAAAGCCAGCACCATATTTACGCCCACGGTCCTCAGAAAGGTGGATTTCCCCGCCATGTTTGAGCCAGTGATCACGTCCACCGTGGGCTGACCCAACAAAGAGAAATCATTGTTCACCCTTTTGTGGGTATCGATCAGGGGATGGCCCAGTGCCGTGGCTTTGAAACAGGCATCGGAATGGATGACAGGTTGCGCCCATTCCGGATGATTATGCGCCAATACTGATAAGCTCACTAAAGCTTCAAATTCAGAGATGAGGTCGAAACTTTTAAGCACCTGCTCCCTGTTAACCTTTTGCCACTCATTCAGCTTGGTCAACTGGTGCAGATCCCACTGGAGAAACAGGTTCACAAAAGCTCCAACCATCATATTCAACCTATAGTTTAAATTGTTCAGGATTTTAGAGAGCTGCTTCATCTCCATGCTCAACACCTTTTCATTTTTAATGGTGGCTACATATCCCTGCAATAGCCTGCTCTTCCATTCCTCCGATTCCAGCCAGTTTAAATTAGCTGCATAATTGCTGAGCACATCCACACTGCCGCTCACCTGATCGTGTAACAGGTCGATACGCTTTTTAAAGAACATATAACCTATCCCGCTCGCCAAAAGACCCAAGCCCAAAACGCTCCAAAATGGCGTTCCCAAAAGAATAGCCAGAAACAGCAAACTTACATTGACGATGGGGACCAGTAGCATGAAAAGTTTAACGTTGCCCTGCCCCAAAAAAGCAAGTTGTGGAGATAATTCCTCTTGAAAGAAGGATCTCACAGCGGCCACCTGGCTTTTATCCAGCGGATGGAGCCTGGTTCTGAAATCCAGTGCCTGTTGCTGATGCCAACCCAATTCACTCACCGCCTCCTGCCGGTTTTCAATCTCCGCCTGATCTGCCGGTGCCCGCAACCAGGAAGCCAATACCTGAATGCCCTGCAAAGTTGCACACCTGTTGAGTTGCGCAAAAACAGAATGCCTGCCAAAAATATCCAGATCATCTGTGTAGGCATGCCCGGCATGCATAAATTCCTCTCCGGTTGAATAAACGCCAGGTGTCTCCTCCATTTCGTATCGCAGCAACTTTAATTGAGTGGTTTTAAACCGATGAGCATCGCTGAACTTCAGCTGCACCCTCACCAGGACAAGAAAGAGTACGACCGTCAGCAGCGCAATGAGCATCACCGCCCCCATTCCGTAATCGAATAGCAGATAGATAGCCAGAATAGCCCCTGCGAAAACCATCAATCTTAAGATAGCATATTGATCGATCTTCTTTTTAAGCGCCTTCACCTCCTCTTCAAGAAGAATCATCTTAGACTGGTAATCTTTGAGTACGATGTCATCATGGATCATCCCGCAATAAACAAAAAATCAGGAACAAAACCCGGGATAATAGCAGGTACGGTTTATACGATTATAAACATTTGAAAAATTTACCTACATTTAATTTTTGATTACCCTTTTATACTGCTGCCCGGATCTGCTAATTTGGAGTTACTTTACCCATGAACAAGATATTAATAATAGATGACGAAATTGGTCTTTGTTTGATCATGTCTAAATTTCTTTCCAAGAATGGATACCTTACCACTATTGCAGAAAGCGGGGCTACCGCTTTTGAAGAACTGAAGCGGCAGGAGTTTGACCTTGTGTTAAGCGATTTCAGGCTGGAAGACACCAATGGAAGAGAGATTCTTTACCATATCAAAACTAAACACCCTAAAACCCAGGTCATTATTGTAAGTGGTTTTGGGGACTCCGGCCTTGCAGCAGAATTGATCAAGATGGGTGCTTATGACTTCATCAGCAAGCCCATCTATCCCGATGCGATTTTAGAGACCGTTAGGAATGCATTGAATGATAAAAGCCAAAGAGATGCAGCAGCATTAAAGCCGTGATCTGAATCTCCATCTTCAACGATGATTTAAAAAATAATTCTTCTGAATGAACTCCTTTTATGAAAATCACGCTATTAGCCATTGGAAAAACAGATGATTCCTATATTTCGGAAGGTTTGGATAAATATCTCAAACGGCTGAAACATTATATAAAATTCGAGGTACAGGTCATTCCTGATTTAAAAAAAACTAAAAATCTAAGTGAAGAAGAGCAGAAGACCAGGGAAGCAGATTTATTCCTGAAAGAAATTCAAAGCTTTCATATGGTAGTGATGCTTGATGAACGGGGCATGGAGATGAGCTCGCTGCATTTTGCAGATTTTCTGAACAAAAAAATGATCGGCAGCGTTCAGCACCTTGTTTTTTTGATCGGCGGGCCTTATGGTTTTGCACAAAGCATCCATCAAAGAGCCAACCATAAAATATCTTTATCTAAAATGACGTTCTCTCATCAAATGATCAGGCTTTTCTTCGCAGAGCAGGTTTACAGAGCCTACACCATTTTAAAAGGGGAACCTTATCATCATGAATGAATTTGAAAAGAAACTTATTTATTTTAATCTTTCTTCTATCCATTTTTAAAGGACAATTCTCCAGGGCACAAACTGCACCGGTGAATGATGATTGTGTGAAAGCCATCAACTTGCGCACTGTGAATGGCTATTGTTCCCAAGGTGCAGAATTCTTTAACACCGGTGCCACAGACAGTCAGCTGGCTAAAGCCTTAGAATGGTCTTCTGCCGGCAAAGATGTCTGGTTTAAATTTGTCGCCACTGCTTACGATGTGAACATCAACGTGAAATCAGGGAACGGTTTAGGCACATTGAATAATCCGCAGATCGCCATTTATCTGACTGATTGTAGTAATTATGCCCAGGAAATTGGCCAGTTCTTCCCCGGACAAAACCAGTCCACCTATTATAAAGGGGCTTTAACTGTTGGAAAAACTTATTATATCCGTGTCAGTGGTGCCAATAACGCCACAGGAACCTTCCAGTTATGTGTGGATAATTATTTCCCTCCTAATCAGCCTGGCCAAGATTATGTGAATGCATCTTTATTATGCAGCAAAGATGCCTTTACACAAACCAATGTCACCGGGGCAGGCCCTAATAACCGCGAGAGCCAGGGCACCTGTTTAGATATTGGCAGCGCTGGCGGTTCTATTGAGGCCAATACCGCATGGTATAAATGGATTGCAGCCAACAACGGCACCCTTACTTTCAACATCATCCCTACGAATGTGAATGACGATTTGGACTGGGTATTATATGACCTGGGAACGGCAGCTAACCCTAAACCAGTCAATGCTTCAAATGCCATTCGTTGTGCGGCGGGCAGCGGGGTCACCTGTAGCCCCAGGTATTATATCACCGGAGCAAATGAATCTTCCACGGACTTCAATGAAGCAGGGGGTTGCGTTCCCGGGCAGGATGGTTTTGTCAGATTTATCGACATGCAGCAGGATCACCTGTATGCGCTGCTTATCAATAACTTCTCCACGGGCAACAACGGCTTCAGGCTGGAGTTCGGAGGCACTGGTGAATTTCAGGGGCCCGATCCGAATTTCGAGGCACAAAATACTTTTTGTGATGCAAATTACAGCACTACCTACACCTTAGACAGGGTCATACCCGGGAACACCTATGAATGGGATTTTGGCGAGGGTGCGATTAACCGAACCAGCAATTCCACCGGCCCCATCACCGTGAATTATAACGGCCCGGGAGAAAGGGTGGTGACTTTAAAAACCACCAGTCCTTTGGGCTGTTCCAGCTATCGTTCTTATGCTTTCGCAGATACCGGCCCCGTCCCCCCCTTATTAGCCACAGGTCCGCAAACCTATTGTGTGGGAGACACCCTCGTGCTAACGCCAACCAATCAACCGGCAGGAGCCGAAGCGGTTTGGACATTACCTACCGGAGAGGAGATCATCAGTGATGTCCTGATCCTTCCCCTTACTTCAACCGCTTTATCAGGGCAGTTTAAAATGAGATATGTATCAGAGAATTGTACAGGAGAAAGCACCAACATGCAGATCACGGTGCTTGAAAAACCATTTGCGTCATTTACCGTATCTCCACAAATGGATCAGCTGTTCGCTGCACCCATTACTTTCAATTTCATGAATAACAGCCAGAATGCCAGTGCTTACCTTTGGGATTTTGGAGACGGCAGTACCAGCACGCTGGCCAATCCTTCCCATACCTACAATCAATCTGGCCGCTACGTGATCCGTCTCACCGCTTTTAATCAACAATGTTCGGATGTCTTGACACTTCCGGTTTTAAAGATCCTAGCGAATGGAGAGATCCTTGTCCCTAATACCTTTACCCCAAATGGAGACGGGAATAACGACGAGTTCAATATCCTCATCGCTAATTTAAAGAGCTATCATATAGACATCTTTAACCGATATGGCTCTTTACTTTTCTCCTCCAACAGCATCCTGAATAGCTGGGATGGAACTTATAAAGGTAAACCGGTGCCGGTAGGGGTGTATTATTTCATCATTACTGCGGTTGATGTCGCCGACAATAAACTTTTTCAGAAAAACAGCGTTACGATCATCAGATGATATGGATTTATTCGGAAATAAAAGAAATTATAGATTCAAAGGCGGGAACCAGAACAACGAGCAAAAGCTTTTCTGGATTCTCATCATCGTGGTAAGCATCATCTTCATGCTCATCTATCATTATCGTTAAAACAGTAAGGAGCCAGATGAATCAAGCTCCCCTTTGTCAGTTCCAGCATGGTCTTGCTATGGATTTTTTTTAGCTCCAGCCTTTTTAACCACCGCTGTTTTTGAACTGGTTGCTTTTTCATTCTTTGGCTTGGCTGTTTTTGCCGGAGCCTTTGCAGCGACTTTGGCTTTCTCCTTCGTCTCCACTTTACCTTCCTCTATAGCGGTTCCTGTTTTCTCCGGCTCTTCGGAAAATAAAGGCATATCCCTTAAAATATGAAACCAGTTTACTATTTTTTTAATATCAGAAGAATAAACCCTTGCCTCATCATGGTCAGGAGCCACTTCAAAGAAGAATTTTCTTAATTCTTTTCCATCAGCTTTAGCTTCAGGGACATTTTTAACTAATTTCATCTCCTCAAAAATATCTTTAAGCTTCAAATCTTCATCCTCTCCATACACGGTGATATCCTCTAAGGAAGCTAATTTAGCGGTGGACATATTCACAATAGTCTTGGACTTTTGCTCATCCAGACTTTCAAGGATAAAACCTGTTTTATTTTGTCCTATTAATTTATACAGCCCTGGTTTTCCGGACACTGCTACTAAACCTGCTAAATTCATATTGTTTTTATATGTTAATTTTTCCGGGAACTAAACGTTGGCTCATATCCTTAATTGTAAAGAAATCAATGCTTAATCCTCAATAAGTTCAATGGATAGAATTCTATCTCCTTGTTTAATGTCGTCAACCACATCGACATGCTCCACCACCTTGCCAAAACAGGTGTGGTTACGATCTAAATGTGCCGTGTTATTTCTGCTGTGACAGATGAAGAATTGAGATCCACCGGTGTTTCTTCCGGCGTGGGCCATAGACAACACGCCTCTGTCATGGTATTGGTTTCCTCCATCCAGTTCACAATCGATGTGGTAACCCGGTCCACCAGAACCAGCTTTATAAGCAGTCGCCTCATCTTTGGAGAAAGGGCATCCGCCCTGGATCACGAAATCAGGAAGCACCCTGTGGAATGTCAATCCATCATAGAAACCTTCTTTTGCCAATTTTTTAAAATTCTCCACTGTTTTTGGAGCATCCTGATCATAAAACTCGACTTTCATGTCTCCTTTTGCCGTCTTTATTATTGCTTTACTCATTGTTTTTAAATTTTAGAAAAAGCGAAATTAACAAAATTTTCAGCCTGAGTGAACGTTTTAGTGCTTTATCCTTATTTTAGGAGAAATGAAAAGAACCTCTTTAGCACTCATTTTACTATTTTTATGTTTTAAAAGTTTCGCCTCCTCCATTTTAATTGAAATGGACGAGCAGCAAAGGAACCATTTAAAAGCCTATGGGATAGCTTTCTGGACCTTGAAAAAAGGGATGGAAGTGGACTGGCTGCTGAATTACAGGGGCGGAAGCTTTTTAACCTCCTATAATCAGGAGATAGAAAAAGAATTGAAAATCAGGGGGGTGAGCTATGAAGTGATTGCTGATGCGAAAGTGAATGCGATTTTAACAGAGATCAATAATCCGGAAGTGAACATGGACATCGTCAAGCTGGAGAAAGCACCAAAAATAGCAGTTTACTCTCCTAAAAGTAAATTACCCTGGGATGATGCTGTGACCATGGTGTTGACCTATGCGGAGATCCCCTATGAGGTGATTTATGATGAGGAAGTGATTGGAGGCAAATTAGCTGAATATGACTGGCTGCACCTGCACCATGAAGATTTTACCGGGCAATATGGCAGGTTTTGGGCAAATTACCGTTCAGCGGCCTGGTATCAGGATGATGTGAGGCAACAGGAGGCCATGGCCAAGAAACTGGGGTTCACTAAAGTATCTCAGATGAAATTAGCTGTCGCTCAAAAATTAAGAGATTTTTGCGGGGGCGGGGGCTTTCTTTTCGCCATGTGCTCAGGCACGGATAGCTTCGACATCGCTTTGGCTGCCACAGGAGTTGATATTTGTGAAAGAATGTTTGACGGAGATGGCGTTGACCCCCAGGCACAATCCAAACTGGATTTCGGTAAGACTTTCGCTTTTCAGAATTTCAAACTGGACCTCAATCCAATGAATTATGAATTCTCTGATATTGATGTCACCAACAGCCGGCAAGTGGACAGGGCACATGATTTCTTTACTTTATTTGACTTTTCGGCCAAATGGGATGTGGTGCCCACCATGCTCACGCAGAATCATGAAAAAGTGATTAAAGGCTTTATGGGGCAAACCACCGCCTTCAAAGAATCTCTGCTGAAACCCGATGTTTTGGTAATGGGAGAGCTGAAATCAGCGGGTGAAGCCAGGTATATACATGGGGAGTATGGAAAAGGGCAATGGACCTTCTACGGCGGACATGATCCCGAAGATTATCAGCATTTGGTTGGAGATCCTCCCACAGATTTAAATCTCTATCCAAACTCACCGGGCTACCGGCTGATCTTGAACAATATTTTATTTCCTGCGGCAAAGAAGAAGAAACAAAAAACTTGATTTATCTTTGCCAAGCAGCTTTCCGCCTCGGGCTTTTAGCTGCATGCCTTAAAAAAAATGCTAGAGATTCTTTCCCAGGATGATGATTTGGTGGCCGTTAATAAACCGCACGGTTTGTTGGTGCATCAATCTTCCATCGCAAGAGATGCCGATGAATTCGCTTTGCAATTGTTGAGAGACCAACTGGAGAGAAAAGTTTGGCCTGCTCACCGGTTAGACAGAAAAACCGCAGGTGTGCTGCTTTTCTCCCTCAATAAGGAAACCGACAACCTGATGCAGAAGGCTTTTCAGGAGAACGAGGTCAAGAAAAAATACCTGGCCATAGTGCGGGGGCACCCCCCTGATGAAATGGAGATCGATTATCCCCTAAGAAAAGAGAACGGAATTTTACAGGAGGCTTTTACCCGCTTTAGAACTTTGCAAAGAACAGAAGTTCCATTTGAAATTGGTCAGCATTTAACTTCAAGATATGCTTTGGTGGAAGCTGAGCCACAAACGGGCAGGATGCATCAGTTAAGAAAGCATTTTGCACACATCTTTCATCCCATCATCGGCGACAGGCCTCATGGCTGTAACAAACAGAATAAATTCTTTAAAGAGGCATTTGCCATGGACTCCATGCTGCTGCATGCATCGGAATTGACATTCATACATCCTCATCTCAAAAAGGAAATCCATATCAAAGCTGGCTTGCAAAATGAATTTACAAGAATGATGGAGCTATTACAATTTAGTTTACCTTCTTTGCCGTGATCCGTTTCCCATCGGCCTCCATGGTTTCAAAAATCAATTCCTCATTCTTCAATTCCTTAATTAAAAAAGGAATCTCCCTTTTTGAACCATCAGAAAGCACTTCCTCATACCGAATGATCTCTTTTTCCAGATGATAAGTACCGTGAGAGATGAGGGCACCGCTGGAGTGGATTTCAGCAGCTCCGTCTTTCTTAAAAATGATAAATGGTTGCTGATCTGATAGATCTGCACCTTCAGGATGAAGCGATTTATTGAGATAATCAAGTTGAATGTAATGCCATTCTCCCACTAAATCCGCTTGTTTGATCTGCTGACAGCAGATGAAAAGAAAGCAGAAAAGAAAGATTATATAATTCCTCATTTGATTTATCAATCACATTTAAGTTTCAGGGCCATTTATCATGATCAGGAACCCAATTCCACTATCCTGTCAAATTCCTCAGGCTTTAGGCTCATGACCGATAATCTTCCCTGTCTCACCAGGGAGATAGCTTTCAGGCGCTCATCTTCTTTAATGGTCTCCAAATTCACCGGTTGCTTTAAAGGCTCCACAGGAGACAGATCAACCACCACCCAACGCTCATCATCAGTGGTGGGATCTTGGTAGAATTCTCTCACCACTTTCGCTATACCCACCACATTTTTACCTTCATTGCTGTGATAAAAAAGCACCAGGTCCCCTTCTTTCATCTCCTTCATGTTGTTTCTGGCCTGATAGTTTCTCACCCCATCCCAAAAGGTGCGGCCATCTTCATTGAATTTATCCCAACTGTATTTGGAGGGTTCTGATTTCACTAAAAAATATTGCATATCAATGATTAAATTTTTTATTCTGAATGATTGATGATCCCATATGGCTGATTTTTATCCCGCTTACCGCATTTGCTAATGTATGATTCTCCAAACCATCTCCTTCATCAATTCGCCGGATTGGGTGTTGCCTGTAGCATCCACACCTTTTGATTTCAAATCATACTCACGCAAAATTGAAATCACTTCAAAAGTCTTTCCCAGGTTATAGCTTCTCGCAGCTAATTCATAATCTTTCAGAAAGTAAGGATTCACCCCTAATTCACGTGCTGCCTGAGATTTATCTGTCACATAATGATATTTAAGGATTTTGGTGAAATAGCTGCTTAAATTACCCATGATCAAAACCATCGGATTGGCTTTTGGATTAGCCTCAAAATAATTGATGATCTGATTGGCTTTGTAACCGTCTTTCCTTGCCAAAGCATGTTGTAATTCGAACACATTGAATTCTTTGCTGATGCCAATGTTATCCTGTACCGCTCTGGTTCCAATCTCCTGCCCTTTCTGTACATTCAGCATCAGTTTCTCCAGCTCATTGGCCACCTTGCTCAAATCGTTACCCAAATACTCTCCTAATAATGCTGATGCTTTAGGATTGATATGACAGCCTTTAGATTTGATGAAATCCTCAATCCATGCCGGAACTTTATGATCATAAATGCTGGCTGATTCGAACACAAGTCCATTTTTCTCTATGATCTTATAAACCTTTTTACGCTTATCAAACTTACCATATTTATGGGCCAGTACCAGGATGGTGCTGTTTAGTGGCTGTTCGCAATAAGCCTGAAATTGTTCAGCAGCCTTATCCAGTTTCAATTCCTGCGCTTCTTTCACCAGCACCAGCTGAAAATCGCTCATCATAGGATAACGCTTGGCAGCGTTCAAAATCGTCATCACATCCGTGTCTTTTCCATACAGGATGGTTTGATTAAAGCCCTTCTCTGCCTCAGAAAGCACATGCTCCTCCATATAATCACTGATCAGATCGATGTAATAGCTTTCCTCTCCGTGCAAAAGATAAATGGGTTTCCATTTTTTTGCTTTGATATCCTTAATGAGTTCGGCTGCTGTCATGAACAGCTAAATTAAATTATATTTCGCTGTTAAATTAGCATGTTGAAAATTCTCCCCTTATTTTTGGCCAATGTTTGAGCCAGTTCCACTAAATCTTCCTCCACATCCTTTCAAAATCATCAGGAAAGATGAGTCGCTTTATATTTTCGATGAATTAAGGAAAAAGATGCTGGTGCTCACTCCTGAAGAATGGGTAAGACAACATTTCATACAGTTTCTCATCCATCAGCAAAAATATCCCAAATCCCTCATTAAATTGGAAGGAGGCTTAAAACTGCATAAACTTCAGAAACGGACAGACATTTTAATTTATAATAAAAATGGCAAAGCCGATGTTTTGGTGGAATGCAAAGCTTCCACAGTCAGGATTGATCAGCAGGTTTTTGACCAGGCAGCCAGGTACAATATGATCCATCAGGTAAAACACTTGGTGGTAACCAATGGCTTAGATCATTATTTTTGTGAAATGGATTATGAAAATCAATCCTATTGTTTCTCTCCTGATTGTCCTTCTTACCAAGAAGAACGCTGAAATTCAAGAACTGCGTATTTTAAAAAACTCAGAAATTTATTTAAGCCAAAAAATAAATTAGAACCTTTTAAGAAACGCTTGCGTAAAAGCAGATAACCTCAAAACAAAACTGTAAAAAAAATGAAACAAAGTATTTACATTAAGTGTGAACACTGCTTGTTATCGAAACAGCTCATGTTCGCTATGATCATGGCTGCAGCACCGCTGGCAGGCATTTCTTATCTTCTAAATCACTATTTAATCATCAGTGAATTTAATTCTTACCTTCTTTATTTCGCCAGTTTAATGATGGCCATATTCAGCCTTTACCAACTTCAAAAAGTTAAGGAAGCAGAATATATTTATTTAACTGAGAAAGAGATCTGGTTTAAGGAAAAAAATCAGAACCAAACCATCTGTTTAAAATTTGAAGGATTGGATTATTTTGAGACCCGGTTTTCGGAAATTGTGTTCTGTACCAAAGAAGAGGAACGGATGGTGATGGCATTAAATAGTATTGGAGATGAGAAAAAGCGTTGGGAGATAAAAGAATTTTTAAAAGGGCATCTCACACAAATGAGAGATAGCAGGTTGGTTTATTAACAACCGCATAAGAAATGTTGTTTGGTTTAAGTTTTAGTGCAAATAGCCCTCTCTTCCTGAAAAGTTTAGAGGCTATTTTTTTCATCGAAGTTCGATCCTCATCTCTTTTAAATTAATTTTTTCCGTATCCACACCCGGTAAATCACTGCTGAATACCTTATCGCCCACCAATTGATCTGCTGAGATCCCAGCACCGTCCAAAACTCCTGAAAAACATGGATACTGATTTTCCATCACTCCTTTATTAAATCCAGAGATCGTTCCGCCGTAATCCCAACCGAAACCGTAAAAACTAATTGCTGCATGGTTTAAATTGACCAATTCTTTCAATGTTGCCCCAATCTTAATTCCATTTGATAAATGGTAAGGAGAATTTGGTTGAGAGACCACAATCAGTTTTGGTATGCCTACATCATTCCAGTGCACCTGAAATTCATCATCCTTTCCGGCATTTACCGTGGTGATCATCTCCTCAAACATCCCTTCTTTAAAGAAAGAATCACGCTTTAAAGCCATTTCGCCAAACTTCATTTTCAAAGCTTTCTCTCCGTCATTTCTATCCACTTTCCCAAAGGTTTTGCAGGTAATGAGATAGTTATCCTTTTCTGCTGTTTGATTCACGGTAGTGGAATCAACCGTGGATTGCTGCCGTCTCTGATTGTTATTGCAGGAATAGAAAGCCGTGAGAATTAGAATGGGTATTGCCAGGGTTGCTTTTTTAAAATGAGCCATTGCCTCTCTCTTTTGATTCCTCAAAAAAGAAACAATCATTGAACCAAAAAATCACAAAGCTTTCATGCTTTCTTCCAATATCCCAATTTTTGCCTCTGCATCAGCTTTTTTGTTTTGTTCATTAGCCACAATCTCTGGTTTGGCATGCTGTACAAAACGATCGTTAGAAAGTTTGGCATTCACAGATTTTAAGAACCCTTTCAAATATTCAATATCTTTTTTGATACGTTCCTTTTCGGCTTCGGTGTCGATATTTCCTGCCAAAGGGAGGAAGAATTCATCACGACCTGCCATGAAAGCGGCGGCTCCCGCAATCTTTTCGTTTATAAAATTAAGTTCGGAGATGTTCGCCAGTTTGGAGATGATATGCTGGTATTCCTTAAAATCAGTAGCTGAACTGATTTTCGCAGACAGGGTGAGTGCTTCTTTTGGTGAGATCTGTTTGCTGTTTCTTACATTCCTCACTTCAGAGATGATTTGCTTTACCAGCTCCATATCTTTTATCATTCTTTCATCGTGGCGATGGATGACAGGAAGCTGGGCCACGATGCAGCTATCCTTAGCCGTTCGCTTACCGAAAACCTCATCATGCCACAATTCCTCGGTTAAGAAAGGCATGAAAGGATGTAAGATCTTTAGAATATTCTGAAAGAAATTGATGGTGGCTTTGTAAGTGGAAGCATCTATAGGTTGCTGGTAAGCTGGTTTTACCATTTCCAGGTACCAGGCACAGAAATCATCCCAAACCAGTTTATAGGTGTCCATTAAAGCTGCTGACAACCTATACTGACTAAAATTATGGTCGATCTGATTCATCGCCTCACTAAAAGCTCCGTCAAACCAGGCGATGGCAGTTTCATTTGGATTGGGCAAACTTTCGTCCACCTCCCAGCCCCTCACTAAACGGAAGGCGTTCCAAATCTTATTGGCGAAATTTCTTCCCTGCTCACAATGGCTTTCATCAAACATCAAATCGTTGCCTGCTGGTGAGCTTAACAGCATACCAACCCTTACCCCGTCGGCACCGTATTTATCTATGAGATCTAAAGGATCAGGAGAGTTTCCTAATGATTTAGACATTTTACGTCCTAATTTATCTCTTACAATCCCGGTGAGATAAACATTTTTAAAAGGAGCCTTCCCCCTGAATTCATGACCGGCCATGATCATCCGGGCCACCCAGAAGAATAAAATCTCCGGAGCAGTCACCAAATCATTGGTGGGATAATAATATTGCAGATCTGCATTACCTTCACTTTCCGGATTCCCAAAAACTGTGGGGTCGAAAACTGAAATCGGCCAAAGCCAGGAAGAGAACCAAGTGTCGACTACGTCCTCATCTTGTTTTAAATCCTCTGATTTTAGATTTACGAATTCAGATTTTAGATTTTTAAATTGAGAGATTGCTTCTTCAGCGGTTTTAGCAACCACCACTTCTCCGTTTGGAGCGTACCATGCGGGAATCTGCTGTCCCCACCATAACTGCCGGGAGATACACCAATCCTTCACATGCTCCATCCAGTGACGGTAGGTATTGATGAATTTATCTGGAATCAGCTTCACGTCTCCATTGTTCACGTATTCCAAAGCTGGACCAGCCATCTCCGCCATATTGCAAAACCACTGCATCGACAGTTTAGGCTCAATGGCAGCATCGGTCCTTTCAGAAAAACCAACCTGAGATTTATAATCTTCCACCTTCTCTAAATTGCCAGATTCCTCCAGCATTTTAGCTATCTTTTTTCTCGCTATGAATCTATCTTCTCCAATTAGGATTTTGGCCTTTTCGTTTAAAGTTCCGTTATCATTTAAAATATCAATAACTGGTAAATGATGTTTTTGGCCTAATTCATAATCATTCAAATCATGAGCTGGAGTCACTTTTAAACATCCTGTACCAAAATCCATCGTCACGTATTCATCTTCAATCACCGGAATTTCACGATTTATCAGTGGAACCAAAACTTTCTTCCCCTTCAAATGCTGATATCTTTCATCATTAGGATTGATACAGACCGCAGCATCCGCCATGATGGTTTCGGGACGAGTGGTGGCGATAACTAAGTATGGAGTATGGGGATTTGTGTATGATGGAGATTTGCCACTGTTGCTTAAACCATTTCGTTCTTGTCGCTTAGTTTGAGGATTCAAAAAATACTTGATATAGTACAATTTCTGGTTCACTTCCTTACGAATCACTTCCTCATCGGAGACAGCGGTCAATCCCCTAGGATCCCAATTTACCATCCTGATGCCGCGGTAAATCAATCCTTTTTGATGCAAATGTATAAAGGTGTCAACCACTGCTTCTGATAAAGCTGGATCCATGGTGAAAGCGGTGCGGCTCCAGTCGCAGGAGGCCCCTAGCTTTTTAAGCTGCTCTAAAATGATTCCACCATATTTATTTTTCCATTCGTGGGCATGATCTAAAAATTCGGCTCTGCTCAAATCCTTTTTGTCTATCCCTTTGTCCTTCAGCATGGCCACTACCTTTGCTTCAGTGGCTATGGAAGCATGATCAGTCCCTGGAACCCAGCAGGCATTTTTACCTTTCATTCTCGCCCTGCGCACCAAAACATCCTGAATCGTGTTGTTCAGCATGTGTCCCATGTGCAAAACACCCGTAACATTTGGTGGCGGAATCACGATGGTGTAGGGTTCCCTTTCATCCGGAACTGACTTAAAGAAGTCATTCGCTAACCAAAACTGGTACCATTTATCTTCAAATTCTTTAGGACTATAGGTCTTCGCAATGCTCATAAACACAAAAAATATTTTGGAATGCAAAAATAGCGTTTAGCGACGAAAATTGAGCAGCTTAAAAGCATTCTCTATGGAGATTTAAAGAATTTAAAAGATTGGAGATTTTTGAAATGCCCGTTAGCGATGATTCTTCTCTCTGTCTCCTGAATACTTTTCATGGAAGGCATGATCTTTTTAAAATGTTCAATCATTACCTCCTGGCGTTCCTCCTCCGCATTAGTGGCCAATAAATTTAATTTTTGAGATTCACTCAACCCAGAGTAGTGTGCGATTTGGAACGAATAGATCTCGGGTTTAATGATTTTTATCTCTTTTCTTTGTGTAAGAAAGGATTGAAATTCTTCATATAAATCTTTCAATTTTTCAAATTGGATGATATTATAGGATGGATCGTCTTCTATGACCTCAATCTCGGCACCGGCATAAGATTTATTCGGGAAATTGGGCAATAGCTCATTGATCCCGAACGTGTCTATTCCTTCTGTCACCACGTCCATCTCTCCACCCTCATAGTTTTTTACCACCTCTACTAACCTTAACCTGGTTCCTATCAGGTGAACCCGATCATTGATGATTGGAGGAATTCCAAATGACGAAATCTCCGCAGATCTTAAATCATTGAAAAGATCACGATACCGATGCTCAAAAATATGAAGATTCACCAGTTCACCGGGGAAGACAATCAATTGAAGAGGAAAAATCGCCAGGTTCATGAAGTGTAACAATAATTTTATGAGTTTACTGTTTTAGATATATCAACGATTAAAAACATGAAAATTTTGTCTAAAACCAGTATTTTCAACCTTTTAAATATAAGGATTCAGTTAAAGTCTCTATATTATTGGTTCAACAGATGATTCTAAGATAGATTAAATTTTAAATTTATCCTGCATTCTATACCTTTATCTGTTATTTTCTAATACAATTTCTAATAAATGAATATGATGAACCTAAAATTAGCTCCATTGGTGCTGATAAGTGCAAGCCTATTGTCTGCCAACTTGTTTGCACAAGACACCACCGCCAGAAAATTCATTGACAGAGCCAATATGGATTTAACCGTTAAGCCTGGTGATGATTTCAACGAATATGCCAATGGGAATTGGATAAAGGATAATCCGGTGCCCGCAAAAGAGACCCGTTGGGGAAGTTTCAACGAGTTGAGAGATTTTAATATCAATGCGGTTAAAACGCTGTTGAATGATGCCATGAATGATAAAAATGCTGCCCCCAGCTCTTTGGAGAAACGAGTGGGTGATTTTTATAGTGCCGGTATGGATAGTTTGGCCATAGAAAAACTGGGCTATACTCCTATTAAAGCAGATTTAGCAACTATAAGTGCTATAAAAGATTTAGATGGCGTGCTTAATCAGGTGGCGGTAATGAGAACCCAAGGATTAGGAGCCCCTGTTTTTGGCTTTTATGTTGGTCAGGATAGTAAAAACCCTGAAATGATGATACCTCAATTGAGCCAGGGAGGAACTTCTTTACCAGACAGGGATTATTATCTGAAGGACGATGCCCGCACCAAAAAAATCCAGGAGGCTTACCACAATTACATAGTGAAGCTATTCACGCTTACTGGTACTCCCGCTGCAGAAGCTGAAAAGAATGCTGAGACGATCTTCAATATCGAGAAAAACTTCGCACAGGCTCAATTGAGCAGGGTGGAGATGAGAAATCCCCAAAAAACTTATAATAAATTTAGCCTGGTTGATTTAAGCAAAACCACACCAAATATTAATTGGGTGACTTTATTGCCTAAGATGAAAGTGAGTGGGCAGGATTCTATCTTGGTAAACAATCCTTCTTTTTTGGTTGCCGCTAATGATCAATTGAAAAGCACTGCTGTTGCCAACTGGAAAACTTATTTAAAATGGAATGTCCTGAAGAGTGCAGCCCCTTACCTGAGCACCCCTTTTGTGGATGCTAATTTTACTTTTTCACAAGCCCTATCCGGCCAAAAAGTTCAAACACCAAGATGGCAGAGAATGTCTTCTTTAACTGATGGAACAGTGGGCGAATTATTGGGGCAACTGTATGTAAAAACTTACTTCACACCAGAGGCCAAAGCCCGTATGAAAGAACTGGTAAACAATCTTTCTAAAGCTTATGAAATACGCATCAGCAAATTAGACTGGATGAGTGACGCCACCAAGCAAAAAGCTTTGGATAAATTACATGCTTTCACTCCAAAGATTGGTTATCCTGATAAATGGGAGAATTATGATGGCTTGGTTACCAGCAGAGCAACCTTTTATCAAAACGTTAAGAATGCCAGTAAATGGGGTTACAATAAAATGGTGAGCCAGTTAGGCAAACCTGTGGACCGGAACAAGTGGGGAATGACCCCTCCAACGGTTAATGCTTACTATAATCCGGTGATGAATGAAATTGTATTCCCTGCCGGGATTTTACAGTTCCCATTCTTTGATCCTAAAGCTGATGACGCTGTGAATTACGGTGGGATTGGAGCAGTGATTGGCCATGAAATGTCTCACGGATTTGATGACCAGGGCAGCCAATATGATAAAGATGGCTCCTTACGTAACTGGTGGACGGATGAAGATTTAGCCAAGTTTAAAGCTAAAACCAATAAACTTGCCGATCAATATAGCGGCTATACCGTTCTGGACACTATTCATGTGAATGGAAAATTGACTTTAGGAGAGAACATTGGTGATTTGGGCGGATTGAATGTGGCCTATGAAGCTTTCAAAATGACACCTCAGGGCCAGTCAAATGAAAAAATAAATGGATTTACCCCAGACCAAAGATTCTTCCTGGCCTGGGCGCAGGTTTGGAGAAGCAATACGCTGCCTGAAACAGCAGAGCAGTTGATCAAAACCGATCCGCATTCTCCTGGACAGATCAGGGTGATTGGACCAATCGTAAATATGGATGCATGGTATGATGCTTTCCATGTACAACCAGGTGATAAATTATATAAAGCTCCGGAAGATCGGATTAAGATTTGGTAGAATTTAAAAGCCGGATGCGTTATCCGGCTTCTTTTTTGCCCTTATTTTTCAGGGAAAGAGAAAAAACCATGTTGACACTCTTTCAACAACTCATTTGAGAAAAAGCAAGCAGCTTAGCATAGGTTTTCTATATTTGAAATTATAAACATTTAAATACATGGCTAAAAAGAAAGAGCAGAAAGAAGAGCGGATACATAAAGCGGTGGTCAACAAAAAATCGCTGGCATTTTTTGAGAAATATATCAATAACCCTTCTCCAACAGGTTTTGAATGGGAAGGGCAAAAATTGTGGCTGGATTACATCAAACCCTATGTTGATGAGCACTATGTAGACAGTTATGGCACAGCAGTGGCAGTCATCAACCCTAACGCCTCTTATAAAGTGGTTATTGAAGCTCATGCTGATGAGATCTCCTGGTTTGTGAATTATATCACCAGCGATGGGCTGATCTATGTGATCAGGAATGGAGGTTCTGACCACCAGATCGCTCCCTCGAAGCGGGTGAACATTCATACAGACCATGGAATTGTAAAAGCGGTGTTTGGCTGGCCAGCCATTCATACCCGTCATGGGGGAGAGAAAGAAGAGGCACCGCAATTAAAGAACATCTTTTTGGATTGTGGTTGCACTTCTAAAGAAGAGGTGGAGAAATTAGGCATTCATGTGGGTTGTGTGATTACCTATGAAGATGAATTCATGGTGTTGAATGATCGCTATTATGTAGGCCGGGCATTAGACAACCGTGCGGGCGGATTCATGATCGCTGAAGTGGCCAGACTACTTCATGAAAACAAACAAAAACTTGATTTCGGATTATACATTGTGAATGCCGTGCAGGAGGAGATCGGTTTGCGTGGGGCGGAGATGATCGCTCACAGGATCAAACCAAATGTAGCCATTATCACTGATGTGACGCATGACACCACCACACCCATGATCAACAAAATCACACAGGGAGATTTGGCCTGTGGTAAAGGCCCTGTGGTATCTTACGCTCCCGCTGTCCATAACAACTTGAATAAATTATTGATAAAAAGTGCTGAGGATAACCAGATTCCTTTTCAAAGACAGGCCTCCTCACGTTCAACCGGCACAGACACGGATGCTTTCGCCTACTCCAATGAAGGTGTGGTTTCTGCTTTGATCTCTTTACCCTTACGCTATATGCACACCACTGTGGAGATGATTCATAAAGACGACGTGGACAATGTGATCAACCTGATTTATCATTCTCTTTTGGCCGTTAAAAAAAACCAAGATTTCAAATACATAAAATAATGCTTTCCAATTCATCCAAAAGAGGTTATCCCCTTTTATTTGCCACTTTTTTTATGGCCTTAGGCTATATTGCTCCTTCTTTCGCACAAGAGATTTCAGGGTATCAGAAACCTCCCAAGGAAATCACAGATATAGTGGAGAATACCGTCAACAGGTCGGTCATCATAAGTGGAAAAGGTGCCTATATGGCGATATTGGAGGAACCGGGTTATCCTTCCATAAAAGATATTTCCCAGCCGATATTGAAACTTGCCGGCTTAAGAATCAATCCAAAGATCAAAGGAAACGGTCGTTCTGCTTATTATTCGGGTTTACGGATTAAAAATGTGAAGTCAAATGAAGAGTTCGAATTCCAGAATTTGCCGAAAGAGGCTAAAATCAAAGATGTGATCTTCTCTCCGGATGAAAACAGGCTGGCTTTCAGCATCACCACAGATACCGATATTCAGCTTTGGCTGGGAGATTTAAAAACAAGAAGGGCAGAACGCTTATCAAAGGAAAGTTTGAATGACACTTACGGAAGGCTCTATCAATGGGCTCCTGATGGTAAATCCATCTTAGCTAAATGTGTAGCGGATCAAAAAGGACCTCCGTCCAAATCAGACACTCCAACAGGACCCAATGTGCAGGAGAGCTCAGGAGATTCCTCCGCATCACGGACTTATCAGGATTTATTGAAAAGCAACTACGATGAATCGCTGTTCGATTATTACCTCACCGTGCAGATCAAAATGATTTACATGGACGGACAGGCAGTAAATTTTAGCAGGCCTGATATCTATAAAAATTTTGATTTCTCCCCTGATGGAGATTTGGTGATGATCTCCACCATTCACAAACCCTATTCCTATTTGGTGCCGGTTGGTCATTTTCCTTATAAAGTGGAAATAAGAGACCGGTACGGAAAACTGACTCAAGAACTGGCCGATATTCCATTGGCTGATGATTTGCCTCAAGGTTTTGATGCAGTGGTCACCGGTCCCAGGGCATTCGGATGGCGTTCTGATAAACCTGAAACCTATTATTACGTAGTGGCTCAGGATCAAGGAGATCCTAATATAAGAGCAACAATCAGAGACATTATATATACAAAAGAAGTTGGGTCAAATACCGCCTCAAAAAAATTAGCGGATTGCTATTTAAGGTTCAATGATATCATTTGGGGAGATGACCAGATAGCTTTAGTGAATGAACGCTGGTGGAAGACAAGAGGAGAGAGAAGAGTTTTCATCAAGCCGGGCAATCCAAATTATCGGGTAAATCTTTGGGACAGGTATTATGAGGATGCCTATAGTGACCCTGGCCAATTCGTCACCGTTAAGAATCAGTATAACAGAGATGTTTTGTTATTGGATTATAATGCTGCCAGAAGGTTGGCCGATCCCAATAACATGAATATCTTCTCTATAGCTGACGGGGCATCACCAAGAGGAGACAGGCCTTTTCTTTTGAAATTCAATGTGAAGACCAAGCTAACTGACACCATCTTCCACTCAAAGGCTCCTTTTTATGAGCGTCCTATATTTTTTGATGGCAGAAATGACCTCATCATCAGCAAAGAATCCATCATTGAGCCACCCAATTATTTCGATTTGGATCTGAACAAGAATAAAGAACAGCAGCTCACTTTCTTTAAGAACCCATATCCGCAATTGTTTGGTGTGATGAAACAGCAGATAAATTATAAAAGAGAGGACGGTTTAAATTTAACGGCCACCCTCTATCTTCCTAAAGATTACCATGCCTCACAGGGAAGATTACCTGTTTTAATGTGGGCTTACCCCAAAGAATTTAAAACAATTGCGGCAGCTGGACAGGTAAAAGGATCACCCTACCGTTTTACCCGGATATCCTGGGCTTCGCCTATCTATTGGGTGACACAGGGTTATGCGGTGATGGACAATGTGGATATGCCAATAGTTGGAGAGAGCAATGAACAGCCCAATGATACTTTTATTGAACAGCTCACAGCCAACGCCACTGCTGCAGTGGATAAAATAACAGGCATGGGAATAGGTGATCCAAACCGGATTGCTATTGGGGGGCATTCTTATGGAGCCTTCATGACCGCAAATTTGTTGGCCCACACCAAACTTTTTGCAGCCGGCATTGCCAGAAGTGGGGCATACAACCGTACCTTGACTCCATTTGGTTTTCAGGCGGAGGAAAGAACCTATTGGCAAGCTCCTGAAGTCTATTTTAAAATGTCGCCTTTCTCCTACGCAAACAAAATTACCACACCGCTACTATTGATACATGGAGAAGCTGACGACAATTCAGGAACCTTCCCTATTCAGAGCGAAAGATTTTATAACGCACTTAAAGGTTTTGGAGCCCCCACAAGATTAGTATATTTACCTGCAGAGGCGCACAGCTACAGAGCTAAAGAATCCATTTTACACATGCTTTGGGAGATGAATAACTGGCTGAATAAATATGTGAAAAATAAAGACAAACAAATAAATCCATAATAAGAATCTATAATTTAAAAAAATCAAATATGAAACCTACTTTATTAATACTGGCGGCAGGAATGGCCAGTCGTTACGGCAGCATGAAACAAATCGATGGCTTTGGACCAAATGGAGAGACCATCATTGACTATTCCATTCATGATGCAATTAAAGCCGGATTTGGAAAAGTGACCTTCATCATCAGAGAAGAGTTTTTAGATAGCTTTAAAGCTATTTTTGAGCCCAAACTCGCTGGAAAGGTGGAGACAGATTATGTCTTTCAAACCTTTGACTTAAAAAAATACGGCATAGATAAAGAGATTGAAAGAGCTAAACCATGGGGCACAGGCCATGCTATTCTGGAAGCTAAAAATCAAATTCACGAGCCATTTTGTGTAATTAATGCGGATGATTATTATGGTTATGAAGCTTTCAAAAACATGTATGATTTTCTAACCACTGAAGCTGGTCCGAATAGATATAGCATCGTTGGTTATAAAATAGGAAACACGCTATCAGAGAATGGTTCTGTATCCAGAGGGGTTTGCCAAACGGATGCAGATGGTAACATGAGTGAAATAGATGAGCGTACAAAGGTTTATCCAAAAGATGGAGGAATCGTTTTTGAGGAAAATGGAGAGGAGTTTCCTTTAGATGCTTCCACTCCGGTATCCATGAATTTTTGGGGCTTCACTCCTGAGGTGTTCGAAATCACGAAGAAACTGTTCATTGACTTCGTTCATAAAAATGAGAATAATCCTAAGTCAGAATTCTTCATTCCTTTAATTGCAGATTATTTGATCAAAAATAACCTAGCGACCTTTAAAGTCATTCCGACAGATGCCAAATGGTTTGGAGTAACCTATAAAGAAGATAAAGAGATTGTGGAGGATAATATTAAAAAATTGGTTAACGATGGGGTTTATCCCACAAAACTATGGTAATTTGTACTATATAGTATACAATTTTACAAGCCCGGTTTTCTATCCGGGCTTTTTTTATGTGTTTTGAACGTTCTAAAGCGTACAATTGCCCTTATGTCTATTTCCGGCAAAGTTTTAAAGCAATAATAGACATAAAATAACAATCAAATTGATTATGAAAACAAATCTTCAAAAAAGTATATTGCTCGTTGGAGCTTTAACATTAGTGAATTTTGCCTTTGCGCAAGAGCCAACCCTGTCTTCCAGTTCTATGGAAATGACCGCTGTAGACAACAACGTAATGCCTTTTTCAAAAGCTTCAGCTTACAGAACCTGGACTTTTGGCGTGAACGGAGGAGTAATGGCCCCTGTGGTAGGTACAGGCGGTAAAAATGATTACACGAACTGGAAAGCGGGTGCTGGTTATGGCGGATATCTGAAAAAACAGCTATCTCATAGCTTCGCTTTACAGGGAGATTTTTACCGAGGAACCTTAAAAGCAGATAATTCTGACGGAGGAAACAACAGCCCTTACCAATCTTTCGAAACAGAAATTAAATACGGCGCTACCTTAAGTGCAGTATACAACATTGGCAATTTCACTATTTTAAGACGTCAGAGTTATGTCACTCCATATCTCTCAGCAGGCGGAGGTATTTTAGGTTATCAACCAACTGTGGTGGATAATTCAAATCAATCTATGGATTTGAACAACGGAGACAACTTGCATGAACTAGTGGTACCGGTAGGTGCTGGCCTCAAATTCATGGTGGCCAAGGGAGTGAACATTGACTTAGGTTATACCATGAACTTCGTTGACGCAGATAACGTGGATGGATATTATAACGGGCCACAGAATGATAAATTCGGTTATGGACATGCAGGACTGGAATTTGCTTTAGGGAGCAAATCAAAACCTCAGTTAGCTTTCACAAATCCAGCGGCATCTTTAGAAAAAGCATATAATGCAAAATATGATGATTTAAAAGCGCAATTAGACGCTTCGAAAAACAACGCAGAGGTAAATGCTTTAAAAGATAAAGTCAATAAGTTAACTACTGATAGTGATGGCGACGGCGTTTCTGATTACTATGATAAATGCCCTGACACTCCAAAAGGTACAGCTGTTGATGGCGCAGGGTGTCCATTACCTAAAATGGAAGCTCCAAAACCAGTGACCTACGTGATCACTGAAGAGGATAAAAAAGTAGTGAATGACGCTATTAAAAATTTAGAATTTGATTTAGCTAAATCAACTATAAGATCTTCTTCATTCGCTACTTTAGACAGGGTAGCCAATTTAATCGTCTCTAAAAATCTAAGTCTGAAATTAGCAGGACATACAGATAGCCAGGGAAGTGATGCTTATAACATGAAACTTTCTAAAGACAGAGCTGAAGCTGTTAAAGCTTATTTAGTGAACAAAGGCGTGAATCCTTCAAGAGTTGAAGCTACCGGTTATGGGGAGACTCAACCCATTGACACTAACGCTACCGCTGCGGGAAGACAAAACAACCGTAGGGTGGAGTTCACTTTATTCAACTAGTGTTAAGTTAAAAGTAGAAAGACTTATATCATTGATGATAAGCAATTTAAAAAGATGAAAAATCATCTTTTTATGATTAACATTACACTAGTAATTAGCACAGGTCATTTTGAAGGCTGATGGGTTATAAAATCCATCAGCCTTTTTTATTGGATTTCAAATTCAATCGTGAAGGGATATTGATTTATCCTATTTGATCTGCTCTTTAAATATCTCTGCTCCTTTGCCCTCACTGATGGTATAGTAAGATTTTCCATCGTGAGTGAAACCTGTCGCTTCTCCCTGAGGTTCTGGTTTATAGGGCAATATTTTAGGACTTCTTTTCAGACATTGCATCATCGTTTCCCCTAATTGTCTTTTCCAGTAAAAGACATTTCCATAAGATTTAATTAAAATCGATCTTCCATCTCCTGAGATATCCCCCGCGGTAATCCAATTGATTTTTTTCATTCCCGGAAATGACAATGTCCCCTCTTTTGTCAAGGTATGCACGCTCCCTGCTTCAATTTTTAAAGGAACAGAATAAACCCCTACGCTATCCTCTCTTTTAGAAATGATGTAAATTTTCTGACTTATTGGATCGATCATCAAACATTCTGCATCCCTGGGTCCATCTGGATATTTAAGTTTTAATTGTTCTACTTTTGGAACAGATGGTCTATTCTGCCCCTTTAAATAATTCGGTTCATCAAATTTGTAGATGCTGATGAAATCTCTTTCTGCCTTATTGTCGCCAATATCACCGACATATATTTGTGGCTTCCTGTTTTTCGGATTACTCATTGCAATGTCTTCACAGTCCACCACCTTAGCTTTAAAATTATATATCGCTAAAGTCTCTCCACTTTTATTGATGAGGAATATCCGTCCTTTGTCACCGCTGTCATTATGTACCCATATCCTATCCTCATTTTTAGAAGAGACTACCAGTCCTGAACATTCATTGATTTGGTCGTCTTTAAGTTTTTGGGCAAATAAAAAAGAGACCTTAAAAAGAAAAAAAAGTAAGATAATAGTTCTCATCATGGGTATTTAAATGGTTATATCAGCTTGGTGCAACTTCAAACATACCACACCAAATCGATTTAAAAAGTCAACGCCCTCATCATTCCCCAACCCTTTATAAGCGGCATAAGAATCTTTAAAATAGACTGTTTTGATACCTGATGAAAGAATCAATCTTGCACAGGAGATACATGGAGATAAAGTAGTGTAAAGCGTGGCTCCATGAATTTGAGTTCCATTTTTTACCGCATAAAGGATGGCATTCTCCTCGGCATGTAAAGCTAATGAACAGCTGTTTCTTGAATCTCTGGGACAACCTTCCTGCGGCCACTCTTCATCACAATTATGTGTTCCTGCTGGAGGGCCATTATAACCTATGGAGATAATTCTGGTGTCTTTAGTCAAGACCGCTCCCACGTGGTTCTTCACACAGTGGGAGCGCTGGGCCAGTTCGGCGGCGAGGTCCATGAAGATCTCATCAAAACTTAATTTCATTTAATGTCCGGTTGCTGCTGTTCTGTCGAAATTGATGCCTTGCTTCCTTAAAATCCCACTCACTTTCCAAGCATAAAAGGCTAAATAGGTAAAACATAGAACGCCTACAATGTAACTATATTGAATACCTGTGTATTCGGAAAGATAACCTTGTAGCCAGCTTATAATTCCTCCACCCATAATCATCATGATTAAGAAACTGCTTCCCTGGCTGGTGTTTTTGCCCAAACCACTCACTGCCAATGTAAAAATACATGGCCATAATGTGCTACAGAATAAACCCACACTGATGAAGGCGTAAACACTCAGCATTCCACTGGTGGACATGCCAATGAACAAGGCCAAAATACCCATCAATGAAAATATCAATAACATTCTGGCCGGATTTCCCTTGCTCATCATATCAGCAGCTATCAGCACCAGAATCACAAAACCATAAACATAAAATGGAGTTAAATCATGCTTTGCAATGGCGTTCACAATCAGGAAAACGCCAAATGCCAAGTAAGGGGCAAGGAATCTGAGTATCTTTTGTCTACTCCTATCATCTGTGAAAGCTTCCACAGCACCTGTCCATCTTCCTATCATTAAACTAGCCCAATATAATGAAATGTAAGGAGCGATATCTTTAATCTGAAAACCTAAATCTTTCTCCATGTAAGCCGGCAGATTACTAGCTGTGGAGACTTCAACACCTACGTACACAAAAATCCCTATCATTCCCATAAACAGTTGAGGGTATTTTAAGGCAGAACCTTTTAAATTCTCATCAATTTTTGCTTCCGTTAATGCCGGTTTATCTGGTAGTGAAGATAATTTTAAGAATAGAGCAACCAGCAAAAATGCAACACCAAGAACCAAATATGGGATTTTAACACTTTCAATACTGATGTCGTTGTTCACACTGGTGCTGGAGCCAAAAATGGCGAAACTAACGATTAGCGGGCCAATGGTTGTCCCAAAATTATTCACCCCGCCAGCCAGAGTTAACCTTTGTGAACCGGTGGTGATGGCCCCTAAAGCAATAGCCAGTGGATTGGCAACCGTTTGTTGAAGAGAGAAGCCCAACGCAACAACAAATAAACCAGTTAACATCAATGGAAATGATTGCAGATTTGCTGCCGGATAAAATAATAAGGTGCCTAAAGCAGAGATGACCAAACCTAAGGCTAATCCATTTTTATAGCCTATGGTGTTCACCAAATCCTTTTTCATCAAAACAGAAATCCCATTATAAATTAAAGAACCGACGGTGTAAGCGATATAAAAAGCCAATGAAACCCATTGACTTTCACTTTGTGTTAAATCAAAAGCTTTTTTAAATACAGGGATTAAAATATCATTACTTGCGGCAACAAAGCCCCAAAAAAAGAATACGGTGACCAGTGGAATAAACTGCGCCCAGTTGGTTTTAGAATTTTGCTCCATTTGTGGAATTGGTTTTAGAATATTTTAACGAAATCGTTGTTTAAGCTAAATAAAGGTTTTTTCAGAAGAAAAAAGAAAATAACTATAGCTGTAGGCATTATTTAAATTAATCTATGGGATTTGCTTTTGAAAATTGCATATTCGCATGACACACAACCCACAGGAACAGATTAATGCTAGAGCTTATCATTTCAGGAATTGGATTAGGGATAGTGCTATCGTTCTTAACCGGTCCTGTATTCTTCGCTCTGATAAAGACCAGTATAGAGAAAGGATTTTATGCCGGGGTGGCTTTAGCATTTGGGGTGGTCATCAGCGATTTCGTTTATGTGGCCATCACACTTTTTGGAACCTCTTTATTAAGTTTTGAAAGCACCTACCGAATACCTATTGGCGTGGTAGGGAGCGTGGTACTTTTAAGCATTGGACTTTACTACCTGTTAAAGAAGGTAAAAATCAATTATGAAGAGATTCCCTCTAAAAGAAAACATGCGGGTTATTTCTTCAAAGGTTTTTTCATGTGTATTTTCAATCCTTTCATATTATTGTACTGGGTAAGTGTTACCAGCGGGGTGTATTCTATTTATGGAGATTTGACCTCCAGCCAGGTGGTTCCTTTCTTCGGTGCAATTTTACTTACCCTGTTTGGCATGGACACTTTAAAGGCCTATTTCTCGCATAAATTACGCTATAAAATAAAGGAGAGAACCATTCAGAATTTAAATAAAATTGCAGGAGTGCTCATCATCATCTTTGCCCTCAAGCTCATCTATAATTTAATTATCGGACACTCCCTCATTTGACCATGATGGCTGCCTAAAAGATAGATAGAGGCATGCCCGTATTATCAAAGGTCTACATCAACATATCCTGGTTTGTCCCAGCTGAGATCCGCTGATTGGTGCTAAAAACATATCCTGATGAAAAGCAATTTGGAGAATAATGCTATTAAAAACCCATCAACTCCATGATGATGCTATCAATAAGCCCTGGAGTTCTTTCCTTCCATCCAGTTCATAAAAGCTTTATTTACCACTTTATTACCTCCGGGGGTAGGATAATCTCCGGAGAAATACCAGTCTCCCAAATGATCCGGACAAGCCTCATGTAAACCTTCGAGGGTTTGATAGATGACTTCTATTTTTGCACTGATACCCTTTGGCGTGATGATCTGGGCGATTTTATAAGAGATCTCCTCCGGGGAGAAAGGTGCGTAAATCTCCTTTACATGATTAATCACCTCTTCCTTGGGCACATGAGCCTGCTCCTTGCATTTTAGATAAACATCTGTGATCACCTTATCCATGTTCCGTTCTTTTAACAAGGTGATGGCCGCATCAAAAGCCACGAATTCTCCCATGCGGCTCATGTCGATTCCATAACAATCCGGATAGCGGATTTGTGGTGCCGAGGAGACGATGATGATTTTAACCGGGCCAAGCCTGTCAAAAATCCTCAATATACTCTGCTTTAAAGTGGTTCCCCTGACAATGGAATCATCTAAAGCCACCAAAGTGTCCACATCACGTTTGATCAATCCGTAGGTGGTGTCGTAAACATGAGCCACCATATCACTCCGGTCTGCATCCTGGGTGATGAAGGTTCTCAGCTTCACGTCTTTAATGGCCAGTTTCTCCACCCTTGGTGTGACTTCTAAAATGCGGTCTAACTCCTCATCCGTTAAATTATCCCTGCTGTGCACCAACGCATCTCTCTGCTTTTGTTTGGTGTAGGAATGTAAACCTTCTACCAGGCCATAAAAGGCCACCTCAGCCGTGTTGGGGATATAAGAGAAAACGGTGTGCTCCAAATCATGATTTACCCGGTCTAAAATTCGGGGACAGAGTAACCGTCCTAATTTTTTGCGTTCCCTGTAAATATCGGCATCACTCCCTCTGGAGAAGTAAATCCTTTCAAAAGAACAGGCCTTCTTCTCCACCGGCTCCCGGAAGATTTCATCAGTGATGGTTCCGTCTTTTTTAATGATCATGGCATGGCCGGGCTGGATCTCCTTTACCTGTCCAATTTTAATGTTGAGGGCAGTTTGTAGTGCAGGCCTTTCAGATGCTGCGACAAAAATCTCATCATCTTGGTAATAGTAGGCGGGGCGAATCCCAGCCGGATCTCTCAGCACAAAAGCGTCACCATGCCCAAATATCCCGGCTATAGTGTAACCACCATCCCAGGTTTTAGCGGATTTTTTTAAAATCCTGTTTACTTTTAAATGATTGGCTATCAGTTGCGAGATTTCTGCATTGTCATAACCTTCTCTTTTAAACTGGTTGAAGAGGAATTGATTCTCATCATCCAGAAAGTGTCCTATCTTCTCTAAAACAGTCACTGTATCTGCTCTTTCTTTCGGATGCTGACCGAGATCGTACAGTTGCTGCAAAAGCTCGTCCACATTGGTCATGTTAAAATTGCCTGCAATTACCAGGTTACGGGTCATCCAGTTATTTTGCCGCAAGAATGGGTGGCAAGCTTCAATGCTATTGTTTCCGTGGGTTCCGTAACGCAGATGCCCTAATAGCACCTCCCCGGTAAAACTGATGTGCTCCTTTAACCAGACAGCATCTTTCAACAGCTCCGGATCTTCTTTCTCCAACACTGAGAATTTCTTCATCACATAAGAGAAGATATCCTGAACTGCGTTTTTCTCCATAGAACGATGCCTGCTGATGTAGCGGTTCCCGGGTTTCACATCCAGTTTGATGGTGGCGATACCGGCTCCATCCTGGCCCCGGTTATGCTGTTTCTCCATTAACAAATACAGCTTGTTCAACCCATAGAGTGCAGTGCCGTATTTTTCCTGGTAATAAGAAAGGGGTTTGAGTAATCTGATGAACGCAATTCCGCATTCGTGTTTGATCTGGTCGCTCATTATTGTTTGTTAATGAAGCTCACAAAATTAATACTTTATCATGCAATGAGAAATCAAATGCGTCATTAGCTTCACATTTCTTCATGCAAATTTAAAAGGGCGATTTAAACCGTATACGGGATTGCTGCATTTGAACATTGATTAATTTGACTGTAAAGGTGGTGTTCACTTAATTCTAAGGTTTATCAAAACTTAGGGCAATTATTTTGCTTTCCTCCGCAGCACTTCAAACTTCTCCCGCCATTCCAGAGTGAGCTCTTTCAAATTCACCAAACGCTCCAATTCGGCTTTGTTTTTTTGATCGTGATAGCGGATCTGATTCACCTGCATCACAGAGATGAGTTCAGGATGGGAGGAGAGATGAATCAGTTTATCTGATTTTTTCACCACGCCTTCTTTGATGGTTCTTAAATAAAAACCAGTGTATCCGTTCTGCTGGCAATAGGAGGCGAAAGGTTTATAATTGTACCTGATACCTATGATATAGCAAGGTCCACGTGGTTCAGAAACCTCCACCACGGCTTTACCTAACTGGTACCTGTCTCCAATATAAACATGCTCCTCCCAGCCGTTCTCTCCTGATAAAGTGAGGTTCTCACCGAATGCGCTTGCTTCCAAATCAAATCCCAATTCACCTTTCCAATAGGCGAATCTATCTGCGTTGTAGCAACAAATTGCTTTGTCATTGCCACCGTGATGTTTTTTATCCTGAACCATGTCTCCCTCAAATCCCGTCATTGTTAGAAAAATCTCGTTTTTTGTTATGGGTTTTTTCCTGAATGCCGTTTTCACAGATTGGTGTTCTGCAACGAGCATTTCAGCTTCACCTCTGATGTTGATGGATTGAATGGATATATTTTTACTCATAAAATAAAATTAAAGATCAGGAGCATCACGTATTGCAAAATGAGTGTCCCATCCAAATAGAAAAAATAATAGTATTCGTTCTTCTCCCATTTAGATTTAAAGATAAGCCAGCCTGCAAGAATAGTGGTAAGTGCTAAAGCATAAAAATCGGCATCCAAACCATGAAACCTGAAAAAAAACAATAAAACCAGATAGCTTACCAGCATCAACTGGCAAAAAAAATAAGCCTTTTTCTCTCCAAAAATGGTGGGAATGGTTCTTAAAGAGAAAGTTTTATCCTGAAACATATCCCTGATATCAAAGGGAATGGTGATGGCGGTGATGAATAAAAATCTTTTTAGAGTGAGAATGACTTCGTCTTGAAGAGAGGTAGTCACTAAAAAATCTTTCTGGATTTCAAATACGGGCAACATCACCGTGCTGAATGACCACACCAGTGCGATCAAAAACAGTTTCAATCCTGGAATACTTCTTAATCCAACTCTTTTACCATGGATGGAGAACATCGGAAAAGCATAACCGATGGAGATCAACGCCAAAAAAAATAAAAGGAATTGTGATTTTGATGAAAGCAAAAAAAACAACGGTACCAACACAACGAACGATAGCATGGTGATGAAAACGTTTAAACGATAATTTCTAAAAATCCACCTCACTCTGCGGTATTTTGATTGCTGATGATTTTTAGGCTTTTGGATAAGGATACTAAAATTATAATTTAACAGCGTGGAGAAGAAAAGAAATACCAATACCACAAAGGAAGGGGGGTATCCTAACAACTGATAGGTCACCATACCCTGGGCCAAAGCTCCTAAGGCAATGAACAAATTGCTAAATAAAAGAAAATCTAAAGGTTTGTTAAAAGTTTTAATCATTCAAAACACGGTAAATCACCCTTGCCGTAATTCAAATATCGTGATTTCAGGTAGTATTCCCACTCTCCCCGGATAACCCAGAAAACCATAACCCACATTTACATACAATTGCTGTTGTCCTTGCTGGTACAAGCCGTCCCATTCCTCGTAAATATATTGAACCGGACTCCATTTTACATACTCAGATTCCACACCAAACTGTGCCCCGTGTGTGTGACCCGCAAAGCTTGCATCTATTTGTGGATATTTGGGTAAAACTTCTGCCCGCCAGTGTGAGGGGTCATGAGATAACAACAATTTCACGGGCAGGTCATCCGTGTTTTTCACTGCTTCCTCCATTCTTCCGTATTTGGGAAAACGGCCCGCCCCCCAATTCTCAATGCCTAAAATGCCTATCTCCTCCCCATCCACCTTCAACCTGCGATTCTCGTTCATCAATAAATCGTAACCCATCAAATGATGAACTTTTTTAAGGTCTTCCATATTTCTTAATCTGGCAGCTTCACTAGGCCAGGTTTCATAAGTCCCGTAATCATGATTACCGAAAGTGGAATAAACCCCTAAAGGTGCTTTCACTTTAGCGAATATATCCTGATAATCCTTCATCTCGGTAGCTCTGCCGTTTACTAAATCACCTGTGAAGAAAATGAAATCTGCTTTCTCTTTCATCAATAACTCCACTCCTCCTTTCACGGCGGTCCTGTTATAAAAACTTCCGGAGTGGATATCTGAAATCTGACCAAGTCTTATCCCATCAAAAGCTTTAGGCAGGTTTTTGAAGTATAGCGTTTGTCTTTTCACATGATAATCGTAAGCTCCGGAAACGATTCCCCAGGTTAAAGATGCAAAAGGCACTGCGGCCACTGCCATACCTGCTTTCACTAAAAACTCAGACCGTGGAATGGCATTCTCTGGCTCTCTGATGATTCTCTTCTTTTCAGGATTGAACTTTCTTTTCGTCCAAACCAGCAAACGACGGGTGTCATCAATTAAAAGTATGGGGATGAAAAAGAATTTGGTGACGAAGGTAATAAAAAAGGCAACCAGAATAACCGTTCTCACTCCAATATTGATATTGAAGAAAATCCCTCCAAAAACCCCTAAAATCAGGAGCAAGGTATAGCCCCACCAAATGGTCGTGAAAGCTCTTTTTTTCCCTTTTCCCCATTTTGGAAAGATGTTGATAATGGCTTTGAAGATGTAAAGGTCAAAAAGTAATAATAGAATAGTGATGATTACTAATGCTATGGATCTGCCCATTGATAAAATTTTAACTGTATTTATTAAAATCAATACCTGTCATCAAAATCATCCTCATCCTCATCGGCGAATTCTGAACTGAAAAGGCTGTTGAACATATCTTTAAATTCAAAACCTTTCTCCAAATAACCTTTGCTTACCAAAGAGAATTCAGCCAGACCGTGCAAAACAAACTCCATATAAAGAAGTTGCTGGTTAGAACTGATCCTTGGATGAAATTGTTTCACCACTTGCTTCAGTCCCGGGACACTGTTTAGCGAACTTTTATAGTCAACATCAGCAGTATCATCCAATAAATTCAGGCTGTTTCCACTACCAAACCAATTAATGACTTCGGTATATGGGTTGTCTTTTTTGGCTTTCTTCATCCGCTCCGGATCAGGAAAATAAGTTTGTAAGAGGGTTTTGATGGCCTTGCCGATCAATATGTTTGCCACTTTAGCCGGCCCTTCCAGCTCTCCTTCATAAACTAATTCGATTTTTCCGGTGATCGCCGGGATGACACCCAGAAAATCGCTGATTCTGACGAAAGTTGAATTTTCTCCATTAATCAACATTCTTCTTTCTGCATGAGAGATCAAATTCTCGTAGGCAGAAATGGTTAAACGGGCAGAGACCCCTGATTTTTTATCGATATATTCCGAGTTTCGGGCTTCAAAAGCAATTTGTTCGACTAAATCCTTCACTAAACCATCTGCTTCTACCACCTTTTGTGCTGCTGTGATGAGTGCTTCCTGCTGTGTGATTTTTCTGGATATCGCCACCGATTTTGGATAATGCGTTAAAATCTGGCTTTCGATCCTGTCTTTTAAAGGTGTAACAATAGCACCTCGATTAGTATAATCCTCTGGGTTGGCCGTGAAAACGAACTGCACATCCAAAGGTAACCTTAACTTAAATCCACGGATTTGGATATCACGTTCCTGAAGGATGTTGAAAAGCGCCACCTGGATTCTCGCTTGCAAATCGGGTAACTCATTGATCACAAAAATACTTCTGTGCGCTCTCGGGATCAGCCCAAAGTGGATCACTCGCTCGTCAGAATAGTTCAATTTTTGAGTAGCTGCTTTTATTGGGTCCACATCACCAATCAAATCGGCCACCGTCACATCCGGCGTTGCCAATTTCTCGGTATATCTTTCAGAACGGTGCCACCAACCTATCGGTGTGTCCTCTCCATGAATCTCCAAAGCATTTTTCCCATACCAACTAATGGGGTTCAAAGGATCATCATACAGTTCAGACCCTTTAATATAGGGCACATATTCATCTAGCAAATTCACCATCAGGCGAGCGATTCTTGTTTTAGCCTGACCTCTCAGTCCTAATAATAATATGTTGTGCTGGCTTAAGATCGCTGTCTGCAAATCGGGCATCACGGTATCTTCAAAACCTATGATTCCTTCAAATCCTAAATCTTTATCTTTTAATTTTGTGATCAAATTCTCTCTAAGCTCTGCTTTTATGGAACGGCTCTTATATCCTGATTCTCTTAATTCTCCTAGTGTTTTTATATGGTTCATTCGATTTTATGTAATATAATATGGTAATCCTTTTCTGATCTCCTGATGAAATCACCTCACTGTTTTTCTTCTGTTTTTAATGTAATCTTCAAATATGTATTCACCCAATCCTTTTAATGAGCTGTAAAAAGCTCTTCCTCCATTCACTTCCGTAAATTTTCTTACGAATTGCTGTAAATAAGGGTCTCTTGCAATCATAAAAGTGGTGATTGGGATATTCAATCTTTTACATTGTGCGGCCATCGTCAAAGTTTTATTGATCACTTTTTTATCCAACCCCACGCTATTCTTGTAATATTTCAGTCCTTCTTTCAAACAGGTGGGTTTACCATCGGTGATCATGAATATCTGTTTGTTGTGGGTCTTTCTTCTTCTCAAAATATCAGTGGCCAGTTCCAGCCCGGCGTAGGTATTGGTGTGATAAGGACCAACTTGCAAATAAGGCAAATCTTTAACGGTTATGGGCCAGGCATCATTTCCAAAAACCACGATATCCAAGGTGTCTTTGGGATATTTAGTGTTGATGAGCTCGGCTAAAGCCATCGCCACTTTTTTGGCCGGAGTGATTCTGTCTTCACCATAAAGGATCATGGAATGGGAGATATCGATCATTAAAACCGTTGAAGTAAGCGTCTTGTAATCACGCTCTTCCACTTCCAAATCCCGTTCTGTCATCATAAAATCCCCGATCCCATGGTTGATTTGCGCATTATGGATGGAAGTGGTCATATCAATCTGATCTAAACTATCCCCAAACTGATATTCTCTTCTATCTGCATTCTTCTCCTCTCCAGAACCTGATTTTGGAGCATTGTGATTCCCTTTCCCAGATTTCTTCAACTTCCCAAAAATCTCTTCCAAAGCCGATTTCCGAATAGTTTGTTCTGCCTTTGCAGTGATGTTAAACCCACCTTTTGGGCCCTCGTCACTTAAAAATCCTTTATCCTTTAAGTCTTCAATAAAGTCACCCATCCCATATTCTTCATTGGTGATGTTATGCTCCTTGTCCAATTCATTCATCCAGGATAAAGCCTCATTGGCGTCTCCAGCCGTGTAATTTAAAAGCTCCAAAAACAGCTTCAACAAATCATCAAATCCGCCTTTTGGAAACTCGTTGGGAATATATTTTGAAAAACCGTAACCTCTCATCTTCAATTTCTATTCATTGTTAACGAATTCTTAAAGTTAAAAGTTTGAGTTTGCCTAAACTCTTTATTAAGGTTAAATTGCTGTCATATTTAATAAGCTATGAAACCATCATGATTTTGCCAAAACCCGCAGGGGCATGTTTATCAAATCATGATCGCTTCATCACCATCAAAAAACAAAAATAAACAGATGAAAAAGATATTTCTACTTTTCGCCTTCATGTTTACGTTTTTCTACGGATTCTCTCAGGAAAAAGATATCGAGGTGCTTTTAGAGCAGCAAAAAGTGGCCTGGAACAATGGGAATATTTCCGCTTATATGCAAGGTTACTGGAAATCTGATTCGTTACTTTTTGTGGGAAGAAGCGGGCCTCATCGCGGTTGGACCAGGACTTTAGAAAATTATCAAAAAAGCTACCCTGATAAGAGCGCTATGGGTCATCTCACTTTTGATATCCTCGAGGTTAAAATGGTTGATGAGCATCATGCTTTTGTTTTAGGTGGCTGGAATTTAAAAAGAGAACAAGATGAACTTCATGGCTTTTTCACTTTGCTTCTAAAAAGATTTGGATCTGACTGGAAGATCATTGTAGATCATTCCAGCTGATGTTAGCTTTCGGATCCAAAAACCTCCACTAACATATCTAAGGTAACGGGTTTCACGATGTATTTGGATATGCTTTCGATGGCCTTCGCCCTGTCCATATCTCTTGGATCAAGAGAGGAGCTAATCATATAGATAGTGATGTCTTTAACTTGCTGGACGTTGAGATTTGAAAACTCCTCCAGAAATTGCCATCCATTCATCACAGGCATGTTGATATCCAAAAAAATCACTTCTGGTAATAGCTCGGGGATATTCAAAATAGGTTTTAAATGATTTAAAGCCTCCCGGCCATTGCTGAACACCATTAAGTGATTGCAAAGCTGTTTGATCTGAATTAATTTCTTCACCCCATATACATAAATATCATCGTCATCAATGATACAGGCAATTTCAATTTTTCTTTTCATGCTTTAGCAGCGAAATATAAGTTGAATATAAGCTATAAAATAATGACAGCAAAAAAGGCGTCAATTCAGGAGACCTTTTTTGCTGTTAACATTTTTTTTGTTTTCGTTATTTGAAGTGAATAACGGGGAAAACCAACCCTCAGATTTTCAGCTTTGATAAAATAACGAAGCTTCCAAAGGAAAACTCACATCAAACATTGACTTAAACCACCTTTCTTTTCCTGATCATTCTTGAGAAATAACCAGGGAACAAACGTTTTATATAAACTGCCACCCGCTCTTTCCCACCAATCAACACCTCTTCTTTTCCTTTACCGATCGCCCTTAGCATCTCCACAGCACATGCTTTTGCACTGATTCCATTTGCCTGATGCTCATCCATCACCCCATATATACCACCGTTCGCAGTCACTGAATTAACACTTACATTGGTTTTTACAAAGCCGGGGCACATGATATGCACCTGGATCCCCTTGTCATATACTTCACATCTTAAAGAATCAAAATAACCTTCCAAAGCATGTTTAGAGGCAGAATAGGCGCTTCGAAACTGTGTCCCAAATTTCCCAACCAATGAACTGAGCACCACTAAATTTCCACTGCCTTGCTTAATCATCTTGGGGAGAAGTGCCTTGCTCAAATTTACGGTCCCCCAAAAATTGATGTTCATGATTTTTTGCTCCACCTCAGGTGAAGTGTCCAATACCTGTGAACGCTGGCTGATTCCCCCGGCATTTATTAAAATGTCTATCTTACTATAAATTCGCCAGGCTTCCTCCGCTTTTGCAAAAAGTGTAGCTGTTTGTTCCAAATCTAATGGCAATACATGAATGTCGAGCGGATTTTTTTTACACTTTTGTTTTACCTGGTACAATGCCTCGCGTCTGCGTGAGGATATAATTAATTTCGCTCCCTGCTCATTCAATTCATAAACTAAAGCTTCTCCGATTCCTGAAGAGGCTCCTGTGATCCAAACAATTTTATTTTTGAATTTCATGCGCTGTGATAAATAATGCTGATGCGATTAAATCTGCATATAGCTTACCCTGATTTGTCAAAATCAGCCTGTTATTCTCGAAAATCAATTGATGTTCATTTAAATATTCATCGGCACTGGCTAATAAATGATTTTTAAAATCAGGACCAAAATCCTTCTCTATTTTCAATAAATCAACACCCCACATGGTACGTAAACTGGTCATCACATATTCGTTGTACTTATCGTGAACACTTAAATGCTCCACTTCAAACGGAATACTTTTCAAACTCAGTTCAGCCAAATATTTGGCATTATTAGCTACATTCCACTGCCTGGTTTCTCCATTAAATGAATGTGCCGATGGTCCGACTCCAAGATAGGGAATCCCTTTCCAATAATTAGTGTTATGCTTAGCGTACTGATTAGGCTTAGCAAAATTGGATATCTCATAATGCTCGAAACCCTGTGACACCAGTTCATCCATCAACAATTGAAATTGCGCTGCACTTTGTGCCTCGTCCATCGCCGTTTGCTTTCCATTTTTGATGAAACTCGCCAATGCCGTTTGGGGTTCCACGGTCATCCCATAAGAAGAGATATGTGGAATTTCAAAATCAACGGCTTTAGCGATGTTTTGCTTCCATTTTTGATCTGAAAGCAGGGGGTAACCGTAGATTAAATCGATGCTGATATTGTCCAGACCAAAATCCTGGGCTCTTTTAATGGCACTTTCTGCCTCATCAGCCTGATGAGCACGGTTCATCCATTTTAAATCCTCATCAAAAAAAGATTGCACACCAATACTCAGCCTGTTTACCGCTGTATTTTTTATATCTTTAAGCTTGGATAAGAGCAAATCATCAGGATTTGCTTCTAAGGTAACCTCTGGATGAGCTGCCAAATCAAAATTCCTTTGAATCACCTCCACCATTTCGGAAACTTCATCAGCACTCAGCAAAGAAGGTGTCCCTCCGCCAAAATAAACCGTCTCCACAAGTTGGTCCTGGAGGTAATCCCTTTGTAATTCCAGCTCCTTTTTAATGGAGAACAGCATTTCATCTTTATATTTAAAGGAAGTGCTGAAATGAAAATCACAATAATAACAAGCCTGCTTACAAAATGGAATATGAATATAAATGCCGGCCATACCTAAATCCTTGAAATCATTTAGCAAATGTACAAGCAATTATGGGTTCTCCTTGCCCACTATCTGGCATTTTTCCACTTCTGTGATAAAATCACTTTACGATTATAAACATTTTATTTATCGTTTTTGTATATGAGCTGTGGCGTGTCTCGGTACGAACCTTTCCAAGTAAAGACCCGGCTTGAAAATCCGCAAGGATTTTCCAGATGAACTCTGACCAAGCCATAGCTTATATACGGTTTTAGGCGCTGGGCTTTATTCGGCTTTTCGCTTTTCCTCTGTCCTCAAAATATTTAACAATTTCCTCTGGACTTAAATTCATAATGTCCTTCGAAATTCGGTCTCTTTGTTCGCGCATAAACTTTACTGCGTCAAAGGTCTTTTTTGTGTTTCTTTCTTTAGTCTTCATAAGTCATAAGTTCTCTTGGTGAACGAATATCGATAGGTTTATATCCTTCCGAAATGTTAACGGAATTGTATCCCACAATTCTCACAACGTTCACGATGTGTTTAAAATTCCAGCTCACTAAAATATTTGCGTTATGGATTGTTGCCAGAGCAATATGCAAACAGTCCGCATAGGAAGTCGCACCAACAACACCTTCTTCAATATACCTTTTCGCCAAATTTGCTGATTCAATATCTGATTTTACATATTCAGTCGAATTTTTGGGAAGCAGTTTGGTCGTGGCTTTTATCTTTTCAGGCGCATTTTCCAGTTCCTGTTCGGTAACATTTGATTGGATTATTTCAAATACTGAATTTTTAATCCGCTCAAATAGTGGTTCCGTATATTCTCGGAATTCCTCGTCGTGAAGTCCGCCAAAAACTGAAGTGTCCAAATATATCCGCTGTTTTTTCATTCCATAAATTTACGAAATTCAGCGAGATGTTAAATGTTAGCACGATTTTTCCTGCCTTGTGCCTAACACCAAATAAACAAATGCAGCTTTCAACCTAATAAGCAGTAAATTCTGGTAGTGTATTCGGAAATATGTAAGGGCGTATTGCCTTTTAAAGAAAATCGCTAATCCCCAAGTATTCTATATAGCTCTAAATTCAAATAGTAATGATTTCCTTGTATCGTTTTACGTTCCAGGATGCCCATATCTACTAATTGGTTTAAATATTTTTTCGCTGTGTTTTCGGCATATAAACGTTGTTCTGTAAAGTATTTGACCCTAGTAAGTGGCTGGGTAAAAATCACATTTACTAGCGATTCTGGTCGGTTAATAGCTGTATCAGAAATTATTGCTTGTTGTATGGCATCTTTCGCACTTATAATATCATTGATTTTATGGTAAGTGATATTTGAGGTCACTTCAACGGCTTTTAGCATATACAATATCCATGTTTTCCAATCGCCACGTTGACTTACACCCATCAAACCGCTATAGTAGTCATCTTTGTGATCCATGATGTATTTACTTAGAAATAAAATTGGATAGTCCAATAACCCTTTATGTGTAAGATAATGAATGTTAAATATTCTTCCTGTTCTTCCATTCCCATCCCGAAAGGGGTGTATTGCTTCAAACTGAAAATGGCCAACAGCCATTTTTAACACAGGATCAATGTTATACTTAATATCATCATTCATGTAATTAAGTAAGTTGGTTAATTTTGATTCTACAATGCCTTTACCTCTTGGCGGCGTATATACAGGTTTACCCGCATTAGGTCCTGTACCGCCTTGTCGTATATAAACCTGGACGATGGGCGGACGTATGCCGTCTTTTGTTTGATTTACTTGCTGATAAATCAGTTTAAAATATTCCTCGTTAAATGTTTCTTTATCCTTTAAATAATCGTAGCCTTGCCAAAGGGCTTCCCTATATCTCAGTATTTCTTTAGGCGCCCCCTCCGCCTGTTCTACCCGCTGTTCGCTAAAAGCTTTATAAAGTTCATCGTCTGTTGTGAAAATATTCTCGATGGCGCTCGAAGCTTTAGCCTCTTGCAAGCTAATGGAATTGATCAGCAATCCTTGATTTGGAATTGCTATACTTCTCCCTTGCAGACGGCCTAATGCTGCTTTTGCGTTTGCTAATTGCTCATATATTTCCACCGTTTTGTATAAAGTATCTTCAATAGGAAGTTCTGGTAGATTATTCCACGGAGTAGTACGCTCAGGATTTATAGGATACGTCATTTGATTTATTTTTGACCGTAAACATTAAAACGTATTCTTTTTTAATGTTTACATAGGTTTTTACATCAAATATAGCAATTCTAATTTAGCTAACATTAAAAATAGATTGTTTTTAATGTTGTGTTAGGAATTAACCAAATCCGTGGTTAAAATAGCAGAATTTCTATTTTGAATTTCTTATACGATAATATCTAAGGTTGGATCTCTTAAATATAGCTTATCATATCGCAAATGTATAAATTTCAAGTAGGCCGACAATTAACAACATTAATAATTCAAGTTTATACGTTACTTATTTGTTACTTGAAGATTATAACTAATTGTAAGACAGTTAAAAGCTATATTCTCGCCATACCTAAATCCTTGAAATCATCTGTGCAAATGTACAAGCGATTGTGTGTTCTCTCTTTGCCATCTATCTGGCATTTTTCCATTTCTGTGATAAAATCACTTTACGATTATAAACATTCTTAGAGCCTGATTGAAGCTTAGTGGTCATTTAGGCGTTCCATTTCATCATAATAAGCTTTTAGAATATAAAATGCTTTTTTCTTTTCTCCATCAGATCCAATTAATCCTTTCCTGTTCCAACCTTGTTGATAGGTGGGGTTATTGCGTTTCGGAGAACGGAAATCTGTTAATATCCAAGGCGAGATCCCTACGAAATTTTCAGGCATCCTGTGCAGCATCGCCACCTGTTCCTCATAATACCATTGCTGAAACTCTTCACTCCAGAGCGTTAGGCTATCCGCATGGAAACCTGCCTTTGCTCCGGCACCAGTCTCACTGATGAACATGGGTTTATCGTAAGGGACACTCCAATTGGTAGTTCTGTTGGCAGATGGTAAACCGCCATACCATCCCAGGTATTCATTAAATGCAACCAGATCTACAAATTCGCCCAGCGGATCATCTATCACATTCACATTTTTACCTGAACTATAATTCACTTCCAACGCTGCAGAGATCATCCGGGTATCATCCTGCTGTTTAGCTGCTGTGATGAGATGATGCATAAAATCAGTACGTACCTGACTTACTGGAGTCTCATTCCCAACAGACCAAATGATGATGCTGGCCCGATTGTGGTCACGGGTGATCATCTCATTCAACTGCTTTTTCGCCTTCTCAAAAACCCGTTGATCCCCAAAGTTTATGGTCCAGTAAACTGGTATTTCAGACCAAACCAATATCCCTAATGAATCTGCCAAACGGGTCATCTGCTCATCATGAGGATAATGCGCCAGCCTCACCATATTGCAGTTGAGCTCTTTAGCCCACCCTAGCAGTTTAACTGCATCAGTATGGCTGTAAGCTCTTCTTCCTTCTTCGGGTATTTCTGCATGGATAGAGATTCCCCGCATAAAAATCGGCTTGCCATTTAACAATACTTGCTTACCAAAAGCTTCAATTGTTCTGAAACCAATTTTGTCTTCCACTTTATCCTGATCTGTGCTGATGATCACTTGGTATAGTTTAGGATTGGATGGAGACCATAAATCTAGTTGGTTCACTTTTAGGCTAAAACTCATTTCTTCAGCTGTCGAATCAAAAATCTTTTTGATTTTGAGTTCGGGGATTTCTACAGTCACTTTCTGTGATGCTGATGCCCCGCTCAATTTTACCCAGCCTTCTATCTCGGCTTTTTTAGTTGGAGGGACCTTACCTGCTAAAGGCTTTTTCAAATGGATAAAGAAATCCTGGATAAAGGAAGGGCTTTCTTCGATTAATTTCACTTCCCGGGTGATTCCACCATAATTCCACCAGTCGGTATTCAAGGTAGGGACATCATCAGCATGGCGTTTATTGTCCACTTTCACCACCAGGAAATTGTCAGTGGGTTTTAAAACATCTTTTGGGATTTCAAAGTTAAACGGCGTGAAACCACCTTCGTGTGATCCTAATTTTTTTCCGTTCAGATAAACATCCGCCCGGTAATTTACTGCCCCGAAATATAGAAAGACTCTGTTTGAAGCATCAGCTGTTTGATAATCAAAAGACTTTTTATACCAAATTGTTCCTTCGTAATATAAAAATTTGGGGTCCTGCGAATTCCAATCACCAGGAACCATCAGGGTTTGCGCATTGGTATAACCATGTTCTTTACGGTCTAATTTATTGGTTGGAATATCAGAATTCCAATAAGCTCCTTTGTCTGTTTCTTTCAATTCCTTGAACCGATAATCATAAAAACCAGTTTCATAAGGATCAACAATATACTGCCATTTGCCATTAAGGCTTAAAGCCTTCCTTGACTGAACATTGGTGATTAGATGCTCCTGTGCTTTCAATTTGAGTGTCAAAAAGAAAGCTAAAATTATTACAAGAGAATAAAATTTGAGTTTTTTTAATTTATCAATCATCATTTTTGTAAGTTAATGAATTTCTAAAGCATGCTCCACTTTTAAATCTTGTATGTTCTGATACTTCTAATACTTTCTATTGCTGACCATGTTTGAGCCTGAGAATTCCAGATCTTCAAAAGTAATAATATAAAGGAAAATTGATAATCAGACTAGCTGTTTTCATGGTTACAGTTCCCATCTTAAAACTTTGATTTCCTGTGCATCTGTATTTTCAGTGGTTTCCTCAAAGAAAATTGAGATGGGCAGCCACCATGGCAATCATCCATGGGAAGCGAGGACTTGAAATAGTGATCCTTTCTGTTCTGACTCTGCTTAAAGAGAAAGCTTTGGGCAAACAAAAAAATATTCCATTAGATTTGCATAAGGGATAAAGTACATTTTTGGTATCCTAGTAATTTTTAGAATCATGAGGTTTTTATTTTTTGTTTTCCTGTTCAATAGCCTCATCCAGGTAAATTTTGCTGAAACACAAAAAGACTCCACCCTGACAAAGGATAGCCTGACTCAAATCAACCCGCTCATTGTAAACAAACAAGATTCTGCTACTTTAGCAAGAACTGCATTTGTTGCAGATTCTTTAACTTGGTATTATTTAAGGCCGAACCCTTCAAGATCTAATCTTTTTGTAGAAAAGCTGTTGAGAAACTTCATTACCACTGACCCTTACTTAATCACCCCACCTAAAAATCTCAAGATACGTTCCAATAGTTATGGAGTTGGACATGATCTAAAAAAAACTCCCCTTTGGTTTTTAGTAGTGAATTTGTTGCTGTTATTATTTTTAGGAATTACAAGGGTGGCATTTAGAAGGGAGACAGAGATCATATTCCGGGCATTCTATGATAAACGAATGCTAAATGAGGTGGTTAAAGAAGGAAATATATTCTCCTCATGGCAATTTTTATCCTTTTTTTTGATTTTCTCTTTCACCACCGCACTTTTCATCTTCCTGTTGCTTTATAAAACCAAAGCTTCTTATGCTGCCACTGACTTCAACTCCTATGTTATCGTATCCGGATTGATACTTTTGTTTCTTGGGCTTAAAATATTGACATTAAAATTAACAGGATTCCTGTTTCACATCCAAAAATTAGTGAGTGCTTACATCAACATCATTTATCTGATTTATTTGAACACCTTGTTTTTTTTGCTCCCTTTAACAATAATTATAAATCTTGTAGGGTTCCAAAAAGGATACTTGCTTATATGGGTTCTAATATCACTTACTTCCATAATAATAGGATTTCAATTTGTAAGAAACACAATTAATATTTTATTAAACTACAGATTATCAAAATTTTATTTAATTCTATATCTTTGCACACTTGAAATTTGTCCTATTATAATATTTGCAAAAACAATAAATACCAGTTTTTAGTGATTATGAGATTCAATTTGGAAGAGAGAAAAACTAAAGTTAAAAGCATACTAGTAACCTTGCCTGAACCTGAAAATGAGAAGTCGCCTTATTATGACCTCGCTGCATCTTTAAATCTTAAAATTGATTTTAGATCTTTCATTCACGTGGAAGGAGTTCCTGCTAAGGAGCTCAGAAAAGAGAAAGTCAATCTGTCTGATTTTTCTGCTGTCATATTGACAAGTAGAAATGCGGCTGATCATTTTTTCAGGGTCTGTGAGGAGATGAGGTTTGATGTTCCTGCCGACATGAAATATTTTTGTATCTCAGAATCCATAGCACTCTACCTTCAAAAGTATATTCAATATAGAAAAAGAAAAATTTTCTTTGGAAAACAGACTGCCAAGGATCTTGCCGATGTGCTAAAAAAACATGCCACAGAGAAATTTTTATATCCCTGTTCTGATGTGGCTGCCGAAGCTACAGAGACTTTTTTAAAGAATCAGGGGATAGATTTCACTCCTGCAGTCATCTTTAAAACAGTGGTTTCAGATCTTTCAGATTTAGCTGATGTATTTTACGACATCATTGTCTTCTTCAGCCCTTCAAGTGTTCAGTCACTTTATATAAATTTCCCTGACTTTATGCAAAATAATACACGAATCGCTGCGTTTGGTAAAACAACCCAACAAGCGATCTTGGATGCAGATTTGATACTGGATATTCCAGCACCTACCCCCGAAGCTCCATCCATGACCATGGCTGTTGAGCAATATATTAAATCAATTAAGTGAAAAGACTGATAGTTTGAACATTACATAGCGGCTCCTATCTATATAAGTCGCTTTTTTTTTGAAACTTTATCAGAATGCCGAACGTAATACGATGATGAATACGAGTTACAGAACATCGCATTAAAAAAGTTTTGAAACTCTAACGAAAGAAAATTAATGTCAATAAATAAAATTTTTGAAACATATTTTAAAAGAATCAGCAAAACAATAGTCAGGAGATTTTGAATTTCTGTATATTAGAGACGTTTTTTGCACAAAAACACACAACAAAACTTGAAGAGCACATGAAAAACTCATACCTGTCATTTTTGATATTGATATCCTTTGCCTTGTTTAGCTGTGGTAAAGGAGATAGAGGAGAACTTGTCGGAGTCAAAACCAAGACTGTGAAACAAGAAATCCCTTACGGAATGGTTTACATCCCATCCGGAACTTTTGTAATGGGTCAGGTCGATCAGGATATCACCATCTCACAATTCCCTCAAAATAAGCAAGTCACCATTTCTGCCTTTTACATGGACGAAACAGAGATCTCCAACAGTGAATACAAGCAATTTGTGAACTGGGTGAGAGATTCAATTGCCTACTATCGTGTGGGTAAACCCGCCAAATACACCTTAAAATCCAAAGGAGGCAAAACCACCAATTACATCAATTGGAAAGCGATGCATTCCGGCAAAGGAATGTGGGCTGATAAAACCTTGGCTCCAAAACTGGATAAAGCGATGTATTATGATGGCAACGAAAAATATTTCAATAAGAAGGAACTTAAAGTTGAGCAATTAAAGTATGATTATGCCTGGGTGGATTTGAAGAAAGCGGCCAATTACAGAGGCCTAAGGGATCCTAACTTGAATAAGAACGGGCTTTCCATCACCAGAGATAGCTTCATTGTAAGAGAAGAGACTTATGTTTATCCTGACACCTTAGTTTGGATAAGCGATTTCACTTATGCCCAAAATGACCCAATGGCTAAAGGCTATTTCTCTCACCCCTCCTTTGCAAACTATCCGGTTGTAGGGGTTACCTGGGAACAGGCTAAAGCTTTCACGGTATGGAGATCAAGATTGAATGAATCTTATAAAAACTCCAAGAAATTGCCCCCGAGATTAGACTATGATCTGCCTACCGAAGCAGAATTTGAATATGCTGCCAGAGGTGGCAGGGTGCAAACCAGCTACCCTTGGGGAGGTCCTTATATCAGAAACGCCAAGGGGTGCCTTTTAGCTAATTTTAAACCAGGAAGAGGGAATTATATTGATGACGGAGGTGCTTTCACGGTATATGTGAAATCTTATTTCCCAAATGATTATGGGCTGTACAACATGGCAGGTAACGTGGCTGAATGGACAAGTTCCATCTATAGTGATGCTTCTTCCGCCTACGTGAGCACCATCAATCCATCATTCACAAAAGCTATCCAAAAAGGTGACCCTGACTATAACAAAAGAAGAGTTGTTAAAGGTGGCTCCTGGAAAGATATAGGCTATTTCCTTCAAAACTCTGCAAAATCTTATGAGTACCCGGATTCTGCAAGATCATCCATTGGTTTTAGATGTGTCACTCCTTTCCTTGGACGGGACATTAAAGATAAACCGGGCAAAATGAAACCTTAATCATTAAAATCAATAACATACATTTTTATTTATCTAAAAAAACTTCAAAAAATGGCCAAAAAAAAGAAATTTAAAATCACACTTAATGCCATCATTTCATGGGGAGCAACAGTAGTTATCATTGGTGCTATGTTTAAAATATTGCACCTGCCGAATGGTTCTTTGATCATAGGTATAGGTTTAGCTACAGAAGCTGTTCTTTTCTTCATCCTTGGTTTTGAACCTGCTCCTCAGGACCCTCATTGGGAGAAGGTTTATCCTCAACTATCCGATGAATATAACGGTGCTTCTATAGACATGAATAAAGCAGTGAAATTAAACGAATTAGAGATAAAAGGTTCAACTGGCGGTGGCCTCCCTGACTTAAAGATAGGGGACGATGTGGTTGCTAAAATTAAGCAGGGTTTAGATAACTTTAGTGATAAAGTAGGTGCCATATCCAACTCAGCCGATACCTCCATTGTTACAAAAGAATTTACCGACAAATTAAAAACAGCTTCTTCCAAAGTGGGCGATTTGAGCACCGCATTCGACCAGGCCACTTCAGGAGTTTCTGAGATCGCCAGCGCCACACAAGGTTCTAAAGAATACCATAACCAAATCAATAATTTGGGAAAGAGCATCTCTGCCTTAAATGCAGTTTATGAATTGGAATTACAAGATTCAAGTGCTCACTTGAAATCAATGAATAAGTTCTATCAGAATCTATCTCAAACCATGGCTAATTTTAATGAGTCAATGGACGATTCTAAACAATTCAAAGAAGAAGTTGCAAAACTGTCCAAGAATTTGTCCAGCTTAAATGCAGTATATGGCAACATGTTATCCGCCATGAATCAACCCCGAGCTTAACCCTTATTCATTAATTTAAATTAATCTCTAAAAAATAAGATATGGCAGGCGGTAAGGAAACCCCAAGGCAGAAAATGATTGGTATCATGTATCTGGTGCTGATGGCGATGTTGGCCCTCAATGTATCGGATACTATTTTAAATGCTTTTTCCACCATAAATAACAGTTTAGCTACATCCACAGGTAATGTGAACGCTGCACTTCAGCAGTCGGTTAGGGCATTTGAACAAACCAAACTGAAAGATAATCCGGCGAGAGCGCAACCTATTTATAATGATATAAAAAAAATACAGCAACTAACCGGAGAATTAGAGAATTATATCGTACAGCTAAAAAGCAACCTCATCAAAGAGGCCGGAGGGATTGAACCTGAAACAGGAGAGATCAAACAAAGAGATAATTTAGATATCTCTCCAAGGGTGATGTGGAGTGAAGGCAATGAGAAAAAAGGGAAAGGTTACGAATTGCAGAGGAAAATCAATGCAACCCGTGACCAGCTCTTAGCTCTTTTAGATCCGAAAGACAGGGCAAACGTGGCTTTCTCTTTAGAAGCCAAAAATCCAACTAAAAAATCCACTTCTGGCACCAAACTGGATTGGGTGGAGACCAATTTTGGAGAAGGCATCCCTGTCACCGCATCTGTGACCATTCTTTCTAAAATTCAGGCCGATGTTAAAAATGCCGAAAGTGCCATGGTAAAGAAATTCTTAGCAAAGATGGATGAAGCGCTGGTTAATTTTGATGCTTTTCAGGCCGTTGCCGTAGCACCAAGTTCTTATGTCATACAAGGGCAGCCATACACAGCCGAAGTTTATCTTACGGCTTATGACTCCAAAAAAAATCCGGACATTAAAGTTAATGGCTCTAATTTAGCTATCAAAGATGGTAAGGGGGTATATACCGTGAACACCAACTCTGAGGGAGAATTTAAATGGAAAGGGACCGTGAGGGTTCAACAGACTGACGGAACTTTCAAAGTTTATGAAACCCCTGAACAGACTTATAAGGTTGCACGCCCCTCTGCTGTGGTCTCTCCGGATAAGATGAATGTGTTTTACAGAGGTGTTGCCAATCCGGTTTCTGTTTCAGCACCTGGTATAGCAAAAGATAAACTAAAGGTCAGCATCAGCGGAGGATCCATCAGCGGATCCAACGGACAATATGTGGTGAAAGTGAGTGGCGGATCTGAAGCCACTGTCACCGTGTCTGCAGATATTGTTCCTGGAAAAACCACCATATTAGGCTCGAGCAAATTCAGAATTAAAACTGTGCCTGATCCGGTGGCCACCTTTGCAAGTAAACAATCAGGACAAATATCAGCTTCAACTGCCAGATCAACGAATTTACTGCAGGCTGAATTAAAAGATTTTGATTTTGATTTAAAATTCAGAGTGGTGAAATTTCAAATGTTCATCACCAGACCAAGACAAGACCCCTTATTTTATCAGTCTTCTGAAGGAAGTTTCTCCGGAGCAATCAAACAAAACATCAGCAGTTTGAATCCGGGAGATATTATAATTTTTCAAAACATTGTGGTATCAGGAGAAGATGGTACCACCAGAACCCTGGATGGGGGAATTAATATATCTATAGGTAGGTAATTATGAAAAAATCAATCGTTACATCATTATTATTCTTTCTGACCATTCAATTGTTTGCTCAGAAAGATACGGACAAACCTAAGGTTATACCGATTTATTCTATTTTTCAAAAATCAGACTCCATAAAAGTTGCCAGGGAGAAAGATATGGGGAAATCAGAGGAGAATTGCGCCCCTGCCTTGCCTCATGTAAAAAGTGACGACGTGATCTTTGCTAAAAGATTGACCAGAGACATCTATTTCGCTGATCCTGCAAACAGGTATTTAACTCCGGTTGATACCAATAAAAATTTGCTCGTGGTTTTATTAAGAGGCATATCTGAAGGTAAAATAGAAGCTTATCAGGCGTGGAATCCAAATTCAGGAAAACTGGAGGAATTGATTGACTACAACACTTTGTTGACTAAAACCGACGCATCAGCAGGTTTAGGTTTTCCATTACAATTCTCAGATCAGGAATTATTAGCCAAATGTGGATTAAGATTAGTGGAGGACTGGTATTTTGACACCAACCGTTCCGAATTCAAATCTTTCATCATTGCCATAGGTTTTATTGTTCCGGGTTCTGCTGCCACCTCTCCCAGCGTTCCAAAATTAAAAGATCCAAATGTCACCATAGGGGCAGCTGGCGAAGGAATGGTGGGTTTATTTTATCTCAACTATCCTACCATTAGAAATTATATCTGTAAGTTCAATGTGTACCATCCTAATGAAAAAATCAGGTATAGCTTTGATGACATTTTTCAATTGAGATATTTCTCCAGTTTGATCATTGAAGAGTCTAACCCTGATGGCTATAGGTTAGCTAACAGGCCTGATTTAAAATCAGGTTTGGATAAATTGCTGGAAGCAGACAGAATTAAGCAATCTTTGATTCAATACGAGCAAGACATGTGGGAGCAATGATTTTTTTCACAGCATGATATGACAATGACAAACGCCTTCTTTATTTAGAGAGGGCGTTTTTTTGAAAGAAGCTTAGTATCGCTTTAGCTTGCCTGGTGTTCACCACTTCCAACAGCATTTTTTCATCAGCTTCTTTTATTCTTTTCACAGATTTAAAATGGGAGAGTAGTTTCTGAGCTGTAGTCACGCCTATCCCTTCAATCAATTCCAATTCAGTTTTTAAAGTTCCTTGGTCTCGTTTCTTTCTGTGAAAAGTGATCCCGAAACGGTGAGCTTCATCTCTCAGCTGTTGAATGATTTTTAAAGTCTCTGATTTCTTGTCCAGGTATAAAGGATATTGATCGCCGGGATAGTACAGTTCTTCTAAGCGTTTGGCAATGCCAACAATAGCAACCTTATCATAAATGCCCAGAAGTTTCAAACTTTTTACTGCCGAGGATAGCTGCCCTTTTCCGCCATCAATTACAATAAGCTGAGGTAAGGGAGCGGTTTCTTCTAACATTCTTCTGTACCTTCTAAAAACAGCCTCTTCCATGGTGGCAAAATCATTTGGCCCTTCCACTGTTTTCACGTTAAAATGCCGATAATCCTTTTTGGAAGGCTTGGCATCTTTAAAAACCACCATTGCCGAAACAGGATATGCTCCCTGGAAATTGGAGTTATCAAAGCATTCTATGTGTCTCGGTAATTCCGTCAACCTTAAATCCTTTTGCATCTGGTTCAGCAGCCGTTCTGTTCTGAAATCGGGATTCAGTTTTTCATATTGCTCCAATTTATCCTTTCTGAAGAAAAGCACATTTTTTTGAGAGAGTTCCAACAACTTCTTCTTCTCTCCTTGTTTGGGAACCGTGAACTTCACATTTTCATCTTCCAGTTCCAAATCGAACGGAACGACGATGTCTCTGGACTGGCTTTGAAATCTTGTTCTGAATTCTGAAATGGCGATACTCAAAAGTTCTTCATCTGATTCATCCAGCTTCTTCTTCATCTCAATGGTCTGTGTTTGAATGATGGTGCCATGCACCACCTTCAGATAATTCACAAAAGCTATTTTTTCGTCTGATGCGATACTGAAGACATCTACCTCGGTGATGGAGGAATTCACTACTGTGGATTTACTCTGATATTTCTCCAAAAGCTCATATTTCCTCTGCAATCGATGGGCCGACTCAAAATTGAGTTTTTGAGATTCTTCAGCAATCTGATCCTTCAATGTTTTCAAAACGGAGGATATCTTTCCATTGAGTATATCTTTGATCTCCTCAATGAAATGATCATATTCCTCTTCGCTTTGCAAGGCCTCACAGGGACCTTTACAATTCCCGATTTGATATTCCAGACAAACCCTGAACTTCCCTTTCGCTATATTATCCTTAGTGAGTGGTAAATTACAGGTACGAAGTTGATACGTCTCTTTGATCAATCCTAAAATCGAATGCATCATGGAAACAGATGGATAGGGGCCTAAGTATTTGGAACCATCTTTAACCAGTCTCCTTGTCCATTGTATCCTGGGAAATCTTTCGTTTTTAATGATGATCCATGGATAAGTCTTATCATCTTTCAGCATCACATTATACCTGGGCTGATGTTTTTTGATCAGGCTATTCTCGAGCAACCAGGCATCAATCTCTGTATCTACGATGGTGAAGGTGATTTTGTTGATCTTACTCACTAAAACCCTTGTCTTCGCATTCATCTTATAACCATCATTATTGAAATAAGAGGTCACGCGATTTTTCAGATCCTTGGCTTTACCAATATAAATCAGCTCATCATGCACATCATAGTATTGATAAACGCCCGGTTTGTGCGGTATTTTTTTTAGGGCTGCTTTATAATCAAACATAAGAGTAGGCAAAAATAAAAAAAACCACCTCAAAGGTGGTTCCCCTTAGAAATAATTATCCTTAAAATCCTAACCTTTCGTCAAGATTAGAGCTTGAGTTCACGTTTTCCTGATTATCCTGATATTGACTGCAATCCAACACAATGCTATTGCCGCCTTTGGGTGGCGGAAAGTCTCCTTTTTTAATCCCCAAAGAATTATCGGCATAAACTTTTTTAATGAATAAAGCAAAGATGGGCAAAGCCGTGTTAGCTCCTTCCCCAAGGTTGGTGCTTCTGAAATGTATCGCCCGGTCTTCACAGCCTGTCCATATACCGGTGACCAATTGCGGAGTCACTCCCATGAACCAGCCATCTGAATTATCGTTGGTGGTGCCTGTTTTACCTCCGATTGGGTTATTCAAGTTATACTTATATCTCAACCTTACTCCGGTACCTTCCTGCACCACTCCTTTTAACATATAAGTCATCACATAAGCTGTTTCTGCATTCATGGCCTGAACAACTTTAGATTTCCGTTCATATAATATATTACCATTTTTATCCTCGATCCGGGTAAGATATAAGGGTTCTGTCCAAATTCCATGATTCACGAATGTGGAATAGGCTCCAGTCATGTCATAAACAGAAGCCTCAAATGATCCTAATGCTATAGAGGGATAAGCAGGTACGGGCGTGGTGATGCCCATTCTTTTAATTAAAGTGGAGACTGCCGTTGGACCAACCTGCTGCATCACCCATGCAGTGATATAATTTTGAGATTTTGCCAATGCAGTACGTAAAGTCAGGTAACCTGGAATAGAACCATAGCCTCTCGGTGTCCAATCCTCCCCATAACCAGTGACAGTGAAGGGCACATTGTTCACCTTGTAACATGGCGAATAACCATTCTCAATTCCAACGGTGTAGGTGAAAGGCTTGGCTGTTGACCCCACCTGGCGGGTGCCCATCTTCACCTGGTCATATTTAAAGTGTTCGAAATCTATCCCTCCAACCCATGCTCTTACCTCTCCATTTGTTGGATCCATCGCCATCATAGAATTTCTTAAAAACATTTTATAATATTTGATGGAATCCATGGGAGTCATGGTGGTGTCTATATTTCCCCTCCAGCTAAAAATCTCCATTTTGGTTGGGGTGTTGAAGTTTTTCTTTATCTCCTCATCACTTGCTCCATCCGCCTTTAAAGCTGCATAACGGTCAGAACGTCTCATTCCCGAGATCAATAATTTTTCATTCTCTCCTTTAAAGGGATTCATCCCTTTCCAGTGCAGGTTGAACTGCTGTTGAAGATCTTTCATATAATCCCTTTGAGCTTCCTCGGCATATCTTTGCATCTTAGCATCAATGGTGGTGTAAATCCTCAGCCCATCTCTGTCTAAATCATAAGGAGTGCCATCCGCCTTTGAAATGGACAGGCTGGCAAATGTCTTTTGAATATCCTGTTTTAAAACAGCTCTGAAATAGGTGGCCAAACCTTCATTATGATTGGTGGGTTTAAAATTCAGATTCAGTCCTTTTGCTTTCAGTTTTTGATATTCATCATCCGAAAGGTATCCTTCTTCTGCCATTTTACTCAAAATGAGATTCCTCCTGCCTAAAGATCTTTCGGGATTTCGGGTTGGAGAATATAACGTCACTCCTTTTAAAATTCCAATTAGGGTGGCTGCCTGGTCTGGAGTCAGTTTATCCGGTGTGGTGTTAAAATAGGTACGGGCAGCAGCCTTGATGCCGAAGGAATTATTCCCAAAATCAACCGTGTTCAAATACATCGTGATGATCTCCTCTTTGGTGTAATTTCTCTCCAGTTTAATCGCCACTATCAATTCCTTCAATTTTTGGGGAATTCTTTTCCATGCTGATTTTGCTCTTGCTTCATCAGAAAAAAGATTGAGTGCCAATTGCTGTGTGATGGTGCTGCCACCTTGCTTTTTACCAATGAAATTATAGAGGAATATGGTAAATGTTCTTCTGAAATCAATTCCGGAATGTTCCCTAAACCTCACATCCTCCGTGGAGATCAATGCATTGATCACATTTGGAGAGATATCCTGAAAACGGATGTTTGACCGATTTTGAACAAAATAATTCCCCAATTCCACTTTATCTCTGGTATAGATGACGGAGGCCTGGTTACTTTTAGGATTCTCTAAATCTCTGAAGGAAGGAAGCTCACCAAATAAGCCGAAATTAGTGGCTGTGATGAGGATCACTACAAAAAGGATGAAACCAATGATGGATCTCCAAAAAATTCCATTATACCTTTTGATATCGCTTTTTGTTAAATTCTCTTTCTTTTGCATCACTTCTTTTCTGAAATACTTTTTAAATACTGTTCTATTGCGCCTCTGGTGGTCAGCAAATTCAAATTGTCCTCAGAAACAACAAATTCAGTATATTTAACGGTCTGTCCTTCCATTATTTTAGGAAGGTTTTCCTTTAATTCATTTGCAACTTGCTCTGTTTGCTCTTTACTATAAAAGTCTCCGCTCACAATCACAAATTTATCCGTTTCGCCCACCACCCTAATCAGTAATTTTAGGCTTGACGGTTCAAATTTAGAATAAAAATATTGAGATAACCTGGAAAAGGGTTGAGCGATATTAGTTTTAGGATCTGTGAAATCAATAACTATTAAATGGCGTTGGCGCAGATTCTTGTTGAATTCAATATTATTTGTCTTCGCAGTTGGGGTCTCCTCTTTATTCAATCCAGGTTGATCAACAGTATTTTTAGGTGCTTCTTTCTTTAAGTCAGGTTGTTTCGCAATTAAGGTTTCTTCAGGTTTAGGTTGTTCAACTTGAGGTATCACCATGGTTTCATAAGCAGGATTGACCGCTTCATTAGCATCATAACTCAACAGTGCAGTGGGCCTTTGATCAAATACGGATCTGTTGTTGGAGATATAATCAATCTGTTGCTTAACCCGGGGAGTGATCTCCTGATCATCAGGATAATTCTTCACGATATCATTTAAGCTGGCTAAAAATGCCGGCACCTTATTCGTATTACCTATCGCAAGTGCCTCCAAATAAGCAAACTGCGGTTCTAAGTTTTTGAAAGAACCCAAACTAGCTCTTAAAGCTGCTATCCTATCAATTACCTGCTGATAATCTTTTTGAAGATATAAGTTATAGAGTTCATTATAATTCTCTCTTATTTTAGCATTCAATAATTCATCTTCTTTCCCAAATTCAGGATCAGAAATGGCTTTGGCATAAACCGAATTAGGATATTTCGTCAGCAATTGATTCTTGTATTGATCAGATTTCTCTCTGTTGCTGTTCTCCGTTAACCGATAAAGTTGGTAATGGATATTTGCTGCATTGGCATCGTTGGGATAGTTGAGGAGGACCCCTTCAAAAGCTTCCATTGCTTCGGCATCATCCTTTAACACGTTTTTGTAAAAAAGAGCGATTTCATATAATGCGACAGAGATTTTAGCATTCGCTGTATCTTTTGCAGCCGGACTAAAGGGAACCGTTTTCAGAAAAGCAGCCTTTAAAGAATCTCTGTTCTCTGCTTTGGTGGACAAATCCCGGTTTAAGGGATTGCTGATATCACCGTTGAAATTAACGTTTTTTGCAACTTCTATGGGCAAACCACTCGTGCTCTCCCTCCAGTTGTCCGCCAGCTTCCTATCTCCCCATTTTCTTTTAAACTCGTTTAAACCCTGGCTCACAGCGGCCGGATTATAGAAATAAAAACTTCCACCAGATCTATTGGATGCCGAAAAATCCGAAATGCTTACGAATTGTCCATTACCAGGGACTATCTGATTTGCTGATACGCTATCCTGTTTCACTTTAAACAAATCATCTACTTTTTTATCGAGTTCGTCATCATTTAAATTGGCCAGTTGAAGAAGATTTTTTTGTTCTTCAATAAGGGTGAGCCTGGTTGCCAGGTACTGCAGGTTGTTAGCTTTAATAGCTATATTTTTATAATCAGTATAATCTTTAGGCAAGTATTGTAACGTGCTATCGTAATAAAGCTGAGCCTGCGTATAATTTTTCAGTTCATTGAAACTCACCTGCGCTAATCTTAAATAAGATAACCCTTTTTGTTTGGCTGAGCCGGAGAGGGTGTGCACGGATGTTTTAAAGAACGCTACTCCTTTGTCATAATTCTTCTGCTCGATGTAGGCCTCTCCTATCTGATAATAGATCTGTTCTTTAAACTCCCTGTTCTTATCCTCTTTCAAGAGTCGCTGCAAAGTCGCTATTTTATCGAAATGCTTCCCTTCAGAACGCTCGCTTATCCTGATTCTGGAAAGATTGGCATTAAAGGAAATCTCAAACGAAGCATTGCTTTTCACTATTTTATCATAGTTTTTGTAAGCGGCTTCAGGGTTATCATTCATTTCCTGTAATTGTGCCAGGATATATCTCCATCTTACTTTTTTATAGCTGTCGTGGCTGTAATCCACCGCCTTCTCCAGATGCAGAGCTGCTGCCCTTGTATCATTCTCACTTAATGACAATTGCGCTTTTGAAGCTTCCAGTTCGTCCCTGTCATATTTATAATTTAAATCATCAGCCAGGTGAAGCACAGAATCTGCTTCTATGATATTGCCCAAAGCAAAATCACTTTTTACTTGTCCGAGATAAGCTTCCAGCTTGTTCTTCTTCTCTTGGGGAAAGGTGATACCCACATAGCTATAATATTCCACGGCATTATAAAAATCACCTTTTAAATACGCTGCCCTGGCCAAAAGCAAATAGGCATCGTCCAGCCAATTACTTTCATATTTCTCTAAAGCAATGGTGTTAGCTTTATTGATCACTTCATTTAAATTCTCGGTTTCGCCAGCGGAACTTTGCTGATTAGGAACAGGGAATATCGCCAATAGCTGATTAAAATCATCGTCCAAAGAGTTCTGAATGCTTAGTTCGCTCTTTTGAAGTGCTTCTCTTGCATTAAAATAAATGTTATAATGAGCCGTTAGGTTTTTCATCAAATTCACTTTAGTCTCCTTCCTTTTAGAAGAGCAACTCCAGGCCATCAAACAAATAAAGGTTCCAAGAAAAACACCAATGTATTTATAAAAAAAATTCAATACGTTATTTTTAGATGATGAATTTAATACGGACAAAATTATTTTATATTGCCGATATTCCGGTAATAAAGATATTAATTAAGCAAAGATTTTAAGATAACCATGAGTAAAAGAAGAAAACTCATACACCTGTTAAAAGAAAGATATAAACTGGTTATTTTAAATGATGACACTTTTGAGGAGAAAGCATCCTTTAACGCTTCGCTGTGGTACCTCCTTATTGGCGGGGCCGCATTTGCAATTCTGTTTATTTTTTTAACCATCGCCACCATTAAATACACCCCATTAAGAGAATATGTATCCGGGTTAACAGAGACCAGTTCGAAAAAAGACATCATTGATACTTATTCGAAAATTGATTCTTTAGAGAATGTTGCAAAAGCGAACATCCTATACATCAACAACCTGAAAAATGTGATGAATGGTGACCTCACTCCTACCGAACAGAAGAAACCAAAAGATATTTCAAAGGCGAGTGATGGTATTCATCTGAGTCAAAAATTATCAAAAGAGGAGAAAGAGCTGAGAAAACTGATAGAATCTGAAGGTAAGTTCGACTTGAATGCCGATGCTGAAAAAAACAAAACCGGTATCGCTTCTTATGCGTTTTTCAGCCCACTAAGAGGTCAGGTCACTGATGGCTTCGATGCTCAAAAACAACATTATGGTGTTGATATAGCCAGCAGAAAGAATGAGAACATTAAGGCAACTTTGGATGGTACAGTTATTTTCTCCAACTTTACCCCAGAGACAGGCTACGTCATTGGTATACAACATGGAAACAATTTAGTTTCTTTTTATAAGCACTGTTCTGTTTTATTAAAAAAAGTTGGTAGTTTCGTTAGAGCGGGCGAAGTTATCGCAATCGTGGGCGATACAGGAGAATACACCACCGGACCACATTTACATTTTGAGCTTTGGTTCAATGGTACTCCTGTCAACCCTCAAAATTACATGACCTTTTAATCATTAGAGATGTTCACAAAGAAAAAGGATGATTCGTGTTCACAGAGAGATCTGAAAGCAGGATCAATCAATATAGTTGGTATGGGGACCGAAATCTATGGAGGCCTAGACACAAAAGGTGACATAAGAGTTGATGGCAAAATCACCGGGGATGTAAAATCAAAAGCCAAAGTGGTAATTGGCGTTACTGGCGAGATCATCGGAAATATATGCGCTGAAAGTGCGGAGATTTCAGGTTTCATAAAGGGAAATTTAAACATTACCGAAATCTTATACCTAAAGGCCACTGCAACAGTGAACGGGGATGTCTCTTCTAATAAGCTGGTGGTGGAGAATGGTGCCAATCTAACTGGTCATTGCCAAACTGGTGTATCACAAACTAAATCCATTTTAAAACACCGAACTGATGGTAGAGAAGAAATCTCCGGACAAAGAGAAGCAACCGCTTAATAACTATGTCAGGTATTCTAGCTTGGGATTTCAAATGATTGCCATCATCGGAATATTCACTTTTGCTGGTTATAAAATTGATGAGTCCCGTGGATCTAAAACACCTCTGTTCACTGCTTTTTTAAGTTTATTGGGCGTAGTTATAGCTTTATATATTGTTTTTAGAGGCATAAAAAGCACAAATTGAACTCAGCCAAATTTTTATTACCCTTCGTGCTGCTCCTGTCAGGCCTGGCCTTTTGGCTAGCTGATGATTTCATATTTCATAATCAATTTCTCATCCCACACTTTTGGTTGATGTTTGGCTTTATGGCAGCAATTACATTAGGCGTTTATTTAATTTCTGTTTTAGGATTAAAGATAGAAGGAAAAAGCCAAGCTTTTATTGTGCTATCAGCTATCGTTTTTCGCTTTTTGGGAAGTATGATCTTTGTATTGATTTATCTTCAAAAAAACAGCGTGGATGGAGTATTGTTTATAGTCAACTTTTTTTCTGTTTATTTATTATTAACTATGTTTGAAATTTATAGTTTGTTACGTATCTTGCGCCACCAAACAAAAAAGTAAAAATCGCCCAATAGATGGACATTAGCCACATTTTAAGTTTTAAAAATATCAGGTTAGGTGCAATTTACGCTCTTTTTTTAACTTGCATTGTCTCCAAATCTTTTGCTACAGCACTTCAAAATGCTTCAGAATCGCCTGTTTCAGAAGTGAAGACTGAAGAACATGAACTGGCAAAAAAACAAGAAGCTTTTGATCCCACCACCACGGTTTTAGAGCATATTGCTGATAGTCATAGCTGGCACATTTGGGGTCATTTATCTTTACCTCTACCGGTTATTTTATATACTGACAAAGGCATGGAATTTTTCTCGTCATCCAATTTAATGGATGAACACCACGAACCTGTGAAATTTATTGGTGCTCATTACACCTATTTAAATGATCATGAACATATTAAGGCTTTAGGAACCGACGGTTCTGTGGACGAGGTGGCCACATCTAAAATCTGGGATTTTTCCATCACGAAAAATATATTCTCCATGTTTATCTCTATGGCGATCATTCTTTGGTTGTTCATCGCGATAAGTGGTTCTTACAGGAAACGCCATGGCAAGGCCCCAAAAGGTGCACAATCTTTTTTAGAGCCTATCATTATTTTCGTGAGAGATGACATCGCAAAAACTAACATTGGTTATAAATATGAAAGGTTTATGCCTTTATTATTAACTTTTTTCTTTTTCATTTGGTTCAATAACATGTTAGGGTTGATCCCAATTTTCCCGGGAGGCGCTAATGTTTCGGGAAATATAAATGTGACATTCGTATTGGCGGCTATTGTTTTAGTGGTCACCACCCTGAACGGCAACAAATACTATTGGGGGCACATTTTTAAACCTCAGGTTCCATTTTGGTTACTACCAATTATGTGGATAGTGGAGATTATAGGTGTTATCTCTAAGCCATTTGCTTTATTGATACGTTTATTTGCTAACATTACTGCCGGACACATCATTGTGTTAAGTTTAATTTCTTTAATATTTATTTTCAAAACCATAGCAATGGCTCCGGTTTCTATAGCATTTGTATTATTTATGGATGTTTTGGAACTTTTGGTGGGTTTTTTACAAGCGTTCATATTCACTATGCTTGCCGCCTTATTCATAGGTATGGCAGTCGAAGAACACGCACATTAATCTTGAATTTTTTTAATACATATATAAATTAATAGTTATGATGGTAGGTTCAATTGCTGCAATTGGTGCAGGTTTAGCAGTTATCGGTGCGGGTATTGGTATCGGACAAATTGGTGGAAAAGCCATGGAAGGTATCGCTCGTCAGCCTGAAGCAGCTTCTAAAATTCAAACTAACATGATTATCGCAGCGGCTCTTGTAGAGGGTGTTGCCTTATTCGGTGTGGTTGTTGCGTTACTGGGTAATAGCCTGGGAGCATAAGAGTTTTTAATGAGCGGTGATGCAGCGATTGGCTGTATCACCACTTTTGACTTTAAAAAATTTAAAAATAATTTATAGCTATGGATTTAGTATCTCCAAATCCCGGACTGATTCTTTGGACATTAGTATCATTTCTGATTCTTTTGTTCTTATTAAAGAAATTTGCATGGAAACCAATTTTAGGAGCTATTGCTGAACGTGAACGTTCAATTGAAGAGGCTATTAACAGAGCGGATTTAGCCAGAGAAGAAATGGCTCGTTTATCAAACGAGAACGAAGCTTTATTAAAAGAAGCAAGAATTGAGCGTGACCATATTTTAAAAGAGGCTAAAGAAATAAAAGACCAGATTGTTGCAGAAGCTAAAAATATTGCACAAACAGAAGGTGCTAAATTAATTGAAAAAGCTAAAGTGGAGATCAACAATCAAAAATTAGCTGCTTTAGACGAAGTGAAAAACCAGGTTGCTGTATTATCATTAGATATTGCTGAGAAAGTTTTGCGTAAGCAGTTTGATGACCAAAAAAAGCAGGATGCCTTGGTTAGTGATTTGTTGAAGGATGTTAAATTAAACTAAGTTTTAAGTGATAAGTTATAGGTGGTAAGTATAAAGTGTAAAAACTTAAAACCTAAAATCTAAAACCTTTAACTAACAGATATGTCAGAAATAAAAGTTGCAGCCAGGTACGCTAAATCATTGATTGATCTCGCATTAGAGCAAAATGCCTTAGAAGAGATTAAGGGTGATATGAAGCTTTTTGTGGATACGCTGAGAAAAAATCCGGAGTTGCAGGCGGTGGTAAAAAACCCTATCATTCCTTTAGGGAAAAAGAATGCCATCATCAAAGCGATTTTTGGAGATAAAATCCATAAAGTGACTACGGCATTTTTAAAGATTGTGGTGGATAAAGGCAGAGCAGAAATCATCTACGGAACGGCCAAAGAATTTTTGAACCAATATAACCAATACAAAAATATTGTCACTGCTAAAGTGGTTTCTGCAGCTCCTTTAAATGATAAAGCCAGAGCAGATATGATCAACAAGGTAAAAGCTGCTACTGGTGGTGAGGTAATTTTAAATGAAGCTATTGATGCTGGTTTAATAGGCGGGTTTATATTGACTGTAGGCGATAAACAATTTGATAGCAGCATTGCCAGCAGTTTAAGCAGGGTTAAAAAAGAATTTGCCCAAAAAGTGATTGCTTAAATTAATAAACCGCCTGCCTGACGGTAGGCAGGGATAGCAGCGGTACCGGCCCATTGTGGTTAATACCCTGAGCAGTTAGGAGCGAACAGCAGGACTGCATTTACAAAAGAATTACAGAGAAAAGTTTTTCAAAAATAAAATCTTAAATAAATAAAGATGGTAGAGGTAAGACCAGATGAAGTTTCAGCGATTTTACGTCAGCAATTGTCAGGCTTTAAGTCTGAAACTGAATTAGAAGAGATAGGTACAGTACTCCAAGCGGGTGACGGTATCGCCCGTGTTTATGGTTTAACTAAAGTACAAGCTGGTGAACTGGTTGAATTTGAATCAGGTTTACAAGGTATTGTTTTAAACTTGGAAGAGGATAATGTGGGGGTGGTTTTGCTGGGACAATCTGACGAGATCAAGGAAGGTGACACCATTAAGCGTACAAAACGTATCGCATCCATTAAAGTGGGTGAAGGGATGTGCGGCCGTGTGGTGAACACTTTGGGTGCACCAATTGATGGTAAAGGACCCATCTCCGGTCAAACTTACGAAATGCCGTTAGAACGTAAAGCACCAGGTGTAATCTATCGTCAGCCAGTCACCGAGCCATTGCAAACTGGTATCAAAGCTATTGATGCCATGATCCCAATTGGGCGTGGACAGCGTGAGCTGGTGATTGGTGACCGCCAAACTGGTAAATCTGCCGTTTGTATTGACACTATCATCAACCAAAAAGAATTTTATGATGCAGGACAACCTGTGTTTTGTATATATGTTGCTATTGGGCAGAAAGCAAGTACGGTAGCTAACGTGGTTAAAGCGTTAGACGAGAAAGGTGCGATGGCCTATACAGTTGTGGTTGCTGCTTCCGCTGCAGATCCTGCTCCGATGCAGTTCTACGCCCCGTTTGCAGGTGCTGCCATTGGCGAGTTTTTCCGTGATACCGGAAGGCCAGCTTTAATCATCTATGATGATTTATCCAAACAAGCCGTAGCTTATCGTGAAGTTTCCTTATTATTGAGACGTCCTCCGGGCCGCGAGGCTTATCCTGGCGACGTTTTCTATCTGCACAGTCGTTTATTGGAAAGAGCTGCAAAAATCAATCAGAATGATACCATTGCTCAACAAATGAATGATTTACCAGAATCTATCAAAGGTATTGTAAAAGGTGGTGGTTCTTTAACCGCTCTTCCAATTATCGAAACTCAGGCGGGTGACGTTTCTGCCTATATTCCCACCAATGTAATTTCAATTACTGATGGTCAGATATTCTTAGAATCTAATTTGTTTAACGCGGGTGTTCGTCCCGCTATTAACGTAGGTATTTCTGTTTCCCGGGTGGGAGGTAATGCACAGATCAAATCCATGAAAAAAGTTGCCGGTACTTTGAAATTAGATCAGGCAGCCTATCGGGAATTGGAGGCTTTCTCTAAATTCGGTTCTGATTTAGATGCTTCTACCAAATTGGTTTTAGATAAAGGTGCGAGAAATGTGGAGATTTTAAAACAGGGGCAATTCTCTCCGGTCTCAGTGGAAAAACAAGTGGCAATCATTTACGCAGGTACTAAAAACCTGATGAGAAATGTTCCAGTGAACAAAGTGAGAGAATTTGAAGCAGAATACACTCAACAATTAGAGCTTCGTCATCCTGAAGTTTTAGCAGCTTTAAAAGCTGGTAAATTTGATGACAGTTTAACCAGCGTGTTGGAGACTGTGGCTAAAGAATTGTCTGCGAAATATTAACTGAGTTCAAAGTAAAAAGTTTAGAGTTCAAAGCTTTAAACTTTTTACTTTTTACTTTCTACTTGAATAGAGAATGGCAAATTTAAAAGAAGTAAGAAACAGAATTGTATCCGTGAGCTCTACACAGCAGATCACGAAAGCCATGAAAATGGTTTCGGCTGCAAAATTAAAAAGAGCCACTAACGCCATCATTCAGTTACGCCCTTATGCTAATAAATTGAAGGAGATTTTAGCTAATCTTTCTGCAAGTTTAGAGGACGGAGTTTCTGTTTTCACTCAGGAGCGTGAAGTGAGGAATGTTTTAATTGTGGTGGTCACTTCTAACCGTGGTTTGGCCGGGGCATTCAATACCAATGCCATTAAAACAGCAAATCTTTTGATTTCAGAAAAGTATGCTGCTTTCCATAAAAGCGGAAACCTACATATTGTAGCCATTGGTAAAAAAGCCCAGGATTATTACGAGAAACGTAAATACAATGTGATTGGAAACAATAACGAAGTATTTAATGCCCTTAATTTCGAAAACATCTCTTTAATCACTGAAGTTATGATGAAAGCTTTTGTTGATGGCAAGTATGATAAAGTGGAATTGGTGTACAACCAGTTCAGAAATGCAGCAGTGCAAATTTTAACCACTGAACAATTGCTCCCTGTACCAAAGGCTGAGAAAAAGGAAGATATTTCTGCAACACAGGTTGATTATATTCTGGAGCCTTCTAAAGAAGAGATTGTGGAACAATTAATTCCAAAAAATATTAAAATACAATTGTACAAAGCAGTTTTAGATTCTCACGCATCAGAACACGGCGCCAGAATGACCGCCATGGATAAGGCCACCGATAATGCGGGAGACCTGCTAAAGAAATTAAAGTTAGCTTATAATCAGGCTCGTCAGGCTGCCATCACGACAGAACTTTCTGAGATTGTGAGTGGTGCAGCAGCACTATCTAATGGATAATCTTTAAAGTGATAATCCTAGGATTATCACTACCAAAGACCTCAATCATGTAAAAGTGGTTGAGGTTTTTTTGTGACTATATTTGGGTGTTTTTTACCCCCTATCTGCTATCGTTTTTTTTCGCAATTTGCTAATGGTTTAAAAAAAGCGGGCAACTTTATTGTTAAACGCTTTTATAAACGGAAAATCATGTTGCAACTGAGGTTAATTTTGAAATCATTGAATTTTTCGCAAAAGTAAATCCATTTAAAACATAATAATTTTGGATTAAAATACAAAATTATTATGTTTATTTTGGAATGTAACCCAAAATAAACATATATTTGACTGATGATACAAAGATTACAAACAGATTATGCCATGCAGAGAATGTTTAAAAACAAGGCTTTTCTTGTTTTTGGACCAAGGCAAACAGGCAAAACCACCTTTGTAGAAACGCTAATAGAAAAAATTGATAAAAACACTTTGAACTTAAATGGAGATGATGCCGACGTAAGGGAAATGCTGGCGAAACCTAATGCAGCTCAAATTGCTCAAATGTTAAATGGTTATGAGGTTTTATTTATTGATGAAGCCCAAAGAATAAATGAAATTGGTTTACTGCTCAAAATTATTGTCGACCGGTTTAAAAGTGTACAAATAATCGCAACAGGTTCATCAGCTTTTGAGTTATCAGGTAAAGTCAACGAATCTTTGACCGGAAGAAAGTATGAAATGATGTTGTTACCCTTCTCCTACTCAGAATTGGTTAATGACACTGATTTTTTAACCGAAGAAAGATTAATTGAACAGCGATTGATTTATGGCTCCTATCCAGAAGTTATAAATGACCCACAAAATGCAGAAGAGCATTTGAAATTATTGGCCGATAGCTATTTGTATAAAGATTTATATACGTTAGAGAAAATCAGCAAACCCGCATTATTTCAGAAATTAGTTAAAGCATTGGCATTACAGATTGGCAGCGAGGTAAATTTCTCTGAATTGGCACAATTGGTAAAAGCAGACCAAAAAACGGTGGAAAAATATATTGATTTGTTGGAAAAAGCTTTCGTTATATTTTCATTGTCATCCTACTCAGGAAACGTAAGAAATGAAATCAGGAAAAACCGGAAAATTTATTTTTATGATAATGGCATCATCAATTCTGTAACCAGGAATTTCAACACATTAAACAACCGTAATGATGTTGGTGCACTTTGGGAGAATTATATGATTAGCGAACGTATAAAATTTTTATATCAGCACCAATTACAGGCTGATACTTATTTTTGGCGCACTACGCAACAACAAGAAATTGATTACATTGAGAAAAATAGCGATAAGTTATTAGCTGTGGAGTTTAAGTGGAATCTCAGAATTAAAACTAAAATTCCACTTACTTTTTTAAAAGCTTATGAAAATGTGCAAAGTCTTATCGTCTCCAAAGAAAATAGATTTGAATTTTTGACAAAGAGCTAATCTTTTTTTGCTTTTTGCTTCGGCACTTTCAGGCCTTCTTGCCTAGCTTCAGAAATGCCAATAGCTACTGCTTGTTTATGGCTCTTCACTTTATCTCCAGAACCACTTTTCAGTTTACCCTTTTTATATTCGTCCATCACTTTGCCAATTTTCTCCTGAGCTTTTTTTGAATACTTAGTCATAACTCCTCCTGTTTTTATTTATAAATTTCACAGAAAAAATAATGCCATAAAAAACATCCTCAGCAAAGCTTTGGATGTTTTCCGGGTGTTAATTGTTATAGTTAAATTCTTACTTTCTTAATATGATTATTGGAGGAGCGCTATTTGAAAAGCTGAGTGACGTATTGTTCAATGTTAGCTTTGTAATATCCAAATAACCGCAGCAACCTGAATCCACAAATTTGGTCTCCACCATTAAACTATCTTCTGAAGTTGAGTAAGAAGACGTTCGAATTAAAAATTCATCTGTCCCTGTTGTAGAGAACACCAAATACTTATCACTGTTGTTTATACTATCAACATTAAATTCAATGTTCTTCTTATAGCGCTTACTGTAAATCGTCACCTCTCTCAAACCTAATCTTGCACTTGCTCCGAAAAGCAAATCTGTGCCTTTATCCTTATCTAAAAATTTAACTTTAAAAATCTTACTGACCGGATTACATGGCGTTGCAGGGCAAATTGAACTGTTGGAATCAACACCGTCCACAGTACATGCGGAGATGGCGAGAAAACAAAAAAATAAAATCAAACTAAATCGCATTTCAAATCTTATTACGCATCCTATTGCTTTCCTGATACAAAAAATTGATTTAAGTTTTAAGAATTTAAGAATTGATGCCCCGTATTTGAACAATAATATTATTTTTGCAGCAGATTAAATGAAATTACAATATGGTGAACGCAAACAATCCATCGCATTACAAAGTTATTATAGCAGGTGTTTTTATTGGTCTTTTTGGGATTTATGTAAAGCAGTTCGTCTATCACTCCATGGTGGTTGATTTGATTGGCTGGGCTTTAACTTTTATTGGAGCTGCCATCTGTATCAGTGGCGTGATGAGGGTTTTAAAAGATTAATATTTTAAAACAAAAATATAACACGGCGTTATTTATAATAGTGCTTTCCCTTTTTTCTTGATTTCCAGAATCTCTTTGATATTTTTAATCTGATTCAATGTCTCTTCATAAGCTATCCAAAAAATCTCCTCTGCTTTTTTCACATCAAAAATACTGGTCTCTCCTAATCCTTTTGGTTCAATTAAAACATCAATACATTTCCTTTTCTCTTCCATATCATGATTGATGGAGAGAATAGCTGCCCTTTCTATCACATGCTTCATATTCCTGAATTTATTTACCACAGGGAGATGGTTACATGATGATCCAATGATGATGTCACATTGATTTAAAAGCGGTTCTATCGGAAAGTTATTGAGCACCCCACCATCCACAAATAATTTTCCTTCCATCATGATCGGACTAAAAACTCCAGGTATACAGCTGGAAGCTAAAACCCTTCTGATCAATTCCCCTTCCGAAAAATAAACCAGTTTTCCCTCATTGAAATCCGTAGCGGTAATAACCAGTGGGATTTTCAATGCTTCAAAGGAATCATGCGGAAGATAGGCTTTAAATAGTGTGGCGGCATGCTCTAAATTCAATAAGGCTGGTGATTTAAATGCCGGACGGATGAATCTTAGCAATCTGGTCTCCTGAAAAATCTGTAAAGCCTCGTAAGGATCAATCCCGTTTGCGAATAAAGCCCCCGCTATAGCCCCGGCACTGGTACCAGTGATCATTGATATTTTTATGTCTTTTTCCTGTAAAGCTTTTAAAACCCCAAAATGAGCAATGCCTCTAATTCCTCCTCCACTTAATACAATTCCTGTTTTCATATATAGATTTTAGTGATGAGTCCCTTTTTCGCTTAGCTTGATACAAGGTTGACAGTCATTTAATCGTCGATAGATCCATTGGAAGGCCTGTACTTGGCCAGTCGCAGGATCTTTTGCTCATCTTTCTCCAACATTAAATCCTGGAGTTTGATCTTAGGGTTCTCCTTCATATATCTTTTAACAATTTGCCAGCCAATAAAAATCCCAAGCTTGGGAGCAGAATCATTCTCGGATCCCAGTCCAGGAGTGAATGGAGCTTCAGCAAGGTACTTTTGAATTTTCATATAATCGGTGTCGAACAGCAAATCCTGTTCTAAAAAATATGCCCATGTGTCAGATTCAAAATCCTGGGCCCATTTCATTTGCTTTTCAGAATATCCTATCAAAGCACTGTCAGGTTCGTTTGGTTGCACTTTTTTCATAAAATACAACAATTTTCCGTTATAGATCATCTTGGCAAGCAGACTTCTATCTCTATCCAATTCGGGAAAGAGGCCCTCTCTGGTAATTACCTCCACCACTCTTGGGGTGATGTTTTCCGGCGTGAATCTTCTGCTGATGTACCTTGGCACGCTCTCCACCAGCGCAGGATAAAATTTGGAATTTTTGCCTAAGAACATATCCAAACCAATACCCACGTATCCCGAACCAATTGGTGTTTGTACCTGAAATCCAGAGATATAGGTAACAAGTTTAGGGATTTTCCATTCGGGATAGTAATATCTGACATGTTTAAAAGCATTCTCCAAGTCGGGTTTTTGAGCATTCATCGTAGGATAAATAGAATCAGTCTCTTTTTGCAGATCCTGAAATGGGCGACCTGCCAAAACCTGCCTCAATACTTCATAGTATTGAGTGTCTTTCACGGAACCTACATTTAAAATCTTTTGAAAGTAATCATCATAAAAAACCGGATACTTTTTTTTAAGCGCAGGTAATTTTTCAGACAATTCATTTGGACCAATCTTAGCTAAATCCCGATCAAACCTCTGAATGGAAATATCCACCTTAATAGCACTTACATCCGCATCATTATCTTGATGACAGTGGATGGATAAAAACGATATCAGAAAAAAAAGAGTAATTTTGAAGCAGATTTTAAGACGACTATTCACGAAAAACAATTTTTATTTAAATCGAAGTTATGAAAAAGATATTATTCAGCACCCTATTCCTTTTGAGTTCCTTATTAGTTTTCAGTCAGGATGAATCCCATATAGGCTTCAAATTAGGTTTGACAGCCCATCCAACATTTGGCTGGATGAAATCTGATGTGCAGGGTGTTGAAAATGACGGATTAAGGGCAGGCTTCTCTTATGGTTTGTTGGGTGATTTTAATTTTGCAGAGAATTATGCTTTCAGCACTGCATTAAAGCTAACTACCATCAATGGACAAACCACCGAGAACGGCTCTACAGCTGTTTATAAATTGCAATACATGGAGATTCCTGCCTTGATTAAACTCTCCACCAACACGGTCAATGATATCAGATTCTTTGGCCAGTTTGGTTTGGGGAATGCTTTTAAAGTTGGTGCCAAACAGGATATTAAATCAGGCTCGGGCATCGTCACACAGGACAACCTTGATATTTCTGATAAAATCAACTTTTACAGAGCATCTTTGGTTCTTGCGGGCGGGGCAGAATTCAACCTCAACGGCAAAACAAAATTAATGGGCGGACTTACTTTTGATAATGGTTTCACTGATATTATAGACGGTTCAGGAAAACTAAAAAACTCTTATTTAGGTTTAAATATTGGGGTTTTCTTCTAGTCCCTTATTGTTTTATGAAAATAGCTTTAGCACAACTCAATTACCATATCGGTAATTTTGAGGCCAACACCAAAAAAATCATTGATACACTAAGCCAGCAAAAAGCCAAAGGAGTGGATCTGGTGGTTTTTGCCGAATTATGTATTTCGGGATATCCTCCAAGAGATTTTTTAGAATACCCGGAGTTCATTGAACTTTGTGAAACAGCTGTCAAAGAAATCGCACAATCAACTGATGGCATAGCCTGTATCATTGGAACCCCTATAACAAATCCTGTGATAGCAGGCAAAGACCTCCATAATGCTGCTTATTTTATAACGGATGGTGAGGTTAAACAAGTGGTTAAGAAAGCCTTGCTTCCCACCTACGATGTTTTTGATGAATACCGATACTTTGAGCCTGCGCACGAATTTAAATGCATAGCCTTTAAAGGTTACAAAATAGCTTTAACCATATGTGAGGATTTATGGAATTTAGGTGATAACCCTCTATATCAAGCTTGCCCAATGGATGAGCTCATCAAGGAAGAACCTGATTTGATGATTAACATTGCAGCCTCTCCTTTTGCCTATAATCATGATGAAGAACGCATTTTCATCCTTTCACAAAATTGCCATAAGTATAATTTGCCCTTATTTTATGTGAATCATGTGGGTGCGCAAACAGAATTGATTTTTGATGGTGGTTCGCTTGTTTTTGATAAAGCCGGAGACATCATTTCGGAATTCAAATATTTCGAAGAAGAAATACAGATCTTTGATCTTGAGCAAGTAAAAAGCTCCATTGTATTGAATGAGAAATCCATAAGACAATCCAATACCGAGCAGGTTCACCAGGCGTTAATTCTCGGTATCAAAGATTATTTTAAGAAGTCAGGATTCAGCAAAGCAACCTTAGGACTTTCGGGAGGAATAGATTCAGCTGTGGTTTGTGCTTTAGCTTGTGAAGCTTTGGGAGCAGAAAATGTGATGGCGGTTTTAATGCCTTCCAAATATTCCTCAGATCACTCCATCAAAGATGCGGAAGATTTGGTAAAGAATTTAGGTTGTGGAAGCACCACTATCCCAATAACGCCTATTGCTGATAGTTTTGAGGAGACATTGAAGGTTGAATTTGAAGGGTTGCCTTCAAATCTTGCCGAAGAGAATATCCAGGCCCGTTCCCGTGGAGTGATTTTGATGGCCATGTCTAACAAATTTGGCTATATTTTGCTCAACACCTCCAACAAAAGTGAAGGTGCGGTAGGTTACGGTACGCTCTATGGTGATATGTGCGGAGCCATATCGGTGATCGGGGATTGCTATAAAACACAAGTTTATCAGCTTGCAGAGCACATAAACAGTGAAAAAGAAATCATTCCTATCAATTCTATAACCAAACCACCATCAGCAGAACTTCGGCCGGGACAAAAAGATTCCGATGCTCTTCCCGATTACGATATGCTGGACAAAATTCTTTTTGAATACATTGAGATGAAGAAGAGTTCGAAGGCCATCATAGCGGATGGATATGAGGAAGAGCTGGTAAAACGTATATTGAAATTAGTAAATAAGGCGGAGTTTAAGCGTTATCAAACACCTCCTATTCTTCGTATATCACCCAAGGCTTTTGGAATGGGAAGACGTATGCCTATAGTTGGTAAATATTTATCCTAACGATCTGCTGCTCATCATCAGGTGTACTTATTACCTAACTTATTGCATAAAATGACCCATTGAAGGGTGTGATAGCTTATAGATTTTGAGATCTTAATTATTTTGGTTCACTTATTGTTTTTCATCATCGTATCCAATCCATGGTTATGAAAAAACATTATACTCCATTAAAGAGATCGGCGGATTACAAATTTAACCTTTATGCTGCTATCATCTTCGGAATTTGCATTTGTTTCCTAGTTAATTCCTGTAATACGAAACTACAATTACCAAGCAGAGTGAATCAACAGCAACTTGTTCCAATTGATCATCAGGCAGCTCAATCATCTGAAATCAACTGATAATTGGCCCATACTTTCTCTTTATCTCCTGAAAAGAAATAATAGCTCATGTCATCACTTTTTATGACGAAGTTGATTCGTTTTTGTTCAGCATCCTGATTTAAGCAGGTATATTTTAGTTTTGGGATATAAATTCCATAATGATTTGACGAATAAAAAAGTACCGGTAAAAGACCCTTATTCCTCCCCTTCTTCAAAATCCCATATTTTGAATCGTAAAGCAATTCGTTTGGATGAAGAGAGAAAATGAGATCCGTACACTCCCAAGTTGATGATGCTTTTTCGTTAAGGGTATATAAATCTTGGTTATGTTTTTCAAATCTTATCGAGAAATCCAATTTATTGATGACGATGAGCAAAGAATCTGTACCCATAAAAATATCATCCAAATTCTGGGTTATCCTAACAAAAGTCACCTCATTAATCACTGCATCTTCAATTGGTTTCTCCTCCTTCAAATAGTTCACTTTAATCACGTTGGGTTTTAAAGCTGTTATAGAAATAAGTCCGTTCTCTGCATAAATCTTTAAAGTTTGCCCTTCCTGATTTTTATGGTCATAACTCTTTAAGCTCCATTTGGATTGGGATTTCAAAGTTGATCCTGATAATAAAAAAAAGCTGATGAAGATGATCTTAAGTCTCATGAGAGGAAAGCTAAATATTTCATCTCTAAAAACGAAAATTGAGCTTATTTAAATCCACTTAAATAAAATTAGAAATCACGCTGATGGTTAATGCAATGATGACGGTATTAAAGATAAATGAGACCAAACCATGCAACAGGCATAATCTTCTTAAATTTTTGGAAGTGATTTGAATGTCGGATACCTGAAATGTCATTCCCACCACAAAAGAAAAATAGGCGAAATCCAAATAGTCCGGTTCAGGCTCTTCTGGAAATTCCAATCCACCAGTAAATTTGTTTTTTGAACTTTTTTGATAAAACACGTGAGCATATCTAAAAGTGAAAACTGTATGAACCATCCACCATGCAAAAATTACCGAGCAAATGGATAAACTCATGTATTCCGTCAGTTCCCTGCCTTTTAAAGATTTTGAAGAACTTAATAACAACACGAGGTAAACAAGCCTGCCACTGCGGCTGCGAGGATGAAAATAAATATGAAAGTTCTGCTGGCATCCTGTGTTGATGCCATTTTTTGTACTTCTAAAGGGTGAATGGATAAAATAGGGATCCATGAAAGTAAAAGATGAGTCCCGGAGTAAGCCAACCAAATGATTAAAAATGACCGCGGAGTGAAATGATCGCCTGAAAAAGCTAAATAAAAAATCAATGCTGAGAAAAGTGAGAGGTAAAGCCTTTGATGCGCATCCAACTTACTAATATGCTTTAGATATTTCACAATTTATAATTAGCACACATTAAAAATTCACAACTTTATTTTACAGACCCCTTTATTTCAGGATCACTCATTGTTAAACCTGTAACCCACTCCTCTGACAGTTTGTAAAAAATCAGGCCTGTCAGGATTGGTTTCTATTTTCTTCCTTAACCTCACAATATGCATATCCAAAGTTCTGGTATTCACATCTGAATTGTAACCCCAAACCTCCATCATCAAATCATCCCTGCTGATCACCTTGTTTCTGTTTTTGAGAAAGTATAAAAGAATTCTATTCTCCAAAATGGTCAGCTCTACTTTTTTGCCTGATTTGAGTAAAGAGTGCGTGTTTGGATGGTGCTCCATATCGCCAAATTTGCTGTTCTCTAACTTATCATTGACCACATACTTCACTTTACTATCCAACATAGCCACCAGCACCTCCATATTGAAAGGTTTGGTCACATAATCAGAAACACCAAATTTGAAAGCATCAATTTTATCCAAATCCTGAAATTTAGCGGTCATCATGATGATCACATTATCAAATCCTCTTGACCTCACTGCTGTGCAAACTTCTGATCCTTCCTTATCCGGAAGCATCCAATCCAGCAGAACTATGTTAGGTTGTTCCGTTAAAATCAGATCTATGGCTTCTAAACCGTTCCCGGTCTCCACCACTTTGTAGCCTTCTTTTTCTAGACGATTTACCACTAAAAATCGAAGATTCTCATCGTCTTCTACGATTGCAATTTTAGTTTCTTTTTGCATATTTTAATTATCGTATGGCAAAATCACCTCAAACGCTGAACCTTCACCGGGTTTACTTTTCACTGTGATATCACCACTCATAAAATTAATCAGTTCTTTACAGAAAGCCAAACCCAAACCTACACTTCCTTGTTGATTGTAACGGCTCTGTATTCTATAAAATTTCTTGAATATATTCTTCAATTCAGACCCTTCAATTCCAATCCCAGTGTCTTTAAAACAAAAAATAATGTCCTTGCGATCTCTGTATATGGAGATGATGAGTCGTTTTCGACCAGGATTGGCATATTTATAAGCGTTCTCCATCAAGTTATGAAAAATGCTGCTCAATAGAACAGGATCTGAAAAGAATTTATCCTCTTTCACATCAGATTCTATTTCGTAATCCACATATTTAATTTGAAAGGCATCGATCATATTTTGAGTGAAGACCTCGAGATCGATCTCCTGATGTTTTACCTCAATGGCTTTGTTCTCGATTTGGGTGAAGGATAATAATTTATTCATTAAATCATTCAACTTTTCAGCCTCTTCTTCTAAAATCCTTCCGTATCTTAATCTTTCTTTTTCACTGAGTTCTTTGGAATGAAGGATGTTATTGCCGGCGACTTTAATCACAGAAACCGGAGTTTTAAATTCATGTGTGAAGTTGTTAATGAAATCGTATTGTAAGCTGAATAATTTTTGGTTGATATTTAAATTTCTGTAAATTAAAAACGTGATGAAGGCTAATATGAGATAGATCATAAAAACGCCTGAAGCGATTGGTAAGAACCTGTGATTGACATCTTTATCCAAAAAATTCTTGTCACTGGCAAAATAAATTTTATAGTCAGAGAAAGCTCCGGGCAAAGCGATCTCGGAATGAATCAAATCAGGGTTGTCTAGGATAGGATCGTAAGATAAGGCCCTTATGGTGATGTACTGGTAAAGCTCCGGATGAACATTTCTAATCTGCAATTTGTACGGATTCAGTTCAAAAGAAAAAATATCCTGCTCAAACAAAGGAGAAGGTGCCAAATTCTTGAACATTAAATCCTGATAGATCTTAATATCCTCCCTTCTTGGGATATTCATATAGCTGATCTTGTTTGGAACGATGCTATAGAATATTTTAAAAATCTGATCATTGGTCAAAGCTTTGGTGGTGTCGGCAGATTCCACATAGCTGGCGAATTTCAATCCGATTTTATTGAACTCATCTCCACTGCTTAGCGAGAGGGTGCCAGGGTTTGTATTTTTGAATATTAAAACAGAATCTTTGGGAACAGCTCTTCCGAAACGATAAAGGCTTTTCAATCCTAAAGAGAATCTGCCTATCCTCAAGCCATCTTCAATGCGATGATTACTGACATTCGCATCATAAAACAGCACATGCTCCACGAAGGGATATTTCTTAAACACGGTGTCCGCATATTTAACTGCCGAAAGAGAATCAAGAAAGCCTTGATAAAAGGATATCTCCGGGATTTTATTTTGAAAGAGACTGTTATAAGGTGCTACAGTTTGTTCAAAAATATCTATTTTAAGTGCGGAGAATTCGTTCTCGACATATTTTTTTGTCAAGCTGTATCCAAGGATAAGTGCCAGGATCAAAGAAACAGAGATCAGCACCATAAAGGAGATGATGAGCATGAAATTTTTCCTATAGCTGGTCTCCTTTGCCTTCATCAGCTATCTATCGGGATGGAGATGAGCATCTAAAAAAGCCCCTAACCGGCTATAGAATTCAAGCCTGTTGGCAGGATCGCGAAAATTATGATTCTCATTCTCTTTCAGCAGATAATTCACACTGACCTCCCGCTTCTTCAGCTCCTTCACGAATTGATTGGTTTCATTCACATTTACCCTGGAATCCTTTCCGCCTTGAGCAATCAACAATGGCTTTTTAATTCGCTCTATCTGAAAAATAGGTGAAGAGAACCTCAGATAGTCCACATCACGCTCGGGGTTTCCTATCCGCTCATTCAGCATTTGCTGATAGGGCTTATAATAAGCTGGAAAGCCTTTGAGATAAGTGAAAAGGTTGATGTATCCGGAATAAGAAGCCGCACATTGATAGAGTTTAGGATGATAAATTACCTGATTCAAGGCGGAGAATCCTCCAAAACCATAACCATAAATGGCTATTTTGTCCGGATCAGCAATCCCTTCCCCAATCAGCCAGTTCACACCGTCGGTGATATCGTCCTGCATTTTTCTGCCCCATTGTTTAAATCCTGCGTTTTCAAAGGCTTTACCATAGCCAGTAGACCCACGATAATTCATCTGGAAGACCGCATAACCTTTGTTCGCTAAAAATTGCACTTCTGCAGAATATCCCCAGATATTTCTGGTGGAAGGGCCATAATGAGGAAAAATTATACAAGGGAGATGCTTTCCCTTACCAACTTTCGGGAGGGTTAAGTAACCGTGAATGGTTAGGCCATCTCTGCTCTTATAGCTGATGGCTTCCATACTACACATATCTTCGGGATTTATATCCGGATTGAAATCAGCTAGTTTAAGCAGTTTTTTAGCATCAACATTGTACAGATAATAACTTCCCGGGTCTCTGTCAGTATAGGTTTTAATGATATAATTTCGCTCCGCCCCGTCTCTGTCAATGATTTTCACTTCCTGTTGAGGTAATTTAGAGCGGATATCGTTATACATGGCTTTAGCCCCTTCATCCAAAAAATGAATTCTTCTTTTAGAAACTTCGTAGGTGACATAAACCAGTTTATTCAGGTTTTTTGAATAAACCACATCCATGATGTCTGATTCGGGATTTTGGTAAATCACTTTTATTTCTTTCCCATTGGTGCAGTCAAAATCCACCAAGGCCAATTTATCACGGTTTAAATTTGATAAGGCATAAATATGACCATCTTGCCCGGTAAAACCCAATGGTTGCAAAGAATTCTTAAAGTTATTGCTGATCACCGGCTTAAAATCACCCGTGGCTGTACTGCGAAAATATAAAGTCTCATTCACGCCGTCACTTCCAACCGCTAACCGTACGCCTCCTTCATTATCTGAGATCCAACGTACAATGTTGCCCGGATTTTTAATCATCATTTTTTTCTCTCCCGTTTTGATGTCTAATTTGTAGACATCAAAATACTCTGGAATCCTTTCATTCATGGTAATGAGAACTGTATGGTCATCTTTATTTACCTGATCTATCACCTCCACCCTTGTTTTCGGAGTAGTCTTGATCTGGGCAGTCTGCGAGCCGTCTTTATTCACAATGAAAACCTGATAATTATCATTGCCATCCTTCTCTTTCATGTAAAATAGCTTATCGTCCCCGGCCCAGAAATAATACTTTATCCCTTCATCTAAATACGAAGTGATTTGAGTGACCGCATTATCCTTAAGAGACTGTACGAAGATATTTAATTTACCCCGGTAAGGTTGCAAAAAAGCCAAATATTGCCCGTTGGGAGAGATGTGAAACGATGATTTTTGAGGATCACTGAAAAAAGCCTCCACACTCACTTTTTTAACCTTCGCTTCTTGTGTGCAGCTCAATAAAAACGAGCAGCATAACAAGTAAATACATTTCTTACACACATCCACCATGAGGTTAATTTATTTTAATTTTATAAGACGAGGCAATATCAGATCCTCTTAATTTAGCTTCTCTGGTTGTCTTCTCCAAAATAACTAAATATGCACAATAAGATTTTAAAAAATGAGTAACATTTAAAATACAAGCTTCGCTTTAAAACATATAATATTGTATATCAACGCAAAGTTTAATTTATAAATTTATGAAATGATGAAACGCATTAAGCTGCTACTTATACTGTCTCTCCTTCTTTGTGCCTCTGCGGTGTTTGCTCAAACAGAAAAGGAGGCGGCACTGGCCGAACAGTTTTTCAGGAATGGGGAATATGAAAAGGCATTAGCTATATATGATCAGCTCTACCACTCCAAAAACGGAGCTGATCTTTATTACAACGCTTATTTGAACACGCTGCTGAAACTTAAACAGTATGACGAGGCGGAGAAGATGATCAACAAAAAAATCAAAGAGAACCCAAAATTCAGGCTTAACCTGGGGCAACTCTACCTGGAGAAAGGGGACGCGAATGCGGCAAATAAAATCTTCGACGCCGTTATCCAAAACATCCCTGCAAATCAGTACGCCATCTCAGAGACAGCGAATTCTTTTTACAACATTGGTGATTATGATGATGCGATAAAGACCTTTCTCAACGGGAGAAAACTATTGAAAGATGATGATGCTTTTGTATATGAGTTGATCAATTTATATCGGTTTAAAAGAATTAAGGATGGATTGATTACCGAAAGCCTGAAACTTGTTGATCTGCAGCCAGAGTTTTTACCCATGGCTAAAAGTACCATGAGCAGAATTTTTGAAAATGATGATGATTATAACGAACTGAAAGCGCAATTACTTAAAAAGATACAAAAAGATCCTCAAAATGTAAATTATATTGATCTGCTGGCCTGGACTTACCTTCAACAGAAACAATTTAGTTTAGCATTGATCCAAATCATCGCTTTGGATAAAAGAACCAATGACAATGGCAGCAGGGTTTATGCTTTAGGAAACTTGCTTTTGGATAATAAGGCCTATGATGCTGCCAATAAAGCCTTTGAATACTTAATCTCGAAAGGCCAGAACACCCCTTACTATATCCCTTCTAAAATCGCTTTAATCAATAATCAAAATCAACAGGTGCTGGATGGCGCACATTCCACAGATCAGATTCAAAAGCTGGCAGCAGCTTATGCACAACTTTTACAAGAGTTTGGCGAGAATAATCAGACTATCTTCGCCCTCAGGAAATTAGCCAATTTAAAAGCGTTTTACCTGCATCAATTGGATGATGCCCAAAAACTGCTGGAAAAAGTGTTGACCTTTGGCAACACCAAACCTCAAACGCTGGCTGAAGTGAAATTAGATTTGGCAGACATTTATATCCTTAATGGTGACCGGTGGGAGGCGGCTTTACTTTACGGACAAGTGGAGAAATCGTTCAGTAACGAACCATTGGGACAGGAGGCTAAATTCAAAAATGCCAAGCTTTCTTTTTATAACGGAGATTTTGCATGGGCGAAAACTCAACTGGATGTTTTAAAAGCCTCCACTTCTCAGTTAATTGCGAATGACGCTTTGGATCTAAGTTTGTTGATTCAGGATAATCTAGCTTTTGATAGTACCGGAAATGCATTGAAAATGTATGCCAGAGCAGATTTGTTACAGTTTAAAAGTGAAAATTCGGCAGCTTTGTCTGCTTTAGACAGTATCGCACTCCTCTACCCAAAAAGTGATTTGAATGATGATATTTTGATGCTAAAATCCAAAATATATACTAAACAAGATGAGTTTGATAAAGCTGCAGCAGCTTTAAAAGAGATCATTGGCAACTATGCTTATGGAATTTGGGCCGATGATGCTTTATTCACTTTAGCAACTTTAGAGGAGGATAAGCTCCATGATAAAACCAATGCCCAAAAACATTATGAAGAGCTGATAGAGAATTTTCCAGGCAGTTTGTTCGTGATCGAAGCAAGAAAAAGATTTAGAAATTTAAGAGGTGACACCTTATAATATTCATGGTATGATTAACTTCGCAACATGATTATCTATAACGTGACCACTATTTTGGAGGAGGAGATGCACGATCAATACCTTGAATTCATGCAACAGGTGCACATGCCGGAGGTAATGGCCACCGGAAAATTTACCTCTTGTGAATTACTGAGATTAACAGAACCAGTGAATGAAGGCATCACTTATTGTGCCCAATACATCACTGATGAAGCTGCAAAATTGGAAGATTACCGGAAAAATCAATCTGCTAGGCTACAGGAGGATTTCAAAAAAAGATTTGAGAACAGCTATGTCTCCTTCACAAGTGTTTTAGAATCTGTTGAACCCTCCGCATCCCTATGAACATCATTGAAACACCCATCCAGAATCTTTTAATTATAGAACCTAAAATATGGAGAGATGACCGTGGCCATTTCTTTGAAAGCTATAATTCAAAAGCTTTTGAAAATGCAGGAATCGATGCCGATTTTGTTCAGGATAATCAATCTTTTTCACAAAAAGGAGCATTGAGAGGCTTACATGCACAGGCGCATCCGTTTGCTCAGGGAAAATTAGTGAGGGTGATCCAAGGTGAAGTGTTGGATGTAGCTGTTGATATTCGTAAAGATTCCGAAACTTTTGGTCAGCATTTCAATATAAAATTAAGCGGTGATAATTTCAGGATGTTATGGGTCCCTCCCGGATTCTTACATGGTTTCGTCACCTTGGAGGATGACACCATATTCAGTTATAAATGCACTAACCTATACCATAAAGCATCTGAATTAGGAGTGATCTGGAATGACCCAGATTTAGGAATTGATTGGGGGATCAAATCTGAAGAAGCTATTCTTTCTCCCAAAGATTTATTGCTCCCCAAATTTAAAGACTTAGAAAGCCCATTTTAATATTCAGACTTTGTCATCACCACCCGAAACTTTACGCTTGAACAAAGCCATTAGCGGCACTGGCTTTTGCTCCAGAAGGGAGGCCGACAGGATGATTGAAGAAGGCAGAGTCACCATCAACGGAAAGGAAGGGGTGCTGGGTGACAGGGTGACCAGCCGCGATGATGTTAGCGTGGATGGTCGCAGCCTTAAATTTAAAGATGCGGATGAGGCCATCTATATCGCCTTCAATAAACCAAGGGGAATCACCTGCACCACAGAAAGTCACGTTAAAGGCAACATCATAGGTTTCATCAAACATCCAAAAAGAATTTTCCCTGTTGGACGTTTGGACAAACCATCCGAAGGATTGATTTTTTTAACCAGCGATGGCAATATTGTGAACAAAATATTGAGAGCAGGGAACAACCACGAAAAGGAATACATCGTTACAGTCAACAAACCCATCACCCCTGAATTTTTAAAAAAAATGGGGAACGGTGTTCCGGTTTTATACACTGTCACTTCAAAATGCTTCATTAAAAAAGAAAGTGATTTTGTTTTTAAAATCATCCTTACCCAGGGTTTAAACAGACAGATCAGGAGAATGTGTGCGTATTTGCACTACGAAGTCACCAAACTGAAACGCACCCGGATTATGAATGTGTCGTTAAATAATATTCCTGTCGGGAAATGGAGAAATCTCACTAAAGAAGAATTAGCAGAAATCATGAGCATGGTGGAGCGTTCAAGCAAAACTGAGGAGGCTTCTATTGATAGTTCAACTTACAAAAGGAGATAAGCTTAATTTACCGGCATCTTTAACGTGAATTTGGTGCGCTCTGCATCTGATTCCACTTCAATCACCCCTTTATGCGCCTTGCTGATTTCAGATGAAATAAATAACCCTAAACCAAGTCCCTGGTGCCCCGGTTTAATCTCTCCTCTTGAAAAAGGCATGAATAACTTTCCCATTACCTCATCAGGAATCTTTTTACCAGCATTAGTGACTGATAATTTGAATTCATCATTAACTATATGGGCTATTACATAAATAGGCAGCTCATTTCCGCCATGCGAAATTGCATTGCCTAATAAATTAGAAAAAAGCTGCGCAATACGCCTGCTATCACAATGAATGGGTTTAGTTATATTTAAATCAGTGATGATATCTTTATCGGGCCAAACCATTCGTAATTCCTCTATCACATGGCTCAGCATCTTTTCAAGATGCTCTTCCTCATTTAAATCGAGAGAAATGCCCCCACCCAAACGACCACTGGCGAAATCCATTATATTATCAATCAAGCCTTTGATTCTGAATGAAGAATCTTTTATAATATTGGCCAATCTTAAAACATTTTCATCAGGAGATAGTCTTTTCAATAAATCGGCTGCATTAGACACCGCTCCCACCGGATTCCTCAAGTCATGCCCCAACACCGCAATGAATTGTTCTCTTAATTCTGCCAACTCTTTCTCTTCTTTAAGGTTCATCTCCGCTGCTTGCAAATCCCCCAGAGCATGGAGATGGAAAGAGATTAAATCAGCATATAACTTAAATAGATTTATAGTTTGAGGATTATTCAATTGCGCCGGCTTAGGATCTATGGCGCAAAGAGTTCCAAAAAAAGAACCGTCTTTACGGATGATAGGAATTGAGATATAACTTTGAAAGCCATATAGTGCAGGTGTGTGATGATCACTATAATTCTCATCGTCAGAAACGTGATCAATCACCACTCCCTGTTCACTTAGCCTGATTTCGTGACAGATTGTTGTCTCCACTTTTAATTCACCTCCAGCTTTTAATCCAAAATCAATTTCATCAAGCACGCTGCATGCCACCCACTTATCTTCAGTGACACGGGCAACTGCAGCAAAGCCCATCCCTGTTGTACGACAAATCACTTCAAGAATGCTAGGGACAACTTTGATGCTGGCTATCGCAAGAATATCTTTTTCAATTGATGATTGATAAGCTGATATCTCCATATTATTATTTAAAGCGAGCCCAGAATTACTTAGAGAGGGGATATAAATATAAAACAATTATTGGTAATTGATAATCAGCATTTTAAACTAACGCAATTGCCTACTTTATCAAATTATACAACTCATCCAGTTTAGGTGAAAGTACAATCTCAATTCTCCTGTTTCTACTTCTGGCTTCGGGAGTATTGCCCAATTCGATAGGTTGATATTGACCTTTACCTGTGGCAGTTAAACGCACAGGATCCACTTTTTGCAGTTCAGTTAGGTACCTCACCACTGATGTAGCTCTCAGTACACTTAAATCCCAATTGTCTTTTATCTGGCCTAAATTCCCAACTTTTTGATTGTCGGTATGGCCTTCTACTGCAATATTAATCTCTGGCTGTGTGTTCAATACTTTTGCCAGTTCCCGTAATGCTTGTTTCCCTTTATCATCTATCACGATGGAACCCGTGTCGAATAGTAATTTATCGGTCAAGGATACATAAACTTTCCCATTTTTGATCTCCACGGTCAAACCACTCTCCTGAAATCCCAATAATGCCTTTTGCAGTTTCTCTTTCAATGCATTGGTGGCTTCATCTCTTTTACGCAATATCTCTTCCACTTCTTTCAACCTGGCTTCCCGCTTTTTAAGGTTGTCTGAAAGCTTATTGATTTCTGAAGAGCTGTTGGAGCGTAAAGTGGCGTAATTGCTATTCAACCCTTCCAATTGTCCTTCTAAATCCGTTATTCTATTGCGCAGGCTTGCTGTGTCTGCTTTCAGAGCAGTGATCATCTCTTCCAAAGACTGAATCTTTACCTGGGCAGCATCCCATCCTACATTTAAAGAATCCTTTTGTGCCAATAAAGCTTCATACCTCTTCTTAGACAGTACCACGCAAGAGCTTAAAAATAAAAGAGAAACGATGACTGCGAATAGACTTGATTTTTTCATGTTTTATGCTGTTGCCTGTGTTAAAAATGAATTTAAAGGATGAATCAGCTTGAAACCATTCCTCACTTGCTCCACTGCGGTTCCATTGGTTAATTCTGTATCTTTCAACCTATGGGTCACCGTGAAGCTTTTTAATTTAAGGAGTTCGATATGCGGATGATCAGCTTCATATCCTTTAGGAGTGGTTTTTAACTTCTCTTCTTCATCCATTCCATCAAAATACTTTTTAAACTCTTTATCTTCAATGATCTTCAGCAACTCATCTGCATTATAATCAATCTCCTGTCTGATGGCTTTAAGATGATCAGTCGGTGGCATCCAATATCCACCAGCTAAAAAACTTCTTCCCGGTTGGATATGCAGATAATACCCTGCCCCATCCATTCCTTTCCCTTTTGCAGAGAAACCCATCCCAAAATTATTTTTATATGGAGATTTATCTTTACTGAAACGTACATCCCGATAAATTCGCATCACACATTTTTTGCCAGCCAATTCAGCCGGGATGGATTTGTCGGTTTTCTTTAACGCGGTGAGGAGGTCTTCTGCAAATTCATCGACATTTTCTTTGGAAGTTTCATACCTTTGTTTATTCTCCTGAAACCATTCTCTATCGTTATGTTTCACTAAATCGGCCAGAAAGGCCAAAGTGTCCTTTTTAATCATGGTCATAATGTTCTACATACTTTATCTTTGGCGAAAGCCAATACAACAATATCACTCTGGAGTACCTGAAATTAACCGGCGCCAGCAAGAATGCAAAAACAAGAATGGTGATGATATAAAGCCATGGAGATTCCTGGTCTCTAGTCAAAATATAAGTCCCCAAAGCCACAGCAATTGCCAATGCCACATTTAAAGCGTAACCCACATACATTGCGGCATAAAAATAACCTGGCTCCACTTCAAACCGCAATCCGCAATGCGGACAAATATCATTCATTTTTTGAGAGGAGAACTCATACATGCCATTTTTAAATAAATTACCTCTTCTGCAACGGGGACATTTTGCATGGTACATGGCTTTGAGCTGAGGTGTTTTAGGCATCTGCAAATATAAATAACCCGCCCTTTAAAAGGCGGGTTATATCTTAATTTAAATGAATTTTCTCCTTCTTCATGTTCAGAGAGACATTTTTCTTCCTGTACTTCTTGTACCAAAGCAGGCCTAATCCTGCCACTGCCAAATAAGGCGCAGCCATCAAATACATAATTCCCCCGTTTAAACCACTCCCGGTACTTCCTCCTCCTTTTAAATTGGATTCAACAGTTGCCTGGCACATGGCACATTGCGCATTCGCCTTTGTGCTCACGAGTAAGGGGGCAATTAAAAAGAATGCCATTACAAAAATCTTTAACACTTTCATCTTCTAACACTTTAGTCTAAAAATTATAATAAGGAGCTATCATTAAATAAACGATGACTCCGGTGGTGGTGACATATAACCATATAGGAAAACTCCACCTTACCAACTTTTTATGTTTCTCCACCTGCATCTGTAAGCCTTTGTGAAAACTTAACAAAATCAAAGGCAGAACCGATGCCGCCAAAATAATATGACTGATGAGAATCACGTAATAGATATACCGGACATCACCTGCACTTATTCTTTCTTCAACGCTTAAAACCCCATTATGGTTTGCATCACCGAACATTGTCTCTGGTGCGAAATAGTGAAATAATATGTAAGACACTAAAAACACTGATGACAATATAAAGGTAAGAATATTGATCCTTTTATGCATGGTGATATTTCTTTGTTTGATGAAATACAAAGAGATCAATAGCAAAATGCTGCATGTTCCGTTAATAATAGCATTTAATTTTGGCAAGAAGTAAACAAAATCAGGAATTGGAACAGTTACCGGAATCACTTTCCTATTCAATACCAAAACCACCAGAAACACAAAGATGGATACTCCCACCACTAATCTGAAAATCAGCTTATCACTCATATCTTAACATTTAAAACTCTGCTTTGATCTTCCTCAATTCCTCTGTAATTAAAACTTTGATCTCCTCACTTAACCTGTTGGTCTCCTCAGCCGAAGTGCCACTATAATATCCTCTAATCCGGTGTTCGGCATCCAGCAAAATCAGCTTATCACTTAAAATAAAACGAGCATCGCCCCTTTTGTCTTTTAAGGCGTTCACATAGAATTCATCTCTGGCCAAATGGTAGACTACAGCACTGTCTGCCACCACAACATCCCATTTTCCGGGTTTCGCCCCAAGGTCTGAAGCATAATTTTTTAAAACTTTCAACGAATCAAAAACAGGATCAATAGATATCGATAGCAACCTGATCATTTTATTATCATGATACTCAGCCTCCAATCTTTTTAATTGTTCATTCATCTTGGGGACCACATCCTTATTTCTTGAATAGAAGAAATTCACAATAAGCAGTTGCTTTTTGATTTTTCCCAAATCCAAAGAACCTCCATCCGCCGATTCAAATTCAATAGGGGGAATATGGTGATAAATGGTGTCAGGAATCTTCTCCCCTCTTTGGGTATGAAAAGTTTGCCCCACCACCTTCTCTCCGTAAACTGGCAAAGGTTTATACCTGTTCTTTCCTTTTGCCTGCAGCAAATAATATAAAAATCCCGGTACAGCCAATATGGTGACCAGGATTAATATCTTGGAGATCGGAAATTTACGCTCACTCATAAAGTCATGTGGCTATTCATATAATTTCCTTCTGTTAACATCAAAATGATAAAATAGATGATGAATATGAAAGAAACCAGAATACCCACGATGAGCGCATATTTTTCAAATTTTAGGTGCATAAAGAATGCAACAATATAAAATGCTTTCACCAACGTTAATATCACATAAGCAAAATTCTTAACATGGTGCGGAAGCACTGAAGTTGGCACTGCCAAAGCTAATATGAACTCCACAATAGTGATCCCTAACAAAATGAAAAACACTTTCCATATCCTGCCTTTGGTCATGGTTTCATGCTCTTCGGCATGTTCTAGATTTGTATGTTCAGAAGACATTATAAATATTTAAATGGTTATACTAAATAAAAGAAGGTGAACACGAACACCCAAACTAAATCAACAAAATGCCAGTAAAGGCCTACTTTCTCCACCATTAAATAATGTCCTCTTCTTTCAAAGACACCCACTGCAGTCATAATTAAAATGATGATGTTGATGATCACTCCTGTGAAAACGTGAAAACCGTGAAAACCCGTGATGGTAAAGAAAAGGTTGGCAAATTGTTGTGCACTTAAATTATCAGCCCCTAATTCTTTAACCACTTCAGCGCCCGGGATGGCTCCCCACCAGAAACCTTCATGATGTAAATGAGACCATTCCAATGCCTGACAGCTTAAGAACATCAGGCCGCCAATGATGGTGCCTACCATCCACCACATCACTTCTTTCTTCGCTTTACGATGGCCAGCTTCGACAGCTAAAACCATCGTTACTGAACTTGCAATCAAAATGAACGTCATGATCCCAACAAACACCAATGGTGCGCCTGTATCTGTTATCCCGGGAATGGATTGAAACACAATATCAGGAGCTGGCCAGGTCATCTTGCTGAAACGCTGAGCTCCGTAATAAATTAAGAATGCTGAGAAAGTAAAGGCATCTGATAGAAGAAAGAACCACATCATTAGTTTTCCATACTCTACAGAAAACGGAGACCTGCCACCACTCCAGGGGCTGGTTTTAACTTCGTCTAATTTTGCTGCTGTATCCATTAAATATTATTGCTGAAATTCTGATTGAAATTTTATTGGTTCAAAAGTAAGAAAAGGTATAAATAAATCCATATAATATCTACAAAATGCCAAAAAATTGAGGCAATCTCCATTCTGAACAAATTAGTCACATTGGGTAATTTCTTATAACTGCTTGATAACGCTGTTATAATGATGATTAAACCGGCGATGATGTGTAAGATATGAAAAAATGTAAATGCATATACAAAACTTATAGAAGCGTTTGAATTGATGAAATACACACCCAATTTAGTCCAAACTGTCCATCCGTAAATCTGCATCCCAATGAATAGCAGCCCCAATATAAAGGTAAGCCACAGGCCCAGTCTTTGCTGCGCAAATTTTAAACGCTTCGTCTTTACATAAGAATAATGCAGTGTACAACTGCTGATGATGATGACGATGGTGCTATATATGAAAATTTTTGGAAGCTGCACATTCAAGGTCTTTCCAGGTCCATCACCAGAATAAACAATGAATCCACTGGTTAATCCAGCAAAAAAAATGATGGAGGATACAATAAACAACCACAAAATGAATTTTTTGGGTTGCAAATTATGTCTGTCTGTTTCATTATTCAATCCTTGCATAAATTTATTTTAAATTAAACAGTAAAACCAATTGCACTAAAGGCAGGTAGATGAAACTGCCAAACATGAGGCCTTGCGCCGATTTGACATCCAATTTTTTCACGAGCATGAATGCCTGATAAGCAAAAACCAATCCTGCTATCGCAGAAACAGTTGCAATGAGGTATCCACCAAAACCATAAATTGCAGGCAGCAAGCTCACTGGAATCAAAATTAATGTGAATATAAAAGTGATGACGGCACTCGTTCTGTCTCTTTTAGTAGTGGGCAGTAACCTAAACCCCGCCTTTTTATAGTCATCGTCTAACACCCATGCGATGGCCCAAAAATGGGGAAATTGCCATACGAATTGGATGCCAAATAATATCAGAGCGACATCATTTATCAATCCATGCACTGCCACATAACCAATTAGCGGGGGTAAAGCACCGGGAATGGCCCCAATAAAAACAGCTACAGGAGAAACTCTTTTCATGGGCGTATAAATGAACGCATAGAATAAAATGGAGAAAACAGATAACAAGCCGGTCAAAATATTCAAACTGCCCAACAAATAGGTACCTAATATCGCCATCACTAAACTTAAAACCAAAGCTTGTCCATTTGTCATTCTTCCGGAAGGTAAAGGACGGTCTGAAGTTCGTGACATCAGTTTATCCAAATCCTTCTCGATCATCTCATTGAATCCGTTTGCCGCCGAAGTGACCAAAAATCCTCCAACCACCAGCTTTAACCAATTATACCAATTGATGCTTGGTTCAGTGTGTGAAGCGATTAAAAAAGAAATGGAAGCCGAGAAAACCACCAACAACGTTAACCTCAATTTCACCAGATTTTTAAAATCTTTTAAAGATTCTCTCACTTCGTATCAATTAAATTTGATCTTCTATTTAACATCAATAGCATATAAAATTGAGCCCCAAATAATAAAGTGGCTAAAAAAACATGAATTGCCTGAGCCCAGGGTGCTAAAGCAAAATATGTTAAAACAAAACCTGTGATCACTTGCAAACCAACAACACCTAAACTAACACGCCCAAGCTTCCATATAAAGCCTTGTTTAAATTTCCTTTTTAAAAGGAAAAACAATAGCAGATCACTGAACACCACCAATAAGGCGATTTCTTTATGATACCTCAACACGCTACCCACTTCTGTTAACCATTCTCCTCTTTTTAGGTCAGTGAATTGATTTTGTACTGCATCCACAGCCTCTCTCACCTCGGTACCCATAGCGATTTGAAAAACTGAAATGATGACGCATAAAACTGCCACAAACTTAATGAAGACTCCTGCCACATTGGTCATTGAGGTTTCATTTCTGATGGATTTGATTGCGTGGTAAGTATAGATAGCGATTCCTAAAATCAAAATTGCCAATAACATATGAACCGTGATGATCCAGGCCAAAAGGTTGGTGGATACCACTATTGAACCTAACCAGGCTTGCACCATCACTAAAAATAAATTTAGAAGACTTAACCAAAAAACCCTGTTCTTAGTTTTAATCAGCTTGATCGAGAAAATGAAGTTACCTAATAAAAACACCCCTGTCAAAGCACCAATTAAACGATTAATGTACTCTGTATAGGTTTTTTTTGGATTGAATTTTTCAGGAATTTTGATACGCTCATCATTTCTGATACGCCTTGCAAGAGCTGAATAACCTGATTTCTCCAGTAACTTCGCAAAACGTTCATTCTTCTCCAAACGCTTTGCTACATATCTCTCCTTATAATTTTTAGGCAGCTGAGAGACAGCTGTAGGTGGGATATATTGATCAAAACATTTAGGCCAATCCGGGCAACCCATTCCAGACCCGGAACTTCTCACTACACCGCCTGCCAGAATCAACAAAAAGAGCGAAATGATAGAAATCAGGTTAACTTTTAAGAATCGCTTTTCAGCTTTCGAATACATTTTAATAAGATAAAATTGGGGTATCCGCAATTAAACAGGATACCCCAATATTCAACAGCAATAGGGGAAGTTTACTTCACTTCTTCGATGCTGCTTATATTTTTGTGATCCAGATTCCACTGTTCCTGAATCTTTTCAGCTTCCTCATTTCCTTCAAAGTCATGTGGAAGATTTGAACTCATTGTCAAGGAGTGAGGTACATTTTGCGGAATGAAATCACTATGATGTCCAGGTTTACTGTAATCATAAGGCCAACGATAAGCCGTTGGGATCTCTCCCGGCCAATTCCCGTGTATACGCTCCACAGGTGTTGTCCATTCCAAAGTATTAGCTTCCCAAGGGTTTTGTGTGGCTTTTTTACCAAAGAAAATAGAAGCGAAAAAATTATATAGGAAAGCAACTTGTGCGGTAGCACCAAGAATTGCAGCCCAAGTGATGAATTTATTAACTGATAACCATTGCTTCATAGATTCAAACTCAGTGAAAGCATAGTAGCGACGAGGTACACCATCCAAGCCCATGAAGTGCATGGGGAAGAAAACCAGGTAAGCTGATACGAAGGTCAACCAGAAATGAAGATAGCCTAATTTAGGATTCATGATTCTACCAAACAGCTTAGGGTACCAATGGTATATACCTGCAAGCATTCCGAAGATTGCGGCGGAGCCCATCACCAGGTGAAAGTGAGCCACTACAAAGTAAGTGTCGTGTAAATTGATGTCCAATGCAGCATTTCCTAAGAAAATACCGGTTAAACCTCCTGAAATAAAGAAAGACACTAAACCTATAGCGAATAACATCGCAGGGGTGAACCGAATATTCCCACGCCACAAAGTAGCCAGCCAGTTAAAGGTCTTAACAGCTGAAGGAACGGCGATGATGAGTGTCGTGATCATAAACACCCCTCCCAGGAATGGGTTCATTCCCGTTACAAACATATGGTGTCCCCAAACTACGAACGATAAGATCGTGATTCCAATTAAAGAATAAACCATGGCATGGTAGCCAAATATTGGTTTTCTAGAGTTCACTGACATTACCTCGGATGCAATGCCCATTGCAGGCATGATCACGATATAAACCTCTGGATGCCCTAAGAACCAGAATAAATGTTGCCATAAAACCGGGCTACCACCTTCATTCGGCAAAACTTGCCCTCCAATATAAATATCAGAAAGATAGAATGACGTGCCGAAACTTCGGTCAAAGATCAATAGAACGATACCCGCCACTAACACAGGGAAAGATAAAATACCTAAAATAGCCGTCAATAAAAACGCCCAGATTGTTAAAGGCATCTTCCAAAGGTCCATTCCCTTAGTACGCATATTCAAAACGGTGGTCACATAATTGATGCCCCCCATTAAAGAAGACGCCACAAAAAGCACCATGGAAATCAACCACATGGTCATCCCTAAACCGGAACCAGGCATAGCCTGAGGAAGGGCCGACAAGGGAGGATAAATCGTCCAACCTGCACCTGCAGGTTGTGTTTCTATGAAGAATGTGGATAGCATGATCACGCAGGCTGTGAAAAAGAACCAGTAAGATAACATGTTCATGAATGGTGAAGCCATGTCACGGGCGCCCACTTGTAAAGGGATCAATAAATTGGAAAAAGTCCCGCTTAAACCTGCAGTCAATACAAAGAACACCATAATGGTACCGTGTATAGTGACCAAGGATAAGTAAAAGTTAGGATCTAATCGGCCGTCAGGTGCGAATTTACCTAATAGTACCTCTAAAAGAGGGAAACTTTCATCAGGATAGGCCAATTGAATTCTGAATAATATAGATAGCGACATGGCAATAACACCCATAATGATACCGGTGATGAGAAATTGCTTAGCTATCATTTTATGATCCTGGCTAAAAACATATTTAGTCAGAAACGTCTCTTTATGATGAGCATGTGAATGGTCATCATGGTGCATTGCTGTTGGGTTAGGAATTGCAATTGTTGACATAATCTCCTTCTGTTTTTCTTAATTATTTAATGCAATTTTATTTTTATCCTTAGCTATATTCTCTTTCATAGCTATTTGATATTGTTTTTTCATCTCGTCAGTGACGATTGGTTTTTGTTGCTTTAACCATTCTTCATATTCTTTAGGCGTAACTACTCTCACAGCGAACTGCATATTATAATGGGACGCCCCACAAATTTTGTTACAATACAAAAGATATTTGAAATCAGGATTGTTGGTTTTCTCCTGCATTTCTGCTGTGGTTATCCTTGGTGTAAACTGGAAATAAGTGGACATTCCCGGGACACAATTCATTTGAACCCTGAAATGTGGCATATAAAAACTATGCAGCACATCCTGAGATCCTAAAGTGAATCTTACCGATCTGCCTACTGGCAAAACAATTTCAGAGACCTTTAAATCATCATAATTGTTTTTATCCGCTAAATCCAAACCTAAATTGTTCAACCCATTTAAAGTGCCGATCAATTTATAATTCTTCCTTCCATTGACGTTGTCTTTACCGCCATACCTTACCTCCCAGGCAAACTGATGAGCTGTCACATCAATTTGTAAGGCACTTTTCATCTCGCTTTGAGACACATTGGTGATCCCCCTCCAGGTAAAGAACCCCATTAAAACTAAAACAGTAAGGACTATAGCAGGAATTATTGTCCAATATTTTTCTATGGTATTATTATGTGGATAGTAATAAGCTAGCTTCTTTTTACTGTATTTGTATTTAAATGCGAATAAGAAAAGTAAAATATGAGTGATCACAAAAACTATTGTGGTAAGAATTAAAGTGATGTTAAACATTTCATCAATCTTTAGCCCATGCTCAGAGGCAGCTTCTGGAAGGGTTTGCGATCCCTGAACGGTGAAGCACCAGTAAGCCCCATATAAACCTGCCACCAAAGCAACTGCAAAAAGTCCTCCGTTAACTTTGTCCCAGGATATCCCCTCCTTTTTGCCCTGAATTCTCCGGGTAAGTTCATAAACCTGCAACACCTTACCGATAATGGCTATCGCCACACAGGCTAAAAGGAAAATAAGCAGGTAATAACCCACCATCTTCGCCATGATCTCATTCTTAGATGCACTATCAGATGATAAAGCTGTTTGCGCCATCGATTGAAAAGACAGGAACACCAATACGAAGAATGACAATAAAAATTTCGAATTAAAATAGCTCTTTATATTCATTTTATCTGTTGAATCTTTAAAATCTAAATTTGATGATTTAAACTCTCCTCCATAAATGGATGATTTTTTGGAGCAAGAGGTGCTTTACTTAAACTGCTTAACATGGTAAAGGTAAACAATCCTACAAATCCTAAGATGGATCCTATTTCTATCACTCCAAACCCTGCTCTATCCTCTAACGTTCCTGGCATGATCATCATATAATAATCCAACCAGTGACCACAAAGTAAAAGTATACAAACTCCTAACAATATATTTGTTCTTCGCTTTGCATCTCTTGACATTAAAATTAAAACCGGCGACATGAAATTAATGATCAAGTTCAACCAAAAAAGAGGGAGATAAAATCCTTCCCATCTTCTATAAAAGTAGATGGTTTCTTCCGGCATGTTTGCATAATAGATCAATAAGAATTGAGCAAACCATATATAAGTCCAAAATATGGAGAATGCAAACACAAATTTCCCTAAATCATGTAAATGACTGTCCCGTAACCACGGAAGATAACCCGCTCTTCTAAGTAGGATGACAGTGACCGTAATGGCTGACAAGCCAGAGACCCACATAGCTGCAAAGTTATACCAGCCAAACATGGTGGAGAACCACTCGGCCTCTAAAGACATAATGGTGTCAAATGCCCATAATGGAGTGGTAAAACCAAAAATCACTAAAAATATAGCCGAGTATTTGATGCTCTTTTTATAGCTGCTTAATCCGCCATGCAAATCTTCGTTGACAGACAATTTAGTCAGAACCATCGCAAAAGAGCTATAGGCAGCTAAAAAGACAACTAATCTTGTTAAGAAGAAAGCGGGACTTAAATATACCGATTTAGATGAGCTGAACTCCTCAGCCGCTTCGGCACTATTCCAGCTGTGATACAAATTGTGAGAGAATAAACCTGCTGTCACTACAATGATTAAAATAATACTTGCTATAGGCAACACTTTTGCAAATGCTTGGGGTATTCTCAATAAACTTGCAGACCAACCTGCTTGAGCAACAAATTGAATGGCGCAAAAGAATAATCCTGCTGCACAAACACAGGTAAAATAATAACTCATTAATAATAAGTTAAGGAAAGTACGTTCTGCGTTTCCTGTGACAAAGCCATAAGCTACAGCCAGAACACCTAGTACAATACCCACTAAACTCAACGTTTTAGCTTTTCCACTAAAACTGAATTGCTCTGAAAAATTATATGAATGATGATGAGCTCCCATATTTTTAATAATCAATTATTGTCCTTTTTGTAATTCGTGAACATACATCACAACTTTCCATCTTTCTTCCGGAGAAAGCTGAGAAGCATAAGATCCCATTAAATTCAATCCGTATTGGATGGTATGATATATTTTACCGTCTGTCAAATCCTTCATTGCACCACCTCTTGAAGAGGTTCCGGTTGCGTAGGATGGCGGAGCAGGAAATTTACCCAACTCTACAATATGGCCTTGTCCGTCACCTTTAACACCATGGCATGGCCCACAGAAAGCTACGTATAACTGTTGTCCCTCCATTAAATTTTGTTTGCTTCTTGGCAATGGATTTGTAACCGCCGCACTTGCCGCTGCATAACCTTCAGGAGTGTTTGGAAACTCATCGAAACGAGTGAATCCGATTGGAGTGGTGCCGGCAGGTGGTTTTTGTGCTGATTTACCATCAGCGAATATTGGGTTTTTCTGATCCGGATTATACGCAATGGGATAGTACATATTTGGCGCATATTCCAATCCTCTGCTGCGCTTATCATGGCAGGAACTTAATATAGCCACCAATGAGGCCGTCAAAAAAGTCAATCCTAATATATTTGTCTTATTCATAGCTAACATATTTTCTATCGTTGTGCTTGATCTCTATCGCACCCGCTTCTTTTAATAAACTATCAATTTTCACACTGTCAAAACCTTTTCTCGCATCAATGGCAATCACGAATCTATCAGCGGAAGCTCTTAAATCCATCACTCTTGGGGCCCTTCCTGGGAATAAGTGATTTCTGAAAAAGAAAGCAGCCACCATTCCGAAAGCACAGAAAAGCACAGTCAACTCGAAAGTGATGGGCACAAAATCAGGAATAGCGAAATTAGGTTTACCACCGACGTTCATTGGCCAATCAATCACTAACATATAGTAGATCATGATGAAGGCGGTAAATGTTCCGGTGATACCACAGATGAACGCCACGATAGGCAACCGGCTACGACCAATACCTAATTTATCTTCAATCCCGTGAATAGGCATTGGTGTGAAAACATCGTAAATGCCAATGTTATTCTCCTGCAGCTTATCAATCCCATGCATCATATCATCGGGATCTTCAAAAAGGCCTAAAATGTATTTGATATCGCTCATTGTTAAATTTTTACGTAATCTGCTTGTTCAACACTATCATAATTATCCAAAGACTCTACATAGTATTCAGATTCTTCATCATTTACTTTTCCTTCCTCCATTAACTTCTTCTTAGCTTGCTCAGACGAAGTTTTTACCAGTAATCTTACCTCGGCCATGGCCACAGAAGGCAACACCCTGATGAATAATAAGAACAAGGTGAAGAACAACCCTATTGAACCAATGAAAACTGAAATATCAATCCAGGTTGGATAGAACATTGCCCAGCTTGATGGAAGGTAATCCCTATTCAATGAAAGTACGATGATGACGAAACGCTCAAACCACATCCCTATATTAACTACAATGGATAGGCACCAAGAGATAGCGATGTTTGTCCTGATTCTCTTGAACCAGAATAATTGCGGCATCACTACGTTACAGCCGTACATCATACAACCTGCCCACCAATAAGGACCAGTAAACCTGTGAAGAAAAGTATATTGCTCATATTCCACACCAGAATACCAAGCAATGAAAAACTCAGATAAATAAGCAACACCTACAATGGAACCTGTTAAAACAATGATTTTATTCATTGATTCGATGTGGAACATGGTGATGTAATTCTCTAATCCTAAAACTTTACGTGTCACCAATAATAAGGTTTGCACCATCGCGAAACCAGAGAAGATGGCTCCGGCAACAAAATACGGAGGGAAAATGGTGGTGTGCCATCCTGGAATCACAGAAGTTGCGAAGTCCATGGATACAATGGTATGTACAGAAAGTACCAAAGGTGTTGCAATACCTGCCAAGATTAAAGAAACCGCCTCAAAACGTTGCCACGTTTTAACGGATCCGTTCCATCCAAAAGAACAAATGGAATAGATTCTTCTTCTCAAACCTGTTGCTCTGTCTCTGATGGCTGCGATATCCGGCAACAAGCCCACATACCAGAACACCAAAGATACGGAGAAATAAGTGGAGATGGCGAAAACGTCCCACACCAAAGGCGAATTGAAGTTGACCCAAAGCGACCCAAATTGGTTTGGCAAAGGTAGGGGCCAATAAGCTAACCATGGACGCCCCATGTGCGAAACCACATAAGTGGCGGCACAAATAACGGCGAAAATGGTCATCGCTTCTGCGGAACGGTTAATGGAGTTACGCCAGTTTTGACGGAAGAGCAATAACACCGCAGAAATCAAAGTTCCGGCGTGACCAATACCCACCCACCATACGAAACCGGTGATATCCCAGGCCCATCCCACTGTTTTATTCAATCCCCAGGCACCAATTCCATTCCAGAAAGTATAGCTCACTGCAAATACCCAAAGGCAGGCTCCCATTGCCGCAACAATGAAACCAATCCACCAGGCCCTGTTGGGTTTGTTCTCTACAGGCATCAACACTTCTTCAGTTATCCTGGCGTAAGTGATGTTTTTACCTGTGATTAACGGTTCTCTTAATATTGATTCGTGATGAGATGACATATCTTAATTTATATATTTTAAAATATTAAGCTTCTTGTAATCCTGTATTTGTGATTTTAGTCATATAACCCACTCCAGGTTGTACGTTCAATTCTTCCAGAACATAATAAGTTCTTTCATTGGTCAATGCTTTTGAAACTTCTGAATCAGGATCATTCGCATCTCCGAATACGATGGCATTAGCAGGGCAGGTTTGTTGACAAGCCATTTTCACATCTCCATCTTTCAAAGTTCTTTTCTCGATTTTAGCCTGTAATTTCCCAGATTGTATGCGTTGAATACACATAGAGCATTTCTCCATCACTCCACGGAAACGTGTGGTCACATCAGGATTTAATACTAATTGGGTAAATTCATTATTCAGGTAGTTATCGAAACGTGAATCATTCCAGTAGTTGAACCAGTTGAAACGACGAACTTTATACGGACAGTTGTTTGCGCAATAACGGGTACCCACGCAACGGTTATAAGCCATGTGATTGATGCCCTCGTTGGAGTGTACGGTTGCCAAAACCGGGCAAACTGTTTCACACGGAGCGTGTTCGCAGTGCTGACACATCATTGGTTGATGAACAACAGAAACATTTTCGTATTCGCCGTCTTTTAAATCAGTTAACTCATCCTCTTCAGTGATCCCTTTTCCTTCTTCATTGAAAGTGTAATAACGGTCGATACGAATCCAGTGCATCTCTCTGCGACGGCGTACTTCATCCTTACCTACAACCGGAACATTGTTCTCCACATTACAAGCTGTGATACAAGCTCCACAACCCGTACAAGCGTTTAAGTCTATCGCCATTACCCAATTGTGCCCGGGATGCTCATATTTACCCCACAATTCAGCTTCTTCGTGTTTCTTGCCATGATTTCCACTTCCGTGGGCAGGGTCCTTTTTGTATTCCGCAAAAGAGGCTTCACGGATGATGTTTCGTCCCTCGATAGTGTGGTGAGTTTGTGTTTGTGCCAGTTCTTCATACCTCCCGGTCTTTGAAATGGTTACTGTATTCACCAACTGAGCAGTTCCATCAGCCATCATCAAGAATGGATAAGCATTCTTTCCAACGTCATTTCCTACCTTTCCAGCTTTCGTTCTTCCATAACCAATAGCTATGGAAACTGTTCCCTGAGCTTGCCCGGGTTGAAAAAGCACTGGAAGATCAATGGAGTAATCAGAACTTGAAGCTTTAACATTTACCACATCAAACTCTGCTAAACCTAAACTATTTGCAAACTTGGGATTAAGGGCAGCGTAGTTATCCCAAGTCACCTTTGAAACCGGATCAGGTGTTTCCTGTAACAATGGATTATTCCCCTGGTTACCGGAACCTACAGCGACCGACTCATAAAGATGTAATTCTATATCCTTTGCTAAAGCTTTACTTTGTTGCGTAATGGTGGATACTGCTGCAGAAGTGTTGTTCCCTGCGAAAGCTGCCGTTCCCATCACTTTAGCTGGTAAAGCAACAAATCCGCTTTGTAGAATATCATCCCATTTTCCACCAGTGCTGGCTAAAACAGTTTTCTCCCAATTACCTCTCACGTAAGTGTAGTAATCCTGAACGGGGGCATTCGCCCATTTCAATAAACTCAACTCCGCTTGACGAGTGTTGTAAATAGGATTGATGGTGGGTTGAACCAAAGTATAATAACCTTCCACGGCATTAGCATCACCCCAAGATTCCAAAAAATTATGATTTGGAGCGATAACCTGGCATAAAGAAGCGGTTTCATCTTGTCTGTCGGCAAGAGAGACGGTTAAAGGAACTTTCTTCAATCCATCTGCAAATGCTTTAGCCTGAGGGTAGAAATAGGCAGGATTACTGTCTAAAAATAACACTGCTCCCACACTTCCTGCATTCATATCGGCAACCAATGCCGAAAAAACTGCCTCATCTCCCATAAACTGGTAAGATGGATTATCTAAATCTATGGTTGACCCGTAACTTCCTAAAGTGCTGTTGATGGCGTTCACCAAGGTTTGCACCGCCACATTGTTAGAACCAGAAACCACCAGTGCTCTGCCTTTTGCACCTGTAAGTTCTTTAGCAGCTAACATCACCGCATTGGCAGCAGCTTTATTGGTTAAAGAAGTTCCGGCAGCTGTTCCTGTTAAAGCCTGATAAAGGCTTAGTAAAGCTGAGCCTTCATCAGATAATTTTATGGCAATTCTTGAATCTGCTTTGGAACCTGTTAGGCTCATTCCAGTTTCAAAGTGGATATGTCTCGACATCTTCTTCTCTTTAAGGGAAGCCATGTTACGATTCGTCACATATTGTTTGGTAAATTGTACCGGAGAAATCCACGAACCCAGGAAATCTGCACCGAAACTTACGATCACATCTGCATTTTCAAAATGATATTGAGGTAACACCGCTTTCCCAAAACCAGCTTCATTGGCTTTGATGATTCCCGAATAAGAAACCGGGTCAACCATCAGGTGTTTAGTGGAAGGGTATTTGGCAGTAAATTCTGCGATAGCTGCGTTACTTGAAGGACTATTGATGGTTGAACTTACCAATGCGATAGTCTTTCCTGAAGCCTGAGCCTTGCCTAATTCAACTTTAATATGAGTATCTATATCCTCCCATGATTTTTCAACTCCATTGAACAGCGGGCCCTTTAATTTTGAGATATCATAAAGATCTAAGACTGAAGCCTGAGCCTGCGCATTCAAACCCCCTTTGTTAATCAAACAATTAGGGTTTCCTTCTATTTTGATTGGACGGCCCTCGCGGGTTTTGACCACAATTGCACCACCTCTATAACTTGATGCGTAGTAATTAGGAACACCAGGAGTTACCTCTTCAGGTTTAATTAAATAAGGAACTGATTTCACAACGGGCGCAACATTACAAGCTGCAAGACTTACCGCCCCTAATCCAAAGCCCATCGCTTTTAAAAAATCTCTACGTGGTGTAGCAGCTTTAAGTCCGGTACCTTCTAATAGTTGTTCTACGGGAATTGGTTCAGCAAATTCGTTTTTATTATTCTCAACGAATTCAGGAGTGTTTTTTACCTCCTCTAAACCTTTCCAATATTTCTTCGTGCTTTCCATTTAAGCTATATAAGACTGTAATCGTTTATTGCTAATTAATTAATAATGACATTTACCACACTCAATTCCGCCTAAAACAGCAGCAGTGATTTTTTGACCTTTTTTGATTTGATCATGTGCAGCGATCACTTTATCATAGTAGGCATTCCCTTTATAGTTTACCTGAGTCTCTTTGTGGCAATTGATACACCATTTCATAGTTAAAGGAGAATATTGATAAACTTCCTGCATGGTTTCAATTGGGCCATGGCATTTTTGACATTTGATACCTGCCACTTTCACGTGTTGAGAGTGATTGAAATAAGCCAAATCAGGAAGGTTATGGATTCTTACCCACTCAATCGGACGTGGATTGTCTCCGTAAGTCTGCGTCTCAGGATTGTAATCCAAAGCTTTATAAATCTTTTTGATTTCCGGAGAGATCTCTCCGCCATAAGCTTCCGTTGCCTGAACGTATTTATGACAATTCATACATATATTCAAAGAAGGGATGGTTGCGTTTTTAGATTTCCATGCTCCTGAATGACAGTATTGACATTCGATTTGGTTGGTTCCTGCATGTAATTGATGGGAGAATTTAATAGGCTGCACCGGCTGATATCCTTGCTGAACACCTGTATTCCACAAATCCATATATCCGAATGAACCTAAAGTGATCAATAGGGCCAACACCACAAAAGCAACAAATTTCTTGTTCTTCGCTAATTTCTTAACTGTAGCAAACCTGTCTTTAGGTTCACCTTCTTCATTTTCCTCCTCTTCCGGCAAAAGAGTGATCCCCTCATCTTTTCTTAACAAGAGACGCTCTAAAGTTCCAATCACACGGTTTAAAACCAAGATCACCAGAAAAGCGATGATCACTACGGCAATTAAGCCAATGAGCATAAAATTACTTACCCCTCCGTTATTAACAGAGCCTGAAGTTTCAGCGGTGGCTCCGGCAGCAGTTGCTTCTGGCTTTTTATCACCTTCTACTTTGATATAGGCTAAGATGTTATCGATATCACCGTCAGTAAGCTGCGGAAAAGGAGTCATCGCAGCTTTGTTGTATTGTTCGTATAATCCAACTGCGGCTTTATCTCCACTCGCAATCATGCCTGGTGAATTGCGAATCCATTTGTGCAACCAGGCATTATCATGACGATCATTCACCCCGGCTAAAGCCGGACCTAAAACTCTTTTATTTAATGCATGGCATGAGGTACAATTGGCTTTGAATAAAGCCTCTCCAGCTTTTGCATCACCTAAAGCACCAGCGTTTGCAGCCGGGGCAGCAGCATTTGAAGAATCTGCCGGGGCAACAGCTTGACCGAACGAAACGCTTGACACCGCCATTGTAATGGCGGAAACAATGGGCAGACATCTAATTAATCTTCTAAATCCAGATGAGAAGTTTCTCATATTGAGCTTGTTATACAATAAATTTGAAAGTTTGAGTTATAAAAAATGTGTTGTTGTAACCTTTAATCCCACATTTTGAACCACAAAAGTATAATTATTTAATCATCAGCTGACACTCGCATGACTGCTTTTAACAATTTAGAACTGTTCTAAATTAATAGCAAAATATATCCTGATAATGATTAAATGGCATTTACTCTGAAAAACAAACACAGCTATTGTGCTTCTTATTTATTGGGCAACTAAAGAAACTTTAACTGATGATTAGGAAGGATAAGATACTTTTGCTAAAAGGAGTATTAACAAATATTATAGATCCTTAAGATATGATTTTACTTGAGTGTTGGAAGTCGCGGATTACAGAAACAGCCAAATCTTTGTTTGATGTGGCTGTTTCGAGAGATATAACGGACGACACTACCTTTGACGAAGAGTATCCAGCACAAACTCATCAATACGTATATCGCTCTCCATTGGGTTGTTTTTGTTGGATCTCATGGCATGAACAGCTTAGCTTCAATATACCCACATGCTTTCTCTGAGCTCACAAATCAACTTAAAATATTTTTCTAAAGTCAGAAAACAAATTACCTGGTTCAAATCTCAGTGCAGTTTTGATTAGGAAATTAGTTCCAACTCATTCAGTTCGTTAGTGATTTGCTTGATCTCCTCTGCAGCTAAAGTATGATCAATGGCTTTTGCATTTTGTATAGCTTGTTCACTGTTCCTGGCTCCTACCAGTGTGATCGTGATACCGGGTTGTTCTAATGTCCATAAAATAACCAACTGACCTAAACTCAATTTCTTTTCATCGGCGATCGGTTTTATTCTATTCAGAAATTCATCAGTTCTTTCCAAATTCTCATCTTTAAAATAGAAAAGACCTTTACGGTGATCCCCTTCTGCAAAACGGTGTCCGGGTTTCATCTTTCCTGTCAACAAACCCCGCTCCAATGGGCTATAAGCAACTATTGATTTTTTGTTCGCTAAACAGTAGGGAATTACATCAGCTTCAATATCACGTTTCACCATGCTATATGGAACCTGGTTAGAAGCCAGTTTAATATATTTCTCAGCCTCCTGCATTTCTTCAACACCATAATTACATACTCCTGCATAGCGGACTTTTCCTTGTTCTATCAGCTTAGTCACTGCTTCCATAGTCTCCTGAATTGGAGTGGTGGAATCCGGCCAGTGAATCTGGTATAGATCGATATAGTCTGTCCCTAATCTTTTCAAACTGTTTTCACATTCCTTAATGATGCTTTCTTTACCAGCATACTTGTAAACATCAATGTCCTGGCCTTCGTTATTCTCACTATTAAAGGCAAAATCGCCCTTTTTCAAGTCCCACCTCATACCATATTTGGTAAGGATCTGGACTTTATCGCGTGGCAGATCTCTAATGGCCTCCCCAACAATCTCTTCGCTGTCACCTTGTCCATAAATTGGAGCGGTGTCAATGGAAGTCACTCCTAAATCATAGGATGACCTAATGGCATCAATTGCTTCACTCCTTTCGGTTCCTCCCCACATCCAGCCACCTGCGGCCCAAGCTCCAAATGTCACCACTGAAAGCTTTAAGTCTGTTTCTCCTAATTTTTTGTATTTCATTTCCAATGATTTTTATTTTCCGTAATCTGATACATGCATGATATTATTTTTTAGCATATCAATTACCTTACCATAACAGATGTAAAGAAATAGAAAATGATTTTTTCATACCCAAATTCAGGAACTCCTTTAAAAGTGATGACAGCAAATAATTAAACTTAAAAAATTATCATCGTATTGATCAATGACCAAAACATCTTTGAAGCAACACTTGTTTATGGTTTGTAACTTAATTTTAATCATCATGGACAGAGAAGAATTAGAATCAATCATGAAAATTATTGAACATCAAGAACATTCCTCCATATTGGGAGGCATGCAGGCAGAGTATGAAGAATTAGCGAGGATGGGTTATGTGAAGCTTAATACCAATGAGAGCAAACCTACCGCCACCATTACTCCGGAGGGCAGAGCCTTTGTGGAATCGTTATACAAGCATTAGAATTGTATCTCTTTTACTTTCTTCAATCGTCAGCTTGGTATAGCACAGGGAGTTTATAAATGTTTGTAAGCTCTATATTCTGGTTTTCGAAATAAATGATAACTTAGTGAAAAGAACCAAGAACCTTAGTTATCGATGCCTGATACTTTTCTTTTCAGAATTTTGTTGATGATATTCTTCATTTCTCATTGTCCTTATTTGTCCTTGGCCGATGAAATCTATGATCATGACTTAGATAAATTGAATGCCGTCATCCTAAAGAAGTCTGCCTATGATTCGGAAAAATTAAAGAGGATCAAGAAATTAGAATCGTCTATAAACGAATCAAATGGAAAAAGTAACATTTCCAATTATCAACTTTATCTCGACCTTTATAATGAATACAAGACGTACGATTTCAATAAGGCGTTTCACTATTCCCAAAAATTGGAAGAGATAGGCCGTTTGATGAAAGACCCGGTAAAAATAGCGGATGGAAAAACCAAAATGGGATTTATCCTCCTCTCCTCGGGAATGTTCAAAGAGACGTTTGATGCGTTAAAATCTGTCGAAGTTGATCTTTTATCTGACAGCATGAAGATAGATTACTATTTTCTTACCGCCCGATGCTATTATGATCTTGCTGATTATGATAAAGATGATTTCTTCGCCACCTCCTATGTGGATCAGGCAGGTGCTTATATTGATTCGGCATCCACTCTTTGTAATCCTAAATCTTATGAATATCGATATTTTAATGGGCTTAAACTTTTAAAAGCCGGGGAAATTCTTAAGGCTGCGGATATTTTAACAGCTCTTTTGAATAATTATCCCCTCACCAATCACCAATATGCAGTCACTGCTTCCACGCTGAGTGATATTTATATACAACAGAACAATAATGAGGAAGCTATTCAATTATTGGCCAGAGCAGCTATTGCAGATATCAAATCGTCCACCAAAGAAGCTGCCGCCATGCTGAACCTTGCACAGTTGCTCTACAAGAAAAATGATGTGAAGAATGCTTACCTCTACATCAATGAAGCCATGGATGATGCGAATTATTATGGTGCACGGCAAAGAAAGGTGCAAGTAAGTGCTAATCTGATGGTCATTGCAAGCGGAAAAGTGAACTCAGTGGAGGAACAAAGAAAAATGTTGTTCCTCTTTGTATTGATACTGGGTTTATTTATGTTGCTGATCGTGATTTTTGCAGTCATCATCTATCGTCAATTGGTTAAAATCCGTAAGGCGGATAAAGTGATCACCGAGACCAATGCCTCTTTACAGAAAACCATTGATAAGCTGAACGAAGCTGAGAAAATCAAAGAGGAATATATTGGCTATTACTTTAACCTGATCTCTGTTTACATCAATAAGCTGGAGAAATTCAAACGATCTGTTGATAATAAAATAAACACCAAAAGATTTGAGGATATTCATGTATTGGTGAGCAACATCAACCTAAAAAAAGAAAGGGAGGATTTATTTGAGAATTTTGACAGGGCATTCTTAACGTTGTTTCCAAATTTTGTGGAAGCATTTAATGCTTTGTTTGATGAGGAGCACCAAATCAAATTACAACCTAACCAGCTTTTAAACACCGATCTAAGGATATTCGCTCTGGTAAGACTTGGAATAAACGACCCGGAGAAGATAGCCGCCATCTTAGAATATTCCATGAATACCATTTATAATTATAAAACCAGGATAAAAACAAAATCTTTCCTCAATAATGATGATTTTGAGCAGGCAATTATGGCCATAAAGGCCACTTAGTTTTCCTGAATCTTATATATCTTCTTATATTTCATTTATATTCTTTTTTTAAAATTTATTTCCAAATAACTGATTTTAAAATACTTGCGTTTTAAAAATCAATTTTGGTTTTATATTTTTTTTAAGATAATTGTGTTTGCATCTCTAAATCCCTCTCTTTGATTTGTATTTAAATGGCTAACCAAAATCATTTAATGCATCAACCAATTTAATCCTTTATTGAAATGAAACCAATTCTACATTTTTCGGGTGTCAGGTTTGCACTGGTGCTCAAACATTTAAATTTAATAATCTGTCCGGTAAGCGCACTAACGCATAACCAACTTTATTCAAATAACCAATTATTAAATAACCTAAATAAATGAACATGTTGAAAAGACAATTACTCAGAAACTTTGTTCTTGGTATCTTTGTTCTTCTGTTGATGCCTTTCTCAGGCTTCTCACAAGAAAGAACCATCACTGGAAAAGTGACCGATGAACAAGCAAATCCTTTGCCTGCTGTATCTATTTCTGTAAAAGGAGGGGCACAGCAAACTTTAACAGACGCAGGAGGAAATTACAGCATTAAAATTTCAGGCAATGATGCCATCCTCACTTTCTCACAACTGGGTTTTGCAACTCAGGAAATTGTAGTGAGTGACAGAAATTCCATCCATGTAACCATGGTGGAAAGTGCACAGCAATTGAGCGAAGTGGTGGTGGTTGGCTATGGTACCCAAAAAAGAAAGGATCTCACTGGTTCAGTGGCTTCCGTTAACGGTGGAGCCTTCAAAAACCAGCCGATCACCAATGCCACTGAAGCATTACAGGGAAGAATTGCCGGAGTAAATGTGGTAAAAAGTTCAGGTGCACCGGATGCACAACCTTCGATTACAATTAGAGGAACCTCTTCTTTAAATCAACCGGCTCCATTATACATCATTGATGGGGTGAGGGTTCCTGGAGACGGTAATATCAACGTCCAGGATATCGCCACCATTGATGTCTTGAAAGATGCCAGTGCTGCATCCATCTACGGTTCGGCTGCTGCAGGTGGGGTTATTCTCATTACTACCAAAAGAGGGACCACCAGTGCTCCAACAGTTAATTTCAGCACCAGATATGGCATATCCACACCAAAAACCGGGGAGCTTTTAAATAAAGATCAGTACATCCGGTTTCAAAACATCGTGAATCCCCAATATTTCACTGGTGCTGCCCAATTAGACACCCTGTCTAACACCAATTGGGTGGATGCGCTTTATAGAAAGGCATCGGAGCAAAATTATAACCTATCCATCAGTGGTGCCGGGAATAAAGTGGATTACCTGGTATCAGGATTTTACAATAAACAGGAAGGAGTCTACAGCCGCAATTACTCCAACATAGGCGGAGCCAGGGTAAATTCCAATATCAATTTGGGTAAGTATCTTAAAATTGGCGAGCAAGTGGCGGTTTCTCAAAGAAAAACAGCCCCTCCAATTGGGGTGGAAGCGCAGTTGCACAATTCCCCTTTCCGTACCATTCCTATTTTGCCTTTGTACAATAAAGATGGCAGCTATGGTACAGCTCCGCAAGGTTATAACGGTTTTGTTTTTAATGGGATCAATCCTTTGGCCTCTTTAAATGCCGCCAACGTAGAGAATTTCAAAAACAATTTGCAATCCAATGTTTATGCGCAGATTCTTTTGCCTTTTGGACTGAGTTTTAAAAGCACTTTCGGCTACTCCTACTATAATGAATCGCAAAATTATTTTCAGGATGCCTTCAGCTCAGGAAGTGTATCCAACCAAAACAATTCTTTGAATAAACTCAATGTAGAGAGCACCCAGTTATTGAGCAATTATGTGTTGTCTTATGATAAAACCATTGATAAACATAACATCAACGCAGTTGCTGGCTATGAACAGATCTCCAATAAATTCAGCAACAGCAATGTAACGGCAAGTAATATCGGTTTGCCAGGCTATTCCTACATTCCAACCTCGGCCACCAATTACGTGGTAAGCGGAAAAACTGATAATAACGGACTCATCAAATCTTTCTTCGGCCGTGTGAATTATAATTATGCGGGCAGATACTATATATCGGGTTCTATCAGGCAAGATGCCAATTACACCGTTTTCGGCCCCAATAAACAAAAAGGTGTTTTCCCTTCCGTATCAGCCGGATGGAACATCTCCGAAGAATCCTTTTTCAAAAAAGCAGTGCCTACGGTTAATCTCCTCAAATTAAGAGGAAGTTATGGAGAATTAGGAAACAGCAACATCGCTCCTTATAGCTATGTGTCTGTTTACAAGCAATTCGCGGCCAATTATAACGGGTCTGCCGGGGGGCAGAATTTTGCACCAGGAGCAAATTTAGTGTTGGCAAACACCTTTAGCTCCATACCTAATCCAAACCTTCACTGGGAGACGGTTAAAGAAACCAACATAGGCTTAGATGCCGAATTGTTAAATAACAGCATTTACTTCACTGCTGAATGGTACAACAAAAAAACAGTTGATTTACTCTATCCCCTGCCGGTGTCTTTAAGTTCAGGTATCACGGAGCCTTATTTGGCCAATGTGGGTTCGGTAAACAATAAAGGTTTTGATTTCCTGGCAGGTTACCGCAATAAAGTGGGAAAGCTTAATTTTGATGTGAGCGTGACTGCCGGTTTCAATAAAAACAAAGTGTTAAGTCTGAGCGGAGTGACTACCGATGCGCTTTATGACGGATACAATTTCTATAGCAATGGTGATGTGGGCTTTAATGCCATGCCAAATCAGCAAATTACCATCAGCAAAGCTGGTGATCCTTTTGGTTCTTTTTATGGCTATAAAGTGCTAGGGATCTTTAAAACTGATGCTGAGGCAGCTCAGCAATTGGTAAATGGCAAACCGGCAAAGGCGGGTGACTTGATCTATGAGAATCTGGATGATAATCCTGAGATAAATGCTGCGGATAAACAAATCATTGGAAATCCAAACCCAAAAATGGTTTATGGATTAACCATCAATCTCAACTATAAATCATTTGATCTTGGATTGCTGTTTAACGGTGTTGCTGGTGTTGATTTATTCAATGGAGTAAAATCTTATGAAATGTTCCCTTTCTCTGGGGATGCCAACACTTCTCCAAAAGTGTTCAACGCTTCTTATTTTGGGGATAACCAATTGACCGGGCAACCCAGAATCGGCATTAAAAATCCGGATGGCTCTTTTACCTTAGATCAAAACCGTAACTACTCCAGCGTGAACAGCTATTTCGTGGAGAAAGGAGATTACTTTAAACTGAAAAACCTGCAATTGGGATACACTTTCAGCGGAGTTGGATTAGAAAAATTAAAAGTGAAAAGTGCCCGGCTTTTTGTGATGGGCAACAACCTCTTAACCTTTACCAATTACAGTGGTTTCGATCCGGAATTGGGAAGCGCATTCTCTGTGGCAGGCTACAACGGCGTAACTACAAAAGGCATAGATGCGGTTTCGCAATATCCTCAAACAAGAATCTATTCCATTGGACTTGATGTTAATTTTTAACCTATAAAATTTAGAGAAATGTTAAAGAAACTATATCTATCAGCATTGGCAGTTTTATTAATGGCTGGCTGTAAAAAAGATCCTGGCTTGCTGGGGCCAACTGATGCTTATTCTACCAGTACTTATCCTCAATCTTTGAGTGATTTGCAAAGTGTTTTATCCCCGGGATATTCAAATTTAAGAAGCGTGAGCCTTTTTGGATTCGACTTTATGCCCAAAGCTTTGGCCAATGCCACACATACAGCCAACAGTGCTTATGGTGAACAGTCCTGGAACGAGATGACCAATAACAACTTGGGCGTGAACAACCAATTCTCTAGAGCGGCATGGTCGGCTTTTTATACAGGTGTTAAAAATTGCAATGTGGCTATAAAAGCTGCCAATTTCTATAAAGACAATGGCATGAAAGCCAGCGAAGAAAATGAGGTCAAATACATTTTAGGCCAGGCTTATTTCTTAAGGGCGTTCTACTATTTTCAATTGGAATGTTATTATGGGGAAAGCTATATCAGAAATGGCGCAGGCGGCGATAAAATGGGCGTTCCTATTTATGACGCGATACCCGAAACGTTAGAAGACACCCAAAAACCAAGAAGCACGGTAAGGGAAACCTGGGATTTCATTGAGGCAGATTTATTGAAAGCAGCAGATTTATTGAAAGACAAAGTATGGACCGGTGATGACCGTGGAAGAATATCTGAATGGGCAGCAAAAGCCCTACTGGGGAAATCTTATGTTTTTACACAAGACTGGGCCAATGCCAAAACGGTATTATTGGACGTGATCCAGAACAGCGGAAAATCTTTGATGCCTTATGCTAAATATCGTGAATCTTTTTTGGGCCATAGCGATAGTGAATTTAACGAAGAGTCTTTGTTTGAGTTGAATGTGGATCCGGACAGCAAAGGAGATTATGGCCCTTATGGAAACACGCCAAACGCAACCGTTCTGTATGGAGTGATTTGGTCGCCATTTGCTTTGGGTTTTGACGGAACAGAAACCGGATCCATGTCTTTAGGCTACGGAAACATGGGTTTCCATGATAAAAATGTTCAACGCTTTGGCTATCCGCTAGGCTATTATGCTTTGGTAAGTAACCCAAATTTTGATGCTAGCAAAGCACCAAGTTATAAAAACCCGGCAAAAGTGATGGACCCGACTTACCAACAGGCTGCAATGAATGTAAGAACCAACAAAACTGCCGACCCGAGATTGTATGTGAACGCTTTACAACCCTGGTTAGACTCTGTGAAATTCGACGGTTCCAATTGGTTCCCTGTTTCTAAACCCAATTATTTTGGCGGACAACCAAACACCTATGGCTGGAGCTTCAGGAAATATACCTGCATTGACTACAGCCTGAATGATAGAAATGCACAAGGCAATAATTTATATTTCCTTCGGCTGGCTGATGTTTACCTGCTTTATGCAGAAGCTTCAAAGGGTGCCGGAGATAATGCCACCGCATTGGAATACCTGAACAAAGTGAAAAGAAGAGCCTACGGTTATCAGGTTAACGTGGTTTCACCAGTTGACTATACAAGCCTGACTGCAAGCACTAAGGCGATAAACGATCCTGTTTTGGGCACCAATCCATTATACTATGAAAGATGGGCCGAACTGTTCAACGAATCTGATTGGTGGTTTGACGTTTGCCGATGGAAATTAGGTCCGTCTGAGGCGGCATACTATGTAACAGCCATCAATGTGGGCGGGCAACCCTTTACTTTCAATGAATCAAAATCATATTCATGGCCTATTCCAACAGATGAATTCAATTCAAATGCAAAAATAGCTGGTCAGCAAAATCCCGGATATTAATTGGTGGATTAGAATGTCTGATGGCGGAGGTGTGAAAACCTCCGCCAAAAGGCAGGTTTAAAACAATCTGAAATGAAATTGAATTTCAAAAAGACTTTCCATGTTGCAACTTTTGCCCTGATTTTGGCGGTGGCTGTAAATGCGCTTTCCTGTTCAAATACAGCAGAAGTGGACGAATTAAAAAACCTTCCCGAATACAGCTTGCCCATCAGCAAAGAAAAATTGGTCATTGCACATTGCATGACCAACATCATCAGGTTTAAAAATCATCCTTTTGAGGATAGCTGCAAACCTGAATATTATTTTAAAGATGGAAATATCACGGCACCGCTTGGTGGCTTGTCTCAGGTTTATGTAATGGCGGATAGTTTATTAAAAAATGCTTCTTTAGAAAAAGCAGTCGAATTTGAAATGCGGGCAGCTAAAAAATGTGGCATTGATGGTTTTCAGTTCTATTATACCCTGGGCAATCAATCTGATGACGACATCATCAAAGCTTATTTAAAAGTTGCGGATGAAAAGAACATCGATTTTAAATTTACTTTTTGCATTTCGCACCCAAAAGGAAGAACAGAACAGGATAAGATCGAAGAATTTGCTGAACGCATCAATGGTATTTTTAAAGTTACCGGCAGAGACAACAAACATTGGTTACGCACTCCCGATGGTCGTTTAATTGTTTATTTATGGTATGGTGAGGATTTGGTGGATATTCCAGGTCATCCCTCCTTTCCCAAACCTTATTATGTGGCAAAAGCCTACCAAAAGCTGGCAAAAGCAGTGAATGATAAATTCGCCTGTGTTTACACTTTGAATGAACGCTATGCTAAAAAAGACCTCCATCATATTATGGATTATTTTCCGGCAGTCTGGATTTGGACTTTGCCCTACACCAAAAATTATTCAGGTTTTGAGGTGGCAGAAGCTTGCAAGGAAAGGCACAGGAACTTTACGGCCTCTATCTTTAATGATTTTTACACCTCCAAACTATTAAGAAAAGGCACCTGGGATATGTTCCATCAGGCTAAAGATGCCGTGGATGCAGGAATAAATGAAGTCGACAGGAAAGTGATCCCGACAGGTTTGTCCAACAATTTCAGGAAACTTTTTGAGTTTGGGATGAAACAGGATGCCCAAATCATCAATGTGATCACCTGGAATGATTATCCAGAAGGTCATCACCTGGCCCCGGAGATCAATCATAATTATGGCTTTGCGGTGTTGCTCAATTATTACAAAAGTTTATGGAAAGGCGAGCCATCACCTTATCAACATAAAGATGTGGCCATTGCTTTTTTCAAGAAATACCAATCAAACATTAGACCCAAACCTTATGATATCCCCGTGGTAAGTTTCGAAAAAGAGGCCAAACCCACGCCCGTGGAAGATTCTATTGAAGTGGTTACTTTATTGAAAGACCCGGCCACGCTTTACATCAATCATCAAATGAAGAAAGTTCCGGCAGGTTTAACATCATCAGTAGTGGCTTCCACCCCAGGAAATGTAAAGGTAAGGGCAACCAGAGGCGGAAAAGAAATCATCCATTTCGTCACCCCGGAGGGAATTACCGTAAACCCATTCAGAACAGACCGCCTGACTTACAGTTTCAGCAGCGAATTCATGAATTTTCATCAAGCACTATTTGGAAATTCAAAGGCTTTTTGTTCATCACAATACAGTATTATTCCTATCGAACCAAGTTTTAAACTCCCCGTAAATCCATCTCCATCCAATTAAACTTTAAAAAATGACCATTAAAAAAATAGCTGCGGCACTTTTTCTTCTATTCTTCATGAGCCGCTCTTTTGCACAAACGCAGGAGTTGGAAGCATCCTTAGGGGAAATGAAACTCAATTTTGGGATAGATACATCCGGCACGCCATATTATCAGTTGGCATTTAGGGGTAAGGAGGTCATCAAAAAATCCGCTTTAGGGATAGCTTTCGCAGATAGTGACGGATTCAAAACTAATTTGGAAGTGATCGGCTCGGAGAAAAAGAATGTGGATGACACGTGGAAGCCTGTTTGGGGCGAGGTGAGTTCCATTAGAAATCATTACCAGGAACTTACCATAAAGCTGAGACAAAAAACTGATCAGCATAGGTTGATGAACATCATTTTCAGGGTTTTTGAAGACGGGGCAGCTTTCAGGTATGAATTTCCACAGCAAAATGATTTAAAATATTTCATCGTTACTGATGAACTTACCCAATTTGCATTGACTGGTGACCATAAAACCTTTTGGATTCCTGGCGATTACGATACCAACGAATACAAATACAGCACTACAAAACTGAGTGGGATTGATGCCTGGACGGTGGAAAAAGCGGCTACCGACATTGCTGTCCGTGTGGTGCCAGACGAATTTGCGGTCCAAACCCCTTTAATGATGAAAACAGCTGATGGACTGTACATCAATATCCATGAAGCGGCATTGATCAATTATCCCGCTATGCAATTGCATATAGATAAAGAAAATTTCACGCTCAGCTCAAACCTGGTTCCGGATGCTGTGGGCAATAAAGCGTATTTGCATGCCCCCTGTCATACACCCTGGAGAACCATGATCATAAGTGATGATGCCAAAAATATCCTGTCTTCAAAAATGATACTCAATTTAAACGAACCTTCAAAAATTGAGGATACCTCCTGGATAAAACCGATGAAATTTGTGGGCGTTTGGTGGGAGATGCAGACCGGCAAAAGCACTTGGAGCTATGCTGAAAGTATGGACGCTGTAGATGCAGCAGGCAACCTGATCCCGAGTGGGAAACATGGTGCAACTACTGCAAACGTGAAGAAATATATAGATTTCGCTGCGACAAACCATATAGACGGCGTATTGGTAGAAGGCTGGAACATCGGTTGGGAAGATTGGTTCGGAAACTGGAAAGAGGAAGTTTTTGATTTTACCAAACCCTATCCGGATTTTGATGTGGAAGAAATAACGAGTTATGCAGAAAGCAAAGGTGTTAAAATGATCATGCATAATGAAACCTCTGGTTCAGCAACGGATTACGAAAGACAATTAGACACTGCTTATAAATTCATGAATAAATTTGGTTATACGGCGGTTAAAACCGGATACGTGGGCAAAATCATTCCCCGTGGCGAGCACCATGATGGGCAATGGATGGTCAACCATTATGAAAGAGTGGCCCAAAAAGCAGCACAACATCATGTGGAAATCGACATGCATGAAGCGGTAAGACCCACGGGCCTGCAAAGAACCTATCCAAACTGGATGGCGTCAGAAGCTGGCCGCGGGAATGAATATAACGCTTTCAGCGACGGTAATCCACCGGAGCATGAGACCATTCTCCCTTTTACCCGTTTGATGGGCGGACCAATGGATTATACACCCGGCATCTTCAAATTAAAAGGCTATGCCGAGGCAGATAAAAATCGGCAGGTGCACACTACCCTGGCAAAACAGCTGGCTTTATATGTCACGCTTTACAGCCCCATACAAATGGTTGCCGATATGATTGATAATTATAAACCCAACATGGATGCTTTCCAATTCATCAGGGATGTACCGGTGGATTGGGACGACACTAAAATTGTGGAAGCTGAACCTGGCGATTACCTTACCATTGCCCGTGAAGGTAAAGGGACACCAAACTGGTTCATCGGTGCCATCACGGATGAAAATGCAAGAACGGCCACCATTCCTTTGAATTTTCTGAATCCATCTAAAAAATACATTGCTACCGTTTACGGAGATGCAAAAGATGCAGATTGGAAAACAAATCCCGAAGCTTACGAAATCAATAAATATAGAGTAGACGCAAAAACGGTCTTGAAATTGAAACTGGCAAATGGCGGTGGGGCGGCAGTAAGTTTGAAACCTGCCACGGGCAATGATGAAAGGTTTAAAAAAATATAGATAGATCCACCTTTATCACCACATTTTATCATAAGGCCGTGAGAATTTCATCACGGTGATTCCCAAAGGTGGCAATGTTAAAGGAATGGAATGGGTATGGCCATGCAAGGGAATAGGTGCTGTCTCCAACTCATCTATATTCAAAACATCCGACCCTCCGTATTTAAGATCGTCACTGTTCAAACATTCTCTATAAAACCCCATGGCAGGAACTCCTATACGATAATTCTTTCTTACAACGGGAGTGAAATTAGCTGCAAAAATGAGGAGATCTGTCCCTTCTCCTCCTATTCTCATCCAGCAAAGGACACTGTTTTCATGATCATGGTAATCAATCCACCGGAAGCCTTTCTGTGAAAAATTCAATTCGTATAGCGCAGGCTCATTTTTGTAGAGCTCATTAAGATCCTTTACTAAAAAAGCTATCCCTTTATGAGCTGTATATTCCATTTCATGCCAGTCCAGGCTATAATCATGTTTCCACTCCTGTCGCTGACCAAATTCTCCGCCCATAAAGATCATTTTAGCACCCGGATGGCCAAACATATACGTATAAAGTAAGCGTAAATTAGCAAATTGCTGCCAGTTATCCCCCGGCATTTTATCAACCAGAGAACCTTTGCCATAAACCACTTCATCATGTGAAAGTGGTAAAACAAATTTCTCCGTAAAAGCATAAATCAGACTAAAAGAAATCGCCCTGTGATGATAGCTCCGGTATAAACTTTCTTTTTGAAAATAGGTTAAGGTATCATTCATCCAACCCATCATCCACTTCAAATCAAATCCCAAGCCTCCTGCACTTACCGGATGGGTCACGCCTGGCCAGGCAGTGGATTCTTCCGCAACTGTGAAAACATCCGGATGATAGGTATGAACTGCTTCATTGAATTCCTGCAGCAAACTGATGGCCTCCAGGTTCTCCCTGCCTCCATAAATGTTTGGAATCCACTCTCCTTCATTTCGGGAATAATCCAGGTAAAGCATAGAAGCCACTGCATCCACTCTTAAGGCATCTATATGATATTTATCCAGCCAATAGAGCGCATTGGAGATTAAAAATCCCCTGACTTCATTTCTGCCAAAATCAAAAATAAGGCTCTTCCAATCAGGGTGAAACCCTTTCCGCGGATCCTGATATTCATAAAGATGAGTTCCATCAAAATAACCTAATCCATGCTGATCTTCAGGAAAATGAGAAGGCACCCAATCTAAAATCACGCCAATGTCTTCCTGGTGCAGGCTATCCACTAAAAACATAAAATCCTGCGGAGTTCCGAAACGGCTGGATGGCGCAAAATAACCTGTGATCTGATAACCCCAAGAACCATAGAAAGGATGTTCCATCACGGGCATCATCTCTACATGGGTAAATCCCATCTCTTTGCAATATTTTGGCAACTCCATCGCCATCTCCCGGTAGCTTAAAAACTCATTAGCTCCCTTTCTCCTCCACGAACCCAAATGGATTTCATAAATGCTGAGGGCTTGCTGCATAGGATGAACTGTTTTTCTTTTGGACATCCATTGCTCATCATTCCAATGAAAGCCTGTATTCCAAACTACCGATGATGTTTGGGGAGGATTCTCCCAAAGAAAAGCATAGGGGTCTCCTTTTTGCACGATGTAACCCTGAAATGATGCGATCTCGTATTTATATAATTCCCCCTGTTTCAGATTTGGAACAAATAGCTCCCATATCCCTGACCCGTCCAGCCGGGGATTCATCGGATGATGTTTTGCATTCCATCCATTAAAGTTTCCGATCAGGGAGACCTGCTTGGCATTTGGTGCCCAAACAGCAAAAAATATCCCCTCTTTTTCAACATCCATCGCCAAATGAGCACCCAGTTTATTATAAAGATGGTAGTGCTTCCCCGCCTGGAATAACTGAATGTCGAATTCAGATAAAAGAGAGCCATTTTCTAACTGCTGTATATGATCAATCATTGCGTTTTTCATTAAATTCATAGATTCATCCTGAATGTCATTCCATCTCTTTACTGTTTTGCATGATGGCTTTGATCCCTTTTAGGGGTACCATTACCCAGGATGGCCGATTATTCAATTCATAATCGAGCTCGTAAATGGCTTTTTGGAGAAGAAAAGTCTGTATCAGCACTTTAAGATCCTCCTCATTGTCAGGAATGAACTTTTGTCCTTTTACGGTTTCGAGGTAAGATTTGATAAAGAACCCGCTCATGTAATGATACCATAATTCTACAAAAGGAGTCAATTTTTCGATATCCTCCGCTCTGATATTATGATTGAGAAAAAGACTTCCAAAGGCAACATAATGAAAAGAACGCACCATACCAGCTATATCTCTTATCGCCGAACGCTTAAGCCTCCTTTCGCTATAACTCTTTGCAGGCTCTCCCTCAAAATCCAGTATATAGAAATCTTTACCTGTATAAAGCACCTGGCCTAAATGATAATCTCCATGAATCCGGATCTTGGTGACTTCTATTTTTTTAGCATAGATCTTTTTCATTTCCTTCAAAATATCATCTTTCATGGCCAAAACTTCAGCAGCTTCTCTCCGTGATTTTTCCAGAAGCTTTTTCATATTTCTGGAAAGGTTCTGAAAGGCACCTCTGACCTGAGATTGCATCCCGGCGAATAAAGACCTTTGGTAGTGCAGGCTAAAGTCCTCTGGTTTGAAATCTGGATGAGCTGTTCCTGAAGCAAGTGCGATATGCATTTCTCCCGTACGTTTACCCAATAATCGGGCACTTTCAGCCACCTGTGTCTCTAACAATTCTTTTAACTCGTTTGGAAGTTTTTCAAAGATATCTGGCTTGGTGAGCTCTCCGGTCAATCCAGACGGAATAAGATTTATATTTTGGTGCGTAAGAATCTTATCGTTAAAGTTGTTCAGCCTGTCCAGCATAAACTCCCATGCATCGCCACTGCTTTTTACCATCTCCTGCATCATCCCTAATACCATCGTCTCGTCTCCCACTCTCCAAACCATTGATCCGGTAAAGGAAGGAATATTTTTGAATCCTGCTTCTTTGGAAAGAAATTGGCTTAATTCAACATCCGGGTTCACTGCTTTATCAACTTTTCTGTATAATTTTAAGAAGAAGGTTTGGTCATACGTTACGGAAGTGTTGCTCTGTTCCCCCGTCAAAACCCTCGGGCGTATTTTTGGATTTTCTGCAACATGTTTCTTCAGTATTTTATTGCCGTTGAAGCTCAGCTCTCCATCTTTTAAAGAAAGATGCTTTTGTGCTGCCATCCTCTCTATAATGGCTTGTTGTAAGTCATGACCGTAAATAGCATCATAAAGCACTCCTTCTGTACCGTTTACCGTTAACGTGGCCATCACGGCTTTCGGACAATCTTCTTTAACCTTATGAGCGAGCTCTCCGGTGCCAAATGCAACAGGCAACTGATAGATGTCTGGTAAATCATCCTGATAGCTCACTTCCACTAAAAGAAAAACCACACTGTTCTCCTGAAGGGGCATATTGGCAAAATCAATGATCCTCATTCTTTCCACACCTTTTCCTTTTCCTCCAAACCATCTTAAACGCATCAGGTATACCGGCAAAATCCTGTTCTCCAAATCTTCACGCACTTCTCTGTCTAAAATATCTTTCCATTTATTCAGACTGAGTGCAGGAATCGAATCTTTCTCCTCCAGTGGCGTATTCACTTTCTCCAATATGAAACACTGGCAATCATTAGCGCTCAACGTGAAAAAGTAAAGGCTATCTTCTTTGACCATAGGAAAATGATTCCGGCTAAAAATCTCCACAGGTACGTAGCCTTTATATTGGTCTATATTCATTTCCACTGCCTGCGAAAAACGGGAAAGGTTTGCGATAACGAGTATGGTTTGTTCTTCCCAGGTTCTGGTAAAAGCAAGCACTTTGGAGTTATCTGTATCGATGAACTGTAGATCTCCACGGCTAAAAGCTTTATATCTTTTACGGATACTGATCATCCTTTTCATGAACCATAACAGGGAAGAAGTGTTTTGGGATTGCAATTCCACATTTACTGAACTGTAATGGTATAGCGGGTCAAGAATTAGAGGAAGATATAATTTTTGTGGATTTGCTTCTGAAAAGCCGGAATTCCGGTCTGCAGTCCATTGCATGGGTGTACGCACACCATCACGGTCTCCAAGGTAGAAATTATCACCCATTCCAATTTCGTCTCCATAATAAAGTACAGGTGTGCCCGGCAAAGTGAAAAGAAGGTAATTCAACAATTCCACCTTTTTACGGTCATTCTCCATAAGCGGTGCCAACCGATGCCGTATGCCAAGGTTAATTCTTGCTTTCGGGTCTTTTACATAAACTTTATACATATAGTCCCTTTCTTCATCTGTCACCATCTCCAGGGTAAGTTCATCATGATTACGCAAAAAGATAGCCCATTGGCAAGTTTCCGGAATATCGGGAGTTTGTTCAAAAATGTCTGTGATGGGATAGCGGTTTTCCATTTGCAGTGACATAAACATCCTCGGCATCAATGGGAAATGATAATTCATCTGGCACTCATCTCCATCTCCGAAATAAGCGGCAGAGTCTTCCGGCCACATATTTGCTTCTGCCAGGAGCAAAGTCCCCGGGTAACGGTCGTCTACATATTTTCTCAGTTTCTTTAAGAAAGCGTGAGTTTCAGGCAGGTTTTCGGAATTGGTGTTTTCACGCTCAAAAAGATAAGGTACAGCATCAAGCCGGAAACCATCCACCCCCATTTTCGCCCAGTAATCCAAGATTTTAAAAACCTCCTCCTGTACCTGTGGATGATCATAATTCAGATCTGGCTGATGATGAAAAAAACGATGCCAGTAATATTGTTTGGCCACCGGATCCCAGCTCCAGTTGGATGTTTCATAATCCTGAAAGATAATTCTCACCTCTTTGTATTTCTCCGGATCATCAGACCAAACATAATAGGACCGGTGAGGAGAACCTGGAGGAGCCTTTCTGGCTCGCTGAAACCACGGATGCTGGTCTGAAGTATGGTTGATCACCAGTTCCGTGATCACTTTGAGGTTACGTTTATGAGCTTCTTTAAGAAATAATTTAAATTGCTTGATATCGCCGTAGGCCTGATTGATCTGATAATAATCAGCTATATCATAGCCATCGTCCCTGAGTGGTGACGGATAAAAAGGAAGTAACCAGATGGCTGTCACACCGAGATCTTGCAGGTAATCCAACTTTTCCATGATACCTTTAATATCACCAATCCCATCACCATTCCCATCACGAAAGGCTTTGATGTGTAATTCATAGATGATGGCATCTTTGTACCAGTGGAGTTTACTATCTAACATATCCTATTTTTTTTCAAAATTGTTTTCAGCGTTTCAATCAGTCCTGTTTCAGGGTAAAAATATGAGCTGGCATCTCGTAAGGATTCAGCTCTACATAGTTCCATTCTTCCCGCCATTCATACTTATTGCCGCTCAAAAGATCATGCAACCAATAGCTCCTATATGGATCTAAATTCAAAACCTCCAGGGGCACTCTTAGGTAAGCTCCCTGCGTATTGAAATTGTCCAGGTTAACCACTACGATCATTCGGTCATTATTCTTTTTGTCTATTTTGGCATAACAGATGATCTGGTCATTATTCGTCTCTATAAAGTTGATGTTCCAGGTGCTTTGCAGTGCAGCGTGATTTCTTCTGATGCGGTTCACCCGGCTGATGATCTCCTTTGTTCTGGTATAGCTGCCCCAATCCCAGTTCTTGATCTCATATTTCTCATTATCTGTGTATTCTTCCTTTCCGGGATGAGGTAAGTTCATCCCAAATTCATAAACCGGACCGTAAAGGCCATAGCTGGAAGATAAAGTAGCTGCTAAAATCAATCTCGTGATATGCGCATTCTCGCCACCGCGAACCAAATGATCAGGCAAAATATCAGGGGTGTTGGGCCAGAAGTTGGGCCTGAAATAGTAACGCATTTCTGTTTTCGTGAGTTCAGTCATGTAATCAACAATCTCCTTTTTAGAATTGCGCCAGGTAAAATAGGTGTAAGACTGGTTGAAGCCCGCTTTTGCGAGACGTTCCATCATGCGGGGACGAGTGAATGCTTCGGCCAGAAAGATCACTTCAGGATGCTGAGCCCTCACTGTTTTAATCATCCATTCCCAAAAAGCAAACGCTTTGGTATGAGGATTATCTATTCTAAATATATGGACACCTTGTTCAATCCAGTAGTCAACCGTACTTTTTAATTCTTGCCACAAGTTTTCCCAATCTTCTGTTTCAAAGTTAATAGGCAATATATCTTCGTATTTTTTTGGTGGATTTTCTGCATATTGGACTGACCCATCGGGCCGCCATTTGAACCATTGCGGATGCGCTTTCACATAAGGGTGATCTGGAGCGCATTGATAGGCAATATCCAATGCGATCTCTATATTCAACTTTTTGGCTTCCTTAACCAGCTCCTTAAAATCCTTTAGCTTTCCCAATTGAGGATGGATGGCTTTGTGTCCGCCTTTGCGGTTACCTATCGCCCATGGAGAACCCGGATCTGATTCAGTTGGACTAAGACTGTTGTTCTTTCCTTTGCGGTTCACCTCACCAATCGGATGGATTGGCGGAAAATAAAGCACATCAAAACCCATCGCAGCTATTCCAGGCAACAGTTGCTGTACATCTTTAAAAGTTCCGTGTTGGCCAGGAACCGGAGATGCTGAACGGGGGAAAAGCTCATACCAGGTACTAAATGCCGCCTTTTTTCGCTCCACTTCCACCCGTCCAATGGCTGATGAACTCACCAAATCCTGATCTCTATAGGTAAACATCAAGTCGCTTGGCTCTTGCTGCATAGCCAGCAGTAAGCCAGTTTCAGCATCTTTGGATTTACGTATGCTTTCCCCGTTTTTTAATAATGATTTCTTATCCTTAGCTTGTGCCCTGCCTGCTGCCTCCTCCATTAATTCAGCACCAATCAACAATTCCACCTCAATGTTTTGCCCGGCATCGAACTTTTTTTGTAACCCTTTTTTCCAGGTGGAGAAATGGTCAGCCCAGGCGAAAACATTAAATTCGTAAAATCCGGTTTCCTCCAGTTCCAGTTCAGCTTCCCAGTGGTCATTGATGATATATTGCATCCTCACCTCTTTCCAATCTTTATCACCCTGAGATCTGACCCTTACTACCGCATCAATTTCATCATGACCATCAATAAAAATATCTGCAGAAATGACCAAAGGTTCGTTGACCACCAATTTGGCAGGGAACACCCCCCCTTCAATTAATGGGGAAAGATTAGAAATAATCACTCTTTTTCTGCCAGTATGGTTCATAGGTAGCTGATTTTTATATTTATGTCACCTTCTTTGCTTGCAAAGCACAAATATGCTGGTATTTCACCGGTAATTTGATACCCCTTAGGCTAAAAGTAAAAAATTGTGCTTGCAATCACAGGAGGTAACCAAATGAAGCAAGCTTAGTGCCGAAATTTTCTTTCTTTGAAATTTAAATTCGATGGGCTATTTAAAAAATGGTTTTCAGAACCTAGCTATGGAAAATGAATTTAATCTTTATCAATAATTCCAAAAAGCATCTTCAATATGCTTGATTTCATAGGATGAAAATCCTTTTTTAAAAAGGATGGCGATGATATCAAACCTGATTTCTCCTTTATGGTCCATTAAAAAAATATATTCTTCGGCAGCATCTGAGAGGAGCCGTTGCTTTTTTTCGTCTACAAATTCCTCAGGTTCCCCAAAATGGTTTCCGGAGCGGGCCTTCACTTCCACAAAAATGATGGTTTTATTTTGGTAGGCGATGAGATCCACTTCGGCTTTGCCAAAAGTCCAGTTTTCATCTAAAATTTCATAGCCCTTGCTTTCTAATAAAGCTTTGGCAATAGCTTCACCTTTATGCCCATGGTCGTTATGGAGAGCCATTTATTTGTCTTGAATTTTAGATTTCACTTCAGTCGTAATCAATTAAATATATTGCATTTCCCCACAAGCCTTGCGTGCCCTCTGCCTGGCAATGGCAGTTACTTTTTTTCATTTCTCTTTAATTACTTCAATGGCATTCAAGAGTACTTTGCAATTTTCCGCAAAAAGTAACCAAACCAAAGCGAAGCGAACACATGAAAGCCTATAAAAACCAATAGATAATTTGAATAAACTCTTGACTGCGCCCTTTGCTTTCCATGCCTCAGCTTTACAGTTGTATCTCTGCGGCAAATGCCAAGGTCGAATAAAAAACGAATTTAATGCATTTAGGTCGGCTTGATTGATTTCACATCCTTTCACCAATCATACTATTTAATGATGACAGAACCCAGGTAATTGGAGATATATTTCTCCACTTCTTTCAATTCCAGGTATTCTTTCATGAGCACCATGATATTCGCTTCATCCTTCTCCTCCTGAATCAGTTTTTGTTTTGTGGTGATCATGCTGGAAACTTTCTTTTTCTTGAGATGAAAAATTGCTCCCATCACTGTTCCCTTCAATTTATCTGTCTCATCAGGTACTGTGATGTTGTGCATATTATACCAGTTTTCACTCAATTGATAAGGAGTGGATATCATGGAAACTGCCATAGCGGCGATCTCCGAATCCGGATGCTGAATAAAATCCTTCTCCTTGGGTAAGTGTCCGTTCTCCAGTTCATCATGATAATATTGCATTACTTTAGCATAAAGCGGATTCGCAAAAGTGAGGTCACTTAGGTTGGTGATGATATAAGGTCCAATCAAAGTATCGGTATTCTCCTCCCAGTTTACCATCTTATCTCCGTAAATGAGCAAAACTCTTATCATATCCCGCTCCTGGTATTCATCGGTCTGAATCGGTTTTTCAAGTAAAAATTCATCAGGAATGGGTGCTTCTTCTTCCTGCTGTGACCTGTAATTCTGCTGATTACCCTTTCTGGCTTTGGATAAGCGCATTTTATTGAGTTCAGAAATGAGAATACGCTCTTCCATTTGCAGCAGGTTGCTACATTCCCTCAAAAAAACGGAAGCCTTGATCGCATCCGGAATTTTTGCGATGCTCTCCACCACCTCTCTGATTACCCCAGCTTTTTTGAGGGGGTCATTACCTGCATCCTGTAAAAGAATCTCCGTTTTATAAAAGATGAAATCCTTTTTATTTTTCTCTATATGAGTTTTAAAAGCGGAAGCTCCTAATTGCTGAATGTAAGAATCAGGGTCATGTCCATCCGGGAAGAGCACCACTTTCACATCAAGGCCTTCCTCTAAAATCATATCCAAGCCACGTAAAGAAGCTTTTATACCTGCCGCATCACCATCATATAAGATGGTGATGCTTTTGGTGAAGCGGCCTATCAGCCTGATTTGTTCTGTGGTCAATGAAGTACCTGATGATGCCACCACATTCTCCACCCCTGCTTGCTGAACGGAGAGTACATCAGCATAACCTTCCACCAGGTAACAATTATCAAAATCCCGGATTGCTTTCTTAGCCTGAAAAAGGCCATACAGCACATTCGATTTATGGTAGATATCGCTCTCCGGCGAATTCACATATTTAGGGACAGCTTTATCTGTTTTTAAAGTGCGCCCGCCAAAACCAATGACTTTTCCGGTGAAATTATGAATAGGAAACATGACCCGGCCACGGAAACGGTCGTAAATTTTGCCCAAATCATTCTTTACCACCAAACCCGTCTCCTCTAAAAATTCCTGTTTATAGCCCTCCATGGCAGCAGCGTCCAGCAAGACGCTCCAGTTGTCAGGTGAATAGCCCAATTCGAATTTTTTGATGATATCCTCTCTGAAACCACGCTCTTTAAAGTAGCTCAGCCCAATGGTTTTTCCTTCCTCACTATTCCACATCTTATCGACAAAGAACTTCGCGGCATAATTAGAGACAATGTATAAACTCTCCCTGTGGTCTTGCTCCTCTTTAAATTCGGGAGTGACTTCGGTCTCCTCCACCTCAATATTGTACTTGGCAGCTATGTATTTTAAGGCCTCCGGGTAAGCGTACTTCTCATGCTCCATGATGAAATTCACCGCATCGCCGCCCTTGCCACAACCAAAACATTTAAAAATCCCTTTTGCCGGAGAAACATGGAAAGAAGGTGTTTTCTCATTATGGAACGGGCAGAGTCCAATCATGCTGGCACCACGCTTTTTAAGGTACACAAATTCGCCCACCACCTCTTCCACTTGGGCAGTTTCCAAAATACGGTCAATGGTTTCTTTTTTGATCATCGCAGGAAAACAAATTTGCAGAAAATAAAATTAAATAACTTTTTCCCTCTCTTTACGTAAAAGATGAAATGTGTTAATTCGTTTAGTACATGACAAAAATCACAACTGGTTGAAAATGAGTAAAACAGTTAGCTAATTACTTGTACAATAGACTGATATTCAGTATATTAAAGGATTATTACCACATAATGTCTTTAACAACGAATACCAGTCTAGACCCTAAAGATACGCAATTGCTGGGCGTGTTTACAAGCCATTTCAAAGGAGAACTCAACCTGGCAAGGATACGCCTCATGTGCCTTTTCATAACAGCGCTATGCAAGGTAAAGTCCGTCAACTACTCCAAGATCTCGTCCGGATTTGCCTCGGCATCTCTGGCCAACAGTTGCTTTAGACGGGTGCAGCGCTTTATGTCCGAGGTGGAACTGCCCATGAAGGGCATAGCCACTCTCATTTTCAAGCTCTTGCCAGTACAGGACTCCCTTGTCCTTGTGATGGACAGGACCAACTGGAAGTTCGGGGCGAAGGACATCAACATACTGATGCTCGGTATAAGCTATAGGAATGTTGCCATACCGCTTATGTTCAGGATGCTCGACAAGAGGGGAAATTCCAATACGGATGAGCGTATCGCACTGATAAACGATTTCATCGGCTGGTTCGGAAGGGACTGCATCAGCTGTCTTCTGGCTGACAGAGAGTTCATCGGAGAGGACTGGCTCGGTTTCCTCAACCATAACGATATCCCCTACCATATCAGGATAAGGAACAATTTCAGGATATCCCTGCCCAGCAAACAAAAGGAGGTCACCGCTTGGCACCTGTTCAACAATCTGAAGATCAACGAGTTCAGGCATTATGAGAAGATCGTGGTCATGCATGGCCAGCTCTGCTATCTTTCTGGTGTAAAGACAGTTAGAGATGGAAAAATGGAGTTCCTTATACTTGTGTCTTTCAAGAAACCTGAGCAGGCATTAGCTTATTATAGACAGCGCTGGCAGATCGAGACACTTTTCAGGGCAATGAAATCAAGTGGTTTCAACATAGAGGACACCCACGTGACCGCTCTGGACAGACTGGAAAAACTCATCCTGCTGACAATGATCGCTTTTGTGTGGTGCTACAAAATCGGAGACCATATCGACAGCCAAATCAAGCCCGTCAAGATAAAGACTCACGGAAGAAGGGCAGTAAGTATATTCAAGTACGGATTGGATTACCTCTCAGAGTGTTTGTTGTCAGGATTCAATAAGTTAAATATCAATCTGATACAATTTTTGTCATGTACTTAGGTTAATTCGTTTAAAAATTTGGCTATGAAAAAATTAAAGTTTACACTAGTAATGTATTTAGCATTTTTTTGCTTTAAAAATTCTTTTTCTCAAGTATCTCAAATAATTATTGATTATCAAAGTTGGAACCCAAATAATCCAGCATGTAATGTTTTTGGATCAGGAATAGACGTACCTGCGACATTAAATTCAAATTCTATTATTCTAAATCATTTGTCAACTATTGGATCTCCTTCATATGACACCAATGTTAAAGCTGTATACCTTGAGACTAACACCGTAAATCTTGGTGATGAATTCAGAATAACTTACAATTTTAAAAAATATTATAGATATAAAATAACAATAAAAGCTCTAGAAACAAATAATGATGCCGTTGGCACCAATTTAATATCAAGTTTAACAAATAATTATAGTGCTGGAACAGGAACAACATGTAATGGCCCACAAACTTTGGCATCGAATAATAGCCCTTATAAAGTTCAAAAACGGATATTAAGTAATTCATTTAAAGATTATACTTTCGACTTTACTAGCACCCCTCTCAATCAAGATTTAAGCTACTTACTCATTACTGGATCGCCAGTTGATGGACAAGATTTTATTTATATCAATAAAATAACAATTGAGGAAACTGCTCCAACTCCTTATTTTACCTTATCTCCAACAACTTTAGATATTATTTGTGGTAATGAGTACACTCAAAACTTTACTGTAACAAATTATTACAATTCTCCCGGTACACTTAGTTATAATTGGAATCTAGGGCCCAATAATGGTTGGATGTATGCTGGGTCACCAGCACCTTCTTCTTTTACAACTACTTCTAATCAAATTACATTGACCCATAACGCTAGCTCAACTTCAGCTTCAAATGTTGGAGTTACAGTCGTATATAATGGAAATAATTATTCAAATTTACAGTGCACTACGAATAATATTAATCCAACATTTAAAATCATAGGACCATCCGCTATTTGTAGTGGATCGGGATCATATTCAATAGAAAATGGATTACCAACAGGCAGCTCAATAAATTGGGCTAGTTCTAATCCTTCAGTCCTGTCAATATCCTCCAATGGAACTGCAACTAAATTTTCAGATGGAACTGCCATAATTTCAGCAGTTATTAATTTACCGAGCGGCTGTAGTAATACAGTAAATCCAATTTCCGTAATAGTTGGGACACCAGCCCCAAACGGAATAAATGGTCCTAATCATGATTTATGTTACAATGGAAGAACTTCTGAAATTGGTACTTTTTATGTAAATAATCCTAATACATTGCTATCATACTCTTGGGAGATAGACGGTTCTGTTGCAGGTTCAAGTGGTGGTTCAGGTTCAAATATTAATGTAGATCCATTCAGATGGGAAGTGGGTTTGCATCAAATTAGGGTTAGAAGCTATTCGACCTGTGGAACAAGTAATTGGTTTACGAGCTCATTTAGAATTGTTGATTGTACTGGAGGACCTAGAGGTGGAAGATCAACAATATCTCCAAACCCTGCTGATCAAACATTTACTATATCTAATCTTGCAAAAGATAATATTTCTGAAATTAAGATATTTGATAAATCAGGAAGAATGATATACCAAAATAAGGTTATATCAGGTTCTATTAATTCATTATTAGTCCCTACCCAAAATATTCCCAATGATATTTATATAGTAAAGCTTTTTAATGGAAAAGAATGGAAAAGTGAGAAAGTAATAATTAAACATTGATTTAAAAATCTTAAGCTGTTTTAAATTAAAAAAAGATTTTTTTCAAAAAGCAATTTGTATTAAATCTGATGAATTATTTTAATAGCGTTTGATTAAATAATAGACCCTCAATATTAGACCACAATTAACCTAATACTGAGGGTTTTTAAATTCATTTATAAGTGACCTATTTAAGCGTTAGAGGCAACTTCTTATAAAGAATAAATACTTTTTAGTATCCTGTGTTTTGAATCAATTGATCATTAGCATCAGTTTCTCTTTTAGGGATTGGTAGCACCAACTTTGGACTGTCGTAAGCAAAAGTTCCAGATGAAGCTTTAACTCTTTTTAGGTCATGAATTCTTGAACCTTCAAAAGCCAATTCTAAAATCCTTTCATTTAGCAAATCTTGAACTGTAATTAATAATTTACTTTGTGGTAACAAGTACAACTCCATTAGAAGCCCTTGCGCCATAAATTGAAGCTGCTGCAGCATCTTTTAAAATCTCTATAGATTCTATATCCTCAGGGGCAATGGAGGCTAAAGGATTATCAGGTTCAGTTGCACTTCCCAATGCCTGAGAAACAACAGGCTGCCCATCTATTACATATAAAGGATCCTGTCCAGCGGAAATTGAAGATATTCCTCTTACTCTGATAGATAGGCCTTGACCCAATTTACCTGAACCTGAATTAATAAATACACCTGAAGCTCTTCCCTGTAAAGCTCCCTCAAATGTTGAAACTGGTTGATCAGCAAAATCCGCAGCGGTGACTCTTGAAACAGACCCCGTCAAATCTTGCTTGATCTGCGTACCGTAGCCCACAACCACCACTTCTGATAGTTGCTTCTGGTCTTCCTCCAGCTTTACATTCATCTCATTGGAGATTGCGACTTCCTGATCTTTAAATCCAATGTATCGAAAGATCAATGTTCTGGTGCTTGATGGAACAGCCAACCTAAAGTTTCCGTTCGCATCTGTTTGTGTACCTGTGGTATTGTTTCCCTTAGTAGAAACACTTACCCCTGGCAATGGCAGGCCATCAGCCATTCCGGTTACTTTTCCCGATACGGTTTTATCTTGTGCAAAAGAGACCGTAACCATACAAAAGCACACTAAAAGATAGCTTAGTATTAATTTTTTCATAAAAATTGTTTTGGTTAAAGAATGAAGGTAACACTAAGATTGCGATTTTTCAAAAAAATAAAGAACTATTTTTTTCAATTCGCATAATAAAGGAATAATCAGTATTAAATACTCAATAAAGGGAGATAATTACTTGGTTTTTATCCAATTTATCTCCAGATTTAATCAAAATTTTTAGAATTTTCAGGTCAGCTGGCGCTTTTATCATGTTCTCCATCTTCATTGCTTCCAAAACAAGAAGGTTTTCCCCTTTTTTTACAAAATCTCCTTCTTTAACAAGAATATTGAGCACCAAACCTGGCATTGGTGCTTTAATTTCTTTCAGTTTTGAAGAGTTCAGGTTGTCCATTCCTAAGTTCTTAAGCAATTCATCATATTGATCTTTCACGTCCAGATCATAAATATTTGAATTCACTCTTATTTTAATCTTTTTCTGAGATTCGTCCATCTCCACCAATTCAGCCAGATAAGATTTTTTATCGAGTATCATATGAAATCTTTGCCCGCCAATCGCGATCAGGTCAATCTCAACTGCTGCGCCATCCACCAAAACAATCCTATCCTTCATTTCAGTTTCAAATTGATGATTATCGTTAACTTTTATTTTGTACATATTTCATTGGGTTAAAGCGAACTGAATCAAATTGGCTCCCATTTTCAAAGCTTTTTCCCGGGTTTGCTGGGTATCTTCAGGATATGTCCCCAGATCTTCCCAACCATTTCCCAAGTCACATTCGTAATCGTAGAAGCATACCACTTTACCTTTATAAATTAAGGCAAAACCTTGCGGTCGTTTCCCATCATGTTCGTGAATTTTAGGGAGCCCGTTAGGAAATTTAAAATGCTGGTTAAATAAAGGGTGGTCTGGAGGTAATTCCACAAAATCCAATTCAGGAAAAACTTTTTTCATCTGTGGTCTAATGAATTTATCCAATCCGTAGTTATCATCGATATGCAAAAAACCACCACCGATTAGATAATCACGGAGGTTTTTAGCTTCCTGGTCAGAGAAGATCACGTTTCCGTGTCCGGTTAAGTACACGAAAGGATAATTGAACAATTCGCCACTTCCCACTTCCACAGTTGCTTCTTCTGTGGAGATGCCCGTCCCTAAGTTTTGATTGCAAAAAGCGATGAGGTTAGGCAATGCAGTTCGATTTGCATACCAGTCGCCTCCGCCATTGTATTTGAGTTTTGCTATTTTATAAGTAGGTGTAAAAGAAGTAAAAAGTAGAAAGTAAAAAGTAAAAAGACCGACAAAGAATACAAATTTCAGCTGCCTGAAATTAATCTTTGCTCTTTTAACTTTCAACTTTTCACTTATAACTTTCAACTTATAACTTTTCACTTTCAACTTATAACTTCCAACTTTACCTGTTTAAATAATTGATTTCGAAACATGATGCTAATGCTGCAGTTTCTGTTCTTAACCTGCTTTCACCTAAAGTTATGGGAACAAATCCGTTTTGCAAAGCATATTCTATCTCTTGGGGAGAAAAATCACCTTCCGGACCAATTAATACTAAATAACTTTGATGTTTGATGAATTCATCTGAAATTGGATGTTTCCCTTCATCCTCACAATGAGCGATGTATTTAACGTCGGCGGAAGCTCTCAAGATGAAATCCTTGAGGGGGGCCTGTTTATTCAATACTGGATGATACGCTTTTAAAGATTGTTTCATTGCAGAAGTGATGATTTTGTTTGAGCGTTCAGTCTTGATCTCCTTCCGCTCTGATCTTTCGCAGATGATTGGCGTGATTTCCTCAATTCCTATCTCGGTTGCTTTCTCTAAAAACCATTCAAACCGATCGATGTTTTTAGTTGGGGCGATTGCGATATGCAAAGTATGATTTCTTTTACCATACCCTTTCTGGACAGAGGAGATTTGGAGCACCGTTTTTTTGGGATGATCATCCATGATTTCTGCCAGGTAAAAACCTCCGGCACCATCCACTAAATTGACCTTATCACCAATTTTAAGTCTTAAAACCCTGATGCAATGTTTGCTTTCCTCTTCATCCAACTGATAATTAGAAGCTATGATAGCTGGTGTGTAAAAAACATGCATGAAGCTTAATGATTATCCACCGTGTCTTCTTCTTTGATGAGCAATTGTAATTTAACGGATTCAATGTTCTGGTCTATCTTTTTTAGTATGGTAAAACTGTACCCGTTGAACTCTTTCACTTCGCCTACCTCCGGAATTTTACCAAAAATCTCACTCAACAAGCCTACAACTGTATCGTAATCCTCATCCTCCGGCAAATCATGCGGAAGAAACTCGTTCACATCATAAACCGTTGCTGAGGCAGTGACAATGAATTCATTATCTGAAATCTTCTCTACCAATGGTTTCTCTTCGTCATACTCGTCCTGGATATCACCCACCAATTCCTCCACAATATCCTCTAAGGTCACCATCCCGGCAGTTCCCCCAAATTCATCCAACACAATGGCAATCTGAATGCGTTTGAGTTTTAATTCGGCCATCAAGTCGTTGATCTTCTTCGATTCCGGAACAAAAAGGGGTTTCCTGATGATGTCTTTGAGGTTAAATTTACCATGTTTCACTATCAATGATAAAATATCCTTGGCGTGAACGATTCCCACGATTCTATCTATGGTTTCATCATAAACCGGGATTCTTGAATAGCCTTCGGAAATAATGCAATCCAGCAGTTCCTCCTGGGTGGAGGAAAGTTCTATAGCCGATATCTTGGTTCGGGGCACCATGATGTTCTTTACCACCCGCTCGTTAAAATCAAAGACATTTTTAATGAGTTCGTGTTCTGCCTTGTCCAAAGCACCCGATTCTTTACCTTGATCCAAAAGATACTGCAGCTCTTCTGAGGAATGTATGGCTTCATGTGCATTGGCTGAATTGATCCCGAATAGTTTAAGGATAATATTTGCCAACCCGTTGAGCACAAATATAAAAGGCCTCATCACAAAGTAAAAAACCTGAAGAGGTAACGCAATAGCCATGGTAGTGGCCACAGGCTTTTGAATGGCCAAAGTTTTTGGGGCGAGCTCACCAAAAACGATATGAAGAATGGTAATGAAAGTAAAGGCCAATATAAGCCCTAAATTGTTGGCCAGCGTAGCGGAAATGGGTAAATTTAAAAAGCCGAAAAAATTCAACATGATATGTGTCATCACTTCTTCCCCTACCCAACCCAAACCTAATGATGCAAGCGTTATCCCTAATTGTGTGGCAGCCAGATACCCGTCTAAATGAGAGGTCATGTGTTTCGCTATCTTAGCAACTTTACTTCCGGATTTCGCTTTGATCTCTATCTGCGAGCCCCTTACTTTCACAATCGCAAATTCAGCCGCCACAAAAAAACCATTCAGAAGAACCAGTAGAATGGATAAGAAAATTTTAAAACCGCTGATTTCGAGATGGGGGTCCATTTTTATTTATTTCTATAAGTGGAATTGTATAACTCCACACTTTCTTCTATCACCTTGTAAGCAAATTCTTTACCTAAAAGGTGCTCAATCGTGACGTTTTTATGCTCCAGAGCTTTATAATCCTGAAAAAAACGTACAATCTCCTTCATGGTGTGTGGTGGTAGTTCTTCTAAATCTTCAATATAATTAACAGACATATCATTTTTAGCCACAGCTATGATTTTGTCATCCTGTTCACCATTATCAACCATGTGCATCACTCCAATTACCTTAGCCTCTATCATAGCCATCGGATAAACATCTGCAGAACATAAAACCAATATATCCAATGGGTCATGGTCATCGCAATAAGTTTGAGGAATGAATCCATAATTAGCGGGATACATCACCGAGGAAAACAATATCCTGTCCAAGCGTAGCAAGCCTGTATCTTTATCTATTTCGTATTTCGCTTTAGAACCTTTTGGAATTTCAATAATCGCAGTCACACTCTCCGGTGAACTCTCGCCCGGAGAAATGGAATGCCATGGATGGTAGTTAGTCATTTTATAAATCTTGTATATTTTATTTATCAACCTTGTTTTTCAAATTCCTTTTTAAAAATGCCACCACCAGTGGAATAGTGGTGATCAACACAAAGCCTAATATGATATAGCTGAGATAATCATTCACTTGTTCTTCAAATTCCTTACCTAAAAAATATCCCAATAAAGTGAGAGAACAGATCCACAAAATAGCACCTGCAAAGTTATAAAAAGCAAACCGCTTTGCATCTAATTTTACAACACCGGCTATGATGGGTGCAAATGTACGCACTATAGGCACAAATCTTCCCATTATTAATGCAAATGCCCCTTGCTTTCTGTAGTAAACTTCTGCTGCTTTCAGATATCTCTTTTTGAAAAAGAAAGAATCCTTTCTTTTGTAAAGCATGGGGCCTGTTCTGTAACCAAACCAATAGCCCACAAAATTTCCTGCAAAGGCTGCGAAAATCAAGCCCATCACCATGCCTAAAATCCCAATGTCCAATTTTCCGGTGGCCACAAACATTCCTGCTAAAAAAAGAAGATAATCTCCCGGAAGAAAAAAACCGAAGAACAGACCTGTTTCGGCAAAAATCACAAACAAAATTAAATAGAACCCTCCTTTGTGAATGATTTGCTGTGCGTCTGACAGCTTAGTGAGGTTCTCCCAAAATTCATGCATAGTTTGTTCATAAAACTACAAATATTATTGCAATTTTATAATCAAAGAAGTTTTTAAAAAAATATGTATGAGAAAACATCTGCGGGAATCTGCGAAATTTGCGGGCAAAATATAAGGGATAAGTTTTATCTCCCGCAGATCTTAGGGATTTACGCAGATGAAGCAATCTAAAGATGGTTGATTTTATGTCACTCCTGACTTGTCCAAATTAGGTCAGCAAATTGATTTCGAAAATAAAAATAGTTCCTGCTTTTATCTTTTTAATGGACAGAGAGTAGCCTACAGCGAAAATTTACGATATGGATTTTTTTTACGGAATTCTCAAGCCGTTCATTCAAATATCAACAACAATTAGGACAAAGCAGCGGTTAGGTCAGCGAATTGCGAAAAATTAAATGTTAATAGATTTATTTTCAGGTATTTATAGTTTATATGTTTTACAGGTGGACAAGTCGGGAAATATTATTATATGTATGAGAAAACATCTGCGGGAATCTGCGAAATTTGCGGGCAAAAATAAGGGATAAGTTTTATCTCCCGCAGATCTTAGGGATTTACGCAGATGAAGCAATCTAAAGATGGTTGATTTTATGTCACTCTCTAATACTATGTGACACATACCTCTCCAAAATAAACTTTAAAAACCCTAAACCTATAAATTTAGAGAGCTTCTTAATTTAAAACAAATCCGTGATGATGGAAGGATAAACTCCAAGAATGATGGTCGCTATAACTGACAAGCCTAACACCAATTTATCATATCCTGTAGAGGTCAGTTCCTTACGTTCGGCATCTTTAAAATACATGGCAACGATCACTCTGAAATAATAGAATATACCAATAAGGGCATTCACTATCGCCAAAACAATCAACCAAACATGATATTGCGCCAATGCGGTGGAGAACATAAAGAACTTCCCGATGAAACCTGCAGTCAATGGAATCCCAGCCAATGATAGCATGGCAACCGTCAGTACAAAAGCCAAAAACGGATTCTTTTTACCTAAACCGTTAAAGCTTTCGAAATTCTCGCCTCCAGTCTGTTCTTTCACAATCATCAATACCGCAAAGGCAATGATGGAAGCCAAAGAGTAAGCTGCTGCGTAAACAAAAACAGCATTCACTGAAGTGCTTCCCAAAGCAACTACGGCGAAAAGCATATAACCCGCATGGGCAATACTGGAGAAAGCCAGCATTCTTTTGAAGTTGGTTTGGTAAACCGCGGTGATGTTTCCGATGAATAAAGTCAATATGGTGATGACCAATAAAGTTGGCATCCAAAAGTCTGCAAGCGGAGCGAAACAGGTGGCAAACAATCTTAAGAACGCTGCGAAACCCGCTGTCTTCACCACAGTCGACATGAAAGTGGTGATCAATGTTGGAGAGCCTTCATAAACATCCGGAGTCCAGAAATGGAAAGGTGCAGCCCCAATTTTAAAGCATAAGCCTACCATCATCAAAGCGATACCCACATAGAACATGGGGTCAATGCCTGTTGGCCGGTCAATTACATATTGGGCAATCACGCCCATATCAAATGAATGAGCAGCACCATAAATCAATGCAATTCCGAATAACAGAAATCCGGTGGAGAAAGCTCCCATCAAAAAGTATTTTAATGCAGCCTCGTTTGAGCCGAAATCTCTTTTTTTAATCCCTGCAAGAATATATAAACTTACTGACATGATTTCCAGTCCGATAAATAACATGGAAAGGTTATGGTAAGACACCATGACGATGATTCCCGCCAGAGCAAAAAGGATGATGGTGTAATATTCAGCAACGTTATCGCTGATCTTCTCGAAATAATCTTTAGATAACAGAACGATGAGAACGGTGGAAACAATCGTCAAAGAAGAAAAAGCCACCGCAAAATTATCAAACAACATCATCCCACTGTAAATGGGTGTTGCGCCACTGTTCCATTCCATAATAGCCAAAACCAAAGCACCAATCAAACCCACCACAGTTACCGGCAACAAGGCGTTCTTTGCTTTAAATAATCCTAAATAAAGAACTACGATGGCTAAAATTGATATCACTATTAAAGAATTCATTCCTTTTATTAAAATGCTAATTTATTGTTTACCTGACTGATCAGCCCGTTCACTGCAGCTTCAGAGATGTGTAAAATAGGTTTCGGATAAACTCCGATGACGATGATCAAAGTACAGATCAAACCCAAAGTCAATAATTCTGAACCTTTTATATCTTGGAAAGTAGCAGTCAAATCATTCAATGGTCCCTGCATCACTCCTTTGTACATCCTCAGCATATAAACTGCGCCGAAGATGATGGTTAAACCCGCAATAGCTGCGAACCAAATCCCGTATTGATAAACCCCGTTCAACAATAAAAACTCACCAATGAAACCATTGGTCAACGGCAAAGCCACAGTTCCTAAAATTACGATCAAGAAAACGATGGCAAGCTTCGGAGCCACTTTGGCAATTCCGCCCATTGCAGCAATCTCTCTTGTATTTAACCTATTGATGATGATATCCATCACGAAAAACAAACCCACCACATTGATCCCGTGGTTCAGCATTTGAATCATCGCTCCCTGCACTCCTTCGGTATTCCAGGCAAAGATCCCTGCTGCAATTAAACCTACGTGAGCGATGGACGAATACGCCACCAATCTTTTGATGTCCTTTTGGGTAAAAGCAATGATGGATGCGTAAACAATTCCGATGATGGCTAAAATAATCGCCAATTCTTTCCATTGCATGAAACCGAAAGGAACAATTGGAATCAACCATCTGATCACTCCGTAAATTCCCATCTTCAGCATGATACCAGCTAAAAGCATGGTTCCCATAGTTGGGGCTTCAGTGTAGGTATCTGGCTGCCAGGTGTGGAAAGGGAAAATCGGCATCTTAATTGCAAAGGCGATGAAAAAACACCAGAATAACCAACCTTGAGTGGCAGAATCTAAGTTCAACGAATAAAAAGCATCGATATCATAAGTATTGCCCGGAGCTTGCAAATGCAGATAGATGATCCCTAAGAGCATGAACAAAGAACCAGCAAAAGTGTAGATGAAGAATTTCAGATTCACACGAATACGGTCTGCACCTCCCCAAATGGCACAAATAAAATAGATTGGAATCAAGGCAACTTCCCATCCTACATAGAATAAGAACCCATCTAATGCGGTAAAGACAATCAGCAATCCAAATTGCATGAAAAGCACTAAAGCATATAATGCGGAAGAATTTTTAAAGGTTCTGTTGAAGCTGGATAGGATAATTAACGGAACCAATCCAGTAGTGAGCAGCACCATGATCATGCTGATGCCATCAATCCCTGCTTTAAAACTAACGCCTAACTGCGGAATCCAAGGATAATCCACCACAAATTGTCTGCCTGCATCTGCATTAAAATCGCATAATAAGGTGATGGCATACGCCAAAGTGATGAGCGAGCTTACGAACGCAACTTGTTTTGCCGCTTTCTTATTCAGCAAACAGGCTAATGAACCAACTAAAGGAAAAAACAATAAGAATAATAAATTCATCTATCTCTATTAATTCAGCATCCTAAAATTTATAAAAACTATACAGCAAAACTGCTATCACCCCAATCACCATGGCGAAAATGTAAAAACCTACATTACCAGTTTGCAGCAATCGTAATCCTTTGCTACTCTCCACAGTGCCTTTTCCTAATCCGTTCACGAAACCGTCAATTCCTGATTTCTCCACCACTTTGAAGAAAAAGCCTGACAACCCATCCAAAGGTTTTTGAATGGTATAATAGTATAGCTCATCAAAATGAAATTTGTGGTAAGATATTTTCGCTAAAACTGATCTCGGTTCGGTGTCAGCAACTGGGACATGGTTATTTTTGATGTATTTGATAAAGGCGTAAATGATGGCAAGCACCACGCCTCCAACAGAAACGGCCATCAACATCCATTCGGTGGAATGGGCTAAAGCCAATTCAGAGAATCTGGAACCTGAACCTTCGAAAACTGGAGCTAAATAATGAGCCAACCAATGTCCACCTCCAAAAATTTCTGGAATTCCGATAAATCCCCCTACAACAGAAAGTATGGCTAAAACAATCAAAGGGAAAGTCATGGAAATTGGAGACTCATGCAGATGGTGCTTTTGCTCTTCCGTTCCGCGGAAATCTCCCCAAAAAGTCAGAAACATCATCCTAAACATATAGAATGCCGTTAGCATGGCACCCAACACGCCAATGATCCACAATAATTTATTTTGCTCAAAAACGTGGGCCAAAATTTCATCTTTGGAGAAGAAACCAGCAAATGGCGGTAAACCTGAAATGGCGAAAGTTCCCATCAACATGGTGAAGAAAGTGATAGGCAGTTTCTTTTTCAAACCTCCCATCTTTCTCATATCCTGCTCATCGCTCATAGCGTGAATTACAGAACCTGCTCCCAAGAATAATAATGCTTTAAAAAATGCGTGAGTTAATAAATGGAAGAAAGCACCAGTATAAGCACCCACTCCTAAGCCTAAGAACATGTATCCTAATTGAGATACTGTGGAATAGGCCAGCACCTTTTTAATATCTGTTTGAGTCAATGCAATAATAGCTGCAATGATTGCTGTGGCCAAACCTATGACGGCAATGATGCTCATGGTCACTGGTGATAAAGTGAATAGGATGTTGGACCTTGCAATCATGTAAATCCCTGCGGTCACCATGGTAGCAGCGTGAATCAAAGCTGAAACCGGAGTAGGACCTGCCATCGCATCAGGCAACCAGGTGAACAATGGCAATTGTGCCGATTTACCCGTTGCTCCTATAAATAGTAATATGGTGATTAAGGTTAATGTCGCATCTCCAGAAATCATGGATTGTGCTTTCGGGAAAATCTCTGCAAAAGAAACGCTTCCAAAGGTGCTGATGATCAAGAAAACTCCTAACAAAAATCCCAAATCTCCGATCCTGTTCATGATGAAGGCTTTCTTTGCGGCATCTGCAAAAGCACCATTGGTAAACCAGAAACCTATCAAAAGATAAGAACATAAACCCACACCTTCCCATCCAATGAACATGATCACATAGTTGGAGCCTAAAACCAATAATAACATGAAGAACACAAACAAATTCAGGTAGGAGAAGAATTTTCCAAAACCTGCATCGTGGCTCATGTAACCTGTGGAGTAAATATGTATCAATGAACCAATTCCTGTGATGATGAGCAACATCATGATGCTCAACTGATCCACCTGAAAGGAGAAAGGGATGTGAATTCCTCCTACATTGATCCAATCAAACAGATGGATGATGGCTGGTTCTGTAGCATCAAATTCAAAAAAGATCCCTAAACTGACAGCGAATGAAGCCAAAACAGCCACACTTGCAATAGTCCCGATGACTGCTTTAGGCAGGACATTTCTTCCCAGCCCGCAAATCAAAAAACCAATAAAAGGAAATAACGGAATTAACCAAACTAAGTCTATCATCTAGCTTTATAAAAAATCACCACTTTAACCTGTTGAGTATATTAATATCAATGGAACTGGTGTTCCTGTACACCATCACAATAATGGCCAGGCCCACCGCCACTTCGGCCGCCGCCAATGCCATGATGAAGAACACGAAAACCTGCCCCGAGGCATCACCGCTGTAAGCTGAAAAGGCTGCCAATAATAAGTTCACGGCATTCAACATCAACTCCACCGACATGAAAATGATAATGGCGTTTCTTCTAATCAAAACCCCTATCACACCGATAGTGAAAATGATTGCACTTAATAATATGTAATGATTAAGTGGAACTACCTGAATGGTTGCTGAGATATTATCCATTTTGAGTTCTTTTATCTTTTTTAGCTAATAATACGGCTCCAACCATTGCACTTAACAAAAGGATGGATGATATTTCGAATGGTAACAGGAATTCGCTGAAAAGCACTTTTCCCAAATTACCCACTAAACCAATTTCTGAGTTTGGTAATGCGCTTACCGCTGATGTTTGCATGGCATGAATAGCAGCTATTAAAGTCACTAATAAACAACCGCCGGCAATCACGCCAATTATCTTCACCAGGTTAGATTTAACAGGTTCTGTTTCTTTATTGAGGTTCATCAACATCAAAACAAAGAGGAACAACACCATAATCGCTCCCATATACACGATGAAGTTCACCACTGCCAAAAACTGGGCATTCAATAAAATATAATGAATGGTGAAAGTGAAAAACGTGGCGATAAGATACAGCACGCTATAAACCGGGTTCTTAGTGAAAATCACCAGGAGCGAGAACAGGATGGATAAGAATGCAACTAGGTAAAATAAACTCATTTATTTAGAACTACAATCACCGATTTTGAACGGCAAAGGTAAAGTTTTTGATTAAATCTTGTTATTAAATATCAATATCCCTTAAACCAGGTTTCCTTTTAAAGCTTCCAGCTCGGTAATCGGCATCTCCACCAATTTATCCTTACCGTAAATGAAATCTTTACGAAGATAATCGGCTGGTACAATTGGCCCATCTAAATAAATAGCTTCTTTAGGACAAGCTTCTTCACACAAACCGCAGAAAATACAACGCAACATATTGATTTCATACACTGCTGCATACTTTTCTTCTCTGTATAAATGTTCTTCACCTTTTTCACGCTCTGCCGAAATCATAGTGATGGCTTCTGCCGGGCATGATAAAGCACATAAACCACAGGCCGTGCAACGTTCTCTTCCCTGTTCGTCTCTTTTGAGTGAGTGCATCCCTCTCCAGTTTTCAGAGAATTCCCGTTCCTTTTCAGGATAAAAAGTCGTTTCCTTCTTTTTGAACATGTGCATGAAAGTGATGCCCATCCCTCTGAAAATTGCCGGGAGATATATTCGCTCCCAAAAATTCATTGGTTTTTGCTCTAGTACTTTTTTCTTGCCACTTAATGATACCATGAATCCCTCCTTAAATCCCTTTCGGGAGAAAATATTTTATAATTTATCTACAATGGTGATCACAATCGCAGTGATCACGATATTAGCAATAGCTAACGGAATTAACACTTTCCAGCCCAAATCCATTAATTGATCATAACGGAAACGCGGAACAGTCCATCTCACCCACATAAAGAAAAAAATGAACATCACAATCTTTAAAAACATGATGGCCACTCCAAATAATGGGCCCCAAGTTGTTCCAAGTAAGCCATTCATAAAATCCATTCCAGGATAATTGTAGCCCCCAAAATATAAAGTGACCATCACCGCAGATGAAACAAACATGTTGATGTATTCCGCAAACATGTAAGCACCCATCTTGAAAGCTGAATATTCCGTATTATAACCACCAATCAATTCAGTTTCACATTCTGGTAAATCGAAAGGAACACGATTGGTCTCCGCAAAAGCGCAAACCAAAAAGATCAAGAAACCCAAAGGCTGATAAAGAATATTCCAATGCCAACCATGTTGCTGTTCTGCAATCTCTTTAAAGCTTAAGGTGTTGGTCACCAACAAAAATGCAATAATGGACAATCCCATAGCAATTTCGTAGCTGATGTTTTGAGAAGCTCCACGAATGGCCCCCATCAAAGAGTATTTGTTATTGGATGCCCAGCCACCAATCATGATGCCGTAAACTCCCAAGGAAACCACACCGAAAATGTAAAGAATCCCTACATTGATATCCGTCACCTGTAAAGGCACAATTCTTCCGAAAAGCTCCACATTTTGCCCAAATGGAATAACCGCAGTCCCTAAAAAGGAAACCAGCAACGCCAAAGACGGACCGGCTATAAACAACCATTTATTCGCTCCGGAAGGAATGATCTCCTCTTTAAAGAACATTTTCCCACCATCGGCAAGTGGTTGTAATAATCCAAAAATACCAGCTCTGTTTGGCCCAACCCTATCCTGCAACCAGGCAGCAACTTTACGCTCTGCCCAGGTGGAATAAGCTGCGATAGTTAATGTGATGGTAAATAACACCACAACTATCAACAGTTTCTCTATTAAAAATGCTATATCCATTATAATTTTACCGCTCTTTCAAATTCCTCTTTATTCGCAGCCTGTAATTCTAAATTCTTTTTTACCACCGGCAAAGGCCGCAAAGTATCATAATGATTAGAATTGATGACAGATTGTTGAGAGACTTTTCTTGGACCCTCAATCACCCAATCAGCAGTTGCCTTTTTATCGAAACGGCAAGTGTTGCAAATGAACTCCTCCACTTCACCATATTCATCTTTTCTGGCAGTGACCCGTAACACCTCTTCACCTTTATACCATAAAGTCACTTTACCAGAACAGGTTGGGCAATCTCTGTGGGCTTCCACAGGTTTAGTGAACCAAACCCTGTTTTTGAAACGGAAAGTCTTATCAGTTAAAGCACCAACAGGGCAAACATCAATCACGTTTCCAGAGAAATCATTATCAATGGCTTTCTCTATGTAAGTGGAGATCTCTGAATGATCCCCTCTTCCCAACACACCATGAACACGTTTTTCTGTGATTTGATCTGCCACAAAAACGCAACGGTAGCATAAAATGCAACGCGTCATGTGCAACTGAATTTTATCGCCTATGTCAATCTTCTCAAAAGTTCTTCTGTCAAATTCGTAACGGGTGGCTTCGGCTCCATGCTCATAACCCAAATCCTGTAAATGACACTCACCTGCCTGGTCACAAATCGGGCAATCCAAAGGGTGATTGATCAATAACATCTCCACCACACCTTTCCTTGCTTCTACCACTTCCGGCGAGGTGATGTTTTGCACCTCCATTCCGTCCATCACATTGGTACGGCAACTGGCCACCAATTTAGGCATCGGACGAGGGTCTTTTTCTGAACCTTTACTTACTTTCACCAAACAAGTGCGGCATTTACCTCCGCTGCCTTCCAGTTTAGAGTAATAGCACATCGCAGGAGGAACAATGTCTCCACCGATCTGCCTTGCGGCATTCAGGATGGATGTTCCTGGCTCCACTTCAACGGGGATTCCGTCTATCGTTACTTTCATTTTATCAGCCAATTTTTATTTTTTTAAACTGTTGATTTTTATTTCTTTTCCTTTTCGTCACCTCGAGGAACGAGAGGTCTCACTTGCAAAGTTCTTAAACTTATTTGTGAGATGTCTCCTTTCGTCGACATGACGTTAATTTTGTTCATTTGGGCGTGTCCCTAAAGGGTCGGGCTTTTTGTTCATACTGCTCAAGGCATTAGCCGCAAGCCGGTATCCACTTCAATCCCTAACGCAAAACCTTATTCCGTTTTCCATTTCGTCATGTCGACGATAGGAAACACCTCACTCGCTTTGTTGCCATATCGAATGGCTAATTATTTGTGTGATGTCTCGTTGCCTCGACATGACGCATTTTTATTTATGCCTCAACAGGTGCAGGCAACGGGTCAGCGTAATGTGCCAAACCATAATTCTGCGTAACCGCCAATTGCGGATTACTCACATGCCATTCAAATTCATCTCTGAAATGACGAATAGCACTTGCAACTGGCCAAGCCGCAGCATCACCTAAAGGACAAATGGTGTTTCCTTCAATTTTCTTAGAAACATCCACCAATAAATCCATATCGCTCATTTTACCATGGCCATATTCTAAACGATGTAAAACTTTCTCCATCCATCCGGTACCTTCACGGCAAGGCGAACATTGCCCGCAAGATTCGTGATGGTAGAAACGGGTAAAATTCCAGGTATTTCTCACGATACACTGGTCTTCATCATAAGCGATAAAACCACCTGAACCCAACATGGTTCCGGTAGCAAAACCACCATCAGAAAGGGATTCGTAAGACATCAGTCTTTTCTCTCCGTCAATGGTGTTCAATATCAAATTAGCAGGTAAAATTGGGACAGAAGAACCTCCGGCAACAACAGCCTTTAATTTCTTTCCGTTGGCTATTCCACCACAATATTCATCAGAATAGATGAAATCCTCCACCGTCACTCCTAACTCAATCTCGTACACTCCTGGTTTATTGATGTTTCCACCTGCGGAGATTAATTTAGTTCCAGTTGAACGGCCCACGCCGATTTTCGCATATTCCTCTCCACCATCATTCACAATTGGAACAACCGCTGCTATGGATTCTACGTTGTTCACCACAGTTGGGCAACCATATAATCCGGCAATTGCAGGGAAAGGAGGTTTAATTCTCGGATTTCCTCTTTTTCCTTCTAAAGATTCCAATAAAGCGGTCTCTTCTCCACATATATAAGCGCCACCACCCGGTTGTACATATAATTCCAAATCGTAACCTGAACCTAATATATTCTGACCTAGAAATCCAGCCGCTTTAGCTTCTGCAATGGCTTTTTCTAAAATCCGGATCTGAGGCATCATCTCGCCTCTCACATAAATATAGCTGGTGTTAGCTCCTAACGCATAACTAGCTACTATCATTCCTTCAATTAAAACATGAGGGATGTAAGTCATTAAATAACGGTCTTTGAAAGTTCCTGGCTCAGATTCGTCGGCGTTACAAACCAGGTAACGCGGAACACCTTCCGGTTTTGCCAAAAAACTCCACTTCATCCCGGTGGGGAAACCTGCACCACCACGTCCGCGTAAACCAGATTTCTTCACCTCTTCCACCACATCATCAGTAGACATGGTTTTGATAGCCTTCTCCACAGCCCGGTAACCACCTTTCTCACGATACACTTTCAGAGTGTGGATGTCAGGTACGTTAATATGCTCTAGTAATAATTTGCGACTCATATTTGTTAGATTTGAGAGGTGAGAGGTGAGAGGTGAGACCTTTTGGTCTTTTCTCAATACTCATATCTATTGTCTCCTACTTATTATTCTTTTCTTTTAAATCTGCAATCAGCTTATCTACCGACTCTTTTGTCAAGTTTTCGTAGAAAGTATATTCAGGACCGATTTGCAAAACCGGTGCGTATCCGCAGGCAGCTAAGCATTCCACTCCGCGATAGCTGAATAAGCCATCAGGAGTCACTTCTCCTTCCTTCACACCCAACTTCTCGCCAATATAATCCACCATCTTCTCTGCACCTACAATATTACAAGGACCTGTGCGACAAATCTCTAACACATATTTCCCTTGGGGTCTTAAAAAGAACATGGTGTAAAAAGTAGCGACTTCGTATACTTCTATAGCTTGTATATCCAGAAATTCTGCAACTTTATCCATCGCCTCCGGGCTCACCCAACCATAAACTGCCTGCACTTCATGAAGCATGGGTAGCAAAGCGGATTTCTGTTTTCCATCCGGATAGCGACCAACTATATCACCAAATTTGTTCAGTAAGTCAGCAGAAAACTCCACTGATTGTTGTATTTCTTCAACTTTAAGCATCTAACTCTCCTGCTATTACGTTCAAACTAGACATATTGATGATGGCATCAGACAGTAACATTCCACGGCTCATTGGCGCATACATTTGGTAATTGATGAAACTTGGTCTGCGGAAATGTAAACGGTATGGCGTTCTGCCTCCATCATTGATTAAATAAAAACCCAACTCCCCATTCCCACCTTCAACAGCGTGGTAAACTTCAGTTTTTGGGGTATCCACCTCGCCCATCACAATTTTAAAATGATAAATCAAGGCTTCCATATTATTATAAACCTGCTCTTTTGGAGGCAGATAAAACTCAGGAACATCAGCATGAAAAACACCTTTTGGTTCTTTCTCAATTTTCTCTAATGCCTGCTCAATAATTCTTAAACTTTGCCACATCTCCTCATTACGAACAATAAAACGGTCGTAAACATCACCGTTTGTGCCCACTGGAATTTCAAAATCGAAATCCTGGTAAGAAGAATAGGGTTCGTTCACACGTACATCATAATCCACGCCGGTAGCTCTTAAAATTGGGCCACTCCAGCTGTAATTCAAAGCAGTTTCCGGATCAACGGCTCCCACTCCTGATGTACGTTCTATAAAAATTCTATTTCTGTTAAATAAGGTTTCGAACTGTTTTAATATCGGAGGAAACTTTATTAGAAATTTTCTTAACTTTTCAAATGCGATATGGTTCCAATCTCTTTCGAAACCACCAATTCTTCCCACGTTGGTGGTTAAACGGGCTCCGCAAATCTCTTCGTAAATCTCGTAGATGTGCTCACGCTCCTCCATTAAATAAAGGAATCCGGAAAAAGCACCTGTATCCACACCTAAAATTCCATTACAAACCAAATGGTCAGTGATGCGGGCTAATTCCATCACAATCACACGCAGGTAATCCACTCGCTTTGGCATCTCGATGCCTAATAATTTCTCCACTGTCATGTGCCAGCCCATGTTATTGATGGGTGACGAACAGTAGTTCATTCTATCTGTAAGCGGGGTGATTTGATAAAAAGGACGATGTTCCGCTATCTTCTCAAAAGCCCGGTGTATATATCCGATGGTGGAGACCCCGCTCACAATACGCTCGCCATCCATCTGCAAAACGTTCTGGAACACACCATGCGTTGCCGGATGCGTTGGCCCCAGGTTTAAAGTCGTTAAATCTCCTTGCGGATCATTATCAGTATAAACCGGTTTGTTTGGAGTGATCTCTGTTAAAATATTGCTCATTTAAAATGTTTAACGTCCAAAGAAATAATCTTTTTTATCAACTCTGTTCGGATCTTCTAAAGGATATTCTCTCCTCATCGGGAAAACCGTCATATCGTCCACATTCAAAATTCTTCTTAAGTCAGGATGACCGGTGAACTGTATCCCAAAGAAATCAAAAGTTTCACGCTCCATCCAATTAGCACCATTCCATAATTCTGTAGCGGTTGGAATCACCGGATTTGAAACCGGAATGAAAACTTTAATTCTCATTCTGACATTATTGGTCAAACTGTGCAGATGATAAACAACACCCAAAGCTTTATCCTTTTCGGGATAATGAACCGCGGTAATATCAGTGAGGTAATTAAAAGCCAATTCTGAATCGTTCTTTAGAAAAGCCAATAAATCTATGATGATATCTGTCGTAGTTTCAAAAGTGAGCAAACCAAAAGGTGCCGTTGGTGCAGTGAATTGATCTGCAAATTTCAGATTTAACTTTTCTGTGATTTGTTCTTTTGATAATTTAGCCATTACTGAATTCCGTATTTCGCTAGTAGTTCTGCATATTCTGGAGAGTCTCTTCTTCTTAATGATTCGCTCCTTACCAGATCTTGAATTTTATTGAATCCATTGATGATGGCCTCTGGCCTTGGCGGACAACCTGGGACATACACATCTACGGGGATGATTTCATCAATTCCCTGCAAAACAGAGTAGGTGTCAAAAATCCCACCGCTTGATGCACAAGCTCCAACAGCAATCACCCAACGTGGTTCGGCCATTTGTATATAAACCTGCTTTAAAACAGGAGCCATTTTTTTTGCGATAGTTCCCATCACCATCAATAAATCCGCCTGGCGTGGAGAAAAAGATGGTCGTTCTGAACCAAACCTGGCGAAATCATAATGAGAGCCCATAGTGGCCATGAATTCTATACCGCAACAGGAAGTTGCAAAAGGTAAAGGCCAAAGGGAATTTGCCCTCGCCATCCCAATCACTTTATCTAAAGAGGTGGCGAAAAAACCACTCCCTTCAACTCCTGGCGGAGATTCCACTAAATTTATATCGCTCATTTCTTTTTCTCCTTTATAATAAAATGAAAAAAGCTCAAGATGTTTCTTAAGCCACAAATTTATCAAGTTTAAAACTATTCAAAGTTGATTATCCTTATTTAGAACAATTCTATCTTAATCCCAATCCAGGGCCTTTTTCTTTACCACATATATGAAGCCAAGAAGCAAGGTTCCCATGAAAATGAACATCTCAATCAATCCGTTTAAACCGAATTCTCTAAAGTTCACCGCCCAGGGATACATGAAGATCACCTCCACATCAAACAATACGAAAACGATGGCCACCACGAAATATTTTATGGAGAAAGGCTGACGGGCATTACCAATCACCTCAATTCCCGATTCAAAGGAAGTGAGCTTTACATCAGTGGTTTTTCTTTTGGGCCCAATCCTGTGAGTTAACACCATGGTAAAAGCCACAAAACCCAAGGCTACCACTAATTGCAAAATGATGGGCAAATAATTAATAGGAGTGCTTACTGTTTCCATAATTCTTTCTGATGAGGCAAATATAGAATATTTGTATGGAAGATGAAATGTTTCAAAAACAGGTAAAAATGTGATCTTATCCGAGCCAGACTTTTATCCAGACCTAAATTATTTATTCAACTCTTTTATCATAATCACATAATCCACTCCATTTTTAATGAAGAACTCATCAGTTTCCCCCATCCCTGATTTCTTATAGAATCCGGTAGCGGAAGTTCTGGCATTGCACCAGATTTTTTTTATACCTTCTTTTTTAGCGAATTCAATGATGTAAGTCAACAAAGCAGTGCCAAATCCTTTTTGCTGATATCCTTTTGTTGTAGCAAACTTCCGAAATTGCATCTCTTTTCCTCTAAGGAAACAGGAAACCACTGCAATGAGTTGATTTTTATGGAAAAGACCGAAATGAACTCCTTGCTCATCTTCCTCTAATTGCATCTCCATTAAAGATGAATCCGGATACAATTCTGCCTGCCTTAACTTTAAGGTTAGCACAGCAGGAATTTGTTCTATGGAAAAAGTATCTTCCAAAATATTTCAGCTCCTCATTATGATGTTATAGGGGGATATTTCCATGTTTCTTCCTTGGATTATTCACCACTTTATTCTCCAGCATTTTAAATGCCTTGATTAATTTGATACGGGTCTCCGCAGGATCAATCACTTCATCAATAAACCCTCTTTCTGCGGCTCTGTAAGGATTCGCAAAGATATCTGAATATTCTTTCTCTTTTTCCAGCCATTTCTTCTGTGGATCTTCTGCAGTGGTGATCTCTTTCTTAAAGATGATCTCTGCAGCTCCTTTGGCTCCCATCACCGCAATCTCTGCAGTAGGCCATGCATAATTCATGTCAGCTCCAATATGTTTAGAGTTCATTACATCGTAAGCACCGCCATAGGCCTTCCGTGTAATTAGGGTAATCCTTGGCACAGTGGCCTCACAAAAGGCATACAACAATTTAGCTCCGTTGGTGATAATGGCATTCCATTCCTGGTCAGTCCCTGGCAAGAAGCCGGGAACATCTTCAAAAACAAGTAATGGGATATTGAAACAATCACAAAAACGAACATAACGGGCCGCTTTGGTGGAAGCATGAAGATCTAAAACACCTGCTAAAAATGCTGGTTGATTAGCCACCAGGCCGATACTTCTTCCGGCCAAACGGGCAAAGCCTACCACGATATTCTCCGCAAAATCTTTATGCACCTCTAAAAAACTACCTGGATCAATCACTTCCTCAATGATCTCTCTGATGTCATAAGGTTGGTTGGCGTTCTCAGGCATCATTTCATTTAGTTTCGGTCTGCTCTCGTCTACTGCTTCATAAGGTGTGGCCGGAGCCTGCTCCTCACAATTTTGAGGAACATAGCTCAGTAATTTCTTTAGATGATGGATTGCATCTATTTCATTAGCACAAGCAAAATGTGTAACACCGGATTTGGATGCATGTGTATTAGCCCCTCCTAATTCTTCAGCAGTCACTTCTTCATGGGTCACCGTTTTTACCACATTAGGCCCCGTGACGAACATATAAGAAGTGTGTTCCACCATTAAAATAAAATCAGTGATGGCTGGCGAATAAACAGCTCCCCCGGCACAAGGCCCCATGATCGCAGAGAGTTGTGGAACCACTCCTGAGGCCATGGTGTTTTTATAAAAGATATCCGCATAACCTCCTAATGACACCACTCCCTCCTGAATTCTTGCCCCGCCAGAATCATTTAATCCAATCAATGGAGCACCGTTCTTCAAAGAAAGATCCATTATTTTACAGATCTTCTCCGCATGTGTCTCAGATAAGGAACCACCAAATACGGTGAAATCCTGAGAGAATACATAAACCAATCGCCCTGAAATTGTACCGTAACCAGTGATGACACCATCTCCCGGAAACTTCTGATGCTGCATGCCGAAATCTGTTGACCTATGGGAGACCAGCATTCCAATCTCTTCAAATGAACCTTCATCCAACAAAAAATGAAGACGCTCTCTGGCCGTTAATTTACCTTTTTGATGTTGTTGCCCGATTCTTGCTTCTCCTCCTCCAAGAAAAGCTTCCTCTCTTTTCGCATGAAGCGTTGCTAGTTTTTTATTCACTTTAATAGATTATTGGCTATCCTGTGAAATTATAAAAAATTACGTAAGCAAAAAATCTATTCCATCATCGCAAACCATTTGCTGACGATTTCTTTACATTTTAATGCCTATTATTTTTTAAAGTTTCCTAGCTTTGTAAAAAAATCAGAAATTTCAAAGGTGCGCTTTACATATGAATAGAAAGTTTAGGTCATTGGTGTATAGCTTATTGTTTTTTGCGATTTTCATTGCAAAAATGATTATCTCCACTGCACCTATAGTTCTGGACCTTGATAAAAAAGTCGTAAATGCCGCCATTTTGCAGCTTGAACTGGAGAATAACTCAAAAGAAAGTGGATCCGATGCTAAAGACATCAATGATTTTCTAAAAAAAGGCACCGAATTTATTCATGTTTATGATTTTGTGATCTGCCCTCCTGTGTTTACAGAGAAAGTGAGTCACCATCAATTTTTAAGAGCGTACATTAAAACTTATTTTCCTTCGGTACCCACCCCACCGCCAAACGAAGCCTGATTCTTCCAATTTTAATTCATTCAGGTTTTTAACATTATCATTTTCTTTTTATGACGAATAATAAATCGTCCTACTCGGCTTCTGGTTTGAGTAAATATTTTCTTGCAAAAAATCTCAAAAAAGATTTACCTGCAAGTATCGTGGTCTTTTTAGTGGCACTCCCGTTATGCTTAGGTATTGCCCTAGCATCCGGGGCTCCTTTATTTTCCGGGATTCTAAGTGGCATCATCGGAGGCATTGTGGTGGCCAGTTTCAGTGGTTCCCAGTTAAGCGTGAGCGGCCCGGCCGCAGGCTTAACAGTGATTGTTTTAAATGCCATTACTGACTTGGGAAGTTTTAACATCTTTTTATTGGCAGTGGTCATAGCTGGTTTGATTCAAATTCTGTTGGGGATATTGAAAGCGGGCACTATAGGAAATTATTTTCCGAACAGCGTGATCATTGGCATGTTGGCCGCAATTGGGATCATTTTGATTTTAAAACAAATGCCACATGCAGTTGGGTATGATGCTGATTTTGAGGGAGATCAAAAATTTATACAACCAGACATGGAGAATACTTTTAGTTCCTTGCTCTCTGCTATTGACAGGTTTAGCGGTGGGGCCATCATCATTACTTTGGTATCTTTGGCCATTCTCATCATTTGGCCGAAATTCAAAAAATTGACGATCATACCCGCACCACTCATCGTGGTCATTACCGGAATTCTTTTAGCAGGCTTTTTCAATCCAACCCCTTTCGCTCTGACTCCTGATCAATTGGTTCAAATACCGGTGGTTAAGAATTTTGGAGATTTCAAAGGATTATTCACTTTCCCTGATTTTAGTGCGATCACCAATCCTCAACTTTGGACGGTAGCCCTTACCATCGCCATTGTGGCCTCCCTGGAGACCTTATTAAGTATAGAAGCTGTGGACAAAATAGATCCTATTAAAAGAGTCTCTCCTACTAACAGGGAATTGATAGCTCAGGGAATTGGAAACACGCTGGCAGGTTTTGTTGGAGCGTTACCCATGACGGCGGTCATTGTCAGATCCTCAGCCAATGTGAACTCAGGCGGAAGGACTAAATTATCTGCCATATTTCATGGTGTGTTTTTAATTTTGGCCGTTCTATTGATTCCGGTGCTCATCAATAAAATTCCTTTGTCATGTTTGGCCGCTATTTTATTAATGGTTGGCTATAAGCTCACTAAGCTATCCTTATTTAAAAAAATGTGGAAAGACGGAAAAGACCAGTTCATCCCTTTCATGGTCACTATATTGGCTGTGGTTTTGACAGATTTACTCATTGGAGTGGGCATAGGGTTGGCAGTGGGTATTGTCTTTTTACTTCGCACAAACTATCGAAACCCTTATTTTTACACCATCGATAAAAGTGAGGGGAAAGATATCATCAGGATTAAATTGGCACAGGAAGTTTCCTTCTTAAATAAGGGCGCTATCCAATACACTTTGACGCATATCCCTGCGAATAAAAAGGTGATCATTGATGGCACCAAATCTTTATTCATTGATAAAGATGTTTTAGACACCATTCATGATTTCAACACTCATGCTCATACCAAGGATATCCAGGTCGATCTCTTGAATATCAAATCTAAATATGAGCTACCCAAATTGAAAGAATTATCATTAAAACCAGAAGAAATTTCTTAACTATGAACAATAAAAAATTTAACCAAAATATGGGGAATAGAGAAACCAAAAATATTTCAGTTGGCCATGATATCCATCAGCTTAAATACGAAAATCTTCTGGATTGGAATAAAGAGTGGGTTGCAGCCACTTTAAAAGAAGATCCTGAATATTTCAAGAAATTGGCCCAGGGACAAAATCCTCCCGTTTTATGGATAGGATGTGCTGACAGCCGCGTGCCAGCTAACCAGATCACAGGCACCAACCCGGGTGACATTTTTGTGCACCGGAACATCGCCAATATGGTGATTCACACAGATATGAACATGCTGAGTGTGCTGGATTATGCAGTGGGTGTTTTAAAAGTTAAACACGTGATCGTTTGCGGCCATTATGGTTGTGGCGGGGTGCTTGCCGCAATGAGTAACAAACAATACGGACTTATTGACAATTGGCTGCGCCACATAAAAGATGTTTACAGAACCTATGCTTTTGAGCTGGATTTGATGGAAGATGAAAAAGAAAAAGGAAAGCGTTTGGTGGAATTGAATGTCATTGAGAATGTTTATAATCTTTGTAAAACAAGCACCTTACAAAATGCCTGGCAACAAGGCCAGGAGCTGAGTGTACATGGATGGGCTTACAGTCTGGAGACAGGCATCATCAAAGATTTAAAAGTGTCTTTCAACTCTGATGAAAAGCTGGGAAATGTATTCAAATTCAATACAAAGAATTAGCTCTTGCCGTAGATAAAATAAAAACTCCCTGCTCTTATAAAACAGGGAGTTTTTATTGATTAGAGAACATGAATTATTCGCCAACTGCTGCTTCGTTCACAAATGTCTCTGCCACCTTTGTCAAAGCCACATCAGTAGCTTTTTCATTTTCAAGTGTAGCGTTCAATAGTTCAGCAACGTCAGCGTGACCCATGGTCTCTGCAAAAACTTTTAAGGTTCCGTAAGTGGCTATTTCATAATGCTCCACTTTTTGAGCCGCAAGAATCAATCCTGCATCTCTAGTCATGGAGTCCTTTTCAGTGTCATCGATGATCTCTTCCCCTTCTGCCAACAAGCCTTCCATGGCATCACATTTCTTCCCTTGCGCTTTCTGATCCAGCAAACTGAATATCTTTTCCAGCGTTTCAATATGAGTTTTTGTTTCACTGGTATGTTTTTCAAATGCGTTAGCAAGTTCTGTACTTGTTGCAGCTTTTTGCATTTTAGGCAATGCTTTTACCAGATGATTCTCTGCCCAATAAATGTCCTTGAGTTCGTCAATAAAAAATTTATGAAATTCTGATCCTTTCATTGACTTGCTTGTTTTTTCTTTAGTTTCCATGATTTTTGATTTTTAATATTAATAGATGATTTAATCTTTCCGCAAAAAGACATACAGGTTAATACAAGTACAATGCCAGATCGGCTTAAAGTATTCTTAATTTTTCAATACCAAAATCCTGATCCTCTAAATAACACGTATATAGGTGTAAACAAAAATTAAAAACGTACTTTTGCGCCTTATTTATTAAATCCGTATCCTCCATAATGATCATCTTCCTTTTTTTCTTTGCCCATTGGTTCCTGTCACTTTTCTTTCAAACCTTTTTTCTACACCGCTATGCTTCGCATAAAATGTTCAAAATGAATGGGTTTTGGGAGAGAACATTCTATTTCTGTACTTTTATTTTTCAGGGTTCCTCCTTTTTGAATCCCCGGGCTTACGCCATTATGCATAGAATGCATCACGCCTACAGTGATACAGAAAAAGATCCTCACTCTCCACATTTCTTTAAAGACGTTTGGGAGATGATGATGCAGACCAAGAATATTTATATGGATTATCTCAAATTTAAAATTGAACCAGAGCCTGCTTTTGCCGGAACTTATCCAACCTGGCCAATCATTGATAAAATAGGAGATTCCTGGATCACAAGATTAGCCTTCGTAACTTTCTACACCGCATTTTATGTCATTTTCGCCACCCAATTCTGGATGTTTTTATTACTTCCCATACACTATTTAATGGGGCCAATTCAAGGGGCTATCGTGAACTGGTGTGGCCACAAATATGGCTATGCTAATCATGATAATGATGATCACAGTAAAAACACCCTGCCTTTGGACTTTTTGATGATGGGAGAATTGTTTCAGAACAACCATCATAAGAAACCTAATCATGTGAACTTTGCTCAAAAATGGTTTGAGTTCGATCCATCTTATCCCATCATCAAAATCATGAACAAGTTGCGCATCATCAAACTTAGAAAGATTTAGGTCTCCTAAAGAAACTGGCAGCTTCAAGGGGGTAATTCAAACTGTTTTTATCTTAATCCAACACTTTAGAAACGGTACTGGAAATAGCATCAAGTTTATCTCCCTCTACTCACAAGAACTTTCTGATTCTTTTTAGGTAGTTTCTTTTAGCGAATGCTGCTGCAAATGCTAAAATGGCGCCCAGAAAGAAAATGAAAAGCACCTTTTTCAAAATATCGGAACTATCTCCACTCCTTATACAAATTGATCAATCCATCTGTGGAACTATCATGAGAGCTCACTTCATCATTATTCTTTAATTCAGGCAAGATTTTCCCTGCCAATTGTTTGCCCAGTTCCACGCCCCATTGGTCAAAGCTGAAGATATTCCAAATCACGCCCTGCACAAAAATCTTATGTTCGTACATGGCGATCAATGATCCTAAAACTTTTGGAGTGATTTTTTTCACTAAAATCGAATTGGTTGGACGATTCCCTTCAAAAACTTTAAAAGGAGCCAGCTTTTCGATCTCTTCATCATTCTTCCCTTTTGATTCGGCAATCACCTCCTCTTCTGTTTTACCATTCATCAAAGCCTCGGTTTGTGCAAAGAAGTTCGATAATAACATATTATGATGTTCTGCAAGCGGATTGTGTGATTGTGCAGGGGCAATGAAATCGCAAGGAATTAACTTCGTTCCCTGATGAATCAACTGGTAAAAAGCATGTTGCCCATTCGTTCCGGGTTCACCCCAAATCACTGGTCCGGTTTGATAATTCACCACTTCACCATTTCTATCCACATGCTTACCGTTGCTCTCCATATCTCCCTGTTGGAAATAGGCTGCAAAACGGTGCATATATTGATCATAAGGCAAAATAGCCTCTGTCTCTGCTCCAAAGAAGTTATTATACCAAATACCAACCAATGCTAAAATAATCGGAATGTTTTTTTCAAACTCCGTCTCTCTGAAATGAATATCCATTTCATTTGCGCCTGTCAGTAATTCTTCAAAATTTTCAAATCCGATAGAAAGAGCGATGGGCAAACCAATAGCGCTCCATAAAGAATATCTTCCTCCGACCCAATCCCAAAACTCGAACATGTTCTGCGTATCGATACCAAACTTGCTCACACCTTCTGAATTGGTGGATAAAGCTGCGAAATGTTTCGCCACATCTGCCTCTGCTGCGCCACTATCCAAAAACCAATCTCTGGCAGAATGTGCGTTGCTCATGGTCTCTTGAGTGGTGAACGTTTTGGAAGCGACCAGGAATAAAGTGGTTTCAGGATCAACTTCTTTTAAGGTTTCCACAATGTGGGTTGCATCCACGTTAGAAACAAAGTGCATATTCAGATGATTTTTATAGGCTTTTAAAGCTTCCGTCACCATCACCGGACCTAGATCTGAACCCCCAATACCAATATTCACCACATCAGTGATGGCTTTCCCAGTATAACCTTTCCATGAACCTGAAATGATCGCTTCAGAAAATTTCTTCATTTTAGCCAACACCTTGTTCACGGCCGGCATCACGTCCTCCCCATCCACCATCACCGGGTGATTGGAACGGTTACGCAAGGCGGTGTGTAAAACGGCCCTATCCTCGGTTTCATTGATTTTCTCGCCATTGAACATCGCGTTGATGGCATGCTCTATCTCGCATTCTTTAGCGAGTTGAATCAGCAAAGCCATGGTTTTATCATCAACCCTGTTCTTCGAATAATCTAAAAAGATATCATTAAACAAAATAGAGAATTTTTTAAAACGACCAGCATCATTAGCAAAAAGCGTTTTCATTGGGGTTTCCGCTATTTCTGCCAAATGGTCTGATAAGTATTCGTAAGCTTGGGTTTGAGTGAAATTGATTTTAGGGAGCATATTGGTTCTGATTTTTTGTAAAGATAGAATTTTACAAGTTTTACATTTGATTTATGGAAAATGTTTTGAAAGCTTGAACTTCCGACTCAAAATTAATCATGATCTTTATGAAGCAAACACTGCTCTTCATCCTGCGAATCTTAGCTGTGCAAGCTCTCGCTCAAACTATAGATAAGAAAGGTCTGGACGATTATTTAAAAGCCCATTAAACTGAATCAACCGGATTGAAAAGAGGTCTTGATGTGAAGATTTTATCCAAGGATGCTACGCTTTATCAATATCAATCAGGCAGTTTTGATGATGACACCCAAGTGTTCATCGCCTCGGCAAGCAAATGGTCAAGTGGAGCGGTAATTGTTAAATTGGTTGATGAAGGCCTGCTTGCTTTAAATGACCTTTTGAAAAAATTCTTCACTGATGTTCCAAAAGACAAAGCTGACATCACCATCGTTTAATGGCTTAAAACGATATTTTCAGCATTGAACTCGGGTTTTTAAATATTTCATGAATTCTAGTCTTGGAATCAGCCTGGCCCCCATTCTTTCCAAATGGTCGGAGTGAATTTGGCAATCGATAAGTCTGATAGTCACATTTTGGCAAAGCCAAATCAAAGCAATTTTTGAAGCGTTGCTTTTTAAAGAGAACATGGATTCTCCACAGAATACCTGATTGACTAGCACCCCATATAATCCGCCAACCAGTCTCTCCTCCTCCCAAACTTCAACAGAATGTGCATATCCTGAATGATGAAGCTGCAGATAAGCCTCCTGCATCTCCGGTATGATCCAGGTACCCTCCTGTCCTTCACGCTTCACTTCTGCACAGGCTTTTATCACTTTAACGAAAGCATGGTTGCGGGTAACTTTAAAACGATTGGATTTTAATACCTGTTTCATACTCTTGCTGATTTTCACGTTTTTCGGAAATAAGACAAATCTTTTCGGCGGACTGTACCATAGAATCGGAGAGTCTTCATTAAACCAGGGAAAAATCCCGTTTTCGTAAGCAAGTAGCAACCTTTTCTGGGACAGGTCCCCATCGATAGCTAATAATCCATCTTCTTCTGCCAAAGCAGGATCAGGAAATATCAGCCTTTCATTCAGACGAAAAATCATTATTTATTCCTGTATTAAACCTCTCGAAGAATCATCAGTCTTAAATATGTTCATGATGATTTTAGTTTTTGGTTTATAAAACCGTTCTGTGGTAGGAGCGGTTTTATTTTGTGCTAGCTCAACCTCTTCATCAATTGTTCCTCCACTTTCTTATATAGTTGTACGGGTTTCAGCTGCCGCCAATTCATATCGTCAAGTTCCCCTCCGAAATTGATATAATAGTCAATGTTATTGTGTTTAAATTCATCAATCACATGATTGCGGAAATTCACTCCGGCAATCCAGCCGTCCTCTACCTCCTGAAACCACTCTTCGTAATAACAATCGTCTGATGCATGAAAATTCAGGACATTCTCCCCGATCAAAATAAATTTGTTGATCCCTTCGTTGATGATGGACTCCAGGATTTCCCGCTTCAGCACCATGATATCATTATCTATGGCATCATTCCACTCCCCAATCAGTTCAATAATAGCATAGGAACGATCGTAATCCACGTATAGGATCTTCAGATATAAGGTATGGGAGCCGAAATAATCCCATTGCGGGTGTATGAGGTAATTATATATCTGTTTATCGTAGTTGAATTCATCATACTGAGTTTCAAAAAAGGGAGAACGCTCATCCTCAGCGGCTATATAGTCATCCCTCCAGCGATAGTATGGTTCTATTTCATGCATATTATTGTAACGTTGCTAAATAAGCTTCAACGGCTTTTCTCACGCTTCCGTGTCGCTCTAACAATACTGAAGCCGGTTCTTCCTGCAGCCCTGTTTCCTGTATAATCATGTTGATGCCACGGTTAACCAGCTTATGGTTGGTTAACTGCATATCTATCATTTTGTTCCCTTTCACTTTGCCTAATTTAATCATCACAGCAGTAGTGACCATATTCAGCACTAATTTTTGTGCTGTTCCTGCCTTCATCCGGGTTGAACCTGTCAAATATTCAGGACCAACCACCACTTCCACCGGATGCTTTGCATTAGCAGCCACTTCACTAGCTGTATTACAAACAATACAGCCAGTGATGATATTCATCTTGTTAGCTCTTTTTAATCCTCCGATCACATAAGGAGTTCTTCCTGAAGCTGCAATGCCTATTAAAACATCTTTTGAGGTGATATTATATTTCATAAGGTCTTTCCATGCCTGCTCCTCATCATCCTCTGCATTCTCCACCGCCTTTCTTATTGCTTCGTCTCCTCCGGCTATTAAACCCACCACCAAATCATATGGAACGCCAAAAGTTGGCGGGCATTCAGAAGCGTCAACAATTCCCAATCGTCCACTGGTTCCTGCGCCTATATAAAACAATCTTCCGCCCTGCTCCATTTTTTGGGTGACAGCACTGGCTAAAACTTCAATTTGTGGGATGGATCTCTCTACCGCTAAAGGAACGGTTTTATCCTCATCATTGATGTTCTGCAAAATCTCCAAAATCGATTTTTGCTCCAAATCATTATATAAAGATTCCTGTTCAGTTGTTTGAGTCATGTTGTTTAAGCTTTTTTTTTGCAAAAATCGGAAAATATATGCTGATGGTCATGTTCTTTTTCAAATTATTCAATCTGAGCTTAAAATTAGTCGAAATCATCCGAAAATCATCCTTTACAAAATAATTATTAGTTCTTTTGTATAACATGTCTGATACGAAAAACCATACCTTAAAATATTTCATTTTAGCCCTTATCGCAGTATTATTTGGTTTTTTTTTAGGGGCCAATTATCAGCAGAAAGTGTTTAACGGACAAATAAATGGCTTGCCCTCCATTTCGTTTAATGGAAAGGAGAAATTGGATCGAATTTTAAATGTGGTTAAAAACAATTATGTGGATTCTGTGAATACAGATTCTTTGCAGGATTTGGCCATCAATGATATCCTGAGTAGCCTCGATCCCCATTCTGTATACCTTCCTCCGGTGGAGGCAAAATCCCAAAATGAAACTTTAGAGGGTAATTTTGACGGGATAGGGATTGAATATTATATGGTGAATGACACGCTTTTTGTGACACAGGTAAGAAAGGATGGCCCTTCTTACAAAGCTGGCTTGTTAAAAGGAGATAAAATAATTGCGGTAAACGGAAAAGCTTTGAACGGAAACGGTTTATTGACAGATAACGTGGTTGATAAACTTAGAGGAGAGAAAGGCAGTAAAGTGAAAGTCTCCATTCTGAGAAAAGGGATTCCAAAACCACAGCAATTTGAAATTGTAAGAGACCGGATTGTGGTGAGTAGCATCGATGCCGCATTTCTCATGAAACCGGATATTGGCTTTATTAAAATCAGCAAATTTGGGGCGAATACTGATGAGGATTTTATTTCAGAACTCACCAAACTTCAGGATAAAGGGATGAAAAGTCTTATTTTGGATTTGAGGGGGAACGGAGGTGGTTATCTCAACGCAGCAACTGCTCTGGCTGACCAGTTTCTGTCTGACGGCAAACTGATCGTTTACACCGAAGGTTTGCATGAGCCCCGAACAGATTACAAAGCTTCTGCTGAGGGCAATTTTGAGAGAGGAAAGCTGATGGTTTTGATAGATGAAGGCACCGCATCTGCAAGTGAGATCTTAACTGGTGCATTACAGGATTTAGACCGGGCAGTGATTATAGGAAGGCGTTCTTTCGGAAAAGGATTGGTACAAGAGCAATTTGGTTTTGGGGATGGGTCAGCCATGAATCTAACCATAGCAAGGTATTACACCCCTTCCGGAAGATCTATTCAAAAATCTTATGCCAGGGGTACAACCGCTTACCGGGATGAACTCAACCATAGATTTGAACATGGTGAATACAGCTCCCTGGACAGTGCTCTTACCGATAGCACTTTTAACAGCAACGCTCATCCCTACAAAACCAGTGGTGGGAGAACTGTTTATGGTGGCGGAGGTATCCTGCCAGACGTCTTCATCCCATTGGATACTTCCAGAATCACAAAATCATATGAAAATATGAATAGAAAAGCTTTAATTCCCGAATATGTTTATAGCCGTTTAATCAATCAAATCGCTATTTCTTCCTTTAAAGACGCAGAGGATTTTGCCGGTCATTATTCATTTACCGAACGAGATTTTAAAAACTTCCTCTTTTACTGTGAAAAAAATAAGACTGAGGTTAATCCTAAAGAAGCCCAGGTATCCAGACCTTTGATCATCAATCAGATAAAAGCCCTGTTAGCCAGGTACTATTTTAATGAGGAGGGTTTTTACCGTGTTTATAATCAGCATGATGATTACATCAAAAAAGCGGTGGAATACATAAAAAAACCGGGTTAACCGGCGGGTTCTATTTTATTTTAAAGTATCAACCACTACACTATCAGTTTTCACATTATCAGTGACTGTAGTATCCTCCAGAGCTGCATTCAATAAAGAATCTGCAGATGCTTTGTTCAATGAATCAATTTCAGCATCAGATTTTTTATTGTTGCTGCAAGCTGCAAATCCCAATGAAATTGTTAAAATAGAAAGGGTGATCAGTTTTCTCATCTTTTGTTATTTATGTAAATTTCTCTCGTTTCCCATCTCTTCTTCAAAAGAAGAAGGCTTTTTGCCTTATTCCCTAGACCTTTACCTTTATTTCTGTCTAAAAAATATTTGTATCGGAACACCTTCAAAGTCAAAATGTTCTCTCAATTTATTTTCAATGAATCTTTTATAAGGCTCCTTTATATATTGGGGAAGGTTACAAAAGAAAGCGAACATAGGTGAAGAAGCATTGATTTGAGTGATGTATTTAATTTTGATGTGCTTTCCCTTTGTAGCAGGAGGAGGCGTTTTTTCGATCAAAGGCAATAAAACATCATTGAGTTTAGAGGTGGGAATCTTTTTGGTCTTATTGACAAACACCTTCGCTGCGGCCTCAATCGTTTTAAAAATTCTTTGTTTCTCTGTCACCGAAGTGAATATCATAGGCACATCAACGAAGGGGGCCAATTTCTCTTTGATTTTCTCTTCAAACTCCTTGATGGTTTTATGATTTTTCTCGATCAAATCCCATTTATTCACGACGATCATCACACCTTTTTTATTCTTCTCCGCTAGGTGAAAGATATTGATGTCTTGAGATTCTATTCCATCAACGGCATCAATCATCAGGATGATCACATCAGCTTCTTCCAAAGCTTTAATCGTACGCATCACTGAATAGAACTCAATATTCTCTCTAACTTTTGTTTTCTTTCTTAATCCGGCGGTGTCGATCAGCATGAACTCATGCCCAAACTGGTTATAGTGAATGTGAATGGAGTCTCTGGTAGTCCCTGCAATTTCCGTTACGATATTTCTATCCTTTCCAATCAAAGCATTAATCATAGATGATTTACCCACATTTGGGCGTCCGACTATGGCATACACTGGTATCTTGTTCTCCTCTTCCGGATCTTCATCAAAATTTTTGATCACTTCGTCCAACAATTCCCCTGTTCCGGAACCAGACATGGAGGAGATGCAATAAATCTCTCCCAAACCAAGGCTATAAAATTCAGTGGCATCTGACTGTAATTGGTGGTTATCCACTTTATTCACAGCCACGTAAACTGGCTTTTTACTCTTTCTTAGAACCTGTGCAATACTGTCTTCCAGATCTGTAATCCCCGTGGTTACGTCTACCATAAAGACAATCGCACTGGCTTCTTCTATCGCAATATGAACCTGTTCTCTAATGGCTGCTTCAAACACATCTTCAGAGTTGGCTACGTAGCCACCCGTATCAATCACCGTGAAATTTTTGTGAGTCCACTCGGCAATGCCGTAATGTCTGTCGCGGGTTACTCCGCTTTGGTCATCAACAATGGCTTTTCTGCTTTCCGTCAAACGGTTAAAAAGGGTGGACTTCCCTACGTTCGGTCTCCCGACGATCGCTAATATATTACTCATAAGTTTTTCCCGGCCTTATCATGCCAGCATGATTTTTTTTGCAAAGATAGTTAAATAAGTCTTTATTATTTTAAGCTGCCAAAAGCATGGTAAACCAGGATCAGGGCGTTGGCGTTCCCTCTTCCTTAGCGCCGGCCCCATCGCAGGGCAGGCTCATATCTTTACGCTCACACTGCACAGGCATTCATTGGTATCCCTGCCTGTCCGGGGCGGGCAGACACTTCCCTCTTAACACAGCAAACCTGGTTTTATTCTGAATATCCGAAACTTTTTAAATAATTCTCACGGTTTCTCCAATCGGAAATCACCTTTACAAACATTTCCAAAAATACTTTCTTTTGTAAAAACTCTTCCATATCCTGGCGGGCATAAGTACCTACTTTTTTAAGCATGGTGCCTCCCGTTCCTATAATGATGTTTTTTTGCGAGTCACGTTCTACAATAATTTCTGCCGAGATTTTGATGATCCCTTTACTTTCTTTAAAAGCGGTGATAACGACTTCCGTACTATATGGGATTTCTTTCTTATAGAATTTAAAAATTTTCTCTCTGATCATCTCCGACACGAAGAAACGCTCTGACCTATCTGTCAATTCATCTGTCTCGTAATAAGGTGGATGGACTGGCAGATTATCCATGATGAAACTCATGATGGGCTCCAAGTTATAATTATGCAAAGCAGAGCAACCTACAATACCTTCCGGATTCAATTTCTCCTTCCAGTAATTGATCTTCTCCTCAATCAGCTCATTTTTAGATTCATCAATTTTATTGATCACCACTAAAACCTTTGCTGAAGTTTTTTTTAGTTTTTCCAGTACATCCTCTTCATCTTGCTTTTCATTGATATCGGTGACAAAAACCAGTATATCTGCATCCACCAAAGAATCATCCACGAAGTGCATCATGTTTTCTTGCAGTTTGTAAGCCGGTTTAATGATTCCGGGTGTATCAGAGAAAACAATTTGGTGACCCTCGCCATTTACGATACCTAAAATTCGGTGTCGCGTGGTTTGGGCCTTGGGCGTAATAATGGCCATCCGCTCGCCAACTAACTGATTCATAAGGGTTGATTTGCCTGCGTTTGGCTTACCAATAATACTTACAAAACCTGCTTTATATGTCATTAAAAATTATTTTTAAAATTATTTGGAGTACAAAGGAACGAATTATATCTTTGCAGTCCAATTCAGGGAAATCATTTATTTCCAAAATGAATTGTGAGGATAAATAGAATGTGTTTTTCGCAAAGATTGTTGAGAACAACAGACAGAAAATAGTGCGGGGTGGAGCAGTTGGTAGCTCGTCGGGCTCATAACCCGAAGGTCATCAGTTCGAGTCTGGTCCCCGCTACCTAAAAGGATTTGAGAGACAATCCTTTTTTTATGGCCCGTTCGTCTAGGGGTTAGGACGTTAGATTTTCATTCTAGAAACAGGGGTTCGATTCCCCTACGGGCTACTTGAGGGGAAAGGTTGTTAAAATACAACTTTTCCCCTCTTTTTTTTCCTTGTAAATCGCTGTTTATCAGCATGATAAGTGCCAAAGGCTCATTCAAATAAGCGGTTCGATGTTGTGTTCCATCAAAACATAGGTTTTCGGGGTACATCGAACCAATAATCTTCCTTTGCTGATCCAATCCCATTGTTTTATATTGAACTTGTATATCTGTATAGCGGGCTACGACTATATCCAATAGCCTTTCTATGGTCTTTAAGCCATTATTTTTTGTTGGCAGGTCGGCTAGTTTCGCTTCAAGCGTTTTAAGTGCTTCGTTACACTCTGCTTTAATAGCCTTAAAATCCTCTGTATCTATTTCCTCTTTCATGTAACGTTTACGGGCGTTAGATAAGATCAGTTCCTGTTCATCAATTAAATTAGATAATGTGTTGCGTTCGTCCAAGTCCTCCCTGTTAGCCGACCTATACTCATCTAAAACGACTGTTTTAAATAGCTCCGCAACACCTGGGGAAAGATTGAAATTTAATAATGTACTTTCAAAGTAGTCATTTACCGTTTCAGCTTTAAATCGACTTTTGCAGGTGTTATCCGAACAATGATAGTAGTAATAACGGTTGTGCCTTCCTTTTGATGCACTGCCTGTCAGCATCCTGCTGCAATTTGGGCACTCCAAAAATCCCCGTAGCGGAAGCATGTCTTTAGATACTATCTTCTTTACTGCTTTCCGTTTGTTCCCGTTTAATATATCCTGAACTTCATAGAACAATGTTTGGCTTATTAACGGCTCATGTTGAGCCTTGACAAATTGCATCTCTTCATTTTCGAAAGGTGGAACAACTATAATACCGCAGTACATGGGATTTCTAATTAGTTTCCAAAAATTATTTCGCTCGCATTTCAGCCCCTTTTCATTTGCCATTTTCCGTACCTGCTCGGCAGCATATATACCATGGGACAATTCTTCAAATGCCCATTTCATTATGCCAGCCTCGGGCTCTTTAAACGCTATGTACTTTCTGCCATCAGGATGAACCAAATTTTTGTAGCCCTTTGGAGCAGCGCCCATCCATCTCCCATCCTTCCGCGCCCTACGCATTCCTCCGGACGTATTAAGCGCCCTCCGGCCATTTTCCGCTTCTGGTATAGAAAGATATACCGCAAGCATCACGGTGCTTTCAGGGATGCTAAAATCAATAGGCTGGTCTATGGCCATCGCCTGAACATTCACGGCTCTAAGTGCACCGATCATTTGATAAGCAAATTCAATGTTGCGGCTGAACCTGTCCCACTTGATAAACAGGATATTCTCTGGGATTTTATTCTTTCGACTTTTAACAATGTTCAACAGTTTTTCCCATTCAGGGCGTTTGAAGTTCTTCGCAGAGTAATCCTCGCGGTAGATTCCTTTAACTTCAATATTGTTAAACTCGCAGTGGCGGAGTAAGCGGTCTTCCTGCTCGGGCAGAGAATAGCCCTTCTTTTTTTGTTCATCTGTACTAACCCGTACGTAGAGATAAGCGGAGTTCATAGCGGTAATCTTTTGATAAAACGTATAACTATATAACGTTTTATTCTGAGTTAAAGTATTGATTTATAGTATTTTCTGCTAAAATATATAGAAAAGACAGAATGATTTTCGCCTGCTCTTCATCGACCTCGATGCCGTTTTTTTTCAGCAAGGCCATCGCCTTTTGCGGTGTAATGTTTCTTTTTTTTGCTGGTCTCGTAATCATCACATTTCCTATTAAAGGACGCAATGATTGCGTTTATAAAGGGGTATTGTTGACGAGCTTTTGACTACTACCGAAAAATAAAATCCGACAAAAACATTAAATATTCCTCAATGATTAGTCATTTCATTTTTGCTTTCCTTTAAGAAAGAGAGATTTTATGTATTTTATAAATCTTGCGATTTTCCGGTCCAGCCAGTAGGTTTGAGAATTATATGTTCTATAAGCTGTTACCATGATTACTCCTAATAATAGCCACTCCAAAAACCCCATTTTTTTCGAACGATTATGCCAAACAATGTGTCTCCTAAAATTAATAATTAATTGGTAAATGTGTTGAAAGAATAGGTATCAAAAGCACGAATGACTTTCACATTTTGACTTACATGGACAACGTTAAATGTGTAATAGCTGGCTACCAAAATCAGTTTTTTATACAGAATTCTTTTACATCGTACCTTAAAAATTTGGTTTATAATCTTCGACAAAAAGCCTATCATCATTTACACACGAGAATATACGTAGTATCAATTTATTCCTAACTGCGTTTAACACAGACATTTTATGCTTCCCTTCTACCTCTGTTTTTCGCACGTAAAATTCATTGAGTGAACCCTTACTTCGGATAGAGGTTACGGCGCACATATGCAGAAGCGTTTTAACTCTTTTATTTGCAATGTGTGATACTTTTGCTTTACCAACATCCAATCCTGATTCTCTCACAAATGGAACAACACCAGCATAACAAGCAAACTTTTTAGGGTCTGTGAACTTTTTGAATTCATTAGTTGATATTAATAATTGTGTAGCAGTTACTGGCCCCACATTTGGCACCGAGGTAATTATTTCATGAAGACGGTTAAACCTTGGGTCAGTTTTTATTAGTTTTTCAATTTGCTTATTTACCTTCTTTAAATCATTCGCTATACCAGTTAAAGTATCCTGACAAGATGTGTAAGTCTGTTCATAAATTCCTTTCTTGACAAACTTTGCCTGTTCAGTAAGTGGTTTGCGTAATGCTCCCTGAACATTTTTCAATCTATTCGATAGTGTAAACAAATTAACGAGTTGCTCCATCTCAGCCCTTTTCGGCACCCATAACCGGATATCTTCATAAAATCGGGAAGCATAACGTCCAATACGAATCGAATCAACTTTGTCATATTTGCCACGTATCACGCCGGAGGAATTTTGAACATGAAGTGCATTAACCTGGGCGTAATTAGCTTTTGACTTTTTTAGTGTTGCTAATAACGGATTACAATATATGCCGGTATATTCCATTACAAATAGTGCTTTGCTAATCGTAAACTTTGGCAGTTCTTTCAATTCCTTGATGAACTGAGCGATGTCATCTTCTTCATTTTTTCGTTCTTTATGAAGCAATAAAGTGCCACCTTCGAAAACTGCATAATCTAATTCATTTCGGGAAACATCTATCCCGATAAAATACTTAAAATTCTTTTCTGCTTTCAAAACACAATCCGAGCTAAAATAAAGCAGGGCTTTCGTTCGATCTTAGGTCACATTCCTGAAAGTCCATCTAAGTCGCCCTGCTCTATATGGTGAATTCTAATGAAAAAGTGATATTTCAAGGCAAGATTTTATATAGAGGATAGGTCGTTAACCTAATTTATTCCCTAAATCGACTTGTCTTGAAATCTATCAAAATTTTCAATCAGTGTGTTCTTAAACTTGACAAAAAGTGCTTTGTTTCACTCAAAATGGCGTTTTTCTGATTTTCGACAATAAGCTATTGAGTTTCAACAAAAAATAATCAACCCAAATGGCGAACATCCACCTTGGGTTTATTAGATTTTCTAATAAATTATTACCTTAATAAACTGCTTCCTTCAAAAACTGCAGAATCTTATTCATTTCGGAAACATCCATCCCGATAAAATACTTAAAAAAAATTTCTGACTTCAGGACACATTCCAAGCTAAAATAAGGCAGGGCTTTTGTTCGATCTTAGGTCACAATCCTGATAATCCATCTAAGTCGCCCTGCTTTATATGGTGATTTCTAATGAAAATATGATATCAAGCAAGGATTTTATACGGCGGATAGGTCTCTAACCTAAATTATTCCCTAAATCGGCTTGTCTTGAAAGTAATCAAAATTTGCAATTAGTGAGTGCTTAAACTCGACAGAAATCACTTTGTTTGGCTAAAAACAGCGTATTAATGATTTTAAACTATAAGCTATTGAGCATCAACAAAAAAATATAAGCAACCAAAATGCATACATCCTTTTTTAATTTTATTAGTATTTCTAATAAATTATCAGTTATAGTTTTAGGAACTGTTAAATATTGGTTTTAATGAAACGAACCGATCTTTGATTTATATGTCTTGCTGTCACGCAGGTGTAACGAGGTACGAGTTATTCCTGCATCCGCAGCGAGGCTGGCGGCGAATGAATATAGCTTGATAAAGCGTGATGTAATGAGCCGCTTGCCACAGCTGCAAACCCCAACGACAACTTATATACTGTTCACCATTTTATGCCGTAAAAACACCTGCTCAATAACTACGACCAACTTTTTAACCAAAGAAGACAATTCTGTCACCTCATCGCCGCTCGCTTTGTAGCCGTCTTTATAGCGGACATTGACATAAGCATTTTTCAACACCTTAAACAATTTTGAGTTCTCTGCATCGTCAGTACCGAACACGCCGGATATTTCAGCCGTAAACATCCCACTGATCGTAAAGAGCCTTGACAAATTGTGATTATTGATGTTATACCCAAGCACACCACGTACAACCGCCATAAGCGCACATTCAGCGCATTGCTGCAAGCAAAATAATGCCGCGTTATAGGCACCATAGCTGATGTGGTACTCAGCACCTGTTAGGAAATCGTTGCACTGCCCAAACCAATGCTCCCAAAGAAAGGAAAAATCTGAATCGGCTGTTGTTGATAAAGGCAGCGCTTCAGGAAGCAGTAACTCGCCAGATAGGTAAACTGCAGGACATTTAAGCGCATTACTAAAGAACCTATTATTATATCGCAGCCCTGTAAATAAAGCCGAAGCATGATGAACCAATGCCACCACATTTGCTATTTCTCTGCAACTCTCTTCTATAGTAGCAGCAAGGTTTTGAGCCACACGTTGTTCATTGTTTGCGGTAAGGACAAGCAGGTATATCTGCCCTAAAGGTGATGTCCCAAGATAAATAATTGCATCTACGGTATTGACCTTATGAACGACAATTGCAATAATAGAACTCATCTTAGCTGACTGCGCTTCTTTCAGTTTGTAGTCAAGTGTATAAATTGTATTTGGGTGGCTTTGAATTTGGGAGACCTCAACGATATTGTTTAATTCCGCATCAACAGTACGTTTTCTATGGCTGGGCTTATCGGTAGTCCGCTGAAAAACAAACCAAGCAGCGGTATACAATGCCTGTAAGTTATCATTAACCCTTACAAGGTCTTGTGGTTCAATAAACTCACGCGAAGCCATTGATGACAATCCATGATGCAGCCAATCATGAAGTTGTTCCCGGTACTCCGGCAGACTATAGTCTGCAAAGAATCGGTCAAATACGAGATAAGGATTTAGTTGTTCGTTAAGGCTTAAGGTTGATGGGTAAAAGCTCCATTCGCCTTGTTCACGCTGAATTTGTGCGACCGTTGCAGAGGCGGTAGTTCTATTGCCACTATCTTTTAATAAATAAGCTGCCTCCACCAAGTTTACGGTTAGTTCATGATGGTAAAATAAGCCTGACGGGCTGCCTTGCTGATTCCGGTAATAATCATCTTTAAAGAGTGTATAACACCAGTCGCGTAAAATTTCACGATGTCCAGATAGTGAATCATTATCAAAAAAATGGTCTAATACGATCATCGGTTCATTAACCTGTTTTGGACGAAGGCTAAGTGGGAGAAAATCCCACTCGTTATATTTGTCAAACTGCATAAACTTTAAATTTATACCTGTCTGCATTGGCAGGTAATCAAATTAAGTTCACATCGGTACCGTACCGAACCAATTTGTGTTGTATTTTACAATGGCACGGTTGTTTTGTACATTTACACTAATTAATACTTTTAAGCCATGGCAGAAACCACAATACATATCGGACGAAAAATCAGTAAGATCAGGGAACTGCGTGGTATGAAACAGGAAGCCCTTGCAGCTGAATTAGGAATCAGTCAACAAGCTATTTCAAAAATCGAACAAAGTGCAGAAGTTGAAGCAGATGCACTTTCGAAAATCGCTAAAGTTTTAGGTGTTACAGTTGATGGATTAATGCATTTTACTGAAGATTCAGTTTTTAACAACATTAATAATTTTCATGACAACTCTATTCAGAATAACTTCAATCCAATAGAAAAGGTTATAGAACTGTACGAGCGCCTTTTAGCCAGCGAAAGAGAGAAAATCGAAATGCTAAAGAACAACACTAAATAATCATCGTTTTGCAAGAAAGCAATACTTCAAGCATCCCCAAATTCGAAAAACCTAAAATTTGTTTGCTATCGTTGTCGCAAGCAGAAATGGATGTGCTTAAAGTTGATTTTGAGAAAGTATTTCACGGTTCTTTAGGCCAACCAATTAAGACTAAATATTACCATGATACTTACTGTAAATTCATACTAAATTATGATTTTCCTGATAACATTCAGGAATATGATATTTTTATAATGGACTATACAAACGATCAGACGATAGAATATTCGTCGTCAGATCACGAGCGTAAAAACACCAAGTCGTCCACTGAGTATTTTTTTGTAGCAGAGCATCCGCAAAAAATATTTGATCCAAGAAATTTTGCGAGGCAATTTTTTTTCAAATCCATTAATAAAAAAAAGCGGAAAAGCGTTGTCATAATCTTTGGCGGTCATGAAGAAAAAATCCATTATATCATCAGAGATTTTTCTAATTATAGGGACGAAGAGGCACACGAAATTGCTACTTACGAAAACTTAGGGTCAATAATTAATATAGAAAACAAATGTGGAACCGAATATTCCGTTGAACCATCTGATTTTAAAAAGTTACTAGAAAAACACTCTATCGGCCTCAATTATAATGTAATCTTTGAACCAGACGAATACCAATTTAGTAGATTCGATATCAATTTTAATCCATTGATGCATAATGCTGACGGAGAAATCATTTCATTTTATTTAAAGGGAGAAGGGTTAGATTTAATCATGCTTCCGGATATTAATGACAAAGCCCTGCTCTTAAAGGAATTGGTATCAGAAATACTACCTGATTTATATCCTGACCTTTTCCCGTTCTCTGATAAAAACAATTGGCTAAACCAAGAAGTATATAACCTCCCTAATCATAAAAGTCTGTCAAAAGACCTTGAAAAGTTAGAAGTGGATTATTTAGCCTCAAAATTGCAACTGAATAAAAGAATTGATGATAATAAAAAGGAGTTCGAATACCTCCATGATTTGATAAATGCAACTGGTGATGTACTCGTAAATGCGTTAATTAAATATTTTAACTGGTTGGGTATAGAACAAGTGGTGGATAAAGATCAAACGAGTACAATTTTAAAAGAGGAAGACCTACAACTTATTCACCAGGGCAATTTTATCATCATAGAAGCAAAAGGAATTTCTGGCACCTCAAAAGATGAAGACTGTAGTCAAATAGCTAAAGTAAGATATAGAAGAATAAAAGAACTTCAGCGAATGGACATACAGGCTTTATACATTGTTAATCATCAAAGAAATAAACCTCCTTTAAGTCGCGATAATCCTCCGTTTAAACCACATCAGATAACAGATGCGGAAGAAGACAGTCGGGGTTTACTAACAACTTGGCAATTGTACCAAGCATATTTTAATGTTATTGATGGAATATTGACTAAAGAAGATATTATCAATCAGATGTCAGAAACAGGTTTGATTAACTTCAAACCTTTAACTTTATATATTAATATAGGTACACCGAAAGAGGTTCATCACAAAGGCGAAATCATTATTATAGAATTAAAAGGGTGCTTGATTAACGTCGGGGATGAGATTTTAGTAATTACCAATGACAATAAATTCATAGCTCTAAAAATATTAAGTATAAATTTTAATAATAATAGTGTCAGTAGTGTTAGCGATGGCGAGGTCGGCGTCAAAATTAACGGAAAAATTAATAAAACTAACCAGCTATGGTTGAAGAAGAAGAAGTGATTACCGCCTGTTCGTCCTCGCTTTCTTCTGCCTATACCGACTTCTACCATGGATAGCTTCGTCGTCGATATCGTCACTTATCTCGATGCCATGAGAATGATTAATGTTATCAGGCTCAATATCAGCGGTGTGATTATCCAAAATATCAGCATTCGTATTTGCTTCCATTGATCCTTTTGTATCATTTCCATGTTTAGCTTCAAATCCTCCGTATTCTGACGAATCGCCTCCAACGTTTTGAGAAACCAAGCCAGCTCCTGTTCGCCATTGCTCAGTGGTGTCGGTGCCTGAGGCGGCGGCGATTGCTGTTCCGTACTTTGTTCTTGTCCTATCGTTTGCTTGGCTAATTGCCTCGCGATCTCTAATTTGCTCATAACTCACTTTTTTAATTAACTCCGCCCATTTAAATTGATTACCCAATGCCTGCCCTTTTATCTTAAAGCCATTGTAGAAATAAGATATCCCTGTTATCCGTCCGGTTGAAGCCTGGTTGAAAAGAAAATTTATATTTAGCTGTTCGCCTTGTGATATCAGCTGGCTAATGCTTAGCCGCTGCCCGCCAATTAATTCTTTCAGTTTCTCTTGAAGTACCATTTTGTCAGATGGTTTACCCGTACGCAAAACCTTTTCTATTTCGTCCTTTTTTACAGCATGGTTTTGCGCTTCGTTGCTCGACTGCACCTTCTTTAATCCGTATTTATATTCAAGCTTCCGCAAGATTTCCTCGCCCTTTTTATAGTTATTGCTATCAGATACTACAGAGCCATCAAAACCTATACGGTTCGCCAATAGATGGATATGCGGATGGTCAGCATCATGGTGACGGAAAATCATATACTGGTTTTTATCAAAGCCGCTTTCCTGTAAAAAATCATGTGCGATCCGCAATAGCTTGGCATTTGTTAACGCATCATCTTTGGCAAAATTCAGGCTGGCATGGTAGACATACCGATTTAAGTTCGGGCGTAAGCCCCTTATTAAATCTACCTCTTGCTTAATAAGCTTATCGTCGAGCGAAGCAAAATTACTATCTATTAGTTCTGCCCTCAAATGTTCCTCAGGGTGGTACAGCTTCTTTAGATTGTAATATAAAGCACCCATGAAACTTTTACCGATCTTTTGAATAGCTATCATTCAATAAAGCTCTGATAATGGTTTGCTGCTGATCCAGAAGTTCCTGTAAGATGGTATTTGTTTTTGATGGAACCTGACCGAGGTTAAAGCGCCTGGCTATCTGGTTTAGATTTACCCCTATTTTTTTTAACTCGTAATAAAGGTCGATGTCAATTTTAGATGGTTTAGGTTGCGGAAATTTTCCTTTGAATAATTTTAGACGTATAAAGTTTCCGGTCGAAATCCCGCAAGCTTCAGCCGCATTATTTAGTTGAAGCTGTTCCTTTTTAGTTAGCCGGAAAGTGGTTTTTTCCGACCGCTTTAACCCCTTGTCGATTGTTGGCCTACCCATAATTCGTTCTTGTTTTTTAAACGAAAGTCCGGTATCGCCAAATGATTTAATCAGGAGCACATCGGTACTACCGATGTTTTTGTCTTACTAATAGTAAGCCCAAAGACAAGGAACGACCTTACAGGATAATAGATTTTTGTATGCAGAACGAAGTGAAACATACTGGGTCCGGGTGTCCCGGCAAGCGTTTTGGCCAGACCAAAACATTGCTTGCTTCACCTTATTTTACTTTGTAAAAGCAATAGATAAAAACTTTCACTATCAACCGACAAAAAAGATATTAGTGCATAAAAATACCTTTAATGCTATTAATTAGGAGCATTCTTTTTAATTTATTAAAACCTACCCCCCTATATTCAGAACAATTCGTTTTGAATATTTGGAGGTTTTGTTCTTTTCAGACGTTTTGTATAAGTTCTTCTGCTGTTGTCAATAACCCAAAACATATCAAGATTACTTATCAGATGTATCCTGACCAATGCCGCCACGGTTGAGAACGCCTTTTTTGTATTTGATTTGGTTTTTAAAACCATCAGAAGCAAATGAGCGATCAGGGTAATCCAGATCTGGGTCTTGATTCCGTTTTCGGTCTCTGAATAAAAATAATGCAACTGGAAGTTCTGTTTCAGTTTCTTGAAAAGCAGCTCAATCTGCCAGCGTATCTTATAGATCAAAGCCACTTCCTCATTGCTGATTTCAAAATTATTGCTGATGAACTCATAAATTCTGCCTTTTTCATCCTGGTAAGTAACCTTGCGCAGAGAAAGTGTTTGCTCCTGTTTTGCCTGCTTGTACTTCAAGTGGATATGTTCCTCTTTCAATACTCCAAAAACAAATCCATCGTCCTGTGTCTGACAAAACAGTTCCTCTACCACCTCATATACGGCATTGGACTTTAAACGGCATACAAAATTGATCTGTTTCCGGCTGAATTCAGCAAACTGTCTGTAATGGTTGTAGGCCCTGTCGAAAACAATCATGCTGTGCGGGGCAAGGTTTAGATATTGAATAAAGTTCTTGTCATGTGATTTGGCCTCACTAATTTTTACGAATGTGGGTGTCTGTGAGTGCGCATCTATAAGCATGTGGACTTTCAGCCCGCCTTTCTTTTTGCCTTCTCCCTTTGGGTTGCGGCCAACCCCTTTCATGATCTGGGAAAACAAGCGGATCGTACTGGAATCGAAGATGAAAAATTTGTCGAAGGAAACCTTGTCAATCCGGCTGACCGACAAAAGTGGCTCGAAATGTTTGAGCAATAGAAAGTACAGTTCTCTAAAGAATTCGTTGTCCCGCTCTCTCAGCCCATCGCCAGCGGTACTCTTGGCGGGCGATCTTTCCAGGCCCAAATGGTTTAGCTTACCCTGCATGCCCAGCATGCCATCGCAGATTTCCCCCATAGAATCGCAACGGCTAAACACCCCGAAGAGCATCAAAATAAGCTGTGTCCAGGCAGGAAATGCTTTATAATAGCGGTCTGTCTGATGCTTTTGGGCAAGCAGATCAAACTTCCCTTTTGGGATAAAATCAACCAGTTGTTTAAAAATAGGCTGACCGACAAACTTTTTTTCAATATCTTTAGTGCTCATATTTTATTGATTTGGTAACCAAAAAATATGAAAAAAAGGGCTTACTGTCAAAAGTAGCCCTTTGTATTTGAAAAATTTAGTCGGTTAGTAGTGAAAAACTTTAGATAAGTCATTTAAGATTAATAATTCGTCAATTCATTAGCAATCAATTCCGCCTGTTTTAAAATCGTTTCAGTTGCTAACATTTGCATATCGGGCGGATACCCATATTTCCTTAAAATTCTTTTTACTGCAACTTTCAATTTAGCTTTTACACTTTCTTTAATTGTCCAATCGATTGAAGCATTTTGCTTTATTGTTTCAGTCAATACCACTGCGAGTTCTCGAAGTTTGTCCTGTTGCATAAGTTCCTTAGCACTGTCGTTATTCGCTACGGCCGTATAAAACGCATATTCAAAATCTGTTAAGCCCATCTGCTTAGCGTTATTGTCCATATCGACAATATCTTTACTCAAACTTATAAGCTCATCAATGACTTCTGCGGCAGTCAAAATTTTATTATGGTACTTCCTTATTGAGTTTTCGAGCATTTCTAGGAATGATTTACTTTGAACCAAATTCATTTTAGAGCGAACCTTAATTTCATCATTTAGAAGTTTTTTTAACACTTCCAATGCAACATTTTTATGCTCCATTCCCTTTAACTCTGTCAAGAACTCTTCCGAAAGAATAGAAATATCTGGTTTCTTTATTCCTGCAGCATCGAATACGTCGATAACTTTTTCGGACACCAAAGCTTTATCAATAACTTGACGAATCGTTGTTTCAATATCATCATCAGTTCTCCCTGAAATCGAATATTCAAATTTTGCTAATCGTGCCTTTACTGCCTGAAAAAAAGAAATTTCATCTTTAACGTCTAATGCTTGCTCATGCGGTATTGCAATGGCGAACGCCTTGGATAATGCTGTAACTTCATTAATATACCGCTTCTTCCCATTTTCTAAACCTAAGACATGTTCTTCGGCTGAGAGTATAAGAGATAGTTTCTTTGATGTATCCGCCTCGAAATACTCTTCATAATTAAAACCATGATACATATTCGACACAACCTCAAGTTTCTCCAGTAGTAAATGTACGGCTTGTTCTTGAATGGTCGTTGGGTCGCCTTTTCCGCCTGCATCTGAGTAAAAAGCTAAAGCTTTTTTTAAATCAGATGCAATGCCTAAATAGTCAACTATTAGCCCACCTGGCTTATCCTTGTAAACACGATTCACGCGTGCAATTGCTTGCATCAAATTATGCCCTTTCATCGGTTTATCAATGTATAAGGTGTGCATACATGGAGCGTCAAACCCAGTCAACCACATGTCCCTAACAATAACTATTTTTAAATCATCATCGGGATTTTTCATCCGTTCAGCTAAAAGCCGTCGTTGTTCTTTTGTAGTATAATGTTTGGCAATTTTTGGACCATCAGAAGAAGCCGATGTCATAACCACTTTGATTGCTCCCTTCATCAAATCATCAGAATGCCATTCCGGTTTCAATAGAACTATTGCCTCATATAAGTCCGCCGCAATTCTACGGCTCATAGAAACTATCATTCCTTTACCTTCAATAACCTCGTATCTTTGATTAAAATGAGCTATAATATCTTTAGCAATCGTTAATACTCTATTTTCGCTTCCGATCAAAGCTTCTAATTGTGTCCATTTTGCCTTGGTCTTTTGTGTTTGCGTTAATTCATCTTGTGCTAATTCGTCGTCAAGTTCATTTACTAATTGTTTACCTTCATCACTCAAACTTACCTTTGCTAATCGACTTTCATAATAGATGCGAACAGTTGCGCCGTCTTCAACTGCTTGGGCTATGTCATATATATCAACATAATTCCCAAAAACAGCAGCAGTATTTACATCCGTACTTTCGATTGGAGTTCCAGTAAAACCTAAATATGTCGCGTTAGGTAAAGCATCCCGCATATACTTGGCAAAACCATAAACAATTTTTTTTCCTACAATATTACCTGAGCTGTCCTTGTCGTCAATGGTTTTAGCTCTGAATCCGTATTGAGTTCTGTGTGCTTCATCTGCAAGAACCACTATGTTTTTTCGATCAGAGAGTAAATCGAACACATTGCCTTCTTCTGGTTGAAATTTTTGAATTGTAGTAAATACAACGCCTCCGGCAGAAACCTTCAACAACTCTTTTAATTTTAATCTATCTTCCGCTTGAACTGGTTCCTGCCGCAATAATTGTTTTGATGCTGCAAATGTGTCAAATAGTTGGTCATCAAGATCATTTCGGTCGGTAATAATTAAAATTGTTGGGTTATCTAATGTCAAAACTATTTTCCCGGTATAAAAAACCATGGATAAGGATTTGCCACTTCCTTGAGTGTGCCAAATTACACCGCCTTTTCTGTCACCTAATGGCTGTTCTTTTACAACAGGCAGTCCATGGATAGTTGGCGGATCTATATTTGCAGTTTTTACTCTCTCGATTTGTTTTAGACCCGTAGCTCTTAAAGTTGATTCTACAGCACGGTTTACAGCATAATATTGATGATATGCTGCAATTTTTTTCACAATTGAAATTGTCGTAATCCCAGTAACGCCATCAACTCGACGAGTTTTTTCAAAAACGATAAAATGCCTTATTATGTCCAATAGTGTCGATTGGCATAACATTCCATTAATTAAGGTTTCCATTTGGCTTATTAAATGGGATGCTTCAGATTCTCCATCCGCAGATTTCCAAGCCATATATCTGCTGAAGCTCGAAGAAATTGTGCCAGCCTTTGCCTCTAATCCATCAGAAAGAACAATAAAACAATTGAAATTTAAAAGTCCTGGAATTACTGACTTATAAGTTTCAACTTGTTTAAAGGCAGAATAGCAGGTTGTTTTTTCATCTGCTGCATTCTTCAATTCAAGAACTACTAATGGAATTCCATTAACAAAAAGGATAACATCAGGTCGTTTGTTTTTTCCATTATCAATTATTGTAAATTGATTAACAACTAAAAATTCATTATTGAAAGGATTGTCGAAATCAATTAGCCAAATTCTATTTCCTCTATCTTCACCTTCAATATAATTTGAGACTGGAATTCCCTCGGTCAACAATTGATGGAAAATTTCATTATTTCCAACCAAATCAGTCGAAACCATGTTCTGAACTGCATTTATAGCATCTTGAGTAGTTGGCAATGAGATGCCCTTATTGATACGTATAATCGCATTTTGCAATCGGTTTAATAATAGAACTTGCTCATAATTCTCTCTTTCAGGTGTATCACCATCCGGTGAGATGTTTGGCGCATAAATATGCTCATATCCGAGTTTTACAAGTAACTCAATAGCAAAAGACTCTATCAAGTTTTCTGATATCTTGGACATATTAAAGGCTAATTATAGAGTTGGCAACTCTTTTTTCACCGCCGATTGGAGTTGTATAAAATCGTTGTTCTATTCCCCAAAGAACAAATTTCAAATCATCATCGGTTTCAATTTTAAATTTCCCGCTTTCAAAAGTGACGCGACCATATTGATTTGTGTAATCATATATGGCCTCTTTTTCTTGATTAGACAATCTATTTAAAGTTTCGTTAACTAATGCGATTCGTTTCCTATTAGGAACAGTAACATTCCTCGAAGCAAAGTCTTCATTAACTTCAAGAAATTCGTTTTCTAAAAATTCTTGAGTTTCCGCGTCTGTAGCTTCGCGATATAACTGATCCATGCCTTTAAATATTTTTTGCGCAGCAGTCAATTTCTTAAAATAAAGGATGTCGGATGCCTTGTCATAAATTGAATCAGCAAAAGGATTGATTGTGATGATAGGTTTATCAGTTTCTAATGTTAATTCATCAATTGAAAACCATTTTTTACTTATGTAAAAACTTGAGTTAATAACTTGAAAAAAATATAGACTGCCTTGAACTGTGCAGATAAAGGATAATTTCTTGAGGTCGGGTTTAGTTATTTGGTCATGATTTACTGAATCCAAATCGTCTGTTAAAAAATCAAACGAATAACCTGAATTGGAAAAATTGTTTAGCTGATAATATTCCGCATCCTCAATAAGAGTAGCTGGATTATAATCTACGCCATTTAGAGCAATCTGTGACAGGTCATATATATCCTTATCTGTTTCGATTATTCTAAAAGTATTTTGCTTCCGTTTAACTTTTCCAAAAATGAAATTTGCCATTGATGTTTATAATTAGAGTTCAATAAATGTATAATTATTAATCCGTCTTAATTCATCAAACCCAATGTCGCCAGGGCGTTTCAATTTCTTTTTGGTTATAAGAAATATCTTAACGTTAGTCGAGGTTTTAATGAAATAAAAGTGATATCCAAATAACAAAAAGATGGGATTGAAATATAGCGTTTGTGACAAAAATGTGAATACATATATTATTAGAAAAACTACGATCAGTGTAGGTATATCACTTATTCCAAGCGAAACGAAAAAATATCCTAAATATGTAGGAAGAAAATTATTATTAGCTAATTCTATCTCTTTAACTGAACTACTTTGCAAATTATCCATCGGCAATTTTGCCACAATTAGAAAGCTTAAAGCAGTAAGAATTACTGGAATTAAGACAAAAATGAACCAAGAATAATAGTTGGGATAACTACTCAATAAATCGAACCGATATTTTTCTTTTACCAAATAAAGCACAACGATTAACCATGTGGAGTTGAATGCGATAAATAGTTGGTATAGGAATTTCATAACCATATAAAGTTATTGAAAACATAACATAAATCGCAATGACTAATTATAAAGTTGCGGATTTATAATTAGCCTTCTATAGTCCCCCAATATTTATCTAATTCATCAGTTGATGGAACAATGAATTTTTTATTCAATAATTTGTGTTTATCTAATCCGCGTCCTTCTCTGGCCCCGCCTTTAAGTATATCCGTCTGCTCCATTAATTTTAAACGCATGACTGCCCCAATTAGCAGTCCCAACCGAATATCGTAGGGCGAATAAATATGATAAGCACCGCTAAAAGCACCCTGTTTATGATTAAAAACGTCAAGGTTTGGTATCTCCCTGCTTAATCCGAAGACCATATCGCCTTCAAAAGCCACTTTATAATTATCGTTACTTTTGGATAATATCTTACTAAAATTACCTTCACGGCTCTGAATTCCGCTATTCGTTAAACTGTAAACTTGGGGACTAAAACCTAATTGTTTCACTTTAATATTTCGGTCCTTAAAAAGTTCACCGAATGTTTTTTTCTCCCAATTATCGGGGATTATATCGTGATTACTCCCTGTATTAAAATCGATAAAGTATTTTTTTATAATTCCTTTGTACAATTCAAAAGTATAAGAGTGTAACTCCGCTGAAAGAATGTTCAATCGTCTAATTGCTCCAACCTTTAAAGGTTCACCGGTTGTAATTTGATTGAATAAATGATTACTTGTTTCACTTATTCCATCTGATATACGGTTTAGCTCATTTTCAATGTCCTCATTTGAGGTTTGAATTATAGACTCGATCTTCTGCTCGGCAGGTTCAATATATCTGTTGGGTGATAGTACAAAGTTATTATCCTCAACAATGTTTAAATGAACACTTTTACATAAGCCGGGAACATCTGAGTAGATGGCATCGCCTTTATCTCTCCAGTCATGATAGATTTTTGAAAGTGATTGTATTTCAGTTTCTTTAAAAACTCTGTTTTTACGATTAACTAATTTGCCTTTCCGACTAGCATCAATAAATAGAATTTCATTATTCTTAATTTTAGACTTTGCTCTTTTGCGTGATACTATCCAAATACAAGCAGCAATTTGTGTGTTTGAGAAAAGGTGAGATGGCAAAGAAATTATGCAATCGACAAGGTTCGATGTAATTAATCCCCTTCTAACAGTGCCTTCATCAGATGAAACAGTTGAAAGCGACGTGTCTGCAAGGACAAAAGCAGCGACTCCGTTAGGGCTCAGATGGTATACAAAATGTTGTACCCAAGCAAAATTTGCGTTCGAAATAGGTGGAATACCAAATTCCCACCTACCGTCATTTCGCAACAATTGCCCGCTCCAATCGCCATCATTAAACGGTGGATTGGCTATTATAAAATCAACCTTTAAATCCTTATGGGCATTGTGTAAAAGTGATCCTTCATTGTTCCATTTTACTTGAGAGCTATCAATGCCTCGAATTGCCAAATTCATTTTGGCTAAACGCCAAGTTGTTTGATTACTTTCTTGTCCATAGATAGATATATCATTTAATTTTCCTTGGTGGTCTTCGACAAATTTTTCGGACTGAACAAACATCCCACCAGATCCACAACAAGGATCAAAAACCCGCCCTTTGTTAGGTTCAATCATTTCGACTAACAGTTCAACTACACTTCTTGGAGTATAAAATTGTCCGCCTTTCTTACCTTCTGCAAGCGCGAATTCACCTAAAAAATATTCAAATACATGTCCAAGTACATCTGCACTCCTTGCTTTCGCATCTCCTAAGGCGACATTTCCAATCAAATCAATTAGGCCGCCAAGTGTAGATGGGTCCAGATTTTGGCGAGCAAATACTTTAGGCAAAACACCTTTTAAAGAAGTGTTTTCCTTTTCTATAGCATCCATGGCATCATCTACAAGTTTACCAATTCCCGGCTGCTTAGCATTTACTGACAAAAACTCCCAACGGGCTACTTCTGGAACAAAGAATACGTTTTCAGCTTTGTATTCATCCTCGTCTTCAGGATCAGCTCCGTTTTTCTCGTCTGCTTTTAGCTTAAAATACAAATCTTCAAAGGCATCTGAGATGTATTTAAGAAAAATTAATCCCAACAAAACATGTTTATATTCTGCCGCGTCTATGTTTTTACGTAGTTTATCGGCTGCTTTCCATAGTTGCTTTTCTAATATTTCTTCCGATTCCAATTTAAAATACGTCATTTAAGAGTTGTGCGAATGAATAATAATCTAGTACAAAAATATAACATATTCAAATGAACTTTTATTTATTCTGTAAAAGCTTAAAATATGCTCCATTAAATATCGTTTCTTTTGCTATTCTTCTTTTTAAATGAAAATAGTCCATGGTTTTAGCGCTATCTAATTGACAAATTTGCTATAGAAAAAAGAAAAGGTTGACGGCACTCATGTCATTGAAATGTTGGTTAGCTTACGCTTTCTTCATTATGGAAAGTGTTTTCATACTTTTAATCCCTACACTCAACTTCTAACTTATTTAAAACCTTTAGTTGCTCTATAAAAGCATTCGAATTATGACTATTCAAAGTTGATAGGAAATTGAAATTCGATGTTCTCAGGTTCAATCAAACTAATGTCCTTCAATTTATTACTCACCTCGTCGATTTGGGCAATCGACTTCTACTTTTATAAGCTAATTATAAACGACTAAGAGAAAGATGTTCTTTATTATTTATATTTAGCAAACCTTATATCCTATCGACTTGAAAGAAATCATATTTGCAGGTGGCATACATGGTGTCGGTAAAAGTACTCTTTGCCGGGAAATTGCCAGTCAGCTCAATCTGACTTATCTTTCGGCTAGTGACTTATTGAATTGGAAAGATTTAAATACGGACGAAAAGAACAAAAAAGTAACAGATATTCCCGATACACAGCATCGCTTGCTTAAAGGCTTGGGAGCAGTCGTACAGCCTGGAAAAAGATACATCCTTGACGGACATTTTTGCTTGTTCAATAAGGATAATGATGTAACTCCAGTACCACTTGATACATTTGAGGGAATTGCGCCTGAGGCACTTGTTTTGGTAACGGGAGAAGCTCAGGAAATCGCATCATCCCTACAAATAAGAGATAGCCGTTTTTATGATCCAGTCGTCCTTTCCCAAATGCAGCAACAGGAAATCATTCATGCTAGACTTATCGCAAAACATCTTCTTATCCCGCTAGTGATTTTCGATAAGAGTCTCCATACTATGTCAAACCTAATTAAACAGATTCATGAGAGCCTTGCTTGATACCAATATAATTATTCACCGCGAAGCCGAACGTCTACAAAATGAGGATATTGGCATACTTTTTAATTGGCTTGACCGCCTAAAAATCGAGAAATGTATACATCCAGCGACAGTTGAAGAGCTGGCGCGTTTTGGCAATGAGCAAGCGGTTAAACGTATGAATGTTAAAATAGGCACCTACAACGTGCTGAAGACTGTCGCGCCGATGGCGGCAGAGGTGAAAAATGTTGCTGATAAAATTGACAAAACTGAAAACGACCGAATCGATACCTTACTGGTTAACGAAGTTTATAGCGGAAGGGTAGAACTGCTTATTTCCGAGGACAAGAATATCCATCTAAAAGCGACTTTGTTAGGAATAAGCACCAAAGTATTTAAGATTGATGAATATCTGGAAAAGGCAGCTGCTGAAAACCCGGGGCTAGTTGATTATAAAGTGCTTGCAGTAAAAAAACAATATTTCGGGGAAATTAATCTTAAAGACCCTTTTTTCGATTCCTTTCGCGGTGATTACGCAGAGTTCGATGCCTGGTACAATAAAAAATCCGATGAAATATGTTATGTCTGTTATCAGGACGCAGTGCTAAGTGCTTTCCTATATATAAAAGTTGAATTCCCTGATGAAGGCTACCCGGACATTGCACCGCCTTTTCCGGCGCGGAAACGTTTGAAAGTTGGAACATTAAAGGTTACCGCTAACGGTTATAAGATTGGGGAAAGATTCTTAAAAATCATTTTCGATAACGCCGTCCTTAATAAAGTTGATGAAATTTACGTGACGATTTTTGAGAAAACGGCAGAACACGAAAGACTAATTTCCTTATTGGAAGATTACGGGTTTTCACATTGGGGACAGAAGGTAACGGCCAATGGAGAGGAAAGCGTATTAACCAAACCTTTTGGCAAATTAGTTCAAATCGACCCTGAGCATCCAAAAACTGGATATCCATATCTTTCTGCGGACACCGACATTTTTTTTGTCCCCATTTGGCCGGATTACCATACTGAATTATTCCCCGATTCAATATTGCGAACAGAAAGCCCTAAAAACTTTGTTGAAAACGAACCTCATCGTAACGCAATCAGTAAAGTTTACATATCATGGTCCCATGAACGCGGATTGAAACCTGGCGACCGTATCGTCTTTTACCGAACTGGTGGCTATCACGTGGGAGTTGCTACTACCGTCGGCGTGGTAGAATCAGTGATCACAGATATTCCCGATCCACAAACCTTTATCCGTTTATGCCGAAAAAGAAGTGTCTTTACGGACAATGAACTAGCTAAACATTGGAACCGTCTGAAAAATAACCCACCTTTTATTGTGAACTTTTTGTATGTTGCTTCATTCAGGAAACGACCCAACTTAAAATGGTTGATTGATAATGAGGTCATTGCCGGAGTTGACAGCGTTCCGCGTGGATTTAGCCGTATAAGTCAGCAGGATTTTGATAACATTGTAAAATATTCAAGAAGCTAATGAAAGTTATATTATCTATTAAACCTGAATTTGCATTCAAAATCTTTAACGGAACTAAGCGCTTCGAATTTCGAAAAGCTATATTCAAAAACCCTGATGTTAAACAGGTAATTGTTTATGCCTCATCACCAGTTCAGCGAGTAATCGGCGAATTTGAAATTGGAGAAATTTTAAAATGCGACAAAAATCAGCTTTGGGAGATCACCAAAAAAGATTCAGGTATTACAGAAGATTTCTTTTTTAAATATTTTGAAGAGAAATTAGAAGGTTATGCTATCAGTATAAAAAGTACGACGACTTACAAAGACCCAAGATGTTTAAAGGAGCATTATAATCTATTCCCACCGCAGTCTTTTGCCTATTATTTATAAATCACCTATAAGCTTCAATTTCTATTAGGCACGAGTCAAGTCAATTTTATCACGGGAATATGACAGACCTACACTCAGGCTAAAACGGAATCAATTGATTTCGCTATAAGCATCATTTGGCCGCACTTCGCTAACTCTTTAAGGAAAACCCCAATATTATTACGTTTATAATCCAGAGGCTAATAAATTTCTTGTGTAATCTTATGTTTCTTTTGCTACTTTTCTTTACAAAGAAAAGTAGTCCGAGCATATTTTCGTTTGGGGTCTTGATGCAATGTCAACTGTGGAAGTAGTTTAAAATCTAGAACTTTTATTCCTTCATATTATTGATCAGAAAAAATTGTGCCTGTTCTGCTGTAAAATGACTAAAAAAAACCTCGTGGGCTTTTTGAGTTTGCTTTTGAATCTTTTTTTCGACTTCGTCAATAAGATAACTAAATAGCGCTAAATACATTTCCAAAACCTCAATACTTGGGCTAGGCATTCTGGCAGAACTAATTTGATATTGAGCCTCATCTGTAAGCTGTTCGCCTTTACGTATTTTCAAAAATACGAGTGCCTGTTCTTTTTCGGTATCATCACGATGCGCTACAAAAGAATTTCTTAGGTCTAACAAATGTTCGCTTGTTTCCATTAGTCCCTTAGGAGCCGTATCGAATAAGGATTTTTCTAACTTACTCATGCCCCCATTATTAGAAGTAAAACATTTACCATATATTATTATAACAGAATACCATATACCAGTGTTAAGCTTTTCATCTTGAATTGCATCGCTTTTTAATGTAATCAATGTTTCTGTTAAATAATGAATGTGATTAAGATCCTCCCGAATCAGCATATATGATTTGAGCTTCTTAGTAAACAAATTGGGTATCACATAATTCAACGTGTCTGGATTCTGATCCCGAACTTTTATCAAAATATTCTGTAACACTTTATCTTTTTTGCTCATTTTAGTTATCAAAGATTGTGGCAATTATTTACACTCTCAGTCAAAAATACTCAATCCATTCCATAGGCTAGTAAACTTAAAAAGGGGGTTCAAAGTTCAGACTACTCAGTGATGATTACTTAGTCAATTTTAACTGGCTAATCGCTTTAAATCTTCAAGAAAGCGGTTCGATATCTTTCCCCTACGGGCTACAAAAAACAATACCAAAAGGTGCTAAAACCCTGCAAATCAAAAGTTTGCAGGGTTTTTTGTTAGCATCAAAACACCATATTATGCACCAAAACGCAACAAAAATTAGCGTAATTCGGTGCGTATCAAATGGAAAAACACTACGCACCGAATTGCTTTTAATTAATTGATTATCAACCTGTTCAGCGAGTGAACATCTTGATAATGGCAGGCTACAAACTTACTTTTGTTTAACTTTTAAGCTTGTAATTATGAACAGTAATTTCCATCTGCTTTTCTATATCAGAAAGCAAAAAAACTACAAAGGGGGTGCAATGCCCATCTACATGCGCATTACGGTTAATGGTAAACGTGCGGATATGTCCGCTGGCCGTGATTGCGACCCGACTAAATGGAACAGTCATTCAGGGCGTGCTATTGGAACCAAAGAAGAAATTAAGGCGCTTAACAATTACCTTGACAGCCTGCAAACTAAACTCCGAAATGCGCATCAGGTGCTGATTGATGCGAACCAACAGGTAACAACAGAAAGCCTGCAAAATCAATTTACAGGCAAGACCCAAAAAAGCCGCTTCCTGATGCAATTATTTAAAGAGCATAACATCAAAGTAAAAGCATTGATAGGAAACGGATTTGAGGCCAATACTTTGAAAGGGTACAACACTTCCGAAAAACATCTAACAGGGTATTTGCAAAATGAATACGGTAAGACCGATATTGAAATCAGCCAGTTGAATTATGCTTTTATAACAGGATTTGAATTTTACCTTAAAGCCGAATGTAAAATTAGCGGAGTATCGGCAGCCAAATATATTAAGCATTTGAAAAAAATTGTCAATCACTGTATTGCCAATAATTGGCTAAAGCAAAATCCATTTATCAATTTCAAATCGTCTGCAAAAGCAAAGGAACGTACTTATTTGACGCAACAGGAACTGGATGCAATCACCAATAAAAAATTTGTTGTTGAACGTTTAACACAGGTGAGGGATGTTTTTGTTTTTTGCTGCTATACCGGATTATCCTATGCTGATGTAAAAAAGCTAAGAAGAAATGAGATAGGTATTGGCATGGACGGTGACCGATGGATATTTACAAGCAGGCAAAAAACAGGTACTTCTTCAAGGATACCGCTTTTACCTGTAGCATTAGAAATTTTGAACCGATATGAGGATCACCCGCAATGCTCAAATTAGGGCTTACTATTGCCTGTTTTGAGCAATCAAAAGATGAATGCTTACTTAAAGGAAATAGCAGACCTATCTGACGTATTTAAGCATTTAACATTTCATTTAGCAAGGCATACTTTCGCAACAACTGTCACCTTATCTAATAATGTACCAATAGAAACGGTTAGCAAAATGCTCGGTCACACCAATATTAAAACTACACAGCATTACGCTAAAATATTGGATTTGAAAGTTAGCCAGGATATGGCCGCTCTTAAACAGAAATACGCTGGAATTTAGTTTTATAATCTCTAAGGTCACAAAATGTGACCTTAGAGATTTCTCATTTTTTAAAATACACGAAAATAATGGAAAATCAAATAATACCCGATGAAGTCATCATGACTAAGATATTTTATATCAGAGGGCAGAAAGTAATGCTTGATAAAGATTTGGCAGAATTGTATGGTACAGAAACCAAAAAGCTTAAACAACAGGTCAATAGAAATCTTAATAGATTCCCAAACCACTATATGTTTGAACTAACAAAAGAAGAAAATGAACTATTAAGGTCGCAAAATGCGACCTTAAAGAAAGGGGAACATTCAAAATATTTGCCATTTGTGTTTACAGAACATGGCATTCTAATGTTATCCAATGTGCTTAAAAGTGAAAGCGCAGTACAGGTAAGCATTCGGATTATAGACGTTTTTGTTAGATTAAGGGAAGTCTATGCCGAGCAAACTGAAGTTTGGTTAGCTATTGAAAAGATAAAATCCAAACTTGATAATCAGGATAAGAATATGGAAATAGTATTTCGATATCTTGACGAACTAATTGATAAAAAAGACAATCAACCCCCACGTAAAGCAATTGGCTTCAAACCTGATGGTTTTTAAGAATCATTTTAAAAACAAAGCTTTATAGTAAATTTGTCATCTACCTAAGATACAACTTTATGAGAGCACAATATTTTAAACATCGTCATTGGGCTGATTTTTCCCAAGACACCAACGATATAGGCCGCCCCCTTGTTTTGGCCAAAAGATAACGAAGACAATCATTTCTTATATAGGCTATATGATAAGCAGGAAGCAGAGTTTCCTGCTTTTTATCAATACCATCTCGATTATTTTCTAAAGCTTTATCCTGATGCGAACGAAAAAGAGTTCTTTACTCACGTTTGGGAAATAATTGACGATGCCACCGCCGAACTGAAAGTGAAAAACCGCTACACTTCCAGGCACGCAATGGAGTTCAGAAATAAGCAGCATTTAAAAAGTTTCTTAGCCTATCTTAAAACCATTGATCAATGGAACACAGGCCGAACTAAAGATGAAATCATTGCAGATAAAGAGGGTGAAATCAGAAGCTTGAAAGAGCAAAATGCCGAGCTGAAAGAAGAACTTAAAGCTGCAAGGAAATTAGAAACCGAAGACTTTATAAATATCCAAGAGGGCTATCTTTTGACCGTGGTTGACCTCGCAAAGAAGATGCAGGGCTTAGAATTAAATGGTAAGGAACTTGTATTTTCACAAACACAAACTGTCTGGACAAAGATGATCTGTAAGAATTTCAGGCATGGCAATAAGGAAATTAAATTTGAAACCATACGGCGATATTTCCCCGGCAACCCTGATGAACCCAGCGGCAGGTCAGCCGCAGTTCCCACTAAATCACAGCTTTTCCAAATAGTTGAAGCGAAAAAGCGAAGCTGATATAGCTCGCTTTCTTGCTTAGCCCCTTTGTTTGATACCATCTATCGTTTTATTGATAATGAGCTAATTGCGTGGCATTTCAACTTAACTCAAACCACTCCAATTTAACCACGCGAATCTGCGTGGTAACGAAAAAGTGCATTTTCACTATTCCTTTGAACAAAAATCAAACGCTATGGAAATATTCAGCACAAACGCCCTAAGCCAATGCATACGTGAGGCAGTCAGGGCAGAACTACAGGAACACTTTAAAACAGGCGGCAGCCAGCCGCAAAATTCGGAAAAACTTTTATCCAAGCAAGACCTTGCCGCCGAACTCGGCGTGTCATTGGTAACGCTTACCGATTGGATGAAAAAAGGCTTACCCTATTTGCGTCTGCATAAACGGGTGTACTTCAAAAAAAGCGAAGTACTCAATGCCATGCAACAAACTATCAAAGATTAAAAGGAGGATCACAGATGAATGTGGAATTGGTCACGAAAGAGGATTTAAGGAGGTTGGAGAATTTATTGAACGAGATCAAACAGATTGTTCAGCCGGGACAGAGCCAGCCTAAAAAATGGCTAAAAAGCAGCGAGGTTAGGAAGATGCTGAATATATCACCAGGCACCTTACAGAACCTACGGATCAACGGTACGTTACGCTTTACCAAAATGGGTAGCATTATATATTACAAGTTAGAGGACATCAACAAGATTTTGGAGGAGAACGGGCAATGATTATCACAAAAGAATTAAATAGCTACAGCAGCCTTGTTAAGCGCATGGGAAATGATAAGCGGGTACTGGCAACGCACGTTAGCCTGTTCACCGCTTTGTTTATTTTTTGGCAGCGGGATGGCTTTGTTAGCCCCTTTGCTATCACCCGAAAGACGGTAATGGTGTTTTCAAAAATTGCATCCATTGCCACCTATCACAAGTGCATCAGGGAACTGGACGAGTACGGCTATATCCGTTATCAGCCATCTTTTCACCCTGCAAAAGGCAGCTTGATTTATTGGCCGGATGGCCTAAAAGCCACGGGCTTTTAGGCTGTTTGAGATAAACAGATATACCGACTATTCCCGCTTGCGGGGATAGCGGTTTTTTATCCGCTTGTAAGGAGCAAGTTTGTGTTTTTGTTGCCACAAAAACATCCCGGATGCCTACGGCACCGGGCAAACTTGCCTTTTGCGCCCGATGGTTGCAAAAGGGAAAAATGAAAAAAAGAGTAAAGAGTTAACCGATGGAAGCAACAGTAAAGACAACTAACAAACAACAGGTAACCCAGCCCAAAAACAAAGGTGGCGCACCAAAGAAAAGGGTTAAACGAGAGTTGATAATTCGCATCAGGATGACAGCGACCGAACGCTTTTATATCGATAGTAAAGCCAAGGCCGCAGGCATGCGGTCAAGTAGTTGGATAAGGGCAGCAGCCAAAAGCGCTAAGGTGGTTCCTCGATTAACAAACGATGAGCGGCGCATCCTTTGGATGCTTGCCGAGCTTGCCAATAACCTGAATCAATTAACAAAGCTTGCGCATCAACTTGGACTACTAACGGTAGTGAGGGATTGCAGTAAAATTTTGAACGAGATAGATATTACTTTAAAACATCTCAATAACAATGATAGGGAAAGTGATAACGGGTAGAAGCTTTGGCGGGTGCATACGCTATGTGCTACAAAAAAATGATGCGGTGATATTGGATGCCGCAGGCGTAAGAATGCAGCAGGTTAACCAGATCATCAACGATTTTAACCTGCAACGAAAGTACAATCCCAATTTAGGAAAAGCAGTCGGTCATATTGCTTTAAACTGGAGCGTAAACGATGCCGCTAAGTTGAACGATGAGGTAATGGTGATATTGGCGAAAGAGTATCTGCAAAAAATGAAGATACAGGACACGCAGTACCTGATTGTTAAACACCGGGATAAAGAGCACCCACATATTCATATAGTTTACAACCGGGTGAGCAACAATGGCAAAACGATATCCGATAACTTTCAAAAGCAACGGAATGTACAGGTAGCGAAAGAATTAACCTTAAAACATGGTCTTTATATATCACCGGGTAAGGAAAAAGTCAACCGCCAACAGCTAAAAGGTGAGGATAAGGTCAAATATGAATTATTTGATGCCATGAGGGCGGCCAGCAAAAAAGTAAAAAATATCAATGAGCTAAAGCAGGTATTGGCTAAACAGGGCATTGTTACTCACTTAAAATACAAAAGTGGCAATACAGAAGTGCAGGGCATTAGTTTCAGCAAAGGTGAATACAAATTTAAGGGTTCAGACATCGACCGTAGTTTGAGTTATGCAAAGCTAAGCCAGGCAATAGAGCAGCAGCAGGTTAAACCGGAAAAGAGCTTGGCAGAACAGTTAAGGGAAGTAATGGAAAACGCAAAGCAGGAAAGAGAAAGTCAGGACAAGACTGAACAAACCACTTATTTAAAGCCGGAGCCGGAAACCCACTATTTGAGGCAATCGCTATCAGCAGGAGCAGATTTATTAGGTGACTTACTTGGCAATATAGCCGACGATGATGATAGCCCGGAAAGAAAGCGTCGAAAGAAAAATGAACAACAACAAAGCAGAGGAATATCAAGATGAAAGAAATAGATGAATTAAACCAAAGAATGGATGGCAACGACGAGATTGTAGACAATCTTGTGAAAAAGAATACCGAAATGGAAAAGAAGGTAACAAGAATTACCGAAAATCCCGTTCCTGATTATTCAGTTGCGATAAATACTATACTTGCCGAAGTAAAGGAAATTAAGCAGAATATCAAACAGAGTGAGGAATTGGCCTTGCTTAAACAGATCTATGAAAGATTGAGCAAAGTGCCAACGTCTGCCACTAAACAACTACGCATTATATTGTTCCCCGAAACCAATCAGGGCCAATATTATAAAATCGTATTTGGCAGGCTAATTCCCTGGGGTATATGCTTAGTAATTATAACCTACTTATATTCTTTAGGCGGCAGAGCAATTGATGCATACGGTCAGCATAGGCGAAGCGAAAAATCAGCCCATTATCAAAGGGCATGGATTTACTTAAAGCAAATTGCAAAAAGAAGAACTTTATCAGCTATGGATAGTGCTTATTCCAAAACCGAAAATAAATGATTCTTCCATTTAAACCATACAGCTTCAGCAGGCGACCTCATTGCACCTCGCGCTATCGCGCCGGGTTTCACTGCGCCGTCAGCCTCGCTGCCGCTGGCAGGAGTGAAATTCGTTCCTCATAACACACCTGTCTTTCCCACCACTCAAATATTACAATTCCATTTCACCGCGTCCGGCAAAGTTACCGCCCGGCGGGTGAAACGTAAAGGCTATACAAGCGAAGCATTTTAATTTGTTTTTTAGCGGTGCTTCGGCCTTGACATTTCACCCGCCTTGCGCTTTTGGTGCCTAAGCGTTGAAAATGGGATATAACGTTAAATCCTATAAATCACAATAATTTATTACAAACGTTATAGTAGCTACATAAAGATAATTGTAACTTTGATAGCAGATCATTTCGAGATTTTAACAAAGCGCTTATTTAAATAAAAAAAATGCTTTCGATATATTCGATATATTTTTAACCTAATCATATCATCGCCATGAATTTTTTTATTGATCAGAATCAATTACCTGAACAACAAATTGAAGACGGATTTGGACCTGTAACAGGTAATCTTACAAATCAGTTTAAGGTGACTTCTGAATTTCAATTGACCAACATTTCGAAGGCTTTTGCATGCCAAGACAGTCTAATGATAGTTCAACAATCGACGGCAGATGATTCGTTGGTAAATGTAATCTTAAAACCCATTAAAAGTTTACAGATTCCTTTTCAAATAAAATATTTTATCTATCGCGGTTTATCAAAAAGCAGCTTCATTGTAGATTCAGTTATAAAACCCGCGGATAGTGAAAATCTATCTGAATTCATTAGCACTTTTTGGAATAACTGGAATAATTACAAGTCTGTTACAAACCAACCCTCTCTGCCTGATCCCGAACCAGGGAGCATTGGCTATAATAATTCTCTTTTAGGTACTTTGAATTTAGATAATATTTATGATAACTCACAGGAAGATACTTGGGGCATAGTTGTAAAAGAAGGAATGTGGCTTGGCGATTTTTCAACTAACAATAAAATTGGATTTGAAGTTATATTAGAAACCCAAAACTTATCTTTCAACCTTGATTATTTAAGAGCTGAAAATCAACAAATTGATGTAGCAGGCTTATCCGGCCTAGAACTGAAAGCAAAAAGAGAACAGTTACTTTCTTACATAGACCCTGCGACTTTTTTCGGGCTACATTATAGTCAGGGAGTCAATGTCGTTAGTTATGAATCCGGCACTAAATTAATTACGAAAAAAAAACAAGATGAGTTATATAATCTTCTGCTCATTAACTTTGCTACTAAAAATTGTGTCTATTTAGACATTAGAAGTGAACAGGGACTATCCTATAATTTTTACAATAATTACCAAGATGACAACGGCAACAACATTAAATTAGGAGAGGGCTTGATTTCGCCAGCAGAACAAGTCTATAGTTTAAATGAATGGCCAATTATGGTTATCAATAACCCGCAGGAATCGGCGATAGCTAACAATATAATTAAAGTTAATCTCAGGATAGACGACAATCTCAAGCCAATCCTTTATTTTGAGGACACAAGTATCTTAGGAAATAGCAATAACGCATGCTTTATAGATGAAAATAGTTTGTTAAATGGAACAGATACAGAATGGAGCAATACGCTAAGTTTTATTTACCCTAATATAGGAGCAGAGAGTACCAAAAACAATATACCATATTATATTAAACTATATTATTTCCGTCAAGCATTGAATCCCGACTCTCCAGTTACTGTACTAAAGAAAGCAAGTGGATTAGATAATCTATTTGGTTCACTGGACATGAATCGTTTGGGTGATATAAATTATGCTTTTCAACGGTCCGAAGACCCCTCTCCAAATTTTATAAATGGCCAAGTGTCTTCAGGTGAACTATTTGGACATGTAGCAAATCGTGGAGCACAGTATGATAGTACGAATGTGGCTTTCTATACGAATGCGTTGTTTGCCAATCAAAGCAGCGGAAAGTTTTACATTGGCAATAATAATACAAATATGTTAACCGGAATAAGTCTCGACGGAAGTGCTAATCAGCTTTCATTTCTATCAAAAGACATCGGGATTAATGCAATATTTATCCAAGATACCGACATCACGTTATCCGATCAAGAAGTAAAAATACTGGACGCGTTCGCATATCGAGGCACGCCATCCTCTGTTGAAAGCTTTTTCTTATTATATTTAACTATAACAGAACTCCAAACGTTAAAGGCTACGATCGGTTTAAGTGATCTGCACCCGAGATACATTGTCTTTGAGGAGATTTCCCCAACTTCTTTTGTAGCCGAAAGCATCCCTGAATTTAGCAAATACAAGCTAAAGATACAGGGTTTGGATACTAATGGTAATAGCACGATTATTTCACCTTCCAGTGATGTTATTGTTTATACTACAAGAGGTTTCATTTTCTCTTCGGCGGCATCTGCTGCAGGTGTTTCCGAGAACCAGCTTGCAAACAATGTGATATATGATATTGATGAAAACGGAGACTACCCTGATTTACCAGATTCATCTCCTAATTTCACTGATGCAAGTTTGGATACACCATCAGACCCATTTGATCCAAGTACTCAACTCAGAAAAATTGCATTTACTGCACCCAGAATTGGGACAAACGAAGACATGGACAGTAATCCGAATAGTGTTTATGCAAATCCATCGGGGATACCAAATTACAATGAAAAATGGGCGAAAATGTCAGACAACGACCTTTTCGATAAGATGACTTTTCTTATGCATTTTTTTACGACTGCTGACGAAGATATGCGTGGAGTTGAAGATAAGATGATTGCAAGGTTTAGAAATCGAATTGGTGGCACATTCTCTGATCCAGTATTAGACACCAGTTTGACAAATAGCGCTCAAACTGGAGATTTTCTAAGATCTTTAGCTCTAAAAATCGATACTGCGCTAAAAGCTAATAACGGAGACATAAACAAAGTAGGCCCTTTCGAAGTTGCGAGACCTGTGTATATTCTAAATTCTTATAATTTAACTCATGGGTTAGGTATAATAATCCATGATACGGAATCCGCAGAAGTCTATTTGGAAAATGGAAGTTTTAGTATTGAGCCTAATGGAAAGTGGCAGCTAACTGTAACTATGATTGTTTATGATCATTTCGGCCTTGACAAACCGGATGTTTTAAAATTTCCTTTGGCTAGCAATTTCGCTGCATGGTGGACTTTACAACACAAAAGAGGATATAAACCTTTTATAACCAAAGGAACAATCAGATATCAAATGCATATTAAATAATTATATATGATTAAAGACGACATCAAAATATGGGGTTTGCTTTTAACAGTGTTTACATTATTGAGTTGCAATCCTGCAATGGTAATAACCCCAGTTGCAGATTTAAGCGATGAATCGCTAAACGCTGCAGTAACCTCTAAGGGTGATGTGTTCCTTGTAAAAAATTACAAAGACGACTCAGAGCATAACGACGAGCTTTATAATTACAGCAAAAAGAGATGGTTGAAATATTCAGCAACCTTTAAAAAATATAAAGTTGAATTTTATAAAGAGTCAAAATTCATTAAAAAATCTTAACGACGAGCTTTATAATTACAGCAAAAAGAGATGGTTGAAATATTCAGCAACCTTTAAAAAATATAAAGTTGAATTTTATAAAGAGTCAAAATTCATTAATCTTAAGAGCATTCACAATGTAAATAGTTTCAATGATTACCGGATAATAGACAGCCTTAACAAGGCAGAGTTCATAAGGTACCGATTTGCAGATAAAACGGTAATTATGGAAAAGATTAGAGGTGGGCAAATTTTTCTTTCCTTGAAGAAGAAAATTTAATTTTAATGCATTTCTGCCAAGTCAAGCGTTTTATTATCAATTATGAATATAACCGGCTTTTTTCTTTAATCAACCCCATATATAATAATGAAATATTATATGTGGGACAGCTGGGGATAGCTGCTATAAGCATTTCTATTTTAATAAAATACCCTTTAAGAATTTGGAAAATTCAGGAGATTTTGTACTTTTATACAGTAAGATTTGTAATTATATCTGCATCAAAAAATGGTTAGTAATTCGGTGCGTAGTACATCAACAACCATATAAAGTATTGTAAGTCAATTGGGTTTCAATCGTGTTCGATTCCCCTACGGGCTACAAAAAACAATACCAAAAAAGCTTAAAATCCTGCAAATCAAATGATTGCAGGCTTTTTTGTTGGGGTCAAATTGCCAAAATATGCATCAATTCGCAATATAAAAGTGCGTAATTCGGTGCGTCACCAAGGCAATAAAAATTACGCACCGAATTTATCATAACAAACTGTGATACAATATGTTCAATAGATGAACATCTTGAATTTCTCTTTCTGCAATGCTATTTTTGTTTAACTCTTTAATGGTAACATTATGAAAACTAATTTTAGCTTGCTCTTCTACATCAGAAGACAAAAGAACTATCAATCGGACCTATTCCTATTTATCTACGTATTACTGTGAACGGAAAACGTTCGGAACTGTCCACGGGACGAGATTGCCTGCCACACGAATGGAACGGAAGTGTAGGGCGTGGAATTGGCAAAAAGGAAAGGATCAAAACCTTGAACGCCTATCTTGATACGGTACAGCAAAAAATCAAAATCGCACACAATGAACTTTTAGAGGATGGAAAAATTATAACCTCAAAAAGCATCAGTGATTACTTTTCTGGAAAGAGCGAAAAATCAAGACAATTGTTACAGCTTTTTATCGAGCACAATGATAAAGTAAAGGCTTTGATAGGGAATGGTTTTGAGGCAAATACATTAAAAGGATATCAAACGTCCAAAAACATATAACTGGATTTCTCAAATTTCATTATAATTCGGCTGACATTGATATAAAAGACTTAAACCAGTCCTTATCGAAAACTTTGAATTTTATCTTAAAACGGAATGCAACTGTAGCGGGGTCTCAGCTGAAAAATATATTAAGCATCTTAAAAAGATTGTCAATCACTGTGTTGCCAATAAATGGTTAAATAGCAATCCGTTTTGCAATACAAATCAAAGGCGAAACCAAAAGAACGGGAATTTCTTACGGCAGATGAATTACATAGAATTGTAGATAAATCTTTTACGATTGATAGGCTAGATCAGGTAAAAGATATTTTTCTGTTTTGTTGTTACACAGGTTTATCCTATGCCGATGTTAAGAAATTGAAACGAGATGAAATTGGGCAAGGTATTGATGGGGAAAGATGGATTTTCACAAATAGACAAAAACATTGACGTCGTCACGAATACCTCTTTTGTCGATTCCGTTAAAAATAATACAACGCTATAGTGAAAATCAAAAATGTGAGATTCAAAACTTACTGTTGCCTGTTCTAAGTAATCAAAAGATGAATGCCTATTTAAAGGAAATTGCGGACTTTTGTGGGATAAAAAAACACTTAACTTTTCACCTCGCTCGTCATACTTTTGCAACAACGGTCACTCTATCTAATGGTGTTCCTATTGAGACGGTAAGTAAAATGCTGGGGCATACGGATTTGAAAACCACCCAGCATTATGCGAAAATTCTGGATATTAAAGTTAGTAGTGATATGTCAGCATTGAAAAGAAAGCTATCTAATGGCTAACCGAAAAAAGATAGTTTGACGGAATTACAAAATTTTCACTTAAAATCATATTAAAACCTTAAAACTTCATTCTTGATTCTCAAATAATTAGAATCCACAACATCCACATCTATCTTCCTTATTTGAGGGATCTCCAAATAATTATCAATTTCTTTTTCCAAAGCCACATGGTCATTCAAAATCTCATTATGAAATGCTTTCAGTTCAATCTTATTCTGCGGATCATCGGCAACCATTCCGACAAACTGTCCCGAACTCAAAGCCGAAATTTTTGAAGCCGGAACTGCCGCTTCTAATTGCTTTGACCTACTGATTGAAGTATCTCCACTATTGATGGAAATACTTTCCCGATCCTGCATAATTCTTCCTACTCTGTCTGAAAGTTGCTTCGCTGTATCTCCGTTGACCTGACCCGAAATCACATTGCCAACTATCCCCATTATAACATCTGCCTGCTCCCTTCCGTAGTCCTTTCTTAGCTGGCTTAAATCCTGAATTCCCAATGTTGTGCTTACCTTGTTGCTTCTTGCAGTAGCAATCAAACTATCAATTCCGTTCAAATAAATGGTAGGAAATTCGTCGAAAATCAAACTGCTTTTGAGTTTATTCTTTTGGTTCACCAGCTTTACCAAACGGTTGACATATAAAGACAACACGGCTCCATAAATCTGAATTTTCTGAGGATTATTCCCCATACAAACAAGCTTAGGTTTCTCTGGATCATTGATATCCAAACTGAAATCGTTCCCTGAAAGCACATAATATAACTTTGGAGAAGAGAGTTTGGCCATGGCAACTTTTGCAGAAGCAATCTGTCCTTCCAGCTGCTCCATGGCTTCATTTTTATATGCATTGATGAAAGGGTTTATCAGAACTTGGCTTTTTTGAAAGAAGAAAGTGCATCAGGGTCAACTTTATTACCCGGACTTAAACTAAGCACCATTGGTCTGCCACATTGCGCAATTTCTTTTACCAAAGCCTCCACCTCTTTTGGGAAAGGCACAATATCATCTACTTTTATAAAATCCACACCCCAATCTGCAAGTTGATTAACCAAACTATTGTAAAATTCTTGCGCACCGGGGTTATCCATATCAAGTCCATAATTGTAATCGCACCAAGTACATATACTTGTGGTATCGGCAATTTGTTGGGCAAAAAATTTAGATCCTTTAATTGGTGTGTTCAATCGGTACGCTTTTCTGGGAATGCCTCGCATTAAGTGGACGCCAAACTTTAATCCTAATTGGTGGGCTTTATCTGTAATAGGTTTTATACCGTTAGGAAAATAGGTTTTTGAAGGTTGCAACAGCCCAAATTCGTTTATATTTACGTCCGAAGCGTGTTTCTCAGCAGGATAAATTGTTCCGCCCTGAAGTTTATACTCGCCAAACCAACCGTTATCCACCACAAAATACTCGTAACCAAATGGCTTTAGTTTTTTTGCCATTGCCTCTAAATTTGCATATGCGGCATCCTCATGCAAGTAAACGCCATAACTATCAAAACTATTCCAGCCCATTGGTGGCTTTTCTACCAAAATGCTATTCGTTTGATTGTTAGATTTTTGTTGCGCCTGATTACAGCCGAAAGAAAAGATTAAGGCGATAAGGAGGCTTAAAGCGGAAGGCTTAAAGCTGAAAGCTGATTTGCTATGTGTTGAAACCATTTTTACCACGTACATTTAATATTGATAATTAATCTTATGTTTTGGGTGTTTTAACACGCTTTTTACTGTATATTTTTTTGTCTTATTCTTCGAATCCCTCTCTTCGACTCCGCTCAGAGTGACATACTCAGAATGACAAAAAAAGGATGCCGTTTCAATCGTTAACGCCGAATCTTCACATTGAAATTGTACTCAATTATCAATCTTAAACTAAAGCTTGATATAAAACTTCAACTGGGTGCAACGCCTTAACCGCAGTTGCATCTTTTATTTGATGCCTACATGAAGTGCCAGAAGCTACCAATATTTGGTCGTTTTCCATTTTTCGTACAGCTGGATACAATATCAGCTCCCCTATTTGTTGCGACACCTCATAATGTTCTTTCTCGTAACCAAAAGAACCTGCCATACCACAACAACCCGATGGGATTAATGAAGTGGTATAATTTTTTGGAATAGAAAGCATATCTGTTAAATACTTTTGTGACGACAGTGTTTTTTGATAGCAATGCCCATGTATCACCAGCTCCTTTTCATCGGTACCAAAAGATGCTGATGAAATTTTGCCTGCTTTAAACTCGTTGACCAAAAACTCCTCGATGGTATAAACATTTTTTGCCAAATCAATGGCTTTTGCTTTATTTTTCGGATTTGCCAAATCTTTATATTCATCCCGCAGAGTAAGAATTGCAGAGGGTTCTATTCCAATTAAAGGGGTTTCAGCTGTAACTATCGGATACAGCAACTCAATGTTCTTATTGATAGTAGCCGATGCTTTTTTCAAAAACCCCTTTGATAAAAATGTTCTACCGCTTTCTAAGTGCTTAGGAATAATCACTTCGTAACCTAATGCTTCTAAAAGCAAAATTGCTTGCTGACCAATTTCTGCATCGTTATAATTGGTAAATTCATCACAAAACAAAAACACCTTTTTATCAGAAGTAGCTTTGCTGTTTTCACGGTTTTTATACCATTTCTTGAGGCTTGTTTTACTCAAAAGCGGGATGCTTCGGTCGGGGTGGAAACCCACCAACCTATTTGCCAATGCAGTAAGTGTTTTGCTACTATAAAAGCTATTAAACAAGGGTTTAAAAATAGATGCAAGACGCATCTGTGCTGAAAAATTTGCAATCATTTTAGCCCTAAAAGGTGCGCCTTTGAGGTCGTAATAATTTTGCAGAAATTCTGCTTTAAGTTTGGTAACATCCACCCCAGATGGGCATTCGGTTTTACAACCTTTACAGCTGATGCACAAATCCATTACTTCTTTAATCTCTGGGTGCACAAATGGATGCTGATCATGCTCGTTACTTAAAAACTGCCTTAACACGTTTGCTCTGGCCCTAGTAGTATGTTTTTCTAGCTTGGTAGCCATGTAACTTGGACACATTACGCCACCCGAAATCGCACTTTTACGGCAATCGCCCGATCCCGAACATTTTTCGGTTAATCTTTGGATTCCATCGTTTGCCGAAAAATCAAAATAAGTATTACGTAAACGCTCGCCTTGCCCTGCTGTTACGCGTAAATGCGTATCCATAGGTGGCGAATTGGTAATTTTTCCTTTGTTAAAAATCCCTTTCGGGTCAAAAATTTCTTTTACTTTTTCAAAAAGCTGGTAGGTTTCCTGCCCTAAAGCGTCTTTTATAAACTCCCCGCGAAGCCTTCCGTCACCATGCTCACCCGATAAAGAACCTTTGTATTTTTTCACTAAAACCACTGTTTCGGCTAGTATGCCTCTGAATTTGGACAAGCCTTCGGCTGATTTTAAATCAACCAATGGCTCTACATGCAACTCTCCTGCCCCGGCATGTGCATAATAGGAAGCTTTTACTTGATATTTTTCTAACACTACTTGTAAGTCGCGGATGTAGTCCGGCAGGTCATCGGTTGATACCGCACAATCCTCAATTAGATTTACTGGTTGTTCTTTCCCCTTTAAATTACGTAATAAACCCAAACCTGCTTTACGTATATCCCAGGCAAATTTGGTTTCCTCATTAAACAAAACCGGAAAAGCATAACCATACCCGGCAATTTTTAAGGCTTCTATCAATTGTGCGGTTTTGAATTCCAGAATGCTTTTATCTTCTGCCATAAACTCCACCATCAAAATAGCTTCGGGGTCGCCTTCAATAAAAAAACGGTTTTTATGATATTCTGGATGATTTATCGTGAAATCGCAGATGTATTTATCCACCAATTCTGAAGCCATCGGCTGGTGCGCAATAGCGATAATATTCGCTCTTAAAGCTTCATCTATAGATTTTGTATGGATACAAACAAGTCCTACCTCTTTCGGGGGCAAATCTATCAACTTTAGTTTTATTTCGGTAATAAATGCAAGTGTACCTTCTGAACCAGCAATTAAACTACACAGATTAAAGTGGTTTCCGTTTGGATTAAAAGGCTTTTGTTGTAGCATGGCATCCAGAGCATAGCCTGTATTTCTGCGTAAAACGCTAGCTTTTGGAGAGTTGTTAATGATGGTTTCCCGGTTCCTACTATCGCTCATCAACTCAATAAGGTTACTGACGATTTCACTTTTAAAACTATGTTGAGCAGCTTCATCAGCATAATCATTTTGGTTAAACACCGCATTTGAGCCGTCACTTAAAACCACCGAAACTTCTAATAAATGATCCCGCACTGCACCCCAAACCATGCTGTGCAAGCCACAAGAATTATTGCCGACCATCCCCCCAATCATCGCTCTGCTGGCGGTAGAGGTTTCTGGTCCAAACATTAATCCATAACTTTTAAGATAATTGTTTAAATCATCGCGGATAACGCCCGGTTGTACTTTTACCCATTTTTCTTGGGCATTTACTTCGATAATTTGGTTGAAGTGTTTAGAAATATCTACTACCAACCCACTGCCCACTACTTGGCCAGCCAAAGAAGTTCCGGCCGCTCTTGGAATTAACGTAATGTTATTATCGGCAGCAAAGATGATGAGCTGTTGAATATCTTCAACCGATTTTGGCAATGCAACCGCCAAAGGTTTTTCCTGATAGACAGACGCATCAGTAGCATAAGCCAAAAGCTCGGTCTGATGGGCGGGAGAATCATTATAAAAAAAACTTCCTGTGAACCCACTTAACAGCTTATCAAAATTTATTTTCATTTTTAAATAAGGTAAAAAAACAGAAACGTAACTATGGTTTTATAGCCTGCTTTAAATCTTTTAAAATCAGTTGCGAAATTAACTGATAGCCTTCGGTACTGTAATGGACATTTTCCGGTTTTAATGGATATTTTGAAACAATTTTCTTGGACTTTTTGTAAATGTCATTTACCTGAATATGGTGGGCTTTCATTACTTCGAGCGCAATCTTGTTGTAAAGGGGTACATCTTTAGTAAAACGACCGGGTTCGCCTTCAGGCACATAAGTAGTGCTTACAAAAATGAGCTTCGCCCCCGTTTGTTCCAACAAAGCAACAATTTTTTGCAAATTTTTGCGATACTGCATTGGCGTAGTATCTGGCTTTCCGTTCAGTTTGTCCTGCTTACCTTGTAAGGTAGAATGCTCTGAACGATAACATAAATCCCACAAACCAAAATTGAACTGGATGACATCCCACTGCGTGTCGCCCAGCCAATTTTTTAAGTTTTTTAAACCGTTAAAGGTGTTTTGTCCGTTTCCTTTGTGATGATCTACGGTTGCTATATCCTTTAATTCGTCTTTTACAAAAGGAAAATAACCGATGGAAATAGAATCGCCAATGATAAGTACTTTTTTATCTGGTGGTTTAAAACTTACCAGTGCAAAAATTGCAATTACCAAAAGCAGTTTTTTCATTATTTTTGATTTAGATGCTTTACAAATTTTTGTTTGGCACTGCCTAAACCGTCAATCCCAAGTTCTACTACGTCGCCAGCTTTTAAATACATCGGTGGTTTAAAACCAAGACCCACTCCGGATGGTGTACCTGTAGAAATAATATCTCCGGGTAATAAAGTCATGAATTTACTGATATATGAAACCATAAAAGGAACATTAAAAATCAAATCATCCGTATTGCCGTCTTGCACAATTTTATCGTTGAGTTTTAACCACAATCTTAATTTATGCGGATTTGGTATTTCGGCTTTTGTCGCCAAAAATGGACCTATCGGTGCAAACGTATCACATCCCTTACCTTTATCCCAAGTGCCTAAACGCTCTAATTGATACGCTCTTTCAGAAACATCATTGTGTAAACAGTAACCAGCTACATAATCCATTGCGTTTTCCTCAGAAACGTAACTCGCTTTTTTTCCTATAACGAAAGCTAACTCTACCTCCCAATCTGTTTTTTCAGAATCAATCGGTATAATCACATCATCATTAGGGCCACAAAGTGCTGTGGTTGATTTCATGAAAATAATTGGTTCTGCCGGGATTGCTGCACCCGATTCGGCCGCATGTTTAGCGTAATTTAAACCTATACAAACAATTTTTGACGGCCTTGCAACCGGAGAACCTAAACGTTCGCTGTTGCTAACAGCAGGCAATTTCCCCTCGTTATTTTGTAAAAAAGCTTGTAACCTATTTAACCCGTCGTTTTCAAAGAAAGCTTCGTTGTAGTCTTCGCCAAAACTGCTGGTATCGTATTTTTTATCGTTTATAATCACTCCGGTTTTCTCTTTACCGACTGCTCCAAATCTTATTAATTTCATTTTTATTTATTTATAAGGTAGTTAACCAATTCTTCTGCTGCTTTTTGGTTCTCAAATTTTTCTGGCAAATGTCCATGGTCAATATACTCGTTATATAACCAAGGATCTCCTACGGCAATTACTTTTCCTTTGCCGTAGTTTACAATGCCCATCACTGTTTTACCCTGGGTAGTTAGTACATTTATTAGGTTTTCATCTCCTGTAATTGATGAAACTTCTTTCATGTAGATACTATTAAGGCTGGTAAATAAAGGACTGTTTTTTGCGGTGTTCACTAGGCCCATATCATAGTTTTTACCATTTACTTTATTGAGGCAGTTTTGGGTAAAATTAAGGTTGAATTTAGCCATCAGCTTGTTAAGGTGTTCAAACTCGCAATTTACAGAATCGTTTGCCAACACTAGCAATTGCCCACCGTTTTCAACCCATTTACTAATAATTTTTATATCCTTGTTTTTAATATAGTTAGGTTGATCGGTTTCTGTTTTGGTGTCTGGATCTACAATTATGTAAATGTCCGAACCATTTAGCGTAGTGTTACTAAGCGCAACAGAGTTTGTTGCCAAACTTGCACCTTTACTTTTAAAAACTTTTCCCAATTCAGAAAAGCCTCCATTTGAGGTATCTTCCCATCTGTAGTGCCACGATGTTTTTTCTCCGTTTGCTCCTTTTGTGTATTCGTTATTAAAATAGCCGTCCAACATCACTTTTTGCTTAACGCCATTACCCACAGTTTTCTTTGGAGGTTGTACCATCAAGTCTTCAATCACTTTTTTAAACTCTTCTGGCGATGCTTCCATTTTCAGCATGATATGCTGAGGCTCGTTTGCTTGTTTTTCTCTCCAGGTATAAGTTACTGGGTTTTGCAATACATCCAATCGTCTGCCCCCTACTTCAGAGAAATACGTGGAAGCCCCTCTAACGGCGTACAAACAGGCCATTTGATCCCAACTTGGCCTATCAACCAAGTTTTTTGGTTTTAGAAAAAGCTCATAAGCTGCCCTTACCGGATTATCTTTTGGAGTTTCGTAAGTTAAACGTTCTCCGGTTTTTACGGTTTTTCCGTGAGGCATAATCACTATTTCTGTTGGCCACTGATGAGTTATTTTCTCCGCGTTTCCACGGCCATCAAAACCCCAGTTAAAATGGTGCTTGCCCGGTGCTGGTTGGCTAGCACCCGCCATACAAACCAGCTGGTTTACTTTTTTTGCAACCAGATCTTTCCCGCTGAGCTTGCTGTATTTATCTGGCTTGCTATCCAATAGCTCATCTAAAACGGTCAACAGTCCTACGGCCGCTATATTTACGCTTTTATCTGGAGATTCTGATAATAATTTACGGTACAACTCAACCCCGTTCCACACATCTTTTCTACTTTTGACAGTGTTAGGAAAACGTTTGAAAATCGGCAGATTAAAATTCCCATAGGGTGTTTCAATCTCATAATTTCTGTATAGCTTGCTAAAACTTTTATCATATACATAATCCTCTATCGGCATATCTCCAACGGGTATATTTGAATGGCCGTAGTATAAGTTTATAGCCGAAATTGTGGTGGCACCATAAGGCGTTGGTGCATTGCAAATTACCCCTAAAAGATTTACTTCCCCGTTATCTTCTAATGCGTTCAGCATCGCCAAAGCACCTACATCGTCAACATCGAGGTCAATATCTGTATCATAAATAAGGTTTACAGGTTCTTTTTTGTTTTGAGCAAACGTTGCATTGCCTAGTAAGAATAATGCAAGGGAAAAAAGGATTTTAAAAAAGGTTACTTTTCTCATTTTTGAATTGGGTGTTGTTTTAATTCTTTAAGTAATAGTTTGATTTTACACCAAGCTATTTCCTTATCTATTCTTTTATTTCAAATATAAGTTTCGCTTTGTTTTGTTTATGATACTATCTTTCCGAATCCCTAAAGTTTCTTGAACTGGGAGCTGATGCCTATTTTAAAACATCTTTTGCTGCTATTTTTAGCCTTTCGGCAAATTCTTCGGAAACTTCCTCTGGTTTAAATTTAACTTTAGTTGGATCCTCATTAAACAAAAAGCCGTACCAAACCAAGCCTCCCAAATAACATCCTGTGGTGCTGGCATGATTATAATCAACCACAACTTTCTTGTTGTCGTCCCATTTATAACCCACATTTAAAGACGAAGGCTCATTTATAACATTTGGATAAACAAATTTATTGGTATCAATGCTTGCATCCTTCTTAAAAGTCCATTCTGGGTCAGCAGTAATTTCCCAAAACGCATCGCCTACAGGTATCACTTTTGTATTAAATTTATCAGCTACTTTGTGGTATGCTGCTCTTGACTTTTGCCACATTTCTTTGGCGGTTTTAGCATTTTGACCAGGTCCGATTTTTCCAAATACTTCCTTATCTTTACGGTAGGCCCATGTTTGGTGGAAAACTATTTTAGCGTTTGGTTGTATTTTTTTGATATAGTTATAAAGGTTTGTAACGTAAGGTTCGTAAGAACTTTCGTCGCCGGAAAGCAACGAATATTGTTGCAAAGTAACCACATCCCAAACCCCATCAGACAATAACATTTTTAATGATTTACCGCGGTATTCCAAACCTTTTGGATCTTTTGGGTCAGCCTCATAAGCGGCAGCAACTTCCCAATGTCTTTGTAGCGGACAGCCTCCTAGCTCGGCCCTGCCTATTTCTAGTGTTTTACCGGCTTCTTTAGCAATTTCGGGTAAAAACTTGGTGGCGTTTTGCGAAAAACTATTGCCGATCACAAACACTCTAAGCTTATCGCTCTTTGGAGACTGCAATGTGTGGCTAAGTTCATTTTTTTGTGCGCATGATATATGACCAAGGGTAATTAACGCGATAAACAGGTATTTAATAAAGCTATTTCTATTCATGATCTATTATTTTTGTTGATATCTAGGGTTTGCAATTGCTTGTAATTTTCTCACATCCGGACAAACTTTAATTAAGTCTACCCAAACCAGTTGCGCCATTATTCTTGCACCGTATTCGCTAAAATGGGTATTATCGATTTTTCCTGAAGGATAATTGGGGTGCTCATTTGCCTCTAACTGGTTGAATAATGCTTTCGAGTTTTCCTTTCCTAATTTCGCTAAAAGTGCTAGGGTTTTCTGGTTTAAATCTATCAAAGGTACACTTTGCTCCTCGGCGAGTTTTTTAACCAAACCAGCGTAAACCGCATGAGAATCTTTTACGATGCCGGCATCGTCAATAATTCGGCGGGCAGCAGAAGTGATTAGTACCGGATGAACGTTTTTTTCTTTACAAGTTTGTAAAAACATTTTGAGGTTGCTTACAAAATCACTTTCGGGCGTATAGCTTTTTTTAGAAGCAACCTCATCATTATGCCCGAACTGAATCAACAGATAATCTCCACTTTTTAACTGGGCTTTTGCTTTTTCCCAGTAACCATTTGCAATGTAGGTTTTGGTGCTTTCGCCACCATAAGCGAGGTTTTTTACCACTGCAACGCTATTATTAAAAAAAGTTTGAAATGGCGTTCCCCATCCCGTTTCTGGAAATTGTTGTGCATTTTTTTGAGCCACTGTGGAATCTCCTATCAAAAAAACAGTGGTTTTTGGTTGTTGGCTAGCAAAACCCATAGCTGCAATAGCTAACAATACAAGGCCATATAATTTTAATGGTCTCATATTGTTACGTCTATAGGGTTTAACCTGCTCACGCTACTTTCTAAACTCAGTTTTTTAACGTTGCTTCCTTCTCCTATTTCAATATTAAACTTGCCCATTGTTGCCACCATAGGTTGATAAGGGGTATCCGACAATCGCAAAATATTAATCAACTCGTTATCTTCTGTCATAAGTTTTACCAGTTGGTTAGGTCTGTTGATGTTCAATTGTGGTAAAAAATAGGTATTGCTACGCCCGTCATTATCTGTTTGGTTGATGGTATGTGGCCAGCCCGGATATTGATCGTGAGGAGTTGGATTGTCGAAATCCGACTCGAACTTAAAAGCTTCCATTTTGATGGTTCTTTCTGCCGTGTTAAAACTGATGATACCAAAGCCCGACGACTTGTTTTGTGCCTGAATGTAACGGTTTTTGTTGCGCCAGTCATCTTTAGGATTGCCCACTGCATAAATGTAGTTTTTGTTCCCAAAACCATCGGTGTATAAACCTGTATTAGGCAAACCATGTGGCGGACGATCAGTAAATGGGGTCTCTTCTATATCTGGCTGTCCCCATCTGATATAACCGGTTGAAATTGATGGAGAACAGAAGGTATAAACCCCGTCTCTTGGTTGATCGGTAGAATATTGTACGATAAAAGGCAAATGTTGATCGCCAGTAATGTGAAAGGCATAGGCTTTTCTTATCAGGCGAATCACATCATCTTTTGGATTTTTTGGCCAACCTCCCGAATCCATATCGCCGTATAAAAACATTTTCTCGTTACCGTGATGCGTACCTACATTTGCAAAAACCGTTTGAGAAATCAACACTTTCATATCGATATCTTTCCAGTTTAAAGCCCATTTTTCTAAAAAGTTCATCTGCGCTTTTCCTAAAAACTCCAATTCGGGTTTTTCTAACTGACCAACAGTTACAGGTTTAGTTAAATGATCAATACGACCTTCTCCTGACCTTACCAACTCGGGGCCTGATTTGAACATCCGGTCGCTAATAATGGCGAAACTGATGCCACCATAAAGCAAATCGGTATGCCAAGTACTGATACCGAACGGGGTAGGTTCATTGTTTTCTATATTTGGCAAGTGACTGCACTGGGTCCGATGTACTGTGTTTACCATCCGCGGAGTTTGCACATATCCCCCATGCGCATCCCTAGCTTTTCCCACAACCCAGTCATCTAGTTCTATTGGTTCACCGCCCTCGCCCCACAAATTTCCCTGAAATACATCATGGTCATCTGGGGTGCAAATAGTTGGTCGGTCACGCATGACATCAGCAAATGCCCAACCAAACATATACCATTTGCCCAAATAGCTTAACATACTTGCCTTTTCTGGCGTTCTTTTAATTGGGTAACCGCCGTTTTGCTCGTAAATTTGATCGCCGCTAAACAGCAATATATCGGGGTTATGTTTGGGTAAGTTTTTAATTAAAGGCGAGTAAGGATAAGCTTGTGCTTCCTGACAAGTTAAACTGCCCAACTTCAGTTTACGGTCTTTCGGTTCCTTACGTACAGTTCCCTTGTACTCGTGGGTCTTACCACCGTTTTGATAAACAATTTTAAAATCCTGATCTTGATTTACTTTATAATCCGTCAACTTAAACAAAGCCGTGTATGCGTCTTTATCGATGTTGCTGGTTTGTATTTTTTTCCACGAATTTTTTTTCTTAAAATAAAGCGAAACCTGTTGACTATCAGCATCTCCAATTGGAGGCATCTGTACAGAAATTTTTAAAACGCCTTTAGACAGCGTATACATTGTCCATAAAATGGGACCAAAATTGTTTGTAGTTTTTTCTTGTACCTTATCTCCGCTGAAAGTGAGGTTTTTAAACCAAAACTTATCGCCTCCATTTTCTGTGAAGTTGTTGACCAAAGCTACCACGCCTTCTAAATCTTTATTTATCTGTTGTGATACTGTTGTTTCTTTTCCGTCAAGTTTGCAGGTAAGCGTTAGCTCCGATTGTTTCCCGCTTGAAACAATGTTGATTTTTAAATTAAGTTTATCAAAACTTACAGCGTTAGGAAGCGTTACTTTTTTATCGCCAATAAATATATAGCCATCGGTAGATATGCCAGCGTTTATCCCTTCTCCAAAATAGCAAGCCGCTTTAATATCCTCATCATACTGATCTACAATAGCCACCCTGAATCCTGCGCTACCACTTTTTGCTTTTTCTAAAACGCCTAAATCAACACTTGCTTCAAAATTTCCTGCTCCTGATTCAATCACATGGCTTAAAATATTAACACGCGAATTAATATCTGTACCGGTAAACTCTATCCTGCCGTTTTTGGATTGCCAATCTTCCATCGGAATTGACCAAAATTGTTCCCCTAGCCAAGTCCTATCGCTACCAAGCGGAAAATTTACCCTGTTCATTGGTTTTAAGCCCGCAAACAGCTTATTTAAGCCACTAAAATAAACAGTGGTAAAAGCTAAACCCGAACCTAATTTTTTTAGAAAAATTCTTCTATTATCTTTTTTCATTTTTTTGATTTTAATAGGAGGAAATTTAATTTACTATTTTTGCGGGCCTACCTTCATTTTATAAACACCTTTTTCTAGCGCACCCAAATCAGGAGCTTTGCCTTTATAGCAATCAATAAAATTTGGGATAACTACTCCAGCATCAATCACAGCACTGCCTTTTTCTGGATAAAAATTCCAATCGTTTTTTTGTTTGTATTTAAAAACCTGGTTAAACAAGCCGTGTTTTTCTTGTCCTTTATCTTTAAAAAGTTTGTCTGAACCAGAATAAGCGTTGTAATCAAAACTCACGTTTTCCTTCGTTTTGCTATCATGGAAATTATCCTTGTTAGTATCAAAAATATTGTTTCGTAAAGTCATGTTGTATTGCGGCCCGTTAGATATTCCTCCGTTTGGTCTTAAATGTTTTCCAGCTCCCAACAAGGTGTTATTGAAAATGTACATATGACCTTTTCCCAATGAGTTCTCTAACTTAAATCCGTTTCCACTCGTTTTTTCCGTAGGATAGTAATATAAATCAGTAAAAATGTTTCGCCAGATATAAACCGGACCGTAATACATGTGATTGGTGTTATTGTCTGATGCGATTGCCTGAAAAACGTTTTTAACTACGTTGTCCCAAACTCTGATGTTTTTATTGGGACCTTCTATTTCGATTCCATCATCCCATGCGTGGCTGATGAGGTTTCCATAAATGTCCAAATCGCTTCCAGAACCATCTGTATCGCCAGTTATTAAGTCATCGTAATAATGATTTTCGCTACCAGAAATAACGTTGTACCTAAAAACAGAATGGTTTACAATGTTGTTTAAGAAAATTCCACGGGGACCGTTCGGGTGGGCGGTTCTCCAGTCGCATGTTGTTCCGCGAGGATCATGAATGCGGTTGTTCTGCACTACAATTTCTGAACAGGTTTCAACGTAAATTGCACCGTTGCGTCTTGCATTGCCAGGCGTTTGGCAAAAAACTCCGGGACGACCCCATTCAAAAACCTCGCAATTTTCAACCACGATATGATCTGCATTTTTAATATTTACCGCATGTTCATCAGACCCTGTAAACTTTAGGTTTCGCAAAATAACATAGCTAGCTCCTTCTAAATCAGCGCAAAACTTTGCATTTTCGGCATCAACGGTAACTTTTCCTTTTCCATCATAAACGTGATAAGCTCCCGGCGAACCGGATTCTACTTTAAAAGGTTTTGTGGAAGTAACGATGGTGGTTTTACCTTCAGGAAACTTTTCGCTCCATGTTTTTGCTATTAGCGTTTGTTCTCCACTTCCGCCATCTGCATCTTTATAAGTCAGCTTAATTTCGTACTTCGTATCTGGTTTTAGCAGCACAATGCTGCCTCTAAAACCTACTTGGTCAGATAGGTAATCGTTAAACAGTCCCAGTCCATTTCTCCATTCGCTTTTCCCTTTTTTCCGAAAAACCACATTGCAAGTGGCGTTTTGGTTGGCATCTCCTGTAAAGGGAAGTTCTAAGCTGATGCTTTCAAAAGTGGATACAGTGGTAAATTTTGCTACTTTAAGTGCATTGTCTGCCTGCTTACCGAAGGCGAGAATGCTTGTTAAAGCCAAAAAACTTGTTAGAATGCTTATTTTCATGCTATTTATCTGATAATTCGAATACTTTAAAATTACTGTACTGCGCAATCAAAGGTGCCATTTGCCTAAAACCTATTTTTCCGTCACGTAAAATTTTCCCTAAAGACTCATCGTCTTTATAGTTTAAAATTTGGAGGTCATTGATAAAAAAAGTGATTTCGTCTTTAAACTTTACCAGTTTCAAATGGTAGGGAGGTTTCCCATAATCCACATTTGGGATTGGATCCGCACCCTTAGCTACCATGTGGAAACCGTAGCTTTTACGGAGGTTACAAATCTGAAATTCAATTTCGGAAGGATACCTTCTTCTAAAGTAGGAAAGGTGGTAGGCGTTGATATCGCCATGGTGGTACTCGCCGTAATCTCCTCCCCGTTTTTTTAAAAATTTACTCAATACATCGTCCCCGTTAATTCCTTTTGCCACAAAAAACAAAATGCACAAACCAGGTTGTTCAATGGGGTAAAAATCCCAAGTGATCGCAATGTTCTCTGGGAAATTAACCGGACACCAAAACACAAAATTGCTTTTTTGCCCTAAAACTGGGTCCAGCTTGTTTTTTAACTGCATTTTCCCGTCAACAATACTCACATCCGCTTCGCCTTCTAAAATGAAGTCTTTTACATCTTCCATTTGATTGAAAGGATTGCTATAAATTAGTTGTTGTTTAATATTTGGCGCACCCGGAACAATTTGAGCAAGAACTGTTTTATTGCTGAACAAACAACATAAAACGGCTAACCCTATGATAAAACTATCTCCTTTAATTTTCATGCTTTAAAATGTTTAGCGATAACGTTTTTGCTATCTGTGAGGCAGTTCTTATGATGTTTTTTTCTGTGTATTGTATGGCTTCGTCTAAAGAAACAGGTCCAGTACCAATCGGGAAAACCGCATCAAAATGTTTAAAGAGTTTTAAATCTAAAGTTTGAGAGATTTGCCCCGCCAATACAATTACCGGTACGCCATGAGCTTTAGCCATTTTTGCGACTCCGTAGGGCCCTTTTCCGGCTAAAGTTTGTTCGTCCAAACCGCCTTCGGCAGTAATTAATAAATCGGTGGTTTTTATGCTTTGGTTAAAACCTGTTAGGTTAAGTAAAAACTCTATTCCCGAAACGATTTCGGCATTAAGGTAAACCGCCATTGATGCAGCAATGCCACCGGCAGCGCCGCCGTGTTTTTGGTTTGCCATGTTTTTGCCCAAGTGTTTTTCTGTTTGCTGGCTAAAATGAGTTAAAGCATCTTCCAGTAAATTGACCATGGTTTCATCCGCTCCTTTTTGAGGACCGAATACCTTTGCAGCGCCGAGTTCTCCCAATAAAGTATTCTCCACATCACATGCAATTTTAAAGTCGCTTTGCTTTAACCTGTAATCCATTTGGCTAAGATCTATCTTGTCTATGTTCAATAAAGCTTCGCCACCACGGTCAATTTCATTACCGCTTTTATCTAAAAACTTAGCCCCTAAAGCTTGTAAAATTCCTGCGCCAGCGTCAACCGTTGCACTGTTGCCTAAGCCAATCACAAATTTTCTGTAGCCTTTTTCTAAAGCATCTAATATCAATTCTCCGGTACCGAAAGCACTGGCCTTTAAAGGGTTTAATTCATTTTTTTTTAGCCATCTTAATCCTGATGCGCTTGCTACTTCTATTACCGCAGTATCTTTATGGATTACCCCATATTTTGTTTCGATTTTTCTGTTTAAGGGATCCGCAACCTGCTTTTTAATAAAATTGCCTTTGAGCTGTGTAACTAAAATGTCTGTCAATCCTTCTCCACCATCTGCAATCGGCATTAGTTCATACTCTGCGTTAAAATCAGCATTTTCAAAACCGCATTGAATGGCTTTGGCTATTTCTATTGCAGAAAGGCTATGTTTAAATGCGTTTGGAGCGATTAAGATTTTCATTGAAGTTATCTGAATAGAAGTAAAAAATTATAAAGTAAAAATTAAAAAAATCTGTGTGGTTAACCTCCCCACCCCCCACCCCCCACCCCCTAAAGGGGGACACCTATATTAGCCATCATCCCTCTAATGTTCATTACGGTTGCTGGCAAAGGAATTACTTTTACCAATGTATGGTTGTTAAGTATGTCATGAACTTCAATTGATGGTTTCACTGTTTTAAATCCAGAACGTTCTTTTGGCGAACGCCCAACGTACAAGTATTTTTTAACCCCTTTTTCGGCAACTGATGTACTGTTATTTTTTTGTGCATTACAAGCAGTTGCGCTTATAAAGCAAATTAAAAGCAATAATATTTTTCTCATGATGTTATTGTGGTTTTGGGAACGAGCGCATTACGCCTTCTAATCTAGGGTACGATTCAAACACATCGTTACCCGTTATTCTTGGGTCTTGTGTAAGTCTTAAATAATCCTCAAACTTGTTTTTTAAGTTTGTTTTTAAAGTTTTATAAGCATTGTCATCCACTAAGTTTTTTAAACAAGCCGGATCTTCTTTAACATTATAAAGCTCTTCGTCCGGCCTTTTATCAGTTGCTATTTTTAAGAAATTTCCGATTGTTTTATCAGCTCGGTTAATAACCAAATAATCTAGTGTTGGGCAGGCATCAATATCGTAAAAAACGCCATAATCACTTAAAACCTCTTTTCCGCCCGATTTAATTAAAGCATAAGGATCTCCGGCCGGCCATAAATCGGGTCTAAAGTTTCTGATGTAAAGGAAATCTCCTTCTCGTAATGACCGCTGGGGGTAGCCCATATTGTTATATCTGGCATAAGAATGTCTTTCTCTTGCAGAGTAAGCAAAGTTGTTGTTTGCAATTCCGGAAGGTTGTAAGAGCTCGGGCAATACACTTTTACCTGCCATTGCGTAGCTTAGTTCCGGCATCTTTACGGCGGCAATATCCAAAAGTGTTGGTGCCATGTTCACCATGCTAAAGATATTGTTATTTACCAATCCTTTCTGAATCTTTCCTGGCCAACTGATAGCCAGAGGCACATGCAAACCGTATTCGTAATTGTTGGCTTTGGCTCTGGGGAAAGCCATTCCGTTATCAGAAGTGATGACAATAACCGTGTTTGCCAATTCCCCTGATTTTTCTAGCTGGTCTAAAATTTTACCTAACTGGGTATCAAACCACTCAATTTCGAAACAGTAATCCAAAATATCGCTACGGACTTCTTTGGTATCAGGCAAAAAATCGGGAACCACTACATCTTCAATTCTTTTTCCGTTTTTAACGCCAATTCCTTTAGAGAATATTCTGTGAGGTTCTTGCGCACCAAACCAAAAACAAAACGGCTGATTATTTTCTTTTTCGGAGTAAAATTTTCTAAAGTTTTCTGCATAATCATACCTAGAAACGCCTTCGGGAGGATTGGGATATTTAATGCTATTGTACTCGTGACCTGCAGGATTGTTTTTTCTGCCGGATACTTTCCAATCACCTGGGCCCCAGCCTTTTCCGGTATAGCCGGTTTTGTATCCGTTTTCCTCTAAAATTTCGGGATAAACTTTATACTTTGATGGAAAACTACTGGCGTGTGTACCAGCTTCTTCAATCTGCCAATCGTTACGACCGGTTAAAATAGCGGCTCTACTAGGGCTACATCCGGGCGAAGCCACGTAAGCATTGTTAAATAAAATTCCCGCTTTTGCTACCTTATCGAAGTTTGGTGTACTCACGGCCTTGTACCCGTAGGCGGAAGCATGAGGAAAAGACTGATCATCAGAAATTACAAACAGAATGTTTGGCTTTTTTCCTTCAAAAACTGGTTCTTTCTCTTTCGGAGCTACTCCTTTTTCTTTTGCCACCAATTCTTTCTTTTTGCTGGTAAATGCAAGCAAACCGATTATGGCCAGAGCGGGAATTAATTTAACTAAATATTTCATTTCATTAATTTTTTACGGTGTATTTTACCAAAATAAACGAATCTGACGCACCTAATTTTGCTTCAACAGATCCATTGCTATTGTATTTTACGTAAGAATTTGGGTTTGATTTGTGAACATCCTCAATAACTACGTTTTCATTTTTTGGAAGCGATGTTTGCAAAGTTTGTGTATTACTTTCAGTGCGTTCGCGGTAAATAATTAGGTACCCTGATTTATCCTGCGAAGACTGGAAACCTGTAAAACTTACTCCATTTGGCTCTTCCCCAATTGGCATGATACTGCCTTTGTGTAAATCGGCCATTATGCCAGTATACTTTTTAACCAAGGGCGCAATAGAATACGCTTCTTCCGGTAAATTAGATGCTTCTAGCCAAGCCAAAGGTTGAGCCATAAGGGTTGTGCCAAATACATACTCAAAACTGTAATTTTGCGGTGCAAATGGGTCTTTAGCTGGATATTTATCAGCATTTCTCCACTTATTTAAAAACTCTATTTGTAAAAGCTGAGCTGGAAAGTACTTAGAAAGCATCCATAGGTTACGCAAGGTTTGGTACGGATAGTATCTGCCCGAATCGGTATAGCGGTTTTCTAAGAACAAATTACCCGAGTTACGGAACATAAAATAGCTTCCGCGGATATTTGCGGTACAATCTAAATTAAAAAATATATCACTCTTGCTTTCTTCCTTAACCTTATCTAAAAACTTACCAAAATTTATCTCGGCAGTTTTGGTGAATATCTCTACTCCGTCAATTTTAAAGTATTTGATGCCATACTTTTTATAAATGCCCAACAAAATATCAGCATCTGATTTCCAAGTTTTGTACCCATTGTTATTGGTAGGATGAAACCATAAACCTAGTATGATATTTTTTTCTTTTGCCGACTTGATAATTTTGCTCCATCCGTTAGGGAAACGTTCTTTATTAGGCTCCCAGTCTTTTGGCGTCCAAGCGTCCCACAAAGTACTTCCTTTAGTTGCTGAATTTTGCGATAAGCCTTGTTGCCAGCCGTCATCAATCTGAAAATGGGTAATGCCCAATCTCTTGGCACCTTCTAATTCTCTTAAAATAAATTTCTCGCTAATTTTACCGTCCTGTCCTCTATCGCCCCATGTATTCATCATTACCATTTCATTAACATCAGCTTTGTACGCAATGGAGTTTTTAAGATAATCTTTTACAGAGGTTTGCAAATCTTTTGCGCCGCCGGCAACTCCGCAAGTAATAGAGTACCCTTTAACCCAGTCTTTATGATCTAAAGTATCAGGAAAGCCAGAGAAAGCCACATCAATTAAATCGCGGGAAGCATAAAAATCATAAGCCGGATATTTAACTTGACTATAAGTGTTAGGTGCTTCTTTAAGGATATAGAATTTGTTATCACTCGCTTTATCAACCGCTAACAAAAGATTACCCATATATTTTACCTGCGGACGGTAAGGAATTACCGCATGTTCGGAAACTAAATTATTGTTAACATCAGTAATATCTTTGAACTCTATAAAATTTAAGTTCCAGTGGCGAGATTGCAAACTGTAATGATCTACGTAAGATGGTGCTGACTCCCTGCCTTCGAAATAGTTTTTTAAACCTATAGTACGGATTTTCGGAATCTCTGTTTGGATATCTAATACTTTATATTTTAAAAACACATCACTAGTAATTGCCGCTAGCTGCGGATGAATGCGGAACACTCTTTTAAGTGAAAAGGCTTTATAATTCGAAACAATGGTTACCGCCAAATAAGGTTGGTAATGGAAATCATTTTCAACAACATCAAAATTGATACTTTCATTGTTTACGAAGGGGTATCGTTTTAAGCTAAAACTATTGCTTCCGTCGGTAAATGCTGTAATATCACTATTGGTCTTGTCGGTCAAAGATATAGGAATAATGTCGCCTTTGTTCCACAACCACTTTCTTTCAATCTTACTGTTAGCAATAATAAGTGTGTCGTTGTTTAGGTAGGCCTTGCAATCTTTGTACTGCTGACCAGCATAAGTACTGGCAAAGCAGAAAATCAATACAAGCAAAAATGTAATCCGTTTCATTTATTTAACTTTTGGTTTGTTTGGAGTTGTAAGATTATCCTTAATTAAAGCCAAAATAAATAACTAACACTATGTTTACAACACGTTGAGTAAAATCGGTATATAAGGTTATAAAATCGGTAAAATAGCATCAACTCTTTGGGTTTTGAAAAATTTTTAGTCGATAAACATCACCTACTCGTTTGTTATAATTTATCAAGTTGCAAGTCTAAAAAAGTTTGAGACTCTACTAAGACCGTCTTTACTTACCAATCAATCGTCATTCTCTAAAATCACAAAACATAGTATTACAATCGAGTATTTTTGTATTATATATCGTAAAAATTAAACCCCAAATTTACCATAACCAATTGATAGCTTACAATTAATATCATTAATAGCTGTCCCATTTTATTTACTAATTAATATATTATGAAAAAAAAATTACCTTTTAAGTCGTTCTTTGCTAGGCAAAAAACCGACAAGAGAAAAATTAATTTGCATAAACCTTATCGTTGGATAGGTTTATTAATGTTAGTAGCTTTGGCATTTAATTATGCCGAAGCGGCAACCCCATTTAGTAAAGCAACTTTCCATTGTATCAGCTTATACTGGTCACCATCAGGCGGTGCTACCAGTAAAAAAGTAACTGTCCTTTACAAAAAATCAGGCGATTCGGAATGGCTAAAAGGATATGAAATGTCGTACCTGCCCATAGATAGCACAACACTAGACAAAGCTACTTACAGAGGAAGTTTGGTTAACCTTACTCCAAATACTACTTATCAAATCCGTTTAACGCTTGAAAGCTCCAGTGAGGTAGCGGACCTTACCGAAACCACACTCGATGAGAATTTTGCAACAACCGGATCTACAACAGTACTGCCAAGTGGTACAATCACAACAACTTATAATATTACTTCGGGAGGCAGCAGTTCAACTGGCTATAAAGTTTATGATGGGCAAAATAATACTACTATTAACCCGTCCAATAGTACATCTTATAAAAGCGGAGTAGTTATTAGTGCCAGTTATGTGATACTACGAAATGTTACCATTAAAAACGTTAGAGAAAATGGTGTAAAAATAACAAACGGTGCAAACCATATTGTGATTGAGAATTGCGACATCAGTAAATGGGGTGAATTAGATAATATCCCATCAAACAATACAGAATGGGGAAAACCATCGCAAGCCGCAATTTATAGCAATGATAATACAGTTGGTGATATTGTGATCCAAAGAAACAGATTACACCATCCTAATTATGATACAAATACTTGGCTGGAAGTTCATAGAACATCTGACAAGCATCCACAAGGACCACAGCCCTTATTTTTCCAGGATTGCGAAGGCGGTTTAATCGTCAGATATAATGAAATTTATTCTGATGAAACTCATTATTTTAATGATGGACTTGGAGGCTCAAGCAACTCATCTTATAAAGGATTTCCCGGAGACGACTCGGATATTTATGGGAATTACATCTCTTATTGTCATGACGATGGAATTGAATCTGAAGGTGGAAATCAAAATGTTAGAATCTGGAATAATTATCTCACCAACTATTACGATGCTATTGCCAATGCATCTACTACCGTAGGTCCGTTGTATATCTTTCGAAATGTTGTTGGTAAAGGGATGGATCCAAGTGTTGGAACTAACACACCAGGGGCACTATATGGAGTAAAAATGGGCTCTGCAGGCGGAAGCTATAACCAAAAAGGGAATCAATATTTTTTCAATAACACCTTTTATCAAGAAAGTGGCTTAACTACTGGTACATTTGGTACGAATGGATCAAATAACCGGGACATTATTAGATTTATATCACGAAATAATATTTTGTTTAATAAACAAGGAGATTCAACACTAAAAGCTATATCAGCAAGTTCAAACAACTTAAACAACAATTTTGATTACGATTTAATATATGGCACTTTTCCAGCAACACAAACTTTAAACGGAGTAAGTTCTGCACAAGAAGTAAATGGCATAAAAAACCGAGAGCCTATATTTCTTTCTTCCGCAGGTATTTCTGGTACTCCAGGTGGTTCAGGTGCATTAACAGGTATTTTCAGAATAAAAGATGAAAGCCCTGGTAAAGATTTAGCAGAAATTATTCATAATTTTTCAGACTCATATACTGGGAATGGTCCTGATGTTGGGGCTCATGAAGGAAAGGCTGACGACATGGAGTTTGGTATACAGGCAAACTTTGTCCCTCCGGTTGTAACAAAAATTTACTCGGGCAAACTTCAGGCCGAGGATGCCTATTTTAAATATGCACAAATAGAAACCACTAATTCTGGATCAGATGGTTCGTATGTTAACTGTCTTAATGCCTCTGGATCCTCCATTGAATGGACAATAAATATTGCAGATCCAACTGCTGCAAATTTAATTTTCAGGTATGCAAATGGTTCTGGCTCTGCCCGTGTTGCAAGTATCAGTGTAAATGGAGGACAAACTTCAAATATTACATTTAACACCACCACTAACTGGTCTACTTGGGTAAATTCCGGTAATATTTCAAAAAATTTAGTTGCCGGTATTAATAAGATAAAAATCACCACTACGGGCCAGGATGCCGGAAATATTGATTATATGCAATATGAATTGTTACCGTCGCAAGCTCTGGAGGCGGAAGACCAGACTTTAGTAAATGCCCAAATAGAATCTAGTCAATCTGGATTTTCTGGGACAGGTTATGTCAACTCATTAAACGCTACTGGTAGTTATATAGAGTGGACAGTAAACAAAGCAAATGCAAGCGATATTAGTCTCTTTTTTAGATATGCTAATGGATCTGGCTCTGCCAGAGTAGCAAGTTTATCTGTTAACGGTGGGCAAACAAGCAATATCACTTTTAGCGATACAGGAAGTTGGGGAACTTTTGTAAATTCTTCTTCCTTTACTAAAAGTTTAGTTGCTGGTGACAACACCATCCGTATAACCACTACCGGACAAGATGCGGGCAACATTGATTACTTATCTTTCACCAGTAGCCCTAGCCCTAACCCAATAGCTTCTATTAAAGAAAGAAATAATTTGTTTGTAGATTTAAAAGAGGATAATACAAACTCGCCAATTAAAGCAAGTTTTTATCCTAACCCTGCTCAAGATCAAATAACAATTGATTTGCAAAATTTAAAAACGGGCGATGTACATGTTTCCTTAATTAATATGTCAGGTGCTACCATTAAGAAAAACTTGTTTAATGTTAGCGAAGAACAAGCTAAATTTTCTGTTCCGGTAAGTGATTTACCTACGGGAATATACATTATTGAAATTTCTCAAAACGGCAATGTTATCAGACAAAGAATTGTAAAAAAATAAAAAAACTCATCCATAAAAAGGACTGTCTTGAAAAAATGAGGCAGTCCTTTTTACTTACAAATTTTACTTTACCGCCGATTGGGTACTGGTCCAAAGTACCTTAAAGCCATAGTTCGTTTCAAAACTTTCATTTGCTCTATTTAGCCATTTTGCCAGGCCATCTCCGTTTCACCCTCCCTTAAATTTGCCGTAATATTCCATCAACATCCTATATAAAAGCCTCAGACTTACGGTTTAAAACTCTATAATTTAGTGTAATAAACCTCAGTTGTATTTTTCTAGAAATTAATATTATCCTTTTAAAAGGCAAATACCTCTAAATACTGCTGAAACCTCTTTTAAACATATTTAAAAATAAAAAAACAATTACCCAACTAAGACTGCACTACTTACTATCCTTGTGGATATCATATGCAGTTTTAGTGCAGAGGGGCAAAGCACCGTTTCAGCTTTTCATTGTATTAGTTTGTACTGGTCGCCTTCTGGTGGGGCTATCGATAAGGATGTTACCGTAAAATACAGAAAAAGTTGGCACAACAACTTGGTACTACGGTTTATCAATGAAGTTTAACCCAATTGCAGGTACCACCAAAGACTTCACAGATTATAAGGGAAGTATTGTGAACTTAACCCAAGATACCGAATATGAGATTGATTTATCCTTAGATGAAACCATAGAGCAAGCCAGTTTAACTGCGAAAACTTGGTCAGAAAATTTCCCCATCGCAAGTCAACTAACTGCTAAAACTAAAAAAAACATTTTCATTCTAATCTCACAAAATCCAGTATCACTATCCAAAATAATAGTATCATAATCTACCTCTAAATTCTCCGCATTAAAAAACACAGTTAAAACCAAAAATTCACAAAATTTCATTAGCATTAAGCAAAAAAGTAGGAGTTAAAAAACAGATTATACCCTATCTTGGGCTGTAAAACCTACACTTAATTTTCGAGCCAATGACATTAACTTTTTCGATCAAAAAAAATATCCTCCTAGCATCATCCTTCGTATTTTCCATTTGCTGTTTTGCGCAAGAGAACTTCAAAAGTGGAGAAATACCTTCACAAGGAGAGCTTAGGCTGTTACAACCAAATTACCCAAACCTATATGGAACTACCACCGCAAGTGATGTAAAAAAAACGCTCGACAAAGTTTTTAGTTATCTGGACAAAGCCACCCCATACCTTTCTGCAACAGAAGCAAAAAAATCGACAAAATTTAACGATACTTATTTTAAACAAGGAGATTATAGCTTAGTGCATTACACTTGGGCGGTTACGTATAGTGGGATGCTGGATGTTTGGCAAAAAACAGCCGATGAAAAATATAGGGATTATACCATACACAGGATAAACTTTATTGCAGAAACAGCAAATTCTTTAAAAAATGACGAATCAAAAAAAGATATTGTACGCCATGTAACCGAGCCAAATTCTTTGGATGAAGTTGGTGCTTTATCTACTGCTATGATGCAGGCAAAAGGTCTCGGAATTACAACACCGAAGCTAGATGCCATTTTAGCCAACAATATCAATTTTTTAGAAACCAAACAATATTATATGCTCGATGGCACTTTAGCCAGAAACAAACCCTACAAAAACTCGCTTTGGCTAGATGATTATTACATGGGCATCCCTATGATGTTACAGATAGCTAAACTTAAAAAAGACAATACATATTATGACGAGGCGGCAAAACAGTTTTTATTGTTATCCGGCAAAATGTTTAACCCACAAACCGAGCTTTTTATGCATGGCTGGGTTGCTGATATGCAAACGCATCCCGAGTTTTATTGGGGCAGAGCAAACGGTTGGGTAATTATGGCAGAGGTAGAATTACTAGAAAATCTACCACAAAACCATCCTTCCTACCAAAAAATATTAAGTATCTATAAAAAACATGTTGATGGAATTACCAAACACCAAAGTGGCACTGGTTTGTGGCATCAGCTGATTGATAAACATGATAGTTATTTAGAAACCACCGGTTCCGCAGCCTTTACTTACGGAATTGCGAAAGGGATTAACAACGGCTGGCTGGATAAACGAGCTTATGGTCCAGTTGTATTACAGGGATGGAATGCGCTAAGCAATATGGTAAATTCAGCAGGAGAACTGGGTGGTTCTTGTGTTGGGACAGGGATGGCTTTTGACCCGGTATATTATTATAACCGTCCAACAAGTAGATACGCAGCGCATGGTTATGGCATTTTTCTAATGGCCGGTGCCGAATTATATCAATTTTTGGATGAAAATAAATTCGAAACCAAAGACACCTCTGTTTTACTCTTCAAATAAACTAAAATCATGATAAAAAGAACATTTTTACTTTTAACACTTAGCGGCTGTATGTTGGGCGGTGTTGCTCAAAATAAAGTTGCCTCAAGTTTTCCCGAAGTAAGCCAAGCCATCCAGATCACAAAAAACGGCAAAGAGCATATGTACGCCAGCTATTACGGCATCACTTCGTTCAATAAATCGCAAACTTATGCTACGGTTTTAGAAACAGACATCAAATACCAACTGCCTGATGAAACAGAACCAGCAACTTTAGGTTTGGTGGATATGAAAACTTTTGATTTCATCCCCTTAACGCAAACCCATGCTTGGAACTTTCAGGAGGGTTGTATGGCGCATTGGCTGGATGATAAAACTATTATTTTTAACGATTTGCGAGACGGAAAATCGGTTTGTGTAATTATGGACATCGAAACCAAAAAAGAAAAACAGGTTTGGCCGTTTCCGGTAAGTGGTGTTGCCAATAATGGTGTAGATGCATTGAGTATCAATTTCTCTCGATTGCGCATTACCCGGACAGATTACGGCTACCCTGGCGAAGGACAAGATAAACAGCAGGACGTCGCTTTCCCCGATAACGACGGATTATTTATCTGCAACTTAAAAACCGGCGAAAGAAAACTGTTGGTAAGTCTTGCTCAAATTAAAGCCATTGTACCCGAATTTACCAAACCTTCTATCGAGTATTTTGCCCACACCCGCTTTAATCCAGATGCCACTAAAATATTTTGGCTAGCTCGCGGAATGCCTGAATGGAACACTTCTGCATTTACCGTTGGCCGTGATGGCAAAGATTTACAGCGTTGTTTCCCCGATGGTTGGAAAGGCTCGCATTACGATTGGTTAAACAACAAAGAATTAATGATTACCGCAAATTACAATGCAGATAAATATGCTCACATATTGTTTACGGTAGGCAAACAGGATTACAAAAAACTTGGAAAAGGGATGTTGGATTTTGATGCCCATGGCACTTTTTCACCAAACCAGAAATGGATGGCTACCGATGCCTACCCAGATAAAGGCGGTACAGATGAGCAAACCATATATTTGATGAATATGAAAACCGAAGAAGTGATAACTTTAGGGAAATATGTAGAACCTAAGGAGTATTACGATACCGGCAAATGGCGTTGCGATTTACATTGCAGATGGAGCCCAAAAGGCGACATGATTGGATTTAACTCTACCATGAACGGTAGCAGACAAGCATATATATATCGAGTAAAAGAATAATTTTAAGATGTTGAAACTAACAAAAACCTTTTTGCTTTTCCTACTTTGTATAAGTTTAAAAGCAACCTTTGCCCAACAAACGCAAAAAATTTATTTGTCCGGAACAGATAAAGACCATACCATTGACTGGGACTTTTATTGTACAGGCGGACGAAAAAGTAACGTGTGGACAAAAATCTCTGTACCTTCTTGTTGGGAATTACAAGGCTTTGGCACTTACAATTACGGCCATGATAAAATTAGAGGTAAAGAAGAGGGGCTTTATAAACACAGTTTTGATGTTCCTAATTTAAACGGTAAAAAAGTGATCATCACTTTTGAAGGATCAATGACGGATACCGAAGTTAAAATTAACGGAAAGCTGGCTGGACCAATTCATCAGGGTGCTTTTTATGAGTTTAAATATGATATCACTCCGCTGTTAAAGCAAGGTGGCAGCAATTTATTGGAAGTTAAAGTAAGCAAGCACTCGGCAAACGAATCTGTAAACCGGGCCGAAAGATATGCTGATTTTTGGATTTTTGGAGGGATTTTTCGTCCGGTTTATTTGGAGATTTTACCTGAAAATTATATTTCAAGAACAGCCATTAATGCCAAAATGGACGGAGCGTTTAACATTGATATTTTTACCACAGGCGAGACAAAAGATGCAAGCGTAGAAGGACAAATTTATACGCTGGACGGTAAAAAAGTAGGAAAGTCCTTTTCGGCGAAGGTTAACAGCAGTGTTACCCATATAAACACTAAAATAAACAACCCCACAACGTGGAATCCCGAAAAACCGTTTCTTTATCAAGTTAAACTTAATTTAAAAAACGGTAACAAAACCAGCCATAAGCTTACAGAAAAATTTGGTTTTAGAACGGTTGAGCTCAGAAAAAAAGATGGTTTTTATGTAAACAACCAAAAAATACGCTTTAAAGGCGTAAACCGCCATAGTTTTTACCCTTCATCTGGCCGTACCACTAGCAAAGCTTTAAGCATTGAGGATGTCAACTTAATGAAGGAAATGAACATGAATGCCGTACGGATGTCGCACTACCCGCCTGACAAGCACTTTTTAGAAGCGTGTGATTCATTAGGTCTTTTTGTTTTAGACGAATTAACAGGCTGGCAAGATGCTTATGATACCGAAGTCGGCAAAAAACTGGTTAAAGAACTGGTGGTTAGAGATGTAAATCATCCATCCATTGTGATGTGGGACAACGGAAACGAAGGAGGAAATAATTTAGAATTGGTTGATGAGTACGCCAAATACGATCCGCAAAACCGAACAGTAATACATCCTTGGGAGGTTTTTAACGGAACCGACACCAGACACTACAAACCTTACAATTGCTGTTTCGATTCGCAGTTTAACGGAGATGAAGTGTTTTTTCCGACAGAATTTCAGCATGGATTATTTGATGGCGGACATGGTGCAGGACTTAAAGATTACTGGGAGCTGATGATGCAAAAACCATTATCTGCCGGTGGCTTTATGTGGGATTTTGCAGATGAAGCAGTGGTGCGTACTGATAAAAATGGCATCTTAGATGCTGATGGCACTCACGCACCCGACGGAATTGTTGGCCCTTACCACGAAAAGGAAGGGAGCTTTTATACCATCAAGGAGGTTTGGTCGCCTGTTTTTATCAACCAAAAATTTATTACTCCTCAGTTTAACGGTATTATACAGATTGAGAACCGCTATCATTTCACCAATTTGGATGAATGTAAATTCACTTACAGCCTTAAAAAATTCAACAATCCGATAGAGAAATCCATAGTTTCTGAACAGGCGTTTGCGATAGACAACATTAGCGTAAAACCTGGCGAAAGAGGTGCTTTAAACCTTAGCCTTCCAGCAAATTGGCAAAGTTATGACGCATTATACCTTACTGCAACCGACCCTCAAGGAAAAGAAATTTACACTTGGACTTGGGCAATAAAAACCCAGACTGAAATTGCTAGTAGTATTTTAAAAAACACTGTTGATTTACCAGCTGTTGAGGCTAAAGAAGATGCAAACACTATTTCCCTTTCCGCAAATAACATCTCCATTACCTGTGATAAAAATACAGGGACTATTTCGGAAGTAAAAAACAACGGAAAGCTAATTTCTTTTAGCAATGGCCCTTTACCCGCAGGATTTACCGCCACGCTCAAAAACATCAAACATTTTGCAGATGGCAAAGACCAAGTAATAACCGTGGAGTTTAACGAAGGCTTTAAACGCTTGGAATTTAGGATGCAACCTAACGGCTGGTTAAAAATGGACTATGAATATTTACCAACCGAAGAAGGAAGTTTAGAATTTGATTATGCAGGTGTTAATTTCTCGTACCCAGAAAACAAAATAACGGGTGTGGAATTTTTAGGCAACGGACCTTACAGAGTTTGGAAAAACCGTATGGAAGGTGTAAAACTGGGTGTTTGGGATAAAACATATAATAACACTATGACGGGTGTAACATGGGAATACCCAGAGTTTAAAGGTTATTATAGCGATTTTTATTGGGCTACTTTTAAAAATAAAGAGACTCCATTTACAGTAGTAAGTGCGGATAAAAATCTTTTTTTACGGCTTTACACCCCACAAATTCCGCAAGGCTTAATTGATACCCGCAAAGGAATGATGGAGCGCACACACCCTCCTTTCCCTGCTGGAGACATATCTTTTATGCATGCCATACCGGCCATTGGAGATAAATTTATGTTTGCCGACCAAAAAGGTCCATCGGGGCAAAAAAATATGTACTCAAAAGCTAAGAGACCAATAAATTTAAAAGGCACATTGTATTTTTATTTTGGAGAGCTATGATACGAGCAATTTTTCTGATAAAAACATCAGAAAAATTATTTAAAAAACTTGTCTTATGCTAAAGCACACAAAGATTTTGCAAACTCACACTTTGTGTTTCAAATTAAATTACAATTGTAAACGTAGCTATGATCTGGAAAAAAATTAACCTCGCTATTGGTCCATTACTTTTTATTTTAGTGATGCTTTTGCCGATAGAAGGTTTATCCGTAGCGGGGAAATCTGTTTTGGCATGTACGCTTTGGGTGGCTTTCTGGTGGATTACCGAAGCGGTAGAATTACCCGTTGCTTCCATTTTACCTATTGTTATATTTCCGTTATCAGGTGGCTTAAAACTCGAAGAAATCACTACTTCTTATGGCCACCCCTTAATATATCTTTTTATGGGAGGCTTTATTATTGGGCTTGCGATACAAAAGTGGAACCTGCATAGGCGTATTGCTTACAACATTATTGATATAGTTGGAACCGGCGAAAAGCGAGTAATTTTAGGATTTATGCTGGCCACTGCATTCCTTTCTATGTGGATATCAAACACAGCAACCGCCGTAATGATGTTGCCTATAGGCTTTTCTGTAATTGAACATTTTGGCGACCGCAAAAATTTTAGCAAAAACTTGATGCTGGGCATTGCCTATTCGGCGTCTATTGGTGGGATAGCTACATTAATTGGCACTCCACCTAATATTATCCTGGCAGGGATTGTAAAAAACTCCCTAGGTACAGAAATTTCTTTTTTTAACTGGATGTTGTTTGCCACGCCTTTCAGTATGTTATTATTACTGGTTACCTGGTGGTTTTTAACCCGTTATAAAATTGACAACAGCCTCGCCCCTATTCAGTTTGATTTGAAAAGCCTACCAAAAATTTCTATTCAAGAAAAAAGGGTAAGCGTGGTTTTTATTTTAATTGCTTTTTTATGGTTAACACGGACATTCATTTGGGTGCATTTTATCCCAGGCTTAGATGATACCATCATCGCCATTTTCGGAGCTGTTTTAATGTTTTTAATACCCGCTGGAGAAGGCAAAGGGAATTTAATGGATTGGGAAAGTGCAAAAAAACTTCCTTGGGATGTATTGTTGATTTTTGGAGCAGGTTTAGCAATAGCAAAAGGTTTTTCCCAAACAGATTTAACGACTTGGTTGGCCGGCTATTTTGTAACACTTAATTTCCTGCCAGCTTTTGTCATCATGATTTTAGTAATTACCTCAATGAATTTTTTGACAGAAATCACTTCGAATACTGCTACGGCAAGCTTGGTTTTACCTATTTTGGTAACTCTGAGTATTTCTTTAGGCGTACCTACCCTGCCTTTATTAGCTGGTGCGGCCATCGCCGCTTCCTGTGCCTTTATGCTTCCAGTTGCTACACCGCCAAATGCTATTATTTTCAGTTCGGGCAAAGTGCAGATTAAAGAAATGGTACAGTCGGGCTTTTTTTTAAACGTGGTTTCTATACTGCTTACCTTCTGCTTTGTAACTTGGGTTTGGGGTTTTGTTTTTTAATATTGAATGCGTAAATATGCTTCGCTTAACTCTACAGAAATGGAATATTGGATTAGCAAAAAAATCTAACAGGTTTTAAAACCTGTTAGATTTGGAGTTCTTTTGTCCGAAGTCTTAAGCGAAGCGTGACTTCGGATTAACAAATAGAAAAGAGTCTTCAGACTCCCGATAACAAAAGCAGAAAAACTATTATATTCGTAATAATATGTCAGAAAGAGGTTATCAAATCCGCAATCAATTTGCTGTACACTTCATCACGTTTGCGGTAGTGCAGTGGATAGACATTTTTACCCGAAAGGTTTATATGGAGATTATAGTTGAGAGCTTAATTTATTGTCAGAAAAATAAAGGACTCAAAATACACGCTTGGTGCTTAATGAGCAACCATATACACCTTATAATTTCAACAGAAGAACCACATAAACTTTCAGATACGCTCAGGGATTTTAAAAAATTTACGTCGTATAAAATACAGCAGGAGCTTAAAAATAGCACAACTGAGAGTAGGAAAAATTGGATGCTCTGGATTTTTAGTAAGGCTGGCGAAAAGAATAACCGAAATAAAGATTTTCAGTTTTGGCAACAAGACAACCATCCGATTGAAATCGACAGCGCCGATATTTTACAATCGAAAATGGATTATCTCCACCAAAATCCGGCAAGAGCCGGATTGGTTAGAGAAGAACATGAATATTTGTTTTCATCTGGCATAGATTATTATGCCGATGGAAAAGGGTTGATTGAAATTGATTTTCTTTAATATTGAGTCTGAAGACTCTCTTTTATTATTGAATCCGTATTCGCTTCGCTAAAATCTATGGACAGAAGTGATTTTCTTTAGTATTGAGTATGAAGACTCTATTTTATTGCTGAATCCGTAGATACGCTTCGCTGAAATCTACGGACAGTGATATCAAAAAAATAAACTAGATCTTTCCTGTCCGAAGTCTTAAGCGAAGCGTGACTTCAGATTAACAAATAGAAAGGAGTCTCCAGACTCCCGATAACAAAAGCGAAAAACTACAATGAAATCCCCTACTTACATTTCAACAATTTCACCCCATGTCTGTTCACTTTAAAAGTTGACATTGGTTTCAAAATCGCCTAAATCTTTTTGTGTCCACACATCCCTAAAGTTGCGTTTGCCATTCAATTTCATCGAAGCTAAATCTAGTTTATAATCTATCGGTTTATCTCCCAAATTAAAAATCCCGATTGCCGTAGAACCATCTGTTAAAGGTTTAGTCCAAACCTGAATGTCGCCATCCGTAATTACTCTCGAAGCCTGCTTCCCCAAGACATCTTGGTTTATGGCAAGTACTTCAGCATTTGAAAGAAGGTTAAAGGTAAAATCATCCAGCTTGGTTAAATCGCAACCGATAAGCATTGGCGCATTCAGCATACTCCATAAAGAAATATGGGTATATTGCTCATTTGGCGACAGAAAAGTGGGACGCAAATTTTTGCTCCAACCCACATAACCCACTACTAACATATCTGGATCGTTCCAATGTCCTGGCCCTGCGTAATCTTCTTTTCCCGCTTGCGAAAAACCTATCCTACTCAGGCTTTCCCAACTATCCCTAATATCACCAGTAGTTCTCCAAGCATTTCCGCCAATGCTTTCTCCCCAAGTCCAAACATCGGCTCTACCATATTGGCAAAGGCTGTAAAAAATATCTCGGTTTGTATTTCTCAGCGCCTTACCCATTAATGCATAAGGTTTTTTCCAGTCTTCTAGCGTAGGTTTTTTAACGATACCAGATAATCCGCACCAATCATGCTTCAAATAATCAAAGCCCCATTTGGCAAACTGGTTGGCGTCAGCCTGTTCATGCTCGTAACTACCTTCATAACGTTGACAAGTTAAAGGGCCTGGCGAAGTGTAAAGCCCCGCTTTAAAACCAAGGTTGTGCAGGTAATCTGTCAATGGTTTCATCGCAAAATCTTTATTAGAAAGTACGTTCCCGTCATCGTCTCGAGTCTCTCCAATTACCTCTTCCTCGTTAAATCTTTGTCTTTCTTTCGATTTTCGTTTTTCAACGCCACTACTATAATAATCTATACGGTCCGCTTTTTTCTTGCCTTCTGGCATTGCCGCAACATCGGGCATTTTCATCCAACAATCATCAATGTTAATGTAGTTCCAGCCGTAATTGGCCAAACCGGTTTTCACAAACTGATCTGCCGTGTTTTTGATGTCTTTTGAGGTAACATCGCAAGCAAAAGAGTTCCAGCTGTTCCAACCTAACGGCGGAGTAAGCCCGATTTTATCGCCAACTTTAATAACGATGTTCTTTTGTGCAGATCCGTATTTGTTTTTTGCATCAACGGTGATGGTATAGCTACCTGCTTTTTTGATAGACCCTCTGATTGCGTTGGTTTTTTGATTAAAAGTTAATCCTTTTGGTAAATTTTTGATAGTAATGGCTAAAGGCTGTTCCCCGGTAACCGCTACGCGATAAATCAGCTCGTGATTTGGGCGTACACCGTAAATACTTGCGCCGTTAATTTCGGGAGATTTGGGTGCTTTCGGAGTTAAAATCATGTATTCTGCTTTTCGCGAGTTGAGGTACACGGAACGTAACTTTTGTAAAGTCTCCTTATCAGAAACATCGGTATTCAATGTTTCAGGCTTTATTCCTCTCTCGTTACATGAAACTAAATACGCTTCATAATACCGCTTAGCCAGTGTTTCAAAAGGCTTCTCTAATATTACCTCATCCCAAATTTTATCCCTATCCTCCCAGCTCATTTCCATTAAGTTTTGATGGTCGGCAAATATTGCCCGTAATTCTTTCCAAGCTTCAATTCTACCGCCTTTACCCCAAGATTCCGACATATCGGAAGTGTTTTTATAAAGCATAATGTCAAACCAGTTTGCAGTTTTGTTTTGCGCAAAACTAGGGTCGGCGAATCCAATAACTGCTATAGCTATTAAGAGCACTACAGATTTAATGTGTTGCAAATGTTTCATGTTTTTTGATGATGATTTTAATTACAATAAATTTTAGAATTTAATTAAAAGTTTCTCCATATCCGATTGATTGATCCAACCTGGATTTAGCTTCTCCCCTTTCATGTATCGATTGTAAAAATCTATACTGTTTTCTTTGGAGTAAGGATAGTTATCAAAAACTTCCCCCTTGCCAAACATCCTTGGGTCCTTCTGCTTTTTAAGTTCGCTTTCCATTTCGGTTTTAAGTTTATTTTTGAGGATTGCAAAACGAGGATCATTTGCCAAATTATTCATCGAAAATGGGTCCACATCAAGCTGATATAGTTCCTCTGCTCCTTTTTTAGCAAAAGAATATTGCCAAGGTTTTATGTTTTCGCCACTCTTATGCAACTCTAACACTTGCGTTTTGGTTGGGCTACCGTCTGTATCCATGTATCCGGTTATGGGATCACAGGCAGGCCACCTGTTGGGTTCATAGTTTTTAGCGTAGATAAAATTGCCTTTAACAATTGCTCTAACAGGGTAACCTTCATCATCTGGCCGACCAACATCCTGTCTTTCTCTCCCTAACAAAACATAATCATGCGGTGCCTTAGCTTTGTGGTTCAGTAAAAGTGGCGTTAAAGATTTACCTTGGATAGCTTGCATTCCATCAGTTTTTGCATCTAAACCAACTAACTCTAAAAAAGTAGGGGCAAAATCGATAAAACTCACAAAATCATCCACTTTACGTCCGGGTTTTACAATCTTGTTTTTCCACATCATGGCCAAAGGCAAGTGGTTATCATGCTCAAAAACATTCCCTTTAATCCGCGGGAAAGGCATTCCGTTATCTGATGTTACCACAATCAAAGTATTATCCAGCTCCCCAGAGTTTTTCAGCACTTCCAAAACTTTCCCCAATGTTTGGTCAAAATACTCCACTTCGTAAGCATAATCCAGCATATCGGTTCTTACGGTATCGTTATCCGGCCAAAACGGCGGAACTAAAGTAATATCATTAATGGTTTTATTGGTTTTTGATAAACCTGTTCCGTATTCGTAAACTCTGTGAGGCTCATGCGAACCAAACCAGAAACAAAAAGGTTCATCTTTAGGTTTATCTTTCAAAAACAGTTCAAAGTTTTTGGCATAGTCAACCGATGAAATTTCTTTTGTTGGAGCAACTAATCTCGCGTCGTTATACATTTTTCCGGTAAGCATTCGCTCTTTAGCACCTACCTTTCCTGGATCTCCGGGACCCCAGCCTTTTCCGGTAAAACCGACAAAATAATTGTGCTCGCTAATTGCCTCCATAAAAGTGGTAAACTCTGCAGGAAAATTAGGGTTATGGTTTGCCGCTTCCTCTAGTTGCCAAGGGTTTCTACCTGTTAAAATGCAAGAACGAGAAGGAGAGCACTTTGCGTTTGGCGTATATGCTCGGGTAAAAAGTAAACCCTGCTTTGCCACTTGGTCAAAGTTTGGCGTTTTTACCCAATTAGTAATTCCGTAAGCACTCATGTGCTGGTACGAGGCATCGTCTGCAATGCAAAAAAGAATATTTGGTTTATTATTAGTGGTTTGCCCAATAGCATTAAACCCGCAACAAATAATAGAGATACTAAAAACGATCAGTAATTTCATAGTTAAATATAACGTATGCCTTCACAAAATTCTCAGGACGGAAATATACCATCAGAATTATGAAAAAAAGTATAAGTGTGTTATAAATTATAACCTGTGATTCAAAAGATAATACCACAATTAAGGAATATTCTTGTAGAAATTAGATTTTCAGCTTATTATTTTAGTAAAACCAATATTATCATATATCTGGCTTTACCAAAGCTGACCATAATTTGAAGAATGAAACAATCAAGCTTACTATTTCTTGTTATACTGGCCTTTTGCAATTTATCCGGTTTTGCACAATCCAGCACTCTCGTTATCAATAAAAATAATTCTTCAGGCTATAATATTTATATAGCTCCAAATGCACCTTCATCAGTAAAAAATGCTGCCGAAGATTTAAAAATGTACCTATTCAAAACAGTGGGTGCCTCTTTAAAAATCACATCAACCGATAAAAAGCCAACTGGCAATTATATTAGTTTAGGCACCAACACCGCCTATAAGTCTTCTGGCTTAACCATGAAAGGAATTGTGGGAGATGGTTTTAAAATAGTTACGGTTGGTAAAAACATTTTTATTTACGGAGAAGATACTGCAGACGGGAAAGAGAATAAATTAGGTGGATTTAGCAACGGTACTGCAAACGGGGTGTATGCATTTTTAGAAAGATTTTTGGGGATAAGCTGGTTAATGCCTACCGAACAAGGTGAATTTGTTCCTGAAATTAAATCCTTAGAAATTGCAAAGACCAACCTTACCGAAAACCCTCCCCTTATTTACAGAAACGAGCCTTACATAGGACCATATCCTGCGGCTAAGCAGTGGACAAAGCGTATGAAACTGGGCACTTATGTTATTCCTCAGTACAATCATTCGTGGGAAAAAACCATTGACCCTAAGCTTTATGACACACATCCAGAATATTTTGCAAAAGTTGACGGCAAACATTTGCCACCAGCCGAAAGGTTTAAATTAGAGACTACCAACCCAGATTTGGTACAGGCTTTCGCCGATGTTGCCATAAAAGCTTTTAGAGCAGATAGCAATTTAAAATGGTACTCGCTTTCTCCGTCTGACGGGATTAGCGGTCAGGCAGATTGGAGCAACAGCCCCGAAGCTTTGGCATTGTTGGAAAAAATGCCTGATGGCGAAATTTCACGTACAAAACTGATCCTGAAATTTTATAATGACGTAGCCAAAATTGTAGGCAAGGAGTTCCCGAACCGTAAATTAGGTGGTTATATCTATTCAAATTACTTTTATCCACCTAGTAATGGTATCCCAAAAATAGAGCCCAATTTGGCTTTTATGATTGCACCAAGTATAGATTACGGTTATCAGCTGTATAAAAAATCTACGCAAGACGATTGGGAAAAATCAATTGGTGCTTGGGCAAAAGCCTCCAAAGAAAACGGGTTTGATCTTTACTATTATGATTTGCCAGTATCTATTATGCAACATAAAGGCATTGTAATGCCCCCTTCGCCAGAGATTTTGAATTTCATATTCTCACGCTTGTTAAAATACGGATTTAAAGGCGCTTACATCTATGGCCGTCCAGTTTGGCCAGTCTTTGGATCCAGCAATTACGCTATTGCAAAAATGAAATGGAATCCCGGTTTGGATGCAAATGTAATTATGGACGAGTATTACGAAAAAGCTTACGGCGCAAAAGCAGGCAAAACAGTCGGCTTAATGTACCAGCAATTAGATTCGGCCTATAAAGCTTATTATAATAAAGACGAAAGAGCAAATTATAATTTAACCGAGCGTCATTTAAAAGAAGTTTATGGCCCATTGTATCCAAAAATGGAAGCCAAAATGCTGAAAGCTTTATCACAAATTTCGGATGATAAATCACAAGCGTACCGTTTACAACAGTTGGCAGATGTATTTGCCATTATGAACTGGAACTTGCGCTCTCTGGGGTATTTGCCTGGCAATTATAAATCGGCTTTGACCAAAAGCGACGAAGAAGTTGATGCGATGATTACCCGTGATAATGATAAAGATTTAGGAGTGGTTACTGATGAGTTACCTATTATTTTAACCGAACCCGTAATTGTAAAAGAAGCGGTATTTAACGGAAAAACTACAGGAAACAAGGTTTTACCTACAAGCAGAGGTGCGCAGTTTTTGTTTTATGCAACCGATAAAGAAGTAAAAGTAAAATTTAACCATTTTGAACCAATTGGCGAATTTGTGCGCTACCGTTTATTAAAAAGCAACGGAGATTTTATTAAAGGCGGAGGGGTTATAAAAGGTAAAAAAATCATCATTAATGCGGAGAAAGGGCAGTCTTATGTGCTTGATTTAAACAATAGAAGAGCAGAAATTGATATTAGCGTTGACGGTGCTTTGGTAGCGTCAAAAGCAAATGGCAATAAAAATGGTTCTTTCGTTATACCCTTAGAATTAGTTAAAACAGACAGTTTTCTGGTATATTTTTATGCTCCGGAAGGTAGTAAAAGTGTTGGCTTTAACATGAGTGTTGCCCGCAACGTTATTGCAAGAGTATATAATCCGGATGGCGAATTGGCAGGCTCAATTAACACCATTGAAGGTCAGTCGGCCCGCTTTGTAGCTGAGGATGCTACCAATAAAGAAGGCTTCTGGAAAATTGAAATCCTAAAAGCAAAAGCAGACAAAGACAAATCGCTTACCTTAATTCTCGACAGAAATTTACCGCAATGGTTTATGACAGATGGCGCAGGACTAATAAAATTTGGGAACTAACATGAAAAAAACAATTTTAAGCACCTTGCTTTGTTTAATTATCTTTTGTATCGGCTTAAAAGCTGATACAAAAAATGCTATAAAACTGGTATTGCCACCCGCAACGGTAACAGCGCATACGGTTACTTTATTTTGGTTTAAACCCGAAGATTATAAAGGCATCAAACACTATCAGATTTATCAGGACGGTAAAGCGATTGCGCAATCAGAAGCTACCAATTACACGGTAAAAAACATGCAAGCAAGCGTACAGCACACCTACCAAATTAAAGCAGTTTACAGCAATGGTAAACAGCAGGCTGTGAGCAATAAGCTGGAAATTAAAACTAAAGCATTGAGCAAAATTTTCAATATTGTTGATTATGGTGCTGTTGCCGATGGTAAAACTTTAAACACTATTGCCATACAGAAAGCAATTGAAGATTGCACCAAAGATGGCACTGTTTATATCCCAAAAGGAGAATTTTTAAGCGGAGCCTTATTTCTTAAAAGTGATATGACATTTTACATTGAAAAGGGTGGCGTATTGCAAGGAAGCTTAGCAACCAAAGATTATTACCCATTGGTGTACAACCGATTTGAAGGTTGGGAGCTCACCACATTTGCCAGTTTGCTTAATGGTGGCCGTTTAAATAAATTCGGCAGTTACAGCATTGAAAATTTGAGCATCACTGGCGAGGGTAAGATAAAAGGAGGCGGTACTACTTTGGGTAATGCCATGATTGAAGAAAAAGGAATGAGAGGACGTGGAAGATTGATTTTGTTGATGAACGCATTAAATGTAAACATCAGTGGAATTATTACCGAAGCCCCTCCTTGCTGGAACATCCATTATATCTACAGCAAAAATGTAACCCTGCATGATTTAACCATTGTTACCACTGCAAGAAACGGCGATGGCATTGACCCAGATTCTTCTAGCGATTCGTATATTTTCAACTGTTCTTTTGATACCGGCGATGATTGTATTGCGATAAAATCAGGCAAAAACCCTGAAGGTTATTTTATTGCCAAACCTTCCGAAAACATCTACATCACTAACTGCAATTTCATCAACGGACATGGAATGTCCATCGGTAGTGAAATGAGTGGTGGTGTAAAAAACATATTAGTAAGAGATTGTAAAGCCGGAAACTTAAAACAAGGCTTACAGATTAAAGGTACAAAAGACCGTGGCGGTTATGTTGAAAATGTAACCGTACAGGATTGTGAATTTTTAAAAGTTATTATCCGCTCAAACGTTCCGTACAATAATGATGGCGATGCCGCACCAGTTATCCCCTATTTTAAAGATTTTGTTTTTGAGAACATTAACATGTCGGCAGCACAACCAAATACTGCTTTAATTGCTATTGATGGTTTTGATAACAAAGAGAATTTTACCAAAAACGTGTCTTTTAAAAATGTTCTATTGCCTAAAGGCGCAGAAATCAATTTAAAGAATTGTGAGAATTTCGATTTTGTAAACGTGAAGACTGTTGATGGGAAAAAACCCAAATACATACTAGAAAACACTTTGAATATCAAAAACTAGCTTTTGTCAGACTGAGATAAATCGACAGTGATATATTAAACCGGAAGTTTGGCAAAAACTTATTTAACAAGATCTCAAAAAAATGATTAGAAGAAACTTTATGAAAAAATCGGCTTTGATGGCTGGTGGTATTTTATTGCAAAATGAGCTAACGAAAGCAATGAGTGAGGTAACTGGTCCTTTAAAAATTGGATTGATTGGTTGCGGATACCGTGGCAAAGGTTTGATAAAAATTATGCAAACCATGCCCGAAAAATTTAAGGTTGTTGCCATTTCTGAGCTGATGGACTACCGTATGAAAGAAACCGAGGAAATGCTTGCTGGCACAAATGTTAAATCGTACAAGGATTATCACAAGCTGTTAGCAGACAAAAAAATAGATGCGGTTGTAGTTGCCGTATCATTGGCAGCGCATTTTGAAGTTGCAAAAGCGACATTAATGGCCAATAAACATATTTATCTGGAAAAAACAATGACCTATAATATTTCACAGGCTTTGGAATTGGTAGCGGTAAAAAAACAACACCCCAATCAAATTTTACAAGTCGGTCATCAGTACCGTTACACCCCGCTTTACGGAAAGGTTAAAGAGATTATCCAAAACGGATATTTAGGAAAAATCACCAAAATTGATTGCCATTGGGACAGGAATAGTAATTGGCGATTGCCGGTGCTAGAACCCGGGCTGGAACATCAAATCAACTGGCGAATGTATAAAGCAACTTCGGGCGGACTTACCGCAGAACTGCTATCGCATCAGATAGATTTTATCAATTGGGCATTTGGCACTCATCCCGATAAAATTATGGCAAGCGGTGGCATTGATCATTATGAAGACGGAAGAGAGACTTTTGATAATATACAGGTGCAGTTTAGGTACAACAAAGATAAAATGATTGCCAATTTTGGTTCTACCCTATCAAACGCAAGGGATGGCTATCTTTTTAAAATTAAAGGAACAAAAGGCACCATTTCTTTGCTGCCAACAGAAGGATTTTTTTATCCGGAACTTAAAACAGTTAAAAAACAAGGAACTGTGGATGGTGTTACCGGTGCCACAAAAATTGAATGGAACAATGAAGAAGGTTCGCCTATAAAAGTTGATGGCAGCAAAGACGGCACTTGGTACTGCTTTAATGATTTTTACAATTGCATCGCCTTAAAAAAAGAACCAGCTTCTAATGTAATTACTGGCGCTACCACAGCATTCTGTGTGCATTTAGCTAACGAGGCGATGTATAATAGTGGGGTGGAAACTTGGAAACCGGAGTATACTTTAACATAAATCTAGTTTAGTAAAATAGTATCATAAAAGCATCTAATAGTTTAATTTTAAACTTCTTATATCATTTAACTTTGGTAACGTTGCTTGTTACCATTATACGTATAAACCAATTTTTCTTTACTTTATAACAACCCAGAAATCTGGATTTCATTTCAGATAATGGCTCCATAAACCTTAAAAGAAATATATTAATGATTAAGCCAAAACTATGTTTTACAACAGGAGTCACCGCCGTTTTGTGCATCCTATTAAGTTCTGTCAGTTTTAAAGCATCAGTAAAAAAAGGTTTTTTTATTGAAAACAACATTAAAACCATTGATGTGTATTACGATGGGAAGCTATTTACCTCCTACACTCAGCCAGATGGCGTAAAAAAACCCATCCTCTACCCTATTATTAGTCCGAATGGAAATTTTATCACCCGTGGTTGGCCGTTAAACCCTCGTCCAGATGAAAGGATTGACCATCCACACCAAGTTGGCTTTTGGTTCAACTATGGCGATGTTAACGGTTACGATTTCTGGAACAATTCGGTTAAACCTGTCAAAAGTTTAAAAGGTCCGTTTGGGACAATCCTATTTAAAAGCATCAAACAAATCGATTTCGATAAAAATACTGCCGTTTTAGAAGTCGTAGCAGAATGGCAAGCGGACAGCAAACCCCTTATTGAAGAGACTACAAAATTCATCTTTTTGGCAACAGCAAACGAACGCATCATAGACCGTATGACCACTTTAAAAGCATTAAGCGATGTTAATTTGGGTGATAATAAGGAAGGTTTGGCCGCTATAAGGGTTGCAACAGAACTGGAACAAGCATCCAACGATAAAGCACTCCGTACCGATGAAAATGGCAAGGAAAACAATACTCCAAACAGCTATACCAAAAATGTAAGTGGCTTGTACGAAAGTAGTGATGGGAAAACTGGAGACGATGTTTTTGGTACAAGTGCCAGATGGGTAAAACTCAGCGGAATCATTCAGCAGGAAAACATCAACCTAATACTAATGGATCATCCAGAGAACATTGGCTTTCCGGCGCACTGGTTTGCCCGAGGGTATGGCTTGTTTGGCGTAAATAACCTCGCCCAAAATGCTTATGATAAAAGGAAACCCGCAATGCAAACCAAAATAGCAAAAGGCAACTCAGTGGTTTTTAAACACCGGTTAATCATCAACAATACTGCGATTACCACGCAAAACATCGAAAACGAATACCAACAATTTATAAAAAACACGAAATAAACATCATTAATCCAATTAAAAAAACACGAGAATGAAAAAACTGTTGCTATCTTTTTTAGCCCTAACATTTGTAATAACGGTATCGGCCCAAAAGACCTCATTTAACGGTCTGGACATGAATATGGGCAATCTCTCCCGCTTATCCGACGCTAAAACCCGTTCTATAAGTCCAGAAAACTTTACCGGCGAAAAAGGCAAGGGAGGTATGGCTGACCCCATTAAAGACAAGGGCCAAAGAAACGTTGCTAACTCTGCCGAAAGAGCAAAAAACCTGGGCTTAGGCTGGAAAATAAACCCTTTTATTACTATAAATGCCAAAGAGACCATTACGATTGCCGAAATGGAAGGTCCTGGCGCTATACAACATATCTGGATGACCCCAACCGGCAATTGGCAAACAAGCATTATCCGTGTTTATTGGGATGATGAAAAAGAACCATCTGTAGAATCGCCGGTAGGTGCGTTTTTTGGGATGGCATGGAATGAATATGCCCCTTTAAACTCCCTAGCCATTACCGTTAATCCAGGAAGTGCTTTTAACTCGTATTGGAAAATGCCTTTCCGCAAAAAATGCAAAATCACAATGGAAAATCTTAATGAGACCGAATCTACGAGGTTATATTATCAGGTGGATTACACTTTAACAGAAGTTGGCAACGATGAAGCTTATTTTCATGCACAATACAACCGATCAAACCCGACCAAAAACCACAGTCACACCATTTTAGATAAGGTAAAAGGCAGAGGCCAGTTTGTGGGTTTATATATGGGCTTAGGTGTAAACAACAACGGCTGGTGGGGCGAAGGCGAAATCAAATTCTTTTTAGATGGCGATAAAGATTTTGCAACCATAGTGGGTACCGGTACAGAGGATTATTTCTGTGGTTCATACAATTTCGAGAATAAAAAAACACATGAGTATGAAACTTATTCAACCGCTTATGCAGGTTTCCATCAGGTAATAAAACCAGATGGTTTGTATTACGCACAACAACGTTTTGGTATGTACAGATGGCATATTTTAGACCCTGTTAGGTTCAATAGTGATCTTAAAGTAACTATTCAGGATTTAGGTTTTACCAGAGGAAGAGCTACTTATTTAGCGCAAAGTTCTGATATTATTACAGTTGCCTATTGGTACCAAACGGAACCTCATACTGCTTTCCCAAAACTGCTTAAAACAGACGATCTTGACATTCATTAAAAATAATAAGATGAAAAAATTCGGCATTAAAAATCAGACATTCACAGCTCTGCTCTTTTCAGTAATAGCTGTATTCGAATCTTGTAATATGGATAATAAGCAACAAACAGAAAGCCATTCAAAAGGTACATTTGGATACGATCTTCAATTTTTAAACGATAAAGACAGCCTCATAGTGTTGAAAAACAATGAGGGAAATGCTCAGGTAATTGTATCGGGCAAATACCAGGGCAAAGTTTTTACCTCAACCGCAAAAGGGCTGGACGGTAAAAGTTTCGGTTGGATAAATTACGAAGCTTTTAAAGATGAATTAGACCCGCACATGAATGCTTATGGTGGCGAAAACCGCTTGTGGCTGGGGCCAGAGGGAAATAAATACTCCATCTATTTTGCACCTGGCAAAGCAATGGAATTTGAAAACTGGCATACCCCGCCGACAATAGATACCGAAGCTTGGGAAGTAATTTCTGCAGACAGCAAAAAAGCATCCCTTTCAAAAAAAATGTCGCTCACCAATTATGCCGGTACTTTACTGGAGATACAAGTAGATAGAACTGTAGAAATTTTAGAAAACCAAAGCATCGAAAAAACCTTGGGCATAAGTTTGCCAAAAAATATAGATGTTGTTGGTTTTAAGACTGATAATTACATTACCAACGCTGGCCAAAATGCTTGGGACGAAAAATCAGGCGCACCTTGTATGTGGAATTTGGATATGTTTTCTCCATCAGAAAAAACAATTATTGTAATCCCTTATCAAAGGGACGGAAACGGAAAGGTTGCCACCACCGATTATTTTGGTCAGATACCAGCCGACCGTTTCAAACTAGATAACGGAACATTGTTTTTCAAAGCTGATGGAAAATCGAGAGGTAAATTAGGTATCAATCCTAAAAGAGCCTTGCCCATTGCCGGCAGTTTCGATCCGCAAAATAATGTGCTTACCATTACCACATTTGATGTGGACAACAACGCTACTTACTTAAACCAAGAATGGTCTTTGGAAAAAGATGCTTTAATTGGCGATGCCGTTAACGCTTATAATGATGGGCCACTACAAGATGGCAAACAAATGGGTCCGTTTTACGAAATAGAAAGCGTTTCGCCAGCAGCATTTCTTAAACCCAACGAAAAGTTAACACATCAACACAGCGTTTACCACTTTACAGGAAACAAAGAAGAGTTAAATATTATCGCTAAAAAATTGTTAAATATTTCTTTAAAGCAAATAGAATCGGCTTTTTAAAATTTTTGATCAAATATGAATAATTATCCAAAAATAGGCATCCGCCCCATTATTGATGGTCGTTTAGGCGGTGTAAGAGAATCCTTAGAAGAAACCACCATGAATATGGCAAAAGCGGTGGAAGCTTTGATTGCCAAAGAACTCAAATATCCAGATGGTAGCCCAGTACAATGCGTAATTGCCGATGGTTGCATTGGCGGTGTTAAAGAGGCGGCCAATTGTGCCGAAAAATTCAGCAAAGAAAATGTAGGCGTTTCCTTATCGGTTACCCCTTGCTGGTGCTACGGAACAGAAACAATAGACATGAATCCCTTATTGCCAAAAGCAATTTGGGGTTTCAACGGTACCGAAAGACCGGGAGCGGTTTACTTGGCCGCTTCCTTGGCTGGGCATAACCAAAAAGGGATTCCTGCTTTTGGGATTTATGGAAAAGATGTGCAGGATTTAGGTGACACGCTGATACCCGACGATGTTAAAAACAGACTGTTGAGTTTTGCAAAAGCCGGCTTGGCGGTAGCCATCATGAAAGGCAAATCATACCTTTCAATTGGCTCGGTTTCTATGGGTATTGCAGGCTCTATTTTAGATGCCGATTTTTTCCAAAGCTACTTAGGTATGCGCAATGAATACATCGACTCCACCGAATTATTGCGGAGGATAGAACATGAAATTTACGATGTTGAGGAATATCAAAAAGCCTTAGCATGGACAAAAGCAAAATGCAAAGAAGGCGAAGATTTTAATCCCTCGGATAGACAAAAATCACGGGCAGAAAAAGACAAGGATTGGGAGTTTGTGGTTAAAATGACTTTAATCATCAAAGATTTGATGAACGGCAACCCAAAATTGAAAGAAAAAGGTTTTGCAGAAGAAGCTTTCGGGCATAACGTCATTGTATCTGGTTTTCAAGGACAAAGGCAATGGACAGACTTTTTACCTAACGGCGATTTTTCGGAAGCCATTTTAAATTCGTCTTTTGATTGGAACGGAAAACGAGCACCCATAATGGTGGCTACCGAAAACGATTCTTTAAATGGTGTTTCTATGCTGTTTAATTATTTGCTGACCAATACCGCACAAATTTTTGCGGATGTGCGCACTTATTGGAGTCCGGAGGCAGTTGAACGGGTTACCGGTTGGTTGCCAGATGAACAAGCAGCACAAGGATTTATCCATTTAATCAATTCGGGATCTGCCACTTTGGACGGAACTGGGCAACAAAGCATCAACGGCAAACCTGCTATGAAACCTCATTGGGATATTACTGACGAAGAGGTTACAGCTTGTTTAGATGCCACAACTTGGTATCCTGCTAATATGGGCTATTTTAGAGGCGGAGGTTATTCTTCCAACTTTTTAACCAAAGGCAAAATGCCAGTTACCATGACTAGGTTGAATTTAGTAAAAGGGATTGGTCCGGTTATTCAGATTGCCGAAGGTTGGACAATAGATTTGCCCGAAAAAGTACACCAAACTTTAGACGAAAGAACCGATAAAACTTGGCCAACCACTTGGTTTGTTCCAAGGCTTACTGGCTACGGAGCGTTTACAGATGTTTATCAGGTAATGGCAAACTGGGGAGCAAACCACGGCGCAATCAGTTACGGACACATTGGCGCAGATATTATCACCCTTGCGGCGATGCTGCGAATTCCAGTTTGTATGCACAATGTAGATGAAAAAGAACTGTTCCGCCCATCGGCATGGAATTCTTTCGGAATGCACAAAGAATCTGCAGATTACAGAGCCTGTGAAGCTTATGGTGCTTTGTATAAATAACTAAACTCTCGTATAATGACTAAATCAAACCTTTTTGTAATTACTTATATAGCAAGTGTTTTTAGCTTTTTTTCAGGTACAATTTTAAAAATAATGCACATTGCAGGAGGAGAGCTTTTTCTGATTTCAGCTTTCGTGTTCACCATTATCTATGCCGTTACTGCACTTTCAGAAATTTACGGCTCTGACCGACTTACAACCCAAGAAAAAGCAATCTGGTTAACTGGCTTTATCTTATTTAGTACCATCACAGGCTTAATATATTTTTATAGTGGTCGCCCAAGGATAAAAAGAAACTACAAAATTCTTTATCAGGATAAACAGAAATAAACTTAATTAACGAAGGTCGTTTAGTTAAAGAAGTCGCGTTGAAGAATTAATTGATATGAAATAAGATTATTCGATAGAATGTTGTTGATTAAATCGACAAATCACCGAGTTTAAAGGTAGCCACAATGTGTCTCCCTCTGGAGGGAGAGTCAAAGAAGGAGGTGAATATTTTAAAAAGGAGATTAATTTATTTTAGCGGTTTAACCACCCCTAACCCCACCAGCGGCGGACACTTATAAAACGGAGAGAAAAATTATCTTACAAAAAAATTAACTGAACCATTAACCCCAACAAAAAACAAATGAAAACAAAAACATCACTATTCAAAACCGAAAACGGCACTAATTACATTGTTCCTTTTCTATTTGTATGTAGTCTTTTTTTACTTTGGGGCTTTGCGCATGGCTTTTTAGATGTATTGGATAAACATTTTCAGGATCTGTTGCATGTTTCCAAGGCACAGTCTGGCTTTGTACAATTCTCGTTATACATCGGTTACCTGGCTATGGCTGTACCTGCAGGTTTATTTATTAAAAAATATGGCTACCAAAAAGGAATCATCTTTGGTTTGGTTTTATTTGCAACGGGTGCTTTTTTATTCTATCCGGCGGCAAAACTAGAGGCTTTTTTACCTTTCTTAGGCGCTTTGTTTGTTATTGCTTGTGGCTTAGCTTTTCTCGAAACAGCCGCCAACCCCTACTCTACTGTTTTAGGTGCTAAAGAAAGTGCGGCCCGGAGGATAAACTACTCACAATCTTTTAACGGTTTAGGGTGGATATTAGGCCCGCTGATTGGTGGATGGTTCATATTTGGCGCATCAGATACGGTTGATGAAGCCAATAAGTTTGATTCCATGGTTACGCCATATATGATTATCGGTTGTATTGTTTTGGTAGTGATGTTGGTTTTTATGTTCATCAAATTGCCCGAAGTAAAAGAACACAGCGCAACAGAAACAGCCGAAGATCCACCAATGAAAAATCTGTTAAAACACCCGGCTTTTATTGTTGCGGTAATTGCCCAGTTTTTATACGTTGCAGCGCAAACCGGCACAAATTCATTTTTTATCAACTATGTTTTAGATGCCATCCCCGATTTAAAAACACCGGTAAGCAACATCATGGCACATACTGGTTATTTTGGAGATATTTTTATGCCAAAAAACAACGAACAAGCAGCCTCATTAATTTTAGCCATAGGTGGAATGGGCGCATTTTGGATCGGGCGTTTGTCTGGTTCGTACTTTATGAAGTTTATTACTCCAAAAAAGCTATTGGCTACCTACGCTTTCATTAATATGATATTGGTTGCTTTGGTAATAACAGATTTAGGCTGGTTATCTGTGGTGGCTTTATTTAGCACCTACTTTTTTATGTCAGTAATGTTCCCTACCATATTTGCTTTGGGCATTGCAGATTTAGGTACGCTAACCAAAAAAGGATCGTCATTTTTGGTAATGGCTGTTGCAGGAGGTGCTTTCTGTCCGCCTACTATGGGTTTAATTGCAGATAACTCTACCATGGCTACAGCATTTATCATCCCACTTTTATGCTTCATATTTATCCTTTGGTATGCGATATGGGGTGTTGGGAAAACGGCAAATGTAGAGGTGAAACTCAATCATCATTGATGAAGGAAAAACAGCTAAAACACACCTCATATAAGCGCAAAACATCATCAATCAACAAATTAGTTGTATTTAGATTTCTATCTTTTCTAAACTAAAATTAAAAAAGGATTTGATTCTAAACCTAGATTCTTAAATCATGAGAAAAAACAGCAATAGCCATAAATTGATGTAAGTGGCAGCGTATCCAAAAAATCAATTCACAGTACTGTTCAAAACAAATCAACTGTGAAATTCCATTATTTACTTGCGATTTGTTCTAGGTTGATGTTTGAAAATCGGCATCAGAACTTCATCCGTTTATAAAATCGCAAATGTTTGATTTTGCGAGCAAAGAAGTAATGCACCCCCTACTTTCTGGCCTTCACTATTCAAAATCCTAAGAATAAAATAATTAATTTTTCAAAATACCAAATATTTAACTTTTGTAAATTTTGATTATGAATATATATAAAAGTATCAGAAATCCGCTTAATCAATACGTAATTTAGTCATTATTAATCAATTACACACCCTTCTTTATAGCACATCATGGAGTTACATTTTAGCTTTAAAGATTTTTAATTAAATACTATGACAAAAAAAATTACAAAAAAAACGCTGCTTATTGGATGCTTGCTGTTAAGCTGCTTTGTAGGTGTCAAAACTTTTGCGCAAACAGCTATTCCTACCTTTCATTGTATGGGATTATACTGGTCTCCTACCGGAGGCACGGAAAATAAAAGTGTTTTGGTAAAATACAGAGTTTTGGGTACCACACAATGGTATCAAGGCTTAGCCATGAGATACAATCCAATAGCGGGCACAACGAAAGATCTGACAGATTACCGAGGTAGTGTGGTTAATTTAACACCGAACACTAATTATGAGTTTTCACTACAATTGGAAGGCACATCACAACAAACCACCTTAACGGCTTCCACCTATTCAGAAAACTTCCCAATTGCATCTACGGTTAACGTTGGCAACCAAAGTAGTACTTACACCATTACCAACGGAGGAACTGCAAGTGGTTACGTAGTTTATGATGGTGGCGGGAGTACGATAGATTGTAACTTAAACAGCCAAGATGGGATGGTCATAGATGCTGATTATGTGATAATCCGCAATTTCATCATCAAAAACACCAAAGCAAACGGGATTGAGATTGCAGGTAGAAGGCACCACATCGTTATTGAAAATTGCGATATCAGTAAATGGGGAAGCAGAGATAATGGGTCTTATAAAGACGCCAATGGGGTAAGTCATTTGAACCAAACTAGTGACAAAAATTTTGGAGAACCGGATCAGGCGGCAATTTACAACTATGAATCATGGTCTGGCCCTGGGGCTTATAATTTTGTGATTCAAAGGAACAAAGTACATCATCCAAATTATGACACCAATAGTTGGGATGAGATACATGGCGACCCTTCTACTTCTGATAATGGAAAACATCCAAACGGACCAACCACTTTCTATCTTCAACAATCAGGAGGCAATAATGTGATCAGATATAATGAAATTTGGAGCGATGCAGATCATTACTTTAATGATGCCATAGGTGCAAGGATAAATCAAGATTTAAATGGTTACCCAGGTCCTGACACTGACATTTACGGCAACTATATAGCCAACTGCTTTGACGATGGTATAGAGCTAGAAGGTGGTGGTAGAAATGTGAGGGTATGGAACAATTATATTGAAAATACTTACGAAGGAATAGCAAATGCACCTGTCAGGATTGGTCCTTTATATATGTGGAAAAATGTAATTGGTAAAAGTACCTTGTATGGCGTAAAAATGGGTACTGCGGGTAGTGTAAGCTTAATGACAGGGCAGCAATATTTTTTCAACAACACATTTTTACAGCCCAACAACACAGGTTCTGGCGGTTTAGGCACAAGTGGAAGCAATGCAAGGGATATTAAACACTTTATGTCGCGTAATAACATTTTACATACCAGAACAGGTAGAACATGGGTAATTTCTAATAAATCTTCTAATGAAGACAATACTTTTGATTACGATTTAACATCTGCAGGTTACCCTGCTGGGCATGAGGTGAATGGTGTGAACGGCATACCCACCTATACTTCACAGTTTGGTTTTGATTTTGATTCCAAAACTGGGAATTTCATTTTGGACGCATCAAGCAAAGGTTATGACAAGGGGCTACCTATTCCAAATTTCGCCGATAGTTTTGAAGGAACTGCACCAGATATAGGTGCTCAAGAAGGCGGAACATCCGCTATAGTATATGGTGTAAATGCTAATTTTATCCCCCCAATACCAACGGCTTTAATTACGCTAAGTCCATCATTCAGTTTTAACAACACTGCAAATAAAAATAAAGTAGAAACCTTTGGTAACCCTCCTGGTTCAACAGGGACTTCAACCATACCCATTTATACTTTGTACGATAATTATGGAAATTGGGAATTTACTGGCACTACCCAAATTGCAGAAAGTGTGAACTCTGTTTCCAACAACTCATTAGTGGGTATTCCCTCTGCTTCTGGTTATGGCAATGTGTTTTTCAGGGCTGGTGCAGGAGAGTATTTTGAAATTTCAAAGGTAAACACTTTAGATTCCATCAATCCTACGGTTAAATACCTTTTTTATAAGAGCACTGATGAATCAACTGGTGATGAAATGGATTTTAGTTATAGTACCGACGGCACTAACTATACCGCCATTACCATTCCCGACCAGCCATCTGGAGTAGGCACCAAACAATGGAGACCCATTATTTTGACTGGCTTGCCCAAAGCAGCAAATTTGAGATTAAGATGGAAAAAAGACAGCGCCACCACGCAAATCTATAGGATAGATGATATTAAGATCTATTCGGTAAAAAACAATCAAACCATCACTTTTAATCCCATCACTGATAAGGTAGTGGGAGATACTGATTTTGAACCCGAAGCCCACTCCGATTCTGGGTTAGCAATAGAATACATTTCTTCAGATGAAAATATTGCTTTTGTAGACGATGGAAGGATTTATATTTTGGCACCTGGAACGGTTACCATTACTGCCAAACAAATCGGAGACGAAGAGTTTAATTCTGCAGAAGAAGTGAATAGAACTTTCAAGATTAGGTCTTCACAAACCGTAGATTTTGCTGCTATAGATCCAAAGTATATTGGTGATGCTGATTTTATTTTATCTGCCACTGCAAGTTCTTCTTTGCCCGTCACCTTTAACAGCAGCAACCCTTCTGTAGCGGTAATTGCTAATGATACCGTAAAAATCATAGGCATAGGAACTGCATTCATTACCGCAAAACAGGAAGGTAATGATTTTTACGCTTACGCCGATTCTATTCAGACACTCATTGTTTCCAACATCGCCATTAAGGCGCAGCACCAGAACGGAGATAACAGCGTTTCTAATAACCAGATCAAACCGAATCTGAAATTGGTCAATGAAAGTCCGCTCAGCGTTCCATACAAAGAGCTTACTGCCCGCTATTGGATCACCGCAGAGAATTACAATATGATAAATACCTATGTAGATTGGGCACAGATAGGAAACAATGTGGTGAAGCTGAAATATGTGGAATTGGAAAAACCAAGGGTCAATGCTTTGGGATATATTGAATATAGTTTTGACCATCCTACCTTAACTCTTTCACCAAACGCCAATTCGGGACCTATCCAAACCAGGATAGCCAATGCAGATTGGACAGATTTTAATGAGCTGAACGATTATTCTTATGCAACGAATATCAATTATACTGACAATCAACTTATTACGCTTTATAGGAATGGGAGCTTGATTTGGGGAAATGAACCAGATACGGTAGCTGCGGAAACAAAGGTAAAGGTGATGTTTGCCAATAAGAACAACAAAACCAATAGCAACAGCTTAAGTGCAAACTTGATTTTAGTAAATGATGGTAACCAAGCCATCGCTTATGATGATTTAACATTGCGATATTGGTTCACTAATGACGGAAGCAATGCACTAAATTATGATATCGATTACGCAAAATTGGGTGCTAGCAAACTCGAGGGCAGCTTTGTTTCAATGGGAGCGCCACTAAACAATGCAGACACGTACTTCCAACTTAAGGCTAAACCAAGTCAATTGGGTAAGCTTTATCCGTTTAGCAATACGGGCGATATCCAATATCGTATCTCAAAATCAAACTGGTCAAACTTTAATGAACTTAATGATCATTCTTATAAAGCTAAGGCTGCATTGGCAGAAAACATGAATGTTACAGTATACTACCAAGGGCAATTGATATATGGCATAGAGCCTAATTCATCCAGCAACATCGTGGCAAATACAATAAGCAATAAGCTTCTTAATGCTGATGACCTTAACAGTAAGTTAGGTGGAAATTGGGCTATTTATCCAAATCCTGCAAATAACTTCATTAACTTAAGCATTCATGAAACACCTGCACAAAATGCAGCTGTTAAGGTTTACAATTTGGAAGGTAAGTTATTGCGTACCCACCAATTGATTTATCCGGTAACCACTATCAATATTGAAACGTTGCCAAAAGGAATTTATTTATTAAATTGTATCAATGGAAAATCTATTGAAAATAAAAAATTCATAAAAGAATAATACAATTAATTCATCTCATCCAAGAACCTGCTGACTTAGTTGGCAGGTCTTTTTTTATGCTATTTCAACAAAGGTGATGCTTACGGAATAGAAAATAATTTCTAAAAATAAATCATCTCCTATTTCTTTTATTTTTCTGAGTTTAGGTCAATTTAAACACCTCTTTTTAAAGGTAAAATCCTTCTATATTAATCCTTGAAAAATACCATCAACATCCTGTAAATAAGTATTATAAACTAGAATTGAAAAGCGGTATTTTTAATATAACCCCTTTTAAAACAATAATTATGAAAAAAACAATTACCCATTTAAACGGCATTAAATGTTATTGCCTTTTTTTTGTTTTGCTCTGTAGCATTGGTAAAAAATTAAATGCGCAAACAGCTGAAGCTACCTTTCATTGTATCAGTTTGTACTGGACTCCCTCTGGAGCTACAGCGAGTAAAAATGTACAAGTAGTTTATCGAAAAACAGGAACAACACAATGGTTTAAAGGTTTTGATTTAGTTTACAACCCTATCAGCGGTAATTATGAGAGAAGAAGCTCCAGCTATCCGCTAGTTCCATTTAATGCCCAAGCCTACCGCGGGAGTTTAGTCAACTTAACACCTGGCACCAGCTACGAAATAAAGATGACATTGGAGGGCACTTCTACAACTACGACCATTACAAAATCTACGATGAGTGAGACTTTTAATGGAACTACCGCTTTATCCCTCTCTGCTAACCGGACTACGCCCATTACCGTTAACACTTCTGGAACAGCCGGAAATTATCAGATTTACGATGGTAATGATTATCAGCACTACCACCAATTTTTCAACTTGGCTTAACTCTGCCAACATCAGCAAAAACTTGGTAGCGGGCAATAATACCATTAGGATAACCACCACTGGGCAGGATTGCGCAAATATTGACCGTTTGAATTATGAAATTTTACAAGATGGCAAAACAGAAGCTGAATCTGCCTCAGTTGTTAAAGTGGATTGCGCTACAAATACTGCCAGTGGCTGGAGCGGTACAGGTTATGCCCAGTTTACCAATCCTTCTGGTTCTTCTATGGAATGGACGGTAAGTAAAGCAAATGCAAGTAACGTGGCTTTAACTTTCCGCTACGCCAATGGCTCTGGCAGCAGCAGAAATGTTAACTTAACCGTTAACGGTACTACAACTGTTCTTGCTTTACCTGCCACAGCAAGCTGGTCAACTTTGGCAAATGTAACAGTTACACAAAGTTTGAACGCTGGCGATAACACCATTAAGCTTACCTCTACAGGTGTGTGGGGTGGTTGGATGGATTATATGAGCTGGAGCAGTAGCCCAAGCCCTAACCCTTTAGCCGTAATTAAATCTGATTTGTTGTTAGATGTCTCGGATATTAAGGACAATGGCGGATTAAAAGCCGAACTGTTTCCCAATCCGGCAGAAAGCGAGGTAAGCGTTAAAGTGACCAACCTCGGCAATGGGCGCTTAACTTTAAAGTTGACTAATTTAGCTGGACAAGTTATCCAATCAGAAAGCTTTGAAACAACACAAAAATCAATAAGCACAAAATTAAACTTAACCAACTTATCAACAGGTACTTACCTAATAAGTATTAAGCAAGGAAATAAGCTTATTTCAAAAAAACTAATTAAAAAGTAAGCAAATATTTTTAGTCTGTTATCTTCAGAAGCTTGTTAGACAAAATCTTACAAGCTCCTTTTTTTACCAAATTTTCACATTGCGTAAAATAAGGCGTATTTACCTCTATTTTAGGTAAGGCTATAAAAATATTTGTAGTGGGTATACGCCATTTTTGTAAAAAAACACCACAATTGCGAAATATAGGAGCCTTTAAAGATGTTATTAAGTTTTATTTTAGTTTCATTAAAATAATATCACTTTTTTTAAGCTAAATTTCCTACCGAGATTGCTCAATACGTAAATCAAAATAGGTAAAAGCTAAACTCCCAAGTTAGGATTGTAGAATTTTTACAACGATATGCTAAAGAAACACTATCTTAAAACAACAGGCTTTACCACTGTTTTACTTGGCATCTGCACTATTTGGGCTTGTCGCCCACTGAAACCCGGAGCGATAAAGTTTAAAGATGTTTCGGAACAGACCGGAATTACCGAGTTGCTGAAAGGTATGAACGCCCATTCCATTGCCAACGGAGACATCAACAATGATGGTTACCCCGATTTATTTATTGGCAATTTTGCAAACCACGCCGACTCGGCGTATCAGCACCGTGGCCATCCCGCTTTTCCAGAACCGGATCAACTTTTAATCAATAATAGAGGAAAGTATTTCACAACGGTTAAAAACTCGCCTACTGCGATAACAGGTGTAGCCAGTGGCTCCGCTTTCGCTGATTTTGATAACGATGGTTTTTTAGATTTTGTAAGTGGGCACCTGTCTTTCTATGGCAGCAAAGATTCTCTCAAAATGCACTCGGGGCAAAAGAATTTCATCTTCAAAAACAATGGAAACGGCGAAATGATTGATGTAACAGCCGGAAGCAACGTAGATTTTAATACCGACTCTATTTCATCTGCCCGCAACACTTTTGTATTTGATTACGATGGCGATGGTATGCTGGACATTCTTTTCCAACAAGACGATGCCTGGGATTGGTCGGTAGGAAAATCAAAACTAATGCGCAATTTAGGGAACATGAAGTTTGAAGATGTAACTGCAAAGGCAGGATTTCCAGAACATTTTTACGGTTTAGGTGGCTTCGTTGGGGATATTAATGGCGATACTTGGCCAGATGTTTTCTTTGCGCATTCATCAGAAATGTACATCAACAATAAAAACGGAACATTTAGAAAACTAGCTCAACAGTTTATCGATAGTAAATATAAAGCAACTGGGAAGCAAGGAAACAAGCAATTTACCTGCGGTGCAAACATTGGAGATTTAAATGGCGACGGCTTAATTGATTTTGTGATGGGCGAGCATTTTTATAAGCTTACCAGCCATCGTATGAGCGTTTTCATCAATAAAGGGAACGATCCCAAAGGCGATCCTGTTTTTGAGAACGTGACAGATAAATTAGGCATACAACACTCGGAAACAAAATTGCCTCATATCGAAATTGAAGATATTGATAATGATGGAGATATGGACATCCTTAGCACTTCAAGAGATTATTTTGTGCTGACCAATATGGGCAACAATACAGATGGGTTACCTATATTTAAAAGCCCTTTAAAATCGGGCGCACCGCAAAAAGGATTAAATTACTGGCCCGGAGGTTCTCTTTTTGATTTTGATAGAGACGGACGACTTGATTTTGCCGGACCGCAATGGCTAGCTAACGAAACATCGCCCTTGCTAAAAAACGTTACAAAAAATGCTAAAAACTATATCACGATTAAGCTGGATATTGCATCAGAGAAAAACCGAAACGGCATTGGGGCAACCATTAAAATATTTAAATCCGGAAAACTCGGCGAAAGCAACACAATGTTGGGAATAAAGGAGGTCAACGTTTCGAACGGTTATAGTTCTGGCACAAGCTCGGATGTACATTTTGGCACCCCCGGATATAAAAACGTTGATGTACTTATTGAAATGCCCTGCAACGGAAAAAAGTATCAACTTAGCAAACTTGCCACAAAAAACCATATTACCATAACACAAGAACTGATAAAAACAAACGGAACAAAAATCAATTAAATAACCATGAAACACCTTTTTAAGAACAAGTACAAAAACACCCTGCTTTTAATCGCTTTTATAAGTGCTTTCGGGTTTACGGCCTGCAGCCAGAAAACCGAAAAAGAAAAATTATGTGTAGCCAATACAATTTCATTAAACAAAATATCGCCGTATTATGATGGACAATGGCAAGGCATTACAGTTGCTTCAGACGGGGCTTGTTATTTTGGTTCGGCATCTCACGGGATGGAACACGGTGGCGGTTTTTTTAAGTTTGACCCTGCTACAAAGAAGCTGGAGGTTTTAGCCAAAGATCTGACAGATTTGGTGGGCGATGATATTTCGAAAAACACACCACAAGGAAAATGCCATAGCCCAATTGTAGAATTTAACGGCAACCTATACCTAGCCACTCATTTGGCGGCCTATTGGGGAGAAGTTGTAGGTAAATACGCAGGTTCGTATTTTTTAAGCTATAATTTAGCCGATAAAAAGTGGACAAACTTCGGGATTACCCGCCCCGGATTTTCAACCTACTCTGCCATTGATATTGATAAGAAAAGGAATAAAGCTTATTTAATGATTGTTCCGTTTGCACCAAAAGATAAAGCAGAAGGAAACCATTTATACCAGATTGATTTAATTACCAAAGAAAAAAGAGATTTGGGGCCACTAGAAGGCGGAGTAGCGTCGTTTAATTTCTTTACGGATGACACTGGCAAAGTTTGGATTTCTGTTTGGAGAGGCAAAGGCAACTTGTATTGCTACGATCCGGAAAAAGATAAAATCATCAGCTACGAAAACCCTTTTCCGGAGGCAAAACTATCACCAGACGGGGAGCTTGTGAAAGACTCAAAAAGCCCGGCTTGGACTTGGGCGCACCCGATTGATAATGGAAAAAGATGTTTGTTTACGATGGGTAGTTTAGGCGGTGGCGATGAAAGACTTTGGATTTTTGACCCTAAAAAAGATATTGCTTCAAAAGAAGCTTTTACGCCAGTAGCCTATGTTGGCAACACATTTCTTTCGGTAGCGCTTGGCGGTGATAGGGTTTACTTTATCCAAAGAGGTAATAACGAGGCCAGCAGAGATTGGGATACCGAAGGAAACAGAGATCTTCCGGCAGATAAAGACGGTTACCATGTGAGCGATTTACACCTTAAAAGTGTTGCTTTAAATAAAGAGGATAAACACCAGTTTATGGATCACGGTAAATTGATCGATAAAGATGGCAGAACGCCAGCTTACATTGGCTCCTTAGCGGCCGATGATAAAGGAAATGTTTTTATGTCGGGCGGGTGGCTTACAAAACCTGGAGACCAAGCTACAATGATGTATTTATTTAAAGATTCTACCGGCAAAGTTTATGGCCCGCTAGAGCATCCTGGTCAAGAATCATCGCTAAACGCAAATTTAGCCACCTCAAAATATTTGGAGTTAAAAAGAGGAGAGTTTTTTTCTTGGGTTAATGTTAATGAAGATTTAAAATAACAAAAAAGCCTTCCACATTTAATGGAAGGCTTTTTTCACCTCTAAACTAGTCGGTTAAGGTTGATATTCCATTGCGCCAATATCCGGAGATTTACCACTATACGCTCGGTTTAAACCTTTAATCAACACGCCTTTATCCACACAAATACTAAATGGTTTTAGGTTAAAATCAAAAGGTAAAATATCATCGTTTTGGTAAGCTTTTATAATGTCTTCATCAGAAATCGTGATTGGAGACTTCATACCCGGCTCGGCACTAAATCCGTGTTGTTCAAGTCCGGTTTGGGTATATAAATCTTGAAATGAAATGGACTTCGCTAAATCTGCAAATTGGAAAACGACACTTTTATCTTTCCCATAATTATAGTAGCAGTTGTAATCCAAAGTAATTCCTTTACGCATTGAGGAGGAAGCCTCGCCGTTAAAAACAAAAATGTTGTTTTTTGCTATTTTATTATCGAAGGCAAATTTTAAACCCGGGTACTGAAATGCTTTGGTACCATTGCCAATACAAACACCGGTGTTATTGTATAAATAGGTATGCCCAGTGCTTTCTTCAACGTTGTTAAATTTAAAAGAATAATTTCTTGCGATGCCGTAATTACCGACAACATATAGAGGACCAACTTTTACGGGAGCCAAACTAATCAGTTCCAAGGCATTGATGCTTTTATTATCCAAAACACGAACGTTTATGCCGCCGCCATCAGGTTCCCACGAATCATCGCCGATATTGTAGCATAAATTATCAATCACATCCATATCCCGGTTAAAATCTCTGCTATAACTAACTCCTCTAAAAGAGTTGAGTGTTGCCGCATTAAAAACATTGTGAATACTGTTGGATATGATGGCATTTCCCCTGCCTATTGTGGAAACCAAAATTCCATTATAACCCGCCCGAGAAGCCATCATTGCTCGCCAAGTATATTGCCAAAAACCGTAATTAAAGATATTATTGCCCCAAATGGTGTTTTCGTCCATGCGTTTATCCAGATCATCGGCTCCGATTAAAACAATATCATTTGGACAGTGATGCACTAAGTTATTGTAGATGATATTATGGTCAGAATCGCCAGTTAAGCGGATGCCATGCGAAGCATAATAGCCCATATCAAGGTTGCTGATGATCACATTTTTGCAATCATTTAAGGTAAAGGCATCATCTAAAGTGGCGTATTTTACGGAGGTGTAATTGCTAGGCGAATCTCCGGGCGTTAAGCGCATATAAAGCTTTTTTGTCGATTCATCATAAGTCCAAGCGGGCAACGCTTCAAAACCATCTCCACGTATCTTCTTTGTTAAACCCAACTCCACTTTATGCCCTTTTTTAGCTTCTTCCATGGTTTCGCGAGGAATTTGCTTGAGCATATCTAAATCCTTATACCAAAAAATCTGCTTGTTGTTAAGCAACACCAAACCGCTTCCTTTGTCACCCAAGACGAGGTCGTTTACAGAGGTTTCATAAATATTCTCTCCTATCGACTTCCATTTAGCTGAGGCGGGTAACTCGTTTAAAGAAGTCATTACCGGAAAATCAGAATCCTTATCCTTGCCGTACCATTTGATATTCAAACTTGTTGCGGCCTGTTCTCCCTCCCCTCGGATAATGATAGGTTTATCTGATGTACCGTTTAAGTTGCTTAATATGATTGATTCGCGGTAAACGCCGTTTTTTATAATTACTTCATCGCCCGGAACTAAGTTTTCAGTTGCTTTTGCAATGGTTTTAAAAGGTTTTTGGGAGGTACCTGGGTTGTTATCGTTGCCCGTTGGCGCAACATATTTTTTTACTGAATTAATATTGCTGGTTTTTAGCTGTTTGGTTTTGGTAAACATTCTGAGTTCCTTAACTTCTACTCAGTCAGGATCGCTGAACTCAACTTTAACTTCCACTGTTTGGTTTTGTGCAAACCTAAAAGCGCTGGCGTAAATTCTTTTAAACTCTGGTGTCATCGTCATTTCCAGTCCGTCAAGCCAATCCTGCTGTCCTTTTATCCGATAATAAAAAACAGCGTTCAAGTTTTTGTTTGCATCTCCCGAATAGGAAACATCAACCCCAACAGCATTATAAGTTGGGAACAATTCCATGTTAATATCGGTTGTTTTATTGTCATCCGTAAAGCATAGTGCTGATAGAATATTAAAGATTAAAAGAATATTGTACATGTTTTATTTGTTTAGGATGGCATGAAGGATGAAATATTTATAAATACCAAAGTTTCAAACCCAATTCAATCCAATGATAGTGGAATGATTTCTTCTATGAAGAAAAAATAAAAAGCTGGTTACCAAAGTAAACCAGCTCTCTCTGAAAAATTAATATTAAAAATTTTACTGCCACAATGGGTTTTGAACCAATGCTGGTTGTTTATTTATTTCTGCCTGTGGAAAAGGAAACAGATACATTTTATCAGTAAATACTCTGTTTTGTACAGTAATGTATGTATAAGTAAAAGGTGCAACGCTTCCTGTTATTTGTACACCTGTAACAGGCTTGTTAAAGAACTCTTCTCCCTTTTTCCATCTTCTTACATCAAAGAAACGGTGCTCTTCAAAACAAAGCTCTACTCTTCTTTCGTTTTGAATTTTCAATCTCATAGCATCTTTATCATTTGACGCTACATATCCGTTACCTAATGGATTAGTGCTTTGCAAAGCTGGTTGGCCGGCTCTTACCCTTACCAAATTGATATTGGTATAAACAGCAGCTACTGGCCCTTGTGCTTCATTTAAAGCTTCTGCATAATTTAATAACACTTCTGCATATCTAAAATAAACATACGCCCTTCTTTGTGCTCCAGAAGATGCCGTATTTAAGAATTTTCGTAAATAATAACCTGTTACAGTAGTTCTGTTTTCTCTATCTGTTATATCTCTATCTTTAGCCCCAACCCTTGAGTCTATTAAAACATTTCTAAAAGATAATCCGTTATAATTTACAAAAAGAGCCAACCTACTGTCTCTGTTATTGTAAGGATTATTTGCAACATAACCAGAACCATTCTCATTGATATTCTTTCCGTTTGATTTCATTTCAAAAGCATCAACTAATTCTTGTGTAGGATTAGTACGCCCTTGTGCACTATTGCTATAACTCAACGGCACATTTAGATTATCTAAAGTAGCAGATGACTCTGTTTGTGCAGAGAAGATAACTTCCTTATTATAAGCTTGCGCCTGAAAGTTCCATAAATTAGGAAGTTGGGCTAAAGTTATCAATCCATGCTTTGTTCCAGAAACATCAATTACTGCTTTAGCTGCATCAGCTGCCAATTGCCATTTCGCTAAATCATTGTTAGGATTATGTAAAGGGCTGGCTGCGTACAATAAGGTTCTTGCTTTTAAAGCCAAAGCAGCTGCTTTTGTTGCTCTACCTTTTAGAGCATTTGGTTGATCTAAGTAAGCAACGAAACCAATTTTTGATGCAGCAAAATCACAGTCACTAACAATTTGAGCTACCACCTCTTCAAAGGTATTTTTCGGTAAATTTAAGTTTTCATCTATCTCTAAAGGTCTTGTAGCCAATACTACGCTACCATAGCGTTTCATCAATTCAAAATGAAACATCGCTCTTAAAAAATAAGCTTCACCTATTAGGTTTTCCTTTGTTAAAGTTGCATCATCTATTAAAGCACTGGTAGGCGCATTCTTTAAAAAAATGTTTACTGCTCTTAAGTTTTGATACTGCTCTGTATAATTTGCATCGTACAAATTTAAAGGGCCCCATGTACCATTTGTTAAGATGTTTATACGCGAACTTGGTAAAGCACTTACTGCTTCGTCACTGGCACTTGCCAAACCTAGTTCGTCATTAAGCGTGTACCTGAAGTTTCCTTTCCCTAAACCTCCGTAAGTAGAGTTTAAAAAATTCCTCGCATGTTCGTTTGTACCAAAAATTTCTTGTTCGGTTAAACTACCATCAATGGGGTAATCGTATTCAAGATAATCCTTTTTACAAGATAAAAAGCTTATTATCAACACAAAAGCACTTAGTTTATATATTTTATTAATCATGTCTAAATAATTTTAATAGTTAAAACTTAGCATTTATTCCAAATGAGTAGGTACTCACATAGGGATAATCATTACCGTAACCTGCATAAGGCAATTCCGGATCTACATCTAAATCTAATTGTGAGAAAGAAAACAAATTAAAGCCGCTCACAAAAATTCTCAGGCTTTGCATTTTTAATTTAGATGCAACCTTAGAAGGTATTGTATAACCTATTTCTGTAGTTTTTAATTTAAAGTAATTGGCATTTCTTAGGAAAAAATCAGAATTGGCTCTGTTATTCCCTAAATTTGCCAAACCTACTCTTGGGTATTCTGCTGTTGCAGCAGTTGCTGGAGTCCATCTATTTAACGATAATCTATTGAAATTTGAAGGCCCAGAATAAACTAAGCTTTTTATATCAATTACTCTACCTGTTACCCCAATAAATTGTGCATTAAAATCAAATGATTTAAATTTAAGATTTGTACCAAAGCCGTAATATGCTGGTTTAGACCCACGGGTAATTCTCATTTGGTCTAAATCATCAATTACTGTATCGTTATTCAAATCCTTATACCTAATGTCTCCGGGGTAAATTTTATTGGCTAAAGTACTTTTGGGCGCTGCATCTATTTCTGCCTGAGATTGGAACAAACCATCAGACACGAAATACAAACCGCTACCTGCTGGTAACCCAATAGAACTTTGGTAAGATGGGCCAAACTGATTGCCTTGATAAATTATTTCGCTCTCAGAGATTAAAAAATTGGCGTTTAGTCCTAATTTAAAATCACCAAAAGTTTTATTGTAATTTAACGATCCTTCCACGCCTTTGCTATCAACCTCACCTTCATTTCTTGTAATAGATTGTCCAAGAATATCAGGTAAAGAGGAGTTTGTTAAAATTCCGTCTCTATTATTCTTAAACACATCTATAGTTGCGCTAAACGTATTGTTAAACAAATTAAAATCTAAGCCCAAATTAGCACTTGTAAAAGTTTCCCAAGTAATAAATGGATTACCTAAATTTCTTTCAGATGCAGAACCTGTGTTTGCGAAACCGGTACCAAACTGGTATCCAGCCCCATTTCCTGCTAAATTTCTAACATATGCTGAACGATAAGGAAAACGGGTATCAAAACCTATTTCTGTATTACCGGTTTGTCCGTAACTACCTCTTAATTTAAGGAAAGAAATAATCCCATTATTCTTTAAGAAATTTTCATCAGAGATGATCCAACCTGCAGATACAGCAGGAAAGAAACCATATTTACCACCTGAAGGTAAATCATCGTCTCCTGACAAGCTACTTACAAAACTCAAAAAGTATTTTTGCTTGTAGTTGTATTCCACCCTTGATGATAAACTTTGCAATCTTTGATAAACATCACTAAAGCTGCTAAAATCACTTACTTCTGAACGGTTACCTTTTAGACTTGCATTGATATTATGATTTCCAAAACCTCTTTCGTAATCTAAACCCGCCCAAATTACGCTTGATCTATAAGAGTTTGAATAACCAACAGTGTTTCCTGTGGTATAATCATAATTAGTATCTTCACCAAAAACTACTGGAGTGGCTGCGCCAGAACTAAAATCAAATACTCGATAAGTTTCTTTGAAACCTGAGGCATAATCTCCTCTTGAATCGTAACCAATAATGGCGTTGGCAGAAAGCCCTTTAGTAATAAAATCTAACTTATGGGTTGCATTAATATTTGCAAATCCTACACGTTGTTTATTTCTAAATAAACCACCGCGGCTTAACGCCCCTAATAAGTTTACCTGATTTTCATTTGTTCCGCCTAATGAACCGTCCTCATTTAAAATTGGATAAGCATCTGGTTTTGTATTGTATATTAAACTTAACAGATTACTTGTGGCATTATTAGCACCCGAGTTTGCAGGATTAAGTCTGTTTTCTACCCGTCCGGCTAAATTTACACCAACGGTAAAACTTTTGTTTACATCAATATCTACATTCGCTCTAAAGTTAAAGCGCTTGTAGCCATTATTGCTATCATAGTTAGGTCCATCTGTACCTTCAAAAATTCCACCTTGGTTTAAGTAACCCAATAAAGTAAAATACCTTATATTAGAATTACCGCCTTGTGCAGATGCTGTATAGCGTTGGAAAACTGGAGTTTTTCTTATAAAATCATTTACATAATTATTACTTGGATTTAAAAACGGACTACTTCCATTTTGATAAGCATCTAGCTGACCTTGTGTATATAATTGGGCACCTAAATTATCATTGGTAGCAGCTTCATTATATAATGATGCATATTCAAAAGAATTTAATGGATCTATAATATGATCTGGGTTTTGTAAACCAAACTGTGCGTTAAAGTTAAGTGATGATTTTGTTGCACTCCCTTTTTTGGTAGTTACTAAAATTACACCGTTAGAACCACGTAAACCATACCAACTTAGCGCTGCCGCATCTTTTAAAACCGTAAATGTTTCTACCTCATCAAAATCAATATCTATAAATTCTCTTTGTATTCCATCTACAAATACACGGGCATTGCTAAAGTTATAAGAATTTCTTCCTCTTACCTGAAAAACGGCAATATCGCTACCTGGTTGTACATTGGATTGAAAAACGCTTAAACCTGCCAATCTACCCGTAAGTGAATTGCTTAATGCACTTGTGCTTGGTTGAGGCAAATCTGCCGTACTAACCTGAGAAATGGCAGCTGTAATATCCCTTAACTTGCGCATACCGTAAGGGATCTCTATGTTGTCATCATCACCAGCCAAAAATCTGCTAGGTTTTAAATTTATATTTAAAGATGTTTTATCGCCCAGTTTTATAATTTGAGTTAAAAAGCCGTCTTTTTTTATTACTAAAGCATCGGCAATTGAAGCATCAATAGCAAACTTACCTTCAGCATTGGTAGTTGTACTTCTATCTCCTTCCTGTATACTAACCACTGCATTTGCAATTGGTTTTTTGGTGTTATCTAACAACACTCCTTCATACGTCTCTAATACTTTAGGCTTATCTGCTTTGCCCTGAGCCGCAACATTTGTTGTCGAGATAACCAAACTGGCAATCCATAGCAACATTAAAAAATTATATAGTTTTTTCATACTTTCTTAATTAAATTATAATGAATTACTTTGTTGGCCAGCCCTCGTTTTGTTCAAGATTGTTTCCTTTAGCTATCTCATTTAGTGGGATAGGATATAAGTGTTGGAAAGGTTCAAATACTCTTTGATAACCAGCACTCATATCTTTAGGGGTGTACTCAAAAATATTTGTTCCAATTTTTTTCACTTCCATTCTTTTAATGGTTTGGGCAACAATTTCAGGCCCCTTTTTCCATCTCAGAATATCCCACCAACGTACATCCTCAAAAGCTAATTCTACAGCTCTTTCATTTCTTATCAATTCTCTAAAAGTATCCTTGTTTAAAGTTGTACCTCTTGCTGCAAAAGTTGCAGCAACTGTAGGCATACCTACTCTTGCTCTTACCTGGTTAACAACTGTTATTGCATCAGGAACAGGGCCTTGAGCTTCATTTAATGCCTCTGCATAGTTCAATAATATTTCGCCATAGCGATAAAATACATAGTTCAGTATTCCATTAGATGATGATGCACCAGTAATAGACTCTGGCCACATTTTGCGACAATAGTAGCCTGTTTTAGTACCTAAACTGACCTCAGGAAATAGATCTTTACCATAAGTAGTGGCAGCACCTGAATTTTCCTGTAACCAGATTTCCATTTTATTTCCTTGCCATGGATGTTGGTTATATAAAACGTTAGCATCTAACCTAGGGTCTCTGTTTAAATATGGATTTGTTAATGTATAACCAGAACCCGTATCTCCTATTCTCAACCCGGTTTTCATTTCGTACAAATCCACATGGTTTTGTGTCGGATTTAATGCCCCACTATTGTTAGGGCTTTTACCATTAAGGTTTGGAGAAATTACATATTGTACATGAAAACCATTATTACCGGTTCTTGGTCCACGAATAAATGCTAAAATGTATTCTTTAGAAATAGGGCGAGTTAATATGGTGCTATAATCATTTTCTAACTCGTAACGATTCATATCTATCACTTTTTTGGCAGCATCTGCCGCTTTTTGCCATTTTGTAGCATCACTTGATGAATTCCATAATGGACTTGCAGCAAGCAGTGTTACTCTTGAGCGCAAGGCTCTAACTGCTCCCAAATCTGCCCGACCGTTATTTGTTGAAGAAACATCACCATCGCCAAGTGTAGTTACGCCGTAGCCTGGATTCCAACCTCTTTCTTTGGTGTAAACTACAACGGTATTATTTCCATTGACGTAATTAAAATCTGTTGTGGCAAAAATTTGCTCCGCATCATTCAAATCTTTTTCTATGAAAGCTACTGTTTCATCAAAAGAAGACCTTGGTCTATCTAATTCCGGGTTTTTTCCGGTTTCATCCAAATACAAAGGTTTGTCAAATAACGGCATCCCCCCCCATCTTTTAGCCAATTCAAAATAAAAATAAGCTCTCAAATATAATTGCTGTGCTTTAACTAAATCCCCATTTAAGGTAGGCTCATCTGCCCATGGCACATTGTTTATCTGCTCTAAAACCACATTGGCATTTCTAATACCTTGATAGCATTTTACATACGGAGGCAAGCCTTTTGTATTATTTGTTAATGCTGTAAACTCGGTTCCATGAACAGGCTGTGTCCAGTTGCCACTGTACATTGCCTTAAATGGTTCGTCTATATTTCCGCAAACAGCCTCATCTGTAAATTCACCAATGGTACCTCTAAAAGGTTGCCCCTCACTTCCTAAGCGTCCATAATCATTAATAGTGAAATTGTATGATCTATCTGCAAATCTTGATGCTAAAATAGGATCGCTAAATACATCTTCTTTAGATTCTGTAATTCCTAAATCTCTCTCTAAAAAATCCCTCTTACAAGAGACAAAGAATAAAAATACGGGTATGGTTAAATAAAATATCTTTTTCATAATCGTCTGGTTAAAAAGTTACGTTTAGATTTAATTGGAAAGTACGGATATTAGGATAGGTAATGCCTCGATTTACATAAGTACCTACACTTCTATCGTCATCATTTTCTGGATCAAGACCAATAAATTTAGTCCAGGTATATAAATTTTGACCAGTAATACCAACTACCGCCCTGCTTAATCCGATTTTAGACGCAAACTTTGTAGGAACTTGATAGTTAAGAGAAATATTTCTCAGCTTGATATAGCTGGCATCTTGCAGGTTAAATTTATTAATACCGCTGCTTCCTTTACTAAAGAAAGAGTTTTTAAAATTACCTGGTCTTACAGCAGGATATTTAGCGCTAGGATTTTGTGGTGTCCAGCTATCTAATTGAAACGCATAATACTGAGGTTGCAAAAATATGTTATCACTTTCTATTAAATTAAACTCAGAACTTACTTGGTCTACCGCTTGGAATAAAGCACTTAAAGAAAAATTTTTATAACTTACTCTAGGCTCTAAACTGTACTGATTAACAGGAAGGTCAGTATAACCTATTTTTGTAAAATCATTCCCGTCTAAAACCCCGTCGTTGTTTTGATCTATTAATTTTAAATCTCCAGGAATAAATGGAAACCCAGCTAATTTTGCCCACGCATCAACTTCAGCTTGGTTTTGGAAAAATTCTGGCGCAACATCGTATCCAATAAACTGACCAATGGGTAAACCTGCTCTTTTAAGATTTCCTTGCAAATTTATTGGCTCATCAATAATTCTTCGCTCATTTTTAATGTGAGAAAACTGAAAATTTAACCCATAATTGAAATTGCCACTTTGATTGCTTAACCTTAACTCTGTTTCATAACCTGCATTATAGTTCTCACCATAATTGTAAGAAGGTGTTGATTCACCGTAAACAGATAATGTAGAAGCATTTCTTGACAGTAAAACATCACTTCTAACTTCATCAAACACATCAACTGTAAACTGGATTCTGTCTTTTAAGAAATTGGCATCAACTGCTATGTTTCTTTTTAAACCTTTTTCGAAAGTAACAAATGGGTTTCCAAATTGACTGTGTCCATATGTTGGTACATTGGTGTTAACATTTCCCTGCCCTGGGCGAGGATCATAAGCAGCTGCACCAAACTGACTCGGGTTACCAAATTGGAAATTACCAAGAGAACCTGTGGTAATATTCCCGTACCCATCTCTATATAAAAAACGACCTGCATTAGAAAAACCTGTTAAACCAATACTTCCTCTTAGTTTTAAATAATCTAAAGCAATTTTTTCTTTAATACCTTCCATGAACTTCTCATTGGTAAGCGTATAGCCTAAAACAGCTGTTGGAAAAAAGCCATAACGAAAACCTTCTGCAAAGTTTTCTGAACCTTGATAAGAAGCGTTAAGCTCTAAAAAATATTTATCATCACGGTTGTACGCACTTTTAAACACCATACCTTGGAAAGTAACTGGTATAGTTTGTGATTTTAACTCTCTTGAACCTACCAATGCAGCATTTATCTTATTTTTACCAAAAGCCCTGCTGTAATTAATTTGTGCCAGCACATTGGTTTTTAAATTACCTCCACCAGCACCATTTCTTGAATTTAGACCATCTTCTATTTGCAAATTTGACGGAGGGTTATTTGCAGGAATAATTTCTCCAGTTGCCCTGTTCACAGTGTACTGAGCGCCGGCACCAAATTGGGTACGAAAAGCTGAAGAAGCCTGATCGTAGGCAAAAGTTCCTCTAAAATCTAAACCTTTGGTAATAAAATCAAGCTTTTGTGAAATTATAAAAGTACTTTCTAAAGTATTAGTCTCACTTTGAGAGTAACCTGCCCTTTTTAAATTTACATAAGGATTTTCTAAATTTGGTCCAAATCCTACACCAACAATCTGGTTGTAAGTATCGTCAATAGCTCTTTGTTCTGGTGTTTTACGCTCCGTAGCATCTCTATTAAAAGGGATAGCCCACGATGGTGTAATATATATATATTTAAAAGCAGCCTCTGCACCTGTTTTATTGTTGTTTTCTGGTGCGGTTTGGTTAAATTTAATTATTCTGTTTGTATATTCAGATTCTATCCTACCCGCCAAGTTTAAACTTAAAGTAGTAGTTTTAGTCAGTTTATAGTCTAAATTAGATCTAAAATTACCTCTTTTGGCATAAGGATTAGTTTTGTAACCCAAAGGCGTATTGAAGTTTTTGAAGAAACCATCTTCAAACATATAGCCCAATGAAACAAAATAGCCGACTTTGTTGCTTCCGCCTCTAAAACTTAAATTTTGTTGAGTTCTTACCCAAGCATCTTGCGTCAATTCATCAAACCAGTCAACATCGGGGTATAAAAGAGGATCACCAGTTCCGCTTTTAAAAATTTCCAAATCTTGAGGAGTAAAATATTTAACATACGACGGATCAAGAAGACCAGCTGCGGCCAAATTATCTTCTCCCTGATTATGTAACATGGCGCTTTGATAAGCCCGTAACGGTTCTGGTCTTTGACCAAATGTATTTAAGCCGAATTGACCACTATATGAAATTTGTGGTTTCCCTGGAGTCCCTCTTTTTGTAGTAACTACAATTACACCATTTGCACCTTTTAAACCAAATAAGGCAGTAGATCCAGCATCTTTTAAAACACTTATACTTTCAATATCGTTAGGGTCTATATCTCCAAATGTCTCACGTTCTACTCCATCCACTACAATTAATGCGTCGGAATTTGTAGATGCCCTACCTCTTATATATATATTGGCTGCACTAGCACCTGGCCTGCCTTGTGGTTGTTTGGTTAACAAACCAGCTACTCGGCCAGTTAAAGCATTGGTAACATTACCAACTGGCGACTTCACTATATCTGCCGCCTTTATTGTACCTACCGCAGCGTTAACATCTCCTTTTGTTTGCTGACCAAAACCTACAACAACAACTTCTTTTAAATCATTGAGGCTTTCTTTTAGAATTACACTAAAATTTCGGTTTGTACCTACAGGTAACTCCCTGCTTTGGTAACCTACAGATGAGATCACGATGACATCCGACTCTTTATCAACATTTAACCTGAATTTTCCATCGGCATCTGTAAGCGTACCTGAAGTTGTTCCTTTAACAGTAACACTTACTCCAGGCACAGCACCCTGAGCGTCGCTTACCGTCCCACTAACGTTTATACTTTGCGCATAAGCAAAATGAGTAAAAAAAAGAGCGAGTAGTGTAGTGGCAAATACTAACCGCTTAAGTAGGCTTTTTATCATAATTAAAAATTTAGGTTGCGTGTCTGTAATTTATTTTAAAGCTTAATTTTAATTAAACATTTAATTAACAAATCTTATATATACTCAAATATATAAGAGGCAATTGTGTATTTGTAATACTATATTTTTGATTTTTGGTGTTTATTTCTATAAAATATTAACTTTATTAAAACCATTAATAAACAAATCCAAAAACCCCAAAAAAAATCCACTTTTTAGAAAAACACTCAATAAAATCCGTAATAATATGTGAATTTTATACCTACAATTATTAAATTATACAAAATCATCAAAATAAAAGAGCAAAAAATACTTGTTTTGGGCTTAGAAAGTTCAACATCTATTTTTTTACTTTCATCATTTCGGTACCAGCCAAAAGAACAGCTCCAATAGCATGGTAATCGTTTAATTTTATTGGGCGGTTATAATAAAAACTGATATTGTCTGCAATTCCGGTTCCTATGCAAACGTCTTCAATTTCACCTTTTTCAGTGATTTTTGATGCCAAGCCTTTCCATCCGTTTTGTGCAATTGTCAGGTACGATTTATTTATCCAGCCTTGGTTAACTGCTCTGGCAACAGCGTATGTAAACATTGCAGTTCCAGAAGTTTCTAAATAAGCGTCTGGCTTATCAATCAATTGATGCCATAAACCGGTTTCATTGTCTTGATAACGAGAAAATCCAACAATCTGCCTTAATAATAACGCAATGAGCTCTTTTCTTTTGGGATGGTTTTCTGGTAAATTATTCAGCAATTCTGTTTGTGCCACTGCAACCCAGCCATTGCATCTTAACCAATGGGCAACACCCACCATATTTACATCACTATAGTAATTATGAAAATACAATCGGGTATGCGGATCGTACAATAATTTATTAAAATTCTCCACCTGCTTTATGGCATCATCGAAATACTTTTGCTCACCAGTTATTTTTCCCATACGAGCCATAAAAGGTACGCCCATATATAAATCATCAGCCCAAACGGTCATTTGTCTTGGCGTTTCTCTGCACCATGTTCCATCGGCCAAACGCAAAAGGTTATTAAGTGTAAACGCTGCTCCTTTTTTGGTGTAGGCTACGTATTCTTTATTTTTTTGTTGTGGATCTAGATCCAGCATTGCCGCAGATAAAGCTCCGTAATCATCCAAAATATTCATCCTATGATGATTAAAAAATTCTGTTTTTAGTCCTTTTTCATAACCCTCTTTAAAATATTTCATATTATCAAAAAAAAACTCAAAGTTGTGGGCAGTATAATCGGCGTATTTTTTTTCATTTAAAACACTTGCTGCTTTCAATAAACCGATGTTTACTACACCGTTAGCGTAATGCCATTGGTTATAAATGCTTTCCGCTCTGATATCGCTATCGATGTTTTTTATAGATTTTGCATTATCATAAGTTTCTTTGGTTTTAGTATTCACAAACTTAAATGTTGAGTTTGCTAACACGTTATCCGCAACAGAACGTACTATTTCTTCGGCTGATCTGCTTTGCGAAAATGAACTTACTGACGTGGAAATAGCGAGAAGCGCTAAGACTGTTTTTTTTAATGATGTCATTATTAAGTGATAAAGGTTACTATTGGTTTAATTCCGATTAACCGGCTATTAAATAAAAATGGTTCTCTCAAAATTAATCGAAAGAACCATTTTAAATACCTGCTAAATTCCTTAATACTGATACTATTTTACCGATTTGGCTTTTGGTGGTTGCACCATCAGGTCATCTATCACTTTTACAATGGTTTCGGTACTTGCTATTTGGGTTAAAACAACGTGTTCTGGCTCGTTCTTCTTTTTTTCACGCCATGTATAAGTAAGCGGATTATCGGTAACCTGCAGGCGCTGACCAAATTTTTCGCCAAAAAGATTGTCTGTGCCTTTTACGGCATAATAAACCGCAATCTCATCCCAAGTAGGGCGACTTTTAAACCCTCTCGGACTTAAAAAAAGTTCGAAAGCTTGCCTTACGGGATTGTCCTCCGGGGTTTCAGTATTCAACCTCTCTCCTGTAAAAATCTTACCTCCCAATGGCGAAATAACCATTTTTGTAGGCCAGTCCTTAGTTACTCGTTCTATGTCGTTTCTACCATCAAAACCCCAGTTAAAATCGTATTTACCCGGACGAGGCGTGTTTGTCCCTGCCATGCAAACCAGTTGATTTACCTTTTTCTTAATTAAATCTAAACCATTTAATTTACTATACTCATCTGGTTTGCTGTACATCAGATCTTCCAATACTGTTACCAAGCCTACCGCCGCTATGGTCACGCTATTATCATCGGCCTCTGCCAACAGTTTACGATACAGTTTTACGCCGTCCCAAACATCCTTACGGCTTTTGATATGTGAATCAAACCGTTTAAAAAGTGGTAGGTTAAAATTGCCATACGGAGTTTCCACCTCGTAGTTACGGTAGCGTTTGCTAAAACTTTTGTCGTAAACATAATCGTTTATGGGCATATCCCCTATCGGGATACTTGGTTTACCGTAATAATCGTTAATTGCAGCAATAGTAGTTGCCCCGTAAGGTGTTGGTGCATTACAAATTACGCCTAGTATTTTGGCGTCGCCATTGTCTTCCATGGCATGTAAAATGGCTAAAGCTCCTACATCATCCACATCCAAATCAATATCGGTATCATAAATAATGTTTACCGGCTTTTTGGTTTGAGCATTTACCTGTAATACAAAAAGAAAAAGGCTGGCAATGATGGTTGTCTTTAATATATTTTTCATGATTTGTTGGTTATTTTTATTTTATGTTGATGATTTCATGTTGTTGTTAAAGCAGTTTAACATTATTCACAAATCACTTATATTCAATTAATTAATCTATCACACACTTGCCTCTCCCGTTTTATAAGTGTCCCCCACTGGCGGGGATTGTGGGGGTAGCCGTTTAAAATAAATAAGTCTTCCTTTTAAATTTCTCACCTCCCTCTTTGATTCTCCCTCCAAAGGGAGACACACTGATGCAACCTTTTAAACTGTTACTTTGCTTATTTAGCTAGTATTCAATTTTGTGCTTTTAGCTTTCAGCCTTTTGCTTTAAGCTAAAAATCACATTTCCCTTGAAACAATAATCATAGCTAAACCTATTGCGTATAAAAACAGCATGGCGTACAACAGTTTATTGGTTCCAGCGGGTGCATTTTTAAATTCTTTCCAGATAAAAATACCCCAAATTGCAGCAACAATGGTTGCGCCTTGCCCTAAACCATAAGAAATTGCCGGGCCTGCTTTGCCGGAAGCGATGATGCTGAACGACATGCCCACACACCAAATTACACCGCCCAAAACTCCCATTAAATGGCTTTTTCCGCTGCCTGCAAAATAATCTTTTGCCGTTACTGGCGCACCTTCAAAAGGGAAGCGCATTAATATTGGATTAATAATAAAATTACTTAGAAATACCCCTACCGAAAACACAACAACAGCGGTGTAAGGAGTTAACAAACCCGCTTGTGGCTGACTAAAATTACTTGTCATGCCCTTTGCTACAAAGCCATAAAACAAGCCCATTAAGCAACCACTAATTACAGATAGCAGTAAGCCTTTAGTTGAAACTTTTTTAGTAATGGTGTTTAACTTTTGATAAGCCTTTGCATTCAATAAAATAGCGAACGCAACTAAGGCAACTCCCCCAAAAAGTATGACAGGATTACCAATTGGATTACCGTAATAATTATCTATCACCCCTAAAATTAAAGCAATACCAATACCCACCGGAAAGGCTACAGACATACCGGCAATGGAAATTGCCGCAATCAATAAAATATTGGCTATATTAAAAACTGCACCTCCTATTAAAGCCGATTTTATATTTGAGGCATCGGCTTGATTAATATCTGCTAAGAAGCTTCGTCCGGCTTCGCCATTGCTGCCCAAGGTAAAAGCAAACAGCAATGAAAGGAGTAAAATTCCTAAGACATAATCCCAATAAAAAAGTTCGAAACGCCAGGTTTTATCTGCTAGTTTTTGGGTATTTGCCCAAGAGCCCCAGCATAACATGGTTATCATACAGAAAAAAACTGCGATGGTGTAATTGGCTATAATAAACATAGTTTCAATATTAATGGTTAAATAATATCTTTTAAATAAGGTGCGGAAGCCTGCGCCCCTACTTTAGTAACCGAAATAGACGCTGCTTTGGAAGCAAAAAAGATTGCTTCTCTCATGGGTTTTCCATCAGCAATCGCCACGGCTAAAGCTCCGTTAAAAACATCGCCTGCAGCAGTAGTATCCACCGTTTTTACTTTAATTGATTCTGTAAAAAATGATTCTTGCTGATTCACAAAATAACAGCCTTCGCTACCCAAAGTAATAATAACGTTTTGAATGCCTTTGTTCAGCAAAAATTGTCCGGACTTTATTACATCTTCCTTATTGGCAATCTTGCTATTGCACAGTAGCTCTGCCTCGGTTTGGTTTGGGCTAATTAAAAAAAGATTGTTTAAAATAGCATCGTTTAAAACCGCTGCTGGCGCAGGATTCAAAATCACTCTTTTATTGTTTTGTTTGGCATAGTTTAAAACAAACTCCACCACGTTTAAAGGTATTTCTAGCTGTATTAAAACCACTTCCGATTTTAATATGGCTTCTTCCGCTTTTAAAATTTCTTCTTTTGATAAAGTTGCGTTTGCCCCGGCCGCCACGATAATCGTGTTTTCTCCTTCGGCATTTACCGTGATCAAAGCCACACCTGTTGGGTTAACACTATCCGTAGCAATAAAAGAAGTATTTATTTTATCGGCTTGGTACTGCGTGATGGCTTGTGCACCAAACAAATCATTGCCCAGTTTTGCGATAAAAGTAACATCGCCACCTAAACGAGCGGCCGCTACTGCTTGGTTTGCACCTTTTCCGCCTTGGTTAACCATAAAACTTCCACCCATTAAGGTTTCTCCGGGCATGGGAAATGTTTTGGCAGTAATGACCATGTCTGTATTGGAACTGCCAATAACAACAATTTGCTTACTCATAAATTTATATCGGTTTAAACGGCACTTAGGATACCGTGTATTTTTTAAGCCTCAGAACCGAAATTCATCAATTCAATCATCTTACTTCTTACTTTTTCTTCGGCATCAACAGTTAAGTAACTGTTTCTGCTTCTCCAGGTTTCGTAGCCCCCTTTTTCCATTTGATCTGCTGGCGGCACATAACCAAAAATACCATTGGCCATAGTAATGGAAAAATAATTGGAAGAAGGGCTATCCTTTTTTAATTTTAAACCGGTTTCGGCAAAAAATTCTGATGCCAGGCCTCCAATTAAAATATTGCCTATTTTAAAAACCTGCAAAGGCATTTGTATCACATCCGGAAATTCATTTAACAATACCTGCTCACGGGCATAAAGTTCCTCTAAAGCACCCGTGTTATTGATGTTAAACTGAGCGTAATCTGTTTCTTTTACCAGTTCTTTAGCGGCAGAGAGCTCATCAGCGTTCGGTTTGCGCACTCCCAATTCTAGTTCTGTATAATTTACTGCAATTTTAGGATTGTTTTCCCATTTAATTTTTTTAAGGGCATGAGTTACTTTGCCTGCTATATCCTCTCCAATGAGTTTACTTTTAGCAAAGTTTTCGCTCGGATACTTATCAGGATTTAAAAAATCAAAAATATTAATGTCGGCGCTTGTACCATTGCTCATGATACTCATAAAATCATCATCGGCAGCCAGCAAATCTTTAACTTTTTGGTTGTAATAGCCGTAATAATCGGCGCTGATGGTTCCGTTGTCCCAATCGCCCACGTAATGCAACGAATAGTTAGATAAAACACTTAGCCATTTATCATCGGCATCCTTTATTGCGATAAAGCTAACCTGCGGGTCTGTTGGTCCGGCAGGTTTTTCAATATCATCGGTCGCTCCAAATGGATTGGTTTTAACAGCATCCTGTTGTTTGGTAATGATGTTGGGTTTATCAAAACCGTCTTTCATATAGTAGCGTCTGCAAAGTACATGTTCGGGCACATCAATCGATCCAAAACCAATTTTTGCGGACTTTAATTTGCTAAAAACATCTGTGCCCACCTTTACTAAAAGCTTAATTAATGCTTTACGGTAGTTTAAATCTGCCGCACCCAACAGCACATTAAAAACAGAACCTGCCGCATGGGTGTGGGTGCTGGAAATTAAAATCTGTGCTGGCTGTATATTTTGTTGTCTTGCTATAGCTGCCTTAACTTCATCAACAAACTCCTTATCCATGAGGCATATGTCCACCACGATAAATAAAATCTGCGTTTCCATGTTTTTCAACAACAATGCTCTAGCAAATAATTCATCATGTATAAAGCGGGCATAATGACTGATAAAATCACCATTAATTAAAGTGCCCAAAGGCGGGGTAATGTTAATTTTTGTTGCTCCTGCTTTAAAATCTGATGTCATGGTCAATTTCATTTATTCGGCCCAAGCTTTGTTTAAAAAGCGTAGCCAGTTTTTATTAAAAATATTATCAACATCCTCATCTAAGTAACCCACGTTTTTCAGTAAGGATTGAAATTTTTGAAGATCTGCAATGGAGTTCATATCCCAGGGACATTGTTCTGTACCAAAAATCCCATCTAAATCGCTTCCAATGGCAATATGATTTGTATTTCCTGCAATTTGGCAAATATGATCCCAATGATCTACTAGGTTCTCTAATCTGATGTTTAATTGCCAAGGATCAGAAACTGTATCTATAAAACGGATATCCATTGCCCAGCAATCCAACATCCCTCCTATCACGGCACCTCTATCTATCAATAATTTAATTTGTTCATCAGTAAGTTGCCTTTGAGTAGGGCAAATTTTACGTACATTATGATGGCTAGCCCAAATAGGTCCTTGGTAAGTATCTATGGCTTGCAAAAAGCCCTCATCCGTTAAATGTGTTACATCCAGTATCAAATTGAGCTTACCCATTTCTTTCATCAATTCAAAACCGAGCGGAGTTATTGGACCTTCCATTTTTGTGCCTGGCGCATACCTTCCTGGTCCAAAATGAGATAAGCCAATTGCTCTTAACCCGTTCTCGTAAGATTTATGCAGGTAAGAAACATCGACTAAAGAATCTGCACCTTCTAAACTTAATATGTAACCAATCGGCTTTTTTTCATCTTCAATCGTGGCATCGTCCCACAATGCTAAATGGTTATTTAACTGAGCCCTGTTCGTAATCTGCACCATTTCTCCCATCGCTTCCATTTCTCGGTACCAAGCCAGTTGAGCCTGTGTCATTGCCCAAGCTTGTTGTGGAGAGTTCCATCCTGGCAGAGAACTTCCGGGAGGCGTGTACCTAGAAAGTTGTGTTGCAACCACCAAACCTACTCGGCCTTTGCGGAGCTCGGGCAGGCAAACTGTTCCTTTACCTCTATCGGGTTTATCGTTCATAAACATCTCGCGAGATCTTATTTCTTCCAATGGACGTGACAAATCCCTGTTCCACTCAATGGCATTCATTGCCAAGTCAAGATGAGCATCTATAATTAAGGGACTTCTCATTTACTTATTAAAATTTCGTCGTTTTTATATTGAAAAGGGTATTTTTTAATAATTCGTTGAATTTTATAGCTAAACTTCCTGAAAATCTCGTCCCATGTTTGGGCTTCGCCTTCGTCATAAACATAAAAGCCTTTTCCGTTGCTCATGCCTAGATTTCCGCAGTTTACTACTTCAGAGAAAAATTTTGGTACAATTTGGTCTTTGGATAGATCCGAATTTAAATCACCCATTACTATTCCATAAGCGTTTGTACCCATCAAATCCATGTATCTAAAGTTACCAGCAAAAGGCAAGTAATAGCCGGCATCATTTCGGCAGGCCCTATCTATATCCTCAATTGTAGCATAGCCATTATCAACCAAATAATTTGCTTCCCTAACCATTGAAGCCATTAGTTTTGCCCTGATACTGTTATTTGTAACGATATAGGGGTCTTTATGTAAATGTTCAGCAGCTAATTTGTTTAAACTTTGTACACATACAGTTGAATTTAAAGCTGATTTTATAATCTCAAAAAACTGCGTATTATGCGCCGGTTCCACCCAATTTACTCCAAGAATCCTTTCGGGGTTTTGTGTGTTTTTTTGTAGCTCTCTAATATCAATAGTTTCTGTATTTACAGCTATTACTTTAGTGCTTTTAATTACCTTTTCCAGCTTTTGGATTACAGCAATCTTATCTTCTAAATTTTCAGCAGTAATGGCAATTGCCAAACAAAAATCAGCTTCTAGCAGTAATTTGTCCACCACATTTAAATCGTTCCAATTAAACAAAATGGATGGTAGTTCCGTTAAATCGGAAAAATGAACTTTGATTGCTTTGACGGCTTCTTCCGTTTTTTCGGATAATAACGTAACGTTATAGCCTGCCTGTAAAAAACAGGTGGTTATGCTGTACGCCAATTTGGTAGCGCCTACCACCAAAACTTGTTCTTGCTTACAGTTAATTTCTTTCATAGGATATATTTTTAAATATCTTTTAACACTTCGGAAGCAATTTTAATAGCCTCATCAACATCTGCTGCCGTATGTGCAGCGCTAATGTACCATAAACCCCTACCAATGACTCTTAAACCTTTATTGTGCATGCTAGAGATAAACCCCCCTAACTTTGTCTTATCATATCCGAGTGTATCTCTGTAGTCATTTACAGTTGTTAGATCGGTAAATCCGGTATGTACTATAGGGCCAAAGCCTTGTACACGCAAGTTTTGTCCTGCTTCTTTTGCGGCTTTTGCTAAACCATTCCGCAGTCTTTCCCCTAGTTCAAACATTCTGTTGTAGGGGTTCTCTTCTTGTAAAACCGATACAGTTGCCAAAGCTGCAGCCACGGTTGGATTACAGGAGTTCATTGTGCCAGCATGTATTACCACCGAATCTTCTATTAAGTGCATCCATTCTTTTTTACCTACAATGGCACTTATAGGGTATCCGCTGGCAAATGCTTTTGCAAAAATTGCTAAATCGGGTACAATATTAAAATGCTTTTGTGCTCCACCTAGCGAAAGTCTAAAACCTGTAATTACTTCATCCATTATCATGGCGATTCCGTATTTGTTACAGATTTCTCTAATCCCTTGTAAAAACCCTTCCTTTGGCGGAATACAGCCATTATTACACATTACAGGTTCGGTAATAATTGCGGCTAAATCATTTTTATTTTCTTCAACTGTTTTTATAAGCAGTTCTAAATCATTCCAAGGGATGATGATAAACTCGTCTCTTGTATTTTCTGGCAAACCCTTACACCAAGGGAAAACATTGGGGTTCTCTCTGCTTCCTAAAGCTTCTGCTGATGGTGCGCCAAAGCCCCAGCTCACATTATCTAGCCAGCCGTGGTAATGACCTTCAAACCTTAAAAACTTTTTACGTCCGGTTTTAGCTCTTGCTACCCTAAACGCAGTATGCACTGCTTCGGATCCGTCCAAACAAAACCGCATCAGCTCGGCAGATGGAATAATTTCATTCAGCTTTTCTGCAAGTTCAACCTCTTGTATATGCTGTCCGGCAAAAAGCTGTCCCTTTTCTGAATATTCGGCAACGGCTTTTAAAATCCGTGGATGGGAATGCCCCAAAATCAATGGCCCTTGACTTAATGTAAAATCTAGGTATTTATTTCCATCAACATCGTAAATATTCACACCTTCTCCATGTGTATAAAACAAGGCATGAGGATGGTTGTATTTTCTAAATTCGGAAGACACGCCTCCAGCCAGAACCTTTTTAGAACGTTCCAGTAATTCGGCTGATTTTTTATATTTATTAATTTCCAATTTCTTATTTTTTAATTTGTTATTAAACTATTGGCGGGTTGCCAGATGGCACAATTTTCCAGCTTTTAATACGGTAACCGCAAGTTGCGTAAAACAACAAATACAACAAACAGGGGATCAATATCAAGATAGCATAATGCGGATTCTGTGGATTAAAATCAATAAGGGATCCAAATATTAAAGGAAACAACCCACCGCCTATTACCGACATTAATAAGAGTGCCGCTCCCATTTTTGTAAATTTCCCTAAATCTCTAATTGCCAAGCCCCATATTGTTCCCCATAGCCATGCTGCCCCAAAACCCATCAACATTATACAATAAACAGAGCTCATTCCGCGTAGTGAAAAAGCACTAATAGTTAATACAATACCCAGTAATGAAACTGCCATTAAAGCCTTTTGCTGGGAAATGTATTTTGGAATTAAAATGGCACTAGAAGAGTATCCTACCAACATTGCGTACAAAGTATATTCGGCAAAATGTCTGGCTTCTTGTAAAGGGATACCAATAGATCTGCTATAAATAATGATACCATCAATGGGAATAACTTCACAAGCTCCAGCTACAAAAAGTGCAATTACGCCCAAAACTAAATGCGGAAACTGTAAAACACTGGTTTTCTGTCTTGTTGAATCTGTAGTACTTTCAAGCATCATTTCCTCATCCGATGTTTCTTTTATCTCTGGCAGCTTTGATAGGAATATCATAAATGCCAGTCCTAATAAAGTTGCAGTAATTATTAAGTAAGGATCAACTACTTTAAGTACATATTTATCCAATATTTCGGCTTTTGACTGGGCGGATACATTGGTTATGCTTTGCACTACACTATCAGCACTTAATAAAAAGACAGCACCTAAAATACGTTGACTTAAAATGCCTGCTATTTTGTTGGATAAGCCCATAAATCCAATCCGTTGTGCAGTACTTTCTTTAGGACCAATTATTGCCACATATGGGTTTGCAGCAGTTTGCAATAAAGCTAAGCCAGTGCCTGTAATAAATAAACCTGCCAAAAATAAGGAATAGGTACGGGCATAAGCAGCAGGGATAAACGTAACTGTACCAATGGCCATAATCACTAAGCCCAATACCATCCCTTTTTTATATCCGGTATATTTTAAAATCCATGCAGAGGGGATAGCCATAAAAAAATATGCTAGATAAGAAGCAAATGCAACCCATAGTGATTCGAAGTTTGATAGTTCTAAACAGATTTGGAAATACGGAATTAAAATTCCGTTTACCCAAGTGATAAAACCAAAGACAAAGAATAGCACCCCAATAATAGCCAAGGGGTAGATGTAGGTTTTAAGTTTCGACATAGTTTAATGTTTTGGTAAGCTTGAAGGATATTCTGCCGCAAGTTTAAAAATATCTTGATTAAATTTCTCAAAAGCTTGTTCCCATTCTTTAGCTTCTTCTTCTGAATACGGAAACAAACCTTTTAAGTTATGGATACCCCTTGCCTCTTTTTTTACCATGTCCAGCATTACTGCTGGTACTGTTTCGCTATTACAAAGTTTTGGATAAATATTTTTTAATATCGCTAAACTATCTTCTAAGCCTAAATAGTCCATTCTTCTGAAAATGCCCATTAAAGTCATCCATGATCCGGCATCGTACCTAAATGCTTTGTCCACATCCTCCATACTTGCCTCGCCTTTATGTATAAGATCCAACCCTTCTCTGTAAACAGCATACATTAACCGGTTTGTAATAAAGCCTCGTATATCTTTCTTCAACAAAGTAGGTTCCTTGTTCCATAAGTGCGATATTTCTTGCACCCATTGCGCATTTTGTAAATCTGTTTCTTCGCCACAGGTAATCTCCAAAAAACGAGTTAGATAAGCGGGCTCGGCCCAATGTATTCCTAAAAAACGGGATGGCTGTGGCACCAGCTTTTGTAAGGTACTGATGGGGATAGCGGAAGTATTACTTGCAATGATAGTTTCGTTGCTCACGTTGGCCGCAATCTTATCGTAAACTTGCTTTTTAATATCCTGTATTTCGGTTACACACTCTAAAACCAGCTTACAAAATTTCAAATCTTCGTAACGCTGGGTAATAGTTAATTTTGCTAAATAACTATCAACTGAGTTTGCCAACAAACCTGTCTCTTCACAATGTACAAGCTGAAGTCTAATGCGCTCCATAGCACCTTCCATATCTTGTGGAATTGGCGCTAATGCAACTACCTTATGCTCCGACATTAAGAGCGCAGCAATGATGCTACTGCCCATTAAACCGAGCCCAACTACTGCAACATTAATATCAGATGCTTTTTCTTTTTTTCCAGCTTTCAAACCTTTTAAAATTAAAGTTGTACGATACAGTCAATTTCTACCTTAATGTTTTCGCCTAGTACAGATTGTACCGTTGTTCTGGCTGGCTTTATTCCTTTAAAATATTGGGCATAAACCTCATTGTATTTATCAAAGTCGTTAATATCTGTTAAGTGCGCTGTAACTTTCACAATATCCTCCATAGTTGCACCCGCTTTTTCGATAATTGCTTTGATATTATCAAGAGTTCTACGGGTTTCATCTTCCACACTTCCCAAAATAAATTTAGAGGTTTTAAAATCTACGGAAGCCTGTCCGCTTACAAACAGAAAACCGCCGGCCATTACCCCATCAGAGTATGCACCCGTTACAAAATCTGGATTTCTATCTGGATGAATGATCTGCTTTTTTTTCATAAAATTGATAAGTTAATATTTAAGTTTTTGAAATGGTAAAATGTAAGAAAGTTGAATTTTGGCAGAAATCCACATTAGTGGTTTAATTGCGATTAATATAAATCTCCTACTTATAATAACAAAAGTAGAAGATAGCGAAATGATTTGTTAGAACTTTCATTTACAATTCTGATACAATCTTTCAGAAATTTTCAGAAAGATTTATTTTACTCCTATATTTATTAACCTTAACAAACTTATTCCGCAACTATGAAATTAATTGAAAGACGTTTACCACAGGAGATCGATAAATCGTTTATAGTATTTAGAGAAAAAGGGACTTATTTTCCGGATCCATGGCATTATCATCCAGAATACGAACTGGTAATGATAAGGAAAAGTACCGGGCGGAGAATGGTAGGTGACCATATAGGTTTTTTTGAAGAAGGTGATTTGGTGTTTATGGGCCCAATGATTCCTCATGTGTGGGTAAACGATCCTGAGTTTTTAAACGGAGAGGTTGATTATGAGGCGGATGCAATAGTTATCCAATTTCAAGAACACTTTTTAGGTAGCAATTTTATGGATATTCCGGAACTGGAGGACTTTAGAAATCTGCTTAGACTATCGGCTAGAGGGATGTGTATAAATGGGGAAGCTAAGTTAATTGTAAACGCAATGATTGAAGAAATGGTTGGCAAAAATGGACTACAAAGACTTTCGATACTGCTTCAGATTTTTGACATTTTATCAAGCAACAAGGATTTTGAGTTGCTTGCAAGCCCATCCATAACACAAAATGTCCATTTAAAAACCTCTGATCAATTTAGCAGGATTAACGAATATATCATGAGGAACTTTCAGGAAGATATTTCTCTGGCAGATGTTGCTGCCGTGGCAAATATGGCCGTAACTACCTTTTGCAATTTCTTTAAACATCATTATCGGATAACCTTTATTGAATACCTAAACACCGTTAAAATTGGTCATGCATGTAAGTTATTAGCTGAAAACCAGTTAAACATTGTGGAAGTTGCCTATAAATGCGGATATAACAACCTTGCAAATTTTAACAAACAGTTTAAAAAGCTAAAAGGAATGACTCCAAGCGAGTTTAGAAAACAACAAAACATTACTTTTTAAAAAACACCTTACATAAATGAAATACCACCATCTTTTAAATGCCGATACTGTTGACTCGCCAGCTTTACTGATATTCCCGGAAATTGCAAATACAAATATCAAAAAAGCGATAAGCTACGTAAGCGATGTAGATGTTTTAAGACCGCATGTGAAAACCCACAAGATGGTTGATGTTGCAAAAAAACAACTGGCACTTGGAATAAACAAGTTTAAATGCGCTACCATTGCTGAAGCAGAAATGCTAGCCATTAGTGGTGCAAAAGACGTTTTGCTAGCCTACCAACCCAACAAAGCAAAAGCCTTGCGGTTACTGGAATTATCAAAAAAATATCCCGAAGTTAAATTTGCATGTTTAATTGATAATATAGCTACAGCTACCATGATAAACGAGCTGTTTAATACCAAAATTTTAAACGTTTATATTGACCTCAATATCGGAATGAACAGATCGGGGATTAAACCCGAAAACACCTTAGATTTAATTAAAAATTGTAGCAATCTAAAAAACATTAATATTTTTGGTTTACATGGTTACGACGGCCATATAGAAGATATTGATCCAACGCTTAGAAAAACTAGAGTAGAGGAGGTTTACGGGGATGTTGCCCAGTTAAAAAAGAGTATTGCCGAAGAATTAGACAAGACCGTAGAAATAGTATTAGGAGGAACTCCAACTTTTCATCTTTACAACCAGTTGGACAAAACGATACAGGTAAGTCCCGGTACATTTATTTTCTGGGATTATGATTATAATCAGCTTTTGCCTGATCTTGAGTTTGGCTTTGCTGCAATTTTACTAACCCGAGTTGTTTCTATCATTGATGAACAAACCGTTTGTTTAGATCTTGGCCATAAATCGGTATCATCTGAACATGCTTTTCCGAGGGTTAAGTTTTTAGACGACCGTAAAATCCATCAGAAAAGCCATAGCGAAGAGCATATGGTAATTAAGGTGGAAAATTCAGCTGAATTTAAAGTCGGCGATGTTTTGTATGCTATACCCAATCATGTTTGCCCAACCGTTGCATTGTTTAGTACCGTTAATGTAGTAGAAAACAACAAGGTTACAGATTATTGGAAAGTAATTGCAAGAGATAGGGCAATCCATATTTAATAGATTGAAGCTATACAAAAAATTTGACGGTATAAAGCACTAAAAAGCCACTTGTTAAAATAGCGAGAACACCAAGTGCTTATAGGATACATTTTTACTTAAAATCAAAATGCCTATTCCTTAAAAAAGAATAGGCATTTTAAATTCAGTTGTCACCGAATACGGATATGTTAAAAATTTACAACAGAATATTTTTACTCAAATGAATAGAAGCAGAAGATGAACCTACTTGAACTTTAAAGCTACCTGGTTCAAAATACCAATCTTTTTTTTCCGGACTCCAAAATTCAAAATCCTTTTTACTTAGGACCAGCTCAACCTTTTTTGTTTCACCTGGATTAAGAAATACCCTCTTAAATCCTTTCAGCTCTTTCAAAGGACGTTCTACTGAGCTTTCTACATCAGAAACATACAGCTGACCAATTTCTGCTCCCGAAATCCCCCCTGTATTCTTTATCGTGAAACTCACTTTTACATTTCCATTGCTTCCAAAGTTTGCAGGGTCAACAGTTAAATCCGAATATTTAAAAGAAGTGTAAGATAGGCCATAACCAAACGGAAACTGGGGTTCAATTTTTTGATGTTCATACCATCTGTAACCCACAAAAATATCTTCCTTATAATCCACATTATAAATATTTGAAACATCTCCCAGCTTTGCCTTGATGATCTGTGGCGTTACATCTTTTCCATAGCCAAACGCCGGCGAATCTTTAAATTCTTTCTCAATTGTGCAGGGCAATTTTCCGGACGGGTTTACCTTGCCCACCAAAATTTCTGACAAAGCAACATTACCTATCTGCCCGGGATACCAAGCATAAATTATAGCCACCGCTTTTCCCCATTTAGACATGTTGATTCCAGAGCCAGAGTTAACCACTATTACGGTACGTGGGTTTAAATTACAAACATGAGTGATAAAATCATCCTCCTCTTTAGGCAAATCAAATGATCTGTCGCTCGCTTCCTTATCAATTGTTCCCGTAGATATTATTATTGTTTCCGCATTTTTAATCTCTTGGTCTGATGGTCTTTCAATATGTTTTACGTTATTAAAATTCTGCCGAAGTGCCTCGGAAAGCACCACCTGATTATATCCGAAAACAGACGCACTTCCGCCACCTTTAGGCAGTTTATTGGCAAACTTACCGGTAAGCAATATTTTTGCGGAGTTACTTAAAGGCAGTGTATTGTTTTTGTTCTTTAACATTACAATGCCTTCTCGGGCTGTTTCCAAAGCTATCTTATCGTGTTGTGGATATTCATGTTCGGCTTCTGCAACTAAAGAATCTCTATCGTAAAAGCCCATCATAATACATGATCTAAGTATGTTGAGCACCATGTTGTTTATATCACTTTCAGCTATTTTTCCGGCTTTGATTAAATTTTCCGCATCAGTTACTGAAATACCTTTCGGCATCACCAAATTTTGCCCGGAACCAATTATTTTTTCAAAATTAAAAACAGACACCCAGTCTGTCATTATCAATCCCTTAAACCCAAGTTGCTTTCTTAAAATATCAGTAATTGCATGGCTACTTTGCCCTACCCATTCTCCGTTCAATTGGTTGTAAGATGTCATTACTCCCATTACTCCCGCGTTAACGGCAGCTTTAAAACCGGGGAGGTAAATTTCGTTTAAAGCCCTATCCGAAACCACGGAGTTTGACTTTTTGCGCTCCAAATCTGTATTGTTTGCAATAAAGTGCTTTACCACAGCCATAGTACCTGTACTTTGCATTCCGGCAACATAGGTTTCTACCATCCGAGAAGTAAGAAATGGGTCTTCGCCCATATATTCAAAATTTCTGCCACACTGCGAGTTCCGATAAATATTAATTCCAGGCCCTAACAAAACATCAATGGCGTGTGTTTTACACTCTTCGCCTACGGCTTCCGCATACTTATAGCTTAAACCGGGATTCCACGAAGAGGCCAATAAAATGGGGGCCGGGAAAGCAACTGATTTTACGTTCTCGGCATTTACGGTATCTCTACCGCTAATCAATCGCACCCCTTGCGAGGCATCGGAAAACTTAACCTTCGGGATATTATACTGAGGGAATGGAGCAATATTAAAGTCTTTATAACCGCCTATTATCGTAATCTTTTCATCTAAACTCATTTTAGACAATATCTTGGATGCTCGCAAAGTTGCTTCATCATAACTTACAAATGGTTGAAACCTGGCAGAATTTTCCTGTGCTACGGATACCTTGAAAAGTAAACCGAATGATAGGATTAAAATGAACTTTTTCATCGCTTTATTGATTTTTTAATATTAAGAAGATTGACAGCTTGGATATATTAGTCTTTTATAAACCATAACATAGCTAAGTGACGGAGATAAAGCTGATACTAAATTTCAGATTTATTGTGTTATTTTTCTAAGCGATTTTCCGCCGAGTACCCCGGTAATAACCTAATACTAAAAAGCTACCTAATGCTTTTTATTTACTATTCTCCACGGCAAAACCCCAGATCTTTTTGCCCAATCCTGATAAAGACTTTCTAAGTGCGCCACCTTCGCTGGATTTTCCGCTGCCAAATCATGTAGCTCTGTTGGATCTGTTGCTAAATTATATAGCTCCCATTTATCTGCCGGAAATTCCGACACTATTTTCCAATCTCCATCTCTAGCCCCACGGTTGCCTATGTGCTCCCAAAACATTAGTCTATTGTTAGATATATTACCTTCAAAAATTGACAGCAGACTTTTTCCGTTTAATGCCTTTAAATTCTTTCCTTTAAACGTTTTTGGGTATTCAATCCCAGCCAAATCCAACACGGTTGGCATGATATCCCTCACACTTCCGACAGATTGCTTATCGATACTCTTATGTTTAATCAGGTTTGGATAACTGGCAACTAATGGAGTAAGAATTCCGCCTTCTGCCATAAAAGTTTTATATCTTTTATAAGGTGTGTTACTCACATTTGCCCAGTTTAAGCCGTATGATTGCCAGCTATTTGCAGTGCCAACTTTACCAGTTGCCGTTTTAATTCTAAAGGCTTTTTCTTTTGTTGCGCCATTATCAGACAAGAACAAAATCAAGGTGTTATCAAACTGTTTTATATCTTTTAATTTTTTGATGATGTCTCCAATACCTCTGTCCATACAAGTTATTTGTGCGGCGTAAACAGACATTGTTAAATCTAGGCTGTCTTTTTCTGAAGCAGAAAAACTGTCCCATTTTAAAGAGGATTTCTCTATTTCAGACGGACTTAAATCTTTGTCGATAATCCCTTTTTTCCTCTGCCTTTTTAAACGAGCTTCACGTATTTTCTCAAACCCACGTTTATATTTGCCACGGTACATCTTAATATCTTTAGGCAAAGCTTGTAACGGAAAATGGGGCGCAATATGTGCCACATATAAAAAGAATGGTTTGTCGGAATTCTTTTGTGCATCAATAAATTCAACAGCGTGTTCATTAAAAGCTTCTGTTGAATAATAACCTTCTTTAGGGATAAGCTGAGAATTGTTTAACCAAAGCTCTCGCTTTATCAAAAACGGATAGTAATATACGCCACCACCCTGCGGAACACCATAAAAATAATCAAAGCCTCTTTGCAATGGCCAATGTTCTTTAGCCTCGCCAACATGCCATTTACCGCTTAAGCCGGTGGTATAACCAGCAGTTTTTAAAACTTCTGCCAAAGTAATTGACGAATCGTTAAGGTAACCCTGATAACTTGGAAAGCCTTTATCTTCTGTCATCAAACCTATGCCTGCTTCATGTGAATACAATCCGGTTAGTAAAGATGCCCTGGTGGGACAACATTTAGCGTTGTTGTAAAAATGGGTTAGCAATAAGCCGTTTTTTGCTAAGGCATCTATGTTTGGCGTTTTTATTTCAGACCCCATACACCCTAAGTCAGAATAACCCATATCATCTGCCATTATTACAATAATGTTTGGCTTTTTTGATTGTGCAAGTATGACCTGCTGGCAAAAAATAAAAAACACAAGGGAAGTTAAAAAGCTGATTTTTAATGTTTTCATATCGTAAAAGAATAAAAAAGCAATCCTGTTCACCCGAAGGCAAACAGGATTATTAAGAAACAATTATTACCAATTAGGGTTTTGTACAATTACATTGTTAGATTTTATAACTTCTGCCTGAGGAATTGGATAGTAATACATCGCATCTTTCCAAATTCTTTGCTCAACAGTTTTTACGGTATAGGTAAAGCTATCATTTGCTTCTTTTACTATGTCCACCCCTTTGAGTGGTGCACCCAAAGTTTCGCTGGCAATTTTCCATCTTCTTAAATCGTAAAAACGATGACCTTCAAAAGCAAGTTCTACTCTGCGCTCTCTTCTAATAGCATCAAGCATATCACTAGTGCTTAAACCAATTGCTATTGCCGGCATTGCAATCTTACTTCTGGTTCTTACATCGTTAAGTGCGGCTCTTGCAGTTTTGTTCAAATTATCCGGACCAGTTACATCAGCTCCGTAAGCTTCGTTCATTGCTTCAGCATAGTTTAAGTAAATTTCTGCTAAGCGGATAAAAATCCACTGATGATTTGACTCTGGACGAGGCAAACTTGACAGGTTTAAAGTTTCGTCAAGATACTTCCTTAAATAATAACCTGTTTTAGATGCTCTTTCTAAAGGCAAACCGCTTATTCCACCTTTCCAAATCTCTACTGTTGTGGCCGGGTTAGATGAACCTGTGCCATAAGTTGAGTTGTTTACAACTACGGTTTCCAATAGCCTTGGGTCTCTGTTCGCATACGGATTTGCTGCCAAGATGGGGTTGCTCCAATCAAAGTCGGCACCAGTTTTAAGTTGATAGGCACTTACCAAGTTTTCCGAAGGGCAAGTTCCTGTTTTACCTAATGGCAAACCAATCGGGCTATTCTCTATTTCGAAACTGTTAGAAGAATCGTATCGTCTCTCAAAAATAACTTCATTACTTTTTTTGGATCCCAAAACGAAAGTACTTGAGTAATCTCCTGAAGCTGTTTGAAAACTGTAAGTACCCAAGTCCAACACATCTTTATTAGCCTTTGCTGCTTTAATCCAGCGCTCTTGTTGCGTACCATTAGTGTAACCCAATAATGGATTAGTTACACCAACATTATATAAATCACTAGCCGCATACAAAAGTGTTCTAGCCTTTAGCGCCATAGCTGCGCCCACTGTGGCTCGTCCGTAATCTCCTGTGCCAGGTACTGTTAACAACCCACCACTAGCAATGGCATCGTCACAAGTTGCAACAATAAAATCTACACAATCAGAAAAACTGCTTCTCGGAAATCTTGATACCCAATCTTTATCAGAAATATCAATTACTTCGTTTACCAAGGGCACACCACCGTAACGCTTAATTAACTCAAAATAAAAATAAGCTAATAAAAATTTTGACTCGGCTCTGTACTGCTTAATAAGGTCGTTTCTACGGGCATACTCCGCAGGATCTGATAAACGATAACCCTCCCACTTAATGGTGTCAGTAGAGTTAAGAAAAATCTGTGCATCTCTGATAGACTCGTACGAATTATTCCAGATACCATCTGGATTAGAAAACGGGGTAATGTTTGCCGTATTTAAACGCTGGATTGATTGTAAGTTGTCCACTTCTTCCGCCTCATCAGAAGCTGCCGCTATCCACGAATTACCTATATTGGAATAACCATTTGGTAATCCTGCGTAAACGTTGGTTAAAACTTGCCTTATTTTACCCAAGTTATTGTAAATCTCATCATCCTTGGTAAAAGTAAGGTTATCAGGCTCGGTCACTTTACATGCTGTGACCGCTATTGCCACAAAACATACTAGTATAAATTGTAATTTTCTCATCGTCATGCTAATTAAAATTGTGCAGTTAAGCCTACGTTATAAGATTTAAGAATAGGGTATCCCGATTGAGATTCCGGATCGGCATAGTCAAACTTGCTAATTGTAAATAGGTTCATCCCCCTAACAAACAGGCGTAGGTTGGTCATTTTTAATTTAGACGAAACCGATTTAGGTAAAGTATAACCTACGTTTAAGGTCCTCAATCTTAAAAAATCACCGTTAACATACCACTGTGTAGATTTACGATAGTTATTGTCGTTCTGTAAGGTTGTTAAACGTGGATAATCTGCAGTTGCCGCCGTCTGTGGGGTCCAAAATTGTTGTGGGTAAGAAGATATTCTAGCCCCGTTATTGGTTAATGGCCAAAATAACAATGGAGTGTCGCCCAAGTAAATATCACGACCAAACTGTCCGTGGAAAAAAGCAGAGACATCAAAGTTTTTAAAGGTAAAACCTAAATCAAAGCCTAAATCCATATCAGGTATTCCGTTTGATTTTAGGGGAACTAAGTCCGTATCATCAATTATACCATCACCGTTTTGATCCTTGTATTTGATATCGCCTGGTTTAACAGTTCCATAAGTTTGGGTAGGGCTACTGTCAATATCCGCCTGCGATTCAAAAAAGCCTAGTGCCTCTAAAATAAATGGTTGGTTAATGGCTTGTCCGCTTCTGTTTAAATAAGCAAAAGGTTGGATTTCTGGAGTGTAAACCACTTCATTTTTTGCATAAGCTACGTTTATACCAGCATGGAAACCAAACCTATCAGATTTTTTAGCATAAAACAAGCTTGTTTCGAAACCGTTATTGCTTGTTTCTGTTCCATTGGTACTTCTAAAATTTCCACCAAAAATACCCGGAACTAAAGCCTCTTCACTTGCCAATATATCTTTTCTGTTCTGGATAAAATAAGTGAAGCTAAAATCAAGATTTTTAAATAATCTAGCTTCCAAACCCAAATCATACTTGTAGGCTGTTTCCCAAGTGAAATTATCGTTTGCAACAGAACCAGACGATAAACCATCATCTTTTTTATTGGTATTACCGAAATAATAATCATTTCCGCTACCGTACTGGCTGATGTTTAAAAATCTGGCACCTATAGAGGAATTACCTACTATCCCCGCAGAAGCTCTTAGCTTTAAGAAGTTGATTGACTTAGAGTTTTTCAGGAAATTCTCTTCCGAAAGTTTCCAGCCGGCAGCCACCGCCGGGAAAAAACCAAAGTTTTTATCCTGCGGAAAAGCTTCTGTTCCGCTATAAGAGAAACCAAACTCTGCTAAGTATTTGTTTTTAAAACCGTAGTTGAATCTACCGCTCAAATATTGATATACATTTGGAGAGCTTTTATCAATAGTCAACTTATCTTGGTGGTAAATCAATACTGATTTTAAAGTGCTGTTTGTGCCAAAAGATTTATCAAAAGAAATGTTACTTTCAAACGTATTCCTTCTATTTTGCACATCGCCATTCGGTCCAAAACTGCTTAATTCAGTAGTTTGTCCGATAGGTGTTCCAAGTAGAGGTTCACCGGTTATCGGATCCTGACCGCTAAGTTCTGTTACGGAGAAATTTTTTGTAAAACCCGAATTTGCTTTGTAAAAATTATCAGAAGAGTATTTTAATCCGGCAGAAAGTCCTTTAATCACGCTACTAAAATCATATTGGGTGCCAACCGTCGCCAAGAATAGGCGGTTAACTATATCCTGGTATCCACGTGATCTCACCTGACCTACTGGATTGTCTGAGTATAATGGACTACCTCCGTAAACATCATTCGCAACATAAACAGGAAAAAGATGTCCTGGATATTTATAAATATCATCAAACAGATCATCTGTTGTAGAAATTGGAGAATTCTTCTCGTATACTCTTCCAGACAGATCTAAATTGAACTTCCAATGATCAGTAACGTTTACGTCTAAATTAGATCTAAAAGATAGATTCTGTAGTGAAAGGTTTGTGTTGTAATCTTCAGCAACATCGGTGTTTTTAAGCAAACCCTGATTACCTAAATATCCTAAAGAAATAAAATATTTTGCGGTTTTCTCTCCACCATTAAAGTTCACGTTAGCTCTAGTTGACGGGCTATACTCGTTTAAAACTTCATCTTCCCATTTCACATTAGGGAAGTAGTAATGATCCCCGTTTTGATAGCCATCTATTTGGGCCGCGGAGAAAGCCTCTGGCAAGCCATCATTAACTAATGCTTGGTTATAAAGTGTGGCATACTCTGCAGAACTACGGAAACCTGGAGATTTTGTTGGGTTTTGAAAACCCTGTTCAATAATTCCTTTAACCTGCAACTTGTGTGCACTGCCTCTTTTTGTAGTTATTAGAACTACGCCGTTTGCTCCTCTAATACCATAAATAGCAGTTGCAGATGCGTCTTTTAGTACTGATACCTCTGAGATATCATCAATCAAAACATCATTAAGGTTACGTTCAATCCCATCAACAATTACCATAGGTAAATTTGACGTTGTTGTACTTACTCCTCTAAGTCTTAACAATGGCTCATCATTATCTGGCTCCCCCGATGTCTGTTGTACAAACAGACCTAAAAGCCTACCATTTAAAGCGTTTCCAGCAGAAAAAACATTGCTTTTCATTATTGCGGAACTATCAACTGTTGCAATAGAATTAATTAAATTCTTTCTTGAAACACTGCCATAGGGAATGGTAATGCTGTCCTTAGCCAATACAGGTCTGCTGGAAACTATTCTATCCTGTGCGTTTACCGTTCCTCTTATAGCAGTAAGCAAACACACAGTCAAAGTTATGTATATATTTTTTTTTATCATTGTGTTAAAGATTTAGTTCCACCCAGGATTTTGAATTAGACCGTATTGTAAGTTAACTTCTGACGGGGGCAATGGGTATAAGTAATACCAATCATAAAATACTCGATCTGCAAACTTGTATGGCGTATAAGTATAGCTGTTATCAGCGTTTTTAATTACATGTAAATCCAGAACATCATCTTTGAAAGTATCTCCTAATTTCCATCTTTTTAAATCAAAAAACCTATATTCTTCAAATGCGAATTCAATAGCCCATTCATCCTGAATACGTTTGCGCATAATATCTTTACTTAAACCAGTCGGCATATTAGGCATGCCAGAACGGTTACGTATTATATTTAGCGTTGCTAAAACGTCATTACTTGGTGACGATAGGGATTCGTTAGTTGCTTCTGCATAGATCATATAGAGCTCTGTTAGCCTCATTAAAGGAGCCATTGGTTGCCACACTTTCTTAGTAAGAATTGCATCTTCATATCCATAAACGTGTTTCCTGACAATGTGGGCAAACTGAGTCTTTGCCCTTCTTGGCCCACTCAGGCCATCAAGCGGATGAAAAGTTTTTCCACTTGGCGGATCCTGGTAGTAATCGTAATTTTGCCAAATCAAACCAGTTGAGGGATAATAAACCTCTCCGTTATATGCAACAATTTGGTCAAATCTTGGATCCAAGTTATCATAAGGCTCTGTAGGTTTGTTTGGAGCCGTGGTAATAGCTGTACTCCAATCTGGATATGTTCCGTCTGTTTTCTGAAACTTTTTCACAAAGTTTAATGTTGGCATATTGGCTGAAAAGCCGCCAATATCGCCTCTTGGTCTCCACCATCTATGATCACCATTATTAGTTATTTGATCATCGAAACTTGCCCACATTACCTCTGTATTGCCTTCACCGGGTCTATACTGATAAGATATCGTATAGTTAATATTCTTATTTGGAGTATTTACAATTGCGTATCCATTTGCCTCACAGTAATTTATGGCTTCTTTTGCGTACTGGGCGGCAGTTGACCACCTCTCTGCATCGTAGTTTCCTGTACAGATGAGGCTATCATTAGTCCCAAAATCGAGATAAGGTGTAGCTGTATTAAATAACGGACTGGCAATATATATAGCAGCTCTTGCTTTTAACCCGTAAGCAAAGGCCTTAGTTAATCTACCAAAATCTTGGCCAATATACTTTGCTGCAAAACCGGGTTCTGCAATTGCTTCATCACACATTCGTATAACGTAATTATACACATCTAACAATGGAGCTCTTCCAATAGCTAAATTATCAGTATTCGCATCTAAACGCTTCTTGATGAGCGGTACACCACCATATCTTTTAAACAGCTGAAAGTACTCAAATGCGATCATAGCTTTCGCCTCGCCTTTGATTCTTTGCTTTAGCTCTTCAGATGCATCAGGAACTTCGTCAATCCTATCAATAAGGATAAATGCCTTTCGAATAGTTCTATAATGCAATTCATAATAGTCCTCTGACTTTCCATTTAAAGCACCTGTTTCTGTGTAGTTTGTTGGTATTTGCCCGTTATTAAACATATGAGCCCCGTATGCCGATTGGATAAGTAACGAACTACCTAGGTCCGTAGCACAGTCTAATAATGAACCATTAAGTCTACTGTTATTAATATTTAGTGTCAGATAAAACGGTCGTTCACTATACATATCATTTACCATTCTTTGTGCATTATTAATACTAGTAAATACAGAGTCTTCATTGAAAGCTATAGTATTAGGTCGTTCAAAAAACTTTTTGCAAGAGCTCATGAACAAGAGTGCCCCGAGGACGGAAACTAATAGTATTGCGGGTTTATAACTTCTATTTCTTTTCATCACCTTCATTATTAAAATGTAACATTCAAGCCCATATTATAAGTCTTTGCCTGTGGATAAGCAAAGTTTGTGTTACCAGAACCTCTGTTTTCTGGATCGATTAACTCTAGAGAATCCCAAATAAATAGATTTTGACCACTTAAAAACAGTCTAGCTCTAGCAATCTTCACTTTCTTTAAAAACTCGTTAGAGAAAGTATATCCAAAGTCAACGTTTCTAAGTTTCACATAAGAAGCATCACGTTGCCATAAAGTGGATTGATAATAGTTTGCCTCGTTAGAATAAGTAATAGATAATTTTGGACGCGTAGCGTTAAGATTATCTGGAGTCCAACGTTGAGCTACTACCTCTTGCAATATAGAGGAGAAAGCGATACCTGGCTTTTGCCAAAAACTATCAATAAAGTAACTAACATCGTTAGCACCGGAAAATAAGGCACTAAAATCAAATCCTTTAAAATTGAAACCAAGGTTGAACCCAAAACTGCTTCCTGGAAAGGTTGGGCTACCAATTGGAGCCACATCATCCGGGGTAACAGCACCATCACCATTAACATCCTTGTATCTTACGTCTCCTAATGTTGGTACAGATCCAAATTGTAATGGGGCAGCAGCAATTTCTTCTGGAGTATTAAACATTCCCATTGCTATATAACCAAAAGGTTGGGAGGCCAGTTGTCCTACCCTGTAAGTATTAGGTGCTGTCGGATTCAATGGGAAATTTGACTGTAATGCAATGTTTCTGGACTTTATATAATTGCCTTCGATAAAATAATTGAAGTTGCCAATTTTGCTTGCCCATCTTAACTCGAGTTCAACTCCTTTATTTTTGTTATGACCTAAGTTATATAACGGACTAAGTAGAGCTCCTAAATGGGCATAACTCTCTGGTGCTTTCAAAATTCCATCTTTATTGTCAATAAAATAACTTACGGTAGCATTTAGCCGATCAGCAAAAAAGCCTGTTTCTAAACTAACATTTGTCTTTTTGGTAACCGCCCACTTTAAAGCGGCGTTTCCAGCCTGTCCTTCTCTTACATAAGGATATTGAGTTCTCTCTTCCCCAAAATACACTCCCTTGCTTCCTCGATCATACGGTGTCGGAAAATATAAAAATCTGTTACTTCCTGCCACGTCTGTTCCTGTTTCACCGTAAGATGCAGTGATTTTAAACTGAGAGATGATTTTACTTTTATCAAAAATATCTTTGAAGAATTGCTCTCTGTGCATATTCCATCCTACCGAAACAGCAGGAAAAAAGCCATATCTATCGGATTCAATAAATTGCTCTGAACCTTGGTAACCTACGGAAACCGCTGCTAAATACTTAGAATCATAATTATATTTTATATCGCCCACTAAACCTAAATACCCAATCGGCACCAAGGTATATTCTTTATTATGCCAATAATTTTTCCGCATTGTGCCCAATCCTAACACGTTGATATTGTGTTTGTTGAAGCTGTGTTTATATTGCAAACCACCTTCAGCATATAAATTTCTAGAATTATCAGAAAATTTCAAATCTCCTTCACCACCAATAGATTGATCGTTTTCCGGAAAATAGACAATAGTATCTCTTCCATTATCCTGAATAGGTACTGGACGATAAATTGTACGGCTGATGCTACGTGAATTTTTTACTACATAATAAGAATCATAACCGATTTTAGTCCTAAATGAGAGACCATTAATTATAAAATCTAACTTTTGGGAAAAATCTGCGGTTAAATTTAAAGTACTTCTTAAAAGATCGGTGTAACCACTTGAAAGTTCCGTTAACGGATTTCTTGTATATGTAAATGTATTGTTGATCAACTTGTCGCCAACTATTCCTATACTAAACGGATTGGAATTAGAAATATCTCTAAAAATGGTATTGCCAGCCCCATCATGTTCTTTACCTGTATTTCCACCTATAGAAAAAGATAATTTTGAGTTTTCGGACAAATTAAAATCCAAATTAGATCTAAAGTTGAAACGATTATAATCGTTATTGTTACTGTAACCAAACTGCTCGTTAAACTCTTTCCATAGACCCCCCTGATTTAAATAACCTAAAGAGAAAAAATACTTGGTTTTTTCAGTACCGCCAGAAACATTTAAAGTATTATTTGTTCTTAAGGCAGTTTTTTTCATCATCAGATCAAACCAGTCTGTACTGGCAAAAAGCGTTGGGTTGCTATTATTCTTGATGACGTCCAAAACTGCTGAAGGGTAAGGCAAAGCATTATCGGTAATGTTTGGATTATCGTTACGAGCGGCCTCATTATATAAGGTTGCATAATCATAACCGTTGGTTTGTTTTGGCAACCTGGTTGGAGAATCAAATGATGCGTTAGAGCTGTATGAGATTTTAGGACGTCCGATTTTCCCCCTCTTTGTGGTGATTAGAATAACGCCGTTACCACCCCTAATACCGTAAACCGCTGTGGTGGCAGCATCTTTCAAAATAGTGAATTGATCAATGTCTTCCATGTTAATGTCTCCAAGAGGTCTTTCAACGCCATCTACCAGAATCAATGCGCCACCGTTTCCTCTGATACTGATTTCTGCTAAATCCTGTCCTGGTTTTCCACTGGCCTGATTGGTTAACACTCCTGGTGTCCTTCCGGCTAAAGCTTGTGTAACGTTTGTAACCGGAGATTTGACTAGTTGCTCACCGGAGACAGTGGTTATTGCACCTGTTATAGTTGGTTTGGCCTGCTCAACATAACCTGTAACAACTACCTCTTTTAAAGATTTGGCATCTTCTTGCAAAATAGCATCTACAGTGGATCTTCCGTTGATAGGTATCTCTTGTGAAACATATCCTAAAAAAGAAATAATCAGGATGCTTTCTTTTGACGGAACATTAATCTGAAATCTTCCATCTAAATCTGCCACCGTACCCTGTTGTTCGTTTTTAACATTAATTACTGCCCCGGGGATAGGGACGTTGAATTGATCCAATACTCTCCCTTTTACAGTGATGGATGTTTGCCCAAAAAGATCGCTAAACACCATACAGAATAAAATAGAGTAGAGAATTTTGATTTGGTACTTTTTTAATTTCATACTTAATCGGATTTATATTGATTTACCATTTATTTACTTTTAAAAAAATTAAACTTCTAAGCTTAAAAATACAGTCAGGTATATTTCTTATCTCCATGTTGCAATTGGTGTCCAATTTAGAGTTAGCTTTCGGTTTAGTTTGATTGGTTAATCAAATTTAAAGATACTATGGCTCAAAAAATCCTACTTATATACACAATTCATAAACTATCTTACCAATTACTGATTGCAAACCTATTGTTTGTATAATTGTATTAGAATTTTGTGTGATTTTATTAGAATGTTTTTTTGAGAGAATGTGGAAACGTTAACCGCAGGCCTGGGAGATCACAGAACTGAGGCGTTCCCCCTACTAATTTTGATATAGCAACCTGCGGAAAGAAATCTGCAACCAATAGAATGCTAAACTCGTTTAACCACAACTAGTAACATTTGGGACTGTGAAGGAACTTACAGATTCCTCGACGCCTTTACGCCGTATTGCCCACACTTCGGTTTCGGAATGACGACGAAAAAAAGGACAGTGCAAAAAACGTACAGACCTCTCCTTATCAATTGGCGTGTAAAGTCACAGCCTGAAATGGCTAACTTTTATTTTTTGTTCAAAATATCCTGAGGCACTACTCCTACTTTACTTGCCCATTTTAAAAACAGGTTCTCCATTTCTTTAACACGTTTGGGGTAAGTTTTTGTTAAATCATTCAGTTCTGTTCTGTCATTTGCCAAATTGTAGAGTCTCCACTGATTTTCGGGGTGATTTGAAACAATTTTCCAATCGCCTTCAATTACCGCTTTGTTTCCTTCGTGTTCAAAGTATAGTGCTTTTTGTCCAGTCCACTTTTTATTCTGGAAGAGTAGTAAAAGAGACTTGCCGGTAGTTGGTATTATTTTATGTTTATCAAAAGTTTTAGGGTAATCTGCACCAGCGAGTGCTAAACAGGTACTCATGATATCAGTAATATGGGCATTCTGCCTGTTGAGTTGTGGCGAAATAAATTTTGGTCCGTAAGCAATAAACGGAGCGGCAGTTCCACCTTCATATTCCCAATGTTTAAAATACCTAAAGGGCGTATTGCTCAAATTTGCACCTTCAAAACCGTAAGCAGTAAAAGAATTTGGGTCGGATGCTGGTATTTTAGCCGCCGCTAAAGCTCTTTTTGAAAAACTAGGTCCCTCTATATTTTCATGACTTGCCCCGTTATCCGAAAGGAACATAAAAACGGTATTTTTTTCTTCGCCCAAGGCTTTTAGTTTTGCCTTTAGTTTGCCTATATTTCTATCCATACAGGTAATCATGGCCGCATAAACCGCCATTTTATCATCCCAAGTTCGCTTTTCTGATAAGCTCAAGCTTTTCCAAGCAGGCACATTTGGATCTCTGGGCGATAGTTTTTCATCTTTATTGATAATGCCTAATTGTTTTTGTTTCTCAAAACGCTGCTCACGCAAAACATCCCAACCTGCCATAAATTTACCTTTGTATTTTGCTATATCCGCAGGTAAAGCTTGTAAAGGCCAATGTGGTGCTTGATAAGCTAAATAAAGAAAAAATGGTTTCCCAGGCTTTCTGTCTTCCTCAATAAATTTAATGGCAAAATCTGTGTAGGCATTGGTAGAATAATAATTTTCGCCAGTTTGGTAAGGTTCGTTATCTAACGCAATAGTAAGCGTTTGATTTGGCCGATAAGGCGTATTACCGAAATAACCGTTTGCCCCATCTATTAAACCAAAATAACGATCAAAACCGCGTTGCCTTGGCCAATGTTCCTTTGCCTGCCCCACATGCCATTTGCCCGCCATAAATGTAGAATATCCGTTCAATTTTAGTGCTTCAGCAATGGTTACAGAATTTTCAGTAAGGTATGCTTGGTATGCTGGAAAAGGTTTTGGACTCATCATTCCGGCAACACCCGCTTGGTGCTGATACAAACCTGTCAATAAAGAAGCTCTGGTAGGGCAACAGCGTGATGCATTATAAAAATGGGTCATTTTTAAACCCTTTTCAGCCATTTCATCCAAAACTGGGGTTTGAATCTGCGACCCAAAACAACCTAAATCGGAATAACCCATATCGTCTGCCAATATTAAAACAATGTTAGGTTTCTTGTGCTGCGCTTGTGAAGCACTTATTTTACAAATAAGCGTAAGCATTAATAAAAAGCAAGTACCTATATAGGTGTTTTTCATCTTTATTTTTTTAAAGGCTTTCCGGTAATTCGATCAGTTTTATCAGCAGGAACGTGGTCTGTAATTGCAACATCATGGGTTTTATCTTGCCATTTTTTTAGTTTTTTTAACAGATGCTGTTTGATATGCTTATAGTTTTTATCCCCTGCGAGGTTATTAATTTCATCCGGGTCATTTTTAATATCGTAAAGCTCTACTTTAAACCTAGGCTTTTCAAAAATCCGTTTCTGTAATAGTGATAATTTTTCGGTATTTTTTAAATCATACAAACTTTGCCAGCTCGGACTACTTGAAATATCGCTTGGCGCACCAAAAGGCTGGTCATCATAGCCATTGGTAATTAGCTTGTATTGTAACGTTCTGATGCTCCGCATATGCTCATCAATGCCATGCCAGTTTCTTTCGCTAAATACATACTTATTTATCTTTTTGTCTTTTCCCTTAATAATAGGGATTAAACTTTTACCGAGCATTGCCGATGGAACGCTAATATTTGCAAGTTTTAAAACCGTTGGCGCAATATCAATGGCACTAATCAGTCTATCAGAAACACTGTTTGTTTTTACAACGTTTTTCCAGTTGACAATAAAAGGGGTTCCAATGCCTGTATCATAAACAGTGCCCTTTGCAGCAGGAAACGGAGAACCGTTATCGCTCAAAAAAACAATTAAGGTATTGTCTCTTAAACCTCGTTTTTCTAACTCGTTAATGTAAAACCCCACCTCGTCATCCATTCTTTGGATTTCGCTATAATAATTTGCTAAATCCTGACGGGTAGCTGCATCATCAACCAAATATGGAGGCACTATTACTTTAGCAGGATCAAACGGGTTTTTGTAATCTTTTTTATTGTAGGGGCGGTGCGGATCATGAAAACCAACCCACATAAAAAATGGTTTTTCTTCGGCTTTATCTAAGAATGCAGGAAATGCTTCCAACTTATTGCTGTACCAATCAAATTGCTTTCCGGCATCTGCGCCGTAATGTGTTTTAAACATACTGCCACTGTAATAGCCTTTTTCCTTTAAAAAAGATGGAAGTATTTTTATCCCTGTTGGCAAAGGCACATGCATATCTTCGGTTTGTACCGAGTGCGCATATTGTCCGGTTAAAATACTGGTACGCGATGGACTACAAGACGATGTGGTTAAAAAAGCGTTATTAAATTTAATACCTGTTTGGGCAAGTTTATCGATATTGGGCGTATGGATTGGGCTTCCGTAGCATCCAAAATCTTTCCAACCGGCATCATCTGCCAATAAAATTAAAACATTTGGGTACGATTTAGCCTCTTTTACCGATTGAGCAAAAAGCGGTTGACTCGCTAAATAAAATAAAACAGAAATGCAGGTGATAAATTTCATTAAAATTAAAAATTATTTGGTCAAAACAATAGTAGTTAAACCGTAGCCACTTAATGCTGTAAATAAAGCACCTTGCTTTTCAGATTTTTGCACTGATTTACCGTTACTAATAAGTTCTACATTTTTGTATCTGGCTAAAGCCTTATCCCATTTAAGTTCCGTTTTTGCAGTTTTCCCTTCATCGTTTAACAAAAACACAAATATTTTATCGTTTTTAACTGATCTGGCCGCAATGTATTCTATCTGTGGATTATCACAAGTCAACAAGTTTTCAGACGAGATAAGCATTGCGTTCTTCGCCAAAGACTTTCCCAGCAGCAAAACCATAGGTTTGATGGGGGCCTACTTTTGGAGTGATGTAACCTCTTGGAAAAATAATTTTGATCTTGCAGATCGCATCTTAATTTCGGACATTAGGTAATCATAAATCCAACCGACTTGCCACCAAGCATGGTGCGGAAACGGACCTGGCCCTTTATTCTGCTGGTTCCAGTAATAAGAAGCTACTGATGTTTCTGGAGATAAAAAAGCATCGCGACCTATTGCCGCCGCTCTTGCCATATCTAAAAACAATTGTTCTTTGGTCAGTTCATACATCCGTACAAACATTCCGGCATGGCTACATAAAGTAATTGGCCCCGAATTATTTGCTGAGCCTAAAATACCGCCATGTTCAAAACTTAAACCTGCCTGTGCAATTTCCCAATCCTCGCGTTCAATACCTCGTACGGTTTTCTTTTGTGTATCGGCAATTGGGTGGGTATAAATAGAAGCAGTATAAATTTTTGCTGTTGTAATTGCTGCGTTTTTGTAGTTGTTATTGCCTGTGATATCGTAGAGTTCTAATAAAGCCTGTGCAGCTTGGGCAGTTGCAAAATCAGTTTCGTAACGCATATCGCCACAAACGCCTAAAAAGCTTCCTGTTTCAACGGCGTTTTTACCAACCAGTCTGCACCTTTTATTGCTCCATCTAAATATTTACGGTCTTTGGTTACCTGAAAAGCCACCAATAATCCGTAAAACGTGGGTCGCAAATCTTTTACATCCTTAAAAACTTCCTGCTTGGTTTCATGGTCATAAGCTACCGCCCAACTGCCGTCTTTTAATTGCCAGTTCAGTAATAAATCTGCACTGGTTTTTATTCTTTCTTTCAGCAGGTTGTTATTTGGCGTAAACAGCAGAATGTTCGCCATATCCGCAATAGAATAATAGGTAACACCAATTGGCTCCATGATAGAACCGAACTCTTCTACCCATTTATTTGATTTGTAAAGGTAATATTGCCCTTTTACTGCTCCTTTAAAAAAGCCGTCTTCCGTTTGTTGCTGTGCCAGCTTAAAGTTTAAGGCATAAGGCAAGCGACCTTCTGTTATTGCGGTGTCTTTGGTAAAAGCGCCCATCATCCACATTGCGCCATAATCCGAATTTTTAATGGCATCTTTTGACGAACCTATAACCGCTCCTAAATAAGCTTGTGCGCCAATATTTGTTCCGTTATAATCATCAACCTTCCATAATGAAGTGGCTGGTTTTACTACATATTCATGAATTTTTGTAACCCTTTCTGTTAAAGATTGAGTGTTTTTCCTTAAATCTAAGGCCTTTTTGAAATCATAAACATCATAAATAGCGTGGTTCAATGTTTTAAACCAATCATCGGTGCTTAAAGAATATCTAAAATTATAATTGATGGTTTCTCCTTTTTTCAGTTCTGATTTTGGCTCGCCTAAAACTGGATAATACAAAGTTGGGCTAAACTCGCAAAACCGGTTCATGTGCGATAAACCGATGTTCCATTTTTGATGCGTGTTCTGGTCTTTTTCCCAAGGATCTCTGGCTAAACCTGGAGCTGGGATAACCGCCAAAGTAAAGCCGTCTGTGGAGGTAATCATCGGGCTTAAAGTACTGGCCGCTCTCTCCCTGTAAATAACTGGTAGGTTTGGAATACCATGTCCGTAACCATAAGCCGCTACCACATCTCTGCTCACTTTGTTCCCTTGAAAGTAACCCGGAACGGTAACCCATTTCAGATTTTTTTCTTTTACCGTAGTTAGCGTTGGGCTTGCCATAGAGAAATAACCGTCTTTAGTTACTTCCAGCTGTTGCGTAACCATTACATCTGTAGGGAAATCTGGGTTTAAGCTCCAAGTGGTGGTTACTGTACCTACAGAAAGAGTTTGTTTGAAAACGATTTTATCGCCTTGCTTTTCGGCCGTTTCCGGGTAAAATTGAAAGGCTTCGCCAGCAGTGTTTAAAGCTACGGCTGTGGTACTTTGATCCCACTTCTTTTTTAACTGACTTTGGTATAGCTTCTCTGGAAACTCTACACCAGTGTTTGTTTTAAATATTCTATCTGGCTTATCTGAAGGTTTCTGAGCCGAATAGATTAATGTACTTGCGCCAGAAGAATTTTTGATTTTATCCCAATTGGCACCGTTGTTCAATTTAAGTGTACTGATTTTCCATCCCTTGCTACTTTTTTTCCAGCTGATGCTGATATTTTGATTGGCTAGCGTTAACTCATCAGAAGAAAAAGCCATGAAAGAACTGCTTAAAACGAGAAACAAGCAACAGAAAAATGCTTTATACATTGGGCTGATTTTTAAAATATGATATAAGTGGTCAAACAATCCTGCAATTTAGGGCTTGTATGTAGAATTATGTGAACAGAAATTCTAAAATACTGATACTTTTTTACCAAACACCGTGTCCACCTACCAATGCAAGTATTTTACTCAGATAAACTGTTATAACCGCAACCTTTCTTTTTCTTCGGCTCGATCTGTTGACCGTTAGTTTTCGGTAAAATAGTTTCGTGATTCAATAAAATACAATTACTTGTCTGAAATTCAATCAATTAAATTTGCTTTATCAGACCCATAATTTATCATCTAAAACTTTATTCATGATTCCAAAAAAAATTTGTGCATTTATTTTCACGTTTCTTTGCCTCAACATTTGTTTGAGCAAAGAAACTTACGCTAGTTACTCCGCCAACTATAAAACCGCAGAAAAACCTATAAAAGGGGTGGTAAAAAATAAGATAGGCGAAACATTGATCGGTGTTAGCGTTAAAATCAAGAACAGCAGTAAGGGAACACAAACAGATGTTAATGGAAGTTTTGCGTTAATGGCAAACCCTAATGATGTATTGGAGTTTAGCTATATCGGTTACATTACCCAACAAGTAACCGTAAGCAATTCAAACTTTTACACCATTACCTTAGCAGAAAACAGTAACGCACTAAACGAAGTTGTGGTAACTGCTTTAGGTATTGAAAAAGGGAAAGCGGGATTAACCTATGCTACACAAACCGTAAAAAGTGATGAACTAAACCGAGTAAAAGACCCCAACTTGATGAATGCCATTGCCGGGAAAACGGCAGGCGTGGTGATCACAAAAGGAAATGGCGGGCCAGGAGCATCAGCAAAAGTACTTATCCGAGGTAACAAGTCAATCACAGGAAACAACCAACCGCTTTATGTTATTGACGGTATCCCGATGAATGTAAGTGCAAACGGTGCTCAGGGAAGTTCGCTATCTAGTTTTGATGGGGCTAGAGATGGCGGTGACAATATATCCAACCTAAATCCGGAGGATATAGAAAGTATCAGTGTTTTAAAAGGAGCTTCGGCTGCGGCGCTATATGGGGGCAATGCCGCCAACGGTGTAATATTAATTACCACTAAAAAAGGCAAAAAAGGCGTTACTAATGTTGACTTTTCGAGCAACATAACCTTTGAAAACCCAATATCCTTGCCTGAAAAACAAACTAGCTACGGCCAAGGATATGGAGGTGTAGCCAATACCAATGTAAATGATGACTGGGGACCGCTTATTACCAATGGAAGCGATGCTTATTTAAAAGACTTTTTTAACACCGGTAAAACCTATATCAACAATATAGCGGTAAGTACAGGGACAGATAAAGGTCAGATATACCTTTCCTATGCAAACACCAATGCAACAGGAATTGCACCCAATAATTTGTACGACAGGCACAACTTTAACGTACGTGGTACTACTCAACTTTTTAACAACAAATTATCGCTTGACGGGTCTATCAACTATGTAAACCAAACATCAAAAAACAGGCCTTGGGCAGGTAATTTTTTTAACCCCATTTTTAGTTTGTACCTTTTCCCTAATGGCGATGACTTCAATGAATACGCAGGAGACAATTTTGAAGTTTACAATGCTACCAGAAACTTAAAACTTCAGAATTGGCCATATCTAAAAAACGAAGCCAGCTCGAACCAAAACCCTTACTGGATACAGAACAGAAATCTACATACCGAAAAAAGAGATAGAAATATTTACTCATTATCTACCAACTATAAAATCAACGATTGGTTAGATATTAAAGCCAGAGGAACGCTTGACAAAATATTGGATGATTATGAAATTGACAACTATGCTGGCACAGATCCGCTTATGGTGGGTATTAATGGTGGATACAGGAAAAATATAACGCAGACAGATCAGTTTTACTCCGATCTTTTATTGACGGGGACAAAAACTTTTAACAATTTTAACGTTAACGCCACTATAGGCGCAAGCAATACCAGCAATACTTATTATGACAATGACATTGGTACATCTGGTGCGAACAACACTTTGCTATTTGCCAATGTTTTTTCGACACAAAATTTAGTTGCTCCGTTTAACGCAGAGGAAAGCTTACGTAAAACCCTATCCCAAGCTGTTTTTGCAACAGCCACCTTAGGTTTTAAAGAAACGCTATTTTTGGATCTTACCGGCAGAAACGAATGGAGTTCTACCGTGGACGATTCTTTCTTTTACCCTTCCGCAGGTTTATCGTACGTTTTTACCAATACCTTTAAAAATACAGGAGCTTTATCATTTGGTAAAGTGAGGGGTTCTTATGCCGAAGTAGGTAACGCCTTAAAATTCGGTGTTAACAATCCTTTCCCTGCAAGAAACATTAACAACGGCGCAGCCACCCCCGTTGGTTCAAAAGCGTTGACTAAACTACTTCCGGAAAGAACCCGTTCTTATGAGTTCGGTTCCGATTTAGCCTTTTTTAGTAATGCGATAAATGTAGGTTTTACTTATTATAACGCTACAACTTATGATCAGGTATTTAGCATTCTTGCGCCTCCGGGGTCTGGTGTGGTAAATTATATCATCAATGGAGGAACTATTAGAAATATCGGTTATGAGGGTACTATTTCGGTTAACAAAAAGTTCAATAACTTAAAATGGATTTCTTCTGTAAACTTCTCTCACAATGATAACAAAATTTTAGAGCTAAGCAATCTTTTAAACTCCGAGTATTTTGTGTTAACGCAAACCAATCAAACACGTATGGTGCAACTGTTACTTGCCAGACCGGGTATTTCTAACCTAGGCGGCAAAGAATATGGTTCGTACGGAGATATTTTTGGAAAAACCTACGTTAGAGATGCCGATGGGAATTTAACTTACGACACAAATGGCTTACCTATCATCTCGGCCAATCCAGATCAATACGTAGGAAATGCTAACCCTGATTTTCTTTTAGGTTTCAATAATCAGTTTAGCTACAAAAAGTTTTCATTCTCGTTTTTAATCGACAGCCGTTTTGGGGGCGATATTGTTTCGCAGTCTCAGCAATGGCTTGATTTTAAAGGACAATCTGTAAGATCTGCCGAAGCTAGGGATGCTGGAGGTGTGGTATTAAACGGAAAAACTATTCCGGCAGAAGCCTATTACAATTTTATCTCTGGCAAAGGTGATGCTGCCGCAGCGGTAGAAGAGTATATTTATAACGCTAGCAATGTAAGACTTAGAGAAATTGCTTTAGGCTACACCTTACCATCTTTCACAAAAGGAATTAAAAACCTCAACCTTTCTTTGGTTGCCAGAAATGTGGCTTTTTTCTATAAAGACGCTCCTTTTGACCCCGAGGTTAGCATCAGTACCAACAACAGCCTCCAAGGGATGGAGGGCTTTGCTTTACCGGCGACCAGAAGCATTGGATTATCCTTAAAGGCTAATTTTTAACATTTAAAAAGCAAAATTATGAAATACAGAAAATATATAGCAAGTATTGCGGTACTGTTAATGGCAACAGCAGCTTGCACAGATAAAATGGACGGCTTAAATGTTGACAAAAAATGGCTATCGAACGATGACGCACAAATTGATTATGCAGAAGGTGGCATCCTAATACCGGGTATGCTGAACAAAATTGTACTCACTACAACAGGTTTACAAACTGGACAAAACTTGCTGGCCGATTCTTACGCCGGGTATTTAGAACCACCTACTCCGTTTAGAAACAATTCCAACACACAAACCTATGATATGGTAGCCAACTGGATGAATGCTGCCTATAAAGGAAGTACAGACGGGGTAATGAACCCTTGGTTAGAGATGAAAAATTTAGGCTTCGACCAAAAATACCCTGACCTATACGCCATTGCCTTAATTATAAAAGTGTTTGCAGCACATCGTTTAGTTGACAATTTTGGCCCCTATCCTTATACAGGCTATGGTACGGGAAACGATGTCCAGTTTGATTCGGAGGAAGTAGCTTATGATGCTTTTTTTAAGGAGCTGGATGAAGCCGTTACTGTGCTTAAAGAAACCGAAGCAAATGACCCTAATACAGATAAAATTAGATTTGCAAGATGGGATGTTTCTTCTTTAGGAGGAGAATATACCAATTGGATAAAGCTGGCCAATACTTTAAGGTTAAGACTGGCTTTGAGAATATCTTATGTGAACCCACAAAAAGCTAAAATAGAAGCAGAAAAAGCTGTAAAAGCGGAGAACTTGGGCGTACTAAGCGATTTATCTTTCAGTGTAACCCCGGTTGGTAGCAATCCTTACTATACGTTTAATTTTAACTGGACAGACAGTCGTCTTTCTGCATCGGTAGAAACTTACTTAAAAGGATTTAATGATCCACGACTTCCTGCTTATGCGCTTCCGGCTGAAGACGCTAGTGTAAGTGGACAAATAAAAGGGATTAGACCAGGTGTTGAAAAACCTAATAAAGATTTATACCTAAAGTTTTCTGCAATGAACGTACAAATTACCTCGCCTGTAAAAATTATGGACGGTGCAGAAAGCTACTTTTTACTAGCAGAAGGAAAGCTGAAAGGTTGGAATATGAATACCAGCAAAACAGTACAACAGCTTTATGAAGATGGCATTAAAAGTTCTTTCAAGCTAAATGGAGTAAGTGGTGCGGATGCCTACCTATTGAGCACTGGAACACAAGCCCCTTACGTAGATCCCAAAAATCACGACAATGACTCTCCTGCTTTAACAGACATTACGCCAAAATGGGATGATGCAGCAAGTGATGAGAAAAAACTGGAACGGATTATTACACAAAAATGGATTACTGTTTTCCCGGAAGGCGTAGAAGGCTGGTCGGAATTTAGACGAACTGGTTATCCTAAACTGTATCCGGTAAAAGTTTCTAAAAACCCTGATCTGCCTTTAGGAACTTTTATTAAAAGATACATATATGGCCCGGTAGTTACCACTACCAATCCCGAGGCAGTTAATAAAGCTGTAGCTGATTATCTTAACGGAAGAAACAGTGCTGCCGAAAGAATATGGTGGGATGTAAGGTAAATTAGCGAACATATTTTTAACCAAAGAAAAACATAGCATTTCCGAGTGCTATGTTTTTTTGTAAAATCACACTCATGAAAGTATTATCAAGTATCTCTATTTGCCTTATTTTTTTAGTCCACCTAGCAGAAGCAAAAGTTACCTTACCCGCCATATTGGGTTCTAACATGGTATTACAGCAGAAAAGCAAAGTAAAAATCTGGGGGAAAGCCAAATCGAAATCTCTGGTAAACATTAGTACAGGATGGAGCAAAAATCAATTTACTGGCAGTGCAGACGCTAACGGTAATTTTGTGATTGCTGTGAGCACACCTACTGCTGGCGGTCCCTATAAAATTACCATTAATGATGGGGAAGAGAAACAACCTTAAAAAACGTAATGATTGGCGAAGTTTGGTTGTGTTATGGGCAATCAAATATGTCAATGACCATGCAAGGGAATACCAACCAGCCCGTTGAAAATGCTGCTGATATTTTAAACAGTGCAGATAACAGTCAGCTGCGGTTGTTTACCGTAAAATATAATATTCAAAATAAACCGGTTGATGATGTTGCTGGGCAATGGGAAGTTTCGGATTACGAATCGGCAAAAAAATTTAGTGCCATTGCTTTACAGTTTGGACAAATGCTACAGAAAAAATTAAAAGTGCCTGTTGGTATTGTAGTTAGCAGCAGAGGTGGTTCGCCAATTATGGCGTGGATGAGTAAAGAAAACCTTAAACAGTTTCCAGAACAACCAGCCCGAGCAGGAGAAAATGAGCATCAGAAACCAAATGTTTTGTATAACGGAATGATTAATCCGCTTTTTAACATGAGCATAAAAGGTTTTTTATGGTACCAAGGAGAAAATGACAGAAATCAACCGAAAGGATATGAACGCTTAATGCCAGCAATGGTTAAAGAGTGGAGAACTAACTTTAATCAAGGAGAGCTTCCTTTCCTTTTTGTACAAATAGCCCCTTACTCCTATTCAAGAGATGTTAATGGAAATAATTTGGCATTTATGCGTGAATCTCAAATGAAATTGAGCCACATTATCCCAAACAGTGCCGTTGCTATAAGTTTAGACGCTGGTTCTGAACGGACAATCCATCCGCCTGCTAAAACCATTATTGCAAAGCGTTTATACTATGCGGCCATGGCAAAAGCGTATCACATGCCATACAGCTATCTAAGTCCCGAATATAAAAGCATGAAGGTTTCGGAAGATAAAGTCCACCTGTATTTCAACAACATCCCAATGGGGATTACTACTACTTCTCATCTTGAAAAAGGTTTTGAAGTTGCTAGTGCTATAAAAAGTTTTACCCTGCAACAGAAGTTAATGTAGATGGGAACAAAGGACTTATTGTGAGTTCTGATCAAGTAAAAAAACCGGTTGCGGTGAGGTATGCTTTTAAAAATTATGCAACGGGAAATATTTATAATACAGAAGGATTTCCTGCATCGTCTTTTAGAACGGATGATTGGGAGAAATAAGCGGAAAGCTAAAGGCTGAAAGCTTTGTTCGGTTTGAGCCTTTAGCGTTAGTTCAATGTCATATATAAAAAAATCTCACGTCATGTTGAGGTACGAAACGTCACTTTAATGTCTGTTCATAGAATTTGCCACTTATTTGTGTGATGCCTGCCTGTCGGCAGCTACCCTGTACACACAACTATTATTAGATTAAACGAGCATCTTTGAATAAAAACACTATGGATGATATTCTGACCCCGCATAACTTTTTACCGGATTATTCAAGCTTAACCGGCGACAGGCGCTTGGATAGACGTGCCCAGGATTTGTTTGCCCGTTTGAGCGAGCAGCCTGCATCAAACATAAGCAAGCTTTCTTCCAACCGGGCCGAACAGATAGGTCACTATCGCCTGCTGGAAAACGAAAAATTCACGGAATCATCCCTTATAGAGGAGCTGGTTGGCCGCGTAAAGTCGTTGGTGGCGGGACGGGATGTTCTTTGCATAGAGGACAGCAGCGAGATTAATGTCTCAAAGAACAAGAACAGGCTTTGCCCGGATAGCGGTTTGGGGAAGTCGGACAATGCAGATAATGCCACCTGCTTCAAGATACATCCAGGATTGGTGGTTGATGCGGGGAGCTGCTGGCCCTTGGGTTTTTCGGCCGTCAAGCTTTTCCACCGTCCCCCTGAACAAGGTGACAGGTTCCAAAGGAACTACAAAAGCCTCCCCATAGCAGAGAAGGAACCCTATAAGTGGATCCAGGTGAGCAATGCTTCCAAGCTTACCTTGGAGCAGGCTGCACGGGTTGCCTTCATACAGGACCGGGAAGGTGATATATATGAGCAGTTGTCCAGTATGCCAGATGATAAACACCATTTGCTGATACGGTCCAGGACCACACGAAAGCTTTCGGACGGGTCCGATCTCTACCTTGCCATGGAATCCCTGCCGGTGGCCGGGTATTATTCCATAGAAGTGCGGGCGGACAAGCGGAAAAACAAAGACAAGCGAATAGCCCATCTGTCACGGCGCCTTTCGCATTAAGCGGCCAGCAGACCTAAAACAGGCGGACTATCCGGCCCATATCACCCTGAATTGCGTCTGGGCACAGGAAATCACCCCGGGATCAGTGATCCCATCAACTGGAAACTGGTGACCACCCATGAAGTCTGCTGTTATGAAGATGCCGTCAAAATGGTTGAATGGTACAGTTACCGATGGTATGTGGAACAGGTATTCCGTTTACTTAAGCATAAAGGATTTGGCATAGAGGATGCTCAATTGGAGAGTGGATGGGCTATCCGTAAACTTATCCTAATGCAGCTGTCCGCACTATTGAAGATCTTACAGATGAACATTGCCTATGGCCAACCCGAAGGGGGCCAGCCCGTAGAGGAAGTATTTAGCAGGGAAGAAATAGAAGTTTTGACCCATCTGAACAAGCAATTGCAGGGAAAAACAGCCAAAACCCAAAACAACAATGATCCCGGGAAAACCAAATGGGCCACGTGGATTGTGGGAAGATTAGGCGGCTGGAAGGGCTATGATTCGCAAGGGCCGCCAGGGGTAATTTGCTTAAAAGTAGGCTTAGACAGGTTATACCACATTATCAAAGGCATAGAGATTGCAAAAGATATGTGTACAGGGTAGCTGCGGTAGGCAGGTTTCACTATCGTTCAACAAGACGGTGTAGCTTTTTCAGCTTATTACTTCAAATACCCTAATGAAACCAAAAATTTATCAGCCTCTTCCACGGTTTTGCTGTAATAAGGTTCGTGATTAAAAAAGGCATGTCCTTGCCCTTCATATAAAACTAAATCGCACCTACTGCCTACTCTCTCCATCATCTTTTTATAATACTGAGCAGTTTCTACCGGAATCAATTTATCATGTGTGCCTACCAAAAAAATAGTAGGAGGCGTTCCTTTTCGGATGTTATATATTGGAGAGAAATCTTTATACGCTTTCCCTATCCTATCAAAACCGTAACCTCCCGGAGAGTTATCAATTACAGGATTAAACAGCACCAAAGCGCAAGGCATGGTAGAAATACTTAAATCGTCAGTAGTTTCATTGAAGCCATCAACTAACGCTGTTGCAGCTGCCAAGTGACCTCCAGCAGAACCACCCGAAGCAATTATTTTACTGGTATCAATCCCTAATTTTGTTCCGTTTTTTTTGATGTAACGCATGGCGGATTTTGCATCTTTTAACGACTCGAAAGGTGTTGTGCCTTGCTTGCTTCTAGTTCTATAATCTACCAAAACACAAATTAATCCCCTTGAAGAAAAATATTTGGCCTGCTTTAAAAACACTGACCTATCGCCGTTGATCCACCCACCGCCAAAATAGAATATGATAGAAGGCAAAGGTTTTTTTAAATCACTATTTGTTGGGCGAAGTATTTCCACATAAAGTTTTGTCGTATCAACTTGTTTATATAGGTAATTTTCTTGTGCAAAACAAACAATGTTTGCCAGCAAAAAACAAATTATATAACACAATTTTAAACTTGTATTTTTCATAACGTAAGGTAATCATATCTTATCCACAAAAAAACCTTACCACGGCTAATGGTAAGGTCTCAAAAAATTTAATATTAGATTATTGGATAACCAATTTCGTTTTTGCCGAATTGCCATTTTGATTTACCTGTATAACGTAAACACCAATTTGCAATCCTATTAACGGAACTTCAACAGTAGAAAACTTTCCGTTTCCGTTTACTGACAAGCTTTTTACCTCTCTGCCATCTAAACTAAAGAACTTAATCTGTAAAGCTCCTCCGTCTGCATGGTTGATACTCAATTTCACTAAATCTTTAGCCGGGTTTGGATAAGCTAGAACCTTAAAGCCAGCATTGGCATCTTTATCTTGCAAATCAACCGTTAGAAGGTCACTTTGATTGATGGTCATTGTTGGGCTAGGGCTTGCATTGCTGCTAAAGCTCATCCAGTCCAAACGTGGGCCAAAATCTCCGGTACTGGTTAACTTTATTTTGTTAACACCGGCCGCTAAACTTTTACCAGATATAGTTACCGTGGTCCAAGTAGAAAAACTTCCGGTGCCGGCAAAAGTTACAGTTTGGCTCTGACTCCCGTTAATCGTAAGGTTCATGTTTCGTGAACCTACTACTCCATTGGAAAACCTGAAAGTGATATCAGCCGTACTTACGTTCGCTTTGTTTACCAACCACTCCACAGAGGAACCAGAAGAGTTTTTAATATTTGCATAGCCAGAGCCATCGTAACCTGTGTAAGGAGAAGAATCTGCAGTTGTATTTACTAAATCAGCAAGTTCTGCTTGCAAAGTTTCTGTCTGTAAAACTTCGTATTGCAAATAATCAAGGTTTCCTGCATCCTGCCCTGTGGTGGTAATTCGAATTTTATTGGTTCCTTCATTTAACGTTACTGTTATATTACTAAGGTTTGTAAAGCTCCCCCAACTTCCTGTATTTGCAAAAGTTACATTTTGAGCCGATCCGCCGTTGGTGGTCAAACTTGCTGTTCTTGATGAACCTGAACCGTTGGCATACCTCAGAGTTACTTTTGCTGTTCCACCAATTTCCACATCAAATTCCCACTCCACATAAGATCCACTGGCATTTAATGAGTTTACATACCCAGTACCTGAATATCCAGACTGTGAAGATTCAACCTGCCCATTAACAATGGTTTGATCTTCTGCTTCTAATTGATCATAATAAGCATTAGGTACTGGTGGTACGAAATTAGCTGTAATGCCAAATACCATATCATCAGTTTGACCTTCTTGTGCACCTACATCTGGGCCATTGGCTGTCCAAGAATCAATAAAATTAGGGATAATTTGAGCTCTATCCTTACCCGGGCTTTCATTGGTAATTCTAAACTGACCTGTTAAGGCGGTACTACCAGCGGTACCAGAAAAACCAGATCCAGACACATAAATAGGTTCACTGCTTGGCCAACCGTTCAGTTCGTAAACGGAAGAACTTGGATAGGTTTTATTTAATAAATCGTAATCAAAACTGTTATCTCCGTCATCATCCGAAGATATGCTGGCGGAATATACACTTGATGTTCTGATAATGTTGTTTCTTGAAGTAAAATGTTTAACTGGTCTTCCCCCACCTAAATTACCTGCCCCATCATTATAACCTAAATGATAAAACGTGTTGTTAAAAAAATAACCTTTCCCGGTCATATAATCCAAACTTCCTGAAGAACCCATTTTTACTCCATATAAGCCTCTAGCTCCGTAAGGGGCTTCTGTCCCAGGTCCTACCACGTTTCTCCACCAATAGGTTGGGCCAATTCTAATAGCCGCATTTCCGAAAGCAACGAAAGTATTTTGTATATAATTATTCCAAATCCTTACATTTTCATTTCCTCCCTCGCTAGAGATTGCATCATCATGGCAATAGGAAACAAAATTACCATAAATATCAGAATCTGGACCTGCTGGTGATCCGTTAACACCAGTATCGGGTCCACCGGCAATACCATCATTAAAATAATGCGTATCATCAGAATATATCTCGTTATACCTGATGATAATATTACCTTCAACATTTCTAAAGAAAATTGGCTCTGGACCATTTGGATGATCCTCAAATTCCCAGTTTCCGCCTACCTTTTTTTGCGGATTGTTCTCATCCCAATTATTGGTATCGTAGTTAGGGTGGTGCAATTTATTCCTTTGCACAACAAAGTTATGACCACCAAGCAGATAACTTCCGTTTGATGTTCCATTATCGTTCACAATAGCCGCTTGGTCAGAAACTCCAAATAACTTACCGTTAGCGATGCTATATGCATTTTTTGAACCCCACTTAGAAATATCGCAATCTTCAATCACAATATGATGATGCGTTCCATTTATTTTTATCCCGTTTTCGGTAGTTTCTCTAATGGTAAAATTACGGATGATAATGTAGTCTGCATCAATATAAATACCATTTGATTTAGTATTGTTTAGGTCTATCAAATTATTACTGCCATTTGATTTTTTTCCGTCGTAAATCTTATAACTTGATGAAGTACCTGATGTTGATATTGTTAAAGTATTGCTAAGCGTATTCTCTGGATTAAAAACCGAAGTGGAAACCTTTGATCCAGGAAAAGTTTCACTCATAGTTCTTTTTGTTAATGTTTTAACTTCTCCTCCACTGCCTTCCTCAGTTAACTGAAACTCGTAGTCTGTATCAGGCGTTAAATTTACAACGCTTCCTCTATAAGATGCCCTATCCAAACGATATGCCCCACTAACATTCATCACTCGATTAGGTTCCATATCATAACCATTATACCATTTTTGTGTACCCACCTTACGGTATTTCACAAATACTTTTTTTGATGAACTGAATGTCATCGGTTCCCAATACAATCCCATACAGTGAAAGGTTGGAACTGCTTCGCTAAACCCTGCCACAGGAGGTGGTGGGTTTTGTGCAAAAATTGAGGTTTTCCCCAGTAGTAGCAAAAAACTTAAAATCGCAAATCGTTGCCACAGTAATAGATTTCTTAATCCTAGATTTTGACGGCTATTAGGGTTTCTCCCAATGCCTAAATCGCGTAGTTTTTTTCTCATTTTTAATGATATTAAGTGAATGAATAGGTATATAGCTAAAAGCTTAGCTGATTTTTATAAATATAATCCACTAACAACAAAATACTTACAAAATTTATGTAAAAAACAGTCGGGAGCGTTCCCAATTTTTAGGGAGCGTTCCCAAAAATTATTGTAACACCCCGAAAAAAAATTGAGTTTCAAAATTCGTTCTCCTAAGAAACAATTAACAGCAGATGTAGGGAGTAAAAACCTTTTGTAAAGGTGTTTATCCTTGTCACGTTAAAATCACCGAACAATTTTTAGAAATAAAACACCTATTATCTAAAATATAGTATTACAAGCCTTCCTATTTAACTGTGTAAATTTGTTTTTAAGGAGGTTGAACAATGTTCTCTACTTAATATTAATGGGTCTTCTCAACATAAAATTCACTTCTTAATTACATAATTTATAAAATGAAAAAAGTAGCTATTGCCGTTTTATTGATGTTTATAGCCATTGATAGCACCTATGCGAAAATTTATCCATTATTTCTTACAGATACATTAAAGCCTAAAAAAGCCACCTCTGGAAATTATCCCTTTGTATTTAGGGATGTGGCGGAGCAAGTAGGGCTAATGCCTGCGGTTAGTGGGGTAAAAGGTCACGGTGCAGCTTGGGGCGATTATAACGGAGACGGATTAATTGATTTATACATCGGAGTTTTTAACACGCCGTATGTCTCTGGGCCAAACACAGCTGCTACTTACGGTAAAAGAAGCAAACTTTTTAAAAATGTAAACGGGAAATTTGAGCTGGACGAACAGCCGGGTTTGGATTTCTTTTTAAGATGTACCGGGGTTGTATTTGCCGATTTGGATAACGATGGTGATTTAGACCTTTATGTAGCTAATCTGCCAAACAACGCCGAACACTGGAACGAAAGAAATGGCGCAAGTTTATGGGAAAACGACGGCAAGGGAAATTTCAAAAACGTATCTGCCCGCAGCAATGCGGCTCCTAATGGTTTTGGAAGTCGTTGCGTCTCTATTTTTGATTATGATGGGGATGGTTTGTTGGATCTATTGGTGTCCGAAGATCCTGATATAGGCTTTAATGGATCATATACTCACAGATCACGAATATTTAGAAATCTTGGAGATTTAAAATTTGATGACGTAGCAGATAAAGTAGGCTTACCTACTGAATTGCCGGGCTATGGTATTACAGCAGCAGATGTAAACAATGATGGCTGGCCAGATTTTTTTGTAGTTGGGCATATGGGAAACCGACTTTTTTTGAACGACGGGCATGGCAAGTTTATAGAAGCTCCACGGTCGAGAGAAGTTTTTGCCTGGCCAGTTTCAGGAGGAGGAAATTTGATATGCGGTGTACAATTTTCTGACGTAAACCGAGACGGCCTGCTTGATGCGGTAATTAGCCCTCACTTTAAAGAACAGTGGCTTAAGCCAGCACCTATCCGCCTGTTTTTAAATAAAGGTATCATTAACGGAGTGCCAGAATTTGAAGAAATTACCCAAAAAGCTGGCTTAAAGCCTATGGTATTAAAAGCACCCGGTGTGGAGATTCAGGATTTTGACAACGATGGCTGGCCCGATATTTACGGCAGTTCCATAAAAATAAAAGACGGCGTACCTTACCCCTACATTGCCCGCCATGAGGGTATAAAAAACGGCATCCCACAGTTCAATGATTATTCTATGGCGGTTAACGATTATCCAAACGCCGATGATATGACTGTGACTGCGCCAACCGAACTTACTCATTATGTAAACAGAAGGGCATTGTATATGGCCGCCGCCCCTACCGGAGATTATAACAACGATGGCAAATTAGATATATTCATGCTTAGTTGGGTACCAACAGAGCCTAGTTATCTCCTGCAAAATGAGACAAATGGAAACAATTGGTTGCAGGTAACAATAGAGGGGAGCAATGGCGTGAACAAAATGGGTGTGGGGTCACGTATCAACATTTATCCAGCTGGAAAGTTGGGGGTAGCCTCTGCTCTTTTAGGCAGCCAAGAGATGAGTGTTGGATTTGGATATGCGGTTGGCCATGCTGCTATTTGCCAATTTGGTTTAGGAAAGTTAAAAAACGTGGATATACAGGTAATTTTACCCCACCAAAAAGGCACTTTAGAAATGAAAAATGTAAAAGCAAATCAAAGGATTACGGTTAAATAAAAATCCATAATGTTGCAAAATCTCATTTTTTAGGATACATAAAATTGATAGTTCGTTAAAAATATTTTAAGCTCGGGCATTTAAAAATGACTGCATCTTACCACATTTCACAAACAACATGGAAAAAAAATCATTAATTAAATTAAGCCAAAGTTCTTTAAAGGCAGTAATCGCACTATTGTTTACTACATTTACCTGCTTGGGCAGCCAACAGGCATACGCCAAGCCTCCAACTGGTGTATCAACATTTCACTCCATCAGTATTTATTGGACACCAAATTCCATCGATAGTAGCAAAAAAGTATTGGTAAAATACAAAATCACGGGAACGGGGCAGTGGTATCAAGGCTTTCCGATGTCTTATAGCCATATCGCTAACGCTGGCACTCATCAAAAATCACTTTACCGTGGAAGCATCGTTAATTTAACGCCAAATACTTCCTACGATATTTCACTTACCCAAGAAGGGGAAAACGGTGAATCGGCAAACTTTACGCAAATTACTTTATCAGAAAAATTTCCCGGGAAAAATGTGCTTAGTTTAACAGCCAACCGCAAAACACCTATACAAATCAGCGAATCGGGAACACCTGATAATTATAAAATCTACGATGGAAACAATTTCACATTGGATTTAGGATTAAACTATCCTGATGCAATTACCGTTAATGCTAATTATATCATTATCAGAAACTTTAATATAAAAAACACTACGGATAATGGGATTAAAATTAACGGTTTAATCCATCATATTGTAATTGAAGGTTGCGACATTAGCAAATGGGGGTCTAGAAACGATGGCAGCTGGACATATAACAATGGTACGCCTAACGATCCATCTGATGACATCAGCGGAAAAAATCAAACAGACAAAACCAACTTTGGTAAACCCAACCAATCTGCAATTTACGTCTATAATACTTGGGAAGGCCCTGCGGCCTCAAATTTGGTAATACAGCGTAATAAAATTCACCACCCAAACTACGACACCAACAATTGGAACGAACCCTACGGAAGCCCTTACAATCATGATAAGGGAATGCACCCGAACGGGCCCGGCGCAATATTTTTCTTGAACTCGGGCGGCAATAACATCATTCGCTTTAATGAAATTTACTCAGATGAGGAGCATTTTTTCAACGATGGAATAGGCGGAGGCGTAAACACCAGCTTTTTAGGTTATCCGGGATCTGATTCGGATATTTATGGCAATTACGTTTCCTTTTGCCAAGATGACGCTTTTGAGATGGAAGGCGGTGTGGTAAATGTGAGAGTTTGGAACAACTTTGTTGAAAACACCTTGCAAGGCATTGCAAATGCATGTGTAAAAATTGGACCATTGTACGTTTGGAGAAATATTTACGGTAAGGGCACTACTGTTGTCGGTGGTGGAAGATCATCATTATATGGCATTAAAATGGGATATTCTGGAGGCATAAAAAATGCTACAGGAGATCAATACTTTTTTAACAATACGTATTTGCAACCCAATGATGAAGGTTATGGTGGCTTTGGAACCACGGGAAGTAACGACAGCAACCGAGGCATTTTGCACATCACCTCTCGCAATAATATTATACAGGCTAGGTCATCGGCGCAACAGGCTATAAGCCGGGGCGAGGATAATATCGACAACGATTTCGACTACGATTTAATATCCACTCCAAAATCATCTTTCCCGGAAGGACAGGAATTGCATGGCATTAGTGGCTTGCCAATTTACGTTGATGGATGGGGCTTTAAAGGTACTGCTGGCAACTCTGCATTAAGCGGAGTATATGGTCTTAACACCGACTCGCCAGGCAAGGATGCAGCTGAAATCATCAACAACTTTTCTGATATTTATTTAGGTAAGGGCCCTGATGTTGGTGCGCATGAAAACCTATCCGACCCGATAAGCTTTGGTATAAAAGCCAATTTTATCCCGATGCAATTAAAGCCAAATAAAATTGTGTTTTCTTCGCCGATGAACAAAAAATTTGGAGACAAACCTTTCAAGTTGGCAGCATCAGCAACTTCAGGTGCTCCGGTTACTTACCAGTTGATATCTGGACCTGCTAAACTCTCGGGATCAACTTTAACACTAACCGGAAGCGGAAAGATTGTAGTAAAAGCCAACACAACGGCTAATGGTATATATGCCGCAAATGATTGCGAACAAGTTATTACTATAAATGATATATAAGCAAAGAAGCTTGCCATGAAAAAACCAAAAATTAGGCATGTACTAAATATATACTTCATTAATTTTTAATCACACTACAACTTTTAAAACTTGATTTTACTTTTGGAAAACTGTCTTTCCATATCTGTTTTTTTATAATGCCTTTAACAAGGGGACTACACTAACAAATTGAAGGAATAGAAGATTGTTTAATTAGTTTCCAACAACTTTTTTTTGGACATTAGCCCCTACTTATCGGGAGCATATCCAAGTAAAATAGTATAGGTTTTACGTTTATTTGTACAATGTTTTAACCTAAAAAAAGAATAAATTGTTCCCCTACCGCAAAACTTAAAACCAATTGATAAAGTTTTAGCAATGAAGCATCAAACCACTATCATTGATATTGCAAAGCAATTAAACCTTTCAAAATCAACAGTTTCACGGGCTTTAACGAACCACCCTGGAATAAATAAAGAAACAAAAAAGGCAGTACTTGATTTAGCTAAAAAATTAGACTATCAGAAGAATATGTTGGCAACCAGCCTGGTTACCAATAAAAGCTATACCATTGGCATTATTGTTCCTGAGTTCTTCACATCATTTTTTACCAAATTTATTATCGGCGCACAAGAAGTAGCACACCAACATGGATATAGTGTGATAGTGAGCCAATCAAATGAAAATTTCAAAACGGAAATTGCTAATACTGAGGTAATGCTAGCCAACAGGGTGGACGGCCTATTGATTTCCTTGACTAAGGAAACACATACTTTCGAACATTTAAAAGTGTTTCAAAGAAAAGGTATTCCACTGGTATTTTTTAATCGAGTTTGTAACCAAATGCCAGTTCCCAAAGTAATTGTAGATGATTATGATGGAGCATTCAAATTAGTTGAACACCTGATAGCAAGAGGAAGGAAAAGAATTGCCCATATTGCCGGCCCTCAAACTTTAACCATTAGTAGAAACAGATTAAACGGCTACCGAGATGCTTTAGTGAAGCATCGCCTTCCCTTTACAGAAGAATTAATTGTCCCTTATAATCTTTCTCCCGCTACGCTAAAAAGACACGTAGATTTTCTTTTGTCTCTTCCCTGCCAGCCAGATGCAATTTTTGCTGTTAATGATCCTGCGGCTATAGAAATTATACAGATTTTGCTGGGCAAAGGAATTAAAATTCCAGAAGATGTAGCTGTCGTTGGATTTAGTAATGATTACGCATCGGCAATGATTAATCCCAGCCTAACTACTGTTGCACAACCCGTGTTGGAAATGGGAAGAACGGCCACTAGGTTTGTTTTGGAGCAAATTAAACAAGACCAGTCCGACTGGAAAGCCGTAACTAAGGTTTTAAAAACAGAATTGATTATCAGGAAATCGAGTTAGGGCAATTATTATAATGATGGAAAACCATCCAAATTGATGATGATAAATTCATCCTAAATCATTTGCCTTGCATTATCAGCGGAAAATCGTCATTCTCGTTATGCGCCTCCATCATTTTAAGCTTAATCTTTTTTGAAACTTCGGGATATTTGCTGGATACATTATTCTTCTCGGCCAAATCCGTTGCTAAGTTATATAGCTCAAACTTTTCATCTTTGCCATCAACAAACCTCACTCCTTTCCAATCTCCCAATCTAATGGCCTGCTTTCCATTATAAGACTTTTTCTCATGAAATTCCCAGTACAAATACTCATGTTGCCTCTGCTCCCCGTTTTTCATTAATGCGTTTACGAATGAAATCCCATCTACCGGTATTATGGTCTCTATTCCGGCAAGCTGATTTAAGGTCGGCAAAACATCGCAAAAAGCTCCTTTGTAATCGCTTACCGTATTCGCTTCAACTTTGTTAGGCCAATAGGCAATAAACGGTTCTCTTATGCCTCCTTCATATACATCTCTTTTAATTCCTCTAAGTCCGCCGCTACTATTGAAAAAATAAGGATCGTTACCTCCTTCAATATGTGGTCCGTTATCGCTTGTAAAAAACACTAAAGTATTGTCTGCAAGTCCCTGTTGTTTTAAAGCATTTAAAACCTGTCCCACATAATCATCCAACAAAGTCACCATTGTTGCATATGCCGTTCTCGGATAACGCTGAAAAACATAATCTCCCTGCTGTGTTGACGGGGGTGCGGGTTTTTCTTTAAACAGCTTTTTATAATATTCAAAAGTAGCATTTTGAGGTACTTGCAAAGCGGCATGTGGCAAGGTAAAAGAAAGGTACAGAAAAAAAGGTCTGTCCTTTTTTCTATTTATAAAATTTAATGCTTTACGCTGAATCTCTTCGGCCGAATATACCGAATTGCTTTGCTTGTTACCAGGGTAATTCACACGTGTGGCATTATCCCATAAATGATCTGGATAGTAATTATGCGATTGCCTTTGGCAGTTATAACCAAAAAACTGATCGAAACCTTGTTTGTTAGGGTCGCCGGTTGAGCCTACAAAACCCAGCCCCCATTTACCAAAATCAGCGGAAATATATCCTGCCTCTTTTAGTTGCTCGGCAATGGTGACACTATTTGCTGGCAAGGGAAACTGCCCTTCGGGTTTTATTTCTTTATTACCCCTCACTGCGGCATGGCCCGTATGTAAACCAGTCATTAATGAAGCTCTAGACGGAGCACAAACCGGTGCACCAGCGTAAAACTGTGTAAATTTCATTCCCCTTGCGGCCATCTGATCTAAATTGGGTGTTTTAATTAGCGTTTGTCCGTAACAACCTAAATCTCCATAGCCTAAATCATCCGCCATTATAAATACAATATTGGGCTTTTGCTGGGCAAAGGTATTAATGGTTAAAAAGCCTACATTCAGCAAACAAAATAAAACAGACTTGAACATTTTTAAATTACATTTCTGGGGGAGGGGTAAATAACTTTTGTTAAAATAAATCAATGAATCGATTTTAATCGACCCATTGATTTACATAAGCTTAAATTTATATGGTAAAATGCTAATGCTTCTTCTGTAGCGAAACAGTGCAAAAAATCACCAGATGAATTTAATACCGTTTTTTAAAAAAAATATTATTTAACGGTAATACGCTGGTTTGCCTTTACATCTTTCATCTCTAATGTGCCTTTTTGATGCGGCAAAACAACTTGAATGTCCACATTCTTCAACTTCCCCAGACCAAACTGACCGATTGCTGCATGGCCACCTGCATAACCATAACCAACGCTAATTTCTTGGCTACCTATTAGCTCTTTGGCCATACCCAGTTTACCAGCTGGATAAATATTTACTTTTGAGCCTACGCCCATTTTATTAACGCCATTACTTCCCTCTACTTTAACTTGCAACCAGTTGTTTCCAGTAGTCTCGTTTTGTAAAAGATAGGTTGGTTCTGTAGGTACCCAACTCAACATCAAAATATCCAATTTACCATCATTGTTGTAATCGCCAGTTGGAGCAGCGGCCATGTAAAGTGCTCTTCTGGTCTCATAATGTGTTAATTCTTCTTCTGAAGGTACCGCTAAATCTTCCGCGTTTGGGTAGTCGTTAACATCGGCAGAGTAATCTTTAAATTGGGGAATACCATTCTTAAAACCCTCGTGATGGGCAATATACGGGTAAATCGCTCCATCTTTAATTTTTAAAGAGCTACCATAAATATCTGGCCAGCCATCATTATCAAAATCTTGAATTTCAACGTTTGGAGCTTTTAAACGCATTGGCGTTAAGCCTGATGCTACTGTAATATCCTCAAATTCTGGAACACCGTTTCTGATCCCTTTATTTAGGTACAAGTGGATTGGAACCGGTCTTATCCATTGTTCTTTATAATGAGGACCAATTATTACATCTAGTAATCCGTCTCTATTTACATCTCCTACACTTATGCCACAAATTAAATTTCCGTCGCCATCGTTTGGCCATTCAAAAACCTCTTTTGTACGTGGGGCTTCCATAAATTTACCGTGCCCATCGTTTAAAAACAATCTGTTTCCGCCTTTATTAGCAGCCACTAAAAAATCTGGCCAGCCATCGTTGTTCAAATCAGCAGCAGTGATACCGTAGCCAGGCAACTCAGTAGGCAAACCAACCTTATCTGAAACGTCATCAAATTTCATACCCCCAAGGTTTCTAAAAATTCTTGATCTGTGACTATAAGATCCATTCCAGCCAATCATTGGGTCTTCTGAAACCAATATATCCAACAAGCCATCTCCGTCATAATCTAAAAAATCAGCGCATCTTGCTCCAAACCCAAGTGGAGCTGCATTACTTCGTCCCGAAATATCTTTAAAATTACCTTTCCCATCGTTTTCCCATAAACTTGCACCATTTCTATCATTCCATTTTTCAGCGTTTTCTGGCAAATCACAGACGTATAAGTCTAAATCACCATCGTTGTCTAAATCCGCAAAAAATGCGCCTGTACATCTTAAAAAAATATCTAAGCCTTTTTGCTTATCCAGTGTAAATTTGCCCCCGTTATTTTTAAACAACATACTTCTGTTGCCATAACCTTTCATCTTTTTTGGTCCTAATACATAATTGGTATTAAATACACCTGCGTATAAATCAATAAACCCATCACCATCATAATCGCCCCAGCCTGCGCCATGACCTTTTATTCCACCTATAGCAGGCATCAGACCCACTTCTTCAGCTACGTCTCTAAAAACAAAAGGGTAATTTCCAGAGGTTGCTTTTTTCTTTTTAACGCTATCGGCAAGCGAGTAAAAATTAGTAGATGCTTTAAGACTTAAACTGATTAGGAATGTGAATATGAGTGCTGTGGTTATTCTTTTCATTTAATTATAGTTTTTATTTTGTAAAGAAAGGTATGAATTTGGTAAGCTGGCTTAGTAAAAAAACATTAGCATAACAGCTTAAAACAAATATATAAAGTAAACAGACTTAAAAAGTAATACTATCTTTTATAAATCAGATAATATATTAAATAAATGAGTGCAATTTCACGCTTAAACACCTGTTTCCAAACCAAAAATAATCCGAATGCTAATATTGGTTTCCCAAGTACAGATTGCTCAAAATTGGAAGGTAAGCAATCACATACCAATGTCGTTTAGTTAAGAAGTTTTTCACTAATTTCGTACTTTCGAGGTATGAGAAATGGAGTTCCTATAAAAATAAATCTCATACGCAATTCCTCCTTAAAGTAAGCAACATCTATTTACGGGATGTTTATCCGCCAGCCCACGGATAAACGAAGTAGCTTAACTAAACGATATTGAATCACACATCATCTAAATATGAAAAATAACACCGAAAACCTAAAAGAAAGGATTAGCATTTGGTAAGCTTAACTAAGTACATTTGTAGTAGAAGTTTATTTCTGAAATTTTAATTGGTTTAGGTTTAGGTTAGAAGTTGGCTGTTATCGCAGCCAACTTTTTTGCTCTTACTTATTTAAATTAAATCAAAATCATCCAAAAACCATACGATGGGCAATTTAGATATACTTATCATTATCATCTTCAGCTTAATTGTTTTTGCCTGCGGATTAAGTTTTTCAAAAAAAGGTGGCAATATGAAATCCTTTTTTGCTGCAGGCGGAGCACTCCCATGGTGGATGAGCGGACTTTCGCTATTTATGAGCTTTTTTTCAGCAGGTACTTTTGTGGTTTGGGGTTCTATTGCCTACAAATTTGGCTGGGTTGCCATTACCATACAGTGGACAATGTGTATCGCCGGATTGATTATCGGTTTCTTTATTGCCCCTAAATGGCAAAAAACAAAAGCATTAACCGCTGCAGAATACATTACCGACCGCTTAGGTTATAAAACACAGAAAATATATACCTATTTGTTTTTGATGATCTCTGTTTTTACTACCGGAGCATTTTTATATCCTGTAGCAAAAATTTTAGAGGTTTCCACCGGCATCGGCATTACTACTTCCATTATTTCTTTAGGGATTTTGATATTGATTTACACTGCTGTTGGTGGTTTATGGGCGGTAATTGTTACCGATGTTTTGCAGTTTATAGTTTTAACAGCCGCAGTACTTATTGTGGTTCCGTTGGCTTTTGGGAAAATAGATGGCGTTGAAAACTTTATAAAATTGGCTCCCACTAACTTTTTTGACCTCGTGAACAATGAATATACCATCGGCTTTATGATTGCTTTTGGGCTTTATAACCTCTTTTTTATTGCCGGCAACTGGGCGTACATTCAGCGTTATACCAGTGTTGCCACTCCCAGAGATGCTAAAAAAGTAGGTTGGCTATTTGGCGCACTTTACACCATCAGTCCAATTATTTGGATGCTTCCGCCGATGATCTATAAAATAATCAACCCTTCACTTGCAGGTACTGCCAGCGAAGGAGCTTACTTATTAATATGTAAAGAAGTTTTGCCCGCAGGGATGTTGGGCTTAATGTTGGTAGGGATGATTTTTGCGACTTCCAGCTCGGTAAATACTACTTTAAACATATCAGCAGGGGTTTTTACCAACGATATTTACAAACACTTTAAACCCAATGCAGACGGCAGTTCTTTGGTTAAAGTTGGTAAACTTACTACCGCCGTTTTAGGGGTTATTACCATTCTGATAGCGCTCTGCGTCCCACTATTTGGTGGCATTGTAGAAGTGGTAATGACCTTAGCCGCCTTAACCGGCGGAGCTATGTTTTTGCCTCCGTTATGGTCGCTGTTTTCTAAAAACCAAACAGGTTTCAGCGTTTTAGGCACTACCTTAGCAACGCTGGCAATCAATGCATTTTTCAAATTTTTTGGTCCAAGTTTATTAGGTGTTACATTTAGCCGAACCACAGAAATGATTGTTGGTGTAGCTGTTCCGATTGTTTTGCTAACTCTTTTTGAGCTATACGCCATCTTTACTCATAAAAACATCAAACAGTATGAAGCGTATCTTGTTAAGTTAAACCTAAAAGCTTCCGCCGAGGAAGACACTGCGAAAAATGCAGCCACTGAAAATTTGAAAGGGCTTAAAGTAATTGGTGCTGGAGTGTTGGCTACGGGTATCATTATCTTTACGCTTTCGTTTATCAACGACCCCAATCTTTTAGTGGTAACCGTTGTAGGGTCTTTGGTTTCGTCATTGGGCGCATTCATCATTTTTAAAAGCTTCAAAAAACCTAAAGCTTATTAACGTTTATCCTTTTTCTAAAAAACAGAAATCTCATGTTATCAGAATTATCATCTACAGAAAAACGAGAAAATAAAAAGATTAATTTAAATCCCGACTTTACCATTATTGGTGGCGGTATTGCCGGTGTTTGCGCTGCTATAACGGCAGCCAGAAAAGGTACTAAAACCGTTTTGATTCAGGACAGACCAGTTCTAGGAGGCAACGCATCTTCGGAAGTTAGGCTTTGGATTTTAGGAGCTACCTCACACATGGGGAACAATAACCGTTGGTCCAGAGAAGGCGGTGTGATTGACGAGATTTTGGTTGAAAACCTTTACAGAAACAAGGAAGGTAATACGCTGATTTTTGATACCATTTTATTAGAGAAAATAAAGAATGAAGCCAACATCACACTGTTGCTGAATACCGCTGTGTATGATTTAGAAAAATCAGACGACCGAAACATAAAAAGCGTGACTGCTTTTTGCAGTCAGAACTCGACGCATTATACCATTCAATCGCCTTTGTTTTGTGATGCTTCTGGCGATGGAATAGTGGGATTTATGGCAGGTGCGTCTTTTAGAATTGGTGCTGAAACCAGAGAAGAATTTAACGAGTTGTTTGCCCCGGATGAAGCGTACGGCGAACTTTTAGGTCATTCGATGTACTTTTATAGCAAAAGAGCTGACGCACCTGTTAAGTATGTTGCTCCAGAATTTGCGCTTAAAAACATCAAAGAAATACCACGTTATAAAATCATCAGCAAAGAAGACCAAGGATGCAGATATTGGTGGTTTGAGTATGGTGGCAGAAGAGACACCATACATGATACCGAAGAAATTAAATGGGAACTTTGGAAAGTAATTTACGGTGTTTGGGACTATATCAAAAACTCTGGTGAATTTGAGGATGTGGACAACCTGACCTTAGAATGGGTAGGCACCATCCCCGGCAAAAGAGAAAGCAGAAGATTTGAGGGCGAATACATGATTACCCAAAATGATGTGGTTAATCAACACCAATTTGACGATGCGGTGGCACACGGCGGTTGGGCTTTGGATCTACATCCGGCAGATGGAATTTACAGCGAGAAGTCTGCATGTACACAATGGCACTCAAAAGGTGTTTTCCAAATCCCTTACCGTTGTTTTTTCAGTAAAGATATTGACAACCTATTTTTAGCTGGAAGGATTATTAGTGCCAGCCATGTAGCTTTTGGCTCTACAAGGGTTATGGCCACTACTGGTTTGTGCGCCCAAGTTGCTGGAATGGCGGCCTCACTCTGTAAAGAAAACAAAATTTTACCCACAGAAATTTTATCAAAAAACCTAATTACGGAGCTTCAAAGTCAGCTAAATTTAACAGGGCAAAGTATTCCGAATATCTCATTAAAAGATGACTTAAGCAGATTATCTAAGGCTACTATTTCAGCGTCATCAGAGCTGGAACTTAGCGAAATACCCGCTGATAGCGGTTGGTTTAGTTTAGCTACCGCTACAGCCGCTCTACTCCCAATAAAAGCCAACCAAAAGTATAGAGCAAAAGTATGGGTAAGCGCATCTGAAAGCACCAGCATTACCGTACAGTTACGAAAATCGTCCAAGTTAGGGAATTACAGTCCGGATGTAATTTTAGAAACGCAAAATATCCAATTACAAAAGGGAGAGCAAAATTTAACCTTAGCATTTGAGCAAACAGTTGATACAGATCAGTACGTCTTCTTTACGTTCTTGGCTAACGATAAAGCAAGTTTAAAATGTAGCAAAAATCGATACAGTGGTGTTCTTTCTGTTTTCAACGGCGTAAACAAAGCGGTTTCCAACAACGGCAAGCAAACGCCGCCTAACGGAATTGGTATTGACGAATTTGAGTTTTGGATTCCGTACAGAAGACCTTCTGGCGAAAACATTGCGATGGAAATTACGCCAAGCTTAACTTGTTTCTCAGCAACTAATATCACTAACGGAAATGTCCGCCCAACTACAACTGTGAATGGCTGGATGGCTGATTTAAACGATGCCAACCCAAACTTAAAAATCGAATGGGAAACCCCACAAGCTTTATCAGAAATCAAATTGTTTTTTGACACGGATTATGACCACCCAATGGAATCGTCTCTTTATGGACACCCAGAAAACGTCATCCCATTTTGCATAAGAAATTATAAAATTAAAAATGGTGATGGAACGGTTCTTTTTGAAATGCAAAATAATTATCAAACCATAAATAATTGGAAATTTGATAGTGAATTTAAAACTACCGAATTAGTGATTGAGTTTGAGCATCCATCGGATAATATACCGGCTTCAGTTTTTGAGATTGTTATTTTGTAGTTATTCAAATTCTACGATTTTTTTAATCCTAATGCTTCAGCAAAAACCAATAAACCATAGATTCATGTTCCGTCTGGTAGCGAGCTTACTAACCGATAATTATTGATTCAAATTTAAAATACTGTATTAAAGATGTTTATATGACTTATTTTAAAATTTGATCTTCATTATCTTTATCAATTTAGGGATTGGAATAAAAGATCTCGATTTTGAAATAAACTTATATAGTAGGAAAATAGATCAGAAAATAAAATAAATGCAATCGATTGCTTTTTTATATTTTTATTTCTACTTTTACTTCCGCCAAATATTTTTAAACCGATTTTAAGCCTTTCCCAAAAAATAGAATTAAGTAAGTAAAGTATCCGATGAGAAATATGGAGGTTAAAATAAATTTTATAAAAAAACAATTACACATAGTTCAAAAATTCACATGAAGAGAATTATTCTAGCTCATTTTTATTTCATTCTGCTTGTATGCCTTTCAAGTTCTTGCAAAAGTCAAACTTTAGGTAGTGGGAGCTCGAACTTTACAAAAACAAACAATGGTATATTAATCAACACCCGTAAAGGCCAAGTTTCGTTAACTGCATTTGACGAAAATATCATCCATTTTGTAGCAAACCCTTCAAAAATAGACAACACCTTCAGCAGTAAAATAGTGGAAATAAAACCTGCTCATGTTAAGTGGAGTGTAGTTAGAGAGAAAAACGTGACTGGGGTTGCTACCGATCAAATAAAAGCTTTGGTAAACCTAACCACAGGTGTAGTAAATTATTATGACCATAACAATAAACCGCTATTGGCAGAACCATCCTCTAACGGAAGAGTTTATGGCGAAAACACCATCTACGGCAATAAAACCCAATTTGCAAAGCAAACATTTATTGCAGATAAAGGAGAGGCCATTTATGGAATGGGTCAAAATCATAATGATAAATTAAATCTAAAAGGATCAAATCTAGATTTGTGGCAACAAAACACAGAAATCACCATTCCTTTAATGGTTTCTTCAAAAAATTACGGTGTATTATGGGATAATTACTCCCATTCTAAATTTGGTTCTTTAGAAGATGCCAATCTAATTCCAAACGCTGTTTTTGATGATAATTCTGGAAACAAAGGCAAATTAAAAGGTGCTTTTTTTACGGATACCGATTATAAAAATGCCACCTCACCTTCCAAAAATTGGGATGGTACTATGCTTTTTAATGAAAATTTGCAAAAAGCGGATAGCATCAAATCCATCAGACTTACTGGAACTTTAAATATTGATGAGGCTGGCGAGTATGAGTTCATCAAAGAGAAAATGGGCAAATTGAGCCTGTATATTGATGGCAAGCGAGTGATGGAATTTTGGCAAGCTATTTTAAGTACTCCTCGCTTTATCCACTTAAATCTTACCAAAGGGAAGCATGAAATTGTAATAGAATACATGCAACAAAAAGGCGAGTTCCCGATATTAAAATGGAGAAAACCTGCTGAGCAATTGAAAGATATATCCATTTGGTCAGCATCTGCAAAAAACATTGATTACTACTTCATCTACGGAGAAAAAAACATGGACGATGTGATCTCTGGCTTTAGAAAACTGACGGGTAAAGCATCCCTATTGCCAAAATGGGCTTATGGTTTTTGGCAATCAAGAGACAGGTATAAAAGCCAGGATGAAATAGTAGGCATTGCTAAAGAGTTTCGTTCCAGAGAAATCCCGCTTGATAATATTGTGCAAGATTGGCATTATTGGGAGAACAATAAATGGGGAATCCATTCATTCAGCGAAAAAACCTTCCCAAATCCACAAAAAATGGTGGATGACATCCATAACATGAACCTTAACTTGATGATTTCTGTTTGGCCAAAATTTTATCCAGAAACAGCTAATTACAAAGAATTAGCTGCGGCAGGTGCCATGTACACCAAATATGCAGATGATAAAAGGCTTGATTTTAGAAAACACCTGAACTCTTATTACGATCCATATAATGCTAAAGGAAGAAAAATTTATTGGGATCAAATAAACAAGAATTTATTCAAATATGGAATTGACGGTTGGTGGTTAGATGCAACAGAGCCCGCGTTTGACAAAAATTTTGGAGCCGATACGCTTGCCTATTATATGGAACCCAATGCTTTTGGAAAAGGTTATGATTACTTAAACCTTTATGCGCTTTACACCAGCAAGGGTGTGTATGAAGGTCAGCGATTAACAAATCCAAATAAAAGAGTTTTTATTTTAACAAGGTCTGCATTTGCAGGATTACAAAAATATGCCGGAGTTGCCTGGTCTGGAGACCTTGCTGGGAGTTGGGATTTGTTTAAACAAGAAATTACCTCTGGCTTAAATTTCTCCTTAGCAGGAATGCCTTACTGGACAGATGATGTTGGTGGTTATATCTCCGAAGAGAAAAACGGCACTTTCTTCTATGATGAGTATAATGAGTTATTTACCCGTTGGTTCCAGTTTAGTGCTTTTTGTCCAATATTCAGGGTTCACGGATCAGAACATGAACAAGAAATGTGGTTCTTTAAAGGCAAATATTACGATGCCCAATTAAAATTTGATAAGCTAAGGTATCGCTTGATGCCCTACATCTACTCATTAGCTGGCGATGTTACCCATAAAGATTATACCATGATGAGGGGCTTGGTTTTCGATTTCCCTAATGATGCAAATGTTTTGGATATCACAGACCAGTATATGTTTGGCCCCTCTCTTTTGGTTTGTCCGGTAACGGCTTATCAAGCAACGGAAAGAGAAGTTTATTTGCCAGTTGAAAACGGTGGCTGGTACGACTTCTGGACTGGAAAGCATTACGAGGGCGGTAAAAAATACACCATTTCTGCACCAATAGATGAAATTCCGCTTTTTGTAAAAGCAGGTGCTATTATTCCTTTCGGTCCTGAAGTACAATATACATCAGAGAAAAAACCAGATTCGATTTTGTTGAGAGTTTATAAAGGAGCGGATGCGACTTTCAGTTTATACGAGGATGAAGGGCTGAACTACAATTATGAAAATGGAAAATTTGCTGAAATTAAAGTATCATGGAGCGAGGGTAAAAACCAGTTAGACATTGCTGATCAAAAAGGAATGTTTGATGGGATGCTTAAAAACAGGAAGTTCCAAATTGAAGTGGTATCGAAAGACAATCCGGTAGGATATAACAATGTACCAAAACCGTCTAAAAATGTAGATTATTTTGGTAAAGCGATCAAGGTAAATGTTAAATAGCGTTCGTTAGATGAAATCAAGAGCCTCATCCATTAAAACCTCCATGATATTCGTCATGCTTTTGCTTTCCTTTTCTGTGAAGGCAAAAGATTTTGAATTGTTAAAAAACGGGCTTGCAATTGCAAAATTGAATCTGATCAGTAAAGATTCGGCTTTGGTTTATGCCAAAAACGATTTCCTTTCAGATTTACAAAAGATTACAGGCAATAAGGTTTCTCAAACCCTTGCTTCAAAAGTGTTTATTGCTAAAGTGGCAGACATTGATTTTGTAAATGATGTGGTTTTTAAAAATTTAACCAACTTAAAAGGAAATTTAACAGGCAAATGGGAAAGCTATCAGGTGTTTACCAAAGATGGAAATCTGTACATTATTGGGAGCGACCTCAGAGGCACCATGTGGGGAATGTATCATTTTATGGAGAAATATTTGGGCGTTGACCCGATGTACTTATGGACTGGTAAAACGCCCACACATCAAAGCAATTTGGTTTTTGATAAGATTGCGATAAATACCGCCGAACCAAGTTTTAAGTTCAGAGGTTGGTTTATCAACGATGAAGATTACCTGAAAGGTTGGAAACAATTTAAAGGTGGCATGGAGGATGATAGCCACAACAGCCGATCAACAGTGATTACCCCAGAGGTTTCTAAAATGATCATTGAAACCATGCTGAGGTTGCGGATGAACCTGATTATCCCTTCAAGTTATAACGATATTTTAAATCCTGATGAAGAAATTGCGGTTAATGAAGCCGCTAAAAGAGGCTTGTTCATCAGCCAGCATCATATTGCGCCCTTGGGCGTAAGTGCCTATTCTTTTGATGATTATTTTACCAAACAAGGCAAAGAAATTCCACTTTATTCTTACTATTCTAATCCAAAAAAAATGGAGGAAGTTTGGGAAACTTACGTAAAAGCGTGGACAAAATATCCTGATGTGGTTTGGCAACTGGGTCTTCGTGGGCGTGGCGACCAAGCCATGTGGGTAATGGATCCGGCAATTCCAAAGAACGATAGCATAAGAGGAAAGATTATTACCGATGCCGTGATGGCGCAATACCATCTTGTCAAAAAATATAATCCGAACGCCTTTACAACTTTTACACTTTGGTGGGAAGTAGCCCGGTTAATGAAACAAGGCTATATAAAAGCGAATGAGTTGCCTGATGATTTAACGATTGTATTTGCAGATAATTCGCCGGGTTGGGGAATCAGCCCTGATTTTTATACTACCGAACGTAAGGCAAACAAACATTATGGCTTGTATTATCACCAACAATTATGGAATACTGGGCCACATTTTGTACAAGCCATTCCGCCTTCAAAAACTTATGAGGTGTTAAATGAAGCTTATCAACAGCAAACCAATTATTGCATTTTTAACGTGGGCAATATCCGTGAGTTTACGCTTGGGCTTAAAGCAGGGGCAAATATGCTTTTTGATATGAAAGCTTTCCCCAATTCATCACCCATTCAAGATTTTTGCAATGGTTATTATGGCAAATGGGCAAAAAAAGCTTCGTCAATTTATCAGGCATTTTTTGATCATTATTTATTGGATAAAAACGATAGTTTCCGCACCGGATTTACCGAAATGCCCAACAGTCCTTATATTTTAGATGGTAACCTAGCCATTAGAATGGAAGCCATGTTGGATGATTTTAACCATGTGCTGGATTTACACCTATTCAAAAGCGCATCCTGGAATGTAAAGAAAGCTTACGTTTCTCTCACTTTAGAATCAATGCCTCGTTTCAGAGAACCAGATGGAAAAGTGATCACTTGGGCAAAAGAACACGCTATTTATTTGGCTGAAATTGAAAAGCAAAAGCAAAACTTGGCTAAAGTGATTGATAGTGCAACTAAACTTCATCAAGAAATGGAGGGGCAGGCAAAAGAAATTTTCAATGTCAATTTATTGGCACCCGCTAAAATGTTTTATGAGTTGATGGATTGTACTGCCGAAGTGATGGAAGCTATGAAAGCAGAAAGTACAAAAGACAGAAAGACCGCAGTAGTGCATCTTAAAAAAGCACTTTCGAGTATCCAAAAAACCAATAAGATCAAGCAAGAAGTAATGATGCAGGGGAAATGGAAAAACTGGTATCGTAACGAATCTAATGTAAAACTGGAGGGATATGAACAATATCTTAAATACTTAACCAAGAACAATTAAGCTAAAAAGAAATAAACGATGAAAATTGCACAAATATATCTGACCCTGTTTTTCCTTGTTTTTTTCTTTACAGAAGGGCAAGCTCAGGGCCTAAGAAAAGCAAACTTCCCAAAGAATGTGGAGTACGTTAAAAAAATGCCCGACCCAAAAAATGTTTGGATATTTTTTATGACAGGGCAGTCAAACATGGCAGGCCGTGGATTGGTTGAACCACAAGATACGCTATCTAATAAAAGGATATTAACTATTGACAGCCTTGGTAACTGGATTTACGCTAAAGAACCATTACATTTTTATGAACCCACCATGACGGGTTTAGATTGCGGATTATCATTTGGAAAAGAACTATTGACTGTAATTCCAAAAGACGTTACCATTGCAATCATTCCGTGTGCTGTAGGAAATACCTCCATAGAGCAATGGTTAGGCGATGAAGAAACCCGTGGAATAAAATTGTTCTCCAATTTCAAAAACAAGGTTAATCAATACCAAAAGTACGGAACCATTAAAGGGATTTTATGGCATCAGGGCGAAGCCAATGCAAAAACCGAGTTAATTCCTCAATATAAAGATAATCTCCAGCAGTTATTAAAAAATTTCAGAGTAACAGTTAAAAATGATAAACTGCCGATTTTTATTGGTCAGCTTGGTTCTTACTCGAGACCTTTTGAATGGCATCTAAAATGGGACTCAATCAATACTATTATAAATGATGTTGCGGAAAGCGACCCAAATACTTACGTAATATATACCCAGGATTTAAAAACCAAAGGCGATTATATCCATTTTGATTCGGAATCTCAAAGAACGATGGGGAAAAGGTTTGCTGATAAATACCTGCAATCCATCGATCTGTCTAAGAACAAATCTGTATTTGATGTTTACAGTTTTGGTGCTAAAGGCGACGGAATTACCAACGACCACGATGCCATTCAAAAAGCGATAAATGCTTGTAAAGGTACAGGAGGAACAGTCTTGTTTTCAAAAGGACATTTTTTAACCGGGCAGTTGATGTTAGGAAGTGATATGACCTTGAAAATTGATTCTGGTGCTACCATATTAGGCATTCAATCAGATGCTGAAAAAGATTACCCTTATCATAAAATAGAAACGCAATTCCCGAACAGAATGTATGAAGACATTCAACGGAGGTTATTTTATGGTAATCATATCCAAAATATAACCATAACCGGAAAAGGAACTATTGATGGGCAAGGAGATTTTGAAAAATGGACAAAAAATGTTAAAAGTTTAGGCGCAGAAAAAGACAGACCCACCATTTTATCTTTTGTGGATTGCAAAAACGTGACCGTCTCAAACGTTACCCTGATGGATCCCGGATGTTGGACACAGGTTTATATTGAATGTGATCATGTGACTCTAAGTGGTGTGAAAGTACGTACCGGAAATCTATCTCCAAACCGGGATGGGATTGACATTGTAGATTGTCATCAGGTTTTGATAGAAAACTGCGACATCAAATCTGAAGATGATGGCATCTGTTTTAAAACTGGAAGCGAATATGGTTGTAAAGATGTAATTGTTAGAAATTGTACAATTGATAAATTAAATGTAAATGCCGGAAACGGAATTAAATGGGGAACTGATGCTTTAGGAAGCTTTATGAATTTTGACGTTGCTGGTTTAAAAATTAAAAATGCGCTAAGAAATTCTGCCATTGCTATAGAATCTATGGATGGTGCTTTTATAGATAATATCAATATCAATGATGTAGAAATTACAAACTGCGGGCAGGCCATTTTTGTGATATTGGCGGATAGGAAGCGTACCGTCCCGGGAAGGGCAACCAGAATTGGAAGCATTTCAAACATTCATTTTAAAAATATTAAAGGCGACGGGTTTACCCAACAATATCCATCCATCATTACCGGAATTAAAGGTCATCATATCCAAAATATAACTTTTGAAAATTTAGATCTTGAAATGAAAGGCGGCGTTGACACCAACGATCAAAAAGTGGTGGAATATGACGGTTCTTACCCCGAAGGATATAAGTATGGCGATACAAATGCCTTCGGGTTTTTTATCCGCCATACCGATAGTGTGGAGTTTATCAATTGCAAGATAACGGCAAAATCCCCAGACAAAAGGCAGTGGTTAGTTCAAGAAGATGTCGAAAATGTAAGTATCAGATAATCATTTGACTATTAACTAAAAATTAGGCAGAATTGTTCTGCCTGTAGCTATTGCCATGCCTTATATTATTGTAAAAATGAACAAGTAAATAAAAAATTGTGTGGGGTGTTTGGGGAGTAACACCGGAAAATTAATCCAATTATAAACTTAAATTAAAAAGCAATGAAAAAAATTTACGTATTAACTGTGGTAGTAAGCTTATTATTTCAGTTCTCCACTGCCCTGGCAGGGACTATTAAAACCTATCCTTTACCCTCCTGTTATACCAGTAGCGGTTATTGGGGTGTAAAGGTAAATGGCACTCCTATTCCCGTTGCAAAATATGCTCCACTTGGCCCGGTGCAATATTATTTTGCTCATTTATCTGCCAGTGGTACTAATTCTTATGAGATTGAAGCTTTTGAAACTGTTAGCACTTACACCATCAGTCCAACTTCTTATAGCATAACTGCTACAAAAAGCGGCACCAAATTAACTTTCTCGGTTGGGCAATCTCGTTATCTGCAAATAAAGATAAACAGCCGGAGTATTCTTTATCTGTTGATAGACCCTCTTGAAGACAGTATTCCTGCGTCTTCTGGTACGGGAATTTATAATGTAACCACGGCTCCGTATAGCGCAAACAATACAGGTGCTAGTGATGTAACTTCAAAAATCCAACAAGCCATAGATAATGCATCCTCAGCAGGCGGTGGAATTGTTTATTTTCCGGAAGGGGTATATTTAACGGGTGCACTTACCCTAAAAAATAATGTGAAGATTTATTTAAAAGGTGGAGCAGTTTTATTGGCAATAAATGACCAATCCAAATACGGCACTAATCCAAACCCAGCCCACCTTATTAAAGGTGACAACGTTACCAATGTAAAGGTTTATGGTAGGGGCAGTATTTTTTGCCGGGGAGATTTGTTGAACGGAAATGTAAGAACTGATGCCGCTGGGCAGTTTAGAATAGGTCCCATACAACTCCTTAATTTAACTGGTGCAACAATAGAAGGTATTACCTGTGTTGAAAGTACGGCTTGGACTTTAACTTTAGATAAAAACGTTAGAAACACCACCATAAAAAACGTTAAAATATTAAATGAAATGACTTGGGCATGGAATGATGGGATTGACATCATTGGTTCTCACGACATTAATGTAAACCATTGTTTTGTTTCAACAGCGGATGATGTTGCCTGTATAAAAACACAAAACTTCCCGAAGGTAAATCCTGGAAATCCTGCATATAACATCACTTATGATGACATAGTTTGTAAATCTGGCATATCATCGGGTTTTAAAGTTGGGCTACAAGCAGAGGATGATATTTATAATATCTGGGCAAAAAACTTTGAGGTGCTAGACTGTGAAAGGGGTTTTAACATAGATCACTGGAACGGTAATGGGTATTGGCATGATATACATTTTGTGGACTGGAATGTAGAGACTATGACTGGTACTGCACAAACTATTGTTAAAGGAAAATATATTGATTGCCCATTTAGGATAGAAATTTCTCAAGAACCAAGTACAACCTATGAAGTTGGTGTTGGCAAGGTAAGCGATATTGAAATTACCAGAGTCAAGTTTAATGCTTTTGGACCCAATGACTCTTATTTTTGGGGGTATGATGGCGGTAATAATATCATTACCCGTATTAATATCAATGATTTATATTTTGGTAATACGTTGGTGACTAGCAATACTACTGGCCATATTCAAAATAAAGGATTTACTTACCAGATCAGTTATAATGCAGGACTATCTTCTTTGGCATTTAATCCTACTGAATCTACAGGATTAGAAAATTTATTAGTCAAAGAGCAATCGATTGTTATATATCCAAATCCTGTTTCCGGTCAAACATTAACTGTTGATTTAAAAGATAAATCAATTTCAGAAATTTCAATATATAATGTTTCAGGTAAAAGGGTGTACCACAAATCTATTGATGTCAATTATGCTGATGAATCAGTTACAATTGAAAAGCCCGATCAAGGAGGTATTTACCTTATGCAGATTACTGATCTAAAAGGCGCAAAAACATCAGGTAAGTTTATAGTAAACTAGAGCAATGTTAATCATAAAACGACGAAAAATAATTTTTAAATTACTTATTATCAATGATATAAGTCTTTTTACTTTTGACTTTCTACTTTTAACTTAACACTATAAAATAAAGAAAATTTAAAAACTAAATAAATTAATTATGAAAGAAAACTTGTATCAAACCTTAGGCTTCAAAGGATAAAATGGAGTCCTAACATTGTATTAAACCATATTAAAAGAAATTATAGAAATGAAAATAATTAACTACTTTAACACAAAGCGGAGAGAAAATCCAATCTCCGTTTATTACAAATTATTGTTTTTTGCTTGGACATTGTTTACTTCTTCAGCAGTTTCTGCTCAGAGTAGGATAATAAACGGGGTGGTGGTAGATGATATCGGTGTGACATTGCCTGGTGTATCAGTTAAGATAAAGGGCAATTCGGTATCCGCAAATACAGATGCAAATGGTAAGTATAGCATCAAAGTATTGGATAATCAGTCGGTACTTGTGTTTTCTTTTATTGGTTTTGAGCCAAAGGAAGTGACAGTTGGCACAAAAACTTCGGTGAACGTCACACTAGTCCCAAATAATATTAGCCTAAACGAAGTGATTGTTCAGACAGGTTATGGTACTACTGCAAAAAAAGATGTCACCGGTTCTGTTGGTGTAGTAAGCGTAAAAGACTTACAAAAAGCACCGGTAACTTCTTTTGAACAGGCATTAGCCGGTAGAGTTGCTGGAGTGCAGGTTGTTTCTGGAGATGGGCAACCCGGAGACGGTGTAAATATCACTATTCGTGGAAATAACTCTATCAATAATTCAAATTCTCCGCTTTACGTCATAGATGGTTTTCCCATAGAAAATCCAAATAACAATGCGATTAATCCTGCCGAAATCGAAACTATTGATGTATTAAAAGATGCATCAGCCACAGCTATATATGGTTCGAGAGGAGCAAATGGAGTAATCATTATCACTACAAAAAGAGGAAAAACTGGCGAGCCAACTATTAGTTATAATGGTTATGCTGGTTTTAATAAAATCACCAGTAAGGTAGATGTGTTGAGTCCTTATGAGTTTGTAAAACTTCAAGCAGAAATTAACCCTGTATTTGCGGGGAATGATTATTTTTCAAAAGGGCAAACTTTAGATACCTACCGGGATGTAGCGCCCGTAAATTTTCAGGACAAATTGTACAAAGCTTCTCCATTTCAAGACCATTATATTTCTTTAAGCGGCGGAACAGATAAAACTAAATACGCTGTTTCTGGATCTATAACAAATCAAGATGGAATTATTGTAAATAGTGGTTTTACCAGATATCAAGGCAGGGCAGTATTAGACCAAAATATTGGCAAAAAACTAAAAATTGGTACAAACATCAACTATTCGTCTTCCAAATCTTTTGGGCAAACGCCCCGCAGCCAGAATAATTTTGGTGGTAACGATGTGGGCTATAATTTGATGTACCAATTATGGAGTTACAGGCCAGTTACTGGTAGTCTAAATCCAGATGATCTATTGGATTCCTTTTTGGATCCCAACAATACCGAGGGTTCGATATTAGATTACAGAGTAAACCCTTATGATTCTTTTACTAACGAGTACAGAGGGGTATTCAGTAACACTTTTGTAGGTAATGCTTATGCAGAATACGCGTTTACAAAAGACTTAACGTTTAGAACAACCGGTGGCGTAAGTCTTTCATCTGGCAGGAGAGAAAATTTTTATAATAGCAAAACCAGACAAGGGAGTCCGCTGACTTATAATGGCCAACTAAATGGGGTAAATGGTTCTATTAACCAAACTAACCGAAATGATTATTCATTTGAAAACGTTTTGACCTACAGTAAGAAAATAGATAACGACAATTCATTTTCTATTAAAGGGATTTACGGAATACAGATAGATGAAACCCAAGGATTTGGCTTTACGGCACTAAAACTCCAGAACGAATCTTTAGGGATAGCCGGTTTAGGTAGGGCACTGAGCGGTAATGTGACGCCAAGTACAGATGTTTCTACCTACAGACTCCAATCTTTTGCTGCAATTTTTAATTATCAGTTTAAAGGAGGTAAATATCTTTTCACCGGTAATTTCAGGGCTGATGGGTCCAGCAAATTTTCTGAAGGAAACAGATACGGATATTTCCCCTCCGGTGCGCTTGCATGGCGATTCTCTGAAGAAAAGTTCATCAAGGATTTAAATATAGTTTCCAGTGGAAAACTTAGAGGAGGCTATGGTTTAGTGGGTAACAATAGGGTTGCCGATTTTGCTTACATAAGCCCGCTTGAAAGTAACGGTGGCGGCCCCGGCGGCCCAGCTTATTATCCTTTTGGAGGTGTGATAGATAACAGCACACAAGCAGTTTATATTGCCACTTTAGGGAATCAGAAATTGAAATGGGAAACTACCGGATCCTTGGATATTGGTTTGGAGTTTGGCGTTCTGAATGACAGGGTTTTGGTTGAGGCTGATTATTACAAAAAACACACTTACGATTTATTGTTGAACTCTAAGTTGGCATTAAGTGCTGGAACGCCAAATACCATTATCGATAATATTGGGGAAACCAGTAACGAAGGTTTTGAATTCACTTTAAACTCACAGTTGATAAAGAAGGCTGATTTTGGTTGGAACACCAGTTTTAACATCACATTTAACAAAAACAAAATCTTAGCATTAAGCGGAGGTCAGAATTACTTAACATCAACAGTATCGGGTTCGGGTACCACGTTTACAAGCCGTCAGGGATATATTGCTCAAATCGGGAAACCTATCTCTTTGATGTATGGTTATATTTATGATGGGAATTATCAGGTAGAAGATTTTGATCTTTTAAATAACGGTACTTACCGCATTAAAGATAATGTGCCTTTTGGAGTGGGTACACAGCTAAATCAAACCAGAGGTGGCTCTAACCCGGTACAGCCCGGAGACCCAAAATACAGAGATATAAATGGTGATGGTTTAATCGATCAAAATGACCAAACTATTATTGGGGATCCAAATCCATTGCATTTTGGGGGATGGAACAATAATTTTAGTTACAAAAGTTTTGACCTGAATGTATTTTTGCAATGGTCTTATGGAAATGAAACTTTAAATGCTAACAGGCTATATTTAGAAGGCGGTTTCCCGGCACAATATGGTATAAACCAACTTGCAAGTTATGCGGATAGGTGGACACCTGAAAACAGGAGCAACACTTTGTTTAGATCCAGTGCAACTGGGGCGGCAGTATATTCTTCTAGGTATATAGAAGATGCATCCTTTTTAAGACTAAAAACGGTGCAATTAGGCTATAACTTGCCTACAAGTTATTTGCAAAAGGTAAATCTTAAATCAGTAAGGTTATATACTGCTGCACAAAACATCCTCACTTTCACTAACTATTCTGCAACAGATCCAGAAAACTCAACAAGGGGTACAGGTTTAACTGCCGGATATGATTTTTCTGCCTACCCAAGAGCTTTCACAGTCACTTTTGGTTTAAATGTTTCACTTTAATATAGATTGATCATGAAAACAAATAAAAAAATAAAATTTGGGGTTTTAATGCTTTGTGCAATTAGCATTACTACACCTTCCTGCAAAAAGTTTTTGGATACCAAAACAACCGATTTAACAACGGAAGCCTATTTTAACAATCCTGATGAAGCAAACACCTATTTAAACGGTGTTTACGATGCCATGAACAGGGCAAATACGGTAAGAACATGGTATGGCGCAAATTACCAATGCTATATCACGCAGGGCACAGATGAATCTTATCTAAGAAATACGTTTCCAGAAAGTGTTGCTCATTACTCTGCTTCAGCAACGGATATCAATATAGTGGGTTTATGGACCCAAATTTATACAGGTATCAACAGGGCAAATACTTTAATAGAAAATATTGATAGGGTGCAAGATTGGAAACCAAATCAAAAAAATCATGTATTGGGAGAGGCTAAATTTTTAAGGGCTTTTTATCATTTTACGGCAACACAATGGTGGGGGGATGTCCCTTTAAGAACTTCCTCTATTAAAACACCGGAGGATACAAACATCGCTTTTACAAAATCTAAAGATGTTTACGATTGGGTAATTAAGGAAATGACAGAGGCCGAAGCTTTGCTAGCAACACAGCAAGCTACTGATGTTAACCCCTACAATAGTGGCCGAGTGGTACAGACAACAGTGCAAGGAATACTAGCTAGAGTTTGCCTTTATGCAGCAGGAAATCCTATTAATGATACCAAAAGATTTGCCGAAGCTAAAATGTGGGCAGATAAATGTATAAAATCTGGTCTTCATCAATTAAATCCAAGCTATGAACAGGTTTTCATTAACCATTCGGCAGATATTTATGATGTGGCAAATAAAGAAAGCATGTGGGAAGCTGAATTTACCGTTCAATCTGGTAACGGAAATTTAAGAGAAGGTGCTAACGTGGTGATGCAGGCACCAAATGACGGCACTAATCCTAACGGAAAAACAAGTGGCGTTGTATATGCAACTGCTGGTTTGTACAGGGCATATCAATCTTTTTATAATCCTATCACTAAAACAGATAATTCTCCCGACTACAGAAGAGATGTAAGCGTAACCAATTTTTCTTATACAGGAGGCTCAGCTACAGTCCCTTCAAATAGAACCTTGTTTACTTGGGATAATGCCAATAATGTTGGTCAATATGGCTGGTGGTTAAGATGGCCGGGTAAATGGTTAAGAGAAAATGAGGTTGTACTTCCAAGAGATGTGAATTTTACCCCAGAGAATTTTCCAATTTTAAGATATGCAGATGTTTTGTTGATGTTTGCAGAAGCGGAAAACGAACTGAATGGTCCTACTTCACAAGCTATTGATGCTGTAAATCTTTTGAGAAAAAGAGCTTATGGAGGACTTACCAGTCCAGTTACCAATGGAATAGAACTTACCTTGCTAAGCCCCGGAATAAAAGACAATGGTGGAACAGGTTATACCGTAGCTCCAACCGCAATTACTACAACTGATGGTTCAAAAACACTAGAAGCAACTATTGGTTCAACTATTTCTGGTGGATTAATTACCTCCTTAATTATGAATACTTCTGGAAAATATTCAGTAGCTCCAAGTATGGTATATTTAGGAAGTCCTTGGGTTTCTACCACGGTTTCTGGGGTAAACTATGCCCTTAATGCTCACGTAGTAGTTCCGGGTTCACCTGCTCGATTATATAGAGTAACAACTGCAGGTACATCTACATCGGCTCCTACCCATACAACAGGATCAAGTACCGCAGGCGGAACAGCTGTTTTTACTTATGCTGGGCAACCTGCCACAGCCACAGTAAAATTGCTTACCGGAGAATTAAATCCTGCGGATTATTCATCCAAAGATGTTTTTCGTGAAACTATCAAAGCAGAAAGAATGCGTGAACTTTGTTTTGAAGCATTAAGAAGACAAGATTTAAAACGATGGGGAGATTTAGTTAAAAAAGTAAAAGAGCGCACAGATTTAGTTCTTAACGGCGGTACACAAACATTTTTTAATGGTGTAAAAACTATTCCTCCGCTATTAAATTCATCAGGTAATATCCCTCTTGCAACACCAGATGGATTAAATGTTTCAGAAAAATGGAATGTAATTCCAATTCCACTAGATGAACTTTCTAATAATAAATTAGCTAAACAAAACCCAGGGTTTTAATTAAAGATTTGAAAATGAAAACAAATATCATAGTAATGCTTGCCTTAGTTGCACTCTTTAGTGCTTGTAGCAAGTCAAAAATAGAGTCGCCGGATTTTAATGTCACAACACAAACTTTAAATTATAAAGTTGGTGATACGGTTAAATTTGAACTGAGTGGTTATGCAGATTACATCTATTTCTTTTCCGGTGAGCCCGGGAAAGAATTTGCCAAAAAGAATCTATATGAAAATGACAAGAACGGAGTGGCAAAGTTAAAATTTACAAGCACTGTATCGGGCGGTTCTACCACTGCAAATAATTTGAGTGTATTGGTATCAAATGATTTCAATGGTCTTTATGATACTGTAAATGTTAAAAAAGCAACATGGCAAGATATTACCTCGGTAGCTGCTTTGGCTGGTGCCGCCAATATAGATTTAACACCGTATACAGCAGAAGGAAAGCCAATTTATTTAGCCTATAAATATCTGGAAGATAGCCCGGACACAAAAAACCAAAGAACCTGGACTATAAGTGCTTTGAGTGTAAATACCACACATGCAGATGGAGAAGTTTATACCAACGCGGCCTCGGTTACAGATGGGTTGTTCAAAAGTGTAGAGTTCAAAGGTGATTCTGCAACATGGACGGTCAACCTAACCACTCTTACTCATAAGGGTCTAGCGGCAGGTTACCCTGGTGATAACGATTGGTTGATTTCTACCGCTTTCAATTTAAGAAGTGCCATTGGTGATGCTGCTGGTGTTACAACCATCAAAAACCTAACTACAGGTTTTGTTCCTACTGAACAAACACAAATTTATACTAAAGCAGGTACTTACCAAGCCACAATTGTTGCAAGAAATGCCAATATAGATGGGTCAAAAGAGAAAATTTTTGATTTTACTATAACTGTAACACCATAATCTGATCAAAAAAAGAGAGTGAAATAAATTCTTTAAAACTTTTGTTAATTAAAAGAACCTGTAGTACTTTAAATATTACAGGTTCTTTAATTATATATGAATTTGTTCATACGTCTTTTAAATCTAAAGTCTCGATTTTGATTATAGAAGACAAATTAAAAATCTCGAACCATTTATTAACTGATTTGACTAGAATGAAGAATTTGAACTGTTAAGTGATTCCTTCGTTTTCAATGAGTTTTGTGCCTGAAAACCTGAGTTCGATTAATCAAAAAGCTGATAATTGATCAGATTTTATTGTTTGAAAACTGATCGAAGGTTCTTTCGGAAAAAGCTATATGTTAGTAATCCAGCAAGCAGATTTACAATAAAGTTGCCAAAAGAGCGATGCCTGGAATGTTCAACTTGACAGATGTTTCTGAGTTCATCGTTAACAGTTTCTATAACAGATCTTTTTCTCAGCATGATTTTGTCATTCATACTCATTAAGCTGTTTTTCATATTGTTACGAATTCCCGTCACCAGATGTATACCCCCGTAAACAATATTTTGACCAATTCTTTAGAGATATAGCCTTTATCTCCAAAAAAGTTTTCTGAAGATATTTTTCAAAAAAGCCTCATTCTTCAAAGGGTCTCTATCATCAACATTCGCTTGAGTAATAGCGAAATTCAGTATTTCCCCTCTGCCGTTTATTACGATGTGAAGCTTAAACCCATAAAACCAGCCCACTGTAGACTGCCCTACAGTTACAGTTTCTTTGAACACCTTATTTCTTTTGATACGCTTGTTCTTGCATACGCTGATTGGGGGGTTGAATCTACAAATGAAATACCCGTACAGGTACCTAAACAGCAGGTTTTGAGAAATATAGCCATAGGCATAACTACTGATTGACTAAGTTCAACAAATCGGTTATAGGATACCGTATTGGGATAGTCGTTTTGCATGTGTCGCTGAATATAAAAAAGATAGAAGTGCTTGAAACACCGAAAGCCACTCAGGTGGAAAAGTATACAGATGGAAATTATTTCGCTCTTGGACATAATTGATGGACGCTTTGAAGACTTACCCAAGCATAAACGGCTGGGTGATTTTATCAAAATCTTTGCAGAACTCATCTACAAGACAAAAAATATCACTAATTTTAGAGTAGTCGATCATAAAGAATTACATTTAAGTATTTGATTTTAAGATATTTAAATATAATATTTTTCCTTGTGATTGACTATCTTTTTAATCAATTTATTAATCGAACTCAGGTCTCTAATAAATTAGTTTCACCATATTTTAGTAATGAACTTATATCGTATTTAAATCTGTAAAAAGCCCATTGGTGAATCTTGCCTGCTAATTTTTCCGTTTATCTTTACTTCTGTATCAGTCATCGAACCCTCAAAAACGATATTAATGAGCTTACCTTTCCAGCTATTGTCAACTTTGAATTTATATTTATATAAACCTTGTTCATCAGCCTGTTTTTGCAAATCGGTTTTTCCATAATCATAATTCCCAAACTTTCGTAGTTCCCAACAAGAAGGCACTTGTATTTTTGACCATTTCCCACTGTTCATCCCATTTGTTCAGAAAAAATCCCATTCAACAGTGTGGTCCTTATCTAAGCCGAATAGATATTTTATTTGCGTTTCGTGGGCTCGAAGATTAAAAGCTGAAAAGCTTAAAGCTAGAAGAGAGAGTACCCTACATTTTCAAGCTAAGGTTTTACAATTAAAATAGGTTTTGGTAATGCATATGAAGCTTAAAATAAAGTGACAATGTTCCCTGGAGCAACTATGATATTATTCACATCTTTGATCTGTATCTTTTTATTCTCCTGATAGGGGCTGGTTATTTCCATCGCTGAAACTTTACTATAGCCAACTAGGTTAATTTTCTTAGGCGAAGTGCCCCTGTTTAAAATAATTATGGTTTGCTGGTCTTCTTTTGCATAAGCCGATACCAATAAATCTTTATCAGATGTTGAAGCATCAATTCGTTCCATTCCTTTAGCTAAATGACGACTAAAAGAGCCAAAAGTCCTGAGTTGAAAAGAGGATGGTTTTGGAAGATTGTTATGTCTCTCGTCCAAAGCGAATAAGCTACGGGATTCAGAAAATGAGGGCTGTGTATTATTAATCAATAACCAACAATACATTAAGGAAACAGCATTCATATTTACCATATTTTTATGGTACAATTCTGCCATGGTAAAAGCTACCCTATAACTCCCAGATTGATACTTACTATTGTTCACACACATTTCAACAGAAAGGAATGGCTTAACCTGTCGGTTATTTTTCGCAAATACATCATTCCATTTGCCAATCGTTTTATCAAAACCATCAGGATTGTTAAAGTTATTTTGATAGTCATATAAATTAGAAGCTGTAAAATCAATGTCATCCCAAACTGGCTTTTTGCTGGTAAATACATCCAGGGCGTCTATTCCGTTTCCCAGGTTGTTTGAATTATGCATATGTATTTTAACATCTCTAAAACCATTTTCATCTAATGCTTTTCGTAAATGCAGGGTCAATTGCTCCCAAACTTCCGCTTTTTGTTTAACCTCATTTTGAATACCTAAAATTGATGGTGCTTTACCTGATTTAAGTTTTGCAGTTTTGCAATAATTCACCATTGCCTCCGCATATTTATTATAGTTAATGGTTCTGATGGTTTTTCCATCTTTTGAAATGCTTTCATCATACATCCAACTTGGGAAACTCCAAAATTCAAAAACTACTAATCCACCCATTTCCTGAATTTTTTTATTATATGCAAAATCTGATATTTCGCCATTAGGAAAATTATCGCCATAATAATGTGGTGTGGCATCATCCAAATTGTCCCAATTGCTGTAATCTGGTTTCAAACGAGAACCCATCGGGTATTCTCTTTGAATCAGCAAGTTATAATCTTTTAAAAATTCCCACCATTTATGTTTCCCTTCCTCACTCAACAGGTTATATGCGACGGGGGAAGTAATGCCTCCGAAACCTAAAATTTTCTGATATTTTTTTTCATCATTAATTGTGATTTTTGAAACTGTTGTTGCCGGGATCTGCAATTTTCCACAAACATTAATTTTAAGACCTTCTACTTGAATTTGATGCTGTGAAAGATCCAATTGTGTGGTTTGTTCTGTTATCAATAAATCATTGATAAATAGTTTCAAGCCCAAACCCTGATTAACCTCTAAAGTGATAGACTTTATAGCTTTATCTTTAAGACTGGATTTATAATGTGTAAATTCACTTTGTGGATATCTTGCGGCTACAATATTGCCATCTTTAACTTCATTAAAACCAAAGGAATCGTAATACCGCTGTTCTAGCTCAACCGAATCAGAACTGAGGGTGATGGTTATCCCGCCTTGTTGCCCGGTAAAAATCCATTTCATTTTGGATGTTTTAAAGTCGGCTTTTGAAAACGATAATTTCCGTTCAAAAAAAGCAGGTAATATTTCTTTGAAATAGATTCCCGGAATAGATTTTTCTTTCCCCCAAATAGCTGCCAAACCTTTGTCATCGTTTAAACAAAATTCCTGAGCGCTATTATTGGTATGAATTAATGTTTGAGCAATGGAATTTTTTGAAACAAGTACTATTGGAGTTAATAAAACTAATATTCCGATTTTTAAATTCTTCATAATTACTGATTAAACTTTATTATTTAAAATGTGCTAGTTTGTATTAAGATAATTTTTAACATTAAAATAGCATATATCCTTTACTATATTTCCTACCCAATTGATGTCATTTGGTATTTGCTTTCCTACCATTTCTGAAGCAAAAAGATTACATAAAATTCTTCTGAAATACTCATGTCTGGAGTAGGAAAGAAAGCTTCTGGAATCGGTAAGCATGCCAATAAATGTACTCAATAAGCCCATGTTAGAAAGTGAATTCAGTTGCTTTTCCATTCCATCTTTTTGATCTAAAAACCACCATCCAGAGCCAAATTGAATCTTACCTTTAATACCGCCCGTATTAAAATTCCCAATCATGGTGGCAAAAACCTCGTTATCTGCAGGGTTGAAATTATAGATAATCGTTTTAGAAAGTTTGTCTGTTTTATCCAACTCATTTAAGAAACTAGCCAATCTTTGGGCATGTCTAAAATCACCAATAGAATCAAAGCCGGTTTCTGGACCTGTTAAGGCTAACATTCTAGTATTTACACTTCTAATCGCTCCTAAGTGAAATTGTTGCACCCACCCTTTTTGATGATACATTTTGCATATCTCCAACAAAATAAAGCTCATAAAAGCTTCAGGATTAGAAAAAGGTTTTTCGCTATCGCCTTTCAATATTGAGGCAACTTCAGTTTCTAACTCTAAATTGAAATTACTTATTAATGGAAGCTCGTTTAAACCATGATCAGAAACCCTGCAACCATTTTTATGGAAATATTCTACCCGGTTTTCCAATGCTTGCAATAAAGACGGAATATCTTTTATTTCAACTTTAGATGCTATTGATAACCTTTTTACATAAGCTATCCAGGTTGTTTTATCAGCTATGTTTAAAACCCTATCTGGCCTAAAAGAAGGTAAAACAGTTATTTGCTTCTCATTCTCTTTCAAAAATTGATGTTCAGAAAGATCATCACAAGGGTCATCAGTAGTACCCAGCATTTCTACATTAAATTTCTTTAATATTCCCCTTGTAGAAAAATCATCCTGTTGGAGTAATTCATTGCAATGTTGGTAGGTATAATTTGCGGTTTTTTCGTTTAAATAGAGATTTACACCAAAAGGTTTTTTTAATTCCATATGAGTCCAATGAAATAGCGGATTTCTTAAAGTATATGGAACTACACTTGCCCAGGTTTTCAATTTAATCTCATCTGAAATATTTCCCGTGATATATTGTTCCTCTATCCCAAAAGCCCTCATTGCCCGCCATTTATAATGATCTCCTTTCAGCCAAATTTCTGTTAGGGTGTTAAATTTTTTATCTGATGCAATTTCTGATGGAGGTAAATGGTTATGATAATCTATAATAGGTAAATCTTTTGCATAATTATGGTACAAAGTTTTGGCAGTATCAGAATAAAGCAAAAAATCGTCATCAAAAATAGTTTCTTGGTTTTTAAATAGATCCATTAATGTTTAATTAGGTTAGGATAATGGAGTATTTACTCCATTCCTTATCATCAAAGTTAAAATCAATGACGGAAAAGATAAAGCCTTTTTTGGCTATTTTAAATCCAATTTATGCAAACATCTATTATTAATTCTATTTTTAACCTTATTTTATTTTAAATAAAAATCAAACATAAGCTAAATGAAAAAAGTGTTTGTGCAGCTAGAATCTGGGAATGTTTCTACTGCATTCTTTTTTAAGTGTTTACCAGCACAATTGACCAATATATCCACTCCGCCAAAATCATGTTCAATAGTTAAATCAGGTATTTTATCTAAAAAAGTGATATCAAATGAAATGAAATGACAATTTTCACCCAGCTGATTTTTTGCATATCAATTTCTCTTTGTTTCGCCCGATGATAATTACTTTAGCTCCTGGCTATAAAAATTTTAGCAATTAAACCCCCTCCAGTTACTACTGCCGTTTTTCCCTCTAAACTAAATGCTTGCATTTTTTAAACTAATTACATGATACCAAATTTCTCAAAAGCTTCAACGGTGCTCATTCCACTTTGCAATAGAACTGCTTTTTCTCCCCTGGCTTTTCTAAAGCTTTTTCAAAAACTTCATCCTGAATTTCTTGTGGAAAACTACTCCGTCTAAATCTCCATATACAATATTCCGGGGTTAATCCTCACTTTTCCTATTTCGATAGGCACCCTATAGTCAATCACTTTGCCCCTCGGTCCTTGATCTTGAGCGTAAGATCCCATACTGAACATTGGAAAACCCAACCTGAGCACTTCGTTTGTGTCTCTGGAATATCCATGCAATACTGCCCCACCAGCTTTTAATACCATCGCCCGGGTGCTCATTAATCCGCCCCAAAGCGCATATCTTAATGATGAACCAGTACAATACTTCATCTTTGCAGGCTGAGCTTCAAACATGATCCCGAAAGGTTTATTGATGTAGCTATTAGCGGTATTTTTCGGCAAAAAAAAGCTTCCAAAACAGGCATCGTTATGAGACTGAGGAAGAAATGGTGCATATAATTTTATCCAACACATCGCCAACCAAAGCTGTAAAAAGTTCTGTTTGCACAAGTTTCCTGAGCTCTGCTGAGTTGCATTAAAGATTCTATTAATTAGGTTATGAGTAAAACTTAATCTTGGAACAAAAATATCCGTTTGCCATTATTATTCCTATCCCAAGGTTGTTTTCTATACATTTTGGCAGTATCAGAATAAAAGCAAAAAATCGTCATCAAAAACAGTTTCTTGGTTTTTGGGCTGAATAAATAGATCTCATTAGAGTTTATTAAATTTTTCCCTAATGTTTATTGTGTATTTAATGCGCTATTAGGATAATTCTTAACATTATGATAGCACATATCCTTTACTATGTTTCCAACCCAGTTGATGTCATTTGATATTTGTTTACCAACCATTTCCAAGGCAAAATCTGATGCGATTTCTAACGGAGTTAAATGATTATGATCATCTATAATAGGTAAATCTTTTGCGTAATTATGATATAAGATTTGGCAGTATCAGAATAAAGCAAAAATAGTCATCAAAAACAGTTTCTTGGTTTTTAGATCCATTAACGTTTAATTAGGTTAGGATAATGGAGTATTTATTCAATTCCTTCATCAAAGTTAAGATCAATGACGGGAAAAATAAAGCCTTTTTTGGCTATTTTTAATCCAATTTATGCAAATAATTATTGTTAACGCGAATGAAGGTCTAAGTAAGGCATTATGTTTATCGACTACCGCCCTTTTCAATTCTTCTTTTTTTGTAGTCATTAATTATTTATTCGCATCGATTCACTTGTCTTCCAGTCCTTTTCCGTCGAGAATCCCTGGCATACATTTTTCAATTCTTGCTTCTCTTGTCTTTGCTTGTTTGGCAGAGGAAAAATAAAGCAGATACCCTCTTTGCCGTCCCGGCGTTAGTTCTTCGAACGCAGCTTTTAACTCCGGCCTACCATCTAATACATTCTGGAATTCTTTAGGCATTTTGAATTCAGATGTTTTTTTGAATGTAACTTTCAAACCTGATTTTTCGATTTCAATAGCTTCAAGTATATAATCTTTGATGATCCCTCGCAGTTCTAAAATTTCTGAAATATTGGTGAAACGGATTTGCCGTCCTTCTTGAACATTTTCGGTCTGTTGAATTAAAATACCTTTTTTATCTTTTAATAAAACTCCTTTGAAAAACAGCAGTGCACAGTACTCTTTAAATCCGTGAATTAAAACAATATTACATTTTTGGTATGTATAACAAGGATGCATCCATTTGTAATCCTCATCTAAACTGCATTCAAGAATAATTGACCTGAGTAATCTCATTTCCTCTTGCCATTTTTTTGTTTTGTCTAAAAACAAATCAACTTTTGGATTCATAACTATCAACTTATTGATTAATTGAATTGAATTTTCTATCATGAGGCCTGAAATACCAGGATAACATAATAAATACAATTTGGAAAGAAGGGCCAGCAATTGCTTTTGCGGCATAATCACTATTTGCCAAGTGCGAAAAAAGTGCTCCGGTCATCGCAAAGAAAAAACCTGCATAAGCCCATTCTTTAAGCAATTTAAATCGTGGGATTAAAATAGCTATAACTCCAAGGATCTTCCAAACACCAATTATCGTCAAAAAATAAACCGGATAACCCAAGCCAGTAACAAGATCAACCCATTCTTTTGTTCTAAGCGCTGCAAAGATCCCACTTTGCAACATTCCGATAGCTAACAAACCGGTGGCAAACCAGTAAATTATTTTTTCCCTCTTTTCCATATAGAACTATTTTAAGTCTTTTACGATTTCTTGCAGTCGGTTATGTGCCATGTTTATTCCTTGTGCAAATGGTAATTGCAACATTTGGTCGCGGAGCGCAACATTTTCAAAAATGGTGTGTATCTTTAACTTACTTGTTTTGTCAGTGAGTTTTTCAAATTCATAAATCTCAAGCTGCACACCAAATGGCACATTCTCCATTTCAAATGTGCGTATGATCCTTTCATTAAGAATAAATTCATGAATTGTACCATTCGCACGAAACACCACCTTACCGTCATACATGGTTTCAAACTGGTAACTGCCATGTTTTTTACTTTCCAATTTCAGCACTTTTGTTCCCATCCATTTTTCAACTAACTCGGGTTCTGCATGTGCTTTGAAAAGCAATCCCAACGGCAATTCAAATTCCCTTGTTATTATTAATTCTTGCTTGCCCTCTTCGGCATTGATTTTTGTTTTTTGCTCCATTTCTTTATTCTTTTGATTTATAGGTTTTCATTACTGTCTCTAATTTGTTGAATCTGTCATCCCACATTTCGCGGAACGGCTCAATAAAGTCTGCAACTTCTTTCATTTTTTTAGGGTTTAAATGATAAAAAATTTCTCTGCCGTTTTGCTCTTGTTTTAACAGTTCACATTCGGTGAGTATTTGCAAGTGTTTTGAAACCGTTGGCCTAGCCGTAGCAAAGTTTGCAGCTATGGCTCCGGCAGACATGGATTGGGAGGTCACCAGTAGAAGAATTGCCCTTCTTGTGGGATCTGATAGGGCTTGAAATACATCTCTTCTTAAATTCATAATGTAGCTATTTGACTACAAATATACATGTAGCTAATTAACTACGCAAATTTATTTTAGATTATTTTAAGTGAAGAAAATTGACAGGTTGGATTTACTATTTTGATTTCGTTTGAGCATCATCTGACCACATAACTGCGTAAAGACCACTTCCATGCGCTTGCGGGTAGATTTGAAAACGAATGGTCAGTGCCGATGATCCTTCTGATTGCCTCTTTTGGGTGTTTCCAGGATGATATTGGCACTGATGAACTAATCCAACTGCCATTCAGCTGAGAAATATAACCCTTATCGCCCATCAAAAATCAAGAACCGGGCCCGCTACTTGCGCCCTTTGTTATAATTGGTGGTGTGGACAAGATTGGAAAAGTCATCCCTGTAATCGCTTTTCAGCCTGGCCAAAAACCAGCTTTCGCTATCGATGCCCAAACATTCCTGGCACAGAGATAATGTGATGATCTCATTATCTGAAAACTTAGGTTCGCGGAGATAAAAATGAAGGTTTCCCCCTTTGCTTTTTTACTTTACGGATATTCCAAATATAAGAAAGTGTCGTATTTATTTTTCAACTTGATCTTACCCGACTAATTAATCTGGTTTTGCCTTCCTGGATATATTCCTTTATCCGTATATGAAATTAGAATACTCGACCCATACATTAAAAAATAACATATCATGAACATCAAACAGAATTAGATTCGAAGATACTTAAATGCTTCAAATCATCAATTAATAAAAAGACCAGCATCACCATAAAAATGATGTAAAATAAAATTTTTGGGACTGTTTTGTTAAAATGTTCCAGCTGCTGAGTGAGATTTTCTATTTCTTCTGCACTTAAACAAATATTTTCTGGCACCAGATTTTGAATATCGCCGTTAACCTCTTGCATTTTTATATCCCGTTTTATGTAAAATATACTAAATTCACGTTCAACCTTAAATATCTCCATTTTTTAGATTGATCTTATTTAAGTGCCCAACTGATTTTTCAACAATTAAAATATTGAAAATTAAAAGATTAGCCCACATACTAACAATAAATTATTAGAAGGTTTAAAGCTCCTGCAACATTTCCAAAATTCTTTCGTAACATGATTTTTATTGAAATCTATTATCTAATAATGAAAAGTTTATTGAAAGTGTCTTTCGCAAGTGTTGTATTGCTAAGTGTGTTACCGTTAATTTCCTGCCAGAAAGATTCCTTTCAGGAAGTGGAGAAAAGTTTGCAGGATTCTATTCCTGTTGCAAAGGTAGAGCAAACCCGATCATCTTATAATTTGTCGCCTTTTTTTGATGCTGACCTAAGCACTCGGAAAAATCTGTCGGCCTACCAAAAAACAGCTTCTGCTTTCAGTGCCATGATTATTAATCCGGGCCGCATGAAAATAGTTTCTGACCCTGTATTTGGTAGTAAAAGAAAAGTTTTATTGATGGATGTAAAACGCGGAGACAATGCAGGTGTCACTGAAAATCCGCGGGCACAGGTGCAAACGCCCATGCAGTATCATGAGGGTCAGGATGTGTGGATTGGTTTTTCGGTTTACTTCCCAAGAACTATCTGGACCTATTTTTTAACCTTTTCCGAATTATACGGCGCTCCTTATCAGGGAAGTTCTCCGTTTAGGTTAGGCATCCAGGAAAGTAACGTCATCATTGATTATAATAAAAAAACACAATGGAAACAGCCTATGCAAGCCGGGAAATGGTATGATTTTGTTTATCACGAGGTGTTAAGCAAAAATGCCTCTAAAGGTTTGGCTCAGGCTTATATGCGTATACAGGGTGCTTCCAAATTCACAGAAATACTGAAACCGACCCATATGGCTACCATAACTTCGGCTAATTTTGAAGGACCGCAGTATCATAAGCTCGCTTGCTATTATGATAAAGATAATACCTACACCAACGATAGCAGAAAATCGCATGTCAATAATGTGCAGGTATATTTCACTAATCATAAGGTTGGCAGCAATTTTAACGAGGTTGCGCCCGCTTACCTGCACAAATAGAAATTTATTTAAATTCAGATTTTACCACCTTAGCTATTAAGGTGGTAAAAACCATTCATCTGAAAATTTAGTATACTATAGTTAATCATTCATTAGCTATATGATGCCCTCAAAAAGCCAACTTAACTATTCCACTTCCACATTTTCGTCCAAATATCTATCAGGTGGAAGAAAAAAATTTGCCATAATCTTCCTTTTTGTTCTGATTGTAGTTACTGTTTTAGATATAGTATTTCACACTCCCCGATATGATGCAAACAGCCCTATCAGCATAAAAAAAAATGCCGATTTTAAATCAAATACCAACTCCGACGATAATTTTAAAAAGCAATATTTGTCCCGGTTAAATTCAGCTATTTTAAAAACAGAAATTGCAAAACAGCTAAATTTAACCGCTGTATTTTACAGAAAAAATTTCCTGAAAAATAGTGAATGGTTTGGTGAAGACTTACCTGTAAAAGTAGAATTGATAAAAAATGAGGCTATTGAAACGGAAAGCTTCATTCTTAAAGATTTCAATGAAACTTCTTTTGAACTGGTGAGCAATGACGAAAGTAAAACCTATCGCTTTAAACAACTTATCACCCGACCGGGGGTAAAATTTAAAATCTTAAAAACTTCTTTATCTCCTGTCCCACCGCCAGATTTGGTTTTAAAAATCTCAGGTCTAAAAAAAACGGTGGATCATCTGGATAAAACAATAGAGATAACAGCGGCTAATGCTGATAGCAGCAAAATAAATATAAAAGTGCAAGCCGCCAGTAAAGAAAAAGCTGCGGTAATTTTAAATAGCCTATATCAATTAAGTCTTAAAAATTATGTTAGCGATAAAACGGGTTTTAAAGCACTGGACTTTATCCAAAAGCAGTTGAGCGATTTGCAACGGGATTTTTCTTCCTACAAAAAAAATATCTCCAGAATAAAAGCTAACCCCAAGCAAATTACTGCCATGGGTTCTCCATCTTCTGTGAGCGTAGCCGAAGCCAGAAAACAGCTGAATATTTTGAAATCGTTAACACCTTACACACAAAACGCTACTTCTCAATTTTCTTTATTTCCTGATAATTACGGTATCCGGGATGACCGTTTGAACGATTTAATCAACAAGATGAACACCATCCAGGTGGAGAAACAAGACATTTTAGGCCAGGAAGAAGGCACTGCCATGCTGCCCAAACTGAACAGAGAAATTGTAGTGCTAAATACAGATATAAAAGCAAGAATTGCTAATCAAAATGAAGAATATTGGCAAGTGCTGAATCCGGAAAAAAGAGAGAATAAAAAAACAGAGAATAAAAATATTGCTCAGCAACTTAAAGAATTAGAGAGAAATCATCAGGCAAGATTAAAGTTGTATTTCTATCTGCTAAATAAACAGGATGAGATACGTTCTTTAAAAACCAAGGCCACTATTTTTGCTGATCGTTTAGAAAAACCTGTTATTACTTACAGCAGCTCTAAATTCGTATATGTTTTATACGCTATACTGGCTGTTTTATGCCTTGCCTTTTTACTTGTTTTTAAATCCGAGACCAGTAAAGAAGATTCTTTTATAAAAGCGGGTGCGCTTAAAAGTGCCACACTTATTCCTGTGCTTACGCCGATAAAATTTTATAGCCATTTTGGAAGAATAATTTTGCCTTCAGGAGCAGATTCACAAACAGGACAACAGATTAAAGAAATCAGTGATTTATTGATTCGTGAGCTATCCAATTCTCAGAAGAAAGTAATGGTGATAAGTTCTTATACAAAAAACTCCGGAAAAACTTTTACCAGCACCAACTTGGCGAATGCCATTGCGCTTGATGGGAAAAAAGTGGTGCTGTTAGATACCTGTATCCAAAACAATAAAGCACAGGAGCTATTGAGTGTTAGACCTAAATTTGGCCTAACCGACTATGTAAATAATCAGAAAATTCATTCTTCAAGTATTATTGAAAAAACCAATTTATCTGGTAACCTTTCTTTTATCAGCCCTGGAACGCTGGATATGCCAACAGCACAACTATTTTCTAATCCCAGAATGGCTAAATTAATTTTATACCTGAGAAACAAATTCGATTGCATCATGATCAAATCCGATGAATTTGAAGATTTTTTTCATTTAAATAACTCCAAAAACTTAATCAGCATCTGGATCAATATCCTTAATGAAAACAAAATCAGCGTTAGCCAATTAAGGATTTTTGAACATTTTGTGAGTTCTCAAGAGGCTGAAAAAAGGTTTTTACTGCTAAACCAAGCGGTAACACCTAACTAAATATCATGTTTTAAAAACCGTTGCTCTGTAAATCTCGTTAATGATTTACCAAGTAAAGATCTCACTTAAATATCTTTATCTTAAAGAAAAGTATAAACACGTAAAATTAATTAACTCTCTCATCATGAAAACATTTAATTTCAACAAAAAAGGGATCTTCTGGATCCTCGGCGTAAGTTTAATCGGATTATCTTTTACTTATGCCTCCCTACCTAAAAAAAACACTAAAGCATACAAAACTGCGGCGATAAATGAAAACAAACTAATAGCCAAAGCTTCAAACGCAAAGGTGGATTTAAAAGCAATTTCTTTAAATAACATCGAATTTGACTTCGATAAATCTACCATCCGTACCGAATCTTACAAAGAATTAGACCGCATAGCCAAGCTATTAAAAGAAAACGACGGTTCTATTAAACTTGCAGGCCATGCTGATAATATTGGCGAGTATGTGTACAACTGGAATTTATCAAAAAGAAGAGCCCAGGCCGTTAAAGATTATCTAATGGATAAAGGTGCCAATGCTTCAAAAATTGCTGCGACCGAATACGGCGATACCAAACCTATCGCTACCAATGCAACAGCCGATGGCCGCCAAAAAAACAGAAGAGTAGAAATGGTATTTCCATAGTACGTAATTTGCCAGCGAAACATTTTACTGAAGATGAAGATACTTGTAACCGGAGCGGCTGGTTTTATAGGACTGCACCTTTGCCTGAGCTTACTCAAAAAAGGTCATGAATTGGTTGGATTGGATAATATTAATGATTATTACGATCCCAACCTGAAATTAAAAAGACTTGAATCATTAGGAATAAAGTTGGCAACAGAACACAAAGGCAAAAAGTTGCAAAGTGATGTTCACGCCAACTTTATTTTTGTAAAAGCCGATCTTAAAGATACCGAAACCATTCTATCCCTATTTGAAACAGAGAAATTTGATGCCGTATGTAATCTTGCCGCCCAGGCAGGTGTAAGGTATTCTTTGGAAAACCCATCCGTCTATATAGAAAGTAATGTTTCAGGTTTTTTAAACATTTTAGAAGGATGCAGGCATACCAAAGTTAAACATCTGGTTTTTGCCAGCAGTTCAAGCGTTTACGGCCTTAATAATAAAATGCCTCTTAGGGCCAGTGAGTCTACAGAACATCCGATAAGTTTGTACGCAGCAACCAAAAAATCAAACGAAATGATGGCCCATTGCTACAGCTACCTCTTCAATTTGCCGGTTACAGGCTTAAGATTTTTTACGGTTTACGGTCCCTGGGGCCGGCCAGATATGGCATTATTCAAATTTACCAAAGCCATCACAGAAGATAAACCTGTTGACATTTATAATAACGGCAGTATGGTTAGAGATTTCACTTACGTGGATGATATTGTGGAAGGCATTGTAAGGGTAATCAGTAAAGCTCCGGCACCAAATGAAAACTGGAATGCTGAGCAACCGGATCCGTCTTCATCGGCGGCGGCCTACAAAATATATAATATTGGCAATTCTTCTCCTGTGCAATTAATGGATTATGTTAAAGGAATTGAAAAAGCGCTAAACAAAGAAGCCATCAAAAACTTTTTGCCCTTGCAACCGGGCGACGTTTTAGAAACATTTGCCGATATGAAACCTCTCAACAAGGATTTCGATTATCAGCCCGCTACCAAATTACAGGACGGTATCAATTCATTTATCGATTGGTATACAGATTACTATGAGATAGAAACTGTTGCTCGTAAACCAGAAAATGTTTAGCACTGGCAGAAAACTCAGCTGATAAGACAAGAAAATAATTCCGTAATTCGCAGTTTATAAATAAAAACTTTGTGCTATTAATAAATAAAGTTTCCAAGAAAATTTTTGGCGATAGTGACAGGACTGCCCGGGCAGGAAAAAACATCATTTATTCTTTTTTAATAAAAGGATATTCAGTGGTGATTCAGTTTGCGCTGGTCCCCCTAACGCTCCACTATCTGGATAAATTTCATTACGGGATTTGGCTTACTTTGGCCTCTCTTTTAGAATGGTTTAACTTTTTCGATATCGGTATAGGCCACGGGTTAAGAAACAAGCTTGCAGAAGCCCTTGCCCATGACGATGAAAAATTAGCCAAAACTTACATCAGCACCGCCTACGCCATTGTCACCATCATTTTTACGGGGTTCATTATTCTATTCTGTGTTATCAATCCCTTTTTAAACTGGCAATCCATATTAAACGTCTCGGCTGCTATTGGTGAAGAACTAGGTACCTTAGTGCTTTATGTATTTATTTTCTTTTGCCTGAGGTTTATTTTCAACTTGATAAGCGTGGTGATTTATGCTAACCAAAGCCCGGCGTTAAACAATTTAAAAGGCCCGCTTGGTAGCACTTTGTCTTATGTAGCTATTTTCATTTTAACCAAAACAGTTCCCAGTTCCTTATTTTGGGCAGCAATGGTTTTAGGTGCCTCTCCTCTCCTTATTCTTATCCTATTCAATTTTGTCCTTTTCAGCTCTAAATACAAAAAAATAAAACCCGGTTTTAAGTATATAGATTTTAATTACGGACATTCTTTGCTGGGTTTAGGTTTTCAATTTTTCATTATTCAAATGTCGGTTTTGGTGGTTTTCTCTACTGATAACATGATTATCACCCAGCTGTTCGGACCAGAACAAGTGACGGTTTACAATATCGCTTTTAAATATTTCACTATCGCTTTGCTCATCAATGGCATTATCACCTACACATTTTGGTCGCCTTTTACGGAAGCATTTGTAAAGAAAGATTTCGGCTGGATTAGAAAAACGCTAAGCAAACTGGATAAAATTGTATTCCTGATGATTATCGGGGTAATTTTATCTCTTCTTGTCGCAAACCAATTAGTTTACCTTTGGGTGGGCGATTCAGTTAAAATTCCTTTGATTATGCAAATTTCTTTGGCTTTATATACCATAGTGAGCTTATTGGCAGCACCATTTAATATGTTTATCAACGGTGCAGGAAAAATAAGATTACAGCTCTATGCAGCCATTGTTTCTATTTTAGTCACTATACCGTTATCCTATTTATTTTCTAAAACATTAGGCTTCGGGCCGGCTGGCGTAACTATTGCAATGGTTTGTACCGTTTTACCTAATGCAATTTTATTCAGAATACAATCCAATAAAATCATAAATGGCACAGCTACCGGAATATGGAATAAATAATCAGGAGGAAACAGTTTCCTTTTGGGAATTTGTTTTGATGTTTTTGTTGCTGGCAGTTTCAGGAAATCCTTTCTTTACGCAGAAATTGCCACTTTTTATTTCCGGCCTGTCTTTAATTTCCGCATATTACCTGTTAAATAATTACAACAAAAAACTCTACCACAGAACCCTTTTTATTTTTGTTTTCTTTATCGGATATGAGGCCATGCATTCGCTCATGTTCCACTTGGATTACTCGCAAACCATTGTCAAACTTTTCCTGGTTTTACTTTTCGCTTTCACGGTAGTGAATCTCCTCAAAAAAAGATTTGTAAAGGTATTGATCTATACCATGTACATCATCTGCTTTATTTCTTTTGTTTTCACTATTCTCTGTTATATCCCTGGCGTGGGCAAAGGCTTATACCATTTCGCGGCAGAGCTTTTTCCTCTTAAAAAAGATTTTAAAAACTACTCTACGCCTACCCTTATCCTATATACTTTTTTACCCGAGTTTTTCGATGGCACATTCAGCTATACCAGAAACGCCGGCATATTTTGGGAAAGTGGCGCTTTTGCTGTTTATCTTAATCTGACGCTCTATCTGCATTATTACACCAAAAAAGTGCGTAGCTATAAGGATCTATTCGATAAACATTCCATTGTTTTCATCCTCACTATTTTAACAACTGCCTCAACCATGGGGTTCTTATCGCTGATGGTGGTACTGACCGTTTACGCTCTGCAGTTTAAATCCAATATTAAATATTTCTTTTTATTGATGATGCTTTTAGCGAGCGTTATAGCATTTAATACGTTCGATTTTTTGGGTAATAAAATTGATGAGCAGCTGGCGGTAAGTGGCGAGGATAATAACCGTTTTGGCTCTGCCATGATGGATTGGGATGACATTATGCAACGCCCCATTTTAGGCTGGAGCCGAAGAATAGAAGTTCTATTTGGCACCTCCGTTTATGGAGCAAAAGAGCACCGTCCGAATGGATTAACCAACTTTTTAAGAAATTACGGATTCCTGTATTTCACTGTTTACTTCTATTTCCTGTATGCTTCATTTAAACAAATCGGCGAATTTTACCATGTAAAGAAAGTTAGGCTGGCTCTTTTAGGAGTGGTATTATTATGGATTGTAAGTTTCTCGGAATTAATTTTCGATGAAGCCTTTATGAAGTCATTGGTATTTCTCTACCTAGTTTATTTACCTGCACAGGAAAAAGAAAAGCAAAAATTTAAGCCCGTTACCGCTTTAAAACTCACCAACGCTCACGCTACCCATGAATAGTGAAGAAAATAAAAACATAGCTAAAAGCTTCCCCAAAGTGCTGATTATTGGACAAACCTTTACAACCGATACCGGCGGTGGAATTACTTTAACCAATCTTTTTAAAAACTGGCCACAAAATAAATTGGCCGTTGCGGTAGAGAGTAAAGAAGCATTGGATTTCAGCAAAAGCGATAATTATTACCGTCTGGGCTTTGCCGAGCAAGCCATGCCTTTTCCTTTTTCTTTGCTACAACGGAAAACCAAAAGCGGTGTAGTAACAGAAAATTTTGCCTCAGGCGCAGTAATGGTGAAGCAAACCAAGCCTCTGAAAGCCCGATTGAAAAACAGTTTCGACAATGTGCTGCACAGTTTGGGTTTATATCTTTGGATGTATGGAAAACAAAAACTGCGTACTGATTTTTTAAATTGGTTTAAGGAATTTAATCCCGATATTATTTACTATCAGCCCAATTCTTATAAATCCATTGGCTTTGTTACCGAATTAAAAAAACTTAGTAAAAAGCCTTTAGTTATTCATGTAATGGATGATTGGTTTTCTTTCGCTGTAAAACCCAGTCTGCTGAAGAGTTATTGGGAAAACAAATTCGACCAAAAAATACGGACGCTATTTGAAAATTCTCAGGTGCATTTAAGCATTTGCCAGTTCATGGCCGATGTTTATTTAGAAAGATACGGACACACTTTTTACCCTTACCACAATTCCGTCGATCTGGATTTCTGGATGAATACCCATTCCCTCGAAATTAAAGAAAATGATCCTTTTCATTTGCTGTATGCAGGTAGGGTTGGTTACGGATTAGAAAACACGCTGTTAACCACTGCCAGTGTGGTGGAAAAAATGAATAAAGAAGGCGTAAAAATTTATCTCGAAATACAAACAAAAGACGGCAATCACCCTTTAACAAAATCCTTAAAGAAATATAAAAGCGTAAAAATTGCAGCAACTATCCCTTATAAAGATTTGCCCAAAAAATTCGCTTCCGCGGATGCTTTGCTTATTCCCTGTGATTTTGATGAAGAAGGGTTAAGGTTTATCCGTTACTCCATGCCTACAAAAGTGAGCGAGTATATGGCTTCAGGCACTCCAATTTTTGTGGTTGGGCCTTCGGGAACCGCCCTGGTAGAATATGCTAAAGAGGGATGGGCACAAATTTGTGATCAACCAGATGCTCTCGAAATAAAAAAATCTTTACAGGAATTGATTTTCTCTCCATCACTCAGAGAAAACAGAGTAAAAAAAGCGCATGAATTGGTAAAAGAAAATCATAGTGAATTAGAAAATACAGAGAGATTTAAAAAGATGATGAATGCTCTGAAAGAAAAATCTACTGCGCAAGTACCTGCGTAGTTACCAATAGCTTCTATGAAACGACCTTTAAACATTGTCTTTTTCCCCCACTCTGCAAATTTCGGTTTAGCTGGTACCAACCGCCTGCAAAATATCATCTATTATCTCCGAAAAGATCATCCGGAAGTTTCTATTTCTAACATCGCTTTGGAGGATAAAACGAAACTTTTTTATCAAAAAGTTTCGGACTTGTATGTGGAGAATTACAAAGAATTATATTACGCACCCAAAATCTCTAATTTCTTTAAGCACATCCCTGAAACGGTGAAATACCTCTATAAATTCAGAAAAAAAGGTTTTCACAATGTGATTTATTTTTATGGGGAGATAGACATCAAGAATTTCTTCTTTGTGATTTGGGCTAAAATGCTGGGCTTTAAAATCATCATTGATGTGGTGGAGGATTTAGAGACTTACGTAAAATACAAATCATTCAAAAACAAGGTAAAATATAAATCGGCGGTATTTTTCAGAAAACGTTTGAATTACTTTGGGGATGGTTTTACTGTAGTTTCCCGTTTTCTGGAAGGAAAAATAAAAAATATGTTTCCGGGATGCAGCGTATTTTTTCTTCCCGTAACGATGAATAAATACCTCATCGCCAGCAATCCTCCAAAAGAAAAAACAAACAAAATCACCATTTTTTATAGTGGCTCTTTTAATGAAAAAGACGGATTATCTTATCTGTTGGCAGCTTTAAAAGACCTAAAAGAAGAAGGAAAATCTTTCCGGTTTTTGTTATCCGGAAAAGGTTCTGAAAAAGAAATGGCTGATTTCTGGGATCATGTTCAACAGCTTGATCTAAAAGAAGAGATCGATTATCAGGGTTTTTTAAGCAGAGCCAGATATGTTGAAATTTTGAATAGGGAGGCGGATGTTTTATGCATGACCAGAATTAATTCTGCTTATGCCAATGCCGGTTTTCCTTTTAAACTGGGAGAATTTTTAATGAGTGGCAAGCCGGTTATTGCTTCCAAAATTGGCGATGTAGAAAGTTATATCGGCAATGAGGATGCTTATCTGGTGGCACCAGAAAATTCTGGAGAGATTAAAAATGCCATTTTAGCTATGATGGAAAATCCGGCTAAAGCTGAAAAAAAAGGGATCAATGGAAGAAACGCGGCACTTAAGCATTTCGACCATGAAAAATATGCTGCCGGTTTACTGAGTTTCATGTACCTGATTAACGGAGAAAAAATTCCTTTTAAATAATTATCGTTTCTTAACAGCGAATTAAACAAAAAATATATGTGCGGAATCACTGGTGTGCTTCATTTTGATCGTCAGCGAACAATTGACCCTGTTCGGTTAAAAAAGATGACAGATATCATTCATCATCGCGGACCCGATGGGGAAGGTTTCTATATCAATAAGCAAATTGGGCTGGCACACAGAAGATTATCTATCATTGATCTGGTAAGCGGGCATCAGCCTATGTACAATGATGATGAGCAAATTGCGCTGGTTTTTAACGGAGAAATTTATAACTATATCGAAGTTCAGAAAGAACTTATCGACTTAGGTCATCGTTTTAAAACCACTTCTGATACGGAAGTGATCATTAGAGCTTATGAACAATGGGGCACAAAATGTCAGGAGAAATTTAACGGCATGTGGGCGTTTGCGCTTTGGGATAACCGCAAGCAATTATTGTTTATTTCCAGAGACCGCATGGGTGAAAAGCCACTGCATTACGCTGTAGAAGACCATACATTTGTTTTTGGATCAGAAATTAAAAGCTTGAATCAATACGGAATGGATTTAAAACCCAATCCGGAAATGCTGGAACTTTATCTTTTCCTGGGTTACATTCCCGAGCCATATACCTTTTATCAAAAAATCAAAAAACTAAAAGCCGGACATTATCTCCTGATAAAAGACAACAATATCCGCGAATTAAAATATTGGGATTTACCGGATGTGGATGAAAACCATCTGCAAACGGATGCTAAAAAAGTAGTGGATGAATTCTCTTATTTATTTAATGATTCAGTAGAAATGCGGATGCGCAGCGATGTGGCATATGGGGCATTTTTAAGTGGCGGTTTAGATTCTTCAAGTATAGTTTCTGTAATGGCGGGCGTCAGCAGTAAACCGGTAGAAACTTTTACCATCGGTTTCAATGAAAAGAAATTTGATGAACGCAATAAAGCAAAAATTATAGCCGATCGCTTTAAAACCAATCATCACGAGCATGTGGTGGAATTGGATACTTTAGATGATTCTCTAAGAAAGATTTTATTTCATTATGATGAACCCTTTGCTGATCCGGCTGCGATACCCACTGGTATTATTTCTAAATATGCCCGGGAGAATGTGAAAATGGTACTTACCGGGGATGGTGCCGATGAAGTGCTGGCTGGTTATTCTTCTTACCAGAGTGAAAAAATGGCGGGTAAATATCAAAACCTCCCTTCTTTCGTTAGAAAAACTTTGCCTGATGTTCTCGAAAGTTCCTCTTCTGTTTTTTCTGGTGAACTCAGGTATAAACTCAACCAGGCGGTAAGAGTTTTAAATGCATACAACATGCCCTTCCAAAACCGGTTGATCTCTAAATCAGTGAAAATTGCCCCTTCCGCAATGAAATCAATACCTACAAAAAGCCATTTTGCGATAGAAGATTTCATGAAAGATGCCATGCAGGATTGTCCGTTTAAAGATTCTTTTTATCAATTGATGTACTACCATTTAAAGGTTTCTTTGCCTGGCCAAATGCTGGTAAAAGTGGACCGGATGAGCATGGCGCACTCCATAGAAACCAGGGCTCCATTTTTAGATCATCGAATTGTGGAGCATCTTTATATAACCGATAAAAACGTAAAAGTACCAAAGGTTAAATCAGTAAAGCAGGTTTTAAAGTCAGCAATGCAAAATAAATTGCCGGAGGAAATCATCTACAGAAAGAAAAAAGGTTTTGATGTGCCTTTAAGAGAATGGTTTAAAGATGATGCGTTGGGTAATACGCTGGATGTTGAGTTTGGAGATTTCGGGCTTAATCAAAATTATATAAAAACGCTTATCTCGGAAAACAATTCGGGTAAAGCCGACCATGGTACATTGATCTGGAGGTTGCTGGTTTACAGCAACTGGATGAAAAATTTTTAATGTATATTACTTAAGAAATATAATTATATATTTAATTATATTTCTTCGAATAAACCTATTTAATGAAGCATTTAATCAAAAATTTCTTGCTGTTAACCATTCCCAGCCTGTTGTTAGTGCTGATACTTTTCGAACTGATATTTCGCTTCGTAATCCCTGCTGCCAACAAACCCGATCTTTACTTTGATCGGCAGGAGAAAATGATCCGCTTTAATACCCAAACCAACACTTCCGGTGTTGGCGCAGCTGGGAGATTTTCACAACAACGCGGACATTGGACAGTGAACAATTTTGGCTGGAACAGCCCTTACGCCTATCAAACACAAAAAGACAACAAACAACGCATTGCTGTAATTGGCGATTCTTTTATAGAATCTTTAATTGTTGATAATACAAAAACATACCCTTTCCTTATCGCACAAGATTTCAATAACACCAAAGAAGTTTACGCTTTTGGAATTTCCGGAGCACCCATGTCGCAATACCTGCACATGAGCCGCTATGTTTCTAAAAATTTCAATCCGGATGTGATGGTGGTAAATATTGTTTATAATGATTTTGATGAAAGCCTGGCCAGTTTCAAGAACAACGTTTATTTCGAAAAACTAAAAATTGATAAAAACAATCAGGTAACAGAATTAGAGCCAAAGCCATTCCGCATAGGTTTTATTAAAGAAATCATGAAAAGAAGTGCCCTGATGAGGTATCTGTATATCAATCTAAAATTCAGATATGTTTGGGCCGATTGGTTTAAACCTAAAGAAACAAAAACCTTTAATGCCAATGTAAGTGTAGACCCTATTTATCAGAAACGCGACACCATCAAAACAGCGGTAGATTATATCTTCAGTAAACTGAGAACAGAAAATCCAGATAAAAAAATTCTTTTAGTGATGGACGGGCCCCGATTAGATATTTACGCAGGGAAATTACAGAGCAGCAATGTACTGTTTTTGAATAAAATGGTTGCCCATCTCGCAGCTAAAAATAACCTTGATTTTATTGATTTAACCAACGTTTTTGAAAGGGATTATGAGAAAAATCATCGGGAATTTAATTCTGAATATGATTCTCACTGGAATATTTACGGGCACCAGATAGTGGCTGATACAGTTTACCATTTTATAAAAGACCATTACATTGCCCCGCTGAATAAAAGCGCATTTAATTAAAACCAATAATTCACTTAGCTACGTAATTTAGTTATGAACATATTAGGGATTTCGGCTTATTATCATGATTCCGCTGCTGCTATTCTCCAAAATGGAGAAGTCATTGCCGCCGCCCAGGAAGAAAGGTTCACCAGAATAAAACACGATCCCGATTTTCCTGTAAATGCAGTTCGTTTTTGTCTGGATTATGCCGGCCTTTCAATCAATGATATTGATGCGATAGCTTTTTACGACAAGCCTCTTTTAAAGTTCGAAAGGCTGTTGGAAACTTATTATGCGTATGCCCCGAAGGGATTAAAATCTTTCACCATGTCTATGCCGGTATGGTTAAAGGAAAAGATGTTTTTAAAAAAACAGATTTGGTCTTCCTTAGACGAAATAGAAAAAGCCGACCGAAAAAAGATCAAACTGCTTTTTCCTGAACATCACTTATCACATGCGGCCTCTGCGTTTTATCCATCAAAATACCAGAAATCGGCTATCTTAACTATCGATGGCGTGGGCGAATGGGCCACGGCTTCCATTTGTTTGGGCGAAGGTAAAGACATCACCATCTTGAAACAGCTGGATTTTCCTCATTCATTAGGACTTTTATATACTGCGGTAACCTATTATTGTGGCTTTAAAGTGAATTCCGGAGAATACAAATTGATGGGTTTGGCTCCTTATGGCAATCAGAACTCAGAACGGGCAAATCATTTTATTAAATTGTTTAAATCGGAAATTGTTGATATCAAAGAAGACGGCTCTATCTTTTTAAACCAAGATTATTTTAGTTACGCCACCGGAGACAGAATGGTCTATGATAAAAAATGGGAGAAGCTATTTGGTTTTCCCAAAAGAGAATCTGAAGCAGAGTTGGGCCAGATACATTGCGACATGGCTTTGGCCATCCAGGAAATTACCGAAGACATTGTTTTGCTTTTAGGCAAAGAAGCTAAAAGACTTACCCAGTCAGATTATTTATGCATGGCGGGTGGGGTTGCCTTAAACTGTGTGGCCAATGGTAAATTAGACGACGCAAAGATTTTTAAGCAAATATTTATTACCCCTGCTGCCGGCGATGCTGGCGGTGCCCTTGGAGCAGCTTATGCTGCATGGCATATCTATTTTGGAAAAGAACGCCACCTTAAATCTGATAGATTAGACAGTCTTAAAGGATCGTATTTAGGAACTGAATACACCGATAGAGAAATTATTGCCGCAGCAAATAAACATAACGCAGTTTATGAATACCACCCTAATGAAGAAAATCTACTAGAAAAAGTAGCCACTTTAATTGCTGAAGGCAACGTGATTGGCTGGCATCAGGGTCGCATGGAATTTGGGCCACGGGCATTGGGCGCAAGAAGCATTATTGCCGACGCCAGAAATCCGGAGATGCAAAAGAAGCTCAACCTCAAAATTAAGTACCGGGAAGGATTCAGGCCATTTGCTCCTATTGTTTTAAGTGAAGATGTGGCAGAATATTTTGAACATGAAGATATTTCACCTTACATGTTGCTGGTAAAAAAAGTAAAAGCTAATCGGCAGATTGCCTACCCTGAAGATTTTACGCATAAACATTTATTGGATAAGCTTTATTTTTTGAGAAGTGATATGCCTTCGGTTACTCATATTGATTATTCCGCCAGGATACAAACCGTTCATCAGGAAACCAATAGCAGGCTTTGGAAGCTCCTAAACTATTTCAAGAAACTAACCGGCTATGCTGTTTTAATCAATACCAGTTTTAATGTACGTGGAGAACCCATTGTAAATACTCCCGAAGATTCTTATAAATGCTTCATGCGAACGGAAATGGATTACCTGATTATGGGGAATGTGATTTTTGATAAAAGGCAACAACCCAAATGGTTGGAGAAAGGCGACTGGAAAAATGAATTTACTTTAGACTAATTATAAACTTTCTTATTATGGATTTTTTAAGCGACATGTGGCAATTTATGAAAGCCCGAAAAAAATGGTGGCTGGCACCACTAATTTTTGTTTTGTTAATTCTTGGCGTTCTAATAGTCATTGGTGGCGGCTCTGCTATTGCACCATTTATTTATACGCTTTTCTAGGATCTTACAAAGATAAACTCTATCTGTTTTCCAGGTAGAGTTTACTTCTAAACACTAAGATTTCTCCCTTTAAATTGAATACATTTAATTATAAGGTTCATTCTAATTATAAAAATATCCGCTAAAACTAAAAGATAAACAGATGAAAAAGAATAAAAGTCTCGAGACCATGTTAGTCCTAATCTTAGCACTACTGCTTCTTTATTGGTTCAAAAAGAACAACTATTTATTAATTGCCGCCATTGCGCTTGCCTTTATTGGGGCATTTATCCCATACTTTGCGAGAAAAATTGATTGGCTTTGGATGAAGCTTGCCACCATAATGGGCACAGTAATGAGTAAAATTTTGCTTACAATAGTTTTTATTTTCTTCCTTTTGCCACTCTCCCTACTTTCTAAGCTTTTTCGAAAGAACAATGGTATCATTTTTAATAAACAAGCAGATAGTTATTTTACAAACAGAGATTTTACCTATACCAAAGAAAGCATTAAAAACGTATGGTAGCTTCTCTGCATCTATCTCTGTCTAAACAAATAAATTTGAAAGAACACATAGTTGTTTTCACCAATACCTTACTATCCGGCGGAGCAGAAAAACAAGCATTATTACTGGCAAACGTACTAAGCAGTAAATACCAGGTGATATTGGTGATTTACCACGGAGAAAAGGTGGAAGCGAAATTTCAGGCCATTATCGATAAAGAAAAAATTAATACTGTTTATTTATCTGGCAATACTTTAAAAAAAACGGCTGATTTTTATCAGCTGTTAAAAAAGAACAACGTACATTTTATTTTTTCTTATTTATTGACTACCAATTTTATTGGTGCCCTAACCGGGATTCTAGTCGGAGTAAAATATAGAATAGGTGGAATTAGAAATGCACAACTTGACGCTAAGAAATTACCCATTCAGCGTTTTATCCATAATCATTTAAGCTCTCACACCATTTTTAATAATTATACCGGCCTGGCAGAGCTTACAAAAAAGGGATTTAAAAATAAATATTCCATGGTAATTGCAAACGGTTTTGATTTAACTACTGCAGTGCTTTCCAGAGCAGAAAAAGAGAAAGTAACCATTATTACTGTGGGAAGATTTGTTCCTCAAAAAGGTTATTCCGAAGCCTTTAAGGCGATGCTTGCCCTAAAGAATGAGAATTACGGGTTCAGCTATTTGATTATTGGTTACGGAGAATTAGAACAGCAGATCCGGGAAGAAGTGCAATCCTTGAATTTGAGTGACGAGGTAAAAATCCTAATCAACCCGGATCATATTAGTGAATGCTACAAAACTGCGGATATTTATTTGTGCAGTTCCATTTTCGAGGGCCTTTCCAATACCATTATGGAAGCTTTAAGCTTTAGCCTTCCGGTTGTGGCAACGCCTGTTGGCGATAATCACCAACTTGTTAAAAATGGAGAGAACGGCTTTATAACAGAAGATACGAATCATCAATCTTTTATTAATCCTTTAAAGGAACTCATATCCTCCTCTGAATTGAGGAACAAAATGGGCGCTAAAAGTTATCAGCTGATCAAAGATCAATACAGTGTGGCTGCTTTTACCAAAAAATACGAAGATTTCATCAATCAAAATATTTAATTATGGAAGCAGTTGTAGATAAAAAGATTAGGCTATCAGAAAAACCAGGGCTCATTATTTACGGCGTAAACTATTATCCGCCAAAAGGAGGCACCAGCAGGGTGGTAGAAAATCTGGTATTGCAGCTCAAAGAAAAATTTAATATTACCATCTATTGTTATAAAAATGAACTGGCGAAAAACCATATTCCGGGTGTTAACGTGGTAGAATTTAAACCCTTGCTTCCTGGCAGCCCCGGTTCTTTACTCTACTTTTTCAGCTCGGCATTACACATTCTTTTTTTTGGCAAAGCCGATTTAATAAGTGCACATAAAACAGATTGTGCCTTGTTTATTCCCTTATTGAGATTAAGATTCAAAGTTGCAGCAACCTCTCATGAAGCACCTTATAAAAGAGATAAATGGAATGCGATTCAGAAAATGTATTTCAAACTTGCCGAGTATATCTTTATTAAATCCCCAAATGTTTGCACCTGCATTTCAGAGCCGCTTACACAGTATTACGAAAATAGATATCAGCAAAAAGTTCATTTTATTCCTAACGGGATAAACCCAACAGATCCAGGCCAATACGATCATCAGAAGGCCGCATCATTTATTCCTGCCGGAGCTTCTCTTGATGAACCTTTTTTATTGTTTTCTGCCAGAAGATTGATGGGCACAAAAGGAACTCACACCATGCTCGAAGCTTTAAATAAAATCCATTATAAAGGACAGGTTTTTATCTCGGGCGAGTTAGAGGAAAGTTCCTCCTACCTGCAATTATTAAGAAATCTGGCAAAAAATCTCCGTGTTTTCTTTATCGGATATGTAGAACCGCTTCCAGCATTGCTTGCCTTAATAGATTCTTGCGAGCTGTTTATTTTTCCATCCGAAACAGAGGGAATGTCTATTATGCTTTTAGAAGTGGCCTCTACCGGAAAACCAATTATAGCTAGCGATATACCGGAAAATACGCAGGTATTTTCTGATAAAGAAGTGCTTTATTTTAAAAATAGAAATACAACGGATTTGGCCGAAAAAATAAATCTCGCGTTAACAGAGGCTGAAAAAATGAAGATTAAGGGAAGGTTTGCGCAGGAAAAAGTGAACAATGCCTATCTCTGGAAAAGTATTGCCATACGATACGAAAAAATATTTTTAAGTTTTTCTCATAAAACGAGCGCATAAAAAACTATTTATTTGAAATCTCGTACTTAATTAAAATATTAAGAACCAATATACTTTTTAAAACATTAAATCAACAGTCAAATTAAGGCTCTCAAAGGCAAGTAATTGCTTCCCTCCGGTTTGACTAAATAAATTTTCTAAAAATCTATCCCCTGACAATTCATTTTGCCAGGGTAGTAAATTTTGTGATGTCATAACTATCTATGAGAACCAGGAACATTATACTATTATTTTTAATCTTAGATCTGGTTATCATCAGTTTTTTAATACTGGTAATTTCGGGGCTGCACTATCAGTTGAGTCAGGTAGATTATTTTCCATCTACCATCAGGTTAATCATTTACTTTAATCTCGCCTGGATCATATCTACACTCATTTACATTGACGATATGCGCAATTTAAAATTAGGCATATCCAAAGCATTTGGTATTCAATTAAAGAAGATAGTGGTTTTTATAGCCCTGGTATCGCTTATAATCATTAGTGGTAAAGTAGATTATTTTTCAAGAACTATATTTTTCAGTGCCATAGGCCTTTTTACCATTATCAAAATGTCTATCTCTTTGTGGTTTTATTATGAATATAAAATAAATGATAAAGTAAATAAAAGGCCCACGTTAATAATCGGTAATACAAAAATAGCAAATGATTTATTTGGCTATTTCTCCAAATGCAATTATTTAAAACTGAGTCCTATTGGCATTTTGGATGAAACCCTCGGGGCAAACCCTGCCAATAAAATAATTGGTAAAATATCTGATTTCGAACAGCTTTACGAAAAATTCGTGTTCCAGGATGTGATCATTACCATTCCTTTAACAGAAATAAAGGATATAGAATATATTATTTTCACGGCAGAAAAGAACGGCATCCGTGTACATGTAGTTCCTAATTATGACGGAGTTATTCACCGTACATTTAAAATGAACACTTTTGGCCGCATCCAAATGCTGGATTTAAGATTTGTTCCTTTAGATACGTATTCCAATTACTTTTGGAAAAGAGCTTTCGATCTTGTTCTCAGTGTAATCATGCTCGTCCTTCTTTCTCCAGTGTTTCTCATCATTGCCTTGCTGATTAAATTAACCAATAACGGGCCCATTTTCTATAAACCAAAAAGACTGGGAATGAATGGCTTGCCCTTTACAGTCTATAAATTTCGGTCGATGTATCATAACGATAAAACAGTTTCGGGAGGAAAATCTACGGTTTTAAATGATGTGAGAATCACTAAAGTAGGCAAGTATTTAAGGAAATTCAATTTAGATGAATTGCCTCAGCTACTGAATGTCATTAATAACGAAATGTCTTTGGTGGGGCCACGCCCTCATCGGGTTCATCTAAATTTTACGCTGAAACAAAAAATGAACAGCTACCTGGCTAGGCACTGGATAAGACCGGGTATAACCGGATGGGCACAGGTGAACGGCTGGCGGGGCCCAACGGAAAATAAACTGCAATACAAAGCCAGAACTTTACACGACCTTTGGTATATAGAGAACTGGAGTTTTTGGCTGGATATTTATATTATGTTTTTAACTATTTTTAGCAAAAAGACAAATAAAAACGCCTTCTAAAATTAACTGAATTATTGTTTTAAACACTAAGAAAATCAATTCTAAATGAAACTAAATTTCAAAAAAGCAATAATGCACCGTTTAAATATTTTAGCTGGCGCATTGATACTCTTCTCTTCCTGCACTTCTTACAAAGAATTGATGTATCTAAAAGATGTACACGGTAAAGAGCAGTTGAATAATTTACCTGCTACCCCTCCTGTTTATAAAATAAAGGAAAAAGACAATTTATATGTAAGCATTGTTACTGCCAATCCGGAGTTGAACCGGGTCTATAATCCACCACAATCCGGCACTAATACTGCAGAAAATAATCAGTTTGCTACAGTACCGGGTCAGTTTATAAATGGTAATGAAGTGGATGCAAATGGAGAAATTACTTTGCCCATCATCGGCAAAATTAAAGTAGAAGGAAAATCCCCGGAAGAAGCCCAAAAAGAAATTGAAACCAAGGCTACCGTTTATGTTAAACAGCCAACTGTTAAAGTAAGGTTATTGAATTATCAGGTAACTGTTTTGGGAGAAGTTAAAAACCCGGGTGTTTACAATAATTACAATAACAAAAGTTTTTCGGCCCTGGAAGCCATAGGTATGGCCAACGGAAATACCGAATACGCATCTTTGAATAATGTATTGGTGTTAAGACCAACTGCACAGGGAAGCCAAACGTATATTTTAAATCTGAACAATAAATCTTCTCTGGGTTCCGAAGGGTTTTATCTGCAACCCAATGATGTGATTTTTATCCAGCCCGGAAAAAGCAAAAACACAAGAGAACACCTTTCTGCGGCCTCCCTTATTGTCGGGGCAATTTCTTCCGTTTTACTGGTCTTGAATTATATTAAATAACATAACCTTAATTATATCTAACCCTCTATGAAAAAGGTTAAAAAGAAATTTCAACCTGTTAAAGAATCAGAAGGCATTAATATAGAACAACTGAAAATTTCTATTTACGAGCATAAATTCTGGTTCATTGTCCTGTCATTAACGGGTTTATTGCTGGCATTTTTTTTTAATCATTTCTCGCATCAGAAATATACGGTAAATACTACGCTTGTTTTAAAAGATGATAATGCCGAAGGAACTTTAAGTGCTTTGTATAAGCAATTGGGAGTGCAAAATAAAAATGGTAATGTCCAAAATCAGATTGGGGTTTTGAGCTCCTTCACCCTTAATCTGCAGGCATTACAAAACCTCAACTGGCAATTTTCCTGGAGCCAGGATAAATTTTTATCCCATCCTGATCTTTATAAGAACGACCCTTACCGTGTAGGTATTCCGTCGGGAAGTTTACAAATATTAGGAGTGCCCTTGCATATCAAGCAAATCAGTGAAAAACAATACACCGTGGAAGCTGATGAAACCAGAGAGATCAATGGTATTAAAAGAGAAATCGATTTTAAGCAAACCGGAACTTTTGGAAAGCCTTTCAAAAACAAATTTTTCAGCTTTAGGCTGAATAAAATCCCAAATCAGCTTACAGAAAATGGAGATCAATATATTCTTGTTTTTAATGACTTGGTTTTAATGGCAAAAGATTATCAGAAAAATCTCAAGATAACTGCCGGAGATGCGGAATCCGATTTGATAACAATGAGTTTGGAGGCCACACAGCTTAACAGGTCGATAGACTTTTTAAATGAACTGGATAAAGTTTATATAGATTACGGCCTGGCAGAAAAAACCAGGTTAGCAAATAACACGGTTGATTTCATCAACAAACAACTTGCAGGCGTTTCTGATTCTCTGAAAACAGCTGATGAAAAAGTAACTGATTACCGTTCCGATAATAATGTAGTAGATATTAGTCAGCAATCGTCAGCTATCATCAACCGTTTAGACAAAATAAACAATGATGAATCTGCAGCTAAAATAAAAGTCGATTATTTTAAAAGCTTAAAGCGATATATAAACAATGCCGCCGCAATGAAAAGCCTGGTTTCCCCTTCCGTAGTGGGTGTAACTGACCCTGCTCTTAATTCATTGGTAATTAAGCTGGGCGATTTGTTTCAGCAAAGAGAAGTGCTTTCCAATACGGCACAGGAAGGTAGTCCGCAGTTAATTTCTTTGAATAAGGAAATATCTTACACGCAAAAAAGCCTGTCAGAAAACATCAATAACCTGCTGGAGAATGCACAGATGGAGCTGAATAATCTTTCTAACCAAAGGGCAAGCATTAGCGCACAGCTGTCAAGCTTGCCACAAAAACAACAAAACTTAAAAAATATATCAAGAAAGTCTGATTTGAATAATGACTTGTATACTTTTTTATTGCAAAAAAAATCGGAAGCGCAAATTGCACAGGCCTCCCGGGATCCTGATGCCAAAGTGCTTGATGCAGCCAGCTTTGGAACAGCCGATAAAACTGGTTTAAAAAAATTCATGGTTTTGTTTATCGGTTTGTTTGCCGGTTTGGCTTTACCGCTTATTTATCTGATCCTTAAAACATTCTTCCATAAAAAGCTGAATTATGTTTCTGATATTTCAGGACAGCTGAGTATTTCCGTTATCGGCAATATTCTATACAATAAATTTGATACCGAATTGCCTGTTTTAGCTTACCCCAATTCCGATGTCACAGAATCATTCAGAGGATTGAGAATCAATATTCAGTATCTTCTTAAAAACAAACCGTCTAAAGTTATCGCTCTCCATTCTTCTATAGCAGGCGAAGGCAAAACATTTGTTTCCGCAAACTTGGCTTCTATTCTGGCTCTTACCAATAAAACAGTGTTATTGATCGATGCCGATTTAAGAAAGGCACGCACTCATAAAATCTATAATTTAAGCAATAAAGTTGGCCTTTCTGATTACCTGGAAGGTACAACTTCTTTTACCGAAGTTATACAACCCACCAAAACAAAAGGGTTAAGCGTGGTTTGTGCTGGGTCAAAGCCGCTTTTCCCTTCAGAATTATTAAATAATTCTAAACTGGAGGAAATGATAAACGAAGCCAAAAAATATTACGAATATATCATTATCAATAACCCTCCTGTAAATATCGTTAACGATGCCATGATGGTTGTTCCTTTTGCTGATATGAACCTTTTCCTACTGAGAATAAAAAGCAGCACCAAAAACGAATTGATGTTTATCAATAAAATTGCTCAGGAAGGGATTATTAAAAATATGGCTGTTGCGCTTAATAATGTCACCTACAAGAGCATTGGCCTTTATGAAAAAAATAACGGTGGTTACTATAACGATAACCGCTATTTACCTGTCGGTTAAATCAAAGTTTAAATTTAAGCAGCAAACAGGCGAATGTTATTTAATTCCATCAACTTTGTTTTCTTTTTCATCATAGTTACCGGTCTCTACTTTGCCATACCTCATAAGTACCGGTGGTTTTTATTATTAATTGCCAGCTGTTATTTCTACATGGCATTTGTGCCCATTTACATCCTGATCCTGGGCTTTACCATTGTGGTAGATTATTTTGTAGGAATTTGGCTGGAGAACGCCGTAGGAAAAAATCGAAAGATTTTACTGGTTTTAAGTCTGATAGCCAACATCGGGGTGTTGGCCGTTTTTAAGTACTATAATTTCCTTAACGATAATTTAAGTTTATTTTTAAATGATTTGGGTTATCATAACTCCATAAAAAACCTCTCTATTTTACTTCCGATAGGTTTATCTTTTCATACTTTCCAGGCCATGAGTTACACCATCGAGGTGTATCGTGGTAACCACAAAGCAGAAAGACATTTTGGTATTTATTCTCTTTACGTAATGTTTTACCCGCAATTGGTGGCCGGCCCAATTGAACGACCACAAAATATCCTTTATCAATTCAGAGAAAAACATCCTTTCGTTTATACCAACGTGGTAGAAGGTTTAAAACTGATGCTTTGGGGATTTTTTAAAAAAATTGTCATTGCCGATAGGCTGGCTATCTATGTAAATGCCATTTATAATAACCCCACACACCATAACGGACCCACATTTATGGTGGCTACCATTTTCTTTGCCTTCCAAATCTATTGTGATTTTTCGGGATATTCTGATATTGCCATTGGCACCGCCAGGGTAATGGGCTTTAAATTGGTAACCAACTTTAAACGACCATATCTCTCTAAAAACATTTCAGAATTCTGGAAACGATGGCATATCTCGCTATCAACCTGGTTTAAAGATTACCTGTATATTTCTTTGGGTGGCAACCGGGTAAGCATTCCCCGCTGGTACTTCAATCTTATTTTTGTGTTTACCGTAAGTGGTTTATGGCATGGTGCCAACTGGACTTACATTGTTTGGGGCGCATTAAACGGTTTTTATTTGGTTTTTGCCATCGTGATGGAGAAATTCAACAAAAAATTTAATCATGTTATCGGTCTAAACAAAACACCGCTCCTTAATCAGACTTTGCAAATTATAACCACCTTTTTATTAATTGCATTTTCATGGATATTTTTCAGGGCCAATAGTTTTGATGATGCGCTGTTAATCGTAAAAAAGATATTCATTTTCAAAGGAGAAATTTTTTACGAAAAACCATCACTCGTGATCTATTCCGTTGTGGGGATATTATTTTTGCTGGTGGTAGAATTTCATCAGGAATACTTCCCGCAGAAATTCCCGTTAATGAATAATAAAAGTTGGGTGATCAGAAACTTATCCTATGCTTTCTTAATCATTATTATTCTGATGGTAGGCGTATTTGATAGTGGCCAGTTCATTTATTTTCAGTTTTAATTAATTCAACAGGTTTTGACCAATAGCTCATTCAGAAATAGTAAATATCTGTTTTTCTTTAAAAAGGTTTTTCTGTTGTTCTTAATTGTTGCAGCATTTGATTACCTTATTGGCTATTATCTGCAATATTACTACTTTAAACAATCTTCTGGGGCGCAATACCGAACTACTGAAGCCATGGAGAAAACCAAAGCTCAGGTCTTAATATTCGGTTCTTCCAGGGCAAATCATCATTATTATCCAAATCTGTTTGAAGAAAAACTGCATAAGACATTTTACAATGCAGGCCGCGATGCCTCCTCCATTTTTTATGATTATGCCGTTTTTAAATCGGCGATGAAACGCTATCATCCACAGATGGTAATTCTTGATTTCCAGAGAGAAGAATTTCTTAAACTGGATGCCAGCTATGATAAGCTTTCTATTCTGCTGCCCTATTACCATGCTCACCCAGAAATAAGGCCCATCGTAGATTTAAAAGGCCCCTACGAAAGCTTAAAATTACTTTCCGAAATTTATCCTTACAATTCCTCTGTTTTAACCATTGCCGCCGGAAACTCCGAATTTAATAAAACCAGAAAAGATGATATGGAGGGCTATGTGCCCTTGTATAAAAAATGGCCCGAACCTTTAAAAGATAATATCCCTAAAAAAGGAAATGCTTTAGACAATAATAAAGTAAATGCTTTTATTTCTTTTATTGATGATTGCAAAAAAGCCAACGTTAAAATTGTGGTGGTGTGCTCACCCTATTATGTGAGCTATAAAAAAACTGATCCATCGCTAGAAAAAGGAAAACAAATTGCCCGCTCTAAAAGCATTCAATTTTACGATTTCAGCAACAGCCCTTTCTTTCTAAAACATCCGGATTTATTTGATGATACCTTTCACCTCAATAACAAAGGCGCTAAAATTTTCACAAATTATTTATTGGGAGATTTAGAGAAAAGTAACCGTGTAGATTAAAGTTTTTTTGTTACCTCATTTCCATTTTATTGGCCCTTTGAAAGGATTCTTGGGCTGTCCGATATAATCGTGTGGTCTGTTTTTTTTATAGTATGCAGAGCCTTGGACGCTTCCCAGCCGACGATGACATTTTTGCGAACTACCCCCAGTGATATTGTCCGATATCTCCGGTAGATTTAATCACACGGTGACAGGAAATTATAAGTGCAACCGGGTTGTTACCTATAGCTGTGCCCACCGCACGTGATGCACCTGCATAGCCTGATTTTTTGGCCAGTTCTTCATAGGTTGTCAAACCTCCGGTAGGGGGCCTTCAATAATATTTCCCAAATTTTCCTGACTTGTCCAATTTAGGTCAGCAGGTCTAATTTCTTTAAAAATTCTAGGATTTTCTGAGTTGAATTGGCTCATCATTGTTTCCTTTCCGGTAACTTTATTCTTTAGTCTGGCATCTGTGATCTTTTTACATTCATGGATGAAGCTTTTAATCGAAGTCTCTGTTTTCAGTTCGATATGCTTGGAGATGACCAAAGCCATGAAACAGATCAATAGATGAAGCTTGATAGGCTCTTCTCTATAATGGAATATAGGTCTTGTCTGTAAATCGCTTTTTGATCTCCTAAAGGCCTGTTCAATCCTGTAAAGTTCCCGATATTGTTCCATGATGGTCTTATTATCAGCAATTGATTCGGGAAGGTTTGTATTAATATCCTTTGACACCGAGCAATTTGCTTGTTCTATCGATCAGCTTTTGGTTAAGTTCCATGTTCTGTCCAGATGACTTGGTGAACTTGAGTTTCTTGTTCTTGGCGGGGTTGTCGATAAAGAATCTGGCTTTTTCAATCTGCTTCTCCATTTCATATTTGTCCTTTCTGTGCCGCAGGGATGAATAGCCGCAGATCAGGTCGCCATGAAATGTTCTGATACGGATACTCTGACCATCTTTCCGAACCATCTTGCTGTCAATTTCCCGGAGAAGCTCACTGGGATAAAGGTCTTTCCCTCGAAGGTATTGCCTGGGAAAACTTCATACGCGATGGGCAATCCTTCCCTGCTGACCATCAAGGCGACCAGAACCGGTGGCTGTTGCGGCTTGTTGTCTTTGGAGAATCTGCTTTTACGCAGTCCATCTGCTCCGAAGGTCTCGAAATGCGACGTTGTGACATCGCAGAATACCAGATTGTAGTTAAAATCATATCGTGACCGGGCAAACTTTACGGCAATGGTCTCCGCCTTTGTCTTCAGCTCAGGCCATAGAGGCGCAGATTCGTAATACTTTTGCCTGCGATGTCTTATGCCGAAATATTCCTCCAACAGAGCTATTGACCGTAGTTTGGATCCGGGCTCCAGCATCCGCATGGCCACCAGGTCCAGAAGCAACCTGTCCTTCAGTCCGTCAAATCCGATATGGATGATAAGCTTGGAGATCACGTCATGGAAAAAAGAATAATAGATGCCGATAAACTCGACCTGATTGATGTTAATGATCTGGTCTGATTGCGAGTCGCCAAACAGGAACAGCTGCTTGGTAGAGGTCTCGATAAAATCGTTGGCAAGTGAAATGAGATTGGTCAGTTCCTGAGCTGAGCGGGCCGTACCAATATGCCTTATGATGGCCCTTTTGCGGTTTCAATCTTGTAAACCTGAACTGAGGTCGAGCTTTCTGAATACTTGATTTTCCTGATTTTGTACACTTTTTAACCATTAGGTCAGCAAAATACAAAAATCAAAAGCACAATCAATACGTTATCAGGCACTTATGTTTTTGTGATTATCCTGACGGACAAGTCAGGAAAAGAAACCTGCTGGGCAATTATCACAAGATCAAAAGAAAATACCTGCAGCTTTACCTGAATGAATTTTTCTATAAGCTCAACAGAAGGTAATTCGGTGAACATCTTTTCGACAGGTTGGTCATAGCCGCAATTTCAAGTGACAACTAAACGGATAATCAATGACTGAAATCTTCAATTCTACGGGGCAAAGAAATTGAAAGTAAACGCTAATTCAATTAGGAAGTTCATAAATACCGATGTTAGGTAAAGAACCTGGCTTTAAAGGAGTGCCAAAATAATCTCTTCCACCATTATTCTTAATGATCTGCCCACTGCCTATACCCGGTGAATTTTTTTTAAGTTGATACCCTTTTGAGTTTCTACTTCCCGGGTCTGTAAATTTTGGGTCAGCCGACAGGCCCTTTGGATCTGTTTGCTGATTGATTGCCTTTTTTCCGAAATAGAGATTGCTATTGAAGATATTCTCTTTGCTCTCTTCAAAATCATAAAATGCCCCTTCGCTTAAATTATAAAATATGTTGTTCTGATAAACAGTATGATATGGACTGGTTTTCCAAACTTCATGGGAAACGATTTTTGTGTTTGCTTGGTTTTTTCCTAAATAAATTACATTATTATAAATATAGGTATTGGTAGCACTGCCGCTTACCCTTATTACACATTTACCATGCGAAGGGTGTGCATATTTGCCATCATTTTCGAAGATGTTATACCTTACGATAGTGCTGTCGTTAAAATTATTTGGACCTCCAGTGATAAGCATCCCATAGTCGTTATCATGTACAAAATTATATTGCAGTATAGTTTTTTTGGTCTTGTAATCTGCATCTATGCCTCCAGCATCTCTATCCTCCTTATTGGCTTTTGTGAAGCGGCATTCATTAAATTGCCAAATTGCGCTGTCAGAATTAAAACTGAATGCAGCATTCCCAGAAGCCTTTATCGCACAATGATCAAATAAATTATTTTCAATAATTGGTTTTTTAGCAACTCTAACTATCAAGGCATTCGCACCTGTATTACTAAAAATTGTATTACTTATTTTAATATTTAAGGAGGGTGTCCAATCTGTATTTGTTTTCAGTGTACGTTTATCCCACGATGAACTGCAGATGATAAGCCCTGTACGGTCTACATCATGTACACTAACTGAATCAATTATAACCCCATTAAAATAAGTTCGTTTCTTTGAGCCAATGATTTTAAAAAGAATTCCACCATTATCTTTACTAGTTTCATCTTTTTGATTGATGTACCCATTCACTCCATGAACTTCAAGGCTAATCAGTTTGATCCCTGCTATCTCTCCAAAGTCTTCTCCCAAAATATAGATGCCACATTTAGGGTGATTAGAATTTTTTAACTGAGCAGGTAAAATAGGCTCTGCATAATTTTCAGTGTTTCCTGTTTCCCATTTTTCCAAGCTTTGCCCGCCCTGTTCCATGAGGTTATAATTGGTGACTTCTAAATTATTTATGGTCCAAAATTCCTGGTTATAAAGATAAATGGTCCCGTTATCTACACCATTTCCAGCAATTACAGGTTTCTTCCCGTTTCCATAGCTACTTATCAAAATCGGTTTTTCTGTACTGCCAGAGCCTTTCGGGTGCAACTGCCCCATCCACTCGTCTCCGGCTTTAAACAAGATCTTATCTCCAGGGGAAAACGTTGCCGTATTTGCCCTTTCCAAGCTTTTCCAGGCAGTTTTAGGACTTAGACCGTCTCCGTCATCAGCTCCTTCTTTAGCATCTATATAATAGACCTTTGCCACTCCAACATAGTAGTTTTTGCAGGAGATAACGCTTATTAAGAAGATACACACCAATAAGTCTACGATTTTTTTCATGATGATTTAAAATTTACGATTAAACATTCTTTTTTACACAATGAAGCGCAGGCAGATACTGGTCAAAAATTTTTATTTTTGATCAAATAGAAAAAGTAGTGGCCCCTTGGAGAACACTAATTATAATTAATATCCGCTATTCTGAGACATCACTTTATCCAAATTAGCATTGATTACACTTTGTGGAATTGGCAAAAGGGTATCTCTAGCTGTGACTAATGCACTTGCATATCTGTTGTATAATTTGGTCCGTGACAGCCATTCTCCTGCCCTACGCAAAGCATATCTCCTATGCTCTTCGCTAAACAATTCTCTTGAACGCTCATCCAAGATAAAATCAATGGTTACTTGTGCAGCCGTAACTGATGATGCGGAGGACCTTGCTCTTAAAGTGGTCAGTGTAGTTGCCGCGCCATCTAAGTCTCCCAATCTAAATTGCGCTTCTGCTAAAATCAAATAGGTCTCACCTAATCTCAGGTATATCTGATCATTAAAAGTTGAGGTGTTCTGCACATCCGCCGGATCATCAGGAGCATTGTCCCACTTACGGATATTCGGCCAATTAGGTGCTGCAGTGGTATTAGGCATTGGCTCATCACAATCAATACTTAAAGTGAGTGAATCGTTTATAGTGCCCCCAGAATAAGCAGGACTTGCACAAGTGGCCACAGCTTTGGAGCCTGTGGGCAGTGATGATGGGTTATTGAATTTATAGGAGAACCTCCATGCGAATTTAGAGCCTCTATCATCTCCCGGCTGATACAGGGAGAATGCAAACTTAGTGGCGGCGAATCTTCCTAAGCCTCTGCCCCCATACTCCTTCGAGAAGGTGATTGGACTTTTACCTCCCACTTTAATGGTGTTATACCTATTCACCCACCATCTTCTCATAATATTTGTCTCCGTACCTGTGGATAAATATTCATTTTGCATCACCCAAAGTGCTTCGGTGTTCCCTTCCTCACGATTAGAATTACCATCTAAAAACATATCAGTGAAAGGTGTTCCAGGATTGTTTTTATTGACACCATACCTGGCGGTGATTAATTTATAATTTGGATTGTTGATCACTGCCAATGCTTCGGTTTCAGCTTTTGCATATTCATGTGTTTCTAAATATAGCTCGGCCAAATAATGTTGTGCCACGGCTTTACTGGCTCTACCTTGTGCCACCGGCAATTCTTCGCAGTTCGCCTCAGCAAATAACCAATCAGCTTCCATTGCCTTCCTTACTTCTGCAACAGGAGCTCGTTCATAATCGGTTATCACTTTAGTGGATTCTGTTAAACTCAAAGGAACAGGTCCATAAAGATTCACTAAATGGCGATACGCCCAAGCTCTTATCAATCGGGTTTCGCCCACAATTTGATTTTTATCTTTATCCGTCCAGTCTACATCGGCTGTGGCTGCCCTGTCAATTAAAGTATTGGCAGAATTGATCACTTTGTATAAATAGGTAAATAAGGAAGTCACATAACCGGCGGTCGGATTTAACCTTACTCCAAAGTCGTTAAAAACCTGATCTCCATTTGTGCCCGGGTATAAACTATAAGCATTATCCACACCAATTAAGGCTGCGGTCAATGGTAAGCTATTAGAGGGGCCTTCTATCCCTGTGCGCTCTTGTCTCCACAATGCATATAGTCCATTTAAGCCAGATTGAAATCCGTCTTTACTCACATATAAATTATCCGCGGCAATGATGCCTAATGGATCTTCTTCCAAAAAGTTTTTCTTACAACCGAATTGTAGTAAAAGGAAAATTGACAAAAACGAAATTTTTAATATTTTACTCATGATATTGAATTATAAAGTAAGTGTTAAACCAAAAATGACCTCTCGCTGCAAAGGTAAACCATACTGATTGGTGAACTCAGGATCCAGTGCCCCAAATTTTGTGAAAGTGGCCAGATTTCTACCGGAAGCGTAAACTTTCAATCCTGATATTTTAGCTCTTTCCAATAATTTTGAAGGAAGATTATATGCCAAAGAAACGTCTTTTAGTCTGGCGAAACTGGCATCCTCATAAAAAGAAACTCCCAATTTATTGGCATTGGCATCATTTGCAAAATGAGTTCCATTGGGGTTTGTTGCAGAAAACCAATTCTTTAAAGTGGTATTTCTTCTGGTGTCCGAAAAAACAGCGTCACTTAAGTAAGGGTTTTGCTTAAGCATCCCGGTTGCTCCTTGAAAGAAAACCAATAGACTGAAATCTTTGTAGTTGAAGGTATTGGTGAAACCGAAGATAAATTTAGGATCTTCCTGACCCAATATGGTGCGGTCTAAAGTAGTGCTTATGGTTCCATCGCCATCCACATCTTTAATCTTCACGTATCCAGGCTTTGCTGTTGGTTGTAAACCATCTGCTGCAATTTCGGCATCTGTTCTGTAAATACCATCGTACTGTAAACTATAAAACACATCAATAGGCTGCCCAATAAACCATCTGTTACCTAAATCATCTTTTCCGTCTCCATACAAGTCGACAATTTTATTGCTATTATGAGAGAGGTTTAAGTTGGTGTTCCACTTAAAGTTTTTACTATCTATATTTACGGTGGTCAAACCTAACTCAATACCATTATTTGCGGTTTTACCAATGTTTTGAATCACGCTTGGAATACCTTGAACTGGGGATATGGTCCTTTTCAACAGCAAATCGCTTGTCTTGGCATTATAATAATCTAAATTTCCTTGAATTCGGTTGTTGAATAATCCAAAATCAAGACCTAAAGAGAAAGATTTTGTGGATTCCCACCCTAGCTCAGCATTGGCCAGTTTATTTGGTGCATAACCTTGCAAAACATTGGTATTGCTTAAATAAGGCAGCGTTTCTAAAGTAGCTAAAGAACTATAAGGGCTAACTGCCTGGTTTCCATTCTCTCCATAAGAACCTCTCAGTTTCATATTATTGATGAAACTCAGATTCTTCATGAAACTCTCTTTATAAATATTCCATGCCAATGCCACTGAAGGGAAAACTCCATATTTTGTGTTTTTCCCAAAACCTGAAAACCCATCTCTTCTAGCAGTTAAGGTGATGAGGTATCTACCATCATAACCATAATTCAAGCGCCCCATCTGAGACAATAAATTTGATTTTGAATTTACCGATGACGGCTCTAACAATTGTGCGGTCTCCATCTGATAATTCGTCAACACATCATTAGGAAATCCTCTTCCATATAACTGGTCTCTATCAAAATCAACACTTTGACTACTATATAAAGCTGTAAAGTTGATGCTGTTCTTTTTAAAAGTTTTGGAGTAGTTCAAAATATTCTCTACAGTGAAATTTCTATTCACTGCGTTGTAGTTTTCAGCATAACCATTTCTTTCAAAACCCAAGGCCACATCTCTTCCATAATAGGTTTTACGTTCTATGTTCCCATATTCCACGCCTGTATTCAACTTATAAGATAATCCTTTCAAAAAGGGAAAATCGATATTGACACTGTTGGCTGTAAAGATTTTATAATTGCTGTCTTTATTTCTCACTAATGTGTTTCCTAAGGGATTACCAGCTTGATGAACATCTTCATAAGCATAAACGGCATAGGTTCCATCAGTATTAAAAGGTTCTGTGAGAGGATTAAAAAAATCTGCTCCTCCCCCTGTTGAGGCTACGTCATTAAATTGAGCAGGCATTCCGTCTCTATTCTGAAAAGAGACTTGTGAGTTGGAAGCAATGGTCAACCAAGGGGTTACATTGATGGTGAGATTTGGTTTTAAAGAATACCTTTTATATTCATCGTTCACAGTTACCCCTTTAGAATTTAAATAAGTGCCCCCTATATAATAGCTGGCCTTATCTGTTCCGCCATTCACAGATATGGAATGTTGTGATTTTGCTCCATTTTGGGTGGCCAGCTCATACCAGTCAACTCCGGTGCCGGCGTCAAAAACTCTTTGCTCCTGATCTGAAACCGTATTCACCGCATTTAATCTGGTGGTTTTAAATTGATAAAACTCTGCACCAGTCATTAAATTTGGTTTGTTCACTAAGGTTTGAGTTCCGTAAAAACCATCGTAAGTGATGGTCACTTTTCCATTCTTGCCTCTTTTGCTGGTAACAAGAATCACTCCATTGGCTCCTCTTGAACCGTAAATTGCTGCTGCGGAAGCATCTTTCAACACTTCGATAGATGCGATATCGTTCGGATTGATTTCTGAAATCCCACCTTCGTATGGAATGCCATCGTATATAACCAAAGGTCCATTGCTTGCCGTGATAGAATTCCTTCCTCTCAACAGAATCTCTACGTTATTACCTTCGGCACCTCCGCCATTGGTATTGATTTGCAAACCAGGAATAGAACCCTGCAAAGCCTGAGCAATATTGGTGTTTGGTAATTGCTCTAATCTGTCTTTTGGGATTGAAGCCACAGCTCCGGTAACGTCACTCCTTTTTTGAGTTCCATATCCCACCACTACCACTTCATTTAAAGAATTAATTGTTTCATCTAAAGAAATGTTAATAGCCGTTCCATCAATTGGTTGTGGAACTTCCTTAGTGGTGAAACCAAGGTATGAGAAAACCAAAGCACCATTGGTTATGGCGGTTAGGCTAAATTCGCCGTTGGCATTGGTAAGTGTTGTGTTTTTCTCCCCTTTAACACTCACCGCAACCCCAATTAACGGCAAGCCGTCTTTTCCCGAGACAACTTTACCTTTTATTGTCCTGTCTTGAGCGGATAAATGCAGAGACAGCAATAATAAGAACAGTGATAAAAACACTGGTGCCCACAATTTGTAAACTAGTTTCATAAAATAATTATTAGGTTAATTTAAATTGGTTCTATTTGTGAAGTCTCTCCACGACTCATGATCATGAACAGACATCAAGCAAAAGCTTTTATTTAATCTTCTATTTGTCTTTTTGCAATAGCAACATTTTAGCTGCAAATCTCTTCCCAAACTCAACAGCGGATGCTGCATCAAAATGTGTTTGATCTCCTTTATCCACCAGCCCTTCGGAGCTTACCACAGCTGTATGAGGCACTAATGATGGTAGCTCAGCCAGCTCCGTGTTTATATTATCGTATTGTGGATTATACCTCCCAAGCTCTCCTACCACAAAAGGTAAATTTTCATCTCCTGTCAGCTTTCTCAGTCTTGCAATCAATTCCATCAATTTAGGTAAATATGTTTTCGCTGATTCAGCTTTGCTGTCAGATTCTCCTTGATGCCATAATATTCCTTTCACTTTCCCAGTTTTCATTGCTGCCAATATTCTTTGCTCAGCATCATCATAAGGATGCTTTTTAGTGTTCTTATCAAAACCTCCTGGCACCCAAGAGTTGATGGAAGTTCCCCCAACAGCAGTTGGTACTAATCCTATTTTACTTTTTTTTGCTTCTTGTATGGCAACTCCAAAAGATAATCCCGGACCAACGGCTACTACACTTGGTTTATCAAAATGCAAAGGATTTTTTGCTGGTACCCATTTCAAATCTTCAGTGTACATGAAGACATGGTTGTTCTGAACTTTACTGTTTTCCTCTGTCAGAGGTCCACGGCCTGACATATTAGACTGCCCCATTAAAATGTAAACATCCAATTTTGAAGCATTAGAATTAGATCTCTTACTGGCGCAACTAAATAAAAACACGATAAAGGAAAAGTAAAGCCATTTCTTCATTCTGATTATTGATTTAAATTTTGAAAGCCTAAGTAAGATCTCTCTTTGTAATTGGTTAAGCTTTGAAAGCTTTTCAAATGTATCTCTCTTATTTATTTTTAACGCCTGCCAAATGATACATTTTAACAGGTTATTTTTTGCATGTATAAAACCAATTAGTTTTTAAACTTGCTAACCTTAAAGCCTAGCCTTGTGATATGGATTAGTAACAAATAACAAGTGCTTTTGCAATTTATACACCCTAAGCTTAAGAAAAGTGTCACCTACCTTAGTGGGCAACCAACTATTTAACAATCCCTATAATTAAAACGTTGATATGAAGATTTATAAATCATTCTTCCTTTTATTACTAATATCTCTTTGTAGCCTCTTCAGCTTTTCCCAAAACCAAAATTTAGCAAGTAATTTTAATGTGAGTTGGAAATTTCATTTAGGCGGTTTGGAATTTGCAGAAGTGAAGAATTATAATGACAGTTCATGGGAGGATGTGAACACACCACACACCTGGAATGCCAAAGACCCATTCAACGACGACTTAACTTATGTTAGGGGAATAGGTTGGTATAGAAAAACATTTAATTTAAATAATGCAGCTATCTTAAAGAATGCCACTCTTCATTTTAATGGAGTTTTTCAGGTGGCCGATGTCTACGTTAACGGGGCTTTTGTTGGCAGGCATAAAGGGGGTTACACCGCTTTTGAATTTGACATTTCGAAATTCTTGAATTCTGGCGAGAATTTTATAGCTGTTAAGGTGAACAATGCACAAGATCAATTCATCCCACCACTATCAATAGGTTATGCGGGTTATGGAGGGATTTACAGGCCTGTTGAGCTAATATTTAAAGATAAAATTCACTTTAAAGGGAACGCATTCACCTCTGCTGGAGTTAAAATCACCACCCCTGGAGTTTCTGTGAAAAATGCTTCTGTGAATATAGAAGCTGAGATGATCAATGAATCGACAACCTCAGAGAATGTGACCATCATTCATCAAATTTTTAACACGAAACATCAATTGGTTAGCACCCTTAAAAAAAATCTCATGCTTGTTGCAGGACAATACACAACCGTCACCCTGCAAACCAATATTGACAACCCTCAATTATGGTCTCCGGAGACGCCAAATTTATATACTGTTGAAAGCGAGATACGAGTGGGAGACAAAAAAATTGACCATATAAAAAATCCTTTAGGATTACGTTGGTTCAGTTTTAGCCCAAGTGAGGGTTTTAGTCTAAATGGAAGAAAATATATCATTAAAGGAACCAATCGCCATCAGGATATGGAAGGGAAGGGAGATGCTCTAACCACCCAGGATCATCAAAATGATTTCAAGATGATCAAAAATATGGGATGTAACTTCGTCCGCTTAGCTCATTACCCCCAATCACAAGATGTTTTGAATTTAGCAGATAGTTTGGGTTTGTTGATTTGGGAGGAAGTGCCTGTGGTGAATTACATGAATATTGACCCAGAGTTTTTAACGAATAGCGAACACATGATCAAAGAAATGATTCATCAAAACTATAATCATCCGTCGGTGATTATTTGGGGTTCTATGAACGAGATTTTACTGTGGAGCTCTACTGGTGAGCGTATTCAAAATCATGATGGAGAAAAAGAATATGTAAAACATGTTCAGCAATATGCAAGCAAGTTAGACAGTGTGGTTAGAGCGGAAGACCCCAGCCGTTACGATGTGATCGCCATGCACATGAGTAAAGAGTATGATGAATTCAATATTTCAGAAATCCCTAAAATAAGCGCTTTCAATGTTTACAGCGGTTGGTATGGTGGTGAATTTGAAGAATATGGAGATTATATAAAGCGAAAACATCAAGAACATCCCAATGAAACACTTTTCATAAGCGAATACGGCGCAGGTGCCGACAGCAGAATAAACACATCGGAACCTACCCGATTGGATTTTAGCGGACAATACCAGAGGATGTATCACGAATCCTATCTCAGGCAGACACGAGAAATGCCATGGCTATCTGGGACAGCCATTTGGAATGAATTTGATTTCTCTCAGCCCAACACAGGTGGCACCATTCCAAATCTGAATCAGAAAGGGCTCATCAACTGGAATAGGATTCCCAAAGACAGCTACTTTTTGTTTAAAGCCAATTGGAATCCTGAACCCATGATTTATATCGCTTCAAGAAATTGGAAGCAAAGAAGCGGGGATTTAAGTCGAGAGTCAGTAGTAGAAGTCTATTCAAATTTAAAGGAAGTCTCTATACAGCTTAACGGAAAGAAAATAGCGACAAAAACACCTGATGATGTTAAGAAAGTGGCTTACCAATTATCATTTAAGCAGGGTGATAACTTTATAAAAGTAACAGGATTTGATGGAAAAAAATTGATCTCAGATACATTGACCATCAATTTTAAACCCTCTTTTATTAAAGGCGATAATTTTAAGTCACTTCATGTCAATATAGGTTCGAAATGTCAATATCTTGATGCTGATGGAATCATCTGGACAGAAGATCAACCTTATAAAAAAGCAAGTTTTGGCTACAACGGGGGAGAGCATATGATGATGAATTTAAAGAAAGTGATTAGGTCGACAAAAGAAGCTCCATTATATTATTCATTTTTAGAAGGTCTCGAATCTTATCAAATTGATATCCCTGACGGGAAATATAGATTCACTTTAGGCTTTATTGAACCAGAAAATATAAATAAGGGAGACCGGGTTTTTGAGGTGAGTGCAAATGGAAAATCCATCATCAAAAATCTGGACCTCACTGCCGAAGCTGGAGAAGCAAAAGCTTTACAAAAGACATTTTTGATAGTTATTAAAAACAACGAAGGCTTGAAGTTTAGTTTCAAAGCTATTAACGGAAAAACGCTATTGAGCAATTTAAGTGTAGAAAAAGTGCCTGAAAACACAGCTGTTTCCCTGCATAATATTAAAAATTGATGATGCAAAATTAAATATTCCATAAAAAATATAAGATGATTTATCAAAAATATAGACTTTCACTATTTTCACTAGCTTTTACGCTCTTTATTGTAAAACCCTTTTCGGCAAAAGCCCAGGAAACCAATGTTGCATTAGAAAAACAGGTCAAAGTAAGCTCTGAGGATGAAATTCATTTAGCTTCCATGGCTGTAGATGGCATTACAAAGCCCAATAATTATTGGCAGACCAACAAAAACGATAAAGCCCCTCATTTCATGGAGATTGACCTTCATAAATACAATAAGATCAGCAGGATAGTTATATATGCTTTACCTGGGCAATTAAATGACTTAGGCAAACAATTGAATGTTCAATATTGGGATGATGCCAACTGGACAAATATCACTAGCAAACCTATACTCGATAAAACAAAAAATACCATCACTTATCCTGTAAAACCATCGCTCATTACTTTTATGGTAAAAATTGAGGCCCTCAACGCCGGTTCATTAGCCATCTCAGAAGTAGAGGTTTTTGGTTCTTTGATAGAAGGGCAAGCTTTACCGGAAACACCTACGGCAATGACGAATGCATTACCAAAAAATGCACAGTTAACCATAACTAAAAATATCATCGGAAAAAGTTTCAAATATGTAGGTTACAATCAGGGCTATTATTTACCAGGCAGCAATGTTTCAGGGTGGATCGAATATTCACAAACCAATTCCATGCGGGTGTGGACAAGTTTAGCTGATTATGCCCCTTTAAACGCATTTAACAGCAATTTAAAAGTTGCCGATTTGAACGAATTTGAAAGACTTAAAAAACAATTACGTGACGCCCCTGAAAATAATAGTCTCATCAACTGGAATTTATTATTGAAAAAATATGAAACCAACGATATGACTGGCAATGAGATGAACTTTGGTTATGCTTTGTCTGAATTGAAAAGATTGAAAGTGGAACCCATTTTGCAAATGAACGAGCGAAAATTTGTAAACAATTGGAAGGACAAATGGGAACATTGGGAACGTTATTATGCTTTGGCTTATTATGCGGCAAAGAAAGGTAATGTAGCAATGTTTGCCATACAAAATGAACCTAATCACAAAGCATCGGGTCCCATGGATTTACCCACATGGATGTTAGGTTTACAAATAGCTTCAGACGCTGTAAAATGTGCGGTTGAAGATGTTAACGATAAATACAAAAAAGATCTAAAGCCCCAATTTGTAGCCCCAATCACCGCGGGTTATAACACTGATTGGTGGGCATACGTAGTGAGCCACATCCGCGATGGCTATGATGGAAAGAAAATGGACAAAGACCTTTTCGATATTTTTAGCACCCATTCTTACAACCAACCCGCTTCTGGTTATAATACCCGTGTTTCTGATATTCGAAAAATAATTGAAGAAAACCATCCAGAACATCATGATTTACCCATCGTTTTTACAGAGATTGGGAGATGGATGAATTCCTTGCTGATTGATAAAAAAGAAACTTATGATTCTCCATCAGTGTTCACAGAATGGGCCGGAATTTACTCCAATAATCTTAAGAATCAAACTTATGGCATGTGGGCTTTCAAATTCGCAAACACAACATCAGGAGATTATACCGAAGGTATTAAATCCGGCCATCATTTAACCTGGCAAGGAACAAGAATTGTAGAAGATGCCTATCATAACTCAGCATTAAACAAAAATGCAATTGCCAATTCTGGAGATGCAAAGTCCATGAGTTTCATCACAGATGGTAATAAGAACGATAATTCAACCTGGATTTCTGATTCCACCGATACACAAAAAACAATTGAAATAAATCTTGGCCAAAATCAAACTTTGGGAAGTGCCGTTGTTTACACAGGTTCTTCTTATGGTGTTTACACGGGCCCAGATAGGGTGCGGGATTTTGCACTACAATATTGGACTGATGGTCAATGGATAAGCATTCCTGAAACAGAAGTGAAGGATGGAAAATACGTGAGGTATTTTTTCACATTTAAAAAACCGATAAAAACTGATAAAATAAGATGGATTAGCAACGATAAGGGGAGATTAAAAGTGAGAGAGATTAAAGTGTTTCCTCAGGGAAATGGCCCAACAGTAACGGAAGATTACGATGTTTCCGGCATCCAAAGAACTGGAGAAGTGGTGAGGCTTTTTGCAAAAGGCTTTAAAAATGAACTTCCATTATTGGAAACAATTGCTGATAATGATGACTCAAAATTTGACCATTACGCTTCATACGATAAGCAGACAGGCAATTATTATTTATGGCTTGTTCAGCGAAGTGGTTTTGACTATCATTTAAGTATCGACCTGGCCAGTTTAGGGATTTCAGAGGGGAACCCAATACTTGCAGAAACTGTAAGCCCTAAGCTATATGGCGAAGTTTCAGACGTTTTGTATGTTTCAAAAAAACAGAATTTTGACATCACTTCACCAGCCCAAAGCGTAATGCTGATCACTATTCCTACGGTTAAGAATTTAGAAAAAAGAGTTTTAAATCCGGTTGCGGACGCTACAGTGAGTGGAGGTTTGGATAAGAACCTTAACCATGGAAATTCAAAAGAATTAATGGTAGCTTTAGATGCAGGAAACCCTGAGAAAAATAAAGTGACCTTCATTAACTTTCCATTTCCTGATAAAATGGATGAAGCAGTTAAAGTGATTTTAGGTGTTAATGGAGCGGCATCTACAGATTCGGTTTTTCGAATTCATGTGTACGCAATTCCTGGTAAAAATTGGAGCGAGAATACAATTAATTGGACTAGCGCACCCTTATTAGACGAAAATGAAGCATTAATCACACAAGTGGGAACCCAGGCTTTTGTTGCGGGTGAGATTGCATTTGACGGTGAATCGAAATATCATTATTTAGATGTCACAGATATCATCAAAAACCATCCTGCAAAAAACTATACGTTTGCACTGGTAAGAGAAACCAGGGAGTTGGGGGATGATGGTGATAAAAACAGAACCGTCAACATCAGTTCAAAAGAAGGTGCCAACCCACCGCAAATCATTGTTTGGAAAGCCATTAAATGACACAGATGAATTTTAGAAAAATTATTAGCCTAATCGGCTGTTCAATCCTTATCAGTTTAAATTCTTTTGCACAAGTGAGAGTGAAGGAATCCATTAATACGCAATGGAATTTTCATAAAGGTGATATCCCTGATTTCACATCAAAAAAAACCGATGATATTTCCTGGGAGAAAGTGAATTTGCCGCATACCTGGAATGCCAAAGATGTGAATGATGACGAACCAGGCTATTATCGTGGTATAGGTTGGTACAAAAAAACAATTCATATTCCAGCATCTTGGAAAAATAAAGAAGTGTATGTTTTCTTTGAGGGGGCCTCGCAAACGGCAGAAGTTTTTGTGAACGGAAAATCGGTAGGAAACCATATTGGCGGTTATAATTTCTTCAGCTTCCCCATTTCTGATTTCATTAAAACGGGAGATAATGAATTACAGGTGAAAGTGAACAATGCAAATAATGAAGATATTCCACCTCTTTCAGCCGACTTCACTTTTTTTGGAGGGATTTATAGAGATGTTTATTTAATCGCAGTAAATAAAATCCATTTTAATATGGATGATGATGCATCAAAAGGTGTATTCATCTCTACCCCAAATGTATCTGCAAACTTGGCCTCTGTAAATATCAAAGGCTCTTTTGTGAATATCGGCAATTCAAATGCTGGAGTGATTGTCAACTCTCAAATCTTTGATTCCAAAGGAAATAAAATTGCGGAAAAAACGAGTTCTTTTAAATCATCAAAAGGCGAAAAATCAGATTTTACCCAACAGTTTGAAAAAATAGTTAAACCTAATTTATGGTCTCCGGAAATTCCTTATTTATATCGGATGCTAACACAAATCAAAGATAAAAAAACCGGAGAATTATTGGATGAGGTAAGCAATCCTCTTGGTTTTAGGTGGTTCAGCTTTGATGCAGATAAAGGGTTCTTTTTAAACGGTAAATCAATAAAACTGATTGGCACAAGCCGACATCAGGATTTTAAGGATATGGGGAATGCCTTGCCAGATGCCTTGCACATCCGTGATATACAACTCTTAAAAGATATGGGTGCTAATTTTTTAAGGATAGCCCATTACCCACAAGATCCGGAGATTTTGGAAGCATGCGACCGTTTAGGGATTTTGGCATCTGTGGAAACGCCCATTGTGAATGCCATTACAGAAACTAAAGCTTTCGCCGATAATTGTAAAATGATGCAGGTGGAAATGATCAAACAGAACTATAATCACCCAAGCCTGATCATTTGGGCTTATATGAATGAGGTTTTATTGAGACCTCGTTATGAAAAAGGTTCTGAACAACAGGAAGATTATTTCAAAGCTATTGCGAAACTCGCTAAAGAATTGAATGACCTCACAAAAAAAGAAGACCCATCTCGCTACACCATGATTCCCTGCCATGGCAGTTTTGACTTGTATAACATGGTGGGTTTAACTCAAATCCCGGATGTGGTGGGCTGGAATTTATACCAAGGTTGGTATAGTGGAAATTTAGATGGTTTTGCTTCTTATTTAGATAATCATCACAAAGAACTTCCAGATAAACCCATGATAGTGACAGAATATGGCGCAGATGCTGATCCAAGAATCAATAACCCAAATCCTGTCCGTTTTGATAAGTCTCAGGAATATTCCAACCTCTATCATCAAGTTTATTTGAAAGCCATGTTAGAACGCCCTTTTGTAGCCGGAGGTGCCATTTGGAATCTGGCAGATTTCAATTCAGAACAGCGTTCAGACACTAACCCACATACCAACAACAAAGGAATCAATACAGCGGATAGGCAACACAAGGACACTTATTACTTTTACCAATCCCATTTACTAAAAACGCCTTTCATCAAAATTGGTTCGAGAGAAAGAGATTTGCGAGCTGGAATATCAGATGAGCCAAATGCTTTGGTTCATCATGAAATGGTAGAGGTTTACAGCAATCAGCCTCATGTGGTTCTTAAATTAAACGGACAAATTTTAGGAAATGTCATTCCCGATTTTAATGTTGCCAAATTCAACGTTCCTTTTAAAGATGGAATAAATCAATTAGAAGCCATCACTTTAGTGAAAGGCAAAGAGGTTATTGATTTCGCAGAAATCAATTATCAAATTCTCCCACAAAATCTAAAATCAGATCTCAAACCATTTTCAATTTTAAATGTGAGTTTAGGCGACCCACGTTATTATACCGATAAAACCTTGCAAGAAGTTTGGCTTCCGGAACAAGCTTATCGTAAAGGGAGTTGGGGATATATTGGTGGCGATATTTTTAAAATGAAGAATAGTGGCCGCCAAAGCTTTGGTTCTGATAAAAATATCTTAGGCACAGATGAAGACGCTATTTATGAAACTCAAAGAGAAGATATCAAGCAATTTAAAGCCGATGTCCCTGATGGTGTTTATGAACTCACGCTTGATTTTGCAGAGTTACTTTCTGATAAAGAAAAAGAAGGATTAGCTTACAATTTAAGTGCAACAGCCACTAATGAAAAATTGACAGAAAGAAGTTTTGATGTTTTGGTAAATGGCAATTTGGTTTTGGAGGCGTTGGGGACCAAAAACTACTTGGTTCCTGAGAAAGCCTATTCTGCCAAAATAAAAGTATTGGTTAAAGAAAATAAAGGCTTAACCATTGATTTTAAAACTATTGAAGGCAAACCCATTCTAAACGGTTTACAATTAAGGAAAATATACTAATGACCCCCGACTTTAAAAAATTAGAGCAAACTTTCAGATGGTTTGGCCCCGCCGATGAAGTGAGTTTAGCCGACATTAAACAAACTGGGGCCATAGGAATTGTGACCGCCTTACATCAAATCCCTTGCGGGGATGTTTGGGAAGATAAAGACATTCTGGACAGAAAGGAAATCATCGAAAACGCAGGACTGACTTGGTCTGTGGTGGAGAGCGTGAACGTCCACGAAAGCATCAAAATAGGTTCGACAGAAAGGGACGCATACATCGAAAAATACAAAACCACCTTAAAAAACTTATCAACGGCAGGTATCAAAACAGTATGTTACAACTTTATGCCTGTATTGGATTGGACCAGGACTCATCTGCGATATACTTTAAAAGATGATGCTGTCGCTTTGAGATATGATGCCATCGCCTTAGCCGCTTTCGACCTTTACATTTTGAAAAGAGAGGATTCCTTTGCGGAATTTAGCGAAAGTGTTCAAAGCAAAGCGAAAATTTATTTAAGCACTTTATCTGGCGAAGAAATCAAATTGCTCACAGCAACCATTATGTCCGGGCTTCCTGGAACAGATGAGGTTTTCACCATTCCTGAGTTCAAACAGCATTTGGTGAAATATCACACTGTAGATGAAAATAAACTAAGGGAGAATCTGACCTATTTTTTAAGAGCCATAATTCCATTTGCAGAGCAAGAAGGCATAAAAATGTGTATCCATCCGGATGATCCTCCCTTCCCTATCTTGGGGCTGCCCCGCGTGGTTTGTAATGAAGAAGACCTGAAATTCATTGTGAATGCTGTAGATTCTGACAGCAATGGCATTACTTTCTGCTCAGGTTCTCTGGGTGCAAACCCTGCTAATGATTTGCCCGGAATAGTTGAACGATTAGGTAATAAAATTCATTTCTTGCACTTGCGTAATGTGCAACGTGAAGCTGATGGCAGCTTTTATGAAGCGCCGCATTTAGAAGGTAGCACAAACATGTTTGCAGTAATGCAAAATGTAATTAAAGAGCAAGCAAAAAGAGCTGCTACTGGCAAAGGGATTGTTGCTATTCCGTTAAGACCAGATCATGGGCATTTAATTTTGGATGATTTTAAGAGAAATACTTACCCAGGCTATTCTGTAATCGGAAGGCTAAAAGGTTTAGCCGAATTAAGAGGATTGGAAGTGGGAATTAGAGGGAATTAATTCTGAGATATTTCATAAAAAAGCGAGGTTTCTTGATGAAAGAAACCTCGCTTTTTTTTATGCTTTTCTTATTATTCTTTCACAAACTTAAATTGCTTTTGTTCAACACCTGTAGCATTTATTGTTAAAATATAAATTCCAGGTGCTAAATCAACTACATCTATAGCTTTATTATTTTGTTCACTGATATCCACTTTGCGTTTTATGCGCCCAGTTACATCTATCACATTTAAAGATGCAGTATGGTAAGTTTTATCCAACTTAACATTTAATACATTTTCTACAGGATTAGGATAAAATGAGATTCCAGCATTTTGATTTGGAGTAATTAAATTTTCTAATACCATGCCTTTTCCCTTGTTAGGTGCTTCAGAAATACTTGGATTGTAGGTGATGCCATTAATCTCAAATAATGGGCGGTTATCTGCACTTTCTCTACTTGCAAAAGTAATTAAAGCCTGACTATCAGACATGATGATAAACGCTGACGTCAGGTTTCCACTATCGGCTCTATCTTTAATATAATCTGTAACATCCCAGGTGACATAAGCACTTGATGAATTAACAAATTTTGTTGCAACCAATTCAAGGGGATTTGAAATATGACGATTATTATAGTTTAAACTTCCTTCTAACCAATCTGCAGGATATTTATATAAAGATACATTACCAGAATAAGGCATGGTGCCAGAAATTGATTTGCAATATAATTTCAGTTTAGCAGAGTTAATTTGCGAAGCACTACTCACATTCGCCGTAACCATGATCACTCCATTTCTATTAAAACCAGAAGAACTTTGCCCTTTAACCTCAATATCTGTGGATGTGCCGTAAACATTATTGCCATAGCTTCCGTCTCTTAAATAAGTATCCTTATCCACTTCTCCATTTCCATTAATCACCCAATCTCTTAAATTATAAATGTTTTTGGATACTTTGTAAAACGAGGCTTTAAGTGCTGACCAATAATTCAAATTAACCGTAACTACTCCGTTATTTTTAGAATTTGCTTCATCGTCTTGAAATCTGAACCAATGAAAACCAATGCAATTTTTAAATTTTAATAATCTGGTGGTGAAACTTTCGAAAAAGTCGGCCCTGTCTTGCTGATCATCCACCACCCAACCCGCACCTGATCTATTGGTGTAACCGCTAGATTCTGCCATGGCATAAAATTCAGAAATAATAAATGGTTTATCAGTTGATCCGGTTCCTTGCCACGTATGTAAAGTGTTTGAATCTGCGCTCCATCTTCTATAATAATTCACACTTATTACATCCAAATACTGTCTGGCAGCAGAAAACTGATAAGGATTATCTAAATCCTGATGCAACCTGCTTCCCATAAATAAATGGTTGGTGTCTTTTGCCCTTATCGCATCACGACAAACCTGATAGTACTTTCCTACAATAAAATTAGGGAACTCATCTCTATCTGCCTGATTGGGAGAAAAATTACCACCATGTCTGGCTTTCACCCAATTTCTTGCTGCTATATAATTAGGATCATTACTTCCTAAAGCACCTCCAAAACCTTGATAATTGGTTACATCTGTCCAAATATTTAAAAGGTATTGCCCGTAAGGATTTGCTAAAGGCACTTCATTATCAGAAAAATAACCTAAAACTAATTTGTCATTTTTAATACTAGTGGTGATAACGGTGTTAGCTTTGGATGCACAATAGTTTACAAAACCAGAGGTATAAGTCACCCCAGCACCTGATGCAGTAGTTACATCAAAAATGGGTAAAATTCCATTTGCAAAAAGAGCATCTCCACGAGTACCTTGAGTGTTTTTGTAACTAAAAGAGAAATCCAAACTCACCATATAAGGCATTGTTTTGGTAAAACTACCAGACCATTTGCTTAGCGTATTAACGCTTAAATTTGACTTTAAAGAACCTTGTTGATCTACATCCACAGTATTCATTCCGACAGAATAAAATAGATAACCATCCGGGTCAACAAAACTCCACATTCCATCAGCATCTTTATAGGTGTTAAAATAGCCTTTAGAATTCCCAACATACCTATCAGAAGCCCCTAAATAAGTGCTCCTTAAAGATTGAGTTTCTGTAAAATCATTTAACGTATTTGTTTCATTGTTAGAAGATGACCCCAAGCCTCCTTGTCCATTAGGTGTTGCTGCCGTAATTGTTTTAGGAGCTTTAAATGAGAACTGTGAATAGGCGCACATTTGTGTAAATGTGAGCAAACCAACCGCAATAGTTGATTTTAAGAAAAATAGATTTCCCTTCATAATTTTAAGTTTTAAATAATTGTTAAATAATTGGTTTTAGAAGTGACTGATGCACTTTAATTTATGATATTAATCTACCCTTTCAATTTTAAATGAAGAAAGGTCAAATCTTTCAAAACAACCCCTCATAAATTTCATAATTAATTGATTTTTTGAGAATTAAAGTACCAGAATCATAATCATCTCACTTAAAATTGTCAGCTATACATCTAAATTGTACTTGCAACATCCCACTTGTATTAATAATAGAAATGTCATGGTTTAACGGAGTCTTTAATTATAACTTAGTTATGATTTCTTAACCTGAATTAACAAACCATTATTGATGATACGGTTCAAAATCACTGCTTAAAAAACTCAACCAATTATTGATTAGATGAACAATTTCTACAAAAAATTAAAAACCGTTTATTTTTTCAGTGCTGTGCTTGTCACATCAACAGCAATGTCCCAAACACAACCAAGCCCACAAACTGTACCTACCTTATTCTCAAGATTTCAACAGTTTCACGGGTGGTTCTGATGTAGTTTATCCCGCCGGTTTTCAAGGGTGGTTAGTGGCTGCTGCCGCTCCTTCCTCCGGTGCCCGAACTGGTGCTCCTTCTTCAGACAAAACTTTAACTACATCCGGAAGTGCTGCAAATGGGAGCACTGGAGTTTATGATTTTAGTGGCAAAATTGGGATTTTTGACAACAGTGGGAATGATATAGCGATAGCACTTGCTCTAAACACCACTTCAATTATGTCTCCAAATAAAGTGAAAGTGAATTTTGACGCTATGGTAATCAGAAATTTGTACGAAGGAGGAGCAAACAACATCATTAATGGGCTGGTGCTGCAATGCAGAATTGGAACCACCGGAGAATTCACCAATCTGGGTAACTGCGTACAAAACGGGGTCAATACACAAATTGCAGGAAATGATGTTTTAGACATTAAAAGTTTAAGTTTCACACTTCCGCAGGAATGCAGCAATCAACCCGTTCTTCAACTGAGATGGATTTTCAGGACAGTCCCGGATCCGCAGGAAGCAGGCCAAGTTTAGCATTTGATAACCTTGTGGTTGGCTCTTGTCACTCCTAATCCTTTCACGGGATATGTAATCAGTAGCAGAAACATCACTTTATCAAACAATTCCACCACTTACGCCACTAACATGCTTAGCGGGGTGACAAGGACTCAGGCATTAAGTGGCTATGGCGGTTCACTTGATGATTTTATCGGTAATCCATCAGGGTATTTCACCACTTATAAAGACTCCAGGGACGTTTGGTATCTACTTGATCCCGATGGATACAAATTCTATTCACTGGGAGTGAACACTGTGATTGCTCAAAAAGGCATTGATGCTGTGAACACTATAAAAAGCATCTATGCAAACACTATAGGGAATTTCTCTGACGAAAATTTGACCAGTATGCCCTACTGCGTGAGATTGAATTTTGGTTACACATACAGAACCACCTCCTCCTTGAATACCACTTTATACAATAATGGTGTTCTATCGGTTTTTGATGCTACCTTCATCACCTATTGTACTTCTCAAGCTAATACTCTGATCACCAATTCAAGAATAGTTGATAAAAATTTATTGGGTTATTTCTCAGAAGCTGTCTAAAAACGATTCAACATAATTCTTATGGCAGGTAAGTGTACCATGGCGACACTGGAATCATTAAACCGCTCGTAATTTTTCGAGTTTCTCCTATTTGTATCAATCCACGACAAAGTTCTTTCCACAATCCACCTCTTGGGCAACACCTTAAATGTATGCAACTCGTTTCTTTTAATGATTTCGAGTTCTATGTTGAACTGTGTCTTTACTTTCTCGATTAATTCACCCCTATATCCGCCATCGCCAAATATTTTGGTTATCTGGCTCCAGCTTTCGCCCATTTTGGAGATCGCCGGGACTGCTCCGTCCCTGTCCTGAACTGAGGCGCTCTGGACATCTACGGCCAGTATCAGCCCAAGCGTATCGACAACAATATGCCTCTTTATGCCCTTTATCTTCTTCCCTGCGTCATAACCCTTGTCCTCACTGCTCACAAGCGTCGACTTTACAGACTGGGCATCTATCATACCTACCGTAGGCTGTGCTTTCCTGCCATGTTTTAGCCTGACCTCTTCAACAAGACTTTCATGGATGATCTCGATAGTCCCGTTCTTTTTAAAAGTGTTGGAATAATAATAGATCAGTTTCCATGAGGGAAAATCTCCCGGGAGCATACGCCATTGGCATCCGGTCTTTACGATGTACAGTATGGCGTTCACAATTTCTATCAGTTCATATTTCCGGTTTCGTTCTGTATCTAGAAATTTTGATATAAATTGCCATTGGCTATCGCTTAGATTTGTTGGGTATCTCGTCATGCTAATTATGTTTGTTGTTATTCACAACTAGCGACTATTCTCCCGTTAGGCGATAGCCATTTTATCCACTTTTACACATACAAATTTTTATTCGTTCATTTTTAGACAGCTTCTAAGAGCCTGTCCAAATTTAATCAATTATTATTTTAGTCATTAAATGCGCCCGCTAATTACACAAATTTTGCTGATTTTTACATTTCCGATTGCTCATCAAAGTGAAAAATCTGCGTATCTGCGGGAGAAATTGGATTATACAAAAAACAATTCAATCATTTTTAGACAGCTTCATAAGACAATGAAGTTCCTCTGGCCAGAAATATTACTGGCAGAAAAGGAAGCACAGATTCAAAAACTGAAGGAACAAATCTCAGAATTAAAAGCTCAAATCAAAGAGTTCACTCAATACGAATCGGCTGAAAAAATCAGTATTGTAGAAGATAAACTGGCAACCGTCATTGATTTGTTCAGACAGTTTCAGGAGCTGACCTTACCGGATGAAAGGAAACTTTTCCGATCGCAGACCCAAAGCCCCTGGTATAAAATGCTCTCCAGATATTTCCTTCACGGAGAGAAGGAAATCCCCATCAACACCGCAAGGAATTATTTCCCGGCCAACGAAAACACCAGGCTCATCAAGGGCTCTGAAGTTGCCGATGAAGACAGGATTTTCAAAATCATTCCAACCCAGAAACAGGTCTAATCCCTTGTTCACTCAGCACCCATGACCAAACGCCTCCCCTGGTCATTCAAAACCACCCTTTCCTCCTGACTTTTGTAGGGCAATCAATGGAAGCTTTTAGAATTTATTTCTAAAGCTGCTACCTGAAACTATGAACCCTATAAAAAACTCCAAATCATGTCAGTGGAAACCATCACCAAAGAAGACCTGGTGCAGTTCAAATCTGAACTCTTATCCGAAATCTCCAGGCTTGTCAAACCCTCAGAAAATATGGAACCTGCCAATGGCTTAAAAGTGCAGAAATCCGGAAGCTCCTGAAAATCTCTCCAGGGACTTTGCAGAACCTTCGCATCAATGGAACGCTTCGTTACACCAAAATCGGAGGAACGATGTATTATAAATCAGCCGATATCACCAAACTTCTGGAAGGAGGCGATGATGCCTAACCTGTCCCAATTCTTGATTCCCATCGCTCAGGATCAGCGCCTTCACTCTTCTCACCTCTGCCTGTACATTTTTCCATGTTCTCTCTTTGGGAAGGGAGCAGGTTCCATGTTCTTTTCGGATATCCAGAAGGCAGCTGATGAAGCTCAGTAAAATCAAATCTACCGCCACTTATCATAAATGCATCAGTGATTTATCAGCTTTTGGTTATATCAATTACGAACCTTCGTACAATCATTTTAAAGGAAGCCAGGTCTCCTTGTCCAATCCATAAAAAGAAGAAAGGGTCATGGACCAATGCTGTCCATTTTGTAAGGAGCGAGTTAATGTTTTTGCTATACAAAAACCCCGAAACATCCTACAAGGGATGTTCCAGAACCCGCTCCCGTTGGTCAACATTTGTAAAGTATAAAATAAGAAAACCTGAAAGAAAACCACCCATGACAACCTCTTCAGAAAATCAGGAAACAGTTAAAAAGCGGCGACCGGGCAGACCGAAGAAAGTAGTCCGCCGAAGCGACCTGCTGATGGTGAGACTCACCCCGATAGAAAGACACTTCATTGAAGAACGGGCAAAAAAGGTGGGATTGAAACCCAGCGAATGGTTTCGAAAAGCGGCGAAAAGTACAAAGGTTTCTCCACGTTTCTCTATAGGGGAGAGCTCCTGGTTCAGGGTGCTGGCAGGCCTGGCCAATAACCTCAACCAGTCGACACACCTGGTCCATGTCGCCGGGCTGTTCTCCCTGGGGCTGAAATGTCAGCGCATGCTTCAGCAGATAGAGGAACTTCTCGCTAAAATCAACAGCCGTGATGGATAAGCCGATCACCGGGAGAAGCTTCGGGGGCTGTGTCCGCTATGTCGTGAACAAACAAGAAGCGAAGCTATTATCCGCGGAGGGTGTCCGGATGGAAAACGCCGAAACGCTGATTCAGGATTTCAACCTGCAACGGAAAATGCGACCCGAACTTGGAAAAGCTGTGGGGCATCTGGTGCTGAGCTGGAGCAAAGAGGATGTTTCCAGGCTGGATGATCAAATCATGACAGAAAGAGCGGAGGAATATATGCAAGGAATGAACACCCGCAATACGCAGTACGTAATGGTGCGCCATAGTGACCGGGAGCATCGGCACCTTCACCTCATTTACAACCGGGTGGACAACAATGGTAAGACCATCACCGATAAGAACAGCTTCGCAAAGAACATCAAAGCCTGCAAAGACATCACGCTGAAATATGGCTACCAGCTGGGGAAAGGCAAAGACCAGGCCAATCGAAATGCACTGCGAGGTAAAGAGAAGATCAGGTATGAACTCTATGATGCGATCAAAGCAGTCACCAGAAAAGCAACAGTCTGGAAAACTGTGGAAGAAAAATTGCAAAAGCAGGGGATCCATATCCACTATAAATACCGTAGCGGGACTAATGAAGCACAGGGCATCTCCTTTGAAAAGAACGGGATAAAGCTCAAGGGTTCTGCTATAGACCGAAGCTTCAGCTTTGCCCGTCTGGATGCACACAGTTACATCGGATTAAAAAGGAAATCAAACAGGACCTCCAAACAAAACAACGGAATAATCCGGATGGAAATAAAAGCTTGCCAGAAACCTTACTGCAACCGGAATATGTTCCTACGATAAACAGCATCCTCAGTGAAGAAGAGAAACGACGGCGGAAAAGGAAGAAAAAAGAACAGAGGCAGCTCCACCGGCAGTAGAATTTACATCATCAAACTGTGCGGCCATTCCGTTACGGTTCTGAAAACTAAGTTGAGAATTAGAAGCAATGCCTAACCATGGCATTACATGAACGGTTAAATTGGGCTTTAAAGAGTATCTCTGGTATTGGCCGCCCAATGTTACCCCTTTAGAATCTAAATTGGTTCCTCTTATATAATAATAAACTTAAGTTGCTAGCTAATAAAAAAAGTGAGCATCATAGCTTTATGAAAAAACGAATTTCTCATAAAGCTGCGCTGATTTTTTCGGAAGAAAAATTATCAACTTAATTTTTATGAAATTAGATAGCAATTATGAAATTTTGTCTTTACAGTTATGCTTAAACCATGCATGGCAAAGATTGGGGTTCAATTAATCCTAATTCATAATCTTAGAAAATTTTCCCTGCACCTCCAACTTTCCAGATCAGGTTCAGATCAAGCTCTTCAAGATAATAGAAAAGAAACCAAATTGGTATAGATAGGAATAACTTAAAAATTATTTTAACTCAAAGCTGTAAACGTTATAATGATATTATTGCAAATAATAATACTATTATGTTCTAAAATATAGGATGATTATGGAAAAATACCATTACGCCTTAAGATAATTAACCCATTTTACTTCTTATATGCCTAATTTGTTATATAAAGAATATCATTTGTTATAATAGTATTGATATCGAGATAGAAATCGATATATATTTGACTTATTATAAACCAACAAATCAATTTTAATATGAAAAGAATTTTTTACTTAAAGTTCTTTTGTCTTTTTTTTCTAACAGCGAGTGTTCTTGGAGCGTATGCACAAGAAAAACAGGTACGCGGAAAAGTTACAGACAAAGAGAATTTGCCACTACCAGGAGCATCTGTTTCGGTTAACGGCGAGAAGCAAGTTACATTAACTGATGCTAATGGAGAATTTTCTATCAAGGTCCCTTCTGACGAGGCAACGTTAAAGGTTACTTTTTTAGGAATGAAACCACAGGTAATTAGTGTAGCGGGGAAAAATTATGTAACAGTTTCACTTTCTGAATCCACTAATAAGCTGGATGAGGTAGTAATTGTTGGCTACGGAACAGTTAAAAGAAGAGATTTAACCGGGTCTGTTGCATCTATAAGCGGTGACGACTTATTAAAAAGCACACCAATTACTGTAAACCAATCTTTACAAGGTAAACTGGCAGGTGTTGAAGTACAAAGCAATGATGGCGCACCAGGTGCTGGAGTTAGTATTCAAATCCGTGGGGCCAACTCTTTCTCAAGTAGTACAGAGCCATTATATGTTATTGATGGTATTCCTTTTACCGGCGCCAAAACGCCAACCAACGCAGCTACTTACACAGAACAAACAACCAACCCTTTGTCTACTTTAAATCCAGAAGACATCGAGTCTGTTGAAGTATTAAAAGATGCATCTTCTACAGCTATTTACGGTTCACGTGGTGCAAACGGAGTTATATTAATTACTACTAAAAAAGGTAAAGCAGGTCAAGAGAAAATTGAATTCTCAGCAAATACATCATACAGCACAATTACCCAAAAAATAGATGTACTTAATTCATTTCAGTACGCTACTTTCCAAAATGAGGCAGTAAATAACCAAAATATTTATGAAGGCACTAATAAAGGCCTTCCTTTTAAAGGAGAAAACTATGTTGATGGTCAAACTGGTCTAACAAAATACAACCCATCTCCACAAGATTTCGCAGACGGATATAACGGTGGCGGCACCAATTGGCAAGACGAAATTTTTAGAAGTACGTTTACCAAAAACTACTCTTTAAGAGTATCTGGTGGAACAGAAAAAGGTACTCACGCTTATTCAGGTACTTATGTTGATCAACCCGGTATAATTGTAGGCTCTGGCTTTAAGCGCCTGGGTGGACAAGTAAATATCACCAGCAAAGTGCATAAGTGGATAGAAATTGGTACGAGTACAAATTTATCAAGAACAACCTTTAACTTATCAAAATCAAACTCTGATAATTTTGCAGGTAACGTTTTAAATTCGGCAATTCATTTCCCTTCTACCTTACCTTTATATGATCCGGAAAGCGAATCTGGGGTATCTGAATTGGATTGGTTTTCTGCAAACCCACATACTTATGTGCGTCAGGCTAAAGATGTTACCAACTCAACTTCAATTTCATCTTCTTCTTACTTTCAGTTAAACCTTCCAAAAGATTTTACATTTCGTCAAAATGTTGGTTTAAACATGAGCCAAAATACCAGAGGAAATTACTATGGCCGTCTTTTACAAGAGGGAAAGGGAGCGGTTAACGGTAAAGCAGGAAGAGGCTATGACCAATGGCAAGGAATTACTTTGGAGTCTATATTAGGTTATAACAAAACTTTCAATAAATCTCACAATGTGAGTGCAACTGGTGTATTCGCTTACGAAACAGGTAAATACAGCAACTACTCTTTCTCAGTACAAAACTTCCCGAATGATATTTTGCAAGACAACAACTTATCAGCAGGTTTAGACAGACCTGAGCCACCAAGAAGTGGCGTTGGTAAAAATTCCTTATTATCATTCTTAGGTCGTGTAAATTACAATTACCAAAACAAATACTATGTTACCGGATCTGTAAGACGTGATGGTTCAAGTAAATTTGGAGAAGCTAACAAATATGGTATTTTTCCATCTGTAGGCTTAGCATGGGCTGTTACTGAAGAAAATTTTGCTAAAAATATTCCGGTAATCAGCAATTTAAAGATCAGAACAAGTTATGGTCAAACAGGTAACCAATCTATTGGCTCTTACCAAACGCTACCTCGCTTAGATCTTGCTAATGCTGCTATAAATGGAGGTGTGCAAAGTGGTTTTGCTAGCGGAAACCCAGTAGATCCAAACTTAAAATGGGAAACTACAACTTCTGCTGATGCAGGTTTAGACGTGGGCTTCTTACAAAACAGATTAAACCTTACGGTTGATATCTATTACAAAAACACAAAAGATTTACTTCAGCAACTATTAATTCCAACGAGTACTGGTTCTGGTAATTATTTAACCAATTACGGAAATGTAGAAAATAGAGGTTTAGAGATTGGCCTTTCTGGATTGGTAATTAAAAAGAAAGATTTCAGTTGGAATGCCAATGCAAACATTTCTTTCAACAGAAATAACATCTATGGCTTAGACGGAGATCAGTTTGCCCGTAGGTTATGGAGTGGTATTGACCAGGTTTTCTTACAACGTAACGGTCACCCTATCGGAACCATATTTGGATACGTAGAGGACGGTTTCTATGATAATGAAGCTGAAGTAAGAGCTGACCCGGCTTGGGCTGATAAAGGCGATGGCGTAATTAAATCCATGATTGGTGAGCGTAAGTATAAAAATACGGATAACGATCCAACTAACATTAGTGTTACAGACCGTCAGATTATTGGAAACACCAACCCTAAATACAACTTTGGTATTACCAACAGCTTCACCTACAAAAAGTTTGATTTGAGCATTTTTGTTCAAGGAGTAGAAGGTAAAGATGTAATCAATTCTAACTTATTGCAAATTACAATGGGTCAGACTAGTAACATCACTACTGAAGCATGGAATAACCGTTGGACACCAACCAACAATGTAAATGCTGAGTATCCAAAATCAAATACATCATTCAACAGAAGATTATATTTTTCTGATAAGGTGTTAGAAGATGGTTCTTATGTGAGGATTAAAAACATAAACCTGGGTTATACTTTTAATAATCCGATACGAGGTCTACAATCGTTAAATGTTTTTGTTAACGCATCTAACTTGTTCACATTCACCAACTATAGCTGGTACGATCCAGATGTGAATTCATTTGCAAGTGACCCAGCAAGTAGAGGTGTAGATATGAATGCTTATCCTATCAGTAGAACTTTCACCTTCGGTTTAAAAACGGTTTTCTAAGAAAACGATAAAACATAAAAGAAATGAAAAATAATATAAAAATATTCACTTTAACGGTGGTGGCAGCCTTAACATTAGGTTCCTGTAAAAAGGCCTTAATGGAGACGCCCGAAGATTTTTTAAGTGCAGCACAGTTAGGTAGTTCTACTGTACAAGACGCAAATGTTTATATAAATGGCGCATTAAACACCATCAATGATGGGCCAATGTTTCGCTACGGTGCTTTCCCTAAAGTACTTGAATTAGACAATGATGACGTAACCGGACCAGATTGGGGAATGGGTGATTTTGGTGCAGGTAACTTCACTAACTTCTGGGCTATTGATTACATGTGGAATGGCCCTTATCAATTAATAAAGAGAGCCAACTTTGCCAGATATAAGATTTCGCAAATGTCTCTTGCAGATGCAGATAAGAACAATGCAATGGGTCAGGTTAATTTCTTAAAAGCCTGGAGTTATTTCCTATTGGTACAAGCGTATGGACCGGTTCCTTTATATAAAGTTTCTTTAGAAGAAGGTGCGGCTCCAAATATGCCAAGAGCTTCTGTAAAAGAAGTTTATGAGTATATCATTGAAACGCTGAAGTTAGCTGAAACTCAACTTTACGGAGTTAAGGATGCGGGCTATGCAACGGGTAGAATTAGCAAAGGTGCCGCCAGTTCTTTATTAGCGAAGGTATACTTAACGATGGCCTCGGGCTCTCTATCAGGTGCGCAAGTAACCATGATGGGCGGAAGAGCTACTGCGCAGGTAAATGGTAAAACAGTAAGAATTGCTGAGCCGTCTCCAGAAACTTTTACAAAAACAGTAGTAGCAGGTTATGAGGGTTTTGATTCAAAAGCTTATTTTAAACTGGCTATGGATAAAGCAGATGAAGTTATAAAAAGTAACGACTATGAGCTTTTTCCAAGATATATGGACATTTGGCAGGTTTCAAACCGAAACAAAGGTGAACATATTTGGTCTATGCAGTCTGTAAGTAATTTCGCAGGGTTAAGCAATGGCGTGTCTAAAGAATATTTTGGCGTATTAAAATCACCGTTATCCGACATTGTAAAAGGTACCCCACAAGTAATTAACGGTAAATGGTATGGAGTACGTGACCACTGGTATGAATTGTTTAATAAAAATGATCAACGAATTACAGATGGGGTGTTACACAGATGGCAAGATGCCAATGGGTATTTCAGTATTTACCCTGCCGCAGATAGTATGATTGTAAAAGGCTTGGATACTTCACCAGATGCTATGGCTAAAAAAGCCCGTTACGGTTACACCTCTACTGATGGTTTTGGATATTCTATCCCGGCGTTAAGAAAATTTGCCGGAGTTACTGATGCAAGTATTGATGCTGCAGATTTTTACTTCCCATTCTTAAGGTTTGCAGACGTATTATTAATTTATGCTGAAGCTAATAACGAATACAATGGTGGTGCAACAAATGATGCTTATGTTGCTTTAAACAAGGTAGTAGAAAGAAGTAATCCTACTCCGGTAAACAGTCCACCAACAGTTGCTGGTCTAAATCAGGAAGCTTTCCGCTCTTACGTGTTAGAAGAAAGAAGAAGAGAACTTGCCTTAGAAGGAAACAGACGCTGGGATTTAATTAGATGGGGAATTTACCTGCAAGCGATGAACGCCGTTGATATTGACGAAAACAACGTTTTGAAACGTAGACAACCAAAACATCTGCTTTACCCAATCCCAGTTGGTGAAATCAGTGCAAACAAATTAATTAACGAAAATAACCCAGGTTGGTAATGAGTTATTTTGTAAAAAAAGCAGGAAGTAATACTGTTTTAACAAACCCTTTTAAATCATTAGTCATCGCATTTATTGCGATGACTATGATCTTTACTTCATGTAAAAAGGACGATGTTGCTCCTCCCGATGGGCCAGTTGTAGTACCACCAGTAAAACCAGACCCTACGCCCGTAGTGCCATCAATGGCTACAGTTAAGTCGTGGTTGGTTGATAAAAATGCAACTGACGAAACAGCTGCTTTATTTTACAAAATGAAAATGTTAGCCAAAACCAAAATTATGTTTGGTCAACAAGACGCAACCAGGCAAGGAAAAACTCCAGGTTACGTGATGGGGATGTCAGACATAAAAGAGGTTACAGGGGCTTATCCCGCAGTTTATGGATGGGATTTGCTTGATATCGCATCTTTTCAACGTAATGGATGGTTTGACAATCAGGCAACTGAAATTAGACAGCTAACCGTTGATGCCTATCTTAGAGGTGGGGTAAATACTTATTGCTGGCATTACTGGAATCCAATGCTTAGCAAAAGTCCAGGTCAGGACGGCTCTACAGAAGGCAAAAATGCGTCTTTCTATTATAAAGATGCACAAGCCGCTGCGGTTCCAGAAATTTTAATTGGAGGCAATTATAACGAAGTCTATAAAATGTCTCTGGACAGAGTAGCCGCTTATATAAAGTCTATCCAAACCGACGACGGAAAACTTGTTCCAATTATATTCAGAATATTTCATGAAATGGACGGCGATTGGTTTTGGTGGGGTCGTACGCATTGTACTGCACAACAATACAAAGATTTATTCCAATACACTGTGAAATATTTAAGAGATGAAAAACAAGTCCATAACGCATTGTTTTCATGGTCGCCAGATAGAAGTGCCTCTACAGAAGAGCAATACTTAGCTTATTACCCTGGCGATGATTATGTGGACGTACTGGGAATGGACCAATATGAAGATTTAAAAACTGTTTCTGGAATTGCTTCAGCAAGTAACAAGTTAAAAATCATGTCGGATTATGCCATCAGAAAAAATAAAATTGCTGCTCTAACAGAAACTGGTTTAGCAAATATTACCAAGAGTGATTGGTATACTCAGGTGTTATTAAAAGCAATGACTCAGCAAAAAATTGAGTTATCTTATGCGTTAGCTTGGTATAACGGTGGCAGTCTTTACACTCCTATTAAAGGAGACCCGGCCGAAGCAGATTTTATAAAATTTAAAAATAGTTCATCGATGGTTTTTGGTGACAAAGTCCGCGATATGTATAAATTGAATTAACAGCAAACTTTAAAATTAAACTAATGAAAAAGATTGTAATTAAAAGACTAAGGAATTTATTCCTTCTAATTGCGACTGTGGCAATGGTATCTTCCTGTAAAAAGGAATCCAAAAGCACAAATATACCAACTTGTTCTGGTGCACCTGTGATCACAAAAATCTCATCTACTACAAATAGATCAGATAGTTCAACTGGTGGAAGCCTTTCAGACTGGGTTATTATCCAGGGTTCCAACTTATGCGGAGCTAAGAAAATTATGTTTAACGATGTGGAAGTTGATTTATCAAACGCATACATTACGCCAAATGAAATAACTTTGGCTGTTCCAAGAGGTATTCCTACAGTAGTAAATGACAAAGTAACCTTATCTACCAACGGTGGAGACGCAACTTTTGGTTATACTGTTTCTGTACCAAACTTAATGGTAACTGGGATGTACAATGAGTACACTCCTGCTGGGGCAACAATGGCCATTACAGGTAAAAACTTTGATTTGTATGAACTGAATCCTGAAAGCGGAAAAGTGATTTTTGGAACTACAGAAGTTGCAATTGATCGCTCTACTCCAGATTCTATCTTTTTCAAAGTTCCTATGGAGGCGGTAGTAAATGCTAAACTGCAATTAAAAGATAAACGCGGTGTAATGACACCTATTCCAGGCCAGTACAAAGATAACCGTGGGATGATTTATACGATGACAGAAAATTTCTGGAATTTAGGTAATTTGACTATTCAGGACGGTCCTATTCCAGCCCCAATTAACGGAAAATACGTATACTGGAAAGGTCCTTACACTTCATGGGATTGGAACGAACACTACCATGTGGTTTGGAATCCCAAGTTAGCAGACGCTGGCGTAGTAGGACCTTCCACTAATTATGTAATGAAGTTCGAAATCAATGTCATGAACGATTGGTCAAAAGATGCAATGAAAATTAAAATGTTTGGACAGGATTACGAGTGGAAACCGTTTACAAACTTGCCATTTACAACTAGCGGATGGAAAACAATCACTATTCCTCTAAGTGTATACAAAGTTAACGGCGCACCAATTGACATTTCTCAGGCTCAGGCAAATGCTAACTCAGAGATAAGATTATATGTTCACGGTGGAGATAACATCAACATAGATATGGCATTGGATAATTTCAGAATTGTTCCTAAGAATTAATGACTAAAACTTTGGTTAGGTTTAGTATAGTGGTGATAATGGTCTGGATAATTTGTCCAGACCATTTATTGTACGCTCAGGAAAACTTTGCAAAACAACAAGGATCCACGCTTACTTTAAACGGTATCGCCTGCAATTATGTAGGTACCAATTATTGGTTTGGCAGCCTATTGGCCTTAAAAGGTAAAGACGGAAAAAAACGTCTAAAAAAAGAACTCAACTTTTTAAAAAAAGAGGGTGTTACCAATTTACGTGTAATGGTTGGTGCAGAAGGACAAGTAGATTATAAGTTTCGCGTGGCTACCTCAGATGCATTACAGCCTCAGAAAGGCATTTTTCGTGATTCAATTCTTTACAGCTTAGATTATCTTTTGGTAGAATTGGAAAAACGCAACATGAAAGCGGTTTTACATTTTACCAACACCTGGGACTGGAGCGGCGGCTTGGGTCAATATTTAGAATGGAATGGTTACACACCACAACCTCACTCAAAAGTAGAAAATTACGACTGGAACAAATACCGCGATTACATTACGCAATTTTACGCTTGTAAACCATGCCAAGAAGATGTAGATACCTACATCAAATACATTTTAAATCATACCAATAGCATTAACGGGATAAAATACGTTGGTGATCCTGCAATAATGGCTTGGCGAATTATTAATGAACCACGCCCAATGCGTGAAATAAATAATCAGGCATTTTTAGATTGGATAAAGCATGTTGCAGCTTTAATTAAATCATTAGATCCCAACCATCTACTATCAACAGGCAGCGAGGGAGATATTGCTTCCGATAATGATATGGCAATTTACAAAGCCATGCATGCTGATAAAAACATTGATTACCTAACCATACACATGTGGCTAAAAAACTGGGGTTGGTTTAAAGATACTGCGCTAAATACCAGTATGGACACCATCATTAAAAAAGCAGAAATACACATCGAAAAACATATTGAAATTGCTAAAGAACTAAATAAGCCGTTGGTGTTGGAAGAATTTGGCTTACCCAGGGATTTAAAGTCTTTTGACCCCAAATCTACTACCAATAACCGCAATTTATTTTATAAAAATATATTTACCCTGCAAGGTAAGTACCCTATACTCGTAGGAACCAATTTTTGGGCTTTCGGGGGAATTGCCCGACCAATAAAAGGACAAATTTTTTGGGAAAATGGAGACGATTACATGAGCGATCCGGGAGGAGAAGAACAAGGCCTTAACTCAGTCTTCACTTCAGATAAATCTACCTGGAAAATAATCAAAAGGTTTCCAAAAAAATAATGCACCTAAACTAATATTGTTAAAAACATATTTTAAACAGACGCAAAACAGACAAAGTAAATTTTATAAAATTCAAAAACACCTCTTCGATCGTGATGCCGGGATTAACCTCCAGTTACGTACGTAGTAAGAAATAAATACAGCCTAACTAGCGTCAATCATCTATCGCTGGGTAGGTTTTTAAACCAAGTACTTAATGAAATTAAAAAGCCTTTTAACCCTCCTTTCTTTAGCGATAGCTACGCAAGCAACGTTTGCGCAGGGAATGAAATTGACTGATAACAAAGTAACCACAGAAACCAATGAGTTGTACAAAAACTTACAAAAACTTTTAACTAAAGGCGTGATGTTTGGCCATCAGGATGACCTGGCTTATGGCGTAAACTGGAAAAAATCAGACAATAACAGAAGTGATATTCACGATGTGGTAAAAGATTATCCGGCGGTTTTTGGTTGGGATATTGGCCAAATAGAACATCGATCTAAAAATAATATTGATGGAGTATCTTTTGAAGAAATGAAAGAACACATTAAATGGGTTTATGATTATGGTGGGATAAACACCATCGGTTGGCATGTAGACAATCCAGTTACGTTAAAACACGCATGGGATAATACCGCAGCGGCAGCTGCAGTTCTTCCAGGTGGCGACAAAAATACACTCTACAAAAAGTGGATGGATAATGCGGCCCGTTATATGAAAAATTTAAAAGGCAGTGATGGAAAACAAATTCCGCTTATCTTCAGACCCTACCACGAGCTTAATGGTGGATGGTTTTGGTGGGGGAAAGATTCAACTACTACCAAACAGTATATTGACTTATACCGCTACACGGTAAATTATTTCAGAAATAAAAAGCACTTGCATAATTTAATTTATGTCTATAACACCAACACCTTCCAAAACGCCACCGAGTTTACAGAGCGTTACCCGGGTAATGATGTCATTGATATTGTTAGTTTTGATAATTACGAATTTGCGCCAGTCAATTCAGCTGATTCAGTTATAGAAAAAGCAAAAATCAAATACCAGCTTCAGATAAAAAATGGCTTAACTACGCTAGATTCAGTAGCAAAAGCGCATAACAAAATTCCAACATTTGCAGAAACAGGCTTTGAAACGGTGCCAGATAAAACCTGGTGGACCGACACACTTTGGCCTATTATTAAAGATTATAACATATCTTACGTTTTGGTTTGGAGGAATCACGGATGGAAATCTGATGAGAATAAATTTCACTATTATGCTCCATATTCGGGGCATCCGTCATCTGGCGATTTTATAAAGTTTTACGATGAGCCCCGTACACTTTTCTTAAAAGATATAGCTGCGGAAAGCGTGTATAAATAAACAAAAGGAAACAATTATTTAAAATATCGAAATGGGTGAAAAATTAAGTTTTAAAGAAAAAGTTGGCTATGGTTTCGGAGATTTCGCATCCTCCATGTTCTGGAAAATATTTTCCGTTTATCTGCTTTTCTTTTATACAGATATTTACGGAATTCCCGCTGCTGTTGTAGGAACCATGTTTTTAATAACCCGTATCTGGGATACAGGTTTAGACCCAATAATTGGGATTTTTTCTGACAGAACTAATACAAAATGGGGAAAGTTTAGACCATACCTCCTATTTGTTGCCATTCCTTTTGGTATAGTGGGTGTATTAACGTTTACTACTCCTTCGATAGGTGTATCAGGTAAGATAATTTATGCCTACATCACTTACACCTTAATGATGATGGTTTATTCCGGGATTAACGTTCCATATGCCTCTCTCATGGGTGTAATGACGTCTAATATTAAAGAAAGAACTACCCTTTCTACCTACCGCTTTGTTTTTGCATTTGCCGGAAGTATTTTGGTATTAGCAACAGCGCAACCTCTAGTAGATGCATTAAGTAAAACTGGCTCTGGCACCGTAGATAGCCAACATGGCTGGCAATATGCGATGATTATTTACGCCATAATCGCTGTAGTGTTATTTTATTTCACTTTTGCCTGGACACGCGAACGGGTAAGCCCTCCAAAAGAACAAAAAACATCCTTAAAAGATGATTTAATAAATTTAGCAAGAAATAAACCCTGGTTCATCCTTTTAGGTGCAGGTGTTTCAACCCTTGTTTTCAATTCTTTAAGAGACGGCTCAACTATCTTTTATTTCAAATACTATTTTCAAAGTCAGGAAGCATTTGAAATTCCCTTAGCTAAAATAGCCATCAACTACAGTACGCTTTACCTGGTTTTAGGACAGGCGGCAAATATTGTTGGGGTAGTTTTAGCAAAGCCTATTTCTGATCGGGTTGGTAAAAAGAACACTTTTATGTATGCAATGGCAATTGCCAGCGTTTTAAGTGTATTCTTCTATTTCTTTAAAGAAAACAACTTAATGCTCATTTTCAGCTTCCAGTTCTTAATCAGCGTTTGTGCTGGAATTATCTTTCCGCTATTATGGTCCATGTATGCAGATATTGCTGATTACTCCGAGTGGAAAACAGGAAGAAGGGCCACGGGACTAATATTTTCATCATCATCCATGTCTCAAAAACTAGGTTGGACATTAGGTGGTGCTTTAACCGGTTGGTTATTGGCTATCTATGGTTTTAAAGCTAACGCCGTACAAAGTACAGATGCGCAAACTGGCATCCGCATGATGATGAGTTTTATACCAGCAGCTGGCGCACTGCTATCTGCGCTATTTATTGCTTTTTATAAGCTCAGCGATTCATTTATGATGACTGTGAGCGATGAATTATCAGAAAGAAGAAAAAATGAAGATTCCATTATCATTGAAGGAAAAATTTAATTGATGTTTGTAAAACAGCAAGATTTTTTTTAATATTTTTAAAATAAGGTGTACAGATTGGAAATTCCTTTAGATAAAACAAATTATTTATAAGTACCCAACCACGCACAGAAAAGCGAAACAAAAAACAGAATAATATATATATACAATGACATCAAAATACCAAAATCGTTTAGAGGCGTTGCAACAAAGTCACCAAACACTAATCAACCAAAAAAATGAAAAACAACCATTAGGAAACGGGATATTTGACCGTTATAAGAATCCTGTGGTTACGGCGGCTCATGTTCCTTTAAATTGGCGTTTTGATTTCGACGAAAAAAGCAATCCCTTTCTGATGGAGAGAATTGCCGTAAACGCTGCATTTAATGCCGGAGCAATTAAATACAATGGTAAATACTTATTGGTACTTCGTGTAGAAGGTGCAGATAGAAAATCTTTTTTTGCCGTGGCAGAGAGTGCAAATGGCATTGATGGCTTTAAATTCTGGGACTCCCCTATTGTGTTTGACAGTGATAAAGACGCTGATACTAACGTATATGACATGCGTTTAACGCAGCATGAGGATGGGTTTATTTACGGTCTTTTTTGTACAGAAAAGAAAGACCCAAATGCTCCTGCCGGTAACATGTCTGCAGCGGTTGCACAGTGCGGTATAGTTAGAACCAAAGATCTAAAAACATGGGATCGTTTGGCAGATTTAAAAACACCATCTGCACAGCAGCGAAATGTAGTTTTACACCCGGAGTTTGTTGATGGTCAATATGCATTTTACACTCGTCCACAAGACAGTTTCATTGAAGCTGGTAAAGGTGGAGGTATCGGCTTTGGACTTTCGAAAACTATGGAAAATGCAGACATCGCTAAGGAACATGTTCTCTACAGTAAAGAGTACCATACCGTTTACGAAGGCAAAATGGGTCAAGGTCCGGTGCCAATTAAAACAGATAAAGGCTGGCTGCATTTAGCTCACGGTGTAAGAAATACGGCAGCAGGCTTACGTTATGTTTTGTATATGTTTATGACAGATTTACACGATTTAACCAAGGTTACCCATAAGCCAGGCGGTTATTTTATTGCTCCAGAAGGCGAAGAACGTGTGGGTGATGTATCAAACGTAGTGTTTTCTAACGGATGGATTGCAGATGATAATGGAGATGTATTTATCTACTACGCATCTTCAGACACACGTATGCATGTGGCAAAATCAAGCACTGCACAATTAATAGATTATTGTATGAATACGCCAGAAGATGGTTTAAGTTCCGCAAATTCTGTTAAAACCATCAACCAATTGATTCAAAAGAACAAAAAAATTATTGCCTCCCAAAATGGAGTTGATAAGAATAGCTCGGTGTTAAATAACACTCACTAATATTTAAAATTTAAGTTAATAATTTGCTTGGGAAGACTTGTAAAAGACTTCCCGGTCTTCTTACTTAGTTGTATAAAGGGAAAGAAATGCAAAACCAGCTTATTACAGAATTTGAAAATGAACTTAAATCGATTTTTGATTATTGGGCCACTTATACAGTGGACAAAAAAAATGGAGGTTTTTTAGGTGCGTTGGATAACGAAAATAAAATTACAGAAAACGCACCTAAAGGCACTGTATTAAATGCTCGTATTTTATGGTCATTTGCTGCTGGTTTCAACTTCAATCAAAATCCAACCTATCTTAAACTAGCAAAAAGAAGTTTCAATTACTTGAAAGACCATTTTATTGATCAGAAAATGGGTGGCGTTTATTGGTCTATAGACGCTTTAGGAAATCCTTTAGATACCAAAAAACAGATTTATGCACTTTCTTTTGCGATCTACGGTTTAGCTGAGTATTATCAAGCAAGTCATAACCAGGAAGCTTTGGATCTTGCTATCGCTCTTTTTTATGATATAGAAAAACACAGTTTTGATGCTGAAAAAGGAGGTTATTTAGAAGCTTTAACTTCCAATTGGCAGCCTATTGAAGATTTGCGCTTGAGCGATAAAGATGCAAATGAAAAGAAAACCATGAATACGCATCTGCATATTTTAGAGGCTTACACCAATTTGTACAGGTATTGGCCAAACGCAAAACTGAAAGAAAAAATCAAACATCTTTTAGAAATTTTTAACCAGCATATCCTAGACCAAAAAACAAAACACCTCATTTTGTTTTTCGACGAAAAATGGAAATCAAACTATAACATTGTTTCCTACGGACATGATATAGAAGCTTCATGGTTAATGCTGGAAGCTGCAGAAGTAGTTGGGGACGAAAAATTGATTCACCGTTTTGAGAAACTAGCGGTAGAAATTGCCAATGCTTCAGTGGAAGGTATTGATGAAGATGGCGCTATGATCTATGAACTAGAAGTTGACAAAAACCATCAAATAACCGAAAGACATTGGTGGGTGCAGGCTGAGGCGATGGTAGGTTTTTTAAATGCTTACCAGCTCAGCAACGACGAAAAATTGTTCAACCATTTTACCGCACTTTGGGATTTTACGAAAAAGCATATTATCGATTCAAAAAATGGCGAGTGGTTTTGGGGGGTAAACAAAGATTTTACTTTGATGCAGGGTGAAGACAAAGCGGGTTTTTGGAAATGCCCTTATCACAATAGCAGAGCCTGTATCGAAGTAATTAACCGATTGAAAAAACTGAATTAAACTGAATGAAAAAACTTCATCTTACTTTATGGTTATTAGCCATCACTTTTGCCGGTTTTGCGCAAAATCCTATTATTCCGGGGTATTTTGCAGACCCCAGCATCAAAAAATTTGACGGTAAATACTACATCTATGTTACCACGGACGGCTACGGTCCTTTCGGTAACGATGGCCAAACGATGGCTTGGGTTTCCGAGGACCTGCTGAGTTGGAAACCAGAAAAACTGGAAGGTTTACCTAATGAAACCATTTGGGCACCGGCAATTTCTAAAGGTAAAGACGGCAAGTACTATTTGTACTGCCAAAACTCGGTAGATTATTCGGGCTACGCTTATAAAGGAGATTCGCCGACAGGTTCTTTTAAAAAAATGAGTCATTTGGGAGGTTTTGATTTAGAACCCTTTGTTGACCCCATTTCAGGAAAAACCTATGTAGTTTCTGCTACTAAAGAACTTTTTGAGATGAACAACGATGTCACCTCGCCAGATTATTTAGTCAAAGTAGAAAAGAAGATCCCTTTTAAGGGAGAACTTTTTGATTTTACAGAAGGACCATATATGTTTTATAAAGATGGTTTATATTACCTCATGTGGGCGGGCGGGCGATGCTGGCAACGCAGTTATAATATCAAATATGCGGTTTCTAAAAATATCGAAGGACCTTACAAGTCTATAGACAAGGGTATTGTTTTAGCCACCAGTGAAAAAGACAGTGTTTTAGGTCCGGGTCATAATTCCATCATCGAGCTAAATGGCAGGTGGTTTACTTTTTATCACCGCCAGGATCCTGATGCGCCCAACCCATGTTCTTACCGATTTACATGTGCCAGCGAAATTACCTTCGATAAAAGTGGCGATATTCATTTTAAATCTTTAGTCAATGATTTACCAAAAACCTTAGGTATTAAACCCAAAATGGTTAATTACGCATTAAATGCCGAAGCTTTTGCCAACACAGAAAGTTTAAAACATCGGGCTATACACGCTGTTGATGGCAGAAATGATACCCGTTGGACTACAGAAGTTAATCAATCCGGCGAGCTTTCCATCAATTTGGGCGAAGAAAAATCTATCAAACAAATAGAGGTAGATTTTGAGTATCCTGATAAGTGGCATACTTTCAAATTAGAATATTCTAACGATAACCAAAACTGGACTACTATTGTTGATCATACCCAGCAGGCCGTACAAGCTTATCCTAACATGTTTACCGATGTTGATATCAAAGCAAAATTTATTAACCTCTCTATCACTAACTCCGAAGATCGCAGCGCGTCTGTTTGGGAAGTGAAAGTTTGGGGGGAACCTTAACAGTATAAGGCTTAAAGCACAACGCTAAAGGCTGATATGCTAAATGGAGAATAAATCTAGTAAACTTTTTATAGGATAAAATTCAAACGTTATATGAAATTAATTCAAAGAAATATTATGATAAAAAAGTGGGCCATATTTGCGGCAATTTCTGCCATCACCCTTCAGGTACAGGCACAAAAAAAGCCGATTGATTACGTAAACGCATTTATAGGGACTGGACAAGACGGCAACACTTATCCAGGTGCTCAAGCTCCTTTCGGAATGATCTCTATTAGCCCTTCCAATACTTTTAAAGATTATGACGCGGTAGAATCAAGACCTGGTTATAAATATGTACAAACAGAAATCCGCGGTTTTGGACTCACACATTTTAGTGGTGTGGGTTGCCACGCCATGCAGGATTTGATGTTTTTTCCCGTTGCAGGAGAATTAAATGTTTCGCCAGCAAAAAACCGCGATGCGTATAAAAGTTCATTTTCACACGATGACGAACAAGCCAGTCCGGGTTATTATCAGGTAAAACTAAAAGACTATCAAATAGAAACTCGTTTTTCAGCTACGCAAAGAGCAGGAATTGGCGAAATTGATTATAACGGAGATAAAAAAGCTCAAATTATTTTCATTCCTACCAACAGCGCTAACGGCATTGCAGATGGAGAAGTAAAAATAGACAAGGCTAAAAATCAGGTTTCGGGTTGGGTTTCTACAGGCGGCTTCTGCTGGAGAGACCCTGCTCATTTTCCCTACAAAATATATTTTGTAATACAATTTGACACCCCAATTGCCGATTATGGCGTTTGGAAGGGCGAACAAAAATTTGCACAAAGAGATACCGCATCCGGAAACGATTTTGCAAGTTATATCAGTTTTGCACAAGGCACCAAAAAAGTTAAACTTCGGACAGCACTTTCTTTTGTAAGCGAAAGAAATGCGCTGTTGAATTTAAACGCAGAAATCCCAACCTGGGATTTACAAAATACAGTAAGCAAAGTAAAAGCAGATTGGTCTAAATATTTAAATAAAATCACCGTTGATGGTGGAACAAATGATAAGAAATCTACCTTCTACACCGCTATTTACCACAATTTATTACAGGCAAATGTATTTGAAGATGTGAACCACGAATATATGGGTTTCGATTACAAAATGCACTTAATGGAAGCGGGAAGAAATAAGTACGTAAATTTTTCGCTTTGGGATACTTACCGCACCACTGCTTATTTACAAGCGCTGATTGCACCGAAAGAATCTTCGGATATGATTCAGTCTTTACTGCTAGATGCCCAACAAGGCGGTGCTTTGCCAAACTGGGGCATGAATAATATAGAGTATGGCGTAATGAACGGCTATTCCCCTTTTGCTTTTGTGGCCAATATGTATGCCATGGGCGCTAAAGATTTTGATTTGGAAAAGATGAAGGACATGATGAAAAAAGTCTCAATCAGTTATCATCCAAATCAGGGTCAACACGGTTTTTTAGGCGTAGAAGATTATAAAAAGTTAGGTTATGTCCCTGCTGATAAGCAAGGCTTTGGTGGGTCTATGACTTTGGAGTATGGAATAGCGGATTATTCCATTGCTAAAATTTGCGAAGCCGCCAGCGATGAGGAAGCAGCTGCATACTATTTCAAACGCTCGCAAAACATTTTTAATCTTTATGATAAAGAAACCAGGCTCATCCGTCCCAGGAATTTCGATGGAAAATTCGTAAACCCATATAATAAAACTACTGAGAAAGGATTTAATGAGGGTAACGCCATTCAGTATTTTTGGAGCGTCCCACAAAGCATGAAAAAACTAGTGGAAATAGCTGGCGGAAAACAATTTATTGAAAACCGTTTAGACAGCTTCATGAATAAAATTGAAGTCGGCTGGGCACCAGAAAAACCACATTATTGGCTAGGTAACGAGCCCTGTTTTGGTGCAGTTTACGTCTACAACTATTTACAAACCCCATGGAAAGCGCAACAACACACTCGTGATATTGTAAACAATTACTTCAATAATACACCAAATGGTTTAGCTGGTGATGATGACTCCGGGGCGATGTCGGCTTTGTATGTTTTCTCTGCAATGGGGTTATATCCGTATTTGCCAGGCGAATCTGGGTTTATGATTTCTGGACCGCTTTTCAAGAAAGTTACCATCCGGTTAGCTAATGGCAATACAGTAGTGGTGAATGGCAAAAAAGCGAAAGCAGCAAACGCTTACATCCAAAACATGAAAGTCAATGGAAAAAAATCGAGCAACCTCTGGTTAGACTGGAATAAGATGCAGAACGGTGGGACTATCGATTTTAAAATGGGTGATCGTCCCAATAAAAGTTGGGGGAATAAAGTAGCCGATGCGCCACCATCTTACTAGTTAACAATAATTTTTACGTTTTAAAAGACCCTATTTTCACTATATAAAAAACCAATTATGAAAATTCTAACATTCCGTAAAACCCTTCTTGGGATTTTTACACTTTTAACATTTGCAATGATAACGTCTTGCAAGAAAAACAGCAGCGGCGACAAACCTGGAGATAACGGCGGTACTGGTACTGTTGGTCCAAAAGATTTTGTATACGCACAAACCACAAAATTATATTTGAACGGAAAAGAATGGACTCCGCATGGTGCATCCTTATATCCAACCGGACCAAGTTCCAACTTTAAAGATTCGGGCTTTAGAGACTACATGAAAAATATTACTACGCTAGCAGCAAGTGATAAATTTACTACCGTACGAATTGTCAATTTTATCGACGGCGCCACTACCGACCCTTTTGATAGCACAGTATGGGCAAACGTGGATTACCTAATCTCTCAAGCTGCTGCCAACAATCTTAAAGTAATTCTTGATTTATCTATCTTTCGCAATTTTCTGTTACAAAACAAAAAAATAATGCCTTACAACTATGCAGATTGGAAAGATATGATTGATTTTGTAGGGAAAAGATATAAAGACAATCCAACAGTTTGGCTATATTCCTTAGCGGGAGAAGCGGAAGGCCCAAGAGCCGGAGACGCTGCACACACTGCCTTAAGACCCTCCACTATACAATTAACTACTTTTTACAAAGAAGCTAGCAATGCTTTACATGCAGTAGCGCCAAACCAACTCATTTCAACCGGAGGTTTAATCTTTTTAGATTATGATTCCGGCATCGATTGGAAAAGTATTTTTTCTTTGCCTAATATCTCTTTACCAGCTGTTCACGTTTATGGAGCCAATATGGAGCAAGCCGTCCCTATCATAAGTGCCTGGTGTAAACGAAATAATAAACTGCTATTTCTGGAAGAGTTTGGAAAAGAAAAAACAGCTCTTGACAGCGAGATATCAAGATATTTTCAGGAGATATATACCCTTACAAAGACTAACGGTCTTGTAGGAGCTTGTTTCTGGAACTACGGCCCTCAAACAAATTCAAATTCCTTTGATATTAATCAAGCAAGTACGCCGCTAACCATCAATATCGTAAGAAGCAATTCTCCCTTAAAGTAAGTGAAGTTTTAGTCTAAGATCATTTTTAAAGAATATTTGTCTATCAATTTAGCTTAAATACTAAAATCTGCAAGCTAACGACTTAAAGATAGCGTGGTAAGCAGAATTACTTAATCAAGGAATTATTTATGAGCAGGACGGAAACTCAATCGTTTTAAACATTAAAACGAGAAGTAGCAAACTCATTTTATATTTTAAAGACGGTAACCTAGGGTAGGTTCAATTAAAACACAAATGCTAAAATTTATAAATCTTTATTTATGATAAATAACACCAAAAAAATATGAAAACGATTGCCATTTGTTTAGTAACGCTTTTTGCATCTTCCCTCGGCTTTGCTCAAAACTACAATATTATAGATTATGGGGCTGTTGCCAATGGAAAAACGGTTAATACCGCAGCTATTCAAAAGGCCATCGATGCTTGTACTCAAAAGGGAGGCGGAGTGGTTTACATCCCTTCCGGGGAATTTATAACGGGTACAATTAGTTTAAAAAGCAATGTAGATTTTCACTTGGAAATTGGTGCAGTATTAAAAGGAAGCGCAAATATCAAGGACTACAAAAGCTATGAAAAAGCGCCTTACGGCACTAACTATTATGGTATTCTTTATACAGAAAATGCTGAAAATGTTTCCATAAGTGGTAATGGTACTATTGATGGGAATGATAAAGCCTTCTTTGATTGGGAACACGCTAAAAAAATAGATTCGGTAACCAACAGCTATACACGCCAACAGCAGAAATACAGAAATGTAGCCAAAGGTTTGGGAGATGGCCCGGTAGTACCTATGGATCCAAGACCACGCCAAATGGTGATTTTTGCACAGTGTAAAAAGGTAACTGTAAAAGATGTAATGCTTGCCAATGCTACTTTCTGGACGCTTCATATCGCAGATTGTGATGCAGTTAAAATAGATGGGATTAGATTGTGGAGCAATTTAATGGTTCCAAATGCAGACGGCATTGATATCACCAGTAGCTCCAATGTGGTAATTGCTAATTCAGACATCAGATCTGGTGATGATGCCATTGTTGTGGTAGGTTATGCGCACCATTTTGAAATTCCAGGATATAAGGACATCAAAAAAGAGTGCGAAAACATCGTGATTAGTAATTGCAATTTACAGTCGAGTTCTAGCGCTATCAGAATAGGTTTTTTAGATCAAAATAATGTTAAAAATGTGCAGATTAATAACGTGAACATTATCAATTCTAACAGAGGCATTGGCATATTTTTAAGAGATGAAGGTTCTATAGAAAACATCAATATTTCTAACGTTTACATCCAAACTAAGCTTACCACTGGCGATTGGTGGGGAAACGGCGAACCTATTCATATTTCTGCGGTAAGAGGCAATCCTGATAAAAAGTTGGGGCAAATTAAAAACGTCAATTTTAGTAACATCATTTGCGAAGGCGAAAATGGAATTTTAGTTTACGGAAGCGAAGAAAGTAACATAGAAAACCTTTCTTTTAAGGATGTAACTTTCAAAATTACCAACAGTAAGTTAAACGATGTGGCTGGGGGAAATATAGATTTAAGAGCACAGCTAAATCCAGAAAAACAGATTTTCAGCCATGATATCCCTGCTTTTTATGCCCGCTACGTTAACAATTTAACTATGGAGGATTTCAAATTACAATGGGCTACCAGCCTTCCCTCTTTTTTTACGAACGGAATTCTAATAGAAAACTTCAAAAATTTAGATATTAAAAACTTTCAGGGAACAGCTTCTCCATCCAATACTAAACTTAAACCAGTAGCCTTAAAAAACGGATTGGGTTTTAAATCAGATATGGATAAGTCTGCTGTGCAACTGCAAAATGTAAAGTAAGGAAGATGGCCATCCATAGAAAAATATTTTGTTTACTCATCACTATCTTATTCATCGGTAATGTTGAAGCACAACAGGTTTTACCAGTAAATAAAAATGCCAGTAAAGAAGCCCAAAACTTATTAAAATATTTGTACAAAATAAATGGCAAAAAAACGCTTTATGCCATGCACAACATCCTAGGTGGCATGTCGAAAATGACGGACAGTATTCATGCAGTAACCGGACAATATCCAGCAATTTGGGCTGGCGATTTTGGCTTTGCAGATTCCACTCATGATATCGATAACATTAAATATCGTCCTTTGTTGGTTTCCGAAATTAAAAAGCAATATGCCCGGGGTGCTATCATTGTGATGACTTATCATCAGGCAAATCCTGCTTTGGGCGAGCCTACTCCTTTTAAAGGTGGAATTATTAGTCATTTAACGGATGAGCAATGGAAAGAATTAATAACGCCCGGCACAGCACTCTATAAAAAATGGTGTGCACAAATGGATTTAATAGCTGTTTATTTTAAGGAATTACAAGATGCTCACATTCCGGTAATTTTTAGACCTTATCACGAAATGAATGGCAACTGGTTTTGGTGGGGACACCGAAAAGGCGACGACGGTTTCAAAGCCTTATGGCATCAGCTATATGATTATTATACAAATCATCATCATTTAAATAATATTCTTTGGGCCTGGACACCCGATAAACCTTGGGCCGATATTGCCGATTATTATCCCAACAACCATACCGTGGATATTTTAGGATGCGATATTTATCCAATGAAAGATTCTACAACAGTTTACCCGCAAGAATTTTATAATAGGATGTTAAAACTGGCAAACGGAAAACCTTTAGCCTTAACAGAAAACAGTATTTTACCAGACAGAGAAACCCTAAAAAACCAACCCTGGGTTTGGATGATGAGTTGGGGACAAATGGTATTTACCAATAATACCCAAAAAGAAATCAAAGAATCTTTAAATTCAAAGCAGGTGTTAATGCTTAAAGAAATTCCGAGAAAAATCAGAAAACATAAATAAGTATGGGTATGAATAAATTTATAAAAACGGTTTGCTTTACTTTCCTTTTACTGGGCTCTGCCACTGTTTTCGCTCAAAAAAACTTTTTGAAAAATCTTAAATCGCCCATCATATTTAAAGGAAATGACTCCACTGCTTATCGCGATCCTGCGATTTTGTTTCACAATAAAACTATGTACCTTTTTTTCACATTGGTAAGTACAGAAGATGGTTTTGTGTACTCATACACCGCCATGAGCCAGTCGAAAGATTTAAAAAACTGGTCGCCTATAAAAATTATTACACCTCGCGATATGTCTCTTGATTTCTGTAGTCCGGGGAATGTAGTTAAATTTAAGGATGAGTGGATTTTATGCTTACAAACCTACCCCCGCCCAAATTATAAAGTAAGTGAAATGCCCCGCTTTGGAACTGGTGATGCCCGTTTATACGTGATGCGGAGTAAAGATTTAGAAAATTGGAGCACCCCGGAATTAATGAAAGTTAAAGGTCCGGATGTTTCTTTCAAAGATATGGGGAGGATGATAGATCCTTATTTACTCGAAGATGAAAACGAGCCAGGTAAATGGTGGTGTTTTTACAAGCAGAATGGCGTAAGCATGTCTTATAGCTATGATTTGCATCATTGGAAGTTCTTCGGCCATACCGAATCCGGAGAAAATGCTTCCGTACTTTTTGAGAATAAAGAATACATCTTAATTCATTCTCCTAAAAATGGCATCGCCATTAAAAAATCAAAAGACTTAAAAACCTGGGAAGACTGGGGCAGTTTAATTACCCTAGGACAAAAAGATTGGGATTGGGCAAAAGGAAGGATTACTGCTGGTACCGTCATCAATTTAAAAAACAATAAACACTTTGGTAAATATGTGATGTTTTTTCACGCCTCTGGTCCAAAAACAGAAGAGGAAGGTGATTTTGATAAAAATGCTTCCATCGGTATAGCATGGAGCAATGATTTAATGAATTGGACTTGGCCTAAATAAACGAATACGATGAACTTAAAACGAACAAAAAACTACCTTTTAACAGCACTTATTTCCGTAGTCGGATTTAATAGTTTTGCACAAAATCCTGATCAATCTGTAATTAATTTATGGACCAAAAAGGATTTAAAATTCGACAGTCCAAAAACGGGAAATCCATTATTGCCCGGCTACTTTGCAGATCCTGCTATTTTGCAGGATAACGGAACATTCTACATTTACGCTACTAGCGATATGCCAAGCTGGAACGACATTACAAAAATGGCGGTATGGTCATCCAAAGATTTTGTAAATTGGAAATGCGACTACCTCAACTGGCCTAAAAAAGAATTATGTGTAAGCAATACCGGTACTGCTTCTGGTGTTTGGGCGCCGAGCGTGATAAAAGCACCAAATGGCAAGTTTTACATGTACGTAACCGTTGGTCAGGAGATTTGGGTGGGTGTTGCCGATAGCCCCACAGGTCCTTGGAAAAATGCTAAAGCAGACAACACCCCTTTAGTAAGACACAAAGAATATTACTATGTAGAAACCATTGATGCAGAGTGCTTTGTAGATGATGACGGACAAGCATATTTATATTGGGGTTCATCAGACAGTGGGCGTGATATTGAAGGAAGATGCTTGGGTGTAAAGTTAAACCCAGATATGATTTCTTTTGCAGAAATGCCAAAAGATGTAACGCCTCCGCATTATTTTGAAGCGCCTTATATGTTTAAAAAGAATGGCGAATATTATTTCTCTTACTCCTGGGGAAAAACCTGGGACGAAACCTATCAGATTCGTTATGCTACGAGTCCAACACCTTACGGCCCGTGGAAAGAAGGAATGATACGCCCAATTTTAAGTACAGACGATGGCGATAATAAAATAAAATCTACCGGTCACCACACCATTTTGCAATTCAATGGGACATATTACATCGTTTACCACCGTTTTAATACCCTGGACAAATACGAGATTTCTCAAAAATTACGACAAGTAGCCGTAGACGATTTGAACTTTAATCCGGATGGTCCCATACAAAGAGTAGTAACTACACATCGCGGTGTTGGCGCATTACAGCCAGTTAAAATGAAACCCAACTTGGCCTTTGGAGCAAAAACCAGTAGTTCAAGCGATTTGGATTCAGTAGTAACACCGAGCAGATTTGCGGTAGATGAAAATAACGGAACCCTATGGATTGGCGGAAAATATGCCCAGGAATGGATTCAGTTAGATTTGGGTGCGGTAAAATCATTCAACGAAATTCAGATTTTTACAGAGTTTCCAATTAAAGCTTATCAATATAAAATTGAAATTTCTGAAGATAACAAAGATTGGAAACTAGCAGATGACCAATGGGAAAACACCAAAATAGGTTCGCCCATGGTGAGCAATGCCAAATTTAAAGCGAGGTATATCCGCATCATTTTAAAAAACGAAAAACAAAACTCACGCCCCGGAATTTGGGAAGTTAAAGTTTATTAATATCCTTTTTTATGAAAAACGTTATTGCCATTATTATTCTTTTTGCAGTCAGCCATCAAATGAATGCCCAACAGCTACCGGCAAGTTTGCCAGCTGTTAACCAGTTGGCAAATAAGTATTACGGCGTTCAGGCTAATTGGTATCAACAAAATATTCCATTTTTCGAATGTTCTGATCAAAAGTTAGAACAAGTATATTATTACCGCTGGCGATTGTTGAAGGCGCACCTGAGAAATATTGGCGAAAAAGGGTATGTTTTTACCGAGTTTTTAAATGCCATGAACTGGGATTTAAAGCCTTACAACACTATTAATTGTGCTACCCCTTTTCATATTTACGAGGCTCGCTGGCTTAAAAACCACAACTATGTAGAAGATTACATCAACTACATGTATAAAAGCGGCGGTAATGACAGGCACTTTACCGAGTCTATTGCTGATGCCAGCTATGCTTATTACAAAGTAAATTCGGACACTAACTTTATCACCTCGCAGTTGAAAGATATGTTGAGGCTTTACAATGCCTGGGACGATAAATATGATGTAAGTAAACATCTATACTACACAGAACCAATTAGCGATGCTACCGAATATACCATTTCCTCTATTGAAGCGAGCGGCGGTAAGGATGGCTTTAGAGGTGGCGATGCTTTCCGTCCGTCAATAAATGCATACATGTATGCCAATGCTTTGGCTATCAAAAACATTGCTTTGTTGGCGCACCAGCCAGAAGTAGCTAAAAATTATCAACAAAAGGCATCGGTTATTAAGAAAGTTTTTCAGGATAGCATGTGGAATGAAAAGTTGGAGCACTTTACCGATCGTTACGAAAAAACAAATGAGTTTGTAAAATACTGGGATTTTATCCCCGGAAGGGAATTGGTAGGTTTTGTGCCTTGGGTATTTAACATGCCAGATGATAAAGCGCAATACAACCAGGCATGGAAACACGCCATTGATACCACAGAGTTTAACGGAAAATACGGACTGAGAACTTTAGAGCCGTCTTACAAATATTATATGAAGCAATACCGTTATGATAAGGCTACAGATTTAAAAGAATGCCAATGGAACGGTCCAAGCTGGCCTTATCAAACTACCCAGGTTTTAATGGGAATGGCCAACCTCATCCATAATTACCATCAGGAGATCATTACACCCAAAAATTACATCAATCAATTACAAAAATATGCACATCAACATTTTTATAAAGATTCGCTAAATGTATTGGAGGATTACAATCCTGATAAAGACGAACCTATAGTTTATATAGATGAAAGGAGTGAGCATTATAACCATTCGGGTTTTAACAATCTCATCATTTCCGGCTTATGCGGAGTTACGCCACAGACCAACAACCAGCTAAAAATTCAGCCTATTGTGAGTGATGAGATTACTTATTTTAGTCTGCAAAATTTACATTATCACGGTCACCAAATTACTTTAGTTTACGATAAGGACGGGAAAAAATATCACTCAGATAAAGGAATTTCAGTATTTATTGATGGGAAATTGGTGAAAGAAACAGCTAAAGATACCTACATGGTTCCTTCGGCTATACTTATACCTAATATTAAAATACCCATCAATCTGGCAGTAAATTTAACTGGGAAAGATTTCCCTAAAGCTACTGCTTCTTTTACCAACAATTTATACAACCCTTATATGGCTATTGATGGCAGGGTTTGGGATTTTGAAAATGTAAGAAACAGTTGGACCAACTTAGGTTCTCCCAATAAAAAAGATTGGTTGGAGATTGATTTTGAAAGAGCACAAACTTTAATGGGGCTAAAAATTTATTTTCAGCAACAAAAAGGAAGTTTTAAAAAGCCAACAAATTACCAGTTATCCTATTGGAATGATGGCACCTGGAAAAAACTGGAAGCTGGAAAAAACAAAAGCGAAAGCTTATTGGAAGACCTATATTTCTTCCATAAATTAACTACGGACAAAATCAGATTTAGCGTAGCCAACACTGCCGGGCAAGAAGCAACCGCTGTATCCGAGATAGAATTATATTGATACTTAACAAAGAAACATGAAGAAGAAAACGTGGGGGATGTTATCCTTGGCATTAATAGCCACTTTAGTAATAATGGCTTGCAGTCCTAAAATTACAAAAAACCAAACACCAAGAGCAAAATGGACGATAGCACAAGCCGACAATTGGTACAAACAATGGGGTTGGTTACGTGGTGCAAACTTTATCCCGAGTACGGCTATTAACCAATTAGAAATGTGGCAAGCTGATACTTTCGATCCCACCACTATCGATAGAGAATTAGGCTATACGGAAGGCATCGGCATGGATTCTATGCGGGTTTACTTATACCATATTGCTTGGCAACAAGACCCAAAAGGGTTTAAAAAGAGAGTTAACCAGTAACTAAATATTGCCCAAACACGGGATTTCTACCATTCTGGTGTTTTTTTGATGATTGTTGGAATGCGGATTACCATGCTGGCAAACAACCTGCACCAAAGCCGGGAATCCATAATTCGGGTTGGGTAAAAGATCCTGGGAATAGAATTTACAACGAGCAAGCTGACAGATACTTTGGAAACCTATTTAAAAGATATTTTAACATCATTTAAAAATGATAAACGCATGTGGGATTTATACAACGAACCAGGCGGACAAGGAATCGGTAATAAAAGTTTTCCTTTGTTAAAGAAAGTTTTTGAATGGGCGAGGCAAATTAATCTATTGCAACCGCTTACTGCTGGCGTTTGGAATTGGGATTTAAAAGAATTATCCGAGTGGCAAATTGCAAATTCAGATGTGATAACTTATCATAACTATGGAAATGAAATAGATCATCAAAAAACCATCAATAGTTTTAGGGATAGATATAAAGGACCTTTAATTTGTACCGAATATATGGCAAGAAACAACGGAAGCAAGTTTGCTAACATTATGCCCATCTTAAAAAACAAAATATTGGAGCTTTTAACTGGGGTTTAGTAGCTGGGAAAACCAATACCATTTACAAATGGGATACGCCAATGCCATCGGGCGAAGAGCCTAAAGTTTGGTTTCACGATATTTTTAGAAAGGACGGAACTCCCTACATCCAGCAGAAGTAGATTTAATTAAATCTCTAACTGGCAAAAAATAAAAAAATTAAGATTTAGCTCAGAAGCATGAAGTTGATAGGAGTAGATATTGGTGGCTCGCACATCACGGCAGCGGCAATAAATAAAGATAATTTAGAACTGCTTGCAGAGAGTTTCCAAAGAGAGCGAGTGGATTCGTTCGGAGAAGCAGGTGCAATTATTAAAGAATGGAGCAAGGTCATAAAAAAGTGCGCAGGTTCCGATAAAGACATAACGGTGGGCATTGCCATGCCTGGCCCGTTCGATTACGAAAACGGAATTAGCTTGATGAAAAATCAGGGAAAGTATGATGCTTTGTATCAGCTTAACGTGAAAACTTTATTAGCCGAAGATCTTCAAATCCCTACCGAAAATATAAAGCTGAATAACGATGCTGCCTGTTTTTTGCAGGGGGAGGTTTACAAAGTTGAAAAAAGTTCGTCCAGATGTGTAGGCGTAACTTTAGGCACAGGCTTAGGAAGCGCTTTTATGGTTGACGGAAAATCCTTTGATGCCGATTTATGGAACACACCATTTAAAAACGGGATAATGGAAGACTATATTTCTTCACGCTGGTTCGTTTCGGAATTTAAACTGAGGACCGGAAAGGAAATTAAAGATGTAAAAGAACTGGTGGAAGAATACCCTGATGATGCGGTAACCGAAAGTTTATTTGCTGATTTTAGCAAGCACTTGGCAGATTTTCTGATATATTTTGTCCAACTAAAAAAGGCAGAATGTATAGTTGTTGGAGGGAATATTGCAAAGGCAGAAGCATTTCTTCTGGATAATGTTAAAGACGCTGTTTACGCTGGGGTAGGTCACGAAATCCCAATTTATATTTCTTCTTTAGGAGAGCAGGCTGCGTTAGTTGGTGCTTCCACTTTGTTTTACCATTCAAAATAAACTATAAAATGTTAAAAATCAGATTTATAGCTGTAGCGTTCCTGCTGTTTTTTGGATCAACAACTTTTGCTCAAAAATTTAAGTTAATAGAAAGCAGCAGCCAGTGTTTAAACTATATGGGTAGAATACTTCAAACTGATTCTTGCGCTAATTTTTATTGGTGTGGCTCAAGTGTGCAACTAAAAGTGAAGAATTCGCCCATTGTGAAAGTTGTTATCGCAGAAAACGTTGATTTAAACTATTACGATGTAGTTATTGATGGAAAATATACTGATAAAATTAAAGTGTTAAAAGGAAAGCACACTTATACCGTGGTAAGTAATTTAGATAATAAAAGCCACGTAATACAAATTTTTAAGGCGACAAATACAGATGAACGGGTTACCAGTTTTTACGGTTTTTTAGTAGAAGAAAATGCCCAAGTTTTGGAGCAAAAAAATAAGAAGAAATTGAAGATGGAATTTTTTGGAGATTCCATTACTGCTGGTCACGGGGTAGAAGTGCCAGAAGGCCAGCCAGACTCATGGTATCCTGAGTTTTTTAATAATTATTTTACTTATGCAGCAGTTACTGCAAGACACTTTAACGCACAATATCACAATACCTCAAAAAGTGGAATTGGGATAACCGTTAGCTGGGATCCAGCTATTATGCCAGATATTTATGATTTATTAAACCCTAACAATTCTACCAGTAAGTGGGATTTTTCAAAATATCAGCCAGATATCGTGGTGGTAAATCTTTTTCAAAATGACAATTCTTTAGTGGTGAAACCCGATCATGTACAGTTTAAAAGGAGATTTGGGACTACAAAACCATCGGAAGATTTTATCATCAAAGCTTACGCTGATTTTATTACCTCTTTAAGAAAAGTATATCCAAATGCCAATATCATTTGCGCCTTAGGAAACATGGATGCGGTAAACAAAGGTTCTAAATGGCCGGGATATATTAAGTCTGCAGCAGAAAGCTTAAATGATGCCAAAATTTATGTGGATATTTTTAAACCCAAAAACACAGCAGGCCACCCCAGAATTAAAGAACAGCAAGAAATGGCAAATCAATTGATTCAATTTATCGAAGATCATAGGTTAGCGAATTAGCTTGTAAATAAACGCATTTCCTCGAGTTGCTTACCAGCTTAATTTTTGTAATTCCTGATGTGGCGTATTTTGATTTACAGCCTTTACGCTAAACATTTGCTTCTTCGTCTCTTATTAATTCTTCCCTTACTTTCAGTCACTTGTAGTGTATACGATGTATCATATACACTGTTCAACCTTGAAACAACAGTGTCGTTTAAAACCTCTTTTTATATTCAATCTCACTCTATTCCCACAAAAAACCAAATATTACAACATAAAACACATTAGTTACAGCCTTCCAAAAGCATTTAACCTTGCTTTGTACTGCAATTATAAATAGATAGCTCTTTTACTACAGTACTAATACAAATGTTTTAGTAACCAAAAAACAACTATCAACACCTTTTTAATCTTAAATTTATGCGTGTAAACTATTTACGATACTTCTGTTCAATTATACTACTTGCAGCTGGAACCGCTTATGGGCAAACCAATCTTGCACAAATGACTTCTAAAAATTCTTCAACAAGCTTTCCTTTGGTAAGCAACCAAAAAGCCGGAACTATATTTTACGATACTAATGATGCTTTGGTAGTAGCAAAAGTTGCAAACTTTTTAAAACATGATATAACAGAGGTGACTTCTATATCACCACTTTTAAAAACAACAAGTAAAAAACTTACCTCCTATCCGGTAATTATTGGTACAATTGGCCAGTCCAAATTAGTAGATCAGCTTATTGCTAAAAGGAAGCTAGATGTTTCAAAGGTTAAGGGAAACTGGGAAAGTTTTGGTTGGGCAGTTTTAAATCATCCAATGCTCGGTGTTAAAAAGGCATTGGTAATTTATGGTGCAGACAGAAGAGGAACAGCTTTTGGAGTATTAGAACTTTCTAAAAAAATTGGAGTTTCGCCGTTTGGTTTTTGGGCAGATGTGCCTGCTAAAAAGCACAGCGAGTTATATGTTACGCAGGGCGAAGCAATAATGGGTTCTCCTTCAGTTAAATACCGTGGTATTTTTATCAATGATGAAGATTGGGGGATGAACCAATGGGCAAAAAACACTTTCGAAAAAAACATAGGAGACATCGGTCCAAAGACTTATGGAAAAATTTTCGAGTTGCTTTTGCGCTTAAAAGCAAATACCATTTGGCCTGCCATGCACCCTATAAGCGACTCTTTCTTTAAACATCCCGAAAATAAAATCGTGGCAGATAGTTTTGCTATAGTTACCAGTTCATCACATCCAGAACCTTTAATGTTTAACAATGCCAGCGAATGGGATCATAAAACCATGGGCGATTGGAATTATGTAACCAATAAAAAAGAAATATTAAAAGTATTGAACAATAGAGTTAAAGAAAACGCAGACGAAGAAACGGTTTATACCATTGCTTTAAGAGGTATCCATGATGCTGGAATGATAAATAACCTTTCGGACGAAGGGAAGGTTAAGCTTCTAGGAAGTGCCATAAATGACGAACGTGACCTGTTAACCAAAAATATCAATAAATCTATCCAAGATATTCCTCAAATATTTATTCCTTATAAGGAGGTGCTTGAGATATATGAAAAAGGCTTAAAAGTTCCTGAAGATGTTACTTTGGTTTGGCCAGATGATAATTTTGGATATATCAAAAGGTTAAGCAATGCCGAAGAAAGAAAAAGAAAAGGCGGATCTGGTGTTTATTACCATGTTTCTTATTTAGGCGAACCACATGATAACCTTTGGTTTAGTACAACGCCACCTGCCTTAATGTATGAAGAATTAAGTAAAGCGTACAGCACTGGCGCAAACCAGTTTTGGATGTTGAACGTTGGCGATTTAAAAGGATCTGAATATTCTGTGAATTTATTTATGGATATGGCTTGGGACATTTCCAAGTTCTCTTTTGATAATATAAATCAACACGAGGTTAATTGGTTAAGCGATATTTACGGTAAGCAATATCAGTCTGCATTTGCAGGTATCACCAAAGATTTCTATCAACTGGCTTTTCCACATAAACCCGAGTATATGGGTGGCGGAGTTGAATGGATTAACGGTCAAAATAAAGATGAAAAATTAGCCGATACAGAGTTTTCTCTATATAATTATAATGAGGTCCAAGCTCGTTTGGACGCTTATACAGATTTAAGCAAGCGCACCGAGGTAATTTATCAAAACTTGCCTAGAAATTATCAACCGTCATTTTTTCAGCTTTTATATTATCCAGTCAAGGGTTCTGAAATGATGAATAAGAAAATGCTTTGGGCACAAATGAATAGGGCGCAAGCTTTGGCTGGTTTTTCAAATGCCAACGCATTGAAAGATAGTGTAATAAGGATGCAGAAAAATTTAGCCGATTTAACTCATGATTATAACACAATGCTTGACGGTAAATGGAATTACATGATGTCTATAAAAGGGGGCTATACTGCAAGATTTTACAATTTGCCTGTTTTAGACGCAGTTAAAGCTGTTAATGGTAGTTTATTAAAGGTTACAGTTGCTGGCGAAGATTTAAACGACTCTAAAACTAGCAATCACCAATTGCCTACTATTAACGCTTACGATTTAAGCGTTCAAAAGCAGTATATCAATATCTATAATAAAGGAGATGAAGCTGGTAAATGGACTGCTACAACTAGTGAGTCTTGGATTCAGCTATCACAATCAAAAGGAGAAACCAAGTTTGTAAACAAAATTGCGGTTAGCATTAACTGGAACAAAACACCATCAAAAGAATATTTTGAAGGAGCGGTAACCATTAAATCTGATAGCGAAACTGAAAAAGCATTTGTAAGTGGGTTTAATCCTAAAGCTTATAAAGACGGTTTATTAAACAGCCAATTTATTGAAAACAATGGCGTAATAGCTTTTAATGCCGGAGATTTTAATAGAAAAGTAGAAGACAAAGACATTAAAATAACCAAGGTTGAAGGTTTGGGTATTGAGTATGATGCTGTAAAATTAGGAAGTCTCTTAGATCCACAACAAGATCGCTGGAACGTAAATAGTCCACATGCAGATTATGATTTTTACGCTTTCTCTACTGGTAGAGTAGATGTTTACACTTACGCATTGCCAACCTTTGCTTTAGACAGAAAGCATGATACGCTTTACGGAATTGGATTAGATAAAGGCGTTACCGCAGATGCTGTTGCTGGCACTACAGAATATACTCAGCTATGGAGAGACAATGTTTTACGAAATTTTTCTGTTTGCAAAACCTCTTTATATATAGATAAACCAGGTAAGCATACTTTACAGATTTATGCAAACAGCCCCGGCGTGGTGGTACAAAAAGTAGTGATGGATTTTGGTGGGATGAAAAAGTCTTTCTTAGGACCACATCCTGTTAAAGTAAAAAACTAAACTACGGTAAGCCGACCAAATAGAGGTTGCGCTTACCTTTTAGTAATCAACTAGTTAACCCGATTAAAAAACTAAAAATTAAAACTATGAAAATTAAACATTTACTAACTACCGGATTACTCATTTTTGGTTTGCAAACTGCGTTTGCACAGGTGCCTGTAATTACAAGTTATGATAAAGTTGGCGTAATTGCCGACAATGTTATCACTTTTAGTGGAAGTCATTTTACAGGGGTAACTTCTATTAGATTTGGCGGAGTCGAAGCAGCAAGTTTCTCTATCGAATCTGATAATGAGATAAAAGCAACAGTTGGAGAAGGGAGTGGAGGAATTGTGGAAATAGAAAATGCAAGTTTATGTAACTAACTTAAATTCTAATATTTCGGATTTCCAGCACAGCGGTACAGATGGAGCAATTTACGGATACACCGCTTCAAAAACAATAAGTAACGCAACCATGAATGATGATGATACTCCAATATCAAAGCCTATTTAAAAACACTAAACCAACTAATTCAACAAAATGAACAAAAAAAAATCAAAAGACTTTGCGCTTAAGCTGTTGCCAAAAGCAACAGTTGTTATCGCAATTTTGGGCGTTGGCCTAAATGCGTCCGCAGCGGATGCAGCAAATTTCAACACATTTAACCGTAAGGAAACTATTAGCTCGGCTGCGCTAGAAATGGTTGTTACAGACGTTAGCGGGAAAGTTATTGACGATAAAACAGGAGAAACAATCCCAGGCGTTTCGGTTACGGTAAAAGGAAGGGCAGTGGCTACTGCTACCGACATCAACGGAATGTACGCATTAAAAGATTTACAACCCGCTGATGTACTTGTTTTTTCTTCCGTCGGTTACGAAACCATTGAACGAAACGTAGGCACTAATACTACTATTAATGTTTCCATGGTGTTTTCTCAAAACAAACTTAACGAAGTGGTGGTAGTAGGTTACGGAACGCAAAAAAGAGCAAACGTAACGGGATCTATTGCAACCGCAAACCTAGAAGATTTTAGAAACTCTCCAAATGTAAATATAGGGCAACTATTGCAAGGAACTACACCCGGTTTAAACGTTGGTGCTGTTTCGGGCGCTGGCGATACGCCTAATATCAGTATACGTGGAAGAAACACTATAAGTGGGAACGGGAGCGTACTTATTGTTGTAGATGGTATCCAGTATCGAAATTCACTTTCCTCCATCAACCCCGATGACATTGCAACAATTGACATTTTGAAAGATGCAAGTTCTACCGCAGTTTATGGCGCACAGGCTGCGAACGGAGTGCTATTGATCACTACAAAAAAAGGTCAAAAAAATGCAGCACCGAAGATTGCATTCTCTACTGATTATGCTACCCAGACGCCAAGCGGAAATCTCCGTCCAATGAATAGAGATGAATATTTAAATCACGTTAAAGAATTATATTACACAAAAGCATTTTTAGCACCTGATTATACCACTCCCGATCCAACCTTCAAATTAGGAGACTATGTGGATATTTCACAACGCGACGGTAAAGGAGGAGTAGTTGATACTGATTTTGACTGGTACAAAGCGGGTACACAAACCGGGCATGTAAATACCAACCAATTGAATGTAAGAGGGGGAGGCGAAAATATTACTTATTTAATTTCTGGATCACTTACCAACCAGGAAGGCTATATTAGAAATGATTTGTTCAAACGCAAAAGCTTGAGAGCAAACGTAGAAACTAATCCTAAAAAGTGGTTAACTATTGGTTTGCAGGCTTCTGGCTCGTTCAATAATAATGATGGGGCACAACCTTCACTTTCTGATTTATTATTGGCCGCACCTTTAGCCACACCATACAATGCTGATGGTTCATTGGCGTCATCTACTTTTGGCGTAACTGGATATAATCCATTTTTAAGCTCAGAGGTTGCTGATTATGATAGAAGCAATTTCTTGTTAGCAAACTTATACTCTAAGATAGATTTTCCATTTTTAAAGGGCTTAAGTTATAAAATTAATTTTGGTAATAATACTAACTTTAGCAAACACTATTATGCGAGTAAATATGCAAATAGTTTGAATGGTTTAGCCTATAAAAACGATGGGCAATACTATGATTATACGCTCGACAATATCTTAACTTATGATAAGAAATTTGGAAAGCAAAGTTTAACAGCAACATTATTATACGGTTCAAGTTCCCGTAAGTATAATAACACCTATTCAAAAGCACAAGGATTTACAGATTTAAGATTTGGTTATAACAGATTAGACCTTGGTTTAAATCAGTTTACTACGTCGGACGCTGGATCAGAAGCTTTGGATTATCAGATGGCTAGGTTAAACTATGCTTTTGACAATAAGTATTTACTTACTGCAACAGTAAGAAGAGACGGTTTCTCTGGTTTTGCCAGAAATGAAAAAACGGCTATTTTTCCGTCTGTTTCTGCCGGTTGGATACTGTCAGACGAGAATTTTATGAAAAGTCAAGAATGGTTAAATTATGCCAAAGTTAGACTTGGTTACGGAACAAGCGGAAACCAAACAGCTAGATATAATTCCTTAGATAAAGTAAGCTCACAACCTGCTTATGTTTTTGGAGACGGGGGTACAACTGTTAATGGACAATACATTAGTTCCTTAGAAAGCCCGAACCTAAGATGGGAAAAAACTACGGAATTGAATACGGGTTTAGACTTTAGCATATTGAAAAACCGTTTAACAGGTAGCGTTGATTACTACAGACGCAAAACAAATGATTTGCTGTTTAATGTAAATATTCCAACCTTAACAGGATATAGTAATTTTAATACTAACGTTGGAGAGATTGATAATAATGGTATTGAATTGTCCTTAACGTCAAAAAATATTGATGGTGAAAACTTTAAATGGAGTTCTACCCTTAATTATTCTAGGAATAAAAATAAAGTGGTTGAGTTGTTAGGAACAGGTGATTTAATATCAAGTAACTTGTTTATTGGACAATCTTTAGGTGCAGTTTACGGGTATAAAACTAACGGCATTTATCAAATAGGCGAAGTAACGCCTCCTGGATATTATACAGGGTCTTATAGAGTAGTTGACCAAACTGGTGACGGAACAATTACACCTGCTGATCGTTCAATTTTAGGAACAACAGATCCTGCTTACCGAGTAAGTTTGTTAAATACTTTTAATTACAAAAAAATAACCTTAACTGTATTTATTAACTCCATACAGGGAGGTAAAAATAGCTACTTAGGCGATAATAGCAGAACTTTGATTTTAGATGATAATGCTGTTCGTTTCAATTATTTTAGCACCATCAACTACTGGTCCCCATCTAATCCAACAGGGGAATATCCATCATATCTAAAAACATCTGAAGTGGTTCCTGCGGTTAATAGGGACAGAAGTTTTATTCGTTTACAAGATGTATCGCTGTCTTATAAAATTGATAATGAGCTAACTAAAAAATGGGGAGTAAGCAATTTAAGTGTTTTTGCTAGTGGTAAAAACCTTTACACTTTAACCAAGTGGAAAGGCTGGGATCCAGAATTAAGCAATGGTGGATTAACAGTAAACGGAAGACCACTTCTGAAAGGTTATTCTTTAGGCTTAAACATCACATTTTAACAATAGAATCATGAAAAAAGTATTTAAAATAACCTCAATAGTATTGATTTCAGGATTGCTATTTTCCTGTAACAAAAGTTTTCTGAACGAAAATCCTCTGGATTTCGCCAGTTCGCCAAATTCGTATGTAAGCTACAATGACTTTAATACGGCTACAAATGACATGTATCGTGTGGTTAGACTTGAGTTTTATAACCGTAGTGAAACAAAACCATTTGATTACTTATTTGGTACAGATTTACTTTTTGATGGACAACCTTCTGCTGATAGGCATACAGGTATGTCTACTGCGTATAGGCCAGAAGGCTCAATTCCATTAACTCATTGGTCTGCATTTTATAAAATAATTTCAGAAGCAAATACGGTGATTGATAGAGCACCTAGATCTCAGATGACAGTTGCGCAGCAAACTCTTGTAGTAGCAAGAGCTAAGTTTTTTAGAGCTTTTAGCTACAGGGCATTAGCGTATATGTATGGTGGCGTTCCGCTTGTAATAGGCGAAGTAACTACTGCCAAAACTGATTTTGTAAGGGCAACTAAAGAAGAAGTATATGCGCAATGTATAGAAGATTTGAAATATGCGGTAGCTAATTTACCAGCAATAGATGCAGTGCAGGACGGCGAAGTAAATAATTTAGCCGCAGGGCATTTATTGGCAGAAGTTTATTTGGCTGCAGGCCAGTTCCAAAATTCCGTTGACGCTGCTACAGTGGTAATCAGTAATCCAAAGGTTGGATTGATGAAGACCCGGTTTGGATCTAAAGCTAATGTTGCTACAGGGAATGTTTATTGGGATTTATTTCAACCTCGTAACCAAAATAGATCCTCTGGTAATAAAGAAGGACTATGGGTTGTTCAGTTTGAAACTGATGTAGTTGGTGGTGGAAATGTTGGAGCAACTAGAGACGGAGGTTACATGTTAGAAAGAATATGTGCGCCATTTTTAAGTTCTATTACTAAAACGCCAAACCCTTTTCTTTGGCCGGTTGATGATTTAACAGGCGGAAGAGGAATTGGATGGGGAATAAGTACCAAATATTTTAGCAATACCATTTGGCAAAGCGATTTCAACAATGATATTAGAAATGCTAATATCAATTTCGTTAGAAATTTTACTTCTACAAATAAATCTTCACCATTGTATAATACTACAATCTCTACTGAAAATCCACCTTCAGGGATTACTGTTCCTTCCAGAGCATTTTACGCTTACCAAGCAAAATGTACAACTCCGGGCGGGCATCCTGCAGCACTAATCCAAGACCCTTCTACAGGTTTAATGAAATCTTCTGGTGGGGCAACTTACTTGGATCAATACATGTTTAGATTAGCAGAAACGTATTTAATTAGGGCAGAAGCTTATTTGGGATTAAACTTTAAAGACAAAGCAGCAGACGATTTAAATGCGATAAGAAGAAGATCTAACGCATCTGATGTATTAGCGGCTAACGTAAACATAGATTATATATTAGACGAGCGTATGCGTGAGTTAGGTATTGAGGAAAAGCGAAGATTAACATTGATGCGTTTAGGATTAATCTATGATAGAGTTGAAAAATGCAATCCATATTACGCAGGAGAAATGCTTAAAACCTACAATTTATGGCCTATCCCATTTAGCGAAATTGAACAAAATAATACTGCTGTTTTAATACAAAATCCAGGTTATTAGCAATAATTATTAGTAAGCTGTTTATAAACAGCTTACTAATAGCTTGTTTTTAAACAATTAAATATAAAAAAAATATTGGGCGGTTATCTCAAGTGGAAAACTAAGCAGGTTAAAACATTTGGAAATGCTTATGTAACAGTTTAAGAAAGAGAAGAGCTACTAGGTTTTTAAATTTTAAAGACAAGCAGTCGGGAAATCATAGGATGAAAATGAAAAAGATTATAATAAAAGCACTTGTTTTGCTAGTCACAGTTTGTTGTTCATTTTCAGCCTGTAAAAAAGGAAATGATGGAGAAGGTGTTAAACCCGAAATCCCAAATCCTCCACAACAAAAAAATATTCAGTTTACTCCAATAGAGAATCTTAATCAGGTTACGGAAGCAATCAATTCCCATGCTGATGTCACCTCAAGGTCGTCTCTGAAAATGAATTTCCGAAGTTTTGTTTCTTTGGGGCAGAGCTCACTTGGAGTTACAAATCCAAATTATCCAAGGATAAAAAAACTGGCAAACGGTAGTTATATTATGTTTTTCCATAATAATCAAATTGGTGCGAGTTGTAACTATGCTGTAAGCACCGATTTAAAATCCTGGACTGCTAAAGGGAAAATTTTTGAGAATTATGCAATTGTGGATAGCAAGGGTATCGCAAATGAGCGTCGGTTTTCAAATTGTGATGCTATTGTACTAGCTAATGGCGATATTTTAGCGTTAGCATCATACAGGGCGAATGTGGGGTATTTGGAAAAACCTTTGGATGCTGGTATTGCCTTAAGGCGAAGTAAAGATAATGGAAATACTTGGAGCGATGCCATACAGATATATCAAGGCATAAACTGGGAGGCCTATCTATTGGAGCTTCCTTCTGGAGAAATTCAATGCTATTTTACAGATAGCAGTCGTACGTTGGCAGAAAGCACAGACACAGGTACCGCAATGATTTCTTTTAGCGACATCGGGAAAACTTGGACACCTTCTTTTGGTTCAGCTCCTTATTACATATTGCGTACAAAACACATTAAGAATGGGTTAACATACTTTAATAACCAAATGCCCTCGGTAATTAAATTAAATAACAGTAACCAGCTTGTTGCCGCTATGGAAGCTAACATTGGCGATTATAATATTTCCTTTGCTTATTCGGGAGATACTGATCAATGGACACATTTGGGTGTTGATGAAGAGGGACCTACAGACAGAGATGACGCTGTTTTTTTGGGAAGTGGTCCGTATATCAGGCAGTTCCCTTCTGGAGAAACAGTGCTATCCTATAACCAATCTTCAAAATTCAATCTTAAGGTTGGAGATTCAAAAGCCAGAACGTTTGGGGATGCTTATACCCCTTTTTCAGGCGGATATTGGGGTTCTACGGAGCTGGAAGATAGCCATCAGATTATAGGTGTAATGCCAAATACAAGTAAAAGGGAACTTATGCTGACTAAATTTGTACTTAATCACAGCATAACTGCAACTCAACGATCCGTTAGAGTAGATGGTGACAATTCGGAGTGGAAAAGTACAGACGAAGCACTTTTTGTTGGCGATAAGTCACAGGCTCAGTCAACGTTAAGGTCCTCGGTTGATAAGGATAGTGTTTATTTTTTGATCGAAGTACTTGATGATGATTTTTCTAAAAATGACTATGCAACAATTTTCATCAGCCCTGTAACAAGCAATGATGTACTTGGCGATGGGGCGTATCGAATCAAAATGTCGTACACAGGAATTATTGATGCTTCGGTATATAACACCGGTTGGAAAAGCAGTTCAGTAAATGCCAACGCAAAAGGAGCCTACCAAGGTTTTAGCTCATCAAGTAAAAATCAAGGCTACATTGTAGAAGTTTCGATTCCTCGGTCAAATTTAAATATCACATCAGGACAAGTGTTGGTTAATTTCTCGATTACAGATGACAAAACTGGCGAAGATGCGGTTACAAGCACAAGTTCAATAAGTACGGCAAAGTGGATCCCCTTAAAGGGATTGTAAAAGACTTTATAAATAAAATACTGAATATGGGGAAAGAGTATGAGCTAAAATTAGTCAAAATTAGTTCAATTTTTTGCCAAGTTAAGATTCTAATTCATTCAAAATCAGTTCAGCTAAAATGTAAAACATAAAAACATGATTTTAATTAAAAATGCAAAAATTACAATATTAAGTTTACTAATACCAATTGCTTTAGCAAGCAGCTGTAAAAAAAGTACTAGTAGCAAACCGCCAGTGGTTGTTCCTCCTGAGGCCAATACAACGTTTACAAACCCAATAATTAAAGGAGGAGACCCTTACGTTACTCAGAAAGATGGTTATTACTATTATATGGAAACCATTGGTGACCAAATTAAGATTTGGAAAACCAAAAATATGAGTATGGTGGGCAGCGCACCATCTGTAACCGTATTTGACCCACCAACTGGTGTTAATTCTCAAAATATGTGGGCACCTGAAATGAATTTTATTGATGGTAAATGGTATTTATACTATACGGGAGGTTCTGGTCCAGATATTACTCAACGTACTTGGGTTGCCGAAAATGCGAGTGCAGATCCAACACAAGGAGTTTTTGTTGATAAGGGAAGGTTATTTACGGCAAATACAGATTTTTGGGCCATTGATGGCAATATTATGGAGTATAAAGGCACTCGGTATTTTTTATGGGCGGGGCGGCCAGATTTAACAAACGAAAACAAAACACAGAATCTTTATATCGCAAAAATGAAAAATCTTTGGACTTTGGAAGGCGATGCTACCATGATTAGCCAGCCAACTTATAGCTGGGAAAAAAGGGGGTTTGGCGTAAACGAAGCTCCAGAATTTCTGTTGAACGGCGATAAAGCTTTTATTATTTATTCTGCAAGTTACTGTGGTACAGATGACTACTGCTTAGGTCAGCTTTCACTTAAAGAAAACGGAAATCCATTAACTGCCAGTGATTGGATAAAAGAAAATCAACCAGTTTTTAGTAAAAACGCACAAAACAATACTTATGGCCCAGGGCATAATTCGTTTTTTAAATCGCCCGATGGAACAGAGAATTGGTTGATTTACCACGCCAACGCAAAAAGTGGGGAAGGGTGTGGCGGAAACAGGTATGCCAGAATGCAAAAGTTTGTTTTTGATGCAGATGGAAGTCCGAATTTTGGAGAGCCTGCTGCACCCGGCGTTAAACTAACAAGACCTTCAGGAGAGAATTAAAGATTAATGCCCAGATACTATGAAAGTAAAACCTGTATTATCGATTTTTTGTTTTTAATAGTTACATTTTTTTGTAAAATCTCAAATGCTCACAATAGCTTAAAAGGGCTTGAAAAAGTAAACTATAAAGCCATCCCTTTTAATGAAGGAGAAGTTAGTTTACTTGACAGTAAATTTAAAAATGCGATGCAGAAGGATGCTGAGTGGTTATTAAGCTTAGAGGCTGATAGATTATTGTCTAGATTTAGAGAATACGCTGGACTAAAACCAAAAGCAGAAATTTATGGAGGTTGGGAAAGTAGAGGAGTATCAGGGCATTCTTTAGGGCATTATCTTTCTGCCCTTTCATTAATGTATGGGGAAACTAATGATGTCAGATTCAAAAACAGAGTAGATTATATTGTTAAGGAATTAACAGAATGTCAAGTTGTTAAAGGCACAGGATATATTGGTGTTATTCCTAATGGCGATACTATTTTTGATGAAGTAGCTGCCAGAATATAAAATCACAAGGTTTTGATTTGAATGACGGCTGGGTACCTTGGTACACAGAACATAAGGTTTTAACTGGGTTAATAGATACTTATAACTATACAAAAAGTGAGCAAGCTAAAGTTGTTGCAGTAAATTTCTGTAACTGGATTGATTATAAATTTAAGAATCTTACCGAAGCACAATTTCGAGAGATGCTGAAATGTGAATATGGTGGAATGAATGAATCTCTAGCCAACATGTACACTATTACTGACAATAAAAAATATTTAGCACTTTCTAGAAGGTTTTATGATAAGAGATAAGAGTGTTCTTGATCCATTTGTTGCTCAAAAAGATCAATTGTGGAAACTATCGTTCGCCAAGAGCTCAAAAATTTACATGGAATGCAGATGGTCCTCCGAATTTCGGCGAACCACTAGAAACTAAAATACCTATCAATATACCATCAAAATAAAATATGAAAATTCAAAAATTAATAGCAAGTGCTTTATTAGGCGTATTAATAGTATCAACGTCGCTTTTTGCGCAGGATAACAGCGTTGCAGTAATAGGTAAGGTTTGGTCAATTGAAAAAGCGAATGCTTGGTACCAGAAACATGCTTGGATAAATGGCGCAGATTTTTTGCCAAGCACTGCCATCAACCAGTTAGAAATGTGGCAGGGCGATACATTTGACCCCGCAACCATTGACAAGGAGTTGCACTGGGCAGAAAACATCGGGTTTAACACCATGCGGGTTTATTTGCACAGCATCGCTTGGACACAAGATCCAAAAGGTTTCAAAAACAGAATCAACCAGTATTTAACCCTCGCAAACAAGCATAAAATCAAAACCATTTTTGTTTTTTTTGACGATTGCTGGAACAAAAAAGGTTACGCTGGCAAGCAACCAGAACCCAAATTAGGTATCCACAATTCTGGCTGGGTACAAGATCCCGGTGATCCGGATTCAAAAAATCCAGAAAACTTCCCTGCTTTAGAAAAGTACGTAAAAGATGTGATGACAGCTTTTAAAGGTGATGAGCGTATTTTACTTTGGGATTTATACAACGAGCCAGGCAATTCTGATAAAAAAACAAGCTCAATACCTTTATTGAAAAACGTTTTTACTTGGGCAAGAGCAGTAAACCCTTCTCAACCAATAAGCGTTGGGTTGTGGGATTGGAGTTTTCATGAATTAAATGCAATTCAAGCTTTAAATTCAGACGTTATATCTTACCATGATTATGAAGCACCAGAATGGCATCAAAGAGTGATAGATATGTTAAAGAGTTTTGGTCGCCCAATGATCTGTACAGAATATATGGCTAGAACCCGTAACAGCCGGTTTGCTAATATTATGCCATTGTTAAAAAAGGAAAACATTGGTGCAATAAACTGGGGTTTGGTTGACGGAAAATCAAATACCAAATATGCTTGGGATACCCCATTGCCAAATGGCGATGAACCAATTGAGTGGTTTCACGATATTTTCAGAAAAGATGGAACACCCTACAGGTTAGATGAAGTCAATCTAATTAAAAAGTTGAACGGTAAATAATAATTAGTTTAATTGGTTGAGTGTACAAGTTTAGCTGTTAACACAGCTAAACTTGTATTTCACTAGCTTTTTATTATGAACATCACATTTTAAGCAGATAACAGTACTTAAGCTTTTAAATTATAATGGTATTTTAAGCTTTAAATCTCTATGAAAAAAATCTTGATTCTCTTATTGATATTCTCTTTTGGTTTTAAAGATGTTTTTGCGCAAAAAATATTCTTTAGAAACTACACCGTAATGAATGGACTTTGTGCCAACACTATTTGGGATATTGAACAAGATAGTCAGGGATTTATGTGGTTTGGAACTAAATATGGCTTAAACCGATTTGATGGCCACGAGTTTAAGTGCTACCAGTTCGATAAAAACAATCCTAAATCTATCGGTAACAACTTCATCAGAAAAATTTTTAAGTACGATGACGATACATTTTGGATTGGCACAGATGACGGTATTTATATTTTTGATCTAAAAACAGAAATATTCACACTGTTTTCTCCGATAGGAAAAAAGTTCATCAATGATATTTTTAAAGACAGCAAGCAAAATATTTGGATAGCCTCTAAAGCCAACGGCGTTTACAAATATCAGCCTAAGCAAAAGCATATTTATAATTATGTAAATGAAGCGGGTCGTCCTGGGTTATCATCAAACGAAATTTCAAAAATCATTGAGGACGCAAAAGGCAATATCTGGATTGGCACTTATGGAAAAGGAATAGATGTTTTAAATCCGGATGCCGAAACTGTTAAGAATTTCCATACCAATAACCGGGTTAATTCAATCTCTAATAATTTTGTTTTAAGCTTATTTAAAGATATTGACAACAATATTTGGATAGGCACCATGTCGGGCGGGCTAAACTTCTACAATCCTCAAAGCCAAATTTTTAAGCTTTACAGCAAAAATGCGAATTCTGGTATTTCAGACAATATCATACGTGATATTTACCAATATGATAGAAGCAAAATCTACTTCGCAACAGAAGAAGGATTGAATGTTTTCGACACAAAAAACCAAACCTTTAAAAGCTACCAAAGTCGTAATGATGATTTATATAGCATTAGTGATGATGCCGTTTATACTGTTTTTAGGGATAGAGAAGGTGGATTTTGGATCGGCACTTTTTTCGGAGGGCTTAATTATTATAACGAGAAGTATTCAAATTTAGAATATTACTATCCCTCTGGAGCAAGTAATTCTTTGGTAGGCAACGCAGTAAGTTCATTTTTAAAAACGGGCAATCATTACCTCTGGGTAGGTACGGAGGATGCGGGGCTCAATCTTTTTAATACGCAAGACAAAACATTTAAACGTTATCCCTTTTCGCCAAACCAAGAAAAACTATCTTACCACAACATTCATGCGCTTTACCAAGATAAATTCAAGAATATTTGGGTGGGCATTTATACGGGTGGTTTAAATGTTTTAAATCCGGAAACCGGTAAAATAAAGCGATATATCAGCAATCCGCAAAACAGCCATTCATTAAGCGATAACAGTGTTTACTCTATTGACGAGGATAGAGAAGGACGGATATGGGTTTCCACTATTTCGGGTTTAAACCTGTACAACCCCAAAACCGATGACTTTACCAGGGTGCAGGATAAAAACTTGCTAAAGACTACAATTTACCAAGTTTATCAGGATAAAAGCAGAACGCTATGGATTGCCACTTATGATAACGGTTTAGTCAAAATGGATACCGCGGGTAAAACCACCCGATTCATGATGAACTCATCGGCAAATTCTATTACCTCTAACAAGGTAATCTCTATTTTAGATGATGACCAAGGCAACTTATGGCTAAGTACAGATGGTGGTGGGCTTAACATTTTCAATATCAAAAACGAGACTTTTATTGATGGAAACAAAAAATTTGGGATCGCAAGCGATGTAGTATTTGGTGTTGTTAAACAAAACCAAAACTTTTTTTGGCTATCAACCAACAAGGGGATTTACGAAGTTGATGTGAATGCTAAAACCAGCAGAAATTTTAATAAATGGGATAACTTACAAAGCCAGCAATATAATTATAAGGCTTTTTTTAAAGATGGCAACGGTAAAATCTATTTTGGAGGGATAAAAGGATTCAATGCCTTCAACCCCAAAGGCATAAAACATAACTCGCAAAAAGCACCTATCGTTTTTACCAATTTCCAGATATTCAACAAAGATTTGTCTATTGCCGATGGTAGCAGTCCGTTGGATAAAAGCATCAACTTCACAAAAAAAATTACCCTTAAACACAACCAGTCTGTGATGAGCATTGAGTATGCTCAGTTGAGTTTTATTGCGCCTAACAAAGCGCAATATGCTTTTAAAATGGACGGGTTTGACAAAGAATGGAACAAAGTAGGCAGTCAGCAGAAAGCAACCTATACCAATTTACCAGCCGGTAACTATAGGTTTTTAGTAACGGAGCTAAACAGTAGCGATGACCCGTTTGCACATCCATACGCTTTGGATATTGAAATTTTGCCACCATTTTATAAAACCAAGACGGCTTATTTATTATACTTTGTTTTTGTGGTTGGTGCAATTTACCTTTTAAGTCGTTTCTTTTTGGATAAGGCTAAACGAAGAAACCAAATTAAACTAGAGCGGTTAAAAGACATCAACGAAAAAGAATTCTATAAACAAAAAATAGAGTTTTTTACCATCATGGCGCATGAAATTAGGACACCACTTTCGTTGATTATTGCCCCGTTGGAAAAACTGCTGAACAAAAAACAGTTAGACGAAGAAAATACTGCGCAACTGCACTTGATGGAAGAAAACAGTGATCGTTTACTTACACTTGTCAACCAATTGTTGGATTTTAGGCGGATAGAAAGCGACATTTACAACATCAGTTTAGAAAAAGTAGAGGTTGTTTATTTGGTTACCAGTATTTGCGAAAAGTTTGCCGCAATGACCTATCAAAAAGGTATTAATTTTAATGTAGCTTGCGATGTTAACGCCATTTACGCAATGCTTGATCCAGAGGCGATTAACAAAATTGTTAGCAATCTGCTGATTAACGCCTCAAAATTTGCAAGAAAAAACGTTCGAGTGATCATTAGTGTTACGGAAGCGGTGAGCGCAGAAGAGCAAAATCAACTGAAAATTTCTGTGGAAGATGATGGTAAAGGTATTCCACAATCAGAGCTTGAATCTATTTTTACTAAGTTTTTTAAAGTACAAACCAAAGATCATTATTACAGTAATTTGGGTGGCTCGGGAATTGGTTTAGCCCTCGCAAAATCATTGGTAAAAAAACACGACGGAAATTTATCGGTGCAGAGCGAGCAAAATGTGCGCACCACTTTTACTGTTGAAATTCCGTTTATCGAAGAAGAAGCTAATCCTCAGCATCAAATTTTAAACCCTATCGGCGAACCAGAAGAAGGGCAACAGACGGTATTATTGGTAGAAGATGATTTCTCTTTACTTCAATTTATTTCAGAAAGCTACGAGTCGACCGGTTATTTTGTAATCAAAGCAAACAACGGGGTAAAAGCCTTAGAATTGTTGGATAAACACCAAGTTGATATTGTAGTTTCTGATGTAATGATGCCAGAAATGGCTGGTATTGAGCTGTGTAAAATCATTAAAAACGACATGGCGTACAGCCATTTGCCAGTTATACTATTAACCGCAAGAACGAACTCCGATTCTGTAACCGAAGGTTTAGAGAACGGCGCAGATGCTTATGTATCAAAACCTTTTAAGTGGAAAAACCTTTCATTAATTACCAAAAATCTGATGGACCTGCGACATAATTTAAAACAGCGTTTCTCGCAATCGCCTTTTGAAAGTTTTGAAATTTTGCCTGCCGGAACAAAAGATAAGGATTTTATGAATAAGCTAATCACGTTAATAGAGGAACGTATTGCTGATCCTTTACTTTCTGTAGAGGAGATTGGAAGAGAAATAGGTTTAAGCCGATCTAGCTTGTACAAGAAAATAAAATCTATGACGGGTTATGTTCCTAATGAATTTATCAGGGTGATTAGACTTAAGAATGCAGCTAGGTTATTGATGACCAAAGAATACAATATTTCCGAAATTGGTTATATGGTTGGTTTTAGCTCGCATTCGTATTTCTCAAAATGCTTTCATCAACAGTTTAAACTTACGCCAACGGAGTTTTCCGAGCAAAATAAGTCGTAAACATTAACTTTTCTAGGTATGAAGTATAGAAGTAAGAATCTGGACGGATTTTTTATCAAAAATAATGTTCACGAAAATTATCAACTCTTACCGAATTAGTGTGTTCTGCTTTATTTAATCGAAGAATTGCAAAGTTCATCTTTTAAAATATAGATTCCTTTTACAAGCTACTGAAAGGCATATAGGCTCTATATTTTGTTAAAATTAAGCTCTATTTTCTTCTTTTTCCCAAAATTCTTGGATTGCTTCTAACGTTTTTCCTTTCGTTTCTGGCAACAGGTAATAAACTACTACAAAAGCAATGGCGCAAAAACTGGCAAATACCCAAAAAGTGCCTGCAGTTCCTAAACCATCCAACATCATTGGGGTTAATTGCCCAACTATGGTGTCAGCAACCCACATTACCATAATGCTAATTGCCATTGCTCGTCCTCTAATCGCTGTCGGGAAAATTTCTGATGCCACCACAAATTTTAGTGGACCAATGGAAAATGCAAAGCTGGCTAAAAATACAATTACGCAAAAAAGCAATAAAAAGCTAGAGGTAAAACCAAGATAAAATAGCAGTCCGGTAGCAAATAAGCTTATAGAAGCACCTATAGTTCCGTAAATATATAATGGTCGTCGCCCAAGTTGGTCCACTTTCCAAATGGCTATAAATGTAAATAGCAGGTTCGCCAATCCGAAAATTACCTGACCTAATAAAGAGTTGCTTTGAGATAATCCGGCGTTGGTTAAAATACTCGGACCATAATAAATAATGGCGTTTATACCGCTTAACTGCGAAAATAATGGCAGTAAAACGCCTAGTAGTAAAGGCTTTCTAAGTTTTTTAGAAAATAACTCTTTGTACGCTCCGCGTTCAGTTTCTTCTTTAGGTCTTCCTTCTGTTAAATTCTGATGCTCGTTACCGGTAATTTTCTTTTTTTCCATCAGCCAAATTGGGCTTTCCGGGATAAAAAATAAGCCAATAAAAAAGAGTAATGCGGGTATCATTTCAATCCCAAACATTCCTCGCCAAACCTGATCAACAAAAATCCATTTAATTAGCGAATTGCTTACCGATGAAAGTGAACTTGTAGATAGATGTAGCAAAAAAGCATTGCTTAGGTAAGCCAGCACAATGCCAACCGTAATTGCTAATTGATAGTAGGTTACCAAGCGACCGCGTATATTGGCGGGTGCAATTTCTGATAAGTATAGAGGGACAACAATTGATGCTACACCAACGCCCAATCCGCCGACAATTCTAAATGCAATTAAAGCGTACAAAGAGGTTGATAGGGGACAGCCAACAGAACAAACTAAAAATAATATAGCAGATAATATTAATAAAAGCTTGCGTCCAGCTCGGTCGCATAACTCTCCTGAGAATGCTACCCCTATAATACAGCCAATTAATGCCGATGACACAAACCAGCCCTGCATTCCGGCGGATAAGTGGAACTGTCGTTCCACAAAAGGGAGCACTCCAGAAATAACAGCCATATCAAAACCGAAAAGTAAACCTCCGCAGGAAGCAACAACTGTGATAAGGCTTAAATTTTTAACGTCAATACGGTTTGCATTCATCGTTTAGGTTTTGGGGGATTATTTTAAAAATGCTTTGATAACTTTAGCCTTGTTAGCTCCTATATTTATTAAAGTGTAGCTTTTTACTTTTGCAGGTATCACAAATGTTTCCGCATATTGATAAATCAGTTTCTCGCCTAACTCAGTAATTACCCCCACTGCTGTCCCTTCCACAAGCATCATCACATGGCAAATATTGTTTGTTTCTACCGTGATTTTTTGATCAAAATCTAATCGGTGTACATCGTAAAAGTGATCTTTATGAGTGGGTAAATGGATAACTTTCCATCCGGTATCTTCGGCAATAGTTTTTGGTTTTGATATCAATTCTTCTACAATTTTTTTGCCTTTTCTGTTAAAGTTTAAGTTGTTAAAAGCATGCTCAATATTAATGGGTCGGGGGTTTCCACTTAAATCTAAACGTACCCAATCATACATTTTAAAAGTGAAGATATAAGGCGTGGCACTAATCTCTAAAACCAAATTATTTGCTCCGGCACTGTGTACTGTTCCATTCGGGATTAAAAATAAATCGTGTTTTTTAGCTTCAAATGCCTGAACGTATTTTGGGATATCAATTTGCTGATTTAGTTTTTGGCTACTAATTAAAGCATCTTTAAAATCGGTAGGATTAATGTCTTCTTGAAAACCTAAATAAACCAGCGCATGATCATCGCAATCTAAAATATAGTAGGTTTCATCCTGTGTAATGGTTTCACCAAAGTTTTCTTGAATATATTTTAAGCTTGGATGGCATTGTATAGATAAATTTCCTCCTTTAAAAGTGTCCAAAAAATCAAAACGAATAGGGAAGTCAAGACCGAATTTTTTGGCATGTTTGCCTAAAAGTGCTTCTTCGTTTGCAATCATTAAACTATCAAATGGAACTTCTAACAGGTTTCCATTATTTTCAAATATAATTCCGTTTTCGGGAGTGATGAGTTCAAAAGACCAAGCATAATTTATTTCGTTGGGATTTAAGCCCAGTTTTTCTTTCATCCATTGCCCGCCCCAAGCTCCTTTTTCAAACCAAGGGCGCACTCTGAAAGCAGAACTGCTCAGCTTATTTAATCCAGCTTTCCAATCTTTTGCATTCATCCATGTCAGGGTAGTTGTCCACTGAGTATCAGCGACTGCATCAATTTGATTGAAAATTTCTCGTTTATGGTTATTGAGTACTTCCCAATCCACAAAAAAGAAACGCTTATACATTTCAAAAGGTGCTTTGGCAACTTTAATTCCAAGATTTGAAATTGCTTCTGCCCTCATCCGGTATTGGATTTCATTTTTAGGCACATCCAAATAAAGTAACGGAGCGTTTAAATTGGTTAACGAAGCGCCGACACCAAAAACAATATTTATTTCGCTGGAAGGATTTGGGATGACATTTTTAAGTTCATCTACCCTAAAAAAGTTGGTTATCGATAAAGTTGTTTTTTTTCCCCATACTGCATTTTTCTCGCCCATGAAATCGGCAGTTAATATTAATATAGTGTTTTCGGGTTTTAAAAAATCTCGCGTGTCAATAAAGTTGGGAGTAAATCCCTTTTTTTTGATTTCTTCATTTAAATTTACCTCGATTGTATCCCAAAAAACTCCAGAAAAACCATCAATCAAAACCGTTTTTTGCTCAATAATCCAAGTCGCTAAACTTTCATAACCCTCAAATATTTTTCCTTCGCTTAAAGGATGATATGGAAAGGCAGTATATGCCATTTGGTTGTTTATAATGTCTTTGGCTTTAACTGGCAATAAGGGTTGCGATGTTTCTCTATTTGTTTTCATAATTTTTAAGTTCATTATGCTCCTAATTACTCTTATGAGGCTTATCTCCCAATACAATTTTTAATTCGCCACCCTTTACAATGTCTTTGTGAAGCAGTTGAAAATCTTTAACTTTTTTTCCATTGATAACTGCCGATTGGATATAATCGTTGCCGTCTCCATTGTTTTCAACCTTAATGGAAAATTTCCCGCCAGCATAATATTTTGGATCTAAATTGATGGTAACCTCATCAAAAACTGAACTGCTTAGATCATAGTAAGGCTGTACCGAACAGCCACTTTTCATTTCGAAAATACCCATTGAAAATAGGCAATATAAAGCACCCATTTGTCCTTCATCTTCTTCGCCTAACCAAGCGGTATATGGCGAAGTGCTGAAATATTTATTAGCCACCATGCGGGTATATTTTTGAGTTAACCACGGTTCGCCACTGTAATTAAATAAAAATGGGGCTTCTAAATTAGGCTGGTTAGTTAAATCCACGTATCCTTTTTCAAAACCTTCTTCTAAGCGACGGTTAAATTCTGTTTTACCCATTAACTTAATCAAATTAGGCAAATCCTGTGGAACAAACCAGGTATATTGCCAGGCGTTTCCCTCCATAAAACCTGGACCATTCCAGCCGCCTTCGGTTCCCATTTTAAACACATCAGTATCCTTACTCCAGGTTCCGTCTTTATGCTTTCTTCTAATGTAACCGGTACTTTTATCAAATATATTTTGATAGTTTTTTGAGCGGTTTAAAAAGTACTTTGCGTCTGCTTTTTTATTTAAAGCGGCAGCAAATTCTGATAAACACCAGTCGTCAAACGCATATTCCATGGTGTGTGAGGTAGCACCAACTTCATCAGGCACATATCCGTAATCCATATAATCTTTCATGTAAATATTACCTGCGAAGCCACCACAAGCATGCTTAACGCCTTGGGTAGTATAATCATGTTTGATCATTTCATACACTTCATTTGGATTAAACTGCGCAATACCTTTTTGATAAGCACTTATCAGTAAAGAATTTTGGTGTTGCGCTGCCATTACTAAAGCATAATTTAAACCCACGGGAGATTCGGGTATCCAACCGCCGTGTCTTTGCAATTCAATAAGTGAATTTGCGAATGAATTGGCATATTTAGGCGCAACCAAAGTCCACAAAGGAGTAAGATTCCATTGTGTTCCCCACATTGCATCACTACTGTAAACTGCATCTGCAGGTGCCTGCACTTTTTGTATTTTTTTACACAAATCAGTGTATTCGCCATTTACATCGCTCATTAAATTTTTACCCGTAAATGATCTGTAAAAATTGGTGTAAAATTTAGCTTTATCTTCTTCTTTACCTTTAAGTTCTACTTTACTTAAAAGCTGACTCCAGGTTTCTTTTGATTGTGCAACAACTTTATCAAAATCATAACTTAAAGCTCCCAATTCAGTTTTTAAATTTAAGCCAGCATTTTCAACGCTCACAAATGAAAGTCCGGTTGAGGTAATTACCTGTTCACCAGCTTGGGTATTGAAATGGAGGACTATGCCACTTTGGCCCTTGCCTGTGAAAGAATTTATATCATTAATGACTTTACATTTCTTTCTAAAATCTGTACCGTAATGTGTGTCTTTACCTGTATAAGGCTCGTACTGCCAACCATCTACACTTCCTATTGGTTTACTAAACCTAGATTGGAAATAAACAGTAGTATTGGTGTTGCCATTTTTAAAGGTAATTGCTCCTTCAATTAAGGTATCGCTCACTTTTTTGAAAGAGACTGCTGAAATTTCTGAGGATTCTTCCGTTGGGGGATTAAAATTCAACAGTAAAACGCTTTTATCTGATTTTGGGAAAGTAGTTCTGATCATCCCACATCTGTCCATGGCGGTTAATTCAACGGTAGAATTAGCATCGGTTAAATGCACTGAATAATAACCAGGACTACCTTTTTCACTTTCCTTTTCATAGCGGGAACGGTATCCTGCAGTCCACATATTACCGAAAGGCCCGTCTGCCGGACCGGGGAACAATTTATAATACTCCTCGCCGAACTTCAAATCTCCAACAAATGGCATATAGCTTACGCCTGATAAACTATATCCATGCAAATGACTGAAGCCCGAAATGCTATTTACGCTATACTCATAACCCGCATTCCACACATTTCCCTGGTTATCCGGACTTAACTTCACCATTCCAAAGGGCTGAGACGGACCTGGAAAAAGCATCCATCGCGAATTGGAAGTTCCGGCAAACACATTTACGTAATCAATCGGTTTTTTTTGAGCGGATACGAATTGGGTACTAAGAACGATAAGTGGCAGGAAATAATTTCTTTTCATAATATGAGCGACTAAAAGCGTGCTAATTTTTCAATAATTTGACTAATGGAAATCATAAATGTTCATTAGCTAAAAGCTAATGAAATCATGCTAATTGTTTATCTGATTTATAGTGCTTTTTTAGTTGCGTTAGCTTTGCTGTCTAGCTGAACATCTGCGGATTGGCTTAGTATAATCTGTTTCTTGGCAGATACCGGTAAGTCGATGTTTTCCATCTTTAAATCCCTTACGTCATCAAATACAAATGCCGGTCGGAAATCATCATTATCTAATTTGAGGGTCACATTTTTAAATTGTAATCCGTTGACATGGCGAACATAAAAGCCCCACGCTGGTAATTCGCGAAACATATCAAACTCAGGGTATCTTTTGATGTTTTCTGGTACTTGCTTTAAACGGCTTAACGGTAAATAAGCCATTCCTTTTGATGCTCTGCCTGGGTAACTGATTTCTAGATTTTCTATAACAACGTTTTCCACAGGATTTCCAGGAATACCTGTCATCGAAGCAGGAAAAGCATTGTGGAAAAAAGGCACTTCCGGACCTCGTAAATCATAATCAATATCTGGGCGACCAAACGGAATCTGCACCTTCGCATCTTTTATCAAAACATTTTTTATGATGCCCGGCTTTTCTCCGTCTCGGTGACCTAAACGAATGAATATAGCATTACCAGTGTTTTTTGCGACTATATTTTGAACTTTAATATTCTCGATTATTCCTCCATCAACACTTTCAATAGCTATTGCAGAACGAAATGTATCGAAAATATGAATATTTTCTATCGTGATATTTTTAAAACCCCCGTAAGAAGCTGTTCCAAATTTTATAGCGCTTGCACTTGACCTAATGGTACAGTTTGCGATATAAATATGATCATTGTTATAGCCCGGGTAATACGATTTTAAACAAATTCCATCATCTGCGGAGTTAACATTGCAATTGGTAATTCTAACATTTGTGCAATCCGTAATATCCATGCCGTCATTATTCCAAAATGCCCGGTTCGTCAGCTTAATTTTATCTATTGTTAAATCGGTACATAATTCAAAAGAAAGCCCCCAGCAAGCACTACTTTGAATATTTAAGTCTTCAATTTTTACTTGCTTGCATTGTGAAAAACGAAATAACTTTGGGCGTACGCGTTCGTTCGGACGCATTTCTTGATAACTATAATTGGGATCAATCTTAATTCCGGCATGGTGAAGGCTGTCTATATTTAATGCCAATTCCCGTCCTTGTCCATCAATTTTACCTTGGCCGTAAAGTTTGACATTGTTGGCATTATGGGCTAGAATTAAGGCTAGTTGTGAATTGTCATCATTTTTTGGAGAATGAGGCCGTCCTTCACTATCCATAGCAATATAATCAGCTGGATTTGTGCTTCCCAATAAAACAGCACCATCAGAAAAGTAAAGATCAACATTGCTTCTCATTTCAATACTTCCGGTTAAAAACTTACCTTCAGGAAAAACAATAATTCCGCCCGCTTTCAATTGATTAGCTGCGTTAATTGCATTTTGAATAGCATTGGTATTTAAGATTTTTCCATCGGCTACAGCACCATATCTAAGAATGTTAAATTGTTTTTTTGCGGTTTGATTGACCTTATCGCCATCTCTCGCTACCGCAGAAAGAGAGAAAACTGTAAAAAATACAGTTAATACTATTTTGATATTTTTCTTCATTATTAGGTGGTAACTAAATTTAACCGATGATTTTAAAATTAAAAATGATTCTAATTTTTAAAGAAGTTATTTAAAACTCAATGTCTTACTAAACATTCTCACTTTTTATCTATTTCTTTAGCGTACTTAGAAATAATACCTAAGGTGCTTTTATCCGTATTAAAAATGGAGTTCAAACCCTGCGCTTCACTGTATGGATCGCCGGTATAAGACGTATCTCCTATTTTCCACATAAAGTCTTTTTGCTGTCCGCGACCTTCGCCTCCCCAAGCCCAAAAGTTCAACCCAGCCAATGGCTTTCCAGCATTAATAGAATCGTTCATTAGTTTTAAAACAAAGTCATAATAGTTGTCTCTGGCGGTGGTGGCGCTGTCTGCAGAAAATCTTTCGTGATCTCGTACAAAACCGAATTCTTCTAAAACCGTTGGTTTGTTCAACTTTAGGGCTAAAGCCACATGTTCATCAATATATTTTGCGGTATTTGTTTTTGCACTATCCAGCATTTCTGGTTTATCAGCTTTGTACCAACCCCAATTTTTTGGCCACATGTGAAAAGTCATGTAGTCAATATATTTACTATTGTGTGCTTGCAAAGTGTAATCTAAGGTGTTTAAGGTTCCTTTACTTCCCTCACTACCGGTTGTAACCAGTTGTTTTGGCGCTACAGAGTGGATATATTTTGCAGTTTCATCCACCCATTTCGAAAAGATTTTCATTTTTTCTTCCGGATTGTCAGCGTTGGACGGACGAGGTTCATTCGCTAACTCCCAGGTCATCACTGCGGTTTCATCTTTGTATGCTTTTTTGGTATAGATGTTAACACGATTCACCAACATATTAATGTATTTACGGTACAGCTCTTGGGCTTTTTCATTAGCGTAAAATGTTGCAGAAAACTTAATGGCGTCATCCCAGGTTTGGTTTTTATTGCTCACCGGATCTATCACTGGTTTACCGGTAGTCCAGGAAACGTATTCTGCCATTCCGCCCGTCCAATCCCAGTAATTATTCAATATTAAAATTGCCCTCATGTTTCTTTTACGCATTTCGGAAAGTAAAAAGTCCAGACCTTGCAAAAGTTTCTCATTATAAGTGCCGTTTTTATATTGAAAAGGCGGACTTAAAGGCAAGCCAAAATCAGATTCTTCTGATGCCGCTGCAACACGCAGGTTTTTAATTCCCAGTTTCTGTAATTGGTTAAGCTCTCTAATCAATCGCTCGCGATTTCCGTAATCAGCATCTGCACCTAAATATGCACCATACCAAAAATTGGCACCTACAAAATGATAAGGCTTATTTTTTACGGTAAAGTTGGTGTCTTTAACTTTTACAAAATCTTTCTGTGTTTGACACGAAAAAAGCAACACACTGAACGCCAAAACGGCAAGGCTGGTAAAAATGCTTTGTCTCTTCATTCCAATTATTTTTTAATGGTAACTGCATTTCCGTTATAAATAACGGACTTATCTATTTTCTGACTTACTAAATCTCCATTTCCGTGAGTGGTATCCACAAAAACGATATTCATTTTACGTTCTTTCAACATTTCTGGAAAAGCACCTTCCCGCTCGCCAATGGTTAAATTTTGCGCTTTCTCATTCCATGTAAATGGAATATTGCTATAAACGCCTTTCAAATAATCGTTATTGATGTTTCCGTCTTCGTAAAGATTAAAATTTCCGTTTGCGCCAGTATATACTCTAATTTCTAAAGGGTCGGCTTTCTTTTCCATGGCGTACTGCAAATCTGGCCCAAAAGGAATGATAGCGCCAGCTTTGATAAATAAAGGCATCGAATTTAATGGAGCAGGAGCAGAAATGGTTTGGCCACCTGAGAAGGTTTTAGCAGTCCAGAAATCAAACCAAGTATTGCCTTTCGGCAGATAAACCTTGCGCTCAGTAGCTCCCGCATCGGTTACGGGGTTTACCAAAATTGATGGGCCAAACATGTATTGGTTATCAATATTAAGCACTTCTTTATCCTGAGGGAAATCCATCGCTAAACCACGCATCATGGTATAATCATCATGATTTAGCATTCCATTTAAGGTATAGATATAAGGCATTAACCTGTAACGAAGCTTATTGAATTTGAGTTGTGTTTGATAAGTTTCTGATTTCTCATCGCCAAAAAACCAAATTTCTCGTTCTGTATCAGCGCCATGAACCCTAAAAATCGGGCAGAAAGCTCCAAATTGATACCATCTGGTAAATAACTCTCGGTAAGCTAGCGTTTTATTGTTTGACGGCCTTTTAACCCAAAAGCCACCAATATCTGTAGTCCAATATGGAATCCCGGACATAGAGAAACTTAATCCTGCTGGAATAGATGCTTTTAAATTATTCCATTGCCCAGCAATATCTCCTGACCAAACTATGGTGGAATATTTCTGTTGCCCGGCAAATGCCGAACGGGTTAAAATAGCTATGCGTTTATCTGGCGAAGTTTGCATTTGCCCTTCAAAAACACCTTTTGAATGTTCCAAAGGATATGCATTTAGGTTTGCTAAACCCGGACCTTTAAAAGTGGGATTCATAAAATGCGCCATGTTTTCTGGTGTAGCATCATGATCTGGCATCTCCGGTTCAGAGGCATCCATCCACCAACCATCAACACCTTTGCTGTACAGCTTTTCGTTAATTTGCTTCCAATACATTTTGCGGGCAGCAGGATTAAAAGCATCGTAATAAGAAAAATTGAAGTTTAAAAAGTCAACCAAATTTTCCCTTAACGGTGTTGGATATAAAAAGCCAGCTTTGTTGAGCTCTCTAAAGTTATCGCTGTTTCGGTAAAATTTACCCCAAATAGAAACTATTAATTTCGTAGTCAAATCCTGATGTAAAGTATCAATCATGGCTGTAGGATTTGGATAACGCAAAGGATCAAACGTTGCCGAGCCCCACTCATCCAGTTTCCAATACTGCCAATCTTGCACAATAATATCCAAAGGAACTTGTCTTTTGCGAAACTCTCTTACGATATTTAAAATCTCATCCTGCGTTTTGTAACGCTCTCTGCATTGCCAAAAACCCATCGCCCATTTAGGCAAAATGGTTGCCTTGCCGGTTAGGGTTCTATAGCCAGAAATAACCTGATCCATATTGGCACCACCAATCACAAAATAGTTGATTTCCTGACCGGCTTTTGCCCATAAAGAAGTTGTTGAGGTGTTATGAGGTTCACGCCATTTCAGCTGGAAACTATTGTTAACGTGGTAGCGTTTCCAATCCACTTCAATTTTATATTTTTTGCCTTTTTCAAGATTTATACGTCCCATGTCGCGGGCGTTAGCATAAGGCGCCCAATTATCAAGAACTAATTTACCGTCAATTTTTAAGGTAAAAGTTCCATCAGAATAGCTGTAAAAAGAATATTCGCCAGTTTTATCAGGAATTAAAGATCCGCTCAACTTCGCTGATTTAACAGGATTTTCTCTGGCAATTTCGAGATTAGCGGTTTTACTTTCCTTTTCGCCAGGTTCCTTAAAATCCACATCGTTAAAAAGATTTAATGTTAAACCGCCTTGTGCATCATTTTTATCAAGTAATTGTGTCGCTGGAATTGCGACAATAGCATCTGGATCATTGAATTTAGTATAGGACAGATTGTTCCATAGCAAGCCGTAATTTTTTGTAGAAACGAAGAATGGAACATAAACTTCTGTATTATGTTGGTATAAATCTAAATCGTAACCTTTGATATTTAATAACCTATCCTGGTGTTGTCCTAAGCCGTAAATAGCTTCATCAGCTGGGGATTCAAATTCTTGCTTTACGTTTTGTGTTTGGTAACCTTCAAAACTGGTTGTGGCAAAAGACTTACCACCATCTGCTTTTTCCTTTAATAGAGTTTTGCCATTTTTATCGCAAAATGAAACCTGACCGGTGGCTTTATTTACTTTGGCCGTCATCTCGCTTGTTGTAATTACTATTTCTTGCGCCAATTCATTCACCTTAAAATTAGGCTTTCCGAAATTTTTTGCTTCCAGAAATAAGCTTGTTTTGGTAGAGAAAGTATCGGCTAAAGTGTACCGCACTTGCATAATTTCATCGTTCCATACGGTTACACCAAGTTTTGCTTTGTTGATATTTAAAATGACCGTGTTCTCCTTAATGCTGTATTGCTTGTTCAGCTTTGGCGAACAAGCAAAACAAGTTAAGCAAATGATCGTACTAAAACATAAGAGTTTGTACTTTGAAAAATTCGTCATTTCAAATAAAATAAGTTTGATTTTAATTGGTTGTCCTAGCTTACAAACTTAGTTTTAATGCTAAGTATTAGCTGATACTATTTAATCATTTTATAAATGAATTTTGACTTTATGTCTTTTTAAAAACTTGTTTATTTAGTTTAGGTTTTAAATCTGATTGCTATACAAAAGGTTCGGCGGTAGCCAACACCAAAATACTTCCTGCGAAAGCAAAAACGAAGCGAAAGGTAGAAAGCGTTGTTCGCTCCTTGATATTAGATGTCATTACGCCCATTAATGATGCATAATGCACATAATACCCGAATAAACCATCATCATTAGCGTATAGGTAATATATGCGTAAATTAATTTACCAGTTGCGCCTAATGCCGGCGTTGTAAAGGTGAGTACCCTAACAACACACCAAATGGGATGGCAACAAAAAGCAAATATGGCCTAGATTTACCCCATTTGGTTTCTGTTCTGTCTGATATAATTCCAATTACGGGATCTAAACCGATATCCCAGATACGGGTAACCAAAAACATGGTTCCTACTACTGCTGCCGGAATACCATATACATCGGTATAAAAAAACAACAGGTAAACAGAAAATATCTTCCAAAACATAGAAGAAGCAAAATCACCAAATCCGTAGCCTATTTTTTCCTTTAATTTTAGTTTCTGGTTCATACTTTTTTTAGGCTGATTTTTTTACTTATATAGGTTATCCTTCTTTATGTCATTAAGAAACAGGGAACCAGGTAAGTCATAATATTTCTTAAAGTCTGGTGCTGATTGATGACCCTGATAGGGAGCGAAATAATGAAAATCCTTCTCCTTAATATCCCAACCCAAGTTTCTCCAAACCAAAACATAAGATACTTTTTGGTTCTTTAGGGCATCATATACAACATTTGTCCACCAGGTAGAATCTGGAATGGTAACAAAACCCATTTCTGCTACCGCCGGGATTTTATGATGCACAACAGCAAAGCTATCCATTAAGGAAACCTGATGTTTTAATTCATTTTTATAATTAAGGGAAGATTTCCTAATCATGGAATCGGGAGCGTTTTTCTGACCAGATTGATAAGCATCAAAACTTACCATATCTGCATAATCATCTCCAGGATATCTTTCTGTAAAATCCGATTCGTTCGCCAAATTACAGGTATTATACATATAAATGAGGTTGTGAAGGCCTTTTTTATTTTTCAGATAATCTACGGTGTATTTAAACAATGCTTTGTAATCCTCCACACTGGTAGAATCCCGGCCCCACCAAAACCAGCCGCCATTGAACTCATGCCAGGGCCTGAAAAGAATGGGAATGTGTTTCCCATCGCTTCCTTTTAAATGTTTCATGAATTTAGCTCCCTGTTTAAGCCACTTTCTAAAACGTTTATTGTTTTTTCCGCCAGGTAAGACAGAGCTTACCGCCTGAGAGTTATCCCATGCAGAACCCAGGGTTGCGGGATTATCCATGTGCCAACTGATGGTGTTTACCCCTCCATTATCATAAACTGTTTTAATATAAGCTTTCATTTTATCAAAGGGAACGCCATCTATATTTTTATCGGCTTTATGCTCTATTTTACTGATTTCCCAACCAAACACCGCTGGATAATCTTTTACAATGTCATGTATATCGCTACGCCCGTTTTGGTATTTCCAGTTTACCCCGTAAGCCAAATCATCCTGATGGCCAAACATCACTCCTTTATCTAATAATTTAAAAAGATTTTGATAAAGATTTTTTGTCTCCTGAGTGGCATCTTTATCAATAAGCTGATATTCCTGTGCAAAAGACCGAAAGGAAATTAGCAGGATGATGCCAGCCATAATTATGGTTTTCATAATTTTAATGTTCTTTAGCATAATGTTTATTGATTTTCCGGGTTGATCTTTTTCTGTTAAATATCCCTAAAAAAACGACGATGAAATTAAAAGCTGTAAGTTTTAGAATGATTGGTTTTTATTTTATAAATGTTATAAAAAAGTGGAGTTATCTTTTTTTAATTCCTGATTGTGCTGAAACAAGTTCGGAACTATAATATATTTAGACAACTCCATTATTTTAAATAAACTAATACCCCGGATTTTGTGCTAATCCCCAGTTTTGAACCTCGCTCACCGGTAAAGGCAATACAGGGTAAGGGTTAACAAATCCCTGGGTAAGGGAATGACTCATTGCTCTGGTTCTTATCTCAGGTGTTAAACTATCCATATATCTTCCTGTTCTCACCATATCCCAATAATGAATAGCGTACATTCCTAACTCCACACGGCGTTCATGATATATAGCGTCTAACAATGGCTGACCAGTTAACGAACCAGACAAATCAGGTAAAGTACCAGCCGGAGGATTATTAGGTTCATAAACTTCTGAATTTCCTAAAATTGTACCTTTAGGCTTGGTTGACATCCGGGCTCTGTCTCTTATTTTATTAAGAATAATTACCGCTTCCGGGCCAAGGTTTAAGTGTGCGGCGGCTTCTGCATGCATTAGCAAAACATCGCTATAAAGCATTTTTCTGATGTTTTGTCCTCCGGCTTTAGGTTCAACAGGCTTAAGTATTGCTGCCTTTCTGTTTAAATAACCAGTAGCATTTTCTGTTAAATCAACTGGGTTTAATATGCCGAGTACGATATCTCCGTCTTTGATAGCCGTTGCCGGTAAACGCGGATCATTAGCTTCAAACTCGTCTACCAAATTTTGAGTTGGATTATTAAAACCGTAACCAAAAGTTTTACGATTGTTCTGAAAAACGTTGTTTGTAGTACCTGTTTTAATAGGGCCATAACTATCTGGCGAAGCCAAAAATTGAATTTCGAAAATAGATTCAGGGCCGTTCTCTCCTTCTTCTTCTTCAATAGCAGCATAATTTTGCATGAGGCTGTATTGATTAGATTGCATCACCTGGTTAGTGATATCATAAACATCTTGCCAGGTATGGTTGGCATTATTCACTGTGCCTAACTCGTACATGATAACACGGGCCAAATAAGCTGTGGCCGCACCTTTGGTTGCTCTGCCTAAATCTGCGGAAGCATATTCGCTTTTTTGAGGCAAAAGCTCCATTGCTGCTCTTAAATCTTTCTCAATAAAAGCATAAGTTTCTGCCAGGGAATTTCTGGGAACTTTACCAAACTGATTTAAATCAACCGGTTTTTCGAATAAAGGAACGCCACCAAAAACTTTTGCCAGATAAAAATAGAAGTAGGCCCTCATAAACAGGGCTTCGCCTTTTAATCTTTTCTTTAAATTATCATCAATGGTACCACCATCAACACCGTTAATTACCAGATTAGCTCTTGATATACCAGTGTAAGCGTGTGACCATAATGTTTGTATTACCCCATTGTTGCCGGAAGAGCGCCATTCTTTCATTTCTGTGAGAATAGAAAAATCACTCACTGTACTTCCTTTTTCAGAATCATCAGATAAAAGATCTCCGAACATCCAGGCGTACATGTGCCCCACATACGGCCCATTACCCCATTTTGGGCCTTCATCCCAAGAGGCGGCATCGTAAATGGCATTTACTGCCAAAACCGCATTTTTTGGATCTTTAAACAATGTTACGTCTGTTGATGCTCCGAGTGGTTCTTCATTTAGAAATTTCTTACATCCACTGGCATTTACTAAAATCACGGTCACTATCAGTGACAGTAAATAACTATATCTTTTCTTATTCATCTTATCTAAAATTATAATTGAACATTAATACCAAACCTAAAAGTACGCGGCTGCGGATAGTTACCAAAATCTACTCCGTAAGCTAAAGGATCATCATAAAAACCATTGGAAGAAATTTCCGGATCAAAGCCTCGGTATTTGGTGAAGGTAGCCAGATTATCTACCGCGAGATAAAGTCTTAGAGAATTAAACTTCATTTTAGTTAGAATTTTAGGGGAAAAATTGTAGCCAGCTTGTACGTTCTTTATTCTCAAATAACTGCCGTCTTCTACGTATCTGTCACTAAACTGATCATTTCTGTTTAAATCCCGGGTAGTAACCCTGGGCTCATTGGTAGTGGTATTGGTGGGTGTCCAGGCGTTTGCTCTATCTGCATAGAAGTTATTCCAGGTTGCAGCAAAATTACTGGATTTGTTTAAAGCTAAACTCAAACCGTTTACCAATTCCTGGCCTTGCACTCCCTGAAGAAAAATACTAAGATCAAATTGTTTATAGGTAAAGTTAGAGCTAAAGCCATAGCTAAAATCAGGGCTGCTGGCATTTCCTAAAATTTGGTTATCGCTGCCATTAATTGCTCCATCTCCGTTTGCATCTATATATTTAACATCACCCGGTTTTGCATTGGGTTGTATCAAATTACCACTTTTGGTATATGTATCAATTTCCGATTGATTATGAAAAATACCATCGGTTTTTAAACCAAAATAAGAGGCCAAAGGAGAACCTACCTGAGTAATGGTTGTGTTTCCTAATTGGGCAAAAAGATTACCACTGGCAATTGGGTTGCCACCGCCCAAACTCAGTATTTTATTATTCACTTTAGTAAAATTTGCACTTAGGTTGTAACCAAAATCACCAACTTTATTATTATAAGATAAAGACAATTCTATACCCCGGTTTTCCATACTGCCCACATTTGCTCTTGGAGGCGCAAAACCTAAATAATCAGGAACAGGCAAAAGTGCAATCATGTCGCTGGTTTTCTTTACAAAGTAATCAGCAGTAAGAGATAATTTGTAATTAAAGAAATCAGCATCCAAACCAAAATTAGTGCTTTTTGTGTTTTCCCATTTAATATTGGTATTAGCCAATTGAGTAGGAATGCTACCTGGTTGAGGCGTATTGTTAAACACATAATTTTGATTATTGGTAACCACAGAAGCAAATCCATAATTATCTGCACTGTTTTGGTTACCCACTTCTCCGTATCCGGCTCTCAGCTTTAAATTAGATAAATCAGTCCAGTTTTTAAGGAAATCTTCCTGACTCAGCCTCCAGGCTAAAGCAAAAGAAGGGAATGTACCTAAACGCGTATCGGGCAAGAATTTCGAAGACTGGTCAAATCTTAAAGTTGCAGTGGCCAAATATTTATCATTATAAGCATAATTCAAACGACCGAAGAAAGAAAGCAATGTATTTTCTCCTGCAGTGCTGCTTACATTTGAAGATGTATTTCTTGCTGCAGAGATATACCTTAGGCTGATATCAGACGGAACATCAAAAGCAGTTATAGAGATACTGTTTCCTCTGTTCTTTTGAACTTCCTGACCTAATGTTGCATCTATAGCATGTTTTTTATTGAAAGTTTCTTTATAAGTGATATAGTTACTCAATGTCCAGCTTACGTTTTCTCCTCTTGCTTCTGTTAAAGAACTGGTATTACGCTGATCTAAAGAACCTATATAATATTGAGGGAGATAATTCTTATTTTGATTGTTGTTGAAACTGACACCAAACTCTGACCTGAATGTTAAAGACTTTGCCAGCTGTGCAGAAAGAAAAAGATTTCCTAAAAGATTATTAGAATAGGTATTATTACCTCCCTGTTCATCAGCGATTCTTACCGGATTAGGAACTTGTGAAATTGAATAAATATAATTACCATCATCACCAATAACCGGTGTAAGCGGATCTATTAAAGCGGCATTTCTTAACAGATTGCGATTGTAATTATTCTGAATAGATCTGGTGTAGGTTGCAATAACACCACCTTTTAACCAATCGGTAAATTTAAGTTCATCATTTAAACGAACGTTGTATTTTTTGTATCCTGAGTTTTTAATTGTTCCATCCTGTTTAAAATAGTTACCACTTACCAAATATTTATTACTCTCTGTTCCTCCGGAATAGTTTAGGTAATAATTTTGCATTACACCGTTTTGCAAAACAGCATCCTGCCAATCTGTACCGGGAGCGTTGTTTTGAATGGCTGTTTGGAAAGGAGTCAAAAAATTAGGATCAAGTGGCTGATTTTCATTGGCGAAAGCTTGAGAAACTAACTTTGCGTAACCTGCTCCGCTAATCAAATTGAGTTTACGATAGACCTGTTGCATACCTGCATAACTGCTAAAATTAAATTCAGGCTTCCCTATTTTTCCTTTTTTAGTAGTTACCAATACCACCCCGTTAGCTCCACGGGAACCATAAATAGCTGTCGCTGATGCATCTTTTAAAATATCAATAGACTCAATATCATCAGGTGATAAGTTGCCTATGCCGCTGGTTTGGAAACCATCCACCACATAAAGTGGATCACTGTTATTTATAGTACCAATACCTCTGATACGGATACGAGTCCCCGCCCCAGGCTGCCCTGAATTGGACGTGATATTAACACCAGCTAACCTTCCCTGCAATGCCTGAACCGGGTCTGTTGTGGCTACCTGTGTTAACTGCTTATTGTTTACGCTCGCTGTTGCTCCAGTTACGTCAGAACGTTTGGCAGTACCGTAACCCACCACCACCACATCACTTAAAACCTGTGAAGAAGATTGAAGAACCACTGTAATTTGTGTTTGGTTGCCTATGGATATCTCTTTTGAATTCATCCCGATAAAACTCACCACAAGTGTAGTAGCTCCATTTGGCAGGTTAATCTGAAATTCACCATCCGCTCCTGTGAGTGTACTGGTTTTAAAACCTTTAACAGTTACACTTGCACCAGGCAAGATTTCTCCATTTGCATCTGTCACGTTGCCTTTTAAGATTCGCTCCTGCGCGTTTGCTATCGACAAGAAACTGAAACAGAAAAACAAAACTGCTGCAATAGCATAATAATTTTTTTTCATGTTGTTTATAAATTGGTTATCAACCCAAAACTATGTAATAAATAATAGCATGATTAATACTATTTTAACTAATTATACCGGATATTTATCACCAAAATCAATTGATATAATATTATAAGTACTAATCTAAATTTCGGAATAATACTAATTTAACGTGAAACAAGTTATATTTGACAGTGCTTTAAGATTATCGATATAAAAAAATGAGCAACCGTATCATTAGAGAAATAACTCCTCTTACACAGAGTGACTGCTTTACTCTTTTTTCAAGAGTAAAGACTGAGTTCGATTTTCCGCTTCATTACCATGAGGAATTTGAACTTAATTTGATATTGAATGCTGGCTGTGCCAAAAGAATTGTTGGCGACCATATTGAAGTGATTGATGATCTGGAGTTGGTATTGGTTGGCCCTAATCTTTGCCACGCCTGGTTTACCCATGAATGTAAGGACAAAGAAATTACTGAAATAACTATTCAGTTTCATAAAGATCTTTTTGATGATTCTCTGTTAAGAAAAAATCAATTGAGTTTTATTAGGAATATGTTTGAGCAATCAAAAAAAGGGATTCTTTTTTCTCAGGATACCAGCGAACGTTTAAAAAACAGAATCATGTTTTTAAATAAAAAACAAGGATTTGATTCTGTTTTAGAATTGATTTCCATTTTGCATGATCTTTCTATATCCAGAAATATGCGAACCCTGTCTGATTCCGGCTTTAGCAATGAACAGTTTAATTATAACAGCCGGAGAATTGAGAAGGCTTTTGAGTACATGAATACACATTATGGCAAACAAATAACCCTTGCTGAGGTGGCTAAAGTGGCCAATATGCCTGAAACCTCTTTTAGCCGCTTTATTAAAAAAAGAACTGGCAATACCTTTATAGATAGCTTAAATGAAATTAGAATTGGCCATGCCAGCAGAATGCTGATAGACACCACACAAACCATAGCCGAAATTGCTTTTAAATGTGGCTTTAATAATATTTCTAATTTTAACCGAACTTTTAAAAAGAAAAAAGATTGCACTCCTAAAGATTTTAGGGAGAGCTTTACCGGCACCAGAATCTTTATTTAAAGCTTAATTTATAAAAAAACTTGCCTTTTAATAATTTATCTTGCAATGCTAAAAGAAATGGCGAATGACAAATACGTTAAAGCACTTAAACCTTCCTTATGGCTGGAGCAAAGAAATTCGCTCTGAATTGGAACTCATCATCCTGATGGTAAGACCGGAGAAGATATTCATTGACATGAAGATGCCATCGTTCCGGATAATCCAGTTCTTATTGACCGGGTCGCGACCCTCTCTGAAAAGGGAATGAAGGAGTTTTCACAGATGTTGAAACTGGATATGGCTGAATAAGCATCCCAACATTGAGGTTCATTAATTCCGAGCAAATCCGGCAATCGCCGAAATAGGGTTCGCTTCGCCAGTTGCTTACATTTTTCTTTGATGCGGCGCAGACTTTATCTGCCACCCGTACAGCCCAAGTTCCCTTACTGTTGTAAAAAGAAAAACCTAAAAGCGTACTTTCGGAAGGACGGCCTACCTTACTTTTGTCTTCGTTTACCTTTAGCTTTAATCGCTTCCCTATGTAAGCGGTAATGCTGGATAGCACTCGCTGTGCTGCTTTTTCACTTCTTGCATAGATGCTACAATCGTCTGCATAGCGTACGAAGCTGTGGTTACGGCTAGTGAGTTCTTTCCTGACTTGTCCAAATTAGGTCAGCAAATTGATTTCGAAAATAAAAATAGTTCCTGCTTTTATCTTTTTAATGGACAGAGAGTAGCCTACAGCGAAAATTTACGATATGGATTTTTTTTACGGAATTCTCAAGCCGTTCATTCAAATATCAACAACAATTAGGACAAAGCAGCGGTTAGGTCAGCGAATTGCGAAAAATTAAATGCTAATAGATTTATTATCAGGTATTTATAGTTTATATGTTTTACAGGTGGACAAGTCGGGAGCACTCGCTGTGCTGCTTTTTCACTTCTTGCATAGATGCTACAATCGTCTGCATAGCGTACGAAGCTGTGGTTACGGCTAGTGAGTTCTTTGTCTAGTTCGTCTAACAAAATGTCAGATAGCAATGGACTTAACGGGCTGCCTTGTGGCGTGCCTTCTGTTCGTTGGCTTACCGTTCTGCCTTCCATTATGCCACTGCGCAGATATTGTCGCATCAGTTGCAGCGTGGGCTTGTCCTTTACTTTGAGCATGAGGATACTCATTAGCTTGTCGTGGTTTACGCTATCAAAGAACTTTTCTAGATAGAGTTCTACGATAAAAGTTTTGCCTTCGTTTAAAAAGGCTTGAGCTTGTAATACTGCTCCGTGTGCATTCTTGCCAGGGCGGAAGCCGTAACTGTAGACACTAAAGTAAGGCTCATAAAACTGGCTCAACCACTGGCTGATCGCTTGTTGTATCATACGGTCTATAACCGTAGGTATGCCAAGCTTTCTTACGCCGCCTTTGTGGCTTGGGTATTTCTACCCGACCTACCGGGCTGGGCCTGTAGTTGCCATTAATCACTTCTTCTCGCAAGCTTTGGTAGTGGATGTGCAGGTAGTCACGAAGTGCACCGGTCTGCATACCGTCTACTCCACTTGCCCCCTTATTGCGTTCTACTTGCAAAAGGGCCTTCTCAATGTTGCCCCGTTCTATGATTTGTTCTAGCATACTACGCTTGTTCTGTTCTTCAACACAGGGTGGCTTCCTTGCTGTCTCATCGCTTAGTTATCCTCCTCTTGCATTTTACCTTCGGGTACTGCCCTATCCTCGTGCAAGTAGTTCTCTAAAGTGGTTCGGGGGTCTGGCACTAAGCTCATAAGACATTGCAGTTCGCTCCCTCATTCTAACATTTGGTTCTTCGTCCTTTGTGAGACTTCCGATGTTTTATATCGGCTCGTATCTGTACTACTATGACCGCTGCTGACTACTGTCGGTAATAGATTACATCACTGTAATTGCTCGCCGCTCAAAGTATTCGCTCATACTCCAAGCCTGCCTACCTAACAGTTCTCTCAGGGTAAGCCCATTATCTTTCTATCCATGTAGCCTCTTCATTTACTTGAGTGTGTTCTGTGTAGTATTGGGCTTTTGTTTCTTTTGCAACATTACCCACACACACCAGCCTTATATGAAGTTTCTGTTCGTAGACTCGGTTATTTGCCACCAGCTTCTTTCAGATTCCACTTCACAATGGATACCCTTGCTATTGGCTAACGATATGTACTGCAACACTCGTTCGGGACTTACACCCTAGAGATAATGGACATGCCTGACACACAAAAAGGGAGCAGAAATCTTAATTTCTACTCCTTTCATATCCCCAGTTTTTATGGGGACTTTTTCAGTGCCCTCGATTAACCTCTTATCCTTTTTATTTCCTTTCACTTTTTTTTAACGCTAAATGCTTTCGGAGTTTTATTGAATTGTTCCTTAAAGCATTTTCTGAAATAATCTAAATCTGTGAAACCCACCATATAAGCCACTTCGCTGACATTATAATGACCTGTCTCAAGAAACTGTGCTGCTCTTTTAAGCCTAACACTTCTAATGATTTCTATGGTGGTTTGATTGGTCAACGCTTTTATTTTTCTATAAAGTGTTACCCTGCTCATGCCAATCTCTTTCCCTAATTCCTCCACGCTTAAAGTGGACTCTCCCAAATTGTCTTCAATGAACTTCATCACTTTTTCTATGAATTTTTCATCAGGAGAACTAATGGCTATGTTTTTTGGGGTAAAGCTCACTTCTTTTCTATATCGTTCTCTCAACTGCCTTCTCAATTCCAATAAATTCCAAACCCTGGCTTCCACTATTTTCAGACTAAATGGCTTAGTAATATAGTCATCTGCACCTGTCTCCAAACCTTCCATTTTATAAATCAGAGGTGTTCGGGCAGTAAGTAATATCACAGGGATGTGACTGGTGGCCTCAGTTGATTTTAGCTTACTACAAAGCTCTGTTCCGCTCATTTCCGGCATCATTACATCACTGATCACAATGTCTGGAATCAATTCTAAGGCTTTATCTAATCCTATTGCACCATTTTCTGCAGTATGCACAACGAATGCATCTTTGAAATGATCTTCCAAGAATCCACGGACATCTTTGTTGTCTTCCACAATCAGCATGATGGGTACATCAGCACCTGCCTCTTTTAAAATCTCTTCCTTCTTTTTCAGGATGATTTGGCTGCTTCCGATATCATCGTCCTTGAACTTATAAAGATTGATGTTTTCACTGTTTTGATAATTTTCAATGATCTCCGCTTTTGAAAAATGAGCCTTGCCAAGAGGTATTTTCACTGTGAATTTAGTGAAGCCCTTTTTCCCCTCCTTTGCTTCGCTACTTTCTACACTGATATTTCCATGGTGGAGATTGACCAATCCTTTTGTGAAAGCAAGGCCGATACCGGTTCCCAAAGGATTCATTCCATCCACATCTAAATGATTGAATTCTTCAAAGATTTTATCAGTGTATTCCTTTGGTATTCCCTTGCCATCATCCTCCACAGAGACACAAACAAAACCTTTTTCATTATTTGCTAATTGTTCAGACGAAACCGTCACTCTAATGCATCCACCTTCCGGAGTGAATTTCAAGGAGTTTGACAATAAATTGTACAGAATTTTTTCAAAATTATCTCTATCAAAATAAGCCCTGATACTTTTAATTTCCGCCTCCACCACCAAATCAATCTTTAAATATTTGGCATAAGCATCAAACGCCATCACCACTTCTTTTACAAAGCGAACCATATTTCCTTCAGCGGCTTGAATGGTGATTTTTCCACTTTCAAATTTTCTAAAATCCAGCAATTGATTGATTAATCTTACCAAACGTTCTCCATTTCTCTGCATCAGAGACAATTGATTTTGGACAATGTTATTGCCAGCATTCATTTCCACCAATTTTTCAATTGGGGCTAGAATTAAAGTCAATGGTGTTTTGATTTCATGAGATATATTGGTAAAGAAACTCAGTTTCCTTTGTGTCAGCTCCTGGTCTTTCTGATGACTTTTATATTCAAAGGCCAACTCATTCTTAAGTTTGGCTGTTCTTATGGAATAGATATAGTAAAGATAAAGTATGCCTACTATGATGAATAGATATAACGAATAAGCCCACCAAGTTTTCCAAAAAGGAGGTAAAACCTTAATTTTCAAACTCCTTACTTCATCGTTCCAAATCCCATCATTATTCGCTGCTTTCACTTTAAAAACATAATGACCGGCACTTAAATTGGTATAGGTTGCAGCATGCTGGTCGCCAACTTCGTTCCAATCATCATCTGCAAAACCCTCTAATTTATAAGCATATCTGTTCTTTTCGGAGTTAATGTAATTGAGCGCCGCATATTTTATGGTAATATACGCTTGGTCATAAGACAAGACAATCTCATTTGTTTCCTCAATCTGCTTCTTAAGTGGCGAATCTTCAGAATTAATATCCGCTTCTTTATTGCGGATGAGTAAATCGGTCAGTACCACCTTTGGTTTGAAACTATTTGATTTGATTTCATCAGGATGAAAAAAAGTGATGCCATTTATTCCGCCAAACAAAAGTTCGCCATCTGCTCCTTTAGCTACAGCGCCATTAGAAAACTGATTGCTTTGCAGTCCATCTGCCACGGTATAATTAATGATTTTTAATGCTTGACCAGCATTGCCATTGTATTTTCTGATGTCTATTTTTGACAATCCTTTATTGGTACTCGCCCATAGAAAACCCATGCCATCCTCCACCATGGCATGTATGACATTATTTGCTAGTCCATTTTTCTCGGTAATCTGGCTAAAGGTCTTGTTGGATGCGTTGAAAAGATTTAAGCCCCCTCCTTCTGTGCCTACCCACAACCTGCCCTTGTTATCCTTATAAAGGCATAAAACAGAGTTGCCTGATATGGATTGTGGATTATCTTCCTGATTTAAAAACCGGGTAAAAGAACCGCTTTGATGATTGAAAAAATTCAAACCTTTTTGAGTTCCCACCCATAAATCTTCGTTTACAGCAAGCAAAGAGGTAAGATTATTTGAGCTAATAGAATGAGTTTTCTTTATGTCATAAAGATACTCTTTAAGCTTTCCATGGTTATAAATAACTAAACCTTTACCATTTGTGGCAATGTAAGCCTTATCATTTTTAAGCACTAAATTATGAATTTGATAAGGTTCCACTGTATTTTGATGGTTTTGATTTTTGAGTAAATCTGAAAAAATACCAGTGTTTTTATTATAAATACTAATGCCGTTGTAAGTGCCAAGCCATAAATGGCCTTTGCCATCATCCACCATACACTTCACAATATTACTGCTGTTATTGATGTTGCCTTGTGTGGTATGGTATTGATCTATCTCCTTTTTACGGTTGATATAATTTAAACCTCCGCCTTCTGTGCCGATCCATAAGCCTCCATCTTTTTCTTTGATAATGGAACTTACGACCCTGTGATTGAGTCCTAAATTGACACCCACCTTCTCTCCCAAATAAGAGAAGTTTCTGCTGTTCTCATTAAAAATATTTATCCCTCCGGCATAAGTCCCAATCCAAATACTTCCGGCATTGTCTCTTAGAAAGTTTCTTACAGAATTATGAGCTAAACTGTTTTGGTCATATTTATCATAAGTGTAATTGTAGAATTTATTAGTTGCAACATTAAATACGCTGAGACCTTCTCTTGTGCCTATCCACAATTCATTTTCTGAATAAATAAAAATATCTCTTACCACATTTGAGGGTAAACTGTTGCCCCCCGGAGAAGCTTTATAATTTATTAAGTTTTGATGGTGTGCATCATAAAAGAATAAGCCATTGGTTTCTGTTGCCATCCAATAATCGCCTGCTTTTGTTTGTTTAACCGTTCTTACATTATCTGTGGTTAATGCACTATTTTGGGATATCACTTTGGGCAATGCAATGAATTTTTTTGATTTGATATCAAACAACCTCAATCCGGTGCCGGTATTTACCCAAAGCCGATGATCTTTAGATTCAAAAGTGTTGAGCACTTTATAGGGATTCACTCCATTTTCTAATGAACTGTACTTATAAGTGGCTTTTACTTTGTGATTTTTATCCAATAACTTCAAACCGTCCCTGCAGCTTATCCAAAAATCGCCACTTGCATCTTTCATCAGGTAACTGATGAAATCATTTTTTTGAGCTGTAGTGCTTCTTAAATTAATCCTGCTGAAATTCTCTAAATCCCTATGGTAAATATTTAGCCCATCTGATGTGGCGATTAAAAGATCTCCATTTTCATCTTCAACAATAGAATTTACCTGATTATTGCTCAAACTCTGTTTATCATCCAGTTCATGTTTGTAGATCAACCAATCCACTCCATCATATCTATTTAAGCCATCTTCTGTACCTATCCAAATGAACCCTTTATGATCTTGATAGGTGCAGAAAACAGTATTTTGGGATAAACCTTCGTTAATAGTAAGGTGCCTAAACTTTAATACGGGCCGTTGGGCATAAGCACTTACCCGATAGGTAAAGAGAAGTGCTACAATCGATAAAAATTGAAAATAAAATAGGTGCTTCTTAATCACAAAATTGGCTTTCTTAACAACAGACAAATTTAAAATTCATCATGCTTAAAGGTATGGTTTTTTTAAAAAACGAAAATACGCTCAAATTAATTTGTGAGCACACAGTTTTTATTGAAATAGGAGGTATTATATCACATCTTAAATGTTAACACTTTACCAGTGTTTAACATCTTTTAAATGAATTTTAATGAATTTGATGTAATTGTCCCAATCAAAAGCGGTAATGCCATGTTTTCCTGCTCTTAGGTGATAACCTAACCTGTCTCCATAAACAGGTTGATTGACAGCCGGCATGGTATGGATTGGCAAACCTTTGAACCCATAAAGCTGGTACACCGGTTCAATGGCTTTAACAGCTAAAAACTCACCCTTAGGATCTTCGTTCAAATCCTCCTCTGCACTGCCAACATAAAGAGGTCTTGGGGCAATAAGTGCCAAGACCATGTGCTGGTCAAAAGGCATTTCACTTGCTTTACCAGCATACTTAGAAAAGTTTTTACAAAACCATTGTGGGAAAACTTTATTAATTCTTTCCACAGATTCCCCAAATTCTCTTTTAAAGAGCGCATCCCCACCTTTTCCTGATTCCGTGCTGATGACCATGGAAAAACGCTCGTCAGTTGCGCCAGCCCATAAAGCAGCTTTTCCTAACCTAGAAAGCCCAGTTAAAATCACTTCTTTAGAATCAATATCTTTATCCGTTTCCAGATAGTCCATTACCCTGCTTAGTCCCCAGGCCCACGCAGCCATTGTACTGAAATTATCACTTCTTTGTTGAAGTTCCGGGTAAAGGGACTGAACTGCATTTGTGGTGTTATAGTTATCAGGGTCAATATCTCCACAATAAACTGTCAACGAGGCAAAACCTGCATCTAACATTTTTTGTACTGGCCAAACTTCCGATGCAGCTCCCCGAGATGCTTCTGAAGCTTTATTATTTATCGAACCTTTTGATTTTTTAGGCACCCAACTATGAGTGATTTGTATGGAAGAATCTTCAATGACTTCTTGGTTACCTCCAAAATTCAAGCCTAAAATTAAAGGCGGTTTTTTTACTTTTTTCGGGATAAACATCAGAATATCCATATATACACTATCCTGTTTAGGGTTAAAAACCACTCTAACCTGCTTTCTTATTGCCTTTCCATCCAGCGCATTGGTGTCTAAATCAAAAATCTCAAACTTCATTTTAGGAGGCTTATCTGGAGATTGCCCGTACATTTCTGATTTTAACAGACTTATCAATTCAGTTCTTCTCTTTGTCCAATCTTTAACAGCATTCACTCCGCTTCCATCATTGAATTTCAACAGGGAAGGCAAAGCATATTCTGGCACTTTCGACTCATCAAGTGTTTGAGATGTTCCCTTATTTGAAACAGTAAACATTAGAATAAATAAAACAAATTTTATAATGTTTGAATATCTGATATCATTCATTTTCATAGACTTAAGAACTCAAAGATCTCACTTATACAAAATACTTTTCAGCCATTGTTGTGCCAAATTTGGCCAAGCTTCAGCGGCTGGATTACCTGATCTGAGACCGTAACCATGTCCGCCTTTTGGAGTGACATGAAATTCAAAAGGAATCTTATTCTCTCTTAAAGCCATTGCCATACTGAATGGAATATTGTAAGGATCATCACTAGCCACAAAAATGAATACTGGAGGAGTGGACTTGCTAACTTGGATTTCAGGTATCAAATGGCGATCCTCACCTGTTGACATGGAACCGGGATAAATCAATAAAGAAAAATCGGGTCTGCAAGAAAGCTCATCTACTGCATCTATTTTATTATCAGGCCTTTTATCAAAATCAGTGGTGGCTCTTGCAGATAAGTTGCCCCCTGCAGAAAAACCCATCACTCCTATTTTTGAAGTAGCTAACTTAAAATTTCCAGCTTTTGACCGAACCAGCCTGATGGCTCTTTGGATGTCGTTTAAAGTTGCTTTTTGCTGATTTGGCACACTATATTGCAAAATAAAAGCCGTATAGCCCAAAGAGTTTAACCAAGCTGCTATTTCCGTACCCTCTAAATCCCAAGCTAAAAACTTATTTCCTCCACCAGGACTGATGATGATGGCAGCCCCGTTTTCATTTCCGTTTTTTGGCCGGTAAACTTCAAGCAATGGTGTCGTTACATTTGTGATTTTTAAAACTTTCTTGACACTGTCAAATTGCGCCAGAGGTGGTGTGAAACTTTTGGAAGGCCAAAGTTGTATCAATTCCTTTTGTTGAGAGAATCCGGCTAAAGAAATGGCCATCAGAATTAAGAAAACAAACTTTTTCATCATCAGTTCCAGTCATCAGTACGGAAAGACGATGCCGGTAAACCATCGTTATTAAATAATTCACCGACCACCCATTCTTTAAAAGCATACCGCACTGCAACCGGAGTTTTCACCATGTCACTTGTTACTGTCACGGTGTTTTTATCAATTTTCGCATCCGCAGGATGAAACACTTTATCAGCACCTGCAATTTCAAACAAAGTTAAGGGCTTTCTGTAAGAGGTTAAATATGGCGCATCATCAAATATGAGGATTGCTTTATCCCCATCAATCTTCATGGATTTATAAGTTGGCCCTTGATATCCAATTCCATTAATTCCATAAGTCTTTGCCAAAGCCCAATAACCCAAACGATGTGCAGGAGTGGTTTTATCCATAAAATGGATATCATTCTCCATTCCTACATCTAATAAGCAAGCCATCCCGCTATTAGGAATCACACTCATTGCCTTCATTTGCGCTTCTCTTAATTTCGGGCCACTTCTGGTGGGATCTGATGAGCCATAAGGAGCAATTTGCGCATAATAAAAAGGGAAATTTCCTTCATTCCATTGTTTGCGCCAATCAGTCACCATCACAGGGAAAAGTTTGCCATACAATTCTGGCTCATGTCTGTTACTTTCTCCCTGCATCCAAATCACTCCTTTAATACCGTAATTCATTAATGGGGCGATCATCCCATTAAATAAACTTGTTGGTTCTCTGTGCGGATATTTATTATTCTCCAAAGTAGTTGGTATTTTAACCTCGGGAAAAGCTTTAAGACTATTATTGCTCATCCAGGCTTCTACCATGGTGCCACCAACTGTAGACATGATTAATCCCACTGGAACGTTTAATTTCTTTTGTAACATTGCTCCGAACTGATATCCTATAGCACTGAATTCTCTGGCTGTCTCAGAGGTACATTCCTCCCATTCTCCCTTCACATCATTTAAAGGGGTTAAAGAGGGTGCTGTTTTCACTTTGAACAAATGAATATCTTTATTGTCTGCGTTCAGAATGATTTCATTGGCATTTAATACCGGTGATGAGTTCCCCCTCAATGCCATTTCCATATTAGATTGACCTGAGCAAAGCCAAACCTCTCCAATTAAAATCTGATGTAAAACCAACTCCTTTCCATCACTTAACTTTATCTCGTATGGTCCGCCAGCGGCAGGAGTGTTCATCTGAAGTTGCCATTCTCCATCTTTATTTGATTTAGACTCATAAGTTTTTTGGTCCCACGAAGTGGTAATGGTCACTTTTGATTCACTCTTTGTCCAGCCCCATAGCTTCACATTTGCTTTTTGTTGCAAAACCATATTATCTCCCACTAAGGCAGGTAACCTGATGTCAGCTAAAGCTGATGCCGAATAGTTGATAAGGATTATAAAAAAGAAAAATATTCTTCTCATGCTTATATTTATAATGATTTAAATTGGTCAATAAAGCGTATGCAATGCCTCAAATTTCGGCTTTTCAAAACGAAAAAGAAAAGACAGATGGTTCAAATCCACCTTGCAAATGCTTCACATTTGATTGGTTAACAAAGACTGGTTTTAAAAAAGGTGGAGAAATCACGCTCCACCGAAACCAACCAATTATCAAATCATGAAACCACTCGTGAATGATTGCTAGTGTAATGTTAATCATAAAAAGACGAAAAATCATCTTTTTAAGATACTTATTATCAGTGATATAAGTCTTTTTACTTTTGACTTTCTTCTTTTAACTTAACAATAGTCTAATTTCTCCATTCCATTATTTACCCATTTTTTCGTACTTCAACATGGCTTCTACGAAATAATAATCTGCATAAGGCAGAGGCACATCAACCAAAGCATCTTTAGGTAAATGTCCAACTGAATGCTTTAAAATAAATCCTCCATTGATGCCATAAGCGGCTTTATATTCAGGCGACGATAATGTACGAATGATGGTCTCCGTAACATCTAAATATTTCTTTGCCAACGAGGTACCCACGTAACCAGCCAATTCTATCAAAGCAGAAGCATAAATTGCTCCAGCTGAAGCATCACGATAAGTGTTTGGAATTTTGGGGTCATTAAAATCCCAATAAGGAACTTTATCTGCCGGTAAATTAGGGTTGTTTAAAATGAAATCTGCAATATGTTTGGCTTGTTCGAGATATCTTGGATCTTTTGTCTCTCTGTACATCATGGTGAAACCATATAATCCCCAACCTTGACCTCTAGCCCAAGCAGAATCATCCGCATAGCCTTGTACGGTTTGTTTTTTATTAATCCCCCCGGTTTCGGGATTGTAATTAACCAAATGGTAAGAGCTATAATCAGGTCTGAAATGATTTTTCATTGTGGTGTTCGCATGAGAGATAGCTACCTTTGCGTAAGTTGAATCTCCTGTCACTTTTGTCGCCCACATCAATAACTCCAAATTCATCATATTATCAATAATCACCCTAAATTCTCCTGGTTTTGAACTCCATGACATGGTACACCCAACCGTGGGGTTAAATCTTTTGATTAAACTTTTTGCGCTTGTGATTAAAACATCTTTATATGCTTCGTTAGGTTTAATTTGATTAGCGATTCCATAGCTATCATTCATCATAAACCCTATGTCATGAGAATCAATATATTTGATAGGTTCCATCACTGGGAGTTTTGCCAGACCAGCATTGTAAATGTCTTTATCACTGGTTCCTTCGTATAAATAAAACAAAGTTCCGGGGTAAAACCCACTGACCCAGCTTTTTGGAGAAGTGCTTTTTAGGGTTCCATTCTGAAAAGTCTCTGGCAAACTGTCTTTTGGAACATTTTTCATTAAAATTTTATATTGACTCACTCCGTCTTTCAGATTTTGGTCAATGAGCTTAACCAAGTCTGGTTTTGGTTTCAAAACCGATTTTTGAGCACTACAAGCTAATAATGATGTGCTTACTGCAATCATTATCGTTATAGCAAATATTTGATTCATCTTCATGATTATTATTGAGTTATTTTTATTTATCGCTGATGGCATGGTCAATTTCAATCTCCTCCCCGTTCCAGGCTTTTTTGGCGGTCCATTCTGCATCAGGACCTTGCCAAAATGGATCATTTGCAGGTAAGCCTAAAACCAGGAACGCTTCTGAACATAAGTACAAACTTCCTGTAGAGATATAATTTTCACCAACCGAAGGCTGATGTCCAGCAAAACCAATTTGCAGCCAGCCATTTTCATTGAATGTACCAGGCATAGCAACTTGCCTTTTAATCACTGTATATAATGCCGCCCGAACCTGTTGCGGTTTGATGAACTCGGGTAGCTGGTGTAAGAGTGCAATATTTGAAAGCAATTGAAAGGCTCCAAAACGATAAGCTAAAGACCTTCCAATTGGTGGATATGTACCTTCAGGAGATATTAACCTTTCCTGAATTGCAGCATATCGCTGAGCTCTCTCCAGCATTAATTCATAATAATGATTGGGATCCAAACTATCATCTTTAAGCACTTTAGTCACGCCCAAAAGCATGGGTTGAATCACGTAGCTATTGTAATAATCCCAATGAAAATTAGGTCCATCACCATACATTCCATCGCCTTTATACCATAGCAAATGTTGTTTAATGGCATAATCAATCCTCATCATATCTCCAGATTCATCAAACTTTTGTAAAGCCGCTTCAACCGTTGCACTGAACATCAACCAGTTGGAATAGGATGGATTTATCACTCTGCTGGACTTTAGCGCTTCAATCACCTTTCTTTTAGTTTGCTCATCCAAATTCCCCCATAATTGGTTCGGTGATCTCAATAAAGCATCGGCAAAAAAAGCAGCGTCCACCAATGGTTGTCTGCCATTATTGAAATTCATGAAATCAGCTGCTTTTGGGTCGGTTGCATTTTTAATACACAGTAAGGCGAGATCAATGTATTTCTTTCTCAACACACCTTCTTTAGTGTTATCCGCCCCTAATTCTAACCAGGGTGCCATACCGTCTATCAATCTTCCAAATGCTTCTAAATAAGTGCTATAAACACGGTCTTTCGCAACCTTAGCTTCCACTGGCATAGTGCTTTTTAATTTATTCTGGCTAAGTGCAACCAAAACAGGATCAGCGATTTTGGTAAGCGTTTGCACATAAAATTCTCTTTCAGCTATTCCATCATTCACAGCCATTTTTTGCGCCAACAAGAATTGTGGCACAAGTATGAAGAGGATAAGACATGCTCTTTTAATATTCATAATTTCCATAATTATTTTTTATCGTTAAATGAAGTCTCTAAAATCACCAACCTACGGTCTCCTTCATAAATCACTTTCAGGTTTTGATTGTTGACTTCATTATTAATGGTTTTGTGCTCTCCCGGTTGCACCACTACACTGTTCTCTTCCAAATCATTCACCCTGATTTTTATAGTGAGTGTTTCGCCGGACGGATTCCAAACCACAGATTTCATATTATTCTGACCTTTTGGAATGGTACACCAAAACTTAGCTGTTCCAAATCCTGAAGATTTATTATAAGATGGAGATCTGCCATAACTTGGATCAAAAGGCCCCCATGGCCTGCGGCCGTTTAATACATATTGCAAACCCGGTCTGGTGTTAAACCGGCTTGGATGTCCTCCGGCCAATTGATAACCTTCTTTAGTGACCTTGATTCCTTCTTTAATAAAAGCATCTGTTAACTTGGGAGTTGCATTTGCGATGAAGCCATTATAAGAATCTACAATAAGTCCATTTTCAGAAACATAATCTCCCCATATTATTGGGTTTGTAACTAACTGATATTGCTGATGTCGGTTTTCGGAAAGACTATAATTCAGCATATTGAATAAAATTTTATCTGCAATGGGGTCTAAATTAGCTCTTTGTGCCAAATCAAATCCGCACAGCAAGATACTACCCTCCCCAATAAATTGCTCAGCCAAAGCGATGGATTGCAAGCCATAGTTTAAGTCTGCAAGAATTGCCGTGGAAGCCAATCCTTCGGTATCCTCCAATTTAAAAGCATCAGTCACGGGATAAATTGCCGGCATTCCCTTTTCCTTTTCATTCCAGTTGGTATAGTCTGACCAAACAATGAGATTATCTCTGCTGACGCCAGAAAAAACAGGATGCTCACTCCTTTCAGGGTTGATATTGAAACCGTTACGAGGTGCTGTGGTGGAAACCGGATAAACTCCATTGTCTATATCCACTGTGGTGTTGCTGAGTTTATATTCCAAAAGTTTATTCAATTGGATTCTCGACAAACTGTCTTGTCTTAAGACGATCATCCTGCCACCTTTTTTTACAAAATCCTTAATAATCCCCCTATAAGAAATCATATTTTCATCGGCACTGTTTTCACCTATCACTAAAATATTGTTTGTTGGCAAATCATTTATTTTGGTGATGTCATGAAAAGGGACACCTAAATTTTTAAATGCCTTTTTTGTATCTCCTTTTTGATCATAAAGTGCAATTTCTCCAGAATTCAAACTTAATGGACCTTTAAAATCATCATCAGCTATGAAAAGTTTGAAAAAATTATGTGAAACTTTTCTCCCATCTGAAAATAATTCACCACTCAATGTATAATCCCCTGAAATGATATTCTCTGGCAGTTTTATTTCAAGTTCTTTTTCCAGGCTGGAGTAGTATGGGATATCATTAACAGAGATGCTATCCGTAAAAACCGAAGTTTTTGTCTTGTCGTAAATCCGATAAACCAACTTTATATTTTTTAAATCTTTAAAATCATTATCATCATTAATGATATGAGCTATTGGACTAAATGAAGAACCTGCATATAAGTTTGAGGTCCAGCATTCCCAGCTTAATAGAACCGGTTGATAGGATATTTTCACCTGATCAGTGACAGGCTTCGGATTCATATCAGCAAACTTTTGGATACTATCCCAATTATAAAACAAGATGGTGAAAGGAAAAACACCGCTCAAAGCATGATTCTGATTTCTTAATTGTCTGAAAGTCTCAGTGGCTTGTCTAAAAGTGAAACTCTGATGCTTATCTGCCAGCTGAGCCTGCAAATCCTGTCCTTCATGACCAGTCCAGGTAAGTTGAGCACTTGGGTTTTTATGACCAGGTGTTTGGTTATAGCGTCCGTCAGGGCCAGTGTAATTCCCCACGCATTCCGTAAAAGTGATAGGTTGACCGCTTTTTGGGAAAGGGATGATGTCACTATTATCACGGATATTTAAAAAAGTATACGGAGAACTGTAATACCAACCCCAATAACGATGCAAATCACAAATATCACCCGTTTTTCCGTAACCATACCCTGCATTTGCAATGTAAACCCTGGTTTCATCCCAGGCCTTTAATTTATTAAAAGCATAATCTAAAAACTTCTCCCATGCATCGGCTCTGGATCCTTTAAAAGGAGTTTCATTAGTCATGGCGTAAACCATCAGACTTGGATGATGGGCGATAGCTCCCAGTTTATCGTTCTCATACCAGAAAACGCCTCTATCATAGTCACTAGGAAAGCCTCCATCAGTTTCATCCCCAACAGCCTCCTCTTTGTGAACTTGCTCTCCTCCGGCAACCTTGCCTCCGTAATTTCCGCCAAAAACCATCATTCCCAATTCATCACATACATCAAACCATTCCTCAGCATCAGGAATTCTTATGATATTCACATTGATACTTTTCATGAATTTCACGTAATCCATGGCAAAAGCTCGGCTATATTCCAGCTTTTCAGGAATGCCTCTTTCTGGCGGGTTGATGGCTATGCCTCTTAAAAATATTGGCCTCCCATTTAAGTATAAATTCTCTCCTCTCCTCTCAAAGCTCCTAAAGCCAGCTCTTTCACTTAATGTAGAAATAAGTTTAGTTCCATGATATTGCTCTAATGTAACCTTGTAGAGATAGGGATGATTAGGGCTCCATAGAATGGGATTTAAACTCTTAACAGTGAAAGCTATTTTTTTAATCCCTTCATTAATCGCCGCTACAGGCTTTATATAGCCATTCCAAAGTGATTTACCATCAGCTATTGAAGTGATGACAACTTTAAAAGTGTTGCTGTTCTCAGATTTAAAATCAGCATCAGTGACCAGGCGTATATAATCAGTTCCAGTGAATGGAGTGAGGTGTTTTAAAATTTTGTTTTTTGCAAATAAATGGATTGAAAAAAAAAGATTTAAAACACATATTGTTAGCACTTTCGTTAATTGCATATAATTTTTTGCCCTATAACTTTGAAGCTCCTTAATTGAAACTCTTCAAATTTGTTAATTTAAGTAATTAAGAATGATAAGGTTTAATTTACACCGGCAATTTAGAAAGATACTATCTTTTTTATACCTGTCGAATGAAGCATAAACACATTGTGAAATGTTCATCACCTATCAATTGTTGAATTTTTAGATGATGTATATACGCATTCCCCGCATGTCATGAATATCAATTGCTTTTCGTGGCTAGAAGAATCATCAACCTCCTAATTATGTAGTAATTAAAACGTATAAATAAAATTACATTAACCAAAGTTTATCTGAATTAACCTGATATTTTTTAACTGTGATTATTTACCAGCCAAACGAGCTAAATCTTCAATAAAAAGTTCGAAATCATTCTCCTACGGGCTGCTTGAGGGGGAAAGCTTTTTTGAAGCTTTTGCGAATTTGAAAGGAATCATGATCTGTCTGATAAAATCGTATAACGTTTTTTTTATAGTATGCAGAGCCTTGGACGCTTCCCAGCCGACGATGGAATTTTTGCGAACTACCTAATGATATTGTCCGATATCTCCTGTAAAAAGAATATACGGTTTCTTGTGAATTACCGCCCGATCTGAGGAAAGAACCTAAATCTATTTTTAGCCAACAAATAACTTACAACGAATAAACTATGGGAACAGAAAATAGGATAAAAATCCTGGATTAACAGCCCTCGCTGAAAAAGTACTTTTACGATCTGGCAGGCCGCTGGCTGTTTAAAGTGCTAAATGGCAAACTCGAAGAGAAAAATGATTTCACTTTGCTCAATCCCGAAGAAGCCTATCTAAAAAGGGGTGGTTTCTTTTTTTTGCGCAGCATAAAGGTAACGTCATAGGTCTTGTAGCATTAAAACGTTTAGGTGAAGATACCTTCGAATTTGCAAAATTATTTATCGATCCGGAAGTAAGAAAGATGGGTCTCTTTTTTTGCATTTGATAGTTCTCAAATTGAGAGGATATGACTAACTATTGAGAAGAATTGAATTGGGTTTTAAGCCAAATTTTAAGTTCTTTGAATTCGTGTGTTTTACAGTAGAACCACTAAACCTGAATTTTATAATTAACCTTAAAATTTTTCATTCCGCATTCATTTACTTGATAATTCACAATTGCAGGTCTCTATTCAATTAAATAAAAGCATAATTATAAACAATCATGAATTTAAATAGAAGCAAAAAACAAGTTGCTTTAGGCCTCACTATTATGATCGCAATTTTGGGTGTTCAGGCTTTCAAATCTGCCAAAGAAAAAGGCAAACCGAAATCAACCTTATTAAAATCTAATTATGAACCTGTTTCATTAGGCTCCATTCAACCCAAAGGCTGGTTGTTAGACCAGTTGACGGTAATGAAGAATGGTTCAACAGGTCATATCGACGAGATTTATGATAAAATCAAAGATGACAATGGATGGTTGGGTGGAGAAGGCGATGGCTGGGAAGAAACCCCTTACTGGTTGGATGGTGCAGTTCCACTGGCTTACCAATTGGATGATGCAACGCTCAAGAGTAAAGTTCTAAAATATATCAACTGGACCATCGATCATCAAAGACCTTCAGGTTATTTTGGTCCCATCACCAAATGGGAACGCGAAACAGGCAAAAAAGTAGATTTAAAAAATGTTGACAAGGGTCAAGACTGGTGGCCAAAAATGGTGATGCTCAAAGTCATCCAGCAATATTATTCAGCCACTCAGGATAAAAGGGTGATCCCTTTCATGACCAAATATTTCCACTATCAAAACGAAGCACTAAAAAAGGCTCCAATCGGGAAATGGACGGAGTGGGCAAAATCACGAGGGATCGAGAATGTGATGATGGCGCAATGGTTATACGCTATTACCAAAGATGCCTCCCTCCTAGAGTTGGCAAATGAGATCAATTCCCAATCTTACACCTGGAGCAAATGGTTTGGAAATAGAGATTGGGTCATCAATGCCGCCGCCCATCCTGACGGGAAAGACTGGATGACCCGTCATGGTGTGAATGTTGCGATGGCTCTTAAAGATCCCGTGATCAATTATCAAAAAACTGGAGATAGCACTTACCTGAAAGATTTAAAAACTGGTTTCAAAGATTTGATGACCCTACACGGCTTACCTAATGGGATTTTTTCTGCAGACGAAGATTTACACGGAAATCATCCCACACAAGGAACCGAGCTTTGTGCCATTGTGGAATCCATGTATTCTATGGAGGAGATAGCCCAGATTACCGGCGACACCCATTATTTGGATGCTCTGGAAAGAATGACCTTCAATGCCATGCCGGCACAAACCACAGATGATTATCAGGAAAAACAATATTTCCAAATTGCCAATCAAGTAGAAATCAGTAGAGGGGTTTTTGCATTTACCTTGCCTTTCGATAGGCAAATGAACAGCGTTTTGGGGATTAAAAGTGGCTATACTTGTTGCTACGCAAACATGCACCAAGGCTGGACTAAATTCACTCAAAATCTGTGGTACCATACTCCGGAAGAAGGGCTCGCAGCATTGATTTACAGTCCCAATACTTTGAACACCACGGTAGGCAAAAATAAAACTGCCATAACCATAGATGAAGTGACCAATTATCCTTTTCAGGATGCCATTGATTTTAACATTTCTTTAAAAACGGCTGTGGAGTTCCCTTTTCAATTGCGTATTCCCTCATGGTGTGAAGAGGCTTCCGTTTTGATCAATGGAAAAGCATACAGCAAGGAGAAGGGTGGGAAAATCATTACCATCAAAAGAAATTGGAGACACCATGATAGAGTGACCCTGAAAATGCCAATGAAAGTAAAAGTCTCTGAATGGGCAGATAATTCGAAAGCGGTGGAGCGGGGGCCACTGGTGTATGGATTGAAGATACAACAGAAATGGAGCGAAGGAACAGAAAAGACAGAGGGAAAATATTTTGAAGTCCATCCTGCTTCAGCGTGGAATTATGGTCTGTCACAAAGTATGACCAAAGATCCATCGGCTGAAACCCAAGTGATATCCAACGGCCTGAAAAAAGATTTCAGATGGAATTTGGAGAATGCCCCTGTGGAGATCACCGCAAAAGCGAAAATGATCCCAAGTTGGCAGGCACAAAACGGACTGGCTCATTTGCCGGTTTCTGGCCGCGATGGAATCTACAAAGGAGAGGTAAATGATCAAATAGAAGAAGTGACCCTAGTTCCTGTGGGTTTTACAAAATTGAGGATCATGGCTTTCCCTGTGGTGAAATAAAGGATGGAAATCTTTATCTTAAGGATGAAGTAGATTTGATCCAATAATTGAATGGCATAAAATATTATATTGATGAAGCGAGTTTGGTTGTTGATTTTAGGTATTGGTTTTTTAGGAAATACACAGGCACAAGAAGATCGAAAATTCATGGTAAAGAATAAGGCTCCAGCATACTGGCTTCCCTTTCAGCTATCCCAAGCTCGCTTGTTGGAAGGAAGTCCATTTTATCATGCGATGAAATTAGACCAAAAATACCTGTTGGGAATGGATGTGAACAGAATGCTCAACGGCTATAGGAGAAGAGCGGGTTTGCCTGAATTGGGAGAATTTCCAGGATCCAATCAACCAAAAAACACCAGAGCCGGAGAAATGCCTCACTATATTTCAGCCATTCCTCTAGGTTATTTATTTTATTGATAGCATGAAAAAGAAATTTATTTACATCATTTCATCAGCTTTCTTTTTTTTGAATGTAGCAGATGTAAACGCTCAAAATGGTTATGTGGTTAAAGATAAAGTGGAATATAAAGCTTTACCTTTTCAGCTCCATCAAGTGAAGTTATTGGAAAGTCCATTCAAAAATGCCATGCAAAACGATGAAGCCTGGCTGTTGGATTTAGAACCCGACAGGTTACTGTCGAGATTTAGGGAATATGCTGGCTTGAAGCCAAAAGGGGAAATTTATGGTGGCTGGGAGAGCAGGGGGGTTTCAGGGCATTCTTTGGGACACTATTTATCTGCGGTGTCTTTGATGTATGCAGCATCTGGAGAGGAAAAGTTCAAAGCAAGAGCTGATTACATGGTCAAAGAACTGCTGGAATGTCAGCAGGCAAAAGGCACCGGATATATTGGTGCCATCCCGGATGGAGACAAAATCTTCGATGAAGTGGCAGCTGGTGATATCCATTCCCAGGGTTTTGATTTGAATGGCGGCTGGGTGCCCTGGTATACCGAACATAAGGTTTTGGCCGGATTGATTGATGCTTACACCTATACAGGAAATCAGGATGCGAAAAAAGTGGCAGCAGCTTTTGGAAATTGGATTGATACCAAATTCAAAAATTTATCAGAAGCCCAGTTTCAAAAGATGCTGGATTGTGAACACGGTGGAATGAACGAATCATTGGCTGATTTATACTCCATCACTGGAGATAAAAAGTATTTAGATTTATCTTATCGCTTCCACCACAAGAAAATTTTGGACCCATTAGCGGCCCAAAAGGACGAGTTGGGAGGTGTGCATGCCAATACTCAAATTCCTAAAGTCATAGGCTCTGCCCGTGATTATGAGCTTACCGGCAATGAAAAAGATCATATTTTATCTAAATTCTTTTGGGATGCCGTGGTGAACCATCATTCTTATGTGATTGGTGGGAACAGCAATTATGAACATTTCTCTCCGCCTGATAAATTAGCAGATCAGCTTGGGCCAAACACTACAGAAACCTGCAATTCTTACAACATGCTCAAGTTGACCAAGCATTTGTACAAATTGGATCCCTCTTCATCTTATATGGATTATTACGAGAAAGTATTGTATAACCATATTTTGGCCTCCCAAAATTCGGAAGACGGAATGGTGCTTTATTACCTCCCCCTTAAATCTGGAGAGCAGAAGAAATTTGGCACACCCGACAGTTCTTTTTGGTGCTGTACAGGCACCGGAATGGAAAACCATGCAAAATACGGGGAAGACATCTATTTTAAAGATGTGAACGGTGGCTTGTACATCAATCTTTTTATCCCTTCAGAATTGAACTGGGAGGAGAAGAATTTTGTGATCAAACAAGAAAGCCAATTTCCCGAATCCACGAAAGTGGTTTTTACGATTGAAAAAGGGAATGAATCCATGCCATTTCATATCCGGGTGCCCAACTGGACAAGCGGAGCAACCCTTACCATCAACGGAAAAAATGTGGGCGGAGAATTGAAACCGGGCACTTATTTTACCATCAACAGAAAATGGAAAAAAGGCGAGGTGATCACTTACAATATGCCCATGAGCTTACATGAGCAAACGATGCCTGATGATCAAAATAAAGTGGCCATGCTCTATGGCCCGGTTGTTTTAGCTGCTGAACTTGGCTATCAACCTTTGAAAAATAGAGAAATCCCTGTTTTAGTGAGCAATGATACCCATGCGAAATCATGGATTAAATTGGCCAGTCAAAACCCAATGAAATTCAACACCTTTAACAAGGTGAGCACCAAACAAGAAACGCTTGTTCCGCTATATAAAATCAATGATGAAAGGTACCTGGTGTATTGGGATAGGTTCAGCAAAGAAGGTTGGGAGAAGAAGAAAGCAGAATATGAATTGCAGCTGAAGAGAGAGGAAGAATTGGAAACCCGTACGTTAGATAATTTACGTGTTGGGGAAATGCAGCCAGAGCGTGACCATGAATTGAAAGGTGAGCGTACATTCACTGGAGATTTTCAAGAAATGCACTGGCGTGATGCAAGAGACGGTGGATATTTCAGTTTTAAGATGGACACCAAAAATGCAACTGCAGCAGAATTGATTTGCACTTATTTCGGAAGTGATGGCGGCAACCGTAAATTCAGCATACAGGTAGATGGAAAGGAGATTGCCAGAGAAAAATTAGAAGCAAAACATCCTAACGAAATGTTCAATCAGCTATACGATATTCCTGAACCCTTATTAAAGGGTAAGCAGCAAATTATCGTTACTTTTAAAGCTGACCCCGGAAGTACAGCTGGTGGAGTTTTTGGATGCCGATTAGTGAAAAAATAATAAAATAAATAAGGTTTATCGAACAATTAAATAGAAAAAATAAAAATGAGAGTAAACAGTATGTTATCAGTTTCTATGTTGGGCCTGCTTTTTATAGGCGCCTGTACCAATGGTAAAAAGGAAACGAGCACAAAAGACAGTTTAGCCATGGTCAGCGTAGACAGCTCCAGGTTCGACACCACCATCAACGACAAAAAGGTAAAATTGTATGTGCTGAAAAACAAGAACAACATGCAGGCAGATTTCACCAATCTGGGTGGAAGGTTGGTCAGTCTGATGGTGCCGGACAGCAGCGGGAAACTGGTGGACGTGGTGGTGGGTTTCGCCAGTGCGGGGGATTATCAGCAATCGACCGAACCCTATTTCGGGGCCACCATAGGCCGTTATGGCAACCGTATAGCGAAGGGAAAGTTCACCATTGACGGCAAGGGATACCAATCTTCCCTGAACAATGGGACAAACATGTTGCATGGCGGCACCAAAGGGTTCCAGTACCAGGTTTGGGATGCGCAGCAACCAAACGGCCATACCTTGGTGCTGAGCTACCTCTCCAAAGATATGGAAGAAGGTTTCCCCGGAAATCTCCACGTAAGGGTGACCTACACCTTGACCGACGACAACGAACTCAGAATGGACTACGAGGCCACCACTGACAGAACAACGGTGGTGAACCTCACCAACCACGCCTTTTTCAACCTGAACGGGGAGGGCAGCGGGACCATCTTGAACCACACTGTCCAGATCTATGCCGATGAGTACACCCCGGTGGATTCCACCTTGATCCCAACGGGGGAACTTGCCCCGGTGAAGAGCACCCCTTTCGATTTCACCGCACCAACAAAAATAGGCGAAAGGATTGGGGCAAATGATGAGCAGCTGAAGAACGGGAAGGGATACGACCACAATTATGTGCTGAACGGGACAAAAGGGATGGGGATGGCCCATGCCGCCACCGTCACAGGGGACAAGTCGGGGATCGTGATGGATGTCTACACCCGGGAACCAGGCCTGCAGTTCTACAGCGGGAACTTCATGCAGAGCAAAAACACGTTCAAGGGGGGCGCCAAAGATGATTTCAGGACCGCTTTTGCAATGGAGACACAGCATTTCCCTGATTCGCCAAACCAACCTTCGTTTCCTTCAACAGAACTGAAACCTGGGGACACTTACAGAACCAGCTCCATCTATAAATTCAGTGTTAAATAAACAGACCATGATTTTAAGGAAAACACTACTCTTTTTACTTATTTTTTTGGCTTTTAAGTCAACCATTGCTCAAAATAAAATTGAGCTTGAGACATCAGACGCTAAGACCATCATCAATAAAAACATCTACGGTCATTTTGCCGAACATTTGGGCAGGTGTATCTACGATGGTTTTTATGTTGGGGAAGGCAACAAAAACATTCCAAACACGGCAGGCGTAAGAAATGATATCATCGCTTCACTAAAAAAACTAAAAGTTCCGATATTGAGATGGCCGGGAGGATGTTTTGCCGACACCTACCATTGGAAAGACGGAATTGGAGAAAAAGCAAAAAGACCAAGTATGGTGAACACCTGGTGGGGTAATGTCACAGAAGACAACAGCTTTGGCACCCATGATTTTTTGAACATGTGCAAAGAGATTGGTGCCGAACCTTATCTGGCAGGAAACGTTGGCAGTGGAGAAGTCCAGGAATTGGCAGATTGGGTGCAGTATGTGAATTATGATACCAAAAGCCCTATGTCTGATTTGCGTAGAAAAAACGGACAAGACAAACCTTGGAGAGTAAAATACTGGGGCGTTGGAAATGAAGCCTGGGGTTGTGGCGGTACGATGACTGTTGAATATTATAAAGATATCTATAGAAAATATGCAACTTTCATGAGCAATGCGGGGGTGGAAGGTGGTTTGTTTAAAATTGCTTCCGGTGCCAATGATGCTGATTACCATTGGACAGAAGCTTTGATGCGTGATATTCCTCATCACCTATTGTCCGGTGTAGCATTGCATCATTATTCTGTAATAGATTGGAACCATAAGGGTTCAGCCACTGATTTTGATGAGGAACAATATTTCATCACCATGCAAAAATCTTTATTGATGGACGAGTTGGTCACTAAGCATTCAGCTATTATGGACAAGTATGATCCAGAGAAGAAAGTGGCTTTAGTGGTAGACGAATGGGGTGGCTGGTACGATGTGGAACCAGGAACAAATCCTGGATTTTTGTACCAACAAAATACCATGAGAGATGCCATGATAGCTGGGTCTGTACTGAATATTTTCAACAATCATGCAGATAGAGTAAAATTGGCTTGCTTGGCTCAGGCAGTAAATGTTTTGCAAGCGGTGATATTGACAAAGGGCGATAAAATTATCGAGACTCCAACTTATCATGTGATGGAGATGTACAATGTGCATCAAGATGCCACATTGATTCCATTAAAAGTGGAAAGTGAAGATTATACAATGGGCGATAAAATGTTAAAAGCTGTTTCAGCTTCTGCTTCCAAAGATAAAAACGGATGGACACACCTCTCCTTAGTAAATATTGATCCACATAAAAGCCAAACTATAACTATCGATTTGGGTCAAAATAAATATAGTGTTCTTTCTGGCAGGATTTTAAAATCACCGAAATTGCAGGATTATAATTCTTTCGAAAATCCTGATAAAATAAAACCAACCAGGTTTACCGGAGCTAAATTGAAAACAAATATTTTGAGTGTTGAACTTCCTCCGTTTTCTGTAGTGGTGCTAGAAATGAAATAAGCATGAACAAAAAATCATTATTATCAACCGTTTTAGCCGTATTTGTTTTTTCATCCGGATTCTCTCAGCAAAAGATCAAACAATCCATCAAGAGACTAGTTTTTTTGATGTTGATTTCAGTGACCAGCATAGACTTAAGCTTTGCTCAGGAAAAGCCTGACATGTATTTTACAGACTATGCCTCAGGAAATCCGGTAGCCAAAGACCCTAACATTTCTTTCTTTAAGGGAGCTTATTGGATGTATTATTCTGTTCCGGGGGCAAACAATAGTGGTTGGAGCATTGGAATTGCCAAGAGTGATGATTTGATCAACTGGAAAAAAGTAGGGGCAATGACATCTGGAGCTGATTATGAAAAAAATGGACTATGTGCTCCAGGAGCTTTGGTGAGAAATGATACACTTCATCTGTTTTATCAAACTTATGGAAATGGAACTAATGACGCCATTTGCCATGCCTATTCTATAGATGGTTTGAATTTTACAAGAGATGAAAGTAATCCAATTTTCAGCCCCTCCGGAGATTGGACTTGCGGCAGAGCTATAGATGCAGAAGTGGTGGAATTTAAAGGGCGTTATTTATTATACTTCGCCACGAGAGATAAGGTTTATAAAATACAAAAGCAAGGGGTGGCTGCTGCACCGCTTGGAACAGATTTTAACAGCGCAGATTGGAAACAATTGGTTGATTCTTCCATCATGGCACCCCAATTTCTCTGGGAAAAAAACTGTGTGGAGGGAGCCTCTTGCATCAAAAAAGGAAAATACCTATACATGTTTTATGCCGGAGCCTATAACAACGAGCCACAACAAATTGGAGTGGCTAGAAGTCGGGATGGTATCAATTGGGAGCGAAAATCAGACGAACCTTTTTTGGCAAATGGAGAGGAAGGAAGTTGGAACTCGGCAGAATCAGGTCATCCTGATGTTTTCAAAGACAAGAAAGGCAAGTATTGGTTGTTCTATCAAGGCAATAATACCAAAGATGGTAAAAGCTGGTATTTATCAAACCTCCGGTTGAAATGGGGATGTGGGGGCTGGCCCAAGATCAAGAAGTAAACTTTCATTTGTTTTTCAAGCATTTTTTATTTTAACCTGGATGAGTTAAATGAAGAATGAATAGCATCTTTCAAAAGTTTCATTTAACCTGTTTTCTAAAGGAGAATGATGATAAAAAAAGGATTTTTCAGCTCTTGCTGTTTTTTAGAGGGCTTGAAAAACTTAATATTGTAAATGTTTTTAGGGGCAGTACCAATCCTAGAGATGTTAGTGGCACTCCAGCCGTATTCTGGTAATCATACCCATATGATATTGATCAAATCCTCAATTTCTTAAAAGGTTTGGAGTTGTTTATTTTGAAATCTTTTCCTGAAAACTAGTCTTTATATAAGAAATTTATCTGGGTTTGGTATAAGATTAAGAAATGCCTGGAAATTCTGTTTGTATTTATGTTTATCTAATTTGTAAAAGTATGCGCCCCTTTTTGAGGATGATTTATCTTTTTCTAGAAGTTTGATTAAAAGCCCAGTGGACAATAATTTTCTACTAAAATTTCTATCATCAAATTTAGTTTCATAAATCTTTTCATAAAGATTTTGTAGCTGAGGGATAGTAAATCGATCTGGTAAAAGTTCAAATAAAATGGGGTGTAAGGCAGCTTTATATCTAATTTTAATTTTAGCTTCATCTACCATTTCATCATGATCGAAAATCAATTCTGGTATTTCATTAGCATTGAACCACTCTGCATGGTAGTCTTCATTGATTTGCTTTTCATATTTATGAATATCTATCAATGCGAAATAAGCTAGGCAAATTGTCCTTTCTACAGGATCACGGCCCAATTTACCAAAGGATGAAAGCTGCTCTAAGTAAACCCCTTTTAATCCAGTTAAATCATTCAATATTCGATTTGCTGCTTCATCGGGTGTTTCATCTCTTTGTAGAAAACCCCCCATCAAGCTCCAGTCCCTTACTCTTGGTTCAAATCCACGTTGAATCAATAAAAGTTTGATCTTTTCTCCGTCAAATCCGAATACAATACAATCTATGGCAACTAAAATTCTAGTCTGTCCTTGATACCTCATAAAATACGTTGGCTAATCAGTCTTAAGAAAAGCTGATTTTTTATAAAGAAAAAATTCTATTTATAATATACTTCGCTCCACTTCAATTCTTTTTCAAAAGTTTCCAAATCCGTCTTATCATCAATCATCACCAATTCTATTCCAGCGATTTTTGCGAAATCTTTGAAATATTCCCTGTCCAAGTTCTGGCTGTAAACGGTATGGTGTGCACCGCCAGCGTAGATCCATGCGGTACAAGCCGTCCTTAGGTCCGGTTTAGGCTTCCATAACACCCTTGCAACGGGTAATTTCGGCAGGTCATACTCAGGTTCTACCGCTCTTACCTCGTTTACCAATAACCTGAAACGGTTTCCCATATCAATCAAGGAAGCGTTAATGGCCTCGCCACCGTCAACATTAAAGACCAACCTCACGGGATCTGCCTTGCCACCGATCCCCAATGGGTGCACCTCACAAGAAACCTTTCCATTGGCCAGAGATGAATCAATCTCTAGCATGTGAGCACCCAGCACCAACTCGTTTTTAGGGTCAAAGTGATACGTATAATCCTCCATGAAAGCATTTGCCCCATTCAAACCATTAGCCATGACCTTACAAGCCCTTACCAAAGCGGCGGTTTTCCAATCTCCCTCGCCAGCAAAGCCGTAGCCCTGCTCCATCAAACGCTGCGCAGCAATACCGGGTAATTGAACCATACCATGCAAATCCTCAAAAGTATCGGTAAAGCCCTTAAAGCCGCCCTCTTCCAAAAATTTCTTCAGGCCCAGTTCTATCCTAGCTGCCTCGACCAAAGAATTTCTTTCCCTTCCGCCCTCTTTTAAAGTATCAGCTAAAGTATAAGTGTTTTCATATTCTTTCAGCAAATCATTGATCTGACTTTCTCCGATGCTGTTGATGACCGCCACAACATCCCCAACACCGTGGGTGTTGACAGAGAAGCCAAATTTCATCTCTGCTTCCACTTTATCACCTTCGGTAACCGCTACAAAACGCATATTATCTCCAATTCTAGCAAATTTGGCACCTTGCCAATCATGCCAGCCCGCAGTTGCCCTAGCCCACACATTGATTTGGTGTAGCACCTCTTCATCTTTCCAAAAGCCCATCACCACTTTACGGTTCATCCTCATTCGAGAGACCATAAAACCAAACTCCCTATCCCCGTGTGCGCTCTGGTTCAGGTTCATGAAATCCATATCAATGCTATCCCAAGGGATATCACGGTTAAATTGCGTATGCAAATGAAGCATCGGTTTTTTTAGCTGGTTCAGACCACGTATCCACATTTTAGCAGGGGAGAAAGTATGCATCCAAGTAATGATTCCCGTACAGTTCTCAGCAACGTTGGCCTGAGTGATCACATCATAAATTTCTTCAGATGATTTCAATATCGGCTTGTAAACTACCTTTAGGGGGATGTTTTCTGAGGAATTCAAATATTCTGCAATCACTTGGGAATGCTCGGCAACCTGTTTTAAAGTTTCATCGCCATATAAATGCTGGGTACCGGTTAAAAACCAAACTTCTAGTTCTTTTAAATTTTTCATTTTCATTTCCTAATTTTCAGTCTGTGGGAATACAAACGCTCTAGTGTTAAGTTAAAAGTAGAAAGTCAAAAGCAAAAAGACTTATATCATTGATAACAAGTAATTTAAAAAGATAATTTTTCGTCGTTTTATGATTAACATTACACTAGATTAAATTTTTGCTATTATATTTCGTGTAATCTTGGCAAGTTCCTGTTTTAAGGTTCGCCTTTTTTTTATTGACCGTAGTAAGAATTTACCCCATGCTTTCTATCAAAGTGCTTGTTGATGAGCGAGGTTTTTAACTTATCTACCTGTGGGTTGATCTGCTCTGTTAAATAGGCCATTTGGGCAATGGATTCCAAAACAGCACTGTTATAAACAGCCTTATCAGCATTTTTCCCCCAAGTAAAAGGGGCGTGATTACCGATCAAAATCATTTCCACTTCTTTATAGTCTAAATTGAGTTCTTTAAAATGGTTCATGATCTGAAAGCCCGTTTCATGTTCATAATCACCCAATATCATGGCATCATCCATTGGAGGGGCACAAGGAACGTCAACAGTTAAATGGTCAGCATGGGTGGTGCCATATATAGGGATTGCCCGATGTGTTTGCGCCCATGCGGTAGCGTAAGTGCTATGGGTATGCACCACACCGTTGATGCCATCCCAATGTTTGTATAAAACTGCGTGGGTTTTGGTATCTGAAGATGGACGTAATTTACCTTCAACAGTATTCGAGTCAAAATCAACAATGACCATTTTTTCTGGCGAAAGTTCTTCATAAGGTATTCCGCTTGGTTTAATGGCGAAAACACCTAAATCTCTATCGGCAGCACTTACGTTACCAAAGGTGAAAAGTACCAGATTAAGTTTTGACAACCTCATGTTAGTCTCAAAAGCCTCTTCTTTGATATGTTGATACTTGCTCATTACTTGTTTGTTTTTTTTGAAAATCCTCTATGAATTTACCTGCTTCTTTATATAACTCATATCGCTTTGCATATATAGGCACTTTTATCTGGTTTGGATGATAGGTGACAGAGAAACCTTGCCCCATGGCTTCCATGGCATCCTCAACTTTTGGATACAAACCAGCTACCGTAGCTGCAAACATTGCAGCACCAATGGCACAAGTTTGCTCAGAACAGTGTATCTTAATCGGCATGTTTATCACATCTGCCATAACCTGCATGATAAAAGGAGATTTTTTTGCTACCCCGCCTAAACCTATCAAACCTTTAACAGTAATCCCTTGTTCGTTGAATTGATCCACAATTTTCTTAGCTCCAAAACAGGTAGCTTCAACCAAAGAACGGAAAAGTTTTACGGAATCGCTCCCCAAGTTTAACTCCAAAAATGCGCCTTTAAGCATTTGGTTTGCATTTGGAGTTCTTCGTCCGTTCATCCAATCCAAAGCTAATTCATCAGCTACGCTTAGTGGTAATTGAGCTGCGGCAGCACTTAAGGCAGGAATAATTTTATCATCAATCTCTGCTGTGATTTTTTCATGGTCCATTCCTTCTATAGCTGAAAGCAAGTTTTTTACAGGCCACATCAACAGGTTTTTAAACCAGGCATAGGCATCGCCAAAAGCAGATTGCCCCGCTTCCATCCCCATCATACCCGGAATGATGGAGCCGTTAACCTGTCCGCATATACCGTCAACCAATATTCCCTCAACCTCTTGATTAGGGGCAATCAACATATCACAAGTGGAAGTTCCCATCACTTTGCTCAAATAATAGGGTTCAATTTGTCCGCCTACGGCACCCATGTGCGCATCAAAAGCACCCACGCCTATATTTACATCCGTACTTAAACCCAATTTGCTTGCCCATTCGCTAGATAAGTTTCCAACTGACTTATCGGCAGTATAGGTTTCCTCATACATTTGGGTGTAATTCTTCAAAAGCGGGTCTAAACTAACAAAGAACTCGGTTGGCGGGAAGCCTCCAAATTCATCGGCCCAAAGTGCTTTATGCCCAGCAGAACAAATCCCTCTTTTGATATCTTTTGCTTTTTTACCTCCGCTCAACAAGAACGGGACCCAGTCGCAATGTTCTACCCAAGAACAACAATTTTTAGCGACCTCTTCATCAGTTCTGAGCATTCTCAACAATTTAGACCAGTACCACTCCGAAGAATATATCCCACCGACAAACTGCAGATAATTGACGTTGAATTTTTTGGCGTGTTCATTGATTTCTGCGGCTTCGTTTACCGCAGTATGGTCTTTCCAAAGTACAAACATGGCATGTGGGTTTTCTTCAAAACCCGAGCATAGGGCCAAAGGAACTCCATTTTCGTTGACGGCAACAGGAGTTGAGCCGGTAGTATCTACAGAAATAGCCCTTACATTTGCAGCTATGTCGATCCCAGCTTTCTGCACACATTCTTTGATAGTTTTCTCCAACCCTTCCATATAATCCAAAGGATGTTGCCTGAACTGGCTCTTGGACGGGTCGCAGTAAAGCCCCTTTTTCCATCTGCTGTAATAAAATATGGAGGTGCTGATTTCCCTTCCGTTTGCCGCGTCCACAAGTACAGAACGGACAGAGTCGGTACCGAAATCTACTCCGATGACATAGTTCTTTTTACTCATGGTTGATTTATATATGTCAAATTAACATTTATTATTTTATAATCTTAAAATTATTGAATAATTAAAATTTATGATAATATTCTAAATTATTTTTTTTGGTGTAAACAATTGAATTTAAATAACTTAATTAAATTTTTTCATAAAAATTGTGCAAAGAGGCTGACTTTAAATAACACAACGAAAGAATCGGGGCACTGCTGGACAATGGCTTTGAGCCCGATACGCTGAAGGATTATCGTACTACCGTCAAGCACTTGAACGCTTTTATCAGGTGGAAGTATAAAACAGGGGATATTGAGTTGAACAAGCCTAACCATACTTTCATTACCGATTTCGAATTCTACCTTCGAAGTGAATTCAAGATCAGCGGCGTTTCAGAAGCCAAATAGATTAACAACTTGAAAAAGATAGTCAACAGTTTCCTGGCGCATGGCTGGCTTCCTAAGATCTTTTTGCCATTACAAATCAAGGAAAGCTGTAAGCGGATTTTCTGACTGGAAACCATAAGTGATAAGAAAATAGACCCCGCCGATCTTATCGATATGGGTAAATATTTGCTTTTTCTTTTTTCCCTTTGAGTTGCTTTGCACAATCCGGTAAAATCGGGTCGATCGATAGTCAGGAAAAAGATGATGGTCAGCAGGATTTTATAGTAATGTACTGGTGGCACAACATGGGAAAATTGTTTACCAGCGGTCTTTTGGTTATAGAAATTATGATTCCAGGCAATTGTTTAATAATTCTTCTGTTTTTTGAGTTGGCTTCCATTTCCAAGCAATTCCGCTATGAGCGTATTGATTTTGAAAGAACAAGAAAAAAACTTCATCTTTCAGACACATTGGGTACTTACTTACTCTCCAAACTCCCATATCCAGAAGACTGGACGCATTGTTGAAAAACGACTTGACTGCCTTCTTTTGATCTAAAGTCAATTCATCAGTACTGATCGTTTGCGATGCCGATTTCACCTTCTCTGATTCCGTACTCAATTGCGGAAGTACCGTGTTGTTTATGATCTGTCTGCCTGTTGCTCTACATACAGCTTATTGATCATAGTCATTAATATAGCTATAACGGGGGTGGCCAATAGGACGCCCCAAAAACCACCCAGCATCCCCATGGCTACCTGTCCAAAAATGATCAGCGCAGGGGGCATACTGACCATTTTCTTTTGGATCAAAGGCTGCGTGACCGCACTTTGGACCACTTGTATGCCGGTATACAGGCCAACCACTATCAATGCGGTTGTTGTTCCCTGCATCAGCGCAAGAAGAAAAGCCGGTACCAATGCGATGATAGGGCCAAAATTCGGAATGAAGTTCATCAGCCCGGCCACCAGTGCCAGTGTGAGGATGAGCGGCATCCCGATTATCCACAATCCGATGGCGGTAAGCACCGCAATGAACATGAAGCCGAAAAGCTGTCCCTTTATCCAGTCCTTTAACACTTTATGGATTTCGTCCAGTAGCTGTCCACCTTTGTCTTTTGCCTTGGGAGGCAACAGCTTTATGATCCCTTTCTTGTAAACAAGTGGACTGGCGGTAAAAAATAAGCCCAGTAACAAAATGATATAGCCATCGCTTAAAATCCCGAAAGAGGAAGAGAAAAATTGCTTGGCAACCGAAAGGGTTTTACCCGAATCCCCTGAATTGTTCAAATAGTCCAAAACTTTGGTTCCCGTCGGGTACTGCTTCAACCAACCCTTCGCATGATCGATGGTTCGTGGCAGTGTTTCCGATAATTGTGCGATCTGCTGCTGTAGCCTTGCCCCAACAAACCAGAAAAAACCCGCCAGCAGGATGACATTTAGCAGTACGGAAAGAAATACGGCAACTTTGGAAGGCAGGTGTAACCATTTTTTCAATATCGCAGCACAACCATGAAAATAGATGGCCATCAGTATGCCCGCCAGCGCCAATAACAAAACACCGAAAAGTGTTTTGAACAACAGCAGGACTATCAGGATCAAAGATAATATTCCACCTGTTGCCCATACCTTATTTGTGAATCTGGGCCTTTGATCTGTGTTGTTGTCTGTTTGTTGCATAATATATGGTTGTGATATATTCAATAATGATATGTATGTGACCCCTTATTATTTAATGATCAACCGGATAATCGGAGAGCTAGCTATTTTAATTCGTCCCCTTCAGGATACAGCAATACATTTTTTAGGGTTTCGGGGGCGACACTGTGTATGTCTAACTTTGACATAATGGTGATGTCTCCGGTTGTTTCCAGAACGATCACTTCAATTTCATGCAGAAAGGTAACACCGCTAGCCCTGGCGGCCACATAAATCTCTTCCATGGTTATCCGTTCCTTTTTCATCACATCGCCCAATAACTCCCCTTTGTACAATAGCAACACAGGTTGCCCGCTGACAATTGCTTTCACTTTCTTGACTCTGACAGATAACCAGGTGATGAGAAACTGGAGTCCTATAAGCGTGGAATAAACTACCACACCTTCTGCCAGTGCGATGTTCTTGTTCAATGATATGGCTGCCAAGCAGGACCCCAGGGCAATCGTAACGATAAAATCAAAGGCGTTCATCTTTGATAAGGTCCTTTTACCGGAAATGCGTATGGCTATCACCAAGGCCGCATAGCCCAGAATTGTAATGATAAAGGCCCGTCCCAGGCTTTCCCAGTCAGTGAAAAACATACCGCTCATATCCTACGTTGTTATATATCCTGTGTTTGTAACAGGTCATTGAAATTTTTGTGTTTTTCCTTACTCGAATGTCAATTTATAAATAATTTTAAATATAGAAAAGTGGATCACTGATTTCTGCCTGATACATGATGATAAATGGCAAATACTATGCCCCACACGCCAAACATCATATAAAATGGACATAGACATAAAACCGCGGGCGGAGCTATGATTCCAAAGGTATCCAGAGTTGAAAAACGCATATGATTCACCCCCTCAGACTCGGAAATACCTTTAAACTCTGCAAGAGTAAAAAAAGGCTTTTAAACGTTTGGCATTATGGTGTAATGGTGGGTAAGTATTCTGTGGAAGAATTTGAAAATAAAGTTCTTGATGCCACCTTTCCTATCAATGAATGAAAAATCCCCAATGATGTTTCTCATCAAAGGGGATGCACGAATCTTTTAATTTAATCTCCTTTTCGTGTAGGCCTGCTGCTGCTTCTTGAACTATTATTCTCTCTTGAGGAAGAAGAACGTTCCACCGATCTTGAGCTTGGGGCGCTTCTTTCAACTTTTTGAGGCCTTGAACTAGGTGAATCTTTTCTGCTTGATTCTGTCCTTGACGAAGGTTCTTGCCTGCTGGTCTCTGGTCTGCTTTGAGCAGGTCTTTCTGACCTGGAAGGCGCTTCGGAACGATCATTCCGCTCAGCTGGTTGTGAGGAGACATCAGGTCTTGAACTTCTTGACCCTGATGACCTGTCATTGTCTGTACGATTTACTTCAGGCCTCGAATCACCAACTCCTCTTCCGGCGTTAGAAGTTTGAGGCCTTTGATAATTATCCCCATCTTTAACATTTGAGTTTGAGTTATCTCCGCTTCTGCTGGGACGTGCCGAATTGCTGGCAATATTCCTTGGAGTGGAGGATCTTCCATCATTTTTAACTTCAGGTCTGTAAATATTTACTGCATCTCTGCTCACTCTTGTAGCACCTGGACTACTATCATCAGCCACCCGATAAACTGGCACATTCTGCCTGGTTGCTCTTCTCACGTCATCTGGCCTCGGGCCACTATAATACCTCACGTTTCTGTTGGTGTAAATATTGTTAATGATGGTGGTGTTATGCACAATATAAACATTTCTCCTTGGTTCCCAATACCTTCCATAAGAAGGATAATAAATACATCTTTGTGGGATGAAAACCCAGTAATTGTCTGGAATGTAATGTCTTCCGATGTTGATATTGATACTGATCCGAGGTGCTAAAGGTGCCCAACCATAATAACCACCACCTGTTCTCCAGGTTACCCATGCTGGTCCCCATGCTGTATCAGGTGCCCAAACCCATCCATCGTAATCATCATAAAACCATCTTCCGTAATGAAATGGGGCCCAACCCCAGTCGTAATCTGAAACCCAGGTGTTTCCGTATTCGGTCATCACCCAATGTCCATTGGTGTAATATGGTCTGAAATCACTGCCTACATTTGGCCTCCAAACATATCCATAATCCGGATTATTGATCCAATCACCGTAATAGGAAAGCTCATCATAAAATGTTTGCAGAGAGATTCTATCACCAGGGTGCGCTTGCACTTTGGTAAAACCTAAGCTTAGAAATAAAACGATTATTCCAAAAGCTGTAACTGTTTTTTTAATTAAACTGCTCATGTTTCTCTCCTTTTGTAAAATCTAAATTGATTTTTGTTAAATAACGCTTCAACATCTTTGTTTCATATAATTTATGATTCGTATTTACAGGATTTTTACAATACAAAATTCTGAATTATCTTAATCATTAAAACTAAATATTGATATAAGAACAAAACTCACTATCTAATGAATCCTAATGTTAAAGACGACGAATAAAGCAAAAAGGTGTCAAAGTATTTAAGATTTTATTAATTGGATTGATTTTGATCCAAATGGTTTAATTTGCAGACATGATAAAAGGAACATTGTATTTGATTCCGGTGGTTATGGCTGAAGGTGCAGAGCATAAATCTTTAACACCTTATTTAAGGGAGACCATCAATCAGATTAAAGAATATATTGTGGAGAATGAAAAAACAGCCCGGCGTTGCTTAAAGGCTGCGGGATTGGAAACGCCACAAAACCAACTCATCATCCATGATTATGGGAAACATCAGCGTGGCGGAGACATCTCAGCATATTTTATAGGTTTAGAAGCCGGAGAGCCAGTAGGCCTGATGAGTGAAGCCGGTTGCCCCGGCGTTGCCGACCCGGGAGCTGATATTGTTGCTGAAGCCCAAAAAAGAAATATCAAAGTGGTGCCATTAGTTGGGCCAAGTTCTATTTTGTTGGCACTTATGGGTTCTGGTTTCAACGGTCAGAATTTCTCTTTTCATGGCTATTTACCCATTGATAAGCTAGCAAGAGCAAAAAGAATTAAAGACTTGGAAGGTTTTTCAGAACGTTTTAGGCAAACTCAACTCTTCATGGAGACTCCTTTCAGGAATAATCCCATGCTGGAGGATATTTTAAAATCCTGTAAGAACGATACCAGATTATGCATTGCCTGCAACCTCACGGCTGATGATGAACTGGTACAAACCAAAACCATAGCAGACTGGAAAAAGAAGTATCCTGATCTGCATAAAAAACCCACTATTTTTCTGTTATCCCGAAACAGATGAGAATTCCCAGAACTTCAGCTATTCTAATTTCTGGAGTAAATCCGTTTTCTTTGGCATTTGCAGTGCTGTTAAGTGGAGATGGAGCTAAAGTTTTAGTGGTTGATGAATCAAATCAACCCTCAGATTTTAAAAAGCATCTCTTTATTGATCAATATTGCTTTGACCTGCTGAAAAACATTGGTTATGATTTAAAAGATGAAGATCTTTTACTGAATGCCAATGAATTTATATCCCAGAGTTTAAACCTGTTGGCCAGGAACCTCTGCAGTGTGATTTGGGACGTGAAAATGATGAATTCAGGTTTAAATGAAATTTCACTACATCATCAAAATCGAATAACCCTTCACGATACAAAGCATATTTATGATAAACGACTGATCAAAGAAAATGAGATTTTAAGTTTTCGGAATATTTTTCTTCTGGGATGGCGCTTAACAGGAATCCTTAACCAAACCTTGCATGAAAGAATCTTAAGTTCTTACTCCTACGAATTCTCCCTTTTAAAAGGCCAATATCATACCCTGCAAAAACCGAAAACTTCAAATGGGATACTGCATAGGTTATCGCAGCGGTTTGTAATTTCAAAAAAACCGGGATATAATATCATTGACAGCAAGATTTGCGTTCATTTAAGTCAGAAACGGGAGTTAGAAGCAGGGGAATTATTGCCTGATCTGGAATTTTATAATGAAAAATTAAAAGAGAGCGGCCATCTCCATCAATGGTGTGATTATAACTATTTCTCCCTCATCATTTTCGGATACCTTTCGCAACCCAATTTATTCGCTATAGCCCGATGGATCAAACTCAATTATCCTGTTCAATTATTTTATATTTCGTGGTCAGAGAAAAATCAACGGATTTTTAAAAATTTGAACATTTCGGAAGGCTTTAAGAAAACCCTGCTCATTAGGCCCGACCGTTACATTGGTTTGTTGAATGATACAGTGGATTTGGACATCATTGATAATTATCTGAAGAATACGCTTATGATGAGGGAGAGATCAACCGATGTTTAGCACATCAGAAATGATTGTCATTCTTACCAAAAGGCTATTTAAAAAGCCTGGAGATTAAAATGATCAATAGAAAAACCAGCAACATAAAAATATAAGCTAATGGCTTAGCGAAATTGATCGTCCAACCTAAGAAAGCTTCAGGTTTTGACGCAATGAGGTTCTCGTCATCAGGATTGAAATAAAACAAGCCCCATTTATATTCGGATATATTATTCTTATTATTCATTTTCTTTTAAGTTTTTGCATTTAGCCCTTAACTAGCCATGTATTGTTTGGGCTTTACCATAATGTTTTATTACCTCTCCTTCGTGGGCTAACCATTCCTGCCATCTTTTCTCCACATCAATACCAACACCATATTTACGTGCCAAGCGAATGAAAAGTGTATAGTGATTAGCTTCTGAAACCATCAGTTCATGGTAAAAATCGGCCAATTCCATATCATCAACATATTCAGAGAGCACTTTAAACCGCTCACAACTCCTGGCTTCTATCATTGCTGCCAGCAATAACCTGTCGACCATACTTTCAGTTCTTTTAGCCTCCCCACCACCGCGTTTCAAAAATTTGATCAGCTCGTTCACATAATTATCCTTGCGCTCCAAGCCTAATACGTAACCACGCTTCAAAATGATATCATGAACTCGTTTAAAATGATCCATCTCCTCTTTCACCAGTTCTGCCATCTCCTGCACCAATTCAGAGATATTGGGATTTTGGATGATTAAAGTGATGGCGTTCGTTGCAGCCTTTTGCTCACAATAGGCATGGTCAGTAAGGATTTCTTCAATATTACTCTCCACTACATTCTTTACCCAAAAAGGATCAGTGGGTAACCGTAACTTGAACATGGTTTTCTCATTCATGCTGCAAAATTAGTCTTTTTTAAATAGTAAATTTTTTTGATCACTTCTTGCTGAATGCCGAACTGAGAGAATTCTATATATGCATCATGTAAATAAAAAACACCCCGTAATGCTTTATGGCAAGTTCCAGATAACTTGTGGAAATATCCCTGATGAAAGACTATTGGAGAGCAGCTTTATTTTTGACTTGATAAACTTAATTCCTTTTCAGCATAGAACAAGGAATCTCTTGCGATAAAATCATGAATGCTTTTTAGATTCTCTACAGCTAATTTGGAATATCCGCTTTTTCTGGTAATCACCATGAATCAATGCTGGCATCCATTTCTTCATCAGTAAGAAAATCACCTCTTTCAATTTGTCGCTTGGCTTCTTCTGATTATCAATCAGTAGCAATTCTCCAAACAGTATAGCTAATTCCATCTTATCAGGTAAATGATCGACATTTTTTGCATAGCCTCTTTTGTAATTTCCATAATTAAAATCACTGATTGTTAATTCATTTATACAAACTCTTGCTTTCAATAAAATCAATCACCGCATCAGGAAGGAAGAATTTCACATTCTTCTTTTCTGCAAATGATTTCCTGATGAAAGTGGAGGATAGCTCCATCAGCGGCGTTTGCGTGATGGTTACAGAAGGATGTTGTGCTAAAGCTACAGTATTGAATCCGGGTCTCGGGTAAACAAAAATCCGGTGGTCTCTTAAAATCAGCTCATAGTTCTTCCACTTTTTTAAGGATTGCAAATTATCTGACCCCATGACCAAAGCAAATTCATGTTCAGGATATTTCTCCTTTAAAAAAATTAAAGTGTCAATGGTATAAGATGGTTGAGGAAGCTTTAGTTCGATATCACTTACCACTATATTCTCGGCGTCATCTAAGGCCAGCTTGGCCATCTCCAGCCGATCATAAACGGCTATTAAATCCTTTTTTTCCTTCAGCGGGTTATGTGGCGAAATCACTAACCAAACTTTATCCAAACTGGTGTGATGGGCCATATAGTTAGCGATGATCAAATGCCCGGTATGAATGGGATTATAAGAACCGAAGAATAAACCGATTTTCATTTTTTAGTTTGTTTATCACGAATAGGTTATTTGTCTTCATCGGGTTTTGAGGAACGGGGAATTCGCTTTTCAGGGATAGAGGAGGAGTTACCCTTTCCTTCTTTCATATAAACATGAACATCCCGTTGCGGAAAAGGGATCTGAATGCCCTGTTTATAAAATTCCTCAAAAATCCGGCTCATCAATACACTTTGTATCATCAGCCAGTTGTCAATATCAGCTACCCAGCAAAGTATTTTGAAATTTACAGAATTGTCACCAAAAGCATCCAACAGAATTAACGGCGCAGGGGTTTGCATCACATCTTCACTCTCCTCTATTATAGACTTAAAAATTTGCTTCACTTTATCCACATCTGTGCCATAGGCTACCCCCACTTGCAGACAGATTCTTTTATGGGTGTTGCTCAATGTCCAGTTGATTAAATTCTGTGAAAGCAAATCACCGTTTGGAATGATGACCTCTGAACCTTCAAGTGTGAGAATTTTGCTTGCCCTTATCCCCATAGAGCGAACTGTACCTGTTTTATCACCCACCTCAATCAGGTCACCCACCTGCACAGGTTTTTCAAAAACCATGACCAAGCCTGAAACCACGTTATTTACCAGGTTTTGCAAACCAAATCCAATACCTACACCCAAAGCACCCAAAATAATTGTGATTTTATCGATTGGAATTCCCGAAGCAGCAATGGCTATCAAAAAACCTATGGTCCAGATAAAAAGCCGGACTAATAAAATGGAAGAGCTGTAATTCTTTCTGCGGTTTGATTTAGCGGCATGTTCATCAGCGAATTCAAAGAAATAGCTTATAATTTTAGCAACAACGGTTGATAAATAAATGATGAGGATAAAAATGATGAAGCCAGCAAAAGTGAAGGTAGTGCTGCCAATTTTGCGGACTTCGAGGAGGAACTTTTTAGTCTCGTCATATATATCATCAAATATGCCCAGGTTTTGGGTAAAGTAAACAAATAAAAGAACAATGGCTAAAAACCTGAGGAAATTACCAATCCGGTTCTTTAAGTTTTTAAAATCCAGATAAGACGAGAATCGATTGATATGAATCTTCCCAACCTCCATTTGCAAGTAAATGCCTTCTGTGATGATCTTCACAAAGATGAGCAGGCTAATCCCTTCAACCAAAGTGAACACAGCTGTTGTGGCAGCAATTTTTGACAGGCTATATCTCCCGAAAAGGTTGCAAATCAAAGAAATAATCAACAAAGAAAAGTAGATATAGGACAAGTAATTGATATTGTTTTTATGTTTTTCAGGTATCTTAAATTTATGTTTCTCGTAGTTTCTTAGGGAGAATAAAAGCACCACCAACGTTAGCAAAAAGAATATAATCCTTTCTGACGGAAAGACGTAGATATAGAGATTGCAAATAGAATATAGCGCTACAAAACCCAACAAGATGAACCAGCAATTTGCCAAATTGCTATCAAAAATTCTTTTGATGAGTATCCCGATACAGAATAGAAGAACAACGAGGTAAATGGTGTTAAGCACCACCGGCGGGTGGTAATAAAAAAAAGGACCAATGGTACAAGTCACTGTCAGTGCCCCAACAATTGGGAATTTGGACGTTAATAAAGCGTTTTCAAAAATGGTTAATGATGATTTATTCTCCCTTTGAATGGTGTTCCTGTTTGATAAGAGCCAGAAGAACACCAAAATAAAAAGCAAAAAATTGATGATATGAACTTTATATCCATACTTGATATAATAATTAAATATCTTGTAATTGAGAGAAAGAGTAGCTACTAATCCCTCTTTCAAATTCACAAAAAAACCTTTCAAATTCACGTCCCACAAATAGTCGTATTCTTTGGTAAATGTCTTGTCGCTTAATACTTTCAGGCCGGTTTTGATTTTTTCATTATAATCTAAAACCTGCAGTTGAGATTCAGAGATGCGGCTTTCCAAAACCCCGATTTTTAAAATCGCCCTATTGCTGATGGAATCCAAACGGTGCCATTTTGGCCCAAGTGCATTGATACGTCCAAAAAACCTATCACGCAGGGAAGAGTCGGCAGGGAGGTTTTTAAAGACAGAATCAGTGGTTAAGCCACACAAAATCTCCTGAATATTTGTTAAGGATGTGTTATATTCAGAAAGCTGCTTATCCCATTTATCCAGCTGCTTTTGCGTGGTGGCAAAATAATCCTCAAAGGTGGATAGATACCTTAAAGTGACGGCACCATCATCAAAAGAATTTTTTTGAAAAGCCCTTAGTCTTTCTTCGATACGTGGTAAATCCTCACTGATGTTGAGGGTGTCAAATCCGTCGTTTAGTTGATTACTGATATCATTGAATTTATCGGCATAAAAATCAACCCGCTTAATCAAGGCGTTAAAAGTGGTATCGGCAGAAGTCACAGTTCCTTTCGAAGGCACTTTTGCGGCATTTTCATTTAATTTGAAAATAGAATCAGCAAGGTTTTGAGCCCAGGCATTGCTGGTTAAAATGCATAACAGCAATAGGGAGGCTGAAAATTGATAACGTTTATACATTTTATCGGATTGATTGAAATCGTAAATTAAGCAAAATACTTATTTTTAACCATCTACAAATTTCAAAAGCAGGCTCTCTGCATCGGTACAAGCTACATCCAACTGATTGTTTTTCAGAACCACATCAAACTTTGAAGCATAACTCAGCTCCTTTTCCGCTTTATTCACCCGCTCTTTTATTTTCTCACCAGTATCAGTTCCTCTGCCGTTCAAGCGATCCACTAAAACCTCCAAAGATGGCGGCTGTACAAAAATGGCTAAGGCATCGTCTCCATATTTCTTCTTCAGTCTTAATCCTCCCTCCACGTCCAGATCAAATATCACTGATTTCCCTTCGTTCCATATTCTTTGAATCTCACTTTTTAAGGTCCCGTAAAATGTTCCGGAATAAACCTCCTCAAATTCCACAAATTCATGTTTCGCCACTTTATGCAGAAATTCTTCTTTAGTGATGAAATAATAATCTCTATGATTCATTTCATTTCCCCTAGAAAGGCGAGTGGTTGCTGAAATAGAGAAGGCAATTTTTTCAGGGAATCGCTTTAACAAATGATGTACGATTGTTGTTTTGCCAGCTCCAGATGGCGCAGAAAATATGATGAGTTTGCCTTTTTTCATTCTTAATAGATATGCGTATTAGACGTGAGAATTGAGATTATTTAACGTTTTGTCATTTTCAACTTAAACTTAAAACTTTCAACCTAAAACTTTCAACCTAAAACTTAAAACTTTCAACCCTAAACCTTACAATACATTTAACAGTTGCTCTTTAATCTTTTCTAATTCTTCTTTCATTCCCACCACATAACGCTGAATGTTTGCGTCGTTCGCTTTAGAACCCATCGTGTTGATCTCCCTCCCAATCTCCTGTGAAATGAAACCTAACTTTTTACCGTTCGTATCTTTGTTTTTGAGGGTTTCAATGAAGTAATTGCAATGACTTTTTAATCTTACCTTCTCTTCCGTGATATCTAATCTATCAATATAATATATCAGTTCCTGCTCCAAACGATTTTGATCGATATTTTCTTTTCCAATAGCGTCAGCAAGCATGTTATTTAGTTTTTCCTTAATTGCAGGTACACGGTTTGGTTCATCCCGCTCCACCAAGGACATCAGGTTTAGAATACCCTCAATTCTTGAGATCAAATCAACTTCCAAAACATTCCCTTCATCCTGTCTGAATTTCTGAAACTCGTTTACCGCTTCGTAAAATGTCTCCAGCATTTGTTTCCATTCCTCTTCAGAAACTGAGCTTTCATCATATTTTACCACCTCCGGAAGGTTAAATGCCAAAGTCATTAAAGAGGCTGAATCTTCATCCAACTCTAAAGCGGTTGCCTTTAGCTCCTTATAATAGCTCTTTAATAGCTCTTTATTGATAATAGCTCCTTTTACCGTTCCTTCTATACTGTCTGCACTAATGTTGAGCATCACTTTTCCGCGCTCCAAGAGTTTGCCGCACTCAGTCCTTAAAAAAAATTCCTTATCAGAAAACGGTTTTGGCAGCTTTAAATTGAGTTCAAAAAATTTACTGTTGAGTGATTTTATTTCTACGGTATATTTTCCGTTATCGAGATCTTTTGTAGCCGAGCCATATCCCGTCATGGATTTAATCATTCGCAAAGATAAAATTTATGCCCGAATTAAACCGTTTCTTAATTCATTGCACCTGAAAAAGGTTTTATAAAGTGTTAAAAAATCATAAAATTGATTTCAAAATCGGTTTAAAATAAAATGGTCTGTTAATTTTGAGCATCTTTACATCAGCACTCAAATGACAAAAAGTTTCATTCTATTCTCCCTACTCTTTTTCTTAAGTATGCTTTGCCATGCACAGGAGAGGATGCTACTGAAAGGACTAGTTTTTAAAAAGGGAACAAGTCAAAGAATATCCAACGTTAAAGTGCAGAACAAAAAATCTGGGGATTATTCTTTGAGTGATGAATGGGGGAATTTCGCTATCTCAGTAGCTATTGGAGACACCCTTCTATTTCAGAAAGATGGTTTTCAGGAAAATGAAAAATTGATCACCTTGAAGCAAAATCTCATCGTCTATATGAGTAACACAGTGGTATTAAATGAAGTGGTGGTCAAGGAACAGAGCAAAAAAATACAACAAAAAGAGATTTTGGATGGTTACCGGAGTAAGGGCGTTTTTTACAACGGCAAACCTCCTTTGTTGGCTTATATCTTTACACCTCTTACCGCTTTAAATGAACTGATTGGTAAGGACGCCAATAATGCCCGCAGATTTGGAGATTACATTCAAAGAGAGGATGCAGAAAGTATGGTGGATGCGCATTTTAATCCGCATATCATTAAAACCAGTGTTCCAGCTATCAAAGAAGGTGAGATCGTGGAGTTTATGTATTTATATCGGCCGAAAACAGATCAGGTAACTTACTGGAATCAGTACGATGACATGAATTACATCAAAAAATCTTATCAGGAATATTTGAAAAAGAAGGGTTTTGATTAAGGCTTAGGAACTAATTTATACTTTTCGCCAAACTTTTCTGCAATTAGTATCCCATCTAATATTTCAAAAAATTGTTTTTTTGAGTACCCTAAAGTTTTTAAATTAGATTTTATTATCCTTTCCGGAACCGGATCAATATGGGACTGAAATGTAATTGGTCTAAAACAATCACATCTAGAATAAATGTAATGCCCACCATTTGTCCTTAGATATTTACATCCAGCTAATTTAAGAAATGATTCAAATTTTGATATTGATATATTTCTTAAATGCTGTGTTGACATTTCACGCTAACGCTAATTCAATTCGAGTATGAGTTGATTTAACACCAGGCATTGAGGATAACTCACGAAAAGTCTCATTATCCTCAAGCATTTGATCATGTTCAGGAGGGTGAACTCGCTTTTTTCTTTTGTTAACCATCCATCCTAATCTTTCTAATTCCTTATAAATTGTCTTTTTATTATCAGTGTATTTTATAAATTCTTCAAGCATAATTTTAAATGAATCCTCAGCTTCCATTTGATTATTACCATAACCAGTTAAATCTAAAGCAGGAGCATACACATAAAAAATGTTATCTTCATTCCATTTTAATAAGCTTAGTTTTATATCAAAGTGATGATTGCCCCGATTAATTCGGGCATTTAATCTTCCAGATAGCATATTATAAGAATTGTTTCTATTATCAACGCCAATGTAATTATAATAGTTTCAATATTTAGCAAATATAATTCATTTTAAATCCCAACCATCTCGCAAGTCTTCTCTGCAGCAATCTTCTCGGCGTTCTTCTTACTGTAATCTATTCCGCTGGCCATGGCTTCGCCGTCAATTAAAACCTGCATAGTGAATAATTTGGAATACTCTCCCTCTGCATTGGGGATGGATTCAAAAGAAATGTCTTTAGAGTGTCGCTGGCACCATTCAATCAGTTTACTTTTAAAATTGGTCTCGGTTAATTCCAAGGTGTGGATATCAATATGGGGTTTGATGATTCTTTGAGTGAGAAAATCTTTCGTAAAATCGTAACCTTTATCCAGGTAAATCGCTCCGACTAAAGCTTCGAAAGCGTCTCCCAAAAGCGAGCTTTGCTTTGTCGTTAAATTAACAGTTTTGGAGTCGAACTCTATCAGCTCATCAAAACCCAATTTTCTACCTAATTGATTAAGATTGGCTCTTCTCACAATTTTAGAACGCATCTCGGTTAAAAAGCCCTCTTCTTTGTAGGGATAAATCTTAAACAGAACTTCGGCAATCACCGAACCCAAAACAGCATCTCCCAGGAATTCCAAACGTTCATTACTACTTTTAGCCCCGTTTTTTAATATTATGGCTACAGATTTATGGCGGAAAGCCATTTTATACAAGGAGAGGTTTCCGGGAACAAATCCCAAAAGATTCTTTAAAACCTTTACGTATTTACGGTCTGGTGAAAGGTGAAGTTTATAAATTCTCGATAAAGGCATTAACTGATAGCATGAGCCAAAATGATAAACGAATATCATTGGTTTATTTGATTACGAGATGAATAAGGAGTTAGATTTCCTATTCTTCAAACTTCTTGAAAATCACTGATGCATTATGTCCCCCAAAACCAAAAGTGTTTGATAAAGCAGCATTAACATTTCTTTTTTGCGCCTTATTAAAAGTGAAATTCAGCTTGTCATCAAAAGATGGATCATCTGTGAAATGATTGATAGTTGGAGGAATAATGCCATTTTTTATCGCCAAAATACAGGCAATAGACTCAATAGCGCCGGCGGCTCCCAGTAAATGCCCGGTCATTGATTTGGTGGAACTGATGTTTAAATCATAAGCATCTTTACCAAAAAGATCTACAATAGCTTTGGTTTCACTGATATCCCCCAGGGGCGTTGAGGTTCCGTGCACATTGATGTAATCAATATCCGCAGTGGTTAAGCCCGCATCATCCAGTGCGGCCTGCATCACTAATTTAGCGCCCAAACCATCAGGGTGTGGGGCAGTGATGTGATTGGCATCGGCACTCATGCCGCCCCCCACTAATTCAGCGTAAATTTTTGCGCCCCTGGCTTTGGCATGTTCCAAACTCTCCAGGATGATGGTCCCTGCACCTTCGCCGGCAACGAAGCCATCACGGTCTTTATCAAAAGGCCTTGAGGCTGTTTTGGGGTCATCATTTCTGGTAGATAGTGCATGCATCGCATTAAAACCGCCGATTCCTGCTTCGTTCAATATCGCTTCTGAACCCCCAGATACGATGATATCTGATTTCCCGAGCCTGATATAATTGAAAGCATCGATCAATGCATTGGTGGATGAAGCACATGCAGAGACGCAGGAGAAATTCGGACCCCGCAACCCATATCTCATCGAGATATGACCTGGAGCGATGTCTATAATCATCTTTGGGATGAAAAACGGATTCAACCTCGGCGTTCCATCGCCTTTGGCAAAATTCATGATCTCGTCTAAAAATGTTTTCAAACCTCCAATTCCAGATCCCCAAATCACACCAATTCTGTTGGTATTGAGTTTCTCAAAATCCAACCCTGCATCTTTTACAGCTTCATCGGTTGAAACTAAAGCATATTGAACAAATGGGTCTAACTTCCGAGCTTCTTTCTTCTCCAGATAGTCCTCTGCTACAAAGTTTTTCACTTCACATGCAAACTTCGTTTTGAATTTCTCTGTATCAAAACGCGTGATGGGAGCAGCACCGCTCACCCCATTGATCAACCCATCCCAATATTCGGGGACTGTGTTGCCTATTGGCGTGAGCGCACCTAATCCTGTAACAACAACTCTTTTAAGCTCCATTTATTCAATTAGCATTACTTAACGTTTTTTTCCAGGTAAGCGATGGCCTGGCCAACAGTGCTGATGGTCTCAGCCTGATCGTCTGGGATGGCAACGTTGAATTCCTTTTCAAATTCCATGATCAGCTCAACGGTGTCTAATGAGTCAGCACCTAAATCGTTGGTGAAAGAGGCCTCAGGTGTTACTTCACCTTCGTCTACACCAAGTTTTTCCACGATAATTGCTTTTACTCTTGAAGCGATATCAGACATAATACTATAATTAAGGGTTAAAAATTCTGTGCAAAGAAAATTAAATTCTATTAAATATCAAACCTTTTTGTTTTTGCTCTAATTTTGGAGTTCTAAAACATTTGTTTAAACTGGTTCAATTCATCTAAATTAATCTTTATTATTTTGATTAAGAAATTTTTAAAATTAGAACTTGATTTTGATTTCATATTGATAGCCATAACCTCGCAGCTTAAAGACTACAGACTGTGCTACTACATCAATAAATATACCGAAACTAATTTTAATAAAGTGGATGACCTGTGTCTTCATTTTAAAGATGACGGAGCCAAATATTTCTCCCATTACCTGTACCAATGGACCAACACCGACTGTCTCTTTCATCTCCTTGCTAATAAAGGAACGGATGGCTTTTTGATACCGGAGATGAAAGAAGCTGATTATTTCATCCTTATTAAAGAATTCATTGATGAGGAAGATTTAGATTTTTTTTTAGAGCGGATAAAACTCATTCAGGATATTCAGGCTGCTGCTGAAATCAATCCTAATCGGCTTAAATCAAAGGAAAACTTACTTTTTTAAAAGCAATTTCGGTTCGTGTTAAAAATACACTACTTTTGATGATTAAGGTGAAACATCATTTTAATATTTGAACCAAAGAACCAAAAGAACTATATGAAAATTGATCAAAAAAGAACCAAGATAGTGGCAACGCTCGGTCCGGCATCTTCCAATAAAGATATTTTATTGGCCATGATAAAAGCCGGAGTGGATGTTTGCAGGTTAAACTTTTCTCATGGCAAGCAGCAAGATCATCAAAAAGTGATTGATACCATTAGGGAGATTAATCAAAAATATAAAACCAATGTGGGCATTTTAGCCGATTTGCAGGGGCCAAAAATCAGGATTGGCTTAGTGAAGGATGGGGGCGTGAATTTAATCAATGGCACCAAAGTGAAAATAACCACTCAGGAATGCATTGGTGACGACAACCAGATTTACATCACTTATGACACCTTTCCACAGGATGTGAAAGCCAGCGAGATTATTCTTTTGGATGATGGAAAGCTACAATTGAAAGTGTTGGAGACCAACAGGAAAGACACCGTGATTTGCGAAGTGGTGCATGGGGGTGTTTTAACCAGCCGTAAAGGTGTGAATTTGCCAAATACCAAAGTGTCTATCCCGTCTTTAACTGAGGAGGATCTGGATAATCTGAATTTTGCTTTAGAAAATGATGTGGAGTGGATAGGTTTATCTTTTGTGCGCACTGCTGAAGATATCATTGATTTGAAACGGATCATCAGCCGCAGTGGGAAAGCGGCAAGAGTGATTGCCAAAGTGGAGAAACCAGAAGCTATTGAAAATATCGACGCGATCATTGAAGTGACTGATGGTGTGATGGTTGCCCGTGGAGATTTAGGCGTGGAGATGCCGTTGGAAGAGGTGCCAGTATTGCAAAAAATGATTGCCAGGAAATGCAATATTGCGTCTAAGCCAGTGATTGTAGCCACGCAAATGCTAGAAAGTATGATCACCACTCCACGCCCTACCAGAGCTGAAGTGAATGATGTGGCCAATTCCGTTTTGGATGGTGCCGATGCGGTGATGCTGAGCGGCGAGACTTCGGTTGGTGAGTTTCCGGTAATTGTGATAGAGACTATGAGTAAGATTGTTCATCATGTGGAAGAGACTTCTTACCCATACTATAAAACTAAAGAACTGGATGAAACCTCTCCCTCTTACATGGCTGATGCCGTTTGCAGCTCTGCAGTGTTTTTGGCTGATAAAACCAATGCGGCAGGAATTGTATCCATGACTTCATCTGGCTACACGGCGTTCCAGATTTGCAGCCACCGCCCGAAAGCAGGAACTTACATTTTCACTTCTAATAGAGTTTTATTGAACACCTTAAGCCTTTTATGGGGTGTTAAAGGTTTCTATTATGATAAATTCGACAGTACTGATAAAACCATCAGCGAGGTGAATAAAATTTTGAAAGCCGAAAAAATTATAGAGTCCGGAGATGTGGTAATCAACACCGCGGCCATTCCTATCGAAAAGAAAGGAAAGACCAATATGATAAAAGTGAGTGTGATAGAGTAAAATAAAATACTGAAAACATATTAAAAAGCGAATTTTGTAAAAACAGGTTTCGCTTTTTGATTATCACCATATATATTCAATCCTTGACATGCAGGATGCCGAAGCAGCAAATCCAAACCTAATCAAAGGCGAAATCGCCGATTACAAATACCAGGATGGCATTCTATATTCCTATTCTAAAAACCCACTACGTACGACAAAAAACATCAGTGAGAACGTCGCGTTAGTGAAAAGCATCACTGGAGATGAGATTGTTCCATTGCTGATTTATTTGTGCGATTCGCCTATTCCTGATAAAGCCACCAGAAAATATTCGACAGCGCAATTGCCAAACGTTTATAAAGCCATGGCGATGGTTTCTAAGCCCGGACTTTCCAAATTTATCATGAATTCTCTTCAACCTTAAAACGCCGCCTATCCCCATGAAATCTTTCACGGATGATGCGAAAGCCAAAGAATGGTTGCAACAATTTTTATAACGATTAAGATGAAGTTTAAAAAATTAGGACTTGTTTGTTTGGTTTCGATAATGTTCGGACAGGTTTTCGCTCAAAAATCAATGATTAAACCATTAACAAAAAAACCTTTTGAGATTGGCGAGACAATAGAAATCCATTCAAAAATTTTAGGGGAAAATCGCAAATTAAATATATATCTACCAGTAGCCTATTCTCCTGATTCCGTTAAAAAATATCCGGTCATCTATTTATTGGATGGTTCTGCAGAGGAAGATTTCATCCATATTGCAGGATTGGTGCAATTCTGCTCTTTTACATGGATCAAAATGATTCCTGAAACTATTGTGGTTGGAATTGCCAATGTGGATAGAAAGCGTGATTTCACTTTTCCCACCTCTAACAAAAAGGATAAAGAAGATTTCCCAACCACAGGAGGTTCAGCAAGATTCATCAGCTTCCTGCAGCATGAATTGCAACCTTTTATAGACACACAATATAAAACAGACCAGGTTAAAACCTTAATAGGCCAATCGCTCGGCGGACTTTTAGCAACAGAGATTCTTTTAAAAAAACCTGAATTATTTGACAATTATATCATTGTAAGTCCCAGTTTATGGTGGGATGATGAATCACTTTTAAAAGGAAATGAGGCCAGCTTTGCCTCCAATAAATCTGTTTTTATCGCAGTTGGCAAAGAAGGAGAGGTGATGGAGCAGGATGCCAAAAAACTATTTGACAAGCTTAAATCAAAAAGTGCAGAAAACCCTAATTTATACTTCGACTTTTTAGGGGAACAAAACCATGGAGATGCTTTGCATTTAGCTGTTTACCATGCGTTCGAAAAATTATTTGCCATTCCTTAAATTAAATAAATCAATACAAATCAAAAAATCTGTAACTCGTTCAAAAGGAGAAAAATCTATCTTTGAGGAATGAAATATTATTCTTTTGATGATGAACCTTTGGTTTCCCCGGATGAATTCTTCATAAAAGAAGCTTTAAAAGAAGCACATCTGTCTTTAGAAGCTGATGAGGTTCCCATCGGAGCGGTGTTGGTGACTAACGGAAGAATTATTGGAAAAGGACATAATTTAACCGAACGATTAAATGATGTCACTGCCCATGCCGAAATGCAGGCTTTCACAGCAGCAGCCAATTTCCTAGGTTCTAAATACCTCAGCAATTGTACGCTTTATGTCACTTTAGAACCTTGTGTGATGTGCGCCGGCGCCTCCTACTGGACACAGGTAAGTCGCATAGTTTTTGGTGCCTATGATACACAAAGAGGCTTTACCAAATTAAATCAACCTATTTTACATCCTAAAACAGAGCTGGTGGGTGGTGTTTTAGAGCAGGAATGCAGCCAGCTGGTCAAAGATTTCTTCCTTTCTAAAAGAAATAAATCTTGAGAAAAAATGAACAAATTTTAAATAAGGAAGTTACCTTTATATAATATTTAATCACCTTAAAATTTAATATCATGGCTTTTGAATTACCTGCGTTACCATACGCATCAGACGCATTAGAACCAAACATTGACAAAGCAACCATGGATATCCATCATGATAAACATCATGGGGCTTATGTCACTAATTTGAATAAAGCTTTAGAAGGCAAGGAGGATGGCAAATCAATTGAAGATATCTGTAAAAACATTTCCAAATATCCTGTTGCTGTGAGAAATAATGGCGGTGGTCATTTCAACCACTCCTTATTCTGGAAAGTGATGAAGCCAAATGCAGGCGGAAAGCCAACCGGGGATTTAGCTGCTGCCATTGATACCGCTTTCGGTTCTTTCGAAGATTTTAAAACAGCGTTCTCACAGGCTGGTGCCACCAGATTTGGTTCTGGCTGGGCGTGGCTAATTGTTGGTGCCGATGGGAAACTAGCTGTGACCTCCACTCCAAACCAAGATAATCCTTTGATGGACATCGCAGAAACCAAAGGAACTCCAATTTTAGGAATGGACGTTTGGGAGCATGCTTACTATTTAAAATACCAGAACAAACGTCCTGATTATATCGCAGCATTTTTTAATGTGATCAATTGGGATGCCGTGGCAGAGCGTTTTGCAGCTGCAAAATAATTTCTGGCATCATTTTAAATAATATTATTGCGGGAGAAAATTCATTCTCCCGTTTTTTATTTCCAATCAAATGAGAAAATATACTTTATACACTCCATTATTGCTTTTAATGCTCATCTTCAGCAGTTGTACAGCCATAGAAGGTATTTTTAAGGCAGGCTACTACGTAGGCATTTTTGTAGTGATTTTCATCCTGTTTGTAGTGGGTTTCATTTACTTTAAATTCAAAAACTAAAGTCAATTTTTTAAAATGTAAAACTTAGGCTAAAATTACCTTATAGCCTGAGTGTTTGCCTATAGTACCCGGAGCATCAGCCACGGTAGGCTTCATTGCTAACCATTCAATTAGTTATGGAGAATTTTATAGCGATTTCAGAAACTTTGAATGAAGGTTTGGTGATCGTAAAATAAAAATTAAATGTTCTACTTCCTTCTTTATATGAACTCGTGCATTTTACGAACCAATCCTGAAGAGTAGGGATTCATTGCCTCGCCAATAACGACGCTCAAATTCATTAATTTTAAGCTGAACCAATTATCAATACATGCAGCATCTCTTAACAGTTTTTTTCATTTTGTTCAGTTCAACGGAATTTTCTCAGGATAAAAATCCCTTTGCGAATACAGTCCCCTCTTTAATTTCATCACAGTTCTCTTTCACAGAAGGTCCGGCAAGGAACAAAAAAGGTGATGTTTATTTCACTGACCAGCCCAATAATGCCATATGGAAATATACAACCAGGGGTGATCTCCTCCTTTTTATGAAAGATGCAGGTCGGTCTAACGGTTTATATTTTGATGCAAAAGGAAATCTTTTGGCTTGCGCCGATGAGCATAACGAGCTTTGGTCCATCAAAAAAGATGGCAATCATGAAGTGCTATTAAGTGCCATTGAGCATAAAAAAATGAATGGTCCAAATGACCTTTGGGTGGCACCTTCCGGTTTGATTTATTTTACGGACCCCTATTACCAACGTGATTACTGGATCAGAAAAAAGCCTGAGCTCGAAAAACAGAGATTATACTACTTTAATCGACGATCTAAAAAGCTATACCTCATCGCTGATGAATTCGTGAAACCAAATGGCCTAGTAGGAACGAAGGATGGCAAAACGTTATACATTGCTGATATTGGCGACAGCAAAACTTATCGTTACCAGATTGAAGAGGATGGCTCACTTTCTGAAAGGACGCTATTCCTGAATCGCGGTTCAGATGGTATGACCATTGATGATGCCGGCAATCTTTATTTAACAGGGGATGGCGTGAGTGCTTATAATCCGGCGGGAGAAGAGATTGGCCATATTGCTATTCCTGAGAAATGGACTGCCAATGTCTGCTTCGGTGGAAAGAAGAAAGACTTTCTGTTCATTACCGCCAGTAAAAGTATCTATAAAATTAAAATGAAAACAAGGGGAGTGTGAGGTTAGAAATATTACTCTTATATAACCCCCTCTAAAAGGTGTTGAATAGGTTAATCATACAGCATTGCTCTAATTGTGCTAACAAATGAATCCATCCATTTTCAAATCATAAAGAAGTTAAGCTATAACTTTATTTTTTCTGTGGAAAGTAATGTACGAAACAATCAGAATAGCTAGAAAAACCATAGGAGCCGCCTTAACAGAAGCAGGATCTCCGGATGCGGTATGTGCAATGAATGCAGAAATAAATGTAATAGTAAAGCCTGCATAAGCCCATTCCTTTAACCTTTTTGCAACAGGTGCCAGTAGTAAAATAACACCAATCAGTTTTGCAATTGCCAACTCCATTCTAAAATAATTCGGAAAACCCAAATGAACAAATGCTTGTTTCATTTGCTCCTGCGTGAGGTAAGCATAGGCAGAATAGGTCATCATCAAACAAATTAAAACAGTAGTGATCCAATAAGTGATTTTAATTGCTTTCATTGCTTTAAATTTATTAAATATAACTCAAAAATGCTTGCTGGGCAAATTATTGCTGCTGCATCTCCGTGAACTTCCTGTAGGAATTAATGGGTGCATCATGAAGACTTACGTCGGCATCTGTTTGATCCATTTTTGGGAGCGGGTCATTCTCATAAGCTACACTCACCCTCACTTCTAATTTGTGTTTTGAAGTTCCTTTATAAGTTCCTTTAACAGGGCTGCAATCCACGAAATTCCTGCCAACAGCCAGGCGCACGTGGGTGTCATCAACAATACAATTGTTGGTAGGATCAAAACCTAGCCAGCCATAATCAGGCAAATAAGCCTCCACCCAGGCATGAGTGGCTCCCTCACCACGCATTCCATTTTTATTGGGACAAATATAGCCGCTCACATAACGTGAAGGAATATCCATGGAACGTAACATGACCAGTAAAATATGAGCAAAATCCTGACAAACACCCGACTTCAATTTCCAAATCTCATCCACAGTGGTCTCCACCGTGGTAACTCCTTTGATATATTTGAAGTTCTTGTAGACGTAATCACAAAGATATCTAACCACTTCAAAGGGAGCATCCTTTTTCCCTTTTGATGGATCTATCACTGCTTTAATTTCGTCCTGAGCCTTAAAATTCTCTTGTTTTAAAAAGTTGATGTAAGGGAGCTGCATAGACAGATACTTGAGTTGCTCCCACTGATCTTTTAAAAAGATGCTGGTATCTGGCAATGGCTTTTTCTTCACATTCACCACGATGATGGATTCAATCTTCAACATATTGTGGGCTTCCGGATTGGTGAAAGTACCCACTTTGTTACCATAATAATCTGTGAATATATCAACTGTTGGGTCTCCGGAGATCTTTATTTGATGTTCCACCACATCCTGCTGCTGGTCATCGATAGGATACAACATAATTTGATTGGCACTATCGTAAACCGAACTTTCGTACGTGTAAGTGGTGGTATGGTGGACAGTGAATTTAGGCATAGGTCAAACTTAGGTTTTTTAATTGAAGGCAAAATAGTAATGATTGAAGGCATTGCCAATAGCTAATAATTCTAATTTAATTTCATGAAGGTACTCTTTTAAGCCCTTAGTGCCCAGATCTTTTAAATCTGAGTATCTAATATGGCTCTCCAACTTTCCAATCATGAAACTTAAAGCTTTGTAAGCTTCGCTATTACGGTCTGATTTTAACGTCTCAAAAGATTGTTTTAATCTTTTCACAGAATAGATGATGGACCGGGGGAAATGTTCATTCCAAACAATTTGATGTAGAATGTTTCCAGAATCAAGGGCAGAGCGGTAACTTTTTAGGAAAATTTCATATCCTGAAATCGATAAGAGAAGGTATTTCCAATAGGTCGGATCTGAACGTTCTTCCAATGAATAATTCAGTTCACTGAATTTCACATTTAAAATATCAACGGATTGAATGGCACGCTCTAAATATTTGCCAATGTTCATAAAATAATATCCCTCTCCACGAGCCATGGTGATCTCGCAGGTTCCATAATAATGCATTCCCTGTTTAACCAAATCATCAATTACCGACACCGGATCCTCTTTTTGCAAAGAGATCTCAATTTGTTGCTGTCTCACCTGGTGATAATAATCATTTAAACATTGCCACAATTCTTTGGTCACATTATCCTGAACCGATCGGGCATTCTCTCTTGATTTACTCACCAAATTGAAAACAGAGTTTTTGTTAAGCTTATCAGTGACCATGAATTGCAGCACCTTTCTGCCTTCGTGTTTTATTTCATCCATTTTTGGATTGAGCATATCACTGAATATCATTAACACGGGTTTCCAACTGAATTCATCGAATTCATCCTGTGAGTAAGCATAATTAACCCGCAAGAGTCTCAAAATACCGTCACAACGCTCCATGTACCTAGACATCCAGTATAAAGAATTGGCAACTCTACTTAACATATATTATACTTAAAATCAAACATTTAAAACCCAGGTGTCTTTACTTCCTCCACCCTGTGAAGAGTTTACCACCAGGGAACCTTCTTTTAAAGCAACGCGGGTTAAACCGCCAGGTACAATCTCTATTCCAGAAGGTCCAAATAGTGCAAAAGGACGCAAATCGATCCGACGTGGCTGCAAGGTGCCGTTGATGTAACAAGGTGCTGCAGAAAGGCTGATGATGGGTTGTGCAATGAACTGTCTGGGCTGTTGTAACACTGCTTTTTTATAATCATCAAGCTCTTGTGCGGTAGCGGCGTTACCTATGATCATCCCGTATCCTCCAGAGGCATTGGTTTTTTTGATTACCATTTTCTCTATATTTTCAAAAACATGAGCTCTTTCAGAAGCTTCCTCCATTTTATAAGTAGGTACATTTTTAAGAATTGGCTCTTCGTTAAGGTAATATTTTATCATATCCGGCACATAAATATAAATGGCTTTATCATCGGCAACTCCATTTCCAGGTGCATTCACTATGGCCACGTGTCCTCTTCTATAAGCCGACATTAATCCAGCTACACCAAGCATACTATCAGCATTAAAAACCAAAGGATCCAAATATTCATCGTCCACCCGGCGATAGATCACATCCACTCTTTGCAATCCCTCCGTGGTTTTCATGAAAACCCTATGGTTGTCCACCACTAAATCTCTTCCTTCCACCAATTCTATGCCCATCAACCTGGCGAGTGTGGAATGTTCAAAATATGCGGAATTATAAATTCCGGGTGTGAGCATCACGATATTTGGATTAGAGTTATGTCTTGGAGATAAGGCTGCTAAATTTTTATAGAGCAGTTGAGGATAATGTGTGACTGTTCTCACTGCATTGGCAGGTAAAAGATCAGGAAAGATTCTTTTTGTGATCTCCCTGTTCTCCAACATATAGGATACACCGGAAGGAGTCCTCAGATTATCTTCCAAAACATAAAAGGTCCCGTCAGCATCTCGAATGATATCAATGCCTGAGATGTGGACGAATATATCATGTGGCACCTTGAGGTTATGCATCTCTCTTAAGTAATGCTCACAGGAGTAGATCATATCTATCGGCACTATTTTATCTTTGATGATGAACTGATTGGAATAGACATCATTAAGGAAAAGATTGAGTGCTTTCAAACGTTGTTTAATGCCACTTTCAATAAAACTCCATTCTGTTGAAGTGATGATTCTTGGAATCACATCAAATGGAAAAATTTTCTCAATGCCCTCATCTCCTGAATATACTGTGAAGGTAACTCCCTGGCTCATGAACAGACGCCTGGCCATCTCCTCTTTTTTGTTCAACTCTTCGGCAGGGAAATTTTTTAAGAAATGATAAAGCTTTTGATAAGGAGATCTGATTTTATCACTATGATACATTTCATCATAAAAAGAATCATTTGCAGGATAATTATTAAATAAAGCTGATGAATCCATAGAGAGCTGCAGATTAATTATATAATCATATTAAAAAATTTTCATAAGTTATATAATATTTGCTAAACAATAAGCTGAAATTTACTATTTTTTTATAAAAATTCCAACATCGTTAAAAAATATTAAAAATAAACCGGCGTTTTAGCTCCGTTAGCTCAAAAACGATTACCGTTAACGCAAAGTCAGGATTTAGTTGGTCTAATCCATCTATATTTAGGACAGCTACATCTGTATGTGAAAACCTGTTCCGGGAGTGAGCCATGGCTTTTTAAGGGACGAATCGTGGAAATGATTCAATTAGCCTTTTAAAAATAAGAGCCTTCCAAATGGAAGGCTTGATTGGCTACATATATTACTTAGCCGCTGATAACACAGCTTCATTAAGTCTTACGTATTCGTCATTATTACTTTCTTTAGCCAACTTAATGCCTTCAGAGGCGGTTGCTGCCGCTGCTTTTTTATCTCCCATTTTTAATTGAATTCTTGCCTTCCAAAGCTTGTAATAGGGGGCTTTCATGTCTGTTTTCTCAGCTTCCGTAATCCATTTCAGCGCTTGCTGCATATCTTTATTGTTTTCATAATAATATTGTGCCGCTGCAAAATAGGGTTTCTTCTCACCCAGCATCGCCTTTTCTATATTAGCCGTCACTTTGGCATCGTCATCAATAGTCAATGGAATGGTCAACAAGGTATTCTCCCACATGATTTGCAGCGACATGGAACCCTCCGTCACGTCTGCAAAACTCATGGTAAAAGTTTCTATTTTATCTTTAAGAGGTATTGGCTTCACAGCGAATCTAAAAAGATCATCCTCTTTTTTGTAATTGTAAGCACCCCATTGTTTCGCAGTTTTATTCAGGATGACAGTCCATTCGATCTTTCCGGGTATGGTGAATAAAGCATAAGTTCCTGCCGGGACAGGATGTCCATCCATCATCACCTCATCTGTGAAAGTGATGTTGGTGGCATTGTTGGCACCGGTCCGCCAAACTTCACCATAAGGCTCCAGATCACCGAAAATCAATCTTCCCTTGACATTGGGCCTGCTGTAATTTAAGGTAACTTTTCCCAGACCAAAATCCTGAACGATCATTTGCCCTGAGCTTGCTTGTGGCATGAGCGGGTTTTGAGCATTTGTAGCGGTCACTCCCATTAAAAGTGCCAGAGGAATGCCAAATGTTTTAAATATATATTTCATGAGTTGTTTTTTTACAATATAGCTATTTCGTATCTGATTTGCCTACACCTTAAGATAAAACAGGATTTTCAAGCTGGGATTCGGGATGTGAACATCATAGCTGGTTTAACTTAACTTTCTTCTTAAAAATTTATCTAAAATCATTAATCCTGCAACCGTATCGAATAAGAAAAAAGCGTAGAGTGAAACGTTACGTACGACAATGGGTATTTTAGCTTTATGATTCAGGGTATTAAAATTGATCGTTAAACCCCCTGACCAATCTGATGTCGATGACCAATTCACTTCTTTTAGAATAAAAACTAAACAAGCCAGCAGCATCATCCCAAAAACAGCAGAGATAGTATATATAATGCGCTTATCAATCCTCGCACGGGCGGATAAAGGTTTACTTTGAAGTGATATCTTCTCCATCACTTTATTGGTGAAGGCCATGGAAGGCTCGTCCATATCCAATGCAAGCATATCGGTATGGAAAATCACCAGTTCTTTATATTTATCCTTATAAATAGGGTCTGATTTTATCAGATTGGAGATTATTTCCTGCTCTTCCAAAGAACAGGTTCCATCAATATACGCCCATATTTTTTCTTCTATCTCATTCATATCAGTTCTTTTACCTCTCCCTTTAACAAATATTCCAATTTTTCTCTTAATCTGTGCCTTGCCCTGTGCAATTTAACTTTTATATTATTGGCCTCCATACCCATTACCCGGGCAATCTCTTCTAAAGATTGTTCACCCTGATAGAATAAAGTGATGATGGTGGCATCATCGGATGATAACATGGAGATTGCTTTATTCACATAAAATGTTCTTGATTTCTGTTCAACAGAACTATCACCTGCGTCAGCACATTCTGATTCAAGCTGTATCATCGTCTCTTCATCGTCCATAGAGTTGGTGTTGAGCCGTTTCTTTCTTAAATGACTCATCGCTGTATGGTATACAATGGTATATAACCAGGTTGTGAATCTTCCGGAACGTTGGTAATTGTTTAAAGAGCGAAAAACTTTGACAAAAACATCCTGAGCCACTTCCTCAGCATCCTCACGACTTCGTGTGAAACGTAAAGCCAATGTGAAAACATAACGCTGATGCCTTCTCACCAGGTCGGCATAGGCTAACTGGTCCCCATCCAGCACTGCATCTATTAGCTCTATATCTATGTTTTTGTTTTGCATTGATGATGGCTATGACTACCCTTTATACAAACCGGTTACATGCTGATATAAATTTAATGTTATTTTTTTATGGGGCGTTGCACTTGCAAGGGCTGTTTAGGGATCGCTACACTAAGCACAAACCCTTACCTCCTTAACACAATTGCGAAATTCCTTTTTCTGAAAAAATATTTGCAGCAAGTGTAACCTGATTTAAAATGAGGTGGTCGTAGTTTAAAATCAGATGAACTGATCAAAACATACACATTAAAAATTCATAGAATGAATGCAGCAGAAGTATTGATCCCAATGACCTTTTTCATCAGCACATTTGCGGTGATCTTCGGGTTAAGGTATATGACCAACAAAGAAAGAATGGCCATGATAGAAAAGGGAATGGACGTTGGTGCCATTAAAGCCCAGCCACAGCCTTACAAGGTTTTGAAATGGGGATTATTGTTAATCGGGGCGGGTTTGGGTTTATTCATCGCTTTCACTTTAGATCATACGGTGTTTAAATCCACAGATGATTGGGGTCGTGACGATAATGTAGCCATTTATTTCTCCATGATTGCTGTTTTTGGGGGTCTGGGTTTATTTGTCTCCTATCTGATTGAGAAAAAAGAGACTTTAGATAAATGATCAATGTCTGAAAAATAAAAAAGAGGGATGATCCTCTTTTTTATTTTAAAGCTGGAACTATAGCCACGGTTAACCTGCTGATGCAAGTCATCTTTCCTGCTTCATTATAAATCTTGATATCCCAGATATGGGTTTTACCTCCTATATGAAGCGGTGTGCAGACTCCGGTGACAAACCCCGATTTAACAGGTCTTAAATGATTGGCGTTGATCTCTAACCCCACTCCCATATAACGTTCTGCATCTAACAAAAGATTACTTGCAACACTGCCCAAGGTTTCTGCTAAAACCACAGCAGCACCTCCGTGTAAAATTCCTGCAGGCTGGTGAGTCCGTTCATCTACAGGCATGGTCCCTTTAATGAAATTGTCTCCAATCTCTATGAATTCTATTCCTAACAAAGCTCCGATATGGTTTTTCGGCCTGCCGTTCAATTCGGATAGATCAGGATTTTTTAACCAGATCATTTCTTTAGATATTTTTCTCTAAGAATATTGAAATGATGCTCAATATGACCGTAAATAATGAAAAGCAAAGCTCCGGCTGAAACCACCTTGCCACTTGCCATTCCTTTTTTTCTCATATCTTCTTCTGACAAGGATTTAAAGAAAAATAGATTCGCCTGGCGAAGCATTACCAGTTCATCCACCAGATCACTATAGGTATATTTTTCAATATGCGTATTTGCGACCATCTCATCCTGGTCATATCCGGGTAAATCTGTGGTATCGTTTCTGGATATACGCATGGCTCTGTAGGTCATTATCCTCTCGTTATCGATAAGATGTGAAAGCACCTGTTTAACTGTCCATTTACCATCTGCATAGGCATAATTATATTTCTCCTCCGGGATATCAGCTAAAAAATCATCTATACTGTTAAGCTGATTCTTTAATTTCCGCATGATGGGCTGGCCGGATGCGGATGCTAATTTGATATAATCTTCGTAAGATGGTGCGTATTCGTTAGTTAATGGTTGGTACATAATTTAAGCTGCTTTTTATGATGATTCTAAATGTTGTTCCTTTTCCCAGTTCAGATTCTTTCACAAAAATCTGACCGCGGTGATAATTCTCTATTATTCTTTTGGTCAATGATAAACCCAAACCCCAGCCCCTCCTCCGGGTGGTAAATCCGGGCTGGAAAATGGCATCGAATTTAGAGCGTGGAATTCCTTTACCCGTATCAGAGATATCCACAAATATCTGTTCTTTAACCAGATTTTCAATGATATTCACCGAAATTCTTCCTTTGCCTTCAATAGCATTGACAGCGTTCTTTAATATATTCTCTATAACCCAGTCAAACAAGGGGATATTTAGCAATGCCTCCTGGTTTTCATCTCCTGTGACTTGAAAATCAATTTTATCACTTACTCTCACTCTAAAATAATCCACATATTCTTTAACGGTGTCATAAACAGAATGGCTGGTTAAAACAGGTTTTGAGCCAATTTTAGAGAACCTGTCAGCAACGATCTCCAGTCTTTTCACATCATTCTCCATCTGGATGATCAAGGGATCTTTTTCTGCCTGAAATTTATCTTTCAACAATTCCATCCAGGCCATTAGGGAGGAGATAGGAGTTCCCAGCTGATGTGCGGTCTCCTTGGCTAATCCTACCCAAACCTGATTTTGTTCGGATCTTCTGGAGGAACTAAAGGTGGTGTAAGCAATTAAAAGAAACACCGCTATAATGGTAAGTTGAATATAAGGGAACACCCGGAGCTGTGTGAGCAGATCACTATCCTTGTAATAAACGTAATTCACTCTCCCGTTCAATTCTAAAGGAATGGCTGCATGCTGGGCTTTCATTTTCTTCAATTCTCGCAGGAAATATTTAGGATCATACTTCTTATCTGAGTCAATTTTAAAATAGGAACGGGACGTATCCAGGCCTGCAGAGGTGATGATGGAATCCTTTTCATCCGTGACAATGGCCGGAACCACTAAGCTATCTCTCACCGTGAAGAGATAGTTCATCATTTCATTGTTGTCTGTTTCAAACATTCCCTTGAGGCTTTGACTCCAAAGTTCAGCTCTCGTGCGTTCAGATTTTGAAATACCCTGAACCAGAAAATCAGTGTACCATAAAGACGAAGCCGCTATGATGATCGCAAAGAAGAGTAAAAGGTATTTCCAGCGTCGTTTCTGTTCGTATGGATTCATTTATTTAATAAGGCTTAAGACAAAAGGCTCTAGCTAAAAGCCAATATAATATTAAAAATTAAAATGTTGATTTTGTATCTTTCAGTAAAAAACTGATCATAAAAAAAACAGCGGTTTTAAAATCGCTGTTTTTGAATTTCAAACGTATAAATTTCTGATTTAGCTTAAGCAAATGGTATCCGTCCAAACCTCAAATTAGGTCCTAAACCTTGGTATCAGTTTCCTCCAATGATCACCGGATTTTTCCCATTCCCCATAATGATCACTTTGGCATTTGCAGAAGTGGCTATAGCTTGCTGAGCCTTTATGCTTTCATACTGCAACTGCTTATCAGATAATCCGGTGGAGAGAATCTTTTGATAATCTGCAATACCCTGAGCCTCCACTCTTTTTCGTTCTGCCTCCTGAGTCTCTTTTTGAAGTACAAAAGTCATTTTTTGTGCATCCTGTTCGGCATTTATTTTAGATTCTATGCTGGCTTTCACCGAAGCAGGCAAAGAGATGTTTCTAATCAACAGCTGCTGCAGTTGAAGCCCTCTTGAGGCAAAACTTTTCTCTATGGTGCTGTATATTTTATTTTGGAATTCATCTCTTTTTGAAGAATACAATGCCACAGCATCATAGGAAACCGCATTATCTCTGATAGCTGTTCTGGAAACAGGCCTTACGATCTTATCCAGATAATCTGTTCCTATCTCTTTTAATATATTCGGTGCCTCGTTACTTTTCACATTGAAAAGCACAGAAAGGTCTATCACCACCTCCAGGCCATCGGCTGTTAAAATTCTGATGGCATCATCCCCTTTTATGGAGCCTTCCTCATGATCAGCAGACATGGTGTAAGTTTGTGTTCTTACATCAAAAGGAGTTACCTCCACCAGTGGGTTCACAAAATTCAATCCGCTATAAAGCACATTTTCATCCACTTTACCGAAAAGTGATTTCACCCCCACTTGTCCAGGCTCAATGGTTTTGAAACAGGAAGTGAGTATCCCAATTACAAGAAGGACTGGCCCTGCTATGGTTAAAAAAATCTTACCTAAACGTTCTGTTTGTGGATTGGGTTGGCTTTTCATAATTAATCCCACTATCAAAGCGAAGATCCCCAGTATAATCAGTATCATAACTATTTTTTCTTGTTAGGTTTTTTTTTGCGAAGAGTCTCTTCGGCTTTCAATTTCATCTCTTCACGCACAATTTTAGTGTGCTTAATTTTATAGAAAAGTGTTAACCCAAATGCGGCTGCACATAAAATAGGAATGAAGTAATTGCCCAGGTTATAGCCATAAATCCCCACGATGATGGAGGAGATGAGCAGGATGTTGAGTATTACGCTGTAAATAACGTGTTTACCCATGCTAGTAAACTTGGATTTCGGGATCAATCTCTGCCGCCCAGGCTAAAATCCCTCCTTTAAGGTTGTAAAGATTAGTATAGCCTAAATTTTGCTCCAACTGCATCACTGCAGATGCACTGCGGGCTCCGGATCTGCATTGCATCACTACTGGTTTATCCTTGGCTATCTTGTCTGCTTCCACCAAAACACCAGCTAAAGGGATATTCTCTCCCCTTAAATTTGACATTTCATATTCAAATGGTTCACGAACATCTATCAATTGAAAATCTTTTCCTTCTTCTTGCCATTGTTGGAGTTCTGAAACGGTGATCTCTTTCATCTGTTTATTTTTATTGTTTTCTATTTGTCAGATGCCTGCCTCGTCGGCAGACTGGGAACCTTTGATTAAAATAATCATTGCCCTGTGTGCTTAACGATTATTTTAATCCTATCGGTTTCATAGTTTTTTATCTTTATGATTCAAATTTAAGAAAAATAATCCCGTGAATGATATTTGCAGCGATTATGCTCCTATAATGATTGATTTTTATGGGCTGACCTTTCTTATGACCAGCGGCTATTCACAATCAATTGCTTTAGCCCAATAATTGCTTTGGTATGAATTAGAAAGAAATTCCGTTCTTTGTTAAAATGATAATTTTAAAATTAGATGAAAAAAGTCACTGACTTCTTTTGGTTTTGTTCGGGTGCAAACGTGGAGATTTTAAAAAGGTATCCTACAGAGCATAATAAATATTTTGGGATTGGAGCCACCATTTTCTTTACAGCGTTATTCGCCAGCTTATCTGGAGGTTATGCCATGTATTTTGTTTTTTCAGGAAGCACTGCTGCCGTTTTCTTTGCTGTTTTCTTCGGGCTGATCTGGGGTTTAGCCATATTCAATATGGATAGGTACATTGTAGCCAGCATCAAGAAAACAGGGGGTACCAATCATCAGATTTTACAGGCGATGCCCAGAATTTTACTGGCGATCATGATTGGCGTAGTGATTTCCAGACCTCTGGAACTCAAGATTTTTGATAAAGAGATCCGTCAGAAATTGAAAACCAGTTATCTCAATGGCCAGCGTTCTAAAATAGATACACTCAATAAAGCTTTTGCCAATAAATATAATTTGGAACTGGCTAAACTTCAGGATTTAAAAACCGAGAAGGATTCCTTGGAGAAGGATATCAACCGTTCCAGATATATTTTAAACCAGGAGGTCTTTGGAGACAAAACAAATCAAACCAGTGGGATTACCGGCTATGGGACTTATGCTAAGCAAAAGGAGACCGTTGTGAACCAAAAAGTGGATCGATTGGGCCAGGTGCGAAAAGAATTGGATCAGATGGATAACATCATCGACACCCGTAAAGAGATCGAAGGTTTGAACAGCACCAAACTATTTAATGAAACGCAGTTGGATAGCCTTTCCGGTGTGGCAGGTTTTGCCGACAGGAATTATGCTTTAGGCCAACTTTCCTTCAACCCTGATGGAACCCGCGATGTGGATACCTATTTGGCAATATCTTTCATCTCCTTTCTTTTCATATTATTGGAGTGCTTACCTGTTTTTGTGAAATTGATGAGTGATAAAGGACCTTATGATGTTGCCTTGGCAGATGTGGAGGCGGTGGCTGTTCATCATAGTGGTAAGGAAAGAGATCATCAGGTGGCTGTCAATGATAATGTTTTAGAGACCAGAAATGATGTGGAAACGGACAAGCATAAGGTCTTGATCAGACGTAAAGCAAGTAAAGAACTAGAAGAGAATTAGGCTGATGGCACCCTATCCATTTTGTTTTTATGTTGAACTCCACGTTGTATTTTAGACCTAGCCCGGTTAGTTAAATGAATGCAGTATTACGGTAACGGATTGGTTATAAAACAGTTAAGCTCCAAACGGGGAGAGTGGAGCTTAAACTAACCAATTATAAACCTAAATTAAACGAAAGGGCTGTAGGGGTAGGAGTCGAACCTACACGAAGCAGTTATTTCACCTTGCGGCTATTTCCCAAATCTTCGCCACCGAGACAAGGAGGTGTGTCTGCCAATTTCACCACCCTACAGTGTATTTGTTTTTTCAATTTTGCTCATCAGGCTCGCCCTTTTGAGTAATTGTATAGTACAAATGTAAAGCATATGTGGATACGTTGCAAATATTTCAACAAAATATTTTAATTTTTATAAATTTTTTATTTATACTTGTTTTATATTAACGTTCAGTAAAAACATGATTGATAAAACCCGACCTAATTTGGAAATTGATAATTTGGATATCGAAATCCTCTCTATTTTAATGAATGATGCCACCACTGCATACACAGAAATTGCAAAAGAACTGATCGTATCTGGTGGAACGATCCATGTAAGGATGAAGAAGATGCAGGATTTAGGTATCATTAAAGGTTCTAATTTGATTGTAGATGCTCAGAAAGTGGGCTATGACATTTGTGCTTTTTTAGGGATCTATCTCGAGAAAGGATCTATTTACCATGAAGCAGTGGAGAAGCTGAAGCAGGTAAAAGAGATTGTAGAATTGCATTACACCACAGGAGGCTGGTCTATGTTCGCTAAAATCATTTGTCGCGACACCAATCACTTGCGCCATGTGTTGAATGACGAAGTCCAGGCTGTGCCGGGAATTCAGCGTACCGAAACTTTCATTTCTTTAGAAGAGAGCATTAAGCGACAAATCACGCTTAAGTAGCAGCAGGAATTCCTAACTATGGATTTCCTTAGATTCGTATGCGTTTTGCCAATTAAAATTAATAAGCTGGCAAGGCTTTTGATTTATTAAAATCATCAATTAAATCACATCGTTATGGAAGCTAAAAACAAAAAATGGGAATCGGGACCAATGCAGGATACCGATGACAAACGTACAGCGGAGCAATTAGAAAGGGCTAAGGAAGAATCAGAACGTAGAAAAGATAATCTGGAGGATAAAGGTGAAGGCGGTTATCAGGAGAAGAATGGTGATGAGCACAACGCCTACGAAGACCTTGATAATGAACCTAAATTAGATAAAAGGCCCACTCACCCTTCTACTGGGGGATAAGAGCTGAAAACAAAAGGATGGTGTACCACGAGCTTATTTGACCTCATTTAGTTTTCTTTTTACGCATGAATATGGGAGACAGTTCTTTTGAACCTCTCTCCTCATCTCCTAAAATAATTCCCCAGGGGTTCAAACTTTCTACACTGTCGAATACGATTTTTAGAACGGCAATTACCGGAATGGATAAAAACATTCCCGGTATTCCCCAGATCATTTCACCAATGATGACACCTAAAACCGTGATTAAAGCATTAATTCTCACTTTAGAACCTACAATAACCGGTAGTAAAATATTACTGTCTACCAAATGTATCACCACCAGCGTGATGATCACGAAGATCAATTTGCTTAAAACAGTGGCAGTAGCAAAAGTGACGAGTGAGCTTAAAACCAGTGCAGTGAATATTCCTAAATAAGGAATGATGTTCAATATTCCGGTTAACAGTCCTAGCAAAATAGCGTATTTGATTCCTAAAACCCAAAAAACCAGACAAACCACGGTAACAATAATTGTCATCTCTATCAATAAACCTACAATATATTTTCTGATCATGTATTGGACCTGTTCAATGATATCATGTACAATTTTAGCGTTCTCATCTTTAAAAACTGAGACCAAAAATTTCATGATTAATTTTCTATAAAGCAGGAAGAAGAAAGTGTAAATAAAAGTGAACACTAAAAAAAGCAACATTGATGAAATAGAAAGCAAGGTAACACTAATCACCGTAGTGCCCGATGCCATTATTTTGGTGGTTGCGGTGTGTACATAATTAAGCTGCTTGCGCTCATTGATATGAAAATTATGTGAAATCCAGTTTTGGATGGTATCTATGGAAGTGCTTAACTGATCCTGAAACTGTGGCCAATCATTCGCTAGCTTAGTGAGCTGAGTGCCCAAAATATATAAAATCAACCCTATAAAAGCGAGAAAACATATCACGGCGAGGAGTGCTGCAAAACTTCTGGGAAGCCTCATTCTTTTTTCCAGAAAAGTGGCAAAGGGGAGTAAGAGGATGGAGAAAAGACAAGAAAATATCAATGGAGATAAAATTTCTTTGCCCAAGATCGCGATATAAACCAAAGCAATGAGAGAAAAGAGTATACAGGCCAGTTTTAAATAAAATGGCTGATTTTTCAATCCAGGACTATCCATTAGTTTAGGTTTCATCATTTTCATGCATCCTGTCTAAAAGAATGCCAGAATAAACCTAAAAAATAATTCCAAAAGAAAAAAAGAGGTTTGAAGCTTTTTTTGCGGAGAGGTGTTTTAAAAGATAGCTGATGCGGGAATGATCGTTTAATTCTGTTTTAGATCAATCGTAATAACTGTGAGAGAAGCCAATTCTAAAATCTAATCATTTCGATTTAAAAAAATAAAATTCTTTAAGACATTAAACTTTTAGCATTTGCCCCAAGTTTAATGTTTTTGTATGCTATCCGTTTCGAGGTTTTTGCTTAAAAAACTTTTTCTTAGGTTTTCCCGAGCCAGGTTTATCTTCATGTTTGTTTGAAGCGTATGCCCCGTTCTGACCTTGTCTTGGATTCCGCTGTCTGAAATCATTTGGCTTTTTCTCCGATACAAACCCAGTAAAAGGAAACGGATGGTCCTCAATAACCGTGATGTTCTTGTCAATCAGTTTATTGATATCCCTCATGAATTCTTTCTCCTCCGCGTCACAAAAAGAAAGTGCTGTGCCATTTGCTCCCGCTCTGCCGGTACGTCCAATTCGATGAACATACGTCTCTGCCACATTGGGGATCTCAAAGTTGATCACAAAAGCCAGTTCATCAATATCAATTCCGCGGGCCGCAATATCTGTGGCAACCAAAACCCTGATGCTTTTATTCTTGAAATTCTCCAATGCACCTTGTCTGGCATTCTGAGATTTATTGCCATGGATGGCTGCAGCCTTGATCCCTTCTTTCGCCAGAATACGTACCACTTTATCTGCGCCATGTTTGGTGCGGGTGAAAACCAAAGCAGTCTCAATCATTTTATCATCAAGAATATGTAGTAATAAATCGTTCTTCTTAGGTTTATCAACATAATATAAAAACTGGTTAATGGTTTCTGCGGTTGAAGAAACCGGAGTCACTTCAACACGGACGGGGTTGTTCAAAATGGTGTTCGCCAGTTTAGTGATGGCCGGAGGCATGGTGGCCGAGAAAAATAAAGACTGGCGGTTTTTCGGCAAAACCGCGATAATTTTATTCACATCGTGGATAAAGCCCATATCCAGCATTCTGTCTGCCTCATCCAGCACAAAAAAATTGACATCTCTTAAACTGATGAACCGCTGATTCATCAAATCCAGCAACCTGCCGGGTGTGGCTATCAAAATATCCACCCCTTTGTGTAAAACATCAGTTTGGGCTTTTTGCCCCACACCACCAAAAATCACCGTGTGAGCTAGGTGCAAATTCTTGCCATAGTCATTAAAGCTCTCTCCAATTTGTATGGCCAGTTCACGCGTTGGCGTCACTATCAATGCTTTAATCTTTCTCGAACCTTTTTGTTGTGGGCCTTGTTGATGCAACAATTGAAGTATGGGGATGGCGAATGCCGCTGTTTTTCCTGTACCGGTTTGCGCACAACCCAACAAATCTTTTTGTTGCAATAATAATGGAATAGCTTGTGCCTGTATGGGCGTCGGCTTAGTGTAACCCTGTGTTTTTAAAGCCTTTTGTATGGGTTCTATTAAATTTAATTCAGAAAATGTCATATATGTTTTGTTGAGGCAAAGCACATATCATTATTTTTGAATTGGCAAACCTCTTTGTTTTTGGCGAAGGTACGGCTAATTATCGGATAAGAAAGATTTAACCTCTGAATGCCTGTTTTAAATTAATCTAGTGAAATGTTAATCATAAAATGACGAAAAATCATCTTTTTAAATTACTTATTATCAATGATATAAGTATTTTTACTTTTGACTTTCTACTTTTAACCTAACACGAGGTGCTGATTGATATATCAGTTAGGGCCCTCATTAACAGCAAATCATATGATGATAATTAAAGAAACCAAATCTGTAACAATCCCTGATATGGCAGGGTCTAAGCTTCAAGGATTTTGTATATTTATTTTTGCCACAACCCCACTAAATGGATAATATTGAAAATGTAAAAGTTGCCCTGCAGTCTATTACAAGCAATAAGTTAAGAACTTTTTTAACAGCTTTGATCATTGCTATAGGTTTAATGGCTTTGGTAGGCATTTTAACTTCAATTGATGCCATAAAAGGTTCCTTAAATAACACATTCGCCAGTATGGGCGCAAATTCCTTCACCGTTAGAAATAGAGGAACCGGAATCAGGATTGGAGGCAGGGGCAACAGACCTAAAAGCTGGCCCGTGATTGACTATCGGCAAGCCATGGAGTTTAAAAACCGCTTTAATTTAGCAACCACTGTCTCTGTAAACACTTTCGCCTCCTATGCATCAACAGTGAAATATGAAAATGAGAAAACGAACCCCAATATTTCTATTTTAGGTGCAGATGCCGCTTATGTGTTGACAGGTGGGTATAAGATTGCCGAAGGCAGAAATTTCTCGAACAGGGAGATGGAATTTGGTGCAAGTGTGGTGATTATTGGTGATGAAATCAATCAGAAATTCTTTAAGGATGAAAGTGCGATTGATAAAATCATCTCCATTGGAAGTGATAAGTTTAGAGTGATTGGTGTTTTTGCTGCCAAAGGAAGCAGTGTTGGCTTTGGAGGAGATAAGGTCTGCGTGATTCCTGTAGGGAAAGGCCGGCAAATCATGACCAACTCCAGTCCTACATACACCATCTCTGTAATGGTTGATGACCCTACGCAAATGGATGTAGCGGTGGGAGAGGCTACTTCTTTGATGCGAAAGATTCGTTCATTGGGTGTACAACAGGAGAACAATTTTGAGATCACGAAAAGTGATGCAATTGCACAAACTTTAATCGATCAACTTAAATACGTCAGATATGCGGGTATGGCTATCGGAATCATCACTTTATTGGGAGCTGCCATCGCATTGATGAACATCATGATGGTGTCCGTGACTGAACGAACAAGAGAGATTGGCATCAGAAAGGCGATTGGGGCTAATCCAAAACTCATCAGGAAACAATTTCTTTATGAAGCGATCGTGATTTGTCTTCTTGGTGGAATGGTGGGTATATTTTTAGGGATTGTGATGGGAAATCTGCTTGCCATGGTCATGGGGGCATCTTTCATCATTCCATGGCTTTGGATTTTACTGGGTTTGGCTGCCTGTGTTTTAACCGGGCTTGCCTCCGGAATCATCCCGGCATCAAAAGCTTCTAAACTAGATCCTGTGGAAGCGCTTCGTTACGAATAAGACTGGATATATATTCTGGTGTCTTTCTGATCATGAGCATGAGATAAAAAAAAGACACCGCAGAAAATTTGTGCACCGAAAATTAAAAATAAGGCTTTTGATCTTCCTGGTGATGTTCATGATCAGGTGTGGTATCATGTAGGCGTACTCAAAAAACAAGTCTCTTGTTAAATCACTTTAAAGTGATGTTTTTTAACTCCCCACTCTCAAGCAGCAGTTTTGTGGGCTCTAAAAACAATGATTGTTCCAATGCTTTCGCATGTTTAAGGTGGTGCATATCTGACCCTATGAAATCGACCAATCCAGCCTCCACCAATTTATCTGCCACGTGCCGGGCCTGCTTACCATAATAGCCCGTCAAGGAGATGGTGTTGAGCTGAAAGTAGCATCCATATTCTCTCACTTCGTGATATCTTTCGATAGCACTGTAAAAATAAGGATATCTTTCGGGATGTGCCAGGATAGGTTTGTATCCTTTATCATTTAATTTTTGAATGGTATCTTTAAGAATAATCGGCTCAGTGGTGTAGGATAGTTCAAATAATAGATGTTTATCGCCCATGGTAAGCAATTCTCCATGCTGGATTTTGCTGTCAAAATTCTCATCCAGGTAATATTCTGCAGCAGCGTCCAGAGCAATATCCATATTTTGTCTTTCTAATTCCTCACGTAACTGGTCTAAAGCTTTTAGAATGATTTCAGGAGTGTTCCGGTAATAATCGTCCATGATATGTGGAGTGGCGATCAGTTTTTTAAATCCCAGATTCATGAATCGCTTTACCAGTAGGACAGCAGCACTGACATCGGCTGCACCGTCATCTATTCCCGGTAGGATATGCGAATGCATATCCACCACAAGGTCTTCAAAATTAAGCTCTGGTATTTGGTTCTTTTTTTTGAACAGATTGAACATTACCTGTTTTGATATTGTTCTTGGTAATAGTGCTGATAATTACCACTAGTCACATTATCCAGCCATTTTTCATTCTGTAAATACCAATCCACTGTTTTCTCCAGCCCTTCCTCAAACTGTAAACTTGGCTCCCACCCCAAGTCGTTCTTTAATTTTGTGGCATCGATGGCATAACGTAAATCATGACCCGCCCTATCAGTGACATAGGTGATCAGCTTTTCGGATGTGCCCTCGGCCCGGCCTAATTTTCTATCCATCACCTTGCAAAGTGTACGAATCAGCTCAATGTTAGTCCATTCATTATGGCCACCTATATTGTAGGTGGACCCTGATTTAGCCTGATGGAAAATAAGATCTATGGCTCTGGCATGATCCACCACCCAAAGCCAGTCCCTGATGTTCTCTCCCTTTCCGTAAATTGGAATAGCTTTGTTTTGTTTGATATTATGAATGGATAATGGAATTAATTTTTCCGGAAAATGGTAAGATCCATAATTGTTGGAGCAGTTGGAGATCACACAGTCCATACCATAAGTATCATAGTAAGCCCGCACAAAATGATCGGAACTTGCCTTGGATGCTGAGTAAGGGGAATGAGGGTCATAAGCGGTCTCTTCAGTGAACATTTCTGTACCTTCCCCCAATGTTCCGTAAACTTCATCCGTGGAGACATGATAAAAACGCTTTTGCTCCTCGTCCCCTTTCCAATTATTCTTTGCTGCATTCAACAGATTTACCGTTCCCACCACATTCGTCATCACAAACTCTAACGGATTTGAAATGGAACGATCCACATGTGATTCGGCTGCTAAATGAACGACCCCGTCAAATTTTTCTGCCTTAAATAATTCATGAATGAATTCAGCATCAACAATATCTCCTTTGATGAATTTATAATTAGAAGAATGTTCTATATCGCTAAGGTTCTCCAGATTACCTGCATAAGTGAGCTTATCCAGGTTCACAATTTCATAGTTTGGATAAGTGGTGATGAATCTTCTTACCACATGAGAACCTATGAACCCGGCACCGCCAGTGATTAATATTTTCATTTTTGATTAGTTGGTTGGTTGGTATTTAGTTTTTTAGGTCCTAACAAACTGACCAACTAAATCCTAACCAACAATTTAAAAAGGATTATTTTCAATATATTTTTCCCATTCCCAAGCAGATTTCATCATATCGTTCACATTTAATTCGGCTTTCCAGCCTAATTGCGCTGTTGACTTTGTGACATCTCCGTAAACTTTTTCAACATCTCCAGCTCTTCTCGGTCCGATAGTATAATTCAGTTTTTCTCCGGTGGAGTTTTCAAATGCCTTGATGACCTCCAGCACAGTGGTTCCTTTACCGGTGCCAATATTAAAAACTTCGTAATTGTTCTCCGCAGCTCCGCTTTCCATCCTCTTAATAGCCGCAACATGCGCTTTGGCTAAATCGACCACATGAATATAATCTCTTACACAGCTTCCATCAGGTGTATGATAATCATCTCCAAAAACAGTGATCTTCTCTCTTTTACCAATCGCCGTTTGCGTAATGAAAGGAACCAGATTTTGAGGAACTCCGATAGGCAGTTCTCCTATCAATGCTGACTCATGAGCTCCTACCGGGTTAAAATATCTTAGGGCGACGATGTTGTAATTTTTATTCACTGCCGCAGTTTCAGCTAAAATCTCTTCTGAAACCTGCTTGGTATTCCCGTATGGAGATTCTGCTTTTTTAATGGGCGCTGATTCATTGACTGGCAACGCATCCGGCTGACCATATACGGTACAGCTTGAAGAGAATACGAAATTTACCGGTTTCTCTTTATAAGCATACAGCAGGTTGATCAAAGAGAAAAAATTGTTTCTGTAATATTCCAACGGTTTTTGCACGGACTCACCTACAGCTTTAAAAGCAGCGAAATGAATGATCCCGTTAATATCCGGATTTGCGGCTATGAATTCTTTGGTCTTCACTTCATCACAAAGATCAAACACATGAAACTCTGGCCTGTAATTGATGATCTTTTCAATCTGGTCAATAATCTTCGGAGACGAATTGGATAAATCATCTACGATCACCGGAATGTATCCGGCATGGTATAATTCCACCACCGTGTGTGAACCAATGAATCCGGTTCCGCCTGTGACTAATATTTTGTTTCCCATTATATTATAACCTGTTATACTTGTTGAAATCTTTATGATCCACCTTCTCTAAAGCTTCTTTTGACAAAGTTTTAAAATATTCATAAGTAATTTTCAATCCTTCAGCCCGGTTCACTTTTGGCTCCCATTTTAAAATGTTTTGTGCTTTAGTGATATCAGGTCTCCTTTGTTTAGGATCATCCTGAGGTAGTGATTTGTAAATGACTTTTTGATTCGTCCCCGTCAATTTGATGATCTCTTCGGCAAATTGCCCGATAGTGATCTCATCCGGATTACCGATATTAACTGGAGAGGCGTAATCAGACATTAACAATCGGTAAATTCCTTCCACTAAATCGTCCACGTAACAGAATGAACGGGTTTGCGTGCCATCTCCAAAAACAGTTAAATCCTCACCTCTTAAAGCCTGGCCAATAAACGCGGGTAACACTCTTCCATCATTCAATCTCATTCTTGGCCCATAAGTGTTGAATATCCTGACAATTCTGGTCTCTACCCCATGAAAAGTATGATAAGCCATCGTCATAGCTTCCTGAAAACGCTTTGCTTCATCATAAACGCCACGCGGACCAACCGGATTCACATTTCCCCAGTATTCCTCTGGTTGAGGATTCACGGCAGGGTCACCATACACCTCAGAGGTGGATGCGATGATGATACGGGCATTTTTGCTTCTTGCTAAACCCAAAAGATTATGGATGCCTAAAGATCCAACTTTTAGGGTTTGAATAGGGATTTTTAAATAATCTATCGGACTTGCCGGAGAGGCGAAATGTAAGATATAATCCAACTCACCGGGCACGTGAACAAATTTGGAGACATCGTGGTGTGAGAATTCAAAATCTTCTAACTTAAACAGATGTTCAATATTACAGAGGTCGCCAGTGATCAGGTTGTCCATCCCGATAACATGAAAATCTTCCTTGATAAATCTGTCACAAAGATGAGATCCCAAAAAACCGGCAGCTCCAGTGATTAAAACTCTTTTTTTCATATATTCTAACTTCTTTTTAACGAGCTGTGTGAATTAAAGATGCATAAACTTTCCAATAATAATGAAACCTAACTCTTGATCCCTTTAATTTCAAAGGTGAGATCAGCTCAAACCCAAACCTATTCATTCTTCACTTATGGTGTTTGAATCAGCTGCTTCGGTATAATAATTATAGATCTCATCAATTTTATTTTAACTTGACCAAGTTAATAATTCAATTAATTAAATGCCCATTATTTATCATATTGCCATTAAATTTTATCTTTTTTTAATATGGATTGCTTCTTTCTTCCATAAAAAAGCAAAAAATTGGATTGATGGAAGAAAGAATTGGAGACAAAAATATCATCCCGATCTTAACATTAAGAAAATATGGTTCCATTTTGCGTCTTTGGGAGAATTCGAACAGGGAAAACCCCTGCTCAAAGAAGTGAGAGAACGGTTTCCTGAAAAAAAAATCATCATCACTTTTTTCTCACCATCAGGTTACGAGATCAGGAAAAATTCACCATTTGGAGATTACATCCTTTACCTTCCTTTAGATACAGCGAACAACGCTGAAGATTTCATCGATATTTTTAAGCCTGAACTGGCCATATTTAACAAATACGAATACTGGTATCATTTTTTCAAATCATTGAATGAAAACAAAATCCCTTTATATATCACTTCTGCAATTTTCAGAAGTGACCAAATCTTTTTTAAATGGTATGGCGGGTTTAACCGGAGAATTTTAAAATATGTGACTCATTTCTTTGTTCAGGATGAAGCATCTGAAAAAGCCTTGCATACCATTGGCTTCTCCAACACCACCATTAGTGGCGACACCCGTTTTGACAGCGTGTTGGAGCTATCAAAAAATAGAAAAGATTTCCCGCTGATTGCCGCCTTCAAAGGCAACCAGCATCTGTTCATTGCGGGAAGCACCTGGTCTGAAGATGAAAATATCATCATTGAATTCATTAAACAAGCCCCGGAAGATTGGAGATTCATCTTTGCTCCTCATGAGATCACCGAAAACCGAATTGCTGAACTGGAAAAATCCTCAGACGGTTCCATCAGATACTCTCAATTAATAAATGAACCGTCTAAAGCAGGATCCGCTAAAATATTGATCATTGATAATATCGGAATGCTATCTTCACTTTACGCTTACGGAAATATTTCCTACATTGGGGGAGGATTTGGTGCAGGGATTCACAATACACTGGAAGCAGCTGCATGGGGTTCACCAGTTATTTTCGGACCAAAATACCATAAATTTAAAGAAGCCAGGGATTTGATTCATTTAGGTGCTGGATTCAGTATTAGCAATCAGAATCAATTTAATGTCATTACCACAGCATTAATGGTGAATAAAAATTACCGTCAGCTGTGTGGGGGGCAAGCCAAAAAATATGTGCAGGAGAATACCGGAGCCACGGAGATCATTATGAAAAAGCTTTTTTAAAGGCTAAAATAACAGTTCCGGATTTTTAATATTCACTAATTGAGCGTCAATCAGCTATGTAGAATGATATCTTCCAAAGCATCAATCCATGCCGGATCATCATTCAAACTCTCTACAAGTTGTACTTTTTTGCCTCCTAATTTTTCAAACTTCTCCTGATATTCAAAAGATATTTCATATAAAGTTTCCAGACAATCTGAAACAAAAGCAGGGCATAAAACCAAAATCCGCTTAACCCCTTTAGCCGCAAGATTTTTTAAAACGTCACTGGTATAAGGCTGCATCCATGGATCATTCCCTAATCGTGACTGGAAACATAGCGTGTAATCCTTTTTCTCTAGCTGGAGTTCTTCCGCAATCAATCTTGCAGTTTGATGGCATTGGGCCGAGTAACAAAATTTATTATTCTCAGTGATGGTTTGGCAACAATCATTCACTTTCAGGCAATGAATTCCTGAAACATCTGCTTTTTTCATTTGCCTTTGGGGAATTCCATGAAAACTGAATAAAATATGGTCCCATTGCTGACCGAGATACTTTCTGGCATTGTTTGCATAAACTTTAATCATTCCCGGATGATCATAATAGCTATTCACAAAACTTAAAGCTGGAATAGCCTGCCACTTACTTAACACCTCCATCACTAACTGGTGCACAGAACCTGTGGATGCAGAAGCATATTGTGGGAACAAAGGGACTATTTTAATGCTATCCACCTTCGCCTGTCTCAACCTTTCTAACGCATCGGGAATTGAGGGGGACTGATAGCGCATCGCCAGTTCCACCACATATTCATCACCTAACCTTTTAGCGATCTCCGCTCTCACTTTCTCACCATAGATCAACAATGGAGATCCTTCCTCTGTCCAAATCTCCTTATAAATTTTTGCGGATTTAGGGCCCCTGAAAGGGACAATCACTCCCTTTACCAGAAGTGCTCGTCCTACCGGATTGATATCAATTACCCTTTCATCCATTAAAAATTCGTTTAAATATTTTCTTACATCACTGGTGGATGGACTATCGGGTGTGCCCAAATTCACTAATAAAACAGCTTTTTTACTCATTTTAAATCTCTAAACTCTTTTCTTTTTGTTTCCATAGTCTCCACCAGGGTGTGCCCGGAGCATCGTGGTGTTCATAGTGATAGCCAAAAAAATAACAACTAAAAAATGCCAAAATATGATTTTTGGATTGTGTATTTGAGTGATGTTGATTGGAATGCTCCCCCTTGTGCGGCAGGTAAGTGCCGAAATAAAAAAGTTGCAGCGTACTTAATAAGGAGGGCAGCACCCAAAATAACAAAAGGTTCTTTTCCGGAACCCAAATCTTCAGAACATTATAGATCACAGCCATAGCTACAATTTGCCACCAACTGATGTATCTCCCGATGAAATTAAAATACCAGCTTAGAAAAGCTCCCTGATGATAGTCAGGGTCATCTTCGGTATGAACAAACCGATGATGCTGATGATGCTTATCATTTAATTTTCTGAAGGGAAACAAAGCATAAAGAATGCTGCAAAGCTGGCCTATAAAAATATTGATTTTTACATTATTCGGAGCCACGGTTCCATGCATGGCATCATGGGCGGTGATGAATAACCCGGTATAAAGATGCATTTGAACCAGCACCATCAGGTATAGGAATGGATTTGAAAAAGAGATGTTGGAAAACATTAAAAACAAAATGGAAGCTGACCATAAAGAAATGATCAATAGTGCCATAAATATCCCTGTTGAGTTTTTCAAAATTGTGAACGATTTTGAATCTGGTTTGAATTTAAGTTCAAGTATTTGAATGGTCAGCTACATTAATGAAGCTGCAAGTCTCTTCTAATGTTAAGTTAAAAGTAGAAAGTCAAAAGACTTATATCATTGATAATAAATAATTTAAAAGGATGATTTTTCGTCGTTTTATGATTAACATTACAATAGCTTATGTAAAATAATAAAGGCACAAAAGTTCAATAGGTTTCTAACACCCCTTTAATCTGTTCCATCAACCACATTGGGGTAGATGTTGCGCCAGCGATTCCAACTTTATCCTCTTTGCTAAACATCGCCATCTCCAGATCCTCCGGCTCACTGATGAAATAGGTTGCAGGATTATTTCTTCTACAAACTTCATAAAGCACTTTACCATTGGAGGATTTCTTGCCCGATACGAAAACAATTTTATCAAAATTCTTAACGAATTGGGGAAGGTCTTTGTCACGGTTGGAAACCTGTCGGCAAATGGTATCATTTGCTCTCACTTCATATCCACGCTCGATCAGTTGATTTTTAATTTCGTAAAATTTATCCGTGGATTTGGTGGTTTGACTGTAGAGTGTTAAAGAGGATGGTAAATCCACATCATCAAGCTCCGCAATATCCTGAAAAACTAAAGCTTCATTATTGGTTTGGCCTTGTAATCCTATCACCTCGGCATGGCCATGTTTCCCAAAAATCAGAATTCTTTGATGATCATCGTATGAATTCTTGATCCTGTTCTGCAATTTCAGCACCACCGGGCAGGAGGCATCAATCAACATAATGTTATTTTCTAAAGCCAATTTATAGGTCTCCGGTGCTTCACCATGAGCTCTGATTAAGACTTTTTCATTTTTAATGCCTTTTAAATCCTCATGGGAGATGATGATCAAACCTTTTCGTTTTAAACGCTCTACCTCCTCATCGTTATGCACTATATCTCCCAGACAGTATAAATAGCCGTCTTCTGCTAAAATCTCCTCTGCCATGTCTATGGCGTAAACCACTCCAAAACAAAAGCCTGAATCCTGATCTATCGTCACTTTAAGGTTATATTCCATGAGCTGTTGATTTGTACAAAAATATAAAAACTTTAGTCAGGCTACAGTAAGATTCAAGATAATAAAAAACACGAATTGGCAAATTAACAAGGTCAAAGCTGTCTGATTATCTTTTTTGAATTTAAATCCCTCATAAACTCTTAACATCAAAAATGCTGCTAAAAACCATGCGATGTAATTTTGCACGGGAATGTGCCCAAAATCCCAGCTCCAATAATCGAACCTTATGGCAACAGGTTCCAGTAAAAAATCGAACACCACCAAAATCCCAGCTCCCACAGCCGCTTTGAGATTTTTACTTAACTCCAGGCACCTATCCATAACCGATCCCATGCTAAAGATCAATATCATCCAGTTTACCCCTATGATTAATGGGACTTCAAAAATTTTGAATCCTAAGGTCTCTCCATAATGATAATGTCCAAATATAACTCCGGTTTGCACTCCGGCGATCTCCAGCATCACACCAACTGCGATGAAGGTAAAAACACCAATCCATAGATTTTTATTGAAATCAGTTTGATTGGCCAGGAGTATCAACGCCATTAACAACAGGTGAAAAGGTACAAAAGAAAGAAAAAAGTCAATTCGCCCGGGCAGCATGAAACCGATCAAACCAACCAGGTGAAATATGATGATGAATAGAATGGACAGCAAAGGCTTATTTAAATAGCTCATGTATGGATGGTCCTTCCTTTCCATACCAGGGTTTTACCAATTGATTTTTTTATGGAGAGGAAAGCGATGAAAAACAAAGAGATCATTTGCAGGATATGAAGAAATATATTCATTAAAACATTTTGCCCGGACAATAATGAAATCATTATTCTGCTGAAGATGATTAAAATTAAAGCGAAATAAAACAATTGGAAATTTAAGAATAAAAGGATGAGGACTGGCCCGAACAACACCAGTGTCAAATAGGTGATCAAGCCAAGAACACTTCCTCCAAAACCAGCCAGCAAATTTTTACTGAACCCGTTCAACCCTTCTTTGTAACTTTTATACATCCTGCAATAAATGAAACCATTTGCCAATAAAGCCTCTCCGTTTAAGCCTTTTTGCTTCACTCTTTTCATGATCTCCACATCTTCCACCACCTTCTCCTTCACCTGCTGATGCCATTGGTTTTGCCGGTAATGCGCGGTGTCAAAAAGCATGAACTGACCGCTGGCTGCAGCAAAAGCTGAATTTTTCAACAATTTAACCAACCTCAGCGGCAGCAAATTCAACAACAAATAATGCATTAAAGGTATGATTGCCCGCTCTCCAAAAGTGATGGTAACCTGATTCGTGAACAAGCTTAATAGAGAAAGCCTACCCAGCTTCATGCGATAGATAGAATTATTGATCAATCCGTCTTTCACCTCTTCATCCGCATCCAAAAAAAGCAGGTAATCCCCCTTTGCATGTTTTGCCAGTTGATGGCAGGCATAATTCTTTCCTAGCCAGTTTTTAGGTAAGGGCGCTCCTTTGATGACCCGGAATCTTTGATCTGTTTTGGCAAAAGAGGCACAGACATCAAAAGTGCCATCAGTGGAGGCATCATCAAGGATAATGACCTCTAAATGTTGGTAATCCTGAACTTTTAGAGACTCCAAAAGATTTAAAATATCTTCAGATTCATCCCTCGCAGGAATAAGCACGGATACCGGATCATTGAAAATATGAGGAGACCTGGTCAGTTTAGGATTAGATATGAAGTTGAAAAGGGTGACAGTAAACCTCAAAATGAGAAAAAAGAAGATGATGTAGAAAAAATAAATCATATTAAACCTTTACCTCCGACTGTTTTTTTAACGCCCTTTCATAATGTTTGTTAAAGGCACTTTTCAAAACCTGCAAACTTGAATAAGAAGATGCATTCCACTTTTCCAAATGAATATTCACTGTTGGCCTACGTTGATCAAAATAATCAGTCAAAACTGCTGCGAACATCAACTGGAATTTTTTCTTGGAAAATGAAATCATCCTTCCGACGCCCTTTTCAAAATTAATCTCAGAGACATAAGAGGAATGAAGCTCTCCCTGTGGAAAAATGAGCACCAGGTTAGCCGGATCATCTAATAATTCCCCCGCATATTCTAATGATTCCATCAAACTTCTGCTGTTCTTTTGAACACTAAAAGCCCCCAAATATTTTAAGAATTTAACTTTTTCTGCTGTATCCTGCAAGATCATCACATGAAAATTCTTTTTGAAATAAAGCTTATTAAGTTGAAATAACAGGAAACCATCCCACCAGCTGGAATGATTGGCCAGTAATAAAATGGCTTCGTCTTTCAAGAACACTTCTTCATTGAATTCAAATGCATGAAAATCCCTGCTGATGATCCTGCTGATGTACCAAGAGAAAAAACCATGGATGATGCTATTTGACTTTGGCTTTATCATTGATTCAATTTTTTAATATTTTGTTTTCACCATTCCGTCGACAATTTTAGCGGAGAGCAAAGCCAAAGGAATTCCTCCTCCCGGGTGTACGCTCCCTCCTGAAAAATATAAATTCTTGATGCTATTGGTAAAATTAGCGTGCCTTAAAAAGGCAGCGAACTGATCATTGGAACTGGTTCCATATAATGATCCCTGATAGGATGAGGTTCTCTGTTCAATTAAAACCGGGTCCAATACATCCTCCTCTTCAATCAAACTCTTCAAATCAATTTTTAAATTCCTGTTTATTTTCCTGATGATGTTATGCTTTGCCTGTTGCCTCAGCAGTTTCCAATCCTGCCCGATGTGATGTGGCGCATTGATCATGGTAAACCAGTTTTCACAACCTTCAGGAGCATCATCCGGTTTATGCTTTGAGCTGATGCTGATATAAACGGTGGGATCCTCATATAAAGTTTTAGAATTGAAAATATGATGAAACTCTTGCTGATAATCACCGCTGAACAGAATGTTATGAAGCCCCAGTTCCTTAAATTCCCTTTTTACTCCCCAATAGAAGATCAATGCTGAACTGGAACGCTCCTGATTTAATATTTTTTTAGGTTGAACTTCATCTTTCAACAAATTCTTATAGGTAAAATACACATCCATATTGGAGACCACCACGTCACTTTCTTTGAATAACTCTTTAGCCACAACTCCCCTGACTTTTTTGTTCTTAACGACGATCTCCTCCACTTGCGTTTGATAGTGAAATTTCACCCCTAATCTTTCTGCTAAGTTCACCAGACTTCTGGTGATCTCATACATCCCTTTTTTTGGAAAATATGCTCCGAAGTGCTGCTCTAAATGTGGAATGACATTTAAAGTAGCCGGCGCCTCGTACGGATTAGAACCATTGTAAGTAGCATAACGATTTGCGAATTGCACCATTTTCTCATCTTTGAAAAAGGACTCATTAGCTTTATTCATAGATCGGAAAGCATCTATTTTATGAAAGCGCAGAAAAGATTTAGCAGTGTTTAATCTTAAATAAGTACTTAAGGTATGCAATGATCTTTCTAAAAAAACTTCATGAGTGATGTCATAGATCTCAGCACTTTTCTCAAAAAAGGATTTAATCTCCTGACCAGAGGATTTCGTTTTCATCGCTATCTCTTTTGCAAATTCATCCATATCAGCAACTGCTTTCAAGTGAGTGCCATCCTCCCAAAAATATCGGCAAATCTCATCCAGTTTTTCATATTCAAAAGAATCAGCCGGATTTTCCCCGGCCATTTCAAAAAGTTCATCAATATATTGGGGCATGGTAAATAAACTGGGACCTGCATCAAATCGGTAAGCTCCCAGTTGGAGCTCTGAAAGTTTCCCCCCGGCATGATCATTGGCTTCAAAAACCTGTACTTCGAAACCTTTTATTCTTAACCTGATGGCAGTCGCAATTCCTGCTATACCCGCTCCTATAATGATGGCTTGTTGCATGTTTCACAATAATAATGAAATTGCTTATCAAATGTTCATCCACACCTTTCCTCCTATTTAAAAATACCTAAAGGAGCCACCTTTACCATCATTATTTAATTCATTTCAGCGAATTCAACAAGCTGTACATCTCTTTCCTCATGGCTGATGAAGCACCAGAATAATTATTAATGATCAAAGAAAAACAAACGGGAGTCACCCCGTCAACTGTTGAATAACCTGCATAACCCAAAACATTGGAAATGGTGCCACTCTTCATTTTCATATCATTATATACTGGAAAACTTTCGAAATAAGCATCAAACCACTCCTCTTTTTTCGCAAAGTATAATATTTTAGCCATAGTGAGAGAGGGCACTCTATCTGTAGGAGACAAGCCACTCCCATCCACCACATTCAATGTCTCCGGATCTATGCCCCTATCTTTCCAAAACTTTTGAAGCGTTTTCACACCATCAATTGTGGATGCACTTTTTCCGAATCTCCAACCAATGGTCCTTAATAGCTGTTCACCATATAAATTGATGCTTTTTTTATTGAACCAGTAGATGATCTCCTTTAAAGGAGGAGACAAAATGGTGCTGAGTTCCACTGCTTTGTCGTCTGGCTTATCCTTTAAAGTTCTTGAAGTTACATAGCCCAGAGCAGTGATGCCATTTTTCTGAAGGAATGTGTTGACATCGTAAGCCAGTGCCAATGCAGGATCAGGGAGAGAAAGTCCTATTTGTTTTTTCAGATCCATTCCATGCGTCCCCCTTAAATAAATAGTGGAGGTGTAAGGGGCGGAATACGCATAAACATTGTCTCCGGTTCCATAATTCCCCGTGCTCAATTCATTTTTAATATCCAGAAATGGATAAATGTCCTCCGGATTAGCGATTGCAACAGGATCGCCTATTTTCCTGCCCGGTTTAAAGGTCAGCTCAAATTGGTTCTCTCCCCAAGTTAAAACTGATGTACCTGCTCCGTAATAATTTCCCAAATCCTGCCAAATCCAACCTATCGGTAGCGACTGGCTGTCCCAAATCTCATCATCGGCAATAATTTTTCCGTTAATGCGCTTAATCCCTTTTTGCTGCAGGCTGAATAATATTTTATTGAGTACCTGACTTTTTCTAGTGCTTTCCCAGCGCCAGCTTCCCAAGGTGGGGTCACCACTTCCTTTGAGGATGAGATTCCCATTCAATACCCCGTTGGCAATGGTGCCTGAATAGGCTATCTCTGTTTTAAAAGTATAATCCTCACCTAATAATGCCAAAGCCGTGGCAGAGGTGATGGTTTTAAGCGTGGAAGCTGTTGCAACTCCCTGATTTTCATTGGTCCCATAAATTAATTTACCGGAAGATGAATTTAAAACAGTGAATGAAACAGTGGCATATTTTAATTGTTCATCAGCAGAGAATTTATTGAAGGCTGCCTGGAGTTTTTGAGAAAGCGTTTGACTTTTTACTGAGCTTATTAAAGCTAAAAATAATATCAATTGAATGGTGGCTTTTTTCATCGCTGCAAAATAAGAAAATCCAATAAAATTTGACTTGATTGCGAAATTGAACGTACTGCCACACTTATCATCTCTCAACAAATACAGGAGTTTCAGTGACTTCAATTTGTAATTTCCCATTAATTGTATTTACCACTGTATCCAGCATTTCATCACTTCCAACCTGTAAGGTGTGTATGATGGCACGTCTGGAATTGCCGAGATTCAGCTCATATTTCGCCGATCTTCCTGTTTGATCAGGTATGGTAAGCACATACATCTCCTTTTCTCCAAGCTTGTAAAGGTCAACTATGGGGTCTGCACTAATTGTTTTATTATAAAAATAATCTCCAATTAACTTTTTGGTCTGAAGCATGTAATCTGCGGAAGGCCTTCTGGAAAAATCATTGTTCAGGAATCCTGAAGAAGAGTACTGAACTGTGCTGTTGATGTTCACATCATCCAGCATATAGAACATACACCTTTTTATTCCAATCCGGGCATATAAAAGGGCAGTCCTTAAATTCCAATCCGCCTGCGTGATCTCAGCATTTTTTTTGCCAATGGGTATAGCTCTTTGAGAGGTATTGGCACCTATGTCATATCCGGTTTCAGTGACCCAAACCGGTATATCATGCGCATCCGCTCTAGCCATTTTAAGAAAGTCCTCGGCTACCTCACTCAGGTTAGAAATTTCCGGAGCTACGCCAACCGTTGCATCTCCGGCATTTATAAAAGAATCATTCGAATAAAGATGATAATTGATGATATCGAAACATAGATCAACCGTACCATCGGCTTTAAATCCCCTATGTTTTTTACACCATTCAATCATCCTGACCACAAAATCGGGATTGGCATAAGCCAACCCCCCCATCACCACCATCATAGTTGGGTCTGCTGTTTTAACCCCAACATCCTCCCCCAGCTTACCCTTATCACCATCATAAAAAGCTGACAGATTCGCAGCATACTCTTCAGGAGTTTGTTGCGCTTTTTTACCCTTCCACCACTTATCCCGCTCGTTGCCACATTCGATATACTTAATCAGACCCAATCCGATTTTTACCGTATTGGGTTGATCTCCTGCCCAGCGTACGGCGGTGTTTACCCTAACCAATGATGGCTTCACATTTTTATTGTAACCATACCTTGCAGCAAGCTGAAACCCTGCTTTCGCTTGCAGGATATAAGTTGCCGGGGCACTCCTATCCAACCCATAGGGAGCTGGTACATTCTCTTCATCTCTTTCATCAACCGGATAAGACTCCAACAGCCATTTTGGACAGGTCTTCAGATCGATCAAAACATCCATATTGGCCTCCTTCATGCGTTGGTAGATCAAATCATAATCCCAACTTCCTGCATGGGACACACTGAATGTATACTCTCCTTCCTTAGGTTCTATTCTCTCCCAATCCAAGTAATGCCTGATACCTGTAAAGGAGCGGATGGCTGAGAATCTATTTTCATCAACGATTTCAGGAGTATTTTGCAAGGTAAAATCCCATTCAAAGGCATTTACAGCTAAATAATTCTTAAATGGGGGAATTGAAAGGGCACTTTGTGATGAAATCGTATCATCGGTTTTAGCGTCACTTAATATTTCACTGACATACTTTTCATTGCAAGCCCATAAATTCACAACAACTAAAAGCGAGATGAGACTATATTTCATACGCTGACAAAGGAGATGATTTTATCCATACGGATTCGAAAATATATAAATTAGTTGATCAACAATAACTTGAAGCAAAATTAATATTGATTTGTGGAAAGCATCACTAAGGTGCAGGCTTCTTCCGTCTCTATGCCCTTCTCATTTGCCATCTTCTCCAACTCTGCATTCTCAGTTCCCGGATTAAAGATGATTCTCCTCGGTTTGGTTTCAAGAATATAATCATAAACAATTTTCTGATTGTGAGGCCCCAGGTAAAGCGTGATGGTGTCAATATCATCATGAATGATTTCAGGCTTTTCAATGGTTTTGCCTGCCACCGCTCCCGTCTTCATTCCCACATTCACTATTTCATGTCCGTGAGCCACTAAGCGTTGTGCTGCCAGATAGGCATATCTTGATGGATTTGGAGTGGCTCCTAAGATTAATGTCTTTTTCATTGTTAACGGCTAAAATTTCCAAAAATTTAAGTTGGTGCAATTTAACTTTTTTTATACACTGCATCTGCACAAGCCTGCCCATCTATAGCAGCAGAAACAATGCCACCGGCAAAACCGGCCCCTTCTCCGCAAGGAAATAACCCTCCGATCTGTGGATGCTCCAGTGTATCCTTATCTCTTGGAATTCTTATCGGAGAAGAAGTTCTTGATTCCACGCCTACCAAAACCGCTTCATTGGTGTAATAACCTGTGCTTCCAAAATGGGGAGGCATCTTCTTGCCAAACTCCAGAAGTGCTGCTTTCAAACGTTTAGCGATGAAAGCGGGTAAAATTTCATGCAGATTGGCGGAGGTCAATCCTGGCAGGTAAGAATTTGCGGGTAGATCTGAAGAGACCTGCTGGCGGACAAAATCCACCATTCTTTGTGCTGGGGCCTTTAAAGCACCTCCACCTGCTTCATAAGCTTTGCGCTCTATTTCAGCCTGAAAATCCAGTAGTATAAAAGGATCCGCTTCATCTCCGGACACGTCTCCCACACCCACCTGCACCACAGTTCCGGAATTCGCATAAGGATTATTTCTTTTGGAAGGGCTCCAGCCATTGACTACAATTTCCTCCTGCTCCGTAGAACAGGGAGCGATGATACCTCCCGGGCACATGCAAAAGGAGAATACTCCCTTTTCCTGAATCTGTGCCACCAAACTGTAATAAGCCGGAGGCAAATTTTCATGCCTTGTTGTACAATGGTATTGTGCCTGATCTATAATATATTGCGGATGCTCGATTCTCACGCCTAAAGCAAAAGATTTGGCTTCCAATAATATATTCTTTCTTCTTAAAAGATGATAAATATCTCTTGCGGAGTGACCTGTTGCCAATATGATTGCATCTGCGTCAAAAGTTCCTTTATTGGTGATGGCTGATTTAAACTGTTTATTCTTTATCTTCAAATCAGTTAATTTGGTGTCGAAAAGAACCTCTCCTCCAAAGTTTTGGATGGTTTCCCTGATGGCAGTGATGATTTGAGGCAGTTTGTTAGTCCCGATATGTGGACGGGCATCCACCAGGATATCCTCCGTAGCCCCGTGTTGCACTAGGATTTGTAGCATTTTATTCACATCGCCTCTTTTATCAGAACGGGTGTACAGTTTACCATCAGAATAAGTTCCCGCACCGCCTTCGCCAAAGCAATAATTGGATTCGGGATTCACAAGTCCTTCTTTATTGATGACTGCCAAATCTCTCCGCCTTTCCTTCACCTCTTTTCCACGTTCCAATATGATCGGCTTCAACCCTAACTCTATTAAACGCAATGCGGCAAATAACCCGGCCGGGCCAGCACCTATGATGATCACTTGTTTTGCATCTTTAACATGATGATATAGAGGATGGAATAGTGCTATTTTTGGTTCCTCATCAATATACAGCACCACTTTAATACGATAAACCACCTGTCTGCCGCGGGCATCAATGGATCTTTTTCGGATATTAAAATGATTTAAACGATTGGCCTGAATCTGCTCTTGTTCGAGAATGGCTGCTCTAATCTTGTCGAGGTCGTGAATATCATCCGGATGGATGACCACTTCTATTTCTTTAAGCATGTTAATTTGTCGGGTTTTTATCCCGAATTGTAACAAAGGTATGAAAATTGAACTCTATATGTTATATTCAAAAAAGCAAAAAGACAAACATGAAAAAATTATTATTTGGCATCATCGCCATTTTTGCAGTGGCTTCCTTAAGCTCATGCGGATACAATAGCTCAGTTAAATTGGACGAGAAAGTGAAAGCACAATGGGGTGAGGTTCAAAATCAATATCAAAGAAGAGCTGATCTGATCCCGAATCTGGTAAACACGGTAAAAGGTGCTGCCAACTTCGAAAAAGAGACTTTAACCCAAGTGATAGAGGCAAGGGCTAAGGCCACATCCGTACAGATAGATCCTAATAAGTTAACTCCGGAGAACATCCAGAAATTTCAAGCCGCACAGGGAGAGGTGGGACAGGCTTTAGGAAGATTGATGGTGGTTTCCGAAAGATATCCTGAACTGAAAGCAAATGCAAACTTCCAGGAATTGCAAGCTCAACTAGAGGGAACGGAAAACAGAATCACAGTGGCCAGGAGAGACTTTAATCAAGCGGTACAGGATTATAACACCAACATCAGAACCTTCCCTAATAACCTGTTCGCCGGAATGTTCGGTTTTCAACAAAAAGGTAGTTTTGCTGCCGAAGCGGGTGCAGATAAAGCTCCAACTGTTGATTTTAACTAATTTTTGATACGAATTAGGCTAATTTCACTAATCTGGATAGAGGAGTTTAACACGGATTGCACAGATTATAAGGATTAATAAAGGGTTGGAGAAGTTTAAAGAAAAAAACAATCAAAAACATGAGTTCATTGAATGATCAGGAGCAGGATAAGATTAAACAATCCATAGAGTGGGCCGAGAAAGCCACTTCTGGCGAAGTGCGTGTTTGCGTGGAGAAGAAATGCAAAACCGATGCCTATGAAAGAGCAGTGGCATGTTTTTACGATTTGAAGATGGAGAAAACTGCACTAAGAAACGGGGTGCTCATTTACGTAGCTTTGGAGGATAAGAAATTTGCGATCATTGGTGATGAAGGAATCAATAAGGTGATTCCGGATGATTTCTGGAAAAGCACCAAATCATTGATGTTGGATAGATTTAAAAGGAACGAGGTGGCCGAAGGCATCAGCGTGGGTGTTATTGAAGCAGGCAAACAGCTCAAGAAATATTTCCCTTATCAAAGCGATGACATCAACGAGTTACCGGATGACATCGTTTTCTTAAATTGATTTTAGCCAGACTTACATGAAGAAGACGTTTTTAATTTTATGCTTAAGCATTTGCAGTTTCTTGGGCTATGCTCAAAACTTTCCTGAGAAACCCAACAAATTAGTCAATGATTACACCAACACGCTAAACAGTGCTCAGGTAGCCTCCTTAGAACAAAAATTGGTCGCTTTTGATGATTCCACCACCATTCAAGTTTCAGTGGTGCTGATTAAAACATTAGATGGCTATGAGATCAACGATTATGGCTACCAACTTGGCCGAAAATGGGGAATTGGTGGCTCTGAGAAAAACACCGGAATTTTAGTGCTTGCCTCCATTGGCGACAGACAAGTGACCATTCAAACCGGATACGGAATGGAAGGTGCTTTGCCGGATGCCATCGCTAAAAGAATCATTGAGAATGAAATCAAACCTCATTTCAGAGAAGGGAATTATTATGCTGGACTTGATGCTGCAACAGATGCGATCATCAGTTACACCAAGGGAGAATATAAAAACGATCAGCCAAAAAATAAAACAGCCAAAAAAAGTTTTCCTATTGGCCTGATAGTTCTCATCATTATCGGCATCATTTTCCTCATCAGCAGAGGCGGAAGAGGCGGCGGTGGAAGAAACGTGATCGGCGGAAGAGGCGGAGCCAATATTTTTTGGTGGTCGCTATTAGCCGGAATGGGAAATAGCGGACGAAGAGGTGGAGGATTTGGTGGAGGTGGCTTCGGCGGCGGTTCTTCAGGTGGCGGTTTCGGTGGGTTTGGAGGAGGAAGTTTCGGCGGTGGCGGAGCGAGCGGAAGCTGGTAGGAACAGTTGACAGTTCTAAGTTACGAGTTGTAAGTTGTAAGTTGTAAGTTTGTAGAATTATAATTTATGGAATCCCGGAAATGCTCCGGGATTTTCTATTTTTAGCCTATGAGTATAGAAAAATGGAAAACCTGTTCCTCTGAATATATCGTTAGAAAACCCTGGGCCACTTTACGTGTGGACGAATGTGAATTGCCTGATGGCCGAATCGCCAGTGAATATTATGTGCTCGAATACCCGAATTGGGTAAATGTAGTCGCCATCACTGAAGATGAACAAGTGATTATGGTCAAGCAATATCGCCACAGCGGAGGCATCGTTTCCATCGAGATTCCCGGTGGCGTGATTGATGGCGATGAAACTCCCGAAGCTGCCGCCAAAAGAGAATTGCTGGAGGAGACGGGCTATTTATTTGAAGATTTTGAGCTGGTCTCCACCATCTATCCTAACCCGGCCACATCCAACAATGTCACTTATTGTTACCTCGCCAAAGGCGGCGTTAAAGTGCAGGAGCAGGATTTGGATGAACATGAAGATATCGAAGTTCTTTTTCATTCTATTGAAGAGGTGAAGCAATTGTTATTGAATAACGAGATTCCCCAGGCTTTACATGTCACTGGTTTGCTGTATGCTTTTTTGAAAATGGGGGTATTGAGCTAGGAGTTGAAAGTGGAGCGTTTAATGGTAAAGATTTAGAAAAGCAAGGTTCTGTTTTTCATCGGTCGCGATAGTCCGGCTTTACCTGTCTGCCGACAGGCGTTGCAAGTCCTCGCTACGCTGTGGGCTTTTCACTTCAATCCGGTTTAGGTTTGTTTTGGTTATTGCAAGATTGTTTCGGTCTGTGAGGCCACAGACCGAGGGATAAGACCAAAAAAGATGCCCCTTTACACCTGTTTAGATAGATGGAAACTTTGCAGGTTAACAACAGATTATTTCGGTCTGTGAGGACACAGACCGAGGGATAGAATTTATCTTAGCGATAAAAATTTATAAAAACAAAAATCCCGTTAAGGCGGACCTAACGGGATTTTCTTACATCAGAAAATTTGATTAGCTCATTTTAAGCTTTTTCTGAATATCATTCACATACGCTTTAAATTTCTTATCGGTGTCTATCAAATCCTCTACAGTTTGGCAGGCATAGATGACTGTGGAATGGTCGCGGCCACCAAAGAACGCCCCGATTGATTTTAAAGAAGTCTTGGTGTGGCTTTTGGCAAGGTACATAGAGATCTGACGAGCCTGCACAATTTCCCTTTTCCGGGTCTTGGATTTCACCATCTCCACCGGAACCTCAAAATACTCACATACCAATTTCTGAATATGCTCCATAGAGATTTCTTTGCTGGTGTTTTTTATGAAATTCTTTAACATCTGTTTAGCTAACGCTAAATCTATCTCTTTCTTGTTTAAAGTGGATTGCGCCAGTAAAGAAACCATGGCCCCCTCCAGCTCTCTCACATTGTTATCGATATTGTTGGCCACGTATTCAATCACATCATTGGGCAATTCTATGCCGTCCTGGTACATCTTCTTTTTCAGGATGGCCATACGGGTTTCAATATCAGGAACAGATAAATCTGCTGACAACCCCCATTTGAACCTGGATAATAAACGCTCCTCCAAACCTGCCAAATCTTTAGGCGGTTTATCTGAAGTCAGGATTAATTGTTTACCCGATTGGTGCAAGTGATTGAAAATGTGGAAGAAGATATCCTGAGTCTTGTCTTTACCAGCGAAATTGTGCACATCATCCATGATGATGATATCCATAGCCTGGTAAAAGTTCACAAAATCATTAATGGTGTTGTTCTTTAAAGAATCCACAAACTGCTGGCAGAATTTTTCGCAGGACACATAGATCACCAGCTTATCAGGCATGGTTTTCTTAACCTCATTTCCGATAGCCTGCGCCAGATGAGTTTTTCCTAATCCAACACCCCCATAAATCATCAAAGGATTGAAAGAGGTTCCTCCCGGTTTTGCGCCCACTGCATAACCTGCAGAACGGGCCAAACGGTTACAATCACCTTCAATGAAATTCTCAAAAGTATAATTAGGGTTCAATTGCGGATCAACCTGTAATTTCTTCAATCCCGGGATGACGAAAGGATTCTTGATGTCCTTGTTCAAGGCCACCGGCATAGGGATGGATTGGTTCTTTCCTTCAGCTCCGTTTCCGCTTGAAGGAAGATTGGTGGTGTACGGTTTTTGAGAGGATGATTTCTCCACTACAATATTGTACTCCAGCCTCCCGGTATCTCCTAACTGTTTTTTAATCGTTTTCCTTAAAAGGCCTACATAGTGTTCTTCAAGCCATTCGTAAAAGAATAAACTTGGCACCTGAATGGTTAAAATGCTTTCCTCCAGCCTTAGTGGAATAATAGGCTCAAACCAGGTTTTAAAACTCTGGGTTGGAATATTATCCTTTATGATTTGAAGACAGTTCTCCCATACATTGACACAAGTTTTTTCCATATTATTCTCTAATCTATTGATTTTAAATGCGATGAAAGTGGGTGAGGATACCGACTTTCGAGTATCGAAGATTCAAAAAAAAATCGGTTTAAAAAAGTTAAAAAATCAAATTATCATCAATAACCTCAATAGCAGAGGTATAAGTTATTTTTTTGTTGTTATTTCTGGAAAAGGCGAAATCCACTCTTCCTAAATTGATCCCTGCAAAACCCACCTGGTTTACCAGTATTTCATTGCCGCTCTTATTTTTCATACTTACCGGAGCGTCTAAAAATGTGTGTGTATGGCCTCCAATGATTAAATCGGTATGATAAAGACGCTGTGCCAAAACTACATCAGAAACCTTATTTCCCTCATACTTATAGCCCAGATGTGACAGACAGATCACGAGGTTGCACTTTTGATCTGATTTCAAAAAATGCTCCATCTCCAGTGCTTTTGCGATGGGATCAAGATATTTGGTGTCTCCATATTGCTGGGGATTCACCAAACCAGCCAGTTCAATCCCTATTCCATACACGCCCACCTTAATCCCATCTTTCTTGTAGATCTGGCAGGATTTAGCCTTTCCTTCCATGGCAGTGCCTTTGAAATCATAATTGGCGTTGAGGATGGGGAAATTGGCATGAGGCAATTGTTTGGCAAATCCCTCCACTCCGTTATCAAAATCATGGTTACCCATCATGGAGGCATCATAACCCATCATACTCATCATTTTGATCTCCAGCTCTCCACCCCAGTAATTGAAATAAGGAGTGCCCTGAAAGATATCTCCTGCATCCAATAACAACAGGTTCTTCTCCTCAGCCCTGATTTTATTGATCAATGCCGCCCTGGCAGCCACACCGCCTTTGCCCGCATTTCTCGACCCGTCCATCGGAAAAGGGTCAATCCTGCTGTGCACATCGTTGGTGTGTAGTATGGTGAGTTTAGTGAAATCTTCTTTAGCGAAAACGCTATCGGCCTTAAAACCTAAAGCCAATAAAGCAACTCCGGAGACAGAAGTTTTTAAAAAGCCTCTTCTATTTAATCTTGATTCTTCCATCAATAACTGGATTTAGTCTTTCACCGGATTTAGTTTTTTTTTCCAAGTACAGGAGAATCCCATCTCTGAGCTTATAAGTTAAATCTTTCCGCTCCATCGCTTCACTGAATATCACGCCTCCATCTCCTCCATTGGCCATATAATCAGACGTAAGTACTGTATACGTTTTAGAGGCATCAAAAGGTTGCCCATCAATGGTAATATCCACTGCTTTTTTCCCATCGATGGTAAACCTCGCTCCGGATATGGGATCGCCGCCAGATGTTGCAATGAAATCAAAAAATTTCTGGATGTCCTCTCCTTTGAATTTCACCGTTGCCAATGTATTCTCAAAAGGCATCAGCTCGAAAACCTTATACCTATAGATATTGCCCTCCGGCAGATTGATCCTTAATCCCCCGTAATTGGTGTAGGCGAAATCAAAAGCTATCCCCCAGTCTTTGGCACTGCTGTACATGGCATCAGCGAAGAAATCATTCAAAGTCCCTTCAGGTCTTTCCTTGGTAAGCTCCTTGGCAGAGACGGCCACCACATCATTCATGATGGAATCCAGCTGCACTTTGTAAGGTTGATAAAATGATAAAATTGATGAATCCTGAGGAGCATGCTCTGTGATGGGATAAAGTTGCTTGTTGGTGACTTGGCTGGTTTTGTATTTGGGGCTACAGGCGCCCATTGCCATAAGCAAAGCAGGAAGTGCTAATTTTAATTTCATGATATAGCGGTTAATATTCACCAAAAACACTTCTTAGGGTATCGGCGATCTCTCCTAAAGTTGCATAGGCTTCAACCGCCTCAAGGATATAAGGCATTAAATTATCCGTCCCTTGTGCAGCCTTCTTCAGTTTTTCCAGTTTTAATGCCACTTCTTCCTGATCTCTTTCGGCTTTAAGCTGATTGATCTTTTGCACCTGTTCCTGCCTGATACTGTCATCCACTCTGAAAACCTCCGGGTTCACAGACGCTTCGGAAGTGTACTTGTTCACGCCCACGATGATCCGTTCACCCGATTCAATAGCTTTCTGATACTGGTAGGCGGCATTGGCGATTTCATTTTGAACATAACCCTGCTCAATCGCATTCACAGCGCCGCCCATGCCATCGATTTTCTTGATATAAATCCACGCAGCGGCTTCCATTTCATCGGTTAAAGTCTCCACAAAAAAAGAACCTGCCAATGGATCCACCGTTTGTGTAACGCCACTTTCATATGCGATGAGCTGTTGCGTCCTTAAAGCGATGGAGGCAGCAGCCTCCGTTGGCAATGAAAGTGCTTCGTCATATCCATTGGTGTGCAGGGATTGTGTTCCTCCTAAAACAGCTGCCATCGCCTGGTTGGTCACCCGCACAATATTATTGATGGGTTGCTGCGCTGTCAATGTGGATCCTCCGGTTTGGGTGTGAAATCGGAGTTGCTGCGCTCTTTCATCAGTCGCTCCCAACTCTTTGGTGATGTTCGCCCACATTCTGCGGGCCGCCCTGAATTTGGCAATCTCCTCGAAAAAATCATTATGACAATTGAAGAAGAAAGATAATCGCTTGGCAAAAACATTGATGTCCAATCCCTTTTCGATAGCTGCTTTGAGATAGGTTTTCCCATTGGCTAAAGTGAAGGCAAGCTCCTGAACGGCCGTTGATCCCGCTTCCCGGATGTGATAGCCCGAGATAGAGATGGTATTCCATTTCGGCACCTCCTTGCTGCAATATTCAAACACGTCCGTGATCAAACGCATGGATGCTTTTGGAGGATAAATATAAGTTCCTCTTGCCGCATATTCTTTTAATATGTCATTTTGGATGGTTCCGGAGATCCTGGTTAAATCGACTCCCTGTTTCTTCGCTAAGGCAATGTACATCGCCAGCAGCGTGGAAGCCGTGGCATTGATGGTCATGGAGGTGGTGATCTTCTCCAGCTCAATACCGTCAAACAAAACCTCCATGTCCTTCAAAGAATCTATGGCCACACCCACTTTCCCCACCTCGCCTTCAGCAAGCTCATGATTGCTGTCGTAACCTATCTGTGTGGGTAAATCAAAAGCAACCGAAAGCCCCATGGTGCCCTGCTGCAGCAAATAATGGTATCTTTTGTTAGATTCCTGAGCGGTGGAGAATCCCGCATATTGCCGCATCGTCCACAGCCGCCCCCGGTACATGTCTTTTTGAATACCCCGGGTAAATGGGAATTCAGCAGGCAGCTCCTGCATGGGTTTACAACTGGTGTAAACTTCTTTAATTTCTACCCCGGAGGTTGTTTTTATTTTCTTCTCAGACATCTGATTGTTTATAATTCCTGAATATCATTCTTCAACACCAGTAAGGCCAGTTCAAAAGGATCCGCATCCACTTCTTCAATTTTACTGAAAACGAGCTTGCTCAACTCCACTGCGCTGGCTTCGGGATGAAGTTGGTTCACTGCCTGATTTACCAGGTTGATGGTGTCCTCTTTCACTCTTTTAATGATCATCCAGGCATCCTTGCTCAAATATAGTTGCTGAGTGACGTTGTGTTGATACTCTGCCCTGATCTCCGATAGGATAAGCCCTTGCATCTCTCTGGCGGTCATGCCTTGCGTATGCAAGCGAACCAGGAGGTTAGAAGGATTCATCCGCTCAACAAACAGGATCATCCGCTCATAAGCCTGCAATTTCAAAGGCAGGATATCTTTTACCACCAGGGATTTATATTCCAACTCCTTTAAATTATAGTAGCTGTCAAATTGGTTCTTTAGAAGAAAAAAGGACCCCAACACCACCAGCAAACCGGAAAGGGTGTATTTTAAGATATCCAGGGCGATATATGCTATATCCATATGATTTTTTGTAACGTGATGGTCAAAAACCAGATTTGAAAACAAAAATCTACATTTTGCCGTATATTTGTCTAATAAATTATTGATTTATGAGCACAGCAGTAGAAACAGCAGCACCCGTAACTTTAACCGAAGGTGCGAAAAAAGAAGTGAAAAAATTAATGTCTCAACAAGAACTTGGGGAAGAGTTTGGTTTACGTTTGGGAGTTGAAGGTGGCGGATGTGCAGGCATGAATTATGTTTTAGGCTTTGACCAGATGAAAGAAGGAGATAACGAATACGATATTGATGGTATCCGTGTTTTCATGCATAAAGCTCACGGACTGTATTTAGTGGGCATGGAGGTTGATTTTCAGCAGGGCTTAAATGCTCGAGGGTTTGTCTTCAATAACCCAAACGCAGAAAAAACCTGCGGATGCGGAACTAGTTTTTCAGTCTAAGTTTTTTGATGAATGTAAAATGCCAGCCTTTTTACAAAGCTGGCATTTTTTGTTTGTTCATGATTTATTTGATGTATCCACTGCGTCTTTCCAAAATCATGCGCATGATTTTTTTACACCAATTTAGCATGTCTTAATGGCATAGGTAATGAGCAACTGACTTGTGCTTTATAGCAAACCGCCTGATTTGGAAGAAGACAAAACAAATCCATCAGCATAAACATCTCTTTTTTGTCATTTGTTAAAAAATGAATATCCCGGGGGATCACTACAAGAGTTCGGCATTATTTTTATGACCTATTATATTAATATATATAATAAAATCAAGTTGAAGAAATGCTTACAAGATTGAACTACGTTAAACCTGTATTATCAAGGTTGATCCTATGGATGACAGGATTGATGAACTATGCTTTATATTTGTTAAGAGTGATTTGGAACATATAAAATAAAAGATCATGGTTGGAAAAAAGGCTTTTAGTGGATTCTCCGTGAATAGCTTAGAGAAAGCGGAGAGATTTTACGGCGAAATCTTGGGTTTAAAAGTGACAAAATCTGAGATGGGTTTGTTGCAGTTGCATACAGAAGGTAATCAGCCCATCATCATTTACCAGAAACCCAACCATATCCCTGCGACATTCACGATCCTGAATTTCCCGGTGGATGACATCGAAAAAGCAGTGGATGAGCTCACTGCCAAAGGTGTGGTTTTTGATATCTATGGCGGAGATATTGCGACAGATAAAAAAGGGATCTTTAGAAGTGACAAAGGGCCGACCATCGCATGGTTCAGAGACCCGGCAAAAAATATCTTATCTCTGATTGAGATGAAATGAATTCAGATCATTTTGGACCCATTGGGCACCGGTCTTTCTAATGTACTGAGAACAACTGCTCCATTTTCATCTGCAAAGCCAGTTACCAAAAATTCTGACATAAATTTACCGATCTGCTTTTTAGGGAAATTCAATACTCCAATGATTTGCCTGCCAATCAATTCCTCCTTCTTGTAGTGACTTGTGATTTGTGCACTTGACCATTTCATCCCCAGCGCTCCAAAATCCACTTTTAATTTATAAGCTGGTTTTTTTGCTTCCGGAAAATCCATTATTTCCATAATTGTTCCGGCTCTGAGCTCAACTTTTTCAAAATCATTCCAGCTGATCTCCATCATTAATGTGTTGCTGATTTTAATCCGATGAGAGATCCAATCAAAGTGGCCAGAAAAAATAACCTCCAAAAATCCGTTGGCTCCTTAAAGAAAAATATCCCGATTAAAACGGTGCCAACAGCACCAATGCCTGTCCAAACTGCATAGGCGGTGCCAATAGGCAGTGTTTGTGTGGCCTTTACCAACAAGATCATACTTATCATTAAACAGGTAAGAAATCCTCCATACCAATACACTGCCTCATTCCCAGTGCTTTCCCGGGCTTTGCCCAAACACGTTGCAAAACCCATCTCAAATAGGCCAGCAATTATGATGATCAACCAATTCATTCCATAGCGACTTTAAATAAAGTAAAGGTAGATTTATCTCTTTAAATTTATACATCGACTTCATCATTATAAAAGGTTAATTGTAAATTCGGCGATATGAAAATGACCATTGACGATAAAACTTTTGAACCCTTCATTGAATACAGCATGATCGAGAAACGGATTCGTTTATTGGGGATCCAGCTCAACGTGGAATATGAGGATAAAATTCCGGTATTCATCGGGATTTTAAATGGTTCATTCATGTTTATGGCCGATTTAATGAAGGAAGTACACATTGGATGTGAAACCACTTTCATAAAGCTTGCCTCCTATCATGGTGGTACACAAAGTTCAGGAAAATTAATCGAGGAATTGCCCATTAGCATGGATATCAAAGGCAGGGATGTGATCATTGTGGAGGATATCATTGACACCGGGCGCACCTTGAAATTCTTGTTGGAGAGAATCAAAGCTTTGGCGCCTTCCTCCATCAAAGTGGCTACTTTACTTTTAAAACCAGAGGCATTGGAACATCAATTTGAAGAGATTGAATTTGTGGGATTTGAAATTGCCAATGATTTTGTGGTGGGCTACGGGATGGACTATAAAGGTTTAGGAAGGAATATGGGAGATATTTACAGGCTGTGTGGCCAGCATTTGCCGGGTTAATTCCTATTCAAAATCTTTCCAACCTCCCCGAATTACCTGTGCTTCATCAATCAATACAAGCGTTTATCATTAGAGAGGCTTCTGTTTTCCAGGATATTTAAAACATCGGTATCTGCTGCATTCGAGTGTGAATAGGGGGATGGTTACTCTTACATTGAAATTTATGCTTTCATCATTCCAATGTGCTTGCCATTCCATTCGGGAAATAGCATGGTATCCTGGTTGATCCCCAAATGTTTATCGGCAACTTCACTGAACACACTTCTAAAGTCGGTGGTCACTTTCAGATCTCTTCCGTCTTCCAAATTCTCCATCGCCAATGTATCCACTAAACCATGAACTTTTCCGCCGGCAACATCACTTCCCAAGATGAAATTACAGGAAGCTCTACCATGATCGGTTCCCCCGGTTCCGTTTTGTTTCACGGTACGACCGAATTCAGTCATGGTCATCACGGTAACGTCATCCTGTAAAGTTCCCATATCTGTCCAAAAAGACGTGATGCTTTCACTTAAATCATTTACATTCCTTGCGAAAATCCCGTTTTCACGTCCTTGATTGAAGTGCGTATCCCATCCACCTGATTCGGCGAAAGCCACCTCTAAACCCACATCAGATTTGATCAATTGAGCAATCTGTTTTAAAGAATTTCCCAGGGCGGAGTTTGGATATTGAACTCCATTTGCTGGTTTGTAATTCTTCACATCAATTTTTTGTAGCATTTTAACGGCGTCAAAACTTTCTTTACCAGTTTCTTTTAATAAGCTGGAGGTGGTTTGGTCATATAAATCTTCGAAGCTTTTGGAGGCCATGCTTGTCCCCATTGGATTTCCCTTCATCTGTATGGAAAAATCCTGTAAATTACTAATCGCCACAGCAGGGTGATCTCCATAAAAAGAACGGGGCAAGGAAGAGGTCATGCTCACTGCCTGGAAAGGTGTGGCAGCATCATGGCCCAGTAATCCTACCGCCCGGTTTAACCAACCACTTGAGGTGCCTTTGTTAAAAGGCGTTCCTGATTCCATATAATCCTGTGCGTCGAAATGTGAACGGGTGTTGTTGGGTGAGCCAATGCCATGAACAATGGCTAAACGCCCCTCTTTGAAAACAGACTCGAACGCCGACATGGAAGGATGAAGGCCAAATGCCCCATCCAAATCTATCAATGGATTCGTGCTGCTTCCTTTGGCAGCCGATAGAAATAGAGTTGGCCTGGCAGCCTTTAAATATTGATCCGTGAACGGAGTTACGGCCATAAGACCGTCCATCGCTCCACGCTGAAAAATACAAACCAGTGTTTTTCTTTTTTTAAATAAACCCGGGGCTTTTACCAAATTTGCAGCCTTTGCAACAAAGGTGGGCACTCCACCTAACCCTATTCCAAAAAGGGCTAATCCACCTGCTTTCAAAAATCCTCTTCTTGATGTCATGATTTATATTTTTAATAGAACAATTATCTTCGTTGAAATTCAGGGGAACCAATGATAATTCCCACCACTTGTGCCAGCATCATGTTTTCACCAAATGAAGGCTGTTTAGATTTCGCTGGATTTTCCGATGCAGGTTTTTTTATCATCATATCTTCATTGGGAGGCATATCTCCAGTTATGGTAGGATCTTCCTCTGCCATCGGGGCATTTGCTGCCGGTGTTTTGCTGGCTGCTTTATCCACTTTATTCATTAATTCGGGATCATTCAGCATCGGTGTGAGTCTTTTGATGGATTCACTTAAATCCCGCTCGGGCATAATGATGGCACCATATGTTTTTAAGGCTGCTTCGCTACTTTCTGGTTCGTGGTTATTATTTAATGCTGCCAGATTCACTTTCACACCGGGAATTTTTTGAGCAGCCAAGGCCAAACCAAAATTCATCCTGTTAAGCAAAGCTCCGGTGTTGATCCAATACTGACCTTTATCAGGAAAACCAGTTGGTGCCTGGTAGTAATACATTTTCTGTCCCATCTTATTTACCCAATTGAACACTTGATAGGGCTGGGAGATGGTTGCATCCAAACTTCTCACTGCGCTTATCGCTAATTCAAAAGGTGATTTTGTTTTCTCCCTTAAGGTTTCCTTGCTCCAAAATTCAGGAGCGTTTACCATGGTGATGAGCACCTGTTTGATATCGCCGTCTTTGTTTAAAAAAGTTTTGACCATTTTATTTACCAGCGTTTGTGGCGGATCATCACTCACGAAACGAACAGCAATTTTACGACAGATGAATTTAGCTGTGGAAGGATGATGGGCTAACATTTCTAATAATTTCACTCCTTCTTCATAACCCCCGCCTGTGGCGAAATGAGTTCCTAGCACTGTTTTCTCTCCTGTGTCATGCCGATTGGCTGCAAAAAAGAAATCACCTTCATGCACAAAACCACGTTGCTGCATGTTGTCCTCCCCAACTTTAGCTATCAATTTCCTGATATTGGCACCGGCACCATAATCATCCATGGGGAAAACCGTCCAGCCCGTCAGCACTTTTGCCGCCTGGGTGACATCCGCTTGCGTATAACCGCCATCCACACCTAAAGTGTGCAGCTCCATCACTTCACGGGCATAATTCTCATTCAATCCCTGATTCTTTTTAGCAGCCTGCAATTTGTTAATTGCGGTCGCTTTGGCCTTGTCATTTATCATCAGATTAGAAGCCTTGAGATTTGCTCCGCTCATTTCATCATTGGTTCCTGCACTGCTGAAATTGTCCAGATAGAAAAGCATTGCCGGTGATTTAGCTGTGGTCAGCAGTAAATTGGAAAATTTTCCGAAAACATTGGGTCTGATGACATCCCTTTCATAAGCAGGAACATACATGGCGCAATCATTCTTGGTAACGGAAACGTTGAAATGGTTGAACCAGAAATCGGTCATCACTTCGCGTAATTGATTATTGGTGTAAGCTGCTCTTAATATTTTTTGATTGATGAATTGCCTGTAAAGTTCTTGTTGTGGTTTAATCCCTTTTTCCCTCATATAGGCGGCAAGCTTGTCACGGTATTCCTTCTTATTCCCTTTGTTCACCGAATCTTTGTCAATGTATCCGTCTTTAATGGCCATTCTTAAAACTTTCGCCCCTTTTGGATAGGTATTTTCAACTTCCTGGTTGGATAAATCAATGGCGTTATAAGGTTTCAGCTGCTGATTTAAATCATCGTCGGCTAATTTCCCATTTAATTGCTGCTCAAACCATTTTTCTAATCCTATTTTAAGCATCGCATCCAAATCACCAGGTCTGGCACCGTAGGTGAACCTATTCAATAAATGCAAAGCTGCCTCTCTTCCTGAAAGGCCAGCCTTTTGATAAGGAAATGGGGCGACCACTTTTATAAAAGAAGAGAGCAACAAAACAACCATGAGGCAGGAGAAGGGAAGATAGAAAAACCTGATTAACGCTTTCATTTTAAAAAATTTATACCTAGGACGATATAAAAACATCAAGGATTAATTTGTATAGAATTTTATTTTTAATAATAATCTTTTGCCCTTTTAGAGCTGAAAATTTATATTTTTTTACTGGAATTTGATTCTAATCAGTTGTAAAGTAAAAAATTTGATTTTAAAAATAAGTTGCGCTTTTAAGCTTTAGGTATAGATTTACTGCATTATTTAAGAATAATAAACCTAGTTATAAATCTCCTTACAACTTTTAAGAATGCGATTTTTTGTTTTTGGCCAAAAAATGGAATAATTCTAGTATAAATACCAGAAAACAGATAAAAAAATGTAAAGATGGTTTTCATGAAGAGATGGAAATACGCTATACACAAGTGAAAACATCCAAACATTAATTTATATCGTTTTTACAATCATTAAACAATTTAAATCAACTAAAATTAATTTCTTATGAAAAGTTTCGTAGAAGATGAAAAAGAGTTGCATATAGAGAATGAAAGTCTTTTCTCTAAAAAATTGCAACGACGTAATTTCTTACAATATGCAGGTGCAAGTGCCGCTGGTTTAGCGTTGGTTGCAGCAGGTTGCAAGAAAGACAAAAATGATTTCAATAGCGGGGTTTATTTAGGTAGCGGCGATATAGGAATTTTAAATTATGCTTATGCATTGGAACAATTGGAAGCTGCATTCTATATCAAAGTGGCAACAACCTTCTATAGTGGCATCTCTGCATCTGAAAGTGCTTTGTTAACAGACATTCGTGATCATGAAGTGGCTCACAGGGAATTCTTTAAAGCTGCTTTAGGCACCAGTGCCATTGCCGGATTAGAAGTCGATTTCTCTTCTGTTGATTTTACAAGCAGAGCTAGTGTTTTAGCAACAGCAAAAACATTTGAGGATTTAGGGGTCTCCGCCTACAACGGTGCAGGATATTTGATTCAAAGTCCAGCTTATTTAACGTTGGCTGGTAAGATTGTTTCCGTGGAAGCGCGTCATGCTGCGTATATCAGAGATTTGATCGCACCAGGAAGTTTTGCAGGAATGGATGTGGTGGATACCAATGGATTGGATAAAGCCCGTGCTCCACTAGAAGTGTTGTCTATGGCTAAGCCTTTCATCAAAACAAAAATTAACGCAACTGATTTACCTTCTTAATTTTACAATCATGAATTTATTTAATATATTAAAAGAAATAGAAACGATTGATCCTGAAATTACAGACAGAATCAATCCCAGAAGAGCAGCCATTAAAAACATTACCAGTTTTGGCTCAAAAGTAACCTTGGCGGCACTGCCATTTGCCATGGGTACATTGTTCAAAAAAGCTTACGGACAATCGACCACCCCGGTGAACGATGTATTGAATTTTGCTTTGAAATTAGAATACTTAGAGTCTGAATTTTATAATCAGGGAGTGGCAAATGCAGGCATTATGAACATTCCATCTGCGGATTTAACTGGTATAAAAGATGTTCAGGATGATGAAAATGCACACGTGGCATTTCTTAAGTCTGTTTTAAGTTCGGCAGCTATTGCAAAACCTAGTATTGATTTAACAGCTAAAGGTACATTTCCTGATGTGATTCTTAATTATAATACGTTTTTAGCTGTTGGAGAAACTTTTGAAGATACCGGAGTAAGAGCTTATAAAGGACAGGCACCCAATTTATTGGGAAATAAAGTTGTGTTGACCGCTGCTTTACAAATCCATTCGGTAGAGGCTCGTCACGCATCATATATTCGTCAATTGAGGAAAGCGAAAGGTGTAAATATTAAACCTTGGATTACAGGAGCTAATGACACGGGAATTGGAGCAGTAGTAGATGCGAATTATGCGGGTGAGGATAATAAAGTACAGGGCGGCGTTGATATCACAACTCTTAATGGAGTTAGCGGAAAAGTTTCTGCAAATACAGCAACCGAATCATTTGATGAACCATTAACCATGGCTCAAGTGTTAGCGGCTGTAGCTCCTTTCTTTAATTAAAATTATTGAAAAATTATATTGAAAAATGCTTCTCATTTGGGAAGCATTTTTTTTAATCAGATCTTTTCAGCAAAGATGTCAAACCCAATATAGGACCTAATCCCAAAAACATGTAAATATAGGTATAACTCAACCCTTTCATTAAGATACTGAGAAATTGAATACTTATGATGGTGATGCTGAAACCTACACAATTCACGATGGTCAAAGCTGTCCCTTTAGATTCTGGCGGAGCATTTTGAGCTACCACAGTAGAGAATAAAGGGGAATCGGCAACCACCACAAATCCCCAAAAAAACAGAAAAGTTAAAAACATAGAAGTGGAGAGCGTATTTAGCATTAGAGGCGACAACAAACAGCAGCTACCCGATGACAATAAAAATAACGTTGCCAATTTCTTTGCCTTAAAATACTGAGAAAGCATTCCACTTATAAAACAAGCGATTGTCCCTGAAGCAATGATCAAAAAGCTGAAAAAGGACACATTTAAATTTTTTCCGGGGAAAAGCTCATTATATCCAGCTATCATCAATGGGACAAATGCCCAAAAAGTATATAACTCCCACATATGCCCGAAATAGCCAAAAGCAGCAGCTCTGAATTCTCTGTTTTTAAATCCTTCAAAGAAAGAATTGAGCTTTAATTTTTGCGCTCTTTTTCTGTAAGGACCGTCTTCAACAAATATAAACATCATTAATCCACCGGTAACTGCCAGAAAAGAAGTTCCATAAATCACATATCGCCAGCTATATTGGAGTGAAAAACTTTTTAGCAAATGTGGGAAAGCAGTCCCCAAGACTAAAGCACCAACCAAAAATCCAAGAGATCTTCCTAATCCCCTTTCAAAATAATCGGCGGCAATCTTCATACCCACCGGATAGATCCCCGCCAGAAAAAAGCCCGTGAAAAACCTAAAAATCAATAATCCAAAAACAGGTATGGATAAGCTGAATCCCAAGTTACATATGGAGGCAAAGATGGCACATGCACAAAAGACCTTTGATGGAGAAAATTCGTCTGAAATTGCAAATAATGCAAACAGAAAAGTGCCTGCTATAAATCCAAATTGAACAGCGCTGAGCAGGTGACTTAAATAACCGACATGAATAATGCCTTCCTTTACCAGATCAGCTATCACCGCATTTCCTGCAAACCATAAGGAGGTGCAAAAAAATTGAGAAATTACGATGATCGTTAATAGGAGTCTTTGATTTTTTAACTTCATGAATTGACTTAGTTGCTTACGCTTTTTTTTGGCTACAACATCGTTGAATTTTTAGGGATTTTACAGGTCATTCCTACAAAATTTGCCTATCTCGCTCAAAATAAGCTATTATCATTTTAAATCTAAATTTAAACAGGCTCTAAATCTATTCAACTATAAGGACATGATTAAGGTGGAATTGATCCCGGAGAGCCGCCATATTTACCCAATCCCTCTGAAGGGAAAAGGCCGACAGGCTAAAACTTGCAGGCCTTTTCATCAATCAATCCTTTTTCTTATTCGATTTTTCATGATCTTCTTCTTTCTCCACAGCAATAGTTGATGACGAATTTTCTGAATTACCTTTTCCCTTTAGATAATTTGGCAGTTCCATCCCTGCCATGTTGAACAAATCATTCAATGGAGGTATTGATTGCATCATTCCTGATATGAAATTAGCGGTGGATGTTTTTCCATTGCTGTTTCCACCTTGGCCGTCCCAAACAGTGATTTTATCAATCTTGATGTTTTTAACGGCTTCTACCTGAGTTTTAACCAGTTCAGGCAATTTATCAGCGATCAGGAACATCACTGCTTGTTTAGGGTCTCCACCGGCAGCATCCACAATTTGCTGATAACCTTCAGCCTGCTTGCTTAAAATCTCATACAAACCTTTTGCTTCAGCATCCATTTTCGCAAAAATTGCATCTGCCTGTCCCTTAGCTTCCCGTCTCACTTTTTCAGCTTCCGCTTCTGCATCAATGATCATTTTCTCTTTATCGATCTCCGCAGGAACCACGATATTCGCTTTTTGAGAGGCTCTTTCTTTATCGGCTCTTGCCAATTCCGCATTTCTCTCAGCAGTGTAGGCTTCTTCCAAAGCCCTGGCCTGCTGCACCTTTTCAGCCGCAATAGCTATACGATTCGCCTCCGCTTCCTTCTCTCTTCTTAAAGCATCCGAATTCGCTATGGTGATCTTAGAGGTGTTTTCTCCTTCAACGGCAGTGGCGTTATTGCTGGCTATCTTTATACGAGTATCCCTTTCGGTTTCCGCTATTTTGATGTTGGTGTCCCTGCTGGCTTCTGCTCTGCCAATGCTTTCATCTCTTTTCGCTATGGCGATCAATACCTCTCTATCTTTCACTGCATTGGCAATGTTGGTATCTCTGTCTCTTTGCGTCTCTGCGATTTTGATGTCTTTATCTCTGTCGGCTTCAGCTTTACCAATCTCGCCGTAACGCTCCTGCTCAGCCACGCTTTTCTTTGCTTCGTTGATCGCTTTTGCAGCAGCTTCTTTACCTAATGCCTCAATGTAACCAGATTCATCCCGTAAATCGGTCACGTTCACGTTGATGAGTTTTAAACCAATCTTTTTGATTTCATTATCCACGTTATTTGCCACATTGGTTAAGAATTTGTCCCTGTCGGAGTTGATCTCCTCAATATCCATGGTCGCAATAACCAGCCTCAACTGCCCGAATAAAAGATCCTTTACCAATTCCTGGATTTGTGGCGTAGGTAATCCCAATAACCTTTCGGCGGCATTGCTCATCACTTCAGGGTCAGTGGAGATTCCAATGGTGAACCTGCAGGGCACATCCACACGAATATTTTGTTTAGATAGGGCATTGGTCAAATTCGCTTCTATGGACATGGGCTTTAAATCCAGGAAAGCATAATCCTGGAAAACAGGCCAGATGAAAGCTGCACCACCATGCACACACCGGGCTGTGGAGTTTCCCCCGCCTTTATTTTTGCCGGTGTTGCCATAAATCACCATCACTTTATCTGAAGGGCAACGTTTGTAACGTGATAAAATGGCCGCCACGGTCACAAATAAGATAACAGCGATCACCACAATTAAAATCAAAGGACTCATAGTATTATAAATTTAAGGTTTGAAATATTAAGCTATCACCACCAATAATAAGTTATTTTTAGTGACCGAGAGCACACGGACCAAGCTGCCTGTCGGGATGCGATCTCCCAGGGTAATGGCATCCAATTCTCTTAAAGTGCCTTGTATATGAATATGAACTTTTCCCAAACCGCTCTTTTTTTCAGGAATGGTAAGATAAACTTCACAGGTTTGATCCACTGCATTGTTGATATCCATATTGCCCTGCTGTGCCATTTTGCTTAAGCTCATGAAAATGTACATCACAGCAGCAACCAATAGGCACCCCACACCAACACCCATTAAAATGAGTAAAGCCTGGCTTTTAATCACATTTTCGAAAGAGATGACGGTCCAGCCGAAGCCCAATAGAAAATTGATGAAATTTCTGAAAGTGAAAAGTTGAAAAGGGGCATCACCATGATCCACATGCATGTCACCGTCAAAATCAGCATCTAAATCTCCATTAGCATCCATGCCTGCAAAAGTGAGTATCATTTGTAAGATGAAAATCACAGATACAGGAATGGTGATACACCAGATCACTTTATCAAAGGCATCAAGAGAAAGCCACCAGTTGTTCATGATTTAACAATTAAGATAATTATTGATATAACAAACCTTCTTTCATTAAATGATGAAGATAAAAGTTAATTACTGAATTTAGAGTTAAATACCTATAAATTGTTACAATATGTAAATCATCAGTTCTTGGTATTCGGCAGGAAACCTCTAAGAGGAAAAGGAGGTCAATTATAAAGCCTGTTTCAGCTGCTCGAAACGTTTTACGCTAAGCCGGGAACTGATAGCTGAAGCAATGAAAGAGATGATGAAAACAGTAAAGAAAACCAGCACAAAATCTGATGCCCTTATTGCCATTGGATAGGCGTTTACCACGGAATTACTTGCAGACATGGAGATCAATCCGAATTTTATTTGAAGGATACAGAACAGCCCCCCAAAAAAAAGTCCGACTATACAGCCAACAAAAGAGATCATCATGCCTTCAAATAAAAATATTTGCCGGATGAGCGACTTGCTTGCTCCTAAACTATTCAATACGGCAATATCTTTTTGTTTATCGATCACTAACATGGTCAAGGAGCCGACGATGTTAAACGTGGCAATTAAGAGCACAAAAGTGAGGATGAGATAAACAGCCCATTTCTCTGAATTCAAAATTTTATACAATAAAGCATTTTGCTGAATACGATCTTTCACGATAAAATCATCTCCCAATTCCTGCTGCAGATTAGCTTTAATTTGATCAGAAGATGCCGGATCCCTCAGCATCACTTCAGCCGCACTGATGTTTTCTTGTTCTCCCAATAATGCTCTTGCAGTTTTTAGTGGAATGAACACCTCATTATCAGACTCCTGATTGGATTCAAAAACACCGACGGGATGCAGGTATCTCGAGATGAATTCAGCAGAGGGAGTTAAACCGCTGCTGGTTCTTTTATTTGGAGAATAAATCTCCAATACTCTTACCTGGTCATTAATGTTTATTCCCAAATTGTATTGAACGGTAGAACCTATTACCGCATAGGGCTTATTTCCCTCCTCTAAAATAAAATCTCCCTGCAGAAGTGTCTGTTTTAAATCTTTGTTTTTTAAAAAATCGGCACTTACCCCTTTGATCACTCCAATAAATTGCTGGTCTCCGTATCTCAGTAGCGCCTTCTCCTGTAAAACTTCTGTGTAGATTGCTGTTTGCTGATCTTTTTTAAATTTTAACAGTACGCTGTTCTGCGGATCAAATGTTTTCCCGGTCACGGGTTCTATCCTTAAATCTGGTGTCAAGGTGTTTGACAAAGAGATCACCAATTCTTCCAGGCCATTGAAGGCCGACATGATGATGAGCAGTGCTGCACTTCCCACAAAAACTCCAAGCATGGAAATACCTGAAATGATATTGATGGCATTAGTCGACTTTTTTGAGAAAAGATACCGTTTAGCTATATATAGAGCAGTCTTCACCGGCTACTGATTTAGAAATGGATTGTAGGCTTTTTCAAAACCAATGGTGGTGAATGGTCCATGCCCAGGATATACTTTAACCTCATCAGGAAGATTGAACAATTTATTTCTGATGCTATCAATGAGGATTTCATAGTTTCCACCTGGCAAATCCGTTCTACCAATGCTTCCTTTAAATAAGGCATCACCTCCAATCACCAGTGCATCGGCTTGGTTATAAAAGCAAAGATGTGCGGGTGAATGGCCAGGTGTATAAAGTAGTTCTAAAACTGATTCCCCAAAATTCACTTGTCCACTTTCAGGTAAAAAGACCTCTGGTTCAGGGGATAATTCATAGTTAGGAAATCCCTGAGACGGCGCATAAGAAGGAACCGCCTGTAAGAGGCGCAGTTCCCCTTTATGGAACTGTGGGTTTAATCCATATTGATCAAAAATGAACTTATTCCCAAGCACATGATCAATATGGCAATGGGTGTTCAGCAAAAGCACTGGCTTTAAACCCTGTTCTTTAATATAATTAACCACCACATTTTGTTCTGCAGCGTTATACATTCCGGGATCTATGATGACACATTCGCCTGTATCATCCGAAAGGATGTAAGTGTTCTCTTGGTAAGGATTGTTTACGAAAGCTTTTAAATTCATCATTTTTCTAAAATCCATGAAGCCAGATCATCTATCACTGGCTGGTCAACGTGGTCCGGTGCCTGGTATTGTGCAATCGTTCCTTTCTCCGGAACAAAGGCAAAAAGATGGTTAAGCATAGGGTATAATTTACTGTCAAAATTCCTTTTGCCTTTCAACGTGGTGTTCCACATATTGAAATCTTTCTCGCCAACCTGAAAATCATGCCCCCCCTGAATGACAAAGATGCGAAGATTTGATTTCTTCGCTAATGCCAGCTGATCAATTCCATTCAAATCTGCCCAGTAAGAGGCTGGCAATCCCAATATCAATGAATCAGGTTTAATGTTGCTGGAGACGGATTTAGCCGCATTCAATTCTTTAGTTGCTTCATCGAGTGCAATTTTACCTGCCTTTGTGGTGTCCTTACTCACATGGAAGAGGTAATTGTTTTGATCAATAGAGATATCCGCTAACTTTCTTGCGGGTGCAGCCGCCAAAATAATTCCCTTTAAATCCGGAGCCAGGACAGCTATTTTAGGGGCCAACATCCCTCCTAAACTATGTCCGAAGACATAAATTTTTTGAGGATCAATTTGAGGAACCGTTTTGGCAAAATCAATCACGGCCAAAGCATCATCAGTCACCTCTTCTTTAGTAGTAAAAGCCCCTTCAAATTCGGTTGGATAAATAGCTGTTCTTTTCACGTAACGTATAGACGCAATTCCCTGAGAAGCAAGGCCCGTGGCTAAATCCTTAAAAGGTTTTTGTGCTCCTATACTTTCATCCATATCAGAAGGCCCGGAACCATGTACAAAAATCACCATAGGCACATTCATGGTATCACGAGGTAGGGTGAGCATCGCTGGTAGAAGATGATTGCCTGATTTTATGGTGATAAGCTTTTCTGTATAACTCGTGGTATCAGCATAAATAGGTAATTTATACTCTGCCAATTTATTTTTAGGGAGGATGAAAAATCCCACCAACTTTTGCTCCTTATTGAATACGAACTGAAAAGGCTGTGAGTCATTTTTGAATCTGCAATTCAGGATCACAATTTGATACTCATCCTGAACTTTATTTTGTGCCCCGTCTATTGCTTCCAGTTCACCTAGCTGAGCCTTCAAATTGTTCCACATCTTTTCCAGGCTCTCGGGAGGCAATTTATCCTTCACTGAAGCATCAAAAAAATCTTGTGCCTCGGCATATTTCCCGGCATCTAACGTGTCAAAAAAAGAACTGGCTGTATTGATATAAGTCAGCAGGTTTTGCGCTACCGCAGATAGGCTGATTAAAAGTGCCAGTATTAGAAATTTATATTTTTTCATTCCATGTTTTGGATTAAAATCGTATTATTTTACTTTGCCACAAAGTACAGAGATTGCATCCATCTCTTCACTTATCATATGCTCATTGGTGTATTCTGTGATCTTTGGTTCCTATTTATCTCTGGTTGACCTTCTTAATTTTATTTCTTCCATTTAAACGTCTTAATCATCCTATCAATATCATCCCTGATAAACTTAACCACAGGCTGAATGGAATCAGGTTCAGGCTTTTCATTAAAATATAATGCTGCCCGTAAAAAATTTTTGGTGCTGTCTGATAAAAAGAATTGTGAAGAGGATGCGGTATTGCCTTCTATCGTATAAAACACACCATAAACACCATTCTCTGGTATTTTGATCATCCCTTCGTCAATTCCGGTTGCCTTAACCGTATGTTTAAATGCCAGTTTCCTGGAATCCTCCACGAGCTCATTAAATTCGTCACTATTTTTTATCCGATAATAGCTGAGGTGCAGGCGGGCGTTGAATTGCGGAAAAGCTAAATTGTACCAATCAGGTCTGTTTCCATCAGCACTATCCAAATACATCTTCGCATAGGTTGGATATTCAAAGCTATAATTAGGATTCCCTTCAAAAGTTTGATATTTTTTTTTTGGAAAATCTATTCTAAAATACCCTCTGGGTTTAGGTGAATAATCCTGATTGCTTCCACATGCTGAAACCATCAACGCTGCAAACAGAATTAAAAAAGAATATTTCATGGGGATTAAGGTATAAAATTTTATGGATTCATGAGGAAGGTACACCTTAAAAGATTGGATCAACTTTTAACTATTCCAAATCTCCCAGGATTTCTCTGCCTGTAACTCGAGCATCTCCAAACCGTTTTTAGTTTTCGCTCCTTGCTCCTTGCCTTTTTGTAAAAATAAAGTCTCTTCTGGATTGTAGATCAGATCGTATAATAAATGCCTAGAACTGATGAGCTGATAGGGAATATCGGCACAGGCATCGGTATTTGGATGCGTGCCCAAAGGAGTGGTATTGATGATGAGCATATGGTTTTTTATGATGCTTTCAGATAAAGCCTCATAACTCAACATCCCCTTCAATGGCCGTCGACTGACCATTTTATACTCGATCTTTAGCTTTTCCAATACAAATTTAACAGCTCTTGCTGCACCTCCGTTTCCCAAAATCAAAGCTTTCTTATGATGATTCTCTAATAAAGGTTTCAGAGATTGCTCAAATCCATATGCATCCGTATTATAACCAATGAGCGTTGGTTTATGAGAATTTAAACGGCATAGCTCGCCGGAGAACAACGATTTCACGGAATGATGATGAGTGACTTTGATACAATTCACTGCTCCCACGGCCTGTGCAATTTTATCAATCTCATTCAGATAATACATCACCCCTATTTTATGAGGAATAGTGACATTCAATCCACAAAGGTCTTTTTCATGTTCTAACAAATCTGGAATCTCACTCAGATTCTGAACAGGAAAAAGCTGATAATGATGATCCTTTAACTTTTCCTTTTCAAATTTTTCTGTGAAATATTTTTCAGAGAAGGAATGTCCCAATGGATAACCTATTAATCCAAATTTTTTCATCAAATCTAAACCCAAAGGTGGCCTTTGAGCCACCTGTTTTCTATACTAAATTTAAAAAATGGTTGAAAGTATCGCCACGCAAACCTAAACGGATGGTTTCTAATGGGATGACTTCAGCAGGAGCGATGTTTCCAAGATTCACATTGGCTCCTATCAGTTCGATAAACCACACTTGTTGCGCTTTTTGCGGAGCCTCCCAAATGATGGTCTCTTCGGGGATTTGTGTTAAAATCTCATCAACCAAACCCTGTCTTACCTCTCCGGAATCTCTGTAAATCCCAACATTCCCACCTTCCCGGGCCTCAGCGATGACCTTCCAGGCTCCGGCTTCCATCTCGGCCTTCATCAATTTTATCCATTTATATGGGGCGAAGATTTTTTTCTCATCCTTAGATCCCACTTCTGAAATCACGGTGACCTGGCTGCTCAGTTTACTGATGAACTCACATTTTTCCTCATGTGGAATATCTATGGAACCATCAGAAACTTCAACGAATTTCATATCAAATTTATCCAGCACTTTACGGTAATCATCAAACTGTCCTCTGATCACAAATGCTTCAAATAAAGTTCCACCAAAATAAACAGGTATGCCGGCATCTCTGTATATTTTTAATTTCTCTTTTAAATTGGGAGTCACAAATGAAGTGGACCAACCCAGTTTCACAATATCTGTATGGACGCCTGCTACTTCTAAGAAATCATCAACCTGTCTCAGGCTCAACCCTTTATCCATCACCATGGTCAATCCTTTTTCACGAGGTTTCGCTGTGCGCTCCGGAATATTTTTAAGTGTATAATTCATAATCGGGTGCAAAAATCCTAAAAAAAATCCGAAAACTGCAAAATAGCGTCTTTTATCATGGATTTTTAGCTTCGGCTACTTAGAGAAACGTTTGATGATATCAACAATAACCTTATTGGTTTGCAGCTGAGGCAGATATTCGAACAATAAATAGTGTTTTTCAATATCTGTATTCAAGGCCGTCTCTAACTGATTTAGAGCTTCGTTATATTGTCCATCAGCAAAGAGATAAGCTACGAAGCGATAATACAGATCAGCGGAATCAGGATTATTCTTTATTCCTTCTGCGATGATCTCGATACATTTTGGAATATTCTCCTGTTCAAAAACAATGGAGGAGTAGTCAAGCCAAGCTTCCACATCCAACGGATTCACTTCCACCACTTTTTCATAAGCTATTTCAGATTCCGTCAAATTACCCAGTTTATAATGAGCATCGGCAATTGCGAACCAATAGTCGGGATTTTGATCATCCAGGTTCAGCGCTTTTTTATAGAAATGCAGCGATTCAAAATAACGTTCTTCAAAATCAAGCGTCACTCCAATTCCATACCAGGCATCGGCCAATTTAGTATCCATCTTTACCGCTTTCTTGTAGTAGGAGCGAGCTTCGTCCATTTTTTCTAATTTCTCTAAACACTCCCCAATTGCACAATAGGTATCAGCATTAGGTGGCTCATACTCAAACGTCTGGCGATAAACATCTATGGCCTCCTGGTAACGCTCCAGCTGCACCAGGGCGTTTCCTTTGTTGAAGTAAGCCGAGGCAAAACTATCTTTGATCAATATGGCGTAATCATAGGCATCAATGGCTTTTTCAAACAAGCTTAATTTATGGAAGGCATTTCCTAAATTATACCAGGCGGCATAGGAATAAGGTTCATTATCAATATATTGCTCGTAAAACTGAATGCTCTCCTCCTGTTTATCCAACACATCATAACAAAAAGCCAGCTCATATAAAGCATCCTGATTCTCCATGTTATTCTCCAAACATAATTTCAGGTAAGAAACGGCCTCCTCATAATCACCCATGTTCTGGTAAACAAAAGCGATCTGCATCAGTACTTCATCCTTATTTTCTGCCATCTCCAATGCCTTTTTTAAATTCTCTAGTGCATCTTCATGGCGGTCCATACTTTCGTAGATATTCCCACGTATCATATAGATATCTGCTTCGGAGGGTTCCAGTAATTCTGCCTTCTCCAAAGATTCAAAAGCCCTGGTCAGCTCATTGGTAAAAACATGGAGTTGTGCTTTTTTAACATGAAAAATAGCTGCAAAAGGATGCTGTAACACCGCATACTCAATCACTTGTAAAGCTTTTACAGGATCATTTTTGTCGATGTAATAATCAATGATGTTTTCAAAAGCTTGTGCATCAAAAAAATATTGATCCTGGTTTCGGATCATCTCTTCATAACGTTCCACTGATAATTTCGGATCTTCAGTAAAATCAAATTCGAATTCTTCTTCCATTCGGTGCAAATATTTAAGAGAACGTTTTAGGTCGGCTAAAAATTGGGGTGATAGCAGCCGTTGCCCTTTATATTTACTCTCAAATTATAATTATTAAATACAAGCTGCATGTGTTATTTTTCAACAATTAGACAATAGAGGGTCTAACAACTTGATTTTTAAAATACTATAATTTAAGGATTGTGATTATTTTCTATGCTGTCGATAAGATCTTCGCTCTCCTTCTATAAATTCTTAACTTTGACAAAAGTACCAAATAAACCTGAAGAATCTACATTTCTGATCGGTTATTGAAATCTAAGAAATCATGCAAATAGAAATAGCAAATGTTTTAAAAAGTTTAGGGATTGAAAACGTGAATGATGCCACCAGTACTGGAAATGCTTGGAGGAGCGGCGAGACATCCGTGTTAACCGATATTCATTCGCCAGTTGACGGAAAAAAAATAGCGGCTGTTAAATTCGCCACAAAGGATGATTATCAACGGCTGGTCTCCACAGCAAAAGAAGCTTTTTTGAGCTGGAGAACGGTACCTGCGCCCAAAAGAGGAGAAATGGTGAGACAGCTGGGTGAAGAGCTGAGAAATCATAAAGACGATTTAGGAAAGCTGGTGTCTTATGAGATGGGAAAGAGCTTACAGGAAGGCTGGGGCGAGGTGCAGGAGATGATAGATATTTGTGATTTCGCAGTTGGCTTATCTCGTCAGTTGTATGGCTTGACCATGCATTCAGAACGTCCTTTACACAGGATGTACGAGCAGTGGCATCCCTTGGGTGTTGTAGGCATCATCTCGGCGTTTAACTTCCCTGTGGCAGTTTGGAGCTGGAACGCAGCCCTTGCATTGGTTTGTGGAAATGTTTGTATTTGGAAACCTTCGGAAAAAACCCCGTTGACAGCCATCGCTTGCCAAAAAATCATGCAGAAAGTGCTGGAGAGAAATGATGTTCCTGAAGGAGTATGTTCTTTAGTGATTGGAGGCAGGGACATCGGAGAACTGATGGCGAATGATCCTCATCTTCCTTTAATCTCCGCCACCGGATCCACTAGGATGGGGAAAGCTGTTGGAGCAGCTGTTGGAGCCCGACTGGGAAAACATATCTTGGAATTAGGAGGAAACAATGCCATCATCATCACGGAAAATGCTGATTTGGACATGACCTTAATTGGTGCTTTGTTTGGAGCCATTGGAACTGCTGGTCAACGCTGCACCTCCACCCGAAGACTCATCATCCATGAAAGTGTTTATGAAAGTTTTAAAGAGAAACTAGTAAAAGCCTACGGACAGTTGAGTATTGGGAATCCATTAGATACAAAAAACCATGTTGGCCCATTAATAGATCAAGACGCAGTTCAGCATTACTTGAGTTCTATGGAGAAATGCAAAGCTGAAGGTGGCAATTTTGTGGTGGAAGGCGGTGTTTTAGAAGGTAATGGATATGAATCAGGTTGCTACGTGAAGCCTTGTATTGCGGAAGCTAAAAACGATTTTGCCATTGTACAGCAGGAAACTTTTGCTCCAATTTTATACCTGATCAAATACAAAGATTTAAATGAAGCTATAGCCCTACAAAATGGTGTTCCGCAGGGTTTATCTTCTGCCATCATGACCAACAATATGCGGGAAGCCGAAAGATTTTTGTCTGTCACAGGTTCTGACTGTGGCATCGCAAACGTGAACATCGGGACATCCGGAGCGGAAATCGGAGGAGCATTCGGAGGTGAAAAAGAAACCGGAGGTGGTAGAGAATCGGGATCAGATGCGTGGAAAGCTTATATGAGACGCCAAACCAATACCATCAATTATTCCACTGAATTGCCATTGGCGCAAGGGATAAAATTTGATTTGTAGGGAGCCTGAATCCATTCAGCTTATAACTTTTCGAAGGGGATATCCATTAAAGGATATTTCTCCCAGCCTTTAAAGTCGTAGTGCCACCATTCATTTCTGATGACTTTGAAACCGTGATCTTCCATCACTTTTATTAAAAAATCCCTGTTTTTCTTTTGTTTTAAAGGAATATCCTCATAAGTTGGCGATGCCTCCTTCGCAAAACTATCGTAAGGTGTGGACATTTCCAGCTCTTTGCCAGTTTTCAAATCCACTAACGTGAGATCAACGGCACAACCTCTGTTGTGCCGACTTCCGGTTTTGGGATTCGCCACGAATTCTTTTTTGTTTAAGGGGGTGACTTTCCAGAACTTAACCGTCACTGCGTAAGGTCTATAGGCATCAAAAATTTTTAATCCCAGACCAGATTTCTTTAATTCATGTTGAATTTGTTTTAAAGATTCCACCACCGGCTTTCGGGCAAATGCTCTGGCTTGATCATATACTGCAACTCCTGAGAAATTATTTTTTGTAGCATACCTGATATCCAAACTGATGTCTGGAATATCTTTTTTTATCTCGATGAGTTTAAAATCAGGATGTTCTTTTACCTGTTGATGATAAACCTTAAGTGAAGAGATGATCACGATTTCATCCTGAATTTGAACGACTGAGATGATTAAAGTAAAAAATAGGTTGATCAATTTCATTGCTGTTTATTTAATTTGAATATCACCTTCAAAGTATCTGTTTGGATGAGTTCTCTAAAATACTGAAGTCACTCATTTAGAACATGCTGTTGTGTATTTTAATCTCCCCCATCTTCTTTATTTATAATTAATCTAAATAAAATTTGCTCGTCTGGGATAAATGTCATTTCTTTGTCTTTAATTAGAATTAATCTTAATAAGAATAGCATGAAAACATATCCAACCTTCCTCAAATTCAATCTGGCTTTAGTATTGGCTACCATTTCCTTATCGCTTTTTGCTCAGCATAAAGATAATTATCAACTTTCTGGAACGGTCACTCATCATCAAAAACCAGCAGAAGGCGTGACCCTATTTATTAAAGAGCTACAAAGAACCACGCTAACCAATGAAAATGGAAGATTTAATTTTGACAACTTGAAACCGGGAGCATACCATATCATTGTAAAGTCGCCAGGTGCTGATGCCCAGGAAAGAATGGTAGAATTAACACATTCCGTCAAAAATCTTGATTTCAATTTCTCAGGGAGTGCCCGGACATTGAAAGAAGTGAAGGTAGTGGCTCAGCACAACATGAATGAACAGCCCGTCTCCGTTGGAAAAACTAAAATCAAAGCTTTTGACCTGCCTCAAAGCATCACCATCATTAATAATGAATTAATAGCTGACCAGCAAGTGAATAAATTGAGTGACATTATCCAAAATGTAAACGGAGTTGCACTGGGAACGACCCGGGGTTCCACTTCAGAATCATTTTATTCCAGGGGTTATAGCTTAGGGAAGAACAGTATCTTAAAAAACGGCACGAGCGTGAACGCTGCTGTTATACCTGAAGCCAGCACTTTAGAAAGTGTTGAGGTATTGAAGGGCAGTGCTGCACTGCTGTACGGGAATGTTGGTACTGGTGCGGTGATCAATATGGTGACCAAAAAACCCAAATTCGATTTTGGAGGTGAGGTATCTCTTAGAGCCGGAAGTTATGCGATGTACAAACCTATTATAGATTTTTATGGCCCTATCAGCAAAGACCTGGCTTATCGTGTGGTGGGAAGTTATGAAAATTCAGGAAGCTTCAGAAATAATGTGAATTCAGATAAAATTTACATCAATCCTTCCCTCATTTATAAGGCGGGTGAACAAACCACGGTTCTGCTGCAAGCAGATTATTTGAAAAACGATTTCAATCCTGATTTTGGTATTGGAACGCTTGATGGCAAAATACCAACCCAAATCAACAGAAATAGCTTTTTCAATACGCCGTGGGCATTCAATAGGATTAACCAGACCACTACATCTTTGACAATTGACCATCAGTTAAAAGACAGCTGGTCTGTGAATTTTATCGGAGCTTACCAAAATTATGCCCGCGACTATTTTTCGACTGAAAGAATACAAGCTGCTGCAAATGGAGACTGGCTGAGGGCACTCAACAGGTCAAAAACCAAGGAAAATGATTTTTCAGAACAAATCAACATCAGCGGGAAACTGAATACCGGAAAAATCTCACATCAAATTCTTTTAGGAACCGATGCCGACCAATACCAAAGTATCAGCGACAAGTTTAATTCATTCGCAACTTATGACACCATCAATATCCTGGATCCGAATAAATATACGCCACGTACAGATATGCCTAGAGCAGAAGAACTCTCCAGAACAACTTCTCCAACTTATAGATTTGGGGTATATACACAAGACATGATTGGATTAAGTGATCAATTTAAAGTACTTGCGGGAATCAGATGGAGCTATCAAAAAGTCAATGATGCCAAGGTCAAAGATTTAATTAATGGAAATGTCATCACTGACGAATCCACATCGAAGAACGATCAGGCATTCTCCCCCAAATTTGCATTGATTTACCAACCATTTGAAACCACCTCACTTTATGCAAGCTATGCCAACAGTTTTGAAGTGAATAAAGGTACCGATGTTTATTTCAACAATTTAAAACCTTCCATCATTGACCAATATGAGGTTGGAGTTAAAAATGAACTTTTAAAGGGAAGGCTTTCAGCAAATCTTGCGTTGTATAAAATCATTAATAATAATTTGGCACAGCAAGCAGAATTCAAAGCAGACGGAACGGAGAATTTGGATTCAAATGTAAAGGAATTTACCGGTCAAACCACCAGTGATGGCTTTGAGGTTGACCTAAACGGAAAAATAGTGGACGATCTTAATTTTATAGCCGGTTATAGTTATACTTTTATGAGGTACACCAAAACATCCGGACTTAACGGAAGCTATATGGAAGGAGAGCAATTGGTGAGAAATGTTCCTCATACTGCCAATGCAACGTTATTTTACACGTGCAACCATTCCAGCTTTATCAAAGGTTTAAAATTAGGAGCTTCTGTATTCTACACCGGAAACAGATATGCAGGATGGAATAATAAAATTGGCCAATCACAAACCAAGAGCCGCATCATACCCGTTCATGCTTACACCACCTTCGATTTCTCTGCAGGATACCATTTCAGAAAGTTCTCTGTATTAGCTAAAGTCTCTAATTTAACAGATGCTTTAAGTTATAATGTGCATGAAAATTACAGTGTGAATCCTATTGCCCCGAGACAATTCTCCACTACTATCTCCTACAAATTCTAGAAAATAAAAGGATCAGGAAATTTGACGTCCCTGGTCCTTTTAACGCTCTTCACGATGAAAAAGATTTTCAGATCCATCCATTTGTACCTCAGCCTTGCTGCCGGAATCTTCATTATGATCGCCTGTTCAACAGGATGTATCATGGTGTTTGAAGAGGAGATCAACCAGTTTATTTATCCTGACAGATTTTACGTAAAACGGGAGGTGCATAAAATAGCTCTGGATCATTTGGTAAAAATCGCAAGGAATAAAAAATACGAAGCGACTTTCATCAGGTTGTATACAGATCCTGAAAGAAGCGTGGAGATTAACCTGATTCCGGCAGATCACAAAAGCGTTCAACTTGTCCAAAGAAAAAATAGTATCACCGCATTCATGAATCCTTATAATGGTGAAGTGCTGGATTTTTATAACAAGCGGGCATCTTTCTTTTTCAAGGTGGAAATGCTTCACCGGTTCCTGTTAAGTAAGAAAGGAGGTTTGGGCCAATACCTCATAGGTTATTCCACTTTTTTCTTTTTTTTTATTGTAATTACTGGTTTCATCCTGTGGTGGCCAAAAACTAAACTTATCCTGAAACAAAGATTAAAAATAAAGTGGGATGGGAGCTACAAACGACTCTTACATGATTTGCATGTGGTCATTGGTTTCTACACCTCCATTTTCCTGATCATTATGGTAATGACTGGTTTAATGATGGGATTTAACTGGATCAATAAAGGAATTTACAGCCTTACCAACTCCACTGTGAAGCGTTCAGAATCCCCTCATTCAAACATTGCCGACGAACAATCAAGCCTCACTCTGGATCATTTAGAACAAATTTTGGAAAGAGATTTCAAAGACGTAACTTATTATCACATCAAGGTGCCGAAAAACAAAAATGATGTTTTCTCTGTCAGTATTCAGCATGCTGGTTTCCGCTCAAACAATGTTAACACCTATTATTTAGATCAATATTCTGGGAAAATCATTAGGAGTGAATTATTCAGCGATAAAAATTTGGGAGAGAAGATACACTCCTTTATAAAGCCAGTACACACGGGGGAGATTTTTGGATTGAGCACCAAAATCATCAATTTCATGGTTTGTTTGCTTACCTTATCTTTCCCGGTCACGGGAGTTTGGATGTGGTTGAACCGATTGAAGAAGAGAAAGAAGAAGAGAACAGTCCGTCATTCCTGATCCACTGGTTTTTGTCCTTGGTCAATCTCCACCTGTTTAAATGATACAGCATGTTTTGAGGGGCGTATCTTCTCTCCTTTTATTTTAGCATAGGCCCACGTGAACTCTGCTCCGAAATATAAGATCGCAGCAGAATAATAAACCCATACCGCAATGACCACCACAGCTCCGGCTGCGCCATATATAGATCCCACCCCGGTTGTTGAGATGTATAATCCGATTAAATATTTTCCTAACATGAAAAGCAGTGCAGTGAAAAACGAACCTGCTCTCACATCTCTCCAAGAGATCTCCACATCAGGCAAAACCTTGTAAATGATTGCAAATAAACTCATCAAAACAATGAAAGTGATACCGAGATTAATGATATCGAAAAAAATCAAGGTAAAATCGGGCAGAAATTTCAATAAAGTCTCACTAAAAGCACTTACAACGCTATTAACCAATAAAGATACAATCAATAAAAACCCCAGTCCGCCTACCATAGAGAGTGCAAGCCCTCTATTGATCAATAATTTTAACCAGCCTTTCTTAGGAACAGCTCTGACCCTCCAAATTTGGTTAATGGAATCCTGAATCTCAATAAATACAACAGTGGCACCAATAGTCAGGGAGACGACGCCAGAGACAACGGTAGTAAAACTTTTCCCCGAAAGGGCAAGTTTCTTTAACATATTCTGTATCTGCAATGCGGCTTCATTTCCAATGAAATCATTGATCTGAGAGAAAACTTTTCCCTGAAGTGCATCCTGTCCATAAAAAATGCCGGCAACAGATAGCAGTACCATCAGCATGGGGGCCAAAGATAAAATGGTGTAATAAGCAAGAGAAGCGCTCAATTTAAGTCCTTTGTCAGACCCAAAAGCACTAAAAGTTTCCTTTAACAAGCCGAAATATTCTTTGAATGTTGATTTTAACTGCATAATATCATTGATTGCTTAAGACCAGTAAATTCAGGTCTTTATGGGGCAAATCAAATCGTTTTGCTAAATCCTTATTTGTCATAGCCCCTTGATAGATGTACACAGCATTTCTTATGCCAGTCTTCTCCCATATGAGGTTCATGATGCCACCCATCTCGCCAATATCTATTAAAATGGGAGTAAAAATATTGGTTAGTGCATAAGTTGCAGTCCGGCTAACTCTTGATGCGATATTTGGCACACAATAATGTATCACATCATGTTTTCTGAAAACAGGATTTTTGTGATTGGTGACTTCTGAAGTTTCAAAACAACCACCCTGATCTATGCTGACATCGATGATTACCGAATTGGGTTTCATTTTTGACACGGTCTCTTCGGTTACCACACATGGGCTCCTGCCATTATTGGCCCTGATGGCTCCGATGGCTACATCGCAGGTTTTAATGGCTTTCTCCAAAACGATGGGTTGCATCACCGAAGTGAAAACCCGGCTTCCAATGTTGTTTTGTAACCTTCTTAACCGGTATAAAGAGGAATCAAAAACTTTAACTTCGGCACCTAATCCTATCGCTGTTCTGGCAGCATACTCTCCCACTGTACCTGCTCCTAAAATCACGATTTCTGTTGGGGGCACACCAGTAACTCCGCCTAACATCAAGCCTTTCCCACCAAAAACGTTACTCACGTATTCAGCAGCGATTAAAATGGAGGTGGCTCCAACGATCTCGCTCATCGCCCGTACCACGCTCAACACATTCCCATCGTCACGCAAATACTCAAAGGCCAGAGCCGTTATTTTCTTAGACATCAATGCCTGGATATGTTCCCTCTTCATGGTGGACATCTGCAGAGCGGAGAAGATGATTTGATGATTTTTCATCATCTCTATATCTTCCATGGTGGGTGGAGCTATTTTAATGATGATATCAGCCTGATAGACTTCTTTGGTGTCATGCACGATCCGGGCACCCTGTTCGCTGTAATTGTGATCGCTAAAATTCGCTGCCAAACCTGCGCCCGACTCAATTACCACCTGGTGTCCATTGTTTACTAATAATGCCACCGATAATGGCGTAAGAGCAATCCTATTCTCCTGAAAGGAGGTTTCTTTTGGAATCCCAATATATAAATCGTTCCTTTTAGCTTTTGTCTCCGCTAAAGCTTCCTGTGGCTGCATCATTGCCTGCTTGGCCACCTCTGTGAACCCGCTCATCAAAACTGATTTCATCTGTTTATTTCTATTTTTATTGTTTTTTGTTTGTCAGATGCCTGCCTCGCCGACAGACAGGGAACCTTTGATTTAAATAATCATTGCCCTGTTTGCTTAATACGCAGCATTGATGAGTACCGCTGAAAGCAAATACAACAGCAGCGAATCATGATTATTTTAATCATATCGGTTTCATATAAATAAAAATAATTATTTCCTGAAAATACAAATTTCAAAAATGAGCTTGATCTAATTTTTTTAAGTTGATTTGATTTTATCCACATGAATCACCCTTCTTTGCTCATCAATGATTTTTATTTCAAGTTTCAAGAAATTTGATGGGAGTAAATCCGGAATACGTTCTGACCATTCCACGAGACAATACTCTCCTGAATAAAAATAATCCTCATATCCCAAATCCAGTGCTTCGGTTTGATTTTTCAACCGGTAAAAATCGAAGTGAAAAACACTTCCATTTTGAAGCTGGTATTGATTGACTATGGAGAAAGTGGGACTGGAAGTATGATCCTTCACCCCTAAAGCCTTACAAACTTCGTTGATAAGTGTGGTTTTACCTGCGCCCATCTCTCCATAAAAAAGAAATATCCGCTCTTGCTGTGAGTACGCTAAAATTTGCTGTGCTGCCTTAGATAGCTCTTTGATATGGTTGACACTGATGTGCATCTTTCGATAAACCTATTTATTTTTATAAGTTACAAATGGAATGATCATTTCTTCCAAAGAAATCCCTCCATGTTGAAAAGTCTCATTAAAATAATTTACAAATTGGTTGTAATTGTTTTGATAAACAAAATAGCTGTCCTCTTTAGCGAAAATGAAACTGGAACTCACATGTAATTTAGGCAGCATGGCTTCATGGGGATTTTTCACATGAAAAACCTCTTTACTGTTGTAATTTAAATTTTTCCCTTGCTTATACCTCAAATTTGAATTCGTGTTACGGTCTCCAATCACCTTACTTGGGTGCTTCACACGAATGGTCCCGTGGTCAGTGGTGATCATTAATTTTACCTTTTTTTGAGACAGTTTCTTGATCAGCTCCAACAGGGGTGAATGCTCGAACCAGGAGAGTGTCAGCGAACGATAAGCTGCATCATCATTTGCTAATTCACGTATCATCTGCATATCTGTTCTTGCATGTGAAAGCATATCTACAAAATTATATACGATGGCATTTAAATCGTTGTCCATTAAATTGCTCAAAGACTCATTCAAATCTTTACCCTGATCATAATTCAAAATTTTATGGTAAGAATATTTGATGTCTTTCCTTAACGACCTTTTGATTTGATCCTCCATAAACTTCTCCTCAAACAAATTCTTTCCTCCTTCATCTTCGTCATTCTGCCACATCTCGGGAAATCGTTTTTCCATATCCAAAGGCATCAGCCCTGAGAAAATCGCATTTCTGGCATATTGAGTCGCAGTTGGCAAAATACTGAAATAGGTCTCCTCCTCCTCTATTCTGAAATATTCGGTGATGATGGGATTGATCATCTTCCACTGGTCATATCTTAAATTATCAATTAAAATAAAGAAAGTTGGGGTTTGGTCACTTAAGGACGGAAAGATTTTCTTCTTAAATAGCTGGTGAGACAATACAGGAGCATTGTCCTGGTCCTTGATCCAGCCCAAATAATTCTTTTCTATGAACTTGGAGAATTGCGTGTTTGCCTCCGCCTTTTGCATGGTTAAGATTTCATGCATGCCGGCATCCTCCAGTTTCTCCAGCTCCAGTTCCCAAAAAATGAGCTTTTTATAAACATCCACCCATTCCTGATAGCTTAAGTTTTCATTCAAAGTCATCCCCAGGTTTCTAAAATCCTGTTGGTAAGCCATAGAGGTTTTCTCACTCACCAATCTTTTATTATCAATCAGCTTTTTAATGGTAAGCAGGATCTGTTTCGGGTTCACTGGTTTAATGAGATAATCATCGATTTTGAAACCGATTGCGTCCTCCATCAAATACTCCTCTTCACTCTTGGTGATCATCACCACCGGAACATCAGGATTGGAGGATTTTATTCCACTTAAAGTCTCCAGGCCAGTTAAACCCGGCATATTCTCATCCAAAAATACGATGTCAAAGTCTTTAGTTTTAAATATATCAAGGGCATCCCTTCCATTCGTGGCTGTATCAATTTGGTAACCTTTCTCGTTAAGGAAGAGAATGTGAGGCTTTAAAAGGTCAATTTCATCATCGGCCCATAATATATTCACTGCTTGCATATAATTGATATGTTTTTAAAATGTATCTTGAGAACGTTCAGTAATAATTCGCTGGTATTTTCACAGCATCGATAAAATTAACAAAATTTGTGCCTTATAAATTTCCATTTGAATAAGAACAAAATAATCAACGACCCGGTTTACGGCTTTATAAGCATAAAAACACCTTTATTGTTTGATCTTATTGAGCACCGTTATTTTCAGCGGCTAAGGTACATTAAACAATTGGGGATGACCCACCTGGTTTATCCAGGGGCTTTACATACCCGCTTTCACCATGCTTTGGGCGCTATGCACCTGATGAATCTGGCATTGGAGCATCTTCAAAGCCGTGGCCAGCTGATATCCAAAGAAGAGGAGGAGGCTGCCTGTATCGCCATACTATTACACGATATCGGTCATGGGCCATTCTCTCATGCTTTGGAGCACACCATCGTCGAGGGCGTTTCACACGAGAAAATCAGCAGGTTACTGATGGCGAATTTAAATGAAGAATTTCACGGCCAGTTGGATCTGGCTTTAAAAATCTTCAATGATCAATATGAAAGGAAGTTTTTTCATCAATTGATTTCGGGTCAACTGGATTTGGATCGGTTAGATTATTTGAACAGGGACAGTTTCTTTAGTGGGGTGACAGAGGGAATGGTAAGTTCGGATAGAATCATCAAATTATTGAACATCAAAAATGGCGATTTAGTGGTGGAGGAAAAAGGAATCTATTCCATCGAGAAATTCTTAATCGCCAGGAGATTGATGTACTGGCAAGTTTATTTGCACAAAACCGTGATAGCTGCTGAGCAGTTGTTGGTTAAAATATTAGAACGGGCCAGAGAATTAGCGATGGAAGGGCAGGAATTGTTTGCAACTCCGGCTTTAAAACATTTCCTTTATAAGGAGATCAGCAAATCAGACTTTTCTGAAGATCCGGAACATTTGAAGTGTTTCGCCTCTTTGGATGATCATGATATCATGACTTCCATTAAAGTTTGGCAATCCCATCATGATTTTATTTTGAAAACATTGTGTGCCAATTTGATAAACCGGAATCTTTATAAAGTGGAGATCAGCTATGACATCCCTGATGAAGATCGCGTGAATCAGTTAGCTGAAAAAGTGATCGATCATCTGGGGATTGATGAGGATGACTCTTCTTATTTCGTTTTTACAGATACTATAAATAACAAAGCTTACAGAACAGGTGACGGCAATATCAATATCCTGATGAAGAGTGGAGATTTACAAGATATCGCCACTGCTTCTGATAATTCAAACCTGGAGGCGCTGACAAAAACAGTGACAAAAAATATTCTATGTTATATCAAACTCTAAAACATAAATTATGCTAATTGACTTAACAATTTGTTCATTTAATAATTACAGTTAATTTTGGAGATGCAATTCACAGCAAAAGAGATCAGCTTGTTACTGAATGGTGCCCTCGAAGGTGACCCCGATGTAAAGGTTAATCAATTAGCAAAAATAGAGGAAGCTCAAAAAGACAGTTTGTCTTTTCTGGCAAACCCAAAATATGAGGCTTTTCTCTACACCACTAACGCTTCTGTGGTTATAGTGAATGATGATTTGATTATAGACAAGCCGATTTCATCCACATTGATCAGAGTGAAAGATGCTTATAGCAGTTTTTCTGTTCTTTTAGAGAAATATAATAGCCTGAAACTGGATAAAAAAGGCATAGAACAGCCTTGTTTCATCCACCCGGATGCTAGAATTGGAGATGATGTTTACATTGGTGCATTCGCTTATATTGGTGCAGGCGCAGTGGTGGGCAATCGCTCAAAAATCTATCCTCATTGTTTCATAGGTGATGATGTGAAAGTTGGGGATGACTGTTCTTTATATTCTGGAGCCAAAATTTATCATGACTGCTCACTTGGGGACCGGGTGATCATTCATGCTACAGCAGTTATTGGAAGTGACGGATTCGGGTTTGCACCACAGGCCGATGGAGCGTACACTAAAATAAGTCAGATTGGCAATGTATTGATTGAAGATGATGTGGAGATTGGGGCCAACACCTGCATAGACAGAGCGACCATGGGCTCCACTATCATCAGAAAAGGTGTGAAACTCGATAATTTAATCCAAATTGCGCACAATGCAGAGATCGGGCAAAACACTGTCATCGCCTCTCAAACAGGCGTTTCAGGGAGCTCTAAAATAGGAGATAATAGCATAATTGGCGGTCAGGTAGGCATTGTGGGCCACATCACCATAGCTAAAGGAACACAAATCCAGGCAAAATCCGGCATCAACAAATCAATAGAGGAAGAAGGTAAAAAATGGGGTGGGGCACCGGCCACTAGTTATCAAAATTATATGCGCTCACAGGTGATCATTCAAAGACTACCCGAAATGGAACGAAAAATAGAGGAACTGCATAAAGCTTTAAAAGCTTTACAGGAGAATCCTTTTCATCAAAAGTGAAAATCTAAAAATGAATCTTAGGCAAAGAACAATTAAATCAGAGATTAGTGTGAATGGAGTGGGTTTACACACCGGTGCAAAAGTCACCTTAACTTTTAAACCTGCACCCGAGCACCATGGCTACAAATTCAGAAGGGTTGATTTGCCCGGACAGCCCATTATTGATGCAGACGTTGATCATGTGTCTGACACTTCAAGGAGTACAACCCTATCACAAAACGGAGCAAGTGTAAGTACCACTGAACATGTTTTGGCGGCTTTAGTGGGTTGTGAGGTGGATAATGTGATGATAGAACTGGACGGTGGGGAAGTGCCTATTTTGGATGGGAGTGCCATTGAATTCGTACAGGCTTTAGAAGCAGCGGGTTTTAAAGAACAGGATGCTGAAAGAGAGTATTATAATATTCCACATAACATCCATTATTCAGAAGACGACCGTAAGGTGGAGATGGTGGTGATGCCTTTGGAGGATTATCGTTTTACCTGCATGGTGGATTACAATTCACCGGTTTTAGGTAGCCAGCACTCTACCATCACAACAATCAGTGATTTTAAAGAAGAGATCGCTTCCTGCAGAACATTTGTTTTTTTGCATGAATTAGAGATGTTGTTGAAGCATAACCTGATCAAAGGCGGCGATATCAACAATGCAATCGTGATCGTTGATCATGAGATTGACGAGAAAGAATTGAAAGAACTTGCCAAGGCTTTTAACCGGGAAGACATTAAAGTGGCCAGAGAAGGGATTTTGAATAATATAGAATTACGCTACCAAAACGAGCCGGCACGTCACAAGTTATTGGATATGATTGGGGATCTAGCATTGATTGGCACACCGATAAAGGGCCATGTGATGGCTGCCCGTCCCGGACATGCTGCTAACGTCGCTTTCGCTAAAAAAATTAAAGCTGCCATTAAAAAAGATAAAAAGAAAAAGGTGCAGCATTTATATGATCCTACGGTAAAGCCACTTTATGACATCATGCAAATTATGGAGATATTGCCTCACAGACAGCCTTTTCTCTTCATTGATAAAATTCTGGAACTCACCAAAACCTACGTAGTTGGAGTGAAGAATGTGACCATGAATGAAGAGTTTTTTAAGGGGCATTTTCCGGGAGCACCAGTGTTACCAGGTGTGGTGCAAATCGAGGCCATGGCTCAAACAGGGGGGATTTTAGTGCTGAGCACGGTACCTGACCCCAGTAATTATCTGACTTATTTTCTGAAAATTGACAATGTTCGTTTCAGGGCGCAAGTTCTTCCCGGTGACACCATCATCTTCAGGTGCGACTTGATGGAACCGATTAGACGAGGCATTGCACAAATGAAAGGCGTTGGCATGGTGGGTGATAAAATTGTGGTGGAGGCAGAGATGATGGCGCAAATATCAAGATATAAAGAAACAGAAACCCCAACATGATACAACCCTTAGCTTATATACACCCACAGGCGAAAATCGCAAACAGTGTAGTTATAGATCCTTTCGCAGTGATACATAAAGATGTGGTAATTGGAGAAGGCACTTGGATTGGCTCTAGTGTCACCATCATGGATGGTGCCAGAATTGGTAAAAACTGCCGGATTTTCCCCGGAGCTGTGATCTCTGCCATTCCCCAGGATTTAAAATATGCAGGGGAGGAGACCACAGCGGTAATTGGAGATAACACCACCATTCGTGAATATGTTACCATTAACAGAGGAACTGCCGATAAATGGGAAACTGTTGTAGGTAAAAATTGCCTTTTGATGGCTTATTGCCACGTAGCACATGATTGTGAAGTGGGCGATAATTGCATCTTCTCTAACAACACCACACTTGCCGGGCATATCACTATAGGTGATAATGTGGTTTTGGCCGGAATGGTGGCTATCCATCAATTTTGTAAAGTGGGATCACATTCTTTTGTAACCGGGGGTTCACTGGTGAGAAAAGACATCCCTCCGTATGTGAAAGTGGCCAGGGAACCTCTTTCTTATGCCGGAATCAACTCCGTCGGACTCAGAAGAAGGGGATTCACTCCTGAGAAAATCAACGAGATTCAGGAGATTTACCGGATTTTATTCGTAAAACATAACAATGTGACGAAAGCGCTGGATATCATCGAAGCTGAATTCAAACCCACCGAAGAACGTGATGAAATCATCAATTTCATTCGTAACTCCAACCGTGGGGTAATGAAAAGTTTTGGCAACTCCTAAAGTTCATGCAGATTGTTCTGGAGCAGATTGGCAGAAGATTCAATAGGGAATGGATTTTTAAAAACATGGATTATGCTTTTGAATCCGGAAAGTCTTATGCAATTTTAGGTATCAATGGATCAGGCAAATCCACTTTGTTACAAGTCATATCAGGTTCTTTAACTCCATCCACAGGTAAATTATCTTACAGAACCGGGCAAAAGGAGGTTGCAGTCGAAACTATTTTTGAACATTTAAGCATTGCTGCACCTTACTTGGAACTGATAGAAGAATTCACCCTACTGGAAGTGCTGAAATTTCATTTCAGTTTCAAAAAGCGGAAAAATGATTTAAGCGATGCCGCTTTGATTGATTTACTGAATATGCAAAGCAGTAAGAATAAACAGCTCAAATATTTCTCCTCCGGAATGAAACAGCGGGTAAAACTGATTTTGGCTTTCTGTTCAGACACTCCGATTCTCCTGCTGGATGAACCCACCTCTAATTTAGATGAACAAGGTGTGGAATGGTACAAAAGCTTAGTCACTCAATTCAGTGATCATCGTTTAGTAATGGTTTGTTCCAATCAACCTCAGGAATATGAGTTTTGCGATGAACTGATTAGGTTGGAGGATTATAAATCTTAATCAACCTCTTGTTCTTTCATCTCCTTCATCATCCCATCCGCATCTTCAAAATTGCTTCTTACAAAATTACACCAGGTGCAATCGGCTTTCCCACAACCTTGAGTGAACTCCATATTTTTAATTTTCCTATAAGTCTCCTCAATCTGTGCTTTCACAAAATCATACGCTTCAGGTGTGATATAAATCTGGTGTTTCATATATTCGTTTTTTACCGGCTCAATAAAATCAAACTCGGTACTTACCACCTCCCAATCTCTACGGGCATCGCTATCTACCAAAATTTTATAAAACACGCCTTGTCGCCAATAATCGCCACCTAGGGGATTTTTTTCATTCGGCTCCACAAACTTGGCTTTGGCATGGTCATAGCTTCCGGTTTTATAATCTACCACATTAGCCTGCCTACCTTTGAACTCTAATTTATCAATCACCCCTTTGATAGGTACTCCATTCACCTCCACATTTTTTATGGCATATTCTGTAGCCGTGACTTTCTCCCAGCTATTGATGTATTTTATATAATATTCCGGAAGAATCTTCTCTCCATAATCCATCCGTCTTTTAAACTGTTCTTCCGTGAAAGCCTCCCGGTTACGCTCCATATACCATCTGAAATCTGAAAGAAACTGGGGTAAACCGTGAAACTGGTTATTGTTATCCATCAGTGAACGGAATAGTCTATTGAGTGCCCAATGCACTGCTGAACCAAATGTTAAAGTGTCACTTTTTCCACTCGGCACCTGAATGAGATTCTGGAAGTAAAACTTTAACGGACAATCCAAGTAATTGTTCAGATGCGTTACACTGAGTGCGTAATTCTCTAATAAATGCTGCACATAATTTTCATCAATCAAACCGATGGAAGGTTTGTCTTCTTCAGAGAACTGGAGGATAAAGAAATCCGTTAAAACATCCATGTCTACCTCTCTCTTTGCAATCTGTAAATCAGTTGCAGCTAAAATCTCCCCGATGAAAACAGTGGGTTCCAGTATTTTCCCTTTGGTATCTTCTTCAGGGAAAGAGATTTTCAAATGTTTCTTCGCTCTGGTTAAAGCCACATAAAATAAACGGCGAAGCTCTTCGAAATTCTCATCATCAATAACCGCAATTCCCGGGAAAACATTATCAGGCAGCTTGTACTGTCCGCTGCTGTTTTTTCTTTTCTTCTCCCAAACATTTGTGGTAGAGCCAATGAGGTACACATATTCAAACTCTAGGCCTTTAGAACCGTGGCAGGTTAAAAAGTTGACACCTTTCTCATTGAAAATGTTTTGATGCAGATCCAGTGATAAATCATTCTGCGCTAGCAAGTCCAGTAAATTAACGAATTCTTTTAAATGCAAATCTGGTTTTTTGCGACTTTCTTCTTTCAGGAAATTAAAGATGGAGGAGAGCACCTGCATCAGCCAGGTTTTCTCGGGCGATTTTAAAACATAAGCTAAAATCCCACCCCGGACCAGGATTTTCTCAAAAAGCATCTGGAGCGTGAGGTTATTTGCCTCCTTGATCCAGAACTCTAAATCATCACTCAGTCGTTTGATATGGATACTGCTTTCGCTATCAAACAAACTTTGTTGTGGCCTTGCGGCGATTTCATGAATCTTTCTTCTGAGCGAGGTTTTGTCTGAGCGACTGCCACGGTTAAAATTATTCACCTCCACACTAATCTTCGCCGCATCCATCGGAGCTATCTTATAAAAATCGTAATGCATGATTTGAAAGAGCAATTCGTCTCCGCTATAAGGAAATTCATTCTCTAAAGCCAGATAGCTTAATAGGTTGATGATCTTCTTCCCGAAAGGTTCCTTTAAAATATTCACTTTCCTTTTGGTGTTCACCGGAATGCCTTTAATCTGGAAAAATCTCGCCAGCTCCTCGCCTGATTTATGCTCCTTATAAATCACGGCAATCTCTTCAGGCCTAACTCCTTCTTTAATGATGTTGCCTTCCCTGTCTCTCTTCTCCATCAGTTCATCAATTTCTCGTGTGATGGCTGCGAACTCATGAAACTGGGTTTGATAAGCATTGATTTGCGGTTGGATGTTGACGCTTTGCAAAACGCTGTTGCTGGACGAAAGGATTTTACTCAAGCCCGGCAATTGAATCCGCTCCTTATTGCTTGCTATCAAAAATCTGGCAACATCCAGAATAGGTTGAGTTGAACGGTAATTATCTGTCAGCATCACCCGATACAAATCTCTTTCATACTGGGAGTTGTAGGCTTCGATGTTGGCGATGTTGGCTCCCTGAAAACGAAAGATAGATTGATCATCATCTCCAACCACAAAAATATTCGGCTGGTCCCAATAGCTGATGAGAGAATGAATCAGCTCATTTTGCGAACCGCTGGTGTCCTGATATTCGTCCACCAAAATATATTGATAACGCTCCTGGTAGTTTAATAAAAATTGCTCGTCATTTTTAAAAGCATCCAACACCCATAAAATCATGTCATCAAAATCGTACCGACTGGCATCTCGCATCATCTGCTGATATTTTGGGAACTCGGCAACGGCAGCTTTCAATTTCAACATGTTCTCCTGTAAATCTGCAAACTTCGGTTTAAAATCTCCCGCAGCTTTATCTCGATATTTTTTGGCGTATTTATAAGTGGAGTAGTAAGGCGAATCCGGTTCGCAGCAGCTCACATGAGCTAAAAACTCATCTGTTTTTTGGATGATGTAAGCCGCCGACCAATCCTCCTTTTTCATTACGGAGAAAAGATGTTGTAAGCGTCGCACCTCATAATACACATCTCCCCTGAAACGCTTCAACGGATGATCTTTATCAAAACTATCCACCAAATCCCTGAACAATTCCATGCGCTCCAGATCAGAGATGGCATCCAGCTCCAACTTTCCAAAATAATCTAAATTTTCCTGGATGATGTCATTACAAAAAGCATGGAAAGTGTAGATGTTCACCCGGTAGGCCTCAGGCCCGATGAAATCAAAAAGCCTTTTGCGCATCGCTACCGCACCTGCATCGGTATAAGTTAGGCAAAGGATATTTTGCGGTTGTGTGTCGGTTTTCAAAAGTATATTCCCTATCCTCGCAGCAAGAATCTGTGTTTTACCAGTTCCCGGCCCGGCAATCACCAAAACAGGTCCATCAATTTGATTGACTGCCTTCAGCTGATTTTCGTTCAGCTTATTGATGGCTTCTAAGAAATTCTGATTGTATTTTGCTAGGTCATGCTGCATAAAATAAAGGTAAGGATTTATTGATTTTCAATAGAATCTTAATCAGATAAACAATCAATTTGATAAAAGATCATTTTTTATTTTGATGTAATTTGTATTTTACGAGCAGAAAACTTTTTAAATCAAAATTCATTTAAATTCTTTCTTGAATGTTATTGATTTTAAAACCCTTTATGAATCTTTAAAAATTCACAAAAACCTATAATTTTGTTTAGGACTTATTGGACTAATCAAACCAAAATGATACATAAGGTAAAGTGGATTAAATTATATTTTATTTATGGTTCACTTTGTTTTATGCTATCATTTTATTTTGGAAGTAGAGCCTTCATGATTGGGACTTTAGCGGGTATATTCTTTTTATTTTTTCATGAATTAAACTTCAAAACATTTAAACTGAAATTTTGGATTTCATCTATTTTAATATTATTTGCAGTTTACTTGACTGTTTTCTTTAAACAAGACTCGTCTTTAGGACGGTTGCTCATCTATAAAATCTCGTTCAACATCTATCAAAATCATTGGTTGCAAGGATTAGGTTTCGGTAATTTCAAAAATGCTTATCTAATGTATCAGGCTGATTATTTTAGGATGGGAGGCTATTCAACAAAAGAGCTGCTCTTGGCAGACAATACTTATTTCGCCTTTAATGATTATTTCCAATGGATTATTGAAACAGGTTTGACTGGTACTTTGATTTTGATATTATTTGTCATAGGTTTATTTAGACTCATCCAAAAAAATCTTATTGACCAAGATTCGATTATCATAAAAATTGCAGTTTTAAACTTAATTATGATAAGTGTAGCCGCAATTTTTATCCATGTTTTTGAAAGGGCTTTTTTTCAACTTATCTTTTTAATCTCTTTGTACTTGATCTCTTTTAGTTTAGTAAAAAATAAAATTGTGTTGAATGGAACACTAGTAATAGCAATGCTATTCTTCGTCTATATTCATTGGGGATATAAAATGGTTTATTATAAAGACCTGAAAGATTTTAGACAAGCTAAAGAACAATTCTACATGGGTTATAGAAGCCAATCAATGAATAAGTTTGATGAACTTTATAAGAAACTCTATGATCATGAAGAGTTCTTATACACCTATGCTGATTTGACCTTTAATAATATGAACTATAAAAAAGCTGCTATTTTGTATTACAAATTGTTTAATAAAAGGAAAAGTAATAAAATTGCTTTAAGACTGGCAAGTAGTTTAGATACAATCGGCTACAACAAAAATAAGGTGGAATCTTGGTATAAACTGACAGTGTTAATGGTCCCTAACAGATTTTTACCCAGGGAAGCATTATTTAATTTTTATGTTAAAATGGGGGAACAAAAAAAAGCAGAAAGAGAGGCATCAATTATACTTGCATTACCAGTAAAAATTCCTTCTAAAGAAATAGATTTAGTACGGTACCGCGTTACCAAAAAATTAATTGAAATTAAAAATTGATTATTTAATTCTTTGTTTTAACTTTAAGTAATTTTTTATTCTTAACTAATTACTTATGAAAAAAAAACTACGCTATTTTTTCTCTGCTTTCTTTATTTTGATAATTTGTTTTGGCTTATTAAATTCATGCCAAAGAGATAATTTAGAAAATGATTTAGAAAAATCTTTTGTAAAGGACACCGGATTTACAGTGGCAAAAGCCCGGGCTTACCATAGCTCCCATTTTTCTAAGAATTTCATTCTCAGCTCTAGCTTAAAAACTATGAATGATAAAACTGGTAAGAAATCTAGACTGGCTGGCATTCATAAGATTTGGTGGTCTATGGGGAAAAGCTTTCATAACGGTAGTTTAGAAATGGTGGAAGCACCCATCTATATTGAAAAACGTACCATTACGGCTTACGGATTTGGTGGCACCTCACATCCGGAGATTCCTGATATTGCAGTTGCAAGGGCAGCTTTTATGCGCTATGTTATTTTCAAAAGAAAGAATGGCACTGTTGACAGGCGTATCCTTACCTATATGCCCAATAAGGATTACATCGCTAAGTATGGAATGGATGCGAGCAAAAACAGTATAGGCCATTTGGAAAAAAACTTCAGTGGCTATATAGAATTTACCAGCAGTGACTTTAAAAAGAGATTGTTTTTATTGCAAATTGAATCTGGTAAGATAAAAAGAAAGATTTATTTAGATGCTTTACCAAATTCCAGAAGTGTTTCTAATATTAAAGAACAAAATAAATCCAATATAAAGACCTTAGATGAATGCCCTCCAGACTGCTACCCGAATTATGAAATGCAGTGCCATCCTGAAGCGAACCAAGAAGCCACCGGTGGCTATGAAATGGACTGTGGTGAAGAGCAGGTAGAAGATGATTGTTACGCTAACGGTTGCGCAGGAGAAGACCCTAACAACGGCTACGGTGATCCCTGCAATGGATCTGATGCTTACGCAATTCCTGAATGTGATTTTTTACCTAGTGATCCTCCGACAGAAGAAATCCCAGAAAAAACATATGTTACTGAGACTATACCGATAACACCACCTGATGTTGCATTAGATGATGAAGATTACGAGACTGTTTATAATTCTTCAACTAACATAACACTTCCCCCGTTCACTCCAGTTCAGCTTAAAATTAAGCCTACTTTTTATCTTGTTACACGTGAATATCCAGGTGGAATAATCACTGCTGTTGATCAACATAATCTAGAAGTCGACCCAGTATATTCATATTATGTTGACAAGTATGGACGAAGTGCTACTAGATATGCACAACTTCAATTTCAAACATATGGTTATACATTACCTACGCCTTATACTGTAACAGCTTGGTGGAGTTGTAATTTATATAGAAGATATACATGGGCAGGAGTACCAGATTCAAGAACTATCAATACCCCTTATAATTATACAACAAGCCACTAATCCTGAATAGGAAATAAACATTTTTGGCAAAGAGAAACTATAATGAGTAATAAAAGAAAAACTGATAAAGCAAAAGGCACTTCAGAAAGTACTTCTAGAAATGATGACTTAAGTCCTATTCCTAACCAATCAGATCCATACAATGATGAAAAGCAGAAAGCGAATTCTATTGTTGAAAAGATTTTAATTTTCCCACCGCCTCCTGAACTCTTTGATGAGGATTACGAATTGGATATGGAAGATGATGACTAATTTTTCTGTTATTTTAAATGTTTAAATCTATTTTGGCATTATATGGTTATACAGCCATCAGGTTAAGCAAACAAGTGACTCCTATCAAGCAGGAAATAGCGGTACTAATTGTAATTAATGATGAGATTTGATAAAATTATTTACTCTATATCCGTAATTTGCCATAATGTAATAAAAAAAATGATTTTTTCATTGTACCATACTCCCTGCAGTGCAGTTTTTTTCTATAAACTAAATTTCATGAGCTATTTTTTTGAGTTATTAAAAAATAACGCAATTTTTTTTTCGATTATTATCAGCGGTAATTTTTCTGGCATAGACAATAGTCAATTGATTGGAGTGGATCATTTTTTTCCTACAGATTCCGGTTTATTTATATCTAAATATTCTTTTGGAGAAAATAATTTTAGCAATGTGACGGTAATCCTGCACAAAGAACTAGGAACAGTTATATCATTACAAACCTCCGATTCAAAATATTTTGAACATCCAGAATATTATTTTGGAAAAGCATCTGAAGAACAAATCAGAAATCCTTACGAGATGGATGGAGAAATAGTTAAAAGGTCAAAAAAGAAATTAGGAAAATTTAAACAATTCGGCAAATTGATTGATGTCACTATTTTTAAATCTAGTAGCTATGGTTATGATATCAGCTTAAAAATAACTGAGGATGCAACCAACGAAACAAATTAGTTTTGCATGTGCCAATATCGGCTGCTCTGTACACCCGCAATGAATGTCTTAATGGGTTTAGGGATTGCTTTTTTAACGCCATTGATTATTGCACTCCTGCAGAGCTTGGTTCCTCTTAATTCTGCGATAGCTATTTAACAATCTTTTTAATTATTAACAACAACTATTTTTGACCACGTTACCTTAATTTGCAATCACCAAAACAGGTCCATCAATTTGATTGACTGCCTTCAGCTGATTTTCGTTCAGCTTATTGATGGCTTCTAAGAAATTCTGATTGTATTTTGCTAGGTGATTCTGCATAGCTATAAAGGTAATCATTAGCCATTAATTGAGAAGGTTTAAATAGAATCAACCATACTGTTTGGTTAGATACAAACACAAATTGGAAACCCTAGCTGTTCCCATCTTGAAATCGACATTTTGTATTGATTATACCAAAGGAGTTATATGATGCTCTTTTAACCGATATGCGCTGCAGTTGATCAGCACAATTGAACGATAAACAAACCATCCATATTTTTGTTACAAAACTCAGGCATCGGATATTGTGCAGATTGATAATTCAACTAAAGTGAAAAAATTCTCCATCAGCGATATTGAAAATTTAACTGGAATTAAAGCTCATACCATCAGGGTTTGGGAACAACGCTATAATTTTTTTACCACCAAACGTACAGAAACCAATATCAGGTATTATGGAGATGCTGATTTATGCATGTTTTTGAACATCGCCACCTTGAATGAAAATGGCTATAAGATATCCAAAATATCCAAAATGGAGATGGAAGAGATCAACAGGCTGGTAAAAAGTTTGAAGGAGGACCACTATAATTTAAATGTTCAGGTACAGATGCTCTTTAACGCCACCTTAAAAATGGATGAGTTGGAGTTTGATGAAATATTGAACGGTTGTATAGCTGACCTGGGTATGGAATCAGCGATGAACGATATCATTTTCCCTTTTATGAGAAAAGTAGGTTTTATGTGGCAGGTGGGAACTATCAATCCTGCACATGAACATTTCGCAGCACACAAAATTGCACAAAAAATCATTCATGCCACTCATCAGCTGAGCAAAAGTTCAAAACCTGAAGGGAAAAAATACCTGCTTTTTTTACCACAGGATGAACATCATGAAATAGGGTTGCTTTTTGCACAATATGTGCTAAAAATGAATGGTCAGCAAACGCTTTATTTAGGGCAGAATTTACCTTATGATACTTTAGAAGAAGTGGTTGATTATTATGAACCCGATTATGCGTTTACCGTGATCACTACCCCCAATCATGAGAAAAATGTAGAAAACATCATCAAAAAACTAAAAGAGAACATTGCGGACACCCCGCTGATTCTGGCCGGAAGTCAAATTTCAATGAGTGATATCCGGGAGCAGGAGAACACCATATTCATTAAAAACATCATCGAGTTTACGAAGGTGATACACAAACTCAATTTCTCCACTGAATGCTTTTAAATTTATTACCATGTTATTTAATGGTTTACGAACCTATTTTTTTACTTTTGTAGCTCAATAAAGATTAAGTTTTTGATGGATAGTTTATCTTATCTCAGCAACGCAGATTCGGCATATATAGATTCCTTATACCAGTCTTACCAAGAAGATCCAGAATCAGTTGATTTTGGATGGCAGAAATTTTTTGAAGGTTTTGACTTTGGCCAACAGGCTGATGGGGCCTCTTATGCTTCCTCTACTTCCAGCACTCCAGAACATGTACTAAAGGAGATCAATGTTTTAAACATGATCAATGGTTATAGAGCCAGGGGACACCTTTTTACTAAAACCAATCCGGTTAGAGAGAGGAGAAAATATTTCCCCGGTAAAGAATTGGAGACCTTTGGACTTTCTGAAAATGATTTGAACACGATTTTCAACGCAGGTGTGGAGGTGGGCTTAGGTCCGGCGAAACTTAGCGAGATCCGTCAGCTATTGGAAGACACCTATAGCCAATCAATAGGTGTCGAATACCGCTACATGAGGAATCCCATCAAACTGAAATGGTTTGAAGAGCGCATGGAGAAATCCCGTAATGCTCCTGATTTTGATGTGGAGAAGAAAAAAAGGATTCTTCAGAAACTTAACCAGGCTGTGGCCTTTGAAAACTTTTTAGGCACCAAGTTTTTAGGCCAAAAGCGATTTTCATTAGAAGGTGCCGAGACTTTAATCCCTGCTCTGGATTCAGTGATAGAGAAAGGTGCAGAACTGGGGATTCAAGAATTTGTTTTAGGCATGGCACATCGCGGAAGACTGAATGTTTTGGCTAACATCATGGGCAAAACCTATCAGGACATCTTCTCGGAATTTGAAGGGAAATACAACAAAGATTTGCCTTTTGGCGGAGACGTTAAATACCATTTGGGTTTCTCTACTGATGTAGAAACTTCACACAATCAAAAAGTTCATTTAAGTTTATGTCCAAACCCCTCTCATTTAGAGACTGTTGATGGTGTGGTGGAAGGCATCACACGCTCAAAAATGGACATGAAATATGGCGGTGATTATAAAAAAATCGCTCCCATATTATTACATGGCGATGCGTCCATAGCCGGACAAGGTATTGTTTACGAGGTGCTGCAAATGTCTAAATTAGATGCTTACACCACTGGCGGAACCATTCATTTGGTCATCAACAACCAGATAGGTTTTACCACCAATTATAAAGATGCCCGTTCATCAACTTACTGTACAGATATTGCAAAAGTCACCCTCTCACCAGTTTTCCATGTGAACGGAGATGATGTGGAAGCCTTGGTTTATGCGATCAATATGGCAATGGAATATCGCCAGCGTTTTCATAACGATGTATTCATTGATATCCTTTGTTACAGAAGGTATGGACATAATGAATCTGATGAACCGCGTTTCACTCAACCTCTGCTTTATAAAAGCATCGAAAAACATCCAAATCCAAGGGAAATTTACGTAGAGACTTTGCTTTCATCAGGTACGGTTGATCATGACCTGGCCAAACAGATGGAAAAAGAGTTTAAAGCCCTGTTACAGGAGCGCTTAAATGAATCCAAAGAGGATAAAGGTGCAGCAGCCAATCCGGCTTTCTCCGGAGCGTGGAAAGAGATGAGATTTTCTAAAGCAGCAGATTTTGAATACTCTCCAGATACTTCCATTGATGAGAAAACATTTTTAAAACTCGCAAAAAACATTGCTCAGCTTCCCAAGGATAAAATTTTCTTGTCAAAAATAGATCGCCTGTTCAAAGACCGGTTAAAAATGGTGGAGGAGACCAAAGTTTTTGATTGGGCTATGGGTGAGCTCATGGCCTACGCCAGTTTGGTGAACGAAGGCAAAAGAGTGAGAATGAGCGGACAGGATGTGGAGCGGGGAACTTTCTCTCATCGTCATGCGGTGGTGAAGGTGGAGGATTCTGAAGAGGAATACACTCCTTTAGAACATGCTTCCAAAAACCAGGCTCCTTTTGAAATATTCAACTCCCATCTTTCCGAATATGGCGTTTTAGGATTCGAATATGGTTATGCCATGGCTAATCCAAATGCTTTAACAATCTGGGAAGCTCAGTTTGGCGATTTCTTCAATGGAGCTCAGATCATAGTAGACCAATACATCTCCGCAGCAGAGACCAAATGGCAAAGAGCCAATGGTTTAGTGATGTTACTCCCTCATGGCTTCGAAGGCCAGGGACCCGAACACTCTTCTGCAAGGGTGGAGCGTTTTCTCGAACTTTGTGCGGAAAATAATATGCAGGTGGTTAATTGCACCACACCGGCACAGTTTTTCCACGTGTTACGTCGCCAGTTGAAAAGAGATATTCGTAAGCCGCTCATTGTCTTCACTCCAAAAAGTTTGTTGCGTTATCCAAAATGTGTATCCCCCTTGGCAGATTTCACAGCTAACAAATTTCAGGAAGTGATTGATGACGTGAATGTGAAAGCCGATAAAGTGAAGAGGGTTTTATTATGCACCGGAAAAATCTATTATGATCTACTAGAGGAACAGGAAAAAGTGAAACGTGAGGATATTGCCATTGTAAGATTAGAGCAAATGTATCCCACACCTTATGAACAACTGGATAAAATCAGAGCGAAATATAAAAAAGCAGAATTCCGCTGGGTGCAGGAAGAACCGGAGAATATGGGCGCATGGCCTTTCATTTCCAGAATCTTCAGAAAATCAGATTTCGATTTCGAATTGATTTCCAGAAAACCTGCTAGCAGCCCTGCCACTGGCTTCGCTAAACAACATTTGGAAGAACAGGCAGCGATTGTAGCCAAAGCATTAGATCTAAAAAACATAGATAAAGTTAAAGAAGTGATAAAAAAAACATCCGCGGCTAAAACAGCTAAGGTTGATTAACAAAGAGATAACCTCAAAAATTTATGAGCTTAGAAATTAAAGTGCCCTCAGTTGGCGAATCCATCACAGAAGTCGTTCTTGCAAAATGGATAAAAAATGACGGAGATCAGGTAGAGATGGATGAAGTGATCGCTGAATTGGAATCTGATAAAGCAACCTTTGAATTGACCGCTGAAAGTGCTGGCACCCTCAAAACCATTGCAAAGGAAGGCGATACGCTCGAAATTGGAGCGCTGGTTTGCAAAATTGAAGAAGGAGCCGGATCATCAGACAAAAAAATTGACACCCCTGCAAAAGAAGAAAAAGCCGAAAAGGAAGCAGAGGTAAAAGCCACCGATACAAGCACGGAGAAAGTGGAGAAAAAAGAAATTAGAATTCCGGCGGTGGGAGAATCCATCACGGAAGTCACTTTAACCAAATGGCTGAAACAAGATGGAGATGCCGTGGAGATGGATGAAGTGATCGCAGAATTGGAATCTGACAAGGCAACTTTTGAATTACCGGCAGAAAGTGCAGGAATATTAAACACGATCGCCAATGCAGGAGATTCATTAGAGATTGGTGCATTGGTGGCCACCATCACTTTAGGTGCAGGAGCAGCGGCGACAAAGTCCGCTGAAAAAGCTGCCGAATCACCAGTAGAAGAAGAGACATCTGCTAAAGAAAAAGGAGTTTCCTACGCAGATAAAACGCCATCTCCAGCTGCAGCCAAGATTCTGGCAGAGAAAGGAATTGATCCGAATAATGTGGATGGAACAGGGGTGGATGGAAGGATTACCAAAGATGATGCTGTGAAAGCTCAAAAAACTGAAAGCCCAAAACCGAAAGCCGAAAGTGCACCCGAAAAATCTCCCATTCAGACCGCTCCTTCCATTTCAGGCACCAGAAATGAGCGCCGCGAGAAAATGACTTCTTTAAGAAAAACCATCTCCAAACGCTTAGTCTCCGTTAAGAATGAAACAGCGATGTTAACCACTTTTAACGAAGTGAACATGGCTCCCGTAATGGAATTGAGGAAGAAATACAAAGATCAGTTTAAAGAGAAACACGGCGTGGGATTAGGTTTCATGTCTTTCTTTACCAAAGCAGTGACAGAAGCGTTAAAAGACTTCCCGGCAGTTGGTGCAAGAATAGAAGGCGAAGAATTGGTGTACAGCGATTTTGCTGATGTCTCCATCGCAGTCTCCGCACCAAAAGGTTTAGTGGTTCCTGTGATCAGAAATGCTGATAGCCTTTCTTTAGCACAAATAGAAAAAGCGGTGATTACCTTAGCCACTAAAGCCCGTGACGGTAAGCTGAGTATGGAAGAGATGACAGGTGGAACCTTTACGATCACTAACGGTGGTGTATTTGGATCTATGATGTCCACTCCGATCATTAACGCCCCACAATCCGCAATACTGGGAATGCACAATATTGTAGAGCGCCCGGTTGCCGAGAATGGGCAGGTGGTGATTCGTCCAATCATGTACGTAGCTTTATCTTATGATCACCGGGTGATTGATGGAAGAGAATCCGTTGGCTTCCTGGTAAGGGTAAAGCAATTGCTGGAAGACCCTGCAAGATTATTATTAGGAGTTTAACTCTTTAATCATTAGAAAAACCTCTGCATCGTCAGAGGTTTTCTGTTTTTCACTGTTTTCATATGTTAATAGCCTTGAACATAAGTAAAGAATTCATCTTCAAATTTCTTAAGTTTGGAGTGGTGGGTTTTTCGGGCATTGCTGTTGATTTTGGGGTTACCTATTTTCTTAAAGAGCAGCTTAACATTCATAAATATGTAGCCAATTCAACCGGGTTTTTACTAGCCACCATCAGCAATTATTTTTTAAACAAATACTGGACTTTTGAAAGCAATGATCCCAAAATTTTCCAGCAATTTGGAGAATTCTTCGCTATTGCACTCATTGGCTTAATATTTAATAATATCATCATTTACATCCTTAATGATAAATTGAAGATCAATTTTTATCTTTCAAAAGCGTTTGCAATAATGGCTGTTTCTATATGGAACTTTTTTGCCAATTATATTTATACTTTCGCAAGATAAATGATTGAAGATTTAAAGCAGCAATTCAACAAACTGGGATCGAAAAAACTCTTATCGATTTTTTTGCTGCTCCTGTTCATTCTGAATCTTCTTCAGGCTTATCTGACTGGCCTACATGCCGATGAAGCCTATTATTGGGTGTATTCCAGATTTTTGGCATGGGGTTATTTTGATCATCCTCCAATGGTGGCAATTTACATTAAAGCAGGTTACAGCTTATTCCAAAATACATTGGGTTTAAGGCTAGTCACTGTTTTCAGCGGTATCGGAAGCGTCTACCTGTTATGGCTCATCATTAAGCAATATGTGGTAAATGTTCAACTTTTCATCATCATTTTCAGTTCGGTTTTAATTTTTCATGTCTTTGGTTTCATCACCACCCCTGATGCACCGCTGCTCTTTTTCAGTGTGCTTTTTTTATATGTATACCAAATTTATTTAAAAGAAGACCAGCTCAAATGGGCACTTTTATTGGGTGTGGTTTGTGCCTCTTTATTATTCAGCAAATACCATGGCGTGCTGTTGCTATTTTTTGTTTCGCTCTCCAACCTTAATTTATTCAGACGCAAATCCTTCTATTTCACCATTCTTACAGCTATTGTTTTATTCGCTCCACATATTTACTGGCAATATCAAAATGGTTACCCTTCACTCTATTATCATTTATTCGACCGCTCTGCAAGACACTACAAATTCGTATACTCTGCTCAATACTTTTTAGATCAATTACTGATGATGGGCCCTTTAAGCGGATGGTTATTATTTTATTTTGGCTTCCGGCTTAAAGCCCGTAAAGATGATTTCTTAAGAGGATTACAATACGTGGTGTATGGTTTTTTAATTTTCTTTTTCTTCAGCACTTTTAAAGGAAGAGTGCAAGCACAGTGGCCACTGATAGAGTTTATTGCGCTGGTAATCTTAGCCACGATTTATGCAGGCAAGGATTCCCGGCTTTTTGAAAAATATAAATGGCTGTTTGTTGTGAACATGCTATTCATCTTCGTTGCCAGAATGGTATTTATGGGGGCCATCCCGGCTTTAAATAAAATTCATTTTGTTGCGGATTTTCGACAGTATAATACCTGGGCAAAGCAAATAGACTCCGCTGCAAATGGGCATCAAGTGATCTTTAAAGATGGTTTTCAAAAGCCATCCTTATATAATTTCTATACCCATTCTTTACGTGGCGTTGGATACAATTCCTTCCATTACCGAAAAACACAATATGACCTCTGGCCTTTGGAGGATAGCATCCAGCATCAAAATGCATTATTGGTGAGCGAAGTGGAAAAGGATGATCCTAACTTGAATATCATTCAAACACCCAAAGGACGCTATGCAGTGAGCTGGCTGGATGACGTAAGATTCTATCCAAAAATAAACTTTGAAGCACTCGATTTTCCAGCCGAATGGCAACCAGGCCAGGTGCGGATGCTCAAATTCAGGCTCTCCAATCCTTATCATAAAAAGGTAGATTTTTCTGATAAAAAAGGAGGCGGGAAGTGTAGCTTCCTTTACGGTTTTTTCAGCTATGGAGAGGTCAAAAAAATTAGTGAAATACCTGCCGTTTTAAGCGATATCCAATTGACTCCTCATCAAAGTAAAGTGTTAAACATTAAAATAAAAGCTCCATCAGAAACCGGAGATTATAAACTATTTTTGTCCGTTAAAACAGCACCTTTCGCTGGCACCCGTAACAGCAGGATGATGAAAATGAAAGTCAAATGATGAGCATGAAAAAAATAAGTTTCGGTATTCTTACCTTTCTCACTTTACTGAACACCACACTGAAGGCTCAGGTGCTGGAAGGGAATTTAAATATGTTCGGTTTTTTGGATAACCGTGAATATGCTCGTTCACACCGGAAGTCACAAACCATATTTGGTAACCGTATCTCACCAGAACTAGGATTAAAGTTGGATAGTTTCAACCGGATAAGATTTGGCTTTAATGCTTTGTACGAGTTCGGCTCTCAAAAACACACCTTTTTTGATAGCGTGGACCCGGTGATCTACTATGAATTCCAAAAACAAAAATGGAATTTCTTCATCGGCTCTTTTCCACGTTTGAACCTCTTGACCGATTATCCACGAGGATTATTAAAAGACACCCTTAATTATTACCGGCCAAATGTGGAGGGAATGCTGGCTAAATATGAAACACCTGATTTTAGGGAGACGGTATGGCTGGATTGGACGAGCCGACAAACCAACTTGGATAAAGAGACCTTTCTCTTCGGTTTATCCGGGAGGTATCAGCCGGGCATATTTTTTCTTTCCCATTATGCTTACATGTTTCACAATGCCGGGGCTGCCATTCCTATTCCTGGAGATTTCCTTCAGGATAATGGGGGTGCACAGGTAGAGGTGGGGTTAGACCTGTCCCATCATACCTTGTTGGATTCGTTAACGGTCAGTGGAGGAATCATGGTCTCTTTCGAGCGCACAAGAGCGCTCTCCTCATCTTTTGATATCCCAAAGGGCTTCGTCTCTGATATCTATGCAGGCTATAAAAGATTTAGCGTACAAAACACATTTTACAGCGGAGAAGGGCACCACCTCATCTATGGAGATCCTTTTTACACCGCAAAAACCTATGACCGTATTGATTTGGGCTGGGCTCCCATTAAATCCAGGAATTTGGAAGGGCGATTTGTTTTCAGCTACCACTTTTTAGAGGGGGTATCTGATAATCAGCAGGCTTTTTTCCTGAGATATAACATCTCCGGCTCTAAATCCTTAAAAAGAGGTGATTCAGCTTATAAGAAATAGGTGTTCATAGACTTGAAGCTTGTTGACTTAGACTCAAGTAACTGACTTAAGCAGCCTTGGGTAAAATAAGTGATACGAATTTGCTAATTTTTCTCTAATTTAATACTTAGGCAAACAATTTGTGTATCAATTGGCTCAAGTAACTACCTGGGCAAGAAAAAATCAGTGATTATATGCAGATAAATTATTTAATAATTGCTCATCACAGACCCCTGCAACTGAGGAAATTAATAAAAACTCTTCATACCAATGAGGTGCATTTTTTTATTCATATTGATAAAAAATCAAATCTTAGCGAATTTCAGGAGGTCCTTAACAGTGTTGAATTCTCAAATATAACATTTTGCAAAAGACAGGTAAATGTGATTTGGGCTGATTATTCTCAAGTCGAGGCAACTTTAGAACTGATGAATGAAGTCGTCTCAGCCAAAAGAAGCGGCTATAATGTTCTTTTAAGTGGTGTGGACTTTCCTTTGAGAAGCAACGAATACATTAGCTCATTCTTCACTAAAAATTATGGAATTAATTATATAAGCACGGTTTCTATGCATGCTGAGAAGAACAGATCCAAACACCCCTGGAGGGCTTTGCAGCATTGCTTCCATCCTTATCCTACCGAAAGGACCTCTATTTTTATACCCTCTATTTTTGAGCGTTCATTTTATAAAAGAAGCACCATCTCTAAATTAAAAGAATTGCTTCACTCACCTGATAGAAATAAAATATTTAGGTTAATGACAAAGAAAAACGTCCCCCCATATATCTCTCTTTTTGGGGGATCAAATTGGTGGGCTTTACCTATTGAAACAGTGAGCTATGTATTGGAATTCATCAATAAACATCCAGATTATATAGAATTCATGAAGTATACTCACTGCACAGATGAAATGTTCTTTCAATGTATCATTGCATCAAAGTTAGAATTGTCTTCTATAAGAGAAAGTTTAACATACGCCAACTGGAACCGGCAGAGGGGCAATCCGCCAATCACGTTCGTCAATTCTGACTTCTCTGAACTGGAGGCCGCTAGTAAGTCTCACCTATTCGCAAGAAAATTCAATATGGATGATGATGTTGTTATTCTTAATAAAATTGATGAATTGATCAATTCCTCGCATCAAAGTATTTAATCACTGATCTAGTCCCGACTCAAAATCTTAATAGTCATTCGTAATGATACATGATGTTAAGGACGAGTTCATTGACAAACTGTTCTGCGGAATACTTGTTATGAATTTATGAAGATTTTGCTCACAGGTGCGAATGGATACATCGGAACCAGATTATTACCGGTTTTACAGGAAGCTGGTCATGAAGTTCTGTGTCTGGTAAGAGATGAGAGAAGATGGAAAGATGAGCAGAAGAGCAGGTCTCGAATCCAGATAATCACCGGAGATTTATTACGCGAAGACACGCTGAATAAAATCCCACAGGATATTGATGCCGCTTATTATCTGGTACATTCTATGGGAGATGCCAGTTTTAAGGAACTAGAAGAGCTATCAGCAAATAATTTCGTGAAAGCCCTGGAACGGACTCATTGCAAGCAGATCATCTACCTTACGGGAATCGTTAATGACAAACAACTGTCAGTACATTTAAGCTCGCGTTTAACGGTGGAGACTATTTTAGAAAAAAGTGAAATTCCTTTGACCTGCTTAAGAGCAGCCATCATCATTGGGTCGGGCAGTGCTTCATTTGAAATCATCAGAGATTTAACCGAGAAATTACCGGTGATGATTGCCCCTAAATGGTTAAGAACTAAATGTCAACCCATTGCGATCAGAGATGTTTTAGCCTATCTGGAAGGTGTTTTGGGGAATGAAAAAGCTTTGAATAAAACATTTGATATTGGGGGGGCTGACATCCTGACCTATAAGGATATGTTATTGGGCTATGCTAAAGCCAGAAAATTAAAACGCTATATCCTCACGATACCTGTGCTCACGCCGCGTTTATCTTCTTATTGGTTGAACCTGGTCACTTCTGTGAATTATAATATTGCCAGCAGCCTTGTAGAGAGTATGAAGAATGAGGTAATTTGCCATAATCATGATATTGAACAGGTGGTGCCAAGAAAATGCGTCAGCTATGAGCAGGCTCTTAAACTGGCTTTTAACAAGATAGAACAAAACTCCATCGTGTCAAGCTGGAAAGATGCTTTGAACCGTGGCTACCTGAACACCAGCTTCATGGATCAGGTTAAAGTTCCTCAACATGGAACGTTAACTTACAGGGTAAAAAGAATATTCACAAAAGAGCCTGCTAAAGTTCTGGCGAATATTTGGTCAATTGGCGGCAAACGAGGCTGGTATTATTTGGATTTTCTTTGGAATTTAAGAGGATTGATTGACCAGATAGTGGGAGGAGTGGGAATCCGCAGAGGAAGGAGAGGAGGTAATCAAATTTACGCTGGTGATGCGCTTGATTTCTGGAGAGTTATTTTAGCAGATGAAAAGAACATGCGTTTATTGCTTTATGCGGAAATGAAATTGCCAGGTGAAGCTTGGCTTGAGTTTAAAATCATCAATCGTGAGCAAAAACACTACCTCAGTCAGGTGGCTACATTTCGTCCCAACGGCTTATGGGGGAGAGCTTATTGGTGGCTCATGTGGCCATTTCATCTTTTCATATTTAACGGGATGGCGAGAAATCTGGTCAATTACCAGCAAAAAAACCAGTGATTTCACTAAACATAAAGAAGGTGCTGAAGTTTTGTATCTTGAAAATAAACCTTTTTTGGATAATCGGATTTTTTTTAGTTATTTTTATTTACAACATAACCATATATTAAACCATTTCCTGTTATGATTAAAGTACATCAAATCCTGAAGCAAAAAGAAGGAAGAATTATAGTGATCTCCACCCAAAGTATGGTGTATGAGGCATTAGAGATTATGAATACCCATAACATCAGTGCGATTTTGATCGTGGACGAAGGGGATTTAAAGGGAATCTTCACAGAAAGAGATTATGCCCGAAAAGTAGTATTGAAAGGTAAATCGTCTAAAGAAGTGAGGATAGTGGATGTGATGACTCCTTCGCCAATCGTGATCTCTCCCCAGGACAGCTTAGACCATTGTATGGAATTAATGACCCATAAACACATCAGACATTTACCCGTGATTGAAAATGACAAGCTTAGCGGTATGGTCTCTATAGGAGATGTGGTAAAGTTCATCATTGAAGACCAAAAGCAGACCATTAAAAATCTGGAGAACTATATCAGCAGTTAAGATCGTTTGCCGGGATTGAAAACCATCCAGCATGTTAATTGTTAATCGTTTCACATCCATATCTATAAAAATGAAAATCAATTCCAAAGTTCATGGCATTATTGATTATCTATTGGTGGTTTTTTTATGGGCCTCCCCGGGTTTATTCTTTATGCCTAGAATCACATCCATAGTAACTTATATCTTAGGCTCTATTCATTTATTGCTTACCGTCTTTACCAATTATCAGCCCGGGCTCTTTAAGTTTGTTCCGATTAAAGTACATGGGCAAATTGAACTGGTCATTGCGATTGTTCTTCTCTTTGCAGCCTTTTATTTAGGGTCTATTGATGGTGCCATATCCCGCAATTTTTATTTAGGTGTGGCTATAGGTATTTTCATCTTCTGGTCACTCAGTGATTATCGCCGAAAAACCAACCCGTTATAAATCTGTAGGAATGGTTTTGAATTTGTGATTCTAATTCATGCGCAGCATATTCAATAGGGCTGCCGTATTTTTTTGATTAAACGGCTAAAATCCCCAATCTATCGGTTCATCCATTCAATAGATTTAAGGCTAAATTTTCCACTGTGAAATGAAATTACAACGAAGGAATGGCTTTCTTTCCTTTTTCTTACTTTTGTAACCTGTTAATTTGTAAAAATGTCTGAAGAGAAATCCTTGAATTTTATAGAAGAGATTGTTGAAAACGATTTGAAAAACGGAAATTACGATAAAATCGTTACCCGTTTTCCACCAGAACCGAACGGGTTTTTGCACATCGGCCATGCCAGTAGCATTTGCCTCAATTTTGGGTTAACTCAAAGATTCAAAGGCTATACCAATCTGCGTTTTGATGATACAAATCCTATAACAGAAGAAACCATTTATGTGGATAGCATTAAGAAAGACATTCAGTGGCTGGGTTTTAATTGGGAGAATGAGCATTATGCCTCTGATTATTTTGATGCGCTTTACGCTTATGCAGTGAAACTGATTGAGAAGGGTTTGGCTTATGTAGATGAATTGGATGCCGAGGAGATGGCGAAATTAAAAGGCACACCCACAGAACCAGGCAAAAACAGCCCTTACCGCAATCGTTCTGTTGAGGAGAACCTAGATCTGTTTGAGCGCATGAAGGGTGGCGAATTTGAAGATGGGAGTCGTACTTTGAGAGCCAAAATTGATATGGAACATGTGAACATGCTCATGCGTGATCCCATTTTATACCGAATCAAACATGCGGAACATCATCGCACCGGCAATAAATGGTGCATTTACCCGATGTATGATTTCGCCCACGGACAAAGTGATGCCATTGAAAATGTGACGCACTCTATATGCACCTTAGAATTTGTACCTCATCGCGAGCTATATGACTGGCTCATCGAAAAATTAGAGATTTACCCATCACACCAATATGAATTCGCCCGCAGAAATTTGAATTACACCGTCACCAGCAAGAGAAAATTATTGCAATTGGTGAATGAGAGATTGGTGAGCGGCTGGGATGATCCTCGTATGCCCACCATCAGTGGTTTGCGCAGAAGGGGCTTCACACCCTCATCTATCCGTAATTTTTGCGAAAGAATCGGCATCGCCAAAAGAGAGAATTTGATTGAATATAGCTTGCTGGAGTTCTTTATCCGCGAGGATTTAAATAAAACCTCGTGGAGAAGAATGGCAGTTTTGGATCCTATTAAAATGGTGATCATCAACTATCCCGAAGGAAGGGAGGAGATGCTGCAAGGAGAGAATAACCCTGAGGTGGAAGGCCATGATGGCACAAGAGCCATTCCTTTCAGCCGGGAATTATGGATAGAACGTGATGATTTTATGGAAGAGCCTCCAAAAAAATTCTTTCGTTTGGGGCCAGGGTTGATGAGCCGTTTAAAGAATGCCTATATCGTACGCTGTGACGATTTTGTGAAAGATGAGAAAGGGAAGTTAACGGAGATTCACTGCACCTATTTTCCGGATTCTAAATCAGGTGAAGATGTTTCCGGTTTAAAAGTGAAAGGAACCATGCATTGGGTGAGTGTTCCGCATGCTAAAACCGCCGAAGTGCGCTTGTACGACAGGTTGTTCACTTCTGAAGAACCAGACCGTGAGGAAGGCGATTTCAAAGATTACCTGAATCCTGAAAGTTTGGTGGTACTCAAAAATGCTTATATAGAACCCGATTTGGCTAACGCTCAGCAACAATTAACGGAGCAGCCTGACAGGCGTTATCAGTTCATCCGTAAAGGATATTTCTGTTTGGATGCAGATTCAACTCCTGAGCATTTGGTATTCAACAGGACTGTTACCTTAAAAGACACCTGGGCTAAGGAATCAGTGAAATAAAAGTTCATTAGCTAGGTTTTTCTTTACTAGAGTTTTGGCATTGGGGCGTTTCAGATATTTTGAGCAATTCTACACGTGGAAGATTGCAGAATCTATTGTTGCAACCGCAATAAACGTGGAAAAGACCATATAACCCATAAAAGCTAAAAGCAAAATGCTAAGTTACTAACTATTAAATAGTTGTACCAATTTTATGTGAAATTTACTATTAGACTCTATATAATTATGACCAAATCTATGAGGCTATGAAAAGGAAATGAATTAAATATTTATAAATAGTTTGTATACCAGCTTTTGAACTCAAAAAATATAGGCCTATTTGAAAATTCTTTTATCAAAAGGGAATTTTGAAGTTGAAATAATTTTAATTTTCGAAAATTCTGGATGATTGGGGTTGATTAAATAATTATAATCACCTTGCGTTACCGCAGATGGTATTTTCAAAATACAACATTTATTATTTAGAATAAATTGGTCTCCGAAAAACTGCGTAGATGATGGATGAGGAAATATATTCCAATCTACTGGTAAATCTATCTCTTTGATTGTAATAATTGAAATATCATCAGGAATGTTAATAGCTGTCATCATATAATCATCAGGGAGAGTTGCAAGTGTGAAGTGAACCGCAACCTCAGCCATTGCAAGAGATCTGTTCGAAGCACAATAAATAAGTTCAACACCAATAGAATTCCATCTTGCACCTTTAATTGCTGCACCTTTTCCAGAGAGAGAAGCAGCAAATTTAGACCTGGACAGTCTATAAACTTCCATATTTAAGCCAGAATGCCGTAATTTATTCTTGTCAGCTCACTAATTACCAACTCCTTACCATAAGAGTCCTTGATGAGTTTCATTGGCTGCATATTACCCAATGCAAAATTGGGTGTGTCGAGCCATAATTTCAATTTGTTAATATCTCCAAAAACATCTAATCCAACCTTGATGACTTCAGCCATTTCGATGATTTTTTCAGATTGATAAGGCTTAAATTGTTTGGCAGACTGCTTATAACGTTGCAAAGATTTTGTAGATATATTTAAGAAATCTGCCCATTCCATCTCACTTAATGGTGCATAATGTTGTATTAAATCAAAAAGAGAGTAAGGAATTCCCTCTCTTATTGCTGTAATTATCAACATCTTATTGGAAAGGAAATCATCGTAGGTAATGTTGATTTTCCTACCAACGGCCTGACCAGTTGTTGAGGAATGCTTAAACAGAGTGGATATTTCTTTGTTTAATTTTTTTTCGATATCTATTTCTAGCATGTTTGTTTTGTTAGACAATTGTCTAACAATATAAGACAAAATTCTATCTTATGCAAATTTTTAGAAATTCAATACTTCTTATACAAATTAAATAAAACACATTTATCCCAATCACTCATCACAGGTTCCAGATCCAGTTTCACGAAGTGTCTTTTAAATGCGATGATGGCGGCAGGCAGATCACGAGTGTCGTAGCCAATCCTGTGTAAGGCATCCTCTATGTCAAAATCAGCTGGTGGAGGTAGGGTAGGATTGTCATACCATAAGCCAAAACCTTTATCGGCCAATAATTTCCACGGAAAAAGTATGCCCGGGTCTGGTTTACGTTTAGGGGCGATGTCTGCATGACCGATGAAATTAGCTGTTGGGATGTTATAGGTGATTTTCAATTTCTGTAATAAAATTAAGAGGCTATTGATTTGCGCATCAGTGAAAGGTTCTGTTCCATTATTATCAATCTCAATTCCAATGGAGCAAGAATTCATATCATAATTATTTCCCCACCTGCTCACACCGGCATGCCATGCTCTCAATTCATCGTTGAGCATTCGCACCACCTGCCCATCCCGGCCCACCACATAATGTGCACTTACCTGAGTGCGTTCCAGGGTAAAGGTTCTAATGGTTTGTGCTAAGGAATCCTGAGCAGTATGATGAATGATCACAAAATCTGGCTTTCTGGCACTAAAATTTACTGTAGGGATGTAGGAAGTCGGAATAAGATTTCCCAATGTGTCCATCAATACAGGTGCTAGATTTGCATCCATTTCTTCAGTCACTTTCTGAATTTTCTCCTCCTGGATTTTTTGAGCTTCTTTATAGGGTTTTGGTGAACAGGCTCCAAGTAAAATCAATGAGCCGCTTAATAGGAAAAAATTTCGAACCATGGTTTAAATTATATCATGTATGATTCAAAGTAAATAAAAAACTTCAATCTTTTTAAGAAAGGTGTCTAATTTTTATTAAACATTCAAGAAGTTCATTTTCGCCTGGTTTCAAAAAAGCCAAAGTGGCAGGATAAGCACCTGGTGCAGCACCAAATTTTAGAGGATCTGAGAAAGTGTAGTCTCATCGTATGGAGTTTTTTCTTGGTTTATTCATTAAATCACCGGAATTGGTTGATTTTTAACAACAATACATTTTGACCATCCAGGGTTGTCATAAATACTGCGCAGCAATAAGTAATTCCCTTCGTTTTAAGTTGAACATTTAAATACCACGAAATTACTTTTATACCTCACTATAATTTAGGCAAGAATCTCTTTGATATCAGCTTCTGATAAAGATTTCATGAAATTCTCCTCTGTGGTAATGAGGCTTTTTGCCACCCTCAGCTTCTTACGCTGCAAAGCCAGAATCTTCTCCTCCACCGTATCTTTAGTGATGAATTTATAAATGAAGACATTCTTGGTTTGGCCAATCCGGTGTGTCCTGTCTATAGCTTGCTGTTCCACCGCCGGGTTCCACCATGGATCAAGGATGAAAACATAATCCGCTTCGGTAAGGTTCAATCCTACGCCGCCAGCCTTGATGGAGATCAAAAATATTTGAATACCCTCTACAGATTTAAACTCCTCCACCACTTTACCGCGGTTGGTGGTGGAGCCATCCAGATAAGAATAATTGATCTCTTTGTTATCAAAATATTTTCGATAAAGATCTAGTTGTTTGACAAATTGGGAGAACACCAGAACTTTATGCCCACCTCTAACTACACTCTCCAGCTTATCAATCACATCTTCAAATTTACCTGAATCACCTGTGTAATTTTCATCGAGCATGGCAGGGTGATTGGCGATTTGCCTCAATTTCGTCAATCCCTGTAACAATTGAATAGGTGATTTTTTGGTTTCACCACTCTCTAAAGATTTCAACAGCTCGTTTCTATATTCTGATTTAGTCTTCTCATAAATCTCCAATTGCTCCTCGCTCATTTCACTGAAGAATAGATTTTCTGTTTTAGGCGGAAGTTCTGTCGCCACCTGTTCCTTTGTTCTTCTCATCACAAAAGGCTTGATAAGCACCTGCAATTTCTGAGCCTTCTCCTCATCCTTCTTCTTTTCGATGGGTTGCACGAAATCTGTCTGAAAGAAATTTTGAGACCCCAATAATCCAGGGTTGATGAAAGACATTTGTGTCCAAAGGTCATTCACCGTATTTTCAACTGGAGTACCGGAAAGTATCAGTTTATATTTTGAGTTGAGCTGCTTGACAGCTCTAAATGATTTGGAGGAAGGATTCTTTATGTTCTGACTTTCATCCAGGATGATGTAATGAAAATACATCTGGCTCATCAATTCCACATCAACACGGGTGATACCGTAAGTGGTGATCACCACATCAAAAGAGTGGAAAAGTGCCAGATCTTTATCTCTGAAAGTACCTGTATGCGTGTGAATTTTTAATTTAGGGGTGAATTTCTTTGCTTCATTAATCCAGTTATAGATTAAGGAGGTGGGCATAACGATTAAGGAGGTGGTGTGGATTCCCTGCTCCTGCTGTTCTTCTTTACATTTTTGCAAAAGTGCTAACGTCTGTATGGTCTTACCTAAACCCATATCGTCCGCCAGACATCCCCCGAAATGGTATTTTTGCAGGAAGTGAAACCAATCATAACCTGCTTTTTGGTACGGGCGCAAAACTCCTTTAAAATGGATGGGAGAAGGTATTTCATCTATGTCTGCGAAATCAGAGAGGCGTTGCAATTTTCTGTCCATGGTGATGGTGGCCAGTTCGCTGTTTGCGAAATCATAAACTAAACCCACGTGAAGCTTTTTCAGCCTTAACTCAGAATCACCTTCGGCAAAATTCAACAAATTTCCATATTGAGAGAACCATTTCTCAGGAATAATGGCGATTTCTCCGTTTGGGAGCAAAAATTCCCTTTTTTTATAAAGGATGTGATTCTTCAACTGTATGAAGGGGATCTTATACGTTCCAAACTGAACAATGGCTTCAATGTCAAACCAATCGTTCTTTTCGTTGATTTCTAAATCGATTTTGCTGCTTCCAATCACATATTTTTTCGCACTGGTATCCTGCTCAAACTCAAATCCTCTTTCCAATAATTCATCATGATGCTCACTGATGAAATCAAATACAGATAAAGAACGATCGGTTTCCTCCTCCTGCTGGGCCACCTCCAGATGAACGAATAAATTGCTTTGAGTGGTTAAACCCATGCTAAGCAGCTCTTCCAACTTTTTCTTCTCCCAGCTTAGTGATCTTCTGATCCTGTGAAAAAAGTATTCATCATTCTCTTTCTCCATTCTTACCGTAACGGCCAAATCGCCACCACCGGCAAAGGTGTAATTCCCATATTTAAAGAATAGCTGAATCTCTGAGATCCCTTCAGGCACATAAACCACTTTTAGAATTGGCCGGGCTTCATATTTCTCGGTATGTATGGTAAACCCTTCGGCGTACACATGATATTTTTCAATCAGCGGAGAAACGAATTTCTCGAAATAGGTGGCTTCTGAAGATTTGGGTATCGAGATATATCTCTTATTCAAAAAAGGTTGCAGCTTCTTTCCTTCCAACTCTTTCTCAAAATTGTAAAGTACATCATCCAATAAGAGATAGGCAGGTTGATTAATGATGATTTGCGCATCTTTAAACATAAAATCGATGCGATTTCCCAAATACTTGATGGTTGGGAAATACCTGGTCTCTGTTTCACTTCTCCTGAAATGAAATAGTACGGTGGCTGGCTCCTCTGTAAAATGGATTTGTCTTTCCACTGGCCATCCCTCCTTACTCATCATATACAGTGGTTTATGATGAAGAGATTGAAGCGCATCATTCAATTTCCGTTCAATTTTAGGCCTGACATTATCATAAAATCGCTCGTTCCAGTTTTTACTAAAGAATTCGGCAGCTCTGATTGGTTTTTTATGATGCTTCTTGATGATGCTGTCCTGTTCCACCTCCTCTAAGAGTTTTATCAGTTTTATATCTGTCGCATCCAACCAGCTAGAGAATTCCTTTGCGGTACTGCTGAAAAGCCGTTGATAAGTGAGCGAAAAATCACCATCAGGATTTAACTGAACAATGTGAGGTTCAATTAAATAGCCCAGGTATTCATGCTTCGCCAATGAATAAACCAGCTTACAGGGTTTATCTGTTGCAACTCTTAACATTTTGGTGGAAAAATTTAGGGAATTTAGATAGAGCGTGACAGTAGAAAAAATCCTAAAGTAAGAAGAGATTCTGTGAAAGCGAAGAAAAATGCAGAATAAATTTTCAGATTTTCAATTTATTTAAATTCCACGGCCTATAAAAAGCGAATGGCCTCAATTTCTTTGCAGAAATGAGACCGCTCTATCAACCTAAACCTAAACTTATTTATGAAAAACTTATTTTAATATATCTTAAACGCCAAAATAATCTGAAAATTTTGGAGTGCAAAGCTAACCTTATAAATTTAAAGATCAAACTTAAAACAAATAATTTATCCTTACTTCTTATTAAAGCGATTTCCAAGTCAAAAATCAGATGATAAGCTCTTCAAACAAATATTTACATCAATGAAACTTAGCGTGATAAATTATTTTAAACCACTTCTTTGGCTAAGGTCTCTTCCTCCAGCAACTTTACCAGTAGTTTCTCTTCTGTACTTAAGTTGGTATTCGTGGTGCTCTTCAATTTATATTTATGAAGTTTACCCTTTTCATAAGAGGAGATCACCGAAGGGTGCACATAATATTTCTTACAAACAGAACGAGTGTTACCTAGCTTTTTTGCCACATCATCAATCACTTTCACTATATTCTTCTTTCCGTCTGCCTGCTTCTCATATTCACCCAACTCTTTAAATGCACACAGTGCATGTACACTACCCGCCCATGTCCTAAAATCTTTAGCTGTGAAATCCTCTCCAGTGATCTCCTTTAAATAATGATTCACATCTCCTGAATCTATACTTTGATGCTTTCCTTCTTCATCATAAAATTGAAAAAGCTCTTTGCCAGGAATATCCCTGCATTTTTTGACCATGTTAGCCAGTTTTTTACTGTGCAGCTCAATCTCATGATAAACACCCTTTTTCCCTTTAAATGCAAATTTCACATCAGGGCCTTTTAGTTTCACATGCCGATCCTTTAAAGTGGTCAATCCAAATGAACCATATAGCTTACTATACGATTCATTCCCTATCCTGATGTGTGTGATCTCTATCAATTTCACCACTAAAGCCAATACTTTTTCGAATGGAAGCCCCTTACGGTTCAGGTCTTTCTCCACTCGTTTCCGGATAGTTGGCAGCGTATCTGCAAAACGTCGCAACCTGTAAAATTTAGCCTGGTTTCTTATACTGTTCCATGCAGTGTGGTAACGATATTGTTTTCTCCCTTTTGCATCATATCCTGTGAATTGCAAGTGATTATTCTCAAAAGGAGCTATCCAAACATCTGTATAAGCTGGTGGAATGACTAATTTCTTAAATCGCTCCAGCAGCTCCTCGTCAGTCACGGGTGTGCCCTGATCATCTTCGTATTTAAATCCTTCCCCATATTTTTTCCGATAGTAACCTTTTGTTCTATCCTCTATGTAACGTAAACCGGCTGCTTTTGCAGTGATTTTGGAGTCACTTCCTATCTTCTTGAGTTTTTGCTCTAACCTGGTCATTTTGAATGGGTGATCGATTAATTTTTTGTGGATGAATCGATTAAAACTTATTGATGAAACCATCATGAGCATGCTGCTCGCAAACACGAATGAATATGCTCATGATCGCTTCATCGCCATTAAATAAAATTATATACGAATGAAAAACCTTTTTTCTATTCTTTTTACGAGTTTGAGTTTTATTCACTGAGGCTCAAAACCATCGGGTCATACTTCTAAAACCGGACCAAGTTTTTAATGGGATGAACATACCGGAAATGATGTGATTTTAGTGAGTACAGCCTATCAGCTATGTTGGAGAATTAAAAGTTTAATTTGAAGCTGATGTAGAGGGATCGATTGAAACAGGTGTCATTAAATTTCTTTTATAAATCTGTGACTAATGATTTAACGCTCATTTACGGATAATTAAAACCAGGTCTAAGGATTTTAATATTTGGATCCGCAATTATAGCTAAATTTTCCTCTGTCCAGCGCTTTCATTAGGGGAAACAAACCTGCTACATCGCCTCTTTGATACCCTTTTTTATCAGCCACCAGTTTACAGGGGATGCCGTAAGAAATCCGAGCAGCATAGCGATTTGCATCATGAACCAAAATATAGGTGCAGAGGCTTCCAACAGATGATTAAAGATTAAAAGGGTTGAAATCGCCATCCAGCCGTACATTCCTACCTGCCAAGCAGTTAAAGAAAGTGATCTGCCTTTAATGCTGCTTTTAGCGCTTCTGAAGAAGACAAGTTTTTCATAGGTTTGATAGAATAATACTGAAAAATAATACCTAATAAGAACGCAAAAACATAATCAATTATCCAGGCACCATACAATTTGCTTCCAAATACCACAAAAGGAATAAACAGAAGAAGGGTTTCCGCAGTAATATCCCCGAGTGTACAGCCGCTGCCGCAATGCAGGGTTCCTTTCACCACCTGTTTCCAGGTCACCTTTTTATTTTCCTGCTGGTTTCTCTCACCGGGTTCAGAATGATCCTGTTTTTTTTGCATTTCTTTTTTGGTGTCTTTTCTCCCGATCTTAAAATATGCCCACAGCCCTATCGGACCAGAGTAAAGCAAAGTTACAGGCCATACAATGTTCATGATCCACATTTTTTGTTGGTGGCCATTTATAATATCAATAATGACAACTGTGGAACAAATAAAACTGATAACAATAGAAACGATGGCTATGTTAGTGAGATTCATGCAGAAGTTTTTTGATGATGACTCATCAGATAACTAAAATCATACCATATAACTCCTGTGGGCTTCCTATTGATTTTGCAGACTTAGGTTGGTAAAGTTTTACCTCATCTAAAGATGGAGAATAAATGTATCGTTTGAAAAAAATCTACCGTAATGGTCTAAACCTAAAATATACATCATGAAAAATTTTTATGCTACATTAAGCTTTGTAAGCTTCTTATCAATCTTATTTTTTAGTGCGTGTAAAGACGAGGTAGTAAAAACCTTCACTTACCACACCCAGGTTCCCTATTATTTACCGGTTACTAAACTGAGAGCAATGGTTGTTGATGTGCAGGCACCTCAAAAATTAAAGATACCCGGTAAAATTTACCTATACGGAGACTACTTGTTCATTAATGAACTAAATAAAGGTATCCATGTGGTTGATAACAGTGATCCGGCATCTCCCCGTTTTATCAATTTCATAAATATTCCCGGCAATGCAGATATGGCAGTTAACAATCACATTCTTTATGCCGATAATTACATAGATCTTCTGGCTTTTGATATTTCTAATCCTGCTCAAATTAAAGCTGTTAAAAGAGTAGAGGATGTTTTTGACAACCTGTATGTCGATAAAAACAAAGGCCTGATTTTAGGCTATAAAGATACAGTGATCACTTATCAAAAAAGCGAAATGCCCCAACCCTATTATGACTCCACAAACGGATATGCCATGGCATCTGGTGGTGGCCAAAGCTATGGCATAGGAGGCTCTACTGCAAAATTCACTCTAATGAATGACCATCTTTTTACGATTGATAATCATAGCCTGAAAGTCTTTGATGTGTCTGCTGCCCAAGATCCAGTCTATTCAAAAACAGTTAACATTGGTTTTGGCATAGAAACTATTTTTCCCTATCAGAACAAGTTATTTATCGGTTCTACTACAGGGATGCACATTTATAACGCATCTGATCCTTCAGCACCGGTAAAGCTTTCCACCTATCAGCACTTTACAAGCTGTGACCCTGTAGTGGTGGAGGGAAATTACGCATACGTTACGCTCCGGTCTGCAAATACCTGTCAACAAGGAGTTAATCTGTTAGAAGTTCTAAATATACACGACCCTGCAAGTCCTCAATTGGTTTCCTCCTTTTCGATGCTGAATCCCCATGGTTTAGCAATAAACGCGAGTAAATTATTTATTTGTGAAGGGCAAAATGGATTAAAGGCTTTTGATAGTTCTGATGTTTTAAAAATCGGACAAAATCAACTTTCATTTTTAAAAGGTTTTAATGCCGTAGACGTAATTGCCGGGCCAAAGTCTCTGATTGTGACGGGTGCAGATGGAATTTATCAGTTTGATTATTCTGACCCGGCGGCACTAAGATCATTAAGCCATATTTCTTTGGCACCACTTCTTTAGATCAATGAGAAGGTGCATATTTTTTTTATTACTCTTTTTTGGGGTTGAAGTAAAAGCACAGAATTTCCCCTATACTCATCAAACCGATGTGGGTGTGCTTTTAAGTAGTGGAGGATCTGCATCTTTCACCGCTCAAACTTTTAACGGAATAGAAGTTGACAAATGGAAAATGGATGTTGGAACAGTGCTTGGTGTGGATACGTATTCGCCAATTACATTATTACCTGTTCAGGCAGGTTTAAAATTTCATCCTTTCCAATTCAAAAATATACAACCATCCTTTAATCTAAGCTCAGGTTATGGATTCAGTTTGCTACATCAGAAAACTGATGTCACATCCAAAGGAGGTTTTTTAATCCATCCTTCAATGGGTGTTAGGATAAAAGGACATAAAAAAGCAGCTTTTAATCTTACCGTGGGTTATAAATATCAAAAGGCTGCTGTTACAGTCTTTAACCATGATGATTTTATTTTTGGCCCATCTTCGTTTATAAGTATGAATGATTATACTTTCAAAAGAGTTTTCTTATCCTTTGGCATCAGTTTTTGAAAATAGGGGGATAATTTAAGGGATAATATTGCCATTCTGAGTAAAACACAAAGCCCTGCATCTGGTAAAGATGCGGGGCTTTATCTTCATCTTATCTCCAATCCAAGCTAAGAACATCCCATACTTGTTCCGCAATTCAAACACTTGTAGCAAGTGCCGGAACGGATGGTGGTATGTCCGCAGCTGCTGCATGCCGGAGCGTCTGACTGTGCGCCCATTGACAGGTCAAAAGATTGACTTTTTACTGCGCTGGCAGCTGTTTGTTTTTCTGCCACTGGTTTGTAAATGTTTGTTTGATCGGGGTTCACATCGGTGTCTTTCATCTGAGGGTTTCCGGTTACCACTTTCTGCTCGGTGATCACATGCACCAAATCAGAACGATCTAAATAATCATAACCCAACATCCTGAAAATGTAATCAATGATGGATGTGGCTGATTTGATATTGGCATGGCCAACCACCATTCCCGCGGGTTCGAACCGGGTGAACGTGAATTTCTCTACATACTCTTCCAAAGGCACTCCATACTGTAAGCCCACGGAAACTGCAATGGCGAAGCAGTTCATTAATGAACGGAAAGTAGCACCTTCTTTGTGCATGTCCACAAAGATCTCTCCAAGTGTCCCATCTTCATATTCACCCGTACGAACGAATACGGTTTGTCCGTCTATGCTGGCTTTCTGAGTGAAACCTCTGCGTTTTGCAGGCATCACTTTCTTTTGCACCACACGTGAAAGCTCACGCATAAAACTCGTATCTTCTGAACGTTGCAGAATGGCATTCGCAGCTTCCAAAACTTGTTCAGGTGTTAAATCGCTTAATTTTAATTCGGCTGCTTTTCCTAAAACCTCCTCAACAGAATCCAATTTTTCTTCTTTGGTGTCTGATTTAGTGGATAATGGTTGAGATAATTTACACCCATCGCGGTAAAGTGCATTGGCTTTTAAGCCCAGGCTCCATGATAATTCGTAACTCTCTTTGATCTCCTCCACCTTAGCTTCGTTTGGCAAGTTGATGGTTTTAGAAATCGCTCCTGATAAGAATGGTTGTGCTGCAGCCATCATTTTGATGTGTCCATGCGCATGAATATATCTTACTCCTTTAGCTCCGTTTTTGTTGGCGCAATCGAAAATTGGATAGTGTTGTTCTTTCAGGAAAGGAGCACCTTCAATAGTCATGGTTCCACATATGAATTCATTCGCTTCCGCAATTTGCTGACGACTGAATCCTAATGCTCTCAATACATTAAAATCTTGTGCATTGTATTGATCGGCTTTAAAGCCTAATCTTTGTAAACAATCTTCGCCTAAAGTCCAAACGTTGAATGCGAATCCGATCTCGAATGCAGAAACGATGGCTTTATCCAATTTCTCCAAATCAGTTTCGGTAAAACCTTTAGTTCTTAAGCTGTCCGGGTTGATGTGTGGTGCCCCCTTAATAGTGGCTGAGCCTTTGGCATAATTTACAATGGTTTCAATTTCGTTTTCATTGTATTTCAAATTTCTCAATGCTGCAGGAACTGCTTGATTGATGATTTTGAAATAACCGCCACCAGATAATTTTTTGAATTTCACCAAAGCGAAATCAGGTTCGATACCAGTGGTATCGCAATCCATCACCAAGCCAATGGTTCCAGTTGGAGCAATAACAGTGGTTTGTGCATTGCGGTAACCATACTTCTCACCCATCTCCACTGCTTTATCCCAGGCATTGCAAGCTGCAGACAATAAATAATCAGGACAGGTTTTTTGGTCGATTCCCGGAGGCGCAATCTCTAATCCTTCATAATTCCCTGTCGCGTTGTAAGCAGCGTAACGATGGTTACGCATCACTTTCAACATGCTTTCTTTATTGTCCTCATATCTGCTGAAAGTTCCCAATTCTCTGGCAATCTCGGCAGAGGTAGCATACGAAGTTCCGGTCATGATGGCTGTGATGGCACCACCAATGGCTCGGGCCTTTTCACTGTCATAAGGAATACCAGCCACCATTAACATAGAGCCTAAATTAGCGTACCCCAAGCCTAAAGTCCTGTAATCGTATGACAATTGAGCCACTTCTTTGGATGGGAATTGAGCCATTAAAACAGAAATCTCCAAAACCGTTGTCCATAAACGACAAGTATGCTCAAAACCTCTTACATCAAAAATCAAAGTCTCCAAATCGAAGAAATGACGTAAATTGATGGAAGCCAAGTTACAGGCAGTATTGTCCAGAAACATGTATTCTGAACATGGATTGGAAGCATTGATTCTTCCCCCAGCCGGACAAGTATGCCATTCGTTGATGGTAGTGTCAAACTGAACACCAGGATCGGCGCAAGCCCAAGCAGCGAAAGCGATATCATCCCACAATTTATTGGCATCAATGGTTTTCATTCTTCTGCCATCAGAACGGGCGGTCAAATCCCAACCGGTATTGGTTTCCAATGCTCTGAAGAAATCATTTGGAATACGAACGGAGTTATTAGAGTTCTGTCCGGAAACCGTGCGGTAAGCTTCACCTTCATAATCTGAAGCATAACCTGCAGCGATCAAAGCTGCCACTTTCTTCTCCTCCTCCACTTTCCAGTTCACAAAGCTTTCGATTTCCGGATGATCCAAATCCAAGCAAACCATTTTGGCCGCTCTTCTGGTGGTTCCACCAGATTTGATGGCTCCTGCTGCCCGGTCTCCTATTTTAAGGAAAGACATCAAGCCTGAGGAATAACCTCCGCCTGATAATTTCTCGCTTTCTCCGCGGATCTTTGAAAAGTTGGTTCCCACACCAGAACCGTATTTGAAGATCCGGGCTTCACGAACCCAGAGGTCCATGATTCCGCCATCGTTCACCAAATCATCCTCCACAGAAAGAATAAAACAGGCATGCGGCTGCGGGCGCTCGTATGCTGAGGTTGATTTCTCTAACTTTTCAGTTACTGGATCAACAAAATAATGCCCTTGCGGCTTTCCGGTGATTCCATAAGAAGAATGTAACCCAGTGTTGAACCATTGCGGAGAGTTTGGTGCTGCAAGCTGGCCCACAATGGTATAAACCAGTTCATCATAAAATATTTGGGCATCTTTTGGAGATGCGAAATAGCCGTAACGTTCTCCCCAGCTTTTCCAGCAATCTGCCATACGGTGTGCCACCTGTTTAATACTGGTTTCAGAGCCCGTGGTTCCATCTGGTTTAGGAACACCGGCTTTTCTGAAATATTTTTGAGCTAATATATCAGTGGCCACCTGTGACCAAGAATTTGGCACTTCTACATCGTTCATTTCAAAAACCGCATCTCCCGACGGATTTCTGATCACGGATGATCTTTTATCATAAGTGAAAAGGTCGTACACGCTTTTTTCATCTTTAGAGAAATAGCGTTGAAACTGCAGCCCTTTAGCGGCTCCTTTAACCGCGTTGTTTGTAGAAGATTTTCCCATTACTGAATTTATTTTATGATTGAATTAAAACTGAACCTCATGAACTAAAAAAAGTTCAGGGGTTTTTCATCAAATTTATATTCCTTAACCATTTTTTGGAATTGGAGTTTTCCACAGTTGTTTTTTTAAATTTGCTCCATGTTAAATTTATTTAAAATTAAGGTTCATTTTCAGCGATTTATCGTTGTGGAAAACTAAAAAAAGCAATTTTTTCATAAAAAAATGTAACCTTTTTCATACCTGCCATTCAACGTCGTTGAGCGTGTTATTTAAGAATTTCTTAGCTATTCCACGCTGTACTTTGCTCAAGAGAATATTATTTATTTTTATCTCTTCTTAAAGTTGAACCTCTGACAATGAGTTTAGGTTTAATACTCACGATTTTTGGTTTCCCATCTCTATGTTCTGGTTTTACCTCTTGGAAGTAAAGATTGGCTATGGTTTTCCCCATGCTTACACTGAACTGGTCAATGGAAGTGATAGGTGGATTAGTAATTTCGGTAAATGATTCATTAGAATAGCCGCAGATTCCTAACTCCTCTGGAACCTTAATTCCCTTATTTTGTGCCACATCTAACACTCCCAAAGCTGCAAAATCTGATGTAGAGGCGAATATTGCATCCGGAGGTTCGGGTAAGCTCAACAATTTTTTGGTGGCCTCGGCACCTAATTCTCTTGTCCATGCATTTTCCCTGATGAGTTCTTGAACTACCGGGATATCATGTTTTTTTAACGCGGCTAAGTAGCCAGCCTTTCTTTGTCTGAAAATGTTGAGATTTTGAGGCCCTTCCAGCAAGGCAATTCTTTTGTAGCCCTGCTCAATCATATGAGAAACAGCCTCCATAGAAGCTTGTTCTGTATCATTCAAAACCTTAAAGGTGTCTAAATCATCTGCAACGCGGTCAAATTGAATCAGTTGAATGTTGTGTTCCTTTATACTTTTCAGATGTTCAGACTGTTCAAAATCCGCACTGATGGAGATGATGATACAGCTCACATGCTGATTTATGAGTGTATTCACACATTTTACCTCACGCTCATAAGATTCGTTGGATTGGCAGATGATGAGGTTATATCCCTTTTGATAAGTCACCTCCTCCAAACCGGCGATTACGTTAGAAAAGAAATTCTGATTGATACGTGGAACCACCACCCCAATGGTCTGGTTCTCTCCTTTACGCAGATTGGAAGCCAAACTATTCTGCTTATAATTAAGCTCTTTGGCTGTTTCCAAAATCAATTTTCTGGTGGCTTCGCTCACATTGCTGTTGTTGCTTAAAGCCCTTGAAACCGAAGAAGCGTTAAGATTCAGCTTTTTGGCAATATCATAAATAGTGGTCCGCTTTGGACTTTTCATATCGCCTGCAATATTATAAAATAATTTTCAAGCAATCGATTGCAAGATTTAAATATTTACTTATTTTTGTGAAAATTATAAAACTGAATCTGTTCATCCTTATTAAATGTTGCTATTAGGTATTGATGTTGGCACATCTTCTATAAAGGTTTCGGTAGTGGATGCTGCAACAGGAGATCATATTGCAAGTGCAGGCTATCCTGAAAAGGAATCGGAGATTCTTGCGCCTAAATACGGCTGGGCCGAGCAATCTCCGGACATGTGGTGGGAGCATGTCCAGAAAGCAATCGTCCTGTGCAATCAAAAAAACAAATATTATCCAAAAGATATAGCTGCAATTGGCATTGCCTACCAAATGCATGGTTTGGTTATGGTGGATGAAAATGGCGAGAATTTGAGGAATAGCATCATTTGGTGCGATAGCCGGGCAGTGGAGATTGGGGACCAGGCTTTCGCTGATCTGGGCAAAGGCTTCTGTTTAACTCATTTATTGAATTCTCCAGGGAATTTCACTGCCTCTAAACTGGCTTGGGTAAAGCAAAATGAACCTGAAGTTTATTCCAAAATCTCAAAAATCATGCTGCCAGGTGATTTCATCGCTTTAAAATTAACAGGCGAATCCACTACCAGCAATGCTGCATTATCAGAAGGTGTCTTGTGGGATTTTAAAGAAAACACCATTTCCACAGAGGTGATGAACTATTTCGGTTTTGATGATCAATTCATCCCGGAGATTAAACCTGTTTTCTCAGAACATGGACATTTGACAAAGGCCATTGCAGAAACGCTTGGCCTGAAGGCTGGGATTCCAGTGGCTTATAAAGCTGGCGACCAACCCAATAATGCACTTTCTTTAAATGTGACCCAACCCGGCGAAGTTGCTGCAACTGCTGGCACATCGGGCGTGATTTACGCCGTTACAGATGAGCTTTTATTTGATGAACAATCAAGAGTGAACACTTTTGCCCATGTGAACCACCGTGCTGCGCAACAAAGATTAGGAGTTTTGCTTTGCATCAACGGAACTGGAAGCATGAATCGTTGGACAAAAAGCATGTTTGGTGCAGAAATGGATTACCAAACCATGAATGCAGCTGCAGCCAAAATTAAACCTGGCTGTGATGGTTTATGTGTGCTGCCTTTCGGTAATGGGGCAGAAAGAATGCTGAACAACAAAATGGTGGGGGTACACTTTCAGCATATTGATTTAAACCTGCATACGAAGGCTCATATCTTTAGGGCGGTGCAGGAAGGAGTGGCCTTCGCCTTCAGGTACGGATTTGATATTTTGAAGCAAAACGGTTTACAACCCTCCATCATCAAAGCAGGGAGGGCGAATCTTTTTTTAAGCGATGTTTTCACGCAAACTTTCGTGAATACCACTGATGTGCCTGTGGAATTATATGATAACGATGGCAGTTATGGTGCTGCCATTGGTGCAGGTATCGGAATTGGTTTATACCAATCGGCAGGAGAAGCTTTTGTAAATAAAAAACCATTAAAAGTGGTTGAACCTGATGGCACAAATATGGAGGAGTATTACCAGAATTGGAATCATCTTTTAGAAAAACAATTGGAATCTTTAAAACCTGACTTCATTTGAGAAGGCTTGGGTTGCGTTAAGCCCCGATGAAAGATCGGGATTAAAACGCCCAAATAAATTTATTAGAATAAAGAAATTAAAACTAACTACAATGGCAACACTCACAGCAGAGAAAGAATATTTTAAAGAAATTGGACAGGTTAAATATGAAGGACCGGAAAGTGACCATCCTTTAGCATTCAGATGGTATGACGCAGAGCGGGTGATAGCCGGGAAAACAATGAAGGACCATTTGCGCTTTGCGGGTGCTTACTGGCATTCCTTTGTGGGGAACGGCTCTGATCCTTTTGGCGGACCAACACATGTTTTTCCCTGGGATGCCAAAGCTGATGTGGCTGAAAGAGCGAAAGATAAAATGGATGCGGCTTTTGAGTTTTTGTCTAAAATGAGTCTTCCTTATTATTGTTTTCACGATGTGGACGTGGTGGATTATGGAGATGACATTAAAGAGAATGATAAACGCTTGCAAACTTTGGTGGACTATGCCAAAGAGAAACAGAAAGAGACCGGCATAAAACTATTGTGGGGAACGGCGAATTTATTCTCTCATAAAAGATACATGAATGGCGCATCCACCAACCCAGATTTTCACGTGCTGTCACATGGCGCCGCACAGGTAAAAGCAGCTTTAGATGCCACCATTGCCTTAGATGGAGAGAATTACGTTTTCTGGGGTGGCCGTGAAGGTTATATGAGCTTGTTAAACACCAATATGAAGCGGGAACAGGAGCATCTGGCTAAGTTTTTACATACTGCAAAAGATTATGCCAGAAAAAATGGTTTCAAGGGCACTTTCTTTATTGAACCAAAACCTTGTGAGCCCACCAAACATCAGTATGATTATGATGCTGCCACAGTTTTGGGATTTTTGCACAAGTATGATTTATCAGAAGATTTCAAGTTGAACTTGGAAGTGAACCACGCCACTTTAGCGGGCCACACTTTCACGCATGAGTTGCAGGTTGCAGCTGACGCAGGTATGTTAGGTTCTATGGATGCGAATCGTGGTGATTACCAAAATGGTTGGGACACTGACCAGTTTCCGAACAATTTGAATGAATTGGTGGAATCTATGCTGATTATTTTAGAATCAGGAGGAATCAGTGATGGCGGAATTAATTTTGATGCTAAAATCAGGAGAAACTCCACTGACCCTGCGGATTTATTTCATGCGCATATTGGTGGAATGGATTTGTTTGCGAGAGCTCTAGTCATCGCTGATAATATTTTACAGAAATCCGAATACAAAAAAATCAGAACTGAAAGATATGCTTCTTTTGATAGTGGAAAGGGTGCTGAATTTGAAAAAGGCAATTTGAGTTTGGAAGATTTACGCGATTACGCCATTCAAAAAGGAGAACCAAAAGTGATCAGCGGCAAGCAGGAGTATCTGGAGAATCTGATCAACAGGTATATTTAAGCAAAATTACTTGATTGATTTAAAGCGATGGGACTTAGAAATTTCATCGCTTTTTTTATGTCTCTATTAAAAGAGTTTTTAATCCCAGTATCCTCCCTTCAGCTTTTCCAATGATGAAAACCTGAACTTGTACCTCGCCTACTCTGTAAACTTCTAAATCATTCAGCTCACTTTTTAAAACTTCGGCGAGTTTGACAAATCCAAAATCCTGCTTTACCATGTTTCTGAATAAATAATCCACATCCGTTTTCTCCACTGAAGTTCCTGGTGGTTTTTCGGCTAGCTCCAATACAAGTTCCTCATTAATAGAATTCCCATCAGCTTTGAAATAAGTGAATTCATAATCAGATTCACTCATCATCCATAAACCTTCGGATGCATTTTGCAACTTTTCTTTTATTGTATTCATGGTTCAACCTTTACAATTTCCAAGCCTAAAAAATGCAACTACATTATGGGAACTACATTGGGGATTAGTTGCTTAAAATCATAGCAATCGATTTTTAAAAACGTGATCATGAAAAACAAAGTATGGAAACACTCCCTAATTAAAGCAATAGGCTGAGGTGAAAGCTTCAAAATTGAATACAGGATGAGATGAAGGTTGTGGTTATTTAAACTAACTCGAAACGGTAAGGTGAAAAGTTGAATGGATTTCGAAGTTTGAAGTGGGGATGTTTCATATTTAGAAAAAGATCATTTCCTTTTTAACAAAAATATTTCAAGTTAGAGTAGCACTTTAAAGTACTTATTTCACTAATAATTATGATCTTCGGCTTTCTACAGAATAAACAAAACTATCGGCTTTATAATATCCAAGATTGTATTCTATAGGTCTTTCAGCTTGATCGTATACAAAGCGTTTTCTAAACAGGATAGGGCTTCCCAAATCTGTTTCAAGCCTGCTTGAAATAAATTTATCAGCCGGTTTAGCACTGATTTCTTCTTTTGATAAATGAGCTATTACATTGTGATCCGTCTCTAAAATATCATAAAGAGGTCTTTTGAAATCCTCTTCTCCAGTCAAACCAACTCGGGGATGGAAATAAGACACAAAATATACAAATGGACCTTCTGGCTGACCTCTTAATCTTTCTAATTTTAATATTTTTTGATCTTTTTTAATATCAAAAAAATTAGCGATTTTTTCTTCAGGAAAAACCCAGCTTAGGTGTAATTCAAAATTCTTAATAATTATTCCCCTGGCTTTCATTTCTTGAGAAAAACTAAGCCAATTATTCGATTTTGAACTTATGGGCATATTTGCAACTTTGGTTCCAACACCTTTTTTTCTGATTAACAAGCCTTCATAAACCAACTTGTTTAAAGCCTGTCGTAAAGTCGTTCTAGAAATAGCCAACTGTCTAGCAAGGTCTATTTCGTTCGGTAAAAGCTTGCCATCCTTATATTTCTCATCCTTAACCAAATTTCTAACTAATTCTTCTGCCTGTATATGTAGTGGAATGTGGCTTTTATGATCAATTGTTAGTTTCATTGATTTTTTTGGTGGTTTGATAATACAATAATAAGATTTTTTTTTAACTATAAAACTAAATACATATGTTTGTACATATAGATTTTTATTAAACCTACTATTTAAAATATACTTCCAAATGCATATTAAATCTATTATAATGTATATACAAGTATATTCTGTTAATATTGCTATTTATGATAAAGCTAAATAACCCTGAAATTGTAAATCCAAGTCAGTCTTTCAAAGAAAAAAGAGCATCTATTCAGAACCCACTACCAGTTAGGGCTAAACATAAAGAAGAGGGACATAGTCAGTACACAGTATTTCCATATCAATCAATTGATCAAGGTGAAATTTTTGTGGGATATGATAAATTAGTTGATTGGATGCTGGGATATGGTCTCATAATAGTCGACGGATTTTCAGGTGTTTTTTGGGAGGAAATTCAAATCAATATTTCAAACAGAACAACGCAATTAGGCTTAAAAGTGAATTTTATCTCCACCTCTGATTTTATTAAGGATGAATGTGAAATAAGAATGCTTACATCATCTTCCTTAAAAGAAAAGGATTCTGTTTGGGGTAAGAAAACTTCGTTGAAATTAGAAGATTTCTTCAGAATAGAAGATTTCAAAGGATTTGAATTTGATGACTCTTATAGCATTAATATAATTTATGGTGTGGGTGCAGCTTTAATATCTTTAGAAGCCCCTATAGTATATTTGGATGTTCCTAAAAACGAAATCCAATATCGTATGAGAGCCAAATCTATTTCGAATTTAGGTATTGGTGCTCCTGAATCGTCTTTTGAAATGTATAAACGTTTCTTTTTTGTAGATTGGGAAGTATTAAACAATCATAAAAGAGCAATTTTTAATAGAATATCTATCGTTGCAGATACGCAATGGGTGGATACTCTCTCTTGGATGAAAGCCGAAGATTGGAAAAGAGGATTAGAAAAACTAAGTCGCTCAGTTTTTAGAGCCCGGCCTTGGTTTGAAAAAGGAGCTTGGGGTGGTCAATGGATGAAGGAGAAGTTGAAAGGTTTAAATCCGAATGAGATTAATTATGCTTGGTCTTTTGAATTGATAACTCCGGAAAATGGAGTCATATTTGAGAATAACGGTAATTTATTAGAGACTGCATTTGATAGTATAATGATTGCCGGAGAGGTGAACTTACTGGGTAAACATGCAAAATTGTATGGCACTGATTTTCCAATTCGGTTTGATTTTTTAGATACTTTTCAAGGGGGGAATCTTTCCATACAGTGCCATCCTAGTTTAGGATATATTAAAGATAATTTTGGAGAAACCATCACTCAAGATGAGACATATTATATATTGGATAGTGGAGACAAGTCATCTGTATATTTAGGATTTCAGGATGATATCAACCCTGTTGAATTTAAAGAAGCTTTATTAGAAAGTCAGGAAAATAATGAGGCTATGGATATAGAAAAATATGTCAAGGTGTTTGAGTCAAAAAAGCATGATTTTTTCTTAATCCCGAACGGGACAGTGCATAGTGCGGGAGCAAATAATTTAGTACTAGAGATAAGTGCAACCCCTTATATCTTCACATTTAAAATGTATGATTGGGTGCGGCTGGATTTAAACGGCAAACCACGCCCTATAAATATAGAACACGCTTTTAATAACTTGAATTTTGATAGAAAAGGTGAGAAAGTAGAAGAAGAACTTATCTCAAAACCTATATCAATCGCAAAATCGTCAGATTGGGAGATTATCCATTTACCTACTCATAAAGAACATTTTTATGATGTACATCGGCTAGAATTTAACGATGAAATCGTTGTGAAAAATGACAATAGATGCCATGTTATGATGCTAGTGGAAGGTTCTGCGATAGAAATTGAAACCAATTCAGGAGATATATTTTTGTACCAATACGCCGAAACCTTTGTAATATCAGCAGCAGTGAAATCTTATAAATTAATTAATAAGAGCAGCGAAAGTGTCAAAGTGATTAAAGCATTTTTAAAATAATCGATTTCATATCTCAACAATGCAAAATGGTATTTTAAACAGTAAAAATTTAAGCTTAATTACTTTAGTAGCCTCTTGTGGAGGCTTACTTTTTGGCTTTGACATGGCCGTCATATCTGGTGTTTTGCCATTTGTAGAAAAGCAATTTCAATTGTCAGCCAGTATGCAGGGATGGTTTGTCTCGTCAGCCTTAATTGGTTGTATATTCGGAGTGTCATTTTCAGGAGAGCTGAGTGATAGGGCTGGTCGGAAGCTTTTACTTTTACTATCCTCCGTGTTTTTTTTAGTCTCTGCAATAGGTTGTGCCACTACACATGTGTTTAGTAATTTGATCATATTTAGGATGATTGGAGGAATTGGAGTGGGAGTAGCCTCGATTGTAGTTCCACTCTATCTTTCAGAGATTGCACCAAGTAACATTAGAGGAAGGCTTGTCACCTACTATCAATTAGCAATTACAGTTGGGATTGTATTGGCCTATATTTGCAATGCTGCATTATTAAACTTTTCTTTAATCGCTGATAATGTATCGTCAAAATCCAGCTTATTAAAGTTTATTTTCATTGATGAGGTTTGGCGAGGTATGTTTGGCTTAGAAGCTATTCCTGCTTTATTATTTCTCTTTGGGTTATTTTTTATTCCCGAAAGCCCTAAGTGGAAAGCTGAAAAGAGTGATATTTCCCAAGTTGCAAAATCAAATCCTACAGAACTCAATAAAAAAAGTGTTAGAAGTGCATATGAGGAGATTTTTTCCAAAAAACTTCGAAAAGCGTTGTATTTAGGCATTTTGCTGCCGCTATTCTCTCAACTTAGTGGCATCAACGCAATCATTTATTATGGGCCAAGTATATTAAATAATGTAGGTATCTCCTTAAACCACTCTCTGTTAGGCCAGGTTGTTTTTGGCTTAGCTAACTTATTATTTACGTTTATTGCTATTTGGAAAGTTGATAAGTTAGGCCGGAGACCATTATATATTTACGGAACGATAGGAGCTTCAATCAGCTTATTTGTAACTGGAGTTTTATTCTACTTTGGTTTCACCTCAAATATCCTTTTATTGCTATGTGTTGTCGTTTTTTTAGCAAGTTTTGCATTTTCAATTGGCCCTTTAAAGTTTGTGGTGGTTTCTGAAATATTTCCAACCGCTATAAGAGGGAGAGCAATGGCAATTAGTATCATGGTGATGTGGGTTGCAGATACAATTGTCGGTCAGCTCACACCCATGATATTGGCTCAATTCGGAGCAGCGGGTACATTTTGGGTGTTCGCAGGCTTTTGCAGTATAGCCTTTCTTGTGGTATACTCTTTATTACCCGAAACCAAAGAGAAATCTTTTGAAGAAATTCAATCTTTCTGGGAAAATCAAAATCAAAAATAATATGAAGAAATTAGCGATAATATTCATTGCCTTATTAGGTGTTAGCAATACATATGGATCAGTGAGATTGCCTGTTATTTTCTCAAATCACATGGTTTTACAAAGAAACCAAAAAGTTCCAATCTGGGGGTGGTCTTCTCCTAATGAGAAAGTCGAGGTTTCATTCCATCATCAGAAAAAGATTACCACGGCAGATAAACAAGGTTATTGGAAATTATCATTGGATAACGAAAATGCCGGCGGTCCTTTTCAATTGATTGTTAAAGGTGAAAATAAAATAATCTTAGAAGATGTCTTGATTGGAGAAGTTTGGGTGTGTTCAGGGCAATCAAACATGGAATTTAGAGTGCATGAAGTGAAAAATGCCACTCAAGAAATTGATAGTGCCAATTACCCGAAAATCAGGCACTTCAAAGTGGCTAATGATATGGCGTCCACTTTAAAAGATGATTTAAAGGGAGGGACTTGGGAAATAGCAAGTCCTCAAGCTGTAGGTGATTTCACTGCTGTGGGCTATTTTTTTGCTTTGGAACTGTATAAAAAATTACATGTTCCCATTGGGCTGATAAATCCATCGTGGGGTGGTACGATGGCAGAAACCTGGATAAGTAGAGAAGCCTTCCAAAGTGATGATTATTTTAGATCGATGATTTCTGAAATGCCAAAAATTAATTTAGACAGCTTAAATAAAATTAATAATAAGCAAAAACTGGAGCAGTTAAATCAGTATAAAAAAAAGATAGAAGCCTCTGATAAGATAGCTCAATATAAATATTTAGAATTTAACGATGAGTCATGGTCAGAAATGGAACTTCCTAATGTATGGGATTCGCAACTTCCTGATTTTGACGGAACAGTTTGGTTTAGAAAAGAAATTTTAATAAGTAAAGAAGATTTTGAAGATAGCATAACGCTTAGTTTATCTAAAATAGATGATCAAGATAGTACATATATAAACGGAATACTGGTTGGTTCCACTAATGATTACACAAAAGATAGAAAGTATCTCTTTTCTTCAAGATTATTACATGAGGGGAAAAATGTGGTCGCCATCAAAGTTAACGACTTTAGTGGAGGGGGTGGCGTTAATGGAGATAAAATGCAGATGTATTTGAGCTCAGACAAAAAGCAAATAAATATTTCTGGTAAATGGAAGTTTAAAGTTTCCGATATTTTTAGCACTCTACAAGCCATTGGTCCAAACAGTTATCCAACCCTATTGTATAATGCAATGATAAACCCCTTAATCCCTTTTGCTATTAAAGGTGTTATCTGGTATCAGGGAGAATCTAATACTGAACGCTCTTACGAGTACAGAAAAACATTTACATTGTTAATTAAAAGCTGGCGAGATTCATGGGATGAAGGTGATTTTCCCTTCTATTTTGTGCAGCTGGCAAGTTTTAATGCCAACTACGGCAATAGTAACTCTGGAAGTACCTGGGCCGAACTACGGGAATCTCAGACGGAGGCATTAAAGTTGAAGAACACAGGGATGAGTGTTACCACGGATATTGGAAATGCCATTGATATTCATCCTAAAAATAAACAAGATGTTGGTAAGCGGTTATCTGCAATTGCATTAAATAAAACTTATAAATTTAATAATGAATTTCGAGGCCCGGTTTTCAAAAATTTTAATGTAGAAGACAATAAAGTAACAGTAAAATATAAAAATCAAAATCCCGAACTTATTTCCAATGATAGTATAATATATGGATTTGAAGTGGCTGGTGAAGATCAAGTGTTTTATCCGGCTGAGGCCCAAATAATTAATAATGAAATTATAGCTTACAGTGAAAAAGTCACTAAACCCGTCGCTATACGTTATGCTTGGGCAGATAATTCTTTAAATTCAAATTTATTCAACAAGTCAGGATTTCCTGCCGAACCATTTAGATCTGATAGGTGGGAGCTAAAAACCCTTAAAAGTCAATATCAAGTTTCTGAATAATTTACTCTTTTACTTTATGAAATTATAAATCCCGATAAAAAATATCAGCATATTTTTTAAAAATTTGCATTTCTAAATTTTAATATGTAACTATGTATGTACAAAGTATACGCCACTACACGTAGTGAGCCAATTATTATTAACCAATTAAAAATTATGTATCGAAACTCTACTCGCTATTTAGATTTAAAGCACTTGTTTTTAGTATTCTATTTTTTTAGTTTCATTTCTTTCACTTATGCTCAAACGTTAGCTGTAAATGGGACTGTTAAAGATAAAGAAGGTCGCACCCTACCCGGTGTAGGTGTCACTGAAAAAGGTAAAAAAAATGCTACCACGACAGATGTGGACGGAAAGTTTGAGTTCACAGTTGCTGGCAGAGATGCCGTTTTATTATTCTCCAGTGTTGGTTTTTCCAGTTTAGAACAGAGAGTTGGAGAAAACACAACATTTAACATCATATTAACTGAAAGCAAAAACGATTTAAACGAAGTTGTGATTGTGGCTTATGGTGAGCAAAAAAAGGAGAGTATGGTGAGTTCGATCACCTCAATAAATCCTAAAGAACTAAAGGGGCCAACAAGTAACTTAACTACAATGTTGGCTGGGAGATTATCTGGTGTGGTGGCTTACCAACGAAGTGGAGAACCAGGTCAAGATAATGCTCAATTTTTTATACGAGGCATCACTTCGTTTGGCTCGGGTAAAGTGGACCCGTTGATTTTAATTGACGGTATGGAGTCAACTCCAACTACACTAGCAAGACTACAGCCAGATGATATTGCAGGTTTTTCAATCTTAAAGGACGCCGCCGCTTCATCATTATATGGGGCAAGAGGAGCCAATGGGGTGGTTTTAGTTACTACTAAATCTGGTAGTGAGGGGAAGACAAGCTTCAATGCTAGGTTTGAGAACTCTATCTCCTCAAATACCAGAAATTTTCAGTTTGCTGATAACATCACTTACATGAATTTAGCGAATGAAGCAGTTTTAACCAGAGATCCTTTAGGCGTGGAGCCGTATTCTCAATCTAAAATTGAACACACCATGGCTGGAGACGATCCTATACTTTACCCAAATAATAATTGGATAGACTATTTGATTAAAGATAACACCATGAATCAAAGGTTTAATATGAATATGAGTGGAGGAGGTAAGGTTGCCCAGTTTTATATTGCTGGAACCTTTAATCAGGATAACGGAGTGTTAAAAGATGACCCTCAAAGCAATTTTGATAATAACATAGATTTAAAAAGCTACGAAATCAGGTCAAATGTAAATATTAGATTAACACCAACTACAGAAGGTATCGTCAGGACTTCAGGCAGATTTGATGATTACAATGGACCAACAGGAGGTGGTGCGGATATTTTTAACCAAGCTATTTGGTCCAATCCGGTGCAGTTTCCCGCCAGCTACCCTGCCTCAGCCATTAGTTATGCAAAGCATCCTTTGTTTGGTAGTTCCAGGGTTGGTAATGGGGATGTCTTATATAACAATCCATATGCAAATATGGTGTCCGGATTTCAGCAATACAACACTTCTTTGCTAAACGCTCAACTTGAAGTTAAACAGGACTTGAAATTTTTAACACCTGGATTATCCGCCCGAGTGATGGCTTATACGCAAAGGTATTCTTATTTTGATTTGAGTAGAAAATTCAATCCTTTTTACTATGGAGCTGCTATTAATAAAAGTGTGACTCAAGGTTACAGTTTAAACTTGCTGAATGAAAACACAGCCACCGAATATTTAAATTATAATGAGGGGAGTAAACAGCAAAATACGACAACCTATTTGGAAGCAGCTGTTAATTTCAATAAAACTTACGGTGAAAAACATAATGTTGGAGGAATGTTAATCACCATTTTACGTAATTATTTGAATGCCAATGCTGGCGACTTGCAATCCTCGTTACCTTTTCGTAACCAGGGTTTATCAGGTAGGTTTACTTATGCGTATGATAACAGATACTTGGCAGAACTGAATTTTGGATATAATGGTTCGGAAAGATTTGCGCAAAACCATCGGTATGGATTTTTTCCTTCTATTGGCTTAGGATGGAACATAGCAAATGAAAATTTTTTCAAACCATTATCCAGAACTATATATAAACTGAAATTAAGAGGAACTTATGGTCTAGTTGGTAATGATCAAATCGGAAATCCACAAGATAGATTTTTTTACCTCTCAAATGTAAGTTTAAATGATGCAAGTAAGGGGGCAACTTTTGGTAAAGACAATGGTTACACCCGCCCTGGAGTGACAGTTTCTAGATACGAAAACAACAGCATTACATGGGAAGAAGCTCAAACGGCCAATCTTGGTTTAGATATAGGAATGTTTAAGAATTTAAATATGTCGATAGATGTATACCGCCAACACCGAAAAAGCATTCTAATGACCAGAAGTTACATTCCAACAACAATGGGTTTAAGTGCGCCAATACAAGCTAATGTAGGAGAGGCAGAAGGTAAAGGAGTGGATCTGTCTTTAGATTATAATAAGAGTATTGGAAAATTTTGGATACAAACCAGAGGGACGTTCACTTACGCAAGCAGCAAGCTTTTGGTGAATGAAGAACCAAATTACACCGATGAATTAAGCTATTTATACAGAGCTGGCAACTCTTTAGGTCAAAACTATGGGCTAATAGCTGAACGGTTGTTTGTAGATGATGAAGAAGTGAAAAATTCACCTGTCCAAAGTTTTGGAGAAGTTCGAGGTGGTGATATTAAATACAAAGATGTTAATAAAGATGGCAAAATAACCAATTTGGATATCGTTCCAATAGGTTTGCCCACTACTCCAGAATTGACCTATGGTTTCGGTTTTTCTATGGGATATAACGGATTTGATATCAGTACGTTCTTTCAGGGTTCTGGGCAAACATCATTTTGGATAAACCCATATAACATTTCTCCTTTTTATCTAAATGGTGCTTACCAAAATGGTTTGTTAAAACAAGTTGCAGATAGCCATTGGTCTGAAGAAAATCGTGATCTATATGCTTTCTGGCCTAGATTAAGCCAAGGGTTTAACGAAAACAATAATCAAACTTCCACTTGGTGGATGCGAAATGGTTCTTTTCTGCGACTGAAAACTGTAGAGCTGGGATATAATTTTTCTCCTGATTTATTGAAGAATATCAAGATCCAATCTATGCGATTGTATGTAAATGGTAATAACCTTTTTGCAATAAGCAGTTTTAAGCTGTGGGATCCGGAAATGGGTGGAAATGGTTTAGGTTACCCAGTTCAAAAGGTGTTTAATGTTGGTTTAAATGTACAGTTCTAAAAAATCAAAGATGAAAAATATAAAATCAATTTTTTGTAAAAGCAGAGTGCATGAATCAATGCCACTTCAACAGGAAAATCGCTTAATCAAAATTACAAAAATCAGTATCATACTATGTCTTATTTTAACTGGAACAGCATGCAATAAAAGCTTTTTAGATGTTGTGCCTGATAACGTTGCAACAATTGAGAACGCTTTCGCAAATAGAAATGAAGCAGAGAAATATTTATTCACTTGTTATTCATATATGCCTGCTCATGGAAATTTAGATCAGGATCCTTCAATTTTAGGTGGAGATGAACTCATGGTTCCAATTTCTTTGTTTGGTTTCGATAATATACCTAATGACCAGCTTGCGCAGGGATTTCAAAATGTTGTAAATCCTTATTTGAATTATTGGGACGGTGAATTAAATGGAAAAGCACTATTTAAAGGAATTAGAGATTGTAATATCTTTTTAGAGAACATTGGAAATGTTCCTGATATCCAAGAGATAGAACGCAAGAGATGGATTGCCGAAGTGACGTTTCTTAAAGCATATTATCATTTTTATTTATTTAGAATGTATGGACCAATCCCTTTGATAAAAGAGAATCTTCCTATCTCCAGTGGGATTAATGAAGTGAAAGTCAGTAGAGCTACGGTGGAAGAGACTGTAAATTATATAGTTGAACTTTTAGATGAAGCAGCCCTTGATTTACCTGAATTAATTTTAGATCAAAATTCAGAATTAGGTAGAATTACAAAACCAATTGATTTATCTGTTAAGGCGATGGTTTTAGTTACAGCAGCCAGTCCTTTATTTAACGGTAATGTTGATTTTTCTAATTTGAAAAATAAGGACGGCAAGGAACTATTTAACACCACATTTGATGCAACTAAATGGAACAAGGCCGTTACAGCATGTAAAGATGCAGTTGAACTTTGCGAAAAACTCGGTTTTAAGCTTAACTACTACACTCCGAAACTAAGCTCTTTCAATTTATCAGACCAAACCTTAACTGAAATGAGTGTTCGGAATGCAGTTACAGAGAAATGGAATCCAGAAATCATTTGGGGAAACACTAATAGTATGGCGAATGCTATCCAATATGAAGCACAAGCAAAAATTGACCCTTTAAGAAAATCAAATTTCTCTTACAATAGCAGATTAGCACCTACCTTGAGAATGGCCGAACTTTTCTACACCAAGAATGGAGTACCTATCAACGAGGACAAAGATTGGGACTATAACAATAGATATAATTTAAAGACAGCCACAGTTAGTGATAAATACCATATTAAAGATGGTTACACCACTGCTTACTTACATTTTGATAGGGAAGAACGATTCTATGCAGATTTAGCTTTTGATGGGGGAGCTTGGTATGGTCAAGGTAAATTTGATGATAATGATATGTTTTATGTGGAAGCTAAAGCGGGTCAGTTAGCTGGGGGGTTTGCAGGTCAAAGATATTCAGGAACTGGATATTGGCCTAAAAAACTAGTCAATTTTAACAATGTAATTGGAGAAAGTAATTACAGTGTAATGCAGTATCCATGGCCAGTGATAAGATTGGCAGATATTTATTTGCTATATGCAGAAGCCATTAACGAACAGTCAGGACCAACAGCGGATGCTTACAAATATATCAATTTGGTAAGGAAAAGAGCTGATTTGCCAACTGTACAGAATGCCTGGACAAACCATGCAAAACCAGCGCTAGCTAATAAATACACCACTAAGGAAGGATTTAGAAGTATTATCCATCAAGAGCGATTGATAGAATTTGCTTTTGAAGGGCAACGTTACTGGGACTTACGTAGATGGAAAGAAGCTCCTAATGTATACAATACAAGTATTAAAGGTTGGGATATCTCTCAAGAAACTAATGAAGCATATTATCGTGTTAAAAACTTGTTTACACAGCCTTTTCAGTTAAAAAATTATTTCTGGCCAATTAAAGAGTACGATATCACAGTTAACAATAACCTTGTCCAGAATTCTGGTTGGTAAAGCTGTTTAATATTTATCATCCGATTTCAAAACATTAATATTTCAAAAATGAAAAAATTTAAATATTTCCTCTATTTTTTTCTAGGTATCTCTGTCATTGGTGCCTGTAAATCTGACGTGATAGCACCACTTTATAAAGACGGAGGTGCGCCGGATGCTATTTCTAATCTGAAGGTGGAAAACCTTGCGGGAGCAGCTATTGTTAGCTATACTTTGCCCACAAACGAAAACCTGTTATATGTAAAAGCGGTTTATCAAATAAATAATAAGCCTTTTGAGGTGAAATCCTCACAGTATAAAAATTCTGTTTTATTAGAAGGTTTTAATCAATCTAAAGATTATGATGTTAAACTTTATGCGGTTAGCAGAAGCGATGAACTTTCCACTCCCGTGGAAATAAAAGTTCATCCTTTAGAGGCTCCCGTGGTTACGGTGGCAAAAAGCATCAGCTTTGCGGCGGATTTTGGAGGTTTAACATTAAATTTTGAAAATCTTACCGAAGCCAATATATCTATAAATGTCATAACTAAAGACACTTTAAATCAATGGGTGAGTGCCGATGCCTTATATACCAAGCGGAAAGCCGGTGTTTTTTCAGTCCGTGGTTATGCGGCAGTGGAAAGAACTTTTGGCATTTTTGTTAAAGACAGATGGGGCAATAAATCAGACACCACTATTGCTAAACTAACACCTTTATTTGAAGTTGAATTAGACAGAAATCTATATCAGGCGGTTATTTTACCCTCCGACGCTAGTTTAATTGGCAGCGGATACGGAATAGACCACCTTTGGGACAATGACTTCCTGGGCTTATACCATGCGGCTGTAGGTAGTGGTATTCCAGAATGGGGAACACTGAGTCTGGGACAAAAAGCAACTTTAAGCAGAATAATATACTGGCAACGTGATGAAGGAGTGTTATATAACCATGCAAATCCCAAAGTTTTTGAAATTTGGGGAAGCAATAACCCTGATCCTAATGGTACTTTTGATGGATGGACAAAGTTAATGACTTGTACTTCTCTTAAGCCTTCGGGACAACCGGTAGGTATAAACACCAGTGAAGATGTTGCTTATGCGAAGGCCGGTGAAGAATTCCTTTTCCCTTCTGGTACACCTCCGGTTAAATACATCAGAATTAAAACCCTCCAAACATGGGGAGGTGTGGATTTTGCACACATTGCAGAAATGAAATTCTTTGGTAAACCAGAATAGTTAATTAAATAGTATAATCATGAAATTAATTTTGATAAAATTATGCCTGTTAGTAGTCACTATGGTTACATTTTTTTCTTGTAAAAAGATGGATGATAGCTACAGTAAATTTTTAAAAGATGGTGCTGACATATATGTTGGGAAGGTGGATTCTGTAAAAGCTCTAGCAGGAAAGAATAGATTACAACTAAACTGGTTATTGACATCGGACCCAAAAATCACAAAGTATAAAGTATATTGGAACAACAAAGCGGATTCTATTGAAAACGCTGTTCAAAGAGGACCTGGTGTAGATACCATAAAGCTAATAGTTAACCAACTTAAAGAAGGGAATTATAATTTTGTAATCTACACCTACGATAATAAAAATAACACTTCAATTGCCGTAGAAAAGCAAGGTGTTGTTTATGGAGACACCTATCAGTCGTCTATTTATAACAGGGCGGTAAAGAGTGTTGAACAAATAAACGTTGGTCAGCAACTAAAAATAAATTGGTATGACGCCAGCCAAGGGGATGTGAAAACAGAAATAAAATATCTGGACAATCTGGATAATGAACACATAGTTTTTGTGAAAGGAAGTGAAAGTTCAATCACCATTGATGGTTGGAAACGCGGTAGTGATATACATTTTCGTAGTTACTATCTACCACAACCCGATGCCATTGATACGTTTGTGGTACAAAACTATGATTCCTATACTTTACCTTCTGTAACTGATGTAACAGAGCTGTATTTTAAAAATTACAAACAACCATTTACAGCACTACCATCTAATGATAGATTTAGGATCTTAACAGATTGGACAGTGAATCAAACTGTTAAAAATCATAATAACCAGGGTAGTTTTGCTACAGATGACGGAACGGTTATATCCATGGAATCGGGCTACGGATCAAATGAAATAATAAACGGTAAAATCTTCCAAACCTTCACCTTGCCAGCGGGAGATTACACTTTCAATATTAACCTAACTGCTATTGGAGTTTGTAATAATGTTTATTTAGCTGTTGCAAAAGGAGCTCAAATGCCGGACGTTAGTGCGCTACCTACCGATGCTATCGCTTATGCGGGTATTAATAGCAGGACCTTAAATTTTTCCTTAAGCCAAGCGGGAGAAGTTTCAATTGGTTTTTCAGGTAGCATGAGTTACGATTCCGGTGGAGGAGATTATTGGAAAGCTTCTTCAATACAGTTGATATCCAAATAGCAGAAGCAAAATTAATTAGTGCTTAAAAATTAATTATAATTTCTAATCCATATTTAATAAGCAAGAGTTTACAATCGCTCTTGCTTATTATGAATAAAATATCTTTAAAAAGAACCCTTGAAAAAAATATTTTCTTTTTTTTATCTAATCGCATTGTTTCCATTTACGGTTTTTGGCCAGCTACATACCGTTTGGCAAATTGGTAAAAAAAATGGGAGTTCTAATGATTTTGCATTAGCTCCAAATGGGTATAAAGAATTTGTAGCCGAATTTGGAGGGCAGAAAACGATTTTTAATATTGGCTTTTCTAATCCCAAAAAAAGCTGGCCTTTTATATTACCAGGTCCATCAGATGATTGGGCCGGAGGGGGTTATTGGTCAGGTTATTACCCACGTCATTTTTCACGGATTGTTTTTGGTTTATCAGATGTACCTGCAAAAAACTCAACCCACTTAGTGTTAAATTTTGTTGATGCAAATGAGAAAACACCTCCTAAAGTATCCATAAGTATTAATGGGCACAAGACATCTATCCAACTAGAGAAAGGTGTTGGCAAAGCTATTTATGGAAATGATAAGAAAGGTGAACCACAAACAAAAGAAATAGAGGTTCCATCAAAATGGTTGAAAAAAGGATTGAATACAATAGAAGTTGGAGCTATAAAAGGATCTTGGGCTGTTTATGATAACATCATATTTAAAAGCCTAAAACCATTAAAACTTTTACCTGCATTTAATTCACTTATTTATGGCGTTAAGCTGGCTGATTTCGAATCTAAAGAGAACAAGGAGTACAGGCAACCCATATTGGTTGATATTTATCAATTAGAAAAAACCACCAATCTTACATTTAAAGTTAATAATCAAAATATTTCTTCAAAAAAAGTCGAAAAAGGGCATAGTATCATAGAAATCTTTTTGCCTGCCACTGCGAAACCAAATAAAAAAATTGATTTTCAGGTGTTTGAAAACACACAGTTAATATATCACAAGGTTTTATCTCAAAATCCAGAACGCGAACTAAAATTATATCAATACGTTGATTTGCTAATGGGTACCGGCAACTCAAGATGGATGTTTAAACCCGGTCCCTCCTTGCCCTTAAGCATGGTACAAATTGCGCCAGATAATCAAGATGAAATCTGGAAAGGTGGGTATGAATACACTGTCGAAAATATCATGGGATTTTCACATTTTTCTGATTGGACCATGTGCGGTTTATTAACAATGCCTACCGGTGGCAAACTTCAGGTTAACCCGGGTACTGAAGAAAACCCGGATGCAGGATATAGATCGAGAATTGATAAAAAGACAGAAAGCGCAAAAATCGGGAAATACAGTGTTTATTTAACCGACACTAAAATTAAAGCCGAAATTACTTCAACTCGCAGGGCTTCCCTTCAGAGATATACTTTTCCTAAAATGGATAGTGCCCGTATTTTGGTTGATTTATTTACGCCAAGTGAGTATCCTCATAATTTGGTGAATGCAAAAGTTTTAAAAACAACAAATAACGAAATTGTTGGAGAAGCCACTTACTATAATGCTTTCACCGGTTATAGCCTGCAACAATATTACACGATATATTTTGTGATGCAATTTAGTAAACCCTTTAAAAATATGGGAGGATGGGTGAACAACAGTGTTGAGGAAGTTAAAAATTATATTCCTTACTGGGATAGAAAACATGTTTTTAATACAGATGCAGAAATATTTAGGCAGATAGATAGCATTAAAGGAAAAGGTGATTTAGGCGTTTTTTTAAATTTTCGAACTGAAAATAATGAACAGATTCTAGTTAGGACAGGGGTGTCATTAGTTGATGTGAAAGGTGCGAGAAATAATTTGCAACAAGAAATCATAACGCCATTCGCCTGGAATTTTGATGCTGTGGTTAAAAATGCTGAAAATATTTGGGACGAATATCTGGGACGAATTCAGATTGAAACTGACGATTACCTGGAAAAGGTGAAGTTTTACACCAATATGTATAGAGCATTGGCGGCAAAAGCAATTTGGAATGATGAGGATGGTAGATATAGGGATGAAAATGAAGTGATTAAAACCCTGGGCGATAAACATGATAACATTATAAGTGGGGAGTATTGGAATACGTTTTGGAACAATCAACAATTATTTAATTTAATAGCCCCAGAAATATCATCGCAATGGGCAAAGTCTGCAATCACTCTATATAAAAACAGTGGTTGGTTTAATACAGATCCAGCTGGAATAGAAAATACTGGTGTTATGGTGGCCATGCATGTTGCTTCACAAATTGAAGGAGCCTGGCAAAGTGGAATAAGGGATTTTGAGTTAGACACAGCTTACGCGGGGTTAAAAAAGATGATGACAACACCTCCACAAAAATATGCCGGTGGTGGAACAGTTGGAGTTGAAAACCTGATGCCGTATTTAAAATATGATTATATACCTAGCGGAATGGGTGAGATTTCAAATACCATGGAATATGCGTACGATGATTATTCACTATCACAAATGGCGTTGAGCTTAGGCAAAAACGAGGATTATAAATACTTTTTGAACAGATCTAAAAATTGGACGAACATTTTTGATGAAAAAACTGGTTTTGCCAGACCAAAAGATGAGAATGGAAAATGGATTAGCCCTTTTGATCCATACCATACACCTGGTTTTGTTGAAGGAAACGCATTTAACTATACTTGGTTTGTTCCGCATGATCCGGTAGGCTTAATACAAAAAATGGGTAAACAGCGGTTTATAAGCGTTTTAAACAATGCTATGGAAAAATCGGCTCTTGCCAATTTTAATGCCTCTGGCGATGATTTCTCCTCTTTCCCAATCAATCATGGTAATGAACCCTCTATGCAGGTGGCTTATTTATTTAACTGGGCTGGCGAACCATGGCTTACACAGAAATGGGTGAGAGCTATACAAGAAAAATATTATGGAACCTCGCCTTACGACGCTTATCCAGGCGATGAAGATTTAGGGCAAATGAGCAGTTGGTTTGTGATGAGTACACTAGGTTTATTTCAAATGGATGGCGGGGTCTCTAAAAATCCAACATATGAAATTGGTAGTCCACGTTACCCTAAAATGACAATAAATTTAGGCGAGAAATATGGAAGGGAAAAACAATTCATCATCGAAGCAAAAAATGCTTCTAAAGAGAATAAGTATATTAAATCTGCTTATTTGAATGGTGTTAAACTTGAAGACTTTAGAATCCCTCAGGATAAAGTGTTAAACGGAGGATATTTAATTTTAGAAATGACCTCACAACCAGTAAAAACTAATTTTAAACCTTAAATCACATTTAATGACCAGAATTATATATGCCAGTTTTATTTTAGCCTTTGTATTTTTGAGTTGTTCCAAAAAAACAAATGACTTACCCCCCAGCGTTCCACCGCCAAGTGGTGGTGAAACGCCAAAGATAGCTACAATAGAAACTCATAACGTCACTCAAATTTCATATGAAACCGCAACAGGAAGTGCCACTGTTATTGATAATGGAAATGCTACTATAACAGATAGAGGTGTTTGCTATGGAACTAATGCAAATCCAACAATTGAAGATAATAAGGCTGGTATTTCGTCATTGAAAGCTAATGGAGAGTTTGTTTGTCAAATAAAAGGATTAATTCCCGAAACCACTTATTATCTTAAGTCGTTTGCGAAAAACGCTGCTGGTGTCGCTCACGGGAATCAAGTGACTTTTAAAACTTTAAAGTCAGATAATTCACCTCAAACTATTATTCTAGCCGACTCCACAACTTTTAACACCTTAAATAGTTTCGAACAATATTGGGGCATGTTATATCCCTGGGGGAAAGACCATAATGGGTCCGCTCGGATGTATAAAGAACAAGTCAGTGTAGAAGACAACGGGATTCTTAAAATCCAAGCCAATCGCACTGAAATTTGGGAGGGCAATAGCGAACTTGACCCTTATTTAAGAATCTTCTATCACTCTGGTGCAATTCATCTTAAAAATAAAATCACCGTTACAGATGACTATCCAAAATGGATAATTAGTGGAGACTTTCAAGTGCCCTTTGCAAAAGGTTCCTGGCCTGCATTTTGGATCACCGGGGTGAATAATTGGCCTCCAGAAAGTGATATCATGGAATTTAAAGGTAGTTCAACAAACTGGCAAAATACGGCTACCGGTCCGGATTGGCAAAATGTGGCCTGGCAAAATAAGTTAACCAATGTTGTGAATCCACAATATTGGCATAACTATAAAATTGAAATGCAGAGAATTTCTGCGAATGACTTATCAATCAACTATTACATTGATGGGATAAGGACTGCAACACACCAGGCTAATTTTATGAATATGCCTTTTTGGCTCATTATAAATTTACAAATGGAAGGTGCTAGTGGCAATGGTGGCACTAGTCTGCAAAATGTAGAAATGAAGGCTAGAAATATCTTTATAGCAGGGTTTCCTAAATAGTCATCAGCACAGCAACACAAGTACCAATTAAATAAAGACAGTTAACACAGTGAGCAAATAGGTTGTTGAATAGTGTTCAAAAAAATAGAATTATGAAAAGAATCATTTTATTGTCGGTTTTCTTATACATCTTAAGTCCTAAGATCATAGCTCAAAACCTTTGGGAGGATCCCACATTTTATCAGGAGAATAAAGAAGCTCCACACGTTACTTTCATGCTTTTTGATCAGGCAGATAAGGTGATTAAGGATGATTATAGTCAGTCCCCATTTCATCAATCACTCAATGGGGAGTGGAAATTCAGCTATGTGGATAAGGAAGCAAACCGCAATAAGGATTTTTATAAAACCGATTTGGATGACAGTAAATGGAATAATATTAAAGTTCCATCAAATTGGGAAATGCAAGGGTACGGTATTCCTATTTATACTAATATTGTATATCCATTTCCTAAAAATCCGCCATTTGTTGGTCAGGATGATCCAGTGGGGACTTATCGACGTCATTTCAATATTTCTAAAACTTGGGATGGTAAAGAGGTTATTTTGCAGTTTGGTTCCATTACAGGAGCTGCATTCGTTACCGTTAATGGGCATCAGGTAGGTGTCAGTAAAGCATCTAAAACCCCGGCAGAATTTGATATTACACCTTATGTGAAAACGGGAGATAATTTACTTGCGGTTCAAGTGTTCCGTTGGCATGATGGCAGTTATTTGGAAGATCAGGATTTTTGGAGATTGAGTGGGTTAGAAAGAGATGTGTTTGTTTATGCCATGCCTAAATATAGCATATGGGACTTTAATGTAGAAGCTAGCTTAGATAAAAGCTATAAAAATGGAATCTTAGATTTATCAGTTAACCTAAGAAAATTTAAAGATGCTAAGTTTCAAAATGCTAAGATAGATGTCATTTTAAAAGATAGTTTAGGTCACCAGGTTTTTGTACGTTCCTTAAAATTTAAAGACTTTGCAGATTCTTTACAATGGTTAAAAGTAGATGGTGAAATAAAAAATGTTCATTCCTGGAATGGAGAACATCCTTATTTGTATGATTTGGTACTTTCTTTAACTAACGATGGAAAAACCATTTATACAGGCAGCAAAATTGGCTTTAGAAAAGTAGAGATTAAAGATAGTCAGTTGATGGTGAATGGCGTCCCTTTAATTGTTCATGGCACCGATCGTCATGAACATGACCCCATCAACGGCCATGTTATTAGTGAAGCTCTTATGTTGACGGATATTCAGTTGATGAAAGCCAATAACATCAATGCGGTAAGAAACAGCCATTATCCAAACAATCCATTATGGTATAAACTATGTGATAAATACGGGATGTATTTAGTGGATGAAGCCAATGTAGAAATCCATGGTATGGGTGCAACCTATCAGGCGCCCTTTGATAAAAGTGTTCATCCAGCCTATTCACCAAAATGGGCACCTGCAATTAGTGATCGTATACATAGGTTGGTTAATACAGACAGAAACCACCCTTCAGTCATTATATGGTCTATGGGAAATGAATGCGGAAATGGTCCTGTATTTCATGATGCCTATGAGTGGATTAAGAAAGAAGACACGACACGTCCTGTTCAATTTGAGCAGGCTGGGGAGGAAGAAAATACGGATATCGTTTGCCCAATGTATCCAGGAATAGATTACATGAAAGCCTATGCGGCTTCTGATAAACCGCGTCCATTCATCATGTGCGAATATTCACATGCTATGGGAAACAGTAATGGAAACTTCCAAGAATATTGGGATATCATCAACAGCAGTAAAAAATTGCAAGGAGGATTTATTTGGGACTGGGTGGACCAGGGATTGGAAACCAAAGCTACAGATGGGAAGATTTTTTATGCTTATGGTGGGGATTTAGGAGGATTTGAATTGCAAAATGATGAAAACTTTTGTGCAAATGGTTTGGTTTCGGCCAATCGTATTCCACATCCAGGCTTACATGAAGTGAAGAAAGTATATCAAAATATCATGTTCTCTGATTTTGATCAACAAAAAGGAGAAGTAAAAATTTCTAATCTTTTTGGCTTCAGTAACTTGGCAAACGAGCAATTTAAGTGGCAATTATTTAAAAATGGGGATTTGGTGGCAGAAAATTCTTTTTCGGTTGATTTAGGTCCGAGATCAGAAAAATCCATTCGTCTAAATTTACCAAACATCATGGCTCAAGAGGGTGAAGAATACACCTTAAACCTGTACGCCTATCTCAGAAAAGCAGAACCTTTATTGGAGGCAGGGCATGAAGTTGCAAGAGAACAGTTTTTGCTCGATAGCCAATATTTTCAAAAGAAAGCAACGCCTTCCGGAGACTTAACAGTCACTCAGGAGAATCATGTTTTAAAATTCACTTCCGATAATGTTGAAGGAAGTTTTGACGTACAAAACGGAAGGTGGACCAGCTATCAATTGAAAGGTGAGCATTTGAGACTGCACTCTTTCCCTGAGCCCTATTTCTGGAGAGCACCCACAGACAATGATTTCGGAAACGGGATGCCTTATAAATTGGGGATCTGGAGAAATGTAGATGAAAATAAGCAAGTTAAAAATATAATTGTTGGTCAGCAAAATTCAGATGGAATCCATATCAAAGTAGATTATTTATTGACCGGTATTGATGTACCATACTCGCTTGATTATCAAATCAAAAATGACGGGGCCGTAGAAGTGACTGCCTCGATGGACATGACTGGCAGAGATTTACCAGAGTTACCACGTTTTGGTATGCGGATGCAAATGCCGCAAGAATATAATCAGATAAACTATTATGGACGTGGACCTTGGGAGAATTATAGCGACAGAAATACCTCATCATTTATTGGGAAATACAAAGAAAAAGTAGAAGATCAGTATGCGGAGACCTATATACGTCCTCAAGAAAGTGGGTATAAGACAGATGTCCGCTGGTTTGAATTAATTAATCATTCAGGTAAAGGAATTAAGGTTACAGGTAAGCAGCCTATCTGTTTCAGTGCAATTAACCACAGTACAGAGGATTTAGATCCTGGCTTAACAAAAAAACAACAACACCCAACAGATTTAAAGCCGAGAAATGAGGTATACATCCACATAGATTTAAAACAAAGAGGTGTTGGAGGCGACAATAGCTGGGGAGCTTATCCACATCAACAACATTTATTGTTGGACAAAAAGTATAGTTATAGTTATGTTATAAGACTATTGGAATAATCAATAGACTTCTTTAATTGCTGATATTAAGACTGTTAAATCGATGAAGCCTCATTTTTACAAAGTTCCCGGGCAACTGCAAAATTCCTTCGTTATTAGGCACCAGCTAGAGCCTTTTTTTGGTATTGGCTGGCATTATCATCCGGAATTGGAACTGCATTACGTAATAAAAGGCAGAGGGCTGAGATTCATTGGGGACAATGTAAGTAACTTTGAAGAGGGTGAACTTATTTTAATAGGGCAAAACCTGCCTCACTCCTGGCGAAGTAAAGAAGAGCATTTAAAACATGATTCCGAATTAAAAGCGGAAGCAATAATTATTCAATTTTTGCCAGATTGCTTAGGCCGGGATTTTTTACAACTGCCGGAGGCCTATCTTATCAAACAGCTTTATGAAAATTCAAGAAAAGGAATCCTGATATCCGGAAAAGCTAAAACGAGATTAGTTGAATTGATGTATAAAGCTTTAGCTGTAGAAAGTCTAAATAGATTGATAGTGCTTTTGGATATTTTAGGCGTTCTTGCAGAGGCAGCAGATATAGAATATATAGCTTCATTTAATGCTTTTTACAAATCTCAAGAAGAAGAGACTATAAGATTAAATAAGGTTTATAATTTTACTTTAACTAATTATAAGAAAGATTTAAGTCTTAAAGAAGTGGCTGATGTTGCTAATCTAAGTGTTACCTATTTCTGTCGCTATTTCAAATTAATGACCAAAAAAACTTATCATGATTTTTTGATAGAAGTTAGAATAAGCCATGCTTGTAGGCTTTTAGTTGAAGATAGGATAATAACAGATGTAATTTGCTTCGAATGTGGTTTTAATAATGTGTCTAACTTTTATAGGCATTTTAAAAGAGTTAAAGGCACCACACCTTTAGAATACAAAAAGAAGTTCTTAATAAAGAAAATCATATAAATCTCCCATTATTTTCTTAGCACAGCATCCAGTGGCTTTAAGGTGAAAACTTAAACATCATTTATAATATATTTTGGGATTCATAAAGCTAATATGCTATAAACTATGGGCATTAATGTACATAATGCGATAATCTTGGCTTCCTATGTTTACTTAATATTTAACCTTTCAATACCTATTTTAAAATAAACCATTTGTGTTGATTATTAGCTATTTAGTAAAACAATAATCTGATGTATAGCACCAATGGCTTATTATCACAAAGTATACTTAGAATAATTATGGATAAACAACAATAATTTAAAGAGCTATATGGAAACTAAAAAAAAGGGTTTTATACCGGTGATGATCACCCCTTTTAAAAGCAATAAACAAATTGATTTTGAGGCGCTAACACATCTCACCAATTTATATTTAAACTCAGGAGCTGTAGGGTTATTCGCCAACTGTCTTTCAAGTGAAATGTTTGAATTGAATGAGCAGGAAAGAATACAAATCACCAGACATATTGTAAATGTTACAGAAGGCAGAGTACCGGTGGTGGCTACGGGTACTTTTGGCGAAACCATACAACAAAAGGCAGATTTTGTTAAGCGCATCTATGATACAGGCGTTGAAGCAGTGATTGCCATTACAGATCTATTAGCGAAAGAAACAGAAGACGACGCTATATTTAATGAAAATGTTTATCAGTTGATTGACCTTACAGATAATATTCCGCTAGGTTTTTATGAATGTCCTTTACCCTACAAAAGGGTTCTTTCGGATAAGTAATTAAGTGAGTTCGTTAAAACAAAAAGAGTTATCTATCATAAAGACACCTGTTTGAACTTAGATGATGTGAAAGCTAAAATTAAAGTGACTAAGGGATATCAATTTGGGCTTTATGATGCATACGCTGGGCATGCAGTTGCATCTTTGAAAGCGGGTTCGGCAGGGCTTTCATGCATTCAGGGTAATTATTTTCCCGAGCTAATTGTTTAGTTGTGCGACAATTATAGTGATGCAGATTTAACTCAAGAGATAAATGAAGTGCAAAAATTTCTCATCAATAATATGAATGTTATGCATCACGCATATCCTGATGCCGCTAAATACTATCTGAAAAGGAATGGCATCCAAATCAGTATACTCACGAGAGTGAATTCTGGAGTTTTGACTAGCAGCCAAAAAAGCAAAATTGAATTATTATATGATGATTATAAAAAGCTAAGGAGGATGTTGAGGATAAAAAATATAACTGCTTATTTATAGACTTAACACCTTTTTCACGGGTTTAAATGCACCTTATTCGAAATGAGTATTTTAATAGTGTGGGTGTTTTTAGATATTGAGCAGAGGCTTAAAAGTGAGTTAAGTATAACATAAATAAAGGTATTTAACACGAGCAATTAGTTTAAGCATAATATCGTACAATAAATGGACATAAATTCATACAAAACAAATTTACAATAACCCTAAACTTGTATAAGCTTATGTTCATACAAACCTCAAGATTTAGAACAAGCTGACCATAATAAACTTAACTATTATTTTATGAAACTAAAATTGACATTTTGTTTTATTCTCCTGTTTTTGTATTTGCATAATGATAACGCATTTTCTCAAACAACAAATCTTACCGGTAAAGTAACAGATAAAGTTACAGGAGAAACTTTACCCGGCACTAGTATTACTGTAGAAGGCACAACTATAGGTACTACAACCAATTTAGATGGTAATTACTCAATCAACATAAACTCCCCAAATGCAAAACTGACATTTAAATTTTTAGGATATATAACCCAAACTGTAAAGTTTGATAGGCAAACAACGCTTAATGTGGCACTGCTGCCAAACCAGTCTGCTTTAGATGAAGTTGTAGTTGTGGGTTATGGCACTCAAAAAAAAGTAAACTTAACTGGGGCAGTAAGTTCAATTAAAGGAGAAACTTTCCAGGAAAGAACTTTTTCTAACACTTCCAAAGCAATTCAAGGTTTGGCCCCCGGCGTCACTGTTATTGATAGAGGAGGGGCTCCAGGTCAAGATAATGCGGTTATCAACATTCGTGGAGTAGGCACCATAGGTAATTCAAACCCTTTAATATTAGTTGATAATGTTCCTGTTCCGAGCGTGAATGCTGTTCGTCCTAACGATATAGAGAGTATATCAGTTTTAAAAGATGCAGCTGCTGCGGCAATTTATGGTTCAAGGGCCGCTAACGGAGTGATTCTGATCACTACAAAAAGAGGTAAGGCTGGGGAGACAACAATCAACTATAATGGTTATTTAGCCAGTCAAACCACCACCAGACTGCCAAAATCTGTTGGTATAAAAGATTATCTAGACATTATAAATGAAGGATATACAAATGCGGGATTAAGCCCAAAATACAGCGATGAATATATAAAAAATACAATCTCCGGAGATGACCCAATCAAGTATCCAAGTACTGATTGGTTGGATGTTATTTTCGATCCTGCACTTCAAACCAATCATGCGTTAAGTTTCAACGGTGGAAATGAAAAGTCAAGATTTGCTTTATCACTAAATTATCTCGATCAAAATGGAATTGTCAAAAACACTAATGCTAAAAATTATGGGGTTAGATTAAACTATGATTTGAATGCATCAAAAAAATTGAAGTTTGGAACAGATTTAGCCTACACTAAGAGAAAAAACACCCAACCTTATAATGTTGGTGATGTTTACTGGTCCTTATACAGTGACCTCGCCCCGACCGTTGCTCCAGAATACCCTGATGGTACATATGGTATAGGTTCAGGAAATCGAAGTCCATTGGGCGCCATTAATGCTTCAGGATATCAAAATGCAAATACCGATTATATTTTTTTAAACTTAAAGGGTACTTACAACCTTCTTGAAGGCTTAGATTTAAATGCCAACTATTCTGCTAATCTGTATAACAACAGTAATAAAAATCACAGAAATGACTATATCTTTAGAGACTATTATACAAAAAGCCAAATATCCAGATACAACAGCTATTTATATATTCAACAAGGTAATGATAGTGAAACCAATGCGAGAATAACATTAGACTATAAAAAAGCATTTAAAAAGCATGAAATAGGTGCCATTTTAGGAGCAGAACAGACCATACACAAAGAGGATTATATAAATGGATCAAGAAGTCTTTTCTATTCTAATGATCTTCAGGAACTATCGCAAGGTGATGCTACCACAAGAGACAATAATTCAGGAACAACCGATTGGGCACTCCAATCTTTGTTTGGAAGATTGAATTATGCATTCGATTCTAAGTATCTGTTTGAGGCTAATTTTAGATATGACGGATCTTCAAGATTCGCATCCGGTAACAGATATGGTTTATTTCCTTCCTTCTCAGCTGGGTGGAGAATATCAGAAGAAGGCTTTATGAAATCTCTTACATTTTTAGATAACCTAAAAGTAAGAGGTTCTTGGGGCAGGCTTGGCAATCAGGACATCGGCTTATACCAATATCAGCAAACCATAGCACTCCAGCAGAACTATAATTTTGGCGGGCAGTTGGTTAATGGAGCTGCAGTTAATAATTTGGCTAATCAGCAAATCACATGGGAAACCAGCACTACAAGCAATTTTGGTTTGGATGCGGATTTTTTAAAGGGAAAACTGGGTTTTACTGCGGAAGTATTCAATAAAAAAACAGATGATATTTTACTATCCCTTGATATACCATATACAGTAGGACTAAATGCTCCAACTCAAAATGCCGGATCTGTGAATAATAAAGGTCTAGAGTTAAGTGTTTACCATAAAAATCAGATTAAAGATTTTCATTACGGTATCAATCTTAATTTCACCCATATTAAAAACGAGGTGACCAATCTCGCTGGTACGGGCCCCTACATTACAGAGACGTCTATTTTGAAAGAGGGAGTTTCTATGTATGCAGTTTACGGTTTTCAAGCAATTGGATTATTCAGAACCCAGCAGGAATTAGATACTTATCCAAGATTTAACAACAAAACGACCTTGGGGTCTGTAAAATATAAAGATCAAAATGATGACGGTATTATTAACGACATGGATAAAATTGTCATAGGTCCCTCTATTCCAAAATATACTTTCGGTGCCAATGTGGACCTAGGCTATAAAGGGGTTTTTATGAATTTCTTTTTACAAGGTGCAGGAGGTAATTATATCATGCCAAGGGGGGGAATTTTTGATGGACCTTACTGGGGAAGTTTTATTACAACCGATTGGTTAGATAGATGGTCCCCATCAAACCCAGATGGCACATTTCCTTCAGTATATTATCAGGGTTCATCTGCTAATTTACAACCATCAACGTTCGTTGCACAGAATGCATCTTATTTAAGGCTGAAAAATCTGCAATTAGGATATGATTTACCTCAAAAATTTATGGGCAAGGTTAAAATAAGTAAGGCTAGGGTTTATATTTCTGGAACTAATCTGGCCACTTTTACGAAAGCGAAATACATAGATCCGGAATTGGCATCTGGAAGGTTTGATAGTTACCCTCAAACCAAAATGTATTCAATAGGAACCGATATCACGTTTTAAAGCCTTCTTAAATATAAAATCATGAAAAAATATTTTATACTAATATTAGTACTTACCACCTGTTTTCTGATATGCTCTTGCAAAAAAGATGCTTTAGAAACAGATCCAACTGACAAATTGATAAATGCATACTATTGGCAGAATCAAAATGATGCTGAGTATGCTGTGAATGCTATATATGCTTTGCTGCCTGCAATTGATTATTTATATTTTGATGGTGCTACAGATAATGCCTTTAATCAAAAGACATTTGAAAGAGCCTATCCATTTGGTAATGGGACACAAACGCCCGCCAGTTCATGGAGTGCGGATTATTGGAAAAATTCTTATAAGGGTATTCAAAGAGCTAATTATTTTTTAGAAAATGTAGATAGAGTCCCGAACTTGGGAGATGATGTAAAAAATAGACTTATAGGTGAAGCAAGATTTTTAAGGGCTTTTTTTTATAACGATTTAATTTGCTTATACGGAGATGTGCCCTTGGTGACCACATCTTTAGATATCTCTAATAGTAAACTACCCAGAGATCCTAAACAAAAGGTTTTTGATTTTATAATTTCTGAGTTAACTGATATTGAAAACTTTCTTCCACTATCTTATAGCAGCAACAATGTTGGTAGAGTCACTAAAGGTGCGGTATTAGCTTTAAAAGCAAGAGTTTATTTGTGGCAAAATAACTATGCTGGAGCAAAACTGGCATCTAAGAAGCTAATGGATTTGAATCAATACCATCTTTATCCAAATTATGCAAAACTATTTACCTATGCTGCGGAAAATAATACCGAGGTGATTTTTGATAAACAATATATCCCCACGACCTATAGTCATAATGTGTCCAGATTGCTAAGCCCTCGTAGCAGTCAAGGTGATGGTAGCTTGGTGCCAATTAAGTCTTTAGTAGATGCTTATGAGTGCTTAGACGGGAAAAGCATTGATGAATCTCCACTTTATGACCCCTTATCTCCATATTCCAATAGAGACCCAAGATTAAAGGCAACTATACTTGTTCCCGGAGACAATACTTACAGTGGGAATGTATTTAATCCGTTGCCAGGTAGCGGAACAGTAGATATGATTGCAAGCAGCCAGAATGCCTCTATAACAGGCTTCAACTTCAAAAAATATGTTAATCCCGAAGATTTGAGTCAGAATAATAATAATTGTTCGATTAATATTATTATTCTACGCTATAGTGACGTTTTACTAACTTATGCGGAAAGCATGGTAGAAACGAATACTATAGATAATTCAGTATACGATGTGCTAAATGCAGTTAGAACAAGGGCCGGCATTCCTGCAATTACGGCAGGAAGTAAATCCCAGGATGAGCTGAGGACTATCATCCGGCATGAGCGCAGAGTTGAATTGCCTCTGGAAGGAACAAGACTTTTTGATATACGAAGATGGAAAATTGCAGAAACTGTCATGAAGCAGGCCGCAAAAGGAATCACGTATTTTCAAGGAGGACAGTTTATAACTGTTCCTGCTGAGAATAGGGGTTTTGATGCGAATAGAGACTATCTGTGGCCTATTCCTCAAAGAGAGATTTTTGTCAATCCAAACCTATCTCAAAATAAAGGATATTAACTTCGGATGTTTAAGCGTAGAATTTTTTTGTTATTTATATTAGCTATTCAAAGCCTTTTTGTCTTAGGCCAGGAAACCAATTCTTTAGGGATGAAAATGATTAACATCCCTAAAGGTGAGTTTTTGATGGGTACAAACGGGTATGGAGAAAATTACGATGAATCTCCAGCACATGTTGTTAAATTGTCTAAAGACTTTAAAATGTCCGCAACAGAGGTTACTAATAAACAATATGAGCTATTTGATCCGACACATAAAAATCTTAGGGGAAAAGATGGTTTTTCAAAAGATGATGATGAGGCCGTTATATTCGTTAATTATAAAGAAGCGAAGGCCTTTTGTAAATGGCTGACAAAAAGAGAAGGCAGAAATTACAGATTACCCACAGAGGCGGAATGGGAATACGCCTGTAGAGCAGAATCATATACTGATTATAACACAGGTGATAAACTAGCTGAAACCTATCAAAAGAACCAGACGACGGTCTGGGATACTGAACCTGTGAATTTGAAAGTTGCTCAAAACCTTCCAAACAAATGGGGAATTTATGATATGCATGGAAATGTAGAAGAATGGTGTAGTGATTGGTATGGCCCATATTCATCAGAAAATCAACAGGACCCAATAGGTGTGCTCCATGGATTGTTTAGAGTTACAAGGGGTGGAAGTCATAGCACTCCTGTAAGGTATTTAAGATCTGCAAACAGGATGGCAATGATTCCAGAGGACAATAGCTATTTAGTTGGGTTTCGAGTTGTTCAGCAGAGTTTTCCAACATCAACCCCAAAAAGTGCAGCACCATTGTCAGCCGTTTTTCAAAATGTAAATAATGAAGTTAAAGTTTGGGAAAAGGAGACAAAAGCTGTTTTTAAAGATCCTTTATCTTATGTGAATGAGGATAAATGTGTTCTACAGGTCCCATTGTATGCTCATAACCACTGTCCTGCCATCACCTGGTGTCCCAACGGAGATTTGCTGGCGATATGGTTCTCTACAAATGACGAGTCAGGAAGAGAAATGCAGATTTTAGGCAGCCGTTTTCGTAATAACCAACAAAGTTGGGACAATGCCTCTTTGTTTTTTAAAGTTCCAGATCGTAACATGACCGGTTCTTCATTATTAAATGATGGAGATGGAGTATTATACTATATGAATGGAGTTGAAGCAGCTGGAAGTTGGGAGAATCTAGCTATGGTACTTAGGAAAAGTATTGATAACGGGGCTACTTGGTCTGCTCCAGAAATGGCGGAGCCTGAGCATAAGACCGGTCATCAGGTTATTGCAGGTATGTTTAAAAGTGAACAAGGATGGTTAATCCAACCAGCCGATGCAACACCATGGGGTGAAGGAGGTACAGTGTTACACATCAGTAGAGACAATGGCGCACACTGGAGTAATCCTTCCGATAGTGGTCTTAAAACAGAATTTAGGGAAGGAGGAGAGGGAAACCTGATTGCAGGAATTCATGCTGGTGTAGTTCAGCTAAATAATGGAGATTTAATGGCTCTTGGAAGAGGGAATTCCATCGCCCTAGAAGACATATCTGACTTGCGTATGCCTTTGAGTATTTCAGCCAATATGGGCAAAACCTGGACTTATCATGCCAGCGAATTTAATCCTATTGGCGGCGGTCAACGCCTGGTGTTACGTAGGCTAAATGAAGGCCCTTTACTGTTAATTTCATTTACTAATCATCCATCTGAGAAAAATCCTGAAAGAACAGGAATGATATTTAAAGATAGTGAAGGCAATAATTTCAAAGGATACGGCATGTTCGCTGCTTTATCTTTTGATGAAGGGAAGACCTGGCCGGTGAAAAAATTATTAGTGGATGGGAAATCCCGATTTTTAAATGGCGGTGCATGGACAGGAGCATTTAAGATGGACGCTGAACACGCAGAACCTCGGGGTTATTTGGCAGCTACTGAAACTCCTGATGATATGATTCACCTGATTAGTAGTGCTATATATTATGAGTTTAATTTGAAATGGCTCATGCAACCTGCTATAGCAACGAAAGTGGAAAAAATTTCGGAGGATAAATAACAAATTAAAGCAATTTAAAAGGAAGAAGTAGGAGACTAAGAAAGCCTTGTAATGACGTTCAGTGCTTAATTCTTAATTTTATAATAGACAATATTAATATTAAAACTGTGTGAAAGCATTGTATTTATTAGGTGAGGTAATATGAGTTCTCTTCATAAGAGAAAAATAATAGAATAATTAAACAATTTAAAAATGAAGCTTCCACTTCTTGACTTATGTGTTTTTTTAGTTTACATGTTGGGGATAATTATTTTCGGATGTTCTTTCTATTTTAAAACAGATCGGTTGCCGCTTATACATCAGGTGGAGGTAAACTTCCTGCCTGGGCAGTTGGAATGTCCATTTTTGCATCTTTTGTAAGTAGTATCAGCTTTCTTGCTCTTCCCGGTAACGCTTATTTAAGTAATTGGAACGGCTTTGTGTTTAGTCTTTCCATTCCAATAGCAGCATTTATAGCTGTCAAATTTTTTGTACCGCTGTATCGTAAAGTTAATAGTCTGTCTGCCTATACCTTTTTGGAGATGCGTTTTGACCCTTGGGCCAGAATTTATGCATCTGCGTGTTATCTCTTAACACAAATCGCACGAATGGGAGCTATTATGTACTTACTGGCTTTGCCAATGAATGCGCTTTTTGGTTGGAATATTTCTATAATAATTGTTCTGACAGGAATATGTGTAATGATTTATTCTTTGCTGGGAGGTATAAAAGCTGTTATCTGGACAGATGCCATACAAGGTGCCGTTTTAATAGCAGGAGCTTTAACCTGTGTGATAATTTTATTGTTCTCTATGCCAGAAGGACCTACACAAACTATTGAAATTGCAAATGCATATGATAAATTTAGCCTGGGAAGTTTCGATTTAAATTTTTCTGAATCTACCTTTTGGGTGATTCTAATATATGGATTGGTGATTAACGTTCAGAATTTTGGAATAGATCAAAATTATGTTCAAAGGTATATGACCACAAATTCTATTAAAGAAGCTAATTTTTCTACATGGTTTGGCAGTTTGCTATATATCCCAGTTTCTTTATTATTTTTTACAATTGGTACCGCTCTATTCGCTTACTATAAAATACACCCAGAACTTTTACCGGGAGCACTCCGATCTATGGATAAAGCTGATAGAGTATTTCCTTATTTTATTGTACATGGCCTTCCAAAGGGATTGACAGGCTTGTTGGTGGCTTCCATTTTTGCTGCCGGCATGAGTACAATATCCACCAGTTTAAACAGTACTGCAACAGTTATTTTAACAGATTATTATCAGCGTTATTTCAACAAAAGTAGCACAGATAAGAGTTCTATTAAAGTATTGTACATAGCATCTACTGTCATGGGTGTTTTAGGGATGATTTCCGCTTTGGCCATGACTCAAGTGAAAAGTGCATTGGACGCCTGGTGGGCATTGTCTTCTATTTTTAGCGGAGGTATGCTAGGGCTGTTTTTATTAGGTTATTTTTCTAGTAAGGTAAGAAGCGTAGACGCAGCCATAGGTGTTGCGGTTGGAGTTCTAGCTATCTGCTGGGTGAGTTTGTCTCCTATTTATTTCACTAAAGGATTATGGGTGTCTTTTAAAAATCCTTTACACGCTAATTTAGCGATTGTGGTTGGTACGACCGCCATATTTTTGTCTGGGTTTTTAATGTACAATCTGTTTGGAAATAGAAAGTTGGCTACTGACTAAAAGAATGTATAATCTGAATATTCTTTAGAACAAGAATATAACAGGAAGAGTAATTGAAATTGTTTTTTCAAACATGTTATTTTGAAATTTAGGCGCAATGCCGAATTTAAAAACAGTGCTATGTATAATAATTCATCAAAAGAAGTTTGGCTGGTGGCCAGTGGAGATTTACGTTTGTCTGCAAACCAAAGTTGTTGGGCAGCCCAAGAAGAAATGGAGCATTTACTTGTTAGCGCAATTGCAGATGAAGGATGGGTTGTTAAAAGAGCTCATAATTACGATCCAATAAAGAAACATGGCTTTATAGATTCTCAAAGAATGGGAATAGAAGTCTTTAAAGTAATTGATAAGGAAGCACCTATTATCGTTGCTGAAAGTGTTTGGCAATATACACATCATGTATTGGCTGGTCTACTAACTCATAGAGGAAAAATATTTACAATCGCAAACTGGAGTGGAAAGTGGCCAGGATTAGTGGGTATACTTAATTTAAACGGTTCACTAACTAAAGCAGGAGTAAATTACAGCACATTGTGGAGCGAAGATTTTAAAGATGATTATTTTAAAGATGGATTGCGAGAATGGCTAAAAAACGGCTCCGTTAAACATGACCACAGTCATGTCAAGCTATTCACGATGGCTTCAATCCCTTATGAAGATAGACAAAGGGGAATTGATTTCGCTGATCGTCTACTGGCTGATAAAGCAATTATGGGTGTGTTCGACGAGGGATGTATGGGCATGTTTAATGCGATTGTGCCTGACGATTTGTTGCATAAAATAGGAATATTTAAAGAACGCTTAAGCCAGTCAACTCTATATGCAAAAATGCTGGAGGTGAAAAACGAAGAGGCTGAGAATACCCTTAACTGGTTATTGAAAAAAGGGATGAAGTTTAATTGGGGAACCATAGATGAAAGAGAACTCACCAGAAACCAGACTTTAGAACAATGTAAGATGTATATATCCGTGCTTCGAATTGCTGATGAATTCGGTTGTGATACCATAGGGATTCAATATCAGCAAGGACTAAAGGATCTTACTGTTGCTAGCGATTTGGTAGAAGGTTTATTAAATAATCGGGACAGGCCACCGGTGTTTTCGTCATCAGGAAAGGAATTATATAGAGGCGAAGCATTACCTCATTTTAATGAAGTGGACGAGTGTGCAGGTATTGATTCTTTGATCACTTATCATCTATGGAAAGAATTAGGTATGCCAGGAGAAAACACATTGCATGATTTGCGTTGGGGACAGCATTATAAGGATATAAAAATTGATGAATTTGTTTGGACATTCTTGATTTCTGGAGCTGCCCCTCCCGAACATTTTATCAATGGTTACAAAGGCGCAGTGAGTGAGCGACAACCACCAATGTATTTTCGCCTAGGTGGGGGAAGCTTAAAAGGAATAAGCAAACCAGGTGACATTGTATGGAGCAGAATCTATGTGATGGACAATGCCTTACACTGCGATATTGGAGTTGGCGAAGTAGTGTTATTACCTGATGAAGAAACACAACGTAGATGGCGAGAAACCACTCCACAATGGCCCATTATGCATGCTGTACTTACAGGTGTCGATAAAAATCAGATGATGGGGAGGCACAAAGCAAATCATATTCAGGTGGTTTACGCCACAGACGAGGAGAAGGCACAACAAGCCTTACGTATTAAGGCGGCCGCTTTAGCCACTTTAGGTGTTATTGTCCATATTTGTAAAGATATTGAATTCTTTTAAATGGTTATTGTTAAAATAAGTTGATTAAAATCAGATAAGAAACCTAAAGGTAGAGTGATGGCTGAATTAGGAAACATTAGAACTAAAGTTCAGTATGAATTCAGTAAACAGATTTTGAATTATGGCCTTAAATGGCTATTTTTATAATATAAGATTTGCAATTATAAGGTTCAGAGAAATGGTGCGTCATTCGGTGAGTAGTAATTTCGGTTTCGCATAAATATTTGATAAACAAGATTTTATAAGTTAATGGTTGTTCTCGTCGGGAATCGAACCCGCATCTAAAGTTTAGGAAACTTCTATTCTATCCCCGTCCGAACGGTGTTCAGCCGGGCGGGCGTTGAACCACGAAACCATTTTTCCCTTTGAATATCTTCTTCCTGCAGAGCTTTTGAAATATTTCTCTCTGAAAATAGCTTCTTCTCTGCTTTGAAATGTTTCGTAATAAACGATCTTGAATGGTAGGTAAGGAATGATTGACTTGGTCATTCCTGAGTTATGCTGCCTTAATCTTGTTTCAAGATTAAGGCAGTGCCCTTTATAGTAACAATCACTGCTTTCACTTTTTATAACATAAGCATAATACATATTGGTTTGCATTAGTGGTCTCGGCGGGAATCGAACCCACATCTAAAGTTTAGGAAACTTCTATTCTATCCGTTGAACTACGAAACCATTAAATCCTAATTTTTTTGAAGTTTAGGAAACTTCCCGGCCTGCCGTTAACTTATTCTATCCCCGTCCGAACGGTGTTCAGCCGGGCGGGCGTTGAACTACGGGACCAATCAATTTACGATTAAAGGATTTTAGATTTACGATTTATCTAAAGCCGTCATTCTAAATCAAAATTCTATTCGCGATTGTTAGGCAAATCCAAAATCGTAATTCATCAATCTAAAATCCAAAATCATCTTATCACACTCCCATTGGGAAATTCATCCTTTGGAGCGACAAAAGTAAGTTTTCCTTCGGAATTTTCGGCCATCAAAATCATTCCTTGTGAGGTGATGCCTTTTATCTCCCTTGGTTGCAGGTTTACCAAAATACTAACTTGTTGTCCTACAATTTTTTCAGGTTCAAAATATTCAGCTATTCCCGAAACTACTGTTCTTTGATCTAAACCTGTGTCGATGGTTAGTTTTATGAGTTTTTTGGTTTTGGCAACTTTCTCTGCTGCTAAAATTGTTCCGGTTCGGATATCTAAACATGCAAATTGGTCAAAATCAATATTTTCTTTTGCTGGTATGATTCCCATGCCACTTTCCACCAATGTTTGTTCCTTTTTGTCTGTTAATTTTTTGATTTGCGCCTCAACAACGGCATCCTCCACCTTTTCAAATAGTAGTGAAGCAGCATTTAGCTGATGCCCATCGGTAAAAGAAATCTCTTCATCATAGTTCACAACCTCTTTCCCGATGTTCAGCATTCCAAAAATCTTTTTTGAGGTGTGCGGTAAAAATGGTTGAGCCAAAGTTGCCATATGTGCGATGATGTGCAGGCAATTCTGTAAAACTTCTCTGGCACCTTCCGGGTTTTCCTTAAAAGTTTTCCAGGGCTCGTTTTCTGTCAGGTATCGGTTTCCCAATCTCGCCACATCCATCATTGCAGAAATTGCATTTCTGAATTTAAAAGCATTTAGGTTTTCGGCTACGCTATCATAAGCTTCCCCAAGCTGTTGATTAAGATTTTCATCTTTTAATGATGCTGCCCCCGAAACTTTTCCATCAAAGTATTTGTGCATCAAAATCATCACCCTGTTCACGAAGTTTCCAAAGATAGCCACCAGTTCATTATTTACTCTGGCCTGGTAATCTTTCCAAGTGAACTCACTGTCGCTGGTCTCCGGCATGATGGAAGTCAGCACATAACGTAGTTCGTCCTGCTTATCTGGGAACTCTTTCAGGTATTCATGCAGCCAAACTGCATGATTTCTGGAAGTGGAGAGTTTATCTCCCTCCAGATTCAAAAATTCATTTGCAGGAACCTGCTCGGGCAGTATATAATCTCCATGAGCATGTAAAATGGACGGAAATGTGATGCAGTGGAAAACAATATTATCCTTGCCAATAAAATGGATCAGGCAAGCATCATCCGCTTCGTCTGCTTGCTTCTTCCAATATAACTGCCAATCTTTATCATGGTCTAAGGCCCATTGCTTGGTGGCAGAAATATAGCCAATAGGCGCATCCAACCATACATATAATTTCTTTCCCTTCGCTTCTTCCAGCGGAACATCCACTCCCCAATCCAAATCGCGGGTCATGGAGCGTGGTTGTAAGCCTTGTTTCAACCAGGAACTGCACTGACCGTACACATTAGGTTTCCATTCCTCCTTCTTTCCTTCCAAAAGCCATTTTTCTAACCAGGGCTGGTATTTATCCAAAGGTAAATACCAATGCTTGGTAGGTCTTAAAACGGGCGGATTTCCACTTAAAGTTGATCGCGGATTGAGGAGATCTGTCGGACTTAAGGAAGTTCCGCATTTTTCACACTGGTCACCATAGGCATTTTCGTTCCCGCAATTGGGGCAAGTCCCAATGATGTATCTATCTGCTAAAAACTGCTGATACTCTTCATCAAAATATTGATCAGAGAACTTCTCTATGAATTCCTCTTTTTCGTATAAATTCAAAAAGAATTCTTTCGATAAATCATGATGGATGGGCGAAGAAGTACGATGATAAATATCAAAAGCAATTCCAAAATCTTCGAAACTCTTCTTTATCTGATGATGATACTGATCAATAATAGCCTGTGGTGTGGTTCCCTCTTTCTTCGCTTTGATGGTGATGGCTGCACCATGTTCATCAGATCCGCAAACGTAAACCACATCTTTCTTTTGCAAGCGTAAATTTCTTACATAGATATCGGCAGGCAGATATGCCCCAGCCAAATGGCCGATGTGTAAAGGCCCGTTTGCGTAAGGCAAAGCCGAGGTGATGGTATATCTCTTATAATTCTTATTCGTCAAAACTGATTTTCTGGTTGTTTTCTTAATTTGCAAAGATAAAGGTTAGCAGCGAGATTATATAAGCCTAATGCGTTTGGCTCTGATGGGCTTTTAAAAAACTTGTTATATTTGAAAATGGAATTTGATAAATCCACGTTTATAAAAACCACGTTTTCTGAAGCAGACCATCAAAAAAAATTTTGGCTGACAAAGTCTTACACACAAAGATTGGAAGCAGGCATGATGATGACCAAGATTGCCTTTGGTTTGGTTAATGAACCCGAAATCAAAATGGACAAAATCTTAATTTCCGTAAAATCAAAACGTGGGTAATATCTTCAATGATGATTTCAGGGAGTTCATTGAACTTCTAAATTTGCATCAAGCAGAATATATTTTAGTAGGCGGGTATGCTGTTATTTTACATGGCTATCCGAGATCTACTGGCGATATGGATATTTGGGTAAATGCATCAATTGAAAATTATAAAAAATTAACCTCAGCTTTTTTTGATTTTAAAATGCCTATTATGGAATTGGCCGATTTCTTAAATTCTGAAAATGAAGTGTTCTCTTACGGAAGGCCTCCGTTGGGAATTGACATACTCACGAATTGCAAAGGTTTAGAATTTCAAGATTCAATAAAGGAAGCATCTTTTGTGGATGTGGAAAGCCTAAAAGTAAACCTCATTTCTTATGCCCATCTGATTAAAGCAAAAAAAGCAGCGGGAAGATATAAAGATTTAAACGATTTAGACCATCTATAAAGCATGATCCAACCTCCACATTTAAAAAAAGGCGATAAAATAGCCATCACCTGTCCGGCAAAATCACTCAAAACCCCAATGACGGATGCCATTCAATTGTTAGCATCTTGGGGATTAGAAGTTGTTTTAGGGGAAACGGTTGATGCGGTCTTTCATCAATTCTCGGGTACTGATGAATTGCGGGCTAAAGATGTGCAACGCTTTATAGACGATCCGGAAATTAAAGCGATAATCGCTGCAAGAGGCGGTTATGGCTGCATTAGGATCGTGGATGAAATTGACTGGAACCCTTTGATTAAAAATCCAAAATGGCTGATTGGATTTAGTGATATCACCGTTTTTCATACACAACTGCAAAGTATGGGCATACAAAGTTTGCATGCACAAATGCCTTCCACCATATCCGGGAGCTCTAAAGAAGGATTGGAAACACTTAGAAAAGCTTTGTTTGGAGAAACCATCACTTATGAATTATCATCTTCTCCTGAGAACAGATTGGGATCAGCGAAAGGCGAATTAATTGGAGGAAATTTAAGTCTTTTGACCGCCTGTATAAATGCCAAAAACGATTTTGATTATACTGAGAAAATCCTTTTTATAGAGGAGGTTGGAGAATATCACTATGTGGTTGACAGAATGGTGAGATGTCTTGACAGAGCGGGAAAATTTAAAAATCTTAAGGGGTTGATTGTTGGAGGGTTTACAAATATAAAGGAAAATGAACCCGCTTTTGGATTCTCCACCCGGCAAATTATAGTGGATGTTATTGCTAAATACAACTTCCCCGTATGTTATGATTTTCCTGCCGGACATTTGCCGGACAACCGGGCTTTGATTTTGGGGGAAGAAATAAATTTGAATATCAAGAATGAAGGTGTAAAAATAAATTATATCTAAATGGCTTATTTATCTAAACTTAACAACTACCGCAACACCGGCTTACTTTTAGGGCGGGTTGGACTTGGAGCGATGATGATGTTTCATGGTATGCCGAAATTAATGGGTGGCCCCGAAAAATGGGCAGGAATAGGATCCAGCATGCACAATTTTGGAATCGATTTTTTACCTGCATTCTGGGGATTTATGGCAGGTTTTGCAGAAGGGATAGGAGGACTATTGATTGTATTAGGGCTGCTTTTCAGACCTGCCGCCCTACTCATCATCGTCACATTGGCTGTGGCCTTAAAACACCATCTTTCAGCAGGTGATGGCTTGATGGGTGCATCCCATGCCATTGAAACTGGTTTAGCTTTTGTAATGCTGCTTTTTCTGGGGCCCGGTAAGTATAGCGTGGATAAGAAATAAAAAAAACCTCCCGGAATTGGGAGGTTCTTAGTGTTAGTTAATATTTTATATTAAGGATTTTGAGTAATCAATGGGTTTGCATTAATCTCATCTTGAGGAATCAAAAACTGCCACATTGGATCCCCTGAAGGAACATTCATTGTTAAAGCCAATGCTATTGTGTGGTTTGTCCCTGTTCTATCCAAAGGAAGGTCTAATCGTTTAAGATCAAAGAATCTAAATCCTTCACCCCAAAGCTCCACTCTCCTTTGAGTCATTATCTCGTCAATCAAAGCTGCACTTGTATTAGTTGATTTGACATAGGAAGGATCCCTGTTCTTTGCTAGCGTATATAAAGCATCCGCAGCTGGGCCATCTTGACCTAACCTTGCTTCTGCCTCAGCTTCAATCAAGTACATTTCTGCAACCCTCATCATAGGAACATCTCCAACGCTCGTAGTGCCTGGTATCAAGAACTTTCCACTCATATATGGTTTTCTTGTCCCTCCAGATGCCAGAGGAAACGAAGTGTTTGTCCCCGTGGGATCCCACATTGATTTTCTAATATCTGTTGATGAAATTTTATTATATAATACTGAATTAATTGCTTTTGGATTGGTTCTGTTATTTGTTGAACTAAAGTTACCCATGTAAGCGAAGAAAGAGTAGAAATAAGTGGTTTGATCTTCGATTTGGTGAGAGCCCCACATCCATTCTGGATTTGTATAATCATTAAATCCTTGCAAATATTGTGCATTGGACATCAGTGAATATCCCGACCTGGCTTCACTGGCAAATTGAGCAGCTTTTGCATAATCTTGCATGGTTAAAGCAACCCTCGCTTTAATTCCTTTAGCCACACTGAGGTTAAAATGAGAAGCATTTAACCTTGCAGGTGCATTTGTAAAATTTATAATAGCGTCATCTAAATCCTTATTTATTTGAGTATATATCTCCTCTACTGTAGCTCTTGCCCTTGGAATAGACTCGCTTGATATTACTAATGGAATACCTTCTTGAGAATTAACGGCTCCAGATTGATACCTTTTTGCATAAAACTGTACCAACTGAAAATGAGACCACGCCCTATAACATAATGCTTCAGCTTTAATTACCTTCTTATCAGCTTCAGGTCCACTTGCATTGTCTATGTTCTCAATCACTAAATTTGCATTGGCGATAATTGTGTAATAAAATTGATAAGGGTATTTGTCATCAGTATCCGTTGCACTTCTGTGTGCGGTCCATCTATAAACATTATTGAACCAGCCATTACCTGTTGAAGTCATCACCAAATCATCTCCAAGCAAATCCGCATCAATCATAATTGAGCCCTGCCCCCCCTGATTTTGACGGCTATTATATTGAATATATAATGAACGATGAATTCCATTGATGGCAGCCTTAGCATTTTCAGTGGTTGTAAATATGGCTTGCGTACTTACTTTATCAGTAGGCTGCGTGTTTAAATAATCCTTTTTACATGCTGAAAAAGTCAGAATGGAAAACAAGAATGGATAAATTATATTTTTTTTCATGATTTCTATCTTAGTTAAAGTGTAACATTAAGCCCTAAACTCACAATGCGAGTAGGAACATAATCATTGGTATTGACTCCTGTAAATGATTGGGTCGGATCTAAGCCTTGTCTTTTAGAAAATAACAACAAATTTTCACCAGAAATATAAACACGTGCATTTTTAACAGAAGCCTTGGAAATCAAACTCTTTGGTAGCGTATAATATAGTGTTGTAGCTTTAAAAGTAAGATAGGAAGCATTTATTAACCATCTTGTAGACCCTGCATTATTGTAAGAAGAACGACCGACATCCAACCTGGGTATATTTGAAATATCACCAGGAGCTTTCCAACTATTCAACTGGTCCTTGTGTAAGGCTCCACCATATCCCGAATAAGTCATTAAAGCTGCGTAATTCCCATCATAAGCTTTACCACCAACCTGGTAATTTAAAAGAACAGATAAGGAGAATGCTTTATAGTCAAAGGTATTGGTTAAACTTCCATAAAAATCAGGGATTGCACTTCCTCTGTAATCATATATTGCATTGTTAGGGTTGATGGTGTAAACCTCTCCATCAATTGTTCTCAAATCAGTGGTAGCAGTTGCAAGAGGGGTATAAAGAGCTGAACCATCAGCGGGATCTACTCCCCTAAAATCCCTTAACCAATATTCATAAATTGAATGCCCAACGGCCAATTGCTTTGTTCCACTAATAATAGTGGGTGTTTCTTCGGGCATTTTAGTGATTTGATTTTTAATGGTTGTCCAGTTTACATTTGCATTCCAACCGAACGATTTAGATTTTAAAATATCTCCACCCAAATTTATTTCAATTCCTTTATTGTACATCGTACCGATATTCCTAGAAATACTGGTAATTCCAACTGAAACCGGTAATGGAACATCGAACAGCAAATCTTTCGATCTTCTATCAAAAACTTCAAAACTTCCGTTCAGTCTATTTTTGAATAGGGCAAACTCCAATCCAATATCCGTTGTGCTGTTGTTCTCCCAGTGTAAATCAGGAGTGCCCAAACTGCTTTGCCGCAAACCCGGTTCAGCTGCATTATTATAATCTAAGTCATAGAATGCCTGATATTTATAATATGCTTGAGAGCCATTGGAATTCAGCAAACCGTCATTTCCAACCTCACCATAAGAACCCCTTAATTTTAGATAATCAATCCATTTTACCTTTTGCATAAACTTTTCCTGACCTATATTCCATGCAGCACCTAAAGAGTAGAAATTACCCCATCTTGATTGTTCAGAAAATCTTGAGGTCCCATCTCTTCTAAAGGATGCATTAAGAAAATATTTCTCATCATAATTATAGCTTACTTTACTAAAAACTCCCTCCGTCCTATATTTGTCAGTATAAGTAGTTAAATCGCTCGTGGTTGTAAAATTGATCAATTCAGTATTACCATCTAATATTTGGGTGTTTCTTGAACCTGTGAAATAAACGTAGTTATAGTCGTAATTTTCGTGTCCTGCTAAAACTTCCACATTATGTTTATCAAATGACTTGGAATATCTTAGCAACTCATTAAGGTTATAACTTGTTGTGGTAGAATTAGTTTTATTAGCCCGCCCTGCCGGTGCCCCATCACCTACGATTTTATTTTCGTAGGTTGATCCTAAGTAGTTAGAAATATCAACGCTAACATTGGTTGTAAATTCAAAATCTTTAAGAAAATTGATAGTTCCAAATGTTCTGGCACCTAAAACATTTCTTTTGAAAAGGTTATCGTTGTAATTAGTTTCTGCAACAACATGTCTCCCAGGACTTGCATTTGCCGGACGTGTGGGTGAACCTAGGCTCGCTAAATTGCCTAGATCGTAAATTTTCTCTCCGTTTGCATCCAGTAAAAATTCCCCAGTTGTAGGATTATGGGCATATACGGGATAAATTGGGCCAATGTTTCTCGAGAAGAAAAATGGGTTTACGTAAGAAGTTCCGCCGGTTCCACTGGCCTGATTAGATTTTGTAATATTACCTGATAAATTCAAACCTGTTTTGAACCATTTTAAAGGATTCGAATTAAGATTTAATCTGCCATTATACCTATTAAAATCAGATCTGATTACATAACCTTTATCGTTTAGATAACCCAGAGAGACGTAATAATTTGTTTTGGCAGATCCTCCGCTGGTTGAAAAACTATAATCACTTCTATTTCCTGTCCGTTTCAAAGGTTCAGCCCAATCCAAATCATTATAAAGTAAGAATGCACTTGGATTTATTTTACCATCCGTTCCCACTATTGCATTACCAGGTACGTTAAACGGATTATATGCCAACAAACCTTTAATCTCATTTGATGCCTTTAAATTCGCCACATCATAAGTTAATGGTGTACCTGTTGCAGGATAAACCAAACTATTACGGTAGGCCTCCCATGCAGCTGGATAATATTGATAAGGATCTAATCTTTCGTATTCTTTAATTCCTCTTGAACTTATTCCTTGTACAACTTTAATATTTACATCATCCTTACCTGCTTTCCCTTTTTTTGTAGTGATGATAATCACGCCATTTGCAGCTCTTGCCCCATACAGAGCTGCAGAAGAAGCATCTTTCAAAATTGATACCGATTCGATGTCTTCCACATTAATGTTAGAAACATTGCCAGAATAAGGAACTCCATCCACCACATATAATGGATCATTTGAAGCTGAAATGGAGCCGAAGCCCCTTATTCTTACAGAAGGACCAGCACCAGGTTGCCCACTTCCAGAATTGGTTTGAATGCCAGGTGCAATGCCAGCCAAGGCATTGTTGATGTTTGTTATAGGCCTGTTGGTCAAATCTTTGGCATCTAAGCTGGCGACTGAACCTGTTATAGCTTCTTTTTTAGTGGAGCCATAAGCAACCACCACCACTTCAGATAGCTGTTTGTTATTCGCTTCTAAAGAAACATTGATAACAGATTTACTTCCGATTGTGATGGTTTGTGATAGAAATCCGATATAAGAGATCTCTAAACTTTTTGCATTACTGGGAACATTCAACGTGAAATCTCCACTTCCACTAGTTTGGGTTCCTAAATTTGTTCCAGTTACTCTCACTGAAACCCCCGGAAGCGGCAAGCCATCTTCTTTTCCTATCACCTTACCGGTGATTCTTTTGTCTTGTGCTGTTACGCTTATAGCTAAAAGCATCAGGACGAATAAACTTTGTAAAAGTTTCTTCATACAGTTGTTGATTAGTTAGTTAAAAAGTGTTAATTAACTCTAAATATAAAGTGCCTTTTTGTTAACTACAAGTAAAAACTTACTGAAATAACATAATAAGTAATAAATAATTGATACACAGATAAATACGTTTTGTTCAATTATATACATTCATCGTTATAAAATTTTTAAATACAAATCTATAATATTTTTGATTTCATTAAAATAAATGTATAACATTACGATTTTCTAAATTTATATTTTAAGCAATAAAAAGTCGTATCATTTTAAGCCATTCAACTGTATTTTTATGGTAAAAATCATTTATATTACTTTGTATTGCATAATACCAACTAATACATATATCTTTGTATTATGATTGTAGACAATACACAAACTCAGATGAGGAAAGGCATTTTGGAATACTGCATCCTCTCTATCATCTCCCGCGGAGAGATATATGCCTCGGATATCATAGAAGAGTTAAAGGCCGCTAAGCTTCTTGTGGTAGAAGGTACGCTGTATCCTCTTCTCACGCGTTTGAAAAACAACGGATTGCTCAATTATAATTGGCAGGAATCCACCTCGGGCCCTCCCAGAAAATACTACGAATTATCTGATACAGGCAAAGAAGTGCTACATCATTTGGATCAAACCTGGTTCGATTTAGCCTACGCCGTTCAAACCAGCATCAAAGAAAGAGTCATCAACATCAATTCAAAACCTTAAAATCATGAATAAGACGATCATCATTAATATAAGTGGTGTGATTTTTCACATTGAAGAAGACGCTTACGAAACGTTAAAAAACTACATGAATGACATTAAACATCATTTCGCCTCCTACCGTGATAATTTTGAAATCGTCACGGACATTGAAAACAGAATCGCTGAGATGTTCTCTGAGCTACTTCTGAAAGAGAATAAACAAGTGATTGTTCAATCAGACGTAGCCACAGTGATCGCTAAAATGGGAAATGCAGAAGATTTCAGGGAGGATGCTGAAAGTGAGTTCAGTCAATCCAACGATTATGCTTTTTCGAAAAGAAAATTATTTAGGGACGTTGATGATCGCATCATTGGTGGGATTTGTTCCGGGATTGGGCACTATTTTGAAATTGAAGCCAGATGGATCCGGGTGGCATTCTTCGTACTTTTCATTTTCTATGGTTTTGGATTATTGCCTTACATTCTGTTATGGATGGTGATGCCCAAAGCAAAATCAAGAACGGAGAAAATGGAGATGAAAGGTGAAAGAGTCAATCTTCACTCTTTCCAAAGGAATGTGGAGGAGGAGATCAATGCGGTTAGGACAAACATTCATAAAGCTTCTGAATATGCCCGGCCGGGTTTGGGCAGATTGGGATCTTTTATAAGGGATGTAATCAACGGTTTGATTGGATTTTTGGGAGGAACCGGCAGAATAATTTTGAAAATCATGGGATTTATCATCCTCGCTTTTACAGGGTTAGGGTTGATAGCTGCATTCATCGTCTTTGTAGTTTTTTTAGGTTATCTGAGTAACTCAGAGGTAGCCACTATTTTCCCATTAAATGCCATCGCAACGAATTTAAGGCCTGCCATTTATATTTGTTCGTTTTTAGTGATGCTGATACCCCTATTAAGCATCATGCTCTTAATGATCAGCATCTTATTTAATAGCCGCAGAGTGACCCGCCCTATTGGTTTTAGTATGCTGATGATATGGATCATCGCCTTGGCTGTGGGTGTGTTTTGTATTGCCAAAAACACTACAGATTTTAAGGAAGAGGCAAGTTTTAGTGAATCCATTACACTGAAGAAAAACCAGAATAACGTTTATTATTTGCAAATGGGACAGGAACGGACTATCCAGGAAAATACTTATAAGGAAAACGGAACAGATAAAATCATCACCATCACAGGTAATAATCAGGAGTTTGATACCCCAAACCGCGTGAATATGGATTTAAGCTTAACGGAAAATGACAAACTTTCTCTCATCAAGACTTTTACCGCAAGGGGGAAAGATTTTGATGCTGCATTGAAGAATGCCCGCCACATAGCGTATTATTATTCCCAAAAGGATTCTTTGTTAACCTTCGATTATCGATCGGGTTTACCGGATGGAAGCTTATGGAGAGACCAAGAGGTCAGGTTAAGGCTAAATGTTCCTATTGGAAGCACCATTTACCTGCAAAACAGGCTAGCCCGTCATTTTTTACAAAACCAGATGTATGATTGCCTGGATTATCGTGATGATGATAATAGTTACATTAAAGTCACGGCCACCAAAGAAGGTTTTTCATGTAGAAAAACTCAAAAATCCATAGACAGACAAAGAGAATACAATAAAGAGAATCAGATTGAAGAAGAGGTAAATGAAACTGTTATCTTTTAATCTGATTTACAGGTAATCTTAAACTTATAAATTTTCATAAACAAGCCTTCTGGTTTTTAATCAGAAGGCTTGTCTTTTAAAAGAGTTATCCTAATCAATCGGCTTTTATGCCATATTTATCAGCATATTTTTTATAAAGCTGCTTTTGAACATTGTTTAAATCAATGTCGCGGCCTTGAATATAAGCCTTAGTGATTTTGTTAGTCCGCATATCCAAAGCATCTCCTTCAGAAATAAGGATGTTGGCATCTTTTCCAACTTCCAGAGTCCCTGTTTGAGCATCAATCCCCAATATTTTAGCGGTGTTAGAAGTGATGGTGGCTAAAGCTTCTTCTTTGGTTAAGTCATAAGCAGCTTCGGTGCCTGCCATGAATGGAAGATTACGCTGTTGCCAATAGCCATCTACGCTCATGGCGATTAATAGGCCTGCATCGTGTAGGATTTTGGCGTTTTTATAAGGGACATAAACGTCGTCATCATCATTCCCCGGAAGAGAATGGCTTTCATACATAATGACAGGAATATCATGATCTTTTAAAAAGCTGGCGATTTCAATGGCATCCTCAGCACCAACCAAAACTGGTTTAATGCCAAATTCTTCAAAAAACTTTACCACTACAATGATGTCTTTTTGATCGTGGACATTCACAAAAGCTTTCTTTGAACCTGTGAACAAACCTTTCATGGCCTCAAAACGGGCATTCACGGTTTGGGGTTTGGTTTCAGAATAGGCCTTTGCTTGTGCAAAGTAGTTTTTTAATTCGGCCATTTGCTTCTGATAGCGTTCCTTTTGTTGTTCTTCCGACACGGTGGGACCAAACCTTCTTCCGCCTCTTGGCTTTGCCGTAGGCCAGTTAAAATGAATTCCCATATCTGCTTTGTAGGCGGCATCCTGCCAATTCCAGGCATCTAATTGAACGACAGAGGAAGTGCCGGAGATCAATCCACCTTGCGGAGTGGCCTGAGAGATAAGAATTCCGTTAGAACGAACGGTTGGGATGACACGGGAATCAGTATTGTAAGCGATGAGCGCTCTCACATGAGGATTCATGGAGCCAACCTCCTCTTCATCCCTGGTTGCCCTCACTGATTCCACTTCCACTAGCCCCAAATAATTGACCGGAGCTATAAAACCCGGATAAATTTGCTTCCCATCTGCCTTGATGACAGTGATATCCTGAGGTACTGCAACACCTTCTTTTACAGCAGTTATTTTTCCGTTGGAGAAGATGATGGTTCCGTTTTGGATAACGTTACCGTTACCTATATGGATGGTTCCGCCCACGATAGCGATTGTACCCGGTTGTGGTTTTGCGGGTGATATAGTCGCCTGGGCAAAAGCTGCTTGTGCAGCTATATTGAAAACGATGAATTGATAGATGAATTTTTTCATGACTTTGCTCTTAATTAATGACTGGTTCCTTGTGTATAATCCTCCTCGATGGTATCGCAAGTATAAAGGGTTGGTTTTGTGAAAGATGGTCTTTGAGTATCTCCACCTTTATTTTTTGAGTTCAGCATTTTTTGTATGAGGCGACTTTCCTCTTTCTTGATATCTTTTTGCTTTTGCGTATCTTTCTCTATATCCCAAAAAGGGATACCATCCACAAAAGTTTTCTCTGCTTTAGCATAAACGGATAGTGGATCATCAGACCAAAGCACCAAGTCAGCATCTTTACCCACTTTCACACTCCCCACCTGATCATCCACATGCAGCATCTTAGCAGGATTCAAGGTTACAAATTTGAAAGCTTCCTCTTCACTTACATTTCCGTATTTTACCGCTTTTCCTGCTTCCTGGTTTAATCTCCTGGCCATTTCAGCATCATCAGAATTGAAAGCAACCAACACCCCCGCATCATGCATTATTTTGCCGTTGTAAGGTATGGCATCCCAAACCTCCATTTTGTAAGTCCACCAATCAGAGAAGGTGGAACCAGCTATTCCTCTTGCAGCCATTTTATCAGCCACTTTATATCCCTCTAAAATATGAGTGAAGGTATTTATTTTGAAACCCATACTATCTGCAACATGCATCAGCATATTAATTTCTGATTGAACATAAGAGTGGCAGGTGATGTGACGGGTATCATTTAAAATCTCCACCAATGCTTCCAGTTCCAAATCTTTCCTTGGGGCGGTTAAACCGGATTTATTTTTTGCAGAATCATAAGCATCCCATTCGGCTTTATACTTTTTGGCCCTGGTAAAAGCATCTACATAAACCTGCTCCACACCCATACGTGTTTGCGGGAAACGGACGGTGTTGAAATCTCCTGCATTACTTTGTTTCACATTCTCTCCTAAGGCGAATTTGATGAAACCTTCCCAACCTTTAAATTTCATTTCCTCGGGGGTTTCACCCCATCTTAATTTGATGAGCTGAGTTTGACCTCCGATAGGGTTTGCAGAGCCATGCAGAATATGCGATGAAGTCACCCCGCCAGCTAACTGACGATAAATTTCAATATCCTCCGCATCAATCACATCCCCAATCCTAACTTCAGCAGTCACCGCTTGTGTACCTTCGTTGATTCCACGACTGATGGCGATGTGTGAATGTTCATCCACTATTCCAGGGGTTAAATGTTTACCAGTCGCGTCAATCACTTTTGCATTTCCGGCAACAAGGTTTTTACCGATGTTTTTTATCTTTCCGTTCTCGATAAGGACATCCGTGTTCTTCAGGATTCCATCTTTTTCATTGGTCCAAACAGTGGCATTTTTGAATAAAACATTCTCCTGTTTAGGAACTTCAGCGTTGCCATATGCGATGAATGGATACACCACCGGCCCGGGATTTGGGGTTGATCTAGCCGGATCATCTTTCTTTCCGCGCTCCTTAAAAGGAGCGGTGTAAGTGGCTGTCCAGTTTGATGTCTCCCCATCGGCAGTGATGGCCTTACCTTTAAAAGTGATGGGGCCTGATTGATCGAAGTAACCTGAGAGGCGGATATCTCCTTTTGGATTCTTCTTTAAATCGAAAAAGATGTTCATTAAATCCCCGTTTCTAGTGAAAGTGCCTTTAGTTTTTACGCTGTCTGGACCAGTTCTTTCTATGTTTACCTCATAAGCACCAACCGTACCGCCAATTTTCATGATCATCTCTCCAACGCCGCCAATTACTAATTTATAATCGCCACGCAAATCCTTCACATCCATCTGTGATACGATGTATCTATCGCCCTGCACCCAGTTTTCGAAAATGATGTTTCCTTTTTTAAAAAGAGAATCAGAGGTGATTAAGAAATTGGCCTGTTTTCCTTTGGATAAAGTTCCCACCATATTATCGACACCTAAAATCTTTGCTGGTGTTTCTGTCAATGATTTTAAAGCTTGTCTCACGCTCAAGCCATTGTCAATCGCTGTTCTTAAGTTAGTCCAGAAATCCCTTGAACTCTCCAAATCAGCAGTGGTGATGGCGAAATCAATCCCTGCTTTTTCTAAGGCTGCAGGGTTTGTTGGGGCTAACTCCCAGTTCTTCATTTGCGCATAAGTGACGTTTCTGGCATCAGCCGGATCCTCCACATCATAAGCCTTAGGGAAATTAATAGGAATGATGAATTGAGCACCTGTGGCTTTCATCTCTTTAATTCGTTGATATTCGTCTCCTCCTGATTTGAAGATGTATTTCTTACCAAATTCATCGGCGATTTTGTTTGCCCGCAAAACATCCTCCCAAGTGCCTACTTCAAAAATCTGGGGCAAACTTTGCTCTTTATTAAACTCCTCCAACGAGATGTTGTATTCCTTCTTTTGATTTTTGTACCACAACGCATCTAAATAAGTTTGTCTGATCAAAGCGATGGCTCCCATTAAAGAAGAAGGATAGTTTGTTTTTGCACTTCCCTTGCTAAACGAAAAGTTAGCGGCTGTTTCTCCCTTTAAAACAACCAAATTCGGACTTTCGTCTCCCAAAGTTACGGTAACTGAAGTTCCTCTTGCAATGCCGTCTTTAATCACGGAATTCACTGTCCCGAAACCGTTCTTCTTCAAATCCTCCGCTTTTTTAGCATCAATGCTGAAAATGGTGTTCGCATGTACCTCGGGCCTGATGGCTTCATTCCAGCTATAGGCTCCTTCTTTTGTAGAAGTGAAAACTGGTGCACTTCTGAAACTGAAACTCTGACGTGGTGCCTCGGGCAATCCATAACCGGAGAATGCATCTATCAGTGAAGGATAAATAAATTTACCTTTTAAATCAACCACCACATATCCTTTTGGAATATGGATTCCTGAACCAACGTTTTCAATTTTATGATCTTTTACGATCAAGGTTCCGTTGGCAATGGTTTGATCAGCACTTACTACAATATTTGCGTTGGTAAATGCAAACTGCCCAGAACGGATATCGGCAGAGCCATTGACAGGATAAGTCTCCTGTGCCCTGACTAAATAAGCTATGCTGAAGAGGAATAAGACGAGTAATATTTTTTTCATACAAAAAGTTTAGAACTTAAATCTAATGAGTTTTAATTCATAAGCCTAAAATAGCTTTGTAATTTTTTTGTGAATAATTGAATGATTGTTCAGTTATTATAGAATTTCATTGAATTTCTATAATTTTTATTAAAGATTTGACAAGCTACCCAGCAGGATAGCTACATTCATGCGCTGTTCTTTTTTATATTATATTTGTGAAAAAAAATTATGTATCCTATATTATTACACCTCCATTCTATATTGAGATATGTGGTCTTAATATTAGTTTTGCTTTCTATTTTTCAGGCGGTGAGTGCCGGGGCAAAACCTTACACCCCTGCCAATAAGAAAGTGAATCTTTCTGCACTTATAGCTGCGCATACACAATTGATCGTTGGTTTAGTGCTTTATTTCATCAGCCCGAATGTGGATTTTTCGAGAATGAGCGATCCCGTTTTCAGGTATTGGAATGTGGAACACATCACGATGATGATTTTAGCGATAGTTTTAATCACCATAGGCTATTCTAAATCTAAAAAAGCATTGGAAGCGAAGGCAAAACACAGAGCTATCTATATTTATTACACCCTTGCCATTGTGATTGTACTTTTAGCCATCTTTACCATGAAAGATCGAAATGCCTGGACAGTTTAAAAGCTTTCAGTTGATTTATTTATCAAATTTATTTCGAAAGCCGATTTTCTTTATATTTTTGCTGCACAATGATTCAGAACTTACCTACAAAAAATGGGTGGTGGCACATAAAACATGTAGCCTCGGTGACCATATTTGTATCCTAAATAAGAAACAAACCCAAACCTAAACAAATATGACCCGACGCTAACCCGTCGGGTTTTTTTTTGCCACGGAGTTGAAATGAATAATGAAATGAAAAGATTTAAATTAAAAGTTACCTTTAAGAAGCTTCTTGCCGACACCACCACCCCCGTGAGTATTTATTTACGACTAAGAGACGTGTTTCCGAACAGTTTGCTATTGGAGAGCTCCGATTACCACAGCAAGGAGAACAGCATGAGCTATGTTTGTTGCGATCCAATGGCCGGGATGGTTTTAGAATGTTTCCAGCTCACAAATTCATACCCTGATGGAAGCGTGGAGAGAAAAAAGGAATTTGACCTCCCGGAAGAAGTGAAGGGTTTTAGAACAACTTTTGAAAGTGACGCCAACACCAGTTTGAAATTCATTTCGGATGGTTTATTTGGTTATTTTACCCATGAAGCGGTGGAATATTTTGAAGAGATCAAACTAAAGAAAGTTGAGAACGATGAACGCGAGATTCCCACCTTTCAATACCATATTTATCGGTATATCATTGCGATAGACCATTTTAAAAATGAACTTTATATCGTTAAAAACGAAAGTGAGTTTGAGGAGGAGGAGAACGGCCTGGAGAAAATAGAATACCTCATTCAAAACAAAAATTTCCCAGAATATCATTTTAAAGTGAAAGGAGAAGAGCGTTCTAACTTGGGGGATGAAGATTTTAAATCATTGGTTGAAAAAATGAAGAAACACATCTACCGTGGAGATGTATTTCAAATTGTACCCTCCAGAGCTTTCCAAACTTCTTTTCTGGGAGATGAATTCAATGTTTACAGGGCTTTGCGTTCCATTAATCCTTCACCCTATCTTTTCTATTTCGATTATGGGAATTTTAAAATCTTCGGTTCCTCTCCAGAGGCGCAATTAACCATCAAAAACAGAGTCGCATCTATCTATCCAATAGCCGGAACTTTTAAGAGGTCAGGAAATGATGTAGAGGATAAATTGATGGCCGAAAAGTTAGAACAGGATCCCAAGGAATCTGCTGAACATGTGATGTTGGTTGATCTGGCAAGGAATGATTTAAGTCGCCATTGTGAAAATGTGGAGGTAAAAGCCTATAAAGAGGTCCAGTTTTATTCACACCTTATCCATTTGGTCTCTAAGGTGAGCGGAAATTTGAAAGAAGGTGTGAATCCTTTTAAAATTGTGGCGGATACTTTCCCGGCAGGCACCTTAAGCGGAGCACCAAAATATAGAGCCATGGAACTGATTGATGAGTATGAGAAGTGGAAACGCAGCTTTTATAGTGGAGCCATAGGATTTATGGGTTTTAATGGCGATTTCAATCATGCCATCATGATTCGTTCTTTCTTAAGTAAAAGCAACAAATTGCACTATCAGGCAGGGGCAGGAATAGTGGCTGATTCTGATCCTGAAAAAGAATTGCAGGAAGTGAATCATAAAATTGCCGCTTTAAGGAATGCAATTAAACAAGCAGAAGAAATATGAAGCAGGTAAAAGGTTTGAGGTTTAGGGAATAAGATCGCCGAATGAATGAACGGGATCCAACCTTAAACCTTTATACCATCAGCCTTAAACCTTAATAAAATGAAAATACTAGTTATAGATAACTACGATTCCTTTACCTACAATTTAGTTCATTTACTTAATGAATTGAAGGAAGATGCCGTGGTGTGGAGAAATGATAAATTTAAGCTGGAGGATGTAGCACAATTTGATAAGATATTATTGTCCCCGGGACCAGGTATACCTTCAGAAGCAGGTTTGCTGCTGAAGGTCATTGAAAAATATGCCCCACATAAAAGTATTTTGGGTGTATGTTTAGGGCAGCAGGCCATTGCTGAGGTTTTTGGGGGGGAGCTTTATAATTTAGCCCGGCCGGTACACGGAACAGCCACCAATATCCAGGTTAAAGATATCCAGGAAAGTATATTTAAAGATCTGCCTGCAAATTTCAAAGTAGGAAGGTATCATTCCTGGGCAGTGAAATCTGAAAACCTGCCTGCTGAATTGGTGGTTACCGCTGAAGATGAAAGTGGCGTGATGATGGCATTGCGTCATCGGGAGTTCGATGTAAGAGGCGTTCAATTCCACCCAGAATCGGTACTTACCGAATATGGGAAAGAGTTGATGAAGAACTGGCTGGAAAGCTGAAGCTTAAATAGCTATATTTGATCATAGATAGAAAGCGGTTAATCTTACATCTCAAACTCCATGCTAATGAACATCCTCGATAAAATAGTCGCACGAAAAAAAGAGGAGGTGATATCGGCGAAAGCCAAAACATCAATCAAAGAACTGGAAAAAAAAGATGCTTTTGGCAGACGGATTTTAGTGTTTAAGGATTTTCTCATCGATCCCACAAAAACAGGCATCATAGCAGAGTTCAAAAGAAAATCTCCGTCAAAAGGGATAATCAATGATAAGCTGACCGTGGAGCAAGTTACGATAGGATATGTCAATGCCGGTGCATCGGCTTTATCTGTTTTAACGGATCATGATTTCTTCATGGGCCATGAAAACGATCTGATCGCTGCGAGATCTGTAAATGAAATTCCTATTTTGAGGAAAGATTTCATGGTGGATGAATATCAAATCATAGAAGCTAAAGCCATAGGTGCTGATATTATTTTGCTTATTGCCGCCTGTTTATCCCCAAATCAGATTCTGAATTTTGCCAAGCTCGCAAAATCTTTAGGTTTGAGCACACTTTTAGAAGTGCATAACAAGCAGGAACTTGATCAAAGTTTAAATCATCACATAGATGTAGTGGGCGTGAACAACAGGAATTTAAAGGACTTTTCTGTAAGTGTGGAGACTTCGATCTCCCTTGCAGAGGTCATTCCTGCTGATTTCTTAAAAATATCGGAAAGTGCTATCAGTGATCCTGGCACCATCAAATTATTGAAATCGGTTGGCTTCAATGGGTTTTTAATTGGAGAGAATTTTATGAAAACCGAAAATCCAGGGATGGCGATGGAGAACTTTGTAAAAGAGTTATAATTTTTCAGAAATTTACGCCATGAACAGAGTTGATCGTTTATCGGCTATATTGATACAACTTCAATCCCGTAGAAAAGTCAAAGCCCAGGATATCGCCGATAGATTTAATATCAGTTTGCGTACTGTTTACCGAGATGTGAAAGCTTTGGAATTAGGCGGCATCCCTGTTATTGGCGAGGCTGGCGTAGGCTACTCCCTGGCAGATGGTTATAAATTACCACCAATTATGTTTACCAGAGCGGAGATCATCGCGTTGCTCACTGCAGAAAAACTGCTTGGAAAACTGGCTGATGAAAGCTGTGGTAAAAGTCACCGTGACGCGATAGATAAGATTCGCTCAGTGCTAAGAAGTAATGAAAAACGATTTTTAGAAGGTATAGAAAATAATATCGAGGTGTTGGAAAGCAGATCTCAACGCTATCATCCTTTTAAAATAGATCCCTTACAAACTATTATTGAAGCTATTGATAAGAAAAAAGTCCTCTCTTTGAAATATATTCCGGCTTATACAGCGCACATCAGTGAAAGATATATTGAACCCATTGGCATTTTTTACCTGGATAGCTTCTGGCATCTCATCGCTTATTGCAGGTTACGTACAGATTATCGTGATTTTCGTTTCGACCGTATGCATCAAATTCATCTGACCGATGAGGTGTTCACTGCCGAGCATCCTCCGCTTAGTGAATTCATCTCCAAAATTTATCCTGAAAGATCGCTCGTCAGCATCAAAATCAAAGTTCAATCCGATGCACACCCTTATGTGGGAGAACAGAAATACTATTTGGGACTGGTTTCAGAAAAACAGGGCGACGATTGGGTGGAGATGGAGTTTCTCTCTTCCGGAATAGAAAGTTTCGCCTATTGGTATTTAAGTTTCGCTGATGTAGCAGAAGTCATTTCTCCTGATGACCTGCGAAATCATCTTTTAAAACGAGTGGAAACGATGCATAGGAGGTTAAAAAAATAAAAATAGTTTTTCCCTGCTGACATAGGGTTGTCACTCACCATAGCTTTTTTGCATAAAAAACAAGAAATCATGGATATTTTAAAATTGTTGAAAACAGAAATGGAGCAGGAGGCTGAGACTACCCGTAAAATGCTCAAATTAGTTAAACCAGAAGATTTTGATTTTAAACCCCATCCGAAAAGTATGGTGATGAAGAATCTGGCAATCCACATTGCTGAACTTCCTGGATGGACGAAAATGGCATTGGAGACTTCCGGACTCGATTTTGCTAAAATGGATTATCAACCCACAGAGGTAAATAACAAGGAAGAATTGCTGGATGTATTTGAGCAATCTCTTAAGGAAGGTTTTGATGTTTTGAACAGTGCTGATGAGGAAGATTTACTTCCAGAATGGATTTTGAGGAATGGAGAAACCATTTACAGCAAAAGTTCAAAATATGAAGTCATCAGGATGTCTTTTTGCCAAACTGTTCACCACCGGGCGCAATTGGGAGTGTATTTGCGTATGTTGGATATTCCCATTCCCGGAAGTTACGGACCAAGTGCGGATGAGGAGAGCTTCGCATGAAAGGATTGGACAACAGGTTTCAAACCCTGTTGTTTTTATTCTTTTATCCTTGATTTCTCCTCATCAACACCTGTTTTGTTTCTGTTGATGGTTTTAACCGACTTTTTGCCTAGTTTATAACTAAAGCTTACCCTGAAGCTTTGTGTCTCCACTTTTTCCTTCGCTTTCAAATCAAGGTTATAAAAGTCACTCCGGAATCTGTTGCTATTCGTATTAAAGATATCAGTGGCTATCAATCTCAAGCTCCCGGCATTTTTAAATATGGATTTGGAAATGCCTATGCTTGCAAAGTACAAAGGTTTGAAACTAAAAATCCCATACGCTGTTGGTGTTTCGTAATGTAATGCAACCATGGAGTTAAGGCCCCTGCCAAATTTTATGCTATTGTTTAAACTGGCTAATCCACTGAAACTCTTATTATTCATCATCCCATAAACCTCATCGGTATACTTGAAGAATTCATAATAAGTTTGCATGCTCAAATCCATTGACCACCACTTGTTGACTTCCTGCGGGATATCGAACTGAAATCCTACTGTATTTCTGTGATCATAATTCTTTTTCGAGGTGATAGCGACTCCGGTAGCATCATCCTGCTGATAAATGGTATAAAAGAAATTTTTGATATGGTTGTATTGTAAGCTGATGCTATACTGATCTGAAAAAGTGTAATTCATCTCATAAGCATTTGCAAACGAAGGGTTAAGTTGGGGATTTCCCTGATGATAGGTGTATTGGTCTAAAAAGTAAAAAAAAGGGTTTAAATCTTGATAATCCGGCCTGTTTAACCGTCGATTATAAGAGAAAGTCATTTTGTCATTCTTAAAAATACTTTTAGAATAAATGAAAACAGGGAAGAGGCTCCAATAGGCATTGTTAATCAGGTTCTCCCCCTGCATGTTTTTTCCCTTGGCCACTGTTTGCTCGGTTCTGAGTTGAAGCTGCAGATTGCTTTCCTCTTTCTTTTTTCTGAAGCTGAAATAGCCTGCATTAATATTCTCCTTATAAAGAAAATCAGAGTTAAGTGTGGGAAAAGGATTATTACCTGATAAAGTTGCTATAGCTCTTGCACTGTTCACATTAGCCAAACTATATTTAAATCCAGCATCAAAAAACCAATCCTTTTTCAAAGGTTGAGTTACATCAGCCTTGATGGAGAAAAGATGGATGTCAGAGGGTGTGAGACTATTTATTTTAAACGGGCGATTGGGTCTTAAAAAAGCAGGCGGAGTGCTATAATCGCTTTCAAATAACTCCTCTGAAGTCCTTTTGAAAATTAAATAATCAACATCTGCAGACAAATTTGTTTTGCTCTTTCCAACCACTCCGGTATAATTTAAATTAGCAGTCCCATTTTTTACATCTCTGTTTTCAAATGAATGGGAGAGCACTTCGGAATTCATTTGTTGCCTGGTGAAAATTTTAGTGTTGTTATCTTCATCAGAAGATAAAGAGTTAACGAACCCGTTAGCATTTATCCCAACTGACTGATTAGCATCAAAAGCGTAATTATACCCTAAATTTAAATTGAGGTTTTTTCTATTCTTAAGATCGGCATTTTTAATATCATAAAAAGCTCCACTACTTCTTATTTTCCTTGACAACAGGTTATCCTCAATAGCTTTAACCTTGCCAAAGTCGAGATTGCTATAAAAGGTGGATTTCTTACTTCGGTGATTCAAACTTAAAGCAGCGTTGTATCTGTAATTTCTCCCTACACCACCACCCACAGAATAAGTTCCATTAGTACCTATATTATTCCCTTTCTTGAATTTTATGTTAATGATCCCTGCATTTCCTGAGGCATCGTATTTTGCCGAGGGGGTATAAAGAAGTTCTATTTGGGCGATGTTATCAGTGGGTATATTTTTAAGATACTCCGTTAGATCCTGTCCGGACAAATTACTTGGCCTGCCATCAATATAAACGGCTACTCCCGTTTTACCCTTCATAGAGATTTGACCTTCGCTGTTCACGCTCACGCCCGGTGCGATTTGAAGAATTTCCAGACCTGAACTTCCAAGGCCGTAAACACTATTCTCTACATGGAGGATGGTTTTATCGCCACGTCTTTCTATAATAGGAGGTTGACTTTTAACCACCACTTCATGGAGTTGCCTTGTTTGTTTCTGAAGTTCAATTGCTGGGATATTTTTAAGTGAGCTGGCATCCGTCATTTCAAAAGGCCCCCAAACAAAAGTTTTATATCCCATCTTTTGAAAAAGTAAAGAATAAATTCCGGGTTCTACTTTCAAAAACTCGAATGAGCCATCGGCCTGACTCTGTGAAGTTTTGATCAATGTGGAATCCTTGTCCCTGATAAGGGATATGATCACCTCATCGATTTTTTCATCTTTATTGGTGATGCTTCCTTTGATATGACCAATGCTGACTTGAGAATAACAAAAGTTCAATTCAATTAAGAAAAGAAGTGGAATAAAAAGTAACCGTTTAAACATAGGCAGGTTGAATGCAGTTGACAGATGCTATTAACCTGCAAAATACATAAAATATCAAAAGTTCATTTTCTTTTAATATAAAATCTCCTTTTTATTTGAAATAAATTTTAACACCTTAAAATATTTCATTGCCAATACTGGATATTTTAGGTGTGAAGCAGAGAAAAGATCAAAAAAAATTCCCTCTCACAAAGAGAAAGGGAATAAGGTGAACTTCTTTAAGAGTTATTGATTTTTCACTCAGCAGTTGGGGTCTCCTCTGTGGTTTCAGCTGTACTTTCTTCAGCCACTTCCTCTGGTGCAGTTTCAGGATCGGTAACTGCTTCCTCCTCAATCGGAGCATTTTTAGCTGCAACTGCTGCCGCCACTGCTTCTTTTTTCTTAGTCTCGGCTTCCAATGCCGCCTTCTTATCTAATTCTTTTTTAGAAAGTAAACTGTCTTTTTTTGTTTGAATCTTTCCTTCTTTACCTGCTAACCAGGTTGCAAATTTTTCATCTGCTTGCTCCGGAGTTAAAGCACCTTTAGCAACTCCGCCATTAAGATGTTTTTTGTAAAGAACACCTTTATAAGAAAGGATCGATTTGGTGGTGTCAGTTGGTGTTGCACCAGTGCTTACCCAATTTACAGCTTTATCGAAATTCAATTCAATTGTAGCTGGATTGGTGTTTGGATTGTAAGAACCCAATCTTTCAATAAATTTACCGTCTCTCGGAGATCTTGAATCTGCCACTACGATGTAATAAAAAGGCTTTCCCTTTTTACCGTGTCTTTGTAATCTGATTTTAGTTGCCATTTTTTAAATTCATTAAAGTTTGCAATATCCCTTTTACCCGAAAAGGGATGCAAATGTAAAGAAATAATATAAAAAATGCTAACAATCAATAAATTGTTAGCAGTCAATGATGTTCAGTGCCAACGTTAATTTGATTTATCCGCTATCCGAACAATAAAAATCACTGCCTGGCATCCTTGAATCCCTGTAACAATTTAAATGTTTTCTCCTCTAAAAAGAATAAAATTAAAAAATATGATCGTTACCACCACCCCAAGTATTGAAGGAAAAAGAATTGTCAAATATCTTGGATTAGTTTCCGGCGAAGCCATTATTGGTGCAAATTTCGTTAAAGATTTTTTTGCCAGTATAAGAGATATTGTAGGCGGAAGAGCAGGTTCCTATGAAGAAGGGCTAAGGGAAGCAAAGAATATAGCGCTGGCAGAGATGCAGGATTATGCTGCAAGACTGGGTGCAAACGCTGTCATAGGAATTGATTTGGATTATGAGACTGTAGGAGGCAACGGAAGCATGTTGATGGTTTCTGCCAGTGGGACCGCAGTGTTTGTTGAGTGATCTTTGGCGCACCTTTCAGAATTCCGTATCTCAGTTTTACGAGGCTTCAATGCTATGAATTAAATCCCAACTTTTATCAGGAAGTTCTGATAACTCAGGGCAAATGCATTAAAATCAATGTTCCTGTTTTTAGCCACGAATTTCACTAATTATCATGAATAAATGAGTTTAGCTCATTTAAAATTCGTGAAACCTGCCGGCCGACAGGCTGGTGACTGTCTAAAAATAATTATACAAATAGAAAAATCTAAAGATTTTTCACATATTAGTGAATCCCGGTGGAATATCGGGACGTGGCTTAATATTTTTAATGCGTGCAAAGCTCTGAATATTTTGATCTTAGATTTTCGCATTATCGTCGAATCATAATAGTGAGGCTAATTCATTGGTGAGACCTTGAAAAAACTTCAGGAAGACATCATGGGAAATTCAGACTAATTGGATTGAACCACTACGACATTACCAGTTCTTTTAAGTACTCCCCAGCCGCTGATCTCCCCTTTTAACGCTCTTCTTATCGATTTGAAAAGAACATAATACATTAATTGCCTCCAAACGAACCGCTGTGGAATCAAATAGATCAATTTTCGCAGAGGTTCCTTTTCAATTTTAAATGCGAAGCAGGCGAATATTAAATCCACTATAATAAAAAGGAGATAATAAAAGAGCATTTGTCCAAAACTGGTGCTTAAAGAGAAAGTGCTTTGAAATGCGGCGATGTTCCAGACTCCTAAATCCACTAAATTCCAGATTCCACTCACTAAAGCACTGAGCATGAAAAGATCGGCAATTGGAGCGAAGAGTGGAAGAATGATTTGAAAAAGAAGAATATTAGGCATTCCCATCATCCCGAAGTAGCCATATTTCTTATTAAAAAGCGCATCTTTGTTTTTCCAAAAACTCTGAATCACCCCGTAACTCCATCTAAACCGTTGTTTCAGAAACATCTCCAGCGTCTCCGGCGCTTCGGTGTATGCAATAGCCGTCGAACAATTTTTAACAACGTATCCCAGTTTTAAAATACGCATGGTTAAATCACAATCTTCTGCCAGGGTGTCGCTGGTAAATCCACCAGCCTTCTTAACCACCTCTTTTCGAAAAGCGCCAATGGCGCCCGGAATCACAGTGATGCTGTTTAAAACTTCAAAAGCTCTTCTATCCATATTTTGACTGGTGATGTATTCAATAGATTGCCATTTGGTCAGAAAATTATTCTCATTTCCCACTTTGACTGTTCCTGCGATAGCTCCGATATCTTCACTTTCAAAACCCAGCATTAGATTTTTAATGGCATCTTTGTTCAATTGCGTGTCAGCATCTATACAAACAATGAAATCATGAGCAGCTTTTGCTATTCCATAGTTCAATGCTGATGCCTTACCGCCATTAGGTTTGGTAAGTATTTTTACCCGGCTGTCATTTTTATAGGTTTCTGATACCATCTTAAAAGTATCGTCCTTTGAGCCATCATCAATAAAAATAAGTTCATAGAATGGGTAATCAAGTTCTAATAAACTTTTAACGGTTTTCACTGCAGTTACCTCTTCATTATAAGCTGGGATCAGTACGCTCACTGGATGGATATCCATAAAGCCGCCTTTAGCTATGGATCCCGTTTCCTGGCTACGCTTTTTCAATGCCAATACGGTGATGATGGTCAACCTCATTAAAGCTAATATGATGGCCGAGAAAAATACGTAGTAAAGAATCTTATTGCCGTAAAAAAGAGAGGTGATGAAAACGCCATCGGCCTTTCCGATGAATCCTGAATTTGCTTCATCAGTTATTGGAGGCATCACCTCTGCCCTTGACTTGCCTATCACATTTGCCACGGTGGCAAAAGTATAGCCCTTGTTCTTGAAATATTTTATGATTCTTGGTAAAGCTTTCACTGTTTCTGAACGATTACCACCTGCATCATGCAGGAGAATGATGCTTCCGTTCTTTTGTTGTGCAATCACTCTTGCAACGATACGATCTGCCGTTATTCCGGGGGTCCAGTCTTGAGGATCTATGGATTCTCCCACATTTATATAATTCTCGGCTCTGCTTTGCGCAACCGGCAAAACCTCCGCTCTAACCTGAGGTTCTGCATCCGCATTAAATGGCGCCCTGAATAAAATAGTGCTTCTTCCGGTCACACACTCAATTAATTTTCTGGTGGCGTTGAGTTCAAAAACTACCCTTGACTGACTTACCTTGGATAAATCAGGGTGAAAAAAGGTGTGATTGCCAATTTCATAACCGTCTTCATATATATCTTTTAAAATAGGGATGTTCTGTTCAGCCATCATGCCCACTACAAAGAAAGTTCCCGGTACTTTGTTCTTTTTCAGGATAGCTAAAATTTGAGGGGTATAAGTGGGGTCCGGACCATCATCAAATGTCAGAATCATTTTTTTATCCGCCTGCCCAAACTTGTTGATGACATATTTTGTGGGCAAAGAAAGGTATTGCTGATCTGTGATCATTTTTGAATTTGGATCTAACTGAACCGACAATTGCCCTTCTTTTGGGGTAGTCACCAAATCCAGAATCTCTCCGTCACCTGTATAATTCACTCGGTCATTCAATTCAACTTTGGATAGATCTTTACCGCTGTAGTGCTCTTTTTTTAAGGCATCAATGGATAAATCTTTATTAAAAAATTGCCACAACCTTGGATCCTCCGAACCTAATCTCCATAAGGCCACTCCGGCAGTCCCCCAATCATCAGCCATTCTGATGATGTTGAAGTTAGTGGCAGCATCTGTAAAATAAACCTCGTGGTTGATGTGCCGATTATCCTTATAGCGATAATGAAGATTGCCCGACTCCTTATCAAATACCACCTTACTTTTATATTGTTGCGCATTGCTTATGGCTGTTTGATAAGTCACGTTGGTGCCAACACTGTTCTGCGGCCAGTCAAATCCATAACCAGCAATGGCCAAGATGATTTTGGAACCATCTATTTCGCTACAAATCTTATCCAGTTTCTCTTGCACCCATTCCTGGTGAGAGATATCACCTGCGTTACTTAGTTCTGTATGCTGATCATAAGCCATCAGGAAGATATAATCATTATATTTCACCAGCTCTTTCACATTGTAATCATCGTTATCTGGTGAAATGTCCTGGGTTACCAGGAAACCTTTTTCGTGCAGCGTGTTATAAAGTTGTTTCTGGAAAGCGATAATAGGCTCGTCAGATTTCTCCACCAACTCCTCAAAGTCGATATTCACCCCATCCAGTTTATATTTCTGTAATCTGGAAACTAAATCATTGATAAAAACGGTTGTTCTTTTCGGTGAACTGATCAGCTTGTGAACAGCTTTTCCATCCCAATCGTTGTTGATGAAGTTTTTGACGGATGCGAGAATCTTTTTGTGATGTTGTTTAACGATTTTGATCACATCCGCATCTATTATAGTTTGAATGGTATCTGTGCCTGGGCTCAAAAAGAAAAATTCTGGGACAATCATATCCAGTTTATTGATATGGTCTGCTAAGGAGGTGTAAGATTGAGGATCCCAATCTACAAAGAAACCCACATTAATTCTGGTATGCTTGTTTAGATGCGCTTTTCGGTAACGGTCTTTGTCTCTTTGTAAAGCAATGATTTTGTTTTTTTCGATTTTGAAGTCCTGATATTTAGCTGATTTTTTGAGCTGAGCGATGTATTTTAAGGTATAGGAATTATAAGCTTTGCTTAAATCAGGAAGTTTGGGATAGGTTTTGGAGTTTATGGTGATGATGACACAAATGATGGATAATATCATCACTCCAAATAGGGCTCTGCTTAACCATTTAAACCCCCTCCACCTTTTGGCAGAACCGGTTTGAAAAATCTGTCTCTGTTGCATAATTCGTGATGTATTAACGCTGCGAAACCGAAAAAGTGTTATAAAGAGAAAACGAGATTTTAGAAAAAAAATCTGGCTTAAGCTTTGGCATCGTCAGCCTGCATGTCTGAGAAGTCCACACCACATTTACAATTAGAGCCACATCCTTTTTTAGCCTTCAGGCTTAAATAAATTGACCTGGATATGTAAAATACAGCCCCTAAAAACAGCAGGAATATAAGTATGGTTTGAATATTCATGATGATCCAAAGTTAAATTTTTATTAGTTGCAGATAGTCATTTAAATTTCAAATGTTTAGCCCTTCCTAATTACCAATTTTAAGCGTACCTTTGCAAAAATTTTTTTTTCCTTTTTTGCATGCAAAACATTAGAAATATAGCGATTATCGCACACGTTGACCACGGTAAAACTACTTTGGTTGACAAAATTTTACACAGCTGCTCTATTTTTAGAGACAATGAATCGACTGGTGAATTAATTCTGGATAACAACGATTTAGAACGTGAGCGTGGTATAACCATTGTTTCTAAAAACGTTTCTGTTAAATATAAAGATGTTAAAATCAACATCATTGATACCCCTGGCCATGCCGATTTTGGCGGAGAGGTGGAACGTGTATTGAAAATGGCTGATGGTGTTTTATTGTTGTGTGATGCTTTTGAAGGCGCTATGCCTCAAACCCGTTTCGTAACTCAAAAAGCTTTGGCATTAGGCTTAAAGCCTATTGTGGTTGTCAATAAAGTAGATAAAGAGAACTGCCGTCCGGAAGAGGTTTATGAGCAAATTTTCGAATTATTTTTCAATCTGGAGGCAACAGAAGAGCAACTGGATTTTCCTGTGATCTACGGTTCATCCAAGCAAGGATGGATGAATACAGACTGGAAGCAACCCACAGATAATATCTTCCCGCTAATGGATGCGATTTTGGAAAACATTCCTCCGGCACCAATTCAGGAAGGCACTTTGCAAATGCAGATCACCTCTTTAGATTATTCTTCTTTCGTAGGTCGTATTGCCATTGGGAGGGTAGCCCGCGGAACCATCAAGGAGAATATGCCGGTTTCCTTAGTGAAACGGGATGGTAAGATTACCAAATCAAGGATCAAAGAATTATATACTTTCGAAGGACTGGGCAAAGTGAAAGTTGCCGAAGTCTCTTCTGGGGATATTTGTGCTGTGGTGGGCATTGATGGTTTTGATATTGGGGATACCATTGCAGATTTCAACGATCCTGAGCAATTGGAGGTGATCCATATCGATGAGCCAACGATGAACATGTTGTTTACCATCAACAATTCCCCTTTCTTCGGTAAAGAAGGAAAATTCGTGACTTCACAACGCTTACGTGAACGCCTCTTTAAAGAGATGGAAAAGAATTTGGCCCTAAAAGTGGTGGAAACAGAATCTCCTGATGCTTATTTAGTTTATGGAAGAGGTATCCTTCATTTGTCAGTTTTGATTGAAACCATGCGTCGTGAAGGTTACGAGCTGCAGGTGGGCCAGCCACAGGTGATCATCAAAGAAATTGATGGTGCCAAATGTGAGCCCGTGGAAACTTTGATTGTAGATGTTCCCGGAGAAGTTTCTGGTAAGGTAATAGAATTGGTGACGCAGCGTAAGGGAGATTTGTTGATTATGGAACCTAAAGGCGATTTGCAGCATTTGGAATTTGAAATCCCTGCCCGTGGCATCATCGGCTTGAGAAATAACGTGTTGACTGCCACCGCAGGAGAAGCCATCATGGCACACCGATTTAAAGCTTATGAGCCTTGGAAAGGTACAATTCCGGGTCGTTCCAATGGGGTTTTGGTTTCCATGGATAAAGGGATGACCACCGCCTACGCCATTGATAAATTACAGGATAGAGGCCGTTTCTTTGTGGACCCGGGAGTGGATATATATGAAGGTCAGGTTTTGGGAGAGCACATCCGCGACAATGATTTGGTCATCAACGTAACCAAAGGAAAGCAATTGACCAATATGAGAGCTTCCGGTACGGATGATAACACGCGTATCGCACCAGCCATTAAATTCTCTTTGGAGGAATGTATGGAATACATACAAGCTGATGAATATATTGAAGTGACTCCAAAAAGCATTCGTTTGAGAAAGATTTATTTAACAGAGAACGAACGTAAGGTAAATTCAAAGAAATTTGTGAATCAGTAAGAATTCAAAATTATATTTAATGACTATCCGTTATTATAAACATTTTTATACCAAGGAGCTTGCACTGTAGCAATAAGTAGCCTGTCAAACAGTTTTTCTCCGAAATATCTTCTGTTGAACTTGTAGCAGTATTCATCCAAATAGTTTTGCATATAACATTCCTTAATACCATGATGAATGCCAAGGAATAATCTTTTAGCATTACTTATAGCCTTGTGTACCCACGGAAAGACCTTGTCTATCTGCTTTTTATCTTTCACCACCACTACTTTGTGCTCATTTACAATTTTGTTGAGCTTGCTGTAGCTCTTAAAACCGTCAGTCATCACCGTTGCTTCTTTATTTATCTGATGAGCTACCTCATATTCAATGCCTATAGCCGTTAAGCTGTCAATTACCGTCATTTTCAGGTGCTTTACCTTTCTTTGGGCACCATCTTCCTGGTCCTCTACAGGGATAGATTCTACCGCCACCAATACTGTAGCCTGTTTACTGCTCCCTCTGCCTTGTTGGTTTTTGTTCGATTTCTTCCCTGCTCTTCGATCTGTTGTCTCAAAGAAGCCTTCATCTAGCTCAATGTATTCCTTCAATTCATATTTGCTGTCTCTATGGCGCATAGAAAGACGTATCTTATGAAGCATGGCCCAAATAGGCTCATATCTCTTGTGGCCAAGCTCCCGCTGCATTTCCAATGCGGAGATACTTTTTTTGGTGCTGGTCAAAAAAGCCATGGCCGTAAGCCAATATCTAAAGGGAAGCTTGCTCCCTTCCATCACTGTTCCGCTACGAAGGGTAGTCCTGAATTTACAGGATTTACATTCATATTGTGTTAGTGTCTGTTGCCAATAATGGTCTTTACAGCCACATTTCTTACATACTACACCCTGCTGATCCCGTATCGCCTTGAATTTCCGAATACAGGTCTCTTCGTCCGGATATTGAAGAAAAAAATCTGATAGTTTCATAATGCTAATTTACTAATTTATTTAGTATTACGGATAGTCATTTTATATTTAATTAAAGCCTCAAATTATTTTGGGGCTTTTTTATGAATGTACGTATCAATTTCAACCTAAAATGATAAGTTTGAATAATAATTTGTAGGTGATAAATGATAAAATTCATTCAAGATTTATTGCTAAAAGCACGCATTTCTGTAAAACTGGTAAGGCCAGAGATAAAATCCATCTATATTGGGCCAAGTACGATTCCTATTTTTTAATAGAGTTTTGGTCAGTCATAAATTTCACTCTAACTTTAATGCACAAAAGCAAATGCTATAATTTTTAAAATTATATTTGGGAACTAATTCAACATAGTTCCAAATGGCACAAAACCGTTTAAATCCAAATATATTCTCTCCTCGTTATGTACATCTTAGTAAATTAAGAGATGCCACCATGAACGCCCTTGCAGAGATGACACAATTTAATAAGCATCAAACTCTGGTTGATTTTGGTTGTGGAGATATGCCGTATCTTAGTGTGATTGAGCCAATGGTTAGAAAATATTTGGGCGTGGATTTAGAGATCAATACATTAGCAGAACATCATATAGACTTTGACAGTAAAACAACTTTACCAGATGATTTTTGTGATATCATCCTATCAAACCAGGTTCTGGAGCATGTGGACTCCCCATCTGGATATTTACAGGAAGCTTACAGGATTCTAAAGCCTGGAGGTTGCATTATTTTAACCACACATGGGTATTGGTATTATCATCCCACTCCCAATGATTACTGGCGATGGACCAGCGCCGGATTAAGAAAAACCGTAGAGAAGGAGCAATTTTCCATTCAGTCTTTTCATGGGATCATGGGACTTTCAGCAAGTGGAATTCAGCTTTTTCAGGATGCCATTTTAAATAAAACACCTAAATTTTTGGTCGCGCCAATTTCTTTAGTGATGCAAAGTCTCATTCTTCTTTTTGATGGAATCCATACTCAACGGCAAAGAGATAGAGACGCCTCATTATATGTGGTTGTGGCAACCAAATCCTAAGAATTATTTTGATGGATTCATACAACCTTTGTATTGTAAAACCGAATGATAATGCTTTTTCAGAAACATTTGTTGCAGACCATATTAAAAGACTTGCAGGAAATAAGAAGGTGATTTATGGTGGCGCATTCCCGGTTTATGATCATCATGGAAAATATTTAATTAAATCCAAAATAGGCCTATTAAGTTATTTGATTCAGAAGAGAATATTTAAAAAGTTGAATATTGAGGTAAGGACAAGAGCTTTAATTCAATATTTTAAGGAAGAAAATATTGATGTTGTTTTTGCAGAATACGGAATGGTGGGCGGAATGATCACTAAAGCTTGCAAAACTGCCAATGTTCCATTGATCATTCATTTTCATGGAGCTGATGTTCATCATCAACCCACAGTAGCTAAATATTTAGAATTTTACAAAGAGGCTTTCAGCTATGCGAGTGCATTTATTGCAGTTTCTGGCGATATGGTGGAGGAATTAAAAAAACTCGGAGCACCACCAAATAGGATCCATCAACTTTCTTGTGGAGTGGATGTGGATTTATTCCCTAAAATTGATATCAGTGAATCTGAAAAACTCTTTTTATCAGTTGGAAGATTTGTAGAAAAAAAATCACCTAAATCCCTCGTTAAAGCATTTAAATACGTTGCTGATGAATTTTCTGATGCGAAATTAATTATGGTTGGCGATGGGCCTTTATTTAATGAAACTAAGCAACTGATAGAAGAAATGAATTTTGAGAATAGAATTATTCTGAAAGGAATTTTAAATTCGACTCAAATTAAAGAGTTGATAGGAAAATCGCGTTCGTTTATACAACATTCAGTGACGGCTAAAGATGGTGATAAAGAGGGAACACCCGTCACTATTTTGGAAGCTGGATCTTCAGGTTTAGCTATTGTAAGTACTAAACACGCTGGAATAAAAGAAGCAGTGATAAATAACGAGACAGGTTTTTTAGTTGAAGAACACAATATTAAAGCAATGGCGGATTGTATGATTAAGATTGCATCTGACATACGGCTGGCTATTTCATTTGGGGATAAGGAAGCAGAATATATTAGAAAGAATTACGACATCAGAGACAGAATTGTTTCTATTGATGGTATTATTCAAAAGGCAATAAAAAATGATTAAAAATATTATACAAGAATTTTTAAAAAAAAGAGGGTATGAAATAATTAGGCCTGATGCACGATTAGTGAAAGAAGGTTTACCATCTGACTTTGATTCTCAAACGAGAGGAATTTTAAACAAAGTTAAACCGTATACACTAACCACTCCTGAGAGAATAGCATCTTTGGTAAATGCTGTCAGATATGTGGTTGAAAATAAAATAGCTGGTGATATTGTTGAATGTGGAGTGTGGAAAGGCGGAAGCAGCATGGCTGCAATGGAGACTTTAATTCAATTGAATGATACTTCGAGAGATATATATTTATACGACACTTTTGAAGGAATGTCTGAACCCACAGAAAACGATAAAATTTTTAGCGGAGATTCAGCAACATCAATGTTAAAAAGCAGTGATATTGATGATTCCAACTCTGTTTGGTGTTATTCATCAATAGACGAAGTGAAATCAAATGTCAATACTATAGGTTATCCTGAATCAAGGGTGCACTTTGTTAAAGGTAAAGTGGAGGACACCATTCCGAAAAATAATCCTAAAGAGATAGCAATATTAAGATTAGATACTGATTGGTACGAGTCAACCAAACATGAACTGGAGCATTTATATCCATTGTTGGTAAGTGGGGGAGTTTTAATAATCGATGATTATGGACACTGGGAGGGTGCAAGAAAAGCTGTTGATGAATATATAGAGAAACATAGGCTTAAAATTTTATTGAACCGGATTGATTATACTGGAAGAATAGCAGTTAAACCATAATTAATGAATCTTTTAAAAAAACAGGGCTTTTACAATAGCATCACTTTATACATTGGTACTGCACTTGGCTTTTTTAACCTGATCATACTTTTTCAAAGAATTCTGACACCTGAGCAAGTTGGTCTTTTCACACTTATTACAGCTATTTCTCTTCTATATACACAAGTTGCTGCTATAGGTTTCCCTAATGCAATAACAAGGTATTTTCCTTTCTTCAAAACGGATGACAAAAAACACTCCGGTTTCCCCTTATATATATTTAAATATACATTTTATAGCTTTTTAATCGTCACAGCATTTTACGTCTTTGGAAAGGAGGTCATTTTTAAATATAATTCTAAGGGGAATGGTTCTTCATTGTTCTATGAATACTATTACTTGATCATTCCAGTATCACTCATCACACTGTTTTATGGTTTAAGTGAAGCTTTCGCAAGAACCACATTTCACAATATATTTCCATCCTTTTTGAGAGAGATTTTATTGAAAATCTTCACAACGTTTGGTGTACTTCTCATCTATTTCCAGATTATAGGTTATGAAAAATTTGTGTATTGGTATGTGATTGCGAATGCCATTATACTGTTTATACTGTTGTTTTATCTCAAAAAGCTCGACTTAATCAGGTTTGGTGCTATCTCTTCAGAAGTAAAGAAAAAATCTCCTGAGATTTTAAAATTTGGACTTTATTCTATGCTGGCTAGTGGATCTTTCGCCATGATTCAAAATATAGATGTGGTATTTTTAAAACTATTTTCTAGTGAAGCAATTGTGGGTTATTATGGGACTTTTTTTGGAATGGCGGTGGTGATTAATCTTCCGGCGAAAGCACTGAACACCACTTCCTATCAAATCATTGCTAACGCATGGAAAACAGAAGATTTAGAAAAAATAAATAAGATTTATAGTAAAACCTCATTGGTTCAATTTTTAATTGGATGCTTATTATTAGTGGGATTAATTACCAACTGGCAAAATGTACTCTTTTTGCTCTATAAGCCAGAATACGCTAATTTTTATGGAGTTTTCATTGTGATTGGGGCAGGCTTTTTATTTGACATCACAGGCGGTCTCAACGGTGCAATCATCAGCTTTTCAAAAAACTACAAGTTAGTGATGTACATTTTGGTGGTGGCTGCCATTTTATGTGCAATCCTGAACATCATCTTCATCCCGATTTTTGGAATGCTTGGCGCAGCTATGGCTTATACACTAACAATGTTCGTTTTAAACTTCGCATACTGGCTTTACCTTTTTAAAAGGTACAAATTACAGCCGTTCAATTTTAACTTTATTAAAGTGATTTTGATTGCCGCTATTTCACTTACCGTTGGTTTGCTTTTGCCTTACCTGCATAATTTTTATTTGGATGTGGTTTATCGGTCAGTGATTGTAGGATTGATTTATATAGGTTTTATTAGATATTTTAAAATATCTCCTGATATCAATGAGTTTATAGATCAAATCTTTAACAAATTATCATCTGGTTAATAACTTGATCTTATTAAGAATAATTTTAACTTACAATATTTTCTTACTAAACATAAATTTATTAATATTTTTTTTGATTTATTATAAATAATTTATTAATTTTATAGTTAATTGTTCAACTAAATTATTAATCATGAAAAAAGTAATTTCTCAATTAATCTTTTGTAGTTTAATTTTTATCACTTTTTCTTGTAAAAAGAATGGTATACAAAATCAAGGTCTGGATCTGGAATACCAGACAAACAGCATTCCTTCAACTGGATTAATAGCATACTGGCCGTTCGACGGAAACGGAAATGATGTTTCAGGAAATGGACATAATGCCACCCTAACTAATGTCACAAGTACTACCGATAGGTTTGGTAATCCGAATGGAGCCTATGATTTCAATGGGTACAGCAGTTTTGCCTCTGTTGCAGACCAGACAGCACTAAAGCTTAACGGTTCCGATTTTACGCTGAATGCATGGGTAAAATTGGATTCTTATAACTCTTCTTATGGCTCAATTATAATTGGCAAAAGAATCCCTGGTAATAACAATGGTTATATTTGGAGCGTTACAGGGAGTCTGAGCAGCCCGGCAGGGGTTCTGTCGTTTGGCCCCGGTGGGAGCAGTAGCAATGCATTTGGTACAAGTACAATTGGATTAAATGGATGGCATATGGTTACCAGTGTTTATCATTATAGTAGTGGCAGCTTAGATATTTATATAGATGGAAAATTCGACAATTCAACCTCCGGAATACTTTCTCCCAACGGAGCAATAACAGCTAGTCTTTATATAGGTAAAGATGGCTCTAACACTTCCTACTTAGATGGGGCGCTTGACGATATAAGGATGTACAGCAGAGCGCTAAGTAGCAACGAAATTCAAAATTTTTACAATAGTTCCTCTGTTCCATCAAAAACTGGATTAATAGCATACTGGCCGTTCGACGGAAACGGAAATGATGTTTCAGGAAATGGACATAATGCCACCCTAACTAATGTCACAAGTACTACCGATAGGCTGGGTAATCCGAATGGAGCCTATGATTTCAATGGGTACAGCAGTTTTGCCTCTGTTGCAGACCAGACAGCACTAAGGCTTAACGGTTCCGATTTTACGCTGAATGCATGGGTAAAATTGGATTCTTATAACTCTTCTTATGGCTCAATTATAATTGGCAAAAGAATCCCTGGTAATAACAATGGTTATATTTGGAGCGTTACAGGGAGTCTGAGCAGCCCGGCAGGGGTTCTGTCGTTTGGCCCCGGTGGGAGCAGTAGCAATGCATTTGGTACAAGTACAATTGGATTAAATGGATGGCATATGGTTACCAGTGTTTATCATTATAGTAGTGGCAGCTTAGATATTTATATAGATGGAAACTTCGACAATTCAACCTCCGGAATACTTTCTCCCAACGGAGCAATAACAGCTAGTCTTTATATAGGTAAAGATGGCTCTAACACTTCCTACTTAGATGGGGCGCTTGACGATATAAGGATGTACAGCAGAGCGCTAAGTAGCAACGAAATTCAAAATTTATATAGTACAATTTATTAATAAAAATTAAAATAGGGTATTTTTGGATAAATACCCTATTTTAATTTATGCAGAAACTAGCTCCTATAGCACTTTTTGTTTATAACCGACCGGAACACACCCGGCGAACCATCAAATTTTTGCAGGCCAATCTGTTGGCCGAGGAATCCCGTTTATACATTTTTGCTGATGCTGCGAAAACAGAGAAGGAAGTAGAGGCAGTAAAGGAGGTGGAGACCATCATCTTTGGGATAGATGGCTTTAAGTCAACCAAAATCATTCGTCAAAAACAGAATTTAGGACTGGCTCAATCCATTATCAACGGAGTGACGGAGCTGGTGAACACTTACGGAAAGGTGATTGTTTTTGAAGATGATCTATTGAGTTCTCCCTATACACTAAGATATTTTAATGAGGCCCTGGACAGGTATGAATCTGAATCCAAGCTGATGCATATCAGTGCCTACATGTATCCGTTGATTGATGCCGATGATTTGCCGGAAACCTTTTTATACCGGGCGGTACACAGCTGGGGATGGGCCACCTGGAAAAGAGCATGGGATGAGTTCAACCCGGATATTGATGATTTAATCTCCAAATTTGATGAGGAGAAGATCTTTGCTTTCGCTATTGAAGGAAAGATGAATTTTTGGAAACAAATGAAGGAATTTAGAAACGGGAAAAACAACTCCTGGGCAATAAGGTGGTATGCCTCCGTATTCCTGAACAACGGTTTAAGTTTGAACCCAACCCGTTCCATGATCAACAACATTGGGCATGATGGTAGTGGAATCCATTCCAATATCGAAAAAATGTACAATGTGAGCATCCATCCGCATCCCATAAAGGAATTTCCGATGGTGATGGAGGAGAACCCCATAGCTTACCAAATGATCAGAAATTTTCTGGCGAAAAGAAAAGGGAATATCATGCAAAGATTCATCAGGTTCATCGAACAGAAAATGAAATGATCATTTTTTTGCTTCCAGTATGATATATGGCGAAAGTGCTTCACTTTCGAATTTAAATGCTTTTATAAAAATTTTTCCTGTAAGCCAAATGCCTTTTACCACAGCTTTAGACCAGGCAGATTTTGATTCTTTGTTCTCCAACCAGGTGCTGAAACCGCCATGATAATAAGTTTTTACCTCTTTTAGTCCCAATTCCTTGGCGATGGAAGATAATAGCTCTAAATCCATGCTCTCGATGTGATGTTTATCGTAATTATATTGATCAAAAGTTTTTTGCACCCAACCATTCACTCCTTTGAAATTTGGCAGGGTGATGAACAAAGTCCCTTCATCATTTAAGAAGGAGAGGTGCCTTTTCATGATGTCTTTAGTGTCTTCAAAATGCTCTATCAAACCAAAAGAACTGACTAAATCATATTTTTTTTCAGGCTGATAAGTGAACAAATCAGCTTCAATGATTTCAATGTCAGAGCTTCTTAAATCATTTAAAGCCAATAAATCATCAATGATCTCCGAGTGAATAAAATAATCAAACAGCGTGACCTCTAAATCAAAATACTTTTTCAAAAAGACGGAATAGTATCCAGGGAAACCGCCTAACTCCATAGCAGTTTTTATATTTCTTTCTTTTATTAACCTGCCAAGCATATCACTGAAAGTGTAATCAGGCTTGATTTTAAAGATCAATCCCTTTTTTGATTCCCAGAAATCTTTCCAAAAAGTATGATCGGTTAAGTTATTGCTCATTAAAATGCTAAATTATTCTTGCCGGATTACCCACCACGGTGCAATTATCGGGAATGCTTTTTACCACCACGGTGCCAGCACCAATGGTCACATCATTGCCAATTTTTATATCTCCAATGATGCATACGTTTGCACCGATGTCCACCCGGTTACCAATTTGCGGACAAGCGCTAAAGGTGCCGTCTTTTAAAATTTTATGGCCGATAGTGGTGGAATTTCTTAAAATGCAATCGTCTCCAAAAACCACTCCCTGGTTCACCACCAAAGCCTGACCGTGGTAAATGACCAACCCTTTTCCTACTTTGGTTTTTCTTGGAAGCTCCACACCTAAAAACCATTCCACCATCACATGATAAAAACCCAAATACAGGCAAAGCAAAATTGCCACTAAAATATTTCGGTTGGCGAGTTGTGCAAACCTGAACATAAAAAGCACCATACGGCCTTTTAAATTCCCTTTGTTCCTTTTTTGATCCTGAACTAAAAAAGAGATGACGCTCATATTTTAAAATTTATTCTAGTCAAAAAACGATATTTTAAAGATTGATTGGCATTTTTAATAATTTGCAAGATATTAATAAATGTGATTTTTAGAAGCTGGTAGAGAATATTTGATGAAAGTATGCCTGATAAATACATCCGATAGCGGTGGCGGTGCGCCAGTGGCTTGCAGAAGATTATTGCACGCTTTAAAACCCGATGTTGATGTGAAGCTATTGGTGCAGGCTAAAAAATCAAATGAAGAAGCCGTTGAATCCATCATAAAGAACAAAGCGGACGAAATAAAAGCTCAGACTAATTTTTTATTGGAGCGGATTCCTTTCCTCTTATTTCAAGAGAAAGATAAATCGGTGCGTTTTGCTTTTTCTACGGCCAACACCGGGACGGATATTTCTAAAAACAAAATTATTAAGGATGCCGATATACTACATCTGCATTGGATAAACAGAGGGTTTTTATCCATTAAAAACATCAAAAGTCTATTCCGATTGAACAAACCTGTGGTTTGGACATTGCATGATATGTGGACTTTTACCGGCGGTTGTCATTATGCAGGCGATTGTGATCATTTTTTAAATCATTGCGGAGATTGCAAGTTTTTAAGAAATCCCGGTAAATATGATCTCTCTCGTAAAGGATGGATTAAAAAACAGGAGGTTTATCAGCAAAATGAGAAATTGGTTTTTGTGGCCTGCAGTCAGTGGTTGGCGAATGTTGCGAAAACCAGTAGCTTATTAAAAAATTTCCGTGTGGAAGCCATTCCAAATCCAATCAACACCGAATTATATAAACCATTGGATAAAATAGCGATCAGGAAAAAATGGAATATCGTTCCGGATGTCAAAATCATTCTGTTTGGTGCTGCAAACATCAATGACAAGCGCAAAGGAATTATCTATCTTTTGGAAGCTTTAGAAATCATCAAAAAAACAGGTACTGATTCAAATATTCAGATGCTATTGTTTGGAAAAAATAAAGCATTAGATGTGTCCACTTTGCCTTTTCCGACTAAAAGTTTATCCATCATCCATAACGAAAATGATTTGGTGGAGATCTATAATTTGGCGGACGTATTTGTTCTCCCTTCTTTGGAAGATAATTTACCCAATATGGTGATGGAAGCACTTTCATGTGCTGTTCCGGTGGTGGCATTTGATCAGGGCGGAATTCCAGAAATGTTGCATCATCAACAAAATGGTTATATCGCTCAATATCAATCAGCAGCAGATTTAGCTACAGGAATTCAATGGATTTTGAATGAAGAAAGTGATGAGCTTAAGCATAATGCCCGACAAAAAGTGCTGAATGATTACAGTGAAAAAGTGGTCGCCGAAAAATATACGAAGCTTTATCAATCCCTTTTCGAAGAATGAAAAAGCCACTTTTATCTGTCATCACGGTGGTGTACAACAATGTGCAGCACATCGAGCGCACTTTACTTTCCGTCATCAATCAAACCTATCCGAATATTGAATATTTAGTGATTGATGGGGATTCCAACGATGGAACTTTGAACATCATCAATCAATACAAAGAAAGCATTATGAAAATCATCTCAGAACCTGATAAAGGAATCTACGATGCCATGAACAAAGGATTGAAAATGGCTACTGGTGATTACGTTTTATTTATGAATTCAGGTGATGAGATTTATGCTGAAAACACTGTGGAGAAAGTTTTCGCTGCTGCGGATGGTGCCGATATCTATTACGGGGAAACCGAAATGCTGAATGAAAATTTAGAAACCCAAGGGCGAAGAAGACACCAAGTTCCAGAACAGTTGAGTAGCAACAGCTTCAGATATGGCATGAGTGTGAGCCACCAGGCCATTTACATCAAAAGAGAAATTACCAAACTTTACGATCCAAAATACCAACTCAGCGCCGATATCGATTGGATTTTAAATGCCATCGGCAAAGCGAAAACCGTTGTGAATGTACATGCTTATGTGGCGAAATATTTAAGGGGTGGGATGTCTAAAAAACGCCATTGGGAAAGTTTAAAAGAAAGGTATCAGATTTTTAAACATTATTACGGCTTTCTCCCCAACCTTTTCAATCACTTCATCATGGCCAATCGTTTGGCTTTTTATTGGTTGAAGAACAGGAGGACGAATGATTAAAAATTTTGGGGTGTGTTTTTCAATTTAAAAAGATCTAAATTAGATCATGGAGATTCAAGAAAAAACACTTTTTATTCTATTAGAGAAGTTATTCTTCCGGCTCGTAAACCCATCTGTCCGTAGAGTTTAGCGAAGCGCTCTCTACGGATTCATTAATAAGCAAGAGTCTCTGACTCGAAAAAATGATTTATTAGATTCAACATGTCTGACAAAAGAAGGGGCTGATTGAAATTGATTTTCTTTAATATCGAGTTTAAAAACTCTCTTTCATAAGACAATCCGTAGTCCCTTACGCTTTCCCCCACCCGACAGACTACGGATAGATAAGGCTTCCAAACAAATATTCGCCTTCATTTTACTCAGGCAGACTAATAAATATTTTTTGTATTTACCAAAGGAAGATCAGTTGAAACAACTGATTGAAGAAAATAGGCTAAAGTTTGAATTAGATAAGGAATAATAGCCCTCTCTATATTAACTAACCCTTATTTTAAGGTAACATTTTTTGGATATGCTGTTCAGAAAGCTCATAAATGCTAACTTCGCTTTCTAATCCATAAAAAAATGAAGCTTTTTAAATCCTTTTTAGCGATTGGAATTTTTTTACCAATCATAGCCTTTTCCCAGAATAAGAATAATTCAAACAACTCCTCTGGTATTGCCCGTCCAAAATTAGTGGTGGGCATTGTGGTGGACCAAATGCGTTGGGATTATTTGTACCGTTATGCCAATCGATACGGAGCGGGGGGGGTTAAGCGTTTAATGGATGAGGGGTTTACCTGTGAAAACACCCAAATTCCATACATTCCAACCGTGACTGCTGCAGGCCATACAGCTATTTACACAGGTTCTGTGCCCTCGATCCATGGCATTGCAGGGAATGATTTCATCGTTCAGGCTACCGGTCAATCCCTATATTGCACCGAAGACTCCACAGTGAAAACGGTGGGCAGCACTTCTAAAGCAGGGGAAATGTCTCCAAGAAATTTATTGGCCAGCACCATTACTGATGAATTGAAACTGGCCACCAACTTTAAATCAAAGGTCATTGGAATTGCCTTAAAAGACAGGGGCGGAATTCTTCCAGCAGGCCATGCTGCGGACGCAGCTTATTGGTATGATGATGCCACTGGCAATTGGATCACCAGTACTTTCTACATGAATCAACTGCCATCATGGGTGTCAAAATTCAACAATCAGAAATTGGCGGAGAAATATATCAAACAAGATTGGAAAACTTTGTATCCCATCAAAACTTATACCCAAAGTACTGCTGATGATAATGCCTATGAAGGGGCAATCAAAGGAGAAGATGCTCCGGTATTTCCTCATTTGACCTCTAAACTATTGAACGGGAGTTTTGGAGCCATTAGAGGCACTCCATACGGAAATTCTTTGACCCTTGATTTTGCAAAAGCAGCTTTGAAAAGCGAGGATTTGGGCAAAGGGGAAAGTACAGATTTTTTAGCGGTAAGTCTATCCTCCACTGACTATGTAGGCCATCAATATGGGGTAAATGCCATTGAAACAGAAGATACTTATCTGAGATTGGATAAAGACCTGGAAAGCTTTCTTAATACGCTGGATGATTTAGTTGGAAAAGGCCAGTACACGGTTTTTTTATCTGCGGATCATGGTGCAGCACATAATCCAAAGTTCCTTAATGATCATCAGATTCCTGCGAATCAATGGAATGGCGGTGCTATTTTAAAGAAACTGAATGCCGAATTGGAGAAAAAGTTCAACCAAAAGAGTCTCGTCCTCAATTTAGGGAATTACCAGGTAAATTTTAATAATGAACTGATCACTTCATCAAAATTAAAAACAGATGAATTGAAGGATTTTACCATTAATTTTATAAACCGACAGGAAGGTGTGGCTTATGCAGTTGATATGGAACATGCCGCAACCGCTCCAATCCCTGATGCCATTAAAACACGGATCATAAATGGTTACAACCGGGAACGCAGCGGAGCCATACAAATCCTTTTAAAACCGGGATGGTTTCAAGGATATGGCACTACAGGCACCACTCATGGAACATGGAACCCTTACGACACACACATCCCCCTGATTTTTATGGGTTGGGGAGTTAAACATGGCTCCTTAAACAGGCAAACCAGTATGACTGATATCGCACCCACACTCGCTGCTTTGTTACACATCCAGGAGCCAAATGGAAACATTGGCTTGCCGATTGAAGAAATCCTGAAGAAATAAGAGAAGAAATAAGAATTGCGCTAAAAAACAGAAAAAGGCTGTATCTCAAGCTTGTTCATACGAACGTGGGAGACAGCCTCATTTTATAACTGGAATTTTTGCCTTTGGTTTAACCATTTTTCTATTTCAAACTGAATGTACCTCTTCCCATGGTGTACCCATCCGCATACAGCAAAACATTGTAAGTTCCTGGTTCAAAAGTATTTCTATTGGTCCAATCTATGGTAAATGTTTTTGCATCCCCATTAAATTCAATAGCCGTTTTATAGGTGTATTGCAATTCCTGATTATTGGCTTCAAAAGTTCCGCCTTCTCCTATGATCAGATTTCCTGACGGATCCAAAATCCTCATAAAGATATCATGTGAACCTTTTTCTGCAATAGGATTGGCATTGATGGTAAAAGTGACTTTGATCTTTTGTGCAGTGCTGGCTCTAGTGACATCTGTCTCCTTACCGTTATTTCTGATTCGGAAAGCAGCAATTTGCAGCCTTGGTGTTTTAATGGCTGCGCCTGCCTGAACTTTAATACTCAATGAATCATTGGCCCTGCTTAAATTGTCAGCTAGTTGTTTCACACTGGTAACAGTAGTTTTCAAACTGTCTCTTTCACCGGTGAGGGCTGCGTTTTTACGTTGCAAAGCTTCAATATCATTGGTGTATTTACTAACAAAATAGCGCAGTTGCTTTACATCTTCTTTAGCTTTAGCTAATTCTCCTGCAGTTAACTGACCTTTATTGAGTGCCAACCGTAGCTGAGCTATTTTAGCTTTAAGCTCATCATCTTTCGCTTTAAGTTCATCAGATAGTTGGCCTGTTGAATTGTTGGCCTGTTCCAATTCCGTCTCCAATTTCTCCAACTCTGTTGACAGCGCTGTCTTTTCATCATTAACGGTGACAATTCGTTGGTCCGATTTATTCTTTTGAAAGAAAAGATAAACATTGGTTCCTAAAAGAGCCACGATGACTGCAATTAGAAAATAAATTTTATTCGTATCTTTCTTCTTTTGTTGCTGATTCTCCATCTCGTTTTAATGTGTTAGTCCAAACTAACAAAAATTATTCCATTGAATAAATTTTAAATTATCATTAATTCAAACGTCAAGCGTTCTAATCATATTATTTATCTTTGCATTTTTAAAAATTCAATCATTCATAAATGAGGTTTCTTCAAAGTTTTACTTTCTTTCTTTTCATTCTTTTTCTAAATTTAAATACAGTAAAAGCACAAAATAACGCTATCCCAAAAAGAGAATTTCGTGGAGTTTGGGTGGCTACTGTGAAAAATATTGATTGGCCATCAAAGGAAGGGTTAACTACCCAACAACAAAAAGATGAGCTGATCAAGCTTTTGGACGCCCATCAACGTGAAGGAATCAATGCCATCATGTTCCAAATAAGGCCGGCCACAGATGCTTTTTATGCCAAGAGCGATGAGCCATGGTCGCAGTACCTAACAGGTGTGCAGGGAAAAGCCCCCAATCCATTTTACGACCCGTTAAAGTTTGCGATTGAAGAGTGTCACAAAAGAGGGATGGAATTACATGCATGGTTCAATCCGTATAGAGCTACATTTGATGGAATTGAGGCTAATATTAGTTCAAACCACATTACCAGACGAAAGCCGGAATGGTTTTTTAAATATGACGGCAAAAAAATGTTCAATCCTGGCTTACCGGAGGTCAGGGCCTATATCAATAAGGTCATTTTAAATGTAGTGGATAACTATGATATCGATGGCGTCCATTTTGACGATTATTTCTATCCATACGCAGTGAGGGGACAGTTCATTGATGATACCGAGACATTCATCGCTTATAATAATGGTATTCAAAATATCAAGGACTGGAGAAGGTATAATGTGGATGAACTGATCCATGAGATCGGCGATAGCGTACATGCACATAAAAGTTATGTCAAGTTTGGCGTAAGTCCTTTTGGAATCTGGAAGAATATAGCACAAGACTCTCTGGGCTCTCAAACAGCTGGAGGAGATTCGTATTATGGGATTTATGCTGACTCAAAAAAATGGGTTCAGGAAGGTTGGGTTGATTACATTAATCCGCAGGTCTATTGGTCATTCGAGAATAGGATAGCAGCCTATGCGAATTTGGTGGACTGGTGGAGCAAAAATACTTACGGGCGACATCTTTATATCGGCAATGGGGCTTATAAAGTGAACGCCACCAAAGAGGCAGGTTGGAGGGATGCTGATCAGTTAGGGCGTCAAATAACCTATGACAGATCAAATTCGAGAGTGCAGGGCAGTGTTTTTTTCAGTTCCAAATCCTTAAGAAGGAATCCTTTAGGGATCTCAGATTCTTTAGCCAGCAATTACTATAAACACCCCGCATTGCCCCCCTTAATGCTTTGGTTGGATTCCATTGCTCCAAATTCACCTCAAAACTTATTAGCCGTAAAAGAGGATAAAGGAATCCTATTAAGCTGGAAGCTGCCATTGCCCGCCAAAGATGGAGATAAAGCTTATGGATTCGTTGTATACCGCTTCGATGACGGAGAAAAAATGGATGTGACTGATGCAAGCGCAATAAAAGTGATATACTATGGAGATGTCACCTCCTGGGAGGACACCGAGGTGGAGAAAGACAAAACTTACACCTATGTGGTCACCACATTGGATAGGGTAAAGAACGAAAGTGTGCCATCCGTTCCTATCATTATCTCCGTTAAGTCATCTAAAACAATACCATAATTCTGTAAAATAAATAAAAGGATTCTTTTAAATCATTTTAATACTTAAACTTGTTACCTGAAAGACAGAATATAGCTGTCTTTTTTTATTAGTTTAAAATTATTATTTGTGGGAATACGTTAATGATAACTGTGAGTATAGAGTTTGAAAAATTTAAAGATATGTTAAAGAGAGTTTTTTTAGGGATTTTTATAGCAGCCACCATCGCCTGTTCCGCTGCTCCCATCACCCCAAGAGTGGTCGATAAAGATGTGCCGGGATCCAACAATTTGAAGCCAGATGCCCGGCAAGCTTTAATCACCAAAGAAGTTGCTGATTTAATCGTACACTTAAACTATAAAAAACCAGTCTTAAATGACTCCCTGGGTTCGGTGATTTTTGACAACTATATCAAAGAATTGGACCCCAACAAAAGTTATTTTCTGACTGCTGATCTTAAAGATTTTGAGCAATACCGAAATACTTTTGATGATGATTTAGCAGCAGGGGATCTTAGTGCAGCTTTTTATATGTTCAACACCTATCAAAAAAGGTACAACGAGAAAATGAATTTCTCTTTAAAAGCACTGAATGATGATTTCGATTTCAATAAAAATGAATCATACGTTTACGATCGGGAAGGTCTTCCTTGGTTTAAAAATGAGACGGAGAGTGATCAGTCCTGGACCAAAAAAGTGAAATATGATTTCCTGAATTTAAAATTAACGAATCAAAAAGATTCTGCAATCAAAGCTACCTTGAAAAAAAGATATGAGAGTTTACTTGCTCAATCCAATAAAATAAATAATCAGGACGCATTTCAGGTGATCATGACCGCTTTTACAGAATCCATTGATCCGCATACCAGCTATTTCAATCCGGCGAATGCTGCCAATTTCAACATTGATATGTCAAGATCTTTAGAGGGAATTGGAGCGTCCTTACAAGTGGAAAATGAATACGTGACCATCAAAAGCATAGTTCCGGGTGGCCCCGCTGATAAGAGCAAGCAATTGAAAATCGATGATAAGATAGTTGGCGTGGCGCAAGGGCAGGAAGATTTTGTTGACGTGGTGGGCTGGCGAATTGATAACGCCATCGCCTTAATCAGAGGACCTAAAGGAACAACAGTGAGGTTGAAGATTTTATCCAAAGACCAAGATCCTTCTGCTAAACCCAAAGTGGTGGACATGGTGAGAGAGAAGATCATTTTGGAAGATCAATCAGTGAAGAACTCCATCAAATCTGTAACCAGAGATGGAAAAAAATACAATTATGGAATCATTGAAATCCCCGCTTTTTATGCAGATTGGAAAGGGATGCAGGAAGGGGAAAAGAATTATAAATCAACAACCAGAGATGTCAAACTAGCTTTAGATACACTAAAAGCTGCTCATGTGGATGGTGTAATTATTGATTTGAGAAGCAATGGCGGTGGCTCCTTAACCGAAGCCATAGAGCTTACCGGCTTGTTCATACCGAAAGGACCGGTGGTGCAGGTACGTGATTACAGAAGCCGTGTGGAAGTGGATGAAGATGAAGATCCATCCATCAGCTACACCGGACCATTGGCCATCTTGACTGATCGTTTCAGTGCGTCAGCTTCAGAGATCTTTGCAGGTGCTATACAAGATTATGGCCGGGGGCTGATCATAGGAAACAACACTTATGGAAAAGGGACGGTACAATCTGCGATTGACATGAAACGCGTGAATCCTGATTTGGGAGACAAGGGTGGCCAAATCAATTTGACAATGGGCAAGTTCTATCGTGTGAATGGTAGCTCCACACAGCACAAAGGGGTAACTCCTGACATTGAATTCCCAACAGTCTTCCCTGCGGATAAATATGGGGAGAGTTCAGAGAAAGCTGCATTGCCATGGGATGAGATAAAAAGTTCAGATTATACAAAGTACGGTGACTTGAGCGGAGCAATTCCATATTTGAAAGCTGCTCATGATGCCCGTATGAAAAATAGTAAAGAATACACTTATCTTCTACAGGATATTGAAGAGTTTAAGAAAAGGGACGCAGATAATACTTTGCCCCTTAATGAAGATGCTTTGAAAAAACAACGTGACGAAATGGAGGCTAAAAATTTCGAACGTGAGAATGAAAGAAGAGTCTCCAGAGGCCTACCCGCACTTAAAAAAGGAGAATCCAAACCTGCAAAAGAAGAGAATTACGATTTCATAAAGGACGAGAGTATGCAAATCATAACGGATTTTTTATCGAATCCTAAGATTGCAAAAAACGTCACTAAATTTTAAATAAGACCCGGCTAACCACCGGGTTTTTGTATCAAAAAGGTTATGTATTTTTGACTATATCTTATTAAATTGGGATTTATTTCCTCATTTAAATTAAAGATAGCTCAATGGACAGAAGAAAATTCCTTATCAACACCTCAGTGGCCGGTCTTGCCACTACATCTTTAGCTGCAAACGCTTTTAAATTACAAGCAAAAGAATCCGGAATTCCCGACCCAGAAACTGAATTCCTTTTTAAGGATGACTTTAAGTTGAATGAAGTCACCATTGATCAGCTTCAGGAAATGATGAAGAAAGGAGCGCTGACTTCAAAAGCTATCACCGAAATGTACCTCAAAAGAATTGAAGCCATGGATAAAAAAGGTCCCGCTATAAATGCGGTGATAGAGATCAATCCTGATGCTTTAAAAATAGCCGAAGATTTGGATAAGGAAAGAAAAGCCGGGAAATTGAGAGGCCGGATGCATGGCATCCCGGTCTTGATAAAAGATAATATTGACACAGGAGATAAAATGATGACCACCGCCGGTGCTTTGGCAATGGTGGGTAACCGGGCGAATGAAGATGCTTTCATAGTGAAAAAACTAAGGGCGGCCGGAGCCGTAATTTTAGGCAAAACAAACTTAAGTGAATGGGCCAACTTTCGTTCCTCCCATTCCACCAGCGCATGGAGCAGCCGTGGAGGACAAACCAGAATGCCTTATATATTAGATAGAAATCCATCCGGCTCCAGTGCAGGAACTGGTGCAGGGGTATCAGCTAATTTTTGTGTGATAGGTATTGGCACAGAGACTGATGGGTCCATCACTTCACCATCGTCTATCAATGGATTGGTGGGAATCAAACCTACAGTAGGTCTGTTAAGTCGCACAGGAATTATTCCCATATCTGCTACTCAGGACACCGCAGGTCCAATGGGGAGAACTGTCATTGATGCAGCCATATTTTTAGGCATTTTAGCAGGAGTGGATCCTAAAGACACAGTCACCCTGGAAAGCGAAGGAAAGGCAAAAACTGATTACACCCAAGGTTTAGAGGTGACGGCATTGAAGGGGAAAAGAATAGGGGTGGAGAAATCCTTTTTCAGGCGAAGAAATGAAGAGGTCATCGCAATTTTCAAAAATGCGATAGACATGATGAAATCAAAGGGAGCGATCATTATCGAAGTAGATTTAAACAGTAAAATCAATGAAGTCACCGGAGATGCAGAGTTTGAAGTATTGCAATTTGAGTTTAAAGATGGCTTGAATAAATATTTAGCGACAGCCAATGCAAAAGTGAAGACTTTAGCAGACGTGATCGCTTTCAACAAAGCGCATGAAGCTGAAGCCATGCCATTTTTTAAACAGGAAACGTTGATAAGTAGCGATGCCAAAGAAGGATTAGACAGTAAGGCATATCAAGATGCTTTAAAAAAATCGATAAAATCCAGAGAGGTGATCAACCAGGTAATGAAAGAGAATGATTTGGATACCATTTGCGGAATCAGTAATGGGCCAGCTGCCTGTATTGACAATATCAACGGTGATTATAGCACCGGATTCTCTTTTTCCGGACCAGCCGCCACAGCAGGCTATCCGCATATTACCCTGCCGATGGGAATGGTGCATGGTTTGCCAATTGGCATATCTTTCATTGCAGGTGCCTATCAGGAGGCCGAGATCATCAATATCGCATATGCTTTTGAACAGGCTACACCTAAGCGTGAAGCTCCTAAATTCATACCCACTGCCATTCCAAAACCTGTTTGATGAACAAATAATTCCACGACTTATTTCCGCTTTTTAATTAATATCATATGCCTGTGAAAAAGCTTTTAGAATTTAACGAGAATGGGATTTATTGTACCCAGGGAGATTTTTATATCGATCCCTGGCGGCCTGTGAACGATGCAGTCATCACTCATGGCCATAGCGACCATGCGAAGTGGGGTCATAAAAAATATTTGGCACATACGCTTTCCAGGGAGATTTTATACTACAGGCTTGGAGAGATTAATCTGGAAACAATGAATTACGGCGAAAGCCGGATGAAGAATGGAGTAAAAATCACTTTCTATCCGGCAGGTCATATTCCTGGTTCGGCACAAATCCGGGTGGAGCATAAAGGCGAGGTTTGGGTAGTTTCCGGAGATTATAAAACAGAGGACGATGGTTTGTGCACGCCTTTTGAACCTGTGAAATGTCATTCCTTTATCTCTGAATGTACTTTTGGGATGCCGGTCTATAAATGGCAGCCTCAACTGGACATTTTTAAGGATATTAATAATTGGTGGCTACAAAACCAGTCAGAAGGGAAAACTTCTGTTTTGGCGGGATATTCTTTAGGCAAAGCACAACGCATTTTGCAAAACCTGGATTTAACCATTGGAAAAGTATATACCCATGGAGTGATTCAGAATTCAAACGAAGCTTTAATCCGGAACGGTATTCAACTTAATCCCACTGAGCACATCACACCCGAAACATCGAAAGAAGCAATCAAAGGAAACATGGTCATTTGCCCGCCTTCTGCAATTGGGACTCCCTGGATGAGAAAATTAAATCCTTATTCATTTGGTTATTGTTCTGGTTGGATGGCCATCCGTGGAGCGAAAAGAAGAAGAGCTGCCGACAGAGGTTTTGTACTCTCTGACCATGCAGATTGGGAAGGACTTATTTCAGCTATCAAGGCCACAGGATGCGAAACAGCTTACCTCACTCATGGCTATACCGCAAGCTTCAGCAAATACTTGCAGGAAACAGGATACGATGCCAGAGAAGCCAAAACTTTATATGGAAATGAGGAGGAGACAGAACAGTAAACAGGTCTTTGGAGAACTATATTAAACTTAAAGCTGCATTTCAACAGTTGGAAATGCTAATGTTGGAAACGGCTTCAGAAAATTTTTTAAACCATCCTTCATGGGATGTGTTCTCATTTGGCAGGCCACCTTCTTCTATTGATATCATGATCAAAGGTAAAGAATTTAAACTTCGAAGAATGTTTTAAAGAAGCTTTCCTTTTTGAAGAAGATGATCTAAAAATAAGAACAATCTCCTATGATAAACGCATTGAAGCAAAAAAGCAGCCTCCAAACCAAGATTAAATTGATTATTAGCTTTTATAGATGAAAGCATTTGCCCAACTTTTCCTTTCCTTAGATGAGACCAACAAAACCAACGAGAAGGTTAAAATCATCAAAAAATACCTGTTGTCAGTTCCTGATGAGGATAAAATAAATATGCTGGCCTTGTTTACAGGACGTAAACCCAAAAGACCTATCAACGCCACACAACTGAAAGAATGGGCACTGGAATTAAGTCAACTTCCGGATTGGCTTTTCAGAGAAAGCTATGATGTGGTAGGTGATTTAGCAGAGACGCTTTCCCTGTTGTTGCCGGAACCCCAGCATAGCCAGAATAAAACTTTAACCGCTTGGGTGGATGAAATTAAAGCTTTAAGGAATCATTCAGACATGGAGAAAAAAGAATGGTTACTCCATGCTCTGGATATGTTGGAGCGGCAGGAGAAATTCGTCTTTTTTAAATTACTTACCAGCAGTTTTCGGGTGGGAGTTTCGCAAAACCTGGTGGTAAAAGCTTTATCAGACATCACAGAATTAGACACCGCCACCATTACCCACCGCATTATGGGGAATTGGAACCCGGAGACTTTTTCTTTTGAGGAGCTGAGTGCGGATGAGGACGGAACCACGGATGTCTCCCGTCCTTATCCTTTTTTCCTGGCTTACCCGGTGCAGGAGACTTCTGAGATCCAAAAAACAGCCAAGGAATTGGAGCAAAACCTGGGTCCGGCAAAGGAGTGGCAGGTGGAGTTCAAATGGGACGGAATCCGGGCGCAGTTGATCAAAAGGGATTCACAGATTTTCATTTGGAGCCGTGGCGAGGACTTGGCGACTGATAAATTTCCAGAACTGCATCCTTTTCTTAAAGATTTACCAGATGGAACTGTTTTGGATGGAGAGATTTTAGCATTTAAAGACGACGTACCGCTGCCCTTCAATATGCTGCAGACACGCATCGGGAGAAAAACCATCTCCAAAAAAATGTTGCAGGATAACCCGGTGGCTTTTATTGCCTATGATGTGATGGAAATGGAGAAACAAGACATCAGGAGCAAGAGCCAAGAAGAAAGAAGAGGGATTTTAGAAGGGATTCAATCTTCCTCAAATCATCAAAGTATTTTCCGGATTTCTGAAATTATTGAAGCAGATGATTGGCATCAATTGGCTAAAGAAAGGGAACATTCCCGCGATTTAATGGCCGAAGGGTTGATGCTAAAGAGAAAATCTGCTCATTATCAAGTTGGGCGCCGGCGTGGTGATTGGTGGAAATGGAAAGTGGATCCACTTTCTGTGGATGCTGTGATGATTTATGCACAAAAAGGACATGGTCGGCGGGCGGATTTATACACCGATTACACTTTTGCCGTTTGGGATGGAGACCAACTGGTACCATTTGCCAAGGCCTACTCTGGTTTAACCGATAAAGAGATCAGACAGGTGGATAATTTTGTAAAAAGAAACACTTTGGAGAAATTCGGGCCTGTACGAACAGTGAAAGCCGAATTGGTTTTTGAAATTGGTTTCGAAGGCATCAATCGTTCTTCCAGGCATAAGTCAGGCGTTGCCTTACGGTTTCCCAGAATTTTAAGATGGCGCACGGATAAAAAGAAAGAGGAAGCAGACACTTTGGAAAGTTTGATGCAATTGTTGCCTCAATGATCTGATCATTCCCCAGCTTTATTGCCTTATGTAATTAGAGTCGGCTAGTCAACTAAAACACAAAATTAACCTGCTTCCCGCTCGCTCATTTCCGTTAGCCAATGAATTCTGAAGACCATAGAACATCATTTTGCAAACTAATTGAAGCTGGTTCTCTAGCCACAGGCCGGTACGGTATCTATTTCAATCGCGGCTAAAGCCCTCACTCCTTCTAAATATTCTCCATTTTTTTTGATCATCTAAGCCAGAACCCTCATCTTCGTAGTTCAAAAAAATTGATCATGTCACAGCATATATTTTTAGTAGCGCAGGAATTGAACCTAGGCAGCAAACAAGTGGAGGCGACTTTAAGTTTGTTAGCTGATGGTGCAACAGTTCCGTTTATCTCCCGTTACCGTAAAGAAGTCACCGGAAGTTTAGATGAGGTGCAGGTGGCCGCCATAAGAGACAGAATTCAGCAGCTAAGAGATTTAGAAAAACGCAAAGAAGCCATTTTAAAATCCATCGAGGAGCAGGGAAAACTCACTGAAGAGTTAAAAAAATTGGTTCTTGCTGCCGAAAACATGACCGCTTTAGAGGATATCTATCTTCCATACAAACCAAAAAGAAAAACCAAAGCCTCCATGGCCAGAGAGAAAGGTCTGGAACCTTTGGCATTGAGCATTTTTGAACAGGACCAAAAAAATCCCGACGATGAGGCGATGGATTTTGTGGATGCTGAAAAAGGAGTGAACAATGCTGCGGAAGCTTTACAAGGCGCAAGAGACATCATTGCAGAAATGATAGCAGAAAATGTTGATGCCCGGACCTCCATGAGGAAGTTATTCTTCGAAAAAGGGGTTTACAAATCAGAAGTTTTGAAAGGGAAGGAAGAGGAGGGAATTAAATATAAAGACTACTTCGATTGGTCAGAGCCAATTAAAACCACTCCTTCCCACCGTATCCTGGCTATGCGAAGAGGTGAGAAAGAAGCCATTTTAAAACTAGATGCTACCCCAGAAGAGGGGGCAGCTCTTGAAATGTTAGAACGCCAGTTCATCAAAACCCATAACAAGAAATCTGCCGAAGTGAAAATGGCTTTGGAGGACGGTTACAAAAGATTGTTAAAACCTTCCATGGAGACCGAAACCCGTTTAAAATCCAAGCAATTGGCAGATGAGGAAGCCATCAAGGTTTTTGCAGAGAACGCCCGCCAGCTTTTATTGGCTGCACCAATGGGACAGAGACGGGTGCTTGCTTTAGACCCAGGTTTTCGTACAGGTTGTAAACTGGTCTGCTTGGATGAACAGGGGAAATTATTGGAGAATGCCACCATCTATCCGCACACCGGCGAAGGAAGGGCAAAAGAAGCGGCACAAAGCCTAAAATATTTGGTGGAAAAACATCAAATTGAAGCCATTGCTATTGGTAATGGAACCGCCAGCCGGGAGACCGAGGATTTCGTGAGCGCACAAAACCTGGCGCATGTTTTGGTGGTGATGGTGAACGAAAGTGGAGCCTCCATTTATTCCGCATCAGATGTGGCGAGAGCGGAGTTCCCGGATTACGATGTTACCGTGAGAGGTGCAGTCTCCATTGGCCGCAGAATGATGGACCCATTGGCAGAACTGGTAAAGATCGATCCAAAATCCATTGGAGTAGGTCAGTATCAACATGATGTAGACCAGCATAAACTACAAACCTCTTTGGATGACACGGTGATCAGTTGCGTGAATGCCGTTGGCGTGGAACTTAACACGGCGTCTAAACAAATCCTTTCGTACATATCAGGCTTGGGTCCGCAATTGGCGCAAAATATTGTGGACTACAGAAACCTTCATGGTGCTTTTCAGAACAGGAATTCTTTAAAAAAAGTAACCAGATTGGGAGATAAAGCTTTTGAACAGGCCGCAGGTTTCTTAAGAATCAGAAATGGCGAACATGTTTTAGATGCCAGCGCCGTTCATCCAGAGCGTTATACTTTAGTAGAACAGATGGCTAAGGATTTAAATTGTGAAGTGATGGATTTGATGAAGGATGAAAATATCCGGAAGCAAATAGATCTAAAAAAATACCTCTCTCCAGAAGTGGGCTTACCCACTTTAAAAGATATTTTAGCAGAGTTGGCAAAGCCTGGAAGAGACCCGCGTGAGCAATTTGAAGCTTTCTCTTTTGCTGATGGCATTCATAAAATAGAAGATTTAAAACCAGGTATGAAACTGCCGGGTATGGTGACTAACATCACCAATTTCGGTGCGTTTGTAGATATTGGTGTCCATCAGGACGGCTTGGTGCATTTAAGTCAGATGGCTGACAGGTTCATCTCTAATCCTAATGAAGTGGTAAAAGTTTCACAAAAAGTGGAAGTGACGGTAACTGAAGTGGACGCCGCAAGGAAAAGAATTTCCTTATCTATGAAAACAGGAAAGACGAAAGCTCCTGTTGAGAAAACAAAATTTCAAAAAAAGGACCAGGAGAAAAACAAGTCGTCCCTAAACAAAAATCAACCGGCTAAACAGCAGCTTTCCAAGGTTGATTCAGAAACAGATATGCAGGATAAATTAAAAGCTTTGATAGGCAGATTTAAATAATTTCAAAAAAAAGCTGAAAACAAACGTCAACTATCTATAGCTCATGAAGTGCCTCCGAAAATGGTATGAGCGCAAAAAGCAATCTCCCGATCGGTTTCTTTAACACCTATACCAAAACTTGATTTGAACCATTGACGGTTTTCATCAATAAGGGACACTAAAAATATAGGCACTTCACAGATAATAGATGCTAGTGTTAAGTTAAAAGTAGAAAGTCAAAAGTCAAAAGACTTATATCATTGATAATAAGTAATTTAAAAAGATGATTTTTCGTCGTTTTATGATTAACATTACACTAGTTTGGTTAATCTGTCATAGGCATCCTGCGGTAAAGTGTCAAGAATTTGATAAGCTTCTAGTGCTTTCAGTCTATCTTTTTCATTTAGAGGAAGGAGAGCTTTTTGCATTAATTATATTTTTTGAGCATGTGATAGATTAATTCTACGGTATTTTATTCGTTAGGTTTGAATAAAAACAAATAATAACGGACTGATTCAGTAATGTCCCATCAATGATTGAGTTAAATACTTATCAATTAAATGGTTAATACATTGTATGCTACTAAGGTGAACAAAGCTGGTTTTACCGAGTTCAATAAAATACATTTTTAAACTGCTTGTTTTTAAGATTAATGATAGAAATCATAAACCATTATCGTTTTTTATCGTACAAGAATTCGCAGCATTTGTGCTAAAAGCTGCAGAGAGATTAATCATATACCATATGATTTTAATCTTTTTCTAAGTTTTATTGTGTAAAATACCCGGGATCAGAACGTGAGACCGGGTATTTATCGTTTAAGGCACTGCTTCAAATATATTTTTATTGACCTTTGGTATATAAATAACTGTCTTTAAGCTTATTTAATTCATTTATGTGCCTGGTTTATTTTTATTTGTAACCTGAAAGTTGGGTGCCTGAAGCTCGAAGCAAATTGAAAACAACACCATGAGGAATCATAAGATCACCAGTTCTGGACTGCAATTGTTATTGTTGAATATTATTTTTTGGATCATGCTGATTTTACCGCCATTCTTATTCAAGTATAATGCCCCTGAAAACCGTTTTTCTGATTATTTTCTCTATCGTTTCTTTATCAGTAATGTTCTTTTGGCAGTGATATTTTATGCCAATGCTTTTTATTTTTACCCGGTTATATTTAAGAGAAATGGATTGGGATTATATATCATTGTCATTGTCCTATCCTTAACGATCGCCTGGTTTTTATCTCAATATGTCGATCTGCATCTTTTCCCGATCAAGAGAAAGTGGGGCCGGCCTATTTTCCCAAACCTGATATCTTACATATTCATTTTGGGGACCAGTTGCAGCTATAGAATCATCATTGATCATTTAAAAATCCAAAAGCGTATTAAGGAGAAGGAGACTGAAAATCTAAAGACTGAATTAAGCTTTTTAAGATCACAGGTCAGTCCGCACTTTATGTTCAATGTGTTGAATAATTTGGTTTCACTGGCAAGAAAGAAAAGCGATAAAATGGAACCTGCTTTGTTACAACTTTCTGCACTTTTAAGATACATGCTGTATGAAGGAAATGGAGGTAAAATTAACCTGAGCCAGGAAATCAATTACCTAAAGGGATATATAGATCTTCAAAAATTGAGATTTGGAGACGATATAGAAGTTAATTTCATCATAAAAGGTGAACCTGAAGATCTAAAACTCGAACCGATGTTACTTATTCCTTTTGTGGAGAATGCATTTAAACACGGGATGGGCACCATTGAACAACCTAAAATAAATATCTCTATGTTGATAGAAGGGAAAAAACTCACTTTTGAAGTGGAGAATGATGTCCCGCCTGTTGGCGAGAGTAAAGATGAAAGCTCAGGCATCGGCCTGAGCAACACTAAAAGGCGTTTGGCTCTGTTATATGAGCATCATCATTTGAAGGTAAAGGCAGCGCATCAAAAATACACCGTGAAACTTAATCTGGAGATGAATGATTAGGTGTTTGGTTGTTGATGACGAACTTTTAGCAAGAGAGCTGATGGAGGATAACCTCCATCAGGTACCCTTTCTTGAACTGGCTGGTTCCTGTAAAAATGCCTTGCAAGCCATTGACATGATTCAAAAGGAAATGGTCGACTTGATCTTTCTGGATATCCAAATGCCTGGCCTAAACGGATTGCAGATGTTGAAAAGTATGGCTAACCCACCCATGATCATCCTGGTGACTGCTTATGAAAAGTATGCATTGGAAGGGTTTGATTTAGATGTACTGGATTATTTGTTAAAACCTGTCCCATTTGAAAGGTTTCTAAAAGCTGCAAATAAAGCTTATGATCTTTTCCATTTAAGAACACAAAACAAAGCGAACCCTCCTGTCCTCAATGACTATTTATTTGTGAATGCCGATTATGCCAACGTTAAAATAAAGATCAACGATATTGAGTATGTGGAAGGCTTAAAAGATTATATCAAAATATACCTCATCAATTCTGAAAAGCCTGTAATTACGCGTTTAAGCATGCGATATCTGGAGGAGAGACTTGATGAGAAACATTTTTTGAGGGTTCATAAATCTTATATAACATCATTAGATCATATGATGGCATTTAAAAGAAACCATGTGATTTTGCCACATAAAGAGATTTCAGTGACTGATCATTATCGCGATGCGCTTCTACGGCATATTAATAAAAAGAATCTTTGATCAAGTCTCCTGAAAAGCAGGTTTCATCTATTTTATGATGCAACTCGTATCATAACTTTTATAATAAACGCTTGTGTCCTTAATCTTACACTCAGTTAAATCATCAAAGCACAAAATCTTGAAAATGAAAAATCCATATCTCATCACATTGTTCTTGGCCATGTTCAGTTATACATGCTTTGCTCAGGAAATTATTCCCAATGCACCCGCCAATTTAAAAATTGATGGGAAATTGACGGAGTTCTCAGATTCCTTAACAAGCTATGACAAGACCACAAAGTTAAACTACGCCCTTGCTCATGATGCAAATAATTTATATGTGTTTGTTAAAGCCAATGGCCAGCAAGAGCAAAATAAGATGATGGCCGGAGGGATAAGTGTATCTGTGAACGCAAGTGGCAAAAAGAAAGCCAGCTCCACCATCACATTCCCTGTGGTGGACCGGGCTGCCATGATGGCTGAAATGAGGAATCGCCGAAGTCAGGGAGGCGGGGGAGAGGGTAATGCACAAGTTCAGAGAACTCCGGAAGAGAGACAGGCCGAAAGAGAAGCGATGAGAAAAAAGATATTAACCAATTTAAAGGAGATCAAAGTGAGCGGCTTGAACGGCATCAGCGTGGAGAGCATCTCCATATATAATACCTATGGCATTAAAACAGGCATAAATTATAATGATAAGAATGCTTTAATCTACGAGCTCGCCATTCCTTTGAAATTGGTCAATGTAGATCCGGCAAGTGAGGAGGAGATTGCAGTGAACATTAAACTGAATGGCCTGGAATTACCTGAAAATTCAGGTGGTGGCGGAGGTGGTTTTGGAGGCGGTGGAAACTTTGGTGGAGGAGGCTTTGGTGGCCAACCGACGGGTGCCAGGGGAGGATCACAAAACTTTTCGGCAATGTTTACGCCCACTGAATTTTGGGTAAAAGCTAAACTTTCTAAATAAATGCAAGCAAGCATTTAACTATTCAAAATTGTAATAAATAACCAGAACCAACGACTTGAAATAGCGTTTTTTGTAAAATTGAAAGATATGAAAAAATTAATCTTGCTCCTGCTCTGCTCATTTATTTTCCACGCATTAAAGGCGCAATCAAATATTGAGGTAAGCGGAATTGTAAAAGATTCAACAGACAATGCGGTGATCGGTGCTGCAGTTAAAATTGCAACGAGCACTGATACGCTTTCTGCGCTTACCAATACAGATGGAATATTTGTATTCAACAATATCAAGTCTTCTCAATTTCTGATAACCATCACGGCGTTAGGTTATCAGCCGGTAAAAAAACGGTTTCTTTTCGATCCAACTTCCACGAGATTAGTTTTGGATCCTGTTATCTTAAGTAATGACAGTAAAATGCTGAATGAAGTGGTGGTAAACGGAACGCCTGATGTCACCGTGAAAGAGGATACCTTAGAATACAGGGCAGATGCTTACAAATTACAACCCAATGCGCTCACAGAAGATTTGATTAAAAAACTCCCGGGCGTGGAGGTGGATAGAGATGGCAACATCACCGCACAGGGAAAAGCCGTTACCAAGGTAAGAGTGAATGGTAAGGATTTCTTCGGGGGAGACGTTAAAACGGCCACTCAGCAACTCCCGGCTGATTTATTGGAAAAAGTGCAGATAGTGGATGATTACGGAGATCAGGCGAATATCACAGGAGTGAAGGATGGTGATCCTGAGAAAGTTTTGAACTTAGTGATCAGGCCGGATAAAAATAAAGGGTACATCATTCGTGGTACTGTAGGTGGTGGGGATCAGGATAGGTATCAGGCTTCAGTTTTTGCTGCAAGTTTCAATAATGCTCAGCAGCTTTCTGCGGTGGCTAATTTAAATAATACGAATGCAAACATCTTCAATCTGGTGCAATCTGGTGGGGGCGGTGGAAGAGGGCGTGGTGGTTTTGGTGGGGGTGGTTTTGGCGGTGGTGGCGATGGTTTAACAGATGTGAAATCCATCGGGTTGAATTATCGCGATGAATGGTCAAAAAAAATCACAGCTTACGGAAGCTATAGCTTCTCCTACAGAGATAACACTACCATCAGTAATAGCCTGCAAAGCTCGGTGGGTAAAGACGGGGGCGGAAATGAAATTATCATTAATAATTCAAACGACGGAAATGCAAACACCACCAACAATAATCACAGATTCAATTTTAATATCGAATATAAAATAGATAGCCTCAATTATTTGAAATTACAACCAAATTTTAGTTACAGCTCCAATGATGGTGGTTCTTTTTCAAATTTTGATATTTTGAAAAATAGCACTCCATCTTCCATGGGTTTAGAGAATTCCAGCAATTCTTCCAACACCCCTAATTATGGCTTTGAAGCTTTGTATAACCATAGATTTGGGGCAAAACCAAGAAATCTTTCTTTGAATGCTGAATATAGCTCTAACGTTTACAAACAAGACCAGGACGTGACCAATGATTCTAAATACTTCACTCAAAGTGGTCAAACAGACCTTTATCAACGCCTATTAACGAATAACGATAATAATAATGACAACCTAAGATTACGTGTTTCTTATACAGAACCCCTTACAAAAACCAACGCTTTAGAATTCAATTATTCTTATGGCCTTGCAAATATTGACAATAATAAACAAGTCTTGAAAAACTTAGACTCCTTAAATAACAATTTTGTCCAGGATTTAAATCAAAGCAATATTTACAATTATAAATATACAACCAATCGTTTTGGGGCCAATTTCAGGGTAAATCAAAAGAAATACAATTATACCATTGGTTTAGCGGTTCAGCCAAGCCTTTTAGAAGGAACTTCAACAAGCAGGGGCTTAAACACGCACCGGTCAACTATCAACATCTTCCCAACAGGACGTTATACCTACAAATTCGCCAGAACCAGGGAATTGAATATTTCAGTTGACGGAAGAAGTAACCAGCCAAATTATTCACAACTGCAACCTGTGGCAGATAGTTCAAACATCCAGTTCCCAACCATTGGTAATCCCAATTTAGATGCAGAATTTAACACACGGGTCAATCTAAGGTATAATAACTTTGATTTGGCGTCAGGTAATGTATTTTTCTCCAACATCTCTTTTAACACCACCAATAATAAAATAGTGAATAACATATTGAGCAGCCCCGCAGGAGAGAAAAATGTAATACAAACCACCACCTATGCAAATGCTGATGGTTATTACACAATTAATGGTTTTTATGCCTTCTCCAAACCATTCAAGGAGAAGGCTTACGTAATTGGCTTGAGAGGTTTCGCTAATTATAACAACAATATTTCTTTGCTGGATGGGGAGAAGAACATCGGTAAAAACTATGTTTTGAACCAAAGGTTAAATTTTCAAATCAATCCAAAAACATGGTTGGAGGTAACTTCATCTGCCAGCTATAGCTGGAATCAGACCAGGTATACTTTAAACGATAGAAATAATTCCACAGTGAACACCTGGAGTTTGAGTTATGACCATAAGATTTATTTCACAAAATCATTATTATGGGGAGCTTCGCTGGATAAAAACTTTAATAGCGGTTATAACAGTACCAGTAGCAATCCATTAATCATCAATTCCTACCTGGAGAAGCAATTTTTCAAAGGAAACACCGGTGCATTGCGTTTTCAGGCATTTGACTTGTTAGACCAAAACACCAGCATTACCCATACCGTAACTGATAACTATACCTTGGACAGTCAAAGCAACCGATTATCAAGATATTTTATGCTCACATTCACCATGAAATTTCAAAAATTCGCAGGAAGCAACACCACCATACCAGATAATTTAGGTGGTGAAAGAGAAAGGCGTTACAGAAGAGATGATTAATTCTGGATAAAATCATCTGTTTCAAAGAAAGTAATGGCCATGCTAACTCGTTCAGCATCTCACATGAAAGTTTTACAAATTCGAAAACGCTTAAGCTCCACCTCACTGGGGCGGCCAATAATCCGGAATGATAAGAACTGAAACAGGCTGCTTAATTTATAAATCTTTCCAGCTGATTTCTGATTGATTCAAATTAAAGAAATCAGTCTTTGGTTTTAGATCTAAATATGGATAGGTCACTTTGGAAAGATATAATCCGTGAGGATGCACCGGCGATAATATTTTTGGCGTCTCTTTCACAATGAAATGATGCTCGAAATCATTGATGCCTAACTCTCCTTTGCCCACTTTTAATAATTGACCCACCAAAATTCTAATCATTTTTCCCAAAAACCGATTAGAAGAAATTTGAAATCGTAACCTTTCTCCGCTAGAGGAGATTAACCATTTAGCCATAGAGACATGGCAGATGGTGTGTTCATTCTTATCAGGAGAAGTGCAGAAAGGTTTGTAATCGTTATATTTTGTGAGGAGATTAGTCGCCTTTTTAAGCTGGTCAACATCTAATTTCAAATCCGAATATTGGGCACTGCATGCTCCCAAAAACGGATCTTTATAGGTGTGAATGAAATAATCATATTGACGCTGGATGGCATCAAAGCGGGCATGAGGTAAGCCTTCCATAGGGATGATATCAAAAACCGCAATATCAGACGGGAGCATTCTGTTTAAACGGAAAAGAAAGACTTCATCCAACATTTTATCTATATCCGCATGAAAAAAGAACTGGCTGGCATTTACCTGTGTATCCGTTCTGCCGCAACCATTGATAGCTGCAGGTGTTTTTAAAACCTGTGCTAGTTTCTCCTCTATGATTTGTTGTACGCTAGCCGCTTTGCTGTTCTTTTGCCAGCCATGATAATTTTTTCCGCAATAAGCGATGTGAAAGAAATATCTCAAGTTTGATGTTTTCCCAAATATATGATGCTAAATCCTGAAAAATATTGATGTCCTTCACTTTTGCCTGGATTCGTGTCTATATGAACCAATGGGCATGGCTGATCTGGTTTTACAAAAACTTTAAGCCAACTTCTTCTCCATCACGTAATCATCCATCACGTAATCAAAATAAGGAATATCCACTTCTTCAATGATTTGATAACCCATTTTTTCATAGAAGAGACGGGCTTTATTACCTCGGTTCACATTTAAAGAAAGGATGTTGGCTCCTAAAGCTTTCACGGCACTCTCCACAGTTTTTAATAAGGCTTTGCCTGTTCCCTTCCCTTGTTGATCTGGATGCAGATATATTTTTTGAAGTTTATAAGTTTTGTCTGTAATTGTTTTTGAATAACAGGCGAATCCCTTTGGAACCTCACCAACACTTAATAAAAGGAATATATGCCCCTGCTCCATTTGCTGTTTTAAGGATTCCTCAGCGTACATTTGTGCTAGCATAAAAGCTATCTGCTCTTTAGAAAGTATGTTTTCATAGGTTAGCCACCATATTTCATTCGCTAACTGATGGATGGTTGGAATAGCTGTTAAATCTGCTTCTTCAATTTTGATCATAATTGCTCTGCGACGAAAATGAAAGGTGGCTCAAAAGTGAAGCTGAAAAATCCGTCTTTAAGCGTTTGGAAATGTTCCTGGTCGATCTTTTTCAAACCAGCATGACTGAGTTGATGAATGATCTCAGGATGCAAAACATAGATATCCTCACCCTTAGCTTTCCACTTACTAAAACCCGATTTGATGGGATAGATTTTTCTATGCTGATCAAAGACCACAATGTCCAATAAATAAACAAAAAGAAGGTATTCTTTAGCCTGAAAATGATTAGTGATGATATTTACCGCAGGATATCCCTCTGCGACTAAATATTTCAAAGCAGCCTCTAAAACGTCGTCTCCACAAGGGACGATCTTTAAATGCTCCTGCAGTGGTTTCGTTTCACTTTCAGGAGTTAAAATAGTATCGATTTTAATTCCTAAAGAAAGTATCTTGTCCACCTGCTGATCATAAACCATGATCATAGGTGACCATTCCAGCAATTGGCCCAAATATTCTTCATCAAACTCATTCATGGAGATAATGAGTAGGGCTGGCTCCTGTTTCTCTCTTATGATATGATGACTGGACATGCTATTGGTTTAAAAAAGTGATTGATGAAATTCTTTGTAAGCAGTGGCAAAATTATCCGCTTTATTGATCGCTGCTGATACAGCGATGCCGTGTATTCCCGTTCTCATCAATTCCTCCACATCTTTCAATTCTATTCCTCCAACTGCGATCACGGGAATTTCAAGGTTCTTTTTTTGGAGTTGATCCACCATTTTCCAGTAACCCTCCATTCCCCAGTGCGGAAAAGAATTTGGTTTGGTATTGGTGTGACCAAAAGGTCCGCAACCAATATAGTCAGCTCCATTTTTAATATGATCTACTATTTGTTCAAGGGTGTTTGCAGAAGCACCTAGTGTTTTGTCTTTTCCAATCTCCGCTCTTATCTGTAATAAATCTGCATCCATATCCTCGATGTGAACGCCTTGAATATCTGCCTGATTGACCAGATGAAAATGATTGGTTACCATCAAAGTTGTACCCCAGTCGTCACAAATAGAGGCAATTAAACGAAGCTCCTCCAACATCTCCTCCTCACTTTTATTCAGGCACCGGTATTGGATCCACCCTGCTCCGGCCTCACAGGCCATTTGTGTTTGAGTCACCTGTGAACGGTGAGCTGAATCTTCAGTGAGGTAATGTAATTTAGAGATGTATTTCTTCATTTTGATGACGATTGACAGGCGAAAATAAATATTTTAAAATGTACTCCTCTAATTTTGTACCTATATATCGTTATCCCATCCTCATTACCATTTTGGCCACCCGCTCTTCCATGGTTTCGGTGGTTAATTTTTCACGACTTAATCTATCCACCATCACAGGAAAGGCAAATGGAGAGGGCCCATCTGTCGTTTTAATCACGTGTTTTTGTTGTTGGATTCTTTGTAACGCCACTCTTAGCCTAAATTCCTCCAATTGAAATGCCAGGGCTTCATTATAGGCCTGTCTCACGAGTAAATTATCACTTTCGTATTCATTAAAAACATCAAAGAGTAGGGAGGTGCTGGATTGAAGGTGCTTATTCCTGATGGGTTTCCCCGGAAACCCGGTGAATATCAATCCGGCGATATGTGCAATATCACGGAATTTTCTGCGAGCCATCTCGTTGGCATTCAGACTATGCTGAATGTCTTCTATCAGATTTTTATCACTGAATAATCCTTCACGGATGGATTGCTCCAAAGGCATTTCCTCATCGGTCAACAACTCAAAGCCATAGTCATTCATGGCGATGGAGAAGCTGGCAGTTTTCAACTTCGTCATCCGGTAAGCGAAAAGCGATCCTAATCCTTCGTGCACCAGCCTGCCCTCAAATGGGAAGAAGAAATAGTGAAAACCATCACGGCTCTCCACCTTTTCAATTAAAAATTCATCCTTAAAAGGAATATGAGACTGTTCCATCTGCCGGTTAAACAGCGGACGAAGTGCCACTACTTCCTCGTCCTCCATCATACCCGAAGCCACTTCATCCAGCTTCTCTCTAAAGACTGCTGAAAGCTGGGACGATAAAGGCATCCTGCCTCCCATCCAGCTGGCAATCTGTCCTTTTTTCTTTTTACTGATTTTAACGTAGGCCGTCATATCTTTAAAACGGATGAATTCCAGGCTTCGCCCGGCAAACCAAAAGGTATCTCCGGATTTTAAGCGGGAGATGAAACCTTCCTCCACAGAACCCAAACTTACACCCGACTGAAATTTCACACGTACATTGATGTCACCGGTGATGGTTCCCATACTTAAGCGATGCCGCATGGCCACCCGCTTGTCGTTCACTTTAAACAGCCCGTCTTCAATCTCCACTTTTAAAAACTCATCATAGGCACTTAGAGATTTCCCACCCCGGGTAATGAATTCCAATAGGTCATGAAACTCTTTTCGGGATAAATCCGCGTAAGCGAAAGTGCTGATGATTTCTTTATAGGTTTCCTCGGCCTTAAAACCATCAGACACTGCCAGCGTGACCAAATACTGTATCAGCACATCGTAAGCCAACAAAATGGGATCACGACTTTCATAAATCCCATGACTGATGCCGTATTTCAAAGCGGCACCTTCCAGCAGTTCCAAAGAATGCGTAGGCACAAAATAAGCTTTGGAGGTTGCACCAGGATGATGGCCACTTCGTCCTGCCCGTTGCATAAAACGGGCGACCCCTTTAGGGCTGCCGATTTGTATCACGGTGTCCACAGGGCGAAAATCGACACCTAAATCTAAACTGGAAGTGCATACCACCAACTTCAATATTGCAGCATGTAAAGCCTGTTCCACCCAATTGCGCAATTCATTATCCAGGGAACCATGGTGCATGGCCATCACGCCGGCATATTCCGGATAATTGTCTAAGATGGCATGGTACCAAATCTCGGATTGCGCCCTGGTGTTGGTGAATATTAACGTGGTTTTACTTTTCGCTACAATCTCCATCACTTCGGGCAGCAGTTTTAAACCAATATGACCACTCCAGCTGTATTTCTCCACGTTCTCTGGGATAATGGATTTAATCTCCAGTTTCTTGGTGATGTTGGCCCTCACCATTTTTGTTTTCTCTTTCGGAGTGTTTGGTCCAAGTAACACTTCAGATGCTTCCTCCAGATTGCCAATGGTGGCACTGATGCCCCAGATCTTTAAGCAGAAGGCGGAAGGCTTAAGGCTTAAGGCTCGCTTGTTGATTTGTATACTTTGGGATTCATCATTTTGCTTTAAGCTTTTCAAACGTGACAATCCCAATTCCACCTGAACGCCTCTTTTGGTGCCCAGCAATTCATGCCATTCGTCAATCACGACTACTTGTAAATCTTTTAATGTTTTTGGATAATCTTTTTGAGCCAGCATGAGGTGCAAACTCTCGGGTGTGGTCAACAGAATTTCTGGTGGTTTGCGTTTGATGGCTTGTTTCTCTGCGGCACTGGTGTCGCCGGTGCGGGTGCCCACTTTCCAGGGGATACCCAAATCATCCACCACAGATTGCATTGCTTTCTGAATATCATTGGTCAATGCCCGTAGCGGCGTGAGCCATAACAACAGCAAGCTGTTATTTTTTTTGGATTGATAATCTTCAGGATGTTTATTAATATAATCTGCCAGGAATGGCAGAAACATGGCGAAGGTTTTCCCGCTGCCGGTTGGCGCATTCAGTAAGCCAGAAAAACCTGCTAAATAGGCTTGCATCATCTCCTGCTGGAAAGCGAATTGTTCCCATCTTTTGGTTTGATACCAATTTTGAATGATGATTTCGCCTTTGCTTGCAGCCATGGCTATAAAAGTACAAAGTGGAGTGGAATGTTTGAGTTTAGTGAGGAGAAAATGAATGAGATGCAATTAGGAAATCTATACAGTTTGCGCAAAGTGATAATCATTTCTTCGTTGTTTCATTTTTATAAGGTTGATTGTGAAGGGAGCTGATTTATTATGGCGATGAGAAAGACTTAATTGAAACTGATTTTCTTTAATGCGGAGTTGAAAACTCTCTTTTATTAATGAATCCGTAGTCATCTCTCAACTCCGCTGGAAATTTCCTGAGGGTGCCGATAAAACGTTCCACTTCTGCAAGGGTGTAATTTTCTGCGGGAATGAATCTCCCGATTGGATATTTTAAATGTTCTAATTCCATTATTTTAATTTTTAAGCCATCACGGCAATCATATTTAAAGCATGACTCGCCAGTTCGGTATCGCCATGCAACTGGAAATATGGGGTGGCATCCATTGGTTTCATTCCTTTGCTGAACAATAACCAGGCTATCTGCTGGTCAATATAAACTAAGCCATCCGGAGATTTGGATTCCTCATCAGTGAATCTCCAGAAACCTTTCTCCTTTTTTATGGTCCACAAGCCGCCTGCATCACCTACAATCTCCACTTTCACGGTGCTCCCGAAAGATGCCTTCACTTTTGAATAGGTGTGTGGTAAATCCTGCATAGAGATATTGAGGAACGGAGTGTAAAATTTAGGCTGTAATAAATCCTGGTTATTCATGGCTTGCCTTATCTGTTGCTGATGCAGCCATCTTTCGGTGTACTCCCTCGCCATGTCAAACCAATTCTCGGAATGTTCTTTTCCCGCCCAGACCACCTGGAACATCGCCATATCCACCGGGTCCAGCTCTTTGAAATAATCAAATTGCTTCTGTTGGTAATTTTCAAGCATATCAATGATCAAATTCGGACTTAATCTTTTCATAGCCGTCACCCAATCTGCGTTTAGTTTATTCAAGTGAGCCACCAATTCTTCATAAGTGCCAAATTGCTGATTCTTTTGAGGTTGATATTCATCTCGGCCAATGGACAAACGGCGTAAGCTGGTGTCTAATAAATGAACGGCGATATCTTTAACGGTCCAGTTTGCACAAACTGTTTTTCTATCCCAATCGGCAGGTTTAAGGCTTTTCAATAAATCAATGAGAGCGGTGTTGAGCGCAGGAAATAGCGGAAGAACATCAATCATAAAAGATTCAGAGGAATTTATCATGTATTGGTCTGCGGTTTTGATTTAAAATTACTGCAAATTTTAAAAAGGCTAAAATAGATTTGCCATATTTAAGGCATATTTGCTTGATAAGCCTGAATATATCCTTCAAAGAATCAATGGCTTGTCAAAAAGTAGCGTTAAAAAATGTTAAAAGAAAAATGAATAAAATTTAATGGGTGTTACTATCGTTAGTTTAGCCATATGATTAAAAGACTCAGCTGGATCCTTTTCGTGATCCTCAGTGTAAAAGCCCAGGCCCAATATAAACCCGATGTGATTGTTTTAGGTGGCTCTGCCGCCGGAACTGCAGCAGCCATACAAGCCGCCCGAAGTGGCGTGAAAACTTTATTGATTGAACCAGGAGACCATCTCATTGGCGATTTGGCGCCGCTGATGAATGTCCCTTCATTTGACAGAGGTCTATGGAAAGAATGGAAAGACGCTTATAAAAAAGCTTCTGATTCCACCTTTACAGATCCAAGAGCGGTTTTGGAGAAGATGGTGAAGAACACCAAAGATTTAGACTTTTTGAAATCAACCGAAGTGACTGGTTTAGAGCAGAAGAAAAATGGTTGGGAAGTGAAACTGATCATTAATGGCAAAGTTGAAGATGTGCGTTGTAAAGTTTTAGTTGATGCAAGCACCGATAGCAAAAACTCCATTTTGGCGAGAGAGAACATCATCACTTACGATAAGAATGGTAAGTTTCAAAACCTGGTCAGTTATGATAAAACCCAGCAAATTAAACCATACGACCAGTTGAACAAACTTTACCGCACCAGTGCTGCGGCAGGGTTTGGTAAAGACAGCAGCAGCCTTTTTGCCATTCCTTTAGGGGTTTATATTCCTATCGAAAAAGAGAATTTGTTGATTATATCCATGTCGGCTTTTAAAGATTTTGAAACCGAAGATTTAAGAAATATCGCTTTATGGGTTAATATGGGGCAATCTGTTGGTGCTTTGGCTGCTTACGGACCATTTTTTGACACCACACCTGCAAAGGCGAACATCAGGATGACACAGGGAGAGATGTTTACCTATAAAAGCTTCTTGTATCCTGTGCTAGATGTGAGAGATTCAGATTATGCCTGGTATCCCATACAAAAAATCATAGCCAGCGGTATTCTAAAGTTTGATTTTCAAAAAGGGCTTTTTCATCCCCAGGATAGTGTGAAAACTTCCGATATAAAAGCCGTGATGGCAGAATTGTATCCACGTTCAAGGATTTGGTTCATCGACAACAATAAAGTGACTGATTTAACAGTTTCCAATGTCATCTCTCTATTGAGCTTTACCAGCGGAAGAGATGCCATCTCCATCGCGAATGAGGTAAAGACCGATTGGAAGGAGAAGTATCAATTCGATGCCGATTTTGATGAACACCAGCTCCTATCCAGAAAAGAATTCTCCGTTTTAATCAGTTCTTACATGGAGCCATTTAACATCAGAGTGGATTTTAACGGGTTCTTTTTAAGATGAAAATCAGGGACATGTCACTCCTATACGGTAATGAATATGCTTATGATTGCCTATCTGCCTACAGGCAAGTTTCATAGCAGCTAAAAACAATTCTATTCGGATGAAAATTTAATTTGATCTGCAAAGCCGAATGGATTTCTTCGCAACGTTAGGGAATTTCATTGGGAATTTGTTAAATTAGACTGTTATCGAATAATTAATGGTTTATGCAAATACATCCCATAAGTCCGGATGAATATATTCAGCAATTGCCGGAAGACAGAAAAAATCCTATCAGAAAATTAAGGCAGGTTATTTTAGAGCAGCTTCCCACAGGCTTTCGCGAAATGATGAGCTACGGGATGATTGGTTATGTGGTTCCACATTCTATTTATCCGGATGGTTACCATTGTGATCCTAAACTGCCCCTTCCATTTATGAACATCGCCTCTCAACAAAATCATATTGCTGTTTATCACATGGGTGTTTATGCAAATAAAGAATTGCACAGCTGGTTTATTCAGGAATATCCAAAACATGGTTCGGCTAAATTAGATATGGGTAAAAGTTGTATCAGGTTTAAAAAGTTCGATGCTATCCCTTATGAGTTGATTGGAGAACTTACCGCTAAAATGGATGTTCAGCAATGGATTAATATTTACGAGAGCCATTTCAAAAAGTGACTCAGAGGTTGGCAAAGTAATTGTTTGAGATAGAAACATCAGCAATTCAACTATGAAAATTCCACTCAATTTTACCGTAATATTAGCTTCATTAGCTGTGATCGCAGCTTCATCATCCTGCTCAAATAATAAGGCGAACAATGACACAAAAGATACCCTGACTCATGACACTTCTGCAAATATCGTGAAAAATGATTCACTGCCTCCCATCAGTGAATCTAAAACCAAGTTCAGTGATATCATTGACTGGCCTGCTGATAAAACGCCCACAGCACCAGCTGGCTTCACTGTTAACCGATTTGCAGAAGGAATAAAAAGTCCAAGATACACCTACATCACCCCTAATGGAGATGTTTTAGTAGTGCTAGCAAATTCTGAAAGAACGGCAAAAGAGAAAATTACCAATAAGTTGATCGGAAAAGATAACGCTGAAGTCGGCGGAAAAAGTGCCAACACCATTTTACTGTACAGAGATGCCAATAAGGATGGAGTTGCCGAGCTTAGCAGTGTTTTTCTCAATGGTCTTAACCAACCTTTCGGGATGCTGGTGGTTGGGAATAATTTTTATGTGGCCAATACAGACGGTATCACGAGGTATCCATACAAAAGTGGGCAAACCAAGATTGAAGCTGCCGGCAAGAAGATATTGAATTTACCGGCCGGAGGTTATAACAACCATTGGACCAGAAACCTGATCGCCAATGCAGACGGTTCTAAAATCTATGTCTCTGTAGGATCAGGGAGTAACGTGGGTGAACATGGTATGAGTAACGAAAAACGCAGAGCCAATATATTACAGATTAATCCAGATGGAAGTGGTGAGATCATTTATGCTTCAGGCTTGCGAAACCCGGTGGGTATGGATTGGAACCCTATAACTCATGATTTATGGGCAGCAGTGAATGAACGGGATGAATTAGGAGATGATTTAGTTCCTGATTATATCACTTCTGTAAAAAAGGGAGCATTCTATGGATGGCCTTTCTCCTACTTTGGTCAGCACGAAGATCCAAGAAGAAAAGGGGAAAACCCTGCAATGGTGGCTAAAGCGATGGTTCCTGATTATGCTTTGGAACCCCATAGTGCCTCACTGGGATTGGCTTTCTATGATGGAGACAGTTTCCCGCAAAAATATAAGAACGGAGCCTTTGTCGGTCAGCATGGTTCTTGGAACAGATCTAAATTCACTGGATATAAGGTGATCTTTGTCCCATTCAAAAACGGAAAGCCTAATGGGGAAGAACAGGATTTTTTATCAGGTTTCATTGCAGATGGAGCTAAAGGAACCGTTTACGGAAGGCCTGTTGGGGTCACTGTTGCTCCCGATGGGGCTCTTTTGGTTGCTGATGACGGTGCAGGAATAGTATGGAGAGTGGCTCCGTCGAAATAAAAGGAGTTCATTTTAATCCACCTCCATCGGGAGGTGGCTGATTTAAAATCCATAAGCAATCCTGAATCCGGATTTCACTCTTTTCTCTCCTTCAAAGACCAAACCGTAATATCCTTTTATTCCTATGTATGAGAGCCCGAAATACACCTCCGTATAATTGTTCAAAGTTGGCGTGGTCAAATAATTGGCCCCCAATAATTCCTGCAATTTAAGTTTCCTGATCAGTGGGATTTTATTAGTGAAAAACCCGGAGAAATTATGTTCGGCATGTGCTTCAAAATACCTCTCCCGGGTACTGAAAAGATAATAATTTAAAAAGAGGAATTGATTTTTGCCGGGTTGGAAGGTTAATGACTCATTTCCCCTGAAGTGTTTATAATCAGGGTAAAAAACTGTTTCAGAATTTAAAAAATCGCCCGCCTCGGCACTGAAACTAAAACTCCCGTAAAACCCCAGTTTAATACCGGCTTTACTGATACCCAAACTCATGAAATCATAATCGGCATCTGAACCGAAGACACCTGGAATGGCCTTAGTGTAATTAAAATGGAACACAGGCCATTTAGAGCTCAGGTAATACTTACCGGATGGGTAGGTTACATACTTATTGCCAAAATCATAGCTCAGGTTGATCCGCATGTTAAAATTTTGATAATCAGGGAACAAAGGGTAATCCAAAGCTGGCGTAAATGGATTGTTTGAAGTGAAATCATGATTCTTATCATTCCTGAAAGCATAACTGGAAGTGTTTGGCAACCAGTGATCACTGCTGTAACTCAATCCAAAATCTCCGGTTAAGCCCCCCGCTAATCGTGAAGCTATCCCTGCACTACCAAACTTTTTTTGGTAAAGCTTCCTATTATTGATCTCATACAATAAAGAGTTCAACGAATTGCCAAATACACTTAATGAACCTTTATCATTCAGATCAACCACATCAGAACCTAAAGCCAAATCCAGGCTTTGACGTTTCGCCACAGGAATAGCAGCACTGGTGTTTGCACTGAATAATTGATTGGAGAAACCGTATCTTAAATCTCCTTTCCAGGAGAAATACCTGTTATTTATGGTGTCTATATTTTTAAGGAAAGAGACTCCATAATCTAAGACAAAGCCTTCAACTGTGTTATAGGATAAGCTATTGAGTAATCCAGGTATATGGAAGTACTCTCTTTTAAACCGATCTCTGGGATGATAGCCCCCAAAAAACAAATGAGTGATTTTTAGATGGTTATTCACTTTATCCAAGCTATCCAAATAGGGTTTTGAAGCTCTTAATCTGGCTATACTGTCCTTTTTCACATAATTCACACGCTCTTCATCCGTCAACGGAATGGGACGTGCATCAGCCCAATAAGTGGAATCCTTTTGATTCACTTCTTTGGTGATTTTTAAAACTTCTTTAAAATTCTTAGCCTCCAAGGAAGGGTTCAAGGTGTAATTGCTGTACACACCTATATCATATCCGCTGAATCTAAAACCGAATACTCCCCCATTAAATTCAAATTTGATGTTCGAAGGCATCCAGTCCTTTCTATTCACAGCTATAAACTGTTGATTGATGTTCAAAGAATCCAGCAGCAAGATGTTAGATTCCTTACTCATCAAAAAATCAACACTGTGAATTCTCCAGCTATCCTCGATAATATAAAGGTAACCTCGGTAAGCCGGATCATACTTTCTTTTAGGAATCAGTTGAATTTTATTGATGATCTCACCGTTCTCCACAAAACTTCCGATGAGCTTATAATCATAATAGAACATGGCATTATCTGCGATGGGTGATACAAAGGGACGATTGCATAGGCCGTCCCAATCCTGTAAATTCTGATAGAAGTTGATGATGAGGTCAGTAGCCCGGTTAAAGCTGAAGGAACGGTTATTTCCTGCAACTTTTGAGGATATCATCTCTTCATGGTAACCATCCGGTGGCAGGAAACTTAACCTGGATTGCGATTCAGATTGATAGATGATGCCTGTGCGATTAGTGTCCAGGCCAGCCTCCCGTGCCACCTTGCCCACGTCTTTTCCTAAAAATCTCTCTGGTGCTTTCAATATTCGCTGCACACCCTTAATATATACCTCACAGGTGTAGGCAGGAACATTTTTTAAATAAGATTTTCTTCTTTTGATGGCTTTTCTGATAATGGCATAGGCAGGATCCTCCCCTCCCGAATTTACCACTACGTCCTTCAATTGGTAAACTTCAGATTTTAAAACCGGATTCCATTCTGTGTTTTGTTGAACATCAATCTTTTTGATGAGCTGCTTATAGCCTACAGCACTGAAAATTATTTCTTGTTCTCCACGATGCACCTTAAGGTTATAAACTCCATTTGCATTGGCTGATGTTCCTGTGGTGGTGCCTTTCACAAAAACTGTAGCGAACGGTACAGGCTGGCTTTGCTCATCTGTGATAGTTCCCTTAATCACCAATAGCTGAGCATTTGCAAAAAAAGAACTTAACCATAAAAAAATAAACAGGTGGAATTTTTTCATACTAGAATTTTGTCCAAGATAAAAATTAAAGAAATGAATTAGGTTAAGCGCTGTTTTAAAGAATGTTAAAAATTGTAGGAGATTTTAAATCCACTTTCCAACTGCCCGTACTGATTGAATGACATGGCGTAATCCACTCTGAACATTAATCTTCTGAGTCCTACGTAAAGCTCGTAATAATGTTGTTTTTGAGGCTGATATAGATAAGCTCCACCTAATAACTCCTGCAATTTCAATTTCCGCACAAGCGGAATTTTATTAGATAGCAGCGTGTTGAAATTATGCTCAAAGTGACCTTCAAAAAAATATTCATTGGTACTGTAAGTGTAGAAATCAAGCAAGTGGAAACTCTTCAATCCCGAATTGAAAACCAGAGACGAGTTTCCAATAAAATGTTTCCATTCTGGATAGTATACGTTTTTAGCATTGAAAAATTTCCCGCCAGAAATGGAATAAGAGCCATACCCCCACAACCCCATATCCAGTTTTTCATGCTGTATCTCCAGTTCAGCGAAATTATAGTCTGACTGAGAATTGAAAATCCCAGGAATACCTTTTCTGAAATTAAAAATAAACCTCGGTCCCAAAGGGAGTTTATAAATCTTCTCTCCGTCATGCATAATGAAAGGCTGTTTGATCGTGTAGATCAATGATGCATTTAAAAACAGGGCACTATGATCCGGAAAAAGCTTGGACTGGTAAACGGGATCGATAGGATTATTTGCAGTGAAATTTCTTTTTTTAATGTCATCATAAGAATAGTCTGTCATATTCTCTACAGAGAAATTTCGGGAGAGCTCTAAACCAAATGAAAGGTATAGGTTACCAACGAGCTCTCTTCCCAAACCTGCACTTACATATTCCTTACGATACAGTTTTAAAAAATTCTGCTCAAAAAATAGCGTGTTCAACGTGTTTTGTAGGGTGCTTAAACTGCCATTTGGATTTAAATCCCGGTAGGTGCTGCCGGCACTAAAATTAAAAATACCTCTTTTCTCCGGTTTATAAAGCCAGGAGAAGGATATATCAGAATTCAATTCCTGATTGGTAAAGCCATACCTCACTTTAGGTGTGATGGACCAGTATCGCCCTTGGCTGGTATATTTGAAAAAAGTTAGGCCATAGTTAATCCCCAAACCTTCCACCGTGTTATAAAATAAAGCCGGTGCTACAGGCTGAAAAATCACAGCTCGTTTGGAATTCTCACTTTTCCATATCAGATCACTAAATAGCAGAGGAAAGATGGATCTCTTCTTCTTTTGGCGGTCTAAAGAATCAATGATGGTCTCCTTTTCATATTTCTCCACATTTTTTTCGTCCTGATATTTATAACTCATCCGCTCCTGCAGGGTTAATGGGACTGCCCGATGCATTTTAAACAATTCCTGATGATAGCCCGAAGAGTCATCTTTCACCACCTCCATTCTTTCAAATTCTTTCGGCGGACTGGTTATGGATTCATAATCGCTAAAATAAGCCTCACTGGTTCCTGAGAAAGAGAAATTCAAGGCATCTCCCTTATAAATGAATTTAGTGGAGCTCGGATGGTTCCTGTTTTTTTCAAATACTTGCTTAATGCGTAAGCTATCGATAAAATTGATTCCTTTAGAACCTGCAGCCACTAAGTTGAGAGACACCAGTTTCCGGGAGGAAATCGCGATCACAAATTCGCCTTCAAACGTTGGCGTGTTCTTTCTCTTTGGCTTTACCGTGATGTAAACTGAATCACCCACCGTTTTTAGATGTTTGAAAGTATAATAATGAAATGCATTGCGTGCTAGTGGGGAAACAAAACTCTTATCGCTTAAAGCTTCAAATTTCACTTCATTCTTAGTGAAATCAACTTGTAATTGTTCGGCGCTCTTAAATTCCCAGGATGGATATTCACCATAACTTTTAGTTGCCTTGATCCATTCTTTATAACCATTCTCTGGTGTGAAATATAGCTGTGAAAGTGACTCATACAACCAGATCAGTTGATGATTTTGTAATTTCACATACTTCGCAACACTTTTTCCTAAAATGGTATGTGGTGTTTTATCTAGGATTAAGGTGTTTTTGAGATACGCCTGGGTTTCAAAACCATTTTTATGATTAGTTCTCTGTATAATTCTTGTGTCCTTGATAAATTGATTAACCCATTTTGCTGAATCCTGCTTTTGTGTAGCCATGATATAGCAGGGAGCCAAAAGCAAAAGTAATGAACAATAAATTTTATTCATGCAAGGGGTTGAATGTAATGATGAAATTGATATTCAAAACGTTTCGTTCATCCAAAAATGATTCCTTAATTTTGAAAAAAACCAATTTTCATGTATAAAACATTAAAACCAGTTCTTGAAAAAGAAATAGAAGATATTAAATCTGCCGGATTATACAAAAAGGAGCGAATAATAATCACTCCGCAAGGTGCAGATATTAAAGTGAATGATGGTGACGAAGTGATTAATTTTTGTGCAAATAATTATTTGGGACTTTCCTCACATCCTAAAGTGATTGAAGCTGCAAAAACCGCCATAGACACTCACGGTTATGGCATGTCCTCTGTACGCTTCATCTGTGGAACCCAAGACATCCATAAGGAATTAGAACAAAAGATTTCTGAATTTTTAGGAATGGAGGATACCATACTATATGCCGCAGCTTTTGATGCTAATGGCGGGGTCTTTGAACCTTTGTTTGATGCTCGGGATGCCATCATCTCTGATGAGCTGAACCATGCTTCCATTATTGATGGTGTTCGTTTATGCAAAGCGCAACGTTATCGTTACAAACATGATGACATGGCTGATCTGGAGAAGCAATTACAGGACACCCAAAGTCTTCGCCACAGAATCATTGTGACAGATGGTGCTTTCTCCATGGACGGAACCATTGCCCAATTGGATAAGATTTGTGAACTGGCGGAGAAGTATGAAGCTTTAGTGATGGTTGACGAATGCCATTGCAGTGGTTTCATGGGCAAAACGGGCAGAGGAACACATGAACACCATCATGTGATGGGAAAGGTGGACATCATCACCGGCACTTTAGGAAAAGCATTGGGTGGCGCTTCAGGCGGATTCACCGCTGGGCCAAAAGAAGTCATCGATATGTTAAGACAAAGGTCAAGACCTTATCTGTTCTCCAACACTTTAGCACCAAGCATCGTTGGAGCTTCTATCGCCGTATTGGATATGTTGACGGAGACCACAGAACTGAGAGACAAACTAGAGCACAATACCCTATATTTTAGAGAGAAGATGACCGAAGCCGGTTTTGATATCAAACCCGGTATTCACCCCATAGTGCCAGTAATGTTGTATCATGCACAACTTTCACAAGATTTTGCTGCCAAAATGCTGGAGGAAGGGATTTACGTGATAGGATTTTACTATCCTGTGGTGCCTAAAGATAAGGCTAGGATCCGTGTTCAAATGTCTGCAGCCCATGATAAACATCATTTAGATAAAGCTATCGCCGCTTTTGTGAAGCTGGGGAAAGAGTTGGAAGTGATAAAGTAAGGTTGAAATGTCTACTTTAAAACAAAATATAAATGAGCGAAAATTTTCCAATTGGGAAGATAAAGAGAGTGGAAGAGGATATTGATTTGAGATAGAAGGAAAGCATGGATGGAAGGCTAAATATTTAAAAGAAGTTAATCTCGAGGAGGTAACTTTGAAATTTTGGCAGGAAATTTATGATAAATTTGGTAAAAAAGTTGAAATTCACGAGAAATATCCTGTTGATAAAGGACGTATAAACATATATGGTGACCAAGCAAATTACAGCTTCTAAAATTTTAGCCTATCTGCAACATCATATCAGCTTAAATGAATTAGTGAGTTGGGCTGAAAATGCAATTTCCGAAGAGTAATTCGAGAAGGATGAAGAATCATCATAATGGAGATATTATCCAGGTTAGGTTTGGCGGATTTGAAAGAATTTGGCTTATTCTGGGAAGACTGTGAAACAATGATGAAAAAATTAGGCTATCAAATTAAAGTGGAAGCGTAGCTTGCTTCTTGATTGTAAATTCTTCATCACATTATAGCTAAAAGTTAAAGTCCCGAAAATCCGGGACTTTTTTTATTAAATTTGTAGCCTATGCAGTCTAAAATCGGTCAATACACTATTGAAATTGAAACTTTTGAACCCAAATCAGCAGAAGAGTTAGAGCGTTTCCGTATCAAATTTTTAGGGACTAAAGGAATCATCAAAGATTTATTTGATGAATTTAAAGCAGTCTCCCCGGAAGAGAAACGTGTTTTAGGTAAAGTTCTGAATCAGTTCAAGCAACTAGCAGAAGCTAAATTCAGCGATTATAAGAATAGTTTTTCCGCCGCTACTGATGATCAGCCATCCAAAGAAGACCTTACGTTGCCAGGGGAGGGTTTTGAAATTGGCGGACGTCATCCTTTATCTCTAGTGAGAAAAGAGATCGTGGAGATTTTTAAGAGATTAGGTTTCGTGGTGGCTGAAGGTCCGGAAATAGAAGACGACTGGCATAATTTCTCTGCATTGAATTTCCCGGAAGAACACCCGGCAAGAGATATGCAGGACACCTTTTTTGTAGCTCCGATTGAAAAAGAAACCCATTCGGAGAACCCTCAAAAAGGCGAATATGCCTTAAGAACCCACACTTCATCCGTGCAGGTAAGATTGATGGAAGCGGGGAAACCACCATTCAGAGCTTTGATGCCTGGAAGAGTTTATCGGAATGAGGCTATTTCTGCCAGGTCACATTGCTTTTTCCATCAAGTGGAAGGCTTATATGTCGATGAAAATGTCTCCTTCGCTGATTTAAAACAAACTTTGTATTATTTCGTTCAAGAATTGTATGGCGAAGGCACCAAAGTCCGTTTCCGACCCTCCTATTTCCCTTTCACTGAGCCTTCTGCAGAGATGGACATCTCCTGCACCATTTGTAAAGGAGCGGGCTGCCAAATGTGTAAATACAGTGGCTGGGTGGAGATTTTGGGTTGTGGAATGATAGATCCGAACGTATTGGATAACGTGCATATCGATTCGAAAAAATACACCGGTTTCGCTTTTGGAATGGGGATAGAGAGAATTACTAATCTCAAATATCAGATTAAAGATCTTCGCTTGTTCTCTGAGAATGACATCCGTTTTTTAAAGCAGTTCCAAACTGAAATCATCTAAATGAAAAGAATTTTCACGGCTTTCTTTCTGCTCATCCTGCTTAATTCCTCCTGCAGTAAACAGGATATGAATAAAATTCCCGATGTGCCGGTAAATTTTCAGGCTTCTATAAATAATCAGTTGCCTAGATTGCGGGTTGCAGGAGGCGTAGAGGTGGTAACAAACACTTCCATTGGCGTGGCCGGATTGATCCTTTATAACAGAGGAGACAGAATTCTTGCTTATGACAGGTGCAGCTCCATTAATCCGCAAGAAAAAAACCCTGTTTCGCCTTTAGCTGGAAACATTGCAGAAGATAAAGTTAGCGGTGCCTATTTTAATTTGGATGATGGCTCTGCGGCAAAAGCACCAGCAAAGAAGCCCCTGAGAAATTACGCAGTGACTATAAATGGAGATATACTCATCGTATCAAACTAATGGAGATAGATAAAATAAAAGAAAGTATCAAGAAAGCTGCTCAGGATCTATTCCGGAAGTATGGGTATCATAAAACCAGTGTGAATGAAATTGCCAAGCGGGCAAAGATCGCCAAAGCGACCATTTACAAATACTTTGAAAGCAAGGAACTGGTTCTTCATGCCATTTTGATGGATTACCTAAAAGTCAGTCTTAACGAAGTCATCCAAAAGGATAGTAAAAACATCAACAAAGAAGAACATCTTAAAACCCTGATTTTAAAGGTCAGCAAACTCTCTTACACCGTTTGTAATGAGTTCATCGGTTGGGACTTCATCCGGGAATCCACTAATGCTCAGGGATTTTTAAAAGACCTTTCCGATGAGCTAGAGGAGTTGCTATATGCAGAATTCATGGGCATAGAAGAGTTGAACGATGAGGAAACCTATCCTGAAAGATTAAGGTTTTTAATTAAAGCAAGTAAGAGCATCATCTTCTCCTTCGCTTTCACTTCGGTAAGTGATGCTGATGTCCGTAAAAACTTCATCTCTTTTCAGAAGGAGATCTTGCCCTATCTAGTTAAAGCTGCTTTGTAAAATGAAGTGCCCCGAGGCAAAAGCCTAATCAATGAACTCCCAGTGTAATGTTAATCATAAAACGACGAAAAATCATCTTTTTAAATTACTTATTATCAATGATAGAAGTCTTTTGACTTTCTACTTTTAACTTAACACTAGTAATTGGTTGTGGAAGCTTCACATAATAGCCCGTACCGTCATAAGGCCGTTTTCGCGGATGCTCCTGGCATGCAACAGAACAAGTGCCTTGCAATGCTCCTCCACATTCATCACATTGCGTGAAGTGCTCGTTACATTCCGGGTTGGCACAGTTGATCATTTTTGCTGTGGTTTTACCACAATTGCGACAGGTGGAGATCACCTTTGGATTTACCTGGTTCACGTCTACCGAGATCCGGTTATCAAAAACATAGCATTTGCCTTCAAAATCTTTTCCGCCAGCTTCTTTTCCGTATTTGATGATGCCCCCATGTAACTGGTAAACGTCCTTAAAACCTTCTTTCAGCAGTAAAGCCGATGCTTTCTCGCATTTGATCCCACCGGTGCAGTAAGTCAGCACTTTTTTGTCTTTGTATTGCGCCAGCTCATTGATCATGGCCGGGAAATCCCTGAAATTCTCCATGTCCAAAGTCACGGCATTTTTAAACCTGCCCACGCTGTGCTCATAATTGGAACGAACGTCTAAAATCACCACATCCTCCTGATCAATCATTTCGGAAAATTCCTTAGGCTCCAAATGCTTGCCTGTTTCTTTAGTGGGATCAATGAAAGAAGGGTCTGCTAAACCCGAACACACAATCTCCGATTTGTAACGGCAGTGCATCTTGATGAAAGAAGGCTCGTCCACTTCATCAATCTTGAACTCGGTGGCATCAAAGCGGCCATCGGCATACACCTCATCCATGTAGGCCTTACAAGCTTCCGGCGTACCCGAAACCGTACCGTTCAAACCTTCATCCGCAATGATGATGCGACCGGTCAAACCCAAGGATCTGCAAAATTTTAAATGGTCTGTGGCGTATTGCTCCGCATCCCGGATGTGGCTATAGCAATAATAAAGAAGTGTCTGGTAAGCTTTCATCATTCATTGATACTGCTGTAAACAGTGTGAAATGAGCCACAAAGGTAAATAAAAATTTGGATTTGAAAAGCGGGGTTTGGGGTTTCATTGGTTCCGATAGTCTGGCTTTGCACTCATACTGCGCTAGGCCTTAGCCACAGGGGCCGGTATCCGTTGCAATCCAGTTTATGATACTTGGGTTGTTGCAGGGAAATTGGGTTTCGGTCGGTCTGTGAGGAAACCAATGCTATTAGTTAAGAGGTTCGTCATTTTGAACGCAGTGAAAAATCACACAAATAGGTGACAAGTTCTATGAGCAGACCTTGCTATTGAGACGTTTCGTACCTACCATTGACGTAATCTAGTTTCGGTCTGTGAGGACACAGACCAAGGTGAAATCCTATTATTATTCCATAGTCTGTGCACAGACCTTATTTTTGTTGCCGCTGATATTTTTTTATTTGCAATAATCTAATTTTCAGATTATTATATTCAATAGAAAAAACGTCGTTTCATATTGAATTATATGAAATATATTAGACCTCAACGTGACGCGAGATTTTATTAACTTAATAGCATCAGTGAGGACACAGACCGAGGGTTTGAGAGACGGCATTAATTCCTGAATGTTTTGCAGTAGATATATTTGACTATAATTTTTTTTTAAATATCCTCTCCACCTCGGTCTGTGTCCCCACAGACCGAAACTACCAAGCAACCAAAACCCATAAATAACAACCAAAATCTATATCTTTAATCATGGATATTTTCAGAGCACAAAGAAATTCCATCATGCTTTTGGATGAGGTTTATTTTTGGACAGCATCCATCAAAGACTGGAAAACATTATTAGCTGATGATGAATTCAAACACATCATCATTAACACCCTAAAAGAATTAGTTTCCAGAGAAAAAATAGCTGTTTATGCTTTTGTAATCATGCCCAATCATATCCACTTAATTTGGGAAATGAAAGCTATAAATGGGAAGGAAACGCCGTATGCAAGTTTCAATAAATTCACGGCACATCAATTTCAAAAATTGCTCAGATTAAATAGTCCTGAATCATTGAATCATTTCAAAGTAGAGGAAACAGAAAGAAAATATAGGTTCTGGCAAAGAAATGCATTGGCCATTTTAATGGATTCTAAAGAAAAAGTGATTCAGAAAATGGAATACATTCACAACAATCCTTTACAGGAAAGATGGAATTTAGTCTTGACACCGGAAGATTACCAATGGTCATCAGCCAAATTTTATGAAACAGGAGAGGATGAATTTAACTTCTTAACTTCTATCTCAACTGTGTTTTAAGTATTTTCTGTCTGTTAGACATAAATCGATGAATTAAGTACGCTCGCTCTAATCCTGCGGGCTTTCATTGCGGTCCAGTTTATTTTACCTGGGGTATTTTCGGGAATTTGGGTTTCGGTCTGTGGGGACACAGACCGAGGAAACAAAAAAAAGAAAAAATAGAATGCATCAAGACTATAAATAGCTTAACTTAATAGCATTGGTGGGGACACAGACCGAAACAACCCAAATCCACAAATAAACACCAAAATCTCTACTTCTAATGATAGGTATTTTCAGCGCATAAAAAAATCCCAAGATGATGAAAAATACAAAATGCCGGTATTTCTCCTAATTCAAATTCTGATGTCTTCTCACCTTTACCATCACTGATTTGGACGCCGGCTGGTTGCTTTTATCCGCCACGCTTTTAATAGGCACTAGCACATTGGTTTCAGGAAAATAAGTGGCCACACACTGTTCTGGAATATCATATTCCACTACATAGAATTTATGCGCCACACGTTCCACACCTTCATTGATGTTATAAATATCCACCACATCGCCTGCGCTTAACGCTGCTTTCTGGATATCCAGTTTATTCATAAAGATCACACGTCTTTCATTATAAACACCTCTGTAACGATCATCCAAACCGTAGATGGTAGTGTTGAACTGATCGTGGCTTCTGATGGTCATCATTACCAATTCATCTTCCCTGATCTCAGGAACGAAAAATGGGGTAATGCTGAAATTTGCTTTTTTGTTTTTGGTGTTGAACTTGCGTTCCCGGTTTCCATTAGGTAAATAAAAGCCACCTTTATCCCTAACCTTCTGGTTATAATCATCAAAACCGGGGATCACTTTCCCAATATCCTCACGGATATGGTCATAATTCTTTTCAAACTGATCCCAATTAACTACAGAACGAGCACCCAAAGTGGCTTTAGCCAAACGACAAAGGATTACCGGCTCACTTAACAAATCATCAGATACTGGCTTTAAAATTCCTTTAGACATTTGCACCACACCTGTGGAGTTCTCGCAGGATACGAATTGCAACAAACCGTCATGTTCATCTTTATCCGAACGTCCCAAACAAGGTAATATCAATGCTTCTGCACCATGTACAAAATGACTGCGATTCAATTTGGTAGAGACATGAACAGTGAGCTCACATTTCCGTAAAGCTGCTGCAGTATAATTGGTGTCGGGCGTAGCGGATAAAAAGTTACCTCCCATGGCGAAAAACACCTTCGCTTTTCCCTCATGCATGGCATGGATAGATTTTACCACATCATAACCTTGCTCCCTTGGCGGATCAAAACCGTATGCATCCTGAATGCTATCCAGCAATTCCTTACTCGGTTTGTCAAATATGCCCACTGTACGGTCACCCTGCACATTGCTGTGTCCGCGAACAGGGCAAGTTCCCGCTCCAGGTTTCCCAATACTGCCCTTCAACAAAAGTAAATTCACAATCTCCTGTATGGTGTTTACCGCATTTTTATGCTGAGTGATGCCCATAGCCCAGCAAATGATGATCTTACTTTTGTTTTTCAATAAGGTCACCAATTCTTTCATCTTTTCAAGAGGAATTCCGGACACTTTACAAAGCTGATTCAAATCATCACTCTTTAATTGAGCGATGAATGCTTCATAACCTGCGGTGTATTTGTTGATGAAATCATGATCAAAAACTTTCCCTGGATTTTGTTCCTCTTCCTCCAAAAGCAAGCGGGTGACTGCCTTTAGTAAAGCCTGATCACCGTTTAGTTTTACCTGAAGGAACAGATCAGTCAATTTAGTGTTGATATTTAAAACGCCTTTTAATTTTTGAGGGTTACTAAAACCCATTAAACCGGCCTCATGCAAAGGATTTATGGAGACGATGATGGCCCCATTGTCTCTTCCCTTTTGCAAAGCAGTCAGCATACGCGGATGGTTAGTTCCCGGATTCTGACCCATCAGGATGATGACCTCCGCTTCATAAAAATCAGGTAATTTCACTGATCCTTTCCCGATTCCCAACACCTCTGACAATCCAAAGCTGGTGGATTCATGACACATATTAGAACAATCTGGTAAATTATTGGTTCCGTATTCCCTTGCGAAAAGCTGATATACATACGCTGCTTCATTACTGGTTCTGCCTGAGGTGTAAAACACCGCTTCGTTGGGATCGGAGAGTTCGTTTAAATGATCACCTATCTTTTTAAAAGCATCGTCCCAGCTAATGGCCTGATAATGCGTGGCGTTTGCAGGCAGATACATCGGCTGAGCCACTCTTCCATTTTTACCAATATGATAATCATCCATTTCTGAGAGCTCCTGAACAGAATGCTGCGCAAAGAAGTCGGGTCGCAAAGCTTTGGTGGTGGCTTCATCCGCAACAGCTTTAGCCCCATTCTCACAATATTCTGCAACAGCCGAACGGTCATCATCCGGGTCTGGCCAGGCACAGGATGGGCAATCGAAACCCAATTTCTGATTCATGGTAAGCAATGCTTTCATTCCTCTTAAAACACCACTCTCTTCAAATACATCTTTTGCACTCTGATAAACCGCTTCTACACCAGCTGCCACTGTATAAGGTTCTTTCACTGTTAAATCCCCGGTAAATTCTTCAGGATTTTCAGTCTGAGGAGTTTTTGAATCTTCTTTCATTTTCAGAGTTCTTGTTCTTAATAATTTAATAGATCCTCATTCATCGGATTAATTAATTTTGATGGCAATTCATTGACAGGAATGATCACGCGATGCGCCCCGGAATAGATATTAAACGTTTCTCCTCTGAGAAATCCAATAAGTGTCATTCCAAACTCCCCGGCAGTTTGAACCGCCAGGCTTGATGGCGCCCCTACAGCTGCCACCACTTTAATTCCTGCCACATAAGCTTTTTGTATCAACTCAAAACTCACTCTTCCACTCAGTAGCAAAAGAGAATGATTTAAGGGTGATAAATCTTGCTGCAACGCAGCGCCAATTAATTTATCTAATGCATTATGCCTTCCAACATCTTCTCTGCTCAGGCATAAATTACCCGAGGAATTAAAGAGTCCACAACCGTGGAGACCACCCGTTGCATCAAAGATGGATTGCTTATTTCTTAAAATTTGGGGTAAAGCATAGATCAATTCTGCTGAAAAGCAAATGGTGTCTTTTTGGGTTTCAGCATTTTTACAAATGGTTTTTACCGCTTCCAAAGAAGTTTTCCCACAGGTTCCACAACTGCTGCTGGTATAGAAATTTCGGTCGAGCCTATTGATATTTACCTGCACCTCCTCCTTCAAATCCACTCGCAAAGCATTACCGTACCGACCATCCACACGTTTGATATAGCTGATATCCGCCAACCCACTGATGATCCCTTCAGTATAGAGAAAACCTATAGCCAATTCGGCATCATTTCCGGGAGTCCGCATCGTCACAGAAATGCTTTTTCTATATCTTTTTGGGGATACACCGTAGCTGAGACTAATCTCCAATGGTTCTTCCACCGCAAGTGTGTCCTCCAACATTTGCACTTCTCCCCTGTTCACTTTGAAAACATCGCTGGATATTGCTGAAGAAGATTTAACCATTTGAAATGTGCATTTAATGTGAATTCATTGCAATCACACGTTTTCTACCAACAAATAGGAATTCATTATGTTTATAGAACAGATAATAATAAGTTCAACCTAAGCATCCCGATAACGAGCATTTAGCAGATGATGGCTTGAATTTTGGGTAATGAGCATAAAACTGTGAAATCAACATGAAAAGATTCAAAGACAAAAATATATTGATTACCGGCAGCACTTCTGGTATTGGCGAGGCCTGTGCCTTACGTTTAGCGGAGGAAGGAGCGAATATTATTCTAAACGGACGTCATTTTGATGAGGATGTGCAGGATATCATCGATAAAATTAATGCTAAAGGTGCCGAAGTCAAATTTGTGAAAGAGGATGTGAGCGAATCTCACCATGCGATTGATTTGATCAACGAAGCCATTAAAGCTTTTGGAAGCCTGGATGTTTTGGTAAACAATGCAGGTGTGGAACGCAAAGCTGATTTCTGGGATGTGACCGAAGCCGATTATGATTTGGTGATGGACACTAATTTAAAAGGAGTGTTCTTTGGGACGCAGGCTTTTGTGAAATATTGTAAGGAGAACAAACGGCCTGGTGTGGTGATCAACATGAGTTCTGTCCATGAAGAAATCATTTTTCCGCATTTCGCAGCCTATTGTGCCAGCAAAGGAGGACTGAAGATGCTGATGCGTAACCTTGCCACAGAATTAGCTCCGCTGAACATCCGGATCAATAATGTAGCGCCCGGGGCAATCTCCACACCCATCAATAAAAAGTTGATGGCAGATAAAGAACAATTGGCGAAAGTAACACAGAATATTCCTATGAAACGCTTTGGTACGCCCGGGGAGGTGGCAGCTTTAGTGGCTTTCCTGGCCAGTGATGAAGCCACTTATATCACGGGCAGCACTTATTTTGTGGATGGTGGGCTGACTTACCATTATGAGGAGCAGTAAAAATATACATCAGATCAAAGAATCAAGATTTTAGACATTTAGCTTGCCTAAGCTTTTCTTTTGGTTATGCCCTGAATTCATATTTTGATGAGTTCATAAATGAACCCGCTATTAATAAAACAGATAAAGCTAAAATCTATAATTTAACCTCCTATGCTTCACTTCGAAATCAAATTCACAAATAAGCGGTAAGCTCCCGGCACACCCACAGGTAATTCCCGAAAGAAATCCAAACCGGTATACACGAATTTACCTTTGCCATAATTGGTTATCAGCAAAGAACCGTCAGATGGGTTTTCACCAGTGTCTTTCATACTCAACGGTTTCTCGTAATGGCTGTCTTCATTTTGGGTAAAATAGATTCCTCTTTCCTGAATCCAATCATCAAAATCTCTTTTGGTGATTTTATTGGGGTAGTTCAAAGCTTTGCTATCCGGTCTCAAAAAATTCACGGTGGCATCTTCTTCTGTCACCCGGTCTCGGCTCACCGTAAAGGGATAAGGACCAATCTGATCTAAAAGCAGCGGCCTGTTCACATTGTATTGCACCAGGTAAATTCCACCACCCTCCACATATTTCATCAGCTTGGGCTGCATAAATTTCATACGCTCATTTACATTATAGGCCCGCACCCCAGCTATAATAGCGTCATATTTGGAAAGATCGCCGTTCATGATTTCATTCTCTGAGAGCATCGTCACTTGGAAACCAATCTCTTTTAAAGATTCTGCCACCAAATCCCCCGCTCCCATGATATAGCCAATATACTTCGCTGTACTCTTTAAATCCAGCTTTACCAATTTGGCTTCCGCAGATGGAAAGTAAGTGATGGTGGGGATATGTTGATAATCAATTACCTTGATCCCTTTGGAATAAGTCTGGCCATCAATCAACATACTTGCTTTTAAAACTCCGTTAGCGGCATTGGTGGTAGCCGATACTTTGAAAACTACGGCTTGCTCCTCTCCATAGCCCTTTAGATCAAAATCCACCTTTTCAGGAGAGGAAGTCCACCCTTTAGGCAGATTCAAACTCAAAACACCTTTTGCACCTGCTTTAAATGCTTCCAGTTTCACAGCAACAACCTTAGTCTCAGCTCCATTGAAGATGAAAGCTTTGGAATCCAGGTTCGCAGTGACGGGCGGGGTGATCGATAAAGGCTGGTAAACTTCACCCCGAACTTGGTCAGTGTATTTATAAACTAGCGGGCGTTCATAGTTGATGTTCACCTCCTTAATATTGAGGATGAAATGCAAGCTTTCAGCGGGTTTTCCTTCCGGGAAATATAAATTACTTGGTTTACCTATTTTATACATTCCCACTTCATGCGCATCTTTTAACCAATAGGGCTGACTAATGCTTTCACTACTGATCTCCCCCTCGAAGCTTTTTAGTTTATTAGGAACCAAGGTCTCATCTTTATTCAATTCCTTAATGGTTAATGAGGCTTCCTTTATTTGAGATATGGCATCAATCCTGATTTTATAGGGCGTTTTCACAGCTATATCTGGTCGCTCGGCATAAGCCTCAAACCAGGTTCCGCTGCAAGCTAAAATCAGCTCTTTCAACTCATTCAGCTTGCTTTCAATTAAAGGGTTTTGAATTTTCAATTGAGTGAAAGATTGATATAACTTCAGTAAATCAGGTAAACTCGACGCAGGTTTTTGCGGTTGATAATTACTGATGATAGCGTTGATCTGAATCGTCAACCCTTCAGCTCCTTTGATTTTACTCCAACCAGTTTCCACACCCTCCATCAAATCCGTTTTGGGCAAACCTCCTTTCCACGCACTGAAATATTCTACGGCACTTCCTCTTTGCTTTGCACTTCCAAATCCCTGGCTCTTATGCATGGAACGGCTTTCGGCTGCAATCTCTCCATAGCCCTTACCCAATAAAGGATTATAAACTCCTACATCAATTTTTAACTGATCCTCAGCAGTGTTGTCATTTCCGCCAAAATTATAATTGTTCCAGAGCATGCGTTTCGCCTGCCAAATTGAGACCTCCTTTAACTGTCCGGGAAATCTTTTGGGGTCGGCAGCGGCGTCAAAAGCCTCCTGAGCTAAAATGGAGGAAGCTGCATGGTGCCCATGCCCTGCTCTGGCATCGGGCGGGAAACGGGTAATAATGACATCAGGTCTGAATTTCCGGATGATGTACACGACATCAGAAAGAATGGAATCTTTATTCCAGATTTTGAAAGTCTCCTCCGGTGTTTTGGAGAAACCAAAATCATTCGCCCGGGTAAAGAATTGTAAGGCACCATCATTTCTTCTGGCCGCCAATAGCTCCTGTGTTCTTATCAAACCTAAATCTTCGCTTTGCTCATTTCCTATTAAATTCTGTCCTCCATCACCCCTTGTCAAAGCTAAATAGCCGGTTTTATACATTTTCTCTTTAGAGAGATAAGCCAATAAACGTGTATTCTCATCATCAGGGTGTGCAGCAATATATAACACACTACCTGTGACATTCAATTTTTTCAGTCCCTGTAAAATCTCTGCGGAGTTCAGTTCTGGAGAAGTCTGGGCTTTCAGTGAAAAAGAAGAGATAAAGAGGAGAAGAAAGGATATTTTCAATTTCATTTTATTCTTTTAGGGGGTTGTCATCATTTTAATGATAGCAATTTACTAAAGTTAAAGTTTGGCTGATCTTATGGAATGAAAATATTACTGAAAGAGGTATGAAATTGCTGGTAAATTGTTGATGATAATATCATATCATGAAATTATTAATTTTTTATACCAATTTGGTTTTTGGTTCATAAATGTTTAAATTAGGCGATATATCAAATATATCATGTGTAAAGAGCTTCTTGAATTTTCTTATATGATAGATGAAAAGTTTGAGATCACTGAAAAACCCAACAGCATTTTTTGGAAATTCTTTTGGAGACTTTTCAGGTAAATTTCAAATCTTACTCCCATGAACAGCTCTAAAATTGAACTGACGGATTCCTATTGATAAAAAATCAGCTTCGTTCTTCCACTCGCTGTTTAATTTAGAAATCCTAAATTTGCAGCCTTATCCATATTTTATTTTGAGAGCACAACAAATTTTATCTGCGTTAAGCGTATTGGATATCGCCCAGGAAGGCAAAGGGGTAGCCCGGACCGATGATTTAGTGGTGTTTATAGAAAAAGCTATTCCGGGAGATGTGGTGGACGCTGCGGTTTATAAAAAGAAGAAGAAATTCGCAGAAGCAAAAATAGCCCGGCTCATTAAGCCATCTGAAGACAGGATTGATGCTTTTTGTGAACATTTCGGAGTTTGCGGAGGCTGCAAATGGCAACACATGACCTACGAGGCGCAGTTGAAATACAAGCGGAAGTCGGTGCTGGATGCTTTACAAAGACTGGCTGGCCTGGAAGTTTCACATGCTGAGCCTATCCTGCCTTCCGCTCAGGATAGATATTACCGCAATAAACTGGAATATACTTTCTCGAATAAACGGTGGCTTACGGCCCTCGATGGAGAGATTACGAATGAGCAAGAATTGAACGCTTTAGGTTTCCATGTCCCTTTACGTTTCGATAAGATTTTGGAGATCAACCATTGCTATTTGCAGGCAGATCCATCCAATGATTTGCGGAACAGCATCAGCGGATTTGCCAAAGAGAACAACATTTCATTTTATGATTTGCGGGCTCATGAAGGGACATTAAGGAATCTTGTGATCAGAACTTCAAGTACGGGAGAATTGATGGTAATCGTGATTTTCGCCTATCCCGAAGAAGGCCAGGTGGAGTTGATGATGGACTTCGTGAAATCTAAATTCCCCGAAATCACATCTTTACTATACATCATCAACCAGAAAAAGAACGACACTTTCTTTGATCAGGAAGTTGTTCTATATAGTGGAAGGGAGTTTATTTACGAAGAGATGGAAGGCCTGAGATTCAGGATCGGACCAAAATCATTCTATCAAACCAACTCTTTGCAGGCCTATGAATTGTATAAAATCACCAGGGATTTCGCCGGTTTAAGAGGAGACGAACTGGTCTATGATTTGTACACCGGGACAGGGACCATCGCCAATTTCGTAGCCAAAAAAGCTAAAAAGGTGGTGGGTGTGGAGTATGTGCCCACCGCTATTGAAGATGCCAAAATGAACTCACAAATCAATGGCATAGCGAATACCGTTTTTTATGCCGGGGACATGAAAGATGTTTTGAATGCAGATTTCGTCAACCAGAATGGCAAACCCGATGTAGTGATCACCGACCCTCCAAGAGCTGGGATGCATCCTGATGTGGTGGAACGATTGATGGAGATGGAGGCAGATAAAATTGTTTATGTGAGCTGCAATGCGGCCACACAAGCCCGCGACCTCATCCGCCTGAAAGAAAAATATGATTTGCTGCGTATAAAACCTGTCGATATGTTTCCACATACCCAACATGTGGAAAACGTGGTGCTTTTAAAATTGAAAAAATGAATGTAGAGGACTTATTAGGAGACCACAATCCACAAAACCTGGGACCAGCAGAAAGTCCGCTGGTAAGTTTGAAAAAGGATTTAGAGTTTTATAAAGACAATTTGCGGGAAGTAGCCATTGAGATCATGGTGGAGGGCTTATCCGCCTACCCTATCTTTGTGGCACATCAGCACCAGGTAGCCTTGGGTGAGATGATTTTAGATCATACAGAATTGGGCACCAGCTGGACGATACAGGTATCCACCCTAGAGGAGTTCGTAGACAAGGGTATCATCCAGAATGCTAAAAAAGATACCTTTTTACAGAGCTATAAAAATGCTGATGATTTTATGTGCGTTTTTGTGGTGGTGCCGGAAGGAGCGAATTTTGTTTATTATCCTTATAAATAAGGTTTAACTACACCTTTTTCAATTTAAATTTGAATTAGAACATTTTTACTAAAAACTGTAACCATTTAATCAACAATACGTTATAATTTATCCTGTTTAATAAAAAATAGGATACTTTATATTTACATTTGGTATTATTATGGAAGATTTAACTGCAACAAAGATCCAACCTAAATTAGGAGAAGGTATATATACTAAAAGGGATGTTTCATCTATCTTGCATCTTCCTTATGCAAAAGTAAGTAGATGGATGGATGAGTTTTGGGAGAATTATACTTTTGGGGTTAAAGGTAATAAGATGGTTAATTTCAAAACCCTGATTGAATTTTATACATTTTTCCACTTAAGAGATGCAGGTTTCAGTTCCCAGAAAATCAAAAAAATTCATTTGATCATAAGTAAAGACTTAGGTACTCTGTATCCTTTTGCTAGAAAAATTCATACTACTACTAGAGATGTGTATTATGAGCAGTTTGAAAATTTAATAAAAGCAGCCAGTAAAAAACAGTTTGACATTAAACCTTTATTAATTCCATTTTTAAATAGAATAGAATTTAATGAAGATGATATTGCTGATAGATATTTTCCACTGGAAAATTCTAAAAGAGTTGTTGTTGACCCCGAATTACAGTTTGGTCAACCTACTATAACTGGCACCGGTATCAAAGCAGAAGTAATAAACGGATTTTACGAAGGAGGAGAAAGTAAAGAAACCATATGTAAGTTATACCATCTGAATATTGAGCAGGTAGAGGATGTAATACTTTACTTTAAACGCTCTGCTTAATGCAAATCGTTTTTGACGAAAATGTTCCCGATTGTATAATAGAAGCTCTATCAGCATTATCAATAATTGCATTTGAACAAAAACTCAATATTACATCTGTTAACATATTAGGATTATCTGGTTATCCAGATGAAAAGGTTTTGGAAGCAGTAGGCAAAGATGGAATATTAATAACCTATGACAAAGACTTTAAAACACAAAGAGGTTTATATCATATTATCAAAGAATTAAATATTGGTGTTTTTTGGGTTAGGCAACCTAAAATTAAAACAGTGTGGTTACTTGCCCAAATAATGGTGCAACATTGGCAAGAAGTATTAACAAAAGCTCATAATGAAGAGAGACCTTTTCTTTATGAAGTAACAAAAAAAGAGGTGGAAAGACGAGCGTATTAATTTTATTAAAAGACTTTTCAGACTGTAAAATTTGATTTTAACTACAGAAAGACTCCGACTCCGAGAATATTCCATTGCTGATGCAGAATTTTAATTGCTCTTTTAAAAAAGCTTGGCCTGCAATATGAAAAAAGGGTTAACTGAGGAATAGCTGTTGTTCACTTAAACAACAGCCTCGGCAACATTTTCTTAAAAATCCTGTTAAGTAAAAATATGGCAGGCAAGGTAGATGAGCATCCGGATGAAATCATCAAAGTTCCCCGCTTCGAGGAGGAAGGTGGATTTTACACCACCAAACAGCGTAGCCGAACCATGAGCAAGATCAGAGGCAAAAACAGCAAACCTGAAATTTTATTGAGAAAAGCACTATGGAAAAGCAACATCCGCTATCGTATCCATCAAAAAGATCTTCCAGGCACACCAGACATCGCCATCAGGAAATACCGACTGGTTATATTTATTGACGGTGCGTTTTGGCATGGCTATCAGTGGGAGGAGAAAAAACACCGCATCAAAAGCAACCAAGCTTTTTGGATACCGAAAATAGAACGCAATATCCAAAGGGATAGAAATGTGAATAAAACCCTATTACATGCCGGTTACACGGTAATGCGCTTTTGGGAACATGAGGTGGAGAAGAATCTGGATTTGGTGGTAAACCAGATTTTGCTTTATATAGAGGCGGCTCAGCATGGGGTAGTGCCCGAAATAGGGTAAACAGAGGCAGAGTTGTGATAGCCCTGCCTTTAAATGATATTAAAAGCTTTATTTACGCTCCAGCTTACTTACCGCCTGCTCATCAACAAACCAGTTCAAATCTCCATTTACCGGTTTAATAAGCTGGGCAGGATATTCGTCCACATTTCTCTCTGCTTCGAAAACGGCTTTGATGGCGTCAGCTTTATTTGGACCAAAAGTCAAAAAAGCGATATGTTTAGCCTTATTAATCAGCGGAGCAGTGAAACTGATGCGATAAACCTTCTTATCCTTTAAGTAAACCTCCTTCACATTCTCCTCATCAATCCATAATAAATCGGTATGAGGAAAAAGCGATGCGGTGTGGGCATCGTCTCCAAGGCCCAATAATATGAGATCAAAAACAGGCTCATCATTAAAAAAATGACAAATGGAACGTTCATATTCCTGAGCTGCGGAAGCAGGGTCAACGGAGGTGTTCACCGGGCACGCATGATCGTCGGCGATGTTCAAGGGGTCCAGCATCGCATTCTTAGCCATCAAATAATTACTATCCGGATGGGTGTGCTCCACGTAACGTTCATCTCCAAAGAAGAAATAAACTTTCGTCCAGTCCAATTGGTTTTTATATGGATCTGAGGCTAATAATTCATATAATTTCTTTGGAGAGCTTCCACCGGATAATGCCACAGAGAATCGACCATTGGCTTTTATGGCTTCATTTCCGCATTTGATAAAGAAATCAGCCATTGCTTTTATCAGCTCGTCTAAATCGGAGAAAACATTCAGTTTCATTTCTTTTCTGTTTTTTTAATGGGTAAAGTAAACCAGTGAAATCCATCTTTAGCAATAAGTGCTTCGGCGGTTTCAGGGCCCCAGCTATCTGCTGAATAATTAGGGAAACTGATACTCTTTTTAGTTTCCCAACTCTCTAATACCGGCATGATCAAATCCCAGGCAGCTTCCACCTGGTCACCACGCATGAAAAGTGTTTGGTCTCCCTTCATGGCATCCAATAACAAAGTTTCGTAAGCTTCGGGTGTATCCTTGGCATAAGTTCCATCGTAATTGAAAACCATATCCACCGGATTTAAGGTCATGTCCAGGCCAGGTCTTTTAGCCTGCACCTGCAAGCGGATGCTCATCTCTGGTTGTATGCTGATGATGAGCCTGTTTTGCTGCCAGCTCTCTGAAGATTGAGAAGGGAATATCAAATGGGGAACATCTTTAAACTGGATGCTGATGATGGAGGATTTTTGGTGCATCCTTTTCCCTGTTCTCACATAGAAAGGGACATTTTGCCATCTCCAGTTATCAATAAAAAATTTGAGTGCAGCGAATGTCTCCGTATTAGAATCCGGATCCACGCCATGCTCTTCACGATAACCCAATACTTTCTCGCCCTCCACCCAACCTTCGGTATATTGGCCTCTCACGGTATTGAACCGAATTTCTTCAGACCCAAATTGACGCATGGCTCTTAAAACATCTACTTTACGGTTACGAATCTCCTCTGCATCAAAATTAACGGGTGGTTCCATCGCCACCAGGCAAAGCACCTGCAGGATATGATTTTGCACCATATCTCTCAATGCTCCGGAATGGTCATAATATCCACCCCTGTCTTCCACGCCAATATCCTCTGTCACGGAGATTTGTACATGTTCAATGAAACTCCTATTCCATATCGGCTCAAATAAAGCATTTGCAAATCGGAAAGCCAGCATATTCTGAACGGTCTCTTTACCCAGGTAATGATCTATTCTATAAATCTGAGTCTCCTGAAATATGGATTTTAAAAGCGCATTCAACTCTTTGGCAGATTCTGAGTTATGACCGAATGGCTTCTCCACCACAATACGGGTTCTGTCGGTATCGTCCGCTAGTTTAACTTTTGCCAGATTGCTGGCTATGATAGGGAAGAACTGGGGGGCCACCGCCAGGTAATGAATGATTACGGGAGGCTCTGACCATTGTTTATCACAATGATCAATGATATCGCCCATCTTCTGGAAATCTTTTCCATTATTGACATCAGTGATCAGGTAAGAGATATGAGCCGAAAATTCCTTCCATTGATCCTTATCTGCCTTACCACTTCTTGAATATTTATTTACCCCCTCCAAAAGAGTTTTAATAAAGCTTGCATCATCATAGTCCGTTCGGCCTAAACCTACGATAGCAAATTCTTTTGGCATATATTTCTCCAGGTAGAGATTGTATAAAGCAGGTATTAATTTTCTGGCGGCAAGATCTCCTGTGCCCCCAAAAATCATAAATATGGTTGGTTTTGGTTTAATGTTAGCTTTCATTCTTTTTATTGAAAATAGCCTTAGAGCCTGTTTAAAATTTATCTAATCATTTGTTGATGCTTCTTTTTGGTTGCAAATTCGTTAAATTTTTCGAGATAGATGCCTGCTCTTAAAGATGGGAATTAAATGTAAGTTATTTAATGGTTACTATAAAGCGTTAAAACTATGCAATTCAGTGTATTTTCAATTTACCTCCTAAAAATGTTTTGCCACAAATGCAGACTTTTTAACCTGACCTGATAACCAACTATGGGCACTTTCAGTCCATGGGGGTTGATTTGACGTTAAGGTGTTGGCTCCACATCCCATTGTGTATGAAAAATACCTTCTTTATCTATTCTTTCATAAGTGTGCGCACCAAAGTAATCTCTTTGAGCCTGAATTAAGTTTGAGGGCATTCTTCGGGTTTTTAAGCAATCAAAGTAGCTTAGCGCCGATGAATAAGCCGGCATTCCCAACTCCGCTTCGATGGATTGCACAGCAATTCTCCTGGCCGCTCCAACGGTTTGCTTCACTTGTTGCACCACTTCGCTATTCAAAAGCAGGTTCTCCAGATCCTTGTCATCTCTAAACGCCTGGTATATCTCCTCTAAAAATGCCGCCCTGATGATACACCCGCCACGCCATATTTTTGCACAATCGGCAAGGTTTAAATCATAATGTAAATCTTCTGAAGCCTTTTGCAACAGTTCCATTCCCTGTGAATAGGTGATGATCAATGAAAAATACATGGCATCTTCCAAATCTGCTAAAAATTTCTCCTTATTTACCTTGATTGGCTTAACGTCCTCGTACAATTCATCCGCTTTAAGCCTTAAGTCTTTCTGTTTGGATAAATCACGCATGGCAACAGCGGTGTCAATGCAAGTGGTCACGGCCTGCAGATCCATCGATTCCTGGGAAGTCCATTTCCCTGTTCCCTTTGCCTTCGCTTCATCCTTGATGTAATTGAGCAGTAAATCCTTGTCTCCTTTTTCAGTGAATTTAAAAATCTCAGCGGTGATCTCCATTAAATAAGATTGCAACCTCCCTTCATTCCAATTCATAAAAACCTCCCCAATCTCCGCATCAGGCATTTTCAAAGCGTTCTTCATGAGGTCGTAGCTTTCGGCAATCAGCTGCATCAGTGCGTATTCAATACCGTTGTGAACCATTTTAACGAAATGACCTGAGGCTCCCGGACCAATATAAGTGACACATGGTTCATCATTCACCTTAGCCGCCACTGCATTCAATATGGGTTTCACTACCTCATACGCATCTTTGTCGCCACCGGGCATCATGCTAGGACCAAAGCGTGCCCCCTTCTCTCCTCCCGATATTCCCATTCCAAAAAAATGAATTCCTTTTTTCTGAAGCTCTAAAAATCTTTTCTCGGTATCCACAAAATGGGAATTTCCCCCATCAATGATTAAATCACCATCCTCCAATAATGGAATCAATTCCTCAATCACCGCATCCACAATTTTTCCGGCGGGTACCAACATCATAATGGCTCTTGGTGTTTGAATACTTTGTATGAATTCCTCCAAATTGATGGTCCCAGCTGTACCCGTAGGCTTACCCTCCTTGTTCATAAAATCTACTTGATCTGGGTTTTTATCATAACCAGTAACTTTAAAACCATGATCGGCCATGTTCAGCAACAAGTTCCTGCCCATGGTGCCCAATCCTATCATTCCAAAAATATTATTTTCCCCTTTTGTTGTCTTCTTCTCCATTTGTTACTTAATTTGATTTCACAAAGTTCTCATCATCTGCAGTCCAGAGGAAAGCCCCACCTTTTATACCGTCTCTGTTACTCACCACTTTAATTTCTTCATCTAATTTAAAATTGAGTTTTTTCGCATTTCCTCCACTGATGTAAAGACGATCGTAATTAATCACGGTCTTAAAGGTTTTCAGCACTTCCTTCATTTTATTATTCCATTTCTCTAATCCATCTTTCAAAAGAGCTTTATCTCCTATGAAATCATCATAGTCAAGATTTTTTCTAACAGGAAGATGAGCTAACTCCAGATGTGGAAGTAACCTCCCGTTCATGAATAAGGCAGTTCCAAAACCTGTACCCAATGTGATCACCATTTCCAATCCCTTCCCGCTAATCACGGCCAATCCTTGCATATCGGCATCATTTACTACTATTGCCGGCTTTTTTAACCCGTCTGAAAAAGCCTTGCTCAAATTAAAATTCCTCCAGGCTTTATCATCTAAATTTGGTGCGGTATAAACAACGCCGTCTCTTACATATCCGGGAAAACCAACCGAGATTTTATCAAATGGGGGGAAATCTTTTACCAGCGTTTTAACCGCTTCCATTAAACTGTTGGGGTTAGCTTCAGCAGGTGTTTCTATCTTTTGGTAGGGGAATTGCATTTCGCCATCATGGTTCAAAACGGTTGATTTGATGTTGGATCCCCCGATATCTATGGCGAGAAATGTTTCTTTTTTAGTCGACTTCATTTAAAGAGGTGTATCGTTATATTCATTATTAACAGGAAAGCGCCTGTTCTGTTTAACAATTCTGGTCCTATGAAAAAATTAATTATTCTATGTTAGCTGAAAATAAAAACTGAAGGACTTTAAAACAGAGGCTAATCTAAGAAATATAGCTAAACTTACTGCACTTGGGATCTTAAGTATGTTTGATTTCAATAGCATTTTTCCCCGGTCTAAAATTGCATTATCGGTATACCTTTTAAGAGAGGACATGGGCATTACGCTCTTCAGGGCGTGGTGGCGGTGGGTTTTAATTTTTTTTGCCAGAACGTGTAATGAATGTGTTTGTATTTAATTAAATAAATCTGATATATTTGCAGCATCAATAAGGGGTGCCTTGTTTGTGTACAAAAAGGATGAATGCTAGCTTTAATCCTTCACAAATACAAAAACAGGCTGAGATCATACCCATCGTAAGGTATAAGGCAAAAGGTAAATGGGTATAAGGTTTTTTGGCCTTACCTCAAAACCTGCAACTCTAAATCTTTCGTACACCTGATCCGGATAATGCCGGCGTAGGGAATAAGGTATAAGTTAAAATTTTACGATGGCATCAACCCCTGATGCCTGGCTGTTTAACTTAAAAATTCAATGTTTTGAAAAAATTCATTTTAGCGGTATTCGCTACCGTATTTTGTCCCATGTTGCTTTGGGCACAATTCTCTTTAAAAGGAGAAGTCAGCGATGAGCAAACAAAAAATCCATTGTCCGGAGCCACTTTAAATTTAAATGGAGGATCACAAATCACGCAATCTGATAAGAATGGAAATTTCCTCTTCAGAGATCTGAAGCCAGGCGACTACACTTTAAAAATAAGTTTTATAGGTTATAAAACTCAGCAAATCAACCTCAGCATCCCTCAAAGCCAGATGGTAAGCATCTCTTTGGCAGGAGGTGATTTATTGGCCGACGAAGTGGTGGTAAATGCCACAAGAGCGGCAGAAAACTCAGCCACCACATTTAAAAACCTTTCTAAAGAGGATATACAAAAGAATAATTTCGGACAGGATTTACCCTATCTATTAGACCAGACGCCGGGTGTGGTCACCTATTCTGATGCCGGAGCTGGTATTGGTTACACCGGCATACGCATTCGTGGTTCTGATCCAAGCAGGGTAAACGTCACCGTCAATGGCATTCCTTATAACGATACTGAAAGTCAGGGAACTTACTGGGTGGATTTACCGGATTTTGCCTCTTCTGTGGATAACATTCAGATACAACGTGGCGTGGGCACTTCCACCAATGGTGCAGGTGCTTTTGGCGGAAGCTTAAACATTCAAACCAACACGTTAAAAGATTCTGCCTATGGAGAACTGAATAACTCGGCAGGTTCTTACGGGACTTTGAAAAACACCCTGAGTTTGGGCACTGGTTTGATAAACGGGGGCTTCACTTTTGACGGAAGATTATCCAGAATCGTATCTGATGGCTATATCGACAGGGCTTCCTCCAACCTGAAATCGTATTTCCTTTCGGGAGCTTATTATGGAAAATCCAGTCTGTTACGCTTAAATGTGTTTTCAGGAAAGGAGAAAACCTACCAGGCTTGGAACGGGGTTCCTGAGGATAAACTGGAGACAGACCGTCGGTACAACGGATTCACTTATCAGGATCAAACCGATAATTACCAGCAAGACCATTACCAGCTATTGTATTCTAAAAGTTTCTCTCCTTTATTCTCCTTTAACGGTGCTTTGCATTACACGCATGGAAAAGGTTATTATGAAGAATATGAAGAAGACCAGGCTTTCGCCGATTATGGATTGAATGACGTGGTAATAGGAGGAGAAACTATAAAAAGCACCAATTTGGTGAGAAGGCTTTGGTTGGATAACGATTTTTACGGCTTAACTTATAATCTTAATTACAAGCCTGGGCGTTTCAATTTCACATTGGGTGGAGCCTATAACGAATATAACGGAGATCATTATGGCGAGATCATTTATGCACAATATGCGTCCAACTATAAACTGCATGACCATTACTATTTTGATAATGGTTTCAAAACAGATTTCAATGTATTCGGAAAAGCAAGCTATCAGTTAGAGAAGATTGAGTTTTTCATTGATCTGCAATATCGAAACATCGGCTATAAATTTCTGGGTTTTGATAATAATCTCAACAACGTCACTCAAAATGCAAATCTGGATTTCTTTAATCCAAAATTAGGCCTCACTTATTTCATCGATGCAAAAAGTAATTTTTATGCTTCCTATTCAGTCGCACATAAGGAACCAAACCGCGATGATTATACACAATCCACACCAAGCACCAGGCCCAAGGCTGAAAAACTGAATGATGTGGAAGTGGGTTATCGTTACAAAAGCTCCCGACTGACCGTTGGTGCAAATATTTATTCCATGAACTATAGAGATCAATTGGTTTTAACAGGTCAAATCAATAGTGTGGGCGGTTATATACATTCCAACGTTGCTGATAGTTATAGGAACGGGATTGAACTGGATGGTGCAGTGAACCTCACTTCTAAATTAAGTTGGGGATTAACAGCGGCTTTCAGTCAGAATAAGGTAAAAAACTTCATGGAATATATTGATGACTATGATCATGGAGGGCAGGTAGTTAATCATTACGATAAAACCGATCTTGCTTTCTCTCCTGATTTCGTGGGTTCCAGCACCATCGGCTTTAAGCCTTTTAGAAACGGGGAAATTGCTTTACTGAGCAAATATGTGAGCAAACAGTATTTAGACAATACTTCAAATGAATCGAGAAAGTTGGATGCTTTCTTCGTGAACAACCTTCGGTTAAGCTATGGCCTGAAAATGAAAGGCTTAAAGAATTTAGGCTTCGGATTATTGGTGAACAACATCTTCAACGCACTTTATGAAAGTAATGGTTACACCTTCAGCTATGTGGAAGGAGGGATGACCACAGAGAATTATTACTACCCACAGGCAGAGAAGAATTTCTTGTTCTCTCTGAATCTGAAGTTTTAAAATTGATTTCCAGAGTGATTTTAAGCTGTTAAACAGCTGATCAACTTGAGCTATGATACAGGGGCATGATTTAAATTGCGACCTTTATTGTTTTTTTAAATGATTTCATCCATTTAAACCTTCAGGTAAAAACCTTTAAAACAGAAATCCCGATCTTTTTGAATCGGGATTTTCTCTTATAAACCGGTTAGTTTAAGCTGGATGCTTTATGGCAATTTCACGATATATCGCAAATGCTAGGATTAAAGTTAATAGAATAGAACCAATTAACGAAATATTTTCTCCTAAATAATAAGATTGAGGTTCAAATTTCCATTCCACCTTATGATTTCCACCCGGTAAAATAGCAGCTTTCAAAATATAATCAGCTCTAAAATAGGGCTTTTCTTCCCCGTCAACAAACATTTTCCATCCTTTAGGATACCAAATCTCGGAAAAAACTGCCACCACATCTTTATCAGAAGTATATTCATATTTTAACAGGTCAGGATGGTAACTGGTTAATGAAATCTGTCCGTTTGTGGCAATCCCAACTTTTTTACCGTCAAACATCGATTTAAATTCGTCATTTACAATGGCTTCCTTTTTAGGATCAAAAGAACTGATTGCCTGCATCTCCTGATCGTTGTTTTTCACGAACTGTACTCCCTGCACAAACCAGGCATGTCCACAAGCAGTGGCATTGGACTGCATAGAGGCGCTTTGGCCATCTTTCCCCTGGGTGATGAAATATTTGGTGTTCAGCATGTCCAAAACATCCTGATTCAAACTACCTGTGAATTGTTTATCAATCACCTCCTGGAAACGTTTCAGCTTGGCAGCATGGTAACCACCGATGGTTTTATGAAAAGCCGTTGATGAAGCATCTGTGAATGGATTGATAGTGAGGTCTAAAACCCGGTAATCAGGATCAGGATCTCTCCTGATAAACTCATCCACTTCTCTTGGCTTAGCCTGCTGATTCATCATAGACTTAGATACAAATTTTTCATCATTCAAATACCTCTTATCCACTGACCACAAATCAACCAGAATCAACATTCCAATAATGATTAAACCCAAAGGTTGGTTGATCTTCTTATTGATCAAAGCCCATAAAGCTCCCAATCCCAACAAAATGAATAAAAAAGACCTGATGGCATCCGCTCTGAAGAGAGAGATTCTGTCTTCCACTAAAGCTTGCGAAATGCCCGGTGCGAAACTACTGTCTCCTCCTGCAATTTGATTCAATTGATTGATGAAATCCTGGTTATTTTCTGCCTTAAAAGAGAAAAATAGCGTAGGTATCGCTATTAAAACAGTTAAAAGCCCTAATACAATGTAGGTGCTCAACTTTAGTTTTTTGATGATCTCCTTTTGATCGATACCTGACTTTGTGGCTTCAAAAACTGCCAGACAAGCTAATATAGGAACACATAAACTTGGAATCACCAGATTAAATTCCACCGAGCGGAACTTGTTATACAACGGAAAATAGTGGAAGAATAAATCAGATAACGGAGCGAAATTTTTACCGAAAGACAAGAGCAAACTTAACAAGGTAGCACTCAGTAACCACCATTTAAACCTGCTTTTGACGATGAACAAGCCAAAAACAAAGAGGAAGACCACAAATGAACCGAAATACCACGGGCCCGAAGTGAATGGTTTTGAACCCCAATAAATGGGCATTTGCTGGGCAAAACCAGTGGCCTGGTTAACATCGGCACCTTTCGCTATGATCGCTTTAGCTACATGAGAATCGCTTTCCAGTTTAGGTCCGGATATTCCCGATCCTCCACCATAAGCATTTGGAATCAGTAAAGTGATGGTTTCCCCTATTCCCTGGCTCCACTGAAAAGCATAATCCCTGTCTAATCCATTGTTAGGCTGTGCATGATCTGTAGTGATATTTGATTTGCCACGGGTGGAGAGCTGACCATATTCGTAAGTGGTCCATAAAGTACTGGCGTTGACCGTTATTCCAAGCACCACACTTAAAACCAGGAACCCTACTGCTTTTCCAAATAGCCTTAAGGTCTTGTTCTTGTAGGCATGATACAATTCTATCCCCATTAAAATCAACAAGGCTATCAATAAATAATAGGTCATTTGTATATGGTTGGAACGAATCTCCATGGCCACAAAAAAAGCGGTGAGCGCAGCTCCCAACCAATATCTTCCCCGGAGTGTTAAAATTACCCCTCCTAAAATTGCGGGAAAGAATGCGATTGCCATCGCCTGGTTACTATGCCCGGCTTCCAGAAATATGAAATTATAGGAGGAGAAAGCGAAAGCAATGCCTCCGGCAGCGGCCAGCCATGGGCTTAATCCTAAAACGATCAACAGAAAATAAGTGGCCAGCAGATAAATGATGACGGTGTCCACCGGTGTGGGAAAAGTGGTTTTTAAAACTGTAATGACATGTGTAGTGATGTTTTTGGGGTATTTGAGCCAGATCTGATAGGTAGGCATTCCCCCGAACATGCTGTTGGTCCATAATGGTCCCTTGCCATCCGCTGCTTTATACTTCATGATTTCACTTTGGGTGGCAGCCGCTCTTTGTACATCACCCTGCATCAATACCTTTCCCTGAAAAGCGGGAGCGAAATAAACAAAGCACAGTATTATAAAAAATCCACCGATAGCAAAATGGACACCATTCCTCTTGAACCAATTATTCATTTTATGATTAAATTAATTAAAGCATCAAAAATAGAAATATACTCTATCAAATGAAATGTAATATTTCGGGGCCCACTTTCAATAGCTGAGTCCATAATTATTTTAACCTCAACGTGCTCCCCGTTCTGGTGGTGATCATGTTAAAATATGAGCACCAAAGAACCACTGATGATCAATAAGCCACCAATAGCAGTTTTTATGGTTAAGGTCTCATTCAAAAATATCACTGATAAAATGATGGTTAAAGCCACACTCAATTTATCCACCGGTGCCACCTGTGACACCTTGCCTATTTGAATGGCTTTAAAATAAAAGATCCATGATAGACCTGTGGCCAAACCGGAAAGCACCAGAAAAAGCAGGTTATGTTTGGAAAGTGCGCTGATCCCTTTTAGTTCCCCTCTCGCCAAAACAATCGCCCATGCCAGAAAAAGAATGATGATGGTTCTGATTGCTGTAGCCAGATCAGCGTTGACATTAGTCACGCCTATTTTTGCAAAAATAGCTGTAAGTGCTGCAAAAAAAGCAGCTAATAATGCGTATATCCACCACATAAGTATCTTTTAAACAAAGCCTAAGTTATAAAAACCGCTATTAATTATCACTGAATTTCATTGTCCTTCCAATAACTTTTTAGAACCAATCATTTCATTTTTGGTTCGTCTGAATTAATAGCACATCCTATTGGAGAGAAACCTGGGTTCAGGAGGTTTTAAATTCATCAAACTAAATTAAAATCAATAAACAAATTCGTAAATTGCCCCTCTGAAAAAGAGATCATATGACTGAGCTATTCGATATAAAAACCACCAAAGCTGCCACCTCTAAATTATTGGGAATTGATTTTGAAAAACTTCCATTTGGTAAAACATTCTCTGATCATATGCTGATGGCAGATTATGCTGATGGAGAATGGAAAAATTTTGAGATTCTGCCGTTTGGCGAGATCGGTTTAAGCCCGGCGATCTCCGCCTTGCATTACGGACAAACTTTTTTTGAAGGGCTAAAGGCTTACCGTCATGCGAATGGAGATATCTCGATCTTCCGGCCGGATAGAAATGCAGTCAGGTTCAATAAATCTGCAGAGCGGATGTGCATGCCCGCCTTACCTGAAGAATTATTCTTGCAAAGTCTGGCAGCGGTGGTGAATACCGACAGAGATTGGGTTCCGGATCAGGATAATTACTCCCTTTATATCCGGCCCTTTATGTTTGCAACTGATCCTTATTTAGGTGTTACCCCCTCAACAACCTACAAATTCATGATTCTTTTAGGTCCGACAGGTCCTTATTTCTCCAAGAATTTAAGGGTAAAGATTGAAACGGAATACACCAGAGCCAGTGAAGGTGGATTTGGATACGCTAAAGCAGCAGGAAATTATGGTGGCTCTTTGTTACCAGCCAGAAAAGCAATGGAACAAGGTTTTGATCAATTGATATGGACCGACGCTAAGAACCATGAGTATATTGAAGAGATGGGCGCAGCCAATGTAATGTTTGTGATTGATGGAAAGCTTGTCACCCCATCTACCCGTGATACGATTTTGGATGGTGTGACCAGGGATAGCATCATCACGCTAGCCAAAGAAGAATTTGGCATGCAGGTGGAAGAACGCCGCATAGCTGTCAAAGAAGTTTTAGAGGCTGTTGAGAACGGATCCTGTACGGATGCTTTTGGTGCCGGAACAGCGGCAACCATTGCACAGGTGGCAGAGATTGTTCATGAAGGTAAAACTTACCACTTGCCTTCCCCTGCCCAAAGTGAGTTTGCAGCAAAAATGCGTAAAGCATTGGACGACATCAAATATGGAAGAGCGGAGGATTTGAGAGGCTGGAACTTCATGGTTTAAGAAAGTCAAAAAGGTTAAAACAAATCATAAGCATGATTCTGGTGAATCATCCACATGATGCACCTCCTATCCACATAGCTGATAGAAACCCTAAATAAAAGAGCCGAGAGTATATCCCGGCTCTTTTTTATTATTCAAAGATGTTTTATTTTATGTTCATCATCCTCAATAAAATTATCTGTCCAAAGCGTCGTTCACCAGTTGCTCAAACTGGCTGGTCAGTTCCTTGCTGTGCACGGCAGGATAAACTTGGGTCATTAAAATAGCGATGGATCTTCTTTCGGGATCTATCCAAAAGAAAGTATTAAAGGCACCGCTCCAGCTCAATGTCCCTACTTTTTCGCCATTTTTAATTCCCTGGGCTGTTGCTATTTGAAAGCCCAACCCGAATTTATTGCTGCCAACATTCAGGCTCCCGATCTCGTTAGTGGTCATCAGCTTTACCGTCTCAGGTTGTAAAACCTGTTTATTCTCAAAAAGACCATTGTTTAAAATCATCTGGCAAAATTTTGCATAATCTTCCACCGTTGAAGATAACCCAGAACCACCAGAAAAGTAGGTTCTCGCACCAGTAATAGGAAAATTCACCTGATAGCCCTTTGTGGTGACGGGCAACCTTTCCAACCTTCCGGTTCTGGTCTCTCCATACATCACTGCCAGTCTTCCGGCTTTTTCGGCGGGAAGAAAGAAGAAAGTGTCGTTCATACCTAAGGGCTTCAGGATCGTTTCCGTCACATAATTATCCAGGCTCTGGCCACTTACCACTTCTATCACATAACCTAAAACGTCTGTATTCAATCCATAATAGAATTTTGAATTGGGTTGAACGCCCAAGGGAAGGCCACCAAGCTTCTTCATTTTCTTACCTATGGTGACCTGATCTGTGACAGCTAAATCAGGGATGCCGTTTTTCGCATAGATCATCGCTAGCCTTCGGTCGGCAAATCCATAGCCAATACCAGAAGTATGCGTCATTAAGTTTTTGATGGTGATGGGTTCCTTGGCATCAACAGTGGTATAAGTGGTGTCTTTTTCATTAAAGGTGTCCAAAACCTTCATGTTTTTAAATTCCGGAATGTATTTGGAAACCGGATCACTTAGTTTCATTTTGCCCTGTTCTACAAGCGTCATGGCCGCGGCTGTGACGATGGGCTTCGTCATAGAAGCGATCCTGAATTCATCAACCGGTCTGATGAGGGCTTTGGATTCACGGTCTTTAAATCCAAAGCCTTTATCATAGATCACTTTTCCATCCACGGCTATCAGCGCTGTTGCGCCGGCCATCCAGTTATTGATCAATCCGGAAGCCAATAAACTATCCACCCTTTCTAAATTCTTCTCTTCAATACCAAGTTTCTTCAAGTTGGTTGCGGCAACCAACCCATTGGTAGCTTTTTGTGAACAGGCACTGATACCAATGAAAATGGTTAAAGCAACTGCTGAAATTTTTAAATCTCTATTGAATATATTCGTCATCATTTATTTTTTTTTCGCTCTTCTCTACGTTTTTGCCGTTCTATTTTTCGCTGTTCTCTTTCAGCTTTTGCATCTTTAAAATTTGCTGCACGCTCTTTTAATTTATTCTCCTTCTCTTTAGTAATCCCAACGCTTTCTTTCAGACCCTCAAAAACAGTTTTCCACATCAGGTTGAAAAAAGAACCGTCATGGGGTCTGGCGTAAGATGGATGAGCCACTTTTAACGGTCCATTTCCTTTAGGATTGGCATTATCAACTAACAAAGCATTCGCAAATAAAGAGATTAATCCCATCTTTTTGAAATTCTCCCGCTCATCTTTCTTCATCAGCACTATATTTAAATCTTCATATTTTAAAACAAGTGTGCCACTGGCTCCTTTTACATTTCCTTTGATATCAAAAGTCATGCTGTTGACCTTGCCGGAACTGGTGGCTACCATCGCCAAAGGCTTGCTCAATGAATTAATCGCAGAAGTCTCCATCGTTCCTAAGCTTCCGTCGTAGCTGAAACCGCCCAATGGATCAGTCAGGTTAAAAGCAAGGTGAACATTTAATTTACCCTTACCCATTAAATAAGCCTCTACATAAGCATTTGCATAATGATTTTCAATTAACGATACAGAATCGTTTGTTACATTAAAAATCCTTCCTTTCAACCCATTAAAATAAACTGTTCCTCTGCCGTCAGTTTTAGGGTTGTATTCTGTATAAGCAACATTGACGTTTTTAATCACCACCGTATCAGCTATGATGTCCCAACCCACTCTTTGCAATGCCAGGTGAGGGAAATTCTTACCTTTATCAATGAGTTTAGGCGGCTTATCCCTGTTTAGAAAAACGGCTAACTCCCGTTTTTAATCTCCAGGTTTTTGGTAAGAATGGTTCTGCTCTTTAACAGATCATTGAAATTAATATTGTTTACTGAAACAGAATCAAAAGATAGCTTATATCTTTCCTGCTGACGCTCGAACTGCTTACTAAAGGCTATCTCTCCATATCTTGGAATCAAACCTACCCCAGAAATGATCAACTGTTTTTTTTGTGTGGTCACATAAGCATGTTTGATATGGATATGATACATGGAATCTGATGTGGCGTAAGTATAGTCGCTGATTTCGGCAATCACATCTTTAGTGCTAAAAATCCTGGTCGTATCATACTGAGAGGCCGAATCAATCAAAATATCATTCAACCTGATATTCATTTGATCAAAAGCTGTGATTTTAGGTTTCTTGTATGATTTATCTACGTACTTAAATTTCACATCGGTCAAAAACAGGCTGCCAATCTTCAATTCATTCAACGCACTTTTTATTCTCTCATAGGGGCTTCTGTCGTCCTCCGGCTTTTCCTTTTGGTTTTTTAATTTTGTATAGTAAACGGAAAGAACCGGGTCCTGAATGGTGATGTTTTTGATATCAAGCTTACGCTTCCAATAAACTTTCAATGGCTTTACATTTTTAAGAGAGAGTTTTGCCAATTTTAAAGAGATGAGATTTTCGGGGGCATCACCCTGCCGAATTAATTTTTGATAGATCACCGAGTCAGGAGCAATTTCAATGCTATCCAAAATAACCCCGCCAGATAAAATATTTACCTGGATGTTTGAGAACTTTATATGATAAAGACTGTCAGTAGCGTCAGTGACGGTGTTTTGTAGGAGCGAAGTGAGCAAAGGTTTCCAATGATTATTTAAATACCAAGCTGCACCTACAGCTATCAATATCAAAAAACCAGTGACTCCAGCAAACCATTTTAATAATTTATGCTTTTTCGCAGGCTTTTGATCTTCATTCATTTTTTAAATATAACAATTTAACTTATCCAATTATTCAGCCAAAATTATTTTTGAGCCTCTAGTTCTTACTGCTAACCAGTACAAATAAACGCTGTCGAAGCTTGGCAAAAAGATTCCGGAATACACTTTTTGAAGTATAGACAAAGCTATATCACCCGTCAGAATTAACAATTGCTATTCTTACAATCAGATATTTATTAAAAATAAATTAAATTGATCTCGCCACCCCGATGAGGAGATGCCTTGTTTGTCATTAAATATCAACAATTCATTATTTAATCAACATTTAACCTTCTGGTAATGTAAGTTTTAGACATTTGTTAAAATCTATTAAAATGATGGATCTATTTTATTACAGCATGATCGTTTTAGCACTTGTGGCTATAGCTGTTTTTTACTTCAGTCCCTTTGAACTTAAAATTGGTGAAGAGGAAGACTGAAAATCCTTTTATAAAAAGTAATAGGATCAACTTTGATGCTGAGGTTGCAAGAGACTCACTGCCCAAAACCTTAATCAACAGCCATGCCTAAAAGAGAGATTGATATTGCCGTAATTTCTGATGTGCATTTAGGCACCTACGGCTGCCATGCCAAAGAACTCCTGAAATATTTAAAGAGCATTAAACCTAAGATGCTGATTCTTAATGGCGATATCATCGATATATGGCAGTTCAGCAAATCTTACTTCCCGGAAGAGCATACGAAAGTGATCCGTAAAATTTTAAAATTTGTGACAGAGGGTGTGCCCGTTTATTACCTTACAGGAAATCATGATGAGATGCTTAGGAAATTCGCTGATTTTAAAATGGGAGGATTTCAACTTCTCAATAAAATGGTCTTGAGTTTGGAAAGTGAAAAAGCCTGGATTTTTCATGGTGATGTATTTGATGTGACCATGCAGCATTCCAAATGGCTGGCCAAATTAGGTGCCATTGGCTATGATACTTTAATTCTGATCAATAATATAACCAATTGGTGCCTGAATAAAATGGGAAGAAAAAAATATTCTTTCTCCCAAAAAATAAAAGCAAGTGTGAAAGAAGCGGTGAAATTCATTAACCAATTTGAACAAACGGCTGCTGAATTGGCTATCGAAAAAGGCTATTCTTACGTAGTTTGTGGGCATATCCATCATCCCGAGATTAGAGAAATCCGTACAGATAAAGGAAGTGTGACTTATTTAAATTCCGGAGATTGGGTGGAGAGTTTAACTGCCTTGGAATATCATCAAGGAGCATGGAGCATCTATAAATATGACGGAGCTTTGTTTGAAAAAGAAACTGAAGAGGATGCTGAAACTGAGGATTTAAAAAACATGTTGGATGTAAAAGAACTTTTTGAGAAATTTAAACAGGACGTTGCTTAATTACGTTAAAAACAGATGAAGATTCTTTATGCCATACAGGGAACCGGCAATGGACACATTAGCAGAGCCAGAGAGATTGTTCCCCTGTTACAGCAATATGGCGATTTAGATTTATTGGTGAGTGGTTGTCAGGCCGATGTATCTCTTTCACAAACTTTGAAATATAAGTTTCATGGTTTCAGCTATATATTTGGTAAGAAAGGCGGCATAGATTATTGGAAGACCTATAAACTCATGAATCTGAGGCAGTTTTGGAAAGATATGCATGCTATCCCTCTTGAAAATTATGATTTGATCATCAATGATTTTGAACCTTTAACAGCATGGGCCTGTAAATTGAAGAACATCAGGAGTGTATCGTTGAGTCATCAGGCGTCCTTTCTCTCCAGTAAAACTCCCCGCCCACCTAAAAGTGAGAAGTATGCGGAATTTATCCTTAAATATTACGCCCCCACCACAGATCATATAGGCTTCCATTTCAAACCCTATGATGATTTTATTCACACTCCGGTGATCAGGAGTGAGATCAGAAACCTGGATCCTAAAAATCATGGCCATTACACCGTTTATCTCCCCGCAGTTGATGATAAGATCCTGGTTAAATATTTACATGCATTGCCAGCTGTGAGATGGCAGGTTTTTAGCAAACACCAAACCACCCCTTACCAATATGGAAATGTGCAGGTAAAGCATATCAACAACGAACTTTTTAATAAGAGCCTGGAGAATTGCGAAGGTTTATTGACAGGAGGTGGTTTTGAAGGACCTGCTGAAGCTTTATATTTGGGTAAAAAAGTATTGTTGATGCCAATGAAAAACCAGTTTGAACAGGAGTGTAATGCAGAAGCTGCAAGGCTGATGGGCGTTCCGGTAATTAAGCAAATTGATAAAAAATTCGTCAATTCTCTAAAAATGTGGATTAAAGATGAACAAAAGGTGCTTGTTGATTTCCCTGATCAAACTGCTGAAATCATTGAACAGCTGATCTCGAATTTCAGCAGTGAAAAAGTTAGTTTAGCTTAGGTTAACAATTATCGTTATAATTGCGTGTCTGCAAAAATTAGGCATGATTCAGCAATTTCGTAATTTAAATTTCGTCAACATATTTCTGCTTTTCATTCTGCTTTTCCTATTGCGGATAGGTATTCTTTTAAATCTGCCGACAACTATCCATACAGGATTTATAGAACTTTTCTCCAGATTGCTTCTCCCCGTATCCTCTGACAACTTTTTTGCACCGGTGATCAACATCACACTGGCAGCCATATTAGTGTTTATTCAGGCTTTAATATTTAATAAAATCATCAACAACTTCAATATCCTTGGCAAATCAACATTTTTACCCGCTCTTTTCTTTGTGGTCGCATCCAGTGTCTTCACTCCTTTTTTAATCCTTTCCCCACCCCTCATCTGTAATTTCTTTCTGTTATTTATCATCAATAAAATTCTTCTGGAATATAAAAATTCAGATTCGATAGCCGCCATGTTCGATTTGGGTCTGGTTATCGCGATGGGAACCATTTTCTATTTCCCATTTGTATTATACTTGCTTTTACTGTGGACTTCCCTGTTATTATTCAGACCCTTTAACTGGCGGGAATGGGTTGCTGTCTTAACAGGATACCTTACCATTGTATTTTTACTTGGTGTTTACTATTACTGGAATGGTCGCTTGCTTGATTTCTATGAGATATGGAAACCTTTGTCCTACAAATTTCCCTTTTACCTGAGAATAAAAGTGCTGGATTACATTGTTTTATTGCCTTTAGCTATTTGTGCCTTCCTGGGTTTTGTTCACATCAGGCAGAATTTCTTTAAAAGCTATGTGCTGGTAAGAAAATCATTTCAGTTACTGCTGTTTTTATTTGTTTTCTCTGCGTTGTCCTTTTACCTGAAACAAGATTTCAGAGCAAATCATTTTCTGCTATGTGTGATCCCGGTGGCGGTTCTACTGGCTTACTATTTCGTTCATGCTAAAAAAAAATGGCTATTTGAATCCTTCTTTCTCCTGATCCTTGGCTTCATCATCTACTTTCAGTTTGTTTAGGATCATTGGTTTAACTTTTTTTAACAGATATTAGTTACGTAACCTCCAAAAGTTTAATAGTTTTGCAGACGTATAAATGGCGTAATTTCTCATCCTCAAAAATTGAAAGAAATATGAAAGTTGGAGTGGTGGTTTTCCCTGGTTCAAACTGTGACCAGGATCTTATATACGTATTTCAAAAAATCCTGGGCCAGCAGGTGGTTCCATTATGGCATAAAGATCATGATTTGCAGCAGGTAGATTTTGTGGCTCTTCCCGGAGGTTTCTCGTACGGAGATTATTTGCGTTCAGGGGCTATTGCAAGGTTTTCTCCCATTATGCAGGAAGTGATCGCCTTTGCAAACAGGGGTGGTTATGTTATGGGAATCTGCAATGGCTTTCAGATTTTAACAGAAGCGGGTTTATTGCCTGGAGTTTTGTTGCACAACACCAGCAGAAAATTCATCTGTAAAAACATTTACCTGAAAGCGGTCACACAAAACAGCCTGATCACCTCTAAAATCACTCCTGATAGGGTACTTAAAATTCCAATTGCCCATGGGGAGGGTAATTTTTATGCTCCTGCAGATGAAATGAAAAAACTGCATGACAATGACCAGGTTTTATTCAAGTATTGTGAGGAGCATGGCGAAATCACGGCGGCCTCGAATCCCAATGGTTCTTTAGCAAATATCGCTGGAGTTTGCAACTTAAACAGAAATGTATTTGGAATGATGCCTCATCCAGAAAGAGCTGCAGACCCTATTTTAGGTAATGAAGATGGATTGATTTTATTTGAATCCATTTTATCTTTAGTGAAAGCCTGATGATTAATCTGGTGGTTGATATAGGCAATTCATCAACCAAAATTGCCGTTTTCAATCAGGACGAGAGGATATTTTCAGATCAGTCTCCTGTGTTAGCCATAGACTCAATTCTTCAGCTTAAAGAAAGATACGGGGTTGAAAATCTGATCATTTGCTCCGTTAAAGAGGATATCTTTTTAGATGAAGCGCATTTAAAAAGAGATTTCAATTATATCAGGTTTGGCAGAACTACTGCAATTCCTATAAATAATAAGTATCAAAGTCCTGAAACTTTGGGTTTAGACCGGCTGGCCGCGGTTATCGGAGCTTATCATCTTTTCCCAGAACAGCAGATCATGGTTTTGGATGCCGGCACTTGTATCACTTATGATGTTTTAAACGAAAAGGCAGAATATCATGGTGGAAGTATCTCCCCGGGTATAAAAATGAGGTTTGAAGCGATGTATCACTTCACAGCAAAATTACCTTTGGTTCAGTTCAGCGGTAATTATCATGCCACTTATGGAGAAAATAGTGAAGATGCCATAAAATCGGGGGCGATCAACGGAGTGTCTTATGAGGCGGAAGGTTTCATCAACAGCCAGTTGAAATCTAATCCAAACACAAAAATTATACTTTGTGGCGGAGACGCAGCGTTTTTTGATACAAGATTTAAAAATAGCATCTTTGCCCACTTAATTTTACATGAACCCCATTTGGTTCTCATTGGTTTAAATACAGTTGTTAATCATCAGCATGATATTAAATAGAAAATATATACTCGCATTTGCGTTTTTAAGCATCTTTGTTTTCAATGCAAAAGCACAATCCACCACTAACTCCCCTTATTCAAAGTTTGGCGTAGGGAACCTGAGGGGGAGCTATCTACCACAAAACCGGGCTATGGGCAACCTGGCATACGGAATCAGCAGTGTAGGCGGTTATCAGAACATCAATATCTCAAATCCGGCCTCTTATTCCCAAATCAGATTAACTGTTTTTGATGTGGGAGCTTATGCAAATGTTCAGGATTTATCCAAAGGAGGTATTTCTGAAAATAGTTTCAATGCTTCGCTGAATCATTTCACTTTCGCTATTCCTGTTACTAAAAAGTCGGCCTTAAGCTTTGGAATCGTTCCTTATAGTAACCTGGGCTATCAATTTACCAATACAGCAACTGTAGATACCTTTAGGGTGGATCAGGTTTATGCAGGTGAAGGTGGACTGACGAAGGCTTATCTCGGCTATGGTTTCGGTATCGGAAAGCATTTAAGCCTCGGAGTCAATATGAGCTATATTTTTGGCAATCTAAAGGAGACCCGTTCCACCGAATTCAATGATTATATCGGATTTCTTAACGGAAGGACAGAGGAAGACAATAGTGTAGGCGGACTCGATTTTGATTTCGGAGCTCAATACGTTGCTGCATGGAATAAAAACACCAAACTGACTTTAGGCTATACGGGTGGGGTTAAAACACAATTGAACACGACTTCCAAAGTACTATCCACCAGGTACCAAATCCTTTCAGGATCTGAGTTCAGGAGTGATACGCTGTCTTTAAGAGACGATGTAAAAGGAAAATTAACCTTGCCATCCAATCATAACTTTGGATTCAGTATCGAGAAACTGAATAAATGGTTGATTGGTGCTGATTGGAGATTGGCTAATTGGTCTGAATATAATAACACCAATTCGAATGAAACTTTGAACAACACCTGGGGTTTTTCGGTGGGTGGCCAGGTAACCCCCAACGTGAACGCAGTGACCAATTATTTAAAATTGATTGACTACCGTTTAGGGCTAAGCTATGATAAAACCTATTTGAGTTTAAACCAGAATGACATTGATGTCAAATCGGTGAATTTTGGTTTTGGTTTCCCGCTGATCTCTTCACGAAATGCTTTTTATAAGATTAATTTTACCACAGAGATCGGACAAAGAGGCACGCTCAGTAACAATTTGGTGAAGGAGAATTTCTACAACTTTTATATTGGCTTTACCATTAACGACAGGTGGTTTCAGAAATATAAATATGATTAATCATTGATGTTCAGAATCACCAGACATATTTTTTTAGGCCTGATTGGCTTGCTGTTTTTCGCCTCATGCGAGAATAGTTTAGATGATGTGAAGGCGATACAACTGAAACAGGAGAAAGACAATGTGGAGATCACCAAAGGTGCTGAGATCATTTATAGTGACTCGGCAAAAGTAAAGGCCAAGCTTAAAACACCCATCCTCTATAATCATAAAAGCAGTACTCCCTATATGGAGATGCCTAGGGGAATTGAAGTGACTTTTTATGACGATAACCTGCAACAAACCAGTAAAGTGACTTCTGATTATGCCATCCGGAAAGAAAATCAAAAAGTGGTAGAACTCCGTAAAAATGTAGTGGCAGTAAATAATCAGGGGAAAACATTTAAATCTGAAGAGCTGATCTGGGATGAGAATCTCAAAAGATTCTATTCCAATAAGCTGGTGACCATCACTACTGATAAAGCTACCATCTCCGGAACCAGCTTTTGGGCAACGGAAGATTTCAGCTATTACGAAATTAAGCAGGGGGCCGGACCTATCCAGTTTAATGGGGACCTAGGGCAATAGATGAGCCATAAATAGCGGACTGGAGAGACGGAGGAGTGTCCGTTTTCCCCACTTTTACTTAAATGAATACATAAACCTTATTCCCCAATAGTTACTGCTAGAAGCAAATAATGTTTGTACAACTCCGGACTGATTGTTCACATCTAAAACACCAGTCTTAAAGCTTTTAAGGCCCACGTTTCTTATCAAACCTATGGACAAAGTATGATCCGCATTAACTGTGTACAGGAAAGAAATACCACCAAACACATTTGGCTGCAAGGATTGTTCTGACTGAACAGGGAAGTGAAATTCATAATAACTGCCTTTATCATTGGAAAAAACAGCAGCGCTGGTTCCGCTAGAATAATATATCCTATACTCAATGCCGCTAAAGAATTCAAATTGGCCTTGTAATGCTTTGAACCGGAATACAGGTTCTACTCTTAGGCCGATAGGCATATAGGTGATTAGGGGCATCCTGTTGATGTCCTGTTCAATTCTAACAGACTGTGAATGGTAGCCAAGAGTAGCAGCAGCCCTAATTCCAAAACCTGATTTTGACAGATATAAATAATTTATGCCTGCAGACATACTGATGGTGTTCTGTGGCAGTACATCAACTGAAGGATCTGCCAGTTCGATTTTATTCCCGTCAGCAAGTGTAAGCTCAAATCCCCATTCGGTGCCTTGGGCCAGTAATGCGTAACAGTGTAGAGTCATAAAAACTAAAAGTATTGCAAACTTCATTTATGTCATTTAAAACCATAGCCAAGAGAAATGCCAATAGAGGTTCCGGGATTGCCCCCAATTATCCAAGGATTATATGCTAGCCTAAACACTATGCCTTTATTGAGCGGCTGGTACCTGAAACCTAGATTTAGACTACTGTGAAAATTAATCCGGTTATCAAAGTCACGAAATGTAAATTCCGGGGTCAAGGAAATCCCGGCTTCCAGTCCAGTTCTTCCCTTACCATAAATATAATTAAAATTGATCGGCAAAGTCGTATATCTTCCACCAAAAGTTTCGTTTGAGACATATTGTCCTTTTCCAAGCCCTAACCTTAGACCAAAACCCTGATTTGTGTTTCTTCTTAATCTAAAGTCGTAATTCAATGAATATAGGATCCCGGCTCCGAGCAACTCAAAAAATACTGCTTTCTTAAGAGATGTTGAATCAATCCGTGTTACCGAAATCCTATGGGGGTGCTTTTTCAAGCTATAGCTATATTTTAAATCGAACCCTATAAAAGAGGATGTCGGCTCATATGATCCGTCATATTCACTTCCCCCTTTTGAGACATGGAGAACATCCTTTCTAATCGGGGAAAATCCAATGTTAAATGCGAGACCTGTTGTTAAGGCACTACGGCTAGATAAAACCTGCCTGATACTGAGTGTAGCTGGAAAGTCCAAATGGAACTGGTCACTTATCCTATTTGACGAAATCTTATAACTTGTCTTTTCATCCGTCGACTGAAATGTATAGCCCGATGTATCTGTTTCGTGGCTGTACCGATAGGCTCTCTTTTCTATCCCTGCGGAAATCTCTAACTCAACATCCTGCCTAATTTGCTTCCGGTACACACCTTTTAAAGTAAGTCCCAGATATGCAAAATTTTCGGGAAGGTCTGAAAAGTCGAATTTAATGTTGTTATCAAATGTCACTATACTATGGTAGGTGTAATCAACAAATCCACCGATAAAACCTGCTTGGTAACCGAATCTAGCATGCTCCTTAAAATGTGTAATACTTAATGCCACACTTAATGAAAAAACCCTGTCCCCGAAAAAACCTATCGGAGAAGGGTTAGAAACAGTCGGTCTGAATGGAGAATTTGGAATGGCAGTCAGCGAAATTTCGTTTTGAGCATATACGATAAATGATTGAAAAAGAAAAAACAAAAAGACACCTACAATCCTAATGTCCATTGAATATCTAATTTGAAGGACAGTCAAAGCTCAATGTTAAATCCCAGTAATTATTGGAAACTACAGAGTGTGAAGATCCCATTCCGCTACTGGTGATTTTAGAAAACTGGACCCACTCCATCCTTCTGGATTCAAAAGATCTCCGTCTTTTGGCAGGTTTATAGCCTGTGGCAAACGGGGTTGCGCTTCCGCAATTTTCATCAACGACTGAACCACCGATCTGTGCTCTGCAACTGGTCGCCCACTTTTTCCACTTACCATTGCTTTTCTTTTTAAAGTTTTTTGTTCTAGCAACAATTCTTGTTCCGAGTAAAAGATGAGCACCGTGAAAGGATCCCACATACTTTACCTGATTTTGATCGTTATTCAAAGTAGCATAACCGAACTTTCTATCATTTGTCCTACAGCAACCAGAACTACTTTCAAAAGTTGAAGAATGAGATTGCAATGCAATTTTAATTTCGGCATCAGTATTTAAAACAGTTCGTGTAATCTCACTGTCCTCAGGATAATTTTTATCAGGATCAGTAGTAGAGGAGAGCACAGAGTTATTCATCCATGCAATCTCAGCAGTTTCGGCGTCCTGACGCATAGAATAAAATCCAAAGTAGTTCTCGAAATCACGAAGGGGAGCATATTCATCAAAACCCTGATTTTCAGCCAAAGCGTTTACATCATCATCAGATAATGTCACTCGGGCAGGATCGTCGAAAAAATTTGCGTTGTGCAACTCCATCTCATCCTCCAACTGTGTAATCATATCCTTATAATGGTCCAAATCAGCGAATTCCAGTATGCCGTCATGATAAGCGACCCCAGGATAAGTACCTGAATCTATGTCTCCCAATAAGAGATCATTCGTTTGCGATAATGTCGCATATACAGATTCATAACCAAAAACATGATAATATCCATAATCCGGAGACGAAATCAGAAAATTTAGTGTAGTAGTATTTGTTACCGTCAATAACATATAGTCACCTGTACGTTCATTCATAAGATACCACTCTACGCCATAATTATACCCTGGCATTTCGTCCAAATTTGCTTGGCAGTTCCATGTATTATCGCTTGAGTAGCTTACAGAAAAACTAGACGAACCGGTAGGGACTGTTGAAATACTAATATTTCTATCTCCAGACTTGTTAGATGTCTTTGGTTTTGGCAGGCGATTTAATCGCTCTTTTAATTTCGCTACTACTTCAGTCGGTAATGGATTAACCTTCTTGGTTAGAATATCCTTGGACTTAATTTCAATAGTGGCATTCAAAGTTCTTAGTTTAGGAATTCGATTAAAAGGTTCAATTTTTTCATTAGCCTTATAGCTGATATTGGTTACGATTGCTGATACAGGAGAATCAGGTTTTTTGCATGACTGGATTATTGCTATAAACACAGCAAAAGCAACTACAAAAAGAAGAATAGGCCTTCTAAATTTTGAAATAGAATTAATTTTCATTTTTACAAGATTAGATTAACAATTACCTCCATCACACTTTAATGATGACGTTTTTACGGTACATCAGCCACAAAATAAACAACCAAATCAATACAAAAGTCACAGCCCATGCCAATGATGCATTTACCGGAGAGAGGTACGGTGTGTAAATTTGCTCATACAGATATCCTTTTAAACTTATTGGCTCTCCATGTAGCTTTACCATGATCATATTCATGGAACGGGCAACGATGCCGGAAGCAAAAAAAACAGTGATGGCATTCACTCCATAAATCACAAAAGGTTTCGTGAACCTATTGTAACCTTTCACATCCACCAACCAATAACATAAAGCTAATCCCATACTGGCTAATCCTCCGCTATAAAGCACGTAAGAACTGGTCCAAAGAGATTTGTTGATGGGAAAGATCAAATCCCAAATCAATCCCAGGAGGAAGGCGATGAATCCACAGGTAAATAACCACGATACTTTATTATCCGCTGTTCTCTCCTTTGATTTCAGAATTAATCCCATTAATACGCCGAATATTCCCGTCGCAACCGCCGGTAACGTACTCAGTAAGCCTTCCGGATCCCAAGTTCGGCTTGATTTCCAAAGGTGTGCTTCGGTGAAAATCAGTCGGTCTAACCAGGCCCCCAAATTTGTTTCCTTTTCTAAATTTGGGAAAGTGATACCGGGAACAGGAACAAAAGTCATGAGCAGCCAGTAAACCATTAATATTAAAATAAAAATCCGGAATAAGGTTTTTCCATTCGTTTTGATGAATAATATTGCGGTGATGAAATACACCACTGAAATTCTTGTTAAAACACCTGGAATGCGAACCGTTGTAAACTCAAAAAAAGGAAAAAGCGACATGAACAAGCCTAAACCAAACAAAATCAGTGAGCGCTTAACGATAGGAAGCATCACAGAACGGTTAGAAAGCATTGTTCTTTTTGCGCTCAAAGCATAAACTATAGAAACTCCCACAATGAATAGAAAAAAAGGAAACACGAGATCAGTTGGCGTACATCCATTCCATTCAGAATGCTCGAGAGGCGGATAAATATGGCCCCAATCACCAGGGTTATTTACCAGGATCATTGCCGCTACTGTGATGCCTCTGAAGACATCAAGGGAAAGAAGTCTTTTTTTAATTGGTGAGTCACTCATTCTTCCATCCTTAAATTTGCTGCAGTTTATAAAATTAAGCTTTAGTTCCTGCAAAAACAACGGTGCATATCACCGTTGTATCTGTAAAAAGCTGTTGGTTTCATTGAAACTTCCATTTTACAAAAGCTTCCATTGCTTCATAATTAGCTAAGCCAAGTGAATCATATTGTTTGGCAGTATCCCTGTTTCTTTCCTCAGCTCTTACCCAAAATTCTCTCGCGTCATCTCCCGGGAAAACTGGACGATCCTTTTGTGACTGATGCTTAAATATGGCATTTCTTTTCCGTTCCAGCTCCTGCGGTGACAACGGAACCGTCATTTCAATTTCATGGATCTCCCATTCGTGCCATGCCCCTCTGTAAAGCCAAACCCAACAGTCATTTGCCCAGTCCTCTGTCTTTCTTAAATTCGTCATTGCCCTTTCTATGGCCTCAAAGCAAACTTTATGAGTGCCATGCGGATCCGCAAAATCACCAGCTGCAAATATTTGATGAGGTTTTATTCTTTGCAGCAATTGCATCGTCACTTCCACATCTTGTTCAGAGATCTCATTTTTTCTGCTGGAGAACCTCTTTTCATAAAAAGGCATATCCATAAAATGGATATGATCATCCTTCAATCCACAATAACGGGCACCAGCAGTCGCTTCTCCCTTTCTGATTAATCCTTTGATCAATTTGAGCTCCTTCGGATCGTTTTGATTAGGTGATTTCTGTTTGATGAATTCTTTAAGGTGATGATAGACCGTATTTAATTTATCCTTTTCTTCGGAAACAGCATCTGAAAAATCCAGTGCAAATTCCACATAACGCAGCGCATCATCGTCCCACACGGCATTGTTTCCTGATGTTTGATAAGCAACATGTACATCATGTCCCTGGTCAACCAAGCGAATGAAAGTTCCACCCATAGAAATGACATCGTCATCAGGATGTGGCGAGAAAATCAATGACCTTTTAACCGCAGGCTCAGCCCGTTCTGGTCTTTGACTGTCATCCGCATGGGGTTTACCCCCAGGCCAACCCGTGATGGTGTGCTGTAAAAGGTTGAAAACATGGATATTAATATGATAAACCGGCCCCTTTTCTGTGGCGAGCTGAGCCATTCCATGAATGTTATAATGTTCTTCAGTTAATTTTAGAATTGGATTGTTAACCGTGTTAGATAACCAAACCACAGCCTTTTTAATCAGCATGTCATCCCAAACGCAATCTTTTACCAGCCATGGCGTATCAAAACGGGTAAGGGAGGTGACCGCATCCTGATCTAATACAAACTCCACATGTTCAGACAGCTGTAAATAAGTGGCCGGAACGTCACTGGAGAGCTCCCCTTCCACTGCTTTTTTGATGATGGGTGCTTTTTTGCTCCCCCAGGCCATTAATATGATCTCTTTGGCTTTGAATATAGTACCTACCCCCATGGTGATGGCTTTAGTGGGGACATTTGCCTTTCCTCCAAAATCCTTTGCCGCATCTTTTCTGGTAAGGTCGTCTAAAGTCACCAATCGTGTGCCAGAGTTAGGCGCAGAACCGGGCTCATTGAATCCAATATGCCCTGTTCTTCCAATACCCAGTAACTGCAGATCCAAGCCACCGAAGGAAGTGATCCGCCTCTCGTAATCAATACAAAACTGTTGTATTTCATCTGGTGCCAAAGTCCCGTCAGGAATGTGGATGTTTGCTCTGTTAATATCTATATGATCAAATAATTGCTCATTCATGAATCTGACGTAGCTTTGTTCAGCATCTGGTTGCATGGGATAATATTCGTCAAGATTAAATGTGATCACCTTTTCAAAACTCAACCCTTCCTGTCGGTGCAACCTGATCAATTCGGCATACACGCCTATGGGGGTAGCCCCTGTTGCCAAACCAAGCACCGTCCGCTCTCCTTGTTGACTTTTGGTCTTTATTAATTCCGCAATCCGTAATGCCACTTTTTTACAAGCTTCCTGCTCATTTTTATAAACCGTGACCGGCAATTTTTCAAAACGCGTGGATTCTAAGAGATTAAGTCGGGCCATAAAAGTAAATTCTTGAATTCAAATATAATATACAATTATTTAATTTGCGGTTTCTTAATGATTAAAAAATGGATTTGCAATTTCATGCGTTTTTTAGCTTCATCATTTAACACTAATTTAGTTTTTTAAAGATATAGAATGAATAAAGATATAGAGCAGCTATTCCTTATCAGCCAAAAAGAGAAAAGAAATATCATCGGACTGATGTCTGGGACTTCATTGGACGGTTTGGATATAGCTTTATGCACCCTATCGGGCAGGGGTTCATTTACAAGCGTTGAAGTTGTGGCATTTGAGACTTTTTCTTATGAGGCATCATTCCAAAAAAAATTAAGAGCAATCTGTTTCGTAAAACAAGTTGATTTAGAGCAGGTGTGCTTATTGAACACTTACCTGGGCAAACTTTATTCTTCCATGGTCAATGATTTCCTCTTCAGCCATCATCTTTCCAGCCATGAAATTGATTTGATTGCCAGTCATGGACAAACACTTTATCACTCTCCAGCCAGGCTAAGAGAGGATGATTATGGCAATTCCACCCTGCAAATAGGAGACGCTGACCAGATCGCCACACTCACCGGGATCATCACTGTGAGTGATTTCAGGCAAAAACACATCGCACAAGGCAAAGAAGGGGCTCCCTTGGCTTTATTTGGTGACTATCTCCTGTTTAAGAGCGAAGTGGAGCATCGCATCTTATTAAATATAGGGGGCATTGCCAATTTCACAATAGTGAGGGCAAAAGCCAGCTTCAAGGAAGTGATAAGTACGGATACAGGGCCGGGAAACACCTTAATGGACCAATATGTGCAGAAATATTTCAAGGGAGAATTTTATGATAAAGATGCACAAATCGCCGTACAGGGAGTCGTGGATAAGAATTTATTGGAAGCCTTGCTTAAACACTCTTTTTTTGACGAGGCCTTTCCAAAAACAACCGGACCGGAAGTCTTTAATTTACAATACCTTGAAAACGCTCAGAAATCCAGTTCAACGGAACATCTGAATAGATTTGATGTGGTGGCCACCCTGAACAAATTCAGTGCATCCTCCATAGCAAATGCGATTAAATACTTTTTTAACAAAGACGAATCTCCTGTTATCTATGTGAGTGGTGGTGGGGGCGATAACCCTTCACTCGTTCTTAATTTACAGGCGCTCACCTCCTTTCAGATTAAAAATATACGAGATTTGGGTATGCATCCTGGTGCTAAAGAAGCAGTTTTATTTGCTTTATTGGCGAATGAAACTGTAGCCGGCGATTATTCCTTGTTAGATCCTAACCTGAAAAGCCTTGGGAAAATAAGTTTGCCCCATTAGAATATTTGAATGTTGTAATCTTTGAATGAACTTAAACTTGGATGATCCAGATCTAATTCCGTGATGAAATGAGTCACCTCGTTCCATCGACAAACTCTCAACCTCTGAATGGAATTAAGCTTTTCAGCAATGCTGAGGATCACTATTTTAATAGAGGACTTGATCATTGCCTTCTTGATCTGCACCACCTCCCAATCAGAATCCGTTATTCCTTCCGATGCGTCGATGCCATTCGCTCCCAAAAAACATAAATCCACTTTTATATTGGAAAGATCATTGATCACACTGGCACCTACATTGATCTGTGCATTCTTTGACAACTGGCCTCCAATCATGATGACGGTAAGTTTGGTATGTTCGGCAAGTTCCAACGCCACTAAAGGGCTGATGGTAAAGAAAGTGGCTTCCAGATCGGAAGGAATTAATTTTGCCAGTTCAATCATGGTGGTTCCTCCTCCTGTTAACACCACCATCCCATCTTTGATGAGCTTAATCGCTTTAAGAGCTATCTTTTTTTTCTCATCAAGTGCATAGACTTCATTATGATGAAAAGGAAAATGAAAAGACTTAGATAAAGCTCCGCCGTGAACCTTCAATAATTTGCCGGTTTGGTCTAATTCATTCAGATCCCTTCTTACCGTATCTTCGGAAACATCTAAACTAACGCTTAAATCTGAAGATAAAACTTTATTATGAAGATTAATTTGCTTCATAATCAACGAATGTCTTTCCTTTTTTAACATGGATTTAAAGGTCTCTATGAGTTGGGTAAAAATATTAAATTAAAAATTATTTCCAAAGGTTACAATAGCTGCAAATTCATGCAATAATTCTCACCTGAAATTTATTTCTGCCTATTATTTAAAATAATTATGAAAACACGCTTAAAATCCATTCGAAGGTACATTTTAATTCTCTATGTTATTTTATATGGATTTAAAATTTTTTTGTTTGTATTTTTTTAAAAAATAATTTGCGTTTTTATGCAATTTATTCAATCTTTATACAATATATTTATATATTATCGGCATTTTCAAAGAAAATAATCAAAACTACTAAACAACACATGATGAAAAAAAACTTACTCCTGTTACTTTTCAGTTTGTTCATGATCATTGGGCAGGTTTTAGCCCAAGAGAAAGTGATCTCTGGAACGGTGACATCCGCAGATGACGGTCAACCCCTGCCAGGTGTGACCGTAAAAGTTAAAGGCTCCTCAGTTGGAACTCAAACCGACGTAAACGGTAAATACATCGTCAAAGCAAAAAATGCAGATGTAATTATCTTCTCCTTTTTAGGAACAATCAGCCAACAAATAACCGTTGGAGAAAGAAATGTAATTAATGTTGTTTTAAAGCAAGATAATAAAGCTTTAAATGAGGTGGTGGTTACTGCTTACGGAATAACCAGAGAGAAGAAAGCATTAGGTTATTCCGCACAAACGATTGATGGTGATGCCGTTGCTTCAACCCAACGTGAAAACTTCCTAAATGCGTTACAAGGTCGGGTGGCAGGCGCTACTATTACACCAACTAATGGCGTTCCCGGCGCATCTTCGCAAATTATAATTAGAGGAGCAGTATCTTTAGATGGAGATAACCAACCTCTATTTGTTATAGATGGTTTGCCTATTTCCAATCGTACTTTTTCAGAATATAATTTAGTTGGCCAGGGAACCTACAACCGCACCAACGATTATGGCAACAGAGCAATGGATATCAATCCTGATGAAATTGCTTCTATCACCATATTAAAAGGTCCGGAGGCTTCAGCCCTTTACGGTACTGAAGGCGCATCCGGTGCGGTGGTGATTACCACTAAAAAAGCCAAAGCAGGTACGGCAAAAGTGACTTACAGCAATGATTTTAGAGTAGAAAATGCTTATCGCTTTCCACCAGTACAAACGGTTTACGGACCTGGTGCCGGTGGTTTTTTTGATGAAGAGCATCAAACAAGGACTTTCTTCGGTGCCAAATACCCAACTACCGATACATTGTATGATAATATTGGTAATTTCTATCAGGCTGGCTTTACACAGAGACATAATGCAACGGTAGAAGGAGGTTCTGAAAAATTATCTCTCCGCTCTACGTTAAGCTATACTGACCAAACAGGTATTATTCCGGGAACTGGATATAATAATATTAACCTAAAAATATCTGGTACTTCTCAGATCAGTAAAAAACTGAGCATGAATGGTTCCTTGAATTTAATTAACTCCAAAACAGACAAGACCTATAAAGGATCAGGAGGTCCAATGTTGAGTTCTTTAACCTGGCCTCTTAATGATGATATGCGTAACTATCTTACTGAGGGTGGAGACCGAAGAACTATTACAGGCAGTTATAGTGATGAGCTGGATAACCCTTATTGGGCATTAAAATATAACCCAAATAATGACAAAAACAGGAGAGTTTTAGCGAATGTTAGCATCGATTATAAACCCTTGGATTGGCTAAGTGTAACTGCCAGAGGTGGTGCAGATGTGAATGCTGGTCAGGGCCTTTCTGCTTATAATCCACAGGCTTACAACGCAAATGTTTCTGGTTCATCTTACGCTGGCGGAGGTATAAATACTTATAATTCTAATGAGGTTTTATATTCAGGCACATTTATCGCCACATTACAGAAAGATTTCGGAAAATTTAAGCCTATCCTTCGTTTAGGAAGTGACATCAAAGATGACTCTTATCAGGTTAACTCTCAGTTTGGATCAAGGTTCTATCAACAAGATTTTTACAGTCTAAACAATACTGACCCCACTTCACAAAAAGTAGCTTATACCAATGAATTAAAACGAAAAGTAGGCTTTTTTGTTAGTGCAGAATTAGGTTATGATGATTTCTTATATCTGACTTTAACAGGTAGACAAGATTTATCTTCTACTTTACCTATTAAAAACTACAGCTTCTTTTATCCAGCAACCTCATTAAGTTTTGTGTTTTCAGAATTAGCTCCCTTTAAAGATTTAAATTGGTTGTCTTTTGGTAAATTAAGAGCATCCTGGGGACAATCTGGTAAGGATGCCAGAGTGGCGTACATCACCAAAACAAAATTAGTGGCACAAGGCACCACAGGGGGTGGTTTTGCAGTTGATGTAACAGCTGGCAATCCGGATTTGCAGGCAGAATTTACTACTTCAGAAGAAGCAGGTTTAGAACTTAGCCTATTTAAAAGCAGGTTATCTTTCGATTTCTCTTATTATCAAACCTTATCTGACAAACAAATTACTGCCCCACGTCTGAGCTATGGAACGGGAGCGATTTTGGGTTATATTAATAGTGGTAAAATCCGTTACAGAGGTTTCGAGCTTTTAATAAAAGGAACACCTATACAGAAGAAAAATTTCGCATGGGATATTAGTACTAATATAGCCCGCACACATGGTAACATATTATCTCTTCCTGCAAATCAGAATGTGTTTTACCTTTCAGATACCTGGTTATTTGATAATGTTAGAGCACAATATACTGTTGGATCTTCTATTTCTGCTTTTGCAGGTATTCAATATTTAAAAAATGACAAAGGGGAGTTATTGATTAATCCTGTGAATGGAATGCCTATCAAAGATGCCAATTTCACACCAATTGGTGATAGAGCACCGGATTTCACAATGGGTTTAACCAACAGCTTTACTTATAAAAACTTTAACTTATCGTTCTTATTTGATATCAGAAAAGGTGGTGATATTTATAATGCCACTGAACTCTATTTGTATGCAAGAGGTCAGTCTCGGTTAAGTTTAGACCGGGAAACACCACGCGTCATTGAAGGCGTAATTAGAGATGGCTTGGAGAACACCGATCATCCAACAAAAAATAATGTAATAGTTACCCCATACATTACCACTTCATACTATTCTACCTATTACAATACTTTGGATTTCCTCGAAAAAAATATTAACTGGATAAGAATGAAGGATATTACTTTAGCTTATAACTTACCAAATAAGACTTTTGCAAATAGCAAAGTGTTTAAAAGTGCCAGTATCTTCGTTACGGGAACAGATTTATTGTTAATCACCAATTATAAAGGAGTTGACCCGGCCGTTAATGGTTTAAGTGCCGCAACCGGGGGTTTAGGAGGAACAGGAATTGATTTCGGTTCTGTAGGTTTACCGAGAGGATATAATTTGGGTATTAAAGTTGGCTTTTAATAAAAAAAATTATGAAAAATAAATATATAGCTTATATAGCAGCTCTATCGATAGGTTTAGCTGGATGTAAAAATTATCTGGATGTAAATACTGATCCGGCTACACCACAAAATCCAGACAGTAAAACCTTAACTATGCCTCTTTTTGCACAAATGGAAAGAGGAATCCAATTTGACTCCAGGTATTTAAGTAATGTGATTCAATTCTGGGGTCGAAATACAGCAAATTATTTCGCAGAAGTACATGGCTGGCTGCAAGGAAGTGATGCCACAGGTGAAATTTGGAGGACCAACTATTTTGGTTTGGGTTCTAATTTAAGTTTAATCATGGATGATGCCACCGCAAAAGAACAGTATAATTTTTTGGGAATGGCACAATCTCTTAGAGCATGGAGTTGGCAAACCACAACAGATTATTACGGCGACATCATCTTAAAAGAGGCTTTTGAGCCAAACAGGTACGTATTTGATTACGATTCTCAACCAGAAGTTTATGCAGAAGTAGTAAGGTTAGCTAATGAATCCATTGCAAACTTTAGCAGAACAGACGGAAAGGGATCAGTAGCAATTATGGGGCCTTCTGATTTGGTATATCATGGAGATAAATCCAAATGGATAAAATTTAATTATGGTTTACTGGCCAGAAACATGAATAATTTAGTAAATAAAGCGGATTATGACCCTAAAAAAGTAATTGAATATTGTGATAAATCATTAGCCAGTAATGCAGATAACTTTCTTATTCCAAATGCTGGAACTTCTACTACGGATGCCAATTTTTTTGGTCCAATGCGTAATAACATTGGATCCTTTAGGCAAACGAACATACTCGTTGGCTTACTAGATGGAACCTTAGGTAGTCTACCTTTGACAGACACAATAATAGACCCAAGAAGAAACAATATGATTACAGCTTCTCCAGACGGTATTTTTAGAGGAGTTCTTCCTGCGCAAGGTGATCCGGGTACCTCAGCAAATAAGAATATCATTCCAAATCCTTGGGGAGTAATTGCTACAAATAATTCTGGAGCTGGCGATGGAAAATATTCTTTTAAAGACAAAGCTGATTTCCCTATCATGACCTATTCAGAAATTCAGTTTATTAAGGCAGAAGCAGCATTTAGAGATAACAATAAGGCATTAGCTTATGAGGCTTATCGTAAAGGCATTTTAGCGCATATTGATTACGTAAGTAACCTTGGGCCCGCCATTACTAATTCAGCAAGAGACGCCTATATGCTAAGTGCTTCTGTAAAACAAAGTGCCGCCACCTTAACTTTAAAAGACATTATGCTTCAAAAGTTTATTTCCATGTGGGGGTATGGTTTTGTAGAGACCTGGTGTGATCTAAGGAAATACAACTATAATGAAGGTGATTCAAAAGGTAATAACCCATATTTTGGTTATTTTATATTTCCAAAAAATTTCTTCGCGGACAATGGAGGTAAACCAGCTCAAAGATATCGTCCAAGATATAACTCAGAATATATTTGGAATTTGGATGCACTTAAAAAAGTGGGTGGAGATCAACCTGATTACCATACATATAAAATGTGGTTTTCTCAACCTTAATTAACACTAAACTGAAAAATAAGATGAAAAAATTATTATATATTTTCGCGATAGGTATAGTATTTACCGCTTGTAAAAAAGGCACTTTGGTGGAGAACACTCAATACGAAAAATTAGAACCAGGCAGTACTAAATATGCTTACCTAAAATTATTGAATATCTCACCAGGAAGTCCAGTTATTAATTTTTATATCAACGGGACTAAATTTTCTTCGGCTTATACTTCCTTAGGTACGGAAAATGGAGGCTTTGGTTACAATGGTTTATTTCCTGATTTAGGGTATGCCTACACAGTTCCAGGTAATCAAACATTAACGGCTAAAGTTTTAGCAAGTGCCACAAGCGACCCAGGACTGGAAGTTTTTAATACACCAATCACCCCAGAGGGAGGAAAATTTTATTCTATTGTCACTACTGGTGCTTATGATTCGTTAGCGAAAAAAATCCCAACTTATAAAATGATAGAGGATGTGAGACCCGCCACGGATACCACTAAAATCTTTGTAAGGGTATTGAATATGTACAATGGTGGCCCGGCTTTGGATATGTTTCAGGATGTAACAGGTAAAAAAATTGTTTCTGCAGTTCCTAATGGAGGAGTTTCTGATTGGGTAACAATTCCTAATCCGGGTCAAGCCAATAAATATATTTTCAAGGATGCGGCTACCGCTACACTTTTACCTGCAACACTTACGGCAACTTTTATCAAAGGGAGAGCATATACTATTTATACCAGAGGTATAAATGGAAATAGTACTTACCCTTTTATTCCAAGTGCTTATACAACATTTTATTAAAATAAGAAAGTCGAAATAATTGAGTTTAAAAACTCACAAGTATAAATTGATCAAAAGAAATAGATAGTTGGTTTAGGTTGTTGATAAGTCCCTGCCCCTAAAAGGCGGGGATTTTTTTATCCCCTGGTTTTTTCACGTTCATCTGCTCTTTTCCTCCACCCATCTAAAAATTAGGCTTAAGCCATACTTTTATATCTTATATCGTCAATCCAATACAGCGATATGAAAAGGTCCATTTTATTACTCACTCTTATTGCAATTATATATAGGTTGCAGCTGCGTAAATCATCATCAGCGGTGTGGTTAAAATGCAAAACAAACCCTCCAGCGGGTGCCGGCTTATTCAATTAAAATCTTTTGGTCTGGTTTTTGAATTTAATTCCAAAATCAAAACATCAAAAACTATAAAGACATGAAAAAATTAATTTATTCGTTCCTGATCGGATTGGTAGTCCTTTCTTTTCAGGCATGCACTAACCAACAGTCATCAAATGACACCAAAGACAGCCTGGATTCTTTAAATTCAGAAGCGAATGTAGCCACCACAGAAGATGGTTCAGACTTTATGATGGAAGCCGCCAGTGGAGGTATGATGGAGGTAGAACTGGGGAGAATCGCTCAAGATAATTCACTAAACCCAAGAGTTAAGGGTTTTGGTAAAATGATGGTGGATGACCATTCCAAAGCAAACGATGAAATGAAATCACTGGCAGTTAGTAAAAACGTCACCCTTCCTAATTCCCCTACAGAAGATCAAATGAAGGAAATCAACGATTTGAAATCTAAGAAAGGTCCCGAATTTGACAAAGCTTACATGGGCATGATGGTGGATGACCACAAAAAGGACGTGGATAAATTTCAAGATGTTTCAGAAAACAGCAAAGATCCAGACGTGAAAGCATTTGCAAGTAAAATATTGCCTACTTTAAAAGTTCATCTAGATTCTGCCAAGGCAATAAATGATAAGCTAAAATAATAGCTGGTCATTCCCAATATCCATGAAGCGGTTTATTTTAACCGCTTTTTTTATTTCAAGAGTTTTTTGACCTTCCAAAGAACTTCGCCAGCCGCCCTTTTAATTTTTACAAATTTCCTACAAGAAACTCTTTCAAAAATAAGCTTTGAAAAAGCTATTGCTTAACTTTGATCTTCAATGAACAAGGATTTTCTTCACACCCTTTTTAAAAGACAGCAAAAGGCCCAAGCCATTCCGGCTAATGAATCCATTGCAGATTGGGCTTTTCAGTTAGTCGGCTTACTTTTCCCCGAACTTTCTGATAAGATATTCAACATTCAAGAAGAGCTAGAAGAAGAATTCACCACCCTGCAAACCAGGTTAAACAATCTTTTAGATGCCACTCAAGCCTGCCAAGACTGTCACAATGATGTGATTGCAAAAAAGTTCATGGCTGGTTTACCCAATCTTTACGAAACATTGAAGACCGACATCAGCGCATTGACCAGCGGGGATCCTGCAGCTAATAACGAATTTGAAGTCATCCGGACTTATCCTGGTTTTTGGGCAATGGCCTTTTACAGAATCGCACATGAATTATTGCTGTTAGAAACCCCACTGGTTCCCAGGATTTTAACAGAATACGCCCATTCTAAAACTGGAATTGACATACATCCCGGTGCGGAAATCGGTCAATTTTTATGTATAGATCATGGAACAGGAATAGTGATTGGAGAAACGGCCATCATCGGCAAAAACGTGAAACTGTACCAAGGCGTCACTTTGGGGGCTCTAAGTGTCAGCAAAAACATGGCAGGTGTTAAAAGACATCCTACCGTTGAAGATGATGTGGTAATATATAGCAACGCCACCATATTAGGAGGTGAGACCGTAATTGGCCACAACAGCACTATTGGGGGGAACGTTTGGCTGACGAAAAGCGTTCCTCCAAATTCAACAGTGTACCATACTCCATCCATCAAAGTGGTGGAGAATTCAAATTTTAATGCATGAGTTCTATTATAGATCTAGTGGGAAACACTCCATTAGTAGAGATACAAAAATTAAATCCCAATCCAAAAGTTAAAATCTTCGCCAAGCTGGAAGGTGATAATCCTGGTGGAAGTGTGAAAGACAGAGCTGCTTTGAATATGATAAAAAGTGCTTTGGAACGTGGGGATATCAAACCTGGCATGCGTTTAATAGAAGCTACCAGTGGAAACACTGGTATTGCCCTTGCCATGATCGCCCGATTGTTCGATTTAGAGATTGAACTCATCATGCCTTCCAACTCCACCAAAGAAAGAACCCTAACCATGGAAGCATTTGGTGCCAAAGTCATATCGTTGGATGATATTGAGAAATGCAGGGATTATGCCGAAGAGAAAGGTGCATCCGGAGAATATTTTTTACTGAATCAATTTGCTAATCCTGATAATTATTTAGCACATTATAAAACCACCGGGCCAGAGATTTGGAGAGACACCCACCAAAAGATCACCCATTTTGTGAGTGCTATGGGCACAACCGGCACTATCATGGGAACTTCCATGTTTTTAAAAGAGCAAAACCAGGATATACAAATTGTAGGTTGCCAGCCAACAGAAGGTTCTTCCATTCCGGGTATCCGCAGGTGGCCGGAAGCTTATCTCCCCAAAATTTTTGACCCTTCAAGAGTTGACCGTGTGATCGATGTCTCTGAAGAGCATGCCAAGCAAATGGCAAGGAAACTGGCCAAAACCGAAGGGATTTTTGCCGGAATGAGCACCGGAGGTGCTTGCCATGCTGCTTTAAAATTGGCTGAAGAATTGGAGGATGGGCTTATTGTCTTCATCGCCTGCGACAGGGGAGATAGGTATTTAAGCAGTGATTTGTTTGGATAAATTTTAACTCGTTCTTCAACAATTCAGATTGGTCTCCATCATCATATTGATGTTTTTAAAACGTCAATTTCTTCACTTAATCTGCTTTTATATAGGCTTTTTCAACTCAAATGCCTAAATTTGCATCCTTAATTTTCGGAGAGAAACGCAGATGTACAAAGAATATAGGCAACTAAATTTATCACAGATAGGGAAAGAAGTTTTAGAGGGGTGGAAAGCAGCTCAAATTTTTGAAAAATCTGTCCAAAACAGACCGGCATCCAAGCCCTATACATTTTATGAAGGTCCGCCTTCAGCCAATGGCATGCCCGGGATTCATCACGTGATGGCCCGTTCTATAAAAGATATCTTTTGCAGGTATAAAACTTTAAAAGGCTTTCAGGTTAAACGTAAAGGCGGTTGGGATACGCACGGCTTACCTATCGAACTTGCTGTGGAGAAATCCTTAGGTATCACCAAAGAGGATATTGGCAAGAAAATCTCCGTTCAGGAATACAATGATGCTTGCCGTAAAGAGGTGATGCGTTATACCGATGTGTGGAACGATCTTACCGAAAAAATGGGTTATTGGGTGGATTTGGACGACCCTTACATCACCTACAAAAATGAGTACATCGAAAGCCTTTGGTGGATATTGAAGCAGCTTCATCAAAAAGGATTTTTATACAAAGGTTACACGGTTCAGCCTTATTCACCGGCTGCCGGAACCGGTTTAAGTTCTCATGAGTTGAATCAGCCGGGAACTTATCGCGATCTTAAAGACACCTCCATCACTGCCGAATTCAGGTTGAAGCCAGACCAAATTCATCCATTGATGAATAGCTTGTTTGAAACTCCGGAAGAGGATACCGTCCTCATCGCCTGGACCACCACACCATGGACTTTACCTTCCAATTGCGCTTTGGCGATTGGAGAGAAGATCACTTATGTGAAAGTAAAGACCTTCAATCCATACACCCATTTACCGGTCAGCGTGATCTTAGCAAAAGATTTAGTCTTAAAATATTTAAAGGCTGAAGGACAGCATACCAGCCTGTCTGGCAGTCAGGCTTCTTTTCAGGATTATAAAGGTGGAGACAAAATCATCCCATGGGAGATTACCGCTGAATTTAAAGGTGCTGAACTTTTAGGTTTACGCTATTTTCAGTTAATGCCCTATGTGACTGATGAAGATTTGGAGAAGAACGCTTTCCGTGTGATTCCTGCAGATTTTGTGACCACCGAGGATGGAACTGGAATCGTTCACACGGCTTCAATTTTTGGTGCAGATGACTTTAGAGCTTGCAAAGAGAATAATGTTCCTTCTGTGATGGTGAAAGACAATAAAGGGAATGAGTTTCCTTTAGTGGATAAGCAGGGGAAATTCGTGGAGGAAGTCACTGATTATGCCGGACGATATGTGAAAGAGGAATATTACCCTGATGAAGTTCGTAATGAGCCTGATTTTAAACCCACTGACGTACTCATTGCCATCAAATTAAAAGAAGACAACAAAGCTTTCGATGTTAAGAAATACGAACACAGCTACCCACATTGCTGGAGGACGGATAAACCTATTCTGTACTATCCTTTAGACAGCTGGTTCATCAAAACTACCGCTGTGAAAGAGAAATTGGTGGAGCTGAATAGGACCATCAACTGGAAACCGGAAAGCACCGGAACTGGGCGTTTTGGTAACTGGCTGGAGAATCTGGTGGATTGGAACCTTTCCCGTTCCAGGTATTGGGGAACACCCTTGCCCATCTGGAGAACAGAAGATGGCACGGAGGAGCGATGTATCGGCTCCATTCAAGAATTAAAGGAAGCCATGATTGAAGGAGTGAATAGTGGCGCATTATCACAGAAAGAAGTTGCGAAGATGAATTCAATCATTCATTCATTGGGTCAATCAACCTTTGATTTGCACCGTCCTTATGTGGACGATGTTATCCTGGTTTCAACAGGCGGAGAAAAAATGTTCCGTGAAGCTGATCTGATCGACGTTTGGTTTGATTCAGGTGCCATGCCTTACGCACAATGGCATTATCCTTTTGAAAATGCAGCAGCTTTTGAAAACGCCTATCCGGCAGATTTCATCGCCGAAGGAGTGGATCAAACCCGGGGATGGTTCTTCACGCTACACGCCATCGCCACCATGCTTGATGAAACCAGTGAGGATATCCAGGCAGTAAATTTAAGAAGAAAAGAGAAAGAAGATGCAGCAGTTTTAAAAGGTGATTTATTAAAAAAAGATGCAAAAAAACCGGGAATAGCGTTCAAGAATGTGATCTCCAATGGTTTGGTGCTGGACAAAAATGGCAATAAAATGTCTAAACGTTTAGGCAATGCTGTTGATCCTTTCAGCACCATAGAGCAATACAGCGCTGATGCCACACGCTGGTACATGATCAGCAATGCCTCTCCTTGGGATAATTTAAAATTCAATATCGATGGGCTGGATGAAGTTCGGCGCAAATTCTTCGGAACTTTATACAACACCTACGCTTTCTTCGCGCTTTATGCCAACATCGATCAGTTCACTTACGCAGAGGCGGAAATGGACTTAGCTGCAAGACCAGAAATTGACCAGTGGATCATTTCTTTGCTTAACACTTTATCTCGAGAGGTGGATGAGTTTTATAACGATTTCGAACCTACGAAAGCAGCAAGAGCTATCCAAAATTTTGTGGACGAGCATTTGAGCAACTGGTTTGTACGTTTAAGTCGCCGTCGTTTCTGGAAAGGAGATTATACAGAAGATAAAATATCGGCATACCAAACTTTATATACCTGCTTGATCACGATCAGCAAATTGATGTCTCCTATAGCCCCATTCTTTTCAGACCGCTTATATCATGATCTCAATGCGGTCACAAAAAAGGAGCAGTGTGATTCGGTTCATTTGACAGATTTTCCGGCATATCATACAGATTTAGTAAACAAAGCACTGGAGGAACGGATGCAAATTGCACAGGATATCTCTTCCATGGTTTTGTCGCTCCGCAAAAAAGTAGGCATCAATGTTCGCCAGCCTTTAAGCAAAATCATGCTCCCCGTTTTAGATAAAGATTTTAAATCTAAAGTGGAAAAAGTGAAAGAATTGATTTTATCTGAAACTAATATCAGGGAAATAGAGTATATCACTGACACTGCAGGAATCATCAAGAAAAAGATCAAGCCTAATTTTAAATCGTTGGGGAAGAAGTTGGGGAAAGATATGAAAGCGGTGGCGGATCTCATCTCGAAATTCGGTGAAAGCCAGATCCATGATTTTGAACAAAATGGGTCAGCCGAGGTGGAGACATCCACGGCAAAATATCAAATCTTGCCGGAAGATGTAGAAATCATCGCTGAAGATGTTCCGGGATGGCAGGTGACTAATTTGGGCAGATTAACGGTGGCTTTAGACATCCATATCTCCCAGGAATTGAAAGAAGAGGGAATAGCCCGTGAGGTGATCAACCGGATCCAAAATCTGAGGAAAGATTTGGGATTTGAAGTCACAGACAAAATAAAAGTAGCACTAGAGGACAATTCGGTTATAGCTAAAGCTGTGAAAAATAATTTATCATATATTTGCGCCGAAATATTAGCTACTTCTTTAGCAATGAGTGATCACCTTTCAGAGGGCGAAACTATAGATATTGAAGAAATTAAATTACAGATCTCCATAAAGAAGGATAATTAAGATGGAAAATAAAAGCACAAAAACACGTTATTCTGATTCAGAATTACAAGAATTCAAGGAGCTGATCACTGACAAATTGAACAGTGCGAAAGACGAACTATTCAATTTAACCAGTTCATTAAGTAACCCAAATAAAAATGGGACTGATGATACCGCAGGAACATATAAAACTTTAGAGGATGGTTCGGCAACTTTAGAGAAAGAGCAATTGAATCAACTGGCTGCTCGTCAGAAGAAATTTATCGAGAACTTAGAGGCGGCTTTAGTCAGAATTGAAAATAAAACCTATGGCATTTGCCGGGAAACCGGGAAATTGATTCAAAAGGAACGTTTAAAAGCTGTTCCTCATGCCACATTAAGCATGGAGGCGAAATTAAAGCAATATTAATGAAGGGTTATAATAAGCCAATTATTGCCATTTTATTCATTCTGGTAGCTGATCAGGCTTTGAAGACATGGGTAAAAACCAATATGTTCATCGGCCAGGAATATCACTTGATTAAAGATCTGGCCATCATCCATTTCACAGAGAATAATGGGATGGCTTTCGGAATGGAGTTTGGTGGCGAGGCCGGCAAATTGGCATTGTCACTTTTCAGAATTCTGGCCGTTGCCGGTATCGCCTATGGTTTGCATTATCTGATCAAACATAAATATCACAGAGGTCTGATTCTAAACGTAGCTTTCATCTTCGCCGGTGCTTTGGGTAATATCATAGACTCCGTGTTTTATGGCGTTATATATAATTATGCGTCCTTATTTCACGGACGTGTGGTGGATATGTTTTATTTCCCGCTGTTGCAGGGAACTTTTCCATCCTGGTTGCCCATTTGGGGCGGTGAAGAATATGTTTTCTTCCGGCCGGTGTTCAACGTCGCCGATGCTTCCATCTCCATTGGGGTGATTCTCATCCTGATTTACCAGAAAAGATATTTTAAAGAGGAGATCAAAGAACAACCTTCCATCAACAGCGAGATTGTAGAAGATTAATATACAGGAGACAAAAGTCTCCTTATTTTGTTTTGAAGAGCAAAAGCAGCATTTCATCGGTTGCGCCAGTCCTGCTTTTCATTACAAGTCCGCCCAACTCACAGGCCACCACACTTCGGGCTTTTCATTTCAATCAGGTCTATTTAAATAATGCTTTGCTGCTGGCCTATTTTTTAGTGATATTTATACACTGATTTATAATTATGAAGCTAAAAAAGCACATCAGGAACCTTTTCATTTCGGCCATTATTCTTTGTAATGTAGGTTGCGACCAGGTTTCCAAATCCATCGTTAGAAAAGAAATGAGTGAGGGTGAAAGTTTTAGCTTCATCAACCAACATTTCACTATTTATAAAGTGGAGAATACCGGAGCGTTTTTAAGTTTAGGAAACTCCTTACCTTTTATTGTTAAATTCATCCTCCTTTCTCTGCTTCCCATCTTGGTCATTTTGGGAGGAACTTATGTGTTGATGGCCAAAACCAACCTTCCCAAAAGAACATTATTAGGCTTTTGCTTTGTTATAGGTGGTGGCATAGGAAATCTGTGCGACAGGGTAATTTACGGTTCAGTGACAGATTTTATGCATGTCAATTTTGGACTATTCCAAACCGGGATATTCAATATGGCAGATGTTTCCATCATGATAGGTTTGGGCGTGATACTGTTGGATCTTTATCTGAAACACATGCATCTGAACCCCAAAACGTAACGAAATTTCAAGCTATCCCTATCTAATGAGCCGAATAAACTTCCTAATCGGCTCATAGTTTTATTATATTTGAGCCGAATAAGTTTTCTAATCAGCTCATGATGTTTTACAATTGGCAACAAAAAGACTGGCCAAACTTCCAATATGATGTTTCTTTGATAGAAAAGGAACTTTTCCTCTTTGCCGAAAAGACCGGCCATGTTACGGGAATTTTAAAAGCATTGCCAGAAAACACCCAAACAGATGCTGTGATTGATATGATGGTTGCCGAAGCCCTCAAGACTTCCCAAATTGAAGGAGAATTTTTCAGCCGGAAGGACGTCATGTCATCCATCAAAAACAACCTCGGTTTAAACCAACAAGCAGAACAAGTTTTAGACAAAAAGGCAGACGGCATTGGGCGGTTAATGATTGCTGTGAGAAAAACCTATAAAGAAGCTCTTAACGAAAAAAAACTTTTTGACTGGCATAAAATGCTGCTGGATGCGGTAAAGGGTATGGAAACCGGAGTTTGGCGCACCCATGAAGAGCCTATGCAAGTGGTTTCTGGAGCGTTGGGAAAAGAGAAAGTGCATTATGAAGCACCTCCCTCCAAACAAGTTCCAAAAGAGATGGAGGCTTTCATCACTTGGTTCAATCAAACAGCACCAGGCGGAACACAAGAAATGGAAAAAGCAGTATTGAGAGCTTCCATAGCGCATTTATATTTCGAGAGCATCCATCCATTTGAGGATGGCAATGGTAGGATTGGAAGGGCTATTGCCGAAAAAACGCTATCGCAAACCTTAGGTCGGCCGGTTTTGTTGAGCTTATCTAAAGCAATAGTATCCAACAAAAAGGACTATTATACAAATTTGCAAAAGGCACAGCAAAGCAATAACATCAATAAATGGATAAAATATTTTGCGAACGTGATCTTAGCTGCACAAACTGACGCAGAGCATCAAGTGAATTTCATCCTCAAGAAAACACAGTTTTTTGATCGCTTTAAAAATCAACTTTCAGAAAGACAGTTGAAAGTGCTTAAAAGGATGTTGCAGGAAGAAAGTGGGTTTGAAGGTGGCATGAACACCGCAAAATATATTTCCTTGACCAAGGTCTCCAAAGCTACTGCAACCAGAGATTTACAGGATTTATTAGAGAAGAATGTTTTCCAACTATTAGGAGACAGCGGAGGGAGAAGCACCAAATACAAGGTCAATATTTAAACCTAAATTACAACCATGAGAGGGGCGAAATTGAAAAATATTTTTTCTGCAACACTATTAACGGCCACTTTTTGTTCATGCACTATGAAACCCAATCAAAAAGAGCTGTTTTACCATAAAGATTACCAAATTTATCCGGATAAAGTGGTACAGGGAGATTTTACTGCCGAAGCCAAATCTGCAACCCACCTCATTTCCAACTACAAGAGCCCGGATAATGAATTCATCAGCCCCTTGTTGTCATTTAAGTTCAGTGTGAACGGTAAGGATGATGAAATGCCTGCTGGCAAAAATCATCAGCTTAAGGTACTGCCAAAGCAGGGAGATTTCGTTTCGCCCGTCATCAAATTTGGCGAACAATATCTTGATCAAACCAGAATGCCAGCTAACCTTTTCCTGAGACCCGACACCCATCTTACCCTCCGGGTGGATATGAATGAAATGTTGCATGCATTTAAAACCAAAGGATATTTCACTTTTTTTGATGGGACAAAACTCTATAAAAATGACTTTAAAGGAGTCTTCGTTGCAGGAGATATCTTGCCGTTAAATTGGGATTTTGACAACATCGCCAACAACCCAAAACTGGAATTGAAAGACCGGGATGGTGATGGGATTTACACACAGGACTTTATGCTGAATCAAAAGAAAGAGCAAAAATCAATCGCTTCATCATGGAAACTCAGCAAAGATATCTCTGCTTTTCCGCAATACCATTCTCCCTATATTTTAGCTGATGCCATTTACAACATGTCTTTAGAGGAGATGGAGAAAGCTATTCAACCTGACAGCACTTTTAGAACAGGAAAGGAATGGGCAGGCGTTTGGACCAGAGACATTAGTTACAGCATCATTCTTTCCATGGCCATTCTGCAGCCTACGGTGGCACAAATCAGCCTGATGAAAAAGGTAAAAAATGAAAGGGTGATCCAAGACACGGGAACAGGAGGTTCCTATCCCATATCCACCGACCGTATGATTTGGGCAGTCGCTGCTTGGGAGGTTTATAAAACAACCGGAGATAGGGATTGGCTGGCGAAAGCTTATCGCATCATCAAAAATTCCGTGGAAGATGATATTAAAGTTGCTTATGACCCAGAGACAGGTTTGGTCAAAGGAGAATCTTCATTTTTAGACTGGCGTGAACAAACGTATCCAAAATGGATGCAACCGGCTGATATTTATGAATCAGAATGCTTGGGGACAAATGCAGTTCATTTCCAGGTAAACCACGTTTTGGCTCAGATGGCAAAATTGATGAAAGATGGAAAGGCAGCAGAGAAATATGAAAAACTTGCAACTCAGATTAAAAATGCCATCAACAAGCACCTTTGGATGCCCGATAAAGGCTATTATGCCCAATACCTTTACGGAAGAAATTTTAAAATACGCTCCCCACGTTCAGAAGCATTGGGAGAAGCTTTAACCGTTTTATTTGATATTGCTGATCAGGACAGGAAAAGGAAAGTTTTGGAGAACACTCCTGTGATTTCCTTTGGGATTCCTTGCATTTATCCGCAAATTCCAGAAATTGCTCCTTACCACAATAATGCGGTATGGCCTTTTGTTCAATCCTATTGGGCATGGGCAGCCGCTGAAGCGGATAACCCAAAATCCATCATGCAAAGTTTCGCTGCAATTTATCGCCCTTCGGCGATGTTCCTTACCAATAAAGAGAATTTTGTGGCAGATGATGGTGATTACGCCGGCACACAAATCAACTCCAGTAACATGTTATGGAGCTTATCAGGCAATATCAGCTTAATTTATAAGGTGCTGTTCGGTATGAAATTTCTGTCTGATGGATTACGGTTTAATCCTTTAGTTCCGGAAAAATTAGGAGGTCAACGCACGTTGAAGAATTTTAAATATCAGCATGCTGTCTTAGACATCGAAATGCAGGGTTACGGTAGATGGAAATCTATGAGTTTAGATGGAAAGAATTTAGAGAAAGCTGAAATACCCGCAAGCTTAAATGGAAAACACCTTGTTAACATCTTATTGGATAACATAGAGCGCAAAACAAAAACCAATCTGGTGGAGAATTTATTCTCTTTAAGCATTCCGGAAGTGATTTACACAGGGAGTTTTCTTCAATGGCCAGAAATCAAGAATGCGAAAAATTACAAAATCATTAAAAATGGCGAGCTATTCAGCCAGATTACGTCCCATAAATTTGAAGTGAAACAGCCCGGGGAATACCAGGTAGTTGCCATTGATGAACATCAACTGCAATCTTTTGCTAGTGAACCCATTCCTATTCATCCCAGTGCAACCACACAAATCATTGAGCTAGAACAATTCGCTAATAAGGCAACCTATGATGATCAAGGTTTCTCCGGAAAGGGCTTCATAGAAATCAGCAAGAAAAAAAACACTTCAGTTAAACTGAATTTCAACATTGAGGCAACTGGATTATACGCCTTGTCTTTTAAATACGCCAACGGTGAAGGCCCCACAAACACGGAAAACAAATGTGCCATGAGAGCTTTATATATTGATGATGATTTCTGTGGAACAGTGGTGTTCCCCCAACGCGGAAAAGATGAATGGTCTAACTGGGGGTTCAGCAATAGGATAAAGATTAAATTGAACAAGGGAAGGCATCAGTTAAAAATCAACTTTGAACATTTTAATGAAAATATGAATGGAGAAATCAACCGGGCGATGCTGGATTATCTCCAAATACAAAAGTTGGAATAGGAAATCAATATCAGTATAATGACCACAGGAAGATGAGAGGCTTTCTCTAAATAGTCACTGAAGCTAACACCACTTAACTTCTCTACAATTAAAGCCAAAAGCAAGTAATCAGTGTTAGAATATATTAATTGTGTTCCCTGACTAAAATAAAGTTTGGGTTTATGGACGATAATTGAGGAGAGGATACCTTTTTTGATATCAATTCGCAATATTAATCAACAGATTTCCAGCTCCCCCTCAAAAACTTTCTTAGCTGGTCCCTCCAAAAATATATTGGTAAATTTCTTTCCATCGTAATCAAAACGAATATTTAAATCCCCACCTAAAACTCTAATGGGTGTTTCAATGGTGCCCCTTTGGTTTTTTGCAATAGCGTTGGCTAAGGCAACGGCAGTAACACCGGTTCCACACGCATAAGTTTCATCCTCCACCCCGCGTTCATAGGTGCGCACAAAAAGATGATCTTTCTCCTCCTCGACGAAATTGATGTTGATGCCGTCCTTTTTATAGGTTTCATTATACCTTATCGCCCGGCCTTCCATGAAAACATTTATATCAGCAACAGCAGATTCAAACTTTATATAATGAGGAGAACCGGTGTTGATTACGAATGCTTCCCCATCTTTATTCACTTCTTCCACATCAATCATTTGCAAACTTACCCAATCGCCGGAATCTGAAATTTTGGCATAATGTGGTCCATCGACTGCCAAAAATGTAGTTTCATGCTCAATAACTCCCAGGTGCTTTGCAAAAGCAACAATACAGCGCCCACCATTGCCACACATGCTGCTCGGTTGCCCATCAGCATTAAAGTATACCATTTTAAAATCAAGACCCTCCACAGCTTCTAGAAACATGATCCCATCACCACCCACACCAAACCTGCGGTCGCAAAGTTTGGCAATTAGATCAGGATGGCTATAATCATGGTTTAAATCACGATTATCCACCATAATGAAGTCGTTTCCTGCACCCTGATATTTATAGAATTGGAGTTTCATCAAACAATAATCGTTAAAAATAAAAGCTAAAACAATTCTCTGATTTTTTGAGTAATTTCAGTAGAAAGCACCTCTACGTTTGAAGAGCAAAAAATAATCGGACAAAATTAATTTTTTAACACTTTTTAACACCTAAGTAAATAACATCCACTTGTATAAAACGTCTTAATGGTATTATTTTTGAATTCATGATTAGTAAGTAATTAGTAAAAATAAATAAATAAAAATATGAAAGGTAATATGAGAAAATTAGGAATCACTTTATTAACGGCATTTGTGGGGGGTGCTGTTGCAATTGGTGCTTACAAATTATTGGAGCCCAATTTAAATTCGGGCATGAGCTTGGATGAGAGGCAGAAAGTTTATTTTGCCAATAACCCGATAGATGTAAAAACATCTACAGGAGGTGTGGATTTCACACAGGTGGCGGCGGCCGTTTCGCCTGGTGTTGTTCATATCAGAACCACTTACAGCCGTTCTTTAGCCAACCAGGGAAGTGATCCTTTTGGAGATATGTTCCAAGATTTCTTTGGAAGAAGGCAACGGGGCCAATCAGCACCTGAAAACACACCCGCACCAATGGGCAAAGCCTCCGGTGTAATCGTGACCGGTGATGGTTACATCATGACCAACAACCATGTGGTGGAGGATGCCGAAAAAATTGAAGTCATTTTAAATGATAAGCGGGTTTTACAAGCTAAAGTGATTGGAAGAGACAAGAACACTGATTTAGCTTTGATAAAGGTAAATGCAACCGATCTTCCAATTGTCAAATTGGGAAACTCAGATGATGTGAAAGTAGGCGAATGGGTTTTGGCCGTCGGCTATCCTTTAACGTTGGAATCTACAGTGACTGCAGGTATCGTTAGCGCAAAAGCTCGTCAGATTGGAATTTTAGCTCCTGAGATTGACAGAAACAATTATGACCCGGAGAACCCTCCTACAAATTCTTCTATAGAATCATTCATTCAAACAGATGCAGTGATTAACAGGGGAAATAGTGGCGGTGCTTTGGTAAACACCAATGGTGAATTAATTGGTATCAACTCGGCTATCGCCTCTCAATCTGGAGTTTATGAAGGATACGGTTTTGCTATTCCTGTGAATCTTGCCAAAAAAGTGATGGATGACTTCTTAAAATATGGGGAAGTGAAACGTGGTTATATTGGAGTTACTTTTCAGGAGTTAGATGCTGACCGGGCTAAAGATTTAAACATATCAGAAATTGATGGCTTATATGTGAACTCTACAGTTGAAGGTGGTGCTGCAGATAAGGCAGGAGTCAAAAAGGGTGACATCATTAAAAAATTGAACGGAGAAGAAGTGTCCTCTTCCGCAAGATTGCAGGAGAGAGTAGGGATATTGCGTCCGGGAGATAAAGTTTCATTAACTGTCTTAAGAGATGGGGGCTTAAAAACCTTTAACTTAACCTTGAAAGGGGATGAAGGCATGAAGATGGCTTCAAATGGCCCTGCTGTAACAGAAGTGGCTAATAGTTTAGGTGCAACTTTCGCTCCCTTAAATGATAATGCCAAAAAGAAATATGGCTTGAGCTCAGGTGTGGTGGTAACAAGCGTATCTCCAGGTAAAGTTTTCGACTTGTACGAAATGCCAAAAGGTACAGTGATTACCAGTGTGAATGGTAAAGGAGTAAACAACAATGACCAAGTAATTGCAGCATTGAAGCAAGATCCTAAAATGGTTTCATTACAAGGAATAGTTCCTGATGGCAGTCGTTTCAGAGTGACTTTCCCGGTAAAATAATTAAATTTAATAGCTAAATTTCCAGAGTCCTGATGGCTATTCCCATCAGGACTTTTTATTTTTGCCCCCTTATGCCAGAAGAAGCCTATCGTTTTAATTTCAAAGATGAGGAATTATTTTTATTGCCATCTAAAGCCATTTGGTTTCCAAATCAGCAAGCCCTCTTAGTGTCAGACACTCATTTAGGAAAAAGTGCTCATTTCAGAAAAGCAGGGATCGCCATTCCTAATGCTTTGGCACAGGAGGATCTGTCTCATCTTTCGGATCTGTTGTTTCATTACAAACCTAAAACATTGATATTTTTGGGAGATCTCTTCCACAGCGATAGCAATAAAGATTGTGAATGGTTTTTTCTTTGGAGAGAGATGCATCACCACGTAGACATGGTGTTGGTAAAAGGAAACCATGACATCCTTCCACCTAGCTTTTATGAGCATGCTGATCTATTGGTTGTGAAAGAAATGCTTTTCGGGACTTTTAAGCTTATGCATGATCCTCCAAAGAGTTCACAGGAATATTATGTTTTGTCAGGGCATATTCATCCGGGTGTGAGGTTACAAGGTAAAGCAAGGCAGGGAATCACTTTGCCCTGTTTTTATTTCGGAACACATTATGGGGTACTTCCGGCTTTTGGAAAATTCACAGGAAAAGCCATTTTGAAAATAAAGGAGGGAGATCATGTTTTTGTTATCACTGGAGATAAAATTAAAGAGATTGGCCTTTAATCTGATTTTTGAAAGGCACTTATTTAAATTGTTTCTAAATAAAAAGAAAATCCTTCTTTCATAAAAACCGTCCCTGAATTTTGTCTATTAATAAATACTTTTGTAGCTCAAAAAAACCTTAATAATCAAGCAATGAGTAAATTTACCAAACCCTTTTCTTCAACACTTGGAAAAAAGTTGATCATGTGTTTAACAGGTTTGTTTTTATGTATCTTTCTTATCGTTCACCTTGTTGGAAATTTGCAACTTTTCAAAGCTGACGGAGGATTGGCTTTTAACGAATACGCATATACAATGACTCATTTCACACCCATAAGAGTGGTGTCGTATCTGCTTTACTTAACCATTATCATTCATGCCGTTTGGGCTCTTGTAGTCACCATTCAGAACAGAAAGGCAAGACCAGTTCCATATGCAATGAAAAAAGGAAATGGAAGTATCTGGTCCTCGAGAAACATGGGGATTCTTGGAACTATTCTTTTGATATTCATTGTGGTTCACATGCAAGGGTTTTGGTGGCATTATAAATTCGGGTCTGTCCCATACGTGGAATACCGTACTGATTTAGCCACCCAACAAACCTCAGTAAGGGAAATGTCAGAGTCGGAGTACACAAATTATATCCATTACACCACGCCTAAGGAAGAAGTCATTCAAACTAAAGATCTTTACAGAGAGGCTGCACAGGCATTTAAAGAGCCATTATTGGTTTTATTTTATTTGTTATCCATGGCTGCACTATCTTTTCACCTGGTGCATGGTTTTCAAAGTGCATTTCAAACTTTAGGTTGGAACAATAGCAAATACAGACCGATCATTAAATTCATTGGCCTTTGGTTCTTTTCCATTTTGATTCCCATAGGATTTGCGGCTATGCCTATATATTTCTTTTTTAAATAATTATTGATAATAAAGCTTTTAAACAATACAATTCACTGGTTGTTGATTATAAATAGAATATGATGATGTTAGATGCCAAAATTCCGGAAGGCCCGTTAGCCGAGAAATGGAATAAACACAAATTCAATCTAAAATTGGTTAACCCTGCTAATAAACGTAAATATAACATCATAGTGGTAGGTACTGGTTTGGCAGGGGCATCTGCGGCTGCCTCACTTGCGGAACTGGGATACAATGTGAAAGCATTTTGTTTTCAGGATAGCCCGAGGAGAGCTCATTCCATTGCAGCACAGGGAGGTATCAACGCAGCTAAGAACTATCGTAATGACGGGGATTCAGTATTTCGTTTGTTTTATGATACGATTAAAGGGGGTGATTACCGTTCTAGAGAAGGGAATGTTTACCGTTTAGCAGAAGTTTCTGTCAACATCATTGATCAGTGTGTGGCTCAAGGTGTTCCTTTCGCACGTGAATACGGAGGTTTGTTGGATAACCGTTCTTTTGGTGGCGCACAAGTATCCCGTACCTTTTATGCACGGGGCCAAACCGGACAACAGTTGTTGTTGGGGGCCTATTCTGCGTTAAACCGTCAGATCAATTTAGGAACAGTTAAAATGTACACCCGATCTGAAATGCTGGATCTGGTGGTTGTGGATGGAAAAGCCCAAGGCATAGTGACCCGGAACTTAATTGACGGAACAATGGAGACACATAGCGGTCATGCTGTTTTATTGTGCACTGGAGGCTATGGAAACGTATTTTATCTCTCCACCAATGCAATGGGCTCCAATGTCACCGCGGCATGGAGAGCACACAAACGGGGCGCTTATATGGCGAATCCATGCTACACCCAAATTCATCCAACCTGTATCCCAGTATCCGGAGAGCACCAGTCCAAGCTTACCCTAATGTCTGAATCTCTAAGGAATGACGGAAGAGTTTGGGTTCCTGCCACACAGGAGACGGCTGAGCGGTTACGCAAAGGTGAAATCAAAGCCCGGGATATAAAGGAAACGGATCGAGACTACTATTTAGAAAGAAAATACCCTTCATTCGGTAACCTGGTACCACGGGATGTGGCTTCAAGAAATGCTAAACAAGTTTGTGATGAAGGACGTGGAGTGGGAAAATCAGGATTGGCTGTTTACCTGGACTTTGCAGATTCTATTCAGCGTTTAGGGCAGGAGACCGTTGCAGCCAAATACGGCAACTTGTTTGATATGTATCAACAAATCACAGACGAGAATCCATATGAAGTGCCTATGCGGATTTATCCTGCAGTTCACTATACCATGGGAGGGCTTTGGGTTGATTATAATTTGATGACTAACGTATCAGGATTATATGCTTTGGGAGAAGCTAATTTCTCTGACCACGGTGCTAACCGTTTAGGTGCTTCAGCCTTAATGCAAGGGTTAGCGGATGGTTATTTCGTTATTCCTTATACTGTGGGTGATTATTTAGCCCATATAGGCCCCGCACCAATCGACGCTCTGCATCCAGCTTTTGCCAAAACCAAAGCAGAAGTGGAAGAACGTGTGAATAAGCTACTTTCTTTGAAGGGGACTAAAACAGTGGATGAATATCACAGGGATTTGGGAAAAATCATGTGGGAATATTGTGGGATGTCGCGGAATGCGGAAGGGCTTAAAAAGGCAAAAAAATTAGTGGCGGATTTAAGAGCCGATTTTTGGGAAAATGTGATCGTTGTTGGAGATAAGGATGAAGTGAATCAGTCCCTAGAGAAAGCAGGTCGTGTGGCTGATTTCTTAGAACTAGGCGAATTGATGATTGATGATGCCCTGAACAGGGATGAATCTTGTGGAGGCCACTTTAGAGAGGAATATCAAACACCTGAGGGTGAAGCTTTAAGAAATGATGAAGATTTCGCTTATGTGGCAGCATGGGAATATAAAGGAGAGCTGATGCAGGAGGAACTACATAAAGAAGAGCTGAAATTTGAAAATGTTAAATTGACACAACGTAGTTATAAATAGTATTGGGATTGGCGTATTGCGAATTGCGATTCACAATACTCATTACTCAATACTCAATACTGAAAAAATATGAGTGGACACATGAAAATGACGCTGAAAGTATGGCGTCAAAAAAACAGTAGCACACCTGGCAAATTTGTAACCTACCCAGCGCCTGATGTATCACCAGATATGTCATTTTTGGAGATGTTGGATGTTGTTAATGAAGGATTGGCAAAAAAAGGCGAAGATCCAATCCAATTTGATCATGATTGCAGAGAAGGAATTTGTGGTATGTGTTCTTTGATGATCAACGGAGAGCCTCATGGTCCTAAAAGAGCCACCACTACCTGTCAATTACACATGCGCAGTTTTAAGGACGGAGATACCATCGTGATTGAACCGTGGAGATCAGCAGCTTTCCCTGTGGTAAAGGACTTAATAGTGGACCGTTCTTCTTTTGAACGGATACAACAGGCAGGGGGTTACGTCTCTGTAGGAACAGGCGGTGTGCCGGATGCCAATGAAATCGCTATTCCAAAAGTCATTGCTGATGAAGCTTTCAACTCTGCAACATGCATAGGCTGTGGTGCTTGTGTTGCGGCTTGTAAAAATGCATCTGCCATGCTCTTTGTTTCTGCTAAGATATCCCAATACGCATTATTACCTCAGGGACAACCTGAAAGATATGAGAGAGCTCAGGCCATGGTTTTACAAATGGATGAAGAAGGTTTTGGTGGCTGTACAAACACCTATGCTTGCGAAGCGGAATGTCCAAAAGAAATCAAAGTCACTAATATCGCAAGAATGAACAGGGAATTCTTTAATGCAGAATTTATAAAAACTTAACTCTTATTTTTTAGCCTCCCACAAGCTAACATCCATTAGTGGATATATCATCCTTATCAGTTAAACAGGTAAGGATTTTTTTGTTTATCGGGATTCATTGACGAAATTTAAAGAATAGGATTATATTTAAACCCTATCAGGTTCTATATAGAGAAATTGCAAACTAAAAAACCCAGCATCATCATCATCGGAGGCGGTTTGGCTGGTTTAACCAATGCCTTTCTTTTAGCCAGTAAAGATTTTGAAGTGACCGTTATCGAGCGGAAGAAATATCCTTTTCATCGTGTCTGCGGAGAGTATGTGAGCAATGAAGTTTTGCCTTTTCTACAACAAATAGGACTCTCTCCTGATGAACTTGGAGCCGCAGAAATCAAAAAGCTGGTGGTCACGGCATCAAATGGAAAAGTGCTCCAAACAGATTTGGATTTGGGTGCATTCGGCATCAGCCGGTATCGTTTGGATGAAGCCTTTTATCAACTTGCAAAAAAAACGGGAGTCAATTTTCTGCTGGATGCCAAAGTTTTGGATGTCAGGTTCAGCGAAGAAATATTTGAAGTGGAGCTTTCCGATTTAATACTGAAAGCGGATATCGTCATCGGGGCCTTTGGAAAAAGGTCCAACATCGACCAAAAACTGAACCGGAGCTTCTTTCTGAAAAGAAGTCCGTTTATAGGAGTGAAGTATCATATCAAAACGGATTTTGCAAAAGATACCATCCGATTGGACAATTTTAAAGGAGGTTATTGCGGGCTTAATAAAATTGAAAACGACTTATACTGTTTATGTTACCTGGCCGAGAATAAACACCTCAAAGAATTTAGTTCCATCCCTTTGATGGAGGAGCATGTCTTATATAAAAACCCCTATTTAACCCAAATTTTTAAAGATTCGGATTTTGTTTGGGATAAGCCAGAAGTCATCAATGAGATTTCTTTTGAAAGAAAAACTTTAGTGGAGAATCATATCCTCATGTGCGGCGACACCGCCGGAATGATAGCTCCGCTTTGTGGTAACGGCATGGCAATGGCAATCCATTCGGCTAAGATCCTGGCAGATAACATCTTCAGCATTTGTAAAGATGGCATCAATCCTCAGAAAAGAAGAGAACTGGAATACAACTATCAAAAAGAATGGGAGCGTCAATTCGCTCTCCGTTTGAAAATTGGCCGGGGAGTTCAGCGATTATTTGGGAATGACTTACTGACTCAAATCGCTTTAGCCACTTTAAAGACATTTCCTATCATCACTCATAAGATCATAAAGAAAACACACGGAGAACCTTTTTAAAAAATCTTTATATTGCGTCTATGAAGTTGCGCACACTGGTTTTTCTGAACGCATCGGCTGTTGGAGTCTCCATTGCCGCGGTTAACCTATATTTTCAACATAAATGGTTCTATTTTGCTGTTTCATTGATCATTGCAACCATCGTAAGCTATTTCGTATTCTACTTCCTGATTGAGAAATATGTTTACACGAAGATCAAAATCATTTATAAAATGATTCATAGCTTAAAACTGGGTAAGGATTTGAAAGATGCCATTGGAGAATATGTGAGTGCAGATCCTATCAATGACGTGGAAAAGGAGGTAAAAGAATGGGCAAGGGACAAAAAATCGGAGATTGATGATTTGAAAAAACAAGAGAAATTCAGAAGAGAGTTCCTTTCCAACATCTCTCATGAATTTAAAACGCCTTTATTCGCCATTGAAGGTTACGTAGATGCTTTGCAGGATGGTGGAATGGATGATCCGGAATTGGCCAAATCCTTTTTAGAGAAAGTATCCAGAAATGTGGAACGCTTGAGTTTTTTGATCAAAGATTTGAATGAGATCTCCAAACTGGAGAGCGGAGAGATCCCCATCAATTATGAGAAATTTGAACTCACAGCACTCATTAAAGAAGTGATGGAGTCACTGGAGTTAAAAGCTAAAAAATATAAAATCAGTTTGGTGTTCAAAGAGAAATATGACCAGCCCACATGGGTGGAGGCCGACCGGGAGAAAATCAGACAAGTTTTGATAAACCTCATCGATAATTCATTTAAATATGGAAGGGAAGAGGGCTTCACTGCCATCACTGTTTTTGAGCTTCATGATCAATATCTGGTGGAGATTACCGATAATGGGATTGGAATAGAAGAAAAGTATCTTCCACGTCTTTTCGAAAGATTCTACCGGACTGATACCAGCAGGTCAAGACAAATCGGAGGATCCGGACTGGGGTTGGCCATAGTGAAACACATGGTGGAGGCTCATGACCAAACCATTAATGTAAGAAGTACAGAAGGTCTTGGCTCTACATTCGGTTTCACTTTAAAGAAGTCTAGAGACATCCGAATTAACATTCCGTTGATCAATTCTAACCCATTAATCAAAACTTAACACTATATTAACATTCGGATGGTAGTTTTGCACCTTAAACTATCAATCTGAAATGAATAATATTTTCTCTTATTTCATCCCCAAAGACAGAAAATTCTTTCCTCTTTTTGAAAATGCCAGTGCTAATTTGGTGGCCATATCTGAAGCACTTAAAAAATTGGTAAACACTGATGATCTGGAGGTTAGAGAGCCTCTGCACAGAGAGATTGAAAACCTTGAACATAAGGGTGATGACATCACTCATCAAATTTATCTGGAGCTGGGTAAAACCTTTATCACCCCTTTTGACAGGGAGGATATTCATTCTCTGGCCTCCGCTTTAGACGATATCGCTGATTATATTCATGGCAGCTCATCCAGAATATTACTTTACAACGTACATGAAAGCAACGACTCCATTAAACAACTAGCTGATTTGATAAGCCAGGGCTGTATGGATGTGGATAAAGCCATAAAGGAACTGAAGAATCTCAATAATGTGCGGGTAATCGCTGATTCTTGTGTAAGAATAAACAGTATAGAGAACCAGGCTGATTATATTTTCGATAAAGCCGTGGGAGATCTTTTTGATTTTGAAGAGGATGCTAAAACCATCATGAAATACAAGGAAGTACTTTCTGCATTAGAGACTGCAACAGATATGTGTGAAGATGTGGCAAATGTATTGGAAACTATTTTAGTTAAAAACGCCTAAACTGATTTAAAAAATTATAATGGTCACCACCCTTCTTGTTATTGTTATTATTCTTGCTATAGGTTTTGATTTCATCAATGGTTTTCATGATGCAGCAAACTCCATCGCCACTATTGTATCCACCAAAGTCCTCAGCCCTTTTCAAGCAGTGCTATGGGCTGCCTTATTTAATTTTGCAGCTTATTTTTACTTCACTGATCATAAAGTGGCTGATACCGTGGCCAAAACTGTGTATGCCAATTACATCACTTTAGAGGTGGTTTTGGCAGGGTTGATCGCAGCCATCTCGTGGAATTTGTTGACCTGGTGGTTTGGTATCCCTTCCAGTTCATCACATACTTTGATAGGAGGTTTTGCGGGTGCTGGAATGGCTCACGCCATGTTTATCGGCGATTCAGCCTTACAGGCAGTGAACCTGGCTCCAATTTTCAAAGTCATCGCTTTTATTGTATTAGCACCCGTTATCGGGATGGTCATCGCAATCACCATCAATTTGATCATCATCAACATCTCCAAAAACGCCAGGCCTTCTGTTGCAGAAAAATGGTTTAAAAGATTGCAACTGGTCTCCTCTGCAGCATTGAGTTTTACCCACGGGGGTAATGATGCGCAAAAGGTGATGGGGATTATATTCGCTGCCTTAATTGCAAATAATGTAGTTGCTCCGGGTTCTCCCATGCCGGAATGGATTCCTCTTGTGTGCTATACAGCTATAGCCGCTGGCACCATGAGCGGGGGTTGGAAGATTGTGAAGACCATGGGATCCAAAATTACCAAAGTGACTCCCTTGGAAGGCGTAAGCGCCGAAACAGCAGGTGCGATCACTCTGGGGATCACAGAACATTTTGGTATTCCTGTATCCACCACGCATACCATTACAGGTTCCATCATTGGTGTGGGTTTAACCAAACGAGTGTCTGCCGTGCGCTGGGGGATCACTTACAGTTTGATATGGGCATGGATATTAACAATACCTGTTTCCGCTTTGTTGGCAGGAATTGTTTACTGCATGATTAACTTATTTCTTTAATCCCATAGCACATCATATCCATAGATTTGATTCATTGTAATTTCAGATCCTCCAAAACAATTTCTGAAAGCTTCTCAAGTTTCCCGTCTTCATATAGTTGATGATACTCGGAGAGCGTGGTCTGCTCTCCTTCTTTAGATTTATAATTGACATAATTTTGAAGTTTGAGCGCTCCGCTGTTAATCAGATTTTTAACTGCTCTAAACCTCTTACCTCCCTGGCTATATGCAAAATAGTCCATGCTATGATCTTTCTGATCAAACCAAAAATAAAAAACGTCTTGATGATCCTCTCCCCCATGTTCTTCATCGAAACTTACCGCTATCTCATCATAATCCTTTCCCTTCATCTTAACAGATTTCAAATATTTTTTATGCGTGGCAGGATCGTTCAGTTTTAAAGGTAGTAAAGCTAAATAAACCACGGAATTCACTGCTGCGGCATACTTCACAGAGTCTTTCTCATTTTGGGGAATTACCAAACCGTTCACCTCTCTAACAAAACCATGATTAGAAAGCTGATCTTTCACCTGTCCGAGGCTGTCGTCATGAAAAGTGCGCTGATAAAAATAATCTCCTCCATTAAACTGGATCAAAAAGTGGTACTTTCTAAAATCAAAATCCAGCGTTTTATGGTTCAATTCATCCATTCCGTAAAATGCAATGGATTCATCAACTATTTTTTGTGCATCAGGCTTATTATCACAAGCGGAGAAACCAAGTGTGGAGATGATTATCCACAAAATAAAGCTTTGCTTTTTCATCTGAATATAATTATTCGTTATTATTTTATTTTTTTTAATGGCACTCATGCATGCTTCGCAGGTTGTTTTTTAATGGAGATGAAGCCTGTCTGCCGACAAGGCAGGCAATCATGAGCATATTCATTCGTGTTTGTGAGCGGTACGCTCATGATGGTTTCATAAGGCCAAATTAAACATTGATTTTTTAAACAAAGATGAATATATATTGGAAAACTTTCAAACCATCGTTTTAGAAGAATATTTGTTATATATTTATATTAAGAAAAAAATAAATGCTAAGAAAATCCATTCCTTTATTTAGAATCGGTCTCATTATCACTGCTTTAGGTGGCGGTCTTTACTTTTATGACGAAGACTATGGAAAATATTTAATAGGTTTGGGATTAGTGTTAGTATCCATAGCTATGGTGCTTTATATTCTTTTCATGTTCAGGAGATATGGCGAAAATAAAAGATCTCAGGTAAAATAATTACCCTACCCGATTTCTGGTATTTTTAATTTTTATACGTCATAATCTAGTTCCTTTCCCCATCTTGAATGAAAGTTTATCAAGATGAATGACACCTCTATTAGAAAACCGCTTATTTTAACGGCTATAAGTTTCATCATTTTTGGTATTCTTCTTTTAATCAATGAATTGGAATTCCGGAATATTTTACCTTTTTTGGATATCCTGGTTCCGGTCATGATCGTTTTTGTGGTATGGTTGATGAAAAATATTATTTTTGGAATATACCGGCAGTCTCCTACCAAACCGAAAGGATTTAAAATATGTTTTTGGATGTTTGTACTTGCCGCTCTTATATTGGGTTCAGGTTTTTTTTTCAGAATCAGTTTTCCGAAAATAAGCAATATCATCATCATCATTGGGTTGCTTTCAACAGCTTTGACTTGCATCATCTTTTCCAGACTACTCCTTAAAGTGATTTAAAAAATGCATTCCTTATTTTTTCTTATGGAAGGAAAGCAGCAAAGCAGGTAGAAAAGTGAGATTAAAGAACATAGCCATCACCAATGTTAAAGACAATAGTGTTCCCAAAGCCACAGTTCCCCCAAAAGTTGAGAAAGAGAATATCCCAAAACCAAAGAAAAGGATAATAGCTGTATAAATCATACTTACCCCAGTTTCGTCCATGGTTTTTGAAATGGCATTGGACACAGCAACGCCAGATTTCAATTCTTGTTGATACCTCGTTAAAAAGTAAATGGTTTGATCAGATGCTATTCCAAGTGCTATACTATAAATCAAAATAGTAGAGGGTTTAAGTGCTATTCCGCAAAAGCCCATCACGCCGGCAGTGATCATTAAAGGGATAAGGTTTGGAATTAAGGAGAGGATGATCATTTCAAATCCCCTGAACAAGATCCACATCACGATAGCAATGAGAAAAATAGCCAGCAACAGGCTGTTTCTTAAGCTCTCAACAAGGTAATTAGTTCCTTTAACATACATTACCACTGGCCCCGTTAAACGAACCTCATAACGTGAAGGACTAAAAACAGAATCTATCCTTGGCCTGAGGTCTGCCAAAAGCTGGTTCATTTTTTTAGAACCCACATCTTTCATTTGAAAAGAGATCCGGGTAGTTTGCCTGTCTGTGTCTAAAAAATTCTTAAGCATATTGTTGCCCTTGCCCGAATTAGCGGCGTACAGCAGCATGAAATTCTTCTCCATCTCATTTGGAATTCGATAGAATGCAGGATTTCCATTATAAAATACCTGAGAGGAATATTTCAGTGCGCTATTAATGGAGATGGCATTTCCAAACTCCGGATATTTTTGTAGAAGCAGCTCCAGTTTATCTATTTTCCTGATATTGGAAAGGTTGAGGATGCCATTTTTTTTTGCAACGTGTACAGAAACCTCAAGAGGTAAAACCCCACTGAATTCTGACTCAAAGAACTTTAGATCCCGATAAATCGGATCATTTTTTGGAAGATCATCAACCACAAAACCATTGATATGTATCAGAGAGATTCCCAAGCCTGAAAACACCATAAGAGCAAGTACCGTTAGGTAAACAAATTTCCTTTTGTAGGTCACCAAATGTTTCATCCAGTTTAAAAGCCGCTGAACGGTTTCAAAATCCCCGTTAGTAAAGTTTTCCTGTTTTGGTAAAGCCATCAAAGCTAAGGGAAGTAAAAACAGGCAGATGAACCAGGTGAACATCACACCAGCCGCTGCAGTCATCCCAAAATCTTTGAGTACATCACTTTCGGTAAAATATAAAACACCAAACCCGATAGCTGTGGTAAGATTTGCAATGAAAGTGGTTAACGAGATCTTCTGTATCGTTACGCCAATAGCGGTGATTTTGTCGTTGGTTTTTAATTCTGTTCGATACCTGTTGATGATCAAAATACTATTAGGCACACCAATAATAACGATTAAAGGTGGAATGATTCCGGTTAATATGGTAATCTCATTGCCCAATAAAGACATCAATCCAATGCTCCAGGTTACCCCAATCAACACAAACAGAATGGGCAAAAACACTAAAAATAAAGACCGAAAGAAAAACCAGAGGATGATAGCGGCGATTAAAACAGAGAGACCCAAAAACAGGGAGAACTCCTTTGCCACCAAAGCACTTAAAACTGTTTTGATATAAGGTAAGCCAGAATAATGGATGAGGGTATGTTGACTTTTAGCAAAAATCTCCGCCTGATCATGAACTTGATGAATGACCTTGATTTTCTCGGCTGTTTGCAGGGTTGTATCCTCAAAAGTGATGGCCATGATGGTGGCATCCTCTTCATTGAATAAAACATCTTCATAAAAAGGGAGCTTAAACAATGCATGCTTTAAACTATCCATTTGAGCTTGATCCTTCAGTGGGAGCTGAACCAGGGGTTTAAAATCAAACCGTTTTTGGAGCGTGTCTTTTGCCAACACGGGCAAGTTGGCGATGGAAAGCACCTGTTTTACCCCTTTTAGCTGTTGAATTCCCCGAGTGAGCTCACCCCATCGGTTAAAGAATTCCTTTTCATATAATTTATTGGATTTCACTCCCAAGACCATCATACTACCATCTTCCCCAAATTTCTCCTTAAAGTTCAGGTACTCCATAGAAGTGGAATCAGTGCTTGGCAAGATCTTGCCCGGGTTAAAAGCTAATTTCACATGGGAAGCTTCATAAGCTGCAAAGAGGGTAAGGATGGTAAAAAAAGGGAGAATAGATTTTCTGTTGTTTAAAATGAATACGGAAAGATGAGCCCACATAATCTTCGCTGAGAAATTGCTGAAAACGGTTTTTGTGAAATTACGTATTTTAGGGGTTTTAAGATGCCCATGCTGCACAAAACAAATGGAATAGTTCTAAAAACGACCGATTATTCAGAAAATAGCGTGGTTGCAAAAATATACACCCAAAAATTCGGCTTGCAATCTTATCTCATCAACGGCGTAAAGAAGCCAAAAGCCAAAATTCCGCTCAACATGTTGCAACCTTTGCATTTGCTTGATATGGTGGTTTATCATAAACCGACTGGAAACATGCAAAGAATAGCGGATGCCCGAAGTGAGCCCGTTTTGCGAAGCATACCTTATGATATGGTGAAAAGTGCGATGGTGATGTTCATAGATGAAATGATCTACAAATCTTTAAAAGACGCTCATGAAGATGGGATGATGTTTGAATTCATCGCTAAAAGTATTGAACTCTTGGACCATGCTGATAAAAGAGCGGCTAACTTTCACTTGGTATTCCTCATCAAATTAACCAAGTTTTTAGGCTTTTATCCAGATATGCGCCATTCCCATGACTTTATCTTTTTTGATCTGAAAAATGGCATTTTTGTGAATCAGCAACCCTTACACCTTTTTTTCATTGAAGAAAAATGGGCGAGGATTTGGAGTTTGATGTTAAAAAGCAGCATAGAAGAATTCATGGCGATCAGACTGGCAGCAGAAGACAGAAAATATCTGCTTTCAAAGCTTATTGATTACTATTCTTTGCACATCGAAAATTTCGGAAGAGTTAAATCCCGTGAAATTTTAGAACAGGTGATGAGTTAACGAAAACCATTAACCCCCCTTAAATTTTTATAACTGCAGAGATGGGTGTCAAGAAATAGATTCAATTCATCCCTATTTCCCTAATTTCCCAATTAAGGAGCGAAATTCTTGCAGGATAATAGGCTTGGTGCCACAAATATAAAAATGTAACAAAACCCCACTTGAATCGTAAAAATGACCTGAGAAAGGGTTTTATTGCACCACCCTTGATATCAATTCATTTAAATTCTACAATAGATGACTCATCTTGCAGAAAAGCCATCTTCAAAAAGATTCAGTAAACTTTCAAAGTTTAACGATATAAATGCTGTTAATATTTCTTTGTTCCGAATATTTTTTTCAGTCAAAAATTTAATCTTCGTTTTATTAAGCCTATCAATAAGTGCAAGTGCTCAGGTATGTGGAACTTCTGGTTTAGATGGTCCGCAAACAGCCACACCGCCGGTAAACACCTATTTTCCAATTTCTGCAAACACCTCATTGACTGCCGGGAGCAAGAGCATCACGTTACAGGCTGTGCCGTCGAATGACCCAAATTTTAACTTAAGTTATGGGGTGACCCCTATCAAAGCAGGTGATCTGATCCTGATCATCCAGATGCAGGATGCAACATTTAATTACACAAATAGCAATCTGTATGGAAAGGGCAGTTCAACCAGTGGTGCAGATGGACTTGGAGGAACAGGCTACACAAATTTAGGCAGCACAGGAAAATTTGAGTATGTGGTGGCAACAAGTAATGTTCCGTTAACAGGTGGAGTGCTCAATTTTAGAGGAGCTGGTGCGACAGGAGGGTGCGTGAATACCTTTACAAACTCAGATTTTACCACCACACGAGGTCAGAGAAGATTTCAGATTGTGAGGGTACCACAGTTCTCCAACCTCATCTTAAATTCAAACATCACCACTCCCCCTTACAACGGCAGTGTTGGAGGGATCATTGCGTTTGATGTGGCAGGAACCATGCAATTCAATGGTTATGTGGTTGATGCCTCCGAACGTGGGTTTAGAGGGGGCTATGGGCCGATCGCTAATTCTGGACCTAACACCAATAGCGTTTATGCCGTTAATTCCACTTCCACACAATCGGTAGGTAAAGGAGAAGGAATTGCGGGCACCCCGAGATATATGTGGGACGGATTTCGTCAGGTCGATAATTTCGATGAAGGCCTCCCGGGTGGCTCTTACGGTCGTGGGGCCCCCGGAAATGCTGGTGGTGGTGGAAATGACCACAACAGTGGCGGTGGCGGTGGCGCAAATGCCGGAGACGGAGGTGTTGGGGGAATGGGGTGGCAAGGAGCAGGAGGAGATAAAGATCCTTTAACTGCTGCCGGTAGGCCAGGTAGCTCCACACCTCAGGATGTATCCAGACTCATCATGGGCGGTGGCGGTGGTGGCGGTGACGCCAATAATGCAACCACCGGTGTTAAAGGTGGGGTCGGCGGCGGGATCATTCTCATCAATGTGCAACAAATTACCGGAGCTGCAGTGATCAGATCCAACGGTGGTGCCGGAGAGGCCGGAACCTATAACAATTCACCAGATGGAGCTGGAGGAGGTGGCGCCGGGGGAACTATCTTTTTAAGATCCTTAGCCGCCAGTGCCGGTGCAAATTTGACTTTGGAGGCCAAAGGAGGAAAAGGTGGAAACACCGTTTATGATACTGGTGGAACCACGCCTCACGGACCTGGCGGTGGCGGTGGCGGCGGATTCATCTACACGCAAATCCCATCTGCCACCATCTCATCAACCACGGTGAAAGGGCTTTCAGGTAAAACTAATGATGGTGCCGGAATCACACATGGTGCTGAAGATGGACATGGTGGATTGGTAAAATCTTTCACTACTTCAGATTTGCCTCCCTATTTACAAGGCGGTGGTTCTATTTGTTATCCCGCTCTGGATGTCACGCTTACAGAAGAGAATGCCGGAGCTGCCGGGATAAGAAACCCCGGAACAACAGCAACCTATAAATTAAAAGTATATAATAATATAGGAGGAGGTAACGCCGGGGAAGTTGCAATGGATTTCCAACTGCCATACGGATTTAGCTTGAGCGCAGTGTCTGCAAGTTTAACAGGCGATGCTGCAGGACCCGCTTCACCTACATTCACGGTTGGAGCCACCGGAAGAATCACTTTTGGAACTTATAACATCTCTCCCGGAGATGCGGTGGAACTCACCATAGTGGTAAATATTGCTTCTGATGTTCCTACAGGAATATACCAGGCAAGTGCCCAAGCCACTTATTTGGATCCCACTAGAACGATAGCAAATCCACAAAGAAAAATAACAGCGAGTAATAATGCCTTTTCGGGAAGTAACACAGCTTATGAAACCGGCGGAATAACAAATATTCCCGGTACCAATTATGATGGAGATTTAGCAGCATCCACCTTTGAAGATGTGTACATCAATTCCCCTCCTATGCCAGGGGAGTGTAATGCCGTGATCAATGGGGATTTTGAGGTTGCCTCTCCGGGAGAATACGGATCGCCAAATTATCTAGGAAGATGGGGAGTGGTCAATGCTGCTGATAAAGTTAAAGTTGTGAACCAAACAGGTTTGCAGGGTGCTTTAATCAGAGATAATGGAAGTGATCACTTCTCTTTACAACAGACGATCAATTCAGTGAAACCTTCTTCAGGTTATACTTTAACCTTTGATTACAGAAACTGGACTGATGGTTGCGGAGATCCCTCCTCTTCAAAAATTCAAGTGGAGATATTGGACGCCAGTACAAATTCAATTATTAGTTCGTCACCTGTTTACAGTTCAACTAATTCTCCGAGTGTTGCCACATTAGATTTCAGCACTTCTCCGGCTACCAACTCTTTAATTATTAAAGTCACAGACCCTGGTTCGCCTGTTTCTTCCTGTGGTGCTTTTGTTGACAACATCACCATCACTTCTCCTTTATATATTCAAATTGACTCAAAAGGCGTGAGTTGTAATGGTGATCAGGATGGTGTTTTAACCATTACAGCACTTTCAGGTGCTGGTGGTCCTTATAAAATGTCATATTCTTATAATGGTGGCGCATATACTTCACCTGTTAGCTTAGGAGTGATCAATAATACAAATCCTTATGCCATTTCAAATTTATCTCCTGGAGACTATACATTTAAAATTTTAGATGAAAACGGTTGTGAAACCAATAAAATGGTCACGGTTACTCAACCCAATGTTTTGGCCCTCACTGAGGTCCATGTCAACGTAGATTGCTTCGGCGACTCAAGCGGGTCCATCGACGTGACCGTGAGCGGTGGCACAGCCCCCTACACCTATGCCTGGGACAACGGTGCCACAACCGAAGACCTTTCGGGATTGTCCGCCATAGGGGATTATACGATCACGGTTAACGATGCGAACGGCTGTTCGGTGTCCAAGACGATCACCATTGCCCAGCCGGCGGCGGCCCTTGCCCGTGACGTGATACCCATGTCAACGTGGGCTGTTTTGGCGGTTCGAGCGGGTCCATCGATGTGACCGTGAGCGGCGGCACTGGCCCCTATACCTATGCCTGGGACAACGGTGCCACAACTGAAGACCTTTCGGGATTGTCCGTAGGGGATTATACGATCACGGTTAACGATGCGAACGGCTGTTCGGTGTCCAAGACGATCACCATTGCCCAGCCGGCGGCGGCTCTTGCCCTCAGTGAGACCCATGTCAACGTGGGCTGTTTTGGCGGTTCGAGCGGGTCCATCGACGTGGCCGTGAGCGGCGGCACTGGCCCCTATACCTATGCCTGGGGCAACGGCGCCTCGACTCAAGACCTCACGGGATTGGCCATAGGGGATTATGCGCTGACCGTCACCGATGCGAACGGCTGTTCGATGTCCAAGACGATCACCATTGCCCAGCCGGCCGCAGCTCTTGCCCTTACTGATAACCATGTAAACGTGGGCTGTTTTGGAGATTCGAGCGGGTCCATCGACGTGACCGTGAGCGGTGGCACTGGCCCCTATACCTATGCCTGGGACAACGGTGCCACAACTGCAAGACCTTTCGGGATTGGCCATAGGGGATTATGCGCTGACCGTCACCGATGCGAACGGCTGTTCGGTGTCCAAGACGATCACCATTGCCCAGCCGGCCGCAGCTCTTGCCCTTACTGATAACCATGTAAACGTGGGCTGTTTTGGAGATTCGAGCGGGTCCATCGACGTGAGCGTGAGCGGCGGCACTGGCCCCTATACCTATGCCTGGGGCAACGGCGCCTCGACTCAAGACCTCACGGGATTGGCCATAGGGGATTATACGATCACGGTTAACGATGCGAACGGCTGTTCAGTGTCCAAGACGATCACCATTGCCCAGCCGGCGGCGGCTCTTGCCCTCAGTGAGACCCATGTCAACGTGGGCTGTTTTGGCGGTTCAAGCGGGTCCATCGATGTGGCCGTGAGCGGTGGCACAGCCCCCTACACCTATGCCTGGGACAACGGTGCCACAACCGAAGACCTTTCGGGATTGGCCATAGGGGATTATGCGATGACGGTTACCGATGCGAACGGCTGTTCAGTGTCCAAGACGATCACCATTGCCCAGCCGGCGGCGGCCCTTGCCCTGAGTGATACCCATGTCAACGTGGGCTGTTTTGGAGGTTCTAGCGGGTCCATCGACGTGGCCGTGAGCGGCGGCACTGGTTCCCTATACCTATGCCTGGAGCAACGGCGCCTCGACTCGAAGACCTCTCGGGGATTGATAGCAGGGAATTATGCGCTGAGCGTCACCGATGCGAACGGCTGTTCGGTGTCCAGGACCATCACCATCAGCCCAGCCGGCGCGCAGCTCTTGCCCTCAGTGAGACCCATGTGAACGTGGGCTGTTTTGGAGATTCTAACGGGTCCATCGACGTGGCCGTGAGCGGTGGCACTGGCCCCTACACCTATGTGGGGCAACGGTGCCACAACTGAAGACCTCACGGGATTGTTGGCAGGGAATTATGCCCTGACCGTCACCGATGCCAATGGCTGTTCTGTGTCAAAGACCATCACGATCACCCAACCCGCTGCGGCCCTTGCCCTCACTGCTACCCATGTCGACGTGGGCTGTTTCGGCGGTTCGAACGGGTCCATCAATGTGGCCGTAAACGGTGGCACGGTTCCCTACACCTATGTGTGGGACAACGGTGCCTCGACCGAAGACCTCACGGGATTGACAGCAGGGAATTATGCCCTGACTGTCACCGATGCCAATGGCTGTTCTGTGTCTAAGACGATGACCATTTCCCAGCCCGCGGCTTTGACCCTCATTGCGACGCATGTCGACGTGGGCTGTTTCGGCGGTTCGAGCGGGTCCATTGATGTGACCGTGAACGGTGGCACGTCCCCCTACACCTATTCCTGGAGCAATGGTGCCTCGACCGAAGATCTCACCGGCTTGTCCGCAGGGGGTTATGCGCTGACCGTCACCGATGCGAACGGCTGTTCGGTGTCCAGGACCATCACCATTGCCCAGCCAGCTGCGGCTCTTGCCCTCAGTGAGACCCATGTCAACGTGGGCTGTTTTGGAGATTCTAACGGGTCCATCGACGTGACCGTGAGCGGTGGCACAGCCCCCTACACCTATGCCTGGGACAACGGTGCCACAACCGAAGACCTTTCGGGATTGGCCATAGGGGATTATACGATCACGGTTAACGATGCGAACGGCTGTTCAGTGTCCAAGACGATCATCATTGCCCAGCCGGCGGCGGCTCTTGCCCTCAGTGATACCCATGTCAACGTGGGCTGTTTTGGAGATTCGAGCGGGTCCATCGACGTGGCCGTGAGCGGTGGGACAGCCCCCTACACCTATGCCTGGGGCAGCGGTTCCTCAACTCAAGACCTCACTGGATTGTCCGCAGGGAATTATACGATCACGGTTAAGGACGCCAACAACTGCACTGTAGCCAAAACCATTACCATTACCCAGCCAGCAGTCTTGACGATCAATGAAACTCATGTTAATAATGTTTGCTATGGCGAGAAAGCAGGAAGTATAAACGTGACTGTGACTGGCGGCACTCAACCATATACCTATCAATGGAATTCTGGAGAAACCACCGAGGATTTAAACAATCTTAGTCCGGGAGATTATGAGTTGATGGTGATTGACAAAAATGGGTGCAGCCAAAATACAAACGTCCGAATAACCCCTTTGCAGCCATTTGAAATTACCGAATCCTTGCAACAAGTCAAGTGTTATGGCGAGAATTCTGGTAGCATTAAGCTTTCGTTGACCGGAGGAGGTAAGCCTTATTTGGTAAGATGGAGCAATGGAGCAACCGGAACGGAGTTGAATAATTTGAGCGCAGGCACCTATGTTTACACAGCTAAAGATGCTTATGGCTGTATCGTACAAAAAATGATCACAGTTAGGCAGCCTCAGCCTTTAAAGGCGGATTTAAATATTAGAAACACCACTTGTAAATTCAGTGGCGATGGATCCATTTTTGTTGACGTTGAGGGTGGTACGGCTCCTTATAGGTTTATTTGGAACGGGGCAGACAAAGGGTCAAATAATTACTTAAAAAATATTAATGCCGGTAAGTTCAATATCACTATCATCGATGCTCATTTATGTTCTATTCAATTGGTTGCCAACGTTTTACCCGGAAACTGTGCGCCGAGTGCGGATAATGACCAATATGTTACATCAGAAAACACACCCATCATCATTAATACCCCCGGGGTCATCATTAATGATGCCGATCCGGACGATGATGAGCTCAAAATCAATTCCGCTAAAAACACTAGTGGGCAGGAAGATCAATTGAGCAGCGGCAGTGCCACTTTTAAAACTAAAAATGGCACCGTTAAGTTAAATGAGGACGGATCTTTCACTTACACGCCCGATAAAAACTTTTACGGAGAAGAAAGCTTTTTATATGAAGTTTCTGACGGTTCGCTAGTTTCAAACTATGCAACAGTTAATATCGTGGTGCTAGCTGTGAATGATCCGCCTGAAGCAGTGGATGATAATTACAACATTAATGAGGATGAACCTGTGACTGGTAATGTCTCCCTGAATGATTCTGATCCCGATGACGACCCCATCGTCTTCACCTTGGTTACTCCACCGGTGGACGGGACATTGAATTTTAATGATGATGGGACTTTCACCTACACTCCTGATAAAAACTTCTTTGGAGAAGCCACCTTTACCTATAGGGTTTGTGATCCTAAAGGATTATGCGATGAGGCGGTGGTGACCATCAATGTAGCTCCGGTAAATGACCCTCCGGTTGCTGTTGATGATGAATTCTACGTAAAGAAAGACGGGCAGATTAATCAAACAGTTAAAAACAATGATTACGATGAGGACAATGATCCATTGCAGTTTACAGTTCTCACACAACCTGCTTACGGGCAACTCACATTCAATCCTGACGGAAGCTTTAGTTATAGACCAAATCCTGCTTACCAGGGTACAGACACATTCACTTATCGCACCTGCGACCCTATGGGTTTATGTGATGAAGCTACGGTGACGCTTTTTGTCCAGCCGGTGGTGACCGTTAATTTAACACCGACATCTGGCATCATCAAAGAGGGTGATCAAATCAGTATCACTGCAACATTGTCTGAACCTTTGTTGCAGGATGTCACAGTATACTTCACTTACGGTGGCACAGCGACTCCCTTGGCAGATTATACCTTATCAGGAGATTATATCGCTATGATCATACCAGCAGGGCAAATGACTACCACCCAAAATTTTGTTGTGAATGCCGTCGCTGATGCAATAAAGGAACAGGATGAAAAAGTGAATGCGAGCATCGACTCCACTTCAGCTCCTGATTTTGTAATAATTGGTTTAGGATCTGTCATTACCATTACAGATGTTTATCCTGAGCCTGTTCCCACCACTCCTGACGAGAACGGTGATATCAACCCTGATCCTTTAGTCTCTCCAAATGGTGACGGAAAAGGTAATGAGCGTTTCATCATTTACAACATCAGCAAATATCCGGATAATGAAGTGGTGATCTTCAACAGATGGGGCAATGAAGTTTATAGAATCAAAGGATATGACAATGAAGAAAAATCTTTCAAAGGTATCGCCAATGTAGGCATACTTACTAATTCCAATAAAGATTTGGTGGATGGGGTGTATTATTACCTCATCTATACTAACGTTGAAGAAAAAAGAAAATTGAATAAAGGCTACCTGATTTTAAAAAGGTAGGAAGTTTTTAGTTTTTAAAACATCTTTTGGCTTTCTGCAGCAGAAGCCAAAAGATGTTCATTCCAAGGTAAGGTATAAAGTTACTCAGTAAGTTTGGAAATTACCTGTTCAAGTGTTAACCTCTGCTGAACCCCACTTTGCATGGTTTTAAAAGCCAGCAGACCTGATTTCATCTCGTCTTCGCCTATCACTACCACAAATGGAATTTGTTTATCATTGGCGTATTGCATTTGTTTTTTCATTTTGGCACCAAAAGGGAAAAGTTCGGCATTGACTTCTGCTAATCTTAACCGGTTTAAAATTGGAACAGCGAAAGCTTCCTCCTGCTCTCCAAAAACACAAATTAAAACCTTAGTGCTCTCATTCACGGTAGAAGGGAATAAATTCAGTTCTTCTAAAACGTCATAAATCCGGTCAGCACCAAACGAAATACCGATTCCGGTTAATCCTTCTTTACCAAACATTCCGGTTAAATCATCATATCTGCCTCCTCCGCCAATTGAACCCATGGCTACTTCATTGGTTTTCACTTCAAATATGCATCCTGTATAGTAATTGAGTCCGCGAGCCAAAGTCAAATCAAGTTCTACATTAGCGGTCTGCAAACTGAAATTAGAAAGATATGAAAATACTTTATCAATTTCATCGATACCTTTTAACCCAACGATAGAATTTGATAATATCAGTTTTAAGGAACTCAACTTTTCATCATTAGAACCTGAAAGTAAAATCACAGGTTTTAATATATCCATGTCAGCTAATGTAAAACCTTTGTCTAAAAGTTCCTTTTCTACACCTTCAAGACTTATTTTATCCAGTTTATCAATAGCTACAGTCAGATCAACTATCTGATCTGGTTTACCTATTAATTCTGCAATGCCCGATAGTATCTTTCTATTGTTAATTTTAATACTGAAATATTTTAGTCCAAGAAGACTTAAAGCTTCGTCGTAGATGCATACAAATTCAGCTTCGTTTAATAGAGAATCAGATCCCACCACATCGGCATCACACTGATAGAATTCGCGGTATCTTCCTTTCTGTGGACGATCTGCCCGCCAAACCGGTTGTATTTGAAAGCGTTTAAACGGAGAGGTGATTTCATGCTGGTGCATCACCACATAACGTGCGAAAGGAACCGTTAAATCATAGCGTAAAGCTTTTTCAGAAATGAGTGGAAGCAAATTTTTAGAAGTCATTCCTTCTCCTTCTTGTTTCAAGCTTTCAGCTTTAGATAGGTAATCCCCGGAATTTAAAATTTTAAAAATCAGCTGGTCACCTTCATCTCCGTATTTACCAGTCAAAGTGTCCAAATTCTCCATCGCAGGAGTTTGAATCTCCTGATAACCATATTTTCTGAATACTTTTTTAATGGTGTCAAAAATATAGTTACGCCTGGTCATCACCACAGGGCCAAAATCCCTGGTGCCTTTTGGAATCGCTGCCTTCACATTTGCCATGGCGCAAAAATACAGATTAGCACTTAATAACCTATTTATTCTTACAATTCTGAAACTGCTTTATCCTCGTTTAATTTCCATTGGAGGTTTGCCTGAATTCCGTCTGTTGAAGTGAAACAACGGCGAAAAGCCGATTTCACTATTAATGTGGGGCGCCACAGGGAGAAATAAGCAACTCTCTTAAAACAAAACAATCAAAAACTAATGCTTCATGCCTAATTAATTAAATCCAATCATGATTTATTTATGCCAATAGTTTATTTTTGTCTGATGATTAAGCTAATGGCAGACACACAAACTAAAGAGGAGACGTTCACGCTTGATGAAATATTGAGTTCTTTAAAAACAATCCACAGGTTGATTTTATGGAATGATGAAGTGAATAGCTTTGATCATGTGATTCACTGTTTAATGAAATACCTCGATTACTCTGAAATACAATCAGAGAAAATAGCCTGGAAAGTGCACAATGAAGGCAAATGTGATATTTTAGAGGGCTCTTTCACGGAGATGGAAGTCTATCGTAAAATTCTTCAGCAGGAAGGTTTAACTGTTTCGGTTGATTAAATCAATCCTATCTAAATCAAACATTCCTCGTTAATTCCATCAATTTTTTGCATGAAATAACTGTAATAATGTTATTACTGTGTCCTATAACCTGAAAGTCGGAGGCATATTTGCATTCTAGATCTGAATGAGCACGAATAAGAAACAATCATGAAATTTAAGTTTTTCGCCTTTATATTATTACTTGCCGCTACGCGATCAACTTTTGCACAAAGTATTACCACTGTAAACGGCGATGGCATTAAAATAACTGGTAAAGTGGTGGATGAGAAATCAGGAAGTATCCTGGATTTTGCCACCATCTCTTTAGTGGACCCCAAAAATGGCAGTGCTGTTAGAGGAGGCCAGTCTGATTTGGAAGGGAAATTCACCTTTGAAAATATCCCTGTGGGAAATTATCTGCTAAAAATCTCTTTTGTAGGATACGCTCCTTATTCTCAAAATATCACTGTAAGCGCCGACAAACCTCTTTTGGCTTTAGGTTCTATAAAAGTTAAGAAGGGCTCAGGTTCTGTCTTAGATGAAGTGGTGGTGAGTGCAAAAAAGGATGTGATTCAATTAGGAATTGACCGAAAAGTTTTCAATACAGACCAAAGCCTAGTGAGCCAGGGAGGTTCGGCTTCAGATTTGCTCGCCACCGTTCCTTCTGTTCAGGTGGATTTAGATGGAAATGTAAGCTTACGAGGGACCAGCAGTGTGAGAATATTGATTGACGGAAAGCCATCCACTTTTGGTGGTGGAAACATCACCTCCATCTTGCAATCTCTTCCGGCAAGTGCGATTGAGAGGATAGAATTAATTACCAATCCATCTGCTAAATACGATCCCGAAGGTCAATCGGGTATCATCAACATCGTGTTAAAGAAGAATCAGAAGTTGGGAGTTAATGGTAATGTAGCCTTAACAGCCGGTAGGTTTGAAAACTATAATGGAAATGGAAGCCTCAACTATAGAGATCAAAAATGGAATTTATCGGGTAACTATAGCTATCGTTACTCCAACCGCCCAGGCTCGGGATCAACAAACACTACTTTTTTAGATCCGGCAGCTAATGTGGCGCCCTACTCTTTTTCAAACCAAACTTCAAATAACCATGGAGAAGACCACACTATTAAATTAGGTGCCGAATATTTTGCCACACCCAATACTTCCATCGGAATTTCCGGGAATTTGGGATTAGGTCTTGACGATGACCGGGATGATCTCCATCAAAGATTTTTAAGTCAAAATAATAGTTTATTGGATTATGGACAGGGCTTTAATACGCAGAAAGAAAAGAGTCACGGTTATGATCTTAATCTTGATTTCTCTCATAAATTTAAAAACCCTAAGGAAGAATTGACCAGTAATTTCTCTTTCGGAAGAAGAACAGAATATCAATTTGAAAACATCATACAGAATTTCTTTCAAAGCAACGGAGAAGTTTCTCAAAACAGGATTTCATCAGACAGGATGAACGATGTGGACCAGAAGAATAAGTCATATAATATTCAACTGGATTACACTTTACCTTTGAATAAGGATAGCAAGTTCGAAGCGGGTTATAGAAGCACATTAAAAAATGAATCGCAGAATCAGTTATCTGATACATTGATCATCAATTCTTCAAATTATAGTCGTGATCATACCCAAAGCAATTTATTTGATTTGCAGGATGATGTTCATGCCGTTTATACCAATTATCAAAATCAAATCACTGAGAATTTCGGGTTTCAGGTGGGTTTAAGAGCAGAACAGGCTTATTTGAACACCACCATCACAGGGTTGGATGGTAATGGCAACGGGCTGATCACTCCCAGCAGGTTGTCTTACTTTCGTATATATCCCAGTGTATACCTGACACAAAAATTCAAAGGAAACAACCAATTACAACTGAGTTATTCCCGCCGGGTGAACAGACCCAGAGGTTGGCAAACCAATCCATTCCCAGACAGGTCTGACAGATACAACATCAGGATTGGTAACCCCAACTTAAAACCTGAGGATATCCATTCCGTAGAATTCAGCTATGCGAAATTCTGGCAAGCGGTCACCTTTACCTCTTCTATTTATTTCCGTCAGGTTAACGATGTAGTGCAGAGTTTAAGAGAGAACAATCCTAATGAATTGGGTGGCACGATCTCCCGTTTCTATAATCTTTCTCGCAACCGATCTGCAGGTTTAGAATTGATCAGCCGGGCCGATTTAAGTAAAAAAGTGAACATCACGGGTAACTTAAACTTTTTTCAAAGCTATTTTTCTGGAGGGGGAAACTTAGGTATCAATGATAATTCGGGCTTTAGCTGGAATGGAAATTTGACGGCTAATGCAACCTTTCAAAAGAGTTTATCTGCTCAGGTAAGTGCTTTCTACAGTGCTCCCAGAACCCTTGCTCAGGGTGAGTTCAAGCAAATGTTAAGTGTTGATGCTGGTTTACGATACGATGTTTTAAAGACAAAGGGTAGTCTATCCTTCAACGTAAGAGATATATTCAATTCCAGGAAATTTGGTTTATTGACTGATAACGGTTTATTCATCCAGGATTGGGAAAGAAGAAGACAAGGTGGGGTTTACAATGTAACTTTCAGCTATAGATTTGGTAACCAAAATCCGGAAGCTAAAAAAACGCAGAAAAAACCTGCAGCGGATCAAGAAGAAGATGTGGGATTTTAAATATCAACATAAAGGTCTTACGCAACAAACGTAGGGCTTTTCATTTAAATCGTGGACTTTGTCATTGATTTTAGCAGCAATCCTGAATCCTGCTACTCTTCATGTTGAAATTTTCTTGATCTTCCCTCCAACCTGTTTCCTAAGGAAACCCTATCAAAAATCAAACATTAATAAACTAAAAATAACAGGCAGTATGATCATGTCCCTTCACTGGTAACCTGAATTGTAAGGAGATTTCGTGAGATCCTTTTTGAACTTTAGACAGTTGCGTGTTTGTGAAATCATAAGAGTATCCCAGCTGTAAATCCGGGGTGATAAAAAATGAAGCGATCGCATCAAAAGAATCCAGAGAACGATATGAGGCTCCTAACCAAAGTGTCTCGCTGATCAGGAAACTGGCATTTAAATCAAACTGTACAGGAGAGCCATTCACATATTTGATCAGGAAATTCGGTTTTAATTTCAGATCTCTGTTCAACTGAAACAAATAACCTGCCTGAAAAAGATAATGGGAGCGATAAGCGGTTTTAGAATCTTTATTAATGGTGGTGTTGATATCCTTGTAAAAAAAATGCGGAGACGAGATACCTACATAATACTTGTCAGAAAACAACATCACCCCCCATCCAAAGTTGACACGCATATTGTTCTGGTTTTGAAATACCGGGTCGTCATAAGAGGCTGGACTGGCTGGAAAATCATCAGAATAACTTGCACTGTAACTGCTTATCCCTCCGTTTGCACCTAACGAAAGATAGGAGTCTGTACCTACCGGAACCCGCTGAGCCAAACTTAAGTCTCCCCCAGTCTCCTTAATCACTTCACCAATCTGGTCATTAACCAATACAGCTCCGATAAAAGTATTTGATTCTTTAACAGGGGTGTGGAATGATAAAGTTTGGGTTCGCGGAGCACCTTTGAATCCCACCCATTGATGTCTGCTTAAAGCGGTAATGGTTAAGGATTCATCCATACTTGAATACGCAGGATTTATAGCCAGTGTATTGAACATATATTGCGTGTACATCGCAGTTTGTTGCGCTTGCGTGATACAGGCAACAAACATAAAAACACATGTCAATAAATATTTCATTTTCCTATTTTGATCACTCAAAGTAGAAACTACCTTATTCAATTCACCTTATGGGATAGTATGAATGAGAAGGTTTTCCCGGGTGCGCCTTGAGCATTACAAGCATTTTTACGAATGCAGGCACTTAAGGTTTCCAGAAATTGAAATGAAATTGAAATTCTTAGAAGTAGAAATAATTGCTTAACAGCTACTTAGCAGGTTAAGATTTAAGAAAACAAAATAAAGGATTCAGTTAATTTGGTTTCATTAAAGGATCGAGACTGGTGTAAGCTACAGCATGATAATTAGGCCTGGCCTGGACATAAATATCTTTCGCCATTTTTTTTCCTTGCTCAGTTTTGAGAAGCTCCTTGTAAATTGGCATTAAGAATTTTCTTCTTCCAACGTTAATCAGGAAATTCTTCATTTGGGGATAAGCGGGCTCATAGCTGAATTTTGCGGCCAGCGTGTACCATGCACATTGAACCTCTGCGTTACCAGAGTTAGTGAAACTAAATTCTTGATCAAGCGCTTTCATGTTCGTTGAACTCAGGCTATCAGGCAAAGTGTTGATGAAATATAACTTCTCATTGGTAGAGTTGATTGCTTTTGACAGACCTCTGGGATTTTTAGTGACATTCCACTGTTTTTGCAGGCTATCAATCTCCTGAAATTTAGCACTTACCGGCGGAGTGAAATTCTTGGGCAAACCAGGTTGGTAAACCCAGGCAAAAGAGTTCACCTCCTTCTTAATGCGTTCATCGCCTTTGATGAGTTCACTATTCAATTCATTTAAAAACCCATCAATGGTCATGCTTTTAAAAGCATATTTGTTGAAATAATTTTTAAGAAAAGCATCAAACCTATCTCTTCCTACAGCGTTTTCAATATTCTTTAGGAAGAAATAGCCCTTTTCATAAGCGATATCCGTGGTGGCATCATCCGGATCACGCCCGGTGTAATCTGCTTTTAACCTGGTGTCGGGATTTGTGGTTCCCATTTCATCAATGGTATGAATCAGATTTTGATAACCTAAAACCTCCTGCATTTTGGCCTCCTCCTTTCCATAAAGCCTTTCAACGATTCTACGTTCAAAGTAGTCGGTAAAGCCTTCATTCAACCAGAAATCATTCCACGTGGCATTCGTGACCAGATTTCCGCTCCAGCTATGTGCCAATTCATGTGCCACCAAACTTACCAAAGAGCGATCTCCCGCAATCACAGTAGGTGTGGCGAACGTCAGCATGGGGTTCTCCATTCCTCCATAGGGGAAACTTGGGGGCAGTACCAGAATATCATATCTTCCCCAACGGTAATCTCCGTAAAGCTTTTCGGCCGTGTTTACCATCTTTCCCATATCAGCGAACTCATAAGCCACTTTGCTTAACATCACAGGTTCGGCATACACTCCTGTGCGTTTATCTATCGCTTTAAAAGCGATGTCACCAACTGCCAAAGCCATCAGGTAAGAAGGTATGGGGTGTATTTGTTCAAAATGATATTCGCCTGTTTCGTTTTTTACCTGAGGATTCTTTGCGCTCATCAAGGCCAATAATTCTTTAGGAACAGTTACACCCGCTGTGTAGGTGAATCTGATTGCCGGGCTATCCTGAGTTGGAATCCAGGTTCTTGCCAAAATACATTCTGACTGCGTGAACAGGAACGGCAATTTTTTTCCTGCAGTTTGCTGTGGATGGAGCCATTGCAATGCTGCAGCATCTTTACCGGTGCTATAGAAAATATGGATTTTTTTTGTTTTGGGCTTTATCTGAATACTTAATGGCCGACCGATAAACTCCTCCTCATCACCCAGTGCAAAAAAAGCGTTTTCTTTCTCCTCATCCAATGTCACTTTTTGTATGTCCAATCCTTTGGTGTCAAAAATAATCTCTCCGGTATTTTCTTTCTGTTGGATAGTCCAGGTGGCTTCCCCAATAAGTTTTTGTTCCTGAAAATTGACCTTTAAATTCAAATCAAGATGCGTGACCACACATTGTGACGGCTGGGAGAAAGAATGAGGATCTTTCCTTTCCATAGGCTCAGTAATTGCTGCGCTCTGAACTTTTTTCTTATCCTGCGAACAGGAAAGCATGGATAATATAAGTAGGAGAAAGAGTGATGTTTTCATGAAAGTTATAAACCATTAATATAAAAATAAGATGGGAAACTTTTGCTCATCAATCACATAAGATGACAAAAATTTAACTACTTGAACCTTAAGGTCACGATAACACTTTGTGGCTTTCCGTCTTTAGAGCCATGCCAACCCGAATAGGTTTTGATTAAGGCTAACGCTTTAGCAGAGGCCTGCTCACTGAAACTGGAGACAATTTGAAGCTCACTGAGCTTTCCATTTTCCAAAATATTGAATTTTACCTGAACTTTACCTTTCTGATGATTTTCTAAATATGCATTTTCATCCATTTGTTTTCTGAATTTATGCCACCCGCCATTTGGGCCAGCTAATACATCACTCCTGTCAATTGAATTCATACCATAACCAACCACCACTACTTCAGATAAGGCTTTTGTGTCTGGTTGTAAGGCGATATTTAAAGAATCATTGGCATTTGCAATCAATGATTTTGGCTCAAAGCCTATATAATTGATTTTAAGGTTAGCTTTATCCTGCACAGGGATACTAAATTCCCCGTTTTTATCGGTTTGCGTGTAAGCACCTAATTTTTCATCTTTTACCGAAACGCCAGGCAGTGCACCACCATTTGTGGCATCTGTGATCCTACCTTTGAGCAAACCCTCAGGAATTCTGCTTACCTCTTTCGCCATTCTGGATGCCATTAAATTTTCTGATGGAATAGAAGATACAGCTCCCGTGACACTTTTTTTGGATGGAGTTCCATAACCCACAACCACCACTTCGTTCAGGCCTGTTGTAGTGTCTAAATCATGAGTTATTGGTTTTTGCAACAGGGGCTCCACCTCAATTCCATCTTCGGGCGAATAACTTTTCACCAGCTTATCTTTATTTTGGTTGATGTCATTTGCCACTAATCCCGGAGATTCATCTGCAACGGAATTCATCACCACTTCTTCTTCTCCTGAATCCACACTATCCAGAGCGATTTTGGTATCCTTCGGAATATCATTCTTCTTTTGGAGATCGCTTAATGCGATGGTTTTATTTTCAGGAGTTTGGTTGAGGAAGATACTGATCACACTGATGCATAAAATAATGGAAGCTGCAATTCCCCACTGTTTAACACCCCATGTGCTGCCTATTATCTTCTGTTTTGTTTTTAAACGTTCTTCTAATCGTGATGAAAGCGCTTTTAAATCCTCTTCCCTGACCGGGAAATTTTCATAGCCCTCCATAGCATCCTGCAAAAAAGGGTCATCTAAAGCTCTTGCCTCCAGCTCTTGCATAGCGGATGGTTCAAGCTCTCCTTTCAGGTATTTGTTGATCAATTCAATATCTGTGTTGTACTTATCCACTTTGCTTCTCTATACAGATTTTTAAATTCCTTTTTCCATTTTGGATATAGCTCTTAACCTGCTTCAGCTCAAAGCCCGTTTGCTGGGCCACCTGAGCGTAACACTTTTGTTGCAAATAAAACAAATCCACACTCAGTCTTTGTTCTTTGCTTAAAGTATCCATGCATTTCTCCATGGCCGACAATTTTTTTTCTTTTACCTGTTCATCTTCATGATGCAAAAAGGATTCATATTCCATAATCCCATATTCCATATTAACTGTGATATGTTTTTGTTTCCTTCTTAGCTCCATTAAGCAATGATTTCTACTCAAGACATATAACCAACTTTTAAAATTCTTTACCTCATGTTCCTGAAGTTTAGTGACCAACTGTTCAAAAATCCCCATCACTGCATCTTTGCTAAGCTCTTCATCTTTAAGGTATTTCAAACAAACCCCATACACCAGTGACATATAATTTTGGTATAGCTTGCCTAAGGCCAAAAGATCACCTGAACTTTGATATTCAGCGACCAGTTGTTCGTCTTTATTTAAATGGGGGTTATTTTTAAAGATACAGTTCATTATCTAATCAATATTAAAAAAAATATTTGATCTCTTTATGGAATACGATAAGGAATAGCATCATGCTATAGAATCAAAAGATATATGATATGAAAAATCTCCTCTCCTTCTTGCTCATTTTTATGATATTTATCTCATTTAAAACAGATGAAACACGAACCGTAACTGGATATGTTTATAACGCAAAAGATAAAACGTCCATATCCGGCGTCAGCGTTTATGCTAAGAGCAATAAAAATTTAAAAACAGTGACCGATGCCAATGGGCACTTTAAAATAAATATAGCTAAGACAGAGAACAGTTTAGTTTTTAGTTTTTTGGGATTTGAGGATAAAGAGGTTAAAATAGTCGGTCAAGCGATGAAAGTTTACCTTGATCCTGTAACAACGCTGAACGAAGTATTGATCATAGGTTATGGCATCCAGCAAAAAACAGCTATGACAGGAAGTGTTCCAGGGATGGCAATAAGGGGATTTAACGGCAACGCCAATGCTGTAGCCATGAACTGGAACACGGAGGCTTATAACGCCATTAATGAAAATGCATTCAAAAGTACAAAATCGGATCCTTTATCCACCTTCTCTATTGACGTGGATGCTGCTGCTTACAGCAATACCAGGCGTTTCATTAACCGGGGACAATTGCCTCCAAAAGATGCGGTGAGAATTGAAGAAATGATCAATTATTTCAGATATAATTATCCTGAGCCTAAAAATAATGACCCTGTGAGTGTTACCACTGATGTGACGGATGCACCGTGGAACAAGAACCACCGTCTGGTAAGGATAGGTTTAAAAGCCAAAAGTATTGATCATAAAAACCTGCCTGCTTCCAATTTGGTTTTCTTGATTGATGTATCAGGTTCAATGCAAGGACCGGACAGATTGGGATTATTGAAGACTTCCATGAAGTTACTCACCCAGCAGTTAAGACCCAATGATAAAGTCTCCATTGTTGTTTATGCCGGTGCGGCTGGTTTGGTTTTGCCATCAACTTCGGGCGATCAGCAAATGAAGATTAAGGAAGCTTTGGATCAGTTGGAGGCTGGTGGGTCTACAGCTGGCGGTGCCGGGATTAAACTGGCTTATGAAACAGCAAAAAAGAATTTTATAAAGGGCGGGAACAACAGAGTGATCTTAGCCACGGATGGAGATTTCAACGTAGGTGCCAGCAGTGATGCCGAAATGCAGAGATTGATTGAAGGTTATAGAGGAGATGGTATTTTTTTAAGTGTTTTGGGATTTGGAAGCGGAAATTTGAAAGACAGTAAAATGGAGGCTTTAGCCGATAAAGGAAATGGAAACTACGCTTACATTGACGGTTTGAATGAAGCCAAAAAAGTTTTGATCAATGAGTTTGGTGGCACCTTATTCACCGTGGCCAAGGATGTGAAGTTGCAGGTGGAGTTTAACCCGGCTAAAGTGGCCGCCTATCGTTTGGTGGGATATGAGAATCGCTTGTTAAACAAGGAGGATTTTAAAGATGATCAAAAAGATGCGGGAGAGATGGGATCAGGACATACCGTCACTGCTTTATACGAAGTGATTCCGGTTGGCTACGAGGATGAGTTTGTTAAAAATGTTGATGAATTAAAATACCAGAAGGAAGGGGGATTGAAATCTAACTCAACGGAATTGTTAACAGTTAAAATGCGCTATAAAAATCCTGATAAAAATAAGAGTGAGGAGTTGAGCGTTTCCTTAACTGATGGGCCTCAGAAAATTGAGAACGTTTCTGCAGATTTCAAATTTGCTATAGCTGTAGCCGAATTAGGTCTACTTTTAAGAGATTCGGAGTTTAAACAAAAAGCTACATTTGAAAATGCCATTGCTCTGGCAAGGGCCGGAAAAGGAAAAGATGAGAATGGTTACCGGACTGAGTTCATTCAATTAGCCGAAAACGCTGAGCTTTTATCAAAAAAAGACTTACTTTCAAAAAAATAAAATTGACATGCAAAAAAAGAAATTCATCCTAATATTTATATTTGCCTTAGTGCTGGTGACAACAGGCTCGTTCGCACAATTCGGAAAACTGTTGGATAAAGCGAAAGCTGTGGCCAATGGTGGCGGTTCTAACGCTCATTCCTCTGAAATAGCCGCTGCTTTAAAGCAAGCTTTAGAGGTCGGAGCTACAAAAAGTGCCGACTTGCTTTCTAAGGAGAATGGTTTTTTTGGAAATGATGCAGTGAAGATTCTTTTCCCACCGGAAGCTTTGAAAGCTGAAGCGACTTTGAGAAAATTGGGCTTCAATAAATTGTGTGATGATGTGATTTTGAGTTTCAACAGGGCGGCTGAAGATGCAGCTAAAGAAGCAAAACCCATTTTTATCACAGCGGTTAAAAACATGACAGTGAAGGATGCCACCAACATATTGATGGGGTCTAAAGATGCAGCCACACAATATTTCAAGAAAAACACCACAGATTCCTTAACTCAGGTATTTGAACCTGTAGTGCAAAAGAGTATCGATAAGGTTGGTGCCACCAAATATTATACAGCAATGGCCGAGCAATACAATAAGGTACCATTCGCTTCTAAAATCAATACGGATTTAAAATCTTATGTGACTCAAAAAGCCATAGATGGCTTATTTACTGAAATTGCTGCGGAAGAGTTGAAAATAAGGGACAACAGCGCATTCAGAACAACAGAATTGATGCAAAAAGTTTTCGCAATGGCAGATAAGAGATGATGGTCGCCAAAATCGCAGGGTATTTTTTTAAAATCTGATTTTGAACCTTGATAGCGGAATGCCGAAATACTTGCCTGCCTGCGCAGAAATTCAGCATGATAAACCGGATGGGTTCAAAAACTATTGTTTGCCAAAAAGATTTCCTAAACCTCCCATTCCACCTAGCATCTGTTGAGTAACAGCAGCCATTTCAGATTGAGACACATTCTCCGCCTGTTCCAGCACCTTATTGATGGCCACCACCAGCATGTCCTCCACACCTTCTTTACCATTTTCCTTTATAAAATTTTCATCAATTTCAATTGATCTTATATTCTTATTGGCTGTTGCTGTGACTTTTATTGCTCCATCCTCCACCTCGGCACTCAGGATGATGTCGTCTAGTCTTTTTTTAACTTCTTCTGCTTTCTGTTGTGCTTCAAATATTTTATCGAACATAATTTTTGGATTTTATCTTTAACAAAGGTGTGGGCTTTTTAGTTTAAAACCAAAACAATTGAAATTTTAGCACCTGATTGAGACGTGTGAGGAACAGTGTTGTTAATTATTGGCACGACAGTTGTCTTTACCGACATAAATAAAATGGAAATGAAAAAAAATTACGTAAAAGGGATGGTTGCAGCAGCTGCAATAACCTTGATAAATTTAACTGGTGCATTTGCACAAACGGTAGATAACGGCCACAGAACGAGGCTAGGTGTTGCATTGGGAGTTGGTGTTCCTACGAAATCTTACATGGGAGACCTGGTTATCGCCCCTGATTTGAGGTTACAACATGATTTAGGAGAAAGAACATCTTTAACTTTAACTACAGGTTATTACGGTTTCATTGGTAAAGAAAAAGTGAATGGTGTTCAATTAAGTGCTGATTTAATTCCCTTAAAGGCGGGTGCCAAATTCTTCTTTGGAAACACCTTTTATGTACAACCTGAGGTGGGGGTTGCTTTTTCCACCAAGAAAAATTATGGTAATCCGTTTGTTTACGCTCCAAGTTTAGGTTATGCCAATAACAAATGGGATTTTGCTTTGAGATATGAAGGATTCGAATATGACAACGCTAAATACGCCAACTCAAGCAATGGAATGGTGGCATTTAGAGTAGCTTATGCCTTCAAAAGACCGAATAAATAGAATCATTTAAAAATGAAATAAGAAAAGGGAGCTTCATCATCAGAAGGTCCCTTTTTCGTTAAATCAAATCAATCAAAGGAAATTACCTGATTATCTTTACAGCTACAAAGTTTCCAGAGGCATCAAACTGTACCGCATACTTGGTGAGATTGGCATCAATAATCACTAAATAACCTTTCAAAGCCCCGTTATCAACATCTGCAAAAGCCTTTTTAAATACATAATTTGGATAAGTGGTGTTCAAATATGCTAAAGTAGAGGCTGGTAATGCCGCTTGTGCCACCTCCTTGTCTTTACCTGATCTCGCTGGTAATTCTTCTCTTTTGATAAAGGTGCCGTCAGCTTTAAAAGCAGTGGCATAAAATTTCATGTTTTTACTGATGACGATGATACTTCCATCTTTATTTGTCCAGGCACCTTTTAAAGTATCCTGACTGTAATTAGCGGTAAAATATTGTTTTATAACAGTGGATAAAGCGGTAAGTGCCAAACTGTCTCTTTGTTTCCCATCCCGGTTGTCAAAGCAACCTCCATCGTGGTGCCCACCCGGTTTTTCCATATCCCTGCCTTCTCTCAATTCTAATACATTTACAAAATTGCCATTCGCATCAAACTTTAATGCCACGGGTTTACCATTGAACATCACCCCAACTACATATCCATCAACCGTACCAGTACTGATAAGCGTGGTGCTGAAAGCTTTGATAAAAGTGTATCCACTATAGTTTGTGGTTAAATAAGTGGTTATGCCTGCAGGCAAAGATGCTGCAGCTACAGACGTTCTTGAATGGTCTTTATGACAGGCATTCATGGCGTAAACTGAATCGGCACCGGAGGTGGTTGCCATACCGGAAACTGAATTTGTGGATGCGATTGCAACAGCACCTAATTGACTACCCAACAAATAATTATCGGTGTTTAGATCTGAACCTTTTTTGCAGGAGAAGAATCCGATGGTAAGTGTGATTAAAATCACTGGGGTAAGGAGTTGAGTTATTTTTTTCATTTTTTTTGAATAAAAGATTAACGTAACAATATCATTGTTTAGATCAATACCGAAGAGCGTATGAACCACCCTAAGAAAAAATGAAGTTTTTTTGTTACAGAGAAAAACTGAGAAAGATAGTGGGGGTAAAAGGAACTGTCTGTGAATAAATGTTCACTGTGTTGGATTGTTGAGTTGGAATTCTCTCCAAATTCTCGGCTTTGATGTTTTGGGTGTTGAATAAATTCAATATAGATGCGCCGGCTTCGAGACGATATTTCTTTGCGGAGAATTTATAAGTGATAGCAGTGTCGAAACGATTGTAGACCAGCTGATCCTCTTGCCGCTCGTTCATCGGTTTCATATTGGGAAAACCGGAACCATATACATAATTGGCGGAAAAATAAAAAGGTGAAAGTTTCAATAATCCGGCAAATTTGATTTCATGCCGTTGATCTTGAGGAGCTCTTTGATAGCTGCTGATAAAACCTTTCTTAGCATTGAACCGCTCTTGAGTGCTGCTTAAAGAATAGGAGACCCAACCCAAAACATTCTGGTATTCCTTCTTCACTAAAAAATCGATGCCAAAGGATCTGCCATCTCCCTGTATCGGATATCGGCCTTGCCTGCTGTCAATGAATCTGGTGATGCCTGTAGTTGTTTTATAATAGGCATCAATATTAAAAGTGAATCTATTATGCTCGTAAGAGGTGCCTAAAACCCAATGTTGGGCACTGTAAACCGGAATCTCTTTTCCGTCACTCACTGTCCATTGATATTGAAAATCGCCCTCATCATTCTTCACGCCGTTATAAGCTATGAATTGATGATATAAACCCCAGGAAGTCGTGATGTTAAACGCATCTGTGAAATTATAAGAGGCTGATAATCTGGGTTGAAAGAATAATTTTTGAAGATTCAGGTCGAAATCGGCTCTGAAGCCTGGAGTGATTTTAAAGTTGGGAGTGATGAAATAAGCATCTTCCAAGTAAGAGAAAAGCCTGTCGCTATATCGTTCTTCATTAATCTCATTCACATTGGCTGAATCTTTATTTAAGTTTGTTTGGTTATCAATAAAACCTGCTCCTAATGATAAATTATTTTTTTTTGTTGCTGCAAGTTTATGGGCAAATTTCACACTGTTCTCGCTAATTTTGTTAGTGGTGAGAGCTGAGATATTATTATAAGACTTTCCGTCAGCAATTTGATTGATTTGGATGTTGTCAAAATCATCATTTTTTAACCCTGAGGAGGCAACCGTCACATTGCTGATGCTACCATTTTTCCATTTCTTACTGTAAAATGCCGCCCCACCAAATTGGTTGTTATGCTCATCGTTTGAACCGTTGATCTGAAGTTTGTCTTGTTGTGTGAGATAGGAAGATTTCAGCTTATCAGATCCTGAGAAAAGGCTCAAATAAAAGTCATCTCCTTTCAATGACCTTCCAGAGAATTTCAGGTTGAGGTCTTTAAAAGTATAATCAGGTTTAACCGTTAAGTCAACCATGTTTTTCGCTCCGTTCCGGTTGTTTTGTGAGGCATTAAAATTAAAACTATCGTATAAATTATAATAAGTTTGCCGCCCGGCAAGCACTAAAGTGGTGTTTTTAAACAAAGGAGTGCTTGCAATTGCATTCAATGTGAGATTATTTAAACTTATTTTAACTGAAGGAGAGCGTGTACTGCCCTCCACGCCGGTGATATTTACCACGCCGCCCACTCGGTCACCCTGATCGACCCCGTAACCCCCCTTTTTTACAGTGACGTCCTTTGCCATTAAAGGGTTGATGGCGCCAATATCATCATTAAAATTTTTGAGTCCGAAAATGGTAAAGCCATCAAAAGACACTTTGGTTTGTCCGCGATAGCTACCCCAGACAATCAAATCGTTAGTTTTTTCGCCAGCGGCCAAAATTCCCGGTTGTAAACGTAAAGTGTTATAAACAGAATTATCGCTGCTGCCTGGTAAATCTTGCCCGACTGTATGATTTAACTTTAAGTCTCCGGCTGCCGAATTTGCAACCATAGCTTTTTCTTCACTTCTTGAAGTGAGCACCACTTCTTTAATTAGAATGGTGCTTTGATAGAGTTTTACTTCCAGATTTGTGTTTGCTGAAACATTGGTGTCGAGTTTATAATAACCTAAATAGGAAGCCTCGAAATTAAAAGTGCTGTCACCTTGAGCTAGATAAGAGAAATTTCCTTTCTGATCAGTAGTGAGCGGATAGCCATTCACGATAATGCTTGTATATGGAAGTGATTCTAAATCGGAGCCATCCACTATATGGCCAGCCAATAAATATTTTTTATTGGAGTTCGCCTTTTGAGAACTAATGATGAAAACACCATTAGTTTTTTCCAGATGGAGGGGCAGGTCTTTGAGCAGAAAATGCAAAGCCTCATCAACAGAACTGAAACTTTTATCAACATCCAAATAATATTGAGAAAGCTTGTCATCGTTAAACGAAAGCTTTACATCATATTGATCACGCAGGTTGGTCATCACTTTATTTAAAGAGATGTTTTTTGCTTTAACTACCACAGTTTGTTGTGCAAAAACGTTGTTAACAGCAAATAACGATAGTATTACAAAGAAAAAAAGCTTTGTTTTAGGGTGTTTGGATGGTAAATTCTCCTGAGGAGGTTTTTTTGTACTCAACGTCAAACGGTTTACAAACAAGGTCTAATACCGGTTCAATTTCTCTCTCTTTTATAAAACTCCCGGTGTACAACTGATTTAAACCAGCCGTGTTTTTGATGGCAACACCATAACGTAAAGAGATTTCTGAAAGTACTTTACGCAAAGGGATTTGAGTAAAAATAAACTGACCTTTAGTCCAGCCGAGGGCTAATTTAGCATTCACATCTAAATTTGCATCTAATTTTCCTGAACTATTTAATGTTGCCATTTGATTGGGTGTGATGATGATTTCATCCCTGGTTTTGTTTGATGAAACCCGAACTCTTCCGGTAAGACACGTCACTTCATAATCTTCATCCCTGGCGAAGATATTGAAACTGGTACCCATTACAGAAGTCTCCCCGTTTTTAGAAACCACTGTGAATTTCTCTCCTTTTTTAACTTTAAAAAATGCTTCGCCTCTTAAATCAACTTCACGTTTCATGCGCCACCAAAGTGGATGAAAAGATATAACGGATTTTGCATTCAATTGTACCGTTGAGCCATCGGGCAATGTTGCGTTTTTTTGTTCTCCGGGCGGGCAGTTTACCTCTTTGAAGTAAAATCTCATCCCTAAAGCCGTGAAAGAAAGTAGTAATAGTATACTCGCAGCAATTCTCCAAACACTAAAATCAAGCTTTTTAATTTTAGCCTCTTTTTGAATAGGCTGTTCCATCATTTTCTCTAAATCAGCCCATACCTGGTCTTTGCTTTTTTTCGCTTCCACGGGTTTTAATATATCCACCAGATCAACCGGATCTTTCTTTATGCCCTGCTGTTTTTTTGTCTCGTCAATGTGTTTCATACTGCTAAAACCTTTCTTAAATAAAGCAATGCATTAGACATTCTTTTTTCCACAGTTTTAATACTGATAGCTAATCTTTCTGCAATCTCTGCATATTTTAACTCTTCCATTCTGCTCATTAAAAATACTGTCCGTTGTTTTTCGGGCAGTTTTGTTAAAGCATTCTCGTACTTTAGTTTCAATTGTTTGTAGTCAAAATCATCATCAGTGACCAATTCTGTCATTTCAAATTGCATGCGTTTTGTGTACTTGTTCTCCACCTCTAACCTTCTGTATTTGCTCACTACCATATCCCTCGCTATTTTATAAAGCAGGTATTTGGCATTGTTCCTGTCCAAATTCATTTGCTTTTCCCAAATTCTGGTAAAAATATCCTGAGCAATATCTGTGGCAATGTCTATATCGCCAACCCGATAAAAAACATAATTTTTTATCGCGTCAAAATAAGTGTCAAACAGCAGTTTAAACTCCTTTTTATCCAATGGAAAGCTTTTAATCATTAACGCGTACATTGATATACCGTAACCTTAAACGTTCACCCTAATTTTTATTGAAATTAGCTGATATGATCAACTAATTGGTGTTTATTTTCATATGATTCACTGAAGCAGTGATGAAATCTTTAAACACTTCTATATCCACATCACTCAGTTTTTTAATATAAGTGCAGCCTTTGCCGGTTTTATGTTTTCCAAGTCTTTTGAGAATCTCCTCTTTTTCTGGGGCATTTGCTGCCATATATTATAAACTGATGGCATTGGCTCGTGGAGAGAAACCAATTAAGGGTGCATCACCTTCGTGACCACTTTCGTATTTGTTATGCGAATCAAGAGTTAAATATTAGATAAAAGAAAGCAGCGGCCATTCTGCCAAATACATGCACAAGCAATCCTTTAGCAGACCTTACCCTTGATGCTCTTTGAATATCTGTTTTCTCAATAAGCCAATTGAAAAGCGATTCAATAGGTTGCCTGACCTTAGAAACTGCTGTAGAGTATAAATCATCAGCGGCCTTGTTCTGCATTTGGCTTATCTCTGGCATGCCTTTAACCCCTTTAACCGGAGTAAACATGGATGATCTGTTGTTTAAGGCCAGTTCTTCAAAATAGTCGGTATGATGATATACCTTATCGCCGTAGAAATCACGGTCTGTTATTTCACCCCAGTTGTGTTTAAATACAGTCAGATCATTTTCAGAAGCTGTTGAGAGTACAATATGTTCAGGAAAAGGTACCTGTTTGGGGCGCTGAAAAGCAAGCACATGCAATTTCAACCCGTAGTAATACAAGGATTTCGTAGAGCAGTAGCCCTTGTCAGTAATTTAGGGCTACTTTTCCGGCACGTTTGCCCGAACAGGTAATAATGGGCATAGAATCCAACAGGCTGGTGTTTTGTGAACAGTCCTGTGGTTTTAAATCTGTAATGAGATGGACAGTTAGTGCCTTTAAAGGTTCACTTAATCGGTTTAAGCGATTGTTGAAGGCCTGGTATGAAGGCAGGGCAGGAAACCAGGAACGCAGGTAACCATTGGCAAAGGCATGGATTTGTGAAATACGGAACCGTTGTTCCTGTTGCATTGCATAAATGTAAATGGCCATAATTTCCTGGTCAGTAAACTCGGGTTGATCATTATTGCTGTATCTTTGAGATAAGTGTTTAAGTTCATTGTCATGTAACTGGCATATATACAGGTGTATAGCGATTAATTTGAGGGCTTTTGCCTTGGGGATCATTCTTAAAGTTCGATGTGGTAATCTTCTTTAAGATACTGATTTTCAGTGCTTTATTCAAATTTATATTGTTGTTTTTACTAACAATCAGCTGTTATTTTGAATGTTTAACCCTGTGTTTTCAACTCTTGATTCGCATTTGTAATGATAGCTGCCAAACCCAACAATTGCTGCTCCCCACATTTTAGGTTCATAGCCGGATTGTTCTTTCATCAATTCAATGATTTTGAAACTGTCGGCTCTTTTTTGCTCATCGCTAACAGAATTTATGAATTCGCTAACGCTGCTAATGGTTTCGGTGGTTTTATTTTTTGCCATCTCTATGAATTTTAAAAGAAAGATAGCAGTAAAATTTCACATCTCTAAACTTGATTGCAGCGGATACCGGCCTCGCGGTTAAGGCTTGGCGCAGTATGAGCGAAAAGCAAGACTGTCGGCAGATAGTTGCACAGGTCTTGCTTTTCAAAAAATGAGATTAGGATTTTTAACCACCATTTCTATATCCTTACAAAAACATCTTGGATTTGAGTTTCGGTCTGTGAGGACACAGACCGAGGATGAGGGGCAAATAGATGCAACATTCTTGCTTTTCAAAAAATTAAATGTGGAGTTTATTATTCATCATCAGTGACGCCACGCCGCACCACTGGCATACCTACAATTTTATAAACTTCGTCTATTTGGTTAATGCTTCCGTTCACCAGGTTACTCAGAATGACGATAGTGATGTTTCTTTTGGTGTCTCTTAAATAAATATGTCTGAAACCATGCCACCAACCCGGATGATAAACCACTTTTTCATTTTTATCAGGGTTGATGTATAAATGCCAGCCATAGCCGTAGTTGAAATATTCGTTTTTGAATTTGCTGCGTGGCACGTAAGCCGAATCTAAAGTGCTGCGTTTTAGAATAAGGTTATCCCGTAGTGCTTGGTCGAATAAATAAAGATCACCAACGGTGGAATAAACCCCTTTATCACCCACTGGTCCATCTAAAAAATCTTGTCTTACAGAACGCCTCCAAACCCGGTCATGGCCCACCACATCCACCGGGATTTTATCATATTTGGCAGTGCTGTAAATGGCGGTGTGCTTTAAACCGAGTGGTTTAAAAATATGCTCCATCATGTAAACTTCAAAAGGCTGACCTGTGACTTTTTCCACCACCGAAGCCAGCAACATGTAATTGGTGTTGTTGTAATGGTAAATTTTGTCAGGCTGAAAATACGGCGCAGGTTTTTTCTCGGCAAACATACGCAACACATCCTTGTTGGTCATACCTTTATACTTCTCTTTCCAAATCCCATCAGTAAAATAAACATAATTGGTTAAGCCACTGCGATGGCTGAGCAGCATTTTCACCGTGATCCCTTTATAAGGGAAATCAGGGTAAAAATGATCCATGGTTTGGTCGAGGGTAAGCTTACCTTCCTCCATCAATTTTAAAACAGCGGTGGCGGTAAAAGTTTTAGAGATGGAAGCCAGCTGAAATTGGGAGTTGATATTTAAGGAATCACGGTGCAAATAATCGGCCCATCCAAAAGCTTTCTCATAAATGATTTTCCCGTTTTTTGCTATAAGAACGTTGCCGTTGAAATTCCTTTTTTTATGAACCTCGTTAAAATAGTCATCGAGTTTTTTATTGGCTTTCGCCGGATCATACACCAATAAGAGGCTATCTCTTTTTGGGTCGGGGGCAGCTTTTTCTGAAGTTTTTTGTTTTGATATGTCTGACGAACAGGCGGCGGCTAACAAGATGGATGCTATAAAAAGAGAGAGAAGCGTACGGTATCTGATCATTAATATATTTTTGGAATCTAAACGAGGGCTGAAATTAGAAATTATCTCCTCATAAAAACAAAAGGAGTTTTAAACATTAATGAAAGGTATGAGTTGATATACATAACCACAAAAATCTTAATTTTGCGGCAAATAAAATTAAAATAATGGAGTACAGAATAGAACATGACACCATGGGCGAGGTAAAAGTTCCTGCAGATAAATACTGGGGAGCACAAACCGAGCGCTCAAGAAATAATTTTAAAATTGGTCCTGAAGCTTCTATGCCAAAGGAAATCATCCATGCTTTCGCTTATTTAAAGAAAGCGGCAGCTTTAGCAAATTGCGATTTGGGTGTCTTAACAGCCGATAAAAGGGATTTGATTGCTAAAGCTTGTGATGAGATTTTAAAAGGTGTGATGGACGATCAGTTTCCGTTGGTGATTTGGCAAACAGGTTCGGGAACGCAATCTAACATGAATGCCAATGAAGTGATTGCGAACAAAGCTCATGTGATGAACGGTGGGTCTTTAGCTGATGATAAAAAAATCCTTCACCCGAATGATGATGTGAATAAATCACAATCTTCTAATGATACTTTCCCTACTGCGATGCACATTGCATCTTATAAACAAGTGGTGGAGATCACCTTACCGGGATTGACTTTATTGAGAGATACGCTTTCTAAAAAAGCTGAAGAATTCAATGAAATAGTGAAAACTGGCCGTACCCATTTTATGGATGCAACACCGCTTACTCTAGGCCAGGAATTCTCCGGTTATGCACAACAATTAACCAACTCTATCAAAACCGTGAATAATGCTTTGGAGGCTGTTAAAGAACTGGCATTAGGCGGAACTGCAGTTGGAACCGGCTTAAATACTCCAAAAGGTTATGATGTCTTAGTGGCCAAATACATTGCAGAATTAACGGGTTTGCCTTTCATCACAGCACCAAATAAATTCGAGGCTTTGGCTGCTCATGATGCTATGGTGGAATTATCAGGAGCGTTGAAAAGATCAGCGGTTTCTTTAATGAAGATTGCGAATGATATCAGGATGTTGAGTTCTGGTCCGCGTTGTGGAATTGGTGAAATCATCATTCCGGATAACGAACCAGGTTCTTCCATTATGCCGGGCAAAGTGAACCCTACTCAGCCAGAAGCATTAACCATGGTTTGCGCTCAGGTGATGGGGAATGATGTCACCGTTTCTGTTGCTGGTTCAAATGGACATTTCGAATTGAATGTTTTTAAACCTGTCATCGCTGCAAATGTGCTGCAATCTGCCCGTTTAATTGGTGATGCCTGCGTTTCTTTCACTAATAATTGTGCAGTTGGAATTTTGCCGAATTTACCAGAGATTCAAAAACATTTAGAGAATTCTTTGATGTTGGTGACGGCCTTAAATCCACATATTGGATATGAAAATGCAGCTAAAATTGCGAAAAAAGCCCATAAGGAGAACAAAACCTTACGTGAAGCTGCTGTTGAATTGGGCTTACTCACTTCTGAACAATTCGCGGAATGGGTTAAACCAGAGGATATGGTGGGTTCTTTAAAGTAGAATATACAATTGTTTTCTAATAGAAAACTTTTATATTTGTTCTCTAATGGTAAACCATGTTCAATATCATCAATAGAAAGACGCTTTTAGCCTATTGTAACAAATACCCGAAAGCGAAAAATGCTTTGTTTGAATGGTATTATGAGTTTCTTAGAAGTGAGTTTGGGAATTTTCAAGAATTAAAGAATGTTTATCCCAATGCCAGTTTAGTAGGAGATGATAGAGTGGTCATCAACATTATGGGTAATCAATTTCGGTTAGTGATACGTATTGTATTTGTTTATAAAACCATTCAGATAAAATGGTTTGGCAATCATTCTGAATATGACAAAATTGATGTAGCCACGGTTAAATTTAAATTATAGGAGATGGAGTTAAAAATTATTAAGACTGATAAAGAGTACGAAGCACTATTGGATTGGGTGGATGAGCAATTTGATTTAAAAGTGGATAAAGAGACAGAAATCGGCGAAAAACTGCAGATTGCTTTATTACTGATTAAGCAATTCGAGGAAATGAATTATCCCATCCCTTCTCCGGACCCCATTGAAATAGTAAAACTTAAAATGCAGGAGAAAGGCTTAATGAATAAGGACTTGGTGGATTGGATAGGCAGTAAAGGCTATGTATCAGCATTATTGAGTAGAAGAAAGCCACTTACTTTACGTATTGCTAAAGTTCTTCATCAAAAACTTGGAATACCAGCAGAAGTTTTACTGGCTTAATTTTCTGATTCACTCATTTATGAAGTATCTATTTCTTTTCATTTCATTAATTTTTCTTTTTTCATGCAGTTTTAATAAAACTGAACAATCCAAAGGAGATTCATTTTTACAGGGAGAGTGGGCGGAGGATTCAGTGGAGAATAAAGCTCAGTTGGTTTCTTACGAACAAAACTATTTCACCTTCAAGTGCGATTCTTTTTATCTCAACATCAAAACATTCTCTAAAGTGAATTTAAACGGCGGTGCATGTTATGATAAGAATTCATGGCAAGAGTTTGCTAAAGGATATTATACCGTGGTAAAAGATACCTTGAAATTGGAGGGCAGTTATGTAGATGAAGCCTACAAATATAAAACACAAAACTCCTGTTATAGAAATGGCATTTACCAAGAAGATTTCATCATGCAAAAACAGGGTGAACAAATATTATTAAGAAGCTTAAAAACCAGTTTGTATCACCAGCTCGATTTGAAAAAGAAATTGGTTTGTGAAAATTAAAATATAGCCATGAAAATTCTAATGGTTTGCTTAGGTAATATCTGTCGTTCTCCTTTGGCTCATGGAATTATGCAGCATTTAGTGGAGGAGGACGGTTTGGATTGGGAAGTTGATTCTGCGGGTACAGGCAGTTGGCATGTTGGGCAAAAACCCGATCATCGCTCTATTGCAGTTGCAAAAAGACATGGAGTGGATATCTCCTCGCAAAGAGCCCGACAATTTCAGGTGTCGGATTTCGAAGAGTTTGATTTTATCTTTGTGATGGATGAAAGTAATTATGCAGATGTGATTTTATTGACCAGAAATGAAGAGGAAAGAGCCAAAGTTAAATTACTCATCAAAGATGGAAAAGTACCTGACCCGTATTATGAAGACACACTTTTTGAGCCTGTTTTTCAGATGATTCACACACAATGTGAAGAACTTTTCACTCAACTAAAAAATGATAATGGATAGTTTTGTTTAATATTTAAACAAATCAAAATGAAAAAGCTATTCACTTTATTATTTGTTCTTATAAGTCTGAGCACTTTTGCCCAAAAAGTGGAGAAGGACTTGAAATATTACTACTACTACGCAGATCAGGATAAAGATTTCATGGAATACATGAAAGCCAAAAAAGAATTCAACAACAAAAAATTCGATTTTAAACTTCCTTCATCTAAAGAAGCTGTGGCCGAAATTCAGGCTCATGAAGATAAAATCCTGAAAAATGATAAAACTTATGCTGAGTTTTTAACAAAGTATGGAATGAAAAACGGTGGTGAGTACGCCGAACTTTGGTATAACCAAATGGAGAGTTTAAAAACCTTTTTGAAGAGAAATCCGGAATTTGCCAAGCTCTCTCCAAAAGAACGTCAAAGCGTGATGGACAAGTGGTATTATTCAGAAATTGCCTCTTCCAATTAATCAGGAAGTGATTTCAATTAAATAATCAAATAAATTGGTATCTGAAGAGACCTCCAGTTTTTTTCTTAAACGATATCGACTAACCTCCACAGCTCTTAAAGTGATGCTCATTAATTGAGCGATCTCCTTAGAAGACAGGTTCATTTTTAAATAGGCACAAAGTTTTAGATCATTGGCACTTAAATTTGGGATACGCTCTTTTAATTTAGTGAGAAAATTGGAATGCACATGATCAAAATGAACGGCGAATTGTTCCCAATCAGCATCCGCTCGTTCTGCATCGTTCAATAAGCTCATTATTTTTTTGAACTCCTCAGGGAGCGATATGATCAAGCCATTATAGGTGCCTGCTATAATATCTTTAGAAGGATAAACTTAGAAAGATGCCCGGATGCCGATAAAATCTCAGAGAATGACATGCTAAATGTTTCTGTGGAAGTGACCAATATAGGTGGCAAAGAAGGAAAGGAAACAGTTGAATTGTATTTGAGCGACTTATATGCCTCCATCACACCCGATGTAAAAAGGACTGGGAGGATTTGAAAAAATCAATCTGAAACCAGGTAAAACGAAAACAGTTGAATTTAAAATCACCAAAGCAGAGTTATCTTTTATCAACGCAGAAAGCAAAAGGGTAGTAGAGGCAGGAGATTTTGAGATTCGTATCGCTAATCTCAAGAAAGGTTTTACCGTGGAGTGATCAATGATTTATGGTCTTTATATTTTCCACTTAACGGGGATAAAATTCTGAAAAGGATTTTTATCCCCGTTTTTTTTGCACGCCATTCTTTTTTATTTGGATATAGTTTTTGATACCAAGCAATTTAGCTAAACCAAATTCTTAAAGCATACCAAGACGCTCAAATGTAATTGCTGGCAAACCAAATATTTTGCCATTTTTTTAAATAAAATTAATATAACGGTTAACTAACCTACAAATATATATCTGATTTTCAGATACTTAAATTTTAAATCTGGAATTTATTTTTATATTGGCTGCTCTCCAGATTGTTTTTCCTTTCAGCTTTTCAGTAATTAGCATCAACCAATTTTAAGTGTTTCAAAAAAGTTTTTAAAGAATTTTAGCTAAACCTGCTGTTTTTCAGCATCATTTTATTCGTGGTAAAATTCTTTACCACGAGAATTTATTCCATTTAAAACCAATTAAATTATAAATAACCAATTTAAAATCGAAGATCATGGAAAATGAAACTTTACTAATTTTCAAACAGCAGATGGTTAAACTGTTATTTTACTTAACCGGGATTTTTTTTCTTTTGGCTTTCAGTAATCCATCCTTTGCACAAGATCCACCCCAATATGGGACGCCGTTTAACGGAGTACCAGACACCCGTGACGTCAATATGTACCAAGTGCACATTAGACCATACAGTGCAGCAGGAAATTTGCAAGGTATTATTGCAAGGTTAGACAATATCAAAGCATTGGGAACAAACGTGGTTTATCTGATGCCCATTTACCCACATGGCACGGATTCCCGCAGCACCGCTTCTCCCTACTGTATCAAAGATTTTAAAGCCGTGGCCAGTGAATATGGCTCGCTTTCTGATTTACGCCAACTGGTGGATGGTGCCCATAGCAGAGGTATGGCCGTAATGCTTGATTTTGCAGTGAACGGGACTTCTTGGGATCATCCCTGGATCACACAGCACCCGGATTGGTATATCAGAAATGGTGGTGTGATTCAACAATTGGCCAACTTTAATGACATTGCAGCCTTAGATTTTAACAACACAGCTATGAGGGCTGCAATGGTGGATGCGATGCGATATTGGATTTTTGCTGCTAACATTGACGGTTATAGGTGTGATTTCGCAAATAACCCTCCGCTTGATTTTTGGACCAACACCATCAATAACCTCAGGAGCATTACCTCCCATAAACTACTCATGCTTGCCGAAGGTGACCGCTTGCAGAATTTTCAAACCGGTTTCGATATGAATTTTGGCGATAAATGGTATTATGACGCTATTAAACAAATTGCCGGTGGAGCTCCGGTCTCGGCTATTCAAACCACAACAAATGTTGAATATACCTACGCAAATAGTAATCAACAGGTAGCCAGATACACGGCCAACCACGATACCGAAACAGAAACAACTGCCTTAAACCTTTTTCAGAATCATGACGGTGTGGTGGCTAATTTTTTAGTTTGTGCCTATATGAAAGGCGTTCCCTTTTTGACCAGTGGACAAGAAGTTGATTTCAATAGCACCATTCCATGGCCCTACCAAACCACAAAAATCAACTGGAATGCCAATCCCGGTGCTGCCGCAGATTTTGCCAAGATCCTAAATTTCAGAACGGCCAGCGAAGCCATCAGGCGTGGCACCATGACCAATTATTCTAACAATGATGTTTGTGCTTTCACAAAAATATCAGGAGCTGATAAAGTAGTGGTAATGACGAATCTGAGAAACAGCAGTAAAACCTTCGTAATTCCATCAGCGATGGCTGGTTCTTATATAGATGCTTACTCCAATGCTTCCGTAACGTTAACCTCGGGTGCAACACAGACCTTGGGAGCCTATCAATATATTGTTTTAACCAATGCCAATGTCCCGGTAGTTGCAGTGACGGGCGTGAGTGTTTCGCCAACCAGTGCAAGTTTTAAAGCGGGTACCACACAACAACTTACCGCTACAATCACACCTGCCAATGCAACAAACCAGTCCGTTACCTGGACCTCCGGCAATACAGCCGTAGCAACGGTAAGCTCAACAGGTTTAGTGACCGGCGTGGCAGCAGGTAGTGCTACCATTACCGTTAAAACGGTTGATGGGAATAAAACGGCAACTTCAGCCATCAGCATCACACCTGCAAGCACATTTACCGTTAATTTCTATAAGCCTTCCAGCTGGGGCTCAGGAATCCAGATTTATTGGTGGGCGGCGCAACCTTCGGGCGTGCTGGCCGATGGTTCCTGGCCCGGTGTGCTGATGACCAATTCAGGAGGAGGCTGGTACAGCTACACTTTCACTAACATAACTTCCACTAATTTAATTTTTAATGACAGCTCCAATCAAACAGCTGATCTGAACAGGGATAAAAATGGCTGGTACTTAAACAATACCTGGTATGACAGCAATCCCGGAGCTCCGGTCCAGGTTACAGGAGTGACAGTGAGTCCATCATCTGCAACGGTAAATACAGGCACCACACAACAGCTTACCGCAACTGTTGCTCCTGCCAATGCAACGAATAAGGCAGTAAGCTGGAGTTCCAATAACACGGGTGTGGCAACCGTTAATTCTTCCGGTTTGGTGAATGCTGTTTCAGCTGGGACTGCCCTCATCACGGTAACCACACAGGATGGAAATAAAACTGCTACCTGCACCATCACCGTTCCGGGAACCAGCGGGAATACTACTTATTATCAGATCAAAAACAGGTGGCAGGCAAACACATTTCTTTATGATGCCGGAAATGGACAGGTAAAATACGGAACAAACGCCACTGGGAGCAGCTATCAATGGGCTAAGGTTGATGCCGGCAGTGGTTATTTTGTTCTAAAAAACAGAGCGACAGGCAATATCATGCATGTAGAGCATCAAAATGGTTCTGTGGAGTGTAGCACAGGCGACGTGACCTGGTGGAGTGCGCAGTGGTCTTTACCTGCCACTGGTGATGGCTGGAATTATATCCAGAACAGGTGGCAAACCGCTGAGATGGTGAACATAGAAGGTTTGACAGGCTACGCACAATATAATGGTGCACAATCCGGATGGTATAGTGCCATGTGGCAATTCGTGAATCCTGTGGTTATAAATGGATTGGCTGCAGATTTTGATAAACACGGAGATCTGAAACTTTATTTTGATGAAACCAATACTAAAAACGAAATCACTATTTATCCCAATCCTTCATCAGATGGCCGTTTTAACGTGAGCCTGAAAGGCACTAAACCAGATGAGCCCGCCCTGATTCAAGTGTTTGACCTGACCGGAAAGAAAATTTTTGAAACAAAATTATCTTCATCCGGCGTGGTTGATCATCCGCTTCATTCCGGGACGTATTTGGTGAATATTAAAAATAATAGTGTCAACATCACCAGAAGTCTCATCGTAGAATAAAATTTTTCTTGATAAACAAAGCAGGCCGGCCATTAAGCCAGCCTGCTTTTTAAGTAATACGCAACAGTATAAATTTTAAGCTGATGATGAAAATCAGGTTTTAAAATTGATTTAAAAATTAGGTATATTTTAGTTTTAATCTCATCTTTAAAATTCCGAATATAAATTCGTTACCAGTGTAAGCATTTAAATGTTTCAAATCAATTATAAATATGTTCTACTGCTGCTTTTAATAAGCCCGGTTGCAGCAATTAAGGCAGCGCCTAAAACTGATAGCCTTTTAGCACAGCTGAACCAGGTCTTAAAAAACGAACAGCATTATATCCAACTTAAATTGGAGAAAATCAATTCCCTGAAAAAAAAGTTGAAAGAGGTAAAAGGCGGCTATGCACATTACCAGGCCTATCTTGATTTATACGAAGAATATAAAGCCTTCAATTATGATTCAGCTTTTAACTATGCCAGGCTGATGCATGAGGAAGCGGTTAAAGCGAATGACCGGCACCGAATTGCTTATTCAGAAGTGAAGTTAGGTTTCAGCATGCTCTCTTCCGGGATGTTTAAAGAGACTTTTGATGTGCTGAATGAAATAGACACCAACCAATTAGCCGGCAATGCAAAAATTGAATACTATGCCCTGACTTCCCGTAGCTATTATGATTTGTCTGATTTTGATCGCAACCCTGCACTGACGACTAAATATAATGCGCTTGGAGGTATTTATATCAATAAAGCATTGGCCATCCTCTCTAAAAATTCATACGATTACTTGTTTCTGAGTGCTTTAAAATATTTAAGGGATGGCGATTTTGACCATGCTTTGAATCAGTACCAAAAATTGATGGGAATGAAGATGGATTTGCACCAGTTTGCCATCAATTCAAGCAGTATGGCGTTCATTTATATTCAGAAAGGTGAACAGGATACCGCTTTAAACCTACTGATCAAATCGGCCATCGCCGATGTGAAATCAGCCACCAAAGAAACCACAGCCTTACTTAACGTTGCTGATTTGCTGTATAAGAGGGGTGATGTGAAGAATTCTTATGAATACATCAAACAAGCGATGGATGATGCCAATTTCTATGGGGCAAGGCATCGGGAGATACAGGTGGGCAATATCCTGCCGATTATTGAGGGTGAGAAGATCAACACGGTGGAAGCACAGAGAAGGCGACTGCTCATTTATTCACTGCTCATCACATTGCTGGTGATTTTCGTAATTCTTTTCGCCATCATCATCTTCAGACAATTAAAAAAGCTGAGAAAAGCAGATGAAGTGATCCTGAAAGCCAACGCCAGTCTGCAATTGGCAAATCAGAAACTTGCAGAAGCCAACACGATCAAAAACGATTATATAGGCTATTACTTTAATATCAACTCCCGTTACCTGGAAAAGCTGGAAAAGTTTAAAAAATCTATGGAGAAGAAGCTGCAAAGCCGGAGTTATGATGATGCTATCCATGCTCTGGAGAATTTACACCTGGATAAAGAACGGGAAGAGCTTTTACATACTTTTGATAGCATCTTTTTACGGATCTTTCCGGATTTCATCAACGATTTTAATAGGCTCTTTCTTCCGGAAGATGAGATGGTGCCGGGCAAAGGCGAACTGATGAACACTGAACTCCGGATTTTTGCTTTGATCAGGATGGGAATTCACGATAACGAACGCATTGCCGGAATTCTTGATTATTCTTTGAACACCATTTATGCCTATAAAAACCGGGTAAAAACGAAATCAATTGTCAGCAACGATGAATTCGAGCATCGGTTAATGAGCATTCACCCCGCATAATCCATAGTTTCCCAATAAATCATCTATATTTTGCCTGACAGTAATTTTTACAAATTACTGTAATACAATTACTTAACAATTATATCCTCTTATAATTTTTATATCAACCTGATATGGGTTGGCAAAAACTGAAGAGTTTACGTCCTTTGATTAACGGCTATACCACACAGTTGGCTGGCCGGTAAACCAATTTAATTAAACCATTCATGAAAAAAAACTACTTGATTTTTAAGCTGGTTATGGTGCTGATCTCAGTTCATTTTTTTAGTGAGACTTTTGCGCAAAATGCATCTGTCTCTGGAAAAGTGGTAGACGAAAACGATCAGCCATTGCCAGCAGCAGCCGTAACTTTGAAAGGCAGCAGCAGCAAAACTTTAACAGATATCAACGGAAATTTCAAAATTACCGGGTTGGCAAACGGAGAACAGGTGCTTACGGTAACATTTCTGGGATACGGGACACAGTCAAAAACTATTCAGGTAAGAGGTGAGGTAGAGGTCACTTTTAAAATGGCACCCTCGTCACAGACCTTAAGTGAAGTAGCTGTAATTGGTTATGGAACCGTAAAAAAGAGTGATGCCACAGGAGCCGTCAGTGTGGTTACAGCTAAAGATTTGAATAAAGGAGCTGTAAATTCTATTCAGGATGCGATAGTGGGTAAAATACCAGGTGTGGTGGTTACCTCAAATAGTGGTGCGCCGGGAAACACTTCCACCATCAGGGTAAGAGGGGGTGCATCTTTAAGTGCGAGTAATGATCCATTGATAGTGATAGACAATGTCCCCATAGATAACACGGGAATGGGCGGCTCGGCAAATATCCTCACGACTATCAACCCGAATGATATTGAAAATATCACGGTGTTGAAAGATGCATCTGCAACAGCAATTTATGGAGCAAGGGCTTCTAACGGAGTACTCCTGATTACCACCAAAAGAGGCAAAAAAGAAACCGAAGTGGCCTATGGTTTCACAGGTTCTTTGGCTACCACACCTAAACAGGTAAATGTTTATTCTGGTGATGAATTTAGGTCGATAGTGAATGAAATCTATGGAGCTAACCCATCAGTAACCGCATTATTGGGAACAGCAAACACCAATTGGCAGGATGAGATCTACAAAAACGCATTTGGACAAGATCATAACCTAAGTTTATCAGGGACGGCTGCAAAAACACCTTATCGCATTTCTTTGGGCTATAACAATACCGACGGAGCTTTAAAAACCTATAATTTCTCCAGAACAACTTTGGCCGCAGGTTTAGATCCCAGCTTTTTAAAAGACGCTTTAAAGGTCCACATTAATCTGAAAGGTTTATACAATACCAATAATTTTGCAGAGCAAAATGCTATTGCCAACGCCGTTTTTTATGATCCTTCTCAGCCAGTTTACAATGGCAACACCCGCTGGAGAGGTTATACCACCTGGACCACCGGCGGAGATATCAACGGCTCTCCGGTAACCCTGGCAACACCTAACCCGGTTGCTCAACTGGACCTTACCAACAATAAATCAACGGTAAGAAGAAGCATTGGCAACATTCAGTTTGATTACCAGCTTCCTTTCCTGAAAGATTTACATGCCAACCTTAATTTGGGTTACGATTATGCCAAATCTTTCGGCCATAACAATGTTCAGGACAGTACGCAATGGGTATATACACCAGTGGTTGCCGGTGGCAGAGTAAATAATTACACGGAGGATAGAGCGAATCAGCTATTGGATTTTTACCTCAACTACGTCAAAGACTTATCGGTCAGCAGTAAGTTAGATGTAACCGGCGGTTATTCCTGGTCGCATTTCAATAGAAAGGGTCATAGCCTTTCGGCTGATGAAGCGATGACTTCACCCCAACCGGCAAATGATTATGAAACGGAATATTATTTGCTATCCTTTTTCGGAAGAGCAAATTATACCCTCCAAAATAAGTACATCTTCACGGCAACCTTAAGAGATGATGCCACTTCCCGTTTTGCCTCCAACAAACGCTGGGGACTTTTCCCGGCAGGTGCTTTTGCCTGGAAATTGAGTGAAGAGAATTTTCTGAAGAACAATAAAACCATCTCCGATTTAAAACTACGTGTGGGCTATGGAATCACTGGTCAGCAGGATTTACCGGGTGGGAACAATTATCCATACCTGGCGAAATTTACCATCAGCGATGAAACTTCACGCTATCAGTTGGGTGATCAGTATTACTACACCTTGCGCCCGGACGGTTATGATGCCAATATCAAATGGGAATCTACCACCACACTTAATGTGGGTTTGGATTTCGGATTGTTCAACAACCGCTTAACAGGATCAGTAGAAGTCTATACCAGAAAAACGGATGATTTACTGAGCATTGTGAACCTTCCGGTTGGCACCAACTTCTCCCCAACGGTGTTAACCAATATCGGAAGTATGGATAATAAGGGCGCCGAGTTGAACTTGAATGGAATCATCCTTTCTAAAAAGGATTTCAACTGGCAGATGGGTTATAACTTAAGCTTCAATAAGAATAAGATCACCAAGCTCACATTAAATGATGATCCAAATTACATCATCCCCACCGGCTTTATCCAAGGGACCACTTCCGGGCAAATTCAAGCTCAGAAAGTAGGTTCTCCTATTAATTCTTTCTACACCTTTCAACAGATTTATGACACCGATGGTAAGCCCATTGAAGATGCGTATGTAGATAGAAACAACGACGGCGTGATCAACAGCAGTGATTTATACATTCACAAAAGCCCTAACCCAAAGGCACTGATGGGCATCAATTCAAGGCTGGATTATCACCAATGGGATTTCTCCTTCTCCGGAAGATTATCTCTCGGAAATTATAACTACAACAATGTGGCGGCCAACAGCACCTATAGAGGTTTCTATTCTTCTTTGGGTTATTTGGGCAACCAAACGAAAGCGGCGGAGAAAACTCAATTCCGCACTGCATTGAAAACCAATTTATCAGATTTTTATATTGAGGATGCCTCCTTCTTCAGGATGGATAACATCAACATCGGCTACAGCCTGAAAAAACTGGGGAATCAGAAGTTGAAACTCCGTATCAGTGCCGGCATCCAGAATGCTTTTGTGATCAGTGATTACAGTGGCCTGGATCCGGAGATTCAGGGAGGATTGGATAATAACTTCTTCCCAAGATCAAGAATGTTCCAATTAGGTTTAAACGCTACTTTCTAAAATTAAGACGATGAAAAAAATTCAAAAATACATCCTTTTTTCCCTGGTTACCTTCGGCTTTCTGGCCTCCTGTACCAAAGATTTGGATACCACTCCAAAAGATGCCAAAATCATCACTTCCGCTTCTGTGTTCGATGATCCGGCAGCTTACAAGCAATTTTTGGCCAAGCTTTATGCCTCATTGACTTTGACCGGGCAGCGTGGAGAATTTGGTTTGCCAGAGATCACTGCACCGGATGAAGGCACCACTTCCTTCTTACGTGTATATTGGAGCGCACAGGAAATCACCACTGATGAATGTTTAAATGCCTGGGGCGACCCCGGTTTAGTGGAATATCATGGGCATATTTGGTCTGATGCCAATTCTTACGTAAAGTTGATGTACCAAAGATTGTTCATCAACATTGCTTATTGCAATGAATATATCCGTTCCGTAAATGAAAGAATACCTTCATTGGATGGAACTTTAGCAACAGACGTGAAACGCTACGTGGCAGAAGCCCGCTTCTTGAGAGCTTATTTTTACTGGTGCGCTTTAGACTTATATGGTAATGTTCCTTTCGTAACCGAGGCGGATAAACCCGGGGCATACCTTCCAAAACAAATCTCGAGAGCTGATCTGTTTGATTATGTGGCTTCGGAGTTGAATGCCATCATCCCTGATTTGGCGGATGCAGGAACCAATGAGTACGCCAGAGCTGATAAAGCCGCTGCCTGGGCTTTACAAGCCAGGTTGTATCTGAATGGCGAGGTTTACAAAGGTCAACCCTATTATAACGAATGCATCACGGCCTGTAACAACATCATCAATTCCGGTAAATTTCAGTTGCATCCAAAATATACCGACTTATTCCTGGCGGATAATTATAAATGGAGAGAGGAGATTATTCTTCCAATCGCCTGTGATGGTACAAACACCAGAGATTATGGCGGCATGACTTTCGTTATCCATGCAGGTGTTGGCGGTTCTGAAGATCCGGCTTTAGGCTTTGGCATCGCTTCCGGCGGATGGTCTGGTAACCGTTACACCACTACATTTGTAAATAAATTTGCCGATAAAACCGGCAATACCGATAAAAGAGCCCTATTCTATACGCAAGGACAGGAAGTGGAAATCAACCAACCCACCATATTCACGCAGGGTTACCTCAGCACAAAATTTAAAAACATCACTTCAACGGGTGCCATAGGTGCCAACAGCACTTTCGTAGATACCGATTTCCCCATATTCAGATTGGCCGATGTTTATTTGATGTATGCCGAGTCGGTTTTAAGAGGAGGAACTGGTGGGGACAATACACAAGCCTTAAACCTCATTAACAAGGTAAGGGAAAGGGCTTACGGAGATACCTCTGGCGATATTACTGCGGCGCAGCTCAATCTTAATTTTATCATTGATGAACGCGGCAGAGAGCTGCATTGGGAATCTATCCGGCGTACCGATCTGATCAGGTTCAACCTTTTTACCACCACTAATTATCTTTGGGATTGGAAAGGAAATGTGAAAGCAGGAAAAGCCACTGATGCACATTTTAGGTTATTCCCAATCCCTTCTTCAGATTTATTCTTAAACACCAATCTGGTTCAAAACCCGGGTTATTAAAATATGGTTATCATGAAAAAATATATATGGTTAATGATTATGGCTGTCGGCCTTTTCTCCTGTAAAAAGGAGAACCTGACTTATGTGAGTGGAAATATCACAGCTCCTGTTCTTTTGAATCCTACTGAAGGCAGTGCGGGGGTGGTAACACCGGAAGACTCCACTAATAAAGTGAAGTTCACCTGGCAGAAAGCAGATTATGGCGTGAATGCCATCTTAACCTACACCTTACAGATGGATGTGAAAGGCAATGATTTTTCACACGCCGTCACTTTAGGCAGTTCCGAAACAGATTCTTTGTCTCTGACTTTAGGCAATTTAAACAGCTACGCCATCAATGTATTGGGGCAAACTCCAAATACCGAATCTAATTTGATCTTTAGGCTGAGTGCTGATCTCTCTGGTAAAGACACTGTTTATTCCCAAACGGTGAATTATAAGTTGACCACCTATAAAGAAGTGGCACCGGAATACCTGTTTGTTCCTGGCGCATACCAGGGCTGGGCACCAGATATGGCTCCAAAAATTGCTTATAAAGAAAATGGAAACTATGAAGGTTATATCAACATGCCTGTTGGCGACTATTTTAAATTTACCAGCGCACCAGACTGGAATCACATCAATTATGGCAGCGCCGGTGCAGGAAAATTAAGTACAGACGGGCAGGCCGAAGGATTAAATGTAACCAGTGCAGGTTATTACAAATTCAATGTGAACACGAAAGATCTCACCTGGTCTTCATTCCTCGTGAATTCATGGGGTGCCGTTGGCTCTGCAACTCCAGGCTCATGGGATAACTCTACTGCCATGACTTATGATTCTTCTACAAAAAAATGGAGTGTTACGCTCAACCTGGTTCCTGGCGCTGTAAAATTCAGAGCTAATAACAGCTGGGATTTAAACTATGGGCCGGCAGATTCAAATACTTTAACCGGTACTTTGATAGCAACCGATGGGGCCGTAACCATCAATGATGCAGGTAATTATAAAATTGAGATAGACTTTTCTCAGACAACTCAAAAAAATTATACTTATAAAATCACCAAACTTTAAGAGTAACATGCCATCAGCAGGATTTATTACCTGCTGGTGGCATTGCTATACATGTTATAATCCTATTTAAAGACAACATCTGTTAAAGATGTTGAATATTTTTATGAAAAAATCACACTTTCTTCTCTTCCTTTGTTTCCAATTGTCCATCCATATTGCAAATGCACAAAACAGTGGCGTTAAATCTGTTGGAGCGATAAAAACAGTGACTATAAAAAACCAAACGGTTGACATCACCACGAATGGGGCTCATATCAAAATCATCGTCTATAGCCCTGGTATGATCCGTGTGAGGATGGATAAAACCGAATTATCCGATGATTTTTCTTATGCGGTCATCGGTAAACCTGAAAAGACCAGGGTCAATATTTCCCAAACCAATCAGGAGATCACCATCACCACTGATTCATTGAAAGCGGTGATTCAGAAATCGCCTTATTCCATCGCTTTTTACAATGCTGCTGGTCAGCTCATCAATCAGGATGAGAAAGGCTTAACCACTTCATGGGTGGGAGATAACGTAACCACCTACAAAAAAATGCAGGAGGAAGAACGTTTTATTGGTTTAGGCGAGAAAACAGGAAATTTAGACCGGAGAGGTAGCGGTTATACCAACTGGAACACCGATGATTTTGGCTATTCCACCAACGCCGATCCTTTGTATGTGACCATTCCTTTTTATATCGGGATTCATCATCAGCTGAATTATGGGATATTTTTAGACAACACTTTTCAAACTGATTTCAATTTCGGGGCGAGCAATAACAGGTTCTCTTCTTTTGGGGCCAGGGGCGGAGAGATGAACTATTACTTCATCTATCATAAAAATATCAGAGACATCATTAAATCATATACCAAACTAACGGGCAGAATGCCTATGCCTGCGTTGTGGTCTTTGGGTTATCAGCAGAATCGCTACAGCTATTATCCACAAGATGAAGTTTTGAGAATTGCCAGTACTTTAAGAGAGAAGAAGATCCCTGCTGATGGCATCACCTTAGACATTCATTATATGGACAGGTATCAATTGTTTACCTGGGATAAAAGCCGTTTCCCTGATCCTTTAGGAATGACTTCCAAACTTAAAGCTATGGGCTTTAAAACCACAGTGATTGTGGACCCTGGTATTAAAGTACAGGAAGATGCGGCAGCTTACCAAAGCGGATTAAAGAATGATATTTTTATTAAGTATCCCGATGGTACTGATTATACCGGGCAGGTGTGGCCTGGCTGGTGCAACTTCCCCGATTTTACCAATCCCAATGGAAGGGACTGGTGGCATAAACAGGTAAGTTTCTTTGCTGATAATGAAGTAAGCGGCATCTGGAATGATATGAACGAGATTGCCACCTGGGGGCAAAAAATGCCGGATAATGTGCTTTTCAATTATGATGGAAAGGGTGCCACTAACTTGCAGGCCCATAATGTTTATGGTTTGCAAATGTCCCGAGCTAGCTATGAAGGCGCAAAAGAGCAGTTCAAAGAACGTCCGTTTATTTTAACCCGGGCTTCTTACGCAGGTGCACAAAGGTATGCGGCCATCTGGACAGGTGATAACCGCTCTGAAGGTGACCACATGCTTTTAGGCGTTCGCCTGATGACCAGCATGGGCTTAAGTGGAGTAGCTTTCACAGGGATGGATATCGGTGGCTTTACCGGGGGACCGTCATCGGCATTGTATGCCAAATGGATTGAAATAGGAGCTTTTACCCCTTATTTCCGAAACCACAGCGCATTAAATACCAAATCATCAGAACCATGGACTTATGGTGAGGATGTGTTGAGCATCTCTAGAAATTACATTTCGTTACGCTATCAATTGATGCCTTATCTGTATGCTTCATTTTATGAAGCTACCCAAAACGGGATGCCTTTGATGCGTTCTTTGGCCATAGATCATCCTTTTGATGCCCATGTTTTCAAAACTGATTTTCAAAATCAATATCAATTTGGAGATGCTTTTATGGTTGCACCGTTTGAGAATGGAAAAGATTATGGAGCGGTTTATTATCCAAAAGGAGAGTGGTATGGTTTATTTGATGATGCCAAAAAAGAAGGAGGTAAATCGGAGGTGTTGAAACTGTCAATGGAGGAATTGCCCGTTTTTGTGAAAGGCGGAAGCATCATTCCGGTGCAATCCATCATCCAGTCTACCAGTGAAAAACCTACTGACACCCTGGCTATCCATATTTACAATGGGGCTGAAACGGGAAAATTTCTTTATTACGAAGATGATGGCAAAAGCTATGATTACGAAAAAGGAAATTTTTATAGGCGATTGATCACCTTTGACCCACAAAGCAAAAAAATAGCGTTTACCAAGGTGGAGGGGAGTTTTCCTACCCATTTCAAATACTTTAAAATCATTTTGCATGGATTTGATCATATTGATGAATTAGGTGGCAAGAGTTTGAATAACGAGGAGTATCAATGGCTGAAAGCTAATCAGAATGTAGATCCACAGGGCACTGCAAACCAAACCAAATTTTGTAAAGTTAAGACACTGACGCTCCATGTTTCGGCAGAGGAGCTAAATTTAAAATATTAAGAAAAAAGAGGATGAAGATGAAAATTGAAAAAGGTTTAAGAATTTTATGCGGTGTCCTGCTGATGCTTTCTATGGCATCCTGCAAAAAAGGAGGGAACGGTGAAAAACCCGTGGTGCCCCCACCCACCCCACCTACATACACTGACCCTGAGGCTTATGGAACACCGTTTTCCAATGTACCTGATCAAAAGGATATCGTGATGTATGAGGTAAATATCCGTTCCTTCAGCCAGGAAGCTAACTTTCAGGGCGTGGTGAACCGGTTGGACTCTATAAAAGCCCTCGGCGTGAATGTGATCTGGCTGATGCCTACTTATCCCGTTGGGGTGTTAAAAGCCATTCCACCTTTAGGTTCTCCATATGCGGTAAAAGATTATACGGGTGTAAATGCTGAATTCGGAGACCTTACTGCCCTGAGGAATTTGGTAGATAAAGCGCATGAGAAGCAAATGGCGGTGATATTTGACTGGGTTGCTGATCACACTTCCTGGGATAATGACTGGATCAAAACAAAATCGTGGTATTTGCAGGATGTGTCTGGAAATATAATGAGTCCTCCAGGTACCAATTGGGCAGACGTTGCTGCGCTAAATTACAATAATACGGATATGAAAACGGCTATGCTCCGAGCCATGCGCTATTGGATTTTTACAGCCAATATTGACGGATACCGATGTGACTATGCAGATCCTATCCCTACCGAATTCTGGCAAAGCACTATTAGCAATTTAAAATCAATCCCAAACAGAAAACTTATTTTTTTGGCAGAGGGCAACAGGAAGGAACAGTTTGTGGCGGGTTTCCAACTGAATTATGCCTTTGATTTTTACAGCACGTTAAAAGATGTTTTTGCCGAAAATAAAGCTCCAAGTGCTGTATTTGCTACCCAAACCACCGAGGCTGCAAATTTAAGCAATGGCGGTATGAAATTAAGGTACATTACCAACCACGATAAGAATAACGAAGATGGCAGCCCGGTTACGGTTTACAAAAACAAATATGGCAGTGAGGCTGCATTTGCCATAGCTGCTTGTTTAGATGGCGTCCCCTTGATTTATAACGGACAGGAAGTGGCAACCGATAAAACAATGAGCATCTTTACCCGTGACCCTATCAATTGGTCGGTTAACCCGGATGTGACTGCAGCCTATAAAAAAATCATTCAATTCAGAGCCTCGCATGAAGCGGTGAAAACAGGAAACATCACTCCTTATTACCATGCAGATGTAGTGGCCTTTAAAAAGACTTTACAGGAGAAAAAAGTGCTGGTGCTGGTAAATGTTCATAACAAAACAGTGACCTATGCTATTCCCGCAGAGCTGAAAGGCACATCGTGGATTGACCTGCAAAATCAGGCAATTAATTTACAGGATCAAATCACGCTTCAACCTTTTGAATACAAATTGCTTTCGGGTTTGTAATAATTTAGAAAGTGATTGATTGGAGCCATGTTTCGAAAGAGAGATGGCTTCTTTATTATTGTTGCTCATCAGCATGATGCTATTTGTAAAGCTGTCTTAGGATTTGGATTGTTGCTGGCAAAGTTGAAACCACATTACATTTAACGGATGCGGATGTCATTAAGATCAGTAAAACACTGGTTCAGATTCACTTTAGGCTATTTTGTGATCACCAAACGAAGCGTGAAATAGATTTTCTGATAAAAATTTTATTCATCATTTTAAAACATCTTCCATCACTGAATGATTATGATATGATGCAGGATAAAGGAATCATATTATTTGATGGCGTTTGCAACCTCTGTAATGCTTTTGTACAAAAAGTCATCAAAGCTGATAAAAAAGATTATTTCCGATTTGCCTCCCTGCAATCAGAAATTGCGCAGGAACTATTGGCACCCTATCCTGGTGTACAAGATTTAAAAACTGTGGTATTAATAGAAGATGGACGACTTTATACCAAATCTACTGCCGCTTTAAGGATCAGCAAGCAACTTTCAGGAATTTGGCCAGTATTACAATCAGGTTTTATTTTTCCCCGATTTTTTAGAGATGGCATTTATAATTTCGTTGCCAAAAACCGACACAGATGGTTTGGGAAAAAGGACCAATGCATGGTTCCCTCTTCGGGATTGAAGAATAAATTCTTATCTATTGATATCGTTTCCAAATAAAATCATTGATTAAGATAGCTGTTTCCTAACTAAAAAATCAAACGGTTTCAGAATTTGCTACCTTACCGGCTTCGGAAAAACAATGGCACTTTCATGTCCTTCCGCATCAACAGCTTGCAAACCAAAGAAATAATTGTCTTTGGAGTAAGGTAAAGTAATTTGTGTTTCGGTCACATAAATCTTTCTCTCCCAATAGGGGGATATGGTTTCCCGCATCAGTACATAATAGCCTGCTGGTTTGGCACTTTTAGGTGCTTCCCATTTCAGGGTGGTGTTATTGGTGAGATCGGTAGTAACAATACCCACATTCTGAGGTGCTGCAGGTGCTTCTGCAATATTGGCCAGCACAGCAAGGTTCATCCTGCATACTTTTTGGATATAACTATAATCAGCGAAATCGGGCAGATCACCGAAATCTCTTCCATTTTCATTTCTCACGTCCTGATGTTGCCTATCGAAATTCTCATTCATCTCTGTGAAACGAACTGCCGCAAATCCCTCCTGAGAGAAAGCGGTATGGTCACCTCCACGTAAATAACGGTCTCTTCTATAAATCATCTTTACGTCCAGCTGGTCTACATAACGTTCTGCCACTTCCTTCACATAACGGGCGAATTCACGGGCCGGGCTATCATTCTCCCCACCAACAGCGATTCTTAACCCTGCTTCCTGTTTGGTCTCTGTGATTGGAACCCCCTCACTGAAGACTCTCACTGAACGGTTGTCTTTCAAATTCGTCTCCCCACCATAGGTGTTACCTACGATATCATTGGTAATCATCGCCACCACATTCCATTTCTCGTCCCTTGCCTTTTTAGCTAAATGCGTGGCTCCATATAAACCTTGCTCCTCTCCAACCGCAGCGACAAACATTATGGTAGCACTGTATTTTTGTTTGCTCATCACCCTTGCCAATTCTAAAGAAACTGCGGTTCCGGAAGCGTCATCTACAGCTCCTGGTGCTTTTGAAACAGCATCATTGGCTTCAGATGCCCTGGAATCATAATGGCCGGATACGATGAAAATCCGGTCATCTGCAGGGTCTGTTCCCGGTAAAGTAGCAACTACATTTTTTAAAACAGCATCTTTTGTGATCCTTCTTCCATCAGCAGGTTGGATAAAGGTATCAAATGTGACTTTCAATCTGTCTCCACTCTCCCTGCTGTATTTTTCGAATTCACTTTTAATCCAGTTGCGGGCCGCACCAATTCCTGAAGTTTTACTCAAAGTATCGCTCAAAGTATGTCTAGTGCCAAAACTCACTAATTTTCTTACATTATCCTCCATATTCTTTGCAGAGACTTCATCCACCATTTTTTTGATAGATGGATCCTTTTTTATGATGATGGTTTGTGCAGACAGGTCAGAAAATATAAAAAGAAAGGCTAAAAGTTTTAAGTATTTCATGTGATTTTGATTATTGCATTAAGAAAAACCCAATTTCTAAATTTTAAACCAGTTAACAGGTAACAAGTTTGTTCCATATTATGCTAATTCAAAACTTTCGTGACGATGAGGAATCTCTATATCTGAATAACCTTCTTTCTTCAGGCTGGTTCTGAAATTATTCTGAGTGTCCGGCTCCCCGTGAACAAGGAATATTTTTTTAATTTGGCTTTTATCCTGACAAGCTAAAAAATGCAATAGATCATCCCGGTCACCATGTGCGCTCATTGATTGCAAAGATGCGATTCTGGCATTTACATGGTGCGGTTCTCCAAAGATGGAGACCGGGTTCACCCCATTTTTTAATCTGCCGGCCAAAGAACCAGGTTCCGCATAACCCACCAGCAAAACGGCGCAGGCAGGATCTTCGATATTGTTTTTGATATGATGCTTCACTCTGCCGGCTTCAGCCATTCCACTGGCCGAAATAATGACCATCGGTGAATGATCATCATTTAAAGCTTTGGATGCATCCGCATCTTCAATGTAACATAAGCCTTTAAAATCAAAGGGATCATCATCTACCTTCATCACTTCCTGTACCTGATCATTGAAATTCCATGGATGTGCCTTGATCACCATCGTCGCTTTTTCAGAAAGCGGGCTATCCACATAATATTTTACCGCTGGAAGCTTTCCTTTCAGCTCTAAATTATTTAAGGAATACAGTACTTCCTGTGTTCTGCCCACACTAAAAGCAGGAATGATCAATTTCCCCTTTCGCTCTACACAGGTTTCCTGAATGATCTGCAATAATTTCTCCTCTGCGGGGTTAGCGTCTTCATGCAAGCTATCTCCATAGGTGGATTCCAGCAGCATATAATCTGCCTGGCGGAAAGTGGAAGGTGCTTTCAGGATCAGGTCTTTATATCTTCCAACATCTCCGCTGAAAGTGATTTTGGTAAGTTTCTTACTTTCTGTAATATCCAAACTCACCACGGCACTGCCAATGATATGGCCCGCATCTGTAAAAGTTAACTTTACGCCTTCACAAATCTGGTAAGCAAGTCTGTATTTTACCTTTTTAAAAAAAGACAGGGCATAAAGTGCATCTTCCTGCGTATATAAAGGGGCTATTTCCGGTTTGTTTTTACTGCGCCGGCGCTTGTTTAAATATTTCGCATCAGATTCCTGGATTTTTGCTGAATCCTGTAATAAAATTTTGCATAAATCATAGGTGGCTGGAGTGGCCAGAATTTCACCCTTGAAACCTTCCGCCACTAATCTCGGGATCAATCCGGAATGATCAATATGCCCATGCGAAAGAATGAGATAAGCTACGGTTTTGGGCTCAAATCCAAAATGTTTATTCCATTCATCACTTGTTTTTCCGTGACCCTGAAACATCCCACAGTCTAATAAAATGCGGGTCCCGTTATTCAACTCGATTAAATGCTTGCTGCCTGTGACTGTTTGCGCAGCTCCATGAAAAGTGATTTTCATCTATAAAGTTTATGCTTACAATTTAATAAAATATTCATCATCCTAAAAAACTAACTAAATAGTTGTTAAACTAACTTATTAGTTATATCTTGGCGTAAGCAAATTAATAGGAAATCATTATTCCTGAGCATCACTGTAAAACAATAAAACAACACATTAAATAAAATTATGGATATCAAAGAATTGACCAGAGCCGAAGAACAAATCATGCAGGTTTTGTGGGATTTAAAAAAGGGATTTGTAAAAGAGGTGATTGAGCAATTGCCAGAGCCAAAGCCCGCCTACAACACCGTCTCCACCATCATCAGGATTCTGGAGAGCAAAGGATTTGTTGGCCACACCGCTTTTGGCAAAAGTCATCAATACCACCCTATCATCAGCAAAGAGGAATATAAAAGTTTTGCGACAGACAAACTAATGAATGGTTATTTTGAAAACTCGGTGGAAAGCATGTTTTCATTCTTTGTAAAAAAAGAGAAGCTTGATTTAGCTGAAGCCGACGAAATACTGAAACTCATTGAAAAATTCAAAAATAAATGACCATGAACTGGACCAGCTATTTGATTCAAATTAACCTTTACCTGGCATTATTTTATGCTTTTTATTGGCTGTTTCTAAGAAAGGAGACTTTCTTTAATCTAAACCGGACTTACCTTTTAGGCTCGGCATTATTCTCGGTCACCATCCCCTTAATTAAAGCGCAATGGATCAACCATCTTCTCTTCACGGAAAAGGTACAACAAAGCTGGACAAATGTTACGGTAGCGATGATGCAGGGATATGCTACCCCGGTTAAGGAAAGTTGGGTTTTAGGGGATTATCTGACCTTGATTTATTATTCAATGATTTTCATTTTATTCATCAGGTTGATTTATAAACTCGTTAAAATAAAAAGATTATTAAGAGAGGAAAATGCCCGGGAGGCCTTCTCTTTTTTTCGAAAAATCAGAATAAATAGGGAATTGCCTCAGCAGATGGCCATTGAGAAACATGAGCTGGCTCATGCTAAACAGTTACACTCTGCTGATGTGCTTTTATTCGAAGCATTGGCCATCCTGAATTGGTTCAATCCAGTGATCTATTTATATAAAATGGCGATCAGGCACATTCATGAATTCATTGCGGATCAAGAAGTTTTGCGACATGAAACTGATAAACAGGAATATGCGCTGCTGTTGGTCAGTAACAGATTTGGCGTGAATCCGAACACCTTAACCAATAATTTTTTCAACCCTTCTATCTTAAAAAGGAGAATCGAAATGATGAACAAAACCAAATCAACCAAAACCGCCATTTTAAAATATGGCTTTTCTGCACCCCTGTTCTTATTGGCCATGGTGCTTTCTTCTGCTAAAATAAGCGAGAACAAAACGCTGGATAAAATAGCTGACCAAGTGCAGCCTCAAATGCAAATCAGGGAGATATTAGTACCAGAAGTAGTACGGAATTTGGTACAAACAAAACAAAAGGAAACAAAAGACGTCAAAAAATTTGACGATGATTTCAGTGCCCTTAAAAAATATATAGGAAAAACCATTAGGTATCCTCAAGAGGCCAGAGAAAGTGGAATGATGTCTAAAATCGCCATTCAATTCAAGGTCAATGAATCTGGTAAAATCACCAATGTAAAAGCCTTAAATACAATGTCTGATTTATTCAATGAAGAAGGAGTGAAAATTATCAGTTCATTTAATGATGAAATAGAAGCAGAACCAGGTTTATACACCATCTTTCTCAGTTTTCAAATTCAGGATTCAAAGGGTCAAAAGCTTGATGCTACCCAAGGATTAGGTCCTATAAAAAATTTTATTGGAGAAGTGTTAATTGTTGCTTATCCTCCCTCAAACACTTCATTAAATGAAGTCGCTGTGCAAGGTGAGGTCTCCAAAGAGGATAATAATGATCAGGTGTTTACAAATGTTGATTACCTTCCTTCATTTCCCGGAGGTCTCGAAGCATTCGGGAAATTTTTGTCAGGAAATATTAAGTATCCAAAAACCGCTAAGGTCAATAACATTCAGGGACGAGTGTATTGTAATTTTGTTGTTGAGAAGGATGGAAGTTTAAGAGACATTAAAGTGGTTAGAGGGATAGGGGGTGGCTGTGATGAGGAAGCGGTGAGGGTGCTGGCCATATCTCCAAAATGGAATCCGGGCCTTCGAAATGGAGAAAAGGTAAGGGTAAGCTATACGATTCCTGTCTTTTTCCAACTGGATAAAAAAGAAGCAAAAGGCATCGGAAAAATTCAAAATGAAGATGATGAAAAGGCTTACGTAAACATCAAAAATACGGACGGTTCTGGGTTTGAACTAAACCTAAGTGACAGCTTAAAGTTCAACTCCAATCTAATGAGGTTGAAAACACCAAATAAAAGTAAAAATCCCTTGCCTAAGCTATACCTTGATGGAAAGGAGGTTTCACAGTCCGAATTGGAGTTGATCAAACCTTCTGATATAGCCTCTGTGAATGTTTTAAAATCCGAAACCGCAATTAAAACCTATGGTTTGAAAGGCAAAAATGGTGTTGTCCTGATCACTACCAAAAAGAAAGAATAATTTTTCGAAATCAACCTACAAAGAGGAGGCGGTTTTAACCGGCTTTTGTTTATTCTCCAACTTGGGCATTTACCTGTCCGGGTTTTCCAATCACTTTATAATCGCCCACTCCTTTCAATACAGATGCTAAAAGTGGTTTATCTTTGATGATATCCGCCGCTTTCTTCAGCTCCATATCATACTGAAAAGCCTGCTCTGCTTTACCCTTTTCAAAATAATAACGCCGGGTGATCTCCCCTTCCAATACTTTTTTGATCTCTGATTTGAATTGGACCAGATCGTTCTTCTTATTATGAAACACCTTTGCTTTGAGGTTGTCATATTCACTTTTAATCTCGGCAAATTTTTTGTCCTTTTCAGCATCTTGTTTTAAATCAGCAAGCGTCTGCTCTGTCGTGGTCTGATAATTATAATCCTTATCGCTCAGATAATTCACGAAGTTTTGGTATTCCGCATCGCTCAGCTGAAAATCCTTGGCTGGAGCGATGGACAGATGCTTTTTCACAAACTCAGTGGCATAATCAAAAATGAAGAACTTACCAACCAGCACCTGAGTGATCTGATGGTATTTATAAGGATCCAAATATACATCAGGATAGATGCCACTACCATCATAAACTGATCGCCCTCCTTTGGTTTTATAGACGGTCATTAAAGAATCGGCCACTTTATCCACAGAACCATCCTCATTTCTATGGGTATAATCTAAAGCCTGAATGCATCTGCCGGAAGGCGTATAGTACTTGGCGACAGTAATTTTGACCAAGCTATTATAAGGCAGATTGAAAGTTTGCTGCACCAGCCCTTTTCCGAAACTGCGCTGACCAACGATGACCGCCCTGTCTAAATCCTGTAAAGAACCAGCCACAATCTCTGATGCGGAAGCCGAACGACTATTCACTAAAACTACTAAAGGGATATCAGGATCCAGCGGACTCAGGTAGGTTTTATAGGTAATCGTTTTCTCCGGGTTCTTTCCTTTTTGGATCACCACTTCCACATCACGGTTCACAAACAAATTCACAATTTTAACGGCCTCCTGTAAAATTCCGCCCCCATTATATCTTAAATCCAGCACCACACCAGCAGGATGATTACTTTCTATATCCACCAGTGCATCCTTTACCTCTTGTGCAGAATTCTCTAAGAATTTATCCAGTTTGATGTATCCGATATTCCCCTCCACAATTCCATGATAAGTTACATTTGGCTGGCTGATCTCTGCCCTGTTCAGTAATTTATCAATGTGTTTTCCGTCCCTTTCCACCACAATCTTCAACGGAGTCTCTTTTGGACCTTTCAAGAGCAGACTTACCTGTTCATTGGTTTTTCCTTTTAAAACTTCACCATTTATGGAGATCACTTCATCACCCGCCCGTATGTCAGCTTTTTGAGCTGGATAACCTTCAAAAGGATCTGAGATGAAAACTCTTCCGTCCCGATGAATTACACCTGCACCGATGCCTCCATATTGTGTGCTCACGTATTTCATCTTATAATCCTCAATTTCCGATTCAGGAACAAATTCGGTGTAAGGATCCAGGTTCTCCAGCATCGCATCAATTCCTGTGCGCATGAGCTTAGAAGTGTTCACTTCATCCACATAACTGATGTTCAGTTCTTTATATACAGAAGCAAAGATGTCCAGGTTTTTGGATATTTGAAAAAGATCTTCGCGGAACGAGAAGGTGAGCGTTGCGAAAGCAAGGAGTGCAATACCCACATTGAGCTTTCTATTCCTTTTAAAAAAATTCATCGGCGTACCATTTAATCTTAAATGTACAAAATTGAAAGATATTGTGTGAATCTGAGATGATTATAAATAAAAAAAGACCTTGGCTGGTCTTTTAAATATTTTGCAGGGGATCAAAGCCTGTTATTGTCTATATTGAGCAGGCCTTTTTTTAGCGTGAACACCACATATTCCCTCTTCCTTTTTAAGCGTTCCTGCAAATGAGCGATTAAACTCTCCTCCTGCCCTGTTTCAAAGACTAAATCCTCATCACGTAAATGATTGTACTTTCTCTGCAACTTTATTTTTAGTCGGTCCCAGTTCTCTTGGGGTATCGTGATCTCTGCCATGATTCGTATTTGAAGCAAAAATAACACATAGATCTTAAAATGAAGAATAGGAAATGCAAGAATATGCCACGTGAAATTGTAATATAGCCCATGGTTTAAACCATGGGCTATGTTTGATTTGCAATTGAAACCGTTTTAGCGGTTTAATTACCCTTATGATGCTTTTTACGGATATTCAAAATTCATTTTAAAACGTTCAATAGTTCTTTCATAAAGTCGTCATAAACCTGTATATGTGGAATATGTCCCACGCCCTCAAACTCCACCAGTTTCGCTCCTGGTATTTTTGCAACGGTCTCCTTGCCTAATTCTTTATAAATTCCGTGTTGATCTTGTTCTGCTTTGCTCAGAAGATTCTTACCAACTATGGTGTGGTCTTTTGTGCCCACCATTACCACAGCAGGAACCCTGATGTTTTTAAACTCATAGACCACAGGTTGTTCATAAATCATGACGGAGGTTAAAGCTGATACTTTAGCCCATCTTGGGTAATCAGCACCATAAGTCACTCCTGCCCCAATATTTACCAGATAATCATAAGCGGGTTTCCATTCAGGAAAATAGGAGCTTTGGTAATAGGATTTTATGCTTTGGGCAGTCTTCTTCAGTTCGCCTTCGTATTGTTCTTCAGCATTTTTATAGGGAACGAAAGTGCGGTAATCCTCTAAACCAATCGGGTCCTCCAAAATCAATTTTTCAGTCTTTTCAGGAAACAGGAGGGCAAAACGGGTGGCCAGCATGCCGCCCATTGAATGGCCCAAGATGATTGCTTTTTTGATACCCAAAGTATCCAATAGCAATTTATTCTCTTCTGCCATTTCGTGAAAGCTATAATGAATATACGGTTTGCTGGATTTTCCAAAACCAATCTGATCTGGCACCACCACCCGATAACCAGCTTTTGTCAATCCTTTAATCACATCAGTCCAATAATAACCGGCAAAATTCTTTCCATGGAATAAAACCACTGTCCTACCATTGGCATCAACGGATGGTTTCACATCCATATAAGCCAAGCGTAAATCCAAATCTTCCACTTTTAACGGCAGATAACTTATCGGGTACCCATATTTCAACTGCGCTAAGGTGATAGAAAAAGTGTCTTTTTGAGCAAAAGAGTGGAAACCTAAAATTAGGATAGCTATAACGAAGATGATTCTTTTCATAATTAAAATGGCAGTACGATTTATTTATAAATAAAAAACCTCCGCAAATGTTTGCGGAGGTTTAGAAATCAGGGGTTTTCTAACTAAATGGATAAGGGCACATAAATTCCGAAGGTGATGTTTCTTCCCAGATTATAAATACCAAATGTTGGGTCGGCTTCATCCAATCTGCCAGGTTTAAACCTACTCAAATGGTCATAATATTTTTTATCCAAAAGATTGTTTCCAGAAATATTCAGCCTGATTTGCTGCTTGCCCAAATTGAAAGCGGTGCCAATTCCTGCTCGTAGCAAAGAGTAACCACTGGTGGTGGTTTCAAAATCATCCACTCGGTTCTGGGCGAAGTAATTATCCAAACCAATAGAAAAGTAAGCGCTTTTCAAACCTTTTATCGTTGGTTCAAATCTCAATTCGTCCCTCAAACTTGCTGCGGGGATAAAAGGAATTGGGTTTTTGGTGGCTAAATTCTGCGCATGAACATAACTGAAGGTATTCTCAAAATGGATGAGTTTCACAGGGTGGAAAATCAAACTGGCATCGGTACCATATAAGTCGGCGTTATCTTGTGAATACCGGTATAGTGCCAAGGTATGCGTTTGCCCATTATCATCGGGAACATCAATGGTCTCTCCATTTTTTTGAGATAAAAAGATGTAATCTTTGATGTAATTGTTATAAAAACTGGCGCTCAAGTCCATGACCTCGGTTGCATATTGGAAAGTAACGTCAGTCTGATAACTTTTTTCAGCCTTTAGATTGGAACTTCCTTTCTCATACCTAAAAGTACCTTCATGCACCCCGTTGGAAGCTTGCTCTGCCGGGTTTGGTGCTCTGTAACCAGTGCTCAGGTTGGCTTTGAAATTAAATTTATCTGTAAATTGATGGGTATAACCTGCCGCCCCGCTCACATTGGAGAAGGTAGTTTTAAAATCGGTGAATTTTTGTTCACCGTCTACAATCAAACCATCTCCTTTGTTCTGACGATAATCATATCTTACACCCGCATTAAAGCTGGAGTTTTCCCAATCTTTTTTGATATAGTAAAATACGCCCACCCCAAAATTATTGTACGCAGGTATCAGGTACTCTACACCTTTATTCTTACTTTGACCATGGTCAGTGCTTAAGCCAATCACCGGCTGCCATCCATTTTTTGCATTCACATAATATTTGGCATCCAAGCTGTAGGTATTTAAATCAAAAAACAAACCTGGGATTTCATTCGGCAACTCTTTCCTCACGTTGTTCTGATAGCCCAAATCCAATTTCAAATTCCCTTTGTTGAACAAGAAATTATTATTGACGGCCACCTTGAAATGAGAAATGGCTTGTCTAGGAAAAGCCAAATTACGGTCTTTCAGCTCCGCATCTGTAAAAGGATCTCCTTCATCATTTACCAAAACGCCCTCATTGTTCAATGCTGGTTCATAAAAGCCTATGTTGTTTTTGAAATAAGAAACATTTACGTGGCTGTATCCCCATTTTTTATTTAGGCCCACCATACCTTCGGTAGAGGTTTCGTTGTATCCTGAATTTGGGAAATAATAATCTGGCGTTTTAAAAGAATAGGCATTTTTATAGGTTCCTCTTCCTCGCCAAACAAAGCCATGTTCATTTCCAGTGAGCATGGCAGAACTGGATGTCAAACCTGCGTTGGTGGAGTAATTGCTAAGCACTTCCCCTTTAATGGTACCATCAGGTACGGTGAGTGGCTCCAGAATATTGATCACCCCGCCCAAAGCATCAGCACCATATAACAAACTGGCAGCACCCCGCAATACTTCTACCCTATCGGCCGAATATTGGTCTATTTCTATCCCGTGCTCATCTCCCCATTGCTGGCCTTGTTGCTTCACTCCATCGCTCAAGGTCACTATCCTATTGTAGGACAAACCACGGATCACCGGTTTGGAGATGGCCTGTCCTGTGGTGATTTGCGAAACACCGCCCACTTTAGAGATGGCATCAATCAGGTTGGTAGAAGGGCGGTCTATCATTTCGTCATGAGTCAACACACCCACTGAAGTGCTGTTTTTTTTGCTATCAGCGCCAGAAACAGTTCCTGTCACCACCACTTCATTGGCTTCTATCAAACTGGGTTGCAATTCAAACTCCATTTCATCTGTGCGGGAGAAATCTATGGTTCTGTTTTGATATTTGTACCCTACGTAAGAAACTTGTAACAAAAATTTTCCTTTATTAGGCACATGAGAGAAGGTAAACTTTCCGTCCACATCGGTGATGGCATTTACTTTTAGATCTGGAATGGAAATGGTGGCCCCAGGTAAGACCCGTTTAGTTTGTGCATCAATTATCTTCCCTTTTAAAACTGCCAATTCTTGGGCAGAGGCCATCTGTATAAAACTGCTCAGGCAAAGCAGGCATAGCATAATTCTTTTCATTATTCTGAATAAAAACGTGTATAAAAAATTGATTAAATACTGGAAATCAAAATTTTACAGGTGGCGCTTTATTCTTGGAAAAATGGAAAAACTGGAAATAATTTTGTGCAGACGCTATAAGGTCGAGCTTTTGAAAGGTTCTAAAAACATTGAATTTCAAGCCTAATTTTGGAACAGTGGCCAAAAAAACTGCATCAGAAGTAGTGCAACAAGGCTTGGTATAATTTTTTAAATGCTTTTGGCAGTGGTCGCCACAGGCATCCGCTTTAATGAAGTAATGCCTATGGAAAATATTATGCAAGGGAACGGCAGCACTCAGCATAGCGAACATCAGTCCTAATGCCAATAAAACCTTCGTATATTTTTTCCAATGCATCAATGCAAAATTACCATTCTATACAGAATATTGGGTAACATTTATATTGATTTTCGCAACGAATAACACATTTCTATGATTTGATTTCAATTCTCTGACACTATCTTTGCAAACAATGAAACCTGCAGAAGTAAATCAACGATTTAAGGCATTACAAAAAAATTTGGCAAAACAATTTGATAATGAGGAGCCAGATATTAAGGTCATTCTTTTTTTAATTGGAGTGCAGGAATTGGGGAAAGGCCCCAGAAAGTTCAGCAAACGGCAAAAAGAAGAATTGATGCATATTGCCAATTGCAGGCTCTTCTCTGAACTGGGTTTTTATGAACTGGAAGGTGTTGACCAAGATGGATGGCCCCACTGGAAAAAATTGAAACCTATCCCGGCTTATACCTTACTGGAGCAGGAGATGTTGTTGAAGACGTTGATAGTGAAGTATTTTGAAGACATTTATAGCTAAAAGAAAAGAGAGCATCTTTTCAGATGGCCTCTTTCTTTTTATTAATTTTCAATATTTGCGGTGGCCGGTGGGCTTCCTGCCATATCAATCATGGCAGAAACTTCATCTACCAAACCATCGTCATTTCCAGAGAACCCAACGGCTTTAAAACGGATGTTTCCTTTTTTATCCAAAACGAATTTCGTTGGGATACCATCCACACCAAAAGCACTTACCACATCGTACTTACTTTTATCTTTTTCGTCTTCTGTATCTAACAATACATTGAAAGTGTATTTATTATCTTCTATGAAATTACTCACAGCAGCTATTCTTTTATCGTCATGAATGCTCTCCCAGGTATCAATGAAGACGAAAGCAACATCTTTGCTTTCCTTAAAATTATTCAATGCTTTTTGCATACCAGGAAAAGAAGCTTTGCATGGGCCACACCAAGTTGCCCAAAAATCAACCACCACCACTTTTCCTTTTAAAGAAGCTAAAGAAACTGTTTCACCTTTCAAATTTCTCAAAGAAAAATCAGGAGATTTCATATTGATCATTTTAGCCATCAGTTCTTGTCTGGCATTTTCTTTTGCTTTTTGTTCTAGTGAGGTTAATAAGGTGGCGTATTCTGTCTCTGAATGATCTTTCAGGTAAACTTCCTTCAACTGGTCTTTCATCACTGAGGTAGATTTCCCATCTGCAATCAAAGTTTTTAATTGATCCACCGCTTTTTTATTATCACTGTTGGCAATTAAAAACTGAATGTATCTTTCATTCATCTCCGCAGAGCTGAAATTATTCATATTCACCACCTTCTCCTGATAACTGAGCGCATCTTTCAATTTTCCCTCTTTGAATAGGATAAATGCATAAGTATCAGCATAGCTGGCATAACTTGAGTTTATGGCTTCTGTTCTCTGGGAAGGGGAATAATTTTTCAAATAATCGCCATCAGACTTTAAATCTTCTACATAATCCAATGATTTTTTGGAAAGTTTCTCCGCAAGCTCCAATTGTTCCCCTGCTTCAGACATTGGCCATGCTGCAGCATTTAAGAGAGACCCGGCATTTCCTTTAGATTTCATTTTGTCTAAAGTGACCAACATTTTATCGTAATCTTTTTTAGAAGAATAGGCTTTGGCCATATAGTAAGTGAGCATCTCTTTGTTCACTTTGCTGTTTTTATTGGTCATCAGCTTTGCATATTCAGCTTCCATTTTAGCCAAATCCTGTTCTTTAGCGAATTTGGAGAGCACATCACCAGACGCTAAAGTTCCATTTGGATGGGTTATGATGATGTTTTTCAATGAATCTGCAGTAGATTGGTCTGTTCTTGATAAAACTGAATAAATTTTGGTTTCTGCATCTTCATCTTTTGCAGCAGAGAAAGATTTCAAAAGTTCTTCTTTTACTTCAGCAGCGTCATCCGTTTTTTTATTGGCCATCAACATAGAATAGTAGCTTGGCAACACCTCGTTTTTAGATTCCGGATAGTTCTTTAATTCAGTGTCCAAACTTGCTAATGCCTGGCTCTTATCAGCCTTCATTCCTATAAAATAATTTCCCAGCCCGCTGTAAAGTAGAGACATCGCACGATAAGCACCTTCTGCATCTTTTCCGTTTTTGCCTTTAAGCACATAAGTGTAACCTTTTTCGGCATTCGCATCCTGTTCTCCTTTATTTTTAAATACAAAACCTATAACTACAGCAGAATCAGGAATGGAAACTTTTGATTTGTAAACTCCATTATCTGCAGTCAAAGGGACATCAAGAGTATAATAATTTAATTTTGGAGTAAGATAAAGCAGATAACCTTTCAGGTCATCAGTGTTTGCGAGTGCTGTTTTATAGGTTAGTGAAATGACTTCTCCCTGTTTTGGACTTGCATCTGAAAGGGTTAGATTTCCGCTTTGTTGTGCAAATGAAAAGGTGCCTATAAATGAAGTGCAGAGAAATGTAAGGAGGATTAACTTTTTCATAGCTACTGAGTTTTTTGAATTTAAATTTAGTTTTAGCTTATGAAAATATCAAATGTTTTGATTTATCGGTCAAAAACAGCCTGTATATCTACCTTGCTGATTTAAAAATGTTCTAAATTAGGGGCCAAAATCCTAGATCATGAAAAGAATTGTTTTTGTTTTACTAAGTTTATTTTGCATCGACGCTTTTGCAGCTAAACCTAAAAATACTTATGTTAAGGTCTCCACTTCCTACGGTAAGGTTTTCATTAAGTTGTATAATGAAACACCTAAGCATCGTGATAATTTCATCAGGATTGTAAAAAAGGGTACTTTGAACGGAACGCTTTTTCACAGGTGATTAAAAATTTCATGATACAGGGTGGAGATCCCGACTCTAAAACGGCAAAACCAGGAGCTTTGTTAGGAGAAGGTGACCTCGGATATAAAATACCTGCCGAATTCGTCGCTTCACTTTTTCATAAGAAAGGGGTTTTAGCAGCTGCCAGAGATGATAATGCTGAGAAAGCTTCCAGTGCCTCTCAATTTTATATTGTAGAAGGCAAAAAGTTTACCGATGCCGAACTGGATGTAGTGGAGAAAAATAGATTAAGTGGGAGAAAAATTCCTGCTGAGCAAAGAGCGGCATATAAAACCATCGGCGGAACCCCTCAATTGGATCAGTCTTATACTGTTTTTGGCGAAGTGGTGAAAGGGATGGAGGTGGTGGATAAAATTGTCGATTTAAAAACAGATGGAAACAATAGGCCTTTGAAGGATGTGAAGATGGAGGTGAGCACCTTGAAAAAGAGAGCAGCAAAAAAAATGATAAAATCGCTTAAAACCGAATAGAACTCTAACCTCTATTACCTCAAATTGCTCATCTCAAATCTTAATAGCATGAAAATCATATCTTATAACGTAAACGGAATCAGGGCTGCTATCCATAAAGAATGGTTCGCCTGGCTACAAGCCACAGATGCTGACATTGTTTGTTTACAGGAGATAAAAGCCACTCCAGATCAAATCATTGATATTGTGATTTTCGAACAGTTAGGTTATCAATGTTACTGGTATCCGGCAGAGAAAAAAGGATATAGCGGAACTGCCATTTTAACCAAAATCCAACCTGAACACGTGGAATATGGCTGCGGAATTGAAGAATATGATAGAGAGGGAAGGATAATCAGAGCCGATTTCAAAGCATTCTCCGTGATGAGTGTCTATTTCCCCTCAGGCAGTAGCGGAGAGGAACGCCAGCTATTTAAATTTAAGTTTTTAGAGGATTTTGCTGATTATATCCATAAATTGAAATGGAGATATCCGAAGCTGATAATTGCAGGTGACTATAACATCTGTCATAAAGCCATAGACATTCACAATCCAAAATCAAATGCCAATTCGTCCGGTTTTTTACCTGAGGAGCGGGAATGGATGGAGAATTTTACCCTCAACGGTTTTATAGATGCTTTCAGGCATTTTAATTCTGATCCGCACCATTACACCTGGTGGAGCTACAGGGCCGGTGCAAGGGGCAAAAATTTGGGCTGGCGCATCGATTACCACCTAGTGACTTTGGAATTATCCGAACATCTTAAAAGAGCCACTATCTTACCTGAAGCAAAGCATTCAGATCATTGCCCTATTTTACTGGAGTTGGATATTCAATAGTTGTCATGAATAAAAGCGATCACACGTTCCACTTCGGCCCTGATCTCTGCCGTGGAGTTGATGTAATTATTATTCATAAAAGAAAAAATGTATCTCTTCCCTGATTTTCCTATTAAATAGCCACTCAGGTTATAGTTGTTGGACAGGCTTCCGGATTTCGCAAAAACGTAAGGAGCGCCACTGGTTTTGAACATATTCCTTAAAGTACCTGATGATCCTCCTGTTGCCAATAAACCGAATAACCTTTTTTCATCCCCAACTTTCTGATATATTTTTTGCAAAAGCTTGGCCATATCATTCGGCGTGAAAAGATTTAACCGTGACAAGCCAGAACCATCCACCCATTGAACCTTATCTGGCAAATCACTTAAATATTTTCTGGTGGAGAACGAGATGACTGAATCCGTTCTCATTTTCAGATGATTTGCAGCAGCGCAATTCAGCAACAATTCCTCGGCGATGAAATTATCGCTGGGTTGCAGCATATGTTTGTACAAGCTGTCTGCCGGGCTGCTGTAGATCACTTTGGCCTTTGCAGGCACCGCACGCCAATCAATATTCATCACCGGCTTTATGATCATACCTGTGGAAAGCAATGTATCTGTCAACAAATTCTCCACAACATTTTCATTTAAACTTAGTGGGATGGTTTGTTTATAATTCGCACCCACTGTTGTTGGTACGGTAAGGTTATTATTGACCGGGTTCCGGAGGATTTTTGTGATCCCTTTTGAGGAGACCACCTCACTCAAATATAAATTAGGCAGGTTCGGTGCGTATTTTAATATCCCGTCACCCGAAGCAGCTATGTTCATGGAATTTCCATATAAAGGCAATTCAGTGATCTCAGCCTGGTAATAATCATTATAATCATCCCAGCTCCATCCGGCACCAAACCTGTCACCTAAATACCTCCCATTTACCAAATAAATGTTCTTGCCAGCGTTTTTCAGAAAATCAAATGCTTTTTGCTCTTTAAAATCCGGATGAAGAAAAGAGGCATCAGCCATAGGCCAGATGATCAGAGAATCTTTTTTCATCACATATTCAAAAGATGGAATAGAATCTCCCAGCATGTTTAAAGCCGTGTAAAAGGTAAATAGCTTGGTGTTGGAGGCCGGAGTGAAGTATTTAGAGGCATTTTCCTCGAACATATTCTTATCAGATCCAAGTTCTCTGATGACGAAACCCACCTGATGCTGTTGATTGACCGGTGAGTTTTTAATTTGATCTGCAATACTTTGATAAGGCAAACTGATATTTTTTTTTACAGAGCAGGAAGACAGTACAAAAATAAGTACAGTGGGAATAAAAAGAGATTTAACTTTCATAAATGGATATTTAGCTGTTGCAAATTACTGAATTGTAACATAATGTTTATATTGTATGGGGATTTGCTTTTCAGGCTCAAACCGTTTATAAACCAATATGATGAATCTTAAGCAGAAAATATTTTTTTCTCTGATGATTTGCTTTTGCACATTAATCGGACCAGTATTTTCTCAAAACACCTATCATTTTAAAGGAAAAAGAAATAAACAGTTGTTAGCATTTACCAAAACAAGAGGTTTAATTGTGCTAACCACTTATATCAATGATAAAGGTCCCTTTAATTTCATATTGGATTCTGGTGTGGGTATCATGGTGATCACCGACCCGAAGCTTAAAGATTCTTTGCAGTTAACCTATCTGAGGAAATTTACATTAATGGGCTTAGGAGAGGGAAGCGAAATTGATGCATATACCACCTCTTTTTTAAAAATCGAGATTGGGGCTACTATTGCCGAAAGCACCTCGGCAGCCATTTTGGATAAAGATGTTTTTGATCTTTCAAGCTATGCCGGAATGCCTATCCATGGATTGATAGGTTATGATTTTTTTCAGAGTTTTGTGATCAGGGTGTTTTATGAAGGGGGCTATTTAGCACTTTATCGGAAAGGGAAGGCAAAGTTGTTTAGAAAAGGAACCCGCCTTCCTATCAATATTGAAAATAATAAACCTTATATCAATGTTTGGGTGGATGAGGGAGATCTAAAAAAAACACCGCTAAAAATGCTTATTGACACGGGTGCCGGTCATGCCATGTCTTTAGAGTCTTACAAAAACGAGCCTTTCCCTTTACCTGATCAATTTATGATTGCTAATTTAGGCGTTGGATTAAGCGGTGATATCGGTGGATTTTTAGGAAGAGTTACTAAACTCAAATTAGGGAAGTTTGAGATTGATCACCTGATAAGCTCTTTCCCACATTATGAAGATGTCGCAGCAAAAGTGCTTTCCACACCAAGAAACGGGAGTATCGGTAACCAACTGCTAAAAAGGTTTGAAATTATTTTCGACTATGATGCCGGCTGTATTTATTTAAAACCGAATTCATTATTCAAAGGTCCTTTTGAACATGATATGAGTGGTATGGAACTCAGTGCTGCTGGAGACGACTACAAAAGGTATTTTGTGAACCGTGTGGAACCCCAATCTCCTGCTGATGAATTTGGGATACAAAAAAACGATGAAGTGATCAGTGTTAATTTTAGACAAACTGGGCTCATGACTTTTGATGAGCTCACAGAACTTTTTAAATCTAAAGATGGCAGAAATCTCTTCATCCGCATCCAAAGAGGTTCTAAGGTTTTTGAAGGAATCCTTACCCTTAAACGGCGAATTTAATAGGTAATTTCTTTGCTACAAGTTCTAACAGCATTATTTTTTCATATATTAGAAATTTGAATATCCGTAAAGCTTCATAAATACAGATAAATTACGGACATTCAAATTAGAAATTCAAAGATTCTCTTCATGGATAAATTTCTTCTCGCACTTTCGAGTGTTCTATTATTAAGTTTTCAGCTTAAGGCGCAAAAAAATAAGATCAATCCTCACACTGCTGCAACATCCTCCATTCAAAGGCTGCAAGGTTATGAACTAAGAAAAAATTTAGAGGATAGTTCCCTGGTGAAGAACCTCCCGTTTCAAAACATAGGTCCAACGGTGATGAGTGGACGTGTGGTAGATGTGGATGTGGATGAAAATGATCCCACCCACTTTTTTGTTGCTTATGCTTCAGGAGGTTTGTGGTACACCAATAACAACGGGATCTCCTTTGAACCTTTGTTTCAACAGGAAGCCAGCATGACCATCGGCGATATTGCAGTGGATTGGAAAAATAACACCATCTGGGTGGGAACCGGTGAGAATAACAGCAGCCGTTCCTCCTATGCGGGTACCGGCATTTATAAATCCATAGATACGGGCAAGACCTGGACCTGGTTAGGTTTACCAGAGACACAGCATATTGGAAGGATAAAATTGCACCCCACTGATCCAAATATCGCATGGGTGGCTGCGGCCGGTCATCTGTATTCTCCAAATAAAGAGCGAGGAGTTTATAAAACTACTGACGGGGGGAAAACCTGGAAAAAAACTTTGTACATAGATGACAACACCGGAGCGATAGATTTAAGCTTGGATCCCCAGAACCCTAACGTGTTGTACACTGCCATGTGGCACAGGGAAAGAAGAGCCTGGAATTTCGTAGAGAGCGGGAACACTTCCGGCATTTATAAATCCACTGATGGTGGTGATTCCTGGATATTACTGACCACAGCATCCAGTGGTTTTCCAACAGGTGAAGGCGTTGGCAGAATCGGTCTGGCGATTTATCCAAAGAATCCACAGATCATTTATGCAGTTTTGGATAATCAATTCCCAAGAGATAAGACCGAAGAAGAGGAGAAAAAAGATGAATACACCATAGCGACTTTTGCTAAAATAAGTAAAGCAGATTTTCTGAAATTAGATGAAAAAAAGTTAGATGAATTTCTAAAAGAAAAACGTTTTCCAGGTAAATACACAGCAAAAGTGGTTAAAGAGAAAGTGGCTAATGAGGAGATTAAACCTCAGGCAATAGCAGAGTTCATTGATGACCCCTATACTTCCGTGTTCTCGGCACCTCCAAAGGAAGCAGAGGTTTATCGTTCTGATGATGCGGGTTCAACCTGGAGAAAAGTGAATGTGATGGATCTCAAAGGGCTTTATAACACCTATGGTTATTATTTCGGTCAGATTTCAGTCTCACCTGTAAACCCCGACAAAGTTTATATCATGGGCGTGCCTATTTGGAGATCCGTGGATGGAGGCAAAACTTTTCAATCCATTGATGCAGCAAATGTTCATTCTGATCATCATGCTTTATGGGTGGATCCTGAGAAAGACGGTCACATCATCAATGGAAATGATGGGGGGTTGAATATCTCTTATGATGATGGAAAAACATGGTTTAAAGCCAATACCCCTGCTGTAGGCCAATTCTATTCGGTGAATTATGATATGGCGAAACCTTATCATGTTTATGGAGGATTGCAGGATAACGGGGTATGGATGGGTCCCTCCAATTATAAATTCAATTATGGATGGTATGATGACGGAGATTACCCCTATAAAAGAATAGGTGGTGGAGATGGAATGCAAGTAGTAGTTGACACACGCGATGATCATTTAATTTATTCGGGCTCGCAATATGGTTTTTACAACCGATACAACAAGAACACGGGGGAGCGAATGCCTTTTCAACCTAAACAGGAGTTGGGTAAGCGTCCTTTAAGGTGGAATTGGGAGGCACCGATTCATATTTCCAAACATAATATGGATGTGATTTATTTCGGAGCGAACAGGTTATTCCGTTCTCTGGATAAAGCTGAGAATTTTGTTCCCATCTCCCCGGATTTAACTAAAGGGGGCAAAAAAGGCGATGTCACTTTTGGAACCTTAACCACCGTGGAGGAATCTCCCTTAAAATTCGGTTTGATCTATACAGGCAGCGATGATGGATTGGTTTATGTCACCAAAGATGGTGGAAGCAGATGGATAAAAATCTCTGATAAGTTGCCCCAGGATTTATGGATCTCACAGGTATATCCTTCAAAATTCGAGGAAGGAACAGTATATGTATCTCTTAATGGTTATAGATGGGATAATTTTAACTCCTATGTTTATCAGTCAAAAGACTATGGCTCCACCTGGAAAAAAATAGGCTCAAATCTCCCGGCAGAACCCGTGAATGTGTTTAAAGAAGATCCTGAAAATAAAAATATTTTATACGTTGGCACTGATCATGGATTATATGTGAGCTTTGATCAGGGAGAAAATTTTGAACGTTTTAGTGGAGGCCTGCCTGCTGTGGCTGTACACGACTTAATTGTTCAACCAAGAGAACATGAACTAGTGGTGGCCACTCACGGACGTTCTTTATGGAAAGCAGAGGTAAAAGAACTGGAGCAGATCAGCGCAGACATGAGGGCTAAACCAGTGAGTTTATTCGCTTTGGAATCTGTGAATTATAGTGCTTCGTGGGGAAGAAAAGGTTACAATGGTGAGTTTTTTGAACCCAAATTCAAAATCCCGTATTTCACCAATCAAACCGGGACAGCCATCATCACCATATCTACTAAGAGTGGAACGTCACTCAGCAGTTTTATTGATCATGCAGAGAAGGGATTAAACTTTGCCACTTATAATTTCTCTTTTGATAAAACAAAAGCAGAGACCCTGCAAAAGGAGCTAAAGGAGAACAAGCCAATTAAAAATGCAGATAATGACCATTACTATCTTCCACCCGGCGAATATACGGTGACCGTGGAATTGAACGGAAATAAATCCGCTCAAAACCTAACTCTTTTATCAGGTGGCCGTGGCCAAAGAAGTTTTGAACCTGAGGCTAAGAGTGAGCCTGAGGAAGAGGAATCTGAGGGCTATGTGGAGATCAAGTAACAAAATAGTTAAATAAGAAAGCTTTAATTTATTATCATGTACATTAGGACGTTAAAATCACTAAATCAAGCATTATGAAGAAACACCTACAGATGTTAAAACTGGTCGGGATGCTTTCTCTTTCAGTGGCCATCTCTGCATGTTCTACCAAAAAGAAAGCTAAAATGCCTGCAGCCTCAGTCAGTGCGCAAGCATCTAAACCTGCCGGAGGGGCCCCGGGGGCAAAAAAAGAAGGTATGAAGCCTTACAAAGAAATCATTACCTCCAAAGCTAAAACAGATAAAGGATTATTTAACGTCCATAAAGTGGATGATAAATACTACTATGAAATTCCTGATTCTCTGTTTGGGAGAGAGATGCTGGCGGTAACCCGTTATGCTAAGGTGCCCGCAGAAGATGGCACATATGGCGGTGAGGAGTTGAATGAACAGGTTTGGATTTGGGAGAAGAGAGATAACCAGGTAATGATTAGAGTACCCTCTTACACCAATATCGCAGCTGAAGGTTCAGATATGTATGAATCAGTGAGGAATTCCAACCTTTCGCCAATTTTGGCTTCTTTTGATATTAAATCCTTAAGCAAGGATTCCAGTGGAGTGGTGATTGATGTCACAGATTTTTTTTCCAAGGATGTTCAGGCATTGGGACTGAATCAAAGAACAAAAACCAACTTCAAAATTACCAGACTCGATGATACAAGGTCATATATTGATACCATCAAATCCTTTCCGATCAACGTTGAAGCAAGAACTGTAAAAACCTATAGCGCAGGGAATCCTCCGGGAGACGGTTCACTGGGTTCTGTGACCGTGGAGCTAAACACTTCCATGGTGCTTTTGCCTAAAACACCAATGGAACCACGTTTATATGATGACAGAGTGGGATTCTTCTCCAGAAGACAAACTGATTATGGTTTGGATGCTCAAAAAGCCACGGTGACCCGTTATGTGGCAAGGTGGAGGTTGGAACCCAAAGATCCGGCAGCCTATGCAAGGGGCGAATTGGTGGAACCTAAGCAGCAAATTGTTTACTACATAGATCCGGCAACCCCTAAAAAGTGGAGACCTTATTTAATTGCAGGCGTGAAAGACTGGAATGCCGCATTCGAGGCTGCAGGCTTTAAAAATGCCATCACCTGTTTAGAACCCCCAACCGATGATCCTGATTGGTCTCCCGAAGACGCCAGGTATTCTGTGATCCGGTATTTCGCTTCCAATATCTCCAATGCTTATGGTCCGCATGTGTCGGATCCACGGTCTGGAGAGATCATGGAGGCTGATATAGGCTGGTACCACAACGTGATGAACCTGGTCAGAAACTGGTTCTTTGTTCAGACTGCCGCAGTTAACCCTGATGCACGTATGCCAAAATTCAAAGATGAAGTGATGGGCCAACTGATTCGCTTTGTATCTTCCCATGAAGTTGGACATACTTTGGGTCTGGCACATAATTTTGGTTCCAGTGTGGCTTACCCGGTTGATTCTTTGAGAAGTGTCACCTTTACCCATAAAATGGGTGGAACCGCCCCATCCATCATGGATTATGCCCGTTTCAATTATGTCGCTCAGCCTGAAGATAAAGGGGTTCTTTTATATCCGGGAATTGGTCCTTATGATAAATGGGCCATGAAATGGGGTTATACCTATTTTCCAAATAAAACCATGGAGGAAGATGCTGCCATCTTAAACAAATGGACGGTGGAGAGAGCCGGAAATCCATTATATTTTTACGGAAAACAAACTGGCAATCCAATTGATCCAAGATCCCAATCAGAGGATTTAGGTGATGACGCCATTAAAGCTTCTAGCTATGGGATTGCAAATTTAAAGCGTATTCTTCCGAACATTGAAAAATGGACCTATGAAGAAGGTAAGCCTTACGATAATCTGGAAGAATTATATGGAGAGGTGATGGGCCAGTTCAATCGTTACATGGGACATGTGAGAGCCAGCATTGGAGGAATTTACGAGAATGACAAAACCTACGACCAAAAAGGTGCTGTTTACACGCACGTTCCTAAATCCAAGCAAAAAGCCAGCATGAAATTCATCATTGATCAGGCCTTCGTAACCCCAAAATGGATGTTCAATAGCCTGGAGATGGAGAAATTTGACAATGCAGCCATGGTGGACAGGATCAGGAGAATGCAGGCTGGTGTTTTAAGCGGCATACTTGATTTTGGAAGATTGGCACGCGTGATTGATAACTCCGCTAAAAACGGAAAGAATGCCTATGGGATCGATGAAGTTTTTTCAGACCTGCACAAAGGTATCTTCACTGAACTTTCTTCAGGCGCAAATATTGATGTGTATAGAAGAAACCTGCAAAGAGCCTACATAGAAAGGTTAGCATATTTAATGACAGAGGAGCAACGGGTTCCACAAGGAATTCCAGCGGAATATATTCCTCAAATTGTAGGAACAAGAATAGCTGCTTCTCAATCAGATATCAGACCGATGGCTCGTTTAGAGTTGACCAATTTACAAACTGCTATCAAAAGAGCTTTGCCACGATACAGCAACACCATCATTAAAGCACATTTAGTGGATGCTTTAGCCAGAATCGATTTGATTCTGAATCCAAAAGGATAAGATTAGAATTATAATCTAAAGAAATCAGTTTCATAAAAATGAAAGCCAGGCTCGTTCGCTTGGCTTTTTTCATGGATAGCGTAAACTTTGTCGCTAACTAGAAAAAGAATTTATCCCCTCTGTTGGTTAGCTATATAGCCAAAAGCAAATTGCACAAAGCTAAGATGATAAATATTGAATAGATGTACTGGTTTTATGTGAAATTTATTAATAGACTGACTCTACATAATATTTCAAAAAAGATTTATACCCCCCGGATTCTCCTCATTCCAGTCGATGTCTTATTTCAGAAACTGATAGACCACAAAACTAGAGACATAAGCAAGCACCAGCATGTAGGCAAATTGAATCAGCGGCCATTTAATGTTTTTAGTCTCCCGGTAAACCACGGCCATCGTACTCATACATTGCATCGCAAAAGCATAGAACATCATTAAAGAAAAAGCAGTGGCGACCGTGAATACAGGCTGGCCGGTTTCTGTGTTCTTAGCACCTGCCATCTTCTCTCTCACCGACTCCATTTTTGTGGCGTCTCCATCTACAGAATAAAGCGTGGCCATGGTGCCCACAAAAACCTCTCTGGCAGCAAATGAGGTAATCAGTGCAATACCAATCTTCCAGTCAAAACCTAAAGGTTTAATGGCAGGTTCTATACTTTTACCTAAAACCCCGGCATAAGAATTCTCTAATTTCTCCGATGCTTTCATTCTATTGAGCTCATCAGGTTTATATTTTTGTGTCATTGCTGATGATCTATATTTTGTGTCTATTTTTTCAAACTTATTGGACGGGCCATAACTGGCTAAAACCCATAGAATGATAGAAACCGCAATGATCACTTTTCCCGCTTCTGTCACGAAAGTTTTCACGCTTTCATACATCGTGATGCCCACATTGTTCCATCTTGGCATGCGGTAAACCGGCAATTCCATAATGAAATAGCCTTTCAGCTTACTGCGGATGATCCCCTTCATCACCCAGGCCACCAAAATAGCCATGATGATGCTCATGAGATAAAGTGACATCAGGGCCAACCCCTGCAGGTTGATGAATCCTAAAAGCATTCTTTTAGGGACCACTAAAGAGATGAGTAAAGTGTAGATTGGTAATCTGGCTGAACAGCTTACCAACGGCGTTACCATGATGGTGATGATTCTGTCTTTCCAGTTTTCAATGGTTCTGGTACTCATGATGGAAGGTACAGCGCAAGCCAAACCACCGATCATCGGCACCACAGACTTTCCGTTCAAACCCACCTTTCTCATCAATCGGTCCATCATAAAGGTCACCCTAGACATGTAACCAGTATCCTCCAAAACAGAGATGAAAGCAAAAAGCAGGGCGATTTGAGGGATGAAAACCATTACGCCACTTAATCCTGCCAAAACACCATCAATCAATAGATCTGTTAAGGCTCCGGAAGGGAGATAGGTATGTCCAACTTCTGCCAGCCAAACAAAAACAGTCTCTATCAGATACATCGGATATTCTGACCAGGCGAAGATGGATTGGAATATGGCGAATAAAATGGCAATGAAAATGATGAATCCCCAGATTTTATGCGTGAGGTAATGGTCGATCTTATTGCTGATATTCTCCTCCAATGCCACCGATTTATATTTAACCGTATCCAATAAAACATCATTGATGAAATTGTAACGGGCAATGGTCTCTGCGGCTTGGGACTTTTGTGAATGAAAATCATACTGATGTTCTAATTCCTCCACCCGGTCACTTTCAGCTTTGCTTAAATATTTTAAATTTTCATGCTGGTGAGCAATTTGTAAAGCGATGTATGGATTATCGAGACTTAAGAGTTCTGAGATTTCACGGATCAAATCAGGAGCAATCAAATCCACCTCTATGGTGGGTGCCTGCAATGGCGTCAAAGTGTGATATTCTATCGACTGTTTAAGCTGCTCTATTCCCTGGGCTTTTCTCGCAGCCAAAGGAACCACCGGAATATTCAATAATTTAGCAAGCGCATCCACATTGATCTCCATATTGCCTTTGGCAGCCAAATCCATCATATTTAAAGCGATGATGACCGGCAAACCTAAGTCAGCGATTTGGGTGTAGAGCAGCAGATTTCTTTTGAGATTGGTGGCATCAGCCACAATCACCACTAAATCAGGGTAAGAAGCGTTGTTTTTATTGGATAAAACTTCAAAAACAATGGTTTCGTCAGCACTTTTTGGGTAAAGACTATAAGTCCCTGGAAGGTCGACAATGTCGATGGAGCGTCCATCAGCTAATTTTGATGAACCCGTCTTTTTATCAACAGTGACTCCCGGAAAGTTCCCTACTTTTTGATTAAGACCTGTAAGCGCATTGAATATGGTCGATTTTCCGGTATTGGGATTGCCTACAAGTGCTACTCTGAGTTTGCTTTTCAATCTGAAAAGATTAAATCAGCTCTATGGTGGAGGCTTCGCGTTTTCTAAGAGATAATTGATAACCTGAAACTGAAACTGCGATTGGGTCTCCCAACGGAGCTATACGTTCTAATTTGATTAATTCACCTGGAAGACAACCCATCTCCATCAACTTAACAGACATTTCCAAATCAGTGAATTCTTTAATCACTCCCTGTTCTCCTACTCCTAACTGCGATAACTTCATGTGTCTTGCTTAATATGCAGCTACGAAAATAAAGCTTATTTAAATTAAATCCAAATAAGAAAAGCGGATTTTTACTTCCACTACTTTATTTGGGGATCAGAGGAATGGATCTCCTTACGAAATGAATGACGGATGACAAAGGATAGCGATTTAAACATCATCAACCGAGGTTTGATTACCTCAAAATAATTCCATTTCCTTATTTAGGGGCATTGCTCCCCATATTTGATGACTTTTTTTAAAAAGAACTTAGAGCCTGTTTAAAATTTATCTAATAATTTGTTTATGCTTCTTTTTGGCTGCAACTTCGTTAAATTTTTCGATAGATGCCCGGCTATCTCTACAAAATTTGCCTCGTTTCGCTCAAAAATAAGCTATAAACATTCTCACGATATAAATTTAAACAGGCTCTTAAAAAAGACTTTTTTTTGGGGAAACGTTTTGCTGATCAAATTTGGGGCAATGACAATTTTTTTTAAATATACCGCAAGCACTTAAAGAAGCGATGACAAAGAACAACAAAAAAAATTTAAACACGATTCTCATAATATTTATTTTACCGGATGCAACAAATGGGTTTTTCTGTGTAAAAGCAAATAGCTAAAAACTCCCATGCCCAAACCCACCATATCTGCAAAAAAATCCCACCAATCTGCAGAACGGTAGGTAAAAACTTTCCATTGTAAAAGTTCTATCCCACCTCCTAACGTGATATTGATCAATAGTATTTTAATGATAGTCATTATTCGGTATTCATAACTGTTTTGTTGCCTAATTTTTCCATAAAAGAGAAAAACGGTGAGTACAAAGAAGAATCCAAGGTGAACTATTTTATCAAATCCTTCAAAAAAATGTTCACTGCTTGGTAAATCATTAGTGGGTAAATCACATAGGATGAAAATCACCAGGGCCCACAAAAGTGCTGGCCACTGAAATTTTAAGGTTCTGAACATTGATTAAACACCAATTAAGCTCTTATAATCATCAGCAGACAGCAAGCCCGTCACGGGCTGCGCCAAACCAATCTTCACCATCCAACCTTCTCCATAAGGGTCGGTGTTCACCAACTCCGGATTTGCATCCAACACTTCATTCACTTCTATCACTACGCCGGTCACAGGCATCAGTAAATCTGAAACAGTTTTCACAGCCTCCACGGTGCCGAACACGTCACCTTCTTTAACCTCTTTACCAACGGTATTGATGTCTACATAAACGATATCTCCCAACTCACGCTGAGCAAACTCGGTAATACCAACATAAGCTTCCTCTCCGTCCACTCTAACCCATTCGTGATCTTTCGTATATTTTAATTCTGTTGGAAAATTCATATTTTAAAATTTTGGATAAAAATAAGAGGAAATTTTTAAACAGATGCTAAAGAGGAGATTAAATTTTGTAAATAAATGATCAATTTACAAGTGTCATTAGTTTCCATGGACCAGCTTATAATTGAAGCCCGGGAAAATGCACAAATCCGAGCTATGTCCCAATTCAATTCATGTAGGAACCTGTCAAAACTGATTTGACAGGCTCTAAAAGGTGGATATATTTATTGGAAAAGCCGTGGTAAATTCAAGGCTTGCTTAACATCCTGTTGAAGCTATTTTTTTAGCAGGAATTTTATAACAGACTGTCCACCAGCCTGAACCAAAACTGTGGGTGTTTTCACAGGCGTGCTCACGCTGGAGAAATTTTCTGGATTATCAATAGTTTCTCCTTTGAAAGCTATTGATAGTCCAACAAATAAAATTACCGGAACGATCATCATCAAGAACGGGGAAACGGAGGTGGATAACTTTTTCATCTTATTAAAATTTAATGTATGTTGGTTTGATGAGTCAAATATTCACTTAATTTTCAGCCTGATAAAATATACTAGACCAATGGAGTTTATTTAAAGACAAACGGAATTCTGCCACGATGAATGGGTAATTTGTAGCATATACTCCGTTGGTAGATGAAAATTGGGCGTTGGTCTAAAGTTGCTTTCTTTGTGATTTCTTTAGCTAATTTTAAATTCATGAGCAGCGTACAAAAGTTTTTATTGCATTTGATGGTATGGGCTTTCCTCATCACACTTTTCACTTTTGTTGCTACCGCGGGATTCAATTCCGGTAAGGGAATTTATATTTTATTCATCGGTTTATCCCTCCTCAATGTATTGGTTTTTTATATTCATCTTTACCTGATTGTACCTGTCACACTTGATAAAAGAAAACTTTTTTATTGGTTGTTGGCTTGTTTGGTGATCATCTTCTGCTTCACAGCCATTAAATATGGATTCACTTTCTACATGTACAGATCGACCTCTTGGGTGATGCAAACGGCAGAAAAGGAAAAATTCATAAATGATCCGGAGAAATCTTTGATAAACATTTTCATCATCAACGGCTTTTTTGTCTTTTTAAGCACCGTTTATAAATTTACAGTTGACTGGTTTTTTAATGAACGTGAAAAATCTGATCTGGAGAAGCAAAGTTTAACCGCAGAACTGGCCTTCTTAAAATCCCAGATCAACCCGCATTTTCTTTTCAATTCCCTCAATAACATCTACTCCTTAGCCTATCAAAAATCGGATGCCACTCCGGATGCTATTTTGAAACTTTCAGAGATCATGCGCTATATGTTGTATGAAAGCAATGACAACCGTGTGGATTTAGAGAAAGAGATCACTTATTTGAAAAGTTTCATAGAGCTACAAAAATTACGTTTTAAAGGTAAAGTATATGTGATTTTAGAGGTGGAAGGGCAAATTGCCAATCAGAAAATCGTTCCTTTGATTCTTATCTCTTTTGTGGAGAATGCCTTCAAACACGGCGTGGCTACAAATGAACAGCATCCTATTCACATCAATATTTCGGTTTTCGAGGATAATTTGCTTTTTACCATCAAAAATAAAAAGAATAATCTGAATAAGGACCAAACTGGTGGAATTGGAATGGTGAATGTGAAAAGGCGTTTGGATCTGACCTATCCTGAAAGATATAAACTCACGGTGGAGAATAAACAAGACGACCATTATTCTGAATTATATTTAAATTTATAGCATGATTAGTTGTTTGGTTGTTGATGACGAGCCCCTGGCGATAGATATTTTAGAGGATTATATCTCAAAAATCCCTTTTTTGAAGTTGATAAAAAGTTATCAAAATCCAATAGAAGCTTTAACTGCCGTTCAGGAGGGAAAAATTGATCTGGTCTTCCTTGATGTCCAAATGCCTGAACTCACCGGGATGCAGTTTCTAAAAATAGCCAACGGAAAATGTAAGGTTATTTTAACAACCGCTTACCAGGAATATGCTTTGGAAGGTTATGAATTGAATGTGGTTGATTATTTATTGAAACCAATTGCTTTCGACAGGTTTTACCAGGCGGCTCAAAAAGCACAGGATCTTTTATGTAAAATTCCTAATCAGCCAGTGCCACCTCAGGAAATTCATGCGGCTCCTCCGGCTCCCATCGCTAATGATTTCATCTTCGTGAAAACAGAGTACAAGATTCAGAAAATTTATCTGAACGATATGCTGTTTATTGAAGGCTTAAAAGATTATATCTCCATTTACACCAAAACAGAGCGCATCATTACCTTGCAAAGTATGAAAAAGATTGATGAAGCTTTACCTAATCATTTATTTGTGAGGGTGCACAAATCTTACATCGTGGCTTTGGATAAAATTGAAAGCATTGAACGCAGCCGAATTTTCATCATGGATAAAATCATCCCTATTGGCGACACGCACAGAGATTATTTCTTTAAAATGATTGAGGATAAGAATGTTTAAGATTCAACAACAGCTCTAACCGCCATCTCCGCTTCTTTAACCACCGCCTCTATGTCTTTTCCAGTAGGCTCGATAGGTTGAAGAACGGTGAATTTGATACGAATAAAAGGATTCAGCCAAACCAAACCGTATTTTACCATCTTCCAGGAATTTTCAATGGCAACAGGGACAATTAAAGCATTAGGTGCCTTTTTTAAAACGGTGGCGATACCACCCACCTGGAAATCTTTCATTTTTCCATCTTTGGAGCGAGTTCCTTCAGGAAATATCACGGTAGACCAATTGTTATCCTTCATCCTTTGCCCCAATTTCAATAGCTCCATCACCGATTGTTTTTTATCTTTTCTATCGATATTTGCACCACCCCCATATTTTAAATTGAAAGAGATGGATGGAATATTTTTGGTGAGTTCAATCTTTGAAATGAATTTTGCATGATGCTTCCTCAGAAACCAGATCAATGGTGGAATATCATACATGCTCTGGTGATTCGAAATAAATATAATGGACCTGTTTGTTGGGAGTTCGCGATTGGAAATGAATTTAACACTGCAGCCTATCAGATAATAGGTGGACATTAAACAAAAGTTTAAAGCATCCACAGATTTCTTGTGAGTCTGGTAACCGCCCAGTTTTAAGCTCAGCCATTGGATGGGATGAAAAATCCCTAAAAATAAAAAGAAGAATATATGATGGATTGGGCTTAATATTAAACCAAAAATTCTATTCATAACTGCAAATATAGGGCAAACAATTAAAAACCTTCTCTCATCAATTTAGCTTTTAAAATGCCGGCCACTGTCAATGAATCTGTGATTTCTCCTTTCATTACCATCTGAAAAGCTTGTTCAAACGGAATTTTTTTGACTGTTAATTGTTCTGTCTCTTCAGGTTCGGCTTCAAATTGTTCAAATTCTTTGGCCATATATAAGATTCCAAGTTCATCAGTCACAGAATTTGACAGGTGAATTCTGAGTAGTTCTTTCCACTGTTTAGCTACTAATCCGGTTTCCTCCAACAATTCTCTTTTAGCGGAGCCTAAGGGTTCTGTGCCTAAGGGGCCACCACCTTCAGGCAATTCCCAACTGTATTGTTTTAGGGGGAAACGAAATTGCCCCACCAGCCAAATCATATCATCCTCATCAATAGCCACCACGCCAATGGCACAATTTTTAAAGTGAACCTCTCCATAAATCCCTTCTCCTCCGGATGGGTTGATGACCTGATGCTCGGTTAAACTGATCCATGGGTTTTCATATATTTTTTTGCTTGATAAAGTTCTCCAGGGATTTTGCTCATTCATGACGATATTTTTTTATTTGCTAATATAAAAGTTGCTACTCAATAAAGGATTAAACCACGTTTCATTTAGCTGTTTATCCACAATCGTATACGTGTCCATTTATGAAGAACAAAGCAAAGACAGCGTCAAGTTTAAAGTACCGGTAGATGAGGTTCAATGAGTCATCACAGCTTACATGCCCTCATTTTGTATGTCTTTTACCAACTGGCCGAAAGATAAGATCGGGTTATATAAGATGTATCTCATCCGTATCTGCATATTTTAGGTGGTTCATTTTATCTGGTTTACCTCAAAGCCTGATCAGCGATTATTCTTTTGGCCTGTCTTCAAACCTCAAAAAAAATGACCTAAAAATTAGGTAGGTCCTTCTTTACCTATTCAGCTCTTTGTCAAACCTTCTTGATGATTTATGAGTTCTCCCTTTAACGTTTGCTGCATAAAATCTGCCCTTACCTTGGGTAAGCTATCCGGATGATTTTTCTGGATAAATGTGATGAGTCCTTCCCTGATATCACAACGCAAATCAAATGCGTTTGAAGAATTGTCGGCACTCATTAAAACCCGAACCTCCATCACTGCTTCTTTAGAATCGGTTATTTGTATCACTTTAACCCTTTTATCCCATAACTTATGAGCGGTAATCAGGCGGTCAAATTCAGCTCTTAGCTCATCCAGAGGTAGCGTGTAATCAGCATATAAAAAAACAGTTCCTAATAATTCAGCAGAAGTACGCGTCCAGTTTTGAAAGGGTTTTTCTATAAAATAATTGATAGGAAGAATCAATCTTCTCTCGTCCCATATATTTAAGACCACGTAGGTCAAGGTGATCTCCTCCACTTTGCCCCATTCGCCCTCCACCACCAAAACATCATCTATTCTTAAGGGCTGTGTGAATGCAATCTGAAAACCTGCCAATAAATTCCCTAAAGACTTTTGGGCGGCAAAACCTATAATGATACCTCCAACTCCAACTCCGGTCAATAAACCAGCTCCAATTTTTCTCATCCCTTCAAAGCTGAAAAGAATGGCAGCAATGGTTAAAACGACAATAAGCGTCACAAAAAATTTCCGCAAAAATTGCAATTGGGTTCTTATTTTCCGCTCTTTAAGGTTATTCTCTTTTTTCAGATCATAAGTGGAGATCACAAAATCCTGTATCACCCTGATCAGATTTATCAGGATATAAGAGAAGGAGATGATCAAGCCGATCTCCACCGCTTTACTTATCACCGTGACAAAAGAATCGGGTAATCTTAATAAGGGGATGAGAATATCTAAAAAGATGAGCGGTAAAAAAAAATTCAGCGGATTTCCTAAATGTATAATGGATGATTTCAAAAATGAGAAACGATCCACCTTCCTGTAATAACCGGTAAGCCTGACGATGATGAATTTCAGAATCATCCCCATGATGATTGCAGACACTAAAATGAGCAGATTAAAAACTACATCAGGTACACCTGAGAAGAGCTGAATAAATTGTTCATTCATATTTGTTCTAATAAAATTCTATTTATTTCTTATTTAAATTAAAATTTAAGCAAAAAACGAACCATATTTTTAATGCTTTTGAATTATTTTAAGATTAAAATTATCCTTTTAATAAAAAAATCAAAACTTTAATGCAATTTTTTGGTTAAGTTTTTGTAGCTTGTTACACATCAAAACCAATCTTCAAAAAACGACATCATGAGTAAGACTATCATCGTATCCAATCGTTTGCCTGTTAAAATCATCAAAGAGGACGAAGAGTACGAATTTAAACTGAGTGAAGGAGGATTAGCCACCGGATTAGGATCCATTTATAAAGAGGGAGACAATATATGGATTGGCTGGTGCGGAATGGAAGTGGAGCAGGAGAACCAGATGGAGATAACAGATAGACTGAAAGAACGGAACCTTTCTCCGGTTTTTTTAAGTGAGGAGGAGATTCACTATTACTATGAAGGTTTCTCTAATGAGACGCTATGGCCTATATTTCACTACATGAGCACCTATGCTCAATATGAGCAAAAATACTGGGACTATTATCAGAAAGTGAATCAGAAATTTAAAGATGCAGTCTTAAAAATCGCTGAGCCAGGAGATATCATTTGGATTCATGATTATCAATTATTATTGCTCCCGCAAATGGTCAGAGAGGAGCTTCCTGACACATTAATTGGCTTTTTTCAACATATTCCCTTTCCTTCTTTTGAACTTTTCAGGCTCATTCCGTGGAGAGCAGAATTACTGAACGGAATGTTAGGTGCAGACTTGATCGGGTTTCATACTTATGATGATGTAAGGCATTTCACAAGTTCAGCAACTCGTGTGCTTCCCATTCAAACAGCAGCAAACACTATTCATAAAGAAGACAGAAACATCACTGTAGACGCTTTTCCAATGGGTATAGATGCTCATAAATTCAATGATTTAACTTTTAAACCGGAAGTAGTCAGGTTAAAACAAGAGTTCAATAAAATAGCGGGAGATTCTAAAATCATTTTATCCATTGACCGGTTAGATTATAGCAAGGGGATTATTCAAAGGTTATTGGCATTTGATAAAGTTCTGGCCGAAAATCCTAAATATATCGGAAAAATATCCCTGCACATGATAGTTGTTCCATCAAGGGACACTATTCCTCAATATCGTGACTTAAGGGACGAGATTGATAAAATGGTGGGCAACATCAATTCAAGGTTCAGGACATCCGGCTGGCATCCTATACATTATTTTTACCGCTCTTTTCCAGTGGAGGATCTGTCCGCTTTATATTCAAGAGCCGATATCTGCTTGGTGACTCCTATGCGTGATGGGATGAATCTGGTCAGCAAGGAATTCATTGCCAGTAAAACAGATGAGACTGGGGTATTGATTTTAAGTGAGATGGCTGGTGCCTCAAAAGAGCTGATAGAATCTCTTATTGTCAACCCAAATAATTTAGGTGAAATGTACCGGGCCATTTTACAGGCATTGGAGATGGATGTGGAAGAACAGAAAGTGAGGATGAAAAGCTTGAGGGAGACGGTGTCAAAATTCGATATCAACCATTGGGTAAAGATTTTTATGGACCAGCTGAAAGAAGTGAAATTGTTAGAGCTTTCAAGAATGGCAAAACATGTGAATGATGATTTGCTGGAACAGTTTAAATCTAAAATGGAGAAATCCAGCAACCGGGTATTGTTTTTAGATTATGATGGCACTTTGGTGGGTTTCAAATCAAACATTGATGAGGCAGCGCCGGATGAAGCGCTCTTTAAACTTTTGGATGATTTAATCGCTGATGAAAGAAACACGGTAGTGATCATCAGTGGAAGAAATCAAAAGACACTGCAACAATGGTTTGGACATCTACCTATAGATATGATAGCTGAACATGGAGCATGGATAAAAAAGAAAAATGGCGATTGGGAGAATATCCCGAATTTATCTGACAAATGGAAATCAAGTGTGAGGCCGATGTTGGAATCTTATTCAGACAGGACACCGGGCAGTTTCATTGAAGAGAAAAGATTCTCTCTGGCATGGCACTACCGTAAAGTGGAGAAAGGCCTGGGTGAATTACGAGCCAATGAATTGATTAGCAATATGAGATACCTCACCAGGGAGAAAGGCTTACAATTATTACCCGGTAATAAAGTGGTAGAGATTAAAAATTCTGAGATCAATAAAGGGAAAGCAGCTTTGAACTTTACCTACAATAAACATTTCGATTTTATAATGGCTATGGGCGATGACCATACAGATGAAGACATCTTTGAACAACTTCCAAATGAGGCTGTCACCATCAAAGTAGGCAGTAGTGTGTCAGAAGCCAAATACTACTTAAGAAGTGTGGATGAAGCAAGAGAATTACTCCATCATATCAGCAGTGAAGTAAAGAGGCTTGTTTAATTTGGTCGAGATTCTGTAAGCAGCGTTCATTAAACCAACATGACTGTAAGCCTGTGGGAAATTGCCCCACATGCTTCCGGTTTTTTCATCAACATCTTCACTAAAAAGCATTAAATGATTTGCATAAGGCATGAGTTTTTCAAACTCCCTCACCGCATCATCCAATCTGCCTACACAAGCCAAGGCTTCCACGTACCAAAAAGCACAAATTAAGAATGTGGTTTCGGGTTTTCCAAAATCGTCTGAATGAAGGTATCTGTAAAACAATCCGTTAGGGGTCTTTAATTCTTTCTCTAACGCAAGCAAATGATCCTTGGCTTTCTGTGAGTTGGGATCCAGATAATTCATCATGATGAGTTGCAATGTGCTTGCGTCCAAATATGAACTTCCTACCGCATCTGTATAAACTTTTTTAACCGGATCATAACAATCCTCAATGTGTTTTGCTGCTCTGGCTCTCAAATCTCTTGCCTTGGTCTCGAGTTTTTTATTGCTGATCGTTTCTGCGATTTTCAATGCAGCACAGCATCCCGCCCATTGAAAAAGATTACTGTAACAATGCATATACGCACTGCTTCTGAACTCCCAAATTCCAGCATCTTTTTCGTCAATGGTGTGTTCTATTCTTTTCAGTGCAACTTCAACCAAATGAGCTGAGTCTTTCCGCTCTTTAAAAACAAAACGATGATCGGTATAAAGCGGAAGCAAGGAGATTAAAGCCTGTCCATAAATATCATTTTGAATGTGTTCATAAGCCTGATTTCCGATTCTCACAGGGCCATTTCCTAAATAGCCCTCTAAATGGTCAGCGATCTCTTCCACCAGATTCTTTTGTCTTGATATGCTATACAAAGGCTGATATCTCAACCCTTCTTCAAAGGAGATGTCAGTGATATATTCGAAATATTTCTCCGTCTCCTCAAAATGCCCGATGTTATGTAATGCATTGATCACATAGTAGGTGTCTCTTAACCAACAATAGCGGTAATCCCATGTCCTGCCACTTCCCGGGAATTCGGGCAAGCTGGTGGTGCTCGCTGCGATGATGGCACCTGTGTCTTCATACTGATGGATCTTTAAAGCCAAAGCAGACCGAATCACATAATCCTGATAGAAATCGCCTATGGTTGATCTTTTTATCCACGTCCTCCAGTAGGAAATGGTTTCAGAAAGAAATCTTTCAGACGTGGATTGAACTGGGGCCCCCAAAGGCTCTCCATAGGTTAAAACCAGGTATTTGTTCTCTTTAAGAATAAAATATTGATCTTCTACGATGTAAGATATGGTGGCGTTAGTGGTTAACCTCATTGATTCTCCAATACCGCTATACTGAATATGATTGCTTCCTCTTGTTGCTTTTAAGCTGTTTTTACCATAGTTATAAACGGGTTCACATTTAATCTTAATGTGAGGGTTTCCTTCCAGGGGTTCGATTTTTCTTATCAGCATCAAAGGTTTATAGTAGCGGTCTGACTGTTGAAACCTCGGAGCGAAATCAGTGATTCTATATTTTCCGCTTTCACTGGTGACTTCCGTACAAAGGATATTGGTATTCTCCAGGTAATATTGGTGAGTGGTATATTTATCAGAGGGTTGAATAGAGAATTCTCCGCCTTTATTTTTGTCTAACATTGCACCAAAAACGAAAGAGCTATCAAATCTGGGCCAACAAAGCCATTGTATATTGGTGTTTTTATGAACATGGGCCAAATAAGAACAATTACCTATTAAACCAGTTTCGTAAACATGTCTCTTCATATATAATTTTGTAAAACCCCAGCTTTATTTTGATAAAATAACAGCAAATTCATTGCTGTTATTCATCGCCTTCTTTTCTTTTCCTCCTTCTTTCCTGTCTCCGCTCCTTAGCTGTTTTTGTGCTATCGGTTTTACTTTCAACAGGCGAGAAAATTTTCTTTAAAAAGGTCTCTTTTCTCTCCATGGAATCCTGAGGTTTGTTTTTGTTAAAAATATTTAAATTAAAAAATCCATTATCCTCCTCCTCTTCAGCCAAACTATCCGGGACATAATCAGATGGTGCTATTTGTGCTCTCAAACTTTCTTTAAGCCTAACTCCATAAAAACCATAATTTGTACTGTCATTTTCAATGTAGCCACGCCTGGCCATTAAACCCCCAATTAAGTTATAATAGCCACTTAGGTAATATTTGAGAGAACCATCCGGTTCCCATGCATATAGAGATGATTTGGGCTTTGGAACAATATGAGCTAAATAAATGGATTCTCCAACAGTGAGTTCGACAGGACTTTTCCCAAAATAATAATAGGAGGCTTCTCCAATTCCATAAACATTGCGCCCCCATTCAATGATGTTTAGATAAACTTCATACATTCTGGATTTTGTACTTAAATGCTCGTGCTCTATCAGCCAAACTATCAATATCTCCTCGATTTTGCGTGCCAATGTTTTTTGCCTGTTCAGGTAGATGTTCTTTACCAATTGCATGGAGATGGTACTCCCGCCACGTTTAAACGATTTTGCCTTAAAATTAGTGGCTATGGATTGCCTGATACTCTCTTCAACAAATCCTTTATGAGAATAAAAAGATGGATCCTCTGAAGTGAGCAAAGCGTTTTTGATGTTTGGTGAGATTTGTCCAATGGGGGTGTAGTTGGGATTCGATGGACCAATCATAATGTCTCTGACGGGCTTTCCTTTTTCGTAGGGAGTATAAACGAAGGGTTGATTGATTTTAGTGAGATTTGTTCTGCCGAATTTCAAAATACCGAAATCATCGCTTGATGTTAAAGAGGAATTAAAAACAACACGATCAGGGTTTTGACTGTCCAGATAAAAATTAAGATCATACTTCAATTTACCTTTAACTCTTATCCCCTCCAGAGATTCAAACAGACCAATGGGGAAAGCATCAAAAATATCCTGGGCACCTTGAGCCGCAGCATGTAATTGCATCTCATAAATTTTATGAGGAGACAAGGTGTACTTTAGATAGGGCCTCATTTGAGCTTTTCCTAAATGAACGATAGAGGAGCTATCCAAAGCAACATAATTTTCGCCAACCAACATTTTTGCATCTATAGAACCACTTTTCACAATGATGTCATTAGCGGCTATCCTTGGCTGATTGATCAACAGATTGCTAACCGACCAACTTCCTTCAACCTCAAACTGACCATTCACTTTTCTGGCTCCTGTCATGATGGTCCTTACCGTGTCGAAACTCAATTTCAAATGATACTTCTTATCAAGATAAGGAAATTCCACTTTTTTATGATCAGCAAATAATTTTAAGTCCAATCGCTGATCGGAAGGTTCCGCAGTACCATCCACGTGCCATACCGCCTCGTTTCCATTCACTTTAATTGTTGATTTCACTGCTCCGTCAGCTATAGTTGCAGTTTGAGTGAATAAACTAAAGTGCGTGGTGTCTTCGTCAAACTTCACCATGAAGTTCTTCACCTTCATATCGTCAGGGATTTTATCCAAAGCTTGATTCAGTAATTTATTAGCTAATTCAGCCAGATCAACTTTAGGTCTATTTTTTAAAGTATCTGCTGAATTTTTCTTGAACAGGAAATCATAATTACTTACACTGTCTCTTTTGATCAATGAAATCATCGCATCATCAATATTCAATTCTGCAATTTTTACCTTTCCAAAAATTAAGGGAAGTATTTTTACTCCAACTTCCAACTTCTGGATATTGGCCAGGCTATCTCTTTTTTCCGGAACTACAGTAATATGCTCGAAACTTACGGTACTTAACCCAGCAAAATGATAAGAGTCGATTTTTACATTCAGATTATACCTTGACTTGGCCGTGTTGATCGCCCTTGTAACAGCAGCTTTCAATAAAGCTTCACGTTTATAATAGGCTACAATACCTCCAATTAAAATCAAGATGATAACGCTTGCAAGCGTGATGAGGAAAGGTTTTTTGTATTTTTTGTAAAAAGAACTCTTTAAATGATTGCTCATAGAATTTATGAAAAGCCTTTATTTATAGGCTTTGTGGTATTCAATTTATTTGTCAAAGTTATTGCAAAAACAAAGCCGAAACAAAAGTAATCAGCCTAGTTTTCGTAATTTCGTAAATAATTTTGAAATGATGCCAATAACCCGAGAGAATATACTTGATGCGCTAAAGAATGTGGAAGACCCGGATCTTAAAAAGGATTTGGTGACTTTAAACATGATCGAGGATTTACATATAGATGGAAATAAGGTGAGCTTCTCAGTGGTTTTAACCACACCGGCATGTCCGCTTAAAGACCTGTTGGAGAATGCCTGCAGAAATGCCATTAAGCATTTTGTAAGTAAAGATGCGGACATTAACATCAGAATGACCAGCAGAGTCACCACTCCCAAAACTCAGTTCTCTGCTAAAATCAAAAATATCATTGTAGTTGCTTCGGGTAAAGGTGGAGTCGGGAAATCTACTGTAGCAGCAAATTTAGCCTTAGGTTTAAATTTGAATGGCGCAAAAGTGGGCTTAATTGACGCAGACATTTACGGACCTTCTATTCCTATCATGTTTGGATTAGAGGGAGCAAGGCCTAAAGCGACTGAGGTAAATGGTAAAACAAGCATTGAACCCATTGAAAAATACGGCATAAAATTACTTTCTATAGGTTTTTTCACAGATCCAAATCAGCCCGTACCCTGGCGTGGGCCTATGATTTCCACCGCAGTTAAACAATTATTCAATGATGCGGATTGGGGTGAACTGGATTATTTGGTGGTGGATTTACCTCCGGGGACCGGTGACATCCATATTACAGTGACCCAAAGTTTTCCAATTGCAGGAGCTGTGATTGTGACCACACCTCAGCAAGTTGCCCTTGCTGATGCCCGGAAAGGAATTGGCATGTTTCGGATGGAATCCATCAATGTTCCGCTATTGGGCATTGTAGAGAACATGTCATACTTCACCCCTGCAGAACTTCCTGACAATAAATATTATATTTTTGGTAAAAATGGAGGAAGATCTTTAGCTGAAAGTTATCACGCTCCTTTTTTGGGAGAGCTGCCACTGGTTCAAAGTGTGAGTGAGGCAGGAGATGCGGGAAAACCAGTTATTCTAGCTGAGAATGAACTCATAGCAAAAGCTTTTTCTGATTTAGCTCAAAAAGTGGCCCAGCAAGTGGCCATTCAGAATGACAAATCTAAAGCGGTTAAAGTTTAATATCAACTAAAAAATAAGTAATTTTAATAAAACAAAATTCCATGAGTAGTCAGGAAAGTTTAATAGAACAAGTGGAGGCGGCTTTAAACACGATAAGACCCTATCTTCAAACGGATGCGGGGAATGTCTCTATTGTGGAGATTACGGAAGAAAAGGTGCTGAAGATAAAATTGTTGGGATCTTGTGAATCCTGCCCAATGAGCATCATGACCATGAAAGCAGGTATCGAGCAGGCAGTTTTAAAAGCAGTTCCTGAAATCGTGGCAGTAGAAGCCGTCAATTTAACTGATATTGATGACCCCAAGGCCGTGCTACCAGAGAATTTAAGATAAAAATGAAATTTTAAAACATTCAAAAAGCCTCACCGTTAAAATAAATGGAGGCTTTTTTGTTTAACATACTTTAACAAATTAGTTTAGCAGCGTTTTTATACTTTTAAATTTTATAGGATCAATTGAAAAACATCATCGTCATATTGCTACTTATCACTGGTTTGGGTGCTTTGGCTCAACAAACAAAACCATTGGTGCAGTTTTCTGGAGTGATCTATGACCTTGACAGCAATTCGGTTGTTCCTTATGTGACTGTTAGAGATGTGACCAATGGCAATAAGTCTTATTCTGCTAATTACAAGGGTTATTTCTCTTTTGTGGCACAGGAAGGAGACAGTATCGTGTTCAGTTCTATTGGATATAAAAAACTGGAATTAGTGATTCCAACTCATCTTAAAGAGCGGAAATTCACGGCTATCATCAAAATGAAATCTGATAACATAGAGCTGCCAACCGTTAGGGTTTTTCCCTGGGCAAGTACGGATGAATTCAAAAGGGATTTTCTTACCATGAAAATCGCTGATGATGATCTGGAGATAGCGAAAAAGAATTTATCAAAGAAAAGTCTGGCTGAGTTGTCTGCCAATCTGCCTTTAGATGGTGGTGAACATACTCCATACAGTTTTCAAAATATGCATAACAACCTTTCCAACAAAAACATGGTACAAACCAATCCTTTGTTGAATCCTTTTGCATGGGGAGCTTTAATCAAGCAAATCATGGACGGGGACAAAAGAAAAAAACAGGAATAATGATCACCTTTTTTTCTTAAGAGCGGGAAATTTCATTTTATAGTTTACTTTAATAGCACCCTTAGAAATGGAATCTAACCTGCTTTTGAGCATGGTCTTCCTCAGCGGATTGATTCTATCCGTGAAAAGTTTCCCTTCTATATGATCATATTCATGCTGAATAATCCTTGCAGCCAAACCGGAGAAAGTTTCTTCCTGGTAATTCCAGTCTTGGTCATAATAGGTGATGAAGATATCAGGATGGCGGCTCACATCTTCCCTGATATCAGGAATACTTAAACAACCCTCATTAAATAGCCATTTATCACCTTTCTCCTCTTCTATGTGCGCATTGATGAAAACTTTTTTGAACGAATTCAATTTATCCTCGTCCTCTTCTGCAAATGGAGAGGCATCAATCACAAATAGGCGAATGGGTAAACCAACTTGCGGAGCAGCAAGGCCAACCCCATTTGCAGCATACATACTTTCGAACATATCCGTTATCAAATTATCCAAATTGGGGTAATCTTTTTCAATCTCTTCTGCAACTTTCTTAAGAACAGGATCTCCGTATGCTACAATTGGTAATTTCATCATGCAAATTTAATTATTTAACCAGCTATTTCCTATAACCAGAATATAACTACATTGATATTGCACATCGATATGATTTTTTTATCTATCTTTTGCAACAAATAGGCTGGACATCAATATTTAAGCAGGAATGCTATAAAGAATGAATGAATCAATGAAAAGGCCCTGAAAAAACAATTTCAGGGTTTTTTCTTTTTAAAATAGATATGGAGACCAAACAGATGCAAATAGAGACCGTAGAACTGAGAACATTAAAACATGCAGATTATTTGGATTTGAAATCAGCCATGATATCTGCCTATGAGGAGATGGGAGAGAGTTTTTGGAGAGAGAAATCAATTGCCAGACTCATAGATCTATTTCCAGAAGGGCAACTTTGTGTAGAGGTGAATGGGAAAGTGGTGGCCACTGCCTTAAGCATCATCGTTAATTATGCTAAATTAGGAGAGACGCATACTTACGCTCAGGCAACGGGAGATTTCACTTTCTCCACGCATGACCATGACGGAGATGTATTGTATGGGATAGAGGTTTTTGTACATCCGGATTATAGAGGTATGCGACTGGCGAGGAGATTGTACGACGCCCGTAAATTGCTGTGCGAGAATTTAAATCTGAAATCTATTATTTTAGGAGGAAGAATCCCTAATTATGAAAAATTTCACAATGAGCTCACGCCCCGCCAATATATCGATAAGGTAAAGATGAAGGAGATTTATGATCCGACACTTACTTTTCAAATCTCCAATGATTTTCATGTAAGAAAAATATTAAAGAATTATTTGCCCGAAGATCAGCAATCAAAGGAATTCGCCACGCTCTTAGAGTGGAACAACATTTATTATATCGATGAGCATAAAGACAATCTCCTCAAAAAATCCACCGTAAGAATTGGATTGGTACAATGGCAAATGCGTTTATTCCCTAATGTGATGGACCTCATGGAGAGTGCAGAATATTTTGTGGACGCAGTGAGTGATTATGCATCCGATTTTGTCGTGTTCCCCGAGTTCTTTAATGCACCCTTAATGGCTGATTACAATCATTTAGGTGAGGCAAAGGCCATCAGAGAACTGGCGAAACATACCGAAACCATTCGTAACAGGTTTTGTGAGCTGGCCGTATCCTATAATGTGAATATCATTGCGGGCAGTATGCCATTGTTAGAAGACGATAAATTATATAATGTTTCTTATTTGTGCCGGAGGGACGGAAGTTTTGACAGCTATATCAAAGTACATCCAACACCATCAGAAATCCATTCCTGGGGAATGAGCGGGGGGAATGAATTAAAAGTTTTTGATACAGATGCCGGAAGAATAGGAATCCTGATCTGTTACGATGCAGAATTTCCTGAACTCGCCCGTTTATTGGCGTTGGAGAAAATGGACATTCTTTTCGTTCCTTTTTGGACGGATACTCAGAATGCCTACAATCGGGTCAGGTTGTGTGCACAGGCCAGGGCCATTGAGAATGAATGTTATGTGGCCATAACAGGTTCGGTTGGTAACCTGCCAAAAGTGAACAACATGGATTTGCAATATGCACAGTCAGCCATTTTCTCGCCTTCTGATTTCGCCTTCCCATCAAATGCCATCGTGGCAGAAACCACCCCAAATACAGAGAACATCTTAATTGCTGACGTAAATTTAGATTTGTTGAAAGAACTGCATGAGCATGGAAGTGTAAAGAATCTAAAAGATAGAAGAACAGATTTTTATGATTTAAAATTAAAGAAGAAAAAATGATCAACAGGATGATTGACTAGCTGCGCTATGCACAAAAAAAATCATGATTTGCTTTGTGCAATTAATTCTGATCATGATCTTCAAATTCACCTCATAAAATCATTAATTTCAACTCGAATCCTATAAAACGGATGAATTGGTTCTTATATGAAAAAATCTTTTTTTCTATTATTCTTTTTTTGCTGTTTGGCAAACGTTTCTTCAGCAAAAATCAAAGTAGATTCTTTAACCTACGGACGGTTTGGAAAGATCATCATTTATCACCCGGCAAAAACACCCACTTCTGTCGCTCTTTTTATATCCGGAGATGGCGGCTGGGAGCATGGCGTGATCAATATGGCGAAAGATATCGCACTACAGGGCGCATTAGTGTTGGGTATTGATGCCAAACATTACAGGAGTTCTCTGGAAAAAAGTTTTTCCAACTGTTATTATCCTGCCTCAGATTTTGAAAATCTAAGTCTTTACATCCAAAAAAAACTTAAATTCCCGGTCTATTTCAAACCTGTTTTAATTGGCTATTCTTATGGAGCTACTTTAACGTATGGGATATTATTGCAGGCACCATCGAATACATTCAAAGGCGGAATTGGACTGGGGTTCTCACCCGACATAGAAAGCAAAAAGCCTCTTTGCAAAGGAGAAGGGTTAACTCAACAGGTCATTAAAGCAGGAGTTTCATTTTACTTGGAGAAAGCCAGAGAGCTATCTGCACCTTTTATTGTTTTAAATGGAGAAAAGGATAAAAGTTGTCCTTTCAAAGTCTCCGCTGAATTTTTGAAAGGGATAAAAAATGTTGAGCTCGTTGCCTTACCTAAAGTGGGACATGGTTTTTCCATTGCCGATAAATGGCTGCCCCAGTTCAATAGCTCATATGGGAAGATTTTGGATGCTCCCAATTTCACTGAAAGAAAAAATTCCAGGACAATTTTCTTTAACGCCCGCAGGTCAATTCCAAACCTGATGGATATTCCCTTGGTAACGATTCCACCAAATCATCCCAGCCAACTTCCCTTCATTGTGATGATCTCTGGTGACGGTGGCTGGACCAGTTTTGACCAGTCTTTTTCCGAAAATTTGGCAAAAAAAGGCTTCTATATCATTGGGCTCGATGCACAAAAATATTTCTGGAATGCTAAAACACCTGAAAGAACAACCCTTGATGTGTTAAAAGTCATCCTCCAGCATGAATATCAATTTCACACAAGGGAATTCATTTTGGTGGGTTATTCTTTTGGTGCTTCCGTTTTGCCGTTCATTGCTTCAAAGTTCCCCTCCTCTATAAAAGGTCAAATCAAAGGTCTGTTCGCTTTCTCTCCTGATCTTACGGCAGATTTTGAAATTCACTTGGCAGATATGTTAAGTTTAGCGACTAGCCAGGACGAATATGATGTTCTCACGGAATTTAGAAAAATTAAAGCTATTCCTGTGATTTGTTGTTTTGGTTCAGAGGAGGATAAAAAAGTAGTGAAAAAATTCCGTCAGGATCACTTAAAGGTTTTGATCCTACCAGGAAGTCATCATTTCAACAATGATTTTGAAGAATTGTCAAATGTGATAACGAGAAACATAAAATGAAAAGGCTGATCTTGATTAAATGTGCTGTTCCACAAAATCTATGATCGAATGAATCACCTTGATATGGATTTCCTGAATACGGTCTGAATAAAGAGAGAAAGGAGCCCTGATCTCCACATCGCATAAAGCTGACATGTTTCCTCCATCTTTTCCTGTCAAACCAATAACCTTCATTCCTGTTGCTTGTGCCACTTCAATGGCAGAAATGATGTTCTTTGAATTTCCGCTGGTGCTGAGGGCAAATAAAATATCCCCTTCTTTCCCAAGTCCCTCTATGAAACGGGAGAACACTTGATTAAAACCATAATCATTTGCCGTACAGGTAATATGAGCAGCGTCTGAAATGGCGATAGCCGGCAAGGCTTTCCTGTCATTGCGATACCTTCCTGACAATTCCTCTGCGAAATGCATGGCATCACACATAGAACCACCATTACCACAAGAAATGATCTTTTTCCCATTCTTCACGGCTTCAACAATTAGAAGCCCGGCTTTATGGATATGGATGAAATTTTGTTCATCAGACATGAAATCTGCTAAAACAGATGCCGCTTCCTTAAAATGAGTTTTAATGATTTGATGGCTCATATTTTAAAGCGATAATATCTCTACGATCTTCAATAGATCCTTATTGATCTCCACATGGTGTTTAATGGCATGATCAAATGGTGTGAACGCAATTTTACCATGCACTAATCCCACCATCTCCCCTCTTCTTCCTTTCAATAATTGCTCAACGGCTGCAACACCTAATCTGCTGGCTAAAACCCTGTCCATACAGGTTGGCTTTCCACCTCTTTGGATATGTCCCAAAACCGAAACTCGAGTGTCGTAATGAGGGAATTTTGCTTTTATTTTTTCTGCAATTTCAAATGCACCGCCAGAATCGCCTTCTCCTTCCGCTACTATCAATATTTTAGATGATTTATCCTTACGGCTGATCTCTAAACGATGCATTAAAGCATTTACATCTGTTTTGGTCTCTGGTATCATGATGGATTCAGCTCCCACACCAATTCCACTTCTTAAAGCGATTAACCCGCAATCCCGGCCCATTACCTCAACGATGAATAAACGATCATGAGATTCTGCGGTGTCCCTGATTTTGTCAATCGCATCCGTCACAGTATTGATGGAGGTGTCATAACCGATGGTGAAATCTGTTCCATACAGGTCGTTATCAATCGTTCCAGGCAAACCCAAAACTGGGATGTCATACTCTTCCCCGAAAATTTTAGCTCCTGTGAAAGTTCCGTCTCCGCCAATCCCTATTAAAGCATCAACCTGTGCGCCCTTTAATTGATGGTAAGCTTCCTTTCTACCTTCTGGAGTCATAAAAGCCATGCTTCTAGCTGTTTTTAGTATCGTGCCCCCCCTTTGGATGATGTTGGCGACAGATTTTCTATCCATTGGATAAAACTCACCATTAATCATTCCCTCATAACCCTTTTTAATGCCTAACACTTCAAGGTTATAATATAAAGCTGTTCTCACCACGGCTCTGATGGCGGCATTCATCCCTGGTGCATCTCCTCCCGAAGTGAAAACTCCAATTTTTTTTATTTGATTCATTCTTTATTATTTTGATAAGCGGCAACACCACTATCCAAAAATTTCACATAATTTTTAACATCCAGGTTAAAAGCCTGTGGAGGTACCAAAACCTTTCCTGAATTGTTCACTATCACATAATACGGTTGTGAATTTGTTTCAAACGTCGAGGCCTGAAAATCGCTCCATTTATTACCAATTGTTTTGATCTTCTTACCAGAGAATTTTGATACATATTGCTCATTCTGAGGTAAATCCGTTTTATCATCCACATAAAGTGAGACTAAAACAAAATCATTTTTTAAGCGGCTCAACACTTCGGGGTCACTCCAAACCGAAGCTTCCATTTTCCTGCAATTCACACAACTATGCCCTGTGAAATCAATAAAAAGAGGCTTTCCTTGTTCTTTTGAATACTCCAATGCCTGCTCGTAATCAAAGAAACCATTTAAATGATAAGGCTCTTTGAATAAACCTGCATATTTTCTTTTAATGGTGTCTTGCCCAATTGAAGGCGAAGATAAGGTATTCGTATATAAATCAAAATCCTGAGTGGTTTGTGGCGGTAACCAGGCACTAATCGCTTTTAGAGGTGCTCCCCATAAACCTGGAATCATATAAATTGTGAAAGCTAAGGTGACAATCGCTAAAAATAGCCGTGGAATGGTGATGAAAGGCAAATCACTATCATGGGAAAATTTTAATTTCCCCAGAATATAAAAACCAAGCATCGCAAAAATCACAATCCATAAGACAAGGAATACCTCCCGATCTAAAAATTCCCAGTGATAAGCCAAATCAACATTGGACAGAAATTTAAAAGCCAAAGCCAATTCGATAAAACCTAAGGCAACTTTCACTGTGTTTAGCCATCCACCTGATTTGGGCAAAGATTTAAGCAAAGATGGAAACGCTGCGAAAAGCGTGAATGGAATGGCTAACGCTAAAGCAAAGCCCAGCATTCCTACAGCAGGACCCACTCTTTCCCCCATTGAAGCAGCCTGCACCAGTAAAGTCCCGATGATGGGACCAGTACAGGAGAATGAGACCAATGCCAGGGCGAAAGCCATAAAAAACAATCCTACCATTCCGCCACGGTCTGATTGTTCATCAATTTTATTCACCCAAGCATTTGGTAAAGTAATTTCAAAAGCTCCGAAAAAAGAAACTGCGAAAACAACTAAAAGCAAAAAGAAAAGGAAGTTAAAAACTCCATTGCTCGCTAAATCGTTCAACGCATCAGAACCAAAGGAAATGGTGATGATCATTCCCAATGCCACATAAATCGCAATAATGGAAAGTCCGTAAATTCCTGCATGTGTGATGGCTTTACTTCTGCTCCCTGCCTTCTTAGTAAAATAACTTACTGTGAGGGGAAGCATGGGGAAGATACAGGGCATAATCAAAGCTAAAATTCCGCCTATAAAGCCCGCTATAAAAATTGCCCACAAAGATTTTTTAGAGGTATCCTGTTTTTCTGATGTGGGAGAAATATTTGCCGGAGCGACTTTTGAAGTTGATGTATCTGTTTTTGTAGGTGTATCTGTAGTGACACTATCTTTCACCATTTCCTGAACAGGTGAAACAAGTTCAGCACTTTTCACTGAAGCCTCTTTTGGTTTAACATCAGCTTTGCCAACTTTTACGTTAACAGCGAATTCCAAATCCTCAGGTGGCAAACACTGCTTATCATTACAAACCATGTACGCTAAAGTGCCTGTGACTTTCACTTCTGGTTTATTCAGGCTTATCCTTTGCTTAAAAACAGCCTGATGTTCATGCCAGGATATTTTCATCCCGAAATTATTATCAAACGCAGAGATGGCTTTTGGAGTTTCTAAGGTCTTTCCCTCTGGTTTGAAATCGGCGCTTTTGTTAAAAGTGAAAGAGGTGGGGATAGGCCCCCCTTCTTCAATAAACTGGGAATAAACATGCCAACCCTCATCAATACTCGCAGTGAAAATAACGTAGGCTTCTTTTTCATTGATAGGCTCAGTGCTAAAAGACCAGGTCACCGGTTTCAGGATTTGAGCAAATCCTGATAGGTTTACCACTAAAAATGCCCAAACGGCAATCCATCTCTTCATAATTCCTTTTTAAATAATTCTTACAGAAAACCCGTTAGTCGAAAATAAATTTGACCTCTTTCAAATCAAATTCTCTAACGCCTTCTTCTAATTCTAACAATAACCGACCACTGGGGGTAACTCCCCTAATCATTCCTTTTACTATTTTGTGTTCTACTTCAAAAGTATGTTCTTCGTTTAACCTGTAAAGCAACTTTTCATAATCATTATTTAACAAATCTTTTTTTTCCGCTTTTAATTGTAGGTATCGGGCTTCAATACTTCTGCAAAGTTGCTTTAATAATCTATCAAGCTCATAATCCTGATGTAAGATTTTTGATATTGAGGTGGCATTAGACAAATTTGATCCAAAATCCCTCTGATTCACATTTAGCCCAATTCCAATGATTGAATCCTTTAAAAAGTAACCTTTCGTACTACTCTCTATCAATACGCCTCCTAGCTTTTTGTCATGATGATAGATATCGTTGGGCCACTTAATCTTAAGGTTTTCACCTAATAAATTTACCAAACAATCATTGATACCCAAACAGATGGCTTTGTTAAGGTCAAACTGCTCATTAGCAGCTAAAAATGCAGGTTTTAAATAGATACTGATGGTCAAATTCTTTCCATCTTCACTCTCCCACTTATTAGAACTTTGCCCTCTGCCCGCATATTGCCTGTCTGCCATAATAACAGTACCTTCAGTAAGTGGCTTAGAATTTGAAAGTAAATTCCTTAGATAAGTGTTGGTCGAATCCACCTCTTGTAATTTTACAAGATTTTGTCCAACAAATAGTCCTAAAAATATGTTATTTTGCAATGTGTAATTAAAATTGATTTTACAGCCCAAAACTAAATTTTTTTGATGGTAAAAAACAAAGTTGCTATCCAATCCACCAACATCTCTGAAGCCGTCATACACGGGATACAGGAAAAGAAGGGAAATGATATTGTGAGGTTAGACCTAAGAAACATACACAGTTCAGTTGCTGATTATTTTGTAGTTTGTCATGCAGAGTCTTCTACGCAGGTAAAGGCTATCGCTCATAGTGTAGAAGAAGAGGTTTTTAAGGCCTTGGGTCAGGAACCTTATAAAAAAGAAGGCTTTCAACATGCAGAATGGATATTATTGGATTACGTAGATGTGGTGGTTCATATATTTAAAACCGATAAGAGAGAGTTTTACGGAATTGAAGATTTATGGGGAGACGCAGAGATTAAATTCTATCAGAGCGCATAATTGGGCGATCTAAACAAATGAAATGAAAGAGAATTCAGATAAAAAGAAACAAATAAAAAAAGTGCCGGGAAAGAAGATCATTCCTAAACCACCAAAATTCAACATTATGTGGCTTTATGGAATCATCATTTTGGTGATTCTAGGGGTGCAATTTTTTATGAGTGGTAACAACGCCAAGCAAATCACTTATCAAAAGTTTGAAAATGTGATGCTGAAAGCCGGGGATGTGGAGAAAATTGTGGCATACAAACAGGAAGATTTGGTTGTTGCAGAAGTTTACATCAAAAAAAACAGGTTAGATGAAGACAAGTACAAAGATATAAAAGACAGAAATAACCTTTCATTGAGCGGAAATAACCCTCAGTATTATTTCACTGACGGGTCCTTTGAATCTTTGCAGACCAGACTAAATGCTTCTCAAAAAGATTTGGATGACGGCAAAAGAGTATCGCTAACTTACGAGTCGAGAAGTTCACCTTTCTCTTCCATTTTCTGGACCTTTATCGTGCCTATAGCTTTATTCGCACTTTTCTGGATTTTCATCATGAGGAGAATGGGGGGAGGAGGAGCCGGAGGTGCTGGCGGCCAAATCTTCAATATTGGGAAATCAAAAGCCACTTTGTTCGATAAAGAATCTCAGGTAAGCATCACTTTTAGTGATGTCGCTGGATTAGAGGAGGCGAAACAGGAGGTCATGGAGATCGTAGATTTCCTTAAAAACCCTAAAAAATACACCAATCTCGGCGGTAAGATCCCTAAGGGAGCTTTGTTGGTGGGTTCACCCGGAACAGGAAAAACCTTGATGGCGAAAGCTGTTGCCGGCGAAGCGCAGGTGCCCTTCTTCTCGCTCTCAGGATCTGATTTTGTGGAGATGTTCGTCGGGGTGGGTGCATCACGAGTGAGGGATTTATTCAAACAGGCTAAAGAGAAAGCACCATGTATCATTTTTATTGATGAGATAGATGCTATTGGTAGAGCACGTGGAAAAAACAGTATGGTGGGTGGTAATGACGAGCGTGAAAATACGCTGAATCAATTATTGGTGGAGATGGATGGGTTTGGAACTGATTCCGGAATCATCATCATGGCAGCCACTAACCGTCCCGATGTTTTGGATTCAGCCCTATTAAGGCCAGGCCGTTTTGACAGGCAGATTTCCATTGACAAGCCGGATTTGGTGGGCAGGGAGCAAATTTTCAAAGTGCATTTACAACCTCTAAAACTGGCAGCTGGTGTTGATCCTAAAAAATTATCAGCACAAACCCCCGGATTTGCCGGAGCTGAAATTGCCAACGTTTGTAATGAAGCTGCTTTGATTGCCGCAAGAAGAGACAAAGAGGCAGTGGATATGCAGGACTTCCAGGATGCAGTGGACAGGGTGATTGGTGGGCTGGAGAAGAAAAATAAGATCATTTCGCCTGAAGAGAAAAAAATTGTGGCTTATCATGAAGCCGGACACGCGATAGCTGGTTGGTTTTTAGAACATGCTGACCCTTTGGTAAAAGTTTCTATCGTTCCACGTGGGGTTGCGGCTTTGGGTTATGCACAGTACCTGCCAAAAGAGCAATTCTTATATACTACAGAACAACTTTCTGATGGGATGTGTATGACGTTAGGTGGGCGTGTTGCAGAAGATATCACTTTCGGAAAGATCTCCACAGGAGCTCAAAATGACCTGGAGAGGATCACGAAATTAGCTTATGCAATGGTTTCCATTTACGGTATGAGTGATAAAGTAGGCAATGTATCATTCAATGATCAGGGGGGAGAATATAACTTCAACAAGCCCTATTCAGACAAAACTGCAGAGTTGATCGATAGTGAGGTGAGGCTGCTGATTGAAAGGGCTTATTTGACCACAAAAAATCTTTTAACTGAAAAACGCGAAGGTTTAGAAGCTTTAGCAGTTAAATTATTAGAGAAAGAGATTCTTTTTCAAAGTGATTTGGAAGAGATTTTAGGAAAAAGGCCATTCGACAACAGGACCACCTATGATGAATTTGTGAATGGTAAGGAAGGTGGAGACCAAGAAGTGATTGCAGAAAATCTTTATCCTGAGCCGGTGGGTGATTCCACACAACCCCTTAATAAAATTGATTCCACTGAATTATAATAAATTAGAAATCCTTTCCTTTATATTTATTTGGAAAGGATTTTTAATTCATCTCCATAAATTGCTTTAATTCAATTTTGAATGAAGGACAGCACCACTCCCAAAGAACAACTGCTAAAAAAAATAAGGAAAGCTTTATTGGAGAAGCGCGAAAATCCCTATCCAAATTTAGAGGATATGCCTTTGTATCCTGTTGCAACGGAGATTCCTGAAGTTATTTTTGCGGAAGAGCTTACTAAGGTTAGTGGAAAATTTGTTTTTTGTGAAGATGAGCTCAGTTTTATAGAACATATTCTATTATTGGCGGATCAGCAAAAATGGCGGAAGATTTATTGCTGGGAACCCGAACTACAAGTTTTGCTTAATCAATACGAGTACCCCTTTTATTCCTCCGATAAAGGCTTTGAATCAGCTGAAGTAAGTTTCACACTTTGTGAAGCTTTGGTTGCAAGAAATGGGTCTGTAATAGTAAGCAATGCCAATGCTGCAGGAAGAAGACTAAGTATTTTCCCACCTGACCATGTTGTGGTGGCTTACACCTCTCAATTGGTTATGGATTTAAAAGATGCTTTTAAATTTATCAAAGAAAAATACGGCGATCATCTCCCCACCATGATCTCCACAATAACAGGACCTAGTAGAACAGCCGATATTGAAAAGACACTTGTTTTGGGTGCACATGGTCCTAAAGAACTTTATGTCTTCTTAATAGATGATAGTAAGTGATTGACTCTTGATAACCCTACCATTTTCCTTGTATTTTAATCTTTTTTGATAAAAGAAGTGGAAGTCTTTTATAGAATTAGGTAAATCCATCCTATATTAGGATATCCTTAAACCTTTAACTTAAAAAAATGCAAGAGATAACTGTAAAATTTGCTGATAGTTGCAAAAAAGAATATCATGTTTATATGAAACATTTGGGCGTTGACACCTCCACAGATCAAACTAATTGCGTGTGTTTCAAAACTGCGGACTTAAAAGCCTACTTTGATAAATATGATCTATTCAATAACTCTGATGAAATCAAATTCTTTTTTGGCGTCTATCCTAAACATGATCCTCATCCTCATCACCACGCCAAGCCTGGAAGACTCACCACAATCATTTGGCCTTATAAAGATGGTGCTCCGTCAACAATGATAGCTGATGGTAAAGATGGTGGTGACGGTAAAATACAGCCATACAACTTTGGTCAATTTGAGCCTTGATATTAACATGAACCTTAATTATTATCATTTCTTTGAAGTTTTGAGCCTTGCCTGTTCTTTGGCGTTTTATAAAGGCTTGAAACAAAAAGGAATCGCAGCCTACCTTCCATTTCTTTTCATAACCGTAGTAGTGGAAATAACTGCGTCAAATTGGTTCTATTGGACGGGAAATGTCCGAAATGATATCGTATATAATATTTATTTCCTATTCATCACTCCAATTCAACTTTATTTATTTTATAGCATGTTACGGATAGGCGGGGCCTCAAAATTAATTTTCCTGGTATTCTCCACACTCACTTATCTTTTTGTGTTAATCAATTTCTTCTTTTTACAAAAGATGAATCTTTTCAACAACTATTCCTTTATACTTTATGAAATAACCAATATTTTTTTCTGTTCCATCATTCTTTTTAAGCTTTGTTTTAAAGATGAGGCTGAAGTCAATTTTTTGAAAGAGCCTTTTTTTTGGATCTGCGGCGGCAACTTACTATTTTCATTAGGCTCTCTGGTAATAATTTTGCTTAGAGAATTCATCCTGTTATATGATCTTAAATTAAACGGCAAGCACATTTATCAGGTTCTTATCCCCTATTTAATCGTAATACTTTACAGTGCTTATTCTTACGGATTTTATTTATGCAAACAGCAAATGATGAAGTGATCTTGGTCATCATAGCCATAACCATCATACTGATGTTCCTTGGCGTGATGTTCATAGTCACTTTAGTTTATTATAATAATAAGAAAAGAAGGATGAAACGTGAGCAGGAGGAGATGAAGAAAATCTATGAGAAAACAATTTTACAATCTCAAATAGAGATTCAGGAGCAAACATTTCGTCATATCAGCCAGGAGATTCATGACAATGTGGGACAGATACTAAGCCTGGTTTCGTTAAATGTGAGTTCTATGCCTACTACCGATATAGAAAAAAGAACCTTTACAAGAGAACTGGTTGCTAAGGCAGTAGCTGATTTAAGAGACATCAGCAAAAGCTTAAACCCTGAAAGGATACAGGTCTTGGAACTCGTGCATACGATAAAACACGAGCTAGACTTATTGGAAAAATCCGGCAATTACCACATTGAGTTATTAGTCAACAACCCTATTGAAGGTCTTTCGGCCGAAAGGAAAATAATCCTTTTCAGGATGATACAGGAAGTGATGAATAATATCATAAAGCATGCTAAAGCCAGTAGTATTAAAATTGTTCTTGATCAAAATGAAGAATCTGATTTAATCTCCATCATAGATGATGGAATTGGATTTTCTCAGGAATGGCCAATGAACCAAGGCATCGGGCTCAGTAATATTAAAAAAAGGGGAGAGATGATCAAAACCTCTGTTACTATTGAGAGCATCCTGAATAGGGGCACAACCGTGAATTTCAGCATAAAAAAAGAAAATAGAGTTGCGTAATACTAATATTTTTAGCAATTTTATTCCATGGAAAATACAGATCAGCATGCTGAATATTTTAAAGGGAGAGGTTCTCAATCTAACCCGAACAACAAATTCCACCAAAATAAATATTCCACCGAAAATTTTGAAGGTTTGGATGAGCCTTTTCTTGAGAATTCCATTACAGAATTCATCAGAGAATCTCCGAAGAAGATCATCAGTGTAAGTAATAGTCCAGACATTCCCTTTCTTTATTCCATTAACCCTTATCAGGGGTGCGAGCATGGATGTATTTATTGCTATGCAAGAAATGCCCATGAATATTGGGGATTCAGTGCCGGGTTAGATTTTGAAAGGAAAATCATTTTTAAACCTGATGCTGCCAAGATACTGAAATCCCAGCTGGAAAATAAAAACTATAAACCTGCTGTCATCATGCTTTCTGGAAATACGGATTGTTATCAACCTGCCGAAAGAAAATTTAAAATTACAAGATCATTGTTAAAAGTTTTCCTAGATTATCAGCATCCTGTGAGCATCATTACAAAAAACAATCTGATTTTGAGAGACTTAGATCTTTTGGAAGATCTTAACAAACTTGACCTTGTTCATGTGAGCGTTAGCATTACTTCTTTAAACGAAGACTTAAGGCAAAAATTAGAACCACGAACAGTGACCGGAAAAGGTAGGTTAAAAGTCATTGAAAAATTGGCAGAGAAAAATATCCCGGTTAGGGCAATGGTCGCACCAATTATCCCTGGGTTGAACAGTGAAGAAATTCCGGAAATCATTAAAGCAGCAGCAAACGCAGGAGCTAGCACTGCAGGGTTTACCATTGTAAGATTAAATGGGGCAATTGCAGAAATTTTTAAAGATTGGATATTTAAAGCATTTCCTGATAAAGCGGAGAAGGTGCTGCATCAGATTCAGGCCTGTCATGGCGGTGCGCTCAATGATTCCCGTTGGGGGAAAAGAATGTCAGGTGAAGGGAAAGAGGCAGAAGCCATCCACCAGCTTTTTAAGTTATCAGTTCAAAAGTATTTGTCAAACAGGTCTATGAGAAATATCTCTTTGCAGCATTTTAGACGAAGAAGCGACCAGTTGAAACTATTTTAAATCAGATTTAAGACAAAATCTGATTTAAACTATTCCTCCATTAAACACTGAATATTATATTTGATCTATAAGATTTAAATATATTTCCTAACTTTATACATTAAACCAATATGGTTTTCAGTCTAAATTTTAGTTTATGGCTCATATAACAAAGGCAGTGATCAGTGGAACAGGGAAATATATTCCCCTGAAGGTGGTGAAGAATGAAGATTTCATGACACACTCCTTTTTTGAAAAAGATGGTTCTCCTGTGGTAAGAAGTAATATGGATGTGATCAGTAAATTTCAGGCTATCACGGATATTGAAGAAAGAAGGTATGCTGAACCAGACCAGGCTGCGTCAGATTTAGCTTTCTTGGCTGCTAAAGATGCCTTGGAAAGTTCAAATGAAAATCCGGAAGAATTGGATTATATCATTGTAGCCCATAATTTCGGAGATATTAAACATGGTGAGAATCGTACAGATATGGTTCCTACACTCGCTAGCAGGGTAAAACAAAAACTGAACATTCAAAACCCCGATTGTGTCGCTTATGATTTACCTTTTGGATGCCCTGGCTGGTTACAGGGGATGATTCAGGCTGATTATTATATAAGATCCGGAGATGCTAAAAAAGTGATGATTATTGGATCGGAGACCATTTCCCGTATCATAGACCCTCATGACAGAGATAGTATGATTTATTCTGATGGGGCTGGTGCAACCATACTTTCTGCTTCAACTGATGAAAATGCGGGGATTTTAAGCCATAAGTCTCAAACTCACACTCAAAATGAAGCTTGGTTTTTGAGGATGGAGAAATCCAGTAAAGAAGATTATGAAGCACACCAAGATATTTATTTAAAAATGGATGGCCGTAAGGTTTATGAATACGCTTTGGTAAATGTGCCCCTTGTGATGCAAATGGCTCTTGAAAAATCCGGAATTGCGCCTGAAAAAGTGACTAAAGTATTGGTTCATCAGGCTAATGGTAAAATGGACGAAGCTATTTTAAAACGTTTCTTCAAGCTGTACGGCATAGAATCGCCGCCTGAGGGCATCATGCCGATGACCATTTCTAAATTGGGAAACTCTTCTGTGGCAACAATTCCTACCTTGTTAGATATGATACTAAAGAATGAAATGGGTGCTCATCAATTAAAAAAAGGCGATGTGGCATTAATCGCATCTGTTGGAGCAGGCATGAACATCAACGCTATGACCTATCAGTTTTAATCCTCACCTCGCTTTTTCTTTCCCACTGTTTACCAAGCCTATTCCGAAGGGCACACAAGTTTTTACATGTCCTCATGCTTTTGTACCAGGATTTAAATAGCGTCTAATAATAAATTCTACATAAAAACAGTACATCACAAGCTGGGCTTTAAGCTTTGTGTATTTTGCTTTTAGCTTTTATAAATGATCACCTGCCACCTGAAAGCCCACATCCATTTGACGGTGTATACCTTCGCCCCTGACTTTTGTAACAGCAACTCTAAATCCTTTCTCTTAAAACTCCGCATTACAGATACTTTACTGTCATGTTTTACCATAGGAGATTTTGAGAATAATTTAGTGAGTATACCAATGGAATGATAAGCTAAAGGGTGACGATGCAGGTCATTGATGAGGACTGCTTTTTTCGCAGCGGTCCTCATCTTTTGGATAAGAATTATCCAATCTTCATCCTCGAAATGGTGTGTGAATAGGCTACTGATAACGAAATCGACCTCATTCTCTTTAACATCCTCCTTTAAAACATCAGCCAACCTGAACGCTACATTTGCATCATCTTCAAATTGCTTTTCGGCATATTGCAAGGTAGCCGGTGCAGCATCCAATCCTATGAACTGCGGTTGAATTCCCCTCTTTCCAAAAAAACGCTGCAACACTTTAAAAGTGTCACCACCACCACAACCCCAATCAGCTATAATGTCACCTGTCTGTACTTTCAGCTTTTTAAAAGCATTAAAATAAACGGAGAAACCACCCAAAAGTTGGTTTACCACCTCCAATTCTTTTAAGACGGGATGCAGCTCATCGGGCGAAAGCCCAAAATTGTCCATGATCTCCTCTTCGGTGCTGCGATGGCTAAAATCAGGCATAAGACAGCACCATGCTTTCAAAAGTTAATCCCGGACCAAATGCAAAACTCATTACCTGTTCGTCTCTGTTTTTGGCTTTTAAAGTTCTGCTCAACTCCTCCAAAACAAACAGGACGGTTGTGGAAGACATATTTCCAAAGTTTTTTAAAACTTGATATGCAGGCTCATTCTGTGTAGCTGAGAGTTTAAAAACCTCATCACAAACCTCCAGAATCTTTCTTCCTCCCGGATGAATGGCAAAAGAGCCAATTTCGTCCAAAGCCAAATTAGCTTTTCTCAATAATTTATCAGCGATGTTTCTGATACCTGATTTTATCTGTTTGGAGACCTGGTTGGTCAGCTGCATTTCAAAACCATGATTTCCAATCTTCCAAGCCATCTCATTCCTGGCTTCGGTCACCACTTCGGTGTAAAATGAATTGATGCTGAAAAGCTTCCCGTCGGCGTATTCTTCGTGTTGCACCAAAACTGCCGAAGCTCCATCTGCGAAAAGCGAATTCGCCAACCAATTGTCTAAAGTGTTCTCTCTTTGAAAGTGAAGGGTACAAAGTTCCACATCCACAATTAAAACAGTGGCTTCCGGTTGTGCCCTGCAAATATAATCTGCAACTTTCAACGCATTAAAAGCACCATAACAACCCATGAAATTAATACAGGTTCGCTCCACAAAAGGATTTAATTCCAGTTTCTCCACGATTTCAATATCCAAACCCGGGGCATACATGCCCGTACAACTCACGGTAATGAGGTGGGTCACTTTCTTTTTATCAAACCCGGGAATTTGTTTGGTGCAATTCTCTATGGCCTGCACACTCAAATTCAGAGCATGAGATTCGAAAACTTCGCCACGGTGCGAGGTGGAGGGAAAAGGCTCCAGGCCCATTCCGTTGCCAAAAAAATCATATTCTCCCCGGTTCTTGCCAAAATCGTTTAAAACAGAATGCCGATAATCGATGCCGGAAACGTGATACAATTTTTCCAGTCTTCTTGAATTTTGAGTGTCCAGTTGATGAGCCTCCTTCATGAATTGAAAGATTTGTTCTTGCGTGAACCTATTTTCTGGATTACTGGTCCCTATCGCTGAAATAATACTGCTCATCTGATCTATTTTTCTAAATTTAGTATTTAATTATTATTTATGGCTACAGTAAATCTCAGGTCTGTTCTGCTGCATCTGCGTTTCCCTTTCTCTCTGTTATTGCTTCCTGTTTATCTTTTCGCACTTTCTGCAGCACCTTACATCAACAATTCTTATGCCCTGCTGGTTTTTGTGGCGTTGCATCTGTTCATTTATCCGGCAAGCAACGGTTATAACAGCTACTTTGATAAAGATGAAGGGAGTATCGCCCTTATCAAGCAACCTCCAAAAGTGGAGCGTCCATTATATATTACGTCTATTTTAATGGAGTGGATTGGAGTGTTGCTGGCTTTGTGTGTTGGTTGGGAATTTGCGCTGGGCGTGGTGGTGTATAATCTTTTATCTAAAGCATACAGCCACCCCTCCGTTAGATTAAAGAAATACCCAATTGTCAGTTTTCTGGTCGTCTTTTTTTTTCAGGGGGCGTTTATATTTTATACTTGCTTGTACGCCTTTTCTGATTACTTTTTGGGCTTTACAACTAATGACCTGCTGGCTGGCCTCATCTGTTCCTGTTTAATTGGAGCTACTTATCCGCTCACTCAGGTTTACCAACATGAAGAGGATGCGCAGCGTGGCGATGAAACATTGAGTATTTTATTAGGGGTAAAAGGATCTTTTGTTTTCTCAGGAATGGTATTTTTGGTGGGATTTTTATTGATGTTTCTGTATTGTTTCCGGAAAAATCAACTGATTGACCTGTATGTTTTCATAGCTTTTTGCCTGCCTATTTTGTTTTACTATCTGCACTGGTTCTCTCAGGTTCTAAAAGATGAGGCCAGAGCGAATTTCAAAAACACCATGCGCATGACTTTGATCAGCGGTACCGCTATGCTCCTTTACTTTAGCTGGCTTTGCTTAAAATGATCATGTCAATTTAAGAGAATTCGTCTTTAAATACCAGCTACATTCCTGATATGTTCAATATAATCTTGCGGAAAGAAGTGAAGCATGGCGCCCTCTAATATAGTAGTGAGGTATTTTTCGTTTGGTCTGATGCCTTCTGTGATGTGGTTACAAATAAAAGTATGTGCTTTTTTCAATTCATTTTCAGTCTGCACCTCTATCTCTTTAAGCTCATAGCAAGGTTCTGTTTGCGAAAGTAATTCGAAATGCTTGATGCTGATCTGGTAAAGCACGCCGAGTGTATCTTCAGTAGGATGTTCGATCAGGTTAGCTCTTGCAGTGCCATCAGGGTTTCGTCGATTGAACCTTAAGGCATGATTTTTAAGGGTTCCCTTTTCAAAAAAAATCACAGGCTCATTCACCCTGAATTCCAATAAGGCAAGATTCAGGCTGCTGCCATAACCGAAATATAAAAAATGATCATCCATACTAACATTCGCCATCCCATTCAACATAAAACTGCTTTAGATAATCTTCCATGAATTGATGCCTTTTCTCAGCAATTCTTTTGCCAGAGCCGGTGTTCATTTTATCTTTTAACAGGAGCAACTTCTCATAAAAGTGGTTTATTGTTGGTGCCGTACTTTTTTTATACGCTTCTTTGCTTTGATTAATATCGGGTTTTATTTCTGGATTATATAATTCTCTGTTTTTAAATCCACCATAGGTAAACGCCCTTGCGATGCCAATGGCTCCGATAGCATCCAGCCTGTCAGCATCCTGAACCACCAGCATTTCGGGAGAACTAAAATTTACCTCCCCCAAACTGCTTTTAAAAGACATGTTCCTGATGATTTGTTGCACATGTTCCACCTTATCTGCGTCCACAGCTATTGATTTTAAGAACTCTCCAGCTTTTTTTGGCCCGATTTCTTCATCTCCATCATGAAATTTAGCATCTGCAATGTCATGTAATAAAGCCGCAAACTCTACCACCTCCATATTCACATTTTCTTCTTTTGCTATATTCCTGGCTGTTTGCCAAACTCTTTCGATGTGCCACCAATCATGGCCGGCTTCTGCATTTTGCAGTTCCTTTTTAACGAATTTAATGGTACGATCAATGTTGTTTGACATGTTACAAAGAAAAGGAATGCTTTTTAAATAAAAATGACAGCTGTCATTTCTTTACCAAAACACAGCATTTTCAATCAGCCTCTTCCTAGGTCTTCTCCCTGCGGCTACCATCATATAATTCATACTCCAATAAACGGCAATCCAATTTTCCGTTATAGAATTCAATACGTCTGGATGCCCTTAAACCAATTTTCTTAGCTAATTCTGGGTTGCCAGTGAAAATGTAGCCTTTATAGCCTTTGCATTCCTGCTTCATGAAATCTCCCATACGTTTGTAGGTGGCTTCCAGTTTAGCGTGAACGCCCAGTCGCTCGCCGTATTCTGGGTTGAATAGGACCATACCACCTCCTTCCGGGACCACTGTCTCCGCAAAGTCACAAACATGGAAATCTATCAGCGTGTCCACTCCGGCGGTCTTGGCATTTTTGATGGAGATATCCACAGCATCTTCCGAGATATCGGTGGCGATGATTTTGAAATCAATTTGTTTAACGATTTGATCTTTTAAAATCCTTCGCTCTGCAAAGAAAACCTCTTCATCGTAGCCCAGGATATGCATGAATCCGTAATTCATCCGAAGCAATCCTGGTGTTCTCTTGGTGGCTATCAGTGCGGCTTCTATGGCTAAAGTCCCCGAACCACACATCGGGTTCAGGAAATTGGACTGGTGATCCCATCCGGCGGCGAATATGGTTCCCGAAGCTAAAGCCTCTAGCATAGGTGCTTTGCCGGGGATTTTGCGATAGCTGTGCTTGGCTAGGGTCTCCCCGGAAGTGTCTATAAATATCTCGGCCTGTTCATTCTTCCAGTAAAGGTGTACCACGGCTTTGGAGTAATCTGATCCCGAGTTTGGTCTAAGCTGATGTTTATCTTTAATTCTGTCTACAATGGCATCTTTCACTCTTAGGTTTGCAAACAAAGGAGTGGTAATCGTAGGGTTATCCACATTAGAGGTCACAGAAAAATATCCGCTAAAATCTATTAGATTCTCCCATGCTAAAGTCTTAAGTTTTTGATGTAATTCATCGTGGTTTTCGGCAGTGAATTCATGCAATCTATATAGCACTTGGCTGGCACATCTGAGGTTGAGATTCAGCTTGATACAATCGTTTAAACTTCCCTTTAATTCCACTCCGGTGGAGAAATTTCTAACAGGCTTAAAGCCCAAAGCTGTCACCTCATTTTCAAGGTAAGGGGCCAATCTTTTATTGCAGGTAATGATCACCTTCGCAGGAGTGTTGAAAACTTGATCCATATAACAGCGCAATTTACTCAAATAAATTTTAGAGATTTGATATTGGAAATTAATCATTTTGTTATGGATATTAAGGGAAAAGTTCATTTTGTGTCTGACGTGATCAATGTGACTGACACATTCAGAAAAAGAGAATTAGTGGTTGAATTTGCAGAAAATCCGCAGTATCCTGAGTTTGTGAAGTTTGAAGCCATACAGGACCGTTGTGCTTTAATGGATAACATTAAAGTGGGTGAGGAAGTGGAGGTTTTCTTTAACCTGAAAGGCCGTGAGTGGACGAATAAATCAGGAGAGAAACAATATTTCAATACGTTACAGCTTTGGAAAGTGAACGTTTTGGGAGCTGCTGAAGCTGCAAACCAGACATCACCAGAATATGCTGCACCGATAGATATCAGCGCAGCGCCGGGAGAAGATGACGATCTTCCGTTTTAAAGAGCCTATTTTCTAATTACAATGCGATAAAAGCGGTCTCAACTTCCCAGGTTGGCCGCTTTTTTTATTCAATTTAATGTGCTTGTTTAAATCTGGATGAATGATCAATGATTGAAATCTGGCGATTATAATCGACTGAGAGTGGTATAAAAAATAGCAGTATAAAAAAAGGCATCAATTAAATTGACGCCTTTCGCACTACTAGATTAACCAAAAACTAATTCTTCACTATTTTTTTAATGTAAATTTTTCCAGCCTGGCTTACTTTTAAATAATAGATACCATTTTTCGCCCAGGAAAATTGTTTGGTATAATTTTTACCCGTTAAAGCTCTTTTCTCCGAGAAAATCATGTTACCTGATGAATCCATCAGTTTTACCGCAATAGTTCCTTTTGCTGCGGTGTTGAAAGACAGAGATGTTTCGCCAGAACTGAAATTCGGATAAAAAACTAAATCACTTATGGGTAAAATGTCGGACGTCAAATCCTCCAGATGGAATACTTTTTTTAAATCCGCTTTTGATGGATCATATATACTGATATCAAAATTAGTGGTGTAGCCATCTTTATCGGTGGTGGAGAAGCTGTAACTATTGGAATTAGGAACGCTTGGTCTCGCCATCCTCCTATCGCTCATCCCGTCTCTGAATCGGGGGATGACGTTCATATCCGGTGTTCTTCTCGGATGCACCATCTTCCAGTCGATAGCTGCATCAGAACGTCTCCTGAACATCCGCATGGCAGAATCTTTATCACCAAAGAATTTTAACCTATTCTTGAGGCTGTCTGGATGGAATTCAAAATGCATGGGAGCGGCATCATCATTAAATGAATAAAATCTCATCTTGTTAGTATCCAACACCATAGCATCTCCTTCCATTTTCTTGTAAATACGCATGTTGCGGCTATGAGGTGAGGTAGTGGAAATCCCTTCCTGTTTGAAGTGGATACCATCAAACTTTTTTCTCCATTCAACTCTTTCCTCTTCGGAAATATCCTTAAAGTTTTTACCGTTAACTGTGGTATCACCATTATTGATGGTAATGGAGAGCTGCTCCTTTTTTCTCTCGTTTTGTTGAGCCAGGGACTGTTTGTGATGACAAACCACCAAAAAAATGAAAAGGCAGCAAAAAAGAAGTGTTTTTTTATTCATGACTTTATGTTTCGGTTCATCAAATATAATTGGAAAATGAGTTTTTAATTGTTAAAGCACTGTTAATGAATGTTAAATTTTGTTAAACAAATCATCCTTCAAGAGGACATCAGTATATTTGTTTTGAGATGAAGCGGAGAAGTATCAGTTTGATAATTGGATTAATGAGTTTTGCGTTGCTTGGAGTGATGGCTATGCAATATTACTTCTTAAGGGAGTCCTATAGTTTGAAATCTCAGCTTTTTGACCAGGCAGTTAACGATGCGTTAAACAATGTCTCTGATAAGTTAGAGAAAAGAGAAGCTATTGTTTATCTGACCAAAAAGGTTGACACGGAGAATAAAAAAAATCTTCAAAAAAGGTTGAATCATTCAAAAGAGAAAACAGCGAAAAGCGAGGTTTCACCTCCTAGAAGATCATCCGAAAGGGATAGACAAAGGCGTTCCACAATTGCCTTTGTGAAATCAATGAAGGCGAATCAGGCAAAATCTGATAGCTTGTTTAGAATAAGAGATAGCATTGTGAGGAGCAAATATCCCTATCGCTTAGTTTATAACGGACCAGTTTCTGAAGAGCAGCCTGCACCAAGTAACTTTAATTTCAGAGTGGATGTGGATGAGGTGGTGGATGAATATGGCATTACTCACGGGGTACTAAGGCAGTCTCTAGTGGAAACCCCCTCTCCTGTAGTGACTGTGAGGTCGGGACGAAGGGGAGTTCCGGTGGTGGATTCAGTAAGGCAATATATGGTGCAGGACCCGGTGCTGGGAACGGTGATCAGAACCATACCGAAGCCCAATTTTTTGACCGGGATATCGGCTAGGGAGCTGGAGATGGCCTCTCCAAACAATCAAATGGAGAAACAGGCTAAAAAGGTAAATATTTACCTGGATTCTGTGGCGAAAACCGGAGATAGGAACACGGTTTTAATGGATGTCGCTTCTGAAATGCAGCAGGTGAACATTCCTCTAAAAAAGCGTGTTCAACCACAAACCATAGATTCTCTTTTGGCCATTGAGCTGGCTAATAATGGGATCAATTTGGATTACAGTTATAAGATCAGTTCCAGTAAAGAGGATTCAGTGATATTTACCAAGGCCTCACAAAAAGACGAAGAATTCATTCCTGCCAACACCTATAAAACCATATTGTTCAGCAAGGATATGGTTCGGGATGCTGGTTTCCTAACGGTCACTTTTCCGGATAAGAACAGTTTGATTTTAGAGAATATGGACACCATCCTTTTCTCTTCTGCTGGATTATTATTGATCCTGGCCGCTAGCTTCGCCTACACCATCTTATCTATTCTGCGCCAGAAAAAAGTCTCTGAGATGAAAACAGATTTCATCAATAACATGACTCATGAGTTCAAAACTCCGGTAGCGACCATTATGATAGCCAGCGAGGCTTTGAAGGATCCTGAAGTGAATGAGAATAAGCTAAGGGTGAATAAATTGGCCAGCATCATTTACGATGAGAACATACGTTTGGGCAATCATATTGAAAGGGTGCTTAATATCGCTAAAATAGAGAAGGATGATTTGAAGCTGGAGAATAAGGAACAGGATGTGAATGAGCTGATCTCTACAGTGATTGATAGCATGAGCTTGCAACTACAAAAGAAAAATACTTCGCTTACCTTGCATTTGGATGCTGAAAGATCAATGGTGATGGGTGACGAGCTGCACCTTTCCAACGTAATTTACAACCTGATTGATAATGCGAATAAATACTGCAAAGATCAACCGGAGATCAGCATCCGCACCGAGAATCACGGTGATCAATTGCTGATCAAGGTCGCTGACAAAGGAATTGGCATGAGCAGAGATCAGCAAAAGAAAATCTTTGAACAATTTTATCGTATCCCTACAGGAAACCTGCACGATGTGAAAGGATTTGGACTGGGATTAAGCTATGTGAGCAATATGGTAAAAAGGATGAACGGCAGCATCAGTGTGAAAAGTGAAAAAGATAAAGGTTCAGAGTTTGAAATCAGATTTCCATTAACTTAGCAGCAAATCATGGCTATGAATCAAAAACAAGTTTTATTAGTGGAGGACGACCCCAATCTGGGGATGCTGCTCGAAGATTACCTTTCTTTAAAAGGAAAATTTGATGTGAAGCTTTGCGTGGATGGAGAAGAAGGCTTAAAAGCATTTACCCAAAAAGATTTTGACATTTGCATTCTAGACGTGATGATGCCAAAGAAAGATGGTTTCACTTTGGCGAAAGACATCAGAAAGATCAATCCTTCCATTCCCATCATCTTCGCCACCGCAAAAGGAATGATGGAGGATAAAACGGAGGCCTACAGTCTGGGAGGTGATGATTACATTACCAAACCCTTTAGAATAGAAGAATTGTTATTGCGCATCAATGCTTTACTTAAAAGAGTGAACCAGCAGGATCAGGAGACTGAGATTAAGCCCACTCAGTTTGACATAGGAAGCTATCATTTTGATTATCACGCCCAAATCATATCCAAAGACGGGGAACAACAAAAAGTGAGCACCAAAGAGGCTGAACTGCTAAGGCTGCTTTGCCTTAAAATGAACAATGTACTTACCAGAGAGGAGGCTTTGTTGCAGATCTGGCATGATGATAATTATTTTAACGGGAGAAGTATGGACGTTTTTCTTAGTAAGTTGAGGAAATACCTGCGTGACGAACCAAAGGTGGAGATCATTAATGTACATGGAAAGGGGTATAAATTGCTGGTGAATTAATAGCAATCTCAAATCTCCCCTGTGTAAAAGAAAATCTTAATTTTGTCATTGAAAAAAAAGTCTGCTATTTTGCATATTTATAAGGCAGGGAGTTTCCTGCACTGCAGGAACAAATTGCTTTCATTATTATCATCAATTGACAAAAAAAGACCTCGGAACCAGGGCGTTAGAGAAAAGGTTATCGCTTTCAAAAGCAGATTACTGGAACTTTAATGATCAGATTTTGGAAGGCATAAAGCAATTCAACTGGGCCGATCATCATTATGTCCATATATTTTTACCGATAAGAGAGAAAAACGAAGTTGATACTTTTGAAATCCTCTCTTTTTTTAAGCATGAATTCCCTGATTTAAAAATTGTAGTTCCCAGAACTCATTTTGCTGATTTAAGTATGTCTCCTGTGCTTTTCGACCATGAGCTTACTGTTCTGGTAAAAAACAAACACCATATTCCGGAACCACTTTATGGCAAAATGGTACCAGTAAACCTGATTGATGTTATCCTGGTTCCTTTATTAACATTTGATAGAAAAGGACACAGAGTGGGTTATGGGGCAGGTTTTTATGACAGGTTTTTGAAAAATTGTAAACCAGATGCTTTAAAGATAGGCTTATCTTTTTTTCCTCCCGAAAGTGAAGATCTTGATGTACATGAGTTTGATGTCAAACTCTCTCATTGCATCACACCACAAAAAACATATATTTTCTGATTTAAGAGCCTGTTTAAATTTGTATTGTAAAAATGTTTATAGGTTATTTTTGATTGAAACAAGGCAAATTTTGCAGAGATAGCCGGAAGCTATCTCGAAAAATTTAACGCAGTTGTAGCCAAAAAGAGGTAAACAAAATATTAGATAAATTTTAAACAGGCTCTAAAAATCGCAAAGTTCAAAAGGTGTTTATTTGAATCTCCTGAACTCCGCGATTCTTATAATCCAAATTCAGCTTTTACCTTATCTACAAAATCAAGTTTCTCCCAAGTGAATAGTTCCACCTCAATTGTTTTCTCCTCCCCATTTGCAGCGTGAAAAGTCTTTTTAACTACTTTATTCTCCCTCCCCATGTGCCCATAAGCAGCAGTTTCTGAATAGATAGGATTTCTTAATTTTAAACGTTGCTCTATAAAATAAGGACGCATATCAAAGATCTTTTCTACTTTTCTGGCAATCTCTCCGTCAGTTAAATCAATTTTAGCAGTTCCTTTGGTATCCACGAAAACTCCACAGGGTTCTGCAACACCAATGGCATAAGAAACTTGCACCAAAACTTCATCAGCAAGACCGGCCGCCACTAGGTTTTTAGCGATATGGCGGGTGGCATATGCAGCCGACCTATCCACTTTGGATGGGTCTTTTCCTGAGAAAGCACCACCACCATGAGCACCTTTTCCACCATAGGTGTCTACAATGATTTTTCTGCCAGTTAAACCGGTGTCACCGTGTGGTCCACCAATCACAAATTTGCCTGTTGGGTTGATATGGTATTTGATCTGATCATTGAATAATCGCTGTAATTCAGGTTTCAGGGAAGCTTTAACCTTGGGAATCAGGATATTAATGATGTCCTTTTTGATTTTAGAAAGCATTGCAGCTTCTTCGTCAAAGTCATCATGCTGTGTGGAGATCACGATACTGTCAATCCTGATGGGCTGGTGGTCATCATTATATTCAATCGTCACCTGAGATTTAGCATCAGGCCTTAGATAGGGGATTTCGCTGTTTTCCCTGCGTAAGGCAGCCAGTTCAATTAATAGTTTATGTGCCAGGTCTAAAGCAAGAGGCATATAATTATCTGTTTCATTAGAGGCATAACCGAACATCATGCCCTGATCACCTGCACCCTGATCCTCCGGGTTAGACCGATCCACTCCCTGATTGATGTCCTGAGATTGATCATGAATAGCTGATAGAATCCCACATGAATTCGCTTCAAACATATATTCAGATTTGGTGTAGCCAATTTTCCTGATCACCTCCCTGGTTATTTTTTGTATATCCAGGTAAGTGTTTGATTTAACTTCCCCGGCTAAAACCACCTGGCCCGTGGTCACTAAAGTTTCACACGCGACTTTGGAATTTTTGTCAAATGCTAAAAAATTATCTATCAATGCGTCCGAGATTTGGTCCGCTACTTTATCTGGGTGACCCTCAGAAACAGATTCTGATGTGAATAAATAAGGCATATTTTAATTTTTTATGTTTCTTTAAAAAAAGGAAGAAGGAAGATTGCAGGTAAGGATACTTAAAGAATGTCTTTAGCGATTTTTTTACGTGGTTGCAATCATTTCAAATCATTCCACTTATTCGCTGCAAAGGTAGAACTATTTTTAGTTTCTGGAAAAATAAGAATTACTTTGCAAGGAATTAAAAATTAGCGTCTTTGAAAAAAAGGATACTTTTCATCGTAAACCCAATTTCAGGAGGTCAAAATAAAACATTCATCCCCTCTTTGATTGACCAGCACCTGGACCATGACCAGTTTAATGCGGAAATCATTTTTTCAAATCATGTTGGCCATGCAAAGGAATTAACCGTTGACGCTCTGACTTTAAATTTCGAAGTGGTAGCGTCTGTTGGTGGAGACGGAACCATTAATGAGGTGGCTTCTGTGATGGAATCCTCCGGAAAGATGATGGCTATCATCCCATGTGGTTCGGGGAATGGTTTGGCCAGAACATTGAATATCCCTTTGAATAATGGCAGCGCTATCTCCAGGTTGAATCAGCTGCGAACCACCAAAATTGATGTGGGTTCATTAAATGGGAGGAAGTTTTTTAATATAGCCGGAATGGGCTTTGACGCTCATATCAGTGCGCACTTTTCTATGGATAAGAAAAGAGGCTTTGGTGGGTATGTGAAGTCGACGCTAAAAGAGATCAGGGATTATCAGCCAGAACAGTATAGCATTGAAGTGGATGGGCAAGTTTACGAGCGGGAGGCATTTATGATCAGTGTGGCCAATTCCTCCCAATATGGAAATAATGCCTATGTTTCTCCTCTGGCTTCAGTTAAGGATGGTCTGCTGGATGTCTGTATCATCAAACCTTTTCCTTTGTATTCTTTCCCTGCTTTGGGCTATCGGATGTTCACTAAAACTGCACATCATTCAAAATACGTAGAGATTATTAAAGGGAGAGCGATCAGCATAAAAAGAATTCATGCAGGACCTATCCATGTAGATGGGGAGCCTGTGGTCATGGGTAAGAATTTAACGATAGAAATAAAGCATCTGGCATTGGAATTGATCATTTAATGAAAAAATTCTTACATTCATATTTCTCTCTACACCTAAATTAAAAAATATGAAAAAGTTGTATTTTCTCTTCATGGTTTTCTTTGTATGTTCAAAGGCTGACGCACAAATAAAAATTGATTTAACAAATGTGGATGATTGGATAAAAGCGAATTTTGTTGGGCAGGGAGTGGTGATTGGGAATGTGAAAACTCATTTAGCAGCTAAGGAAGCGATAGGTGTTTTTAGCAATAACGGCGTCCTTCAACTGAGTAGTGGTTTGGTCATGTCAACTGGGGACGTGAGAAGGATACCTGGATTGAATGATAAATATAATGAAAGCACAGGTTTCAACAATTCTGGCCAGGCGGAAAAGGATCCTGATCTTCAGCAGATAGAGAAAGCACCATTGTATGACATCAGCGCTATAGAATTTGATTTTGTGCCTTATAACAACAGCATATCATTCAATTATCAATTTGGCTCTGATGAATATCCCGAATATGTGGGCTCAGCTTTTAATGATGTATTTGCTTTCATCGTCTCTGATGGTGAATCTTCTAAAAATATTGCGCTTATTCCTGGTAAAAACACTCCGGTGAGTATTAACACGGTAAATTATAAAACAAATGCTAAATATTTTATTGACAATAATGTCTTCAGCTTAAAGACGATCAAAAGAAACGATCCTAATCTGGGGACTGAAGAGATTTACCGGACCTTTGTAGGTGGTGTGCTGTACAGTATCAAAAGATTTTTCGTTGGCAGGTCTGAAGAAGAGAAGGAAGCCGACGAAATGGTGGTGGAGCCGGATGATGATTTAATTAAAAAGGTGAACGATAAATTATACAGGAATTTGCAATTTGATGGGATTACTTCAAAATTGGTGGCACAAACTTTTGTTGAGCCTTATAAAAAATATCATTTAAAAATCATCATCTCAGATGTGTCTGATAATATTTATGATTCAGGTGTTTTTCTGGAAAAAGGCAGTTTCACGACAATAAAAGATCCTTCACAACCGGGATTTGTTGATTATCCGGATCTTTCAAAGCAAATCAATGTCCAACGAATCTTGAATGGAGAGCAGTTAAAAGACATCTTAGGGCAAAATGATAATAATGCTATTCAGCAACAAACTGATCCGCAGAACACTGTTCAGGATATATCGAACAATTACCTCATCTATTTTGATTTTGACAAAGCTCAGATCAGTGAAGCAGAGAACATTAAAATAAGCAGATTGGCGAATATTTATAAAGGCTTAGGTAATGGATACAGCGTACAGATCACCGCTCACACCGATAGCATCGGTAGTCTCCATTATAATTTGAAACTGGCTGCAAAACGAGGTCAGGCCGTGGCTGATTGTTTAAAATCGATAACCCCCGGAATCGGAAATATAAAGTTGATCAATAAGGCTTACCTTGTTCCTGCAGCAAATAATGAGACAGAGGAAGGAAGAGCAAAAAACAGGCGGGTGGAGGTAAAATTTATAAAAATCAGAAAATGAGCAGTGGCAAGAGGTCCAAAAAATTCAACAGTTTTGATGGATTAGTGTTCTCTACCAATCCAGATCAGGAATTGTCAGCTTTTGAGGAGTCAGAGCAAGAGACTTTAAAGCCAACACATCAGGACTTAAGAGTTCAATTAGATAAAAAGCAACGCGGAGGCAAAGCAGTCACTTTAATCACTGGCTTTATCGGATCGGATGATGAGCTAAAGGCACTCGGAAAAAAATTGAAGACCAAGTGTGGCGTTGGTGGCGCATCAAAAGGAGGCGAAATTTTAATTCAGGGTGATTTTAGGGATAAAATCATGCAGTTGCTGCTTGAGGAAGGGTTTAAAGCCAAAAAAATTGGGAGATAAAATTAGTCTGCATAGAATTTCTAGAAACCAGAAAGGCATTACAGGCAATTGGCTAAGTAATAAAAAAATTTAAATTAAAAATCATTAGCAAGAAATCTTGATATAAAACCTTCAATAAACGCTAATCGGGCAGCTGCTTCTTGTCAATTTGACATTAAAAAGGGGACTATGTATGAATTAGTTACAATTTAATAAGACAAAATTAAGGCATTAAATTTGCATTTTGTTTTTAAATTGATTTTTATTGTAAAACTATTGTCCCAGCGGGGGCAATTTTTTTTTATTATAACGTTTATTGAAAGCTACCAATTACCGGAGAATCAATTAATCTTGCAATAATTCAGAGAGTTTTACAAAAAGTTTGATTTTAGAGGATAAATCATAAATTTGTTATTCGCATTTTATTAAAGCAAACATATATTTTCAAACACACATTAAATTAAAAACTAAAAACTAAAACACAATGGCAAACGCACCAAAACCTACCACAGCTAAGAAAGAGAACTCCTCAAAGGGTTCAGGGATTTTCGCAGGATTAGCTATCGTTATCTGCATCGTAATCGGGTGGAGTTTATTTTTACTTGTAATGGGAGACGGATCAAATTTTGAAGGTGGAGACAACACCGGTCATCCACTTCCTGGAAACTATTTCGGTATGATCTACAAAGGAGGTTACATCGTACCTTTCTTGATGTCTATGTTATTGATGGTTATCGTATTCTCTTTCGAACGTTTCTTCGTGATCAACAAAGCAGCAGGTTCAGGAAATGTTGATGTTTTCATCAGAAAAGTACAAAACATGTTATCTTCATCTAATGTAGATGGGGCAATCAGTGAGTGTGACAAACAAAAAGGTTCAGTTGCTGCGGTGATTAAGTCAGGGCTTCTGAAATACAAAGAAGTGGAGACAGACACCGTGATGGATACTGAACAAAAATGCTTAGCAATCCAAAAAGACATTGAAGAAGCAACTGCATTAGAGATGCCTATGTTAGAACAAAACTTGACCATCATTGCAACCCTGGTTTCTGTTGGAACATTAGGAGGATTATTGGGTACAGTGACAGGTATGATCAAAGCCTTTGCGGGATTAGCCACAGCAGGCGCTCCTGACCAGGCTCAGTTGGCAAATGGTATTTCTGAAGCGTTGATCAATACGGCTACAGGTATCTCCACCTCATTGTTAGCAGTTCTTTCTTACAATTTCTTCACTTCGAAAATTGATAGTTTAACCTACTCCATTGACGAAGCTGGATTCTCTATTGTACAGACTTACGCAGCGACTCATAAATAAAATAAAGATTAGTAGAGATGCGTTTTCTATTTGAAAAAGAAATGCCTGTTATTAAGAGAATTAATCACTAGTCAATAAAAATAAAAAGATGCCAAAAGTAAAAATAAAAAGGAAAAGTACAGTTACAGATATGACTGCAATGTGCGATGTGGCGTTCCTGCTGCTTACTTTCTTTATCTTAACGGCAACTGCACGTCAACCAGAACCACTCCATGTGGATACTCCATCATCAACAGTGACAGTAAAGTTGCCGGATACAGACATCTCCACCATTACGGTGGGTGATGACAAAGTGTTTTTTGGAGTTGTTGGACAAGATGTAAGAATCAATACTTTGCAGAGAATGGCCGAACAATATAACCTTACTTTCACTCCTGAAGAGAAAAAACGTTTCTCCGTGATTGAAAGTTTTGGAGTACCTATGGGCAGCCTTAAGCAATTGATTGCGATGGATAATGCTGAAAGATTGAAACTGAAACAACCTGGCATTCCTTCTGATTCAGGAGCGAATAACGAGTTGAAGCAATGGATACTTCAGTCAAGATATGCGGTTAAAGAATTACATAACAAAGATTTGAGATTCTCTATAAAAGGAGATGCCAAGGAAGAATATCCGGTCATCAGAAAGGTGATCGATATCCTACAGGATCAAAACATCAACAAATTCAGTTTAATCACTTCTTTAGAAGCAGCAGACAAATAATTTAAATAACAATTGTTATGGCAGAATTAGATACCTCCGGTGGGAGTAGTAAAAAAGGCGGGAAGGTAAGAAGCAAGAAAATGTCGACCAGAGTGGATTTAACCGCAATGGTGGATCTGGCATTTCTTTTAATCACTTTCTTTATGTTAACCACTACTCTTGCCAAACCTCAGGCTATGGATATGTTCATGCCTGATAAGGATGAAAAAAATCCCGATGAGCAATTAGACGTGAAGGCATCCAGAACAATGACAGTACTTTTAGGGTCAGACAATAAGATAGTTTGGTACATGGGAGTTTTGGGGGACAACCCTCCAACTGTGGATAACTTTGGTAAAAAAGGGATCCGCGAATCATTCATCGAAAGCAATAAAAATGTGGTTGCAAAGACCGGTGATCCAAAAAAGGGATTGATGGTGATCATCAAACCAACAGATAAGTCAGATTATAAGAACTTTGTTGATATTTTAGATGAAGTGAAGATTGCCTCAGTGCCTTCATATGGAATCGTGAATAAAATAGAGCCGGCAGAGATAGATTTGATGAAAAAACAAGGGGCTTATCCACAATAATGGAAATGAAAATTAACGCATTAAATTCACACCTAAAATAAAAACATCATGTCTAAACTTGATATTTTAAAGCAAGACTGGATTGATATTGTTTTTGCGGGTAGAAACAAAGAATACGGAGCTTACCAGCTACGTAAAGAAAATGTTAGAAATACCAATAAGGCACTTATCATTGGCGGTTTGCTTTTTATAATAGCGATAGCCTCACCTATCATCTTGAAGTATATTCAGGGCAAGGAATCTGAAGATAAAGCTAAACTGAAGGAGACCGAAGTGGTTTTATCCGCTCCACCTCCGATTGATGAAAAATTACCTCCCCCCCCGCCCCCGGTTGAGCCTCCTCCACCCAAAGTGGATCAGGTAAAATTCCCTCCTCCGGTGGTTAAACCAGATGAGCAGGTGGTAGAAGAAGAGCCGCCAACCATTAAAGAACTGGAGAAAGCGGATCCGGGACAAAAAACCATCAAAGGAGATCCGAATGCTGATATTGTGATCAATACCCCAGTGGGAGAAGGTCCGATTAATCAGGAAAAAACAGAGGATACCAACCAGATTTTCACAAATGTGGAGGTTCTGCCTTCATTTCCCGGAGGATTGGATGCATTTGGAAAATTCTTAGGTAAGAATTTAAGATATCCCCCTATTGCCCGGGATAACGGAATACAGGGAAGAGTGTATTGCAATTTTGTGGTGGAGAAAGATGGTTCTCTAACTGATATTAAAGTGGTCAGAGGCATCGGTGGGGGTTGTGATGAAGAAGCCATCAGGGTTTTAAAGAACTCTCCTAAATGGACGCCTGGGGTGCAAAACGGTAGAAATGTACGTGTTTCTTACACCATCCCAATTTATTTCCAGCTACAGCAATAAGTGATATCATGGTATATCAAAAATTCAGAGATAGACAGAAATCGCCCGCAAAGCGATTTCTGCTCATTTTAGGCCTGGTGATGTTTGCGGTTTACTTTTTCGTTGGCGTGAGTATCATTTTTTGGGATGAATTTCCTTTGATGTATGGAGTGGATAAAATATGGAGAATCGCTTTTGGCCTTCTGCTCATTGTGTATTCTTTCTTTCGGTTCATCAGGTTAATCAATCAGCAGCAACATGGTTAAAAAGAGTGCTTTCTTCTACGTTGGGGTTTTATTTTTGGCAATAATCATGTTCTCTTGTAATCAGCATTCCTCCAAAGGAACAGAAGAGCAGCATATCACTTATGGTAGTGCCACCATATTGGCTGATGAATCTTTATTTCCCATTGTAGATGATGAATATGAAGTTTTCGCCAATAATTATCGAAGGGCCAAGATCAACATCATTTACAAACCTCAGCAAGAATTATTGAATCTTTTTTTAAATGATAGTATTGATGTCGCTATCATGTCGAGAATGCTCACTAAAGAAGAATCTAAGATTTACGAAGACAAGAAGATCATCATCAGACCCACAAAATTTGCGATTGACGGCATCGCACTCATCACAGGAAAAAACAATCCGGACTCTTTGATAACCGTTGAAGAATTAAAGAATGCTTTGTCAGGGAATTCTAAAAAGAGCACTAATTTGGTTTTTGATAATCCCAAATCAAGTACAGTGGAATACTTAATGAATCTTTGCGGCGTTAAAGAGTTCCCTAAAAATGTCTATGCTTTAGCATCTAACAAAGAAGTTATTAAGTATATTAATCAGCATCCAAAAGCAATTGGCATTGTGAGTGTGGCCTGGATAAAAAGACCTACACCTGATATCAGTGCTGAGGTGGACAAGCTTAAGTTGATAGCTGTTAGCGAAGGTGGTGGACCTTATGTGAAACCCACTCAAAGCAGCTTAAAAATTGGGACCTATCCTTTAATAAGGGATTTATACCTAATTAATTGTCAGGGGCGGGCAGGTTTAGGCACAGGTTTTGCCTCTTTCCTCGCTGGTGAGGTTGGTCAAAGGATCATTTTAAAGTCAGGATTGGCGCCTGATTCTTTGCCAAGCCGGCAAATTCAGTTTAGAAAATAAATTTTTTACGTATAATTGAAGTTATGAATGTAATCAGGAAAATAGCGATGACGACGTTGAGCTTAGCGTTCATCGGGTCTTTAGCACAGGCACAAAGCTTGGAAGATGCTAATAAGGCGGTCACTGCAGAGCAGTACCAGAAAGCAAAATCAATGTTTAACAACCTTGTAAAGGTACAGCCCACACCAGAAAACTATTTTAATTTTGGTGAGCTCTATCTTACATTAAATAAACCAGACTCCGCAAAAGTTATTTTTCAGAAAGGCATAGCTGCTGACGATAAGGGAAAATACATGCTTAATTATATAGGTTTGGGGACGGTGGATTTATTTGAGAAAAATCCAGCTGCCGCTCAGGCAAATTTTGCCAAAGCCACAAACGATATGAAGAAAAGAGATTATCTGGAATATGTTTATATAGGTAAAGCTTATACCTATGAACCCTCCAGAGATCTGACCAAGGCTTTTGAATGGTTCCAAAAAGCTGACGAATACGGCGAGAAAGATCCAATTTTGCACGTCGCAAAAGGGAATGCTTACAAAGCACAAAAAAAGAATAGCGAGGCAGTGGCTGAATACCAAAGAGCCATGTCTTTAAAAGATGATTTATTAGGTGTGGAAGTGAATATCGGAGAGATATGGACACAGGCGTATAATTTTGAATTGGCCGAATCCACTTTGAAAGGCGTGATCGCAAAGGATCCTAATTTTGGACCTGCGTACAGAGCACTGGCCGAGAATTATTATCGTTGGGCATCAGGCTTCCCAAACAGAAAAGCTGAACTATTGCCACAGGCAAAAACCAACTATTCCAAATATTTAGATTTGACAGATCGTTCTCCGGAATCTCAATACAGGTATTTGATATTCTTATTGAATGCAGGAGATTATGCAACGCTGGAAAAAACGGCTACAGATTTCATCAATTCACCGGGCTATAAAGACGATTATGTTTTAGCGAAAAGATTCAGGGGATATGGTGCAGTGGAAAGTGGTGATAACCAGGTTGGTATTGATGCGTTGAACAGCTTTATGAGTACCATTTCCAAAGATCGTGTTATTGCAGATGATTATTTATACCTGGGTAAAGCTTACCAGAACTTAAAACAAGATTCTTTAGCCATTATCAATTATGTGAAGGGTTACGATTTAGATACTACCAATACCGAAGTTTTAGAAAATATTGCTAAAACATACTATGCTGCAAAAAAATATGGCGAGGCTGCTGAATATTACGATAAAATAACCAAACTTCCCAAATCTACCTATGCAGAGTGGTTCTATTTGGGAACTGCCAATTATTACCATTATGCATTTGACTTAGATAGAGCACCGGTAAAAGATACAGTGGCCATAAAGAAAACATTATTGGCTGCTGATAGTGCTTTTACTTATGTAGCCGTAAAAGCTAACAATGCAGATGCATATTTATATGTTGCCAGGGTTGAATATTATTTGAATCCAGTAACTGAAAACGAAAAAGTTAAAGACGCCTACGGTAAATACATTGAAATCACTACGGTAAAGGAACCTCTAACGGATAGAGATAAAACAAATTTAGTTGAAGCTTACTCTTCAATAGGAGCATTTTATATTAAAACTGATAAAACTAAAGCTGCTGAATACTTTAACAAAGGATTGGAATTGGCACCAGATAATCAGCAACTCAAAGACGCCTTGGCTGCAATAAAGGCTTCCTAAAGAATAAGAAAATGTAAATTTAAGGGATGGCTAAATTTTAGTCATCCTTTTTTTTATGCTATTGATATTTTTTTAAAGGCATGATGAAAATGTATAGATTCAAGATTTGTTAATTTTTAGAACGGAATTTCGTTTGATAAAAGTAGTTTGATAAGGGGGAGTCACAAATCAAATGAAAGATAAAGCCACATGTCTTTTTTTGCCATTGGAGATTTTTTCTCAAAAATGGGAAATTTAGATTAAAAAATCATCTCCTTGATTACAAATACATTTTTTATAAATTTAAATGTATTAATTTATAGGAGAGTATTTTCTTTTTTTTGCTTTTATAGTAAAATCGAAGAATATATTTATATCTTTAATTCGTCATAGCTACTATTTATCTTTATGAAATTCAATACCTTAGATAACGTCTCTGGTGCGGCTGTTCAATTTTCCACGACTTTTGGCTTTAAGCCTCAGTTAAATTTTGTTGAGCAAATACAACAACACCCATTCTATCCCAGCCTGTTGAGCATCAGCGAAGTTTTGGAAACCGAAGCCGGGATCAAGAACTTTGCGGTAAAGCTAAAGCCGGAACAATTAAAGGAAGTCCATTTCCCATGTTTGGCACATCTAAATAGCAACGGAGGGGAATACGCTCTTCTCAAAGCAGTAACTGATGAGATGGTGATCTATGAATTAAACGCAAAGAAAAAGAAATTGGCCTTGGCCGACTTTGTAAAAATTTGGTCTGGTGTGGTGCTGTTGACGGATAGCGAAAAGATAACCCTCCAAAGAAAAATTGAATTTCAAGAATTTGCACCTTACCTTTTACCTGCTTTAGGTATCGTATTGCTGGCTTTGCTATTTGTAAATAGCCTGCAAAACAGCATCTTTCACCCTTTCAATTTTACAGCGCAGTTTATCATCATTGTTATAGGTTTAGCAGTCTCTGTTTTGTTGCTTTTACAAAGCTTGGGGAAAATTAACACTCTAATACAGCAAATATGTGGCGGGGATACCAAACATAATTGTAATTCTATTTTAAGTGCCAAGGCTGCAAATGTCACCACTTGGCTTTCCCTTTCTGATCTTGGTTTTCTCTATTTTTCGGGGGGATTAATGCTGCTGTTTTTAAGTGAAAACAAAACAGCAATTTCTTTAGTGATTTTGTTTAACGTATTGGCCCTGCCCTTTACTTTCTGGTCTGTTTATTACCAATGGCAAATTGCCAAAACATGGTGCAGGCTATGCCTGATGATACAGGGGCTATTTTGGCTGCAAGCCATCTTTAGTTTTTATAGCTTTTCCCAACAACCCTTCTTTTTTGGTTTTAACCTTTCCCCCCTTCCATTTTTGCTATTGATTTATGTTTTTCCACTTGTTGTATGGATGAGCGTGAAGCCGCTCGTTAAAAACCTGCAAGAAATAAAGCCCTTAAAGCAAGAATTGAACAAGTTTAAATTCAATCTGGAAGCTTTTGACCAGCTTTTAAAAAACCAAAAGCAATATATAGGTAGCCTGCCTAAAACCACCCTAGTTTTGGGTAATCCTGATTCAGCTTTAACAATTACCATGGTATCCAACCCTTTTTGTAATCCATGTGCCAAAGCACATCAGTTTTTAGAAGAATGGATAGCAAAAGAAATTGATTTTAGGCTCAATATTGTTTACACCTTTAGTATGAATGAAAACGACAGGCAACAACAGTTTTTCAAACATTTATTGGCCATACAGAAAACAGACATTCATCTTGTGGAAAAAGCACTAAAAGATTGGTATAGCCTAGATTACCAAAAACTGGATAGCTGGAAAGAAAAATATCCGACAAAGACTGATGAAGAAGATAAACTGGAATTGTTAGAGCAGGTGAATTGGTGCAAAATGAATGAAATAAAAGGTACTCCTACATTCTATATTAATGGTTACCAGTTGCCAGACAGCTACCGCTTAAAAGACTTAAAATATATTTTGATGAACTTAGCGAATTAACCCAAATGTTTCACCTTTTAAATTTAAAAGCCTTCCCTTAAAGTAACATAAATAGGAAAGGCCGCCCTAGGGGCCGCCCAACCTGGTTTTTACCAACCTCTCGGTAGCAAACATTAAAAATCCCAATAAGGTAATGGGTCTTTGGGTTCTCGTAAAACCCAAAGAATTGCAAATCTATAAATAATAACGAAATGAAACTTTATGGGCATCCTTTAATGAAAATGCAATGCCCATACTGTCTTCATTGAAATTAAAAAACAATTAAAAAATTATGAAAAATTTTGTAAAGTTAAGTAAAGATGAAATGAAAATGGTTTTGGGCGGGCTTCATGAACTAACAATTGAATCCCACCAATGTGATAATGGAACTACTCAATATACATGTACAGGCATGTCGGTTATAGATTGCATTGATGACTGCATTAGCCAATATGGTGGAAACTGTGGTTGTTCGTAATTCAAAAAGGATCAAAGAGACAAGAGTCTCTTTGATTTTTATAGCCATTTATAAATATATTTTTATCTGTTGCTGGTTTTTCTTAGGTTCCTGTAAATCACAGGAGTTAAATGATTTTAAAGCTCCAAATTTTAAAATAATCACTTATAATAATACAGTTCCTGAAGGAAAAGAACTGTATGAAATGCATAATAGTTTGATTATGAATGGGATTGATAGTTTAAATCGGCAAAAAAAAACAATCACCATAGATACCAATGATTCGAGTAAAAGTGGTTTATTGGATTTTGCTTTAAATGTAACTTTCAAAAAGAAGGAAATTAAAAATAATGCATATTATTTTTATCAGGTAGAAGCAAAGCCTTACAGCAGAGCTCTTTTCAAAGATACCTCCTATACCGTATTTGGATTTAGTACAAGGAAACTTGAGTTGCTTGATACTTCTCCAATTGACAAAAGGGAAATGAAAAGGAAATTTAACAAATATTTTTTTAGTGCGGGGTTTGCTGGGTTACTTATACCGTGGGAGAAGTATGAGAAAGGAAATAGTGTGAAAGAGAATTTTATTTCATTCTCCACTAATAAAATTGAGTTTAAAAAAGGCTATTTCAATAAACAGCAAAAGGAATATTTAAAAAGAGTGGTTAACAATGGTTTTGTAGAGTATGCGAGTTCTAACAACATCAGTATTCACAATAATGACAGTAAGGATAGGAATAACTTTTATGTTAATTATTATAATAATAAAAGGAAAATCCTGAATAGGAAAAGTGATTATGTAATGGATTTTTATTTCGGATTATCTGAACGAAAGGATAGTATCCTCATCGATTTAAAATGTTATTCTCAAAAGAATAAAGATGTTAATTTATTAATACCAAGTAGGCTAAACACACATTATGCTTTTAAAAGGAGCGATTTTGAGCTAGGTAATCACATTGACCTAAATTTGGCAATTAGATCTATTATAAACCTATATATAGCAAATAATAAATTCATTAACTATGAGAAAGACGAGTAATCTTACTATTGCACTATGTTTCATGCTTTTAATATTTAAAATTAGTCATTTATATGCTCAAAGCATTCCAAAACAAAATTTGATTGATATTAAAGGAAATACTTTAAACCAAGCTGATTTAATGGGTAAAGTAGTAGTTGTTAACTATTGGTTTATTGGTTGTCAACCTTGCATGATTGAACTCCCTAAACTTAATGAAATCTACGATGATTATAAAAATAAGGTAGTTTTCTTGGCTATTTCCAAAGATAACGATGCAGATCAGTTGTCTTATTTCGTGAAAAAATTTCCTTTTAAATACATACAGATTTTGCCCAATGTAGAATGGGCAAAAGAATTGAATATCCGTTTGTTTCCAACCAATTTGGTTTACAGTAAAGAAGGCAAATTAGTTTTAAGAATTGAGGGACTGAATGTTGATACCATTGATAGTTTAAGAAAGGCTATTGATAAATGTATCAATGAAAAATTTAAGATTGATAATTAAAGGTTTGGAGATAATTTAAGGGTCTGTTAGAGTTAATTCAAGATATATATGACTAATATAAAAGTATTCTATCTTTTTTGCATATTCAACCTTTTGTTATTCTTATCATCTAAACACTCAGTTGGAATTGTAATAGATACCCCTACTATAGTAGCAGGAACAGCTAAAATATCAGGAATAATAAGAAGTCAGAACAACGCTAGCAAAAATAACATTTTTGTAAACATTACTGTTTCTCATCCAATTTCTGGAGAGAATGTTAAATATAAGACGTTTGTTGACAGTTCTGGGAAGTTCTCTATTGATGTGGATGTTGAAACAGATATTTCTCTAATCGCCTTATACACAAGTTTAAATCAAGAGAAACCACTTCTTGTTACACTAGCAAGTGGAGGTGTTACTAATGTTGATATTGATTACAATTCGAATGATAATATCGAAAATATTAACGTTTCGCCTAATATAAATCAAAATGATATTACACGAGGTTTTGAGGTCATGTATAAGATGGTTGGATACAGATCAGGAAGGGCACCGGAACCATTGTATAATAGAAGTACCGAATATTTTCTGAATTATGCTAAAACTATTTTATCGGAAAGATTAGAGATAGTAAAAAATGATACATTAATATCAAAGGGATTAAAGAAAGTGCTGTCTAAAGATTTTCGATTATTCCTATACAATGCACACGTCTTTGATTATGAAAGTGCGATGATGGACAATTATTTTAACACAAATGCAAATGATGATAAAAGTAAAAAACCTAAGATCCAAAACGTTGATAGATCATATTATCTTTTTTTGAAAGACTTTAATCTCAATGATCCACAATATCTGCATTGTTTTACATTTCTGGAATTTCAGAAAGCAATTCTTCAAAATGAAATATTAGGTCTCCCTATGATCGGAGAAAGCGATATTCCCTCTTGGTTAGGAAAGGTAAAAGTTATTTTATCGGATTTAGTCGGATTCGACAATGGTCCATACTATGATATTTTAGCGGCTAATGCTTATGGCATGCAGCTAAGTGAAGAAATAAGGCCCTTAACTGAAAAGCAAATAGAAAACATAGTAAATTATTGGAGAAATGGAGAAATTGCAAAGATCTTATTTCGAAAAAATAAAGAGGTTATTGAATTAAACAAATTAAAAACACCTGCTGTTGTAAATGACATCTCACTGGTTTCTGATAAAGTTATCGAAAAAATTGTCTCTAAATATCAAAACAAGGTTATTTTTATAGACCTTTGGGCAACATGGTGCTCCCCCTGTCTGGAAGCAATGAAGCAATTCAGAAGTACAAAGGGCGATTTTCGGGATAAGGATGTTGTATTTGTATATCTGACTAACAGGACTTCACCTAAAAAGTTATGGGAAGAACAAATTGAAGGAATAGGAAATGAACATTATTATTTGACAGACACTCAGTGGGAATACATCATGAAACAATTTGGTTTGGAAGGCATTCCGTCCTATCTACTATATAATAAAAAAAGTATGCTTGTTAATAAATTTACAGCCTTTCCTGGAAATGAGGAAGTGAAAGAGATGATTAATGATGCGTTAAAGTAGAAAATGCAATCCTACCGCCAACAAGATCAAGTGTAATGCAGTCCAACCTCTCGGTAGCAAAGCCAAATGGATAAGGACACAATCGAATTGGTATTGCAGGAGTTTGCAGAGGAGTGGAAAACCACAAACCAGTTTCAGGAGGAGCTTAAAGAATTTGAAGTACAAATTAGTAGACCCTAATCCTGTTAAAGTAAGTACAGACACTAATCCATTTTTGTAAATACTTCAGAAAGGAATGACGGATATAAAACTGATGATTGGGAATTAGCCAAAGAGCGTCCAAGGAAAATCAACTACTCTTATTTCTAGCCAAGTCGTTCTAAAAGATGGCATTTGGCAGGTGGTTTCTTTTGGTTAGTCCTCGTACTGGCAATGACCAACATTTACAAAAGGAGAGTGAACTATTACCATAAAGAAATAGAATTGGAGCAGATGGAGAATGATAGGATTACAAAGTCATGGAAGTATTTATATGAGCATAATGATAAAAAGATTCAGAAAGCCTACAATAAATTTCAAAATTAGTAGTATTATCAATCAGATTTGCATTGACGATATTTTATCGATATCTCTTTTATGTAGTTAAGTCGGTTAGACGCTGAATTAAATAGACTATTTAGGTATCCATCTATCTCATTGTAATAATTGATATTTGAACCTAAAAATTTTTGAATGGATATGAAAGGATGGATCACAATTTTATTACTAGTTATTTCAGATAGGACACCGTCAGCTGTTACTGTTTCATCAAAGGGCTCATTCAATATTTTGAGAAATACATTTTTAAAAATAACGGTAAATTGAGTGCAAAAAAAACTATTTATCCAAAATTTATTTTGAGATAAATAAACAGCACTTCCAAAATCCCCAATGCCTCCTAAAACAATCCCAATGCCTTGCATATGCGCTTCCACCAAAATTTTCAGAAATTCATATTTTGAATAGTAATTGGTAAATTCATGGTCGTCTTCACAGATGATAATAACGTCATCGTCATTATCTACAGCTAACATTATTATCTTACGAATTGTTAACCAAAGGCCTAAATTACCCTTTTCATTTTTAATAGCTTCGATTACAGTAGTGTTAAATTCACTTTTACCATCAAATTGCTTTTTAATATGAGCTAAACGATCTATTCTTTCTGACAGATTTATAATATATGTCGGTATATAAACATTTTTATAATTAATTTGTTGTCTATCTACCTTCAACTGCATGTTGTAATACGCATCTATATTTTTTAAAGCCATTACATTTTCTTCACTTTTGATGAAAAGATTCTCCACATAACCAAAAGTATTATTCTTAACAGTAACATCTGAGTATCCAAACTCTTTTTGTGTAGATATAAATGGGTAAATTAAAAACTTATTAGTTGCAATGTCAGATATAATAATATCTGCATCATTCGAATTTATAAATTGGGTTTCAATAATTGCTTTGAAGAATCTGCGAAATATTACTGTAAACTGTAGCCCGGTAAATTCCTCTATCCAAAACATGTTATTCGTTACCTGTATAGGAGTTTTCACGCAACTAACCCCCACCAGATAAAATATCTGCTTTTCTATTATTAGCCTCTTTAATACAATTAAACAGAATCTCTTTTGAATATTTTTGGGTAAATATGTGATCATCTTCACAAACAATAACAAATTCTCTATTAGAGTTTTCTTCGATAACATGCTTCAAGGTGTTCCATAAGCTAACGGCGGGAACCGCATGTGCTTCAGGTTCAATTATTTCTAATTCAAATTCATGGCGATCTGAAAATTCAGTAATTATATTTTTTTTTCGATCTGGTCTGTTTTTCAGATTGATTATAAAAGTCTTTATTGGTGTGTGTGTGTGTTCGAATATTCCAGATGCCTTCAATTGCTATTATTTTGGTGTTTCATAAAATCCTAATTGGAGCTTTTCATTTACTATAAACTGTCATAACTAATAGATTTGTAGCTTTTTATATATAATGCCACTTTTTTGTCCGCTAACGAGTTTTGTGGAATTTAAGTCAATTTAAAAACTTGTGCTTTAATCTTAATTCAGTATTTAAATTCATCTTTTCTTACTGGTATACGCTCAAGACTTTCTCCTTGTTAATTTCTAAACAGAAAGAAAGTATTTTAAATGAGCTGCATTGTATATTTCGGGTAGTTGACGAAAAGGTGTCATCTCCCCATTAGATAAAGACATTGAAAGGAAAAAAGTAGGAGTAAAACTTATTTCTACTTGTTCGCACCACTTATTCATATCCTCAATTTTACTCATCTGATGTTTTAAATCACAATTCATAGGATATTTTTTGGCAAATGCTTCGTAGTCTTTTTTTTCTGCTAAGTACCAGTCTTCCAAAGCTCTTATTTTAACACCTTGATCATTAAGTTCGTCAATTGCCAATAGATGCTTTACAGGTTCATTTCTATAGTCATCTTCTTGCTTAGTAACCGAAAAAATTATCTGCAATTGTATCTCCGGATTATTGCATAATAATTCTTCTATTGTCACATGTGCCTTAGCACATGGCGCACAATAAGGGTTGCATATCTTTATGATTTTACACGAAGCTTTTGAATTTCCAAGAAGTATACCTAAACCTTCTGAATCTTGAAGGAGTCTTTTTTGCTTGCTAAGAAGAATTTCAAATATTTGAGGATCATGTTTTAAGCGCTGTAATTCAGTGTAGATTTGCTTTCGTTCTTTTTCTTTATTTAAGGCTGGGAGCAAGATACTAATTAAAATTAACGGGATCGCAAATGCTGAGATTTCCTGAATAAAAATAAGAGGTAAAATCGAAATTATTGTTAACAGGGAATGCCACCCAGCCCTAAATGCAATGCCAAATTGAAGCAACAATATAATTTGAATTGCCAAACATAAGAGACACCATTGTTTGGCTATTCGCCATTGGTAGTAAACCGAAAAAAAAACGAAAGGTATAGACAAAACATTAAACCAAGCAGACGCAAAAAGTACTTTAGGACTAGTGATACCCATAAATAGCAACAATATCAGATTGCCAGTAAAGTAGCTAACTCCTAAAGTGCTCCAACTTAAACCAGCTATCTTGGAAGCTTTTGCCTGTAATATTGCGCTACAGTTTACCTTTTTTCCAGCTTTACATAGTTGTTTAAAGAGGGGGTTAAATTCATCTAGTTCATATAAAATAAGTAAAACGGAAATAAAAGCACCTATAATCGTAATTATTGCATAAAAAACGGGAAATAGTGCAATTAAATTATATTTAATAATAGCAAAAACACAATAAATGATTATAATAATCGGAAGCCATAGAAAAGTTAGGCTCAAAAAAAAATAATTGCGCTTTTCAATACGTGTTTTCAGAGCAAATTCCTTTTCACCAGCATATTTCCCTATTTCGGTCAATAATACTAATCTAGTGCAGATTTTAAGAAATTCATCGATAGAAATTGTTTTCCATCGATGAATTTCTGGTTCAAAAAAAGTAATAGTGTCTTGATCCAATTGTTTTACAATTGTGAAGAATTCAATAGCAGAATTCTTTTCTTTTATCTGAGTGATAAATGGTGCTGGGACTTTAATAAATTTCTCAGGAAGAAAATTTACACATATATTTTTAATGCCATAATTCGATAAAACATCACTAATGCTCAAAAGACTTGCATAATTGGGGTGCTCCTCCAGTTCTCTTCGGATCGTACTTTCAGATATGTTAGCTTTGAGTAGTTTTACTAATAAAAGAGTGATTTCTATTATATTTGATTTAGGTCGAAAAAGTCCGCTAATTGTAAATTTCATAACTTTAGTTTTTTTAGAGCCTGTTTAAATTTTATTTAATAGTCTCTGTAATTAGGTTTATTTAGATTCACTATCAGTGCTTTTTTAAATAATTGGCGATAGTCTTTTTATACACTTCTCAACTTATGGTATTTTTTATTTAGCCATTTAGATATAGGGCTCTAAGCTCAAACTTTAACTTTGATCAGGAAGGAAATTTTTGTTGAATTCATTAAAATGTATACCTAACAAAAATATTTAAGCTTCGAAAAATGCTTTGTTTTTAAAACGCTTAATATTCTAATTTAATAAAAAATTTTAAAAAATGTTTTTTCCTATCGAGTATAGTGAATCTATAATATGGTATTCTTTTTTTCTTGCGGCTTATTTTTAACCCATAAAAAGACGTGGATTTTTGAAGTTTTTTAAACGTACTGTTGTTTAAAGTGATGTTAAAATTTCCTTCAGGCACGTGGGCAATAACAAAGAAAACTGGGATATTTAAAGAATTTTGCAAAAGAGCTTTTAAAGACATCAATGAATTATTATGAATGGCAATCACTTTATTATTGTCAGAGGCACTTTTGCCCATCGTACTTGAAGGTTCGTTGTCAGGGATTTTGTTTTGTATCAACTTCTGGATATTTGTGATGTCCATTTCGTAGACTTTTTGTTTAACTGCCTCTTCTTTAAGGTTCAGATTCAATTTTCTTAAAATTTTCTCCATTAAAATTTTTTGCCCCTGATTTTTGTTTTCTATATTATTTTCTTTGAAATAATAGCTCATGGCTTTATCTTTTAATTCTTCCGGCAGTTCTATTTGGCTTTCACTGCAATTCAATAGGTTGGCAAAAAGACTATTGAGTTTGACCCCCAATTCGAAAATATTATACTCCTCATTTCCGATTCTGCTAACCGATTTGTTGTAGTATATCAAATTTGGTCCCATTATCCCGAACGCTTGATCAAGCTCTGGATCATCAAATTTCAATCGGTATGCATGATAGAGGGAATCCAAAGAAGTTTGAGGGCTTTTTATAGAAACATGGGGTTTACTTTTTTCATTTAGTAAATCTGTAATGATTTGGACATTCAAATCTGATGGAACTCCCTCCCAGAAAACATCTCCTTTGGCATTGATCAAAAATGTAGTGGGTAGGCTTTTTATTTTGAATGAATCTTGAGTTGAGCCCGTAGTATCCGTCACAACAAATGAATCAAATGGAAATCTTTTTAAAAGTTTTTGAATTTTATCTTCAGGTTCATCCGAGATAGACAAAAAAATCAAATCCTCTCTGTCTTTGAATTCATTTCGTAATTTGTTCATGTTTGGTTGTGCAGCTAAACAAGGTGCACACCATGTTGCCCAAAAATCAATGACAATAAATTTCCCTGTTAATTCTGTTTGCTTACTCTTGTTGTTTATCCAATTGGTAACTTTTATATCAGGTGCATGTGAACCGACCAGTAGCTGAGCATATGAACGTGTACAATTTATGATTAAAAACAAAATCAGAAATGGTATGACGAAGGACTTAAAAAAGATTTTTCTTTTTAAATTTTCCATTAAGTTAGATGTCAATTTGATCGGATTCCTTATTGAAACCGATCAAATAATAAGTAAGTTAAACTGTCGTTTTACAAACAATTTTAGGATCGCTATCACACTGAACCCATCCACCATATCCATACGAACTCACATTTTCGTAATGACAATTAGCGCCAGACCCGTTACAGGTGATTGTGGCTCCCTTGAGACAAGTTACAGTTACCGTACAGGTACCTCCAGCTCCGCTACCCGTTTCACCACTTCCACCTAAAACATTTTTTAACTGTTCGCGAGTCAGGACTTCTCTTGCTCCGAGGTTGATTGCTTTTAATCGTAATTTTTCCATAATAATATAATTGATAATTCTTACCCAACGCCCAGAAGATTAAAGGCGTTTAATCAAATGTTGTTTAAAATAAATTTCTTTTACTTTCATCAATATTCGAAATAATTTCTTACTTGCTTAGTATATAGCCTGTTATTATGTACATACTGTCAATATTTATGTATGTTTTGTCAATTCTTAACGGTACTAAATAGTTCCTTTTGTAAAGGACTACATATAGCTTGTTTGCATTTGTTAAATAGTAGACTTTCTCTCGATGTAAATTAGACTTTCGCCAAACCCACCTTGAAATACAGCCTCTTTATTGGTTAGTTGTATTGAAAAATACAGGTATGGATATAAAGAATAAAATATAACTATTTTAACTATAAATAGAAAATAGTCAACTATAATTATTTAGAAAATTTAATTTTCTTATTTATAAAAATATTTTAATGAATTAGCTTAATATTTAAAATTCAACTAATTAATAGATCCTTGAATAAATTTCCATTTTTTAATCAACAAGACCAAATGGATTGCGGTCCCACCTGCTTACGGATGGTGGCTGCTCATCATGGAAGAAGTTTCAGCTTGCAAAAACTGAGGAATTTGTCGGGTTTTTCCAGAGAAGGTGTTTCTTTATTGGGAATAAGTGAAGCCGCAGAAAATATAGGCTTTAGAGCGACAGGGGTCAAAATTAATTTAAGCCAGCTCCAAGAGGCGGTTTTGCCAGTCATCTTGCATTGGGGGCAAAACCATTTTGTGGTATTGTACAAAATTAAAAAGAACCGATATACCGTTGCGGATCCGGCAAAGGGGATCATCAAATACAACGAAAAAGAATTTTTGGAATATTGGTACAGCTATAAAAACAATGGTTCCAGCCATGGCATTGCCTTATTGTTGGAACCCACTACCGAGTTTTATAAAGAAGAGGGGGACACAGAAAAACGTAAAGGCTTTGCAGAGTTTTATGGCTATTTGTTTAGGCATAAGAAACTGTTGGTGCAGCTGGCTTTCGGTTTTGGCATCGGCAGCTTGTTACAGCTCATTTTACCTTTTCTCACCCAAGCCATTGTGGATGTGGGCATCAATACCAATGACCTGGGATTTATCTACATCATCCTGATTGCCCAATTTGTATTATTATTGAGCAGGATGAGCGTGGATTTTATCCGTTCCTGGATATTGCTGCACATCAGCACGAGGTTGAACATCTCCGTCCTTTCAGATTTTCTGATCAAACTGATGCGTTTGCCCATCAGCTATTTCGATACCAAGATGACGGGAGACATCATGCAGCGCATGAACGACCAAAAAAGGATAGAAAGCTTTTTAACGGGGCAATCCCTGCAGCTCATTTTTTCGATGTTCAACCTGGTGATTTTTTCTTTTGTGCTGGCCTTTTATAACCTCAATATTTTCATTGTCTTTGTGGTGGCGAGTGTGCTTTATGGTTTTTGGGTGGTGGCATTTCTTAATCGGCGTAAGCAATTGGACTACAAACGTTTCGCCATTGCTTCCCAAAACCAAAGCGAGGTGATCCAATTGGTGAATGGGATGCAGGAAATCAAGCTGAGCGGAAGCGAGCAGCAGAAACGTTGGAATTGGGAACGCATACAGGCCAAACTATTCAAATACAGCATCAAAAGCCTCTCCTTAGGGCAGACCCAACAGGCAGGTGCGACATTTATCAACGAAGGTAAAAATTTCATCATCATCTTTCTGGTGGCGCAGGCAGTGATCAATGGTCAACTGACTTTGGGCGCCATGATTGCCATCCAATACATTTTGGGGCAATTGAGCAGCCCGGTGGAACAGCTGCTGGGTTTTATCCAGTCTTACCAGGATGCGAGATTGAGCATGGATAGGTTAAATGAAATCCATGAATTGGAAGATGAGGAGCCAAAGAGCAAGATTTTTATGAGCGAATTGCCATTGGATAAAAGCATCAACATCAGTAACCTGAGTTTTAAATATCCCGGCGCAGGCAATGAGCCAGTTTTGTCAAATATCAATCTGCAATTCCCAGAAGGCAAGACCACAGCCATTGTAGGCATGAGCGGAAGCGGAAAAACGACCTTATTAAAATTGTTGTTGGGCTTTTATGAACCTCAAAAAGGGGAATTAAAAATTGGGAATACGGATTTGGCAAATATTAAACCCAAATTTTGGAGACAGCAATGTGGAGTGGTGATGCAGGATGGCTTTATCTTTTCTGATAGTATTGCCAATAATATTGCTGTGGGGGAAGATTATCCAAACTCAGAGAAATTGAATGAAGCCATTAAGATGGCAAACATTGGGGATTTTATTCAATCGCTCCCTTTGGGTTTGCATACTAAAATTGGGGCAGAAGGAAATGGCATCAGTCAGGGACAAAAGCAAAGACTGTTGATTGCCCGGGCCATTTATAAAAACCCAGCCTATTTATTCTTTGACGAAGCCACCAATGCCTTGGATGCCAATAATGAAAGTCAGATTGTGGAAAACATGAAAGCCTTTACACAGGGGAAAACGGTGGTAGTGGTGGCACACCGTTTAAGTACAGTCCGCCATGCTGATCAGATTGTGGTTTTGCATAAAGGGGAAATAGCAGAAAAGGGTACTCATGAAGAACTGACCAAAGCTCGGAGTAAATATTTTGATTTAGTTAAAAATCAATTGGAGTTGGGGATTTAAAGATGCCAAAAGCAAAACGCGTGAGGTAAAAAAGAATATTGATGGTAAGACAAGCTCAGCTTTAAGCTTTCTGCCTTAAATTAAATATAAAATGCCAATAATTGAAGAACGGAACATACACAGCGAGGAGGTGGAAGAAATCATCACCGATACACCACCCTGGATTTTGCGCTGGGGTTTAACCGTATTTTTCTTGGTTTTGGTCTCCTTGGTCCTATTTTCAGCATTTATAAAGATGCCTGATAAAATAGCAGGAAAGTTAAGGATTGAAAGCACCAACCAGCCAGAAGAGATTATGGCTCACAGTCAAGGGAAATTAACTGCCCTATTTGTAAAGGAAAATTCTGTGGTGGATAGCGGAGCTATATTGGGATACATAGAAAGCAATGCCAACCCAGAACAGGTTTTAAAAATTTCGAGTGCTATTGCCTCTTTGCAAATACTGATCAGTCGAAATCAGTTAGACAGCATCAACTATTTTTATTTGAACAATCCGGAGCATTTAGGAGAGCTACAATCTACTTACCTCACTTTTTCACAGTCGTTAAATGATTTTAAATCTTTTTTGTCCAATGGGTTTATGGATCAAAAAAGCGTTTCCGTAAGCCAAGAAATTACTGATCTTCAGTTGCAGCGGGCCAGATTGGAGAATCAACAAAAGATATATGAACAGGATTTGGCTATTGCCCAAAGAGATTATGATGCCAATAAAAAACTATTGGATAACAAAGTGATCTCTTTATCAGAATTTAAAAAGGCTGAAAGTGGCTTTATCAACAAAAAAATCCCATTGGAGAATGTGGCCTCTTCTTTTTTGCAGAACAGTATCAGTCAGAACACCAAGCAAGCAGAGCTTAAAGACTTGGCGCACCAGGTAAAACTGGAAAAGGCAAATTTTTTAGCCAAAGTGAATCAGTTCAAAAGCGAAATAGACAATTGGAAGCATGAACATGTTTTGGAAGCAAAAACCAGTGGCAAAGTTGTTTTTAATCACTTTATTAAACAGGGAGATTTTATAGCAAACGATAAACCTTTGTTTTATATAGATCCCAAAAATAAAGGTTCTTTTGAGGGAGAGATGAGCATTGGACAATATGCATTAGGTAAAGTTAAAGAAGGACAAAGTGTGATCATCCGTTTAAACGCCTTTCCCTATCAGGAGTATGGGGTGTTAAAAGGGAGAATAAGTTATTTATCTGACCAAGCCATTTCAGACTCAATATATGTTGCGAGGGTAACTTTTTTGGACGGAGCCAAAACATCTTATCATAAAAAATTAAACCTCAAAAATGGCTTATTGGCTGATGCAGAAATCATTACCCAAAAGAGAAGCCTTTTGACTAAACTTTTCAACAGTATTTATTCAATGTTTGGTAATGAATGAGCAGGATTAATATTATTGAATCTATTATCTTTTCATCTCCGATTTAATAGCCTCATATAATTCTGTCGCTCTTTGAGTTCCGATGATATAAGTTAAGCCATCTCTATCAGTCAGTTTAACGGCATCTTTACCGCCGGCATAGAATCTGATCGTTCCGTTGCGGTGTAAATTGTATACAGGATTATTTAGGAAGTATTTGCTGTACGGGCTTTTCTCCACTTCAACAATGCTGTTCAAATCTATTTTAACCAACCTGGTGGTCCATAAACCGTCTAAAATAACCGATTTGTTTTTTACCACCGTTCTATAATGCAATAAAAAAAGCATTAAAACGCTCACAAAAAGGATCAGACAACCCACCAACAGCAAGAGGTCTCCATTCCGGTCACGGTTCTCTGTCCAATAATAAGCGATGAAACAAAAAATGGCCATCACCATCCTGATGCTGATGAAATTGTAGTCTCTGCCTAAATATTGTTTTTCATGGAAAGGATATTGCTCAGTCATGTCAGTTTTTCTTCAGTTCGAAGGTAATTATTTTTTTGGTGTCTGGTTTCACTTTAAACCTGTCATCACTTCTGTAGCCGCACACCCAAATGATTTTGCCATCTCCATTCAACAAAATGGGAATGGTCCTTTTAACATTCAGGGGTATTTTCTGGTTAATAAAGAAATCGCTCACTTTTTTCATCCCATCCATGCCGAAGGGTTTGAAACGATCTCCTTCCTGCCAGATTCTGATTCTTAAAGGAAAAATCAATTCCTCAGCAGCAACATACATGATAGCAGGATTGCTATAATCTTTTGGAGCATCGAATGTTGAGCGGACTGTTAATCGTTGGCCTCCAAACATGAACTCTTTCTGATCTTCCTGAATGGATTGCTCCTTTATCATTTCGGTTTTTCTGATACTCAATAACAAATGCGTCCTGTCTAAAATGACCACATGTGTATCGGAGAAGAATTGTTTGCCCGCTTCAGCTTGTAAGGAGGAAAGAATATTTTGAACGATGGTGAGGTTAAAGCCAAAAGGTTTCAGAAGTTCAAAAAGAATTAACTTTTGAGGTTCAACTTTCAGTAGTTCATCAATTGATATGGAGATGAGCTGTCCATCCCTATCAAATAATTTGCTTCTCACTTCTTCAACTTTAGCGATCAACAATTCTTCGAGCTCACTAAAATAATCCAGCTGTTTGCGAAAAGTATCCTCTAAGGAAGGATTCAGCTTTTTCATTTGCGGGATGATATCCAGTCTGATTTTATTGCGAAGGTATTTTGTGGATGCGTTGGAACTATCCTCCACATATTTGAAATCATTCTCTTCTATCATCTCCTCCACATTTGAGCTGTTGAAACAAAGCATTGGCCTGATGAGGTCATGGCGATGAGGTTTTATTCCGTGCAAACCTGCAATACCAGTTCCTCGGATCAGATTCAGAATGACAGTCTCCATGGCATCGTTTTGATGCTGGGCAATGGCGATTTTTTGATAATCGAACTGGTTTTTGGTAGTCTCAAAAAATTGATACCGTAAATCTCTGGCGGCCATTTGAATACTGATTTTATGCGTCCGGGCATACACCTCCGTGTCGAAATGCTGCACATGAATGGGCGCATTTAAAGAAAGTGCCAATTTCTCCACAAATTGCTGGTCGCGAACAGACTCTTCCCCACGCAAATTAAAATTGCAATGTGCAATACCAAAATGAAAACCAGCTGCGGCGAAAAGCTTTGTCATAGCGACAGAATCCTTTCCGCCACTAACGGCCAACAAAACTTTGTCTTGTGGCTTAAACATGGCGTATGCGTTAATAAAATCTTTAAATTGCTGAACCGGTAATAACATCAATCAAAATTAACCGTTTAAAATCGTTACCAAAAAACTAATTTTGCCTAGTGAGAAAATATTTGCTGATTCTTTTCTTTTTTGTGGTTTCTATAAAAGCCTGGGCCCAAAAGGTCACAAGAATTGAATTGCTGCAATCCGAATCTTTCATAGGTTTAAAAAGAAATGGAGAGAACACGAATAAAGTGATCAAGCCCATTTTCAGGCAGGATAATGCTACGCTGACTTGTGACAGTGCCTATTTTTATCTGGAGCGTAACGGATTTGAAGCTTTCGGAAACGTACATATCAATCAGGCAGACACCATCAATATCTATTCAGACCATTTGAATTACGATGGAAACACCAAGCTGGCCATCCTTAAAAATAATGTGAGATTAACCGATAGGGAAGCCGTTTTAACCACCAATGATCTGGATTATAATTTGGGAACCAAAATTGGACGTTATTATAATGGAGGAAAAATCGTAAATGGAAAAAACACACTTACCAGCCAAAATGGCTATTATTTCACTGAAAATAAGGATGCTTATTTTAGACATCGTGTAGTGGTGACGTCGCCCGAGGTTCTTATCAAATCTGATACTTTAAAATACAACACTTTTAGCAAAATCGCTTATTTCTTCGGCCCAACCAATATTTATGGCAAGACAGATACCTTATATACCGAGAACGGACAATACAACACAACCAATGATCAGGCATCTTTCGGAAAAAATAATCTTTATACTCAAAACTCTAAAAGCTTAAAAGGCGACAGTTTATTCTATGATGGCAAAGCAGGTTATGGAAGAGCAGTTAAAAACATCATTTTTATAGACACTGCCCAAAAGGTAGAGTTACGTGGAGATTTAGGGGTCTATCATAAAACGGATGAAAGTGTAGTGGTCACTAAAAATGCTTATGTTGTTTTTACCACAGAAAAAGATTCTGTGACTAAAGACAGTATATACATGGCTGCTGATACTTTGAAAAGTCAGGTTTTACGAAAAATGGATTTATATCAGCTTCAGCAGAAATCTATTCAATCAGCTATAGATACCGCTCAAAAAAAGAATGCAACTGATTCCCTGACGAATCCCGTGTTAATAACAGACGCTCTGTTAACTGTCCATGATTCTTTGGCAAGCCCTGATCTACAAATCACACAAAAAGATAGTTCTGCTGCTGATTCCACGATAAAAAAAGTGCCTAAAGAGCAGCCAAAAGAAAAGGAGGTGTTGAAACCGAAGGACAAGAATGCGAGGATACAACCGGTTCCGGTCGAGATCGTTAGCACAGCTCCTACAACTGCTGTTAATTTAGCAGTCATCAAACAGAAAAAGAACAACGAAATCGGAATTGAGGAGCTACCCTTACCCACTAAGATTTCTAAAAAAGCTATAGAAATTGATATTCCGCCTGAGGCTTCGGATACCGCCAAAACCAGAATCATCAGGGCGTACAAAAATGTGAAGATCTTCAAATCGGATCTTCAGGCTAAGGCTGACTCCGCTTTTTTTAGCTACAGTGACTCCACCATAAGGATGTATCAGCATCCAATTGTATGGGCGCAGGGCAGTCAAATGTCGGCTGATACGATGTACATACAGCTAAAGAACAAAAAGGTGGACAATCTGGATTTGATCAGGAATGCCATTGTGGTAAATACAGAGAAGGACTCCACAAAATTCAATCAGGTGGCTGGAAAAACGATGAAGGGATTTTTCAAAAACTCTAAATTAGATGTGGTTTTTGTAAATGGAAATGCGGAAAGCATCTACTTCCCTAAGGATAGCTCGGGAGATGGCGGAATGATGCGTTCTATAGCTTCGAGGATGCGCATCAATTTCCAGCATGACAGCCTGATGCAGATCGCATCCATCAGACAGCCCGAGCACAACTATTATCCGAAGGAGAAAATAACGGAAGAGTTAAGAACGTTGGCGAATTTTAACTGGAAGCCGAAAGAAAGACCCAGGTCTAAAGAGGAGATTATCCCAAATTTGCGTAAAGCCAAAACAGCTCCGGCAGGAAAGAGTAAAAAACCGGTGGCAGAAAAGAAACCTGAACCTGCTATTAACGATAAAGTGAAACAGGCAAAGCCAGCTTTGGTGCCAAAGCCTGTTGAATAATTATATAGATTGCAGGAAAACCATTAATTTTTCGATGGCGATTCCTCTATGGCTGATTTTGTTCTTCTCTGCTAAATCCATTTCAGCGAAGGTGATAGCATAACCTTCTGGCTCGAAAATGGGATCATAACCAAAACCTGCTTCACCGCTAGGTTGCGTTCTGAGCTGTCCATTGACTATTCCCTCAAACAGGTGTTCTTTGTCATTTAAAATGAGAGAGATCACCGTCCTGAATCTTGCTGACCTGTCATTGACCCCTTCCATCTTTTCTAAAACCAGATTCATGTTCTTCAAGAAATCACGTTCACCCGAATACCTTGCCGAGTAAACTCCTGGCTCATTGTGAAGTGCTAAAACTTCTAATCCTGTATCATCAGCAAAGCAATTCACCTTAAAATGCTGATGGATGAATGCACTTTTAATAGAGGCATTCTCTTCCAGCGTTAAGCCTGTCTCTTCTATATCGGTGGTGCATCCAATCTCTTCCAAACTGACGATATGGAATTCATTTCCTACTTTAGATTGAACTTCCTGTAGTTTATGCGGATTATTGGTGGCGAAGACTATGGTTTTCATCAAAATGTTTTAAACTCGTTCCAGAAAATCGTTTTCTTTTTCTCATCATCAGCCAGCTTGGTTAATTCCCAGGTACCTAAAACCGGAATACCTTTAAACAAAGATTTTTTATTAGCCTGTGCACTGTTGATTTGTAAAACCCTGGGATCTATCCCAAACGTCAGTATTTTATTAAAGGCGAAATAGGTTTTTAAATCATCAAAATAGAGTGGTTTGTTTTTTTCGGTGTTGATGATAGCGACATCGTTCAGCTCCAGTTTTCTCGCTTTTAAAATCTTTTGTAAAAAATCGAGATCATCCTGTTTAAGGAATTCATCATCAGGTTCTTTGACCACTATTAAGATATATTTATTATTATCTCCCAGATACTTAAAAGCAGTTGCTTCTTTGGTCTCCGTGGTTTCCGTAGGAAGAGGTTGGGCTAACGGAGGCTTTTGCATCAACAATTCCTTCTCCTCCACGTTATAGATCTCCTCATCCAGCAGCAGGCTTAAAGCGATTAAATTATTCGTTTGCAGATCATTCATGACCTGCAAATAAACCCATTTTTTGTTAAAAAAAGTTAAAGGATGTATATTATGAGCTAAAAAGGCGTTACTTTCGTTGCATTCATGATGCGATTGAACCAACCATTTTTGTTGATATTTATCATCTCTTGTGTATTTGTATCTTGTGAATTTTTAAATAAGGAGGAAGATAAGCCAATAGCCAAAGCGTATGATAAGTATTTATACCCCAAAGATCTGGAAGGTGTGGTTCCTAAAAACACCCATGGAAATGACAGCTTGTCCATTGTTAAAGGGTTCATTGATCAATGGCAACATGAACAGGTGATGCAACATCAGGCAGAGGCGAATGTTAAAATTGATGAAACTGATATCAAAAATCAATTAGCTATTTACAGAAGGTCATTGGTCAGGTTTCAATACGAACAGGAATTGATCAGTCAGAAATTAGATACCATGGTGACAGAGCAGGAGATTAAGCGCTATTATGATGATCATCAGGATAATTTTCAGCTTAAAAAGCCTATTCTGAAGGTCTCATACATTAAACTTCCTGAGCGTGCTCCAAAAGTTGCAATGGTAAAAAAGCTCTTCATTTCCAAAGACCTGAGAGACGCCGATTTACTGGAGAAGTATTGTTTCAAATATTCTCCTAATTTCTCGCTGATGGATACCACCTGGCATTATACAGATGAACTGGAAAAGATACTCCCCATATCTAAAATTGGAGAGAATAATTACGATAATCTGAACCGTATTTTCCAGATTTCTGAAAATAATACATTATATCTCCTAATTTTGCGGGATTCAAAGTTCAGGGATAGTTTGTCACCCCTAGCTTTTGAAAAAGAAAACATTAAGAATCTGATTTTAAATCAGCGTAAGCTTGAGCTCATCAACCAAATGGAGAAAGAGGTTTTTGACGAGGCACAAAAAAATAATGAATTAGAAATATATAATTAAATGAAAAGATTTTCAATTTTAATGACCTTTACCCTTTTAAGTGCAGCAAGTTTATTTGCTCAGGAGAAAGTTTTGGATAAGGTGGTTGCTGTGGTTGGTGATAACATCATATTAAAATCAGAGATTGATCAACAGTATGCATCCTATCTAGCCCAGGGAAATAAACCTGATGAAGATACCAAATGTTATTTTCTGCAAAGTATGCTGACTCAGAAATTACTCACCCAACAAGCTGTATTAGATTCCATCACCGTGGATGAAGAAACCGTTGACAATGAAGTGGACAGGAGAATGAGAATCATGACATCCAGAGCGGGCGGACAGGATAAATTAGAAGAGTTTTTAGGAAGATCTTTGTTGCAATATAAAGATGAGATCAAACCTGATATCAGAGAGTTTTTGGTGGCTCAGAAAATGCAGGCGAAAATCACTGAAAAAGTGGAAGTGACACCATTGGATGTTAAAAGGTTTTTTGATGCTTTCCCTAAAGATTCTTTACCTGAATATAATACCGAAGTGGAGGTGGGAGAGCTTGTAGTTTATCCTGAGCTCAACAAGAAAGAGAAAGAGATTTACAAAGATAAAGCAGAAGCTTTAAGATTAAGGGTCAAGGGTGGTGACAGCTTTGCTACTTTGGCCAGGTTGTATTCACAAGACCCCGGTTCTGCAAGAGAGGGAGGGGAACTTCCCTTCTTCGACAGACAGACAATGGCAAAGGAATTCACGTCATGGGCATTTAAATTAAAGGAAGGTGAATTATCACCAGTTTTTGAAACAGAATTTGGCTTTCATTTTTTAGAGGTTTTGGAACGAAGGGGAGAACAGGTGAGAGTGAGACATATTCTCATCATTCCGGAGAACACTCCTGCGTCATTGGAGAGAGCCAAAGTAAAGATAGATTCCACCTATAATAAGGTAAAATCGGGCAAGATGGATTTTTATACCGCAGCTTCATTGTATTCTGATGACACTGAGACGAAATATAATGGGGGAATGATGCTGAATGCAGAGAACGTCTCCAGTAGAACAACTCATGTCCCGACAGATAAATTGGATCCAAAAATCTTCCTGACGATAGATACCATGAAAGTAGGATCTTATTCCATCCCTGAGCTATTCACAGATGCCAGAGGAAAAACCGGTTACAGGTTTTTGTATTTAAAATCAAAAACCCCGCCTCATAAAGCAAGTTTAGCGCTTGATCTTCCAAAGATCAAAGATGCGGCTTATGAAGATAAAATCAACAAAGCCATAGCTAAATGGTTTGAAAAGAAAAGGAAATCCACTTATGTGAAGATCGATAAGGATTACTATCATTGTGACTTATTAAAAGATTGGATCACTCATCCCCAAACTGCTGAAAATTAAATGAGATATCAATCAGAAGTGGAGGCAGTTGATGCCTTGAGCGCCACCTATCAGGAGATCAGAAAAGAAATAGCTAAAGTCATTGTTGGGCAGGATGATGTGGTGAAATCTGTATTGATCTCTATTTTCAGTAATGGCCATTGTCTGCTGGTTGGCGTGCCTGGATTGGCCAAAACACTGTTAGTTCAAACCGTTGCCAATGTGCTGGACCTGTCATTTAACAGGATACAGTTCACCCCTGATTTAATGCCTTCTGATATTATTGGAAGCGAGATACTTGGTGATGACAGAAATTTCAAATTCATCAAAGGCCCGGTTTTTTCAAATATCATTCTTGCGGATGAGATTAACCGTACGCCACCGAAAACACAAGCAGCTTTACTGGAAGCGATGCAGGAGAAAGCAGTGACTGCTGCCGGAGTCACCCATAGCTTACCAAAGCCATTTTTTGTGCTGGCCACTCAAAATCCGATTGAACAGGAGGGAACTTATCCTTTGCCTGAAGCTCAATTAGATCGTTTCATGTTTAATGTGAGTTTAACCTATCCGTCCTTTGAAGAAGAGCTGAACATTGTTAAAAACACCACTGGCGATACAGTGACCGAATTGAAAAGGATTTTAAATGCTGATCAAATCGTCTATTTTCAACAGCTGGTGAGGCAAATCCCTGTTGCAGATCATGTGATGGAGTATGCTGTGAAATTGGTGGCCAAAACACGTCCAAACACACAATTTTCCACCAATGAAGTAAATAAATATTTAGGATGGGGAGCCGGACCAAGAGCGTCGCAATATTTAGTGATTGGTGCTAAGTGCCATGCAGCTATCCACGGAAGATATTCTCCGGACATTGCGGATGTACAAGCAGTGGCTCAACCTATTTTAAAACATAGGATTGTTAGAAATTACAAAGCCGAAGCGGAAGGCATGAGTACAGAGAAAATCGTTGCTGATCTATTCTGAAATAATTTCCACCTCACTCATAAACGCTGTTTTCTCAGGGTCTGCATACATTCCATAGGCATCAACCAAAAGACCTTTAGATCCATCATCACAAGAGATTGCGTATAAGATGGTACTGTCGTCAGGATTTGACATTCCTTCAAAACGATGAATCTCTACAACTTTTAACTGGTCGGCACTAAATTCTTCACTGTTATCATGATTATAAAGATGCGAATCCTTAAAATCAAATTCGTACGTGAAGCCTTTCTCTTTTAAACCATTCATAGCTTCTGAAAGGGTTTCATAATTTTCTTCATGCTGATTCATTTTCATGGCCTCGATTTTTATTTGAATAAAACAGAACAAAATTCGTACCTAAGCCATATCATTGAGGAATGTAAACATCCAATATGATATTCCATTTTTTCTCCGGGCTTATCCTCCATATGCGGATATAATTGTATTCTTTTGAAGAGATGGTGGCTTTGCCATAAGTATACGCAAGGTCACCGCTGTATGCCCGGTCAGCAAATGCAGGTATGGAACTGATGGCTGAGTGTTGGCCTTCAAGAAATTTTAAAGCTTCCTGTTTACCAATAAAGGGTTGGTTGTCAGGAAAGTATAACCTTACCGTATCGTCATAAAACTCATTCAGCGCTTGTGATCCCGATTGATTCAATGCCTTTCCTAAAAGGATATCCGTACTCCGTACAATATCCGCTCTCATTTTTATTTTTTGAGGACCTAAAAGGTGGGAATAATTGTGATTATCAGGATCGTCATATTCGTATTTTAAGATGTAATTTGGTTTAGGATGTGTGATCCCTCCATCCAGAACCAATTTCCATCGGTTCTTAACATCTGTTTTCCAAATAGAGACATAGTGGCCGTAAACTGTGTTCTCTGCTTCCTTTGTTTCATATGGCCCAGAGGTAAAACCAAAATCACCAGATTTAGATATGATGGCGTATTCTGGTTTCCAGCTCATTTCCATGGAAGTGTTTTCTTCCGTTTTATAATAATCCCCGGCCTTAACCGGGTCGGGCCTAAAGACTATACAGTCGTCGTCAATTACCTTTAGAAATCCTTTGTTGATCCCTTCTTTTTTTACTAAATAATTGAAATACTCTTCTGTGTTCACTAAAGACCGCACTTCCCCATTGGAAGTTTGCGAAAAAACTGGTAGACTTAGAAATGTGAAAAATAGGAAAAGCACAGGGTTTCTCATGAAAATATATATGTTTTAATATTCAATTTAGATCATTATCTTGAACTCTCTTTTAAATACTTTGTTTATGAAAAAATTAAAAATAGCTTTTTTATTTTTTTTCTTTATCATCTCGCAGGCAGATGCACAATTTGCAAGGTACAAAGACGGGAAACCTGCTACTGAAATTTCCTACACCAATGTAACCGGGACGCCATATTTATATGATTATTGGTCACCAGGGGTGGTAGAATTAAAGGACGGAAGAAGTTACAAGGATGTGGCTTTAAAATACGATGCCTGTAACAATGAATTGATTTTCAAAAATCCCAAAGATGATGCTGTGCTGGCTTTTGCAGATCCTGTAAAAAGTTTTGGGATGGAACATGCCGGGGTAAAGGAGGTGTTTAGCAATGGATTTTCAAAAATTGACGGTTTTGATGAGGAAACCTTTTATCAGGTTTTGTATGGTGGAGGTACCAAGCTTCTTTACAAGCTGAAAAAGAATTTAATGGAGACAAAGCCTTACAATTCTGCCACCGTAGAAAGAAGCTTCAATATCAATGTTTTTTACTATTTGGTTAAAGATGGGGCGATACAGAGATTTAAGCCTTCTAAAAAAGAATTTTTAGTGTTATTTAAAGATAAATCAGCAGATGTAGAAACATTTATAAGAAAGGAGCACATCGATTTTAAAAACAATAACGATTTGGTAAAGGTGCTGGAGTTTTACTACAGTCTTTAAATTTTAGACCAGCTGCTTCCCTCTTTTTCGTCTTTTACCTGAAAGCCGATCTCGTTCAATCCAATCCTTATCTTATCAGACGTGAGGTAATCTTTATTTGCTTTTGCTTCTGACCTTATTTTGAGTATGAAATCCATCACAGGAGTCAATTCATCTTCTTTTGAGGAGCTAATTTTGACCCCTAAGACCTCATTCATGAAAACATTGATCAAAGCTTTCAGTTCTGAAAGGTTTTTTTCATTGATCAGGGTGTGGCCATCGTAAACGGAATTAATGATCCGTGAAGCATCAAACAACTCGGCAATGAGAACCGGTGTATTGAAATCATCATCCATTGCTGCCATGAATTTTTTATGCAATTCATTCACATCAACTTCTGAGGTTTCGCTCACTTTTAATTTATCCAGCAATTGAATGGCGCCCAATAATCTTTTAAATCCTTTTTCACTGGCATCCAAAGCTTCGTTAGAAAAATCCAAAGTACTTCTATAGTGAGCCTGAAGCATAAAGAATCTTACCACCATTGGATCATAACCTTTGTTCAGTAATGGATGATCCCCGCTAAATAGTTCTTTGGGTAGAAAGCTGTTGCCTAGAGATTTAGACATTTTTTGCCCATTCACGGTGAGCATATTGGTGTGAATCCAATAATTGGCTGGTTGCTTGCCACAGGAAGCGATATTCTGCGCAATTTCATTGGTATGATGAGTTGGAGTCAAATCCATACCTCCGCCGTGAATATCAAATTGCTCACCTAGGTATTTATTGCTCATCGCTGAACATTCCAAATGCCAACCCGGAAAGCCCTTTCCCCATGGAGATGGCCATTGCATTAAATGTTCAGGTTTAGCTTTGATCCATAATGCGAAATCTAATTTTCCTTTTTTCTCTTCTTGTCCGCCCAAATCACGGGTGTTGTTCATTAAGTCCTCCAGCTTACGTCCGTTCAAGATTCCATAATCCTCTGTTTCATTGTACTTCTCCACATCAAAGTAAACGGTTCCATTCCGTTCATAAGCAAATCCTTTGTCGATGATATTTTTTACCAATTCAATTTGCTCTATGATATGTCCTGTTGCAGTTGGTTCAATACTTGGGGGAAGCACGTTAAAGGTTTTCATGACCTCATGAAAATCTGTGGAATAAGTTTGAACAATCTCCATAGGCTCTAAATTAGCCAGTTTTGCTTTTTTGGAGATTTTATCTTCACCAACGTCTCCGTCACTTTCCAAATGTCCTGCATCGGTTATATTTCTAACATACCTTACTTTATAGCCTAAATAAGTCAGGTAACGGAAGATCACATCAAAGGAGATGAAGGTACGGCAGTTTCCTAAATGCACATCACTGTAAACTGTCGGGCCGCATACATACATTCCTACATAAGGAGGATTCAGGGCTTTAAAAGGTTCTTTTTTTCTGCCTAAGGTGTTATATATGGAAAGATGATGATGATGCATGGGTGTAAATTACAAATTTGACGATTTAATTTTAGGGATGAAGAACAATATCCGCCCTCAAAGGGTAATGATCAGAATATGATTTTTTAATGATTTTATATCCTTTAAAATCAAACTGTGGAGAGGCTAGAATATAATCAATTTGGAAATTGGGAAAATCACCATTATAAGTCACTCCCAAACCCCTTCCCTTCTCTTTAAAACCGTTTTTTAAATTTTTGCTTAGCTGAGTCAGGGTGTAAGAAACTGGCGTATCATTAAAATCGCCCATTAAAATATAAGGTGTTTTGCATTCAGAGAGCAATTGCTTCAATATTTTAACTTGTTTACTTCTCCTGATGAATGCATCCTTAAGCCTTTTTACAATTCTTTTAGACGATTGCACATCCTTACCAGTATTGATATCGCTTTTCACATCATTTACAAAAGAGTAGTCTTCAGGCCTGAAAGAGATGGAGGCGAGGTGTACTCCAAAAACACGGAAAACCTTCCCTGATTTCTCCACATCAATCCACACGCCTCTATTCCCGCCGGTAGTATCCAAAAAATCAATATCACCACTATTCACAATTGGATATTTGCTGAAAACCGCCACACCCGTTGATTCAAAATCGTTATCAGCAGCTTTACTGTAACTGTACTGCTTGGTGTTCAGTATTTTCAGAACGGAATCCTTTAAGTCGAATCTCCCTTTCTTTCTGGAGAAGAATTCTTCAAAACCTATAATATCCGGTTGTTCTGTTCGGATAAGATTTAAAACGTCAGATTTAGTGGTGGTGTCTGATACCGATCCGAACCTTTTAAATTGATGCACATTATAAGACATCAGCTTAATGGTGGCTGAATCAGCATTGAAATCACTGGAAGATGCAGTTCTAAAGCCCAAGGTTCTGGTAAGCGGTTGATAGCCCAGCAAGATAAAGAGCAGGGAATACAGGAACCACCATCTCCTGTAAAGCAACCAAAAAATAATGAAGATGACATTTACCAAAAGAATGAATGGGTAGGCAAGACCAAACATGGCTGGGCACCAAAATTTAGCTGGATCAATGATGGTGGCCAAGTAAGCTAATAAAAGACAAATTACAGCCAGATGATTTAAAAAAAGAAATGTGCGCTCTAAAAAGCTCCTTTTATTTCTCCTCATTCTTTTCGCTGGCTTTAAACAGGATCTCCTTCTCTCTTTTAGATAAATTATGGTACCCTGATTTGGAGATTTTATCCAAAATCTGATCTATCAACTCCTGATTTGGAGCAATGTTATCTTTAGTTTTAGACTGAGTTTGATTTCTTGAAACCACTTTTAATTTTGATTTCGGTTTGAATACATTTTCAAAAGGTTTGCTCCAGTCGCTTCCATTTTGTAATGATTTGATGAATAAGAATCCGAATACTGCACCACCAATATGTGCCAAACTCCCCCCCGCATTGGTTCCTGTTAAATTAATGAAATCCAATACAAAGTAAAACAGAGCGATCCACACCAATCTCACCGGACCCAAAAGCAGTAAGAAAATCGTGTAGTTAGGTAGTAAGGTGGCTGTAGCTGCTACAATAGCCATCACGGCTGCTGATGCGCCAACTGCGGCAGACACGACAACACTAGCTGAATAAGCGGGAATCAGGTTGTAACACAAAATATAAAAGAAAGCACCTGCAATTCCGCCTGCTAAGTAAACAAACGTCAATTTTTTGCCTTTTAAATATTCTTCAAAAATCCGCCCAAACCAGAACAATACCAACATGTTGAACAGGATGTGAAAAAACCCATCGTGAATGAACATGTAGGTAACGGGAGTCCAAAACCTGTACAGAAGTTTAGGCAGGGAACTTGGAACGGCAAGGTATTCAAATACGAAAACATCCAGGGAAGCTTGTCTTAAGAAGAGCTTCTCAAAAACCCCAAGAACGGTGATCACTAAAAAAACAATGACATTGATGCCAATGAAAAGGTTCACTCTGTTTCCAGAGTGGAATACTTTCAGCTTCAATTCATCATAAATACTCATATGGCTAATTTAGCTATGTTTTGTCAAAGATTAAATTATTAATAAAACTGTCCGGGCCGCTTAATATTCCAGGCTTTTAAAAGGATGAACCCAATCAGCATTCCACCCAAATGTGCAAAGTGAGCAACATGATCTCCGGGATTGTTGACCACACCATTATAGAGCTCAAATGCGCCATAAAGTATCACCAGATATTTCGCCTTCATGGGGAAGAAGAAATAGATGTAGATCAATGTGTTGGGTAATAGCATGCCAAATGCCAGTAATATTCCAAATACAGCTCCTGATGCTCCCAAAACGCTGCTATTGATGTTGATATTTTTGTATTCATTAACAAATTCAACAGAAGTTTTTTTCATGGAGGAGCTTCCCGGATCACTTTCCCAGGTGTTCAGCACCCTGGTGAAATCAGGTTTATAATCTGAGGAGACCTCCTCGTTCACAAATGATCTGAAATCGTTGATATTTGGATTGGCAACATATATCTCAGCATGTTTTTGAATGGGATTGATTTGTAAATATTGAACTCCCATATATAAGATGGAGGCTCCTATTCCAGTTAAGAGGTAATATTTCAGAAATCTTTTTGATCCCATTAAATTCTCTATGATCGCTCCAAACATCCATAAAGCGAACATATTGGAGAAGATATGCAGAAGATTTTCATGCATGAATAAATGGGTGACCACCTGCCAAATTCTGAATTTTGGAGAGGCGAAATAAAACAGCGCTAAATACTCCTTTAAATTTATTCCCAGTGAATTTTGGAAAACATAGGTTGAGAAGAAGAGGATTCCATTGACGATTAATAAATTTTTAACAACTGGTGGAAATAAAGTGTTTCCTAAAGGCCTGAATTCTCTCATATTTTTATGCTGATCTTAATGCTTGTTAAATCGTTCTGCTAATTCTTCTAACGTTATTTTGAGGATGACTGGTTTTCCATAAATGGATGCACTGGGCATTTGACAGGCAAATAGCTGATCAATCAAATCATTCATTTCTTCCATCTCTAATGTTGTGCCAGCTTTAATGGCAGCGTTTTTAGCTAACGTTCTGGCTAAATTATCTCTTTTATCCAGCTTTAAAATGGTATGATTATTCTTGAAACCTTCTATCAATTCTTCTAGCATGGCCGCTAGATCATTGTTTTCAGGAATATCTGCGGGCACTCCCTCTATCACTAAAGTGTTTTTTCCAAAATCCCGGATCTGAAATCCCAATGCCTGAAAATCTGGCAGCAACTCATTTGCAAGAGCGAAATCGGTGGTGTTTAAAGTCACTGTTTGGGGGAACAGACTTTGCTGGCTAACCCCTTTATTCTGCTCCAGCTGAAACAAGAATCGTTCATACAGGATACGTTCATGAGCCGCCTGCTGGTCAACCAGCATGAAACCCGATTTAATTTGAGTGATGATATATCGCTGATGGAGCTGAAACACCTGTCTGCTGCTTAAAGTCTCCAGCTTATCATCACCGGTGGATATGTTTTTTTCATGTTTCAGTTCAATGAATTTTTGTTCCTGATCTGTTCGCTGGGTAATTTTATATAGGGTGTCCCAGTTGGTGGGAATCCCGGATTTCTCTCCTATATTTCTTAAATACGGAAGTTCCCTCGAAGATTTTTGAGTATCATGAAAAGGATTGAAGTCCGGGTTGAAATTAATGGACGGAGGGGTGATTTCATCCATTGGCTTTGGGGAGATCATCTTTTCAAATGCGGTCTCCTGGTCAAAATCCAGGGTTGGGGTGATGTTGTATCTTCCTAAGGAGCGTTTCACTGCAGATCGGATGATGGCATAGATCGCTTTCTCATCCTGATATTTGATCTCTGTTTTAGTGGGATGAACATTGATATCAATCTTTGCCGGATCAATCTCGATGAATAAAACATACAGCGGAAAGCAATCTTCTGGTAACAATTGCTCATAAGCGATCATCACCGCATGATTTAAGTAGCCATCTTTTATGAAACGACTATTCACGAAGAAGAACTGATCGCCACGCGTTTTTTTAGCAAAGGCAGGTTTACCTATAAAACCCTTGACCTGGATGATACTGGTTTGCTCATCCACCGGCACCAGCCTTTCATTATAGTTATTACCCAACAAATGAACAATGCGTTGTTTGAGCTGTGTTGCAGGTAAATGGAAAACCTCCTGTCCATCATGATGCATGGTAAAATGAATTTCAGGATGAGCCAATGCTACCCGTTGAAATTCATCAATGATGTGGCGTGTCTCCACCGGATTGCTTTTTAAAAAGTTCCTCCTAGCGGGGATGTTATAAAAAAGATTTTTTACACAGATGGAAGTGCCGGCAGCGCAGGAACAAGCTTCCTGCTTCACAACACTGGATCCTTCAATTTCGATGCTACTCCCTAACTCGTCCTCATGCCTTCTGGTCTTAAGTTCAACTTGTGCGATAGCTGCGATGGAGGCCATGGCCTCACCCCTGAACCCCATGGTTCTAATGGCGAATAAATCTTCCGCTTTGTTGATTTTAGAAGTGGCATGCCTTTCAAAACACATTCTAGCATCAGTCGCACTCATTCCGCATCCGTTATCAATCACCTGGATTAAAGATTTGCCTGCGTCTTTAATGATCAGTTGGATTTTATCGGAACCAGAGTCAATGGCGTTCTCTAATAATTCTTTAACTGCAGAAGAAGGCCTTTGTACCACTTCTCCGGCAGCGATTTGATTGGCTACAGAATCTGGTAAAAGTTTGATGATATCTGGCATAAGCCTGCAAAAATAACAAAATTTTGGGCGTCTAAATTCAACAAGCCGTTTAAATTACATTAATTCTAAAATCAAATTTGGCTTATCCATAAGGTTGATTATATTTATTCACTTCAAATGATCATCCGGAAAACAATGAGGAATTTTGCTCTTGTGGTTTTAATAGGTTGTGCCCTCAGTGCCTGCCACATTAAAAAACACGCAGATTTAATAATCAAAAATGCAAAAGTTTACACTGTTGATAGCAGTTTCACTATAGCGGAAGCATTCGCAGTCTCTGACGGAAAAATAATAGCCACCGGAAGTACAAAGGATATCATGAATGATTATAAGGCCAATGAGATCATTGATGCAGAAGGGAAGGCAGTGTTTCCTGGTTTTATTGATGCCCACACTCATTTTTTAAGATACGGACAGGGCTTGCAAAATGCCAATTTGGAGGGAACAAAGAGCTGGGAGGAGGTCATCAATAAACTGAAAGCTTATGCCACCGAAAACCCTGACGGTTGGCTGGTTGGCAGAGGATGGGACCAGAATGATTGGGCTAAAAAGGAATTTCCCGAGAAAAGTAAACTCGATAGCCTGTTCCCAAACAGACCTGTCATCCTCACTCGTATTGATGGACATGCAGCCATCGTTAATCAGTTTGCATTGGATTCGGCTAAAATTGTGGCTGGGCAAAAATTGGTGGGTGGAGAGATAAAAGTAAAAAATGGGTCACTGACTGGTGTTTTAGTGGATAATGCGGTTGGTCTGGTTACCGCTATCATTCCTGCGTTCAATTCACAACAAAATACGGGGGCCTTATTAGATGCAGCTCAAAATTGTTTTTCAGTTGGTTTAACCACGGTTGATGATTGTGGGATTGACTATACTGATGCGATTTTGATAGATTCGCTACAGAAGGCTGGAAACCTAAAGATGCGCATATATGTGATGCTTTCTGATGCAGAGAAGAATTACGATTACCTCTTTAAAAGAGGGAAGATAAAAACCAAATATTTAAATGTGAGATCGTTTAAGGTTTATGGAGACGGGGCTTTAGGCTCGCGAGGTGCCTGCTTATTAGCACCTTATAGCGATGAAGCTGGTCATTATGGATTCCTGCTTTCAGCTCCTCAACATTTTAGAGAGGTCGCCCAAAAAATCGCAGCACATGATTTTCAGATGTGTACTCATGCTATTGGTGATTCAGCTAACCGTACCATTCTAAAAATCTATGCGGATATTTTAAAAGGAAAGAATGACAAGCGCTGGCGTATAGAACATGCGCAGGTGATTCATCCTGATGATTTTAAATGGTTTGGTGCCAACAGCATCATTCCCTCTGTTCAACCCACCCATGCCACCTCAGATATGTATTGGGCAAAAGACAGACTCGGGATCGAAAGAGTGAAATCGGCTTACGCTTATCGCCAGCTTCTAAATCAGAATGGCTGGATAGCTTTAGGCACCGATTTTCCGGTGGAGCAGATCAACCCACTTTATACTTTTTATGCGGCGGTGGTGCGTAAAGATCTAAACCGCTTTCCTGTCGGAGGTTTTCAGATGGAGAATGCGCTTACCCGTGAACAAGCTTTACGTGGGATGACGATTTGGGCCGCTAAAGCTAATTTTGAAGAAAGAGAGAAGGGCAGTTTGGAAAAAGGGAAATTCGCTGACTTTGTGATCTTAGATGGCGACTTGATGACCGCTAATGAAAATACGCTGCCAAATATCAAAGTTGTGCAAACATTTATAGGGGGAAGAAACGTTTACCAAAGATGATCCATAAAATATTATTAGCATTCACCCTATTCTTCTCGTCATTTTTTTTCGCCTGTGGGCAAACACATCAGCAAAGTCGAAACTGGCTGGCTAACTTTTCTGAAGCAGGTCTGAAAACCGTTGTTTTAAATAATAAAACTAACGTTATACCGATCAAAGAACTGGAGACAAGAAAAATAGCCAGCATAAATTTAGGGCTTACCTATCAATCTACATTTGACAGTCTGTTGAATAAATTTTCACATGTGGATAGTATTGATGGTAAAGTTTACCGTTCAAATGATCAGTTTAACACCCTTATTGACGATTTAAAATATTACAACACCCTCATCATCTCACTTTCAGAATCATCTGCGTTTAGTCCGGAGCTGATAAGCTTCATCAAAGAGATGGAAAATAAAAAGCAAGTCATCATTGCTTTATTCGGTAACGGACAAAATCTTTCCAAACTGAATGAAATATCATCTCCCGTGATCTGGTGCCCAAAATTGACCGATGAAGCAGCTAATTTTTCAGCACAGCTCATTTTCGGAGGAGTTGGAACTTCAGCAAAACTCCCTTTTACATTCAGTAGCGAATATGTTTCCGGTGCGGGCTCCACAGTTGAAAAGTTAAGATTTGAATACACCGTTCCAGAAGAACTGGGCATTAACTCAGAAGATTTTAAAGAGATAGATGCGATTGCGGCAGAAGCTATCAGAGAGCGGGCTGCGCCGGGTATGGTGGTTTTTGCAGCTAAGGATGGGAAAGTGATTTTTAATAAAGCTTATGGCTATCACACCTACGATAAGCTGTCTGCCGAACGGGTTGATGATATTTTCGATCTTGCATCGGTAACTAAGGTCTCGGCCACCACTATGGAGGTGATGAGGCTATACGAACAAAAGAAACTGAATTTAGACACCACCATCAGTGCTTATATCGCTAAAACGAGAGGCACTGATAAACAGGACATCCAAGTTAAAGAGGTGATGCTTCATCAGGCAGGTTTCGTTCCTTACATCCCATTTTATAATTATATTAAACCAGAGGATTTCAGCAGAGACTCCACAGAAGTGTTTAACGTGAAAGTTGCGGATGATTTCTACATGAAAAAGAGTTACTATAAAGATGTGATGTGGAAACAAATGCTGGAAAGTCCCTTAAGAACCAGGGGAAAATATGTTTACAGTGATTTAAGCATGTATTTTATGAAGGAGATTGTGGAGGGAATCACGAAGGTTCCTTTGCAATACTATGTGAGGGACAATTTTTATAATCCTTTGGGGATGTACACCACAGGCTATAATCCCAGATACAGGTTCTCTAAATCGAGAATTGTACCTACGGAACAAGACACCTATTTCAGGCATACCTTATTATGGGGTTATGTTCATGATCAGGGTGCGGCTATGGTTGGAGGGGTTTCCGGTCATGCAGGTTTGTTTTCAAATGCTTCTGATTTGGCCATTCTCTATCAAATGTTGCTTAACAAGGGTGCCTACGGCGGAGTCAGGTATTTTCAGCCCTCCACAGTTGACCTATTCACTTCCAAACAGTCTGATGTAAGCAGGAGAGGATTAGGATTTGACAGGTATAATCCCGAATCCACCTATGGCTATCCATCTAAATTGGCTTCGCCACAAACCTACGGACATACGGGCTATACAGGTACCTGTGTTTGGGTGGACCCAAGGGATAATTTGGTTTATGTGTTTTTATCTAACAGGGTAAACCCAACGGTGAGCGATAAACTTTCTGATCTTAACATCCGTCCCCGAATCCAGGATGTGATTTACAAGGCAATAAAAAAATCTAAATAGTCCAAAGAACAAAAGCTTGCCTGCAGGGTTATCCTTTATATGTATCTGAATTATTTGTTCAAAAGAAATCTGTTTTTTATTTCGTTTTTAGTGGTGGTGTTGAGTTCGTGCTCTAAGAAGATCACCAATCCTAGAATTGAAAAATTAGAGACACAGGAAGCCGTTCTGGCACTCAACACGCAATTAAATTCGTTAAATCTAAAACTGGAAAGGAGGCTGATGGATGTGAATGAATTGGTGAAGAAAGTAAAGGACGCCAACGAAGACGCTTCTAAATCTGCCACTGAAGCTAAAAAATTGTCAGAAAAATTGTCTAACGACCCTGGTAACTCTAAAACTGCTTCAAGAGCGGATCGGGCAGCAAGAAGAGCAGCTAAAGATGCAAAGAAAGCTGCGAAGTTGAACGCTGAGCTTGGAGATATGAATGATGAGGTTAAAAATTATCAGGATGACCTAAGAGAAACGGAGAAGAAATTGGAGGAAATGAAATCCAAAATTAAATTCATCCCTAATCAGCAACAAGATTAGCCCCCTGCTATTTGTTACAATTTGCTAACATTAATCACAAATGAAAGCAGTTTCTTTGTACGTTGGCTTTTTAACACCATTGAAAATTTATAGATGAAAATCGGAATTGTTTGTTATCCCACCTTCGGAGGCAGCGGAGTGGTCGCTACAGAATTAGGTAAAGCCCTTGCGGATCATGGCCACCAGGTTCATTTCATTACCTATAGCCAACCAGCCAGGTTAGATTTCTTCTCAGAGAATTTATTCTATCATGAGGTTGCTGTCTCTAATTATCCATTGTTTGATTATGCTCCCTATGAATTAGCACTCTCCAGTAAAATGGTAGATGTGGTGAGATTTGAAAAGTTGGATTTGTTACATGTTCATTATGCTATTCCACATGCTTCCGCTGCCTTCATGGCAAAGCAAATTTTAGCGACCTTTGATATTCACATTCCCGTGGTGACCACTTTACATGGCACAGACATCACTTTGGTGGGAAAGGACCTCACCTATAAACCAGTGGTTACCTTCTCCATCAACCAGTCTGATGGGGTCACTGCAGTTTCAGAAGATTTAAGAAATGCCACATACGCTCATTTCGATATCCACAAAGACATTCGGGTGATCCCTAATTTTGTTGATCATCATCGTTTCAGCCTAAAACCGAAAGATCATTTTAAAAAAGCCATCGCACCCCAGGGTGAACGAATTTTGGTGCACACCTCTAATTTCAGAAAGGTAAAACGCACACAAGATGTGATCTATATCTTTCAAAAGATATTGGAAAAGGTACCTGCAAAATTATTGATGGTTGGGGATGGGCCCGAACGTGTGAATTGCGAACAGCTTTGCCGTGATTTAAAAGTTTGTGATCACACCCGGTTTCTTGGGAAACAGGATGCCGTGGAGGAGATCCTTTCTGTTGCCGATTTGTTCATCATGCCATCAGAATCAGAAAGTTTTGGTTTGGCAGCCTTAGAGGCTATGGCTTGTAAAGTTCCTGTGATCTCCTCAAACACCGGTGGATTGCCGGAACTGAATATTGATGGAATCACCGGTTTTATGGATAATGTGGGCGATATCCAGGGAATGGCAAACCATGCTATATATATACTGGAAAACGATTCCCGTTTGGATGAATTTAAGGAAAATGCCCTGAAACGGGCAGCTGAATTTGATCTCAGCCTTATTTTACCCATGTATGAAGATTTTTATAAAGAGATTATTGAAAAAAGTAAAGTAGGTGTTTGATTAACTGGATTTTATAAAATCAATCTTCTTCCTTCAAGGCGTTTTCAATTCTTTTATCTGGTATTAGCCACATCAGGGCTACAATTATATACAAACCTCCGGCTATTAAAGGGTAAAACAGGACAACAGGTATAGCAATAGTATACAGAATTGGTGCCATGTAGTCTTTCCATCTGTTTCTGATGCTGGCTTTTCCGATGACGGAATCGCTACCGTTGGCTTTGATTCATATCCCTTCCAGAATAGAATAAGCCACTCCGGCCATTAATAACGCCGCTCCTTAAACAGGCATTTCAAAAAAGCATGAATTTAAGTCCCGGGCAATTACAAAATTTAGTTGGGATCTATTGTTTAAAAAAGGCTCCAAAATAAAAATAACCATTACGCCTGATGCTACGCAAGCTTATGCACAATTGACTGGACAAATTAAAGCGGAAATTTATCCAGAATCTGAATTAGAATTCTTTTAAACTGTTGTCTCAGCTAAAATTAAATTTTTTCGGAATGATTTAGGGGACCTAGTAAAATTGGTTTTGTACCAAAACGGTCAAGATTTTGAAGCAGATAAGGAAAAATAGGTGTTAGTTTTCTAAGACTGAGCATAAACAACTGCAAACAAACCATAAGTATCGTTTTAATCACTGATATTCAATTCTCAAAAGATTTTGTGAAATACAAACCAAATTAGGTTGATTCAATTAATGAAGAAACGGGGAACGAATAATTAAAGTTAGTCGGGATAGAGCAAGAAACCTGCTTTTCTAAGCTGAAACCGTAATTCAGGGGTCTAAATACTATTTCACTTCTTCGTAATCAACAAATTCACCAGCGCTATCCAGCTTTGGTTTTTTCTTTGGCTGAGGTGGAACGAAATCCACGGAGATGGTGCCCTCTGGTTTAGCCGATTTATTATAGGTTTTCCTTTGTTGCTGTTGTTGGTATCCACCTTGTTGTTCGCTCATTTTCTCATACATTTTTTGAGTGGCCTTTTTGAACAGAAAAGGTAAAAATATACGGGCTAATGCCCTTAATATGTAGAGCACACAGATGGCGATGATTAGAAATCTTAGTAATCCCATGGTTTGCAAATATAATTCTTTAACGCAATTTGATTATAATTCTTGCGTAATGTTACTTCCCAAACTTCTCCTCCATCATTTTCTCGAGAGCGAACATCTCGTCACGCAGCTTGGCGGCAAGTAAAAAATTCATGTCTTTGGCTGCAGCCAACATTTCTTTTTTCGTGTTCTCCAAAGATTTCTTCATCTCTGGCTTGGTCATGTACTGTACAATTGGATCGGCTGCCAAAGTTGCTTCTGCATCGTCTCCGGTATAAATTTGCTGCACTCCGCCTTTGAAATCCATCACGGATGTTTGTTCTATGATGGCTTCACGAGATTTGCCCACTGTTTTAGGCACAATGCCATGCTCCTCGTTGTATTTAATCTGCTTATCGCGACGACGATTGGTCTCCTCAATGGTAATGCGCATGGAATCGGTAATTTTATCGGCATACATGATCACGCGGCCGCGATCGTTACGGGCGGCTCTTCCGATAGTTTGTATCAATGACCGCTCAGAGCGGAGAAATCCTTCCTTATCAGCATCTAAAATGGCCACTAAAGAAACTTCGGGCAAATCCAAACCTTCACGCAATAAATTGATGCCGATCAATACATCAAACTCGCCCAAACGCAAACCACGCAGAATTTCCACACGTTCCAGGGTTTTCACTTCTGAGTGGATGTAACGCACCTTGATGCGTAAGCGATCCATGTATTTGGTCAATTCTTCGGCCATTCTTTTGGTCAGGGTGGTCACCAGGATGCGGTCACCCATTTTGATGGTTTTATCAATCTCATCTAATAAATCATCGACTTGGTTGCCCACCGGACGAACGTCTATTACCGGGTCTAACAAACCGGTTGGCCTGATGACCTGCTCCACAAAAACCCCTTCAGTTTTCTCCAGTTCGTAATCGCCAGGTGTGGCGCTCACATAAATGGTTTGTGGTGCCAAGGTTTCAAATTCATTGAAATTCAGTGGACGATTATCTAAAGCTGCCGGCAAACGAAAACCGTATTCCACCAATGACAATTTGCGGGAACGGTCACCGCCATACATCGCCCTGATTTGCGGAACAGTGACATGACTTTCATCGATCACCATCAAATAATCATCGGGGAAATAATCCAATAAGCAGAAAGGGCGGGCTCCGGGTTTTCTGCCATCGAAATACCTGGAATAATTCTCGATTCCTGAGCAATAACCCAATTCTCGCATCATCTCCATATCGTAATTGGTGCGCTCTTCCAGACGTTTAGCTTCTAAAAAACGGCTTTCGCCTTCGAATTGTCTTTTTCGGTCCGTCATGTCCTCGCCTATCTGGTGCATCACGCTGGTGAAACGGTCACGCGGAGTAACGAAAAGGTTGGCCGGGAATATCGCTACCTGGTCCATTTTCTCAATTGTTTTTCCGCTGGCAGGTTCTATCACACTCATCTCTTCAATATCGTCTCCGAAAAAGGAGATACGATAAGCTAAATCCAGGTAAGCCGGATAAATATCAACCGTGTCACCCTTCACTCGGAAAGTCCCACGCTTAAAATCGGCAGTGGTGCGTGAATATAAAATCTCCACCAAGCGGTGTAAAAAAGCATTGCGACTAATTCTTGTCCCGACCCCAAAACGGAAAACGGAGTTAGAGAAATCCTCGGGATTACCCATACCATAAATGCAGGAGATGGAGGAAACCACAATCACATCACGTCGCCCGGACATCAAATTCGAGGTGGTTCTTAAGCGTAGTTTTTCAATCTCTTCATTGATTTGGAGATCTTTTTCTATATAAGTGTTGGTAGAGGGTAAAAATGCCTCCGGCTGATAATAATCGTAATAAGAAACGAAATAATTCACTGCATTCTCAGGGAAAAATTGCTTGAACTCTCCGTAAAGCTGTGCCGCCAAAGTTTTGTTATGACTTAAAACCAAGGTTGGCTTCTGTGTTTGTTCAATCACATTGGCCACGGTAAAAGTCTTCCCAGAACCAGTGACTCCCAATAATGTTTGATAATTCTCTCCACTTTTAACGCCTTCCACCAATTGTTTGATTGCGGTGGGCTGATCGCCAGTGGGTTTGTAACCAGAAGTGATTTTGAAATCCATATTTCAAAGATAATATTATGTTGTTGTGTTTTCTGATCTTGCCATTGTACACAAACCTTTCCGTTCCTCATTGGCAGGACAAACCTATTCACTTTATTCGAATTTTTATTTTAACCATTGGCTATCATGAATGCCCCGCATTTTTCCGCAAAAAGTAACCAAACCCGAGCGAAGCGAATACAGGAAAGCCTATAAATAAACTGAATAAACTCTCTGCTGCCTGCCTGTAGGTAGGCGCCCTTTGCTTTTAAAGTTATAAGGTTGGCAAGGCTAAATTTGCCGAAGGCCAAGGTTCAAAATAGCATTAACGACTTACTTAATAAGGCTTGATAGCTCTAAGACTGAAAAAAAGGATTTATTTTTCATCTAAAGAACACAAAAAAGGGATTCGCCCTTACGGACAAATCCCCTCGTCAAACCTTATACATGAACAACTTAATGCTCATGTTTATAGACGTAATTATTTGCCCTTTGGTTTACAAGTCTATGTATATAATTGCTTTTTTACTTTTCCATGGCTTTACTGTTTTACGGCAAAAATCTTACACTTAGCGTTTGGAGGAGATGAAAATCAGTTTATATGAACATGCTTGAGAAAGCAAAATGTAAATGGATTTATCCATTTATAGCTATGTAAATTCTAACCATTTTATTAGCTTAATTAATCTTCGTTCCAATTCAAAAATCGTAAATTTAAATATGTTCTTACTCAACAAAACCGATAGTATCGCCAATCATTTTTTAGCCGAATTGCGGGATGCTGATATTCAACAGGATAGGATGCGTTTTCGCAGAAATATGGAAAGAATGGGTGAGATTCTGGCTTATGAGATCAGCAAGAATTTGAGGTACGAGGAGTTTGAGGTACAAACTCCTTTAGGTTTAGCGAACATTAATATGCTGCCGGATATGCCTGTTTTGGCCACCATTTTAAGAGCAGGCTTGCCTTTGCACCAGGGCTTGCTGAATGTTTTTGATCAGGCTGATTCGGCTTTCATCTCCGCCTATCGCAAAACAAAAAAAGGTGGGGATTTTGTGATTCATGTGGAATATGTATCTACTCCGGATCTGGAAGGAAGGACAGTCATCATCTCTGACCCCATGCTAGCCACCGGGCAAAGCATGGTGCTTTGCTGTAAAGAATTATTGGCTAATTATAAAATCAAATCATTGCATATTGTTTCGGTCATCGCCAGTCAGGAAGGTGTGGAACATGTGAAAGCCAATCTGCCGAAAGCTAATTTATGGTTGGGCGCAATTGACGAGGAGATGACGACCAAAGCTTACATAGTTCCAGGCTTGGGAGATGCCGGAGATTTGGCTTTTGGGGAGAAGATTTAAGTTAACAGTTTAGAGTGATGAGTTTTCAGTTATGGAGCAAGGAACTATACAGATCTTGATTTTGGAAGGAAGCCAGATTATTAGTGTAAACTATTTATTCCGTCACTAAAGGTTTTCCGGAAAGTGAGAAATTCGGTCTTATAAGCCAAATACAAAGAGCAGTAATATCTATACCATCAGCTATTGCAGAAGGGCTGTGGAAGGGAAAGTAGAAAAGATGCTATTCGTTTCTTTTTTATTGCCAGAGGTTCTCTATATGAATTAGCAACTCAATTATTCTTAGCTTTGGATTTAAATGATGTCAGCCATATAGAATTTGAGAAAGGATTAATTCCTTATATCAGGTTAGAAAATTATTAAGCGGATTCATTAAATATTATCCATCATTATTAGGTTAAAACTGACCGCTATCCACTTCAAACTGAAAACTGAATGAAATACACCCACATCTTCTTCGACCTTGATCACACCTTGTGGGATTTTGATAAAAATGCCGAAGAGACTTTAAATGAATTATACCACACCCATCAGCTGTGCGATTTAGGTTTGAGCTCCTGTGACGTCTTCATTGAAACTTACACCCTGAACAATCATCAGCTTTGGGCTGATTACCATTTAGGAAAAATCTCCAAAGAAGCGCTAAGAGAGACTCGTTTTAAAAAGACTTTTTTAGATTTGGGATTAGATGAAAGCGTGATTCCGATCCTGTTTGAGGATGATTATGTGAACATCTGTCCCACAAAGAGCAATCTTTTCCCTCATACACACGAGACTTTGGCTTACCTGCAAAATAAATACGAATTGCATTTAATCTCCAACGGATTCAAAGAATCCACTGAATATAAAGTAAAAAACACCAGGCTCACTCCTTATTTTAAAAATATCATCATCTCAGAAGTGGTAGGCATCAACAAACCTGATAAAGCCATTTTTAAATACGCTTTAGATAAAGCTGGAGCCGAGATTGAAGAAAGTTTAATGATAGGCGACAGCATTGAAGCAGATATTCGCGGTGCGATTGCCTTTGGAATGGACGCTATTTATTTCAATCCGAATTTCAGCAACCCACCAGAGGATGTGAAATGGCAGATTCATCATTTAGAAGAACTCACTGACTTATTATGAGCGCCGCATCTGATCAGAAGAAACTGCTGAAAAGCATTCGGTTTTATGAAGAGTTTTTAAAAACCGTGAGTGAAGACACCTTTGTGAGCACTCCGCCAGGTGGTGGCTGGTCTTATGCTGAAGTTTATTCACATATCTTCGGTTCCAATCAGCTTTCCGTCATCGCTGCCGAAAAATGCCTGAACAAAACTGCTGATGTGAAAACAAGAAAGCCACATTGGAAAGTACGACTGATTCTTTTTATGGGGCAATTGCCTCCCGGAAAATATGTGGCTCCAAAAATTTTGGACGATATGGCCAAGAAAACCAACAAAGAGGATGCGGCAAATCAACTGGTTAAAATCAAAAAGAAGTTGGCGGATTTGTATCCTAACTTTAAAAAGTTCAACCCTGATTATAAAGTGAAGCATCCAAGGTTAGGTTTCCTGGATGCCAAATCCTGGCTCCGTTTCATGCTGATTCATACCAAACATCATGAAAAGCAAATTGGAAGGATTGAAAAGGATTTTAAAAATCCTCCAGCTAACTTATCGCTTTCTTTAATTTAAAACCATATTTTCTGTATCCGATATAGGCTAGAACTCCAAACAGAGCCAAAGCCCAAAGTTTGGTGAGAAACACAATAAACTGAGCTAAAATATCCCCTCCAAATAAAAATGATTCTTTCAGTTGACTAATAAATCCGGGTTCGTAAGCTTCAATATTTGGTTTATTTGCAATTATGCTGCTTTTGATAGTTGGTTTTTGATAAATATATAAAGTGACGGTGCTATATGCGATTTTATCTTGTATATCTAAATTGGCGATTTTAGATTCGTCAGTTACGGTTTCTTTATTTAAAACTTCATCCTCGGCACTTACCACATCTTTTAGTTTATTTCCCTTTTTATCAATAGAATTGGCAAGCCTGGAACCAGATTTGGAAGTCCTTTTTTGCGTCAAATCATTAGCCAATAATTGTAAAGCCACATCATCAGCTTTAATCAATCTGGAATCTAAAAAATCAACTGTTTTGGCAATCTCTTTCAAAGTGGTGTCGAGTTTAAAATTTGGAACACGCAGTGTGATGGAATTGTTAACGGTGAACGTTGTCGCTTCAAGAGTTGAATCCGAACTGATTGCGGTGTGGCTAACCTCATTCACATCGCTATTTAAATTGGTATAAGTGACAAAGCCTCCATTTGTTTTCACCACATCCTCTATTTGATAAGTGGATTGCACCACATCTTTCACTTTAAATTTAATATCCGCTGTTCTAATGAATTTTCGGGACTTATTGTTTTGATTCTCCACCGCTGCTGATGAAGAACCATTATCAACTGATTTCTCTTTATTAATTAAAACAGAATCAACTGTTTCATGGGCGTAAGCCTTTTCATTAGAGTCATACTTTGCATTGTTGCAAGCTAAAAAAGCAGTTGAAATGATTAGTGCGGAGATGATTTGTTTCGTTTTCATAATTTCTAAGATTAATTATTGATTACAGGTTTTTAATTAATACATCTAAATATAAAAGGGTAACCCAAAGAATTCATAAACTTAAAAAGGGTTATAGCAAACATTATTAACTTTGCGGAATGAAATATCAGCTGGGAGAATTTGTAAGATTTGTAGACGAAAAGCGTGAAGGTTACATCACCAAAATCTTCAATGAGGAGATGGTGGGGGTGACCGGAGATGACGATTTTGAAATTCCGGTGATGGTGAATAACCTTACACGTGTCCATGGCCATTCTACAAATGAGCAACAGTTGTCAACAGAAACGCCAAAGGAAATTGAAAACTTTATAGAAAAAGGTGTTTTCCTGGCTGCAATTCCCGATCAAAATAAAGGTTCTGTGGTTCATTTCCATTTGTTGAATGAAACTTCTTTTCAATTATCAACGACCTTAAAGACTGAGTTGAAGGAGAAATGGAAAGGAGAATTTTCAGGAGTGGTCAATCCGCAAAGTCAGGTCAAAATTTATTCTGCTTCGTTGGCCGAGCTAGATTTATGGCCCACTTTTTTTGCTCAGGTTTTGTTTTATACCGTCTCCGATAAACCTTTGTTGAAACCTCTGGATTTTAGCATCAAATTTAGGGCTAAAGACTTTGCCGGAAACAAACAACAAGTTGCTATGGTGAAGCAACAAGGCTGGATTTTTAGAATGGATGAACCTGAATTGATTTTAGATGCTCAAAAAATAAAAGAGAGTTTTTTCAAAACTTCCGAGGAGAAGAAAGCCGTGGAGATGCCTTCAAAAGAAGTTGATTTGCATATTGAAAAATTAAGAGACGATCATGATTTTTTAGCTGAACAAGAGATGTTGCAAATCCAAATGGACCATTTCAGGAAAAACATAGATGCTGCCATCGTTCACAAATACGGTAACATCATTTTTATTCATGGGGCCGGAAACGGAACTTTAAGGCATGAGATCCACAAAGCACTGAGCAAACATCCGCAAGTGAAAACCTTTATGGACGCCCGAAAAGAGAAGTTTGGATATGGTGCTACAGAGGTTGTTTTTAAGTGAATTTATTTCATTACAAATCTAATATACCAAAAGATTGGTTGTAAGGCACTGAAATATCTATTATTTCAAATCTTGGTGTAAGATGTTTTGATAACAGATTATAGGTGTTTATTGAACGTTTATCGGAAGTGATGAAATATGTAACACTCAAATCTAAATCAGCTTGTGCAAATAATTTTGAATCATTTGGGATTATCGCTCTCGGTAAAAGTTTTTCTGTTGTTTTTTTATTCTCTTCAAAAATCACTTTTGCAAACTCTCCAGTTCTTTTGGCATGATTTAAATTAAATGGAACCATTTGGATGTTTCTTATTGGAAGATTTTCTAATTTTCCTAAAACACAATATTCAGCGATAGAAATAGTTGATATTTTTAAAATAATTTCCTGCTCTAAAAAATATTTGAAATATTTTCTGGCATTCTGATGCAATTTATCTTCATCGTTCAATAATCTAATAAAAAAGCTTGTATCAAGTAAAACACTATGCTTCCTAATTACCTCTTATTTCATAAAGAAAATCATCAGCATCTATATGTCTCCATGTTTCCTTTGCTTTTGTTATAAGCTGATTTAAATAATCATGATCGAATCGTGGATGATAATCTATAAGCTCTATTAATTTTAAAGAGGTAGTATCTATTTCACCGGTGTCAATATTTTGCTTTCCATAAGCCCTAACTCCATATTTCTTATAGAGTAAATTCTCCTCCAAATCTTCTAGAAAATTCTTCCCTGTTTCAATAGCTATATATCCATAGTCTTCTGTATCTAAATGAATATTTGCTTTAGTTTTACCTCCAGCATCTTTTAGAATACCATAAAAATAAAATTCGGCATCAACCCAAGTGTTTTCAGCTCTAAAAAATTTCGTTTCTGGAGAGATTGATAGTTCAAAACTCTCGTTTATAGAAGTTTTTATTTTAAATTCATAGTTCTTTTGTAATGCTAATATTTGAATGCACTCAAAAGCTTTTGATGTCTTGAAATCTAAAAAATCTATTGATTCCTTTCCTTGTATTTCTAAAAGAACTGCACTAAAACCAATAATTGTTTGAATAGTAGTTTTAAATAGGTGTCTTACAGAACCTTCTCTTATATCATACGTAATAAGAGGTCTTTCCTTTTTATTATTTGGATATAGCAAATCTTCAACATTTTGCAAAAGAGATGCAATATGTTTAATGTCATAATTATCCGGTTTCAATTCTTGAGTACCCGATTTTCCAACGACTCTAATTTCTATTTCTCCTATTTTATCCACTCTTAACAAAAATAGAAAATTAAACGCAGTTTGTAACTTAATATGATTTAGATAAAATACGTATCATTTTGATGTTTAACTTTGAAAATATGGAATTGATCCCAAACAAGCTCAACCAATATTTAGAGCAAACCTGCGAGGCTGAGCCGGAGTTGTTGCAACGCATCAACCGGGAAACACAGCTGGAAGTGTTGATGCCGCAAATGCTTTCTGGTCATTTACAGGGCAGGGTGCTCAGCATGTTGACTAAGATGATGCAGCCGAAACTCATTTTAGAGGTGGGCACTTTCACGGGTTACGCTACTTTATGTTTTGCAGAAGGTCTGGCTCTGGATGGAAAAATTATCACTTTGGATATCAATGAAGAGCTGGAGGAAAGGGTAAGAGGTTATTTTGTGGATTCCGATTTTTACTCAAAAATCGATTACAGAATTGGAAATGCGGTTGATTTGATTCCTGAAATTGACGAGGTTTTCGATATTGTTTTCATTGATGCGGACAAGAAGAACAATGCAACCTATTATCATTTAGTACTTGATAAACTGCGCAGCGGAGGCTTAATCATTGTGGATAATGTTTTGTGGAGCGGCAAAGTTTTAACAAAAAATAACGATAAGGACACTTCAAATATTCTTACTTTTAATGAATTGGTAACAGCTGATGATCGGGTGGAAAAGTTAATTTTACCTGTTCGGGATGGCCTGTTCATCATTAGAAAGAAGTGATTTGAAATGGCAACTCTGGAATGATTGTATCATTGGGTAAATAAATTAATGAAGCGAATACTTATATCCATATCTCTGGTGGTTTTGCTGTCAGCATGCTCATCAAAAAAAAGAGTTTACCATCTGGCGAACAGAAAAATTGAAAAAGCCGCAGATAAACGTAGCTATGGCAATTATCCTTCCTATAGCACCACTACTTATATCGTCCGTTTTAAAGCCATCTCCATAGAAGAGATGAACCAATATGGCATTCCGGCCAGCATCACTTTGGCTCAGGCATTATTAGAATCAGGCACCGGAAACAGCGATTTGGCCAAATATGCCAATAATCATTTTGGCATTAAATGCACCTCCGACTGGAAAGGAAAAGGTTATTATAAAGATGATGATCAGAAAGATGATTGTTTCCGGGTGTACAAAAATCCGGAAGAGAGTTTCAGAGATCACTCTGAATTTTTAAAACGCAAAAGATATGCTGCTTTGTTTGAGTTAGATAAAGATGACTATGAAGGTTGGGCTAAAGGTTTAAAGCAGGCTGGTTATGCCACCAATCCAAAGTATCCAGATCTGCTCATCAACATCATCGAAAAATACGATTTGCACCAATATGACAGAAAAGAAGGAGAAGTGGAGAAGATTAAAAGAGAAGACAGGGTACTGAGTGATATCAATAATAACATTCCTACAGAAAAAGCCAAAGAAGAACCTAAAGATTCGCCACCGCTCATTACCGGAGATAAATATGTGGTTCAACAAGGAGATACACTTTATAACATCTCTAAGCGTTTTGGTCTGACTGTTGATCAGCTAAAAGCACTGAACAACATGACCGATAATACCATCAAAATTGGAGAAGAGATCATCATCAAAAAATAGATTTTTGAAAACCCTTTTTTTCTTTTTCTGTATCGTTTGCACGTTTGGGTCTGCATTCTCGCAGGAAAGAAGTTTAGGCGGGATTGTTTTTGACAAGGACACCAAATTTAGGGTGAACCGAGTGACTATTACCAACCTGAGAACACAAAAAACAGTTTATAACAATACGAAAGGGGAGTTTTTTATTAATGTGAAAGATGGTGATCTCATCGTCAGTGCTGTTTCGGGCTATATCAGCGACACCACCAAAATCAAAGATCAAACTTCGGTTGCCATTTATTTACAGCGTTTAGCCATTCCTTTGCGTGAGGTGACCGTAAAAGATTCGGTACTATCGGCTAAAGCCCAATACGAGGAAACTAAAAAAGCCTTTAACCAGGCCGTTCGCTTAGGAGATAATTCTGATATCATCAATGTTGGACCAAATGGAGCTGGTTTAGGAATTGATGCCATTTGGAATACTTTCAGCAGGGAAGGCAGAAACGCCCGGCATTTGATGGATATCATGGAACGGGATTACCAAAACGCCATGGTTGACCAGGTTTTTAATAAGGATTTGGTAAAAAGAACCACGGGTTTAAAAGGCGATAAGCTATTGTTTTTCATGCTCAATTACCGTCCGCCCTATATTTTTGCAGTAAAGGCGAATGATTATGAGATGACAAGCTACATTAAGCAAGCTTATAGGAGATTCCAGATGGATGAAGATTTACAGGATGTTTCTCAGTTAAAGCCTATTGATATTAATTGAGTGTTTGCTTTTTCCTCTTCCATCTCGACATTGTTTCGTGAGGAAGCTTACAACTAAAAAACCATTTCAGCCTCAATTTTTAAATGAAATGATAAAGAAAAACCACTTCCCCGGTAAAAGCTGGTTTTTTCTCTCCTTCAATTTCCAGCTCAATTCCAATATTGGCTTTGGTCACCCCCCGCAAATTGGCAATAGAAGCCAGTTTCACTTTCAGTCTCACTTTGCCATCCACAGTCACAGCTTGTGCAAAACGCAGTTTTTCAATCCCATAATTGATCTCCATCTTCAAATTTTGGATGCTCACAATCTGCTTCCACAAAAAAGGGATCAGCGAAAGCGTTAAATATCCGTGTGCGATGGTGGTTTTAAAAGGGCTGTCTGTCTTCACTTTTTCCACATCCGTGTGAATCCATTGATGGTCTAAAGTGGCATCTGCAAAAAGGTTGATTTGTTCCTGACTGATCCGATGCCAATCAGAAACTCCCATTTTCTGACCTAAAAATTTTTCAAACTCTTTATAACTATTGATGATTACCATATTTAACTTTCTGTAGATTTAAATGCGTTCCAGCCTTGTGCTTTTAATTCGTGTATATTTCCTGCTTTAGTCACCAGATAATTTCCTGCACTTTCTTCTGTAATGTAACCAATGATGGAGATGTCCACATCGTGTTTCATTCTATCGTAATCTGCCTGTTTAATGGTAAATAACAACTCGTAATCTTCTCCTCCGTTCAACGCACAAACTGTTGGGTCCAAGCCGAATTCTCTGGCCTGATCGGCAGTCATGGGGTCAATCGGGATTTTCTCCTCATACAATTTGCATCCTTTTTTAGACTGACGGGTGATATGTAAAATCTCTGAAGCCAAACCATCCGAAACGTCTATCATGGCTGTGGGTTTCACTCCCATTTTTTTCAAGAGATCAACAATATCCAATCTGGCTTCTGGTTTCAACTGACGCTCTACAATATAATCCTTTCCTTCCAAATCTGGTTGAATGTTAGGGTTGGCCAAGAAAACTTGCTTCTCTCTTTCCAACAATTGCAAGCCTACATAAGCTCCACCCAAATCTCCGGAAACGCAAATGAGATCTCCTTCTTCGGCCCCGTTTCTATAAGTGATATTCTTTTCATCCGCATAACCCACGCTGGTCACAGAGATTACCAAACCTTGGCGGGATGAGGTAGTATCACCACCAATCAAGTCCACATTAAATTTTTCGCAGGCCAACAACATACCGGCATATAGTTCTTCAATAGCTTCTAGAGGAAATTTACTGGAAAAACCTAAAGAAACAGTTACCTGTGAAGCAATGCCGTTCATGGCATAAATATCACTCAAGTTTACCTGGATGGCTTTATAACCCAAATGTTTTAGGGGCGTGAAAGCCAAATCGAAATGGATTCCCTCCAGCAACATATCTGTGGAGATCAAGGTCTTTTTATCTCTGAAATCAAGCACTGCGGCATCGTCACCTACGCCTTTTGTGGTGCTTTCGTTCTTGATGCTGATATGTTGAGTGAGATGATCAATCAAACCAAACTCTCCTAAATTCGCTATCTCTGTTTTATCCGTTTGCTCGAACATATATTTGATTTTTTTGGATATAAAGACCAAGGTTAATATGCAAATGTGACGAAATTTGTTTTAATAATGCCTTAATCTGTTTATATAGCCCATGGTTTAAACCATGGGCTATATTAATTCTGCCTTTTTAACATTTCCATCGCTTTATCTAAAACTTTATCTTTACCCTCAATCACATCTTCAATCCTGTTTTTTACTTCAACATTCGGGAAAACTCCTCTTCCCTTCAATTCCCGTTGATTGGCTGGTTTTATCACTTTTAAAGGCAAACGCAATTTTAAACCCGTATTAGGCAAAGTCAAATAAGGAATTCTTCCGGCTGTACATTGATTGAACCCACCACCGGTCTCCTCACCAATAAAAATTCCACGGTTAACTTGTTGCAGGTTGGATGCTAATAATGCTGTGGCAGAAAAAGAGTAGCCATTTGTTAGAACAATTAAATTTCCATTATAAACTTTATTTTTTGGCTTCTTAAACCGGTCTGTTGGAAGTTTGGAGTAATAACCAAAAGAATCTTTATGCACCAAAAGTAAAGGATAAAACCCTCTTAAGTCATTGATAATAAAATGGTCGGCATATTTAGCAGTTGTAAAATATCTTGCCGACATGTCCGCTCTGCCGGTAAATTTATTTGGTTTGTTATATAAATACCTGAACAATAAATTACAATTCATTAAATTTCCTCCTCCATTATCTCTTAAATCTAAAATGATGTTTTTAATATTATTTTTTGCTATGATTTTAAATGTCTCCCTAAAAAATCGATGAAAATTATTGTCAGGAAATGAGAAGCTTTTAACGGTTAAAATTCCGGTACCTTTTAAATTAGACTCAATTTTAAAGTCCAGTAAAGGGTTTTGTTCTTCATCTAAACCTTTATACCTGTTCTTTTTTTGAAATTCTTTTTTCTCTCTGGTCTTTCTTTTTTCTTCGCGTGGTAAAATTTTTACCTTTTTTATAACAGGTCGCTCTGCCTTTATCCAGGTACCACATAAACCAGAGGAATCTTTTAAAATTAAAAAGGAGGAATCTCTTTTCGGATAAGCTAGTTTATAATAATTAGCAAACGACTTATTCAACACTTCATCATAAAAAGTAGGGTTATAACCGTCGGAAGAGAATAATTTCTCTGTTTCATTTATGATTTCTTTTGCTGGAATACTGTCTATGGTGATGATTTCTATTCCGGGTTTAAAAGATGATAGATATTTGCTTTTCACTGATCTCACAAATAATTTATCCCCTTCAATTTTATAGTCCAACTGTGTTAATGGAGGGTTTCCCTTCTTTTTTAAACTATCTCTTTGTACTCTATTTAATTTAAGACCAGGATGAACCAAACGGGTATGACCGCATTTAATCTCTGAAACTAGCGGAGCAACTTTTCTATAAAAATTAAGTGAATTCAAAGAATCAGTGAATTGATGTGCTACTGACTTAAAGTCTTCATCTAATTTTTCTTTGCTAATGTACCAATATACACCAGGATGTGCTTCCTCCAACGAAGTTTTAATGATGCCCAAATCTTTCTTGAGTTCTTCTGGAGAATGCTTTTGGGTAAGTCTTTGATTATATTTCTTTTTGGATATACAAGAAGAAAGCATAAAAAAAGCAGTACATAAAATAATAAGTTTTTTTAATATTTCAATTACCTGATAAGCTCTTTTTCCTGAATCCAAAGTAATGTTCTTATAAAGCTAATTCAGCAGATATTTTCAACATTCTTTCTATTGGTTTCTTGGCTTTTTCAATAATTTCACGTGGAACGTCAACTTCTGGTAGTTCATTTTTTAAACACAAATACAATTTCTCTAACGTGTTTCTTTTCATGTGCGGGCAGTCATTACAAGCGCAAGCATTATTTGGAGGTGCAGGAATAAAACTTTTATCGGGATTTGATTTCTCCATTTGATGGATGATCCCCGATTCTGTAGCTACAATGAATTCTTTTGCAGGGTTATTGATGGTATAATTCAATAACCCTGTAGTTGAACCCACATAATCAGCCATTTCTAAAACCACTTCCTCACATTCAGGATGAGCGATGAATTTAGCTTCAGGATGCCTTTGCCTCAATCTGGTGATTTTCTCGCGGGCGAAAATCTCATGAACCATACAGGCACCATTCCACAAAACCAGCTCACGTCCAGTTTTCTTCATCACATAAGCACCCAAGTTTTTGTCGGGACCAAAAATAATTTTCTGGTCTGTTGGCAAACTATTAACAATTTGCACTGCATTGCTGGAGGTGCAAACAATATCACTCATAGCTTTTAGCTCTGCAGTACAATTCACATAGGTAATCACCAAATGATCTGGATATTTCTCCTTGAATTTTTTGAATAAATGTGGTGGACAGCTATCAGATAATGAACATCCTGCTTTGCTGTCAGGTAATAAAACTTTTTTATCAGGAGATAATATCTTAGCAGTTTCGGCCATAAAATGAACACCTGCAAAAACAATCATGGAAGCATCTGTTTTTGCAGCTTCTTGAGATAACCCTAAACTATCACCAATATAATCTGCAATATCTTGTATATCAGCTTCTTGGTAATAATGAGCCAATATCACTGCATTCTTTTCTTTCTTCAATCTATCAATCTCCACAAAGAGATCTAAAGTTGGGTCGATGGCTTCATCAACAAAACCCTTTAAATTTATTTCTTCAGTTCTATTCATTTTTCCTTATCCAAATGTAGAAAATCAAATTTAGGCTTTATCCACTTTTCTAATAACAATGATTTAAATTTATACAAAAGAACTTATTATTTATTAGTGTGTTAGTTTGGTGTAAATTTAACGTTGATTTTCTTTTGATATATGATTATTTAAAATAAATAAACATGTTGTTAACATTACCTTAATAATAGCTGGTTGATTATCAGCACTGTTTTAAATTACAAAAATAATTTTATTTTTTTTTACAGTGGATGAATCCTTACATCAACAACGTTGATTAATCCTAAAAATGTGGGGAGTAAAAGCTTAAAGATTTATAAATGGCTAAACATTTATCCCAGTTATGAACAAAAAATAAAAGTTTTGATAAATTGCTTACACAAAATGAACACCTTTAAAGGTGTTATTCACATCAATTGTAAGCATGTGAGTTTATAGAATATAAGATATGAAACCATCATGAGCATGCTGCCCGCAAACACGAATGAATATGCTCATGATTGCTTCATAGCCATTAAAAAAAAGATATAAAGATGAAAAATGTGGATTTCCTGGTAATAGGATCTGGCATAGCAGGATTAAGTTTAGCTCTTAAGGCAGCAAAACACGGTAAGGTTCTGATAGTTACAAAATCCAATGAAGATGAATCAAACACGAAGTATGCCCAAGGTGGCGTTGCTGTGGTTGTGGATAAGAAGGAGGATTCTTTTGATAAGCACATTAGAGATACCTTAATTGCTGGTGATGGCTTGTGTGATGAAGACATTGTGGATATTGTGGTAAAGGAAGGTCCTGAAAGGATTAATGAAATCATTGCGTACGGAACCAACTTTGATAAAACCAAGGGAGGCGTCTATGATTTAGCAAAAGAAGGTGGACATTCTGAACATAGGGTGTTGCACTATAAAGATATAACAGGTTTTGAAATTGAAAGAGCTTTACTGGAAGAAATTCACGAAAATAAAAACATAGAGATACTTACTCATTATTTTGTGGTTGATTTAATCACTCAGCATCATTTGGGTCAATTCGTTAATCGTCATTCTGATCATATTGAATGTTACGGAGCCTATGTTTTGAATACATATTCCGGAGAAATTGAGAAATTTTTATCAAAAATGACCATTATGGCTGCTGGTGGAGCTGGACATATTTATAGTTCCACCACCAACCCAACGATTGCAACAGGTGATGGTGTGGCTATGGCTTATCGGGCAAAAGCCAAGGTGAGAAATATGGAATTTATCCAGTTTCATCCAACAGCATTATATAATCCGGGTGAATATCCTTCCTTCTTAATTTCTGAGGCAGTGAGGGGCTTTGGTGGTGTATTGAAAAGAAGAGATGGAGTGGAGTTCATGTATGAATATGATGAAAGAGGTTCTTTAGCCCCCAGAGATATCGTAGCCAGAGCGATAGATAATGAGATGAAAAAGTCAGGGGATGATTTTGTTTATCTCGATATTAGGCATCATCAAAAGGAAGATATTTTAATACATTTTCCTAATATATATGAAAAATGTTTATCTATTGGTTTGGATATGACCAAGGATATGATTCCGGTCACCCCTGCTTGTCATTATATGTGTGGTGGAGTGATGGTAAATAAAAACGGGCAATCATCCATCAATAGATTATATGCATGTGGCGAAGTTACCTCTACGGGTTTACATGGCGCAAACCGTTTAGCTTCAAATTCTTTATTGGAAGCATTGGTTTTTGCTCACCGGATTTATTTGAACGCGAAGGATAGGTTGGGCGAATTCATCATCCCGGAAGGAATTCCGGATTGGAATGATAAAAACACCCAACTCTCAAACGAAGATATTTTAGTGACCCATAATGTGAGAGAGATGCAGAAGATGATGAGTGATTATGTAGGCATTGTTCGTTCTGATTTCAGGTTGGAAAGAGCGATGCGAAGATTGGGTTTATTGTATGAAGAGACAGAGGATTTCTATAAGAAAACCAAACTCTCTGTGAAACTTTGCGAGTTGAGGAATCTCATACAAGTTTCCTACATCGTTATAAAATCAGCAATGGAAAGAAAAGAAAGCCGTGGTTTACATTATACCACAGATTATCCAAAACATCAAGCTAAATTAGAAGATACTATTTTATAATATGGCTTTAATATTTCCGGTCAAAGATAAATCCCCCATTTGGGGAGCCGATTGTTACCTAGCAGAAAATTGCACCATTGTTGGCGATGTGACGATGGGAAAGAACTGCTCAATCTGGTTCAATGCAGTGATTCGCGGTGATGTGAATTACATCAAAATTGGTGATTATACCAATATCCAAGATGGTGCTGTAATTCACTGCACTTATTTAAAAGCAGGAACAACTGTTGGTAATTATGTTTCGATCGGGCATCGTGCCTTGGTGCATGGCTGCACTTTACAAGATCATGTTTTGGTTGGGATGGGAGCTATTGTGATGGATCATGCTGTGGTGGAAGAATTTGTGATCATTGCGGCCGGAGCCATTGTTTTGGAGCACACCATTTGTGAATCAGGCTACCTTTATGCCGGTGTTCCGGCAAAAAAAATAAAACCTTTATCTGAAGAGCAAAAAGAACTACTTAAAAATTTGCCTCACAATTATATGATGTATGCGGAGTGGTTTAAATGAATCTTTTTCTAACTGATTAGATCTGAGCCATTACTTTAACAAAAATTAATGTTAATTTATTCCTGCATGTTGTAACTATTTGTGTTTTCATGACGTCTATTAGATAAATTAATATTTAACATTAAAATTAAACATCATGAAAACCTTAAAATCAAAAACGTTCCTATTAAGCTTATTGCTGATGGCAAGCTTCAGCTTCGCAAAAGCAGATGAAACCATCAGGAGCATGCTGCTCGCAAACAGTAATGAATATGCTCATGATAGCTTCATAGCCGCTAAAAAACAAATATATACGGATGAAAAACTAGACAAAGAGAGCGTTCAGTACACGGTGAATGCTTACATCGCTAAAATTCAACTGGGGTACTACAGCAAAGAATTAAAGAACATCTACGCTGACAATGTGAAATTCAACATCAACAGAAACGGAAATATAATCACTCATGGTAAAGCAGAGGAGTTAGCTTTTATGAAAGCGAACCAAGGGGTAAAAATGCAATGTAAAGTGACTTCCAACATGATCTTTTCTTCAGATAGCTACTGTCTGGTAAAAGTGAGTTCAAAATTCTCCAATTTTGTGAGAGAAGATCTCGTAACCCTTTATAAAATAAACAAAAGCTGGCAAATCACGGAGGTCACCTCTGTTTTTAGCTAATAAATTTAACCTGTAAATATGGAGCCTTCAGAGAATTTTCTGAAGGCTTTTTTGTTTACCACCATCAGCTTTAAAATGGAATAAATCAATTTCCTCTTTCCTTTGTTCAATTAAAAAACTAATTGATGAAAATTATGAAAGCAACCTGGAACGGAGAAACTTTAGCCGAAAGCGATAACACCATCGTTATAGAGAATAATCATTATTTTCCAGAATCATCCATTAATAAGAATTTCTTTAAAGGTTCTGACACCCATTCAATTTGTCCATGGAAGGGAAAAGCCTCCTATTATTCTTTAGATGTGAAGGGAGAAATTAATAAAGATGCCGCCTGGTATTATCCCGAACCAAAAGATGCCGCCAAAGAGATTAAAAATTATGTGGCTTTTTGGAAAGGAGTGAAGGTTGGCGAATGAAAAACTATGATGCAATAGTGATTGGTGCTGGGCAGGCCGGAGTTCCATTAGCTAAGAAATTAGCAAAATCCGGAAAAAAGGTGGCAATCATTGAAAAACGCCGGATAGGCGGAACGTGTATTAACGATGGTTGTTCGCCCACAAAAACAATGATTTTTTCAGCCAGAGTGGCCCACTTGGTAAAAAAAAGCAAAGAATGGGGCGTGAAATCAGACCATTTTGAAATTGATTATCCAAAAGTTTTAAAGCTCAAGAATGAAATTGTAGCTTCTTTTAGAGGAGGTGCAGAAAAAGGCTTAGAGAACAGCAAAGATTTAGAGATCATTTTTGGAGAAGCTTCTTTTGTAGATGACCATGTTTTGTTGATAAAAGCCGAGAAAGAGGAGTTTGAAATCAGAGGGGAACTTATTTTCATCAATACCGGTTGCAGTCCTGTAATCCCTAAATTGGAAGGCATCCAGGAGACTGAATATTTAACCTCTACAAGTATGCTGGAACTGGAGGAAATTCCCTCTCATTTGGTGATTGTTGGTGGTGGCTATATCGCTTTGGAATTTGGTCAGATGATGAAAAGATTTGGTGCTAAAGTTACCATTTTAGAGAAATCAGGAACCTTGATGCCACATGAAGATGAAGATGTTTGCATTGCCATGTCCGAGATTTTCAAGCAAGAAGATATGGAGATACAAACGAATGCAAAAGTGATAGGAATCAGCGGAAAAACCCAAAAAAAAGTAATTGCAAAGGTAAATGGAAAAGAGAAAACCTATAATGGCAGCCATATTTTAATAGCTTCTGGAAGAGCCCCTCAAACCAAAAATCTCCGATTATCTTTTGCAGGAGTGGAGACGGACGAACATGGATTCATTAAAGTGGATGATAAGCTAAAAACCACAGCTCATCATATTTATGCTTTGGGTGATGTGAAAGGTGGACCGGCTTTCACACATATTGCTTACAATGATTTTGTGATTGTGAGCAAAAACCTTTTAGAAAATGGAGACATGACCACCAAAGGCCGGGCGGTTCCATATTGCATGTTTACCGATCCGCAGATGGGCCGGGTGGGCATCACAGAGAAGGAGGCAGAGGAAAGGGAGCTCCATTATAAAGTCGCTAAAATCCCCATGAAACATGTTGCTCGAGCATTAGAAACAGGCGAAACCCATGGTTTTATGAAGGCAGTTGTAGATGCCGATTCCAAGCAGATTCTGGGCGCAACAGTCATTGGTGCAGAAGGAGGTGAAATCATGTCTATACTACAGATGGCTATGCTGGGTAATGTGACCTATGAACAGATTCGCTACAACATTTTTGCACATCCTTTATATGCAGAATCACTGAATAATCTTTTTATGTCGTTAGATTAAAGATATTTGTTATACTGAACTTGTTTCAGCATCTTATAAGCAATCTCCGTTTTTCATTCAATTTCCGAAATGATCCCGAAAACTTTCGGGTGGGAAAAAAGATGAATTTGAGACAGCTATATAATCCGTTTTTATGAAAGCAGGATCAAATTTTTATCTTTATTGATATATCACAATGATCGAAGTAAGACACATCAGTAAATCTTTTGGAGACACCCAGGCTGTGAAAAATCTCAGTTTTAAAGTTAATAGAAGCGAGACGCTGATTTTGTTGGGAACAAGTGGTTGCGGTAAAACCACCACTTTAAAAATGATTAACCAATTGATTACAACAGACAGTGGCTCTATCTTTATTGATGGAAAAAATATTCAGGATGTTAAGCCGGAGAAATTACGAATAGGAATGGGGTATGTTTTGCAAAATCATGGCTTATTTCCTCATTACACCATTGCGCAAAACATCTCTATAGTTCCTCAATTACTAAAATGGGAAATCTCTGATACCAATAAAAGGGTGGATGAATTATTGGATAAACTTCACCTGTCTTCAGCACTCAAAAACAAACACCCTCATCAATTGAGTGGAGGTCAGCAACAAAGGGTGGGTTTAGCAAGAGCCTTGGCGGCTAATCCCCCTATTCTTTTAATGGATGAGCCTTTAGGTGCCTTAGATCCTATTACAAGAGATAAAATAAGAAAAGAATTTCTGACTTTGGATGAACTTCAGGATAAAACAATAGTGATGGTGACTCACGATATACAGGAAGCTTTTGAGTTAGGAGATAGAATTTGCCTGATGGATAAAGGCGAATTGCTTCAAATTGGAACACCACAAGAATTGTTGAGAAATCCTGAAAATGAAAAAGTCAATGAATTTTTCAGCGGGCAGCAATTGCAGCTTTCTTTTAAAAACATCAGCTTAATAGATATTTGGAAGTATTTACCTCATCATGAAACCCGTGAGAGCCATTTAAAAATACTGGCGGAAAGTCACAGTGTTTGGTCGGCAATGGAATTATTGGCAGAGAAAAATGAGATCAGCCTTGAATGGAACGGAGAGCGAAAAATGACCAGCTCTTCCGGATTAATGCTTGCCTTAGAGAATTATAAAAATCAGGCAGATGGAACAGCAAAATAGTTTTTTACAGTTCATCAGTCAGGAATCTGATAAACTATTATCTCAAACCCTGGCACATATCGGATTGACTTTCATTTCGTTGATCATCGCCATTGTGGTGGCTTTACCATTAGGGATTTTCATCAGCAGAAATAAAAAATTTGCCGGTCCTGTTTTAGGCATTGCCGGGATTTTACAGACCATACCAAGTATCGCCCTATTGGGTGTCATGATTCCAATTTTAGGCATCGGCGTGAAGCCAGCGATAGTGGCATTGTTTCTTTATGCTCTACTCCCTATCATCAGGAATACCTACACCGGCATCAAAAACATTGAGCCGCAAGTTTTGGAAGCGGCCAAAGCAATGGGAATGAACAAGGCTCAGGTTTTAAGAAAAGTGGAGATACCTTTGGCTTTTCCTGTGATGATGGCGGGCATCAGAACCGCCACTGTCATTAATGTGGGTGTGGCTACATTAGCGGCATATATTGCCGCCGGAGGTTTGGGAGAATTTATTTTTGGCGGCATCGCTTTAAACAACACCAACATGATTTTAGCCGGAGCGATTCCGGCAGCGCTATTGGCCATCATTTTCGATTTTTTATTATCAAGGATTCAAAGAATCAGCTTTAAGAACACGAGCACATATATTTTATTTTTGCCATTTCTTTTTATTTCACTTTCCTCTTTTTACTTTTTGCCTTCCGCATTAGACGGAAAAATGCTGGCAGGCTTCACGCCGGAATTCATGGGCAGGCAGGATGGAGATGTGGGATTGAAAAAGGTTTATGGGTTAAAAATCAGAACGGTGGTGATCAGCGATGCCGTTATGTATCGGGCAGCCTTTGAAAAGAAGTTGGATGTGATCAGTGGTTACAGCACTGATGGCAGGCTAAAAGCTTTTGATTTAGTTATTTTGGATGATGATAAACACATCTTCCCGCCCTATTATTGTGCGCCAATTGTGAACCAAGAGGTTTTAGATCAACAACCAGAACTGGAAGGGATTTTAAATCAGCTTTCGGGACTGATTGACGATAGCACCATGACCAATCTCAATTATAAAGTGGATGAGCTGCACCAATCTCCGGAAAAAGTGGCTAAAGATTTTTTGCAGACAAAAGGACTTTATAAAAACCCCAGGAATGGTAATGGAGCAACCATCAGAATTGGTTCCAAAATTTTTGGTGAGCAGTACATCATAGCGCAAATGTACAAAATGCTGATTTTGGGAAACTCCAATTTACAGGTGGAGACCAAAACCGGTTTAGGAGGAACTAAAATTTGTTTTGATGCACTCACTAATAAGCAAATTGATTTTTATCCGGAATACACGGGCACAGGTTTATTGGTGATTTTGCCACAAAAACCAGAATTATTCTCTGGTATGATGAGTGATAAGGAAAAAGTTTTTGCTTACGTGAAAAAGGAATTTGAATCAAACTATCAAATCAAATGGCTGAGACCAATTGGCTTTAATAATACTTATGCTTTGATGATGCGGAGACAGCAGGCTGATGATTTGGGAGTTAAAAGTATCAATGATTTAAAAACATATTTAGATAAATAATGCGTCATAAAAAGTATAAGCACACAAATCTTTATCAATTAAACTAGTGAATGCCCTATCCGGATGTAGATGTTTTATAAAAATAGCATACTAATTCAGGGTCATTTTAAGTTTTTCAGAAACCTTCAACAAATCAATTTTCAACAAATTTATCATCAATTGCTAACTGCATGGAATCTTATATTCTGGCTGCCTTGTGTGGCAATCATCATTATTTCTAAAACATGGCATGAAGGGATGAAAAATGGCAGGATCAAGCTTCAATTAATGCTTCGGCTTTTTCCTTAAAATTTCTTAAACTTATAAGGCATTATATTTGTTCGAAATTTTAAAAGCCCTTAATGAACTCACTTCAAACGAGATATAAAAAAGTTAGAAAACATTCGGAGAATCTTTGTGAACCGTTACAAACTGAAGATTATGTGGTTCAGCCCGTGGTGGATGTGAGCCCTCCAAAATGGCACCTTGGTCATACCACCTGGTTTTTCGAAACCTTCATTTTAAAACCCCATTTTACCGCCTATCAGGAATTTGATCCTAACTATAACTATGTTTTCAACAGTTATTACGAAACTGTTGGCGCAAGAGTCATCCGAACAGACCGTGGGAATCTAAGCCGGCCAACAGTGGCTGATGTTTATCAGTACAGGGCTTATGTGGATGAAGCAATGGATAATTTTTTATGTAATGAACCGCCAAAAGAGGTCTCTGAATTGTTGGTTCTGGGCTTGAATCATGAGCAGCAGCATCAGGAATTATTGTGTTATGATATGAAGTACATTTTAGGACATAATCCATTGTTTCCTACTTATGCTGATGATCATATTGAAAAGAACTTGAAATCTGATGAAGAGGGTTGGCTTAAAATTAAAGCAGGTTTATATGAGATTGGATATGATGGGAATGATTTCTGTTTTGACAATGAATTGGGGAGACATCAGGTTTATGTGAATGATTTTGAAATCGCCCTCGCTTTAGTCACAAATCGTGAATATCTGGAATTCATGAAAGATAAAGCCTACACGGATTTCAGGCATTGGCATGCAGAAGCCTGGGATTGGGTAAAGACTAATCAAATCAATGCGCCATTGTACTGGCATGAAGTGGATGGCGAATGGTTGCGCTATGATTTATCTGGCTTAAAGCCAATCAAAATGGATGAACCGGTTACACATATCAGTTTTTATGAGGCTTCGGCTTATGCTTCTTGGAAAGGGCTGCGCTTACCCACTGAATTTGAATGGGAGATCGCAGCTCCTGGATTTAATTGGGGACAGTTATGGGAATGGACAGAAAGTGCTTATCTTCCCTATCCCGGTTTCTCTAAAGCTCCCGGAGCAATAGGAGAGTACAATGGAAAGTTCATGGTGAATCAAAAAGTACTCAGGGGTTCGTCTATCGCCACTTCTCCTGAGCACGAAAGGCTTACGTATCGCAATTTTTTTCACCCATATTTGCGTTGGCATTATAATGGCATCAGGCTCGCAAAATAATCAATCTATGAATAAATTTTTACAAGAGGTATTGCATGGCCTAAATGCAACACCGAAACATTTGCAGTCGAAATATTTTTATGACGAGGCAGGGGACAAGCTGTTTCAGAAAATAATGGGTTGCGAGGAGTATTATCCCACAAATTGTGAGATGGAGATTTTTGAAGAGCAGACTGCCGAATTAGCTAAAGTCCTGAAGAATGGCTTTAATTCTTTCGATTTGGTGGAATTGGGTGCCGGCGACGCTACTAAATCTTTTCATTTGCTGAGACAATTAGTGGAAGAGGGTGCAGATTTCAATTATTTCCCTATAGATATCTCCACTCATGTGATAGAGGATTTGGAGGAGAACCTGCCTAATCAGATAAAAGGCTTGAAAGTCCGTGGATTCAATGGGGAATATTTTGACATGCTGGAGAAGACCTGCCAGGTTTCTAAGCGTAGAAAAGTTGTCTTATTTCTGGGATCTAATATTGGCAATATGCCTGTAAATGAAGCCGAAGAGTTTTGCAGAAGTTTAAGATCACACTTGAGTGAGACTGATTTGGTGTTGATGGGTATTGATTTAAAGAAAAACCCCCGCGTGATAAGGGCTGCCTATAATGATGTTGATGGCTATACCAAGGAATTCAATCTTAATTTATTGAGGAGGATGAATAAAGAATTGGAAGCAGATTTTGAAATCGAAGCTTTTGAGCATTTTCCGATGTATGATCCGCAAACAGGATCCTGCAAAAGTTACCTCATCAGTCTGAAAGATCAAACCGTGAGAATTGGCGAAGCTGATTTCATTCATTTCGAAGAAAACGAGCCTATTTTCATGGAGATATCCCAAAAATATAGCCTGAAGGAAAGTGACGAACTGGCTCTCTCAACTGGTTTTAAACCGGTAAAGCATTTTATGGACCATAAAAATTGGTTTTTGGATGCTGTTTGGGAATGTAAATGACTTTCAAAATACGAATTAATTGATCTATTCTTAATGATCTGCTAATACTTCAATTTTACTTTTGTATGGTATTCTTGTTCGCAAGATATTCATACAATAATTGTTTAGGTTTAGTTAATTGATGAGCTGTCGCGATGATGGCTCATCTTTTTATTTAGAATTTTATAAATGTCTAATAGAAGAGATTTTCTTAAAGCAGGAATTGCAGGTGCGGCAATCAGCATGCTGCCTTCGTTAAACAGCTTTGCTTCCGTAACTCCTGTCATTAGAGAAAGAAGAAAATTGAAACTACGTTTTGCTTTAGCATCAGACGGGCATTATGCGCAACCTGGTGTGGATAGTGATCAGCAATTCGAAAATTTGGTTAAATGGCTGAACTTGGAACACGCGACCCATCATTTGGATTTCTGTATCATCAATGGCGACCTCGTTCATGATCGTCCGGACCTATTAGAGACCGTGAACCAAAAGTTTTTTAAGCGATTTAATTTCCCTTATTATGCGTTGCCCGGAAATCATGATCGTGCCGATACCGTTTTATGGAATAGCATTTTTGGCTACAATGATAATTATGTTTTCGAGCAAAATGAAATTGGCTTTATCCTGGCAAACACCTCTAATACAAAAGGAGAATATTTATGTCCGGATAATAACTTTTTGAAAAAGCAATTGGAATTATACAGGCGTAAAGAGACAGTTTTCGTGATCCTGCATATTCCGCCACATCAATGGTTGCCTGAGGAAAATTTTTATGCCGATTGTCCGGATACCATTAAACTTTTACATCAATATCCAAACGTAAAGGCTACTTTTCATGGCCATGATCACCAGATGGATGGGGTACGGTATACGAATAAACTGCCTCATTTTTTCGATGCACATTTCGGCGGAAACTGGGGAACCAGTTATATGGGATATCGCGTGGTGGAGATTGACGAAGATGAAAAAATCTACACCTATCAGGTAAATGCAAGTATGAACCCGATATTGAATGTAAACAATCTTTAAATAAAAAAGCCAGACAATTTATCTGGCTTTAGTGCTAATTGAATTAAGATACAGCGTTTATTTACCCTGTGGAGTCTCCAATAGTTTAAAGAACTGATCTAATTCAGGAAGGATTACAATTCTCGTTCTTCTGTTGGCGGCTTTACCTTCTGCAGTGTCGTTAGAAGTCACGGGTACATATTCGCTGCGCCCAGCGGCAGTCATTTTTGCTGGCTCTATACCATATTGGTCTTGCAAAATTCTAACCACTGATGTGGCTCTTTTCACGCTTAAATCCCAGTTATCCAATAGAACTCCATTTGATTTATAAGGAACATTATCCGTATGGCCCTCCACCATGAATTCGATATCAGGTTGGTTTTTTAGCACCTTGGCCACTTTTCCCAAGACACTTTTCGCGGCATCATTAACAATATAACTTCCGCTCTTGAAAAGGAGTTTATCTGATATATCAATATATACCACCCCCTTATCCACTTTGATGTTAATATCCTCATCATTGAGATTGCCAATGGCTCCTTTTAAATTCATCACTAGAGCCATATTCAGTGAGTCCTTTCTCGCTATGGCCGATTGAAGATCCCGGATGTAACTATCCTTGGCACCAATATTCTCTAATGATTTATTAATGCTTTCTGCCTGTTTGCCAGAGATCACAGACAGGTCCTTCAGTTGATTTACCATCTGGTTGTTATTAGACTTTACATTGGAGAGCTGTTCATTTAAATTTTTGATTTGTATCTCGTAATCGGCGCTGCTGCTTTTTCTTGCATTTTCACATGCCATCAATTGATTTTGCAAATCACGATATAAGCTGTCCAGCCTCCTATTCTCAGCCTGTGCTTCTCTTAATTTCCTTGGAGCCGAACAGGATGCCACGATAAGTGCCAACCCGGCTAATATTCCTAAAGATTTAATTTTCATGATCTTATTGTTTAATTTAAAGTAATATTGAACTTTTAAGCAAATATTGTGCAAATTCCGTTTGGAAAAATAATTTAGGAAAGGTTTTTTAAAAATTGACCTGTTTTTAAGACTGCGTCATTTTTAAGCTTGGAAATTGTTGGCTTATATCAAAGACAAATTCTTTCTTGGGTCACAATATCAATCTTTTAAGTAAGTTTATGTTTAAATATGAATAGCAGCTACCTTCAACTCCTTCATAAGATCGATGAATTTATTCGCAAATACTATTTGAATAAAGTGGTGAGGGGAGCGATATGGCTAGCCGGGATTTTCCTGCTTAGCTATTTATTCATCATTGTTTCTGAATATTTCAGCTATTTCAGCATCACCACCAGAACTGTTCTTTTTTATGCGTTTTTGGCTTTGCAAATTATTCTTGCCTGGTTTCTTGTGTTGAGGTTTCTGTTTAGTTATATGCGCTTAGGAAAGATCATTGATCATGAACAGGCTTCAGAAATCATTGGTGCTCATTTTCCTGAGGTGAAAGATAAACTATTGAACACCTTACAACTCAAAAAACTATCGGCTGATAATCCATCCCAGAGAATTTTAATTGAAGCGAGTATTGACCAGAGAATAAATAGTTTAAAGCCAATCCCTTTTGTTTCTGCCATTAAAATCAGCGAAAACAGAAAATATTTGAGATATGCGCTGTTGCCATTAACTACAGTTATCATCATTGCTTTTGCCGCACCATCTATATTAAAGGATGGAACCACAAGATTTATCCATCACAACACTTTTTATAAGAAGAAAGCTCCCTTTGATTTTAAGATTTTAAACAGGCATTTAGAGGCCGTGCAAGGTGATGATTTTGACCTGCAAGTCAAGCTCATAGGTGATGAGATTCCTCAGGATATTTATATGGAAGACGGAGTGAACACTTTTAAATTAGAGAAAAAGGATATCCTCAATTTCAGTTATCAATTTAAAAATTTGCAGCAAAGCAAGAAGTTTAGATTGGTGGGAGGAGAATTTTCTAGCGATGATTTTCTTTTATCAGTAGAAAGAAAGCCATCATTATTAAACTTTCAGGTTGAACTGCTTTATCCTTCTTATCTTAAAAAGGAAGCAGAATCGATAAATAACCCTGGTGATTTAAACATTCCAGCGGGCACTGTTCTTAAATGGAGATTCCATACAGCATATGTATCAACCATTCACTTTAAGATCGGCCAGAAAGAGATGGATCTTAAACCTGATAAAGGACAATCATTCCTTCATCAGGAGCGTGTTTTAAAAAACACGAAATATTCATTGATTTTAAGAAATCAGGAGTTGTCAGCTAAAGACTCTATAAATTATCAGCTAAATGTGACGCCGGATGAATATCCTAAAATTGAAGTTTCTGAACGGCCGGATTCTGTAAATAACAAGGTCATCTATTTTATTGGAAAGGCTAGTGATGATTATGGATTGAGAGAATTAAGTTTCCATTATCAGCTACTCAAGTCTGATGATGGAAACCGAAGGGGAAAAAATTTCTCTGTTCCGGTAAAATTAGATCAGGCTGGCGCACAAAGCAATTTCTTTTACCTGTGGCAGTTAAAAGAACTAGGTGTGCAACCTGGAGATGAGATTGCTTATTATTTTGATGTCGCTGATAATGATGGTGTATTTGGCCCGAAACATACTAAATCTGTGACGGGTGTTTATAAATCATCCTCTAAAGAGGAAATCATAAAAACTTTGGATGAGCATGCTCAGGCCATAAAGCAAAAAATGCAATCTGCCATGCGACAGGCCGAAAATATTCAACAGGATGCGAAGAAGCTCAATCAGGATCTTTTAGCGCAGAAATCATTGGGCTATGAACAAAAGAAACAAATGGAGCAACTGTTGAATAAACAAAAAAAGTTGGAGGAATTGATTAAAGATGTGCAGAAAGACAGTGAAAAGAACCTTTTTGAACGTAAGGATTTGCAACCCGAACAAAAGCAACTGTTAGAGAAGCAAAAGCAGATTCAGGATTTGTTTAATAATGTTCTTGACCAGAAAACGCGGGAGCTACTGGAGAATTTGCAGAAGCTGATGGATCAGAATCAAAAGGAGTTGACTCAAGATCAGCTTCAGAACATGCAGGTTAGTGACAAGTCCCTCCAGAAGGAGCTTGATCGTATATTGGAACTCTATAAAAAGTTGGAGGTAGAGCAAAAATTAAATGATGCGATTGAGAAATTAGATGAATTGGCTAAAAAGCAGGATGATTTAAGTAAGGTTACAGATGATAGGCTAAATAACGAAGCCAAGATGCAACAGCAAAATTTGGAGAAAGAATTTTCAGATCTCAGAAAGGATTTAAAAGAAGTTGACGAGAAGAATCAACTCTTGGACCAACCAGAAGATTTCAGTAATCCAGAGCAGGATCAGGAGAAGATTCAACAACAAATGGACAATGCTGAGCAAAGTCTTCAAAACAAGAGTCCCAAGAAGGCTTCCGAAGCTCAAAAATCTGCTGCTCAAAATATGAAGCAACTTTCCAAAAAGTTGCAGAGCATGCAGCAGAACAGTCAGGAGCAGGAGAATCAGGTTAATCAACAAGAGTTAAGGCAGATTTTGCAAAATCTTTTGAAATCATCATTTGATGAAGAGCAAGTGATGTTGGATTTGAAGAATACAGATCAAAATGATCCGAAGTTCGTGAAGTTAGGGCAACAGCAGAGGGATATTAAAGACAATCTTAAAATGGTGGAAGACAGTCTGTACAGCTTAAGCAAGAAGGTTCCACAAATCGAATCCACAGTTAACAAAGAAATTCAGAACATCAACCAGCAAATAGCTACAGCGCTTGACCAACTGAGTGAAAGAAATGTTGGCGAAGCCAACCGGAATCAGCAGTTTGCTTTGACATCGATCAATAATTTAGCTTTGATGTTAAGCGAGGCTTTGCAGCAGTTGCAAAATGCGATGAAGAATTCGCAGTCTGGTGGTAAAGGAAAACCACAACCCGGTCTGGCTCAACTGTCTGAAATGCAAAAACAATTGAATAAGAATATGCAAAAGGCAAAAGAGCAAATGGAGCAACAAGGTTTAAAAACGGGTCAAAACGAGTCCAGACAGATGAGTGAAGAGATGGCTAAAATGGCACAACAGCAACAAATGATCAGACAGGCATTACAGCAAATCAATAATGATTTGAATAAAGATGGCCAGGGAAAGTTAGGAGATTTAGATGGAATTATGAAACAGATGGAACAAACGGAGACTGATCTCGTAAACAGGCAAATCACACAAGAGGCTATTTTACGACAACAGGAAATTGAAACCCGCCTTTTAGAAGCTGATAAGGCTGAGCGAGAAAGAGAGCAGGACAATAAAAGAGAGAGTAAGGCAGCTAAAGACTTTGCACCGGATTTTAATTTAATCATGAAGGAGTACCAAAAATTGAAATTAAAGGAAGTGGAACAAATCAAAACAATACCGCCATCTTTAAATTATTTTTATAAATCCAAAATAAGTGACTATTTTGAAAAATTAAATTCGGGTAATTAAAAATGAGTAATTTTACGGATACAATGGAAAATGGCTTATATTCCTTACAACTGACGTCAACTGCAAACAGCGTGGCTGTACTGGAAAATTTTGTAGATGATTTGGTTACCAACCTGCACATTGGAGATGATGTGTACGCAAATTTAATGACCTGTTTAAATGAGGCTATAACCAATGCAATCTTCCACGGGAATAAGCAGGATCCCAACAAGAAAGTTTACATGAACCTGGAAGTAGTCAATAATAAGAGATTGATCTTCACTATAGCAGATGAAGGCCCTGGATTTGATTTCAATAATATTCCTGATCCGACTGAACCGGATAATCTTGAAAAACTGACGGGTCGCGGAGTCTTTATTATGAAGAAACTGGCTGATCAATGTATTTTTAATACCCGCGGTAACGAAGTTGAATTGCATTTTAAATATTAATGAATAAATCCTCCATTAATTTTTTTAGGGAGGGAACATCTTTTAAGCCCAGATCTGTCAGGGCATTAAGACATTGGATACATGAAACTGCTGCAAATGAGAAGCAGAACCTTGGGGAATTGAATTTCATTTTTTCCTCTGATCAATATCTGTTAAGAATAAATCAGAAGTTTCTTGATCATGACACCTATACCGATATCATTACATTTGACAATTCTACAAACAATGAAAACATATGCGGGGATGTTTTCATAAGCATGGATCGGGTAAAAGAAAATGCTAAAGTTTTTAAAGTCTCATTCACAGACGAATTACATAGGGTAATGATACATGGCGTGTTACATCTCTTAGGTTTTTCAGATAAAAACGAGCCTGACAAAAAACAAATGACTGAGAAAGAAGATTTTTATCTCGCAAAAAGGACTTTTGTATAAAGGCTATTTAAATCCCATTGAATATCAAAAGGAATAAATAGCTAATCCAAATAATTTATAAAAGAGGTCTACTTAAATTAAACCTCATTCACCATCAATTCATCGGAACCTCAATAACTAGTATCTTTGAATTTTTTTGTGCTTTTATATTGATCTCAGAGGTATCATAAGCACCGACAGCATCCCTTTCATTCAATTGTTGATTTGCCGCAACAATTTTTCCCTCCAATAGAAAAGCATATACACCGTTATTTGCTTCATGCAATTGATAGGTTAGCTCTTTGCCCTCATCCAGATTACTTAGGGAGAAATAGGCATCTTGATTGATCCAAATACTTTCTGTATTTTGGTAGGGAGAAACCACTGTTAAGAAACGATTCACTTTATCTTCTTCTTTAAAATTTTTTTGCTCATACCTTGGAGCGATATCTTTTTGTTTTGGAAAAACCCAAATTTGTAAGAATTTGACGGGATCGGTTTTAGAGGCATTGTACTCCGAATGCTGAATTCCAGTTCCGGCAGACATAATTTGTACATCTCCTTCTTTGATGATAGTCTCTCTTCCTGTGCTGTCCTGATGTTTCAAAGCACCAGATAAGGGAATACTTACAATTTCCATATTGTCATGAGGATGTGCCCCAAAGCCCATGGATTGTTCTACGCAGTCATCATTGAGCACTCTTAATAAACCAAAATTCATTTTCCCGGGGTCATGAAATTTGCCAAAACTAAATGAATGGTGACTTTTTAACCAGCCAAAGCTATTAAAGCCTCGTTCTGCTGATGGATGAAAAATGGTTTTCATAGCTGTTCCTAATTAAATATACATGTTTAAACATACAATATTTATTCCAAGATTTTATTTTGTATTTTCGTCTCCTAAATTAGGTTTTTTAAAATCAGTAAGCTATTGATAAAGAAGTCAGGAGACTTTATGTCAGGAGTAATTGTCAGGTTACCAAAAAGTGGTATATAAAAAATAGATGCTGCCCTTTCGAAATGCGCTGATTTTTGATTTTATTTGATAGAGAAGACTTAACCTACCATTAGATAACAAAAGCATATTTTCTATTAATACATAATTTAAAAAGGTGAGTATCATATCAGCAGAGCAGTTGGGGCATGCATTCAATGACCAATGGTTATTTAGAAATTTGACATTCGGAATTCAGCAAGGTCAAAGAATTGCTTTGGTTGGAATAAATGGAGCAGGCAAATCAACCTTGTTAAAACTTTTGGCAGAAAGGATAAAGCCTGGAGAAGGGAAAGTGGTTAAAGCAAAGGATATTAAATTTGGATACCTAGAACAGGATAAAGCCTGGAGAAGGGAAAGTGGTTAAAGCAAAGGATATTAAATTTGGATACCTAGAACAGGATCCAAAATTTGAAGCGGGACAAAGTATAAGTGACTTCATATTTAGTATGGATAATCGCCAACAACAAATCATCAGGGAATATGAGGAATTGTTGGAAGAGGAATCTCCTGATGTTGATGAAATTAATCGTCTAACTGAAGAATTAAGTAATTTGGAAGCTTGGGAATACGAGCATCAAATAAAAACTATTTTAGGCAGGTTGGATATTCATCATCTTGAGCAGAAAATCGATACGTTGTCAGGAGGACAAAAGAAGAGGTTGAGTCTAGCGAAATTATTGATTGATGAACCAGATGTTTACGTAATTGATGAGCCAACTAATCATTTGGACATAGATACCATTGAATGGCTAGAGAGTTTTTTAACTTCTGGCAACAAGACCATTTTAATGGTAACTCATGATCGATATTTTTTAGATAATGTATGTAATGAAATTATCGAATTAGAGAATGGCGTAGTTTATACTTATAAAGGAAAATATGCTTACTATCTCGAAAAAAAGGCTGAAAAGGAAGCATTGGACAGCTCTGTTTTGGCCAAAAACAAAAATCTGTTAAAAAAGGAGTTGGAGTGGATGAGGAAGATGCCTCAGGCCAGAGGAACAAAATCTAAAGCAAGAATTGATGCTTTTTACGATTTGGAAGATAAAACAAAAGGGCACTATTCTAAAGAATCTGTAAAATTAGATGTGAAGGTAAGTAGACAAGGAAATAAAATACTTGAACTGGATCACATTAAAAAGATGTTTGAAAACAAGATAATCATAGATGATTTTACTTATGTATTTAAAAAAGGGGATAAAATCGGGTTAACTGGTAAAAACGGAACAGGAAAATCCACGCTTCTTAATATTATAGCGTATGAATTAAAGCCTGATGCAGGGTCAGTTGAAACAGGAGAAACAACTGTTTTCGGATATTATCATCAGTCTGGGCTAAGTTTCAACGAAGAAGAAAGAGTAATTGATGTCATCAAAAATATTGCTGAATTCATCACGATGTCTGATGGGAAAACAATTTCGGCGTCACAATTATTAACATATTTCCTTTTCCCTCCAAAGAAACAGCATGGTTTTGTGAATTTGTTGAGTGGAGGTGAGAAGAAAAGATTGCACCTCATGAAAGTGTTGATCAAAAACCCAAATTTTTTAATTCTGGATGAGCCAACTAATGATTTGGATATTGATACTTTAAATGTGTTGGAGGATTTTTTAGAGAATTATTCAGGCGTTTTAGTGATAGTTTCTCATGATAGATATTTAGTAGATAAATTGACGGAACAATTATTCGTCATGGAAGGAGATGGAGAGATAAGAATATATAACGGGAATTATTCCTCATACAGAAATGACGTAGAAAATGAGAAATCCAAAATAAAGGAGGTTAAATCTTCTGCAATCTCTGCGAAAACACAAACTGTCAAACCCCGATTGAGTTATAAAGAACAACAGGAATTGATCAAGTTGGAGCAGGAGATTTCTGAATCTGAGGCGGAAATTGAAACTACGACCAAGTTATTAAGTTCGAGCAACTTGTCGTCCGAGCAACTAATTGATTTAAGCAGGCATATAGAATTGCTTAATTTGACTTTGGATAAGCAAACGGGAAGGTGGATGGAATTAAGTGAGTTGAATTAACAAATTTGTTTCACGTGAAACATTCAAACACAAGTCAAGATTAATGAAGGGGGTTTATTTAATGAGTTTTAGCTGTATCTTTGAAGAAAGCGGGGTTTCACGTGAAACAAGATAAGATGTTTAAAAAATACGATGTAATCATAGTAGGTGCCGGGCATGCGGGTTGCGAAGCTGCAGCAGCAGCTGCTAATTTAGGATCGTCAGTTTTGTTGATTACCATGAATATGGGCACAATTGCTCAAATGAGTTGTAACCCGGCAATGGGTGGTGTGGCAAAAGGACAAATAGTAAGAGAAATTGATGCAATGGGGGGATATTCGGGGATAATAGCAGACAAGACTACCATTCAATTCAGAATGCTTAACCGATCAAAAGGACCAGCTATGTGGTCTCCCAGAACACAAAACGACAGAATGCGTTTTGCAGAGGAGTGGAGGCTGGCTCTAGAGAAAACCCCTAACATAGATTTCTGGCAAGATATGGTCAGTGGCCTAATTGTAAAGAATGGTAAAGTGGAAGGCGTTAAGACCTCACTAGGGTTAGAGATAGCTTCCTGCGCTGTTGTCTTAACAAATGGGACTTTTCTCAATGGGGCAATACACATTGGAGAAAAAAAGATGGGTGGTGGAAGAACCGGGGAGAGAGCAGCTACAGGCATAACAGAACAGCTTGTTGATTTAGGATTTGAATCAGGTAGAATGAAAACGGGAACTCCTCCCAGGGTTGATGGAAGATCATTAGACTATACCAAGATGGAGGAGCAATGGGGTGATAAAGACGGTGGCAAATTCTCTTATACTGATACAGAGTCTCCGAAAGAGCAAAGATGCTGCTGGATTACTTATACTAATCCGGCGGTACATGAAATGCTTAAAGAAGGTTTTGAAAGTTCGCCTATGTTTACTGGTAGAATAAAAGGACTAGGTCCGAGATATTGCCCCTCCATCGAGGATAAAATCAATCGTTTTGCAGAACGGGAAAGACATCAGATCTTTGTGGAACCTGAAGGGTGGAATACCGTGGAGATTTATGTGAACGGCTTTTCAACTTCTCTTCCTGAAGATGTTCAGCTAAAAGCATTAAAATTAATACCCGGATTTGAAAATGCAAAAATGTTTAGACCAGGTTATGCTATCGAATATGACTTCTTCCCTCCCACTCAATTAGATTTAAGCTTAGAGACTAAAAAAATTCAGAACCTTTTCTTTGCCGGACAAATAAATGGCACAACTGGGTATGAGGAAGCCGCTGCTCAGGGATTCATTGCAGGTATCAACGCCTATCAAAAAATAAATGGAAATGCTCCATTGATTTTAAAAAGATCGGAATCTTATATTGGCGTATTAATAGACGACCTTGTCACCAAAGGTACAGAAGAGCCTTACAGGATGTTTACCTCAAGAGCTGAGCATCGTTTGCTACTGAGACAGGATAATGCCGATGAAAGATTAAGTCCTATTGCTTTTGAGTTAGGCTTGATAGGACAAGATAGATTAAATAAGGTGCATCAAAAAATTACAAATGCTATAGCTATTGTTCAGTTCACCAAAGAGCACGCTGTTGATAAGCAAATAGCGAATCCAATATTGGAAGAACTGGGTACTTCCACCCTGAATCAAAATGTAAAGCTACATACATTATTAGGAAGACCTCAGGTAAACACCGCACATCTCAGAAAAATGAGTTTGGCATTCGATGAGTTCCTTAATCAATTTGATAAAGTGACAATCGAACAGGCCGAAATAAAAATCAAATATGACAGTTATTTTGAGAAAGAAATGGAGATTATAGCTAAGATGAAAAAGATGGAGGACAAGGAGATCAATTCAGATTTCAATTATCATCAATTACAGTCCTTGTCAAAAGAAGCGAGAGAGAAATTAATGAAAATAAAACCCAGAACTTTGGGACAAGCTTCAAGGATATCAGGAGTAACCCCTTCTGATGTGTCTGTTTTGATGGTGCATATTTCAAGATGACCTATTTAATTGATAATCAATATATTATGTTAAACATAACGCTGTCTAAAAATAATGCGTATCAGCTATTTTCTGAAAAAGGGAGACATAATCTTCATAAAAAACAAAAAACGGCTTAAATCGAATAAAAACCCGCTTAAATAAAGTCTCGGTGAGAAAACCAATAATTCAAACACTTTTTTTAGTTTCATTGCTGATTTGCGCCTGTGCAAGTCTGCAACAACCTCAGGGTGGCCCTAAAGATACAGAGCCTCCAACGGTATTAGAGGAGAGCCCTAAAAATCTATCCCGCAACTTTAAGGGCTCCAGAATTGAGATCACATTTGACGAATTCTTTAAGCTCTCCAACGAATATACTGAAATCAGCATGTCTCCCACTTTGGAGATTGCACCCACTTATAAAATAAAACAAAAGACTCTACAGATTATCTTTAAGGATACCCTGGAGAATAACACGACGTACACTATAAATTTTGGAAAAGCAATTCAGGATGTTAACGAATCTAATGTACTTAAAAATTACTCTTTTGTTTTTGCCACCGGTCCAACTTTAGATTCTTTACAGATCAAAGGTCATGTAATCAGTTCGGTTGATAATAAACCCGTTTTGGATGCCACGGTTTTTATTTTTCCGCTAGCCCGGGACACTTTGTTTGGGAAGAAGAAACCTTCTCTTTTCACTACAACTGACAGCTCGGGAAATTTCAGTTTAAAAAATCTTCGTGAAGATTACTATACGATTTACGCATTGAAGGAAGCTGGCGGTGATCGAATTTATAACTCACCTAATGAAGATATTGCTTTTTTGAATGATCCCATTCATTTGAATAAAGATACTTCAGGAATTGTACTGAAACTTTTTAAGGAAGTCCCGGAAACGTTTAGAGTGCTAGACAGAAAAATTGAACCAGATGGGAAGATCAGCATGTTTTTTAATAAACCAATCAAAAAACCGTCCATCACATTCATAGACGCCCCTTCGGTTAAAGACCCTATTATTGATTTTTCTGACCAAGGAGACACTGCTCGGGTTTGGTTGAGGGAAATGACTTTTGATTCTATAAAAGTGGTCGTTAATTCTGACGATAAGCCTTTAGACACCATCACTTTTAGGAGAGGAAAGAATGAAACTTATCAAAGAAATATTCTATTCAATAATAACCTATCGGCAGAAAAAATAAGACCTGGGAATACCCTTGATTTAACTTTTAATCTACCTATTGCTAATATAAATAACTCCAAAGTCACCTTGCTGGAAGACTCCGTTTCTAAAAATGGATTAATTTTTAAAAAGACACCAAATTCTGAAAGAATTTACCAGGTTATTTATCCCTGGAAAACTAAAAAAAGGTATACCATTAAATTTGATGAAAATGCCGTCAAAGATATTTATGGAACGGGTAATAAGCCATTGAAAATCGATTTTGAACTGGATGAGGCGGAGAATTATGGCACTCTGAGTTTGAATATCACTAAGGAGGATAGTCTTAAAAACTATATTGTACAGCTACTCATTGATAAAAATAACGCTTTATATAAGGAGTTTCCTGTCACTAAAAACACAACAACAATTGTTTTTAATAACATCCCGACTAATAAATATATCGTAAAAGTGATTGAAGATAGGAATAACAACGGGGAATACGATTCAGGGAATGTGAGGTTGAAGATCCAGCCTGAGAAAACATATATATTTGATAAAGAGATTGTTACAAGAGCAAATTGGGATAGAGAAGAAAAGTTTGTGATCCCGAAGGATTTTTCCCCATAGCCAATTCTTCTTTAGCTTTTAACGGAGATATCTTTTTTTCTAAATTTTAAAAATGGTTGTAAATAAAAAAACATCCTGAATTTTCAGGATGTTCAAATGTTTATAAGATGGGGATCACTTATTATAGTGCTGGTTCATTTTTGACCTCTTCAGCCATGGTTTCATCAACTAAGATTCTGCCACAGTGCTCACAAACAATGATTTTTTTACGTTGACGTATATCAGACTGGCGCTGAGGCGGAATTTGATTAAAACAGCCTGAGCAGGAATCACGCTCAATGGTCACTACAGCCAACCCATTTTTGAAATTACTTCTTAAGCGATTGTAAGCGATGCGTAAACGCTCATCGATTTTTTCTTCTGCTTTATCAGCCTCTTTTAATAAAACCTCTTCTTCTTTTTGAGTTTCAGAAGTGATGTTGTCTAATTCAGTTTGTTTGATTTCTAAATCTTTCTTTCTGTCTTCCAAATCAGCGATAGCCTTATCGTAAACTTCAGTCTTGTTGTTAATTTCAAACTGGTATTCTTTGATTTTCTTCTCGCAAACCTGCACTTCTAAGCCTTGAATTTCAATCTCCTTGGCTATGGCATCAAATTCACGGTTATTTTTTACATTGTTTTGCTGTGTTTCGTATTTTTTGATCAGAGCCAAAGACTCCTTAATCATGTTTTTACGATTCACAATTGAATCTTCAAGATCATCCAAATCATTTTTGATTTTTTGGATACGGGTCTCTAATCCCTCTACATCATCTTCTAAATCAGCTACCTCCATTGGAAGTTCTCCACGGGTTTGGCGGATTTTATCAATTTTAGTGTGGATGGTCTGTAGCTCGTATAAAGCTTCAAGCTTTTGTTCTACGGTTTGTTCCATTACGACAAATATTTTATTGGGTTTGTATTATTTTCAGTTAAACGGACCGCAAAGTTAGGAAATTTTTTTGTAATAAACTCCAATAGTAAATCTTGTGTAAACTGCTCACTTTCAAAATGTCCGATGTCTGCAATCAGGATCTTTTCATCTGCATCAAAAAACTCATGGTATTTAAAATCAGCTGTGATGAAAACATCAGCTTTCGCCTGCATGGCTTCCGGTAAGAGAAAGCTTCCTGAACCTCCGCAAACTGCTATTGTTTTAACGGGCTTGTCTAATATTTTGGTGTGCCTGATGACCTGGGTGGCCATTTGATCTTTTAATTGCTGAAGAAAATCAAAACCATCCATCATTTCTTCCAATTCTCCAACCATTCCTGAACCCACGTTTTGATGGGTGTTGTCTAAAGCATATAAATCGTAAGCGACTTCTTCATAGGGATGTGCCGATAGTAAAGCTGAAATGACTTTTTTTTCTGCTATCAAAGGATAAATCATTTCAATTCTAAGCTCGGGCTCTTCATGGAGCTCATTGATTTTTCCTATAAATGGATGAGCTTTATCACTGGCTTTAAAACTTCCCGTACCTTCCGAATGGAAGCAGCATTCGCTGTAATCTCCTATTGAACCGGCGCCAGCAGAAAAAATGGAATTTTTTATCTCCTGGGCATTTTCAACAGGAGCAAAGAAAACCAGTTTTTTGAGTAACCCGGATTTAGGAGAAAGTATTTTTAAATTCTTTAAGCCAATTCTTTTACAAATCTTTGCATTCACCCCATTTATAACGCTGTCTAAATTAGTGTGAATCGCATAAATTGCAATGTCATTCTTAATCGCTTTGAGGATGACCCTCTCCACATAGCTATTGCCGTTGAATTTTTTAAGACCTTTAAAAACTATCGGATGATGCGAGATGATGAGGTTATAACCATTGGATATGGCTTCATCAACCACGGCCTCTGTACAATCTAAACTTATCAATGCACTCCTGATTTCTTTGTTAAAAGCACCAACAAGGAGTCCGGCATTATCATAGCTTTCCTGATAATGCAAGGGAGCGATATCTTCTAAGTAATCAGTCAGGTCTTTTAAAATCATCTCCCCAAATTTAAAATAATTGCCCGGATCTCTAAAATATTTGAACCAGGAAAGAAATCATGGGAATGATGGATAGGGATTAAACTTTATTTCATCATTTCAATGAAATGCCTGCTTTCGATAGCCATTTTGTGATTGTATTCATTAGCCATATTTTTATAATTGATCAGGTCCACTATCGTTCCTATCAGGCATAATCCGCCTGTCAAAAGGTATAAGATACCCATTCCAATTTGATTGGTAGCGAATCTTTGCACGCCTGCGATCACGATGAAGCCCAGTAAAGTAAAAAATAAAATATGTTGAGGATCTCTTCTTTTACCGCTATAAATGAGCATGAATCTTTTCTTTAAATCTTCATCCAGCTCATTGGTGATTTGTTTAATGAACATCATCTCCTCTGAAGTGATGTTTGATAGGGTGTAAAAATATTGATCTGTCATCATGATAAAGTTTTGTTAGTTAGAGTGTAAATTCTGTGAATTATTACAACGAAAGCAAAAAATCCCAGAGGATGTGCATCCCAAGAAGCTTTGAACTTAAAATGCATCAAATAATGAAGGGAATGTCCTAATCCGCAACCCGGGCAAAACCGGAAACCAAAATAGGCAAAAGGACAAAGGCTCAAATGCGGCTTTCCCACGTCTAAAAAATAGAGAATGAAAAGTGCTGAACAGAAAAAAACCAATTCGGTAGAGATTCTCCTTTTAAACACTTTGATCATTTCAGAACTGTTTAGGAGTGGTCATGAGCAACAATGCATTTACCAAAGTGAAAAGAAGACCTAAGACCACAGCTCCGAAGATGCGTTCCATATAATCCACGGTTAAATCCTGGGCAAAAACCGAGATGTATAAAAAACTGGCCGCTGCTGCCAGCAGACCTCCTATAGCCAATATTTTAAATCCTTCAAAGATGCCTTCAAAAAAAGTCAATTTCCCTCCCTGCTCTTTTCGGTATCCTCTGATTCCAAAATATAATCCGAAGAATGGGATAAGAATAGAGGTGTATTCCAGCCAATTCTGATTCGAATTTTCAAGATTCTCCGGATTATATCCGAATAATTGCATCACTATGATCCATAAGGCAGATACAACTCCAATGATTAGTCCTGATAGGACGGCATTTTTCATGATTTGGAAGGTTTAATGATTAAATATAAGTTTAATCTTATAATTTGTCAATTCTAATGTTGTCTCATTGTTAGCGAGCAATGGTTATATTTGCAAACATCCAAATGAACATTAAAAACATATTAGAGAATTACAAGTCGGATAGCAGGGTGCTCAGTTTAATAAAAGCATCTCAATTTAAGCAAGCCAGGGTTCAATTAAAAGGACTTATAGGTTCTTTAGATGCCTTTGTTGCATCAGCAAATTATTTTTTGAGTCACGGAAATATGGTTTTTGTTTTGCCTGACAGGGAAGAAGCGAATTATTTTCAGGCTGATCTGGAGAATTTGATGGAGAAAACAATACTGGTTTTTCCATCATCTTATCGAAAATCATTTGATTTCACACAAAACGATTCAGGGAATGTGTTAATGAGAGCCGAGGTTTTAAACCAACTGAATCATACTGCAGCATTCGGAAATCTTATTGTCACCTATCCTGAGGCAATGGCCGAAAAAGTGATAGACAGAAACGCCCTCCTCAAAAACACGCTTGAAATAGCCCTTAATAATAAGTTGAACATTGATTTCATCAGCGAATTTTTAGTGGAATATGATTTTGAAAGAACTGATTTTGTTTATGAACCAGGTCAATTCTCTGTAAGAGGAGGAATAGTGGATATTTTCTCTTTTTCGCATGATTTACCTTACCGGGTGGAGTTTTTCGGAGATCATATCGAATCCATCAGAACTTTTGAAATAGAGAGCCAGCTTTCGGTGGAACAGGTAAAAACCATTACCATAGTTCCAAATGTGCAGGCGAAATTCTTGACGGAAAGTAACATCTCTTTATTGGAGTTTATTGACAAAGATGCCGTCGTCTGGTTTAAGGATGTGGAGTTCACTTTCGATATCATGAAGTCGGGATATAAAAAATCCGTGGAGCTTTGGAAAGCTTTATCAGCAGATCAGAAGCAGCAAAACCCTGAATGGATAGATCCAAAATTCGTCTTTACCAATGAAAGAATGATTTCAGATCAATTGAATGATTTTCCGGTGGTAGAGTTTGGCAAACAATTTTTCTTCCACCCCACTGAAGTCATCAGTTTCGATGCCCGTCCACAACCGTCCTTCAATAAAGATTTTAACCTGCTCATACATAACATCAAATTAAATGAGGGACAAAAAATCTCCAATTTCATTTTAACTGATTCTGCAAAACAGCAAGAGCGTTTATTTGCCATTTTTGACGATTTAGATAAGAAGGTAAAATTTGAGCCGGTTAACATTTCCATCAGGGAAGGTTTTATAGATCATGAGCAGAAAATCGCATGTTATACTGATCATCAGATTTTTGACCGTTATTATAAATATAAGTTAAAGCGTGGCTATGCCCGTTCGCAAGCCATCACACTAAAAGAACTCAGGGATTTGAAACCTGGTGACTATATCACACATATAGATCATGGTGTGGGTAAATATGCAGGCCTGGAAAAAGTGGAGGTGAATGACAAGGTGCAGGAAATGATCAGGCTGGTGTATGCAGATAACGATTTGTTATATGTGAATATCAATTCTTTAAATCGTATATCCAAATATTCCGGAAAGGAAGGTCATGAGCCTAAAATGAACAAATTAGGTACAGACACCTGGGATAAATTAAAGAAGACCACAAAAAAAAAGGTTAAGGACATAGCCAGGGATCTGATTAAACTCTATGCTTTGCGCAAAGCCCAGGAAGGCATGGCCTTCGCTCCTGACACCTATTTGCAAAATGAACTGGAGGCTTCTTTTATTTATGAAGACACACCGGACCAAGAGAAGGCTACGGCCGATGTGAAAAAAGACATGGAATCTCCACACCCCATGGATCGGCTGGTTTGCGGAGACGTGGGATTTGGTAAAACAGAAGTTGCGATCAGAGCCGCTTTTAAAGCAGCTACTGATGGTAAACAGGTGGCTATTTTGGTGCCCACCACTATCCTGGCCATGCAGCATTATAAAACTTTTAATGAGCGGCTCAAAGATTTCCCTGTCCGAACTGATTATATCAACAGGTTCAAATCCGCTAAACAAATTAAAGACACTTTACAGGCATTGAAAGAGGGGAAGGTGGATATCATTATTGGTACGCATAAATTGGTGAGTAAGGATGTGAAGTTTAAAGATTTGGGTTTATTGATCATTGACGAGGAGCAGAAATTTGGAGTGACGGTCAAAGAGAAATTGAAGCAGTTCAGAGCGAATGTGGATACTTTGACACTAACTGCAACCCCTATTCCAAGAACTTTGCATTTCTCGTTGATGGGTGCAAGAGATTTATCCATCATCCAAACGCCACCACCAAATAGACAACCGGTACAAACTGAGCTACATATTTTCAATGAAAAGCTTATTAAGGAAGCGGTGGAATTTGAATTGGAAAGAGACGGTCAGGTTTTCTTCATCCATAATCGTGTTGCCGATTTAAGGCAGTTGGGAGGATTGATTCAGAAATTAGCTCCAAAAGCAAAAATAGCGATTGCCCACGGCCAATTGGAAGGAGACAAGCTGGAGGACATCATGCTGGATTTTATTGACGGTAAATACGACGTGTTGGTGGCGACCACCATTATAGAGGCGGGGTTAGATGTCCCGAACGCAAATACAATGCTCATTAATCATGCTCATATGTTTGGGTTGAGTGATTTGCACCAGATGAGAGGCAGAGTTGGCCGATCAAATAAAAAAGCCTTTTGTTACTTATTAAGTCCACCCTTATCCACCTTAACTCCTGAAGCAAGAAAAAGACTGAGTGCCATTGAAGAATTTTCAGAGCTGGGAAGCGGCTTTAACGTTGCCATGCGGGATCTGGATATTCGGGGAAGCGGAAATTTATTGGGCGCCGAGCAAAGTGGCTTCATTGCCGAGATCGGATTTGATATGTACCATAAAATACTGGATGAGGCTATCCAAGAATTGAAGGAAGATGAATTTCAAGGCTTGTTCACAGAGGACAAACCAAGGCCTTTTGTGAATTTTACCCAAGTAGAGACGGATATGGAATTATTGATTCCTGATGAATATGTGACCAATATACAGGAACGCTATAATTTGTATACTGAGCTCTCTAAAATTGAGAATAAAACTCAGCTGGATGCTTTTTCTAAAGAATTGCACGACAGATTTGGCCCGTTGCCCCGGCAAGTTAAGGATTTACTAAGAACAGTGGAATTACAATGGATGGGTAAAGAGATTGGATTAGAGAAGATCAGCTGGAAAAAAGGAGTTTTGAGAGGTTATTTCATCACAGATAAACAATCTAAGTATTTTGAAACCGGAGCTTTCGGAAGAATTTTGCAATTTGCCCAACAAAACCCGGGAAAGGTAAATTTAAAAGAGGTAAAAAGCACTTTAAGAATAGCTATAGAAGGGATAAATAACATTGATGATGCTATTTTTACACTAGAACAGATGCGCGACCCCATAATCATTTAAATTGAAGTTTTAAGAACAATCATTTTTCCTGAAGCTTATTAATATTTTTTTGTATGATGAATAAATTTAAAAACATTCTTTTTTTACTCCTAATTATCCTATCAAGCTCCACTATCGTTAATAAAGTCTTTGCTCAGGCTTACCGGGTTGATTCGGTAGCTGCGGAAGAAATACAACCTAAGAGGAATCTTTTTTACAGCCGCCCGCCTATTTTTTTTATTTATCGTAGAAATTTGCCTGTCAGCAACTTGCATTCAAAATATAATTATTGGAAAAATAAATTAAGTTTTGGAATTAACCTGAACCAGGCTGCTTTCAGTGATAACTGGAGTAGCGGAGGAGTAAACTCACTTGCTTTGGGATCATTGTTAAACTACAAAGCAGAATATAACAAGAAAGATAAGAACTTCACGTCAGAAGTGCTTTTGCAATATGGAAAGTTAAAGAATGAGGGTCAACTGGAAAGAAAAACCAACGACAGGATCTTCTTTGATAATAAAGCAGCAATGTTACTATCCAAGAATTGGAGTTTCTTTGGATCTTTAAGTTTCGAATCTCAGTTTGATTTTGGTTATAATTATAAAAAAGATAACCAGGGAAATGAAATCCGCCAACTGATCTCTAAATTCATGGCCCCTGGTTATATCACAGAATCTGTAGGTTTTGAATATAAGCCGGTTAAATATTTTAGCTTAAGATTGGGTACCGGTACTGCCCGGCAAACTTTTATGCTGGATACCACCCTCTATAGAAATAATCCTAAAAATTTTGGTGTACCCATTGGTAAGACTTTTAGAAATGAGTTGGCCTTTCAGGCAGTGGCGAATTTTGATAAAGACATCATGAATAACCTTAATCTAAAATCAAGGTATTTATTATTTGCAAGTTACGAGAAAATCAATAATATTGATCAAAGATTGGATGTGACGATCACTGCAAAGGTAAATAAACTTATTAATGTAACGGTTGCGGCTACTGCCTTGTACGATGATGATTATAGCGGAGACATTCAGTATAGTCAAAGCTTGGCATTAGGAGTTTTATTTAAGCTCCCCAGATAAAAAAGAACGCCCCACGTTCCGGGGCGCTCATCTGCATTAACACTTTTAACTAACTTTTCTTTCTCAACTGCAGATGATTGAGAGAGTAAAGAACTTTTACCTAAATATGTCATCTTGAGTACATGGGTTAATTCATGGGAGATACTATTTTTGCGTTTAATCCATATACTTCGTGTAGGATACCTTTGTTTTGGGAGTGGGAGTGGTTCTTTTTTCTTTTAAGTTTTAATCAGAAGACAGGCCGATGTTAATAATAGAATAAAAGAAGTATGGGCTAAGTAAAATAAATTTCATCTCTTCTGATTTAACGGTTTGGTTTATTTGACGTTAAAATTTACTAAACGTTGCAAATTATTTTATTAAAAAGTTATTAAAGTTAAGAAAGTGGAGATTTCTGTCTGAGCATGTAGCTCTAATGGCTTAGGCAAGAGGCATTTAGAAAAACAGTCATTTCTTTTTATGAAAGTTTTTTACCATCTGAGATTAGGCACCCGAAAAGTCTGCTCACTAATGGTGACCAGAGCAATGAAAAGCAAAAAATGCTCAACCATCATTTCATTTGTAAACCATCTCCAAATTTATAGAAAGCGTTGATGGTCACTGGCAATTTCCCCTGCGCTTTTAAAGCACCCAATATCACTTTTGCTGCAGAATTCTCCATGTCTGTTGAATCCTGATAACCTATAACTAAAGCTTTACTTTTCTCTAGCCCCGGTAAGCCAGCCACAGCATACGGATTGGCGAAAACAACAGAAATAGAGTTTAATGCTGAGAGATCAGCAATGAATAGTTTTAAGGGGACATTATAATCCAGGACACTTCCAGGGCGGCTTCTGGTGTCATGAATAGCCATGACGATTTGATCGAAATTTTTCAACTCGTCCTTGACAGCCTCCATTTCTTTCAGGCTGATATCCTTGGGAAGGATGAAAAGAGTGGTGTTAGGAATATTTTTTTTAATGGCGTCAGAGAAAACAGTCGGCATTTTTGGGCCGATGCTGATGAGGGCGGTTTTGCGTACAAAATCATTGGTCAACGGAAATGAATCAGCTCCTTTTAGCACAGTCACAGCAGCATCTGTCAATTGCTGATTTAATGTTTTGGCCGCAGGTCTGTTCAAATCTTTAATGAGGTTAGTAGTGTCAACAGGTTTAATATTGTTCAATCCCATCCAGTACTTCGCTTCTAAAATTTTTTTAACCTTCTGATCGATATCTCCCCAGCTTAAACGCTTTTTTCTGATGGATTTTCTGATGAGTTTAATCGCTCTTCCAGTATTTTGAGAAAGCTCCAACACATCCATCCCTGCGATCAATCCCCTCACATCAGCTTCTCCGTTCGGGAAGTATTTGATTACCCCCTTCATTTCCATGGCATCAGAGAAAATCAGACCTTTAAAACCAAGGCTGTCTTTTAAAACTCCTGTTACAATCGGTTTTGAAAGTGTGGAAGGCAGATGAGGAGTGTCATCTAAAGCAGGAATACTCATGTGAGCCACCATCACACCACTCAAATTAGCTGCAAAAGCCTGTTTGAAGGGAAACATCTCTAAATCATATAATCTTTCAGCAGAGAATGGTAATTTCGGAAGATCTAAATGAGAGTCCACGTCAGTGTCTCCGTGACCGGGAAAATGTTTTGCAGTGGTAAAAAGCCCATTATCCTGCATCCCCTTCATATATGCGATTCCTTTCTGTGCTACATTGTATTTATTATCACCAAAAGAGCGGTAATTTATTACCGGATTTTTAGGATTATTATTTACATCCATATCCGGAGCGAAATTGATTTGCATGCCTAATCTTTTAAAATCTTTGGCAACCTGCTCTCCCATTTGATCAAGAAGTGAATTATCCTGGATAGCACCTAAAGTCATTTGGTAAGGATAGCTGATGGTGCTGTCTAATCTCATTCCCAGGCCCCATTCACCGTCCATAGCGATCATTAACGGAACTTTGGACAAGGCTTGGTATTGATTAACGATGATAGCTTGTCTTACAGGTCCTCCCTGGAAAAAAACCACTCCTCCCAAATGTTCCTTTTTAATCACTCTCCCAACAGAATCAGCATATTGCTGTCCTAAATTAGAATGTGCCCTTACCATAAAAAGCTGGGCGATCTTCTCATTCCGGTTTAAATTTTTAAACACAGAATCAACCCATCTGTTAGGGCTATTTAAAGTTTGAACGAAAGGGATATGGGTTTGTGCCTTTAATTTATGAGCGGTGAAGCACGAAGAAAGTGCCAATAGTACTATTGTTTTTTTCATAAAATGGTCAGCGATAGCCAATGATATCTTTTGCAAATATAGTGATGAAGAGAACTGTTAAAATAAAAGTGATACCCAAACCTATAGAGGTACTGTAGGACCATACCATGAAGTTGTTGTCTACCCGTTTCCTAATGAAGGAGCGTATGAGGAGAATTAAGATCAGGTTAATAAAGATATAGATGGTTGGAAATATGATATAAAGCATATTTGTAGCTAATAATGCAGTTTATAAACTACACTTCCTGTTTTATTTGATTATACAAATAAACGGTTTATAATGATTATTAATGTAATTTGAACAGATATTTTACTTATTAACTCTGCTGAAACTCTGCTGAATCAAAGATTATTCTCCTAATAGCTTTAAAAGAATTACTGAATGGCATAGTTCTTTCTCTAGGAATTTCAAAAAAAAGACAATGAAAAAACTAATCATCGCAACTTTCGTCCTTTTAACAGGAGGCGGAGCTTTCGCACAATCGGGAATAAGTTTTGGGATTAAAGGGGGCCTGAGTTTTAGCAACATCATTAAAACAGATGATTCCAATTTCAAAACTAATTATAACACGGGTTACCATGCCGGCGTATTTTTAGCACTTCCAATAGTTGATCGCTTGTCATTTCAGCCAGAACTGATGTTCTCCCAAAAAGGATATCAATCAGAAAGAACAGGAATATTGGGAGAAGGAACATTGACACAAACCACCAATTGGATTGAGATTCCAATTTTAGCAAAGGTTGAGGCAGCAAAAGGTTTCTATATTTATTTAGGTCCGCAGGTTTCTTTCCTTACTAAAACTAATAATAAATATGACGGTACCTTTGGAAGCTCGGAACAAACCACGATTGAAGACGATGCAGATAAATTCAAGAAAAGCATTGTAGGAGGAGCATTGGGTTTAGGAATTGATGTGAGTCCGAGAATAGCAATCACCGGCAGATATGCTTTGGATTTTCAGAAGAACAATGAAGATGGCACTTCAGAAACTCCCCAGTTCAAGAATCAGGTTTGGCAAGCTGGTTTAGCCATTAAACTCTAAGAATTTTATGTTGCAACCAAGTGGAACTTTCCTGATGTATCTCAGGAAGGTTTTTCTTTATGTAAGAATGTCTTTTTTAGTCCGATATAAAAACAGATACATCACTGCCAAAGCATTCATCACTCCCATCCCATAAAAAATATATGGAATCCTTGTGGTAATGTCTTTAAAAAACCAGCCTGAAAAAAAAGCTCCCAATCCTATTCCGGCCTCCAAACCAATGTACATTGTTGCGACAGACAAGCCTCTTTTATCATCGTCACTCAAGTCAATCGTCCACGCAGAGATTGCCGGAGACAACATTCCGGTGGCCACCCCGTAAATCACCGTCCCGCTTAAAAAGCCTGCTATTGTTTGCCAGGTGCCCAAACAGCAAAGTGCCAAACATAAAATGACCAGCGAAACTTTCAGAACAGGTCTCCCATATACATCAGAAACTTTACTGGCCATAAAGCGCATCAATAAAGAAGCTATGGTAAACACCATAACTGGCTTTTCCTGCTGACATCTTTCTGCAAAAATATTAAAACAGAAGATAAGAGGGGGAGAAAAATACAAAGCGGTTAATTTCAAAAATTAACCGCTGAAATAGCATTTTAAGCAGTGACAGGGCCAACTGGCATCACTACTCTTCCGTAAACTTCGTTCAGTAAAGTGGCAATTCCGGCGTAAATCGCAGAAGCACCGCATAAAATGCCTTCATAGCCTGCATAAATTTTCACTTGTGCATTTCCTGAGGCATCACCATAGGCTAACATAAAGAATAAAACCACCAATGTGCCAAAAACGACCTGTAAAGCTCTGCTCATTTTAAAGGTTCCAATAAAAAGGAATAAAGTGAACACCCCCCAAAGTGCTAAATAATAAGCCATTGCAGTTTCGGAAGCTGCCGCCACCCAACCTAGTTTCGGCATCACTAGTAAGCCCACTAAAGTGAGCCAAAAAAAACCGTAGGAAATAAATGCGGTAAAACCAAAAGTGTTATTCTTTTTAGATTCCATTATCCCAGCAATGATTTGAGCAATTCCTCCGTAAAAAATGCCCATTGCAAATATCACGGAATTCATTTCAAAGAAACCAGCATTGTGGATGTTTAAAAGAACGGTGGTCATTCCAAAACCCAGTAATCCTAAAGGAGCAGGGTTGGCACTTCTGTCTTGCAGAACGTATTCATTAATTGCCATGATTTATAATTAAGGTTTATAAACCAATAATAACATTTATATCAGACAGTTGAAAGATTTGAAGGAAGATTTTTTAAAAACAAGCCTGTGATTTTGATTTATTACAGCCTGGCGTTAACATTTATAGAGCTACGAAACCTTATCCACCTGCTGGATAATCTTTTTGGTACACCCTATTTAGAATAAGTCCTTTTTAATTTTATAACTGAAATAAACCCTCAACATTTCTGCGAAAATAATAATGGCCATAAAGGAGCTTTGTAAATTTGACCATTTGACGAGATAACTTAAATAGGTGATAAACCCGAAAGAGAATACAAAGAATACCAACCTGAAGGCTAATTGGAAATAATAAATGATGATCCCTGTTTTTTTGGGGATGCTTAGAAAAAAAGCACTGGCCATTAAACTCAGCCATAGCGCCAAAAATAAAATTCTTGAGAAAAACTGTAAACTGGTTAAAGGTTCTGAAAGCAAAAATGTTTGAAATTGGATTTTCGCCTGGTCGAAAATTAATATAAAGCCTGCTAAGTCTAATAAGGCAAAAAATCTTAAAACCCATTTCATAAAGGCGAAGATAAGCTATTTGCAATTTTCTGCAATCATCTCATCGGCGGCATCAGAGCCTATGTATTTCACAAAATACAAGCTTTCACAAGCACCTTCCTTATCGCCTTGTCTTAATTTTTGTTTGGCCTCTTTTAATTTCTGACTGATGAATTTATCATCGAAACCCAACTCGGCCTTTAACTGTAAAATCTCTGCTTCATTTTGTTGATTCACCACACCATGATCTTTGTTTTTGTAATAATTCAACACTGCGTTTTGTAAGGCTAATCTTGCTTTATAGACTTCAATCGCCCGGTTAATCTGGTCAGGCGAGCGGTCATTACAATTGTAATTCTTTAAGGAGAAATTTACCGGAATCACAATTTTGGTGCTTTCGTCATAATGGTCTGGAATATCCCATTTTCCACTTGTTAATCTCACTAACCTAAGCGCTTCATCATCCAAATCAACTCCAAGGCCTTTTTGAATATGCGTATTGAAAACTTCGCCACTTTTATTCAATTGAAAAGAGACTTGTATGGTTCCCTGAACACAATTTGTTTTTGAAAAATTTGGATAAATTATTTTAGAGGAGATAAAGCTGTTCAAAGCTTCGTTGCCACCTTTGAAAGTAGGTTGGTCTGCCTGAAACAAGCCTGTAAAAGCAAATAACCAAAGTTTTATGAAGAGTATAACCATATCGTCTTAACGTTTAAGTAGCTAAAAAGGTGTTAATCAGTCCAATTTAATAGCAAATTGGCATCGGGGATTTTCTTAAGCCAGATTTTTTTTTCAGAGAGTTTACCCACCCCCGGATAATCTCCTTCCAAGCCTTCCATCGTGCACATCAATTGAAAATGCAGGTGCGGTGGCCAGTGCCCATTCTCTTCTGGAATTCCGAAATCACAGAAATGGCTTCCTTTATTGAGGTATTGGCCTTTCTTTAAATCAACCACACTTTCTAAACTGAGGTGACCGTAAAGGCTATAGAACCGGGAATTTTCCAAGTCGTGTTCTAAAATGATGGTGGCTCCATAATCTCCAAAATGATCATTAAAAGCAAAGCTGTGAACTTTAGCATCAAAGAAAGCGTAAACGGGTGTTAAAGCCGATCCCCATATATCCACTCCTAAATGCAATCGCCGGGGTTCTCCTTCTGTGTCAAAATGTCGACTTCTGGCATAAACGGAGCGATATTCCATATAACCTCCCACGCCAAATTTTGCATCGGCAGCGGCCAGTTTCTCGTCAATATAATCACAGAAAAGCTGGATGTCATTAATGATAGTTGCCGTTAAATCAGGGTTATCCGCTGTAAAATCCAATGAAACGATTTTATCCTGTCGAGGATTAAAATCCACCACTTTTCCAAAATCCTGTCGGTGTTTTTTAATTAAACTGTTGATATGTTCTGCTGGATTCATCAAGTCGCCATCAGGTAATTGGGGTTATAAACATCACGTGATGTTGCGCCTAAAACGAAGAAAACATGCCACACTGTTTGCGGGCGGCATGCTCATAATGGTTTTATCAGCTCTCCGGTTCGTCATCTTTATGGATCTTTGTGAAAATTTTATCCATTCTATCCACGTACTCATGGGTGTCATCAACAAAAAATTCCAATTGCGGAACGCCTCTCACCTGGTCTTTAATACGCTTTCCGAGATGATATCTAATCTCGGAAGAATGAGCCTTAATGGTGTTTAAAGCCAGCTGATTATTTGGAGAATTGAAAAAACTCAAGAAAACACGGACAATCCCTAAATCAGGAGTGGTGCGCACTTTAGTGACAGTGATCATGGTGTTGGGCAACAAATTGTTTCCTTCTCTCTGAAATAGTTCTCCTAAATCTTTCTGTATCACTCTCGCGAATTTTTGTTGTCTTTTAGATTCCATGTTTGTAGTTTAAGTGTTAGGTTTTAAGTCGCGGGTTTTAAGTTGCAGCATCGATGAATATTTCCCCCAACTTAAAACTTTGTACCTACAACTTATCACCTGCTAATATAAAAAATTATTGAAAGGATAGATCTCCTGGTTTACTGCTTTTACGCTCTCGTAAATGCGCTCCCTGAACTCGTCAATATTCTCTTTCTCTGTTGCCGAGATGAAAACTGCCGGATTGTTGTGTTTGGCCATCCAGCTGTTCTTAAAATCGGCTAAAGTCATCTTAGGTTTTTCCTCTTCATCAAAACCCCAGTCTTTATCAAAATCAATGGGTTTGTAATCATCAATTTTATTGAAAACGGTGATCATCTCCTTATCAATGGCTCCCAACTCTTTTAAAGTCTCATTAACGGTGCGGATGTGATCTTCAAAATTAGGGTGAGAGATGTCCACCACATGAATCAAAATATCTGCCTCGCGAACCTCATCTAAAGTGGATTTAAAACATTCCACCAGATGATGAGGTAATTTGCGAATGAAACCTACAGTGTCCGAAAGTAAAAAAGGAACATTTTCGAGTACCATCTTTCTAACGGTGGTATCTAAAGTGGCGAACAATTTATTCTCTGCAAAAACCTCGGATTTGGAGAGGAGGTTCATGATGGTTGATTTACCCACGTTGGTATAACCCACCAAAGCCACACGTACCATCTCTTTACGGTTTTTGCGCTGTGTTTCGTTTTGCTTGTCGATAAGTTTTAATTTATCTTTAAGGATAGAGATTTTCTCCTTAATCATCCTGCGGTCACTCTCAATTTGTGTTTCACCAGGCCCACGCATCCCAATCCCCCCTTTTTGACGCTCTAAGTGAGTCCACATCCGCGTTAAGCGTGGTAATAAATATTGCAATTGTGCGAGCTCCACTTGGGTTTTGGCTTGCGCTGTTTGGGCCCTACGAGCAAAGATGTCTAAAATCAAATTACTTCTATCCAACACCTTCACTTGTAATTCTTTCTCGATGTTACGCAATTGCATAGGTGAAAGCTCATCGTCAAAAACCACCAAATCCATCTCCTCGGTCTTCACATAAGCCTGAATCTCTTCCAGTTTACCAGTTCCCACGAAAGTGGCTCGCTCTGGTTTTTGCATCTTTTGGGTAAAAACTTTATCAGTGATTCCGCCAGCGGTCTCCACTAAAAAAGCGAGTTCATCCAAATATTCTTTTTCCTGTTCCTCTGTTTGGTGTGCAGTGATCAATCCCACCAAAACGGCTCTTTCAGGCTTTTCTTCGGTATCAAAAAATTTATTTCTCGGCATCTATAATTCCTTCTATATGCAAAGATACAATATGTGGGTGATTTAGTTTGAAAGGTGGGAAAGGATGGCGGAATTTCTAATGTGAGAGTATGTAATTCTTTTTACGTTTTCAAAATGAAACTTTCAATTTAAATGTACATCAAAACTTACGACATATTGAGCACGACCCTATCAGATTTTAGAAAGACATTAAATTTATTTTGACAAAGTTTCTAAAAACTTTGAAACGTTTATCATCAAAACGCGGTAAGGATAATGGAGTGGTGATCATGTCCTTAAAAGAGTATAATCCTCTGCTGGCCACTAATCATGAGTGGAGTCCAACCATCCATGGAAAAAGACTGGATTCTGCAATTGATAAGCTGAAAACGGAACCTCGTTTCAAAAAGAATTGATAGAACAACGAAATTTGTTTTGGTGGAAGGATCTTTGGAGGATGATCTCTATTGGCAGAAAACAGATAAGAAATTATGGGCAAGAATAAATGATTTATTAAAGGACACTTCTCTAACTCCTTTTACAGGAATTGGAGAGCCTCTAAAATTTAGAAATAAAGGGTTTTGGTCTAGAAGATAAATGATGAACATCGTTTAATTTACAAATTGAAAGAGAAGAAGGTTCCCGTCGCAAAATGCAGATTTCATTACGATTGAAACTATTCTAGGCTTTGAATCTCTGTCTTTGCCACACCCAAAATCTTACCCTGGTTTTTCTCCTGCATGAAAGAAATTACCCCGTAATCCTCTTTTTTGAATCCTTTTGGTAAATCAATCCTGACCTGCTGAGTGGTGCTTTTAATCTCAACCACCTGATAAAATCTCACTACATTAGCATGAGGCAAAACTTTTCCACCATTCTCGCCTGCTTTCACATTGGTGCTCACATCCTTTTCGATCAAATTTACCACCAAATCTTTATTCTTTGCATTCACTGGTAAGTTATAAATCAAATTCACATGAGTTTCTGAAGTACTGCCAATTTGACCCGAAAACTTAATATCTTCATTTTTCCCTAAATATTTAGTGATGGCATTTTTCAACTTCCCGGCTGCTGAACCCACCATTTCGTCTCTCCCATTTACCACAGCCTGTGGTGTGTATACCTGGTTGCTTCTAAAATTATTGGCATAAGTGGATTGCCTTTCTGAAAAACGATGATCGCTGAAACGGTCTTTCCAACCTAAACGGTTCCAGTAATCCACGTGGTAAGCCAAAACATAAACCTGCTGCCCTTTATAATCATCTCTTATTTGCTTTAAAAACCGGTCGGCGGGCGGACAACTGGAACATCCTTCCGAGGTATATAGTTCTATCACTGCAAAACCTTTTCCGCCGTCTGCAGCGGTACCAATCGCTTGGTTATTATTATCTTTTGAAAAACTCATGCAGCCTACCGCTGCTGCAAAAGCTACAATGGAAGTCAATAAAATCCTTTTCATTTATTTTGTTTTTTAATTCATTAACGTAGTCGGATTAAATAAAGATCACTTACAAAATAACTGCCTTGTAAAATAATTTGATAATTTTATCTTTTAATTTAGAACTTTGAATAAAACAAAATATTACTTCGCCTCGGATTTTCATTTAGGGGCTCCTTCCTACGAAATGAGCAAAGATCGGGAGCGCAAATTAGTAAGTTGGCTTGACTTTATTAAAGAAGATGCCGCAGCAGTTTTTTTAATGGGGGATGTTTTTGATTTCTGGTTTGAATATAAAACAGTCGTTCCAAAAGGTTTCATTCGTTTGCAGGGAAAGCTGGCAGAACTAAGCGACGCAGGCACAAAAATCCATTTCTTTAAAGGGAACCATGATATGTGGGCTTTCGATTATTTTGAAAAGGAATTAGGCGCCAGGATCATCAGTGATGAATTGATTTTGGAACTGAATGGAAAAAGATTTTTTCTCCATCATGGTGACGGATTGGGAAACGGAGATGTGGGTTATAAATTGTTGAAGAATTTCTTCAGAAGCCGGTTTTGTCAATGGTTATTCGCTCGCTTGCATCCCAATTTTGGGATGGGAATCGCTAATTACTGGAGCAGCAAAAGCCGTATAGTTGGTCTAAAAAAAGACAGATCCAGTCAAATCGAACGTTCAGAATATTGGATACGAAGTCTCTATCCCGAACTGAAACGAAAATATGGAGATTTGGATTTCATCATCATGGGACACCGACATTTCCCTGTCGTTATTGATTTGGATGCAAAAACAACTTATTACAATCTCGGGGAATGGGTTAATTATGCCGTTTATGCCGTTTTCGATGGCTCCGAGACGAAGTTGATAGATTTTAATTCCAACAATGAAATCATTTAATTTAACCCATCTCCTGCTATAGATGATTTCGATGTTGGCATTTTTAGTAAACGGCTCTCTTCGAGTGAAGAGAAAGAAAGTACCATCTATTACAGATTGTTCAGCAGGGTGATCTGAGTAAAACAACTATCATTACCCTGAAAATGCTATTTTGTGGCTTAATCGGCTGGTGGTTTTAAATGAAAAAGATTTAACTTTGAAGCTGTGAAAGAAAAAGATTGCAGCAGTGCGACTTCAACTAAAAGCCACTGAACGCAGAACTTGCCGGTCTGTTGTCGGCACATTTTCAAATAAGTATGTTAGAGAAATTAGAAGCGATTAAGCAACGTCATGATGATGTGGAGATTGAACTGAGCAGTCCGGATGTGACGCAGGATAGGAAGCGTTTTGCTCAATTGAGCAAAGAATATAAGGATCTGGGATTGGTTGTGGAGGAGTATTACAAGTATAAGAACATCGTCAGCAACATTGAAGCTAGCAAAGAAATATTAGCCAGCGAAAAGGATGCAGAATTGCGTGAAATGGCAAAAGAGGAGGTGGATCAATTGATTCCCGAGAAAGAGGAGATGGAGGCGAAGATTCGTTTAATGCTGATCCCGAAAGAAGAAGGTGATGAAAAAGATGCGATAGTAGAGATCAGAGGAGGTACAGGCGGAGATGAAGCGGCTATTTTCGCTGGTGACCTGTACAGGATGTATGTTCGTTATTGTGAAGGCAGGGGCTGGAGAACTGAGACTTTGGAAGTGACTGAAGGAACGAATGGAGGATATAAGGAAGTGATATTTAAAGTGCTGGGAGAAGACGTTTATGGGGTATTAAAATATGAATCAGGGGTACATCGTGTACAGCGTGTCCCCGAAACGGAGACACAAGGGAGGGTACATACCTCTGCGGCTTCAGTGGCGGTTTTGCCGGAGGCTGAAGATGTGGATGTTTACATCAATCCAGCTGATGTTGATTTGCAAACTTCGAGATCGGGGGGTGCCGGTGGACAAAATGTGAATAAGGTGGAAACTAAGGTTCAATTGACGCACAGGCCGTCTGGAATTGTGGTGGTCTGCCAGATTGAGCGTTCACAGTTGGGAAACAGAGAGCGGGCAATGGAAATGTTGCGCAGTAAATTGTATGAAAGAGAGCTAGCCAAACATAATGAAGCCATTGCAAGTAAGCGTAAAACCATGGTTTCTACAGGTGACCGTTCAGCTAAAATCAGAACTTATAATTATCCGCAAGGGCGTGTAACCGAGCATCGTATAGGTTTAACACTTTATAATTTGCCTGCAGTAATGAACGGTGATATTCAGGAGATTTTAGAAGCACTTCAATTTGCAGAGAACGCAGAAAAACTAAAAGAAGGATCAATTGCATAATATTTAAAAATATATTTTGGAGTTAAAGGCTTTTGTCTATATTTGCACTCCCTAACCGCAAGGAAGGGAGAAACGGAGTGGTAGTTCAGCTGGTTAGAATGTCCCGATTGAAACATCGGGAAGGTCGCTTGAGGAATTATCGTTTCAAAACAAAACCAACGGAGTGGTAGTTCAGCTGGTTAGAATGCCTGCCTGTCACGCAGGAGGTCGCGGGTTCGAGTCCCGTCCATTCCGCTTTTTCAGTATCAAAAACAGTTAAAACCCCTCAGATGACGCCATCTGAGGGGTTTTTTCTTTTTACTGACATACCAAATTATTCAATTTTTTTCATATAAAATGTGAGTAATTCGGGAGTCAATATAAGGTTTAGAAAAAGAACTCCCGAATTATTACCTGTAAATTACTGAATAACAATATGTTCAGGCTATTAAACATCTTGATTCCTAGTGATTAATTAACAAAATTTGTTTACTTTAATTAATCAAAAGTTATGAGAACTACCCTCTCTTTGCTTTTCGCCCTGAGAAAGCCAAAAAACTATGTATCAGGTGAAATGCCTATTTATTTACGTGTTACCGTTGATGGCAAACGAACAGAACTTGCAGTAGGCAGGAAATGTGCTCCTGACAGATGGGACCCGGTAAATGGGAGAGCCACAGGATCAAAACCAATTTCAAAAACTTTAAACGCTTTTTTGGATGATGTCCAGTTTAAATTCTTTGAATTGCATCGCAAGATGTCCGAAACCAATGAAAACATTACGGTTGAAACGATTAAAAATCGTTTTATAGGCAAAGCTGAAAAAGTTAGAACATTACTATCCGTATTTGAAGATCATAACCTTAAAATGAAATGTCTAGTTGGGAAGGAGTTTGAAAAAAGCACTCTCCAACGGTATGAGACTGCATTAATGCATACGCGTGACTTTATGGACTGGAAATATAACATTCTCCGATCATTCCGGTAAGCAAAATCAATTTTGAGTTTCTGAACGAATTTGAGTATTATCTTAAGGAGCGTCCGGAATTGTGCAAACAATTCGGCTATCAAAGTATATTAAGAATTTAGGGAAGATTGTCCGTATCTGTTTAGGGAACGGGTGGCTAACTGTTAGATCCTTACATAAACTACAAATCTAAAACAACCAAAGTTCATCGAATTGTTTTAACTAAAGAAGACTTGGCAAAGATTGCCAAGAAACAATTTTCTATTGAAAGATTGGATCAGGTGAGGGATAGCTTTTTATTCAGTTGTTATACTGGTCTTGCTTATGTGGATGTTAAAAAACTGAAACGCTCTGAAATAGAAAAAGGAATCGATGGAAAATTATGGATTTATACTCACAGGCAGAAGACAGATAGCCTTTCAAGAATCCCATTGCTTCAAACAGCTTTGGGGATTATTAAGAAATATGAAGAACATCCACAATGTATCGCAGATGATTTATTACTTCCCGTCATCAGCAATCAAAAAATGAATGCTTATTTAAAAGAAATTGCGGATGTGTGCGGAATTGATAAGCTGTTGACCTTCCATATTGCCCGACATACTTTCGCCACAACGGTGACTCTTAATAATGGAGTTCCAATAGAAACAGTAGCGAAGATGATGGGGCATTCTAGTATAAAGACAACGCAGATTTACGCTAAAGTTTTAGATCATAAAATAAGTGATGACATGGAGATTTTAAGGAGTAAGTTGGGATAAATATGGAGTGGAAGACTTAGAATCTTTTAGTCAGCGGTTCAATGCCAGGCGAGTTTGAAGATATTGAAGTAATACATAAGCTAGACAATACTATGGTGCAGCGGAACTATCTGCAAATAAAACAGGATATACAGGATATTATTCAATCGGAAATGGAGCGGATGCTGAATGATCCTGGGTTGAGCCATTTGGTGGTGAGGAAATGATAAGCTAGTCTTGTCCATTTTTGAAAAAAATCATATCTTTACCTTTTAAGTAGATATAAACCCCATTAAGTCGGGTTTTAAACGAAACAAAAGGTAATGGCGAGAAGCACATATATATCGGAGAATCTTACTCAAAAGCAAATAGACTTTATGCTCATGCTGGATGATTATGAGTTGGATATATTCACACTAGAAGAAGTAAAAGCTCAACTTGGTGATAAAGTGGATAACGTTAATGAGTTAATCGAAAATCTTGTTCACAAACGAATCTTTTCAAGGATTGAAAGAGGAAGGTATTGTAAATATAATTTTAGGGACGAAAATGTTATTGGTTCATTTTTGGTCTCGGACGGTGTGATTTCATATTGGTCGGCTTTACATAAACATGGACTTACGGAACAATTTCCAAACTCCGTATTTGTCCAGACAAGCAAAGCTAAAAAAGACAAAACTGTATTTGGGGTCTATTATAAGTTTATCAAAGTTACCTCATCGAAACAGGCTGAAATTAAAGAAGAGGGATATGGAAATCATAAATACCGTATAACAACAATTGAAAAAACTATTGCAGATTGCTTTGACCTACCGCAGTATTCAGGTGGATATGCAGAATTGATCAGAGCTTTTAACGAAGCTTCTATTGATAGCAGAAAAATGATTGCTGCATGTGAAGCTATCCACAATATCGCAGCAACAAAGCGTATGGGATACCTCGCTTCCTTGTTTGAGAAAAAAGAGTTGACTGATTTTATTCAGTATGCAGAAAAACAGACCAACGAAAAATATAATCTTTTTGATCCATCAGGTGAAGAGGAAGGAGAATTTATCAATCGTTGGAAACTGAGGTTGAATATTACTGAAGAAGACATATTAGGCATTATAAATAAACAATATTAATGATCTTTCAAAAAGAAGTTTCGGATATAGCTGAGCAAGTGGGCGTAGCAAAAACGGTAATCGATAAAGATTGGGTGCTAGGACATTTTATTGCTGCAATGTACACTGTTCCAGAAATTAGAGATAATCTGATATTCAAAGGAGGTACTTGCTTAAGAAAATGTTGGTTTAATGATTATCGATTTTCTGAAGACCTAGATTTTACATCGACAAATGAAAGTTTCGACTTCACTGAAAAGAACCTAGTAGATATTTGTAAAAAAGTAACTGCACATGCAGAAATTCAGACGCATATAGTGTCACTGAAACCAATAAAATTTCAGGACAAACACGTAGGGTTCGAAGCAATAGTAAAATATTGGGGAGCCGATCATTCAAAAAATGAGGCACCTCCGCCAGTGGAAAGATGGCAGACCAAAATCAAGATTGAAATAATACTATACGAGAAGATGATCTTTGAGCCTATTCAAAGAAGACTATTTCATCCGTACTCAGATAACTTACTAATAGATACATCCATTCCTTGTTATGCAATAGAAGAAGTTTTATCAGAGAAAATCAGAGCATTAATACAACGGTCATACACTGCACCACGGGATTACTATGATATATGGTACTTATCAAACAATATCACTGGTCTAGACTGGAACAAAATAATAGTGGCGTTCCATGAAAAAATGAAATATAAAAACATAGAATTTACTGGAATAGAACAGTTAATCAATCCTATAAGCGAACGGGTGGTAAAGCTAGCATGGCGAAATAGCCTTGGACATCAAATCAAAAGAGATACACTTCCAGATTTTGATATAGTTAAAAGAGAATTGGAAGCGTTGTTGAATGAAAATTTTGGCAAAAATTTCTAACATGTATAAATTTAAATAGAGGTATGTTGATTGATATGATGCTTCCCAAAAGTTTTTTAAATCTCGAAGAACAATATGTCGGAATGGCAAGGCAAGTTATAAGAGAATTTTTGAAGGTAAATTTCGGATACTGAATGCCTAATTAAAATCCCATTCTAAAATTAAATTCTGTCCAATAATGAATATAATTTCCTGTCACAATGCAAACCTATAACCAAAATGTTAAAAATGAAGCTCGTGAAAAACTAGTAAAACATGCAATCCAAACACTCACAAGTGAGAGAACGGATAGTTTTCTAGTTTCCAAAGAACACTTTATAAAAATAACAGATCACTTTAATTCATTATTTTTCAGATTTCTTGGAAGCAAAAATTTTGAATTCATCAATGAGTATAATTGGCTTTTCTTCGGAGGCAAAAATAGCTGGCTTGAGTTCTATGAAAGCAAATGTAAACCCAAACTAGCAAGTGAATTAAAAGTATTATATCTTTCAGGTCCAGAGCCATATAATGATATAGATATCCTTTGTAATAACGGAATCAGCATAAAAAATATTTGGGCAATTGAATCAGATAAGAAGGTATATGAGCAAGCTATGCAATCTTTGATTGAGGCTAATATCCAAATTAAAATCCATAGAGGGTCGTTGGCGGAATTTTTCGAGTTAACCAATCATGAATTCGACATCGTATATTTTGACGCCTGCACTCCAATTCTTTCGCCACAACAATCTCCTTTAGAAATAATTAAACAGCTCTTTCTTAATAAAAGGCTTACTGGATTATCTGCTTTGATCACGAATTTTGCAGAACCAGGAGATAACTATAATTGGGGTGATATATTAGCTACGTGGTTTGCAACAAAAGAATTTTATGAAGTTCCCCCAGAAGACGACCAATTTGGAATGGGTGCATTAGAGAAATCAGGAGCATTTTCAAGTTATAGTAATTTTATAAATCAGCATTTAGATTCTTATTATGATACATTTTTAACCCATTTCATCCCTACAATAGCGTCAGAAATAATTCCGATGTGGCAATTGTCGTCGCTAGGGTCTGTTCAAAGTAACCATCTACTTAACGAACAGTCACTCCAAAAAGAATTGAAAGCTATTAAAACACACAAAATTAATGCAAAAACGACAAAGGAATTAATTGATGAAATACAACATTATTTATTGGCTATTGATGCCTATCCGCTACTAAATTGGGCTAGATTAATAAACGAAAATTTGTCAAAAGATCATACTTTAAGACGATTTATCGACAGTACTCGAAAGAAGATGACAATAGAGGATGCCCTATATATCGGTAGTTTATTAAAGCGTTTCGAAGAAGCAGATACAGGTTTCAAAACATTTATCCACAATATCTGCGGAGAAAAGTTAAAAGACACTATCACTAAACTTGATTTTTTTGATAGATACATGAATCTGACCTGCGACATACCAATGAAAAACTTGCTAATTGAGTTGTTGATGGGAATTTATGGGCATCCCTATATTGCCCATGCAGGTAAAACTATTGGACTAAAATACAAAGCAAAAGATACATGGATGTATTCGAATGTTTTTGTTTTCGATCAATGTCGCTATTTATACGATTTTTTGCCAACTCTTGACTTATGGGAAAGTTTTTTTGAAAACTATCCTAACCAAACTATTATCCGGGGATGCATAGATGAAATCCGGCGAAATCATCTATACTTAAATAACTCGCTTTTTAAGTGGGGATTTATTGAAGACGTACATGGCCAGTTTGGCTCCTCGCAACTTTCTGAAAGAGTTAATTTAAATAATCAAAATAAATAATGATAGATAAGGAGAAATTAATCGCGAAACTCATTGGCAATTCGTTAAGTTTTAAAACATCTAATGATGGTTATATAACAGTGGCTGAACTTAGTACGACAGATGAGCATGGAATAGAGGAAACTATCGATAAAAATACTGCGATAATTTCGCCTAATCTTATCAATAAAATAAAAGCTTCTCACGTTAACCCATTTGTGAATCGTACGGGAGTAAATTACAGTAAGGATTTTACCTATTCTCCGGCTTTCTGGCTATATCTCTCAAAGCATTTGGGGTTAAAGAAAGTTGAACCGTTGGTAGTGTCATGGGAGTCAGGAAATCATACAACATTAAATATAGACCAAGGATTCTTAAGTACTTTTCAATTGTCACCAAGATTATTAAGCGATAAAATATACTGGGATGATTTATCAAAACCTCAATATGAAGTAGTTCAGAATAAACCTTTATCGGAATATAAATTTCCAATGCATTCCGAGGCTTATGTCAAAATTAGGAAGGACTACTTAGAAGATTATTTATACCTAAGAAAAAAGGTTGCCGTACAAGTTTTTACGGTTAAAAAAGAAATCAATCTTGACAAAGACGTTCTTGAACTACTTAATGGTAATGAGTTCTACATTGAAGAATTTAAGCGATATGAAATAAGAATCCGGAAATATAATCATAAGGAAAATACTGCTAATGTTGAAATTAACGGTTATAACGTGCTATTTGAAAATGGAAATTACCCTAAAGTGAAACAGGAAATCTCTACAGGCCATCATTGGAAGGAATAGAGAATTTAGTAACAGAATGGAGGGCAAGACATGAGATGCCGTTTGAATATATCTATGTATCTGATGAAGTATTATCTAAATATGAAAGTGATGACGATTACGAAGTATATCCAAAATCAGGAAGTGTCAGCTATGGAAACCAATGGAGTGTAACATATTGCGAACGCATTGGGCGAAATGCTATTAAGATCGAGATAAAGAAATTATATGAGGGAAATAGTTACGAAGTAATTGATTACTGGAATAAATTTTCGATACACCCTTCCGAAGTTATAGAAGGAGAAAATATTGCTGAAAAAGCTCATGAATCACCTTTTTAGTTTTGACTTTTCTGCATTGGACATTATTACTATAGACGAAGAACGGATAGAGTATACTGGATGGTCGGACTTCCCAGATTATAAACCTATCGCCCATCATCTGAATTTAAAATCCTTCTCCAAGGAGCAATTTATTTCACGTTGTAAAAGACTATACATATTGTTAGCTGAAAATTTCAAAGAAAAATCACTACGAAAAATAGTTGATCATTTGGGCTTCTCAAAAGTAGAGACTAAAGATTTTAGAAGTCTAAGGCTTCTTGAACTAATTCTCAAGTATTTGCATGTAGCGCGGATAACCGGTTTAGATCCAGCGAACAATAAAGAAACTATCATTGAAAGGATTAAAGAACTGAAAGAATTCAAATTTTTATCAGCGTTATTCGCTTTAAACAATATAAGGCAATTAGATGCTCATAAATCGGGAGATTCAAAATCAAAGTTTCACGCAGCATTAAAGGATTTGAATGTAGAGTCCAATTCTGTTTCAAATAATTACGCAAATACCTGTGAGCAGGTCTATAATAGTTTAGATGAGATGTTTATTGACCTCAATATATTTCTCTCTGAAGCATACGATTTAAATCGATAGGAATATGAAACCTGATATAGTACCAAATTACTATGCATACTTCTTGAAAGTGAACGGAAAAGATTTATCTAATTCTCAAAAGGAACATTTTTTCAATTGCATCAATAAGATATATAAAAACAATTATAAGTTTATATATCGAGGGGATAAACGAGACAAGCTTCAACAGCTTTATGGGGTCGGAGACAATAATTTACGAGAGGAATTTTCTCACTCCCTTTTTATAATTGGGGCAAAGGCACAAATGTATCTTGGCTCAGGTCTTCCGGGCATAAATGATATTGACATTGCAGAAACGGGGAACAATGAGTTTCGACTCATATTTCGAATGCTTAGCAATCTACTTAGTAGAGAATTTCAATTTGGCACAATAAGAACGGCATTAGGGCACTTTCGTAAAACAGAAGAAAGGGTAACGCGATTTTTTCAAGCGCGATCAAATGAACAAGTATTTACTGACATAATCGATAGAATTAATACAAATAAAAAAATAATTATAAGAGATTATTATCTGGCACTTTTGCATCATGTTAGCAAAAGTGAGTACTACGCCTCATCATTTCTGCTTAGTACAACTTCCAACTTTTCTCAAGCTCATAAATTTGCTTGGGGGAAGGAAAACGAGGGAAGTAGTAACCCATTAATTCTTTTTGGTTGGCTACCAAATGGATACGAGGGAATTTTAGCTGCACCGAATTCGCAAATATTAAGAAAAAAAGTTGACATGGATGTTTTGGGCTTACCTGTGTATGAAAAAAGTTTTTTCCCATTTCAGAAAGAAATTACTTTAAAAGGTGGTCTGTTGCCTCATTATTTATTGGGATACTTATGTTATTACCAAGGACAAGAGATATTTGAAAACATTGTTGTCCGAAAAAAGACGGGCGGGACATTAAATCCCGTTCCGTTTTCATACTTTAGAGTTACCACACTTTTCAAGTATGCTCAAAAGTACAAAATTCTCCGGACAGCCAGTGTTTGCTCAGATTACAGGAATGATTAGTCGTTCAAGTTTCAGCACATTGGTAAAACAACAGGGTGCAGACCGTTACTGTAAACGATGTAAATCATGGGAGCACCTCATCAGTATGCTTTATTGCATCATGAATAATTGCACCTCTTTAAGGGAAGTAACTCAAGGCATCGCCGCTTATGGCGACAAGTTGAATCATTTAGGGCTTAATTACGCCCCGCCCCGCAGTACTTTGAGCGATGCCAACCTCAACCGAAGTGAATCTTTTTTCGGTCTGTTATATCAGAAGTTGTATCAGCGTTATCAGGAACTTTTATCGGACAGCGAGAAAGATAAAGCATTGCTTAAGCGAATCTTTTTGGTTGACAGCACCACCATCAGCCTGTTCAAGGCCATCATGAAATGTGTGGGGCGTAAGCCTTTGGGTGGGAAAAGCAAAGGCGGAATCAAGGTACACACGATGCTGAACGCCTATGAACAGGTGCCCCAATTGATCCATTTTAGTGAAGCGGCAGCGCATGACCATACTTTTTTATCTAAACTAAACCTGCAGCCCCATCAGATTGCCGTCTTTGACCGAGCTTATGTGGATTATCTCCAATATGCAATATGGACAAAGGCAGGTATCCATTTTGTGACACGACTCAAAGACAATGCTGTTTATCAGGGTTTGGAAGATTTGGATATACCGGAAGATTGCCCTGCAAACTATATAAAGGACGAAAAAATCAGCATCCGATATAAAGACGAACAGAAAAAAGATCAGACTTTAATATTACGGCGTGTGGTATACTATGATGAAGATAAGAAACGGTTATTGCAGTTTTTAACCAATATTTTTGATATGTCGACCCAGGAAATCGGCCAATTATACAGATTACGCTGGCAGATCGAACTGCTCTTTAAACAATTGAAGCAAAACTTCCCGCTCAAGTACTTTCTGGGAGATAATGAGAACGCTATTAAAATACAGATATGGTGCACCCTGATCGCAAACCTGCTTTTTACCGTAATCAGAAAAGGAATCAAACAAAAAATATCGTTTTCTAACCTGGTTAGTTTTGCCAGACAACATCTCTTTAGCTATCATAAACTAACCGATTTAATTGAAAAAACAGAAAAAGAGTGGCGCTTAAAATATCAGCCTAAAATAGCCTCTCAATCTCTTCTTTTTGATGGGTAGGTAGGGAGGGTCTCTTTAAATATCATGCCAAAATATAGGCTAAACATCTACAAAACACTATTTTTATTTACTCCTTGTTTTTTATCGGACAGCAATGATTAAGAATGATAGGCTACTGTAAATTCGTTGGCAAAATCCGTCAATTTTACTTTTCCTAATGCGGGTTTATTTTGCTTGTAGTCATCATACAGCTTGTTCCTTCTGCCAGCATTCATGGCGGTCAAACCTTTTGCAGCTTGAGGATGGAAACCAATGTGTAGTAAATTATTCATAAACTGCTCATCAGAAATTGCCAGCCACTTCAAATCAGGTTTCCCTATTGCCCGGCCTAAAACTTGTGCTACTTCATTTGGAGAAACTTCATCACTTGCAATGTAATGAACTGTTCTTCCCAGAAAAGGTTTTTCAATTTCTTCGGCAATAACTTCTGCAATGTCCAAAGGCGAAACCCAGGGCTCTTTTTCATCGCCACCATAGTTTTGAATAATGGAATGTGCATTTTTTATTGTGGGGATAAAAGCTAACATATTGTAGTAGAAACCTACCGGCCGCATAGTTTTAATAGAAACGGTTATTGGCAACGCTCCTAATATGTTTTCTACTAAATGGTGCGTTGCCAACATCCCCACACCCTCTGTGGTATGACCACCAATACTGCTTAGGTGTATCAATTTTGTCACACCAGATTCTCTAACAGCTTGTACATAACTTTTTGCTATGTTCATCCAATATGCTGCCATGTCTGTATTGTGGTCAAAGAAATTAGCAGGTGGTTCCATTAAATAAACGATGTCTGCACCTGTGAATGTTTTTGTTAGAAACCCTGCATCGTCAATCGTTCCAATTGCAGCTATTGCTCCAAGGGCTTCAATATCTTTTTGCCGGCCAGCTTTACTGCTAACAACCGTTACTTCATGTCCTTTTGCAATCAAATTTGTTACAAGCGGTTTGCTGATGTGCCCTAAAGAACCTGTTACTATGATTTTCATATTTTTGCTTTTTTGTTTGTACAAATCTGCAAAGCTATTTTAGAACAGATGTAGCCAAAAGTCAGAATGTTGTAGCCAAAAAAGCTATTTTACAAGTAAATAGGTTTGATTTTTATTCTAACTTCTAATAAGAACATCTTCGATTAATTTAGTCGAATAAATAAAGTATAGAAAGGAAAGTTATTTCACCTTTGAATTCTTGGAAGGATTCATAATTTTCAAAAAAGGCTATCGAGAAAATAACTAATAATGACTATCCGTAATACTAAATAAATTAGTAAATTAGCATTATGAAACTATCAGATTTTTTTCTTCAATATCCGGACGAAGAGACCTGTATTCGGAAATTCAAGGCGATACGGGATCAGCAGGGTGTAGTATGTAAGAAATGTGGCTGTAAAGACCATTATTGGCAACAGACACTAACACAATATGAATGTAAATCCTGTAAATTCAGGACTACCCTTCGTAGCGGAACAGTGATGGAAGGGAGCAAGCTTCCCTTTAGATATTGGCTTACGGCCATGGCTTTTTTGACCAGCACCAAAAAAAGTATCTCCGCATTGGAAATGCAGCGGGAGCTTGGCCACAAGAGATATGAGCCTATTTGGGCCATGCTTCATAAGATACGTCTTTCTATGCGCCATAGAGACAGCAAATATGAATTGAAGGAATACATTGAGCTAGATGAAGGCTTCTTTGAGACAACAGATCGAAGAGCAGGGAAGAAATCGAACAAAAACCAACAAGGCAGAGGGAGCAGTAAACAGGCTACAGTATTGGTGGCGGTAGAATCTATCCCTGTAGAGGACCAGGAAGATGGTGCCCAAAGAAAGGTAAAGCACCTGAAAATGACGGTAATTGACAGCTTAACGGCTATAGGCATTGAATATGAGGTAGCTCATCAGATAAATAAAGAAGCAACGGTGATGACTGACGGTTTTAAGAGCTACAGCAAGCTCAACAAAATTGTAAATGAGCACAAAGTAGTGGTGGTGAAAGATAAAAAGCAGATAGACAAGGTCTTTCCGTGGGTACACAAGGCTATAAGTAATGCTAAAAGATTATTCCTTGGCATTCATCATGGTATTAAGGAATGTTATATGCAAAACTATTTGGATGAATACTGCTACAAGTTCAACAGAAGATATTTCGGAGAAAAACTGTTTGACAGGCTACTTATTGCTACAGTGCAAGCTCCTTGGTATAAAAATGTTTATAATAACGGATAGTCATTTAACTAATAATAAAAAGACATTGTTCTTTTTTATTAAACAAACTTTTCTTAATTATTATCTTTTACCTCTAATAACACTCCAAGTTCTGCTCCAAACAACATTAGCACCTGATTGACCTTATCCATCCGTAAAGTTGGTTTTCCCTGCTCCATCTCACCTACAACTCTCAGTACAACGCCTGCTTTCAATGCAAGGTCTTTTTTGGTGAGATTTAGTAATTTCCGCTTGTTCTTTAAATATTGCGACAACATATTACCCTTTCGGGTACAAATATATATAATTGTACCCTATCGGGATTAATTCAGTATCAGCTCTGTATAAACCCACCCCAAATAAAGCCATTAAACAATTTCACAGGATGTCTCCCTATCACATGATTATTATTGATGTCAATGTTTCCAGAAATAGCATTTAAGTTTTTTAAATCCGCTTCTGAAGCTGTTTCTTTCACTTCAAAGCACATTTCTTTTTTGAGTATGAAATCGATCTCTTTGCCTGTTTTTAACTGGTAATAGGCTATATCTCCAAAATGCAGCAATTGGTTGAACACTGCGTTTTCAAACAAAGAACCGCTACCTGCCTGGGCAGAAACTGCTGCAATTCCATTATCCAAAAAGTAAACCTTCTTAGCTTTTGTGATCTCCCTGTCAGGACTGTATGACAATACTGGAATGGTACGGATCAGATAACTTTGTTCTAAGAGATCGAGATAATTTTCAACTGTTGGGCGGGAAATTCCTGTAAGACTTGTGAGTTTGGAAACATCCGATTTTGTTCCAATACGTACGGCCAAAAGTTTCATCAGTTTATAAAGATTGGCAGGATTTCGGATATCGGACAATAGCGCAATATCGAAATTTATGTAAGAGCTAATAATATCCTGAATCATATCCTTTTTATTCGCTATGGATGAAGAAAGTACCACTTCAGGAAAACCTCCATAGTTGATATAAGATTCATAATAGTTCTTCAAACGCTCATATTCTGATTTTACGAATACGCCAGCATTTTCTAACGAGAGAGGAGAGGTAGAAACACCATTAAATGAAAGCAGTTCACTGAAACTGAGAGGGTAGACTTCAAATAGCTTTTTTCTGCCAGCCAAAGATTCCGAAAACATGTTTTTCATATAGTAGGCACTAGAACCGGTTACGATAAACTTGATGTCATAGGTATCATAAAGATATTTCAATACACTCGGTAAATTAGGCACCAGTTGAATCTCATCAATTGCAATCAAAACCTTTCCTTTAAAATCAGCTCCTTGTTGCGTCAATGCAAAAATTATGGTTTCATAATTTGGCTCTGAAAACAAGGTACGGTTATCCATACGTTCCAAATCAAAATAGTATTTCTGACTTATCACTGAATCCTGCATTAATTGTTTGACCAGTGTTGTTTTGCCTGTACGCCTCATTCCTGTTAGCACAGTGATCTGCTTTTGTCGTAAATGATTCAAAAGTGCTGGATAAATACTTCTATTATAAAAATTCATTACTAAAATTAAAGTATACATCAAAAATAGTAAAACTAAATTTAAACTACATATAAAATTCTTCATTTTAAAGCGGAAGCCCTATCGCATATGATTGAAATCAATCTGTTCATGATTTAGAAAAAATTCAAACCATAACGTAACAGTTCAATCTGTTTAAATGGTACGTGATAAGAAACCAAAAGCTATTGCAACAATCATTATAAATCCGTATTTTTACCTTAGTCACAAGGAATTAACTTGTTGTGAAATTTATGTGTGAAATTCGGGAATTTCTAGGCCATAAAAACACAAAATATTGAAAATAAGATAATTAAATGGATAGGTTCATGTCCCGTCCATTCCGCTTTTAACTTATCAAAATGCAACAAAAGAGGCTGTCTCAAAAAGGCAGTCTCTTTTTGTTTTTAAAAGGGTTTACTATTTTGGATAAATAGTTTCACATTTATTTGGTATAAACAACTGATTTACTTATATTTAAGTGTAAATCAGAGACAGATAAATGCCAAATAAGACCCCTACTTTCAAGCCCTATAACCAACATCAGATCATGATGTTGCCGCCTTCTCTTGACGAACTTATTCCTGAATCACATACCGCCAGAGTGGTAAACGATGTGATAAACCGTATCCATGTAGCACCCTTGTTATCCGCCTATCAGGTTAAAGGGACTTCTTCTTACCACCCCCTGATGTTGTTGAAGGTATTGGTACATGGGTATGTCAGCAATATTTACTCGTCCCGGAAACTGGAAGCAGCCTGTAAGGAGAACATCCATTTTATGTGGCTGAGTGCCATGAACCGTCCCGACCACCACACCATCAACCGTTTTAGGGGAGAAAGGCTGAAAGATGCTTTGAGAAAAGTGTTTGAACAGGTGGTCACTTTATTGGCAGAAGAAGGCCTTCTGAGTATTGAAGAGGTCTATACCGATGGAACCAAGATAGAAGCGAATGCGAACAAATACACCTTTGTTTGGAAAAAAGCCATCCAAACCAACAAAGAGAAAATGAAGGCGCAGCTTAAGCAGATATGGCAATATGCCCAAAGCATCAGCGAATCCGAAGATGATTTGCCCGAGCCACCAGAGCTGACCACCATCGATAAGGAAAAGGTAGAAGAGGCTGTTTCCAAACTGAACCAAGCCTTGGGCGACAAGGAGAACATCGACAAGAAAGTAAGGGCGAAGCTGAACTATATCAACAAGAATTTTCCAAAGAACATCCAAAAATACGAGCAGCAGGAAGCCATTTTAGGAGAACGCAACAGTTATAGCAAGACAGACCAAGAAGCTACCTTTATGCGGATGAAAGAAGACCACATGAAAAACGGTCAGCTCAAGCCAGGCTATAATACCCAGATATCAACCTCCAACCAATACATCGTCAACTACACCATTCATCCCAACCCTACCGACACCACCACTTTGATTCCCCACCTTGCCCAGCACCAACAGAGTTTCGGTCATGCCCCAAAGTCGCTTACCGCAGATGCAGGTTATGGTCCAGAAGAGAACTATATGGTGATGGAAGAACTGGGGATATCGGCTTTTGTGAAATACGGAAAGTTTGATAAAGAGCAGGGCCAGCGTTATAAAGACAAACAACCATTTGCCAGCGATAAGTTGTTTTATGATGGCGAAAAGGATCGTTACATCTGCCCCATGGGACAAAGCATGGACTACATAGGGGACAGTACAAAAAGAACAAGTACCGGATTTGTACAAACTTATAGGGGATATCGGGCTAAAAACTGCTCAAACTGCCCGCTGAACGGGGTTTGCCATAAATCTAAAGGGAACAGGGTCATTGAAATCAACGTAAACCTTAACCGCCTAAAGTTACAAGCCCATGAGCTCCTCAATTCGGAACAAGGCGCAGCCCACCGTAAAAAACGATGTTACGATGTAGAACCGGTCTTTGGAAATATCAAGCATAGCTATGGCTTTAAGAAATTTATGCTCAGGGGTAAGAAAAAAGTCGAAATTGAGTGGGGATTAATTGCAATTGCACATAATATCAGAAAAAAAGCAGCTTAGAAAGCTGTTTTTTCGTTCTATAGCCACATCAACAACCTTAAAACAATAAGTATCCTTTACCTAATGGTAATCATGTTTTATAACCAGAAAATCTGAAAATGAAGAGGCTGTCTCTTTTTATTTTTGAGACAGCCTCTTTTTTGTTTTATGGGCATACCAAATTATTCAAATTTTCACAAAAGAAAAGGGAGTAATTCGGGACTCATTTAAAGGGTAAAAAAGGAAGCCCCGAATTACAGTGCAAATCGTTGATTTTCAACCTGTTCAGCTGCTAAACATCTTGATTTCAAGTGATGAAATAAATATATTGTTTCACCTTTAATCATTTATTATCGTGAGAACATCACTTAATTTACTTTTTCGCCTGAAAAAACCAAAAAACTACAAGTCAGGTCCAGTATCTATTTATTTGAGAATCACTGTGGACGGTCAGCGTTCCGAAATAGCTGTAAGTAGACAATGTGAACCTTGCAAATGGAACAACCAATCCGGAAGAGCAAAAGGCACAAGAGAAGAGATTAAACAGCTAAACAGCTTTTTGGACGATACCCAAAATAAGATCCTCGATCTTCATAGGCAGATGACCGAGGCTGACGATAAGGTTACAGCGGAGGTATTGAAAAACCGATTTACCGGAAAAACCGATAAAACTAAAACTCTACTGACTATTTTCAAAGACCATAATGAAAAGATGCGAATCCTAGTTGGCCAAGAATTTGAAAAGAGTACCCTCCAAAGGTATGAAACTGCTTTAATGCACACTCGTGACTTTATGGACTGGAAATATAATATCTCCGATTTGCCAGTAAGCAAAATTAATTTTGAGTTTTGAATGAGTTTGAATATTATTTGAGGAGTGTAAGAAAGTGTGCGAATAACTCTGCTATTAAATATATCAAAAATCTCGGAAAGATTGTTCGCATCTGTTTAGGCAATGGATGGCTGACTGTGGATTCATACCTAAACTACAAACCGAAAACTAAGAAAGTCCACCGGGTGGTTTTGAATGATGACGATCTGGTTAAGATTGCAGAGAAGAAGTTCTCAATCGAACGTTTAAGTCTGGTTAGAGATATATTCTTATTCAGTTGCTACACGGGTTTAGCGTATGTAGATGTCAAAAAGCTGAAACGCTCTGAAGTAGAGAAAGGAATTGATGGAAAATTATGGATTTATACTCATCGGCAGAAAACCGATAGTTTGTCCAGAATACCATTGCTTCCTGCATTTCTGTAAGTTGCGATCATTGGTTTGCCTAACGGTATTTTTCGGGCGTAGTCGCTTAATTTTCTTTGCGTGGTCTTTAAAAATGCTTTGTGGATGTGCAACTTCTCTTTCTCAGTTAATCTTAAGTGCAACCATTGGTCTCTACTTTGTTTCTTCTCATTTTCCATCTTCTCTTTTCCTTCTTTTTTTTACCGCTTCCAGCGCCTACGACTTCGGAGTTAGGGTGCTTATAAATCGTTTGTGACACAAACGGACATCTTGCCGATTGCCGGAACGGGCAATCTCCCCTGATTTGAAATTCGATTATAGTTTCAGCTTGCTTTTAATATTCTTGGAAGCTTTAGTCAACATCCGTCATTCGTTCATGTCTCTATAAGGTTCGTAAAGATGAATTTATCCTGATATTTTTTAGATAAGTTTAGCGCATGGCGTTTACTTTCCTTCCAGTATAATCTCTGTCTAAAAATAAGTTTATTTTATCAAGGACTTCCAAAAATGCTCTCGCACTCCCGACATTATTGAGTTTAATCCCTATTTCAGTTGAGAAAATAGGTTAATTTGAAAGTTTTTGTAGCTATCTCCTGCATTTGAAATAATTCTCTACATGTCTTCTATTAATTTTTAAAAATTTCCGGCTAATGAAACCCAGTAGAAAAAAATTTTAACTTACAATTTAAGCATATATTTAAATGCAATTTCATTGATCACCTTTATATATTTCCAACATCCCATCCCTATTTTTATTCAAGCCAAACCAATTGGTTTTATTTCTCTGCGACTTAACAGGAGAAAGAAAAAGCGTACGTCTACCACTATTCATCAAAACAATGGTTTCATTTTTTCGGATGTCTATTTGGTAAACATTGTTACCCAGATTTCTTATTTTTTCGGATTTTTTGGGGATAAAATCTATTTTTATTTTACATAATGAACCAGCCAAACTTTTTATCTGCACAAACTTAGTAATTCCCTTTTCTCGCTTTGCGCTGATTAAAAAAGCACCATTGGTTCTTAAGTTTTCAAAGGATATATCAGACCAAGCTCCTGGTAAGGCAGGGAAAACCCTGATTTTATCGCCTCAACTCTGTAAAAGCATATCTAAAACTGCTTACCCGGCAGAAAGTGGTGTTTCTAAAACAGGACCGCTCTCCGCATATAGGCCGTTTGGCAGTACAAAATCATGATTGTAATCTATACATTTAAATTTAAAAGTGCTTTTTCTCCATCTCCAATCGTAGAATAAAGTGAAGAAAGACCAGTCCTAGTATAGCCAGCCAACACGTTCCATTTTCCTGTTTTTTTATATGCCGCATAATTCACTTCATAAAAATTATCGACAGACTTTTTGATGCGCTTTTTAGCTCCAGGCTGGTCTATATTCACCAGATAGAAGGGGTAAATTTGCAGTAAATGAGAATAATGACGGTGTCCTTTATCAAAAGGAACGTTACTACCTACTTTATAGCCAGTTTCTTCATCATACGGAAAATTAACTAAATTATTTAAAGCATCTTGCCATTTAGGTATTAAAGCGTCTTGAATATTTAACTTTTTGCAAATACCGAGCAAAGTTTCGCATCCCCATTTAAAAGTAGCAATTCATAATCGCTGTTATCAGCGCTGTTTAATTCGGGGCTACCAGTGTTTACAAACCATAAGTTCCATTTTTCCCATTTATGGAGCAAATGAAACTGAAAATTTACCGCTTTCTTTAATATTGGAAAAATTTGATTTCTCAACATTTCTTTGTCTTGAGTAACTTCAAACATACGATAAGCATCATGCATTGCCCAAACCAAATTACCCCCGGTTTGCACACTGTAAAAACGACCATCAACAAAACGAGGTTGGTACAAATCCATAGCGGTAGGAACAGGTAAAAAAGCAGCGTCGCTTTGCCAAGCTACAGGTTCTACGTTAAGCACTAAATTATGATTGTATTTATTGATGTGGTTAACTAAGGATAAACCAATATCTTCTACATGATTAGAACCTACGGGTAACCAATAGCACAATTGCACATTTAAATCCCAAGTGATATAAGGCCAAGGTGATGGTGTTTGCCACATTCCGGCAGTATCCATCATGGGTTTATTGAACCTTGTGGTACAAGCCATTTTGTAAATCTGTGTCCAATAAATGGTTTCTATTCTGGTGTCATTTAAAGAAAGAAAACTTTTTTGATAATATTTGTGCCACCAAGTTGTATGTTCATTTTTCCATTTCTGATTATTAGCTAGAATTTTTTCTTCCGTTTTTTCAATGGTATTAGTAGCTTCAGAAGCAGAATTTCCGATTTCTGTAGGATATTTGTTAGCAATGTTTATCAATAAAGTTCTTTCTATTTTGGTCTCAATTTCTTGCCATGCTGTTGCGTATTCGCCACCATATTTTAATTTTTGACGACTAACATTTACAGCTCCAATTTTTGATATTTCAGGTTCTCCGTTTGCATCGGGATTGTAAACTTCAGTAACCCAATTTCCTTTTGATTCATAACTGTTTCTTATTTTCTCAACTTCTTCTGCATTTTTAGCATAATTTAAACGGGTTGTAGTCGCTTTTGCAGGCTCCCAAATCCACGTACATCGCTTTTCACCTTTAGTGGGCTTTATGGTTGTTGCTATAATTTCATCATCGCTGTGCGTAAAATGACTGAAAAAGATTTTTCCTTTATCGGTAATGATTGTTCCCTCTAATTTTGCATTCCAAACATCGAGTTTCCAATTGCCACCAATTATTTTCCCTTCTGGTTTTAGGTAAAAACTTCCGATTTGTAACCTACCACGCACAACACCGGCATTCCCTTGGGTAAAAGGACCATGGTCATGTATGTCACTTCTAAAAACCTGTAAACATATCATTTTTCTATCAGGGGCAAACCACATCATACTGCCCAATAAACCATTACCTGTCCAAGGTGCTTGTTTAAAGCTTAAAGGCAGTTTATCAAAAATCATATCATGCCTCGACATAAATTTTTGCCAATTAATTTTTTGTTGAACGCTTGGCCGAGAAAAACACGGCACACGAACGCTAATAAAGAAAATAAATAGTGATAAATACAGGAAATTTCTTCTCATCATTACAAGATATAAAACAACACCGAGCTGATAAAACAAGTCAGTAGTTATTAAATTATTTAATCAAAAATATTTGTAGCTAGCTTTGTGTCTAAAATATGAGAGAAAATAAAAAACAAGCTCAAATTATAAATAAGTATCTTTTTTAATTAATTGATACGTTTTAGATTTATTGTTTGTTAAAAACATTAATTTGTTTTCTTTTTGAGCATCGTTATGCGATAGACACTACTGCTTTAATCACTTTGCTATTTGGATTTAACCAACTCTTAAAATTATCTTTTACCTCGTCAAACGCAACTCTGTGAGTAATGTAATTCCGCGGATTTACCAATCCTTTTTTAACAGAAGAAATTACATGTTCAAAATCTTGGATAGTGGCGTTTCTGCTGCTTATTAAAGTTGTTTCTTTTTTATGAAATTCGGGATGGTTAAATGAAAATTCTTGCTTTTGTAAACCAATTAGAATATACCTACCGCTATGTGCCAAGTAATTTAGGCCACTGTTTATGGCTTTTAAATTACCAGTAGCATCAATAATTACAGTAGGCATATCGCCTTTTGTAATCTCTAATAAACGTTGAATTACATTTTCATTAACACCGTTTATAATTGCATGTACTCCTAGTTTTTCTTTACAAAAGCTTAAACGCATATCGTTTACGTCTAGTGCGATAACGTATGCTCCGGCTGTTTTTGCAAATTCCATAGTACCCAACCCAATTGGCCCTGCCCCAACAACCATTACAAATTCTTTTGCTTTAACACTTGCCAATCTAACACCATGTGCGCCAATTGCTAAAGGCTCTACCAATGCCAATTCATCAAAACTTAATCCTTCGCCATGCAATAAATATTTAGATGGAATTTGTATATATTCTGACATTCCACCATTTATATGTACGCCAAAAACTTGGATATTTGTACAGCAATTTGGTTTTCCACTTCGGCAGGCAATACAAGTACCATCAGAAAAATAAGGAATAAAAGTTACCGCTTCTCCTTTTTTAAAACCTGGAGCGTTGTCAAAAGCCACCAACTCTCCTGAAAGTTCATGTCCTAAAATGCGTGGGTAACTAAAAAAAGGCTGTGTTCCTTCAAAGGCATGTAAATCTGTTCCGCAAATACCTATTCTCTTTATTTTTATGATAGCTGAATCTTTCTGTAATTGAGGTTTTAAATCTTCTTTATATTCAAAATTACCGGGATTAGTACAAACCAATGTTTTCATGTTTATAGATTATAAAACCTAGCCGCATTTTTTCCAAAAATATCTTGCTGCTCTGTTTGTGTGAGTTTTTGTATGTAATTTTTTAAAATATTTAACGCTTTTCTGTAACCTCCTGCTACATTGCAAACAGGCCAATCTGATCCAAAAAGTAGTCGTTTGGTACCAAAAGCTTCAAACACAATATCTAAATAAGGTGTAAAATCAATATCACTCCAGTTTTGCCAATCGGCTTCTGTTACCATGCCGGAGATTTTACAGCTTACATTTTCACATTTGGAGATAGATTTTATGCCTTTTTTCCAAGTCTCTATTTCTTGAAGTTTGACATTAGGTTTTGCTAAATGATTAATTACAAATTTTTGATTTGCGAATGATTTTACTAAAATTTCTGAATATAAAATTTGATCATTGAAAATGAGTAAATCGTAAGTGAAATTATGTTTTTCTAATTTGCTGATTCCGTTTTTAAAATCGGCATTTAACATTAAATCTCTTTGGACCTCGCCCTGTAAAACATGACGAAATCCTTTTACAGTATTTTTATTAGCATAAAAAGATAAGCGGTCTTCAATATTGTTAGCTCTTAAATCAACCCAGCCTACAATTCCTTTGATGAAATTATTTTTAGCAGCTAAATCTATCAGAAATTTATTTTGTGTTTCAGTTTGATCTGCCTGAATAGCAATACAACCTTCAAAATCATTCTCTTCTAATATTGGAGCTAAATCCTGTGGCAAGAAATCTCGCTGTATTTTAGCCATAGTTTCATCAATCCAACTGTCTTTTATTGGGTCATATATCCAAAAATGTTGATGTGCATCAATTCTCATTACTGATTTTTTATAGTTGGAAAATTTTATCCATCATTACCCATTTCTCACCGTTTTTTGCCCATGGCAACACTTTTTGAAATTTGGTCATTAATGTTTCCCACTCTTGTACTATTGGGTTGGTTGCATCCATCTCTGCTTTTTTTGCTAAACCAAATTCTTCTGTTGTTTCCATAATCATAAGCAAGCGGTTGCCAGTACGGTAAATTTGCATATCAATTACTCCTGGCTCAGTGATGCTTTGCTTAATCTCTGGCCAACCATTTTCTGTTTTATGCCAATATTCGTACTCTGCAATTAATGCGGGGCTGTTTATTAGGTCTATTGCTAGTGCGTATCTTTTCATTTTCATTTGTTTTTTATGTTAACGATGGCGGTGGATACCGACTTGTGGTTAATGCCTTGTGCTTATGGCTGTATGGTGTGTTAAAACACCAAATCTATAAAATACCTGCTTGCCCCGTCACCACTTCTTCTTTATAAGTTTTTGCGCCACTTAACCCAAATACCGCTATAACCGCAAAACATATCATGGGCACAAAATAACCTAGTTGAATGTTTCCTGATTTATCGCTGATGTAGCCAAAAATTAGAGGAATAATTGCTCCACCAACTATTGACATAATGATTAAGCTACTTCCAAACTCGGTATCGTTGCCTAAACCTTTTATACCTAAAGCAAAAATTGTCGGGAACATTATTGACATAAAGAAACATATTGCAATTACGATGTAAACTGTTACCATTCCGCTCATAAGGGCAGCTAAAACACATAGAGCAACATTGATTATTGCATAAATTGTTAAAAGTTTTTCTGCTTTAAAAAATTTCATGAATATGGTGCCTAAAAACCGTCCCGCTAAAAAGGCAAATCCACAAACGCCTAAATCCACACTTGCCTCTTTACTGGTAATGCCAGATGAAGCTTGGGCATATAAAATGAATAAACTGAATATACAAACTTGTGCACCTACATAAAAAAACTGAGCAACAACTCCCCAAGCTAAATGCTTATGTCTTAAAGCATGAAAAATACTTTTGCTGGTTGGCTTTTCATCATCATTGGCGATAGTTGGAAGTTTGGTAAATCCAAATAAAACCGCTACCAAAACCAATACGCTTCCCAAAATAATATAGGGCATTTTTACCGATGAAGCTTCTGTGGCTAATGTTGCTTGTTTAACTGTTTCCGTCATTTGGCTTAACTGCTCATCTGTTGCACCATCAACCAATATTAATTTGGCACCAATTATTGGAGCCATGGTAGCTGCCAAACCATTAAAAGATTGTGCGAAATTAATACGGAAAGGAGCAGATTCTGCTGGACCTAAAACTGTTATGTAAGGATTAGCTGCTGTTTCTAAAATTGTTAAGCCACATGCAATAACAAAGAGCGCAAATAAGAAGAATATATAAGATTGATGATTTGCTGCCGGTATAAAAAGGAATGAACCCACTGCAAAAACCAATAAACCAATGATTATACCAGATTTATAACCGTATTTTTTCATGATGATACCTGCCGGAATTGCCATTACAAAATAAGCAATGAATACTGCCGAGTCTACCAGCGTCGCCTGTAAAGTGCTTAGCGTGAAAGATCTTTTTAAATGAGGAATTAATATTGGATCGAGATTATGGGCAAATCCCCACAAAAAAAACAGGGTGGTAATTAAGCCTATGGCAAATAAATTATTTTTTTGCTTCATTATTATAAAAGATTAGTTATGTTATGATTATAAATAAGGATAATCTTCATCAATAAGACCTTGGTTTTTCATGTCTTTCCAAAATTTGGCAGAAATTTTCACTTGTCCGATGCTCATGTTTTTACCAGTTCTTTCTGCTGAGCTGCTATTCATGGCAATAGCTTTAACCCCGGGGATAGTTAACGAAAAATAAACACAGGCTTCGGCAGGGTTAACGTGATGATTTTTACAGGTTTGGTTAAAAGCCTCTCGCCAATTGCACAAAGCTTTATCTGTTTTTTTATCCACCAATTGATAGTTAAAATAATCACTACCTATTAAAAATCCGCCATTAAAAACAGCAGAGTTGATGATGGAAATTCCTTTAGATTTTAATTCTTCTATAAAACATAACAACTCTTTTGGATGACTGTAAACAGTTAAACTGTTTGCTAACATCACCCAGTCAAGATCTACTTGTTCAGATATTTTTTTGATGATTTTCCAATCTTTTGAACCAACGCCTATCGCTTTTGCTTTACCACTCTGCTTTAAGTAATTTAATGCTTTATACGCTTGTAAAACATCTTCAAATCTTTGGGTTTTATCTGATTCGGTTTTTGCTGCATTCAAATATTCATCTGGATCATGAACTGATAGAAATTGTGTATCGTAACCGTTTAAAAGCTCAATTCCTTGTTCATAGCATTTTATAATCCCTTCATAACTAATATCTTGATAGGCATCAAATGCTAAACCTTCCCAAACGCCTTGCTCAAAAGTTGGCTCTGGTGTTGTTAAAGCCTTACGCAACCAACCTAATTTATTGCTTATGATAACTTTATCGGGCTTTACACCTAATTTACTAAGGCAAATCCCTAAACTTTCTAATGCTAACCCCGCACCATATTTACCTGCAGTATCAAAAAAAGGGATACCCTCTGCATTGTTTATTGCCGCCTCTATAATCTCCTGTTTTTGGATTATGCTTAAAGCTTTATACAAATTACCTAAGCTACTGGTGCCTAAAATAACTTTTGGTAAATTAATTGAGTACATGATTGATTAGTTACAGTTTTTTTACAATGCTAAAGTGAATGGCAAAAAGCCAAAATTTAAGGTTTTAATAAATTGGTTAAAGGGTAAAATTTTCAAATCACCGCAATAGGAAACTAAATCGGATAAGTTTTTTATAAATGTAGGTATTTGAACAAAACCAATATTACCCAATTAGTATGTTATATTAACTTAATAAAAAAAGGCAGATTGATACATTTGACCTTCAAGTTTTAATCATTCCTCTATTTTTTTGTCGGATATTATACGCTTATTTTGTATATTATAAAACTAATTAACCAATTATGAAACCATCACTCAGAAAAGTATCTATAGATCCGCTTTCGTCTTTTAGTGTAAGGAATGATGATGAGGAAAAATTGATAAATAATTGGCATTATCACCCTGAATTAGAACTGTTATTGATAGAAAACTCTACTGGAACATCCATCATTGGTGATAAAATAGAAAGTTTTAACAGTGATTATTTAGTTTTAATTGGTGCCAATTTACCGCATACATTTATACACGACAACTATTGTGGCAAAAAAAAAAATCCAGCAAAAGCAATAGTGATTCATTTTGATGACGATTTTTTAGGTAATGATTTTTTAAATCTGCCGGAATTAAAAGAAGTAAAAAAAATATTTGCGCTTGCAAAATTTGGTATCAAAATTAATGATGAAAGCATAAAAAATATTAAGCCCATTTTAAACAAAATTCATTCTACTTCACATTTAGAGCGCATTTTATATTTATTGGAGATTTTTAAAATATTGGCTATACAAAAAAATTATTCTTTAATTACCAGTAATGGTTATACTTATTATGGTTCTAAAGAAAATGAAAACAGAATTAACAAAGTACATGATTTCACAATCAAAAATTTTAAAAAAGATATTACAATAGAACAAGTTGCACATCTGCTTAATTTAACTAAAGAATCTTTTTGTAGGTTTTTCAAAAAGACTACTCGTAAAAGTTATTTCCAGTTTTTAATTGAGTTTAGGATAGGTCATGCATGTAGAATGCTGGTAGAAGATGATTGTACCATTAAAGAGATTGGACATCAGTGTGGTTATGATAATTTGAGCAATTTTTACCATCAATTTAAAAAAGTGATGGGTAAAAGCCCGCTTCAATATCAAAAAGATTATTTTGGATTAGCCAAGAAAGCAACAGAAGGGAAATTTATTTATCCGCTAAAAGCGTTAGGATGATTTTAAATTTTTGATTACAAAACCTTGTTTTACTATCCAATTTATGTATCATATTACCCCAAATAAACATAGATACATTTTTTTTGATATTTTGGTTTTATAAACTTATCAAACATCCCTAACAAAAAAGATTATGAAACTGAAATTTTCAACATTATTGCTTTTATTACTTTTTGCGCTTACCAGTAACATTGTAAAAGCGCAGTCAAAGGAGGTAACTGAGTTTAAACCTAACGATGAATCATTATCACAATATAAATATCCCGAATGGTTTAAAGATGCCAAATTTGGCATTTGGTCACATTGGGGCCCTCAGGCTGTACCAAGGCAAGGCGATTGGTATGCAAGAAATATGTATAGGCAAGGTAGCCCACAATACAATTATCATTTAGCGCATTACGGACATCCATCTGAATTTGGTTACAAGGATATTATCCCCTTGTGGAAAGCTCAAAAATTTAATCCCGAGGAATTGATGGCACTTTATAAAAAAGCAGGAGCCAAATATTTTGTAAGTATGGGGACCCATCATGACAATTTTTTTTTATGGAATTCTAAATTTAATCCTTGGAATTCTGTAAAGATGGGGCCACATAAAGATATTGTTGGCTTATGGCAAAAAGCAGCAAAAAAAGAAGGACTTAAATTTGGTGTATCAGAACATTTGGTGGTAAGTTATAGTTGGTTTCAATATGCTAAAGATGCTGATAGTACCGGGAAATATAAAGGGGTACCTTATGATGGCGCAAACCCAAAATACGCTAGTTTATATCATAAAAAAGATGTAAAAGATATTAAGGGTTGGATGACTACCAATCCAGAATTTCGGAAAGAATGGTTAGCAAGCATTAATGAACTGGTAGATAATTACCACCCAGATTTATTGTATTCCGACAGTCATTTCCCACTTGACACAGTTGGAAAAGAAATGCTTGCCAACTTTTATAATACCAATCAAAAGGCAAATAAGGGCAATTTAACTGCTGTTTATACCTGTAAAGAAGAATCTAACGGGCAATGGGCTTATGATGTAGAACGTGGCGTGATGGATTCCATTTCTCCTTTTCCGTGGCAAACCGATACTTCTATTGGAGATTGGTATTACAACACGGGACAGAAATATAAATCGGCTAAAGATATAGAGCAATTGCTTTGCGATATTGTAAGTAAAAATGGCAACTTACTAATTAACATTGTACAAACACCAGAAGGAGATTTAGACCCAGAAATGATTAGCACTTTAACTGAAATTGGCGATTGGATGAATGCAAATGGCGAAGGGATTTATGGAAGTAGACCATGGAAAATTTATGGCGAGAAATCTTCTAATACAATTGATTTAAAGGGAATTAGAACTAGATTTAATGAGAAGAACATTAAATACGATTCGGAAGATATTAGATTCACCACCAAAGATAATGTTATTTACGCTTATAGTTTAGCTGTTCCAAGTGATGAAATTAAGATAAAGTCTTTAGGTAACGATGCTAAACTAAGCACCAAACAAATATCAAATATCACTTTATTGGGTTCTAAAGATAAATTGGAATGGAAAGTAGAAAATGAAGCTTTACTAATCAAAAAACCTTCTAATTTACCTAATTGGGAAGTCTTGGGTTTTAAAATAGAATTTAATAATTAGGTGTAATGGACAAAAAGTAGGCTATTTATTTTCAGCGATTTGTGCAATTATGTTTTAGGTTAAATATCTTTGTTTTATCAGGTTAAACAGAACAGGCTCTGCTGGAGAGCAACCCACTAAGGATAATCCGATGCCGTTCAAATAAAACATAAAATGGTCGTCAAGCTTTTGACGATCATTTTATTTAATGGCATTATGCCTTAAAAAACTCATCTATAAATTTCTTTTTTCTATCTATTGATAATCCATTGTGGTTTCTCAGTTTGTTTTTCAAATCGGCGAAATGCCGGGCAATTGCGTTGGTTGTATTGGGTATTTTCAAATCGATATAATTATACCAAATAAACAACCGATCAAGGTTTGTTTTAAGGTTTCTGTAGGCACTTCTCAGTTTTTCATGAACATATCTCTTCTTTCCGTTTTCGTCTATTTTCCTTTCGTTTAAAAACGCTTCCCATTTTTGATACCAATCTTCTAAACCTCCTTCAAAATTTTCATTGTCAGTATGCACCAATAAGAGCGTAAGTGTCCGCAATTCTTTACTGGCTTGCATTTTAGGCTTTTGATTAGGTAGTTTCGGACTGTTTTTAACTGATGGAAATTGCAATATTGTGTGGGAATACCATCGAATAGTTGAAACAAACCTCTGCGTCCATCACAAATTATTGATTGTATTTTTATACCTCTCCTTGCTATTTCTTCAATCCCTTTTTTATAGAGGCTGTTTGTTTCAGTTTTTACATACTGCTTAAATAAAATCTGACCAAAAAGACTATCCTTAAAGACCATTACTCCCAAAATAAGTGGTATCCATCAGTACATGTACAACACTAGGAAATGTTGTCTCTCGCTCCGTTGTAGCCTGGTCGATCTTCCGTTGAATAGTTTTTGTTGAACAATTGTATTGCTTAGATAGCTGAAGGTAGGTTTGCTTCCCCTCTGTATATGCTTTCCATAAAAGAGTCGGGTTTAATCTTGCGCCAGCTCTAAATTGACGACTTCATCGATAACATTTATAGAGCTGTTTTTAATCAACAATGCCGTTTTTCTTAACGATTTTTGAACTGCAAAAAATGCACTTTTTTAATCATAGCCTTTTAACATACATAAACATTTGATTATTAAAACAATACAAAGGTTTTAGCCTACTTTTTTTCTATTAACCCAATAATTAGGAAATTCTATTTTCATATATAAAAATTTAAAACAAAAAAAACCTCGGTATTTAGTTATAAATCTAAATACCGAGGTTTTTTTCTAATTTAATAGCTATTAATTATAACCCGGGTTGTTCTCCATTTTTTTGCCCAAGTTAGCGTTAATTACATCTAACGGAATAGGTAAAAGCGTATCCCTCAATGCTATTTTCGGACCTGCATATACGTTGTGCAATTGAGTGCGTGCATTACGCCACCATTTTATCCGCTCATCATGGTTTTTCATAGAAACTGTCCACCATCCGTTTTTGGCTTCGTCTATCACTTTTTGATCACGAGCTACCGCGATATTTTTCATCGTAGCATCTTCATCACCTTTATTTTGAGCTAAGGCAACACCGCCAAACGCAACCATTATAAATATGAATAGTGATTTATTGAACATCTTTTCTAGCTTTTATGGGATAAATAAGTCATCACTTTACATGGCTTATCGAGTAAATAATATGGTTTTTCCTTTTGGCAAATCAATTTTAAATTCTTCATTTGCAGCAATAAGTTGAACCGTTTTTTTATCGATACAAGCTTTTAATCCGTTTAACTTAGCTTTCACAATCAGCTCCGCTCCTGCCAAACTTTTAATTTCGAGGTAGGTTAACTTGCCATCGACCATTTTGGCGCTGATTTCAAAAGCGCCTTCAGCAAGCCAGTTTTTAAATTCTAGGTTTTTCCAAGCAGAAGGAACAGCAGGAAAAATTCTCACTTTGCCGCCCCAAGATTGTAGCAACATATCTTGAATGTTTTGCGCAGCAGAAAGTGGCGTTTCAAAAACAGGCCCTTTTTCTTTGTATAATCCGTTAGGTAATATAAATCGGTTTAAACCTTTTAAATAGGTTAACGCATCGTCACCGTTTCCGATGGCAGCAGAAATAGACGAAGCTCCTGTATAACTATAACCCTGCAAAGCATTGGGGTCGCCAATCCAATGATTTAATGATTGCTCAATTAAAGGTTTGTTTTTTGGCTCGTCAATGTTTAAACCATAAAAAGGGTAAACCATTAACAGGTGCGAGTAATGCCGATGAGATTCTGTAAAGGGTAAATCCGCCCCAATCATCAAACCATTTTTATCAGTGGGGTAACTAACCAGATTGTTTAGCACTTCTTTCCATTGAGAACGCATATCTGCATCTGTATTTAAAATTTCTGATGCCTGCAACAATGTTTGCAAACCCCAGCTAATCAATGCTAAATCAAAATTGGCATCTTTTGTTTCTCCTTTCTGCCCTTTGTTAGCTACCGGGTATTCTGGCGAATAACCCATCGGAACATGGTATTTGCCATCACTTTCTTTTTTAACAAAATGCAGGTAATAATTTATACTTCGCTTTAAAAGCGGATAGCATTTTTCTTTTAAAAACAGGGGGTCCATGCTGTATCGGTACATTAACCATACGTTGTGCATTGTCCAAGTTAAGTTTCCATGTAAGTTTTTATAACGCTGATCATCATCGATTGCGCCTTTTAAATCCTGCGAAGTTGCCAAAGCCAAATACGCCGCATCATTTTGCCACGCCCTAGGCTTTACGTTTTTTATGAGTTGCGCTTCATTTTTCATTAAAGAATTAGGCAACGATTGCGCAATATCTAAATGATTAGAAGTGTTTAACAGCCAATAACAGAGCTGTACATTTAAATCCCAAGTAATGTAAGGCCAAGGTGTAGCTTGAAACCATGGTCCAGAAGTATCCATAATTGGTCCATCGGCTCTGCTTGCGCTCCCAACTTTATACAGTTGTAAATAGTACATTTTCTCCAAAGCTTTATCTGGAATGCTCATAAAGCTTCTTTGATAAAAACTTGCCCACCAGCTTTGGTGATTTTTAAAGTCTGTTTTTAAATCTTTTTTATCAAAAGCATTTAACACCTCTAAAGCTTTCTGGTTAGATATAGTGCTTGGAAAAGTATGCTGAATGGTGGCACTGATGATGCTTTTAGATTTTGAACGGAAATCTTGTTTCCAGGCCACCGTAAACTCTCCACCGGCTAAAAAACGCTGAGTAATCAGGTTGACCTTGCCCACCTTTGAAAATACCGGTTTTGGGTTTGGCTCATAAATTTTCAATATATCCAAATACTTATCGCCATAAGCGGCTGCATATTTTTTGATGTTTTTCTCGCTATCGGGGAAGTTGATATTCCTTGTTGTTTTTGCTTCGGCAGGCTCGAAACTTAATGCATAATTCTCGTTTCCCTTACAGCTGATTTCAGTTATGATTAGATCTTTTTTCGCGTGTAAAAAATGGTGCAGATCAATTTCCCCTTCCGTAGTTTCAATTTCTCCGCTTAAGTTTGCACTATAAAGGTTTTGTTGGAAACTGCCGTTCAGTATTCTTCCTTTGAACTTAATGTTTAAAAAACCAATAAGTAGCCGTGGACGAGAATAGGCTGTCCAGCCAGAAGAATCACTTCTATGGTCACATACGTCGGTTCTAAAAAGTTGAATTTTCAAAACATGATCATCGGTAGTGTCGCGATAAACCATCGAACCAATAAATCCGTTTCCAAAATAAGGCGCTTCGTCCCAACTTTTTGGAAGCGTTTTAAAATCGAGATTTTTATCAGCAAAAAAAGCTTTGTAATCAATCCCTTTTACCTGAGCTTTGGCACCAAAACTGAGAACACTCGCCAGTAAAAAAAACAATAAAAAACGGATTGTAAAAACTTTCATTATCAGATAAGGTTATATGGGAAAAACTCGTTTTGGTGCGTTCTAAACTTTAACTGCCGTTCAAATTGAAGGTTGAATTATCTAAAAGCTATTTTTTCGTGTGCAGTTCTAGCATTTTTTGTGCAAATCGCTTTCCTAAAACGATGGCTGAAGCCCTATCAAAATGAGTATTATCTCCTTTATCCAGTAAGCCTTCTGAACTGGCAATAGCTGTGTTGCTAACCGTTGCAGATAGTTTTGCAGTTTGCTTATTGAATAAGTTGGGTTATACCTCCCCAATTGTCCAACTACAAAAGGCAATTCATCGTTGCCCACCAAAGTTCTCACTCTTTTTATTAGTGCTTCTAATTTTGGGAGATAAACCGCCGCTTTTGAAACGCCGCTATCGCTTTCTCCCTGATGCCAAATCACTCCCTTGACCGTTCCATATTTCATGGTTTCAACAATTCTTTTTTCTGCGTCGTCCCACGGATATTTATTTGTGTTTTTATAGTAACCACCCGGTCTCCAAGAATCAATAGAAGTACCACCAACTGCTGTAGGAACCAATCCAATAACCTTATTTGGGTTCGCTTTTTGCATTGCTAAACCGAACGACAATCCGGGACCTACAGCTACAACACCAGGTTTATCAAAATGTAGAGGATTTTTCGCAGGCAACCATTTTAAATCTGCGGTCAGCATTAAAACTTTGGTGTTTTGGATGACGCTGTCTTGCGGAATCAAAGGTCCACGACCAGCCACGTTTGACTGCCCCATTAAAATGTAAAGGTCTAACGATTTGCTGGCAATAGCTTGGTCTGCTTTTGCACTTTCATTTTTGCTAGCGCATGAAGTCATTAACAATAGAAATACAGCAGTGGCGTAACAGGAAATTTTAACTAATAGGTGGGTCATTTTTATGGCATTAAAAGCTTTAAAAAGCTGGATATTATTAAATCAAATATAATATTTACACCACATAGGTAACCCCTGTCAATTGATACATTTATGCCTGTAATTTTAGACATCATTAACATTAAATTAGTTAAACACATATAAATGAAGAGTTTGCATTGTACGTATTAGCCTTTTAAAATGTGTAATTTTTTGCTGAAGCGGTAACATTTACCACGCCTTTTTGCAGCTTATGTAAGGTGGGCAAGCCACATTAATGGCCTACTTTAGCATCAGACCATTTTTAAGCTCAACCTACACAACATTTAAGATATGAAGTATTTAAAGCCCCTAGGTTTTTTATTATGTTATTTTTTTAGCTCTCCAACTATTTCTGCGCAAAATTCCGATCCAAACATTTCCATCAACAAAAATTGGAAGTTTCAATACGGCGGTACTGATTTTGCCGAAACTAAAGATTTTAAAGATACAAACTGACCAACAGTAAACGTTCCGCATATGTGGAATGCAACTGATGTTTTTGATGACGATTTAACTTACGCCAGAGGAGTAGCTTGGTATCGTAATGCGAAGATATCATAGCGCAACAGGGCCTCACGCACAAATGGTTATCAGTGGTGTAAAACCACTACAATTTACTGTAGAGAGAGGTTCCAGAGGTATTGGAAGAGAACAACCTACCAAATTCGCTTTTGATTTATATGAGAAACAGGATGACCGCTTCTCCAACTATGCGATCAGACATTTCTATATTCTTAAAAACGCATCAGACAACGCTCCTGCTCCGGCAGATCTTTTGCCTCCCGGGTATCATTATGGAGACACCATTAAAGAATCATATACCCCAGATTTAGTGGGCACAACCAACACAACAAATTTAAGATATCCTTGTGTTCGTAAATATGATGCTGCAGTACCTGAAATTATAGACTTGCCTCAAACTTATAACGACCAGACATATTTGAGACTTGCAGAAACTTATCTTTTAAAAGCAGAAGCTCAGTTTAAGCTAGGTGATAAAGCAGGTGCTGCTGAGACACTTAATACAGTAAGAAGAAGATCTCATGCCAGTGATATTACTGCTGCAAATGTAACACTGGATTTTATTCTTGATGAAAGATCCCGCGAGCTTCTTGGAGAAGAACATCGCCGTTACACTTTATTGCGTACAGGAAAATGGTTAGAACGTGTGGCTGCCTATAACCATCGCGGTGGGCAAACTATTGCACCTCGTGATACATTGTTTCCTATTCCTCAAGTGGTGATTGATGCTAATTTGACATTAAAAATGCCTCAAAACCCTGGTTTTCAATAGTATTAATTGCTTTAAGGATTCGATATCTATTCAATATCGGATCCTTTCTAATAAGGTGACAGAAAACTGTTAGGGCTTGCTTTTGCCTAATGGTAATAAGGAATTTCCCAAACAATCTTAGTTGACGCTACAATCGCTCATATTATACTTGATTTATCACTAGTTATTTAATTTAAATTGATTAATTATGAAAAAGCAAAATATTATTATCGCAATAACTACAATTGTAGTATTTGTATCATTATTTATAATCTCATGTAAAAAAGAATTGATAAGTAATGATGAAAATTATAAATCTGACCTTATCTCTTATTATTCAGGTAATGGCGGTTCCCTTACCAGTATAACAGCAAATTGGGACAATTGGACAGATGGAGATAATTACAATGTTGCAATGGCTAATACCGATTTCGGCAACATCCATAACTTTACACAGGTTGAACAGGCTCGAACTTTAATTTCATTATCACGCCTACGAGTAACCCTTTTAAAAAATGAGTATGGTGCTGCCGGAGGAGTAATCACAAATACTGATTTGTCACCCAAGGATGGTTTCGAAATAAACTTTAAGGTGAAGTTCCATTCCACTTTTGACTTTACTCAAAACGGAGGGCGATGCGGATGGGGTTTTGATATTGGTGATGGAGCAGGTAGTGTAGCAGATGGAGAAGGGGGTAGCTTTCGTTTAGCTTGGGATACGGATGCGAACGGAAATCCTTATCTAAAGCCTTATATCTATTATGCAGATATGACTAATCAATCAGAAGGGGATGACTTTGGTGTGCGTTATCCTGCTACTGGTAGTATTACAGGTAGTGTTTGGTATGATGTGAAAATGGTTTTTAAAGCAAACTCTTTTATGGATAGAAATGGAAGAGCAGAACTGTACATTAATAACACACAGGTTTTGAATGTTCCTATTAGATGGACATTAAACAATCTCAAAAGAAAAGCAAACTCATTACTGTTCTCCAACTACAGATCAGGTTCAGGCAGTCAATCGTCAATTGATTGCAATATGTGGTTTGACGATTTTTCTCTAACGAGCACAACCCCTACCTATACACCAACATGGGTGGATAATAATGTCACTGTAGATAGTGCATTTGATCAAACTTCTCAGACAGAATATTATGTTACTACTATCAAAAACGGAGACTCTACAAGCTTAAAGATGGCCTTAGCAGATCAATCATGGGGTGAGGTAGGAGATCATTTTGCTAGAAGATTAGATGCTGCAGTAGTATTAAATGCTTCTATGGGAATACCTGATTTACCTGGCAATCAAAAACAAGCAATTGGCAAGCAAGTAATCAATGATCAGATTATACAGGATATATTCGCTAAAAACTTTACGCTAGGAATTAAGGATAATAATACATTGGTTGATTACGATACGCCAACTACTGCTCAGGCAATGATTGATGATGGCTCTCATTATGCACTTTCAGCTTTTTCTCCATTAATCAAAAATTACCAATCTGTTGTTGACAGTGCATTAATGGTAAGAATGACAAATTATGATGATAAAAACCCTAGACAAGTTATAGGACAATTGGGTAATAATGACATCATCATTTTTAGTACTGCAGGCAGAGATAAAGGTGGAGAAGGTATGGTTGTGGGTGACCTATTGCGCTTACTACAAAACTATAACACCAAATATGCATTTATGCTTGATGGCGGAGGAAGTGTTCAAACAATTGTGAATGGGAAGATTATGACTCATCTAATTGATACTGGAGGAACTGCCTTAAGAGCTCGTCCTAATTTCTTGTATATTCCTTATCCACACAATTCTAGTGGTGATTAATAGGCAATGAATTAATATATTACTGATAGGTTATCTGCTTAAAAAAATTTCAATTAACCTATTGTAACTAATTTTTTATAAACAATTAAATACGTTAACGATAAATCAACGTTAAAGAGTAGTTTTAACAAAATGCTTTGAAAGGTCAAACCTTGAAATGTAATAGGTGGTGAGTAAAATGGGAAAATGAAAGCTGGATATTACGGTTCGATTAGTGCCAGGGATTTCGGTCAGATGATGCCAGGGATTTCGGTTCAAAAGGTGCCATTTTAGATTAGTCTCAAAAGGATTTTTACGGTTCGTTTTGTGCCATCGGGATTGGGTGAGGATTTTTACCCGAAACAGCTGAGGAGTACGGTTCGTTTTGTGCCACTTTAAAAGATCAAGAAACTACCTTGTCGCGCTAATTATAACAGCGATATGGCCAACATACTTGATCCTATGGACTTAAAACAGATAATTACCTTACACCTTGATGGAACGAGCAACCGCAGAATAGGTTCTATCCTAGGTATCTCCCGCAATACGGTAAACACTTATATGCAGCTGTTTACGGCGAGTGATTATACCCTTAAAGAGCTCCTGCAATTTGATACCCCCGCATTGTCCGAGCTTTTCACCTCCCATACCACCGTTGATACCTCACGGCACAACGAACTGATGCTTTACTTCGAAGGGATCAATAAGGCTCGGACTCACCCAGGATTCACCTTTTTGTATCATTACCAGCAATATTTCTTGCAGGTGCAGGATCCCTACAGCTATACTCAATTCCTGGAACATTACCGGCGCAAATATCCAAGGGAGAAGGGGTTCCGTGAAACCCGATCATATTGCCGCACAAGAGATGTTCATCGATTTTGCAGGAAAGAAACTTCATATGGTAAACAAGGACACCGGAGAGGTGGTTCCTGTAGAAATCTTCGTAGCTATCCTGCCCTGTAGCCATTACACTTATGTCCGTGCCTGTATGAGCCAGAAACGGAGTGATCTGATCAGCTACTGTACTCATGCCCTGGAGTTTTATGGTGGGGTTCCTAAAGCGATCGTTTCAGACAATCTAAAGTCGGCGGTCAATCGGGCCAGTAAATACGAAGCGGGTATCAACCGTAGCTTCAAAGACTTTGCACGGCATTACAACTGTGTGATCAATCCTACCCGCGGGTACTCTCCCCAAGATAAAGACCTGGTAGAGAACGCGGTACATCTTGCTTATCAGCGTATCTATTACCCACTTCGGGAGATGACCTTCTTTTCCCTGGAGGAGCTGAATCGAGAGATTGCCGAACTGCTACAAAGTTACAACAGCTTGATGTTCCAACGCAAGGAGTCCAGTCGCATCGAGCTCTTTCAGACTGTTGAACGGCAATACCTCAAACCTTTGCCCGGTACTGCTTACCAACTTAAAGACTACAAGCGGGCCAAGGTTCAGAAGATGGGCTATGTCTACTTTTCTCCCGATAAGAGCTACTATAGCGTTCCCTACCGTTATATTGGGAAGGAAACCCAGATCCATTACACCGGGAGCAGGATTGAGGTCTTCTATAACCATCAGCGTATCGCTGTACATCAGCGAAACCTCACCAAGGGATCTTATGTCACCAATAACGACCATTTGAGCAGTACCCATAAGTTCTACTCGGATTGGAATCCGGGGTTCTTTAAGAAAAAGGCAGCAATCCATGGCCAACATGTATTGAGCTGTATAGAACATATCCTAACGGCGCAAGACTATCCAGAGATAGGCTACAAAAGGGCACTGGGCGTTATTCAGTTACATCGTGCCTATGGCTCCCGGCGGCTTGATGAGGCCTGCAAAAGAGCGTTGGAAACGGACAGCTGTTCCTATATGCGCATCAAAAGCATCCTGAAGAACAATATGGATAAGATACCATTGACAGCACACAGCAAACCCCATATCCCAGTACATGATAATATACGCGGAGCCTCCGCCTACAAATGATAACAGATAAAAAAAAGAAAAATGAACAATCAGACAATCGAAAAGTTACGGGGCATGCGCCTGGGAGCGATGGCCCGGTTACACCTCAGCTACGTTGAACAGAACAGGCTTGGGGGAATGACATGTGAGGAATATCTTGCATTACTTACCGACCATCAATGGGAAGAACGCGAAAACAGTAAGATTGACCGGTTATTGAAACAGGCTGCCTTCAGACAGGATGCCAGCATAGCCGATATCAGCTATACAGCTGAACGTAACCTTGACAGGAATATGTTTGCCAGACTGGCCACACTTGACTTCACCACACGAAAAGAGAACGTTATTATCTGCGGAGCTTCGGGTACAGGGAAAAGTTATCTCTCACAGGCACTGGGGCACCAGGCCTGTCTTTCTGGGACAAGGACACTGTATGGGGTTACTGCAAGACTATTCAAAAAGCTCAAGCTCAGCAGGGTCGACGGCACATATCTTAAGGAACTGGAGAAACTCACCAAAATGGATCTGCTTATTCTGGATGACTTCGGTTTACAGGCTTTCGAGAATCAGGATAGGGAAACACTAATGGATATAATCGATGGCCGACATGGTAAAAAGTCAACAATCATCTCATCGCAGATACCCGTCTCGGCATGGTACGAAATTATTGGTGGCGAGGGTACTATTGCAGATGCAATACTCGACCGAATAGTAAATTCGTCCCACAGGATCGATCTCAAAGGAAATTCGATGAGAAAAGGAATATTGAAACAGGAATAACAACAACTTTTTTATATAATTGTATGATCTTTTAAAGTGGCACGGTTTGACCGAAATCGCTGGCATGGTCCCTCCGAAATACCCAATTATACAGCGGTAAGAATCTAAATGTAATATATTGATCATATTAAGTGTTGACAAGCTCGGCGGCATTGATGGGCTGGAACGTTGTTCGTCTAGCTTTGCATCTGATGGATGTTTAAGGATAAAATAAAATCGCTAAGCACCAGAAGTGGCATGGATGACGGTTTATTTACCGCCCGACTTTCTTTCAAATGGGCCTTGCTAAGGTGGTAACTGTTAAGGGGTCTCGGCGTCTTCCTTTAATCCGGTAGCCTGGCTAGCTGATGTCTTTTATGGATTTAACTACCCGAGAACGAAGCTTTTCAGCAATACCAATACCCTTAATTTAACAGGGTGGTGATCACGTTTTTTGCAGCTGAGCAACAAAGTTAATGATGAATTCGGTCCCCGATCCGACTTCGCTTTCCACAACCATACTTTTACCTGTTCGTTCTCCGCAGGATGGTGGTTGAGCGAAACGAGGCTTTTGAAGAGATAGTCAAAGAAACAAAACGAATTGCAGCCAAAAACAACACATAAAAAAATTATTAGATAAATTTTAAACAGCTTCTAATATTTGGGATTTCATGTTTATTAATTTTGAATTTCTTAATTTAAAGGGGTTCTTATTTAAGCTTTATTTTAATATCGTTGCCTGTATACTCAATTATCCTGGAAGGTTCGGCCTTCTTATCATAACCTATTGGATTATCTTTGGAAACCATTTCTACTTTAAATTTTCTATCTTTCAGCATTCCATCAAACATTCCCTTCCGATCAGCAATTGTTAGTTGATTTTTGCTTTCGTTCCAGGAGGCTTTTATTTCAGTATATTTTCCCTTTTCATAATTGTAGTTAATGCCTTCGTCTTCGTACAAACTAAATGCGGCATCGGCACCTTGATAAACCCTAAGCAAGATGGAATCCGGCTTTTTTTCTGAGGTATATTGTAATTCCGGACCAAAAGGGATGATGGATCCTGCTTTTACAAAAATCGGGATTTCCTCTAAAGGGGCAGAAATGGTGAATTTTTTTCCGCCTTCATAATGTTTTCCAGTCCAGAAGTCATACCAACCGCCATTTTGAACGGGCAGGTACACTTCTCTTTCCCTTGCCTTATACTCAGTTACGGGACAAATGAGCAGCGAAGGACCAAACATGTACTGATCTGTAATATCCAAAACCTTGGGATCGTTGGCAAAATCAAAAACCAGCCCCCGCATCATGGTATAATCCTGTTGGGTAACAGCCCCAGCCACAGAGTAGATATAAGGCATCAAGCGGTACCTAAGCTTGTCGAATTTCAGTTGTGCATCCTCAAATTTTTTCCCGAATGCCCACATTTCCTGTGGATGTTCGTCACCATGAACCCTGAATATGGGACAAAATGTACCGAACTGGAACCAGCGGGTGAACAACTCTTCAAATTCATCATAAAAAAACGTTCCATCTCTTTTCTCAGAAATATAGCCTCCAACGTCGTCCGTCCAATACGGCATTCCGGATAAGCTATAATTTAAGCCAGCAGTGATTTCTTGTTTAAACAAATCCCAACTTGCGGCAATATCTCCAGACCAGGCAACGCCTGCATACTTTTGCATACCTGCAAAAGCGGAACGGGTAAGAATAAATACGCGTTTGTCAGGATCTACAGAGCGTTGACCCTCATAAACAGCCTTGCTGGTATAAAGTGGATAAAGGTTCAGGTAATCATACCCTTTTCCAAAAGCGTTGGGTTCCATGTAATACGCTCGCGTGTCAGCATCAAAATTTTTATCAAATGATGGCTCTGTTGCATCTAACCACCATGCATCTATACCGTATTTATATAAACTCCTGTTGATCTGATCCCAGTATATTTTTCTTCCTTTAGCATTATATGGATCGTAATAGTTATTCAATTGGCCTGCAAAATCCAGTTTTTTTTCATCAGCATATTTGGTATAAAGTGCTCCAGCATCATCCAGCTCTTTGTAATTTTTTGTGCTGGGATAAAACTTTCCCCATACAGAAATCATGATGTTGGTGTGCATATCGTGAATATCCTTTACCATTTTTGTAGGGTTTGGAAATGTTTTCTGATCAAAATCATGGCTGCCCCACTGGTCTTGTGGCCAGTAGTGCCAATCCTGCACAATATTGTCAACAGGGATTTTGTTAGAACGCAGCTTCTCCACCGTATTCACTATTTCCTCCTGTGTTTTATATCTGTTTCTGCTTTGCCAAAACCCGTAGGCCCATTTAGGCAATAAAGATGCTTTACCGGTAAGCTGTCTAAAGCCTGAGATGACATCGTCCATATTTTTCTCTCCATAAATGAAGTAGTAATCCATATTTTTTGCAGAAGCAGACCAGATGGATATATCTTTAATTTCATCAGCAGGTCTTCTCCATTTTAAAATGGGGAATTCGCCTTTTATCTGCGTATATTCAATCACAACTTTATGTTTTCCTTTTGTAAGCTGTAAATGGATCAAGCGGGGGGTGCTTAAGATACTCTGCCAAAATTCCATTACCCGCTTTCCATCAATAAAAAGGCTCAGCTTACCTGTTTTTTCTTTGATGAATTGATACTCTCCTTCCTGATCTATATTGATGGTTCCAATAAGCCTGACAGCATTAATGCTATCTGCTTTCTGTAAATTCTGATTGAATAGCATGGAGCCATCCCAACCCGATTGTTCAACCGGATCTTTAAAATCAATGTCCCTAAAAAATTCAGCTGTAAGTTTTCCTTTTTTACCTGAGCTATCTTCAAATACAGCATCCGGGATCAACTCCGCATCTTTCGAAGAACCAAATCTGGCATGAGCATAATTATCCCATAAAATGCCATATTTTTTGGATGAAACCAGGAACGGAATATAAATCTCAGTGTTTCGCTGAAATAAATTAAGATCGCTGCCTCTAAGGTTGAGCTGATCATTATGATTTTGCCCCATCCCATAAAATGCCTCCTCTTTATCCGGAACAAATGTTTGTTTTACAAATTGTGTTTTGTTACCGTAGATGGTATTTTCGCCAAACTCTCTGCCATTGGCAGCTGGTTCTGCAAGCAACAATTTATTATTGTTGTCATAATAACTTACCGCACCTGTTGCCGGATTTACAAGGGCTTTCATTTTACTGGTGGCTACACCAATCAGGTTATTCTGTTTAACCACTTCCCATTTGACTTTATCCGGAGTTATTTCTACAATCTTGCTATGAGTTGAATAATCTATTTTATGTGGATTGGCCAATACATGGATGATATCATCATCAAATACAGTAAAAGCAACCTGCCCTTTAGGGGTATTGATAGTTATTCCATTTTCTGTCTTCGTAAAATCAACATGGCGCATGTTTAAATTTTTGCTCTTACAAGAACTTAGAATCAGGATAAGCGTAAAGAACACAAAATGGCTTAGAATTATTCTCTTCATATTATTTTAAATTATTTTTGATAGGTGTCTTATGCCTATGAGCTTGGTGTGATAATACTTATCTGGCTCCCGTTCCTCATTTTCAATCATTGTCTTAGAAGTTTCTTCAATCATTTCTAAATTTTAGATTTTCAATCGGATTCGTTTTCAATTTAAACGTCAAATCTTCTTTACCAGAAATCCTTTTATTATTAAGCGTTACATGGTCAAATAACAATCCATCAATAGTTGTATTTACATAAAGAGGCAGTGGCTCTCCCTTCATACTGATGTTTTTGAAAACGATGTTTTTAAATTGCGCTCCTTCAAAGTTTATTCCCAATAAAGCTGCCGGCTCTTCAAAGCGAAAATTCTCAAAAAACAGATTGGAAAGGGTGGCTTTATTTTCCTTTCTGTTATCAGAGGCTATTAATGATCTAGGTATATTAAATAAAGAAATAGGGACATGAATAATGTCACAGTTGTTCATCCTAAAGCCGTTTGTGTATCCACTGGCCCTAAAAATATTTGCCCGTGTTGGCCAAATCACGCAATTTTCAATTTTGATGTCCTTAACAATTCCCTCTGGTGTTTCACCCCTCGGTGTAAAAATCGCAAAAGCATCATCTGCAGAGCGAATGAGTGAATTTGTAATCTTCGTTCTTCCACCACCATCTTTCCAATCAAAACCATCCCCGTTGATATTCTGATCGTTAACACCCAACACCTTTACGTTATCAAAATCCGCATCAAAGGTTGTGCTCATCTGTATAGTCCAGGTTCTGCTTCTTCCCACAAATGTTACCCCCCTCACCGTTAGCTTTTCTGAGTTATCTGTTGTTAGCGGATGCCAGTTTTTTTGATGCAAAAATCCATCATCATGATTTTCTGATTGGGGGCCATAATAAAATACAACCCCACGACCTAAAATTTTAACATCTCTGGCGTTCCATACATTTATGCCTCCAAAAAGAACCGCCCCTGCTGCCAGGTATAAGGTTTGACCGCTTTTTAAATCTATATTTTGCTGATGTATGCCCGGTTTTAAATAAATTACATGAGGATCTCCTTCCTGTGGGCGGTTAATTTCCGGAGGGTTTGCAAACAGAAAAAGAACCATATTCGTATTATCAGTGTCGAATGGAGAGGTTTGACTTCCTTCGAGAGCATACTGGCCAGGTTGATCCAGGGTAAAAGTGGCGATGCTGTTTTCAGTGATCACCTTTATATTTTTAGAAAGCGGGCGCACTATTGCATCACCTTCCCAAGCAGATGAACCATTGCGTTGCTCATTCCTGATAGGAAGAGGAACACCTGGTTCCCTCACAATTATTCCTTTTGCTTTAACATTGGTTTTACCTGTAAAATCGAAACTGGCAAAGTGTACCCTGGCACTGGCTTCAAATACCTGTACAGGAATCCCGTTAATCTCCACAGTATACTGTTTTGAGGAGAACTCTCTTGGTACAGGATGAGGAATTAAGGTTTGTGAAAAACACTTTAATGAAAAGAAAAATAAAGCGGTTATACCGGGAAGAAGCATTTTATTCCTTTTCATGGGCTTATTAATATGTTTTTCTTTAAAAGATGCTTTAAAACATTCCTAACAAAAGCAAACCAGTTAAGTCTGGTGTTGAAATATGCTTAGGTATAAAAATTGGTTTTATTTAAAAATATCTGGCACTTCCTGATTTCAGTAAGTGCCAGATTATAGGAATTACTCAATATCCCGGATTTTGTGGAAATGTTCCCATCAAATCAATTTGGCTTTGCGGAATAGGCAGGTTCACCATGTAGGGTTCCATTGTACGGTGTACCACATTTTTTGAATTAGATCCCACCATCAGGTATTTATTTACCTGATCTACCAAAATTCCCATTCTCTTTAAGGTAAACCAACGTTCCATTTCAAAACATAGCTCTCTTGCTCTTTCATCAAGAATTGTTTGTTGGTCAATGCTGGTCACATTGGGTATGCCCGCTCTCTCGCGGACTTTTCCAATATAATTCAATGCGGTAGGATCGGCGCTGTTGCCAGAACTTCTCCAATGGGCTTCTGCACCTAAAAGATAGGTTTCAGCCAGACGATAGATAATGACATTTTTGTAACCCTGCCCTGTTCCAACAGGTTTCTCCAAATCAAAGTACTTTTTGAGACTCCAGTGATATTGCCTGTAATTATCCGGGTATTTGTTTTGAGCAAGAAGTTGTCCAAAATTTGGCGAGACAGGGTTGTTCACAATGTATGATTTATCATATGTTTGAGGCCAAAAGTAATATTGCAACCGTTTATCGTTTGTAGCATATAAAGATTTCAGGTAATCATTTGGCAGGGTCCAGGCATAGGTTTGTCCGCCTAAATCAGCATCTGCAACTAATTCTGTGGTGGCCTCGTAATACCTGTTCACGAAATAGGCGGCCAAAGCATGAGGACTACCCCCAGCCAGTCTTCCTGCTCCTCCGGCTAATTGATCGTATTGATAGCTGAAAATGGTCTCTTTATGATTGATATTTTGTCCAAAAACTTCCGAAATGTTCACTAGTCCATACGGGCCGTTAGTAATAATATTATCGCACTGAGTGGCCGCTTCCTCCCATTTTTTTTGCCACATCGCACTGTTGGCTTTTAACATACGGGCAGCACCCTGATTTACTCTTCCCGGAGCTACACCATAACTGAGGTGTGATATTGCAAAATCGAGATCGCCATCAATTAACTTAAAAATCTCATTCGGATCTGCCGGTTGATACTCCTTCTTTTCAAATGCATTGTCAGTGGTGGTTGCAATAGTATCTAATAGGATATTTTGATATAACCTGATCAAATCAAAATGTGCCTCGGCCCTAAAAAACTTGGCCTGCGCTATGATGGTGTTTCTTTGGTCAGCATTCATATTTACCTTTGGGGCATTGGTAATAATAGCGTTTGCCCTGTCTATCAGCTGATAATTGGTCTCCCAAAAAGTAGCTGGAAAACTAAGAGGATTGTATTGAGTACCATAAATCTGCTTGTCATTATAGGTTCTCACGAGCGCCAAATCTGTTGCACAATAAAGGAAAAGGCCATTATCCTCTCTGGCCCATTTGTTGGATCGTTGAATATTATACAATGCAATAACGCCAGATTCTAAACCCTCAGCCGAACTATAAATAGCATCGTTAGTAACCGCATCTTTCCGATTTTCCTTTAAAAAATCTGAGCAGGATATATTCAGGAAAAAGAGACCTGAAATCATCAATAAATAAGTTATTTTTTTCATCGTTATCGTTTTAAATTGGTTTCAATTTCAAACACATCAGTGTTTGCTTATATGTCTTTTATTTAAACCAATGGGGTTTGTTAAAAATTAATCTGTAATCCTGTGACTAGAGAACTTGCTTCCGGATAACTGCTTGCATCGAGTTCTGGCCCATAAGAAAGGAAATCTGTCTTTGTCCATAAATTATGTCCGGTTACATAGAATCTAACATGACTTAGCTTAAGTTTAGATATCCATTTGTTTGGGAAAGTATAACCTAATGAGATGTTTTGTAAACGTATGTAAGAAGCATCCTGAAACCCTATGGTTTGAACATAAGCCGGATCATTACCTTCTGTTGGACGGGGAAACGTTCCACTTGGATTTTCAGGTGTCCAATAGTTAACTGCAATTTGATTACGATCGCCTCTTAACGTACCACCAAAAGCATAGCGGTTCAGGTATTGATTTTCTTTTGTAACTCCCTGAACAGTCATCACATCCGTTGAAAAATCAACAGCTTTATATTTCATACTTAGAGAAAATGTTCCTAACCAACTGGGGTTCTTAGAAATGATAACCTGATCATTTGCATCCAGTTTGCCATCTTTATTCACGTCTTCCACTTTGATGTCGCCAGGCTTTGCAGTAGGTTGCGCTGAGTTTGCAATATCATCACCCTGTTGCCAAATTCCTATTCCGCGTTGCGTGTAATAAACATCTATCGGATGACCGAGAAACCACTTATTTGCAACATCATTCTCACCTGTACCATACAGGTCTATAATCTCATTTCTATTTCTCGAAAAGGTAACTCCCAAATTTATATTCAGCTCTTTTGTATCCACAGCAACACCATTTAGCTGTAATTCAACTCCTTTATTTCTGATTTCTCCAATATTGTCCCTAAAATCTTTATACCCCAATGTGGCGTTCACAGCCCTGTTGATTAATAAGTCTTTAGTACTGGTATTATAATATTCTAAAGAGCCGGACAAGCGGTTTTTCCATAAACCAAAATCAATACCTGTATTCAGCGTGGTAGAGGTTTCCCATTTTAGTCTTGGGTTGGGTAGGGTTGTGCCCGGGCTGTAACCAGTACCTACGGTATTACCAAAAATATAATCATTCTGTTGAGCCGTACTTAAACTTCCGTAAGGATCTATACCTTCGTTACCCACACTTCCATAACTAGCCCTTAACTTCAGGTTGCTTATGATGTTGCTGTTCTCTAAAAAGGATTCTTTGTAGATGTTCCAGCCTGCCGATACAGCTGGGAAAAAGCCCCATTTATTAGCTGCACCAAAAACAGATGAACCATCTGATCTTGCTGACACGGTGAGATAATATTTTCTTAAATAGTTATATTCAACTCTTCCAACAAAAGATAGTAAAGTGCGCTTGTTGGCACTCAAAGAAGGCGTGTAACTTTCAGCAGTGGGTAATCCATAAATGCCAAGAATATCGTTGGCAGTATTTGTTATACCCAGATTAAAACCGGTATAATTATTTTCATTTGCGCTCTGTACAAAAGTGAAATCAAAATTATTTTTTTGATCTGTTAATTTATAGGTAAAGATATTTTCCAATTGCCATTCATTACTTTTTCTCTCTCTGAGATTTCCCTGTCCTTTGTTCCCCCTTGAAACTCCAACCGCAGATGAGGCAGTGGAGTATGCTTCCGCCTGCTGGTTATAAGACCTTCTACTTGCACTAATTCTATAATTAAAATTCTTTATTGGACTGATATCCAGATACAGTTTTATCAAATCATTCCTATCATCTGTAATTTGACTGGTTTCATTGATGTCAATCAAAGGATTAAATGCATCCTGAAGACCATTTGGATGAAGTTTTAATGAGCCGTCGTTATTATAAATCTGACCTAAAGGAGGGGTATAAACAATCTTTGCCAGGATATCTGATACGGAAGGATTGTTGCTCCTTGAAATCTGGGCTGAACTGTTTATACCCATTTTTAGCCATTTATTTATATTTTGATCCAGGTTAAACCTAAAATTGAGTTCTTTAAAATCAGTTTTGGGAATCACTCCATCCTGCCCTCGGTAATTAACGCTGCTGTAGATTTTGGTTTTTTCTGAACCCGATGAAAGACTGACTGTATGGTTCTGCATGGGTGCTGTTCTCAACACTTCATCTCTCCAATTAATAAATCTCCCGCTTGCTATTGTCGCTAATTCATCAGGACTAAAAATAGTGCTATCTGGCTGGTATTCGCCATTATTAACGGTTCTATTGGCTTCTCTTTTCAATTGTACATATTGCTCCCCTGTGAATACATCAAAATTTGGATTGATCTGTTGCAAACCGTAGTACCCAGAATACGAAACTTGCGTTTTTCCAATCGTACCCATCTTGGTAGTGATCAAAATCACTCCATTTGAGGCTCTGGCACCATAAATTGCCTGTGCGGCTGCATCTTTCAAAATATCAATGGAAGCAATATCTGCTGGATTCACGGTGTTAATATCTCCTATTGGAACGCCATCAACCACCACCAATGGACTATTACCACCGTTGATAGATCTTTGTCCCCTAATCAGGATATTTGACGATGACCCTGGAGCGGCACTGGATAAGGTGACTTGTACCCCAGCGGCCTTGCCCCGTAACATCTCACCAAGATCGGTAGTGGGCACTTTTGTGGCATCATCAGGTTTGATAGAAGAAATAGAACTCATCACATCAGTTTTAAACCGGGTTCCATAGCCAGTCACTACAACTTCCTCTAAACCAACTAAAGATTTAACGAGTGTTATAGTAATATCTGCCCTATTCCGAATCTGAATTTCTTGAGCAACATAACCCACATAAGAAACTACTAATACTGCATCTCCAGACTCCACATTTAAAGTGAAATTACCATCAATATCAGATTGGGTGCCGTTTTGTGTCCCTTTCTCAAGAACAGGTGCTCCTGGTATTGTCTGACCGCTTTCATCTCTTATCGTCCCGGATACTTTAAATTCTATTGTCTTATTCAGTAATTTCCCCTTTTCAATTGGTGTTTTATTTTTAATTATAACCTGCCGACCCGACACCAGATAGTCTAAATTTGTATCAGCGAGTGCTTTATCTAAAATTTCACTAATGGGAGCTTCTTTTAATCTCAGTGAGATTTTAGCATTCTTATCGATGACACCATCTTTATAAAAGAAGATATATTCACTTTTATTTTGAATTTCTTTAAAAAAGTCTTCAATACTAATATTATTTACATTAACATCTATTTTTCCCTGTGAAAAAGATGAATTGGCATAAACTGAGCTTAGGCCAACAGTAATTAATAACATAAGAACTCTCATAACTATAAAAGAGATGTTAGCTAATTTTTTTTTTAGTCTTGATTTAGGTTGAATAATGATTTTATTCATAATTTTGATTTTTATTTAAGTCAAATTATTTTGTCATTTCAAATGACAATTTAGTTACTACTACCAGGAGATGTTGGCGCATCTTCTGGTTTCTTTGTCAATAGTTTTTTATTTCATACGCTTTCATTTTTTTGTTAATATTATTTTATTTTCAATTTTTTGATATTTTAAATTTGATGTTTGCTTTATGGTTTGAATGACTTTTTCCACGTCATCCTTTAAGTCTAAATAACCAGTAAAAGTCTCGTTGGCTAATGATTCATCTTCAATAACGATATTAACATTATAGTATCTGGAAAGTCTTTTGGTAATGTAACTGAGGTTATTATTCTGTAAAATCAAAACCCCCTGTTTCCAGGAAAAATACTGGTTAACGTTTACTTCCTGTGATGAAATTTTGTTAGATTTTAGGTTGATATTTGCCATAGCACCAGGTGCTATAATGGTCTTTCTCTTTTTCTTGAATGAGCTATTCTCTTTATAAGTGATCTGAACACTTCCACTCTTAAGTACTACAAAATTATTTTCGTCATCTGAGTAACTACTCACATTAAATACAGTACCCAAATCTTCTATTTCCTGGTTTTCGGTCAAGACTGAAAAAGGATGTGCTGCATGATGAGTAACTTCAAAAATAGCTTCCCCCTCTAAATAAACTTCTCTTTTGTTTGCGTTGAATACAATAGGATAAATCAATCTAGACCCTGAATTCAACCATACTTTACTGCCATCAGAAAGGGTAACCATTGATCTTTTGCCGTAAGGAACAATGATGGTATTATACTTTAATTCCCCGTTCATTACTTTGCTTTGTGAATACGTATTATTATCCACATTAAATTTATCTCCCTTTTTAGAGTAAGTTATAGAAGTAGTTTCTCCATCCAAACGAATGTCTTTACCTTCATTTAGGATAATGGTAACCTTATCCGAATTATTGAAGTCAATTTTTTTAGATGAATGGGCGAAATCAGCAATAGACGGATTTTGAGATTTATTATATGAATAAATGCCAAAGCAAATAATTAAAATAATTGATGCGGCTACACCGGATAAATATTGAATACGTCTTCTTCTTTTTAGTTGTGCAATGGAAAGAAAAATACGCTTTTTTAACTGTTGCTTTTCCTCATTGGAAACAATAGAAAGATTATCCTTGTTAACTTTATTATTCATAATTCAATAACTGGTTATATTTCCATTAGGCTGGAAAAATGCAGTATGAGCCGCAATTAATAACATAAGTAGTCGATTGCACTTTTATAGACAATCTTTTTACTTTTTTTCAGTAAAAGATAATTTGGAAGAGAATAAGTAGTGAAAACGGGTGTTGTCGCAAGGATTTTATTGCTCTGTAAATTGTGGTCCTGGCAGATGCGACAGAAATATTCAAAATCTGCGCTATTTCTTCGTAAGATAGGTTTTGGTTATACCTAAGCTTTAAGCCTTTTATTTGACTTTTTGTTAAAGTTTCAAAAGCTTTCAATAGCTTTATACTCCGCTCTTTCTCAGTTTCAGAAAAAATAATCTTTTCCTCTTGAGATTCAGTATAATTTCCTTTTGCATAGGAATGAGTAAGTAAGGTGTCAGCTTCCAGTGGGGTTTCTTTAACAATTTGCAACTTATACAATTTATGTTTGAGAGCAGCTTTTAGGTAATATTCTATGTTGTTGGTATCTGATAATTTAGTTTGATATTTATATAAATCAACAAACAAGTCATGTATCCCATCCATGACTTTATCTTTATCATTACAAATTTTTAAGCCATAGTAAATCAACACATCTATATATATGTTATAAATTTCGCCCAGTGCATTGGTATCCCCTCTTTTAAGAGCTGCCCAAACTAATGAGTTTAGTTTATTTGGAAATTCCTTTTCTTTAGCTTTCATGGGTTAAGGTAACCTTTAAAACTGGTTGAAAATTTAAGGAGTGCATTTTTAAAATGCGCTTCTTATAATATTAAAAAATGTTTCGGTCTTCAGGATTATAAAGGCTAATTTAAAGATTTTATTTAAAATGAGGATGTTCCTAAACACGAAACAAAAAATTTATATTTAACATTCTCTTTCAAAGAGATGGACAGAATTTGAATAAGTAAGAATCGAATCAATCGATTATTCAATCCAAAATTGAAGTTGAATAGTGTTAAATTTAAAAAATTTCTTGCTTTTGAATAAATAAAAACATCCCAACGGTATTTGTAAGGTAAGGTGTAAGAAAGTCAAATCGGTGATCTCAGCGTTAAAGAGAACGAGTTTTATACCAAATTATAATTCCCTTCGATATTGAATATTTTATGCTATTCAAGTATAACCTTAATTTTATTTCCCATCATTTGATTCAATTTATTAATAAAGGGAGTAATTCGGGAGTTATTTAAGAAAACCGTGTAAAATATTGGTTTAAAGGCAAGTAGGGCACAGGTTCGTGTCCGTTATGAAAGGAATATTAAAAGTAAAAAAGCTTGTAAATCGCTCATTACAGGCTTTTTTAACAGAAAAACCAAATTATTTAAAATTTATCATAAAAAAGAGAGCAATTAGGTAAACATATTTGAACAAAATCGATGCTTGTTATCATCATTTTCAGCAACTGATTTACAAGATATTAAATAGTAAACATTTTGAATGTAATTGGCATAATAAACAATTTTATTTCACTGTTACCGGGAATGTTTTGACAAAAGGTGAATTGCATATGATGCCTAAAAAAAAATTCTAATTTAAGGATTGGATTAGTCTATAAACTCCAGGCTATTTTACCACTTAAGCACCAAAAAAAGTAGAAGCCTTGAAAAATAGCGTCATAATCTAAGTTGATTTCCTGTTTTAATGTTAAAGAATGTTAAACTTATTAAATGGCTGTAAATGAGTATGCCAATGTTTTTTTAATTCAATAAATCTTCAGATTCGTTCCCTAAATTTAGTGTAAACAAAAAAAATAATTATGAAAAATTTAATTTTAACGATTGCAGTTTCCGTAGGTTTAACGGTTAGTGCATGTGCCCAAGTCAAAGTACCTGAGGCGGTGAAAAGCAGTTTCCAGAAAGCATATCCTGGTGTAAAAGTGAAATGGGAAAAGGAGGGCGCAAATTACGAAGCAGGCTTCGAACAGAAGGGTCATGAAATGAGTGTTATTTATACTCCAAACGGTACCTCAACTGAAAAGGAAATGGAAATTGCAGTTTCTGAGTTACCTAAAGCTGTTAGAGATTATGTGTCTCAAAACTACAAAGGTGCGAAGATTAAAGAAGCCGCAAAAATCACAAAATCAAATGGCATGGTGCAATATGAAGCCGAGGTCAATGGTAAGGACGTATTATTCACTCCTGAAGGTAAATTAGTAAGTGCCACCAAAGAAAATGATTAGCAGCAGCTAATGAGTTAATCACAAAAGGATTCCAATTCGGGATCCTTTTTCTGTAAAACATGAGTTTTTAAGCATCCAGGCTTGAATTTTCAAGCTGAAATAAAAAAAATTAGACATGAAAAATATGTTAAACAAAGTTCCGGCAGTCACGTTAATCTTCTGGATCATCAAGATTATGGCTACCACCATTGGAGAGACGGCAGCAGATTTCTTGTCAGTCACTTTAAACCTTGGTTTGGTAATTACCTCTTACATTATGGCAGCCTTGCTTGTAGGAATAATCATCGTTCAGTTTAGATCTAAAAGATATGTGCCATGGATATATTGGTTGGTGGTGGTGTTCATCAGCATCATGGGCACATTGATATCAGACAATTTGGTGGATAATTTGGGTGTCAGCTTGGCTACTACCTCTATAATATTTGGTGTACTCCTTATTATCGTTTTGATTGTTTGGTACCTCAGCGAAAAAACTTTGTCGGTGCATAAGATCACCACTACCAAAAGGGAATTTTTTTATTGGGGGGCTATTCTTTTCACTTTTGCTTTAGGCACATCTGCTGGTGATCTCCTATCCGAATATTTTGGCCTGGGATACCCACTGGCAGCCATATTGTTTTCCAGTTGCATAGCTCTTATTTTTCTGGCCTATAAATTTCTAAATCTTAATGCTGTGCTTTCCTTTTGGCTGGCTTATATTCTAACACGTCCATTGGGTGCTTCTATTGGTGATTTGCTTACACAGGCACCAAAAGATGGTGGTTTGGGAATCCCAACAGGGATCATCAATTTCCTGTTTTTACTCATTATCGTAGGTTTGGTCGGCTATCTATCCTTTAAAGAAAAAGCCAAAGAACCTGAACATCCATCTGAATGATCTTTTGATCATGATCATCAAGGATACAAAAGCAAAGGAAGTAATTAAACAAATCCAGGAGCATACCTGACAAATTGTTTTTAAAACGGATGGTTTACATACGGCCAGGATGATGAGAAAAGTGAATAACCCAAGGGAAATGAACATCATATTCTTTTAAAAGTCATGGTTTTAGAGATAAACTCAAAATGCCAAAAACCCTTTACTTCCAATAATCCTTTATTATTGAAGTAAACCACGGAACTCCATTCCCTGCCACTCAAAGGGTCATAAATAATCCCTCCTTCCCACCTTTTGGACTTGGGGTTATAGGTTAATCTTTTGAGAATGTCCATGCCTAAAATTTTCCTGGATCTCAAATTCACGTCCGGATTCTGTCGATCTGTTCTAATTGCCATCGGTTTTGCAGGATTATCAGCATCACTAAACCAACATACCTTTGCTTTAAACTCTTCATTTTCTTTATAAACCTGAACGACCACGTTCTTTTGTAGAGAGATCCATTTTCCCAAAATAAGGTCTTCTGCACCATTTGATATGGCTTTTCTGTTATCAGGAACACAAAAAAATAAAAGAAGTAATATAATTTTCAGGTTCATGATATGATAATTAAATGTTAATTTTAATATGCGCTAAAGGGGCTACTTCTTCTTTAGTAATGAGGGGAATCGCCTTCTTTTTTAGCTGGAAGGGATACTTGATCAGAGACTTGAAATCTTTGATTATTTTATCATTTGTAATATCCAAACCATAGACTATTTTTGAAGGTTCCAACTTTGCGTAAGTACCAAAGAGCCTGTCCCACACACATAAAATGTCACCATAATTGCAATCAGTGTAAGGTAATCGGTAATGATGATGAACTTTATGTAATCCCGGAGTGATGAAAACGAGGCTTAAAATTTGTTCTGTTCTTTTGGGCAATGATATAGAAGTGTGAGCAGCGATATTGAAAAAGCTTTGAGTAAATTGCCTGATGATCAATACAAGGATGGGAACGCCCGTGATGTAGACTACAAAAATCATTATACTCACCCTTACAAAGGTCTCTATGGGGTGTTCCCTAACCGTCGTACTCACATCCAATTCGGTGTCACTATGGTGGATAAGGTGGAAATGCCATAAATATGTTGCTTTATGCATGGTCAAGTGGTACAAATACTCGAAAAAATCCATCAGGATTATTCCAACAATTATTCTTATCAAGACATGAGCAGTATAGGGAATGCTATAGAGTATTCCCCAATGGTGAAGAGCTGTCCAATCAGTCACTTTGATCAAAAAAACGGTCAGAGGCAATTGAACGGATACAGCCGTGATAATAAACCACAGGTTTAAACGGGTATGTTTCCATTTGTTTTTTAGATTTTCTCTTCTGAAAAACAATTCTGAATGCCATAACCCAACAATGATGATAGCAAAAAAGAATAATTGGAGGTTGGCATGATCTGGTGATAAGTGTGTATGTTCCATTTCAGATTAATTGTTAGGTCAATTATTCAGGATAGGTAAAGGTGACAGGACTACTATTTTGTTTGGCCGAAAAAAAGCCAATAGCCATATTTCCAAATTGCCCTTCCTGTAAAAAAACAGGCTCCACAAAAGGGTTATATTGCGCTAATTTTTGACGGTCCAGCTGTGAAAAGAATTCGTAAGCATTTTTGTCAAAACTCTGAATGTATATGTCGCCTAAAGTTCCTTTCTTGTGAGAATATGCAGGTTCTATCACAATTTTCAGCTGTTTTCCCTCATTACCCACATCGTCAAAAACAGCCCGGCCAATCTCGTTTACGTTTACTGTCCCATTGCCTAAACAGGTACTCACAATGGGGGCCTCAGCCTTTTTGGTGCTGGTATCGGCAGTTCTTTTCATTTCATACCTGTAAAAATTACCCTGATTGGTAACGTCTGTAAAATAAACGATCACTCCTTCATGTTCTCCGTATAGATCATTATAATTACTGACATAGGAGGTGCTGTCTATAGCAGGTGCCGTGATATTGGTAGTGGCATCGGCAGTATAGGTTTTACCCTGTGCCACGATCACTAAATGATAGGAAGTATTTGATAAAATTTTGTTGTTTCCACGATAGAAATAATTGAACTGACAGTCTATTTTATCAAAAACACTGTCCAGTTTTAAAACATCAGTGGTGTTGGGACTTGAAATGGTGATTTTGGCATTTCTAACCACCAGCTGATTTTTTTTTACCGCTTTATCAAAATAGGGCACTGTTTGATTGAAATAAAGGATAGGTACAGAATCAGGCTCAATAAATCCTTGAATGCTCACTTTGTTTTGATAAACAGGTGGTTTGACGGTGATATTTTTTTCACAGGCAACCATACATCCGAGAGAAACTATAGTCAGATAAATGAATATTTTTTTCATGATTAAAATTTAAAATTAAAGCTCACACTTGGAATGATTGGCAGAAGCGACACCTGTTTCGCCTGTGGTTGCTTTGTTGCAGGATCAGTGGTTAAATACACAAAATAGGGATTGGCCCTGCTGTATATATTGTAAAAGCCAAATACCCATTCTCTTTGATAAGGGAATTTTTTGAATAATTTCGCCTCTTTTTTGTTCGAAAAACTAATGTCTAATCGGTTATAGGCTTTTAATCGGCTGTTATTTCGGCTGGTGTAATCATAATAATAATTATCATACAATGAGCCATCCCCGTACACCAGCACTTTTCCAGCCGGTAAGGTATAGGGTCTTCCAGTGTAATACACTAAATCGGCAGATAAAGTCCATGTTTTGCTCAGCTCATAGCTTGCCGCAACAGAAAAATTATTGGTCCGATCGAATGAGGAAGAGAAGGTTTGTCCGAAATTCAAATCGGGAAACTGCTGGGTAGATTTAGATAAAGTATAGCTTGTCCATCCTGTTAAACGGCCAAAGTTCTTTTTTACAAAAAACTCCACTCCATAAGATTTCCCCTTTCCAAAAGTGAGCACTTCGTCAAGATTGGTGTTCAATAAAATCTGGGTGCCTTCCTTAAACAAAACCTGGTTCTTCATGGTTTTATAATACACCTCCACACTGGTCTCTATCTCATTCTCTTTAAAGTTTTTGAATAGCCCCAATGCCACCTGGTTGCTGGCTTGAGGTTTGATCTTAGCACTGCTGGTCAGCCAGATGTCAGCAGGCAATGAAGCAGTGCTGCTGGGCACCAAATGCACAAACTGGTTCATCTGCGTGAAAGACGCTTTAAGAGAGGTTTTTTCATTTAAAGAGAAACGGGTGGTGATACGCGGTTCAATATTGGAATATGTTTTTCCAGAGGCATTAAATAAGGGGATACGCACCCCATAATTCACTGAAAATTTGTCTGAAAGCTGGTAATCATCATTGATGTAAAAAGCAGCTTCTGTTGAATACCTTTTGCTTAGGCTATCTGGGCTGATGGTCACCTTTTTTCCTTTTTTAGGGATTTTTGCAGAAACTGCTCCGGGATAAAGGGTGTGATAAGTGTAGCTTGCGCCAAATTTAATGGTGTGCTTGGTGTTTGGTGTTGCGGTAAAATCTGTTTTTGCATTCAGATCTTTGATACCGGTGTACAAAACCTGATAGTAGCTGTTTTGGGCAGTTCCTAATTGCAAATGGTAATCATTATAAATCAGAGAGGTGTTGGAGAATATTTTATTCCCATACAAATGGTTCCATCTTAAACTGGCGGTGCTGTTGCCAAAATTCGTCCCGTAATTTAAGCTGTTTGAACCCGTATATGCGGCATCATCATTTCCTTTAAATACACTTAAGAACAAGTGGTCATCCTTGCCTAATTCATAGTTTATTTTTGCGTTCAAATCATAAAATCGGTAGGAGGTGGTTTTGGAAGTCTGTTTTAAAAAGAGGTCAATATAACTACGTCGCCCAGAGATGATGAAGGAGGATTTGTTTTTTTGGATAGGCCCCTGAAAAGTGAGGTTGCCGGAGATGAGGCCCAATCCACCCTCGGTTTCAAATTTCGTTTTATTCCCTTCCTTCATTTTTATATCCAGGATAGAACTTAAACGCCCTCCGTATTCTGAGGGGAAGCCCCCTTTAACCAGCTTCACGCTGTTGATGGCATTTACGTTGAATGTGCTGAACAAACCAAACAGGTGACTGGGATTGTAAACCGTAGCTTCATCCAACTGAATCAGGTTTTGGTCTAAATTACCTCCACGTACATAAAAACCTGTAGTGCCCTCCTGTCCTCCCTGGACCCCGGGCAAAAGTTGAATCGTCTTCAAAATATCATGTTCTCCCAACAGCACCGGCAGTTCTTTGATGGCTCTGATTGGAATGTCAATCACACCCATTTGGGCCTTTTTTACATTGTCCTCATTACGGTTGGCACTCACTACCACTTCATTTAGGGTGTTATCTGCCGGCTGAAGCAGAATATCAACTTGGATGCTCTTTTTATTTACAATTTGTTTGGCCACGGGTTGGTAGCCATTATAGGAAATCAAAATAGCAGTGGTGTCGGCAGCAGGAAAGGTAAGGGAGTAATAACCATATTGATTAGAGGTGGTCCCGATCTTTAATTTTGGAATCTGTATAGCAGCACCTATTAGGGCTTCTTTGGTGTTGGCGTCCCTTATATAACCACTAATGGTGATTTTTTGAGCAAAAGAGAGAAAAGGGCAAAAACATAAAATCAGGAAGAAACTTTTTAAAATGACACCTTTCTTTAAACAGGACATATAATCTTATTTGAGTTTAATTAATAGAAAGACAAATCCATTTAAGAATAGTCCTATATCACTCAGAATAATATTTAAGAAAGAGGAGGTAATGCTCTTTATTTAACCAGTGTTTTTATCTCTGATTTTTGGGAGGTGACATCCGAACAGCTGAAATAGCCCAAAGCGTTTCCTGATACGTTGCCTTTAATTTGTCCGGGAGTGGAAGAGAACAAGCTCTTCCAATCTGTTTCCTGAAAAACACTGTAGAGATATTTTTCATACAAAGCTGACACAGAGAATTTATAAATACCTATAGTATCAGTTGGATTAAAAGCATATTCGGTCCTTTCCTCCAGAATTGGAGATAAGCCATATGGAGGAGCGTAAAAATGAATAAATGAATAATACGGAGAAGCATCAAATGAAGAAGGAGACCATGCTCCGTTACCTGGCAATTGATAAAAAAGCTTAGCTGCCTTTGCTGCGTTAAAAATATGTTTTGGAATAGAAACCAATATTTTTTTATTCTCTTTTTGTGTGCTAAAGTTAAGCTCAGAAAAGGTTATTGAAGCCACTTTTTTAAGGGTATCAGTCGCATTATATGTAAGCCCATTGTAAATTATCTTTAGATGATAAGGTTGGTTATAGCACTTGTTATCAAGTAAAACCGTGGAATAAACCCCAGCAACCTGTGTGAGTTTTAATGGAATGTCATTGATAAAAACTTCGGCATTGTTTATCGGTATGATGCTATCAGAAATTGCATAGGCAGGTTTTGTGATTTTTATGAATTGTTCTGCAGCAAGGCTATTCACGCCACCTTCAATAACCAGTTCATATTTAGTCTTTGGTTTTTGAAAAGCAAGTCTGTCGATCAATTCTTTTTTACAGGAGAGAAAGAACAAACAAAGGCAAAAAACAAATATTCTTGCTACATTCATATTAAAATTTAAAGCTATAAGAAACAGTTGGCAAGATACCCGAAAATGATTCTTCAAAACCTATATTCCTGTTTGGTTCATCTTGCCCTATTCTGAAAAACAAAGGATTTCTACGATTGTAAACATTGTATATTCCAAATGTCCAGGTACTTTCCCATCTTTTTTTACTACTATCAGTCTGTTTTAATTTTGGTTTCAGCTCCCCGGCAAAATCTAATCTGTTAAAATCAGGAAAGCGGGAAGTATTTCTTCCTTCGTAAATTGGGACTTCATTACCATTGCTGGTATAAAACCCTACTGGTAAGGTCACTGCTCTTCCTGTTTGATAATTGAAGAGCGCACTAAGTGTAAATCTTGAGGTGATGAAATAACGGAGATGAAGTTTAAGGTCATTGGGTAAATCATAGTTCGCAGGATACCTAGCTCCGTGGTTAACTTCATCAATTTTCCTGAATGTTCTGGAATAGCAATAGCTTATTTTAGCAGAGAACTTACCTACCTCTTTATGTAGCGCCGTTTCAAAGCCGTAAGCAGTGCCAGAACCAAATCTCAACTCATTTTCAAAGGATGGATTTAATATAATCTGGGAATGGTCCAATAAATCAGCCTGATGGTAAAATCTTTTATAATAAACTGATAGGTTTATTGCACTGGAATTATTCCTCAGATAGGTATAGGAGGAGGAGATCATATCAGATTGTTGGGGTCTGATATTCCGGTCTGCCGGTAACCAGGTTTCCAGGGAAGAATAAGCTTGCTCGTTATTTTGGATCAACTGCAGGTTTTGGGTATTTCTGGTATAAGTGAATTTTAATACTTGATCTTTATTTAAATAAAACCCTAACTGTATGCGGGGTTCAAGATTAAAATAGCGGGTTGAACTCCCATAACCCTTATTCTGTTGCAGTTTTTCAGCCACGTTAAAAGAGCCTACTCTTATCCCATATTTTAGCTGAACTAACTTTGAAAGTTTTAGGTCCTGATTATAATATAAATCATATTCCAGAGCACTAAGTCTATTTATACTGTTGTTTATATCTTTTGGTTTGGTTTCGCCAGGTTTAAAATGGTGTCTGGTGCCCACACCTCCAAATTGGATCAAATTATCTGGCTTTTTATAAAAAGTGAAATCTGCTTTCCAAGTAATATCACTGATGCCTGTGAGCCAACTCATGGTATTAATTGTAGAACTGCTAAGACTTAAATCATTACTGTAATTGCTGTAAATGGCTGATAAGTTTAAAAACAACCGTGGGCTGTAAATATGATTTAATCTTAATGTAGAGGTGGTGTTTGTCCAATCATTTGCATAATTATTGTCTGAAAATAAATGATCAAAACCGTGATAAACAGAGAAATATATTCTGTTTTTTCTATTCAGGATATAGTTACTTTTGAAATTAAAATCATAGTAATTGGCATTAATGCTGAAGTATTTGAAATCATTATTGTATAAATCGGTTAAACTTCTTCTTACAGAAAGCAAATAAGAGCTTTTATTTTTGAGGATTGGGCCCTCTGCTGCCAATCTCGCAGATAATAAACTTGCACCTCCTTTAAAATGATAATCCGTTAAACTTCCTTCATCCAGTTTGGTATCAATCACAGCGGATAATCGTCCTCCAAAATTAGCCGGGATATAATCCTGATAAAGATCTACACTTTTAACCGCATCAATATTAAAAATGGAGATCAAACCAAAGAGATGGGAAGGATTGTAAATAGGAGCCTCATCCACCAAAATCAAATTCTGATCTAAATTGCCACCCCTCACGGATAAACCTGAACTTCCTTCTGACGGATTTTTAACACCCGTCTGCAATTGTAATGCTTTAATTAAATCCACTTCTCCGGCATAGAAGGGCATTTGCTTTACCTCTTTTAATGATAACGTTCTAACAGATCTTGATAGCTCTAAAGAATCGTTTGAAGCAGTCGGAACGCTGATATTGACCTCTTGTAGTGTTAATGGTCTTTTTTTTAGTTCTATGTTTTGGTAATCATCTTTATTTAGCCTCACGATTTCGTTTCTTGCCTGGTAACCAACATAAGAGCATGTAATTGAATATTCGCCGGGTAAAAGCGAAATAGAAAAATAGCCATACTGGTTAGAGAACTGCTTTATTCCATCAATCTGAATGCTGACACCGATCAAGTTCTCCCCTGTTTCTTTGTCAGAAATGATACCGTGTAGCGTATAGAATGGTGCTTTTTCCTTTTTAATGACCACGCTATTAGCCACTATTTCATAAGTCAAATTTGTGTTGGATAAAATATACCTAAGAACAGTGCCGATGCTTTGCTCCTTAAAGTTTTGGGAATTAATTTTTTGGTTTGGGATTATTTCAGGGTCATAAGCAAAAGAAACTTCACTTACCTTCTGAAGCTGATCTATGGCTTTAGAAACAGGTGTTCTGTTTAAGGAAATGCTGATTTTTTTATCCAAAAGGGCATTCTGGGCAAAAACATCCGGCACCAATAAGAATAAGCTGAGTCCTACTGCTAAACTGCTTTAAATAACTCATGAAATGAATTGCCAAGCTTCGCGATTTAAATTTGGACTAATTTAAGCATTAAAGAGGTGATTCTGATTTCAGAACTTTGATTCTATGTATATGACCTTGTTTTTTGAGGTAACTTTAAGATTTAAGGTTCTGGATATTACCAGTAGAATGTTTTTAAGGTTCTGATCTTTAAATTCGGCAGTGAACCTGCGGCTTTTGATTTCCGGATCAACAATGATTATTTTTTGATGATAAACAGCCTCTAAAGTAGCAAAAACTTCTGTTAAGGGTGTATCATTAAAATAAAGATGATGATCTACATATGCTTTATAATTATCATCTCGGATTTTAGATTTTACTGTTTTTTGGCTTTCCAAATTATAAGATGCAGTTTCTCCTGCAGCTAAATAGGTTATTTCAGCACCGGTTTTAACTTTTAGTGCAACCTTACCGGAGTTTACCATTACCTTGATTTGGCCCTCCATTACCCTAAAATTGAAACTTGTACCAATGTCAGTAACTTCTAGATTTTTGTAATGGATAGAGAATGGCTTTGCTGGGTTATGTACAATATCCAGGAAGCATTCGCCTGTCACCAATTTTAGTTTTCTTTCTTTATTAAAGTCATCTTTTGAATAGCTGATAATAGAATTGTTGTTGAGCGTAAGTTTTGAGCCATCTGGTAAAATAAAATGTTTGGAAAGGTCAGACGTTTTTAGTGTGACTGTATCCCACGGTTTTAAAAAATAGAAAACACCGGATAAAATCAGTAGGAAAGCCGCTGCAATTCCTATCCATTTTTTTAATTTTAGTGTGATTTGCTTTGTTTCTTCAGGCTTATTATCCCCGTTTAATTTTTGATGAAGATTTTCCAAAGATGTTTGAGGATTAAGCTCCAAGTATATTTTTAAAAGACTGAGTTCGTCTTCAAGTTTTATCATATCTAAATACAAGGAATCATTAGAAGGATTCGATTGTCTCCATTCTAATAACTTTTTTGCATCAGTTGATGAAATAGTTCCTTCCCGCTCTTGTATCATCAACGGGAGATAGAAAGATTCTTCTTCATTTAAATTAAAACTATTCATTTCTTATCAGACAGCTATTAAACTAAAAAGTCCTATATAATAATACAAAAATCAACAGGATGACGATACCATTTCCTAAAACTTCTTTCAACTTTTTATAGGCATAAGTTAAATGGTTTTTAACTGTTTTTACAGAAATATTTAGTTGCATAGCTATCTCCTGCTGCTTTTGTTTCTCATATTTGCTCATCAAGAGAATCCTCTTGCATTGTGGGGGTAGATTTTGGATGGCATTTTCCAATGCTATCAATTTACTTTCTATAACTGTGGCTTCATCATCAGGATTGTCAAACTTGTTAAAAAATTCATCTTTATATTTATCATGATGTTCATTTAAGGCTTTTATTTTTTTGATGGCGTTTAGAGAAGTGTTAATCACTGCTTTGGATAAATAGCTGCCAAGGGAATGGACGATTTTTAGAGAAGAAGATTGCTTCCAGACTTTAATAAACACATCATGAACCACTTCTTCTGAAACCTCCTGGTCCTGGGTGTATTTAAAAGAGAGCATAAAGAGTTTTTTGTATTGGCTCTGGTATAATCCGTCGAACGCTTTCCGGTTCTTTAATGCTATTTCATTTAAAATTTCCTGATCAGATAATTCATGCATGATAAGATTAAAAATAGTTTTATGATTCTTTGGCTTTCCATAACGGAGATGAGCTTGGGAATTTCAAATAAAGCACCTAATCTTGATTAAATTTTGAATAATAAGGGAGGACCGGCATTAATTTATAACTTGTGGTAAGGCTCCTTCATTTTCATCCTTTTTAAAATCCAGCTTCCCAAAGCGGTAGGCAAAGACCAAACCAAAAGAGCGAAAAGGGATTTGCCGGTAGGAAGTTCTTGTGGAATTATCAGAATAGAGGGTGCTTTCCTGTAGAACATATTTATTGAATGGATTGGTTGCAGAAAAACCGATACTTCCTTTTTTGTGGAATAGCTGTTTTCGAAAAGCTAAATTATACAAGAAAAAAGCAGGTCTTTTACCTTGTATATTATTTTCAGGTGAGTTGTAATTGCCAAACAGTTCTGCACTAAAGTCAGAATTAAATTCGTAACTGGCATTTAAATTTACCCTGCACCTCAGGCCATTCACATTCGGCCCTCCGGTGTATTTATTCACAATGGTTTGGTTGGCCACAAACATATTCGGACGTAGGGTTAATTTGCTGCCAAAAGGAATGGAACCAGAAATACTCATCCCTTCTCTTATTTCTTCCCCGATATTTAAACGGGTGTTCAAGGTGATATTTTTATAGGTGGAATCGCCAACAATATAACTTGGATAAAAAGTGGCGAATGATTTAATATCCTGACTATTATGACGATAGAACAGGGAGATGTTTAAGTTGCCCCCCTTTTTGTAATTTTTATTGAAACCCAATTCAAAATTATTCCCAATTTCAGGTTTCAGATTTGGATTCCCTGTAGACGCATTCCTCGGATCTGAAAGATCAAGGAATGGATTTAAATCTTCGTAATCAGGTCTTTCAATCCTATAGCTATAGCTTAATTTCAAGCTGTTTTTATTCTCGAAATTATGTGCAATCACCACTGATGGAGCAAAAGTGTTATATGGATCGATCTGAATTTTGCCCACCTGAGAGTAACTGGCGTCAGAAAATGTTCTTTCATATCTCAAACCCGATTTCACATCTAAATAGTTGAACATTTTATAAGTTCCTGATAAGTAGGCGGCATAAATATTTCTTTTATAATCTAGGCTATTGGATTGCGTAGGATTAGGAATAAATTCCTGTGTACCGTTATTTAAACTGTTGACTAAAGAATTCCCTTTAATCGAATTCACAACGGTTTTAATCCCTGTTTCAAAGATGAAATCCTCGCTTACCGGATAGGTGTAATCGATATTCGCTTCCATTTCATTGTCCTTACCCTGATTATTGCTTTTCAACCCAGAAAATGGATTTCCATTCAAAAGTGCTTCCTGCTGTTTAAAAGAAGAGAGGCTTTTACCTAAACCCGCATTGGCCTCAATGTTCAACTCTTCGCCGTCTTTTTCAAAAGTTTTTTGATAAGCAAAAGTCAAGTCTACCGCATGTTCATTAAAATGGTTGTTGGCATTTAAAATGGAGTTGGCATCACTTACAAGCTGGCTTCCCTTAAAAGTTTCCACATGCTGATTGTTGAAGTTCCCATTGTTGTTGTTAAACGCATCGTACCCAACAGCAGCGTTCACATTGTTCTTTTTATTGATGTCCCAATCTAAACTTACCCCGGTACGGATGCCGTTTCTCTTGATATTACTGTAGCCATCCTGAATGAGGGTGTTAGTGGTATCTGAAAAAAAAGAAGATCGGTTTGTTCCATTTAAACCTTTGGTGTTGAACTGGTTGTTCCCGCTAAAAAAAGTGCTGATCCCGAAATCCCCTTTTTTGCCACTCAGGTTTACAGAGCCGTTGTTTCGCCGGGTCCCCCCCGATAAATTCACACTGCCATTCAGCCCATAGATATTATTCTTTTTGAGGATGATGTTGATGATTCCGGCTGTACCTGCAGCATCATATTTTGCACCCGGACTACTGATCACTTCTATACTCTTGATCTGACTTGCCGGAATAGATTGCAACGCATCGGCAACACTGCTCCCAAAAATGGTGGATGGTTTGCCATTGATTAAAAAGCGTACTCCGGAACTTCCAAGGAGTTGCACATTTCCATCAATATCAACGGTTACCTGCGGCACTTTTTTTAACACATCTGTGGCCACACCACCTTGAGAAGTCAAATCGTTTTCAGCGTTGTAAACTATCTTGTCGATTTTATTTTGGATGATGGGAGCATTTGCGGTAACCGTGACACTTTTCAATAGTTTGCTGCCCGAATTCAGCATTACATCTTTCAAATCAGCTAACCTGTTTACTTCATCTATGATGATATGATCAATGATTTTGCGCTGGTAACCGATAAAATCAATGGTGATTTTATATTCAGCATCCTTTAGGTTACTCAAAGAGAAATCTCCTTTTTCATTAGTGACCACCCCGTCGATAGGCTTGGTTTCTCCACTTTTGTACAGGCCAATGGAGGCATAATCAATTGGTGCTCCTGAGAGGGAGTCAATCACATGACCTGTTATTTTCCCTACATTTTGCGCTTTTAAAGAAAAACTGTAGAATAGTATTGTTGCTAAAAAGATATATCTCATTACGGAATCGATGTTCGATTATTTGCACATAATTATCCCATAATTCTGAAGTAATTTCGTATACAATGATTTTGTTACAAATGCTGCCTGCTGCCTTGATGCTAACGATTTTAAAGGAGTTCTTCGTTTTTTTCCTTTCTGCTGGTGTAGATGACCAATAAGGTGATTAAAACAGCGGTCACCAAGGTAGCCGGAATGGTTCCCAGATCCAGCCCCCCTTTAGCGACGGATTTGGTCAATAAATCTCCAAAAGTCGCCCCGAAAGGCCGGGTAAAAATGAAAGCTATCCAAAACAACAGGATCTGGTTCACTCGGGTAAAGTAATGGATCAACACCACCATGGCTATGATTCCGGCCGTCACCAATGCCCCGTAGCCATAGCTTAAACCTATATTATCGCTTAAAAAATCACCGAAAGCTGTGCCAAGGCTATTCGAAAAAAGAATGGCAATCCAGTAAAATACCTCTACACGCAGCTTTTGGATGGGATAAATGCTTAGCTGTCCTTCTCTGCGGTACCAAATGATTAAGGTCATGATCAATGCGGCAAACAGGATGGCAGATCCAACCATATATCCCAATCCCAGGGTCCTGTCCATGAAATCGGATATTTCTGTACCAACCGTAGTGGTGCCCACAATGACAAACCAATATAAACCCCGATGAAATCGATGTGCTTTTAGCTGAATGACCAGGGCAACGATGAAAACCAGAAAGGTAGAGATCAAACTTACCGCATAGCCCAAGTTCAATGTCATGGAAAGCAAATCGCCCAATGTTTCTCCCAAGGTGGTGGCCAATATTTTCATGACCCAGAACAAAATGGTTATCCGGGCGACTTTATTCAAGGTTTTTATTTCGTTTTCCATATATTATATTTTAAAATTCTGATGATATTTTGAATTACCAGCACACAGCAGGATGAATTTAGACATCAAAAGGTCTATTCTCTAATTTGACGGGATCCTCAGCAGCCTGAACGTTCAGGTACAACATCAAAAGGAGGCATAAAAAAACAGTACCCAGCAAAAATCCGCCCAACACATCTGTAAACCAATGAGCTCCTAAATAGATCCTCGAAACAGGCACTGTTAAAATAAGGAATATACAAAATGAAAAGACGATGGACCTCCCTACTTTATGGAGCCACTTTTTGTGATGAAAAACAAATGCAATGAATCCAAAGAAAACAATATAAAAAGACACATGTCCGCTTGGAAAACTTTGATGATGCGCATCCACAATCACTCTCACTAAATCTTTTTCAGGTCTTGGTCTGTTAATCAAAATTTTAACTAAATAGGTGATCACGCCAATTAAAAGTGTGGATAAACAATAAAAAGATTCTTTTTTATTTTTTGAAATGAATAATGCCATTGCAGTTATAAATACAGTAGAAACGGAGGTCCACGTTTGGCCAAACCAACTGATTCCCTTCATCAAAAGATCTATGATAGGGTTGTGATGTTCCTGTATTTCCTCAGAAAACTCTAAATCAAGCCATGAAGAAGGGAAAATCAATATTAAAACACTGAGTATTAAAAAGCCAACAAAAATGGTGGCTATTATTTGAAGTGCATGTCTTTTTCCGAATGTTCTCATTTAGAAATTTTGTTTATCATAGTGGTAAGTGGCAAAACTGATACTGATAGTGCTTTCTCATAAAGTGAATTAAAAAAAGAATTCTGAAGATATTTAGTGGTTATTCATAATCTATACAGAATTTAATCATAACTAGCATTAAAACAATATATGATGGGTCGTAAAAAACTAATTTTGCTGATTTTCGCTTTTTTCGCCTCCATGTCCTTGGCTGCATTTTCACAAGATGGCACAGACTTTCACCTATTAAAGAAGTATGGGATAAAAAGCGATGGTGGCTGGGATTACTTGACTGTCGATACAGATAAAAAGAACGTTTATGTATCACATGGAAATCAGGTCAATATAATAAATACCGAAACGGGAGATTCTGTTGGCGTGATAAAAAACACGAGCGGCGTACACGGCATTGTGCTTGTGAAAGATTTGAACAAAGGTTACACCACTAATGGCCGGGATAATAGCTGTACTGTTTTTGACCTTAAGAGCAATCAGGAAATCACGAAGATCACTACAGGCACAAACCCAGATGCTGTCTTATATGATGATTTCTCAAAAAAAGTTTTTGTTTTCAACGGCAAAAGTGAAGACGCTACGGTGATAGACCCAACAATCGACAAAGTGGTTTCCACCATTTCTTTGGGGGGCAAACCAGAAGCTGGAGTTTCTAATGGAAATGGTTTGATATTTGTTAATCTGGAAACCACCAATGAAGTTGGGGTCATTGATGCAAACAGCTATGAGGTAAAAATCAAATACAAGATAAATCAGGGAGATGAACCATCAGGTTTAGCTATTGATAGATTAGCCGATCGACTATTTATAGGCTGCGGAGGCAATCAAACTATGGTAATGATGGATGCATCGTCAGGAAATAATATCGCACATTTTCCAATAGGAAATTGCGACGGTGTAACCTTTGATCCTATTTACAAAATGATTTATTCTTCAAATGGTGAAGGGACAATCTCTGTGATTAAAGAAATCAACCCCAACAAGTTTGAACTTGTAAAAAACATCATCACTGAAAAAGGTGCTCGCACCATTGCCATAGATTTAGGCACTCATCATTTATTCACGTCCACAGCTCTTTCAGAGGCAGCACAATCTACTTTGGAGAACCCCCATCCTCGGCCTAAAATTGTCTCGGGAACTTTTCATGTTTTGGAAATTGGGGAATAGCCTTATTTTAAATTCAAAAAACAAAAGAGATTTTTTCCGTCTGCTTGATTTTAAGGCCAAACAAAGAACTGCAACCAACTTCAAGTTCAGATTGATTTTATCGTTTTAAGCTTTGAATCTTCCGAAGTTTATCAGAACTTAGTTGTTATTGAACCTTAAAATAAGGATGCTAACCAAACCTGAATGAATCTCCGCTAAGCGATGATTAAACGTATTGTATTCTTCCCAATTATTCTTTTCCTGGTTTTAGTTTCAAAGGCTTATGGGCAGAATGCTGTTGAAATAAGTGATAAGGTAACCCAACATATCTTTTCTTATGGCGAAATACAATATCTGGAAGATACCTCCGGAAATTTGACTTTAAATGATATTTTGAAACCGTCAATCAATTCACATTTCAAAATCAATAAAGTTTACACCCCAAAATCGCATCATTTTCAATCTTCCTACTGGTTCAGAATTAAAATAAAACATAACAATTCCTCAGAAAAGAGTTGGATCCTGGAATTTTTTGATCAAACTATAGATGATCTAAAGGTATATGTTCCCGATGAAAAAGGTTACTATTCAAAATATACATTTGGTGATCGGTTTAGATTTAAAAAGCGAGAATACAACCACAAGAACTTCACCATTGATTTACAGAATAATTCTAATGTCACTAAAACCTATTATTTAAAAGTTAGGTCATCCCAATCCGCAAATGCAATAATCGTACTAAGAGATGTTCATTGGTTTGTTCAATATGCATTAGATGAATATTTGGTTTTCGGCCTGTTTTATGGAATGGTGGTGGTATTTAGTCTTTATAACCTTCTTATGTATTTCGCTATCAAACAAAAGCAATATTTATATTATGTTTTATATAATTTAAGTATTGCTCTGTACGAAATGTGCGTGGATGGCATTGCATTTCAATACCTTTGGCCTAATTCTCCGGCTATAAACCAGTATTCATTTGGGGTTAGTTTGTTTTTAAGCAGCATTTTCGGGCTTTTATTCGCTGTTAACTTCCTGTATTTAAGGTATAAAGCAATGTTCCTGTATAAACTTGTCCTATTTGTAATTGCATTTAGGGTGGTCTATTTTGTGTTTTGCTTTAACAATGATGCGCTTTTTAGCTATAAAATAATTGAAATAATCCCACTATTGACAGCCTATCTATCGGGTATTTATGTTTATAGAAGAGGTTATAAACCAGCCCGCTTTTTTGTTTTAGGTTATTCGTTTCTTCTAATTGGTTTTTTAATAAAATTGCTGATGTACTTTAACGTGAGTTGGCTTCCTTATGGGCCAATCACTCATTATAGTTTAAGCTTCTCCTTCGTCGTGGAAATGATTTTTGTATCCTTTGCCATTGGAGACAACATCAGGCATTTAAGAAAGAAGAAAGATAAAGTTCAAAAAAGAATGATTATTCAATTGCGGGAGAATGAGAAGCTGAAAGACAATATGAATAGGCAGCTAAGTTCTTTAGTTGATGAGAGAACCAAAGAAGTAAGTGATAAAGCAAACATCATCACCAGACAAAATGAAGAAATCTCTAGAATGAATACCTTGCTTAAAAAGGATAATCAGGAACTGCAGGTTAATATCGAGAAAGTGACAAGAGCTAGAGTAATGTCCCAGGATGTTGATTTTGAAGAATTCAGCAAAATCTATCCAGATAGAGAGACCTGTTATAAATACCTTTCGGACTTAAAATGGAACACTGGGTATCATTGTCGCAAATGTGGGAACAACCATTATTCAGATGGCCAATTACCTTATAGTCGCCGATGCACAAAATGTAGGTATGAAGAGTCAGTAATAAACAATACGATATTTCAAAACAGCCGGATTCCTATTAACAAAGCATTTTATATGCTTTACCTCATCTACTCTACAAAAGGTAAAATATCTTCTCATAAATTATCTGAAATACTATCTATCAGACAGGGAACTTGTTGGTCTTATGGTAGTAAAATGAAGAAGCTCTTGGACGAGCGAAAAAAGGAGCTGAAAAACAGTGGTTCAGAAGGGTGGAGCAAAATTGTTTTGGAACAATCTACAGACGTCTTTTCTTAAAAACGGCTAGCCGTTTGCCAAAAATATGAAATTTTTGATTTTTAAATCAAAAAAAATCTATTGTGATTAACTCGTGTCACGGCAAAACAAATAATGGCCCGTTTTCTCTGATAGGGCAACATATACTTGCTTTGAAGTGTTGATGTAAGCGTATCGTTTTTTATATAACTTATTGTCATACAGTTTTTTATATAAATTTTTTCTTGGTTTATTGCTTTATTCTGTTTTAAATTTACCGTTGCAATTATAAAACCTGAACAAATTCAGTTCAAGATCAATGAATACTATAAAGTTTTGTTTGAAAAATTGCGCTCCATGAGCTTGACAACTATTAACCATTTATATCACTAAATTTTAAAAAATGAAAAAAGCGATTTTAATTCCTGTGTTAACATCATGCATGGTCTTTTCAATTTTATTGAACGAGGGCTGTAAAAAACAGAATGATCTTGGCTCAGGATCTGAAAAGGTTGAAATTAATGACAAAGTATTAGTAACCAACTCCATCAAGAGTGATTTTTCACTAAACTGGAATAGCAGAACCAACGCTACTACTTACACCAGTTCTCAAGCGGCATCAGATTTTGGAAATATTTCGGGTTGGCAAGATGCCCGCTCTTATATTACCAGTGGGAAAGATGGGACAAATGGATGCAGAGTTACCTTAATCCCTGATCAACTCTCCAGTGCCGGAGGAATGGTTGCTAACGTTGATATTTCCGATGGTGCGGCTTACGAAATGGATTACGATATCAAATTTCATAGTCAATTTAATTGGAGCAGGGGAGGTAAATGTGGTTTTGGGTTTAAAGTAGGAGACGGAAACACAGGAGGAGACCCGGGTTGGGACGGAAATGGGGGGAGTTTGAGATTGATGTGGTATTCTCCAAACTCTGATCCAAATAGGGTGTTTTTTCAACCGTATGTTTACTATAAAGACCAACCTACTCCTTATGGAGACGAGTTTACTCAAAGATATCCATCATCGGGGGCATTACAAAAAGGTGTTTGGTACCATGTCCACATGTATATTAAAAGCAATACCGGAAGCAGCACTAATGGCCATGCTCAAATCTTGATTAATGGAACTTCCATTTTAGATACTGATATCAGGTGGACAACAAATGACAGCAAAAGGTTGATAAAGGAGCTTACCTTTCATACTTTTAGAGGCGGTAGCCAGGATTATTGGAAAGCATCAACACAAGATTATATCTATTACGATAATTTAGTTGTAAACAAGATCAACTGATAGAAAACGAAATTTCGTTCAATAAAATCAAGTCCATCCCATTATAAAATGCTGAAAAAGACCCTTCCCATCCTATTCATACTGATTAATTTTAAGTGTTTCTTACTAGCGCAGGAAAAAACCGAACAATTAAATAAAGGAATTGAGAAAAATATCGATTCCCTTATCTCTATGATGACATTGGAAGAGAAAATTGGCCAATTGAATCAATACACTGGTGATAGAGTTGCAACAGGTCCAATACAGGCCAACACTTCAAAATATCAGGACATTAAGGGAGGCAAGGTGGGTTCGATGTTAAATGTAAGAGGGGCTGAAGACACCAGAAGTGTTCAGGAGGTGGCTATGCAATCCCGTTTAAAAATACCATTGCTTTTTGGGTTGGATGTCATCCATGGTTATAGAGTCACGTTCCCAATCCCATTGGCTGAAGCAGCAAGTTGGGATTTAAAAGCGATCGAAAAATCAGCAAGAATTGCGGGCGAAGAAGCGTCTGCAGCAGGAATTCACTGGACATTCGCCCCCATGGTGGATATTTCCCGTGATCCCCGTTGGGGAAGAGTTATGGAAGGAGCGGGAGAAGATCCATACCTGGGCTCGTTAATTGCCAAAGCAAGAGTGAAGGGTTTTCAGGGTAATGGTTTAGGAAATGTAAACGCTATAATGGCCTGTGTGAAGCATTTTGCGGCTTATGGTGCTGCAACCGCAGGCCGTGACTACAACACCGTTGATATGAGCGACCGACTTTTGTGGGAGGTTTATCTTCCACCGTTTAAGGCAGCTTTGGATGCAGGCGCAGCCACTTTCATGAATGCTTTTAATGATTTAAATGGAATTCCAGCCACAGGGAACAGCTATCTGCAACGTGATATCTTAAAAGGCAAATGGAATTTCAAAGGATTTGTGGTAAGTGATTGGGGTTCAATTGGAGAGATGGTGCAGCATGGCTTCGCCAAAGATAAATCTCAGGCTACACAGTTGGCTATAACGGCTGGTAGTGACATGGATATGGAGAGTAAAAGTTATATCGCTCATTTGGGTGATTTAGTGAAAGATAAAAAGGTGGATATTTCCCTGGTAGATGATGCCGTTAGAAGGGTTTTAAGAAAGAAATTTGAATTAGGCCTTTTTGACGATCCCTATAAATTTAGTGATGAACATTGTGAAAAGGAAGTTTTGAATTCCACTGAAAATAGAAAAGCAGAATTAGACGTGGCACAAAGAAGCATAGTTTTACTGAAAAACGAAAACAAACTTTTGCCCTTATCAAAAAGCTTAAAAACAATTGCAGTTATTGGGCCTTTGGGGAAGTCTGAGATTGATATGAAAGGATTTTGGTCGGTCTCTTGGAATGAAGACCATTTGGTTTCTTTGTACGAAGGGCTCCAAAACAAGCTCAAAGGCTCCACAAAGTTGTTGTACGCAAAAGGTTGCGAAATTGAAGGGGATTCAAAAAACGGGTTTGCAGAAGCCATCGCCACTGCTAAACAAGCAGAGGTAATTATTATGGCGGTTGGCGAGTCGTTTGATATGAGTGGCGAAGGAAAAAGCAGGGCGAATATTCATATTCCCGGAGTGCAGGAGGACTTAATTAAGGCCATGAAAGCTACCGGAAAACCTGTCGTGGTTTTAGTAATGGCCGGGCGACCTTTGGTTTTTGACTGGACAGCAGATAATGCCAATTCCATACTCTATACGTGGTGGTTAGGCAGTGAGGCAGGAAACGCAATGGCAAATGTTTTATTTGGCGATTATAATCCGGCAGGGAAACTACCCATGAGTTTCCCAAGAACCGAAGGTCAGATTCCTCTATTTTATAATTATAAAAGTACAGGCCGCCCACCTCTTAACGATAATGATAAAAAATACCGTTCGGTTTATTTAGATATATCCAATACTCCAAAATATGCGTTTGGATATGGATTGAGTTACACCAATTTCATCTTAAAAGATTTGAAGCTAAACAAGCCAAAAATGTCACAAAAAGACACCATACAGGTAAGTTTAGTTCTTAAAAACACAGGGAAATATGCAGGTGTCACTCGTCCGGTTAAAGAACTTAAAGGTTTTCAGAAAGTGTATTTGAAACCTGGTGAAAGCAGGAAAATAGTTTTTAGCATTGATAAAGAGAAGCTGAGTTTCTATGATCAACAAATGAATTGGATAGCCGAACCTGGCGAATTTAAATTGATGATTGGAAACTCGTCAGATAATATCCAGCTTCAGCAAAAATTTGAATTGCTGGATTAACCTTTTATCAAAATAGTGGAAAAGAAGAAAATTGGAACACTGATTTGTTGTTTGAATAGGAGCGTTTGCATCTAAATGAAATAAATGATGAGGAAAAGAAAGATAATCTCAGGTTTGATTTTAGCAATGACTGTCTTTAGCGGAGGATGTATTGCACAAACTTATGATAAGAAGGCAGAAAGTGTATTAAAAAAGCAGGTTTTAAAGGAAGCTGAATGGGCGATGAAACAAAGGCCTATCACAGTAACTGCTGAACATTCACCAAGAAGTGCGGGTGGTATTCATGATTTTTATTCGGAAGGAGATTATTGGTGGCCGGACACTGAGAATCCTGCAGGTCCGTATCTTCAAAAAGATGGTCAAACCAACCCTGATAATTTTGTGGCTCATAGACATGCAATGATAAGGTTCAGTCAAATTATTGGCTCTCTGGCTTCCGCATATAAAATTACCGGGGATGAAAAATATGTGAAAAAAGCCATCACTCAATTAAAAGCTTGGTTTATTGATTCTGCCACCTACATGAAACCTAATTTATTGTATTCACAAGCCATAAAAGGACGTTTTATAGGTAGAGGAATTGGAGTGATAGACGCCATTCAGCTGATGGAGGTTTCGCAGGGAGTCAGGGTAATGGAAAACTCTCCATCAATGGGAAAACAGATGCTTTTAGAAATTAAAGATTGGTTTTCTAAATATCTGGAATGGGTGACTACCCATAAATATGGAACAGATGAAATGAATGCAGAAAACAATCACGGAACTTGCTGGGTGATGCAGGTGGCTGCATTTTCAAAATTAACTGGCAATGAAAAGCTGATTAAATTCTGTAGAGACAGGTATAGAAATGTGTTATTACCTAAGCAGATGGCTCCTGATGGAAGTTTTCCGCTAGAGCTAAAGCGAACAAAACCTTATGGCTACTCTTTATTTAACCTGGATGCCATGACGATGATTTGCCAGATTTTAAGTGATGAGCATGATGATTTATTTAAGTTCCAAACTCCTGAAGGTTTATCCATTAAGAACGGAATTGCTTTTCTAGCCCCTTATATTTGGGATAAATCAAAATGGCCTTACCGAAAAGATATAATGTATTGGGAGGAGTGGCCTGTTGCGCAACCTTCACTGATTTTTGGTGCAAGTGCTTTTCAAAATGAAGAATGGTTTCAAATCTGGAAAAGCTTGGATCATCAGCCAAAAAATGCCGAAGTGATCAGAAATCTCCCGGTGCGACATCCCTTGATTTGGTTTAATTAACTCATGCAGGATTTAAACAGGAGAACGTTTGTTAAAAATGTTGTGATAGCCGGAGCAGGTGTTTTAAGTACACTCAGCTTTAAAGACGCTTCCGCAATTTCTAGTGAGCAAAATGTTTCAGAACTACATCTCCTCAGCAAAAAGCTTTTATTAGAATGGCTGAATGCATTGCTTAAACTGCAGATCACAGATGAATCAAAAGGGTTAGCTTATGGTGGAATTATTTGTCCGGCGAAGAAAATTGTCCATGGAAGTGTGGGAGACACCATTTATCCAATGCTTTATATGGCTGAAGAAACCGGTAAATCTAAATTTCTAGATTCTGCCCGGTTTTTATACTGTTGGATGGAGGGGAACGTGAGTCAGCCGGATGGTTCGTGGCTAAACGAGCCTGTTAAAGGCTCATGGAAAGGCACTACTGTATTTACAGCGATAGCTCTGGCAGAATCGTTGAAGAAACACGAAAAGCTTTTCGATTCTAAATGGAGAAATCAAATAGAGAATAGATTAAAAAAAGCAGGAGATTATATTTACGAAACCTTTACTATTGATTATGGAAATATCAATTATCCTATAAATGCTGCGTACGGATTAGCTATTTTGGGAAAAGTCAGGAGGAGGTGAAAATTCATGCTAATGCGGTATTGGTTAATAAAAATCAGGAGCACTCGGCTTCAGGAATGATAAATTGTTCGATGATTTATAGCATTAATCCAAAAAGAGTTAAACTGAATTATAAAGTCGATGCAAACACTAAGGATAATTTGAAATTTATATTGCCGCTCATCTCAAATTCAGCAGAACAATTCCATTTAAAAGTCGGATTATAGCTATTCAAAAGTCTGGTGGAAAATTAAGACTTTCCTCTTCTGTAGATTTCCAATCTGAGGAAAGCGTATTTAATTTTGTTCCAGGCATGGAAGCCATCCCATTGATTTTTTTCGGAGATGCAGGAGAAATCACCATAGAAGCTCTTTCCTGAAATTCTATTATTCCAAAATTTGCAATTTTCTCTCTTTCGGCAGCCCATTTATTTTACGAAAATTGAGCATCATTTAAGTGTTTTTTAGAATTCAAAATTTTGAATCGGATTTATATGATTTGTTTTATGAATAAAATAACATTCTAAATGTATTTAAACGCAGTTTTTGTATTTATTTATGCTGACACTAAACCGTATTATTTAAAAAAATATATCCTTAATAAAATCCTGCCATAGGCTTCATAACCAGTTATTATTGCGATTTAAAAGTTGCTACTAAACCGTATTAATAATAACATAAGTATCTTATTTACAAATATTTATAGTTTATTTTTGTTGCTATTTTAATAAATGTCATATACCTTTGAATGGTCATTCATTTACTAAACAAACCTATAGTAAGATGGCAACCAATTATAAATTATTAAAACGAGTATTTCATTCACTTCAAGTAATGGAACCAGATCTAAACTAAACCAGAAATATGGAGAAAATAATTACTTCCTAAAAATTCTATTAATGAAGCAAACTATCTCCGCTGTTGGAGATGGTCGGGTCATAAATATTGAATGAATTCAGCAGGTGAGTGATTATTTGAATGTGAATACCAACAAACCAAATCAATCAATCAACTAAATTTCAATTAACATGAAAATGAATTTAAAAAAAATGCGGAGTGTTTTCATAACGCTCATTCCGTTGTTTTTGCTGCTGTATCCAGTTACATCAGTGATGGCGCAAGCACAAATAGAAGTGACAGGTAAGGTCACTTTTGAAGGTGGAGGCAGCGCACCGGGCGTTACCGTGTTGGTTAAGAATACCACCATTGGTACGGTTACAGATTCCAATGGGAATTTTAAGATTTCTGCTCCTTCAAATGCAACCTTGGTGTTTTCGCAATTAGGTATGGCTAAGCAGGAAGTGCGTTTAAGTGGGAGATCCCAGATTAATGTGGTAATGATGGAAGATGTCTCTCAACTAAATGAAGTGGTGGTAGTTGGCTATGGCACACAAAAGAAAGTGAATTTAAGTGGAGCAGTTGCCCAGATTGACGGAAAAGATTTAATAAACAAACCTGTACCAAACGTTACCTCTGCTTTACAGGGGACCTTACCGGGTGTCACCGTTTTGAGAGGTAACGGACAGCCAGGAGGAGAGGGTTATGGAATTCGCATCAGGGGATTCTCTTCTGCAAATGGACAAAGTGCTTTGGTTTTGGTAGATGGAGTGGAACAGGATTTGAATTTATTGGATCCAAATGACATTGAAAGTATCTCGGTTTTAAAAGATGCTTCTGCATCTGCAATTTATGGAGCAAGAGCTGCCGGAGGTGTGATTTTAGTAACTACCAAACAAGGTGCGGCCGGTAAAACAAAAGTGAGTTTTAACAGCTACTACGGAATTAACGTGACTGCCAGACAGCCGGAAAGATTGAATTCATGGGATGAACAATCTTTAATTGACGAAGCCAGGTTAAATGCCACCGGTAAAGCCGAATTTGGAGAAGAACAAATTGAGTGGTTAAAGAATGCAAATTTCACTTACCGGCCAAATCCTTCTCAGGATAGATGGGAATATTATGGAAATAACAACTGGGTGAAGGAGGGGATGGATAAAGTGAACGGAATGAAAAATTACTCGTTATCTGTCACCGGGGGAGAGGAGAAATTAAATTATCTGGTTTCGGGCAGTTACTATAATAGAGATGGTGTTTTAAGGTACGGACCTGATAATAATTCTAGGACTAATCTTAAAGTGAATGTAAATGCCATCCTCAATAAATATGTGACTTTAAAGCTGAATGGCGGCTATATAGGTTCGTTAACCAAGGAGAACTCTTATGGAACAGAGCAGATCATCAATAGATTATACCGTAGTCGTGCCAGACAATCTTTATACACGCCCCCAGAAGACGTTACTGGCCAAATCTACAATGGAGATTTACAGGTAAATGCAGTTGATATTGAGAAAAACGCAGGTTTAGATTCTAGAAACTATGAAACCTTCACAGGAAGATTGAATTTAACAGTGAAAAATGTAGTGAAAGGTTTAACCTGGGATATTGCTGGCTGGAGAAATCAAAATAGTTATAACAGGGAGCGGGATAGGCGCAGTCTTTTCTGGTACGGAAGGTCAACCAATACGGTTAGATTCAGTGTCAACTCTCCTAATTCTATTGAAGTCACTAAAAACAAGGGTTACCAGAACAATCTGCAAAGTTATCTCACTTATAATTTACAATTAAACAAGAAGCATAATTTTAAATTATTGGCCGGTGGTTCGTATGAGGAATACCGAAAGGACGAAATTACTACATCAGCAAACAATTTAATCACCAATGATTTTTTCAGTTTAAACTTTGTTGATCCATTATCTGTGACCAGCGAAGATAATAACGGTGCATGGGCTTTAGCGTCCGGTTTTGGAAGGTTTAACTATAATTACTTAGAGAAATATTTGTTTGAAGCCTCAGTCAGATACGACGGAAGCTCAAGGTTGGCTCCGGAGAACAGATGGCAGTTTTATCCTTCGTTCTCTGCCGCCTGGCGGCTGAGTGAGGAGAGTTTCATCAAAAACAAATTTGATTTCCTCTCTAACTTTAAAATCAGAGGCTCTTTCGGTCAACTGGGTAATGCTGATGCTTTGGGATTATATGATTTTATTCCGCTATTAACCAGCGGACTCACCACCTCTAACAATTTAGTTTTTAATGGTCAGAAAGCACAGTACTTGTACCAGGGCTCATTGCCCTCATCCACACTTACCTGGGAGAATGTTCAACAAACAGATGTTGGGGTTGATTTGGGATTCTTTAAAGAAAAGCTGACAGTGACCGCGGATTATTATGTGAAACGGAATAAAAATATGCTGGCTTATTTAAACTTGCCAAACATTATCGGTGTTGGAGTTTCTGCAACCAATATTGGAGAATTGGAAAGTTGGGGGTCTGAATTGGACATCAGGTGGCGTGATCAAATCAAAAAATTCAATTATCATGTAAGTTTCAATATCTCCGATAACCAAAATGAATTGGTTAAATATGATGGCAAAAGTTCTTTAGGTAGTGGAGGTATTGCTGGTTATGATGACAGGACAAAATCGGGTTTATTACAAGGATATCCACTAAACAGCATATTTGGTTATAAAACGGATGGTTATTTCCAAACTCAGGAAGAAGCGGATGCTTACAAAGCTAAAGTGAAATATTCTTTCACCAATGTGGTGGCAGGCCCTGGTGATGTGAAATATCTGGATTTGAACGGTGATGGAGTGGTAAATTTTGGCTCCGGAACTCCAGAAGATCCGGGAGATCTGGTTTATTTAGGTACAACCAATGCCCGTTATACTTATGGCACAGATTTAGGCTTTAGCTGGAAAGGATTTGATTTCTCTGTTTTCTTACAGGGCGCCGCCAAACGTAGTTTCTTAATTAACGAAGGCACTCTGTCTCCAATATTAGGAACAGCCGATGAACCCTGGAGCATTCATTTGAACCATTGGACACCGGATAACCCAAATGCATTATTCCCCAGGATGTATCAAACTAGCGCACATAATTTCAGACCTTCAGATAAATGGGTTCAGAACGGAAGTTATATCAGGTTAAAGAACCTGCAGGTTGGTTACACCATTCCGTTCAAAAAGAAATACATACAAAATATAAAAGTTTATGCATCCGGACAGGATTTATGGGAGAAAACAGATGTTTTAAATGTTTTCGATCCTGAAGTGGGTAACGATGTTAGTGCCACCACTTATCCTTTTTACCGCACCATATCATTTGGATTGAATGTCATTCTATAATCTTAATTAAAATAACAATGAAAAAATTTAGATATATATACATAACGCTAACAGCCTTGTTTTTAACCCACACGGGTTGTAAGCTGGATAGGTTTCCTGAATCGAAATTTTCCGATGCTGATTTTTGGAACAATGAAACTGATTTAATGAATGCCGCTAACCGTTTATATCAGCAGTTAGATGCCGATTGGATTGATAACAGAGCGGACGATAATACCAACACTTCATTAAACACCACCAGCAGCGGCAACAGGAGTATTCCAAACACCAGTGGCGATTGGAATAACCGATATGATGAAATCTTCACTGCCAATAATATTTTGGAAAAAGGACAGAAAGCCCAGGTAAGTGGTGCCATCAAAAACAGGTATTTCGCAGAGGCCAGGTTTTTTAGAGCCTATGCTTATTTTAAATTAGTGAAATTGTACGGTGATGTACCCTTGTTGCTTAAAACTTTAGAGATCAACGCTCCAGATCTTTACATGCCACGCACACCAAGGGCACAAGTGATGCAGGCCATTTACGATGACCTTGATTTTGCCGCAATATGGTTGCCAACCAGAGCAGCTTTACCTGTTGCTCAATACGGTAGAGTGACGAAAAGTGCTGCTTGGGCTTTGAAAGCCAGAGCCGGATTATATGAAGGTACAAGGGCCAAATTCCACAATGACGGAGATCCCACACCTCATTTACAAATAGCAATCACGGCGTCAGAAAATGTGATGACTCAGGGTCATACGTTATTTTCAAATTATGGCCAATTGTTTGATCATGCTGGTGAAGGCCCCGCAAACAAAGAAAATATCTTTGTGAAACTATACGGCGTGGATAACACCAATGTGATTTTAGGACATAACAATTCACGTGATTTAGAGAATGGAAGAGAAGCTGCAACCAGAAACCTGATTCGTGAATATTTATATGCTGACGGATTACCAGCATGGAATACTGATAATACATCATCCTCAACAAAATCTCCCTTTTTTGTTACTGAAGCAAATGAAAGCAGCTATAATCAGATTCTTCAAAACAGAGATCCAAGATTAGGATTCACGGTGTTTTTATCTGGAGAACAGGCCTATAAAGGACCCTGGACGCCTACCACCACTTTAGGAGCAAAAACGGGATTTGCCTCTAAAAAAGGATTTAATGTTGTTGACCAAACCATTAACGGCGCAGCAACGGTGGATAGAATCCTTATGCGATACGGAGAAGTGTTGATCATCTATGCAGAGGCTAAATATGAATTGAACGGATCCATCAGTGATGCTGATCTAAATTTGACGGTTAACGCTTTAAGAACAAGAGCGGGCTTCAATGTGAAACTGACCAATGCTTTTGTAGCTGCTAATAATTTGAGTATGCGTGAGGAGATAAGAAGAGAAAGAACAGTGGAACTGGCATTAGAAGGCTTTAGATTTGATGATCTGATCAGGTGGAAAACAGCTGAAACAGTTCTACCTAAATCTTTATTGGGTGCCAAATATATTCCTGCAGATTGGCCAAATACGACAGCTTCCAACTTCAATTTAAATGCTGATGATGTGATTATTGTTGAAGATGCAAGCAAGAGAACTTTCCAGGCGAACCGTGATTATTTATACCCAATTCCAGTTAATGAAATCACTTTGAGCGGTGGTAATGTAATTCAAAATCCTAATTGGTGATAATTTAAATTTAACGAGATGAAATCTATAAAATGTATAACATTCATCATCTTAGGGATGATGATATTCATAGCTTGCGACGATAAAGAAACTCCGTTGGGCCTGCCAGAGTATGATAACCATTATTATGCGGCTTATATCCCAAATAATAATTCTAAAGTGTCTGTTTCAAAATCTCAAACAGCTCTGGTTAAATTCCCAGTGCAATTTTATTCAGCTTTCACTCGCAGCTATGATGCTGTGGCTGATTATGCGGTGAACACTGATGGAGTTAGCAATCCGGCGACTTTAGGACTTGATTTTAACATCGTGGATAAAAATGGGAATGTGATTCAGCCAGTGGATGGTAAATATTCTTTCACATTTCCACAGGCTAAAAGAGCCTCTGACACTATTTACGTAAAATTATTAAACAGACCGTTGACCGGAACCCGAAATGTAGAAATCAACATTGTAGAGCATGATGCCATGCCTGAATATTTGGTTGACATTTTTTCAACAGCCTACAAAAGACCTTTAGAGATAAAGTGATTCAAAATCTTATCGTCAGCAATGGATGCTGGTGGTAAGATTTTATATTTGTAGCACCTTTATAAATTTTCATGAACGGGCTATAGCAATTTCACAAATGTTTTTTTTTCATACAAGGAAAATCATCTTATTTTCATGTTTGATTTTATGGTTGCTGATAAATTCGGCATCTGCTCAAACACCTCAGGTGTATCTTTAAATCCCAATGTACTCCTTCAAAATAAGATAGCTTTTAAAAGGAACAAACTTGAAGTGATGAAAAAGGTCTCCGTCGTATTGCATAAAGCAGGTGGATATATCGGCGAACAGCCGCTTAATGTAATGGATAAAAACTTCACTCCCGCAAGTGGGTCTAAACATGATGATATGAGCTTAGGCCCATATTGGTGGCCTGATTCGAGCAAGGCGGATGGCTTACCTTATATCAGGAAAGATGGAAGGAGAAACCCGGAGATAAAAAAAATAACAGACCGGGAATATCTGGGTAAATTGGAGACGAGGTGCAAATACCTGACTTTGGCTTATTATTTCACTGAGGATGAAAAATATGCTCTACAAGCCAGAACTTTTTTAAGGGCCTGGTTTATTGATCCCGAAACAAAGATGAATCCCAATCTTAATTACGGGCAGGCAATTCCAGGTTTAAATAAAGGACGGGGAATAGGCATCATTGAAACCCGACTAATGGTGGATATGATTAACTGGGTTGGTTTGCTGGGATCTTCTAAAGGATTCAAATCTGATGAACTTCCTGAATTGAAACACTGGTTTAATGATTATTTGGATTGGCTAATCACCAGCAAGAACGGGATGGAGGAATCTGAAGCTAAAAATAATCATGGCACCTATTATGAATTGCAGGTGGCCACCTTCGCCGCTTTTGTTCAAAATGATGAAATTCTGAAGAGTGCTCTTTCAAAACTGGATAAAAGAATGGTTAGGCAGTTTGAAACAGATGGTGAACAACCTTTGGAACTGGAGCGGACAAATGCCTTGTCATACAGCACCATGAATCTGAATGGCTGGTTCAGCTTAGCCATGCTTGCTGATAAATATAACGTGGATTTGTTTCATCGAAAGACAGTATCAGGTGCAGATTTGCAAAAGTCTTTAAACTGGCTGATTCCCTTTGTCTTTAAAGAAAAAGAATTTCCCAGGCAGCAGATAGGAGACTTTAATAAAGATGATTTTTATCCTATGCTGTTGATGGCAAACCAAAGTTATGACACCTCATTTTATCAAAGATACATAGATAAGTTTATACCCGATGATAAAACCAAGGTAATGGATCTATTATACAAACCACCCACATCGCAGGTAAAAAAGACTAAATGAACAAATCTGAAAGTTAATGAAGAAAAGAAACATCGTCCTTTTAACAGTTATTCTACTGCTCGGCAGCCAGTTTGTCACCGCCCAGCAATCCAAAAGGCTAAATAAGGGTTGGCAATATTTAAAAGGAGATTTAGGTGGGATTTGGGAAGCTGTTCGCCCTTTTAAAAAAGGTGATCCTGAAAGTGTACCCGTATGGGCGCCAGTCGTACTTCCCCATTGCTTCAACGCCACGGATGCGGTAGATCCTGATGTGAATTACTATCAGGGACCAGGTTGGTATAAAACCACGTTAAAGGTGGATAACCCTTACAAAAATGGAAGAACGCTTTTGCATTTTGAAGGTGCCGGACAAAAGACTCAAGTTTATATCTATACCAACAAAGTTGGGGAACATGTGGGCGGTTATGATGAATGGACGCTGGATATCACAGACGCTGTCGCAGATTTTAAGAAGAATAAAGCTTTCCAGGAGCAATTCAAAGGCGAAATCCCTGTCTCCATCAGGTGTGATAATTCCAGAGATTTGGAGATGATTCCTTCCGACCTGTCTGATTTTAACATTTACGGAGGAATTTACAGGTACCTGAATTTGGTGTATCAACCTGCAATTTCTTTTGACAAAGTTTTTGCTTCCGTGGATGTGGATGCTGCTGGAAAGATGGGAAATCTAAGCATTTCTGCCAGATTTTATAATCCATCCCAAATCACACAAGCGACAGTTAAATTCACTTTAAAGGAACCCTCGGGGAAAGTGGTAAAAAGCTGGGAACAGCAACAAAATTACTTTTCAGGAGATCAAAAATTATGGAACGTAATTATCAGGAAACCAGTCTTGTGGTCGCCGGATGAACCCAATCTTTATACTTTGGTATCCACCGTCACTCAAAACGGTTCCTCATCCACACAAACTGATAAAATCGCCTTCAGGAATTTTGAATTCGTAAAAAAAGGTCCTTTTATGCTTAACGGAAAGCGTTTATTGATTAGAGGAACCCACCGCCATGAAGACCATGCGGGGGTGGGTGCAGCCATGACAGAGGAGATGATTAAGCAGGAAATGCAGCTCATTAAAGATATGGGTGTGAATTTCATTCGGTTAGCACATTACCAGCAATCCCATATTGTTCTGAATCAGTGCGATAGTTTAGGGATTTTGGTTTGGGAGGAGATTCCATGGTGCAGAGGTGGTTTAGGAGGAGACATATATCAGGCGCAAGCCAAAAGAATGCTCACAAATATGATCGAGCAACATCATAACCACCCTTCGGTGATCATCTGGGGGTTGGGAAACGAGAACGATTGGCCCAATGATTTTCCCGAGTTCGACGAAGAACGTATCAGGAATTTTATGAAACAATTAAACTCTTTAGCACATCAGCTGGATTCTTCCCGCAAAACAGCCATTCGCCGTTGTGATTTTTGCAAGGACATAGTCGATGTTTACTCTCCATCCATTTGGGCAGGCTGGTACCGTGGTGTTTATACAGATTATAAAACCGCCAGCAAAGAAGAGTTTGATAAAGTGGATAGATTTATTCACATGGAATGGGGAGGTGACAGCGATGCCCGCCGGCATTCAGAGAATCCTGATAAAGTTTTGCAAAAGGTGAACAGCAGCAGCACCGCCGATGAAAGAGCGGGCGATGCTTCTTTATATGGTGGCCCGGCCCGAATTTCAAAAGACGGTGACTGGAGCGAAAGCTATATCTGCAACCTGTTCGATTGGCATCTGAAAGAACAGGAGACTATGCCCTGGCTAAGCGGAACGGCGGAATGGGTTTTTAAAGATTTCTCCACGCCTGTGAGGCCGGAGAATCCGGTTCCCTATGTGAACCAAAAGGGAGTCATCGAAAGAGATTTCACTAAAAAGGAAGCCTATTATGTTTTTCAATCCTATTGGACAACCAAACCGATGGTGCATATTTACGGGCATTCGTGGCCGGTAAGATGGGGTGACGAAGGTGAAAAGAAAATGCTGAAAGTTTATTCTAATTGTGATGAAGCAGAAATGTTTGTGAACGGCAAAAGCTATGGAGTAAGAAAAAGGAATAGTCAGGATTTTCCTGCTGCAGGTTTAAGATGGAATGCTCCTCTAAATGCCGGAAAAAATGAGGTAAGGGTGGTAGCTACAAAAGGAAAAATCACGGTTCAGGATTCGATAAACTTTGAATATGAAACCCGTAAATGGGGGAAGCCAGCTAAACTGGAGGTTAAAAAAGCAGGAGAGGAGAACGGTATTGCGACCGTGGAAGTGAAACTTTTTGATGCTAAGGGGGTGCAATGTCTGGACGCCCGAAACGTTTTAAGATTCTCCCTGTCGGGCGACGGACGTTTGATTGATGACCAGGGCACCTCAAGCGGTTCAAGAGTTTTGGAACTATATAACGGAAGAGCAATCATCAAAGTGGACATCCGGAAAGGTAATAGCATTGTGGGAGCTGGTGCAGATGGAATTAAATCAGTCTTCATTAATTTATAAAAGAAAGGCATGAGATATATCCTATCCCCTCTGCCTGCATCCTCACAAAACGAAATAAAAACGCCAAAAAAGGTCTGTGAGGGGCACAGACCATGGAATTGAAAATCAATATGCTATATCAGATTGTATAGAATAAAAAAATTATTAATTCAAGTGTTTTTCATTCATCGGCAACCGGCTTTGGTCAAAGGCGATTGAATGAAGATGAAAGGAGATGAGATCAGCGAACAACCTAAACATGTTAATGGTCTCAGGTCGATTTAGTTTGGCCGGTTTGGGATCAATGGCACATAAAGTACCAAAAAAGTTACCATTTTTGCGATTTATAGGTATGGAGATGTAACTTTGAAAACCATAAAGAGCCGGGGTGAGATGGTTGGTATAAAGAGGGTCTTTGCTGACCTCATCGATGATCACTTCTTTACCGCTTTGCCTTATTTCATTGCAAATGGTGGTTTCAAGTTTTAATTCATCCCCCGGCTTCAATCCGAAATTAATCTCATCACGTATACTACAGGCAATCCATTGCTCATCAGTGACTCTGGCAACGGCGGCGAAACCCATACCTGTTGTATGACAAATAATCTCCAGTATTTTAGGTACAATCTCCATATGGCTGATCGCCTTAACCTCTTCCCGGATATCAGTTATTTCAAGCAGGCTCGTAAGATTCACCTCTAGCACTTCTGCTATTTTGATCAATCTTTCTACGGAAAGACGGGTGTAACCCAGTTCAATTTTACTATAACCGTTTTGGGAGATATTAAGCTTAAATGCAAGGTAATCCTGAGAGTAGTTTCGAAACAATCTTGCACTCTTAATATTATCGGCTACAGTTTCCAAATTGTATATCATCAATGAAAATGAATTGGCTGTTAATGAATACAATATAGCAAAGAAATTGTTTTTAAGTTAAGGATAAGTAGAAATCAGTGAGACAGAAATGATTAAAGCCGGCATAGTTTAAAAACAAAAAACCATCTCCATCCAATTGAAATGGCTGATTAAAATCCTAAGTTTTACATCTATTTACTCAAATACATGGATTTCTCTTTGTACAGGTGAATGAAGTAAGGATCTTCCAAATCTTTGATGAAACGGATAGCTTCGCCGGTTGATTTCATTTCTGGGCCTAATTCCTTAGTGATCTCGGGGAATTTATTGTAAGAGAAAACCGGTTCTTTAATGGCGTAGCCTTCCAGTTTCCGCTCTATTTTAAAATCTTTTAATTTTTTGGTGCCCAGCATCACTTTGGTAGCGATGTTGATGTAAGCCACATCGTATGCTTTAGCAATGAAAGGGACTGTTCTTGATGCTCTTGGGTTAGCCTCAATCACGTATACCTCTTCGTTTTTGATAGCGAACTGCATATTCATCAATCCACGGATATTCAAGGCCCGGGCAATTTTATCGGTATACGCTTCCATTTTGGCAATCACTTTTGCAGAAAGGTTGAAAGGCGGCAGCACCGCACTGGAATCTCCGGAGTGGATACCTGCAGGTTCGATGTGTTCCATCAGACCTATCACATGCACCTCTTCACCATCAAAGATGGCATCAGATTCGGCTTCTTCCGCCCTGTCCAGGAAATGGTCAATTAAAACGCGGTTACCTGGTAAATCTCCCAATAATTTTACCACGGCTTTTTCCAAATCCTCATCGTTGATCACGATGCTCATGCCCTGCCCGCCCAGTACATAAGAAGGACGAACCAGCACCGGGTAACCCACTTCATGCGCCACTTCAATGGCTTCTTCTGCAGTTTCGGCCACCCCGTATTTTGGGTAAGGAATGTTTAAGTCTTTCAATAAATCAGAGAAACGACCCCGGTCTTCGGCAATATCCATATTCCCATAAGTGGTCCCGATGATTTTAATGCCTTTTTCATGTAGCTTCTCCGCCATTTTTAAAGCGGTTTGACCACCCAGTTGCACAATTACTCCTTCGGGCTGCTCCAGTTCGATGATCTCTCTCACATGCTCCCAAAAAACGGGCTCGAAATATAATTTATCTGCCATGTTGAAATCGGTGGAAACCGTTTCGGGGTTACAGTTTATCATGATGGCTTCGTAGCCTTCTTCGTGAGCAGCGATTAAACCGTGAACGCAGGAATAATCGAACTCTATACCCTGGCCAATACGGTTAGGGCCAGAACCTAGAACGATGATTTTCTTTTTATCTGAAGGGATTGATTCGTTCTCTCCCTCGTAAGTGGAATAAAAGTAAGGTGTTTTCGCCTGAAACTCGGCCGCACAGGTGTCCACCATTTTAAAAACCCGGTTCAAACCTATTGCTTTTCTGCGGTCATAAACTTCATCTTCGGTCACATTGCCCAAAATCCATGCGATTTGTATATCTGAGAAGCCTTTTTGTTTAATGGTCAAGAAGAAATCTTTAGGGATGTTATTTAAAGAGTAGCGTTTAATCTCTTGTTCCAAAGTGGCTAACTCTTGTATCTGGTTTAAAAACCAGCGGTCTATTTTGGTTGCTTTTCTGATGGATTCCACAGGAACACCCATTCTCATGGCGTCTTTGATGGCGAAGAGCCTGTCCCAGCTTGGATGCTCCAGCTTGTGCATGATGTCTTCAATGTTACGGTTTTGTTTGCCATCAGAACCTAAACCCGCCCTCCCTATCTCTAAAGACTGACAAGCTTTTTGTAATGCTTCCAGGAAAGAACGGCCAATGCCCATCACCTCGCCCACAGATTTCATCTGTAAGCCTAATTCAGGGTTGGCCCCTTTGAACTTGTCAAAGTTCCATCGTGGAATCTTCACGATCACATAATCCAAAGTCGGCTCAAAATAAGCCGAAGTGGTTTTAGTGATTTGATTCTCCAATTCATCTAAATTATAACCTATTGCCAGTTTCGCAGCGACTTTGGCAATTGGATAACCCGTTGCTTTGGAGGCTAAAGCCGATGATCTGGAAACCCTTGGATTGATTTCAATGGCGATGATGCTTTCATCATCAGGATTCACAGAGAATTGTACGTTACAACCTCCGGCAAAATTACCGATGGCCCGCATCATTTTGATGGCCTGGTTACGCATATTCTGGTAGCAACGGTCTGATAGCGTCATGGCTGGTGCCACCGTGATGGAATCTCCAGTATGAATACCCATGGGATCAAAATTCTCTATAGAGCATATGATGATGACGTTGTCTTTATTATCTCTCAATAATTCCAACTCGTATTCCTTCCATCCTAAAACGGCTTGTTCCACTAAAACTTCATGGGTTGGTGAGGCTGTTAATCCATGAGATAACGCAGCGTCGAAATCCTCTTTTTTATGTACAAATCCGCCACCATAACCACCTAAAGTATAAGATGGACGAATCACTAAAGGAAAACCAATCATCTGAGCGGCTTCTTTTCCTTCTAAAAAAGAGTTGGCAATTTTTGATTTGGCTACGCCGATGCCTATATCCACCATCAACTGGCGGAAAGCTTCACGATTCTCCGTCTTTTCAATAGCGGCAGTATCCACACCGATAATCTTCACTCCATATTTCTCCCAAACACCACGTTCTTCCGCTTCTATGGCTAAATTCAATGCAGTTTGTCCGCCCATTGTTGGCAGCACCGCATCAATGTGGTGTTCCTGTAAAATCTCTTCGATGGAAGCAACAGTCAAGGGTTTCAGGTAAATATGATCAGCAATCACTTTGTCCGTCATGATCGTTGCTGGGTTGGAATTGATGATAGAGACCTCAATACCTTCTTCTTTTAGAGATAGAGCAGCCTGAGAGCCTGCATAATCAAATTCGCAAGCCTGACCGATGATGATGGGACCCGAACCGATGATTAAAACAGATTTGATGGAGTTATTTTTTGGCATGGCGTAAATTTATGGGGATTTAATACGCTTTTAGATTAAAAAATCCCGGATGCTTGTTCGGGATGCAAAGGTAGTGATTGAAAAAGTTTTTTGGGGATTAAATTTGAGATTTCGATAAAGCTTAAAAAATATTGGAGGCGTACAATTTGCCTTGTTCGAGATGTTAAGCGTAAGTGCATGTAGAACGTAGGAAATAAAAAGGAATCTTGGAGCCCTCAAATTAGCGTTTCATTGAAAATGAATCACCTGAAAATAGTTTTAACTTAAAGATTTCAAATCTTAGAGCCTGTTAAAATTTATATAGTGAGCTTGTTTATAGCCTACCCTCCTATCGGCAGACAGGTTTTTGAGCGAAACGAGGCAAATTTTGTAGAGGTAGCCGGGCATCTATCTCGAAAAATTTAACACATTTGCAGCCAAAAAAAGCGTAAACAAATTATCAGATAAATTTTAAACAGGCTCTTAATTGTTTGGATTCTAAATCCAATTTATTCAAAGCTAGGGATGCCCTGCGGAACATCCCCAAAGCTATTAAGTTAAGTAAATTTCGTGTCTCGTTGAGGTACGAAACGTCTCACTAGCAAGGTCTGCTTATAGGACTTGTCACCTATTTGTGTGATTTTCAAAATGACGAACCTTTTAACTTAATAGCATTGGGAACATGTGAACAGCTGGAGGTTGCACGCACAATAATCTTTTTTTAATAGGATGGGCTCTAGAATTCTCCATTATAGATATCAAACCGTTATGTGGGCTAAATTTCACTATGGAATAATATTTGCCTTTTGTTATGAAAAAAGACAAACCATGAAAAAAACAATAGCAGGATTATTTGTCCTAACCGTTTTTATAAGCAGTTGTGCCACTATACAATCGATCGTTAAATCCACGTTCCCGTACACTTCTACACTCATCGTCCCTGCCTCTTCCCAAACCGGCACCACCTTTTCAGCCACTAGTTCTGCCTCGAGTTTCGATCAGATTTTCACTGGGAGTGGCTCAAATACAAGTCAGATCAGTCAGGTAAGAATGTCCTCCGCTAAAATTGAGGCAATCAGTCCAAGCAATCAGAACTTGGGGGTGTTCAAATCCGTTAAGGTTTATTTATTAAATGGATCTAACCAGGTTTTAGTGGCCTCCAGAGATGATATATCCGCTTCTGTAGGAAATTCAGTAGTGTTGGATATAGATAATAGTAAATTTTTAGATGATTATGTGAAATCAGGTACAGTAAGAGTCCGGATGGACTACGTTTTACAAAGCGGTTTAAGTGTTGACCTAAGTGTGAAAGCAAGCTTAGGTTTCAACACCAGCCCCACCACTGCTAATTAATAGCATAAGGTTTGTAGGAGATAAGCTATTTAGGACGAAAAGACCAGGGGCTGAAGCTTCGGGTCTTTTTTATGATATAACAATCGCTTTACAATTAAATTCTAGGAGTAAAAACGATTAGATTTGGTTAAAGAAATTCTTAAACGATGAATAAAAATTTAAATCTGACCTTCAAATCTTTTGCGATTTTGAGTGTTTTAGCACTAGCGTCTTGCTCTAATTCAACCAAAGATTACTCCAAAAATGATATTTTGGCTCGCGACCTAGACAGTACAGTTAATCCCGGAGATGATTTTTTTCGCTATGCGAACGGCACCTGGATAAAAAACAATCCCATTCCTGCGGCCTATTCTTCTTGGGGTATCGGCAATTTGGTGGTGGAGGAGATCAGGGATAAGCTGAAGAAGATCAATGAAGATGCTGTGAAGGCTCATGCTGAAAAAGGCTCCAATACACAGAAAATCGGTGATTTCTACCTCAGCGGGATGGATTCCACAGCCATTGAGCAGAGAGGTGTCAAAGCGGTCCAACCTCAGCTGGATAGCATCCAAGCCATAAAAACGCCTCAGGATGTACTAAACGCAGTGGCTTATTTAACCGCTATCGGCTCAAGAAGTATTTTTGGAACTTATGTGGCACAGGATGACAAGAACAGCGAAAAGATGATGCTGCAACTTCACCAAACCGGATTAGGTTTACCAAATAGGGATTATTATTTCAACACTGATTCCCGCACCACCAAGATCAGGAATGACTATAAAGTGCAGCATTTGCCTACGATGTTCAAACTCTCCGGAGAGGATGAAGCCACAGCGGCCAAATCTGCGAAAGCAGTTTATGATATTGAAGAATTTTTAGCACAGCACTTCAGAAAACTGGAGGATTTGAGAGATCCATATGCCAATTATCATAAAATGTCGATTTCTGTTTTAGATGCGCTCACTCCACATATCAAATGGGAGCCGATTTTAAATAAAATGAATTTTGAAAAAGCCGATAGCGTGATTGTTGGTCAGCCTGAATTTTATAAAGCGGTTGATCAGGCCATGTTAAAATTCCCGGTTGAAAGCTGGAAAGCCTATCTGAAATCAAACCTGATGGCTGATTATGCCTCTTACTTGAACAAAGCGATCGATCAAGAGCAATTTCGTTTTTATGGAACGGTGATCTCCGGCAGAACTGCACAATTACCAAGATGGAAAAGAGTTTTAGACACGGAGAACAGAATAATAGGTGAGATTTTAGGCCAGCTTTTCGTGAAAGAATATTTTCCAGAGCAGACAAAGAAAAGATATGCTGATTTGGTGGAAGCCATCAAAACTTCTTTAAAAGATCATATCGATTCATTGGAATGGATGAGTGCGGAGACGAAGAAAAAGGCGTTTGAAAAATTGTCGAAAATCAATCCGAAGGTGGGCTATCCTGATAAATGGAAGGATTATTCCGATTTGGAGATCACCAGGAATAATTATGCGGCGAATGTAAGGAATGCCAGGGCATGGCAATTCAAGGAGAATGCTGATAAACTAGGAAAACCTGTTGACCGTGATGAATGGGGGATGACTCCACAAACCTACAATGCGTATTATAATCCATCCAACAACGAAATTGTATTGCCGGCCGCCATTTTCACGATTCCAGGTGTGAAAGATGAGGAAGCTGATGATGCCATAGTGTATGGCTATGCAGCTGCCTCCACCATTGGTCATGAGATCACTCATGGCTTTGACGATCAGGGTCGTCAATACGATGCGAAAGGTAATTTAAAAGGCTGGTGGCAACCACAGGACTCTGTGGCTTTCACTAAGAGAGCACAGATGCTGGTGGATCAGTTCAATTCTTATGTGGTTTTAGATAGTTTACATGTGAATGGAAAGGCGACATTGGGTGAGAACATCGCAGACCTTGGCGGAATTGTGGTTGGTTTGGATGCATTTAAAAAAACGGATCAATATAAAGAAGGCAAGAAAATTAATGGCTTAACTCCGCTTCAGCGTTATTTCATGGGTTATGCCATGGGCTGGTTGGGCCATGAAAGGGATGAATCCTTAGCCAATCAAATCTTAACCGATGTGCATTCCCCAGCGTTTTTAAGAGTGAACGGACCTTTTTCGGATGTTCCTGATTTTTATAAAGCCTTCCATATTAAAAAAGGCGATAAAATGTGGATTGATCCAGATAAAAGAGTGAAGATTTGGTAGGAGAATCAATGACTTAATATATTTCAGTTATCAACTGATATTTTTCCTTTTTTATTACAAAAGTTTATTACATAAGGATAACTTAAAAAACTTCTAAAAAATTAACTTTGTAGATATGGAAATCAACACAGATCTATATTTGGGTAATTGTGCAAATGAACTTAAAAAGCTTGACAAAGATTCAGTAGATCTCATCATCACTTCTCCACCTTATGCGGATCAGCGTAAAAATACTTATGGTGGGATTCATCCTAATAAATATGTTGAATGGTTTTTGCCAATTTCAGAAGAGCTTTTAAGAGTTTTAAAACCCACTGGGACTTTTATTTTAAACATAAAAGAAAAAGTTTTAGACGGCGAAAGGAGTACATACGTAATGGAACTAATCATTGCTATGCGAAAACAAGGATGGTTATGGACAGAAGAATTTATATGGCATAAAAAGAATTCTTATCCAGGTAAGTGGCCTAACCGTTTCCGTGATTCATGGGAAAGGCTTTTACAATTCAATAAGAACAAACATTTCAACATGTATCAAGAAGAGGTTATGGTACCTATGGGAGACTGGGCTAAATCAAGATTAAAAAACCTATCAAATATAGATAAAGTCAGAGATAATTCCAAAGTTGGCAGTGGCTTTGGAAAGAACATTTCAAACTGGATAAATAGAGATAAAGCTTATCCCTCTAATGTATTACATTTAGCAACCGAATGTAATAATAAAAACCATAGTGCTGCTTTTCCAGAAGAATTACCTGAATGGTTCATCAAACTCTTCACAATTGAAAATGATTTAGTATTGGATCCATTTATGGGATCAGGAACGACTTTACACGTTTCTAATAGAATGAGAAGAAATTCAATTGGGATTGAAATTATTCCTGAATATTACGAAATGGTACGAGCTCAATTAAGTCCAGTGGAGCTTTTTTTATTAGAACCCAATATTGAATATGAGAAAACTAAATCTAAAAGACGTATCGCAATACGTTGAAGAAAACATAGGTGAATTTCATCAAAAGAGACTGGATAAACTAAATAGTATTAAACTCAAAGAGGTTCTAAAAAGTAAGAACCCTTATCTATTTAAAGCTAAAAATGTTACGACAGCAAATGAAATTATTCAGGGAATTCTAAATGCCTTTTTATCATCAAGCGAAGAAGGGATATTTGGAAATTGGTTAGAAAAACTTGCGATTTATATTAACGATTATGTTTATAAAGGTAGAAAAGCCGGAATTGATGGAATCGATCTTGATTTTGAAAAAGATGGAAATAGATATTTAGTTTCTATCAAATCAGGCCCAAAATGGGGTAACGATAGTCAAATAAAAAAATTAATTGACCACTTTAATACTGCGAGAAAACGACTTTCCACTTCAGGAGCCAAATTAAATATCATATGTGTTAATGGTTGCTGTTATGGTAAATCAAATAAAAAATATGAATATAAATCTAAAGGAAATTATTACAAAATTTGCGGTAAGAATTTCTGGGAACTAATCTCTGGCGAACCTAAACTTTTCACTAATTTGATTGAGCCACTAGGACATGAAGCGGAAATTAGAAATATAGAGTTTAAAGAATCTTACGGGATTTTAGTTAATAGATTAACCAGTGAATTTTTGGTCGATTTTTGCAATGACAAATTTGAGATAGACTGGGATAAACTTGTTCGTTTCAATTCAGAATAATTAAAATCATTAAAGCTCCACTTTTTTTGTCATCCTGAACTTGTTTCAGGATCTTACAAGAAAGAGCTATATCATGGGATACTGAAATAAATTCATTATGACAGTTGGAAATTAATGCCGCTCTAAACCAACAAAGCCACCAAACCTGTCCACCCGGTTTGATGACTGGCACCTAAACCTTTGCCGTCATCTCCGTTAAAATATTCATGAAAGAGGATATAATCTTTAAAATGTTCATCAGTTTGTAGCTTTTCATTTTCTCCAAAAACTGCTCTTCTACCTTGCTCATCTTTCATGAATATGGATTTCAGCCGATTAGACACCTGATTTGCGGCATCCTTTATGGTGGTGTAATTTCCGGAACCGACAGGCATTTCGATCTTAAAATCGTCTCCATAATAATCATGAAAACGATGCATGGCCTCTACCAATAGATAATTTACCGGCATCCAGATTGGACCCCGCCAATTGCTGTTGCCACCAAACATCCCGGTGTCACTTTCTGCAGGAGCGTATTTCACGGTAAAAGTTTGTCCGTCTAAATGATATTCAAAAGGATGTTCGCCATAAATCTTAGAGATGGAACGTATGCCATAGTCAGAGAAGAATTCGTTTTCGTCCAACATTCTCCGGAGCAAACATTTCATCCTGTGTCCTCTCAAAAGACTCAATAGCTGTAAACTTCCTTCATCGTTGGTTCCTTCCCAATTACTCACCAGCGAAGCTAAATCAGGTCTTTGGTCTGTGAACCATTTGATGTGTGACACCAAACCCGGTAATTTTCTCCAATTTTTCTCCTCGATCACTTCAACTGCAATCAGCGGAAGTAAACCAACCAACGTTCTCAGGCGTAACCTGTTCCAGCTTCCGTCCGGAGAACGCAACATATCGTAATAAAATCCATCCTCCTCATCCCACAAACCAGCTCCTGCTGTATTGGCCATGTTTGCCATCGCTCCGGCGATGTAAAAGAAATGCTCCGAGAATTTTATCGCCATGTCTTCGTAAACGATGTTATCATAAGAAAGCTCCATGGCAATGCGCATCATGTTAAGGGCATACATCGCCATCCAGCTGGTACCGTCAGATTGTTCTAAAATTCCGCCGCCGGGCAAAGGTTTGCTGCGGTCAAAAATGCCGATGTTGTCCAAACCCAAAAATCCACCTTCAAAAATATTATTGCCTTCGGTGTCCTTCCGGTTTACCCACCAGTTAAAATTAAGGAGGAGCTTATGAAACACCTTTTGTAGAAAAGCGATATCACCTTTCCCGGTCTGATTCTTATCCATCTGGTAAACTTTCCAGGCAGCCAGGGAATGCACGGGTGGATTCACGTCACTGAAATTCCATTCATACGCAGGAAGCTGTCCATTCGGGTGCATGTAACGCTCCATCAACAGCAGTAAAATTTGATCTTTAGCAAATGGAGCATCGATGCTTGCCAATGGAACACAATGAAAAGCCAGGTCCCACGCTGCAAACCATGGATATTCCCAGTTATCAGGCATAGAGATGATGTCTCCAGCCATCATATGTTTCCAATCGGCATTTCTTCCGTTTTGATGGCTTTGCGGAGGAGGAATTTGGTCTTCATCACCTTCGAGCCATTGCTTTACGAAATAATAATAGAACTGTTTACTCCACAGCATCCCTGCCCAAGCCTGCCTTTGCACCAAGCACTCATCATTATTTTTATTTTTCTGTTTCTCTGCATAAAATTCATCGGCGAAAGCCAATTGCGCTGTAAATATTTTGTCAAAATCTTTAAATGGCGTTTTAATCTTTTTATTAGCGAGGCGCAATTTCATGGTCACACTGCTTTTCGCTGGTAGGTTCAATGGATAATGGATAGCCACCTTGGTGCCGCTTTGCTGCGGACTGATGGCATGTTCATCTCCGTTCACTACATAATCATTGATTCCATCTTTAACATAGGGACTGGCATTTGCAACGTGGTATAATCTTTCATTATTCGTTTCATTTTCTGTGAATAAAAATGGTGCTTCATCCTCCAGATGGCAATAATAATCTCCAAATTTTTTAGTTTGGAGCATCAGCAACTTTTCATCCATCGGAGAAATGACGGGTTTGTTTGACCCGCTCCAATCTAATGTGTTCCTAAACCAAAGCGTGGGCAAAAAATGTAAAGTGGCATCGGCATCAGCCCGGTTATGAATGGTGTATTTGATGAGGATATCTTCAGTGCCGTTCTTCGCATACTCTATGAAAACATCAAAATATTCATCTTTATCAAAGATGCCAGTGTCCATCAATTCAAATTCAGGATCGAATTTTCCTCGCTTTCTGCTCTCGTCTAATAATTTTTGGTAAGGAAAAACCTGCTGCGGATATTTATACAGCATTTTCATATAGCTGTGGGAAGGCACGTTATCCAGATAGTAATACTGCTCTTTCACATCCTCTCCATGATTTCCCTCGCTGTTTGTGAGTCCGAATAACCGTTCTTTAAGAATGGGGTCTTTCCCATTCCATAAAGAAATCGCTAAACAAAGAAACTGTTGGTCATCACTCAAACCTCCAATTCCATCTTCGCCCCAACGGTAAGCTTTGCTGCGGGCCATGTCATGAGAGATGAAATCCCAGGCATCTCCCCCTGCACTGTAATCCTCCCTCACGGTTCCCCATTGCCGTTCTGATAGGTATGGACCCCATTTTCTCCAAGCTTGCGGAGACTTTAATTTATTAGATTCTTTCATCTGTTTATTTTCTATCGTTTTTTATTTGTCAGATGGAACCTTTGATGATTAAAATAATCATTGCCTGTGTGCTTAACGATTATTTTAATCATGTCGGTTTCATAGTCACTAATTACTGAGGGAGAGAATGAATGAAAGACAGCATGCTATTATTCCATCATTTCCCTCCATTCTCAACAATAATACGCCTGTCAAGTTTCAGTCTTAAAATCTTTTATCTAAATTTGGAGCAAATCTTTAAAAATCACATGGAAGAGCAATTTGACTATCAGGATTATAACTGGCTTTATTATGTAATAGGCTTATTTTTTGGAGCTTTAACCGGATGGGCTGTGGAAGGACACATCATTATTGGTGCTATTTTAGGCTTGTTAACAGGTGGACTTGCTCAGTTCCTGATTAACAGAAGCCGTGGGCAAGAAGCATAAACAAGAGCTTCCTCCCTTCATAAAAAACTGGAAGCAGTTTTACAGCATCGTTTTGTTGTGGCTGGTTCTTCTCATTTTTCTTTTTGACCTCCTCACCACCCATTTTTCATGAGTGCGATAGACTGGATTGTTTGCATTTGCACCATCCTGTTGATCGTAGTTTATGGTATCTATAAAAGTCGGGGTGCTAAAAACATAGATGGTTATCTTTTAGGCGACCGTTCGTTACCTTGGTATCATGTTGGCCTTTCGGTTATGGCTACACAGGCCAGTGCCATCACTTTCCTTTCTGCCCCAGGTTTGGCTTATGCTGATGGAATGCGTTTTGTGCAGTTTTATTTTGGTCTGCCACTGGCAATGATCATCCTTTGCATCACTTTTGTGCCTATTTACCATAAGCTGAAGGTTTATACTGCATACGAATTCCTGGAGCAACGCTTCGACCTAAAAACCCGGGCATTAACTGCCTTTTTGTTTTTGATACAACGCGGTCTTTCTACCGGGATAACTATCTATGCGCCCTCCATTATTTTATCCATCATCTTAAATATTGACACCACTTACACCACACTTTTTATTGGTATTGTGGTGGTTTTATACACCGTTTACGGTGGCACAAAAGCGGTTTCCTATACGCAGATGCTTCAGATGAGCATCATTTTCTCGGGATTGTTTTTGGCGGGATTCGTGGTGGTTTCGCTTTTGCCGGAATCTGTGGGTTTTACCAGGGCTTTGGATATCGCAGGGAAAATGGGACGTATGAATGTGATCGATTGGCATTTCGATATGGACAATAAATATACCGTTTGGACAGGTATCATCGGGGGTTTGTTTTTGCAGCTCTCCTATTTCGGCACCGACCAATCGCAGGTGGGACGTTATTTAACCGGGAGTTCGGTTTCTCAGAGCCGCATGGGTTTATTGATGAATGCCATCCTGAAAATCCCGATGCAGTTCTGTATTCTTTTGATAGGGATTTTAGTTTTTGCTTTTTATCAGTACCAAAAACCACCTGTTTTCTTTAATACTTACGAGCTTAATAAAATTGAAAAAAGTGATTACAGTGCTGAGTTTAAAGAGAAGGAGCAAACTTTTGATTTGGCTTTCGCCGATAAAAAAGAAAAGGTAATAGCTTTGGAACAGGCACTCAGCAGCAAAACAAACGTTTCCAAAGCGAGTGCTGCAGTGAAAGCCGCCAACGAACATTTACAGGCCAAAAGAGCCAATGCGATTGCTGTCATTAAAAAAAACGACGAAAACTCGGAGCTTGACGACACCAATTACGTTTTCCTCCGTTTTGTTACCCAATATTTACCCAAAGGTTTGATTGGTTTGCTCATTGCCATTGTTTGTTTGGCTTCCATGGGTTCCACCGCAAGTGCTTTAAACTCTTTAGCATCCACCACTTCTGTGGATATTTACAAAAGGCTGATTCATAAAGACGGAACGGAATTGCGCTACCTCAACATCAGTAAACTGACCACTTTATTTTGGGGAGTGGTCAGTATTGGAATGGCTTTATATGCCAGCAAGTTAGGCAATTTACTGGAAGCCGTGAACATCTTAGGCTCCCTGTTTTACGGAACCATTTTGGGCGTTTTCCTGGTAGCTTTCTATTTTAAATCCATTGGTGGAAAAGCTGTTTTTTATGCAGCTTTAATCACTGAAGCTTTTGTTTTCACCGCCTATAAGTTTGACTGGATGGCTTATTTGTGGCTGAATTTATTTGGATGTGTGCTGGTGATTGGGTTTGGCTGGGTGTTGGAGAGAGTGGTTGGGAAACTAATAGGCTAAAAAACAAATGATATATTAAAAAAAGATATATTTTCGAGTGATGTCTGATTTCAGTAAAGTTCGTTTGTTCAGAATAATTCATATTGAGAATATACCTCATATTCTCCAATTTGGTATCACTCATTCATCATCGCCTCATGCAAATCCCTCATTCGTTCCAATAGGAGATTCAACATTAATTTCTACTAGAAATAGTTTTATGCTAAATAATGGAAGACTTCTTGGGGATTATGTTCCATTTTATTTTGGTCCAAGAACACCTATGCTTTATGTAATTCAGAAAGGATTTAATATGGTTGCTCCAACTCATGCGGAAAACATAGTATATTGTGTGAGTTCGGTTCAAAAAATATTAGAATTAAATCTCGATTTTATTTTCACTGATGGTCATGCTGTGGATTCTTTCAGTACATAATATTCTATCACAACTGGTTGAAAATGAGTAAAACAGTTAGCTAATTACTTGTACAATAGACTGATATTCAGTATATTAAAGGATTATTACCACATAATGTCTTTAACAACGAATACCAGTCTAGACCCTAAAGATACGCAATTGCTGGGCGTGTTTACAAGCCATTTCAAAGGAGAACTCAACCTGGCAAGGATACGCCTCATGTGCCTTTTCATAACAGCGCTATGCAAGGTAAAGTCCGTCAACTACTCCAAGATCCGGATTTGCCTCGGCATCTCTGGCCAACAGTTGCTTTAGACGGGTGCAGCGCTTTATGTCCGAGGTGGAACTGCCCATGAAGGGCATAGCCACTCTCATTTTCAAGCTCTTGCCAGTACAGGACTCCCTTGTCCTTGTGATGGACAGGACCAACTGGAAGTTCGGGGCGAAGGACATCAACATACTGATGCTCGGTATAAGCTATAGGAATGTTGCCATACCGCTTATGTTCAGGATGCTCGACAAGAGGGGAAATTCCAATACGGATGAGCGTATCGCACTGATAAACGATTTCATCGGCTGGTTCGGAAGGGACTGCATCAGCTGTCTTCTGGCTGACAGAGAGTTCATCGGAGAGGACTGGCTCGGTTTCCTCAACCATAACGATATCCCCTACCATATCAGGATAAGGAACAATTTCAGGATATTCCTGCCCAGCAAACAAAAGGAGGTCACCGCTTGGCACCTGTTCAACAATCTGAAGATCAACGATCAGGCATTATGAGAAGATCGTGGTCATGCATGGCCAGCTCTGCTATCTTTCTGGTGTAAAGACAGTTAGAGATGGAAAAATGGAGTTCCTTATACTTGTGTCTTTCAAGAAACCTGAGCAGGCATTAGCTTATTATAGACAGCGCTGGCAGATCGAGACACTTTTCAGGGCAATGAAATCAAGTGGTTTCAACATAGAGGACACCCACGTGACGAAACAGGAAATCTTTTAGAAAGTAATTCGGAAGCTTTAGTAAACACAGTTAATACCGTTGGTGTAATGGGTAAAGGTATTGCACTGCAATTTAAAAACATGTTCCCAAACAATTTCAAAAGCTATTTAAAAGCTTGTTTGAATAAAGAAATAAAAGTAGGCAAGCTTCTGGTTACAGAAGAACAATCATTGCTTAATGGAAATAAAATAATTATAAATTTCCCTACAAAAACATCTTGGCGTAAACCTTCAGAATACAGTTATATTGAGGACGGATTAAAAGATTTAACTAAAATCATCAAAGAAAGAAAAATAAAATCAATTGCAATACCTCCACTTGGAGCCGGTAATGGAGGATTAAACTGGGATAAAGTAAAAGTTATTCTTGAAAATCATTTGAGTAGTTTAGATTCTGATATTTACATCTATATGCCAAATGAAAAAATTCAGGAAGTTTTAAAAAAGGAAAGAGTTAAATTAACTCCAGCAAGAGCAATGCTTTTATCTGTACTATATGAACTGGTACGAAATGGTGAATTCGTATCTGAATTCTCCGCAGAAAAAATTTCATACTTCTTACAAAGATTTGGAGCTCAAGAAAAATTTAAATTAGAATTCCATCCAAATTTTTATGGTCCATATTCAGGAAAAGTAAAACATGTTTTATACTATTTAAATGGAAGCTATATCATGGGGTATAGCTCAAAAGACAAAAAACCATTTGAAGAGCTTGAATTGGTTTCAGGTGCTGAATCAGACGTGACTAATTTCCTAAAAATGGAAGGCAATTCAGAATATAAATTAATAGTAGAGAAAACAAAAAAATTCTTGAGAGGATTCTATTCACCCTTTGGATTAGAATTACTTTCTACTATAGATTTCATTATTACCAAAACGAATTCTAATTCTGAAGAATCAATTACAAAGGAATTAGAGAATTGGAGCGACAGAAAAAAAACTTTGTTTACAAATCCCAGATTCGTAAAAATAGCACTAGATAATATTCAATCTCATCTTGTATAAATAATCTTAATGTGGATTCCGCATTAAATTCACGTTATCTGTAAGTTTTCCCTTCCTTCCAGCAACCTATTGAGAAAATTATTCTTAATTGTTGCTATGAATTCATCCAAAAAACACCCTTATAAAATAACCTTATTTTTTATTGATGAGCTTTAAAGATTTGGAAAACCGCTTTTTGCAAACTGTGGATGAGCACCAGGGCATTATCCATAAATTGTGCAGGATGTACCGCAACAACCCGGAGGACCAGCAGGATTTATTCCAGGAGGTGGTGTTTCATCTTTGGCGTGGCTTTCCCAATTTCAGAAACGAGGCTAAAGTGAGCACCTGGATTCACAGCGTGGCGTTTAATACGGCTATTGCAAATTTCAGGAAGAAAAAAATTCCAATGTACTTAAGCGAGCACATTCCTGAGCATCTCCATCCCAAAGAAACGGAAGAAATGTCTGAGAATGAGGAACGCTTATTTGAAGCATTGAGAAAATTGAATGATGGCGAGAAAGTCCTCATCTCTTTATACCTGGAGGATTATTCTTATGCAGAAATGGCTGAAATCATTGGCATCACAGAAAATAACATCGGCGTGAAGCTGAACCGAATTAAAACAAAATTGAAAACATTATTAACCTAAAATCATGGAATTAGAAGATTTAAAATCAGAATGGCAAAAAACCAACCCTCCCACCAAAAAATTGCACGAACTAAAAGCAATGACACAATTGAAGAATCACAGCGTATTAAAAAGAGTGCGGGTAAAGCTCCTCGTGGAGATGGTTTTGTTTGTCGCATTTCTCTTGGTTTATTATGACGGATTCGACGGCGACAAAAAACCTTTATGGGTAAATATACTTTTAGTAATCAGCGGCTTAATGTTCATCATCAATGATTTCGTTGGTTTACTCTCTTTGCAGAAACCAATTGTGGGAACGAATTTGGTGGAATCTATTAAAAATCTCTCTAAAAGGATGAACGATCTGATGGTGTTCTCTTTGCTCTCCTCTATCCTATTCGGAATTGGGATCATCGTTTTTTTTACCTCAGGCATTCACTTTACCCAAACAAAATACATTTTGCTGACGGTTATACTGATTTCATTGGGTGTGATGTTGTACATCTCTTACAAAAATTGGAGGTACAGGCTAGATAAGATTAGAAAAGCAGGGGAAGAGCTAAAGGCTTAATTGGTCCGTGGGGAGCTTGCTATGAAGAAGAACTTGGTTTAAAGTTCTGCCAAAACCAAATCAGCAACTTCCATTCCGGTTAGACTACCAATGGCCACGCCCATTCCATTTCCTCCTGCGGCTACAAAAACACTTTCTCTCTGCTTTTTGACTATAGGCTCCAGTTGCGCTCCAAAACCCATGATGCCACTCCAACGGTGATCAATTTTTAACCTCCGGTTCGGAAAAATAACCTCATAAAGCATTTGTTCCAATTTTTGTTGTATATGCGCTGTAAAGTTCATTTCAAAAGTTTCCTCGCGTTCAAAATCCAGGTTTCTTCCTCCACCTAAAAGGATTCTGGAATCCACGTCCCTGAAATAGTAGAACCCTTCATCATAATGAAAGCTACCTTTTAATTTTAATCCATGGATAGGTTCGGTGACTAATACCTGACCTCTTGCTGGCTTGATCTTAACATCCGGTAAGAGTGGTGAGGTGAATGCATTGGTGGCTAGCACCAGTTTTTGCGTATAGAAATCAGCTTCCCTTGTTTTAACGAACACTTTATCCTCATTTGAAAAAGACAGCACTTCGCAATGACCAAAGATCATCACGCCCAAAGCCTGTACTTTATAAATTAAAGCCATCATCATCGCTCCAATATTCAATTGCCCCTCCAGGGAATTTGTAATCATTGCTTTCACTCCTGAAAGGCCAAAGTCTGCTATTTTAGCATTATCAACGGTAAAAATGTCAGCATTCCCCGACAGAGGTTTTAACAATTCATTCAGATAGGGAATGGATGAAATGGAAGCTTCCATTTGCTTTTCATCCTTCTCCAGAAAAAGCTCATAACCCCCTTTCTGTTCAAAAGATATAGCTTCATCACCAAGGTGTTCTCTTAAAATTTGCAGGCCCTTCATCCGTTTTTGGACCATCCTGAAAACAGCGTCCTCTCCATACGTTTTGATCTCGCTCAAAAGTTCAGAAACGCTTCCAAAACATGCAAAACCAGCATTTTTTGTGCTTGCTCCGGTAGGCAACAAACCTCTTTCAAGGAGGGCGACCTTTAATTTTGGCTGTGCTTTCTTAAGCTGTAAAGCAGCATTTAAACCTACGATTCCACTTCCGATGATGATGACATCATAGCTGTTTAAAAAAGTGCTTTGCTCCCAATAAGAAAAAGATTTCATAGTCATTTTTATTTTATTATTAGTGTCAAATTTTTAAAAGGAATACTTTTTGACTATCATTAAGTGTTTATAGTATTAAAAAAAAGAAAATGGGATTAATCATATTCATTGGAATCGCAATCCTCAGCTTTGCTGTTCAATGGCGGTTCAAAAGCAAGTTCAAAAAGTATTCCGAAATAGCTTTGAGCTCTGGCCTAAGCGGGGCGGAGATTGCAAAAAAAATGTTGAACGATCATGGGATCTACGATGTGGAAATCATCTCTGTGGATGGCCGATTAACCGATCATTACAATCCTGCGAACAAAACAGTGAATTTATCACCTGATGTTTATCATGGAAGAAGCATAACTTCAGCAGCAGTTGCGGCTCACGAATGTGGTCACGCAGTGCAACATGCCAAAGCTTATAACTGGTTGCAGTTTCGTTCTGCGATGGTGCCCGTGGTGAGTGTTGCTTCCAATATCATTCAATGGGTGCTAATCATCGGTGTGATGATGATGGCATTCGCCGGAAATCCAATGGTATTAGCTGTTGGTGTAGGCGCATTGGCTATAGTGACTATTTTCAGTTTTGTGACTTTACCGGTGGAGTTTGATGCCAGCAGAAGGGCTTTAGCCTGGCTGCAAACCCAAAGAGGGATCATGCAAACCAGTGTGGAACATTCCCAGGCAAAAGATGCCTTATGGTGGGCAGCAATGACCTATGTGGTTGCGGCATTATCATCATTAGCAATGCTGCTATACTATGCTATGATGCTTTTTGGAGGCAGAAGAAACTAAATTTTGAGTTAGCCTAAAATATAAAAGAAGATCTTTGTGAGCAAGGTCTTCTTTTATTGAATCGAAAACGTGAGGATAATAAGGAATTTCTTAGTTCAATTTAAAAGGTGCTATCAACAAAAATTGTGGAATTTTAACGTCAATCAATTCATTATCCACCAACCTTTTCATTTGATAAGTACCTTGCATGGTGCCCATATCTGTTTTTAAATTACACCCTGATACGTACTCATGATGCTGGCCGGGTGCTATGATTGGCTGTAAGCCTATCACACCTTCCCCTTCCACTTCTCTTTTGGTTCCATTAGAATCAAAAATGTTCCAGTGACGGCGCATTAACTGTACACTATAACCACTCAAATTCTCTATTTGAACTTTATATGCAAACATATAGTGTTCATTTGCGGGATTGGAGTATTCTGGCTGGTAAGTTGTCTCCACCGAAACCTTCACCCCTTCAGTTATTTGTGCCACCATATTTTCTAATTTTATGTCAATTTATCAGAATAAATTTAAAATCCCAAAAATTAAACCAATTCCATTTCAAATTTATCACCAATGTCGCTTAAAACATCTTCTACATGTTCAGCTTTTTCCAGGGAAACCAACTTCATTCTGTACGCTTTAAAGTTAGGGATTCCTTTAAAATAATTGGCATAATGTCTTCTCATTTCAAAAATCCCGGTTTTAGGACCTTTCCATTCTATTGACTTTTGAAGATGGGTTCTGCAAACATCAATACGTTCCTGCAAAGTTGGTACTGGCAGGTGTTCTCCTGTTTGAAAAAAATGTTTCACTTCCCTGAAAATCCAGGGATAGCCAATGGCTGCTCTTCCAATCATGATACCATCTACCTCATACTCCAAGCGCCAATTAGCTGCCTTCTCTGGCGAATCGATATCACCATTGCCAAAAATGGGAATTTTTATTCTTGGATTTTTCTTGATCTCTTTAATTAATGACCAGTCTGCCTGCCCTTTATACATTTGTGAACGGGTTCTGCCATGAATGCTCAATGCCTGTATACCCACGTCCTGCAAGCGTTCAGCCACTTCATAAACATTTTTGGTGCTGTCATCCCAGCCTAAGCGGGTTTTCACGGTCACGGGTAAATGTGTTGATTTCACCACGGCGGCCGTCATCTTTACCATTTTATCAATATCCTGCAACAGGCTGGCACCAGCCCCGCGGCAGGCCACGTTCTTTACCGGGCATCCGTAATTGATATCTATTAAATCTGGATTTGCCAGAGAGGATATCTCGGTGGCCTGCTCCATATGTTCTATCTCAGAACCAAAAATCTGAATACCGATGGGTCTTTCGTATTCAAAAATATCGAGTTTCTGGCGGCTTTTGGCAGCATCTCTAATCAATCCTTCTGACGAGATGAATTCCGTGTACATCATATCCACCCCGTTTTGTTTGCATACAAAACGGAAAGGTGGGTCGCTTACATCCTCCATGGGCGCAAGCAACAGCGGAAAATCCCCTAAATCAATATTTCCAATTTTAACCGACATTCAAAAATCTATTCCTTAATTTACCGCCAAATTTACGAAATAGAATTTATTATGATTGACATGCAAAAGTCAACAGCTTATCATCCCGCTTTACAATTGATTTTCTTGGTGCTCCTGGCTGCTATAGGTGCGGTTGTTTTTGCTGCTTTTGGATTAGCAGCATGGTTTATTTTTGACCCCAATGCTTCTATAGCGCAAATGACCATTCAGAACCCTGCAGAAATGAACATCAATTTCTTCAGGTACGCACAAAGTGGAATGGAGATTGGAGCCTATATTGCAGGCCCTATTGCTTTCGCATACCTGGTACAGGTTAAGCCTGCAAAATATTTTTATTTCAATAAACCTGCAAAGTGGAGCTTGCTTATTTTGGTAATTGCCATCATGTTTTTTTCAATGCCCGTTTTAGAGTGGGTTACAGCAGTGAATCAAAAAATGGCATTTCCAGATGCGCTAAAGGGTGTTGAGGTGTGGATGAAGCAACAGGAGGACATCAATGATGCTGCCGTTAAGCGATTGCTGGAAATGAAGACCTATACTGATCTACTCATTAATTTATTGATAGTCTCTGTTTTGACAGGCATAGGAGAGGAGCTGCTTTTTAGAGGCGGGATTCAGAACATTTTAGGTCAATGGTTTAAAAATCATCATGTGGCTATTTGGGTGACTGCCATGCTGTTTAGTGCTGTTCACTTCCAGTTTTATGGTTTCTTTCCCAGGATGTTACTGGGAGTACTATTTGGATATTTATTGATTTATGGAAAAAGCATCTGGCTACCAATATTAGGTCATGCAATATTTAATGGGACCTCGGTGGTGATGGCCTTTGTGCTACAGCAACAAGGCGGTAATATGGAAGAATTAGACCAAACCCGCTCTTTCGAGTGGTATGGGTATATTATTAGTGCAATAATCACTGTAGCTTTGCTCATCATATTTTTTAAACAATCTGAACAAGAATCTTCCAAAGCAATATATGGGTGAGAACTGGGTTAAAATTTACACCTCCAATCAATTTTTCAAGTCGGAATTGGTCAGACAGGTTTTAGTGGATCATGAAATCGAGGCAGTTCTGATGAATAAACAGGATTCAGCCTATAAATTTGGAGAAGTGGAAGTGCATATTCATCAAACAAATTTTCAACAAGCATTGGAAATCATTCTGAAAAATGACCTATAAATGAAAACGAGAGCAATAACAGGTTTCATTTTTGTTTTGGTGATGTTAGCTTCCCTGCTTACCGGAGCCTACATCTTTACCGCCTTTTACATCTTTCTCAGTTTGGTTTGCTTAATGGAATTCTTCACTTTGGTAAAGGCAACCGGATTACGGCCACACCGGATGATCGGTTATGTAGCAGCATTAATCATCTTTGCTTCTGTGGCAGGCAGCAGGTTTATCGAGTTTGAAAGTAAATGGCTGCTTATCAATATCCCCCTCTTCTTTTTCATCTTCATCAGAGAGCTTTTTAAAAAATCCACTTTGCCCTTCAGCAATATTGCCTATACTTTTTTAGGTTTGATTTATGCTGTGGTACCTTTTATTTTCTTTTTTTGTCTTTCTTTCATTTCAGGAATTTATAACCCTCATCTTTCACTCGGATTCTTTTTGATGCTTTGGGGGAATGACACCGGGGCTTATTTGGTGGGGATGAAATTTGGAAGAACCAGATTATTTGAACGTCATTCACCCAAAAAGACTTGGGAAGGTTTTTTTGGAGGAGTTTTTACCAGTATCATTGTAAGCCAATTACTGGCATTTTTCTTTAAGGACTATGGGAATTTACACTGGATGATGATGGCAGTCATCATTTCCTGCTTCGGCACCTTGGGTGATCTGGTGGAATCGATGTTTAAAAGAAGTATCGAAATTAAAGATTCGGGTAAAATTTTACCAGGCCATGGGGGCTTGTTAGACAGGTTCGATGGTTTATTACTTTCGGCTCCCGTGGTTTTCGTTTATTTATATTTAATCACTTATTAGTAGTTTCGCATAAACTTAAAATCATGACCATTCATAAAGAAGGCTATACTTCCATTGCTTTATGCATTTTATTCATTTTCGTAAGCAATGCCATCATTCATTATTATATTCCAGATGTGACCTGGTTTGTTTGGTTGTGGTACGGGGCTTCGGCCCTTTTATTCCTCATCATTCTGCAATTCTTCCGCAGTCCCACAAGAAAATGGAATACGCACGATTTGCAGGTGATATGCCCGGCGGATGGTAAAGTGGTGGTGATAGAGGAAACGGAAGAGACTGAGTTTTTGAAGGACAAACGCATCCAGCTATCTATTTTCATGTCGCCAGTGAATGTACACGTTAACCGGAATCCGGTTAGCGGCATCGTCAAATATTTTAAATATCATCCGGGTAAATACTTAGTGGCCTGGAACCCAAAATCCTCCACCGAGAATGAACGTACCACCACTGTTGTGCAACATCAAAGTGGAATTCAGATTTTATACCGGCAAATTGCTGGCGCTTTAGCCCGCCGGATTGTTTGGTATGTTAAGGAAGGAGATACAGTGGAACAAAGTCAAGAGTTTGGTTTTATTAAATTTGGCTCTCGGGTGGATGTTTTTCTCCCGATTGGCACCCAAATCAATGTGAATTTAGGTAAAACCGTAAAAGGTGGCGTCACCGTGTTGGCCATACTTCCTAATCCTTAAATTTAAACCCTATTTCATTCCTAAAAGTTTAAGGTGATGACAGATGAAATAATCCACGTTCACTTAGAGATACTGTTTGGAAGTTTTTAAAAAATCTAACCAAACTTTGTTTTATTTGTAATTCATTTCAAACTTGTTATCTAAAGGCTCCTTTGTGTATCTTGGAGGAAGATTTATTCAGTCATATCGTTAGGGGTACTTCGAAGCTGAATTTACCATTATCAAACGCACTCAATAATCATTTCATATGACATTTCATTCGAGAAGAGATCCTTTATTCTTAAGTATCATTTATATAGTGATCATTATTCTCCTGGGAATTTTTGTGATGGATGCCTATAAGAACGGGATAGCAGGGATTAGTATTTGGGCACATGTACTGGATTTAGCTATCATTGGTTTGCTGATCTGGATGTTCCACGGAACCAAATATATAATCACGAATACGCATATCAAATATTATTGCGGTCCTTTAAGAGGAAGGGTAAGGATTAGTAATATTAAGGCAATAATAAAAAATAAGACTTTATGGGCAGGTTACCGCCCGGCCACGGCTAGAAAAGGGCTGGTGATAAAGTTTAATAAATTTGATGAGATTTATTTCAGTCCGCAACGAGCGGATGAGTTCATCACTGAATTATTAAAGGTGAACAAGAATATTAAAATCACAGAGAAATAACTACAAAATTTCTTTAAAAGTGTCTCCTTCGGAGATATTTCCGGAATTATAACCTTTCATAAACCAGTACATCCTTTGTTTAGAAGTTCCATGGGTAAAAGCATCAGGAACTACTCTTCCCTGTGTTTTTTGCTGAATGGCATCGTCACCCACTGCATTGGCCGCACTCATGGCTTCTTCAATATCACCTGCTTCCAGATACTGTTTATCATAATGGGCGAAAACACCAGCATAAAAATCTGCCTGTAATTCTAAGGCAACGGATAATTTATTGGCACCAGCTTCGTCTTGCTGCTGCTGTAGACGGGTCACTTCATTGGAGGTTCCCAATAAATTTTGGATATGATGGCCAACTTCATGAGCGATCACATAAGCGGTGGCGAAATCGCCTCCTTCAGCTCCAAATCTGTTTTTTAATTCATTCATGAAACTAAGATCAATGTAAACCTTTTCATCTCCTGGGCAATAAAACGGACCAACAGCAGATGACGCTCCACCACAGGCGGTCTCCACGCCATCTGTGAATAACACCATGTTTGGCTTCCGATAATTCCGTCCTTGTTCACTCATGACTTTTTGCCAAACATCTTCTGTATCTGCAAAAACAGTGGAGACAAATTCACCTTCCTGCTTTTCTTCTGCAGTTAAAGCTCGTTGTTCAGTTGGTCGTACAGGGGTATCTTGTTGCAACTGACTTAAAATCTGTCCACTATCCCCACCTAAAAATAATTGAACCAAAACTACAATCACTCCTATAATTCCACCTCCGGTGACCACTTTACCCCCTGTTGACATTCCTCTGCGGTCTTCTACGTTTGAACTCTGGCGTCTGCCCATCCATTTCATAAGCTTCAGATTTTAATTTGATTTAAATATGCAAAAGAGATACCATTATCAGCAAACACTCACTGCATTATTGGTTATAAAGAGTTGTATCGCATTAGACTGAAGAGAAGGGGAAAGATTTTTGCGAGTATATTTCATAGGATACCTTTATCCCCTCAGCATATGATTTTATTGAAATGCCTTGACTTTTGAATGATTCTTAAGCAATATCTTGCAACCCTTATGAAAAGAAGGTTAGGACTACTGCCATTAGTCATTATTGTCTCCCTGTTAGTTTTGATTAATTATTATGCGTTAGGAGGATTAATGGTTATTTCCCCCTCTGTTTATATCAAATCAGCTTTTATTGTTGTGGTTTTTGCCATCATTGTCTGTTTTATTGCCGCCATTTTCAGGATGCAGACCAAAGGGATGGATGGTTTCTTCAAATTCGCTACGCATACATTTCTCATTTTCACTATTGCTGAATTGGTTTTTTCGGTGATTGTATTTTTAGGAGACCTCACCAGACTATTCTTTGCTTTCTTTGGTCATCATGGTGTTTCAGGAGCTTTTTTGCCCGAGAGGATTTGGGCCTTCTCCTTTTGGGCGGTCATTTTTTTTATCTTGGTTGTTTTGATTTTTGTAGATGGAATGGTGCGGGGTAAATATGCCTATAGAGTGATCAAAAAGACCTTATATTTTGATGATTTATCTCCGGTTTTCAATGGGTTTACCCTCACACAAATATCAGATGTGCATTCTGGGAGTTTTGGAAATCCAAAGGCTGTGCAGAAGGGAATTGATTTGATCAATGCTCAACAATCTGATTTATTTGTCTTCACAGGAGATTTAGTGAACAATAAGGCGGATGAGATTGTGCCGTGGATTCCGTTTTTCTCTCAAATAAAAGCCCCTTTTGGGAAGTTCTCCATTTTGGGAAATCATGATTATGGCGACTATATGAAGTGGAATAGCGAACCTGAAAAAAGGGAGAATCTTCAAAAATTAAAAAAGCATCATCAGGAGATTGGTTTTAGATTGTTATTGGACGAACATGTGGAATTGGAGAAAGAAGGTTCCAAAATTATCCTTGCAGGAGTGGAGAATTGGGGCTTAGGTTTTGGAGAAAGGGGAGATTTGAACAAGGCATTATCAGGAACACAAAAAAGTGATTTTAAAATTCTGCTTTCCCATGATCCTTCTCATTGGGATGCACAGGTAAAAGATTATCCTTCTAAAATAAGCCTAACTTTAAGTGGGCACACACATGGCATGCAATTCGGGATGGAAGCCTTTGGCATTAAATGGAGCCCGGTAAAGTATCGTTATCATAATTGGGCGGGATTGACTGAGGAGTTTGGGAAGTATTTATATGTGAACAGAGGTTTTGGATTTATAGGATTCTCGGGCAGAGTGGGTGTTTGGCCGGAAGTAACGGTAATTGAACTGAGGAGCAGTTAGCACCTATCGATAAGTATTTTTTATGAACGAAAAGAAACTCTCGAATTCTCTTTTATATTTGATGGCTGTTGGGGCAGGTTTGGTGGTGGCCAATAATTATTATAATCAGCCACTTTTAAGCTTGATCGCCAATGATTTTAAAGTCTCTGAATCCGAAGTCAGCAATATTCCTTTATTTACCCAATTGGGATACGCTTTCGGCTTGTTGTTCATCATCCCTTTGGGAGATAAGTTCTCCAGAAAGAAAATCATCATGATTGATTTCATTGCCATCATCGTTTCTTTGTTGGCTATGGCATTAGCCCCCTCCTTAATGATTCTTATCATAGCCAGTTTCTGTGTGGGCTTTAGCTCTGTGGTGCCGCAACTATTCGTACCTATGGCCGCACAATTGGCCAATCCAGAAAATAGGGGAAGAGCCATTGGAATTGTGATGAGCGGTTTATTGATAGGTGTTTTAGGCAGCAGATTCATCAGTGGGATGATGGGTGAATATTTCAATTGGCGGATCATGTACTATTTCGCCACAGCATTGATGATTTTATATGCCATAGCACTAAAAATTTGGCTTCCAGATCTCACTCCGGATTTCAAAGGTTCTTATGGAAAACTGTTCCGATCAATCATTGATATTTTCAGAAATGAACCTTCAGTACGTTTGGCTGCACTACGTGGAGGATTAGGCTTTGCGGGTTTTAGTGCCTTTTGGACTACCTTGATTTTTTTGATGGAATCATCTTTCAACTACGGAAGTGGGGTGACCGGTCTGTTTGGGGTTTTAGGAATTGGGGGTGCGTTGGCAGCTTCCTATGCAGGCAAATTGAGTGATCGGCTCAATAAAAACTCCATGATCATCATCTCAACCCTCGTCATGATTCTCTCATGGTTGATTTTTGAATGCTCTGGCCACTTTATGGCTGGTTTGGTTATCGGGGTGGTTTTGATGGATATGGGATTGCAATCTTTACATATAACCAATCAGAATATTATTTTCTCGAAAAACCCGGAAGCCCGAAATAGGGTAAACACCATTTATATGGTTTGTTACTTTATTGGAGGGTCTTTAGGAACCGTTTCAGGCGCATTTGCATGGGAACTTTATCAATGGGCGGGGGTTGCCACTTTAGGCTTGATTTTGACCAGTTTTATTTTGATAGCCGAGTTGAGTCTTCGGAAATTTGCCCGGTATTGATTCATATGGAATTAAAAGCCTAAACTTTTCCTTTCCAAATAGGATTGCAGAATGATCACCGCAGAAACCGTGTCCAGCAATTCTTTTTTCTGGCGGTCGGCTTTTTTCAGGCCACTTTGGGCAATGGCTGCCGAAGCCATTTTTGAAGTGAAACGTTCATCCATCAGCTCCACCGGAATTTCAGGGAAATGCTTGTTTAAAATCGTGATAAAACCTTTTACCTGTTGGGCAGATTGTGAGGCAGAGCCATCCATCTGTTTGGGTTCGCCTACTACAAAACTTTCCACTTGTTCCGTCAAAAGGTATTTTTTAAGAAAATCAATACTATCTTTTGGATGGATGGTGGTTAACCCAGTTGCAAACATTTGCATTGGATCGGTCACCGCGATGCCAAGGCGCTTGGTTCCAAAATCGAAAGACATTAATCGGGACATAAGTTGTGGGTTTGAGTTGGATTTAAGAGGTTGGCTCCTGTCTGTTATCCCACAAAAATAAAATAACAATACTAGCTTCTTTTATCTCATAATAAAATGAACAATTTTTGTTGATTAGTCCAATTCTAATTTTTTCCCCAAAAGAAGAGGATTTATAAATATAAGGCTGATTAGAAACTGTTTCGAAAGTCTTATAAGCTAATTTTAGAAACTTATCAGCGGTTGACTTGCTCCATTTATCCTCAATAAAAGATGAAACAGAGATAAGCATATCAATAGCCTCATCAGAGAATAAAATCTCCCTATTCATTTACTAGAAAGTATTTTCTTTACTTCATCAAAAGTTTTTGTTCGACCTGCTTTTGAGTCCTCAAGTCCCCGTTGAACTCCCTCTATAACAAAATCAGGTAAGGTTTCATCATGTGTTTCAAATTGAACTTTAAGGGCTTTTAAAACCGCTTTAACAGTTTCAGCCTGTTCAGCACTTTTAGGGTGTACCATTATAGCTTCCATAATCAAATATACAAAACCTTACAATCAATTATTATACTCATTCCCCAAATCTCAATACTTCTTTTTATTTTGCAACGATGCAGTTTAGAGCTATTGTAGGTCAGCAGGCGGTAAAAAACCACCTCATCCAAACCGTTAAGGATGAAAGAATCAGTCATGCCCAACTATTTTTAGGACCTGAAGGTTCCGGGAGTCTGGCTTTGGCTTTGGCCTATGCCCAATTCATCTGCTGCGAAAATAAACAGGAGAATGATTCTTGCAATGAATGTTCATCTTGTAGAAAATTCAATAAACTCGTTCATCCCGATCTGCATTTCTCCTATCCATTCTTCGCAAAACACAAGGAAGACACCGCTGTAAGCTTCATAGAAGAATGGCGGAAAGCTTTCCTGGCAAATCCATATTTAGATTTGGATGAATGGAGGGATCAGCTAAATGCAGAGAACAAACAAGCCAATATCAATATTGCAGAAGCGCACAGCATCATCAGCAAACTCAGTTTGAAACCTTTTGAATCTGAATATAAAATACTCATCATGTGGTTACCAGAGTATTTGGAAAAAGAAGGAAACGCCTTATTAAAAGTGATAGAGGAGCCTGCCCAAAAGACGTTGTTTTTGTTGGTCGCTCAAAACCAGGAGCAAATTTTAAACACCATCATCTCCAGGACTCAAATTGTGAAAATCCCTAAACTTCAAGTGGAAGACATCGAAGGATTTTTGATGAAAGACAAGGGGGTTGACGAAACAACAGCGAAACAATTAGCCTATTTAAGTGACGGGAATATTCAAAAGGCTTTTCATTCACTGCTTCATCAGGAGAATGATTACCATGAGCTTTTATTGATTTGGTGGCGGGCTTGTTGGGCCAATAACGGTTTAAAACTAATAGAATTGAGTGAAGGTGAGCTGGCAAAGATGGGCAGGGAGAACCAAAAAAATTTTCTCCGATACGGAATGAGCCTGATGCGGGAATGCATGCTTTTTATGGCCGAAACTCCGGGATTAATTCACTTGCCCGAAAAAGAGTTAGATTTTATTAGTAAATTTTCCCAAATTTTAAACCTAGCCAAGGCCGAAGCTATAGCTGAAGAATTAGAGAAGGCACATTATCATATCGAAAGAAATGCGAATCCTAAAATATTATTTTTAGATGTATCTTTGAAATTGGTTAAGATTTTAAAGTTTAACACGCTCCCGAAAGGGACTCAACATATATTGTTATAATTATGGGATGTGGAACTTGCTCGTCAGGTGGATGTACACCTGCAGGCTGCAAAAGTAATGGCTCTTGTTTAACAGACGGGGGTTGCAGCAAATTAGATGTTTATGATTGGCTATCCGATATGGATCTGCCATCCAACTATAAACCCTTTCCTTATGTGGAAGTGAGATTTAAAGGTTCCAGAAAGGACTTTTATAGAAATGTGGAAAATATTTACCTGGAGGCAGGGGAATTGGTCGCGGTAGAAACCACCACTGGGGGTTATGATATTGGTCATGTCACGCTCACAGGGGAGCTGGTGCGCATGCAAATGAACCGTAAACGTGTCACTGAAGAGAAAGCACCTTTAAAAATTTATAGAAAGGCCACCACTCAGGATGTGGACAAATGGAAGCATGCTAAAGAACGGGAATCTGAAACCATGCATAAATCCAGAACTATCGCTTTGGAATTGGGCTTGGCCATGAAACTGAGTGATGTGGAGTATCAGGGAGACCGCACCAAAGCGACTTTTTATTACACCGCCGAAGGACGGGTGGATTTTAGGGAACTCATTAAAAAATTAGCAGAAGCTTTCAGGGTTCGTATCGAGATGCGTCAGATTGGAATGCGCCAGGAAGCCAGCCGCTTAGGCGGAATTGGTTCTTGCGGAAGAGAATTATGTTGCAGCACCTGGTTAACTGATTTTAAAACGGTATCCACTTCAGCGGCCAGGTATCAAAATTTATCCTTGAACACCTTGAAATTGGCGGGCCAGTGCGGTAAGTTGAAGTGCTGCTTAAATTATGAGCTCGATACTTATATGGATGCGCTGAAGACCATTCCTGATCATGTGGATAAGCTTAGGACCCAAAAAGGAGAAGCCCGTTTACAAAAGACAGATATCTTTAAACAATTGATGTGGTTTAGCTATTTCGGTGAGGATAATACCTGGATTCCTTTGCCTGTGGATAGGGTAAGAGAGATTCAGGCTATGAACAAAAATGGTAAAAAGCCTGAAGACTTGAAAGATTTCTCTGCCACCATAGATGAGCTGGAGATAGAGGAGAAATCTTTTGACTATGAGAATGTGGTTGGCCAGGATAGCTTAACCCGTTTAGATGATAAGTCTAAAAAGAAAAAGCGCAATAATAATAACCGCAACAAATCCAGGAACAGGTCGGGAAACACTAACGATTCTTCTGCTGCAAAACCTGCTGTTCAGGAGACGAAACCAGCAAAAGAGCATGAGCCTGCACCAAAACCTAGGGCTGAAGGCATATCGCCATCAGATACTCAAAAACCAAAACCTAACCGCAACAGAAATAAAAAACGCAGAGATAACAATAGAAAGCCGGATCAGGAGTCATGAGATTGATATTCAGATTTTCTTTTTTCATCCTCATGATCATAGTTCTTCAAAGCTGTGACCATGAGGCGTTAGTAGATACTTTTGAAACTGTTCCTCATCAAAACTGGACCTACGTTAAACCAATAAAGGCTACGTTTGAAATTTCCGATAGCACCAAAACATATCATATTTATGTTAATTTCAGGCATACGGCGGACTATCGATACTCCAATATCTGGCTAAGGCTTCATGTCCTCGGTCCAGGATTAAAAGATGTTCCTGAAAGACAGGAGTTTCAATTAGCGATGCCGGACGGCGAATGGCTGGGCAATGGTTCCGGTAACTTGTACAGCTACCAGCTTATTTATAAAGAACATTATAAGTTCCCCTCTAAAGGAAAATACACAGTGGTGGTGGAACAAAACATGAGAGATAATCCGTTAAAGAACATCTCTGATGTTGGGTTGAAGGTAGAGGAAGATAAGTAACATCGTACTATCTCAATTCCATAGCTTTGTATTGCCAATAAAACCTGCCTATCAAATCTCTTTCGATCAATCATCTATAGCAATTCCACCAACCCTTCCAGCTTCATTCCTCTACTGCCTTTCAAAAGGACCAAAGCATCTTTGATCGGTTTTTTCTTTAATGCTTCCGCAGCTTCTGCAGTGGTTCTGTAAAAAGTGGCATCTGCCCGTTCATTCATTTTGTAAAATTCCTCCCCTATTAATATCAGCTCATCAAAATGAAAGGAGAGCGTTTTTTGCACAACATTCTCATGTTCCCTGGCCGAATCTTCCCCAACTTCGAACATATCCCCTAAAATCGCTACTTTCTTCTCCGCTTTAAGCTGGGTCATATTTTCCAAAGCCGCCATCATGCTACTCGGGTTGGCATTGTAATAGTCCCCTATCACGGTGTTGAAGGAGGTTTTAATGATTTGAGAGCGGTTATTTCTGGGCTCGTAAGAATTGATTCCTTTGTTTATTTCATCGGATGTGAGTCCGAAACGTAAACCTACAGCTATGGCAGCTAAAATATTCTCAAAATTATAAATTCCTGTGAGTTGGGAACTCACTTCATGATTTTCTCCCTTAAAAGTCCACCATAGTTTCAAATGAGGGTCATTATCCAAAAGTTCTCCGCTCACCTCATCTGAAGAATTCTTGCCATAAAAAACAACCTCTTTAAACGATCTGTTTTTAGCCATCTCCAATAAAAAAGAATTGTCTTTATTGATGAAAACCACGCCTGAATGTTTCTCCAGAAAATCGTATAGCTCTCCTTTACCTTTCTTCACGCCTTCAAACCCACCAAAACCCTCTAAATGAGCCTTGCCTACATTAGTAATGAGGCCAAAATCCGGTCGGCAGATTTCACAAAGCATTTGAATCTCTTTTTGATGATTCGCTCCCATCTCCACAATAGCGATTTCCGTATCAGCACCGATTTCCAATAAAGTCAGGGGTACACCAATATGGTTATTCAAATTTCCTTTGGTGGCAGATGTTTGAAACTTCTGAGCAAGTACGCTATTGACCAGCTCTTTAGTGGTGGTTTTGCCATTGGAACCCGTTAACCCGATCACAGGAATATTCAATTGTTCCCGATGATATCTACCTAATTGTTGCAATGCGAAAAGAACGTCATCAACTAATATAAACCTATCATCTGTTTTAAATTCAGGGTTGTCAATCACAGCAAAAGCAGCTCCCAGTTCCAACGCTTGCGGTGCAAAGGTATTGGCATCAAAATTATCCCCTTTAAGGGCGAAGAATAAACAGCCGGGAGTGATTTTTCTGGTATCAGTGCAAATAATTGAATGAGAAAGGTAGTATTGATATAGATTTGAAGGCTCCATCTGTAATTTTTTATTTACAATATTAGTTTTGTTAGGCTTTACCTCCAAAAATAAGAGGAATTAAACAGATATCGTTTTTAAAATAGGTGTAAATACTTAGTTTAGTGAAATGAAAAGATTTTTATGCTGTTTCGCCCTGTTAATTGCAGGATTCAACTTCACTTTTGCCCAGCAAAAATTGCAATCCCCTTCAGAATTTCTGGGATATGAGCTAGGGACCCATTTCACTTTACATTATAAAGTGCTGGAATACTATAAATACCTGGCTGCAAATTCTAAAAATGTGAAGCTTCAATCTTACGGAGAGACCAATGAAGGAAGAGAATTATTGGTGGCGTTCGTAGCGGATGATGAAAATATTGGCAGATTAGAGGAAATCCGAAAAAGTAATTTGGCGAATGCAGGAATAGGTAATGGCCAACCCATGGCAAATCAACCAGCCATAGTATGGCTAAGCTATAATGTTCATGGAAATGAGTCAGTCTCCACCGAAGCTTCCATGAAAACTATTTATGACCTGTTAAATCCGGCAAATACCAAAACCAAGGAATGGTTAAAGAATACCGTCGTGGTCATTGATCCTTGTATCAATCCCGATGGAAGAGACCGTTATGTGAATTTTTATAACCCCGTCGCCAACAAAATTCCTGATCCAAAACCGTATGCCCGCGAACACCGCGAACCATGGCCGGGTGGCAGGGTGAATCATTATTATTTCGATTTAAATCGTGACTGGGCATGGCAGACGCAAAAAGAGACTAAGGAAAGAATTAAACTTTTTAATAGTTGGCTCCCAGAAGTGCATGTGGATTTTCATGAGCAGGGAGTGAACGAACCCTATTATTTCGCTCCGGCAGCTGCCCCTTTTCATAATGCCATCACGCCATGGCAAACAGAGTTTCAAACCACCATTGGTAAGAATAATGCAAAATACTTCGATCAACATGGCTGGTTGTATTTTACTAAAGAACGTTTCGATCTTTTGTATCCATCTTATGGAGATACTTACCCGCTTTACAACGGTTCCATTGGAATGACTTTTGAACAGGGCGGGGGCGGGGTTGCCGGCCTGGCAATTTTAAACGAAGAGGGAGATACCTTAACGTTAAAAGACAGAATAGCTCATCATTATACCACCGGTCTCTCTACTGTGGAGACTACTTCTCAATACGCCCACAAAGTGGTGGATGAATTCAAGAAATTCTATTCCACCTCTAAGAATAATCCTGTTGGAGAGTACAAAACTTATGTGATCAAAGCAGATGATCATGCTGAGAATGCAGCAAAATTGGCTGAATTATTAAAAAGAAATGGCATTGAATATGGTTATGGTGTTGCCAAACCAGCGAATGGCTATGATTACTTTACCAATAAGACCGAGAATTTCAATATAGAAAAAGCCGATCTGATCGTGAACGCTTATCAACCAAAATCTGTTTTGGCCAGAGTTTTACTGGAACCAAAAACTGTGGTGGTTGATTCCAACACTTATGACATTACCGCATGGGCTTTACCTTATGCCTATGGTCTAAAAACCTATGGTTTAAAAGAATCTGTTCAACCTGTTACTGAGATGGCCCCGCCGCCTGCACCGGTACAACCTGCTGCAAGCGGGACAGCAGCTTATGCCTGGATAGCTGAGTGGAAATCCGTGAAAGATGTGAAGTTTTTAGCAGCTTTACTGCAACATCATGTGAAAGTAAGGTTCACAGAAACCGCTTTTGAAGAAGGTGGAAAAGTTTACGACGCCGGTTCTCTTATCATTGCAAAAACCAGCAATGGCGGTTTAGGTAATGGACTGGAAACTTTAGTTCAACAACTGGCGACAGAGAAAGGAGAGACTTTATCCAAAATCACCAGTGGTTTTGTAGATAAGGGGGCTGATTTCGGTTCTTATAAAGTGCGGTACATCAATAAGCCAACTGTAGCGGTTTTGGCTGGTGATGGGGTGAGTGCTACAGCATTTGGAGAAGTTTGGCAATTCTTTGAGCAACAGATTGATTATCCAATAACGGTGATCAGAACGGATGATATCAGCCGTGTGAATTGGGATGATATTCAGGTTCTGATTGCTCCAAGTGGCTATTACCAAAATTTAGCCGATGAAAAAATCCTCAACTGGATAAAAGCTGGCGGGAAATTGATCGCTATTGATGGGGCGGTAAGACAACTGGCTGATAAAAAAGGCTTTGCTATTAAGGTAAAAGAAGTGAAAGATGACAAGGAGAAGGATACTAAAAAAGACCCTTATAAAAACCTGAAGACCTATGGTGAAAGCGAAAGAACAGATTTAACCAACTCCATGCCTGGCGCAATTTACCGTGTTGATTTAGATAACACGCATCCGCTTGCTTTCGGCTATCCAAAATACTATTACACGCTCAGGTTAGACGATGAAGTTTACAGCTTTTTGGAAGAAGGATGGAATGTGGGAGTGATAAAAAAAGATAATTATGTAAGCGGTTTTGTAGGAAATGGGATTAAAGATAAATTAAAAGACGGCACCTTGTTTGGTGTGGAGCAAATCGGCAGGGGAACTGTTGTTTATCTTGCTGATGATCCATTGTTCAGAAGCTTTTGGGAGAATGGAAAATTATTATTTAGTAATGCTGTTTTCCTGGTAGGGCAATAGCTTGTTTAAATTTGGAAAGCCAATCTGCGATAAACAGATTGGCCTTTTTTATTGCTGATGAAATTCGTTCAAAAGCTCAGCTTCACATGTGGTCGGTAGGTGTCAGTTTTCACTTTAGCTCCTAATTCATGCAGAATATTATATAATCCAAAATTGGTCCGGTTCACATAAATGAAATGTTTTACTCCACGGGCTTGTTTAAATTCAGGCATCCTGGAGATCTTTTCACCAAAACTGTACAGATCATCAAAAAACTCAGATTGGCTGAAATCAAATTCTCCTTTGATATAAGGTTCAGCAAATAGCGAAATCATCTCCTTATAATTTTCATAATAAAACTCCACTTGTTGATCATCATCTTTCGGCAGAATCATTTCTAAAGCCCTGAAAGCTTTAATGGTTTCCCCTTTATCATCCAATAAGTCAGTTGAGGTGGTGGAGAAGAAAGGATAATAGAAATCATCCGGTAATTCCTTAATGCATCCAAAATCTATGATACCTAGTTTTCCTTCGGGAGTGATGAGAAAATTACCTGGATGTGGATCCGCATGCACGGCCCTTAGCTCGTGTTGCTGGAAATTATAAAAATCCCATAATGCCTGTCCGATAGTATTTCTTAATGCTTGGGAAGGGTTAGTATTTAAAAATTCTTTTAAGTGAAGCCCTGCTAACCAACTCATGGTGATGATCCGCGGACCTGATAGTTCCCGATGATAGGTTGGGAAAACAAGGTTAGGAATAGCAGCACAAGCTTTTGAAATTTTAATGGAATTTTTCACTTCTAATTCGTAATCGGTCTCCTCCACCAAACGCTCCTCCACTTCCCTCATATAGATATCCAATTCCTTCTCGCTCATGCCCAATAATCTGAAAGCAAAAGGTTTTACCAGTTTTAAATCTGAGGAGATGGAATTTCCCACACCGGGATATTGTATCTTTACGGCTAATTTCTCGCCATTCAACATCGCTTGATGAACCTGGCCAATGGAGGCAGCATTGGTCGACTTCAAATCGAATTCGTCAAATATTTTATCGGGCGTCTGACCAAAATGCTTTTTGAAGGTTTGCATGATGAGCGGGCCACTTAAAGGGGGTGCGTTATATTGAGATAAAGAGAATTTGTCTACATAGGCTTTTGGAAGAATATTTTTATCCATACTCAGCATTTGGGCCACTTTTAAAGCACTGCCCTTTAACTCACTAAGCGATTCATAAATATCAGCGGCATTATCTTCATTCAATTCATCTTTGTTTAGATCCGGATTGAATAGTTTTTTAGAATAGTGTTTGATATAATTACCACCTATTTTGATTCCTGTCCCTACAAACTTAGCTGACCGTGCAACCTTACTTGCAGGAATGCTGTTTTGTTCTTTCATTTTCACTAACCAAAGCTGGTTTTGAATCCTGCATTTTGAGCAAGGAATTTTCCATAATCCAAAAGGTTATCTATTGGAGTCCTTTGAAAAAAGTCAAAAGTGAGGTTTACTCCTTTCTCTATGGCTTCATCAGTTTTCTCAAATCCGGCAGAATAATCTTTTATCCAAAAATTCAATAAAAAGGCTACCTGAGCCCAAAGCCCATCCTTATATCTATCACTGAGAAATTTTCTGTCGGTGAGTTCTCCGCTTTCCAGGCCTTCCTGTATAATTAGGATGCTGAATTCTTCAAAAGCTTTTTTGCCTTCTTTCAATTGAACCGGAGTACGCAAGCTTTTCCTAAAATTGTCGACACTATATTTCACGAAGCTCCTTTTACCTTTTAATAACTCAAAAAAGCTGTAAAAGAAAGATAATGCTTTCTCTCTTGAGTTGTATTGCTCCCACACTTCCTGTGTTTTGATCTGCATGATTGTTTCTGTGAAGAAATCTGCCCAGATGGCGGAGTCGATGGAATCGAACGAGCCAAAGTGTTGATAAAATTCCTCCTCAGCCATTTTGTTCTTTTTAGCGAAAGAGAATACGGAAGAGGGTTTTTTGCCTTCGGTAAGCACAAAATCTACGTATGCGTTCTGGATTTTTTGTTTTGTAGCCATGGTTCACTTCTTTATGTTAATATCAACGTTCAACAGATCAGGATGTTTTCCTGGTTTGGCATACATTAACCTGCCGATAAAATTCGTGCTGTAATAGGCATCCAAACCTGCAACGGTCAATGAATGAGCTTTATTTAAATCAACAAAGCCATCTTCGGAAATTAAATCCCCCTCCAACAAAACATGGGTGACCTCGCCAATCACGATTTTAGTTTGATGGAGTGAAAACGGGAGGATCTCTTTGAATTCCAGACCAATCTTCACGTTGGATTCTTTTACAAATGGTGCCTTAAAATTGGAAATGTATTCCTCCGAGAATCCACATTCAGCAAATTCTGAAACTCCTGCTAGGTACCTGGCACTGGTTTGATGAGCAGCCAGGTAATCTTTCTCTAACACATTGTTTAAGGTATACACCTTGGTTCGCATGATATTGGAGATGGTTTCATGTTCATTTCCGTCTGGCCTAACGACCATTCCAAGGTAAGGAGGGTTAGCTCCAACATGAAAAATGGAATTAAACAGAGATAAATTGGTTTTACCATCTTCATTCACGGTACCCACCATTTGTAAACTTTTGAATCCAGCTATACTGTTCATGAAGGTGGTGCGGAATGATTTCTCCATTCCCAGGATGTCTGTAATGTTGAAATAGCTCATCTAAATGTTTTTTATGGAGGATATTCCGCCATCAATGGCGATGATTTGCCCTGTTATCCACGAACTTTGGAAAGAAAGAAGGAAAAATGCTGCTTCTGCCAATTCTTTCGCTGTCCCTATTCTCCCCAAAGGATGCCTTTTATCAGCAGCTTGCTTCTTTTCTGGGGTTGACAAGAGTTGATGTGCCAAGGATGTCTCCGTTAAAGAAGGTGCAATGGCATTCACTCTAATTCTATTTACAGCAAATTCAGCAGCTAAAGATTTCGTTAAACCTTCTATTGCGCCTTTTGCGGAGGCAACACTGCTGTGATATCCCATTCCAGCTTTTACAGCCACCGAACTGAATAAAACAACCGAGGAAGTTTCAGCAGCTTTAAGATTTTCTATCAAAAACTGAATGATTTTAACCGCACCTATCACATTCAATTTATAATCGTTCAAAAAGTCCTCTTCTTTTAATCTGGTGAACGGTTTAAGATTGATGGTACCCGGGCAATAAGCTAATCCGTCCAGCACATCAGGCAGTTGTTCATGGAGTGAACTTACATCCTCCAAAACATCTACATGTATATGATGAGCAACATCAGGAATCTCCCCTTTATGCCTTGACGCTGAGAAAACTACGTGTCCTTCCGCAGCTAATCGCCTCACTAATTCCAACCCTATTCCGGAACTTCCTCCAACTATCAGGTAATTCATATCAACTGACGTAATTTAAAAACTCATTCCGGGCGTTCGTTTCCAAAAACTTTCCGCCATATTCTGCTGTGACGGTTGAACTATCCGTGTCATTTACTCCTCTGGAAGAGACACATAAATGGGAAGCTTCCATCATCACTGCCACATCTTCGGTTTCCAATACTTTCTTCAACTCATTGGCGATTTGAATAGTTAAACGCTCCTGAACTTGCGGACGTTGGGCGTAGTATTGGACTATCCGGTTTAATTTTGATAATCCTATCACCTTACCGCTGCTGATGTAGGCAACATGCGCTTTACCAATGATGGGCACAAAATGATGTTCACAATTACTAAAGAGTGTGATATTCTTCTCCACCAGCATCTGATTATATCGGTATTTATTTTCAAATAACCTTACTTTAGGTTTATTGGACGGATTTAATCCCTTAAAAGTCTCTTTAATGTACATTTTAGCCACTCTTTTAGGAGTTCCCTTCAAGCTATCATCCGTTAAATCCAATCCCATGATCTCCATGATGCTTTTAAAATGCTTCTCAATCATTTCAATTTTTGTGTCATCATCCATCAAAAAAGCATCCTCCCGTAACGGGGTTTCATCAGAAGTGGCCACATGATCATCGCCAATGGAATCCATTAAAATCACCTGTGTATTGTTGTAATCATCAAGCGGGGTATTCAACATAATTTCTTTCGGTTTCATATAAAATCACTTTCAAATCTAAATCTGGATTGATATCATCTCTTAATAAGTTGTAAATCACCATGGCAATGTGCTCAGCCGTTGGATTCAAGTTTTTGAATTCCTGAATGTCAAGGTTCAGGTTTTTATGGTCAAATTTGTCTAATACCTTATTTTTAATGAGGTCTGACAATATTTTCATATCCATGAGATAGCCTGTCTCTTCCTCAACTTTTCCTACCACTTTAACGATCAATTCGTAATTATGCCCGTGGTAGTTTGGATTATTGCATTTTCCAAACACTTCAAAATTTTTGTCCTCGGTCCATTGGGGGTTATGCAGTCTGTGAGCTGCATTAAAATGTTCTTTTCTGAATACTGCGACTTTGTGTTTTAAATCCATTTAAATGTTTAAACTTAAAATTTTCTGTTTTGTTTAACAAACAGAAAAAAATGTTAAACAAAATTCCTAAATAAATTGAAATCATCAATTGCCCATGATGATCCACATTCAACGATGTATTTCAATGCTTCTTATTTAAAATGTTCCAGAGATTTGATGAAGCTCTTCCAAGCCATCATCAAAAACATATTCAATAAGGCATTGTTTAGCATGAAATGCTTTGACAGAAAAGGTTTTAGGTTATGGAACCCTGGTTTGTCTGCCATGATGTTTAAATTGCAAAGACCTTTTCTTAGGAAGAAAGAAAAATAAAAATGTTGAAGATGCGTAAAATATCGCTTTAAATATTGTCAAAATATTAAATAATAGTCAATTTAGCATCAAACAATAGGAATAGGAGATTCATTTAAATGAGCGGAAAGACGATACTGGTTTGGTTTAGGAATGATTTGCGTATTCATGATAATGAGGTTTTGCTGGAGGCGACTCAAAGAGCTTCGTTGATTGTTCCGGTTTATTGCTTTGATCCAAGATATTATAAGGAGACAGCATATCATACTCAAAAGACAGGAAATTTCAGAACCCAGTTCTTCATAGAAAGTGTGGCCGATTTAAAATCTTCATTACGGAAGCTTGGCGGTGACTTATTGGTGGTTGAGGGAGAACCGGAAAAAATTTTACCGGAGATATGTAAGAGATACGGCGTGGATGAAGTTTACCACCACAGAGAAGTGGCTGCTGAAGAAACAGAGATATCTTCTGCTGTGGAAGATGCATTGTGGAAGATGCAGATCAATTTAAAGCACTTCATCGGGCATACGCTTTACCATAAGGAGGACTTACCTTTTCCTATAAAAGACATTCCGGATATTTTTACCGCATTTAGAAAAAAGGCAGAACGTGAGGGAGTCATCAGGCCATCTTTTGAATCTCCTCAAAAAATAAACGTCCCAGAAAACCTGGAAACGTCCGAAGTTCCAGCTATCGAAAGTTTGGGTATTAAACCCCCAAATAAAGATGTAAGAAGCGTGTTGGATTTTAAAGGCGGGGAGACAGAAGGGCTTAAGCGATTGAAATATTACCTGTGGGATTCTGACCTGTTGAAGAAATATAAACAAACCAGAAATGGATTGATAGGTGGAGATTACAGCTCTAAATTCTCATCCTGGCTTTCTGCAGGATGCCTCTCTCCACGGGAGATATATTGGGAGATCAAAAAATATGAGAAAGAGCGTGGTGCAAATGATTCCACTTATTGGCTGATATATGAATTGTTGTGGAGAGATTATTTCCGCTTCATGTTTAAGAAACATGGCACTCAATATTTCATGGAGGAGGGATTTAAAAATAACCCTCCGGAACACGCTTCTAATCAGGAAGAGCTTTTTGATAAGTGGAAAAACGGGGAAACGGGTATCCCATTCATTGATGCCAATATGAAAGAACTCAACCAAACCGGGTTCATGAGTAATCGTGGGCGACAAAATGTAGCTTCCTATCTCGTCAAAGACCTAAAAGTGAACTGGACTTGGGGTGCAGCCTATTTTGAAGAGCAGCTCATAGATTATAATCCTTCAAGTAATTGGGGAAACTGGGCCTATGTCGCCGGTGTAGGTAATGATCCCAGAGAAAACCGTCATTTTAACATTGATAAACAAGCGCATGATTATGACCCCAAAGGTGATTACGTTAAACTTTGGTTGCCGGAACTTTCTGATCTAAAGCCCGAAGAAGTTCATGAGCCCTACCTTTGAGCACATAAACTCCTTGTAAAGTTTGGAATTTAAAAATTAGGAAGACGCTCAAGCACTTCATACAATTGATAAGCTGGCAAATCAAACTCAAAATGGTAACTTTGCCGGGAGATGAACCTCTCTCTATCTGATGAAATCGAAAATTTAGAATAGGATAACACATGTTTGATAATTTGCAAGATAAGCTCGAAGGAGCATTTAAAGTATTAAAAGGACAAGGCAGCATTACGGAGATCAACGTGGCTGAAACCATGAAAGAGATAAGAAAAGCTCTTTTGGATGCCGATGTCAATTATAAAACAGCAAAATCTTTCACTGATGAGGTAAAGCAAAAGGCTTTGGGGCAGAATGTTTTAACGGCAGTCTCTCCCGGTCAGTTGCTTACCAAGATCATGAACGACGAACTCACTGGTTTAATGGGTGGGAATGTTGAAGAGCTCCATATCAAAACTAATCCAACAATTATTTTAATTGCAGGATTGAACGGTGCAGGAAAAACGACCTTTACCGGAAAACTCGCTAACTTCCTTAAAACTCAAAAAGGTAAAAAACCTTTATTGGTGGCCGGTGACGTTTATCGTCCTGCAGCAATCGATCAACTGGAAATACTGGCCGGACAAGTTGGCGCAGAGGTGTACACCAACAGGGAATCAACAGATCCCGTGGCGATTGCTTTGGAAGGCATCGCTTACGGAAAGAAAAATAATAATAACATCATCATCATTGATACCGCAGGTCGTTTAACTTTAGATGATGCTTTGATGGATGAGATTGCGGAAGTAAAGCGTGCCACCCAGCCTCAGGAGATTCTTTTTGTGGTGGATGCCATGACCGGGCAGGATGCGGTGAACACCGCAAAAGTGTTTAATGACCGGTTAAATTTCACTGGTGTGGTGTTGACCAAATTGGATGGTGACACCCGGGGCGGAGCAGCTTTGTCCATCAAATCGGTAGTGAACAAGCCTATCAAATTCATCGGTACCGGTGAAAAGATGGATGCTCTTGATGTATTTTACCCAGAGCGGATGGCTTCCCGTATTTTGGGGATGGGTGATGTGATTTCCTTGGTGGAGAGGGCGCAGCAACAGTTTGACGAGAAGGAGGCAGCCGCCCTTCAAAAGAAGATCCGTAAGAATAAATTCGATTTCAATGATTTCCTGAGCCAGATTCAACAGATTAAAAAAATGGGCAACATCAAGGATCTCATGGGCATGATTCCGGGTGTGGGAAAAATGATGAAGAACGTGGATATTGATGATGATGCCTTTAAAGGCATCGAATCCATCATTCAATCGATGACGCCCTATGAGCGGGAAAATCCGGATAGCATCAATCAAAGCAGAAGGACGCGTATCGCCAAAGGTAGTGGAAATGAAATGGTGGAGGTGAACAAACTCATCAAGCAATTTGAGGATATGCGTAAAATGATGAAGCAATTTTCAGATCCATCCACCATGGCGAAAATGCAGAAAATGATGAAGGGTATGCCTGGCGGCATGGGCAGGTGAATTTTCCATCTGATTGATAATGGTAATCACCTCGATGGATTTATTGGAGTATTTCGGTGTGATAACCGGCTTGCTTTGCGTATGGTTAGCTGCCAAGAATAATATCTGGAATTGGCCCATCGCCATTTTGAGCGTCACGGTTTACATTTTTATTTTTTTAGAGAATCGGCTTTATGCCGATATGGGGCTGCAGTTCTATTTTTTGGCGATGAATGGCTATGGCTGGTATTTCTGGAGCAGAAAAAGAACTACTGCCGAACATGAAAGACCAGTGAGCACCATCAAAAAAAGAGATGCTTTCATTGGTGTAGCCGCAATACTCATCAGCACCCTTGCTTTAGGGTTTTTTCTTTTTAGTTCAACAGATGCAGCTTTTCCTTTCACAGATAGTTTCTGTACTGCCTGTAGTTTAGTCGCTCAAATCTTCTTGGCAAGAAAAGTGAAGGAGAACTGGCTGTTATGGATTTTTGTTGACATCATTTATGTGGGAGTTTATATCACAAAAGGGTTATATCCAACGGCTTTAATGTATGCCATTTATATTTATATTGCCTGGATGGGTTATTCGGAATGGCGTAAAGCCCAGCTAGAGGAAAATTATGCAGCAGAGAAAGTTGATTAAAATAGCCGTGGTAGGACCCGAATCTACAGGGAAATCGACCATCTCTTCGGCTTTGGCCAAACATTATCATACGGTTTGGGTTCCCGAATATGCCCGCTATTACTGTGAGGGTTTGTCTGACCCTTGTACGCTGCAGGATGAACTGAATATGTTTTACGGTCAGATTGCTTTAGAGAAAGCTATGGAGGTGGTGGCACAAAACAACCTCCTGATTTGTGACACCACTTTTTTAACCGTGAAAATCTGGAGTGATCATCAGCTAGGGCTAACACCTCAACCTGTTTTAGAAGCATTGAAATCTCATTTCTATGATTTTTACATCCTATTGAAAAATGACATTCCATGGCAGGATGATCCTCTGCGGGATTTTAAAGATATGGGGGAACATTTCATGCAGGTTTGGCGCAAAGAATTAAAGGCATTGGATGCTAATTATACGGAAGTTGGCGGAATAGAGGATCGGTTAAAAAACACTATCGCCGCCATTGATGAATTCCTTAACCATTAAATTCAATCATTCTTCTATTTCTTCTCCAGGATAGAAAGTTGCCCTAGAATATCATTTTGATTGATGAAATAAGAACCATCTCCTCTGATTGCCTTATACACTTCGTCAAATAGCAATTTATAATCTCCTTTTTCAGCGGGGATCAACTCCTCCATCATATCTCCTCTATCATTAAAAGAATATAAATGTCCTTCCCGATTCGTTTTTTCTTGGCCGTATGTGGGATCATTGGGTTTCATCCCTGCCTGTAACTGATTTTCCTGTTCGTCTGTCCTATCTTTGGTCAGCACACCCTGACTTCCATAAAAAGTGTAAGCTGCCTGTGGTTTAACCACTAACATATTGGTGGTCACAAAAACATTCAATCCATTAGAATATTTTAAATGAGCATTTGCAAAATCGTCCACTTCCGTATGTGGACGATTTTTACCATAGATCTTATAGAATTCTGATGGAATGCCAAATAGTGCAATCACCTGATCTATCATATGCGCTCCTAAATCGTAAAAAATGCCGGCACCGGGAACTGCCTTCTCTTTAAATCCCTTCGGACTGATTTCATTCCTGTACCGGTCAAAACGAACATGGGCTTCTGTTAATTTGCCTAATCTGCCAGATTTGATCACTTTCTCCACAGCCATGAAATCACTGTCGAACCTGCGGTTCTGATAGGCTAAAACTTTCAATCCTTTTCTGAAACCTAAAGAGAAAAGTTCTTCTGCTTCTGCTTTAGATATCGAGAATGGTTTTTCTATCAACACGTGTTTGCCTGCGTTCAATGCTGCCTTTGCGAACTCAAAATGCGTGAAATTAGGGGTGTTCACAACGATGAGCTCAATGCTGTGATCCGCCAATAAAGATTCAATATCACGATAAGTGGTAATCCCGGGATAATCCCTCTCCATCTCGTTTTTGCTGCGTTCGGTGACTGCCGCCAGCTCAAAACCATCATGTAAGTTGAAAAAAGGGGCATGGAAAATTTTCCCGGACATTCCGTAAGCCATCAGTCCAACTCTTATTTTGTTGTTCATCTCTCAAAGAACGTCAAATTTTGAAAGATGTTCAGTATAAATTTTTAGAAATGGGTACTTTTAAGGGATCAAATTCAAGTTATAAAATGAATCATATAAAGACCTTCATTCTTAGTGGTGCAGGAAGCGGAATAGGAAAAGCGATAGCCTTACAATTAGCCGATGAAGGGAATCGCATGATTTTGACAGGAAGAGACGAAAGCAAATTGGAAGAGACAGCAGCCCTATTGAACGGTGATCATCATCTGATTTTAGCTGCCGATATCAAAGATAAAAGAGAGGTGTTGGTTTGCGCTAACAAGATCAGAGAGGTGGCTATTGATGGCATCATAGCCAATGCTGGCATTGGTGGTGAGAACAACTGGGGTGAAGCGGACCGATGGGATGACATCATCAGCACCAATCTCAGCGGCACTTATCATTTTGTGAACGCATTTTTGCCAAACTTGCAAAGTTCGCAAAATGATTACAAACACATTCTGTTGACTTCGTCAGTGCTGGCCCGATTGGGCGTGGTAAATTATACTGCCTACTGTGCTTCTAAGGCTGGTTTACTAGGATTGATGCGTTCATGGGCGATGGAGTTCGCTCCACAGCATATTTTAGTGAATGCCATTGCGCCAGGATGGGTGGATACGGAAATGTCCCAGAAAGGTTTACAAGGAATCGCGGATGGAATAGGGATCACTAAAGACGAATTCTTTGAAATGGCGATGCAAAGTGTTCCACTAAAAAGAATGAGTCAACCTCAGGAGATCGCTGATCTCGTGTCTTACCTATTGAAACAAACCTCCATCACCGGGCAAACCATCGATATCAATGCGGGTTCTGTGATGAATAGTTGAATGAATTAATTCCCCAAAGTTTTAATTTAAGACCATAGCCCATCAAAAATTCTTACATTTGAACTTACATCATAATGATATGGAAAAATTAAAATTTATAGATCTTTTCTGTGGTATTGGTGGTTTTAGAGTGGCTATGGATCAAGCGTGTAAAGAAAATGCCATTATTTCTGAATGTGTATTTTCATCTGATATTGATATTCATTGCCAAGATAGCTATGAAATGAACTTTGGGCACCGACCATCAGGAGACATAACCAAGGTTGATCCAAAATCAATACCGAATCATGATATTTTATATGGAGGTTTTCCTTGTCAACCTTTTAGTATCATAGGGCAGATGAAAGGTTTTGCAGACATCAGAGGAACACTCTTCTTCCATATAGCTAATATAATTAAAGAAAAAAAACCTAAAGCCTTCATCCTAGAAAATGTAAAGCAATTGGTAGGTCATAATAACGGACAGACATTAAAAGTTATTATAAGAACACTGCAAGAACTAGGTTATCATGTGCAATATGCGGTTTTAAATGCATTGGACTATGGTTTACCTCAAAAGAGAGAGCGAGTAATCATAGTTGGACATCAGGAGCCAATTTCATTTTCATTCCCTTCTCCAGTACGTCCATTTAAATCTCTTATTGAAATATTGGAGGATAAAGTTGATAAAAAGTATTTAGCTTCTGATTATATTAAAGAAAAAAGAAAAAATATACATAAATCTGCCTATAAGACTTCTATATGGCATGAAAATAAATCAGGTAATATATGCTCATACCCTTATTCATGTGCGCTAAGGGCTGGAGCTTCCTATAATTATCTTCTTGTGAATGGAGAAAGAAGATTAACTCCAAGAGAAATGTTCAGGCTGCAAGGTTTTCCCGATTCCTATAAAATAACCTCCATTGATACTCAAGCTCGGAAACAAGCAGGAAATGCAGTCCCGGTTAATTTAGTAAAGGCGGTAATTTTAAAATTATTGCCTTATGTTGCTTATACCTTAGACATGGACTGTGTTTTAAAGGAATATGAAATAGATTATAGCCAGGAATAAAATGGAAAGAAAATCTCCTAAATTAAGAACTGTAGATAAGTCTTTTCCTCCGTTCCCATTAAATCAATACTCAAGGGAATTCCCATTTATTTTAGGAAAAGAGATTGTATATCTGTTAGCTTCAAAGGGAAAACCTGTCCTTGAAGGTCCTGAATGGGAATCGATATTTGCAACAGGCATAGGAGCAGATTGGAAACCATCAAATGTAGGTTTAGACGATGTTATTTTAGGAAATACGGCCTGGGGGGCAAAAACAGTAAAATCTTCGAAACCATTTAAGCAAAAGAAGGTAAGATTGATATCAGGAAGAAACTCTCCAGTTTACTCTTATGGAGATACAATTGACATTCATGCGAATCCAAATGTTGTAGGTGTGGCTGTATTAGACATTTGGAATGAAAGGGTTTCTGCAATAAGGGAAAAATTTCAAAACCTCAGAACAGTTGTATTAATAAAATCTAATGATTTGACAGAAGTTGTTGTTTTTGAATTTGACACAATAAGATATGACCCTGAACTTTATGTTTGGGAATGGAATAAAAATGGTAATCTTCGTGGTATTGATAAATCATCAATGGAACATCGTTTCACATGGCAACCACATGGTTCGCAATTTACAATTATTGAAAATGTTCCTGATAATAGTTTAACCATAACCATTAAGCAACCTGAAACTTTGGACAAGGAAAATGTTTTAAAAGCTTTAGGTTTCGATAGATCTTGGATTAATATAGTTAAAAGAAGTCGTTGATTTGCTATAAAGCTAATTCGATATTTTCAGCAGCTCTGAATTCTCCCTCTTCATCAAACAAAAAACTCATCGGTCGCTTCGGATTTTTGATGATCTCCAATAATAGAAATCCCCATTTTTTCCAAAAATTTTCTAAAACCTGTCCATATATTTTAAGTTGCCAATCGTCGAAAATGGGTTTGGCGTTCATCCCTCTCAGTGGCATGGCCTCCATAAAGATCATATCTTCTGTAGGAATGATGTGGTATTCTGGCAAACGGTTAAAAAGATAGGCAGAATAAAATACTTTTGCGCAGAGCTCTTCAAATTGTATGGGATGAAGGGTTTCGAGTCTAATCTTCTCCCAAAGCTCTTCATGATATCTTTTATTCGCCCCGTTGTCCTGCAAATTCACCAATAAGCCAAAATCCTTCATTCTTAGAGAGAAGGTGAGCGTGTTGATCTCATCGCGATAAGCGAATTCATCTTCTGAATTATTCACTTTGGAGACGAAGACACTATAAGGTTTAAAGCCTTCGAACTGAATGGGTTGATTCACTGACTGTAACATACTATGTAACATGCCGAATTTATGAATCAATCCCTGCGACATATTAAAGCCATTTTCGAACGCATGCTGCTGTTTGATGGCCGCTTGTATCTCGTTAAAAATGACACCATACACCATCTTAGCCACCCATTGAAAAAGAAATGTTTCATCCAGGTCTTTCACGGCATCATATCCCTTTCTAAATGCATCCTGGATCACATTTTCTAATTCTTCGAACTTATTTTTTACTGGAAGAGAACAGGGAACCGTTATATCTGCATAGGTCGACATGCTTTCATCCAGCATTTTAAACGGCAAATCAGCCAAATGATGATCTTTGTTCAACCAATCCGCAAAAATGGATAAGGTTTCTTTGTGAGCTAATCGCTTTCCGGTTAAAAAACAATGTCCATCATCAAAGCGCATTTTTTCAAAGGGATGATACAATTCTGGCTGCATGGCGTAAAAATACTAATGCCTCGGGTTTTTTAACGGAGGCATTTTATTTATGACAATAGGTTGTTGCTTAATGGCTGATGAAAACACTTTATTTAAATGATATTTATTTCGTCAAACCTTGTGGGATCATCATTCTGAAGGTTAAATTGATTCTTGGTGTTTTAATCTTAGTGGTTTTAGGTAAGCTATGAAGCCAGTGTGTTTGAGTGCTTCCTTTCATGACCAATAAACTTCCATTTTCTAACAACAGGGAAATGGATTGTTTGCTTTCTTTATGTTTTAACAAGAATTTTCTTTCAGCACCGAAACTTAAAGAGGCAATGGAGCTGTCTTTTCCTAAAGCCTTCTCATCATCACTGTGCCAGGCCATTCCTTCCGCTCCGTTGTGGTACAAATTCAACAAACAAGAATTGAAACAGGTGCCTGTGAGCTCTTCTACCAGGTTCTTTAGTTTTAATAAAGCTCCGGTCCATGGGAGGGCTTGTTTAGTCGTGTTTGAATAAGTGTAGCTGAACTGTTCATCGGCGTACCAGGCCACTTTTCTTTTAGTGATGATGTGTTTGCCAAAAATGATGGCTTCATCGTTTTTCCATTGGATGTTTTGAAGTAATTCATTCATATAAAATTCTGCATCCTTTTCACCTACCACTTGTCTATAATAATTCACCATCCCATCTTTGTTTAATAAATTAGGATTCGGTTCAGCGCTAAACAAGTCCATCTCCATTGATTTTTGCCGCTTCCCAACCTATCATGGCAGTTTTTCTGATGTTTCCCCACATATACCCTCCAAACTCTCCACCGGATCGTATCACCCGATGACAGGGAATCAGAAATGCAACCGGGTTGCTTCCAATAGCGCTTCCCACCGCCCTTGAAGCATTGGGTGTGCCCATCTCTTTAGCTATCCTTCCGTAAGTTGTTAATTCCCCCATTGGTATTTTAAGTAAAGTTTGCCAAACCTTTAGTTGAAAATCTGTACCTCTTAAATGTAGTTTCACTGTGTTTATCTCACTGAAATCCTGTTGGAAGAACAGAACCGCGTGGTGCTGAATTTCATCCATCATTGGGACAAATATGGCATTTGGAAAATGCTGAATTAACTGCTGCAATGTTTTGTCCTGATCTTCAGCAAAAGCCATGAAACAAATTCCTTTAGGGGTAGAAGCCACTAGAATCTTACCAAAGGCGGTTTCAAAAAAACTATAGTTGATGGATAAGTCTGCACCTCTATGCTTAAACTCTCCGGGTGTCATGCCTTCAATTTTGATGAACAAATCGTGTAAACGCCCGGTACCTGAAAGCCCGGTTTCGTAAGCGGCATCAAATAAAGAGGTTTGTTTCTCCTTTAAAATCTGCTTGGCATGCTCCACGCTGATGTATTGTAGAAATTTCTTCGGACTTACCCCTGCCCAATCAGTGAATAGTCTTTGGAGATGAAAAGGACTCAGATTAACATGTTTGGCAACCTCCTCTAAGCTAGGTTGTTGCCTGAAATGCTCCTTGATGAAACCTATCGCTTCGGATATTCTTTTGTAATTCAAGCTTTTTTGATCGTTCATGCTCCTCAAATTTAATAAACAAAGCTATTCGAATCCTGATTAGGATAAAACCCGAAGCTTGCGCTTTTGGCTTTTATTTTAACTTTGTTCCATCATTTAAATAAGACGATCCACACAGACGATGAAAATCAACTATCAACCATTCGAATTGGAACTCAAATATCCATTCACTATCGCAAAATTCTCCAGAACGTCCACTCCGCTGATGTTGCTGGAGCTGGATTTTGAAGGATACAAAGGTTTTGGGGAGGCCTCTATGGTTCCCTATATGGGTGAAAGCGTGGAGACGGCCACTGCTTTCCTTAGGAAGATTGATACATCTTTTTTCAGCTATCCGTTTAAAATGGAGGAGATTTGCTCTTATTTAGATGATTTAGCACCAGGACAGCCGGCTATAAAAGCTGCTGTAGATATTGCTTTACATGATCTAACCGGAAAAATTGAAAATAAACCCTGTTATGAGCTGTTTGATGCCGACCCTTTGAAAATGCCGTGCACCACTTACACGATCGGGATGGATAAGCCTGAAGTCGTCATCAAAAAAGTGGAAGATGCTTTAGCCCACGGATTTAAATTACTGAAAGTTAAATTAGGCAGAGATGAGGACAGGCTATTGATGAACACCATTCGTTCAGTCACAAATTTGCCCATTTACGTTGATGCAAATCAAGGCTGGACAAATAAACACAAAGGTTTGGAGATGGCTCATTGGCTACAAGAGCATGGTGTTTTATTAATAGAGCAGCCTATGGCGAAAGAGGATTTGGACGGGAATGCCTGGTTAACAGCAAATAGTCCAATCCCCATCATTGGTGACGAAGCAGTGCAGCGACTGTCAGATGTTTTAAAAGCAAAAGACATTTACCATGGGGTAAATATCAAACTGATGAAATCAGCAGGGATGTATGAAGCCTCCAAAATGATTAAAACAGCTCGTGCCGAAGGATTGAAAATATTAATTGGCTGTATGAGTGAGACCAGCGTGGCCACGCTGGCCGGAGCGGCTTTAGCTCCTTTATGTGATTGGGTGGATTTAGACGGGCCATTTTTAACGGCGAATAACCCGTTCAAAACACCAGAATTCAAGGAGGGCGCCTATATGCTTAAAAAGAGACCTGGATTGGGAGTGGAGAAGAAATAATTTAAAATTCATAAAAAATTAATCATTTGATTGCCTTTTAGTTAAAGATGACGTACATTCATTGTCATCTTAAATATTAACTTTGTTTAAATATTAAGTGCACGATTTTTGATTGAAAAGCTTAATAAATCATCAAATGACAGAAAAAGTAAGAGTAAGATTCGCTCCAAGTCCAACCGGTGGGCTCCATATAGGCGGTGTTAGAACCATATTATTCAATTACCTCTTTGCAAAGCAAAACAATGGGGAATTCATTCTTAGAATAGAGGATACGGACTTAACACGTTACGTTGAAGGTGCAGAAGAATACATTTTCAATTGTTTGAAATGGTGTGGGTTACAGCCTGACGAGGGACCTCAACAAGGCGGAGAATATGGCCCTTACAGACAAAGTGAACGAAAATCTATTTATAGAGAATACGCCGAAAAGTTGGTGAAAGCAGGCCATGCTTATTATGCTTTTGATACGCAGGAAGAGTTAGAGAGCAAGCGGCAAGTGATAGAGAACTTTCGCTATGATCATAAAACCCGGAAGAATCTTAGAAATTCCTTAACGGTACCTCATGAGGCTGTAGAGAGTTTGGTAAAAAGCGGTACTCCTCATGTCATTCGTATAAAGATGCCTGAGGATGAGAATGTGGTTTTCCATGATTTGATTCGTGGAGACATCAGCTTTAACAGCAATGAAGTGGATGATAAAGTTTTACTGAAAGCAGACGGCATGCCAACTTACCATCTTGCGGTTGTTGTTGATGATTACCTGATGAAAATCACACACGTTTTCAGAGGTGAGGAATGGCTGCCATCAGCACCGGTTCATATCCTCTTATGGAGATATTTTGGATGGGAGGCAGAGATGCCTAAGTGGGCACATCTGCCTTTAATTCTTAAACCAGATGGACATGGCAAATTGAGCAAGCGTGATGGCAAAAGATTTGGTTTTCCGGTGTATGCCATTAATTGGATCGATCCTCAAACCAGAGACAAGGCTGACGGATTTATGGATGTAGGATTCCTTCCGGAAGGCTTTTTAAACATGCTGGCGATGTTGGGCTGGAATGATGGAACAGACCAGGAGATTTTCAGCCTGGATGAAATGATTGCTAAATTCTCCTTAGACAGAATTCATAAGGGTGGAGCGAAGTTTGATTACGAGAAAGCAAAATGGTATAATGCCGAATGGATAAAACGAAGTGATTCCAGTTATTTATTACCTTTTGTCAAAGAAATTTTAAGTCAACATCACATCCATGAAGTCCATGATGAGTATGTTTTGGTAGTGATCGATATGGTAAAAGAGCGTTGCTCCCTTCTTTCTGATTTTTACCATCAATCGGCATTCTTCTTCGAACCCCCTGAAAAATATGATCTTAATTCCATCAAGCCAAAATGGAATGAAGATAAATCAAGTTTTTTCAGTGCTCTTGTGGATAAAATGAAAGCTGAAGGTGCCAATCTTACCGAAGAAACCTTTAAAACAATGGCATCAGAGAAGAAAATTAAACCGGGAGAATTACTGTTGCCGTTCAGGGTGATGTTGGTGGGAGATAAATTTGGCCCTCAGGTTTTTGATATCGCCAATCACATTGGAAAAGAGGAGACCATTACCCGTATCGAGAAAGCTTTAGCGGCTTTTAATTCCTGATATTTTATAGATCTGAAAAGATCAGTTAAGCCTTTTGTGAAAGCATAAGGCTTTTTTGCACGCTATTCCACAGCTTTATTCTGCTTAAACTATTCTTCAGCTATGGTCGTTAGTGATCATGATTTGATTTCCTGAAATTAGTTTATAAATAAAGTAGGGTTTAAATTCATCAATACGGTTGATAACTAAAGAGAAACATCACTCCATGGATAGAAAAGAATTTTTAGCTGCAATTGGAATGGGAGCAGCGTCAGTGGCTGTTTTTAATTGCATCGGATGTAGCAAAGCGGCAATAGGAAGTCCTTCCACCCCCGCACCCACTGGTGTGGATTTCACCTTAGATTTAACCAACTCGGCTAATGCGGCACTGGACACCAATGGGGGTTATATTTATGCTAATGGCATCATTGTTGCCCGCACAATGACGGGTGCCTATATAGCTGTATCTAAATATTGCACTCACCAAAACTATACAGTGAAATTTATTGGGAACAGTCATGAATTTTATTGCCCTAGTCATGGTGCCACATTTTCAGAAAGCGGCGCAGTTACCGGAGGCCCAACAAATAGATCTTTGTCAGCATACCACACCGAACTTACGGGGACAAATCTTCGTATATATTCTTAACAAATCAATTATCGAATCATGAAATTATTAAGCATTTTATTTTTATCATTCTTCATTTCCGGTAATACATGGGTTCTGGATTTCTCTGAAGCCAAAGAGCAAGCCGTAAAAAAACATGAAATGATCTTGATCAACTTTTCAGGGTCAGATTGGTGCGGTCCATGCATCCGTACGCATAAGGAGATTTTCGAAAAAGAAGCATTTGAAAAATATGCAGAGGATCATCTGGTGTTGGTGCAAGCTGATTTTCCCAGGTTAAAGAAGAACCGCTTACCTGCCGAACAGTTGAAAAAAAACAACGACTTAGCTATAAAATATAATCCGGATGGAGATTTTCCGCTCACAGTTTTAGTGGATGAAGATGGAAAAGTGATCAAAGAATGGAAAGGTTTCCCCAATGTCTCTCCTGAAGAATTTGTAAAGCAGATTGAGGATGCTCATCAGTGAATCAGCAACTGGCTTAAAGGTTTTTAAGCAGAGTATGAAGCTGATGGGCAATCAGTTTCAGATCAGTTTAGTGGCTGATGATCAGGCTTTCGCAGATGAAAGAATCGCTGAAGCAGTGCAGGAGATCAGCAGAATCGAAGCTTTGCTTACCACTTTTAAACCTGATAGCCAAACGAATTGGATCAACGATCATGCTGGGATTAAATCAGTTAAAGTTGATGAAGAGGTGTTCAGGTTGATCCAACGCTCCATCAGGATTTCCGAGATCAGCCAGGGAGCTTTTGATATTACTTATGGCTCTTTGGATAAGCGGTTTTGGAACTTCGATTTGAGCATGAAAACTTTACCTGATAGGGAGGAAGCAAAAAAAACCGTGGCTTTGATCAACTATAAAAACGTGATTCTCGATCCGGATAAGAAAACCGTGTTTTTAAAGAAACGGGGCATGCGTATTGGATTCGGAGGTATTGGTAAGGGATATGCAGCAGACAGGGCCAAATTAATTTTGCAAAACGCAGGCGTGAGAAATGGAATAGTAAACGCTTCAGGTGATTTAGTGACCTGGGGTTGCCAGCCAAATGGAAATCCCTGGACCGCAGGGATTGTAGATCCTGACAACAGTATGAAACCTTTCTCGTATTTAGCGGTCAGTGATAGGGCCATTGCCACTTCAGGAAGTTATGAAAAGAGTGTGGTGATTGACGGAAAGAAATATAGCCACACCATTGATCCGCATACCGGCTTCCCGATAAGTGGAATTAAAAGTGTGAGCATCATCTGCCCTCAGGCAGAACTGGCCGATGCTCTGGCCACGCCAGTGATGGTGATGGGGGTGGAGGTTGGCTTAAACCTCATTAATCAGTTAAAGAATGTGGCTTGTATCATCATAGATGATGACAACCACTTATACACCTCAAAGAATATCAACATTACTTAAAGCCTCAAAAATTAAAAAAATGAATAAGTTAAAATATGTCATCATTTTGGCTGTGTCGGCCATCGCTTTCAGTTCCTGCAGTAATGTGAAAGCTTACGAAAAAATGAAACTTAATGATGCAGAAATGGAACTTTCTGCCAGAAAAGCGGAAAAATTTGAACAGAATTTCCAGTTGTACCGGGAAGGATCTTCGGGTGCGAACGGCGGCAAAAGTGGTGGCGGCTGTGGTTGTAATTAAAAAATTGTGATTTCATGAAATACATTTCATTAACCATAGTGGCAATTTACCTTGGAATAGTAGCCAGTTTTGCGCAAACCATCAAACGTGATACTGTTCCATACGAAAAAAGAAAACTGAAATTTGAACAGGCTGATTTGGTGAACAGCTACTATCATCAGGACGGGAACAATTCTGCGGTTACCGGAGGAACTGGAACGGAAAGGCTGACAGATTTTTCCAATACATTTGATCTCAAATTTTCCCGGTATGACAAAATTGGAAGGAAAAATAGCTTCAACTTCGAACTTGGCTTTGATACCTACACTTCTGCTTCCTCAGATAAAATTGATCCATCAACCATCACTTCCCCTTCTTATTCTGATGTAAGAATTTACCCTTCCCTAAGCTGGGATATTGCCAATGAGCAAAAAGGGACGAGTATAGGTTTTAATGTTTCTTCATCAACAGAATATGACTATACCTCTTTTGGCGGAGGAGTGAATTTCGCCAAAACTTCTAAAGATAAAAACACCGATATAGCTATAAAGCTGCAGGCATTTTTTGATACCTGGAAGGTGATCTTGCCTGTAGAGTTACGGCCGGATAATTTAGGATCCGGAGGTTATTTACAAAACGCCAGTGCTCCCAGAAATTCTTTTAGTGCCGCTATTAGTCTTTCGCAGGTGTTTAATAAAAACCTTCAGGGATTGATCATCGTGGAACCGGCCTATCAACAAGGTTTATTAGCCACAAGATATCAAAGGGTTTATTTTGCGAACGGAGCGGAGAAAGCTGAATTTTTGCCTGATCAAAGAGTTAAATTTCCTGTTGGAGCCAGGTTGAATTATTTTCTTGGAGATCATTTGGTGTTACGCTCCTTCTTGAGATATTATACAGATAACTGGGGAATCAACTCAGAAACTGCGGAACTGGAGACATCCATCAAATTGAGTCCATTTGCGTCTTTAAGCCCTTTCTACCGGTATTATCAACAAACAGCATCTCCATATTTTGCCGCTTATGGGAAGCATGATATCGGGCAGGAATTTTTTTCCAGCGATTACGATCTGTCGAAGTTTCACAGCGATTATTTTGGGGCAGGAATCCGGTTCGCTCCTCCGGCTGGAGTTTTAGGCGTCAGCCGATGGAGTATGCTGGAGTTAAGATATGGGCATTACAAAAGAAGTAATGGTCTCAGCTCCAACATTGTGAGTATGAACCTGAGATTTAAATAGTCAGTAGGAAGCAAGAAGCGAGAGGCTGCCTCAAAAAGACAACCTTAATCGTTCTTTTTCTTGAAAAATCCACGGAAAAGGAAGTTATGCTGCAACGCTTCCAAATCCTCATCTAATTTCTTACTGCTGCTCTCTAGGTTGATCATAATGGTTTTAACCTGATCTGCGGTTTTAGGATCATTGATCAATAATCCAATTGCATTGTCTTTTTCATTGAGCTTAGCGGAGGCCTGATTCAAATTCTCTGTTAAAGTGGCTGCAGAAGCGGCAGTTTTCTGAAGTTCATTCACAGAAGCCTGCAACCTGGCAAACACCAGTGTATCTGTCAACATTTTATCTGCAAGTCCACCTTTTGTATTGAGCTTGGCAGAGAACGTGTTTAACTCGTTCGCCATTCTATTAGCTGATGCGGTGGTGTTTTGGAGGTTCGCCACTATGGTTTTAAAATTATCAGCGATTTGTTGATCGGTTAATAAGGCACCCACAGCACCTTTTCCGTCCACTAAATTTCTGGCTAAAACTCTAAAATCAGAAGTGATGTCCACCAGGTTTTTATTGTTTACCTGTAAAGTCTTCATGATATCATCAGTGGATAAGGTGGTGTTGACAGTGAGCTGATCTCCATCTTCCACAAATGGGAATTTAGGAGATCCACCATCTATGACCACGATTTTATTACCTATCAATCCATCAGAACTGATGCTGGCTTTGGCATTCTTATGAATGTATTTGTGTGCTTCCTCCTCCACACTCAAATTTACCTGCACCTGAGAGGTTCCATAAAACTGTATTTTTTTTATGGTTCCAACCTTCACTCCGGAAAACCATACGTTATTGCCCACTTTTAATCCCTGTATGTCATCAAAGACCACTTTCAGGGAGAAGCTTTTAACAAAAGTTTTCTTTTGCCCTCCCAGGGTGAAAACTCCAACCAAAAAGATGGCTAATCCCACAAACAGGAAAACACCTACTGTGATGGCTCGTTTATTATCAGATTGCTGACTCATATCTTTATTTAATAAAATTATAATCGTAAAATGGTGTCACCCTTTCATCATCAGTGGCAAACACTTCTTCAAATGTCCCCACTCTTTGGAACTGTCCGTCTAAAAGCATACCGATACGGTCGCCAGTGGCTTTTGCGCAGGTAAGGTCATGGGTGATGATGATGGAACTTGTTTTAAATCGCTCCTTTACCTCATTGATCAGGTTGTTGATCTCTATACAAGTGATAGGATCCAATCCTGCGGTGGGCTCATCGTAAAGCATGATCTCAGGTCGTAAAATCAATGTCCTTGCAATACCAATTCTTTTTCTTTGTCCACCGGAAAGTTCCGAAGGCATTTGATTGATGGTTTGCAAAAGGCCCACTGCATCAAGAACGGTCTCTACAGATTTGTCAACCTCTGCCTTACTTAAATTCCGTCTGTTTCTAACCAGAGGGAACTCCAGATTCTTTCTAACCGTCATGCTATCATATAAGGCACTATTTTGAAAAGAGAAGCCAATGCTTAACCTCAATGCCAGCAATTCCTTGGCATTAAGTTGGCTCATGTCACGGCCCAAAACTTCCACGTAGCCGCTGTCCTGTTGTAACAATCCGGATATTATTTTTATAAGAACCGACTTTCCGGTACCCGATCTTCCGAGCACCACCAAATTCTCACCTCGATATAAATCTAAATCAGCTCCACGCAGAACATGATAGTCTCCAAAAGATTTTTGAACATCCCTTATGGAGATAACCACCTCTTTATCTTTCGTAGGTTCCATCATGTTCTAAATAAGAAAGTGATCTGTGTGGCTACAACTTCTTCAATAAACACCAGAAACATACCAATCACCACGGCGGAATTTGCCGCTTTTCCCACCCCTTCTGTACCTTTAGAAGAGTTATAGCCCTGGTAACAGCCCACCATCCCAATGGTGAAACCAAAAACGATCGCTTTAACAGTGGAAGCTATGATGTCTAAAAAAGTGATGGACTCCAATGAAGTTTGGATGTATGCACTAAAGCTGGTGCTCTCCGCTAAAGTTACATTTAAAAAGCCTCCCAGTAAACCTACCAAAGCAGTGTAGAAGGTAAGGATGGGAAGGGTGATGGTAGTGGCTAACACCCTGGAGATGACGAGGAACTTAAAAGGATCAGTTGCCGAAACCTCCATGGCATCTATTTGCTCTGTGACTTTCATTGATCCCAGTTCTGCACCGATGCTGGAGCCTACCTTCCCTGCGGAGATCAAAGCGGTGAGCAGCGGGGCCAAAGTTCTTAATAAAGCAATACCAACCAGGGATGGCAACCAGGAGGTTGCACCAAATTCTGCTAAAGAAGGACGTGACTGTTTGGTAAATACAATGCCTGTGATGAAACCCGTTAAAGAAATAAGGGCTAACGATCGGTATCCCACCTGATAGCACTGCCTTAAAACCTCCTGCCCTTCATAAGGAGGGACCAGGAATTCTTTAAAGAACTTCATTACAAAAACATGAACCTTATACAGTTCAAGGAACATGTTATTGAACTTTTGCGAAAATTTTGACTTTTGTACCTCCAAAATATATTATACCACAAGGGAAAGCTGAGCAGTTTGAAATTTAAACAATAACTATTCCATTGTAAATGAAAAAAATCGTGTAAAAATATCAATATAAATTTAAGTACGTGATGAGTTATATAAGCTGAATGTAAGAATTTGTTAAAAGCAAAAAGCCTCCATGGAGGTGGAGGCTTTTTGCTTTTAGATTATGCCAGTAACCTTATGGGTTGTTCCAACAGAGCTTTCAATGTTTGCAGGAATGCAGCACCCGTTGCACCATCGACCACGCGATGATCACAACCTAAGGTAAGTTTCATGACATTGCCAGGAACAACAGCCCCATTTTTAACTACAGGAACTTGTTGAATCGCTCCAACAGACAGAATCGCTCCGTCTGGAGTGTTGATGATAGAAGTGAATTCATCAATCCCAAACATACCTAAGTTGGATACGGTAAAGGTGGAACCTTCCCAATCTTTTGGCTGTAATTTCTTAGCTTTCGCTTTCTGTGCAAAATCCTTCACTTCCGCAGAAATGTGAGATAAGCTCTTCCCATCGGCAAAACGAATTACAGGAACTAACAAACCGTCTTCAACAGCCATGGCCACGCCAACATTAGTATGCTCGTTAAAACGGATTTTATCTCCTCTGAAAGAGGAATTGACTGCAGGATGCTGTTTTAAAGCAATGGCCACGGCTTTAATAACGATATCATTAAAAGACACTTTAACCGGTGCCACCGTATTGATTTGAGTGCGTGCGGCCATGGCACCATCCATATCGATACTCACAGTAAGATAAAAATGTGGTGCAGTGAACAAAGAATCCGATAAGCTACGGGTAATGGCTTTGCGCATCTGGGTCACCGGTTTTTCCGTATATTTTTCTTCGCCTATATATTGGGGAATGCTCGGTGCAGGAGAAGCAGCTTTTTCGGCCGGTGCAGAAGTTGCAGCCGTTTCAGTTTTAGCAGCAGGTTTAAACTCTTCAATATCTTTCTTCACTATTCTTCCGCCTTCTGCGCTCCCTTTCACCTCACTTAAATTGATGCCTTTATCTTTCGCCAATTTCCTGGCCAGGGGCGATGCTTTCACCCGGCTGTCATCCACCTCTTGTGATTCGGATGACTCTTCTTCGGCTTCTTCTTTTTTAGGAGGTGAAACTGCCTCCGGGGTTGTGGCTGCAGGTTTTTCTTCTGGCTTTGACTCCGCCTTTTTAGCAGTGCCGCCACCTTTCTCTGCATCAAGCAGGGGCTGAATATCGGTGCCCTCCTTACCAACAATGGCAATGATGCCATTCACAGGAACAGCTTCTCCTTCCTTCACGCTTAAATACAGCAAGGTTCCTTCTTCATAACCCACCACTTCCATGGTCGCTTTATCCGTCTCTACATCAGCCAAGCTATCATCAGCCTTTATTTTGTCACCGACTTTAAAATTCCATTTATTGATGACGCCTTCGGACATGGTGTCACTCAAGGCCGGCATTCTTATCACTGTGGCTGTGATATCGGAGATATCCACATCCTCAACAGGAAGCTTCTCTTCGGTTTCCTGTTTCGGAGCTTCCTCGTCTTCGGTTTCTGTACTTGCAGTTGAGCCACCATCAGCTTCGGTTTTTAAAACTGATTGGTAATCCTCTCCTTCCTCTCCCATCACGGCGATGATGGAATCCACAGGGACGGCTTTACCTTCCTCAACGCCGATATATAACAAGACCCCTTCCTGAAAGGATTCAAAATCCATGGTCGCTTTATCTGTTTCGATCTCCGCAACAACATCCCCTGCTTTAATTTTATCCCCAACTTTTTTATGCCATTTCGCTAAAACACCTTCAGTCATGGTGTCGCTCATTTTGGGCATTTTTACTGCTTCAGCCATTATCTATTTGAATATATTGATCTGTGTAATTTTTTAATGATTAGTCTTTTATAAAAGGATAATCCTCTTGCAGGTAAACATCCTTGTAAAGTTCCGATGGATCTGGCCAAGGTGACTCTTCGGCAAATTTAACAGCTTCTTCCACTTGTGCTTTCACTTTAGTAGCAATCTCCTCAAACCAGCTTTCTTCAGCCCAATTCTCTTTTTGAATCTGTGCTTTAACCACTTCAATAGGGTCTTTTGCTTTATATTCCTGCACCTCTTCTTTAGTGCGGTATTTTTGAGGATCAGACATGGAATGACCTTTATACCTGTATGTTCTTATTTCAAGGAAGGTTGGCCCTTCCCCGTTTCTTGCTCTTTGTACAGCTTCATCCATGGCATTATGAACGGCAACAGGGTCCATTCCGTCAACTGGCATACAAGGCATTTCGTAGCCTAAACCAAGTTTATAAATGTCTGTCGAATTAGAAGTACGTGCCACAGAAGTCCCCATCGCGTAACCATTGTTCTCACAAACAAAGATCACCGGTAACTTCCAAAGCATTGCCATGTTGAAGGTTTCATTTAAAGAGCCCTGACGGACAGCACCATCACCCATGTAGCAAATATTGACATTGTCTGTACCTAAATATTGTTCGGCGAAAGCTATACCAGCACCCAGAGGGATCTGACCTCCCACGATTCCATGCCCACCGAAGAATTTATGCGCTTTATCAAAAAAGTGCATGGAACCCCCCTTTCCTTTAGAACAACCGGTTGCTTTTCCGTAAAGTTCGGCCATGGCTGCATTAGGAGACATTCCTTTCGCAATCGGATGTGCATGATCACGGTAGGCCGTGATTAAACTATCTCCTTCTTTGGTGGCAGACATCGTACCGGCTATAACAGCCTCCTGCCCAATGTATAAATGACAAAATCCTCTGATTTTTTGTTGACCGTATAATTGGCCAGCTTTTTCTTCAAACCTTCTTAATAGAAGCATCATTTCATACCAGTATAGGTATGTCTCTTTTGTTATCGCAACTGAACTCATTCGTAAACTCTTTATTTTGGGAAAGCAAATCTATCAATATCTGGACAAATATAAAACTCATCATGAGGATGTTTTCTCAAAACAATTTGTATTTTCGTTAAAAATGTTAAAACCTTTATTTAAATCTTGCGTAGAACAAACTTAAGTTTTAATTTTGCACCAATTCAAAATATAATTTTGTTTCATACGTTCGAGAATTTGTATAAATCATCACGGCAAAAAACAGTTTCATGAAGAAAGTTTTAATTTTCACACTCTTAGTTTGTTTTTTCTACACAACTAAAGCACAAAATTCAAAATCCAACTCATCTAATTCTACAAAAACCGAGGTTTCAGATCCCGATAATCTGGCGAGTCAATTCTTTTCGCAAGTGATGGGTGTGGCTATTTCGGCAACCAGCAATACCAAGATGTATCAATTCATCTACGATTGGTTGGGAACTCCTTACCATCTCGGAGGAGACACCAAGAAAGGGGTGGATTGCTCGGGTTTTGCCTACCAATTGTATGATAAAACTTTTAACACCATCATAGGAAGCAATTCAAGGAATATTTTCAGCATGGTAAACCCGATTAACAAGGTTGATTTAAAAGAAGGAGATCTGGTGTTCTTTAAAATACATAGCAAGTCCATTAGCCATGTTGGAGTTTATATTGGCGATAATAAATTCGCTCACGCTTCTTCCAGCAGGGGAGTGATGATCAGCAATTTGGATGAACCTTATTGGCAAAAATATTTTTATAAGGGCGGAAGAATTCTCGAATCCTTAAAAGGAAAATTATCCGCTGACGAATGAAATGAAACCGCTTCTAAAGCGGTTTTTTTATGCCAATTGAAATGATCCGGATCTTAGGCAGCATCATCTTTAGTGGTTCTCACCAGACCGATTCCCGTGAAAAAGAAAATCACACCTAAAATCCCAAATACGATCACTGTACGGGTGTCTCCACTCTGATTTACAAAACTGACGGCAGTGTATATCAGACCAATAATCCCTAAAATGGTCAGTACTAATCCGAATGTTCTCTTTAAATTCATAATTATAATTTTGAACTGTTAAACAAATAACCTGCCAATTCAATTTAATATTGAATTTTATGCTGACTTGAGGTTAAATGTATGAGTTCTCTGGTTAATCCATTATCCATATACAAATCAAATAACCTCCTCATGTTTCTTAAAATCAGCGATTGAACCACATTTTAAATTTCAAAAGGACAATTCTTATTCTTTAAAAATCTAATTGAAGTTTTAGGCTTGCTTATAAAAGAGATGTTCTATTTTTGGGGCATGAATATTTTAATCCTCGGTTCAGGTGGCAGAGAAAGCACGTTTGCATGGAAGATCTCTCAAAGTGACTTATGTAAACAATTATTCATCGCTCCGGGCAATGCCGGAACAGGTGCATATGGCAAGAATATAGCCTTAAAGGTGACTGATTTCTTTGGCATTAAAGAGTTTGTAATTAAAAATAAGGTGGAATTGGTGCTGGTTGGCCCTGAGGAGCCCCTGGTTAAGGGGATTCATGATTATTTTTTAGCGGATGAAGAGCTGAAGGATATAGCGATCATAGGACCTAAAATGGATGGGGCACAATTGGAGGGCAGTAAAGATTTCTCCAAGTCATTCATGAACAAGTATCACATCCCTACGGCAGCTTCTGAAACGTTTATGTTGGAGACTTTGCAACAAGGATTAACGTACCTTAAGCACCACCCCATGCCTGTTGTATTAAAAGCAGATGGACTGGCGGCCGGTAAAGGAGTTTTAATTTGCAGTACTTTAGAAGAGGCTCAGGAGGAGCTGAGGCTTATGCTGGCCGAATCTAAATTTGGAGAAGCGAGTGCAAAGGTGGTAATTGAGGAATTTTTGAGCGGAATTGAACTCTCTGTCTTTGTAATGACTGATGGGAATGATTATTTGATGCTCCCCTCTGCAAAAGATTATAAAAGGATAGGGGAGGGTGACACCGGGTTGAACACCGGGGGAATGGGTTCTGTATCACCTGTGCCATTTGCTGATGATGCTTTTTTAAAGAAAGTGGAAGAGCGAATTGTCATACCCACCATTGCAGGGTTGAAACAAGAACAAATCTGTTATAAAGGCTTCATCTTTATTGGATTAATGAACATTCATGGAGAGCCCTATGTCATTGAATATAACTGCAGAATGGGCGACCCGGAGACGGAGAGTGTTTTGCCACGCATTCAAAGTGATTTTGTAGCACTTCTTCAAGCTGTTGCAGCAGGCAGCATTGCAGATTATGAATTAAAGATATCGGAGAGAACCGCTGCCAGCATAGTGATAGTTTCAGCTGGGTATCCAGGGGAATACCTCAAAGGGAAAACGATTTCCGGTCTGGAGAACGTGGAAGATAGCATGGTGTTTCATGCAGGTACAGAAATGGAGAATGGAGTGGTGAAGACGAATGGTGGCAGGGTTTTAGCCATCACTGCTCTACAGGATGATATGTTCTCCGCTTTGCAACAAGCTACAGCAGATGCAGGCAGGGTTTATTTCGATGGAGCTACTTTCAGAAAAGATATTGGATTTGATCTGTTGTAGAAATTTGGGTAATAATATTCGCTGAATTAACCACTTTAGTGATCCTAATCAATGTTAATCATTTCTTAACAGGATGAGTTTATTAGGTTTCCATGATTTCAAAGTGAGTTTTATATAAAAACCTCTAAACATATTTCGCTGGCATTATCTTTTCTTAATGAATGATTCTGGATATTATGCGACTGGTAAAAAAATATTATATAGGGTTATTCATTTTGCTGATTTACTCCTCCTGTGCAAGCCAAACTTTCGAGTGGATAAAAGTTAATCCTGACAAAATAAATTTAGCTAAAGCATCAGCACCTTACCATAGAAACATAAAAGAAGTTCAGCTCACTTTCCAGCTTAAAGAGAAGCCGAAGTTTATTTATTATGAAAACCCTGATGAATATTTATCTGCGAGCGGATCAACAGGAAATGCTTCTTCTATAAGAGAAAAGCATAAACGTCCCATCTCTTCCTATAAGCCTCAACCATATCAGCCTGGTTCCAGGCCGGAGGATGAACTACACTCTTCTCTTGATGAGTTAAATAATGCTATCATTAACCCCATGAGAAAGGAACAAGAAGTCACTCCCATTCCACATTCTCAATCAAGAGTATCTATTTCAAAGAACGAAAATCTAAGTGATCAACGTCATCTTGAGAAAAAAAACAGCGATTTAAAAGAGGAAACTTCCCTGAAGAATCTCAGAAAAGCGCAAAAATATATATGGGTAGGGTTTGTGATGGGGGTTCTTGGAGTGATAATGGGCTTTATTTTTAGGAAGAGTGCATTTATAATCGCCATTATAGGAATCATATTGGCGGCCATAGGTTTGTTCGCCAAGGTATGATTAAACAGAATCCTTAAAATAACAAGCACAACAAAGATGGTAAACATCAATGTTCTTTTGAAGCATAGTTTGTTTTATTCAAATAATCGATGGTTAAATCCGACAGTGCTTTCACACCCAAAGTGAAGCCACTTTCATCAATATAGAAATCAGAGGTATGGTGCGAGGGTGCCGTTAATGGATCTTGTCCTTTCGGACATTCCTCCCAGAAAGATGAACATTCCAGGTACTTTCTCCTGGTAAAAAGAGAAGTCCTCTGCTCCGGTAACTGCCGGTTTCAACAGTACATGCTCTGTTCCGGCCACTGCCTGCAAAGTGGGTAACATCCTGGCAGTTAAATCCGGGTCATTATAGGTTACAGGATAATGAACGCTGAAAGGTATTTTCACTTCGGCGGTTGCCCCGGCAGCTTCAGCAGTTTTGGTCACAATGGTTTTTATCCTTTCGATGAACATGCTTTCATCCTCTTTGCTCAAATTTCTGACTGTTCCCATCATCTCCACTTCTTCCGGAATGATATTGGATCGGTTGCCGCCATGAATAGAACCAATGGTTACCACACCTGCATTCTCGGTCAGGTTTAAATTTCTGCTCACCACCGTTTGCAAAGCATTGATGATTTGTGCAGAAACCACCACTGGATCAATGGAGGACCATGGATAAGCACCATGAGCCTGTTTTCCATGAACCGTGATCTTCATATCGTTCACCGCGGCCATAGTTCCCCCAGGCCGATAGGCGATTTTTCCGACCTCTGTTTGGGAATTGATGTGTAAACCGAAAACAGCATCTACATGTGGGTGCTCCATCACCCCTTCTTTTACCATCAGTTCGGCACCACCCTCCTCTCCAAATGGAGGGCCTTCCTCAGCTGGTTGAAAGATGAATTTTACCGTTCCTCTTAAATCATTCTTCATGGAGGATAACACCTCAGCCACACCCATTAAAATAGCCATGTGAGAATCATGTCCGCAGGCATGCATAGCCCCAACTTCATTGCCATTGAATTGGGTTTTTACCTTGGAGGCGAAAGGCACCGGGGTGCGTTCTATAACTGGCAAACCATCCATATCGGACCTTAAAGCCACCACTGGTCCGGGTTTCCCACCTTTTAAAATACCCACCACTCCGGTATGGGCCACCCCGGTGGTCACTTCTATCCCTAGGGATTTTAAATGTTTGGCGATGATTTCGGCAGTTCTGAATTCGCGGTTCCCCAGCTCGGGATGTTCATGAAAATCTCTGCGCCAGGCGATGACTTTTTGCTCAATCGCATCCGCTTTTTGCGAAACTTTTTGTTTCAAAGCCTCGGTTTGTGCGAATGCGGAAATGGATATTCCCAAAAGGGAGAGGAGTAGGATTTTTTTCATATCATTTTGATTAAATTTCTTTACAAGATATGATTTAAGTACATTAATTAAAAACCAATAAAAAAGCCCGACAAATGTCGGGCTAAATCTTTATTCCTTGTTCTTTTCTCCTTTCTCTGACTATACAGTCGTTTCAATAAACAATTCTTTCTTCTGTTTCTCATCAATGGTGGATGGCGAATCAATCATCACATCCCGTCCAGAGTTGTTCTTAGGGAAAGCAATCACATCTCTGATGGTGTCTAGCCCAGCGAAGATGGAGACCAAACGGTCAAAACCGAAGGCGATACCGCCATGTGGAGGCGCACCGTACTCAAAAGCCTCCAATAAGAAACCAAATTGCTTTTGCGCTTCTTCTGGGGTGAAACCTAAATGCCTGAACATGATAGACTGTAATTTCCTGTCGTGGATACGGATGGAACCCCCGCCAATCTCCGTTCCGTTGATCACCAAGTCATAAGCGTTTGCCCTCACATTTCCCGGATCTGTGTCCAACAACGCGATATCCTCTGGTTTTGGAGAAGTGAACGGGTGATGCATGGCGTGGTAACGTGCTGTTTCCTCATCCCATTCCAACAAAGGAAAATCAATTACCCAAAGCGGTGCGAATTGAGTTTTATCACGCAAACCTAAACGGTCACCCATCAATAAACGAAGTTCGTTCAATTGCTTGCGCACTTTATCTGTAGCACCGGCCATCACTAACACCAAGTCGCCCGGCCCTGTTTCAAACGCTGCCGACCATTTTTTCAGTTGCGCTTCATCATAGAATTTATCAACTGATGATTTTAAAGTTCCATCCTCATTATGGCGCATGTAGATTAAACCCGTGGCGCCAATCTGCGGACGTTTCACAAACTCCGTCAGCTCATCTAGCTGCTTGCGGGTGTAAGCAGCAGCACCTTTGGCATTTATTCCGATCACTAATTCGGCATTGTCAAAAACCGGAAAGCCAAAACCTTTCACCAAGTCTTCTCCCTCTCCTTTGGAGAGGGCTGGGGTGAGGCTTACAAACTCCATCCCGAAACGGATATCTGGTTTATCAGAACCGTACAGGCGCATGGCATCCGCATAATGCATTCTCGGAAAGTCTTCAAACTCCAAACCTTTCACATTTTTGAACATGTGGCGGGTCAATCCTTCAAACACATTTAGAATATCTTCCTGCTCAATAAAAGCCATCTCACAATCAATCTGGGTGAACTCAGGCTGACGGTCGGCTCTTAAATCTTCGTCTCTAAAGCATTTCACAATCTGGAAATAACGGTCGAAACCGCTCACCATGAGCAATTGCTTAAAGGTTTGCGGCGACTGTGGCAAAGCATAAAACTCACCTGGATTCATACGGCTTGGCACCACAAAATCCCTTGCACCTTCCGGAGTGGATTTAATTAAAACCGGAGTTTCCACTTCTAAAAATCCCTGAGCATCTAAATATTTACGAATCTCCTGCGCCATTTTATGACGTAAAATCAGGTTGTTACGCACCGGATTACGGCGTAAATCCAGGTAACGGTATTTCATACGCAGCTCATCGCCACCATCAGTTTCATCTTCAATCATGAACGGCGGTAGTTTTGCCACGTTCAAAATCTCCAACGCAGAAACTTTGATTTCTATCTCCCCGGTAGGTATTTTTAGGTTCTTGTTGGAGCGCTCCACTACCGTTCCGGTCACTTTAATCACGAACTCACGACCTAAATCCTTCACCTTTGTACGTAAATCATCAGCGTCATCTGTATTTACCACCAATTGTGTCAAACCATAGCGGTCTCTTACATCAATAAAAGTAGTTCCGCCTAAATCACGCGATTTTTGTACCCAACCGCTTAAAATCACTTCCTTACCTAAGTCAGAAAGGTTTAATTCCCCACAAGTGTGCGTTCTGTGCATTATTTTAAATGTTTCTTTGTATTACCTATTTGTAATGCGCCAAATATAAGTTTAAATATATTTTTAGGGAAGTTTTATGTTTTTTAGGTTTTGGCAAAGCGGGGTTTGGCAATGCTTAGGTTCCGATAGCCCCGTGTTTCGCTCATACGCCACGAGGCCTTAGGTACTGAGGCCGGTATCCGCTTCACCCGGGTTTGGGAATTACTTACTTATGTGAAATGGAACTAGTGTTAAGTTAAAAGTAGAAAGTCAAAAGTAAAAAGACTTATATCATTGATAATAAGTAATTTAAAAAGATAATTTTTCGTCGTTTTATGATTAACATTACACTAGGTAGTAAGATTTATCTTTGATGAACTAGGTTTTACCTCTGTCGGCAGGACGTGATATGGGTGTTACCCCGAGGTACGGGAGGCCTCACAAGCAGGCAACCACAAAGCAAATCAACCTTTTCGCATGGAGAATTTGCAGGCAAGGCGTCTCCTACCGCCGACAGGTACCGTAATCAATCATCTTAGGAAGCAGTGTTTGAAAAGATTGCAAGAATTCTTATTTTCAATGTGTCCTTAGCATGGGAAGGATGAGCTTACCAGAGGAATGCGCAGCGAAAGTGAAATCAGCACCATTCCGGTATTCCATATATTAACTTAAATGATATCATTATGGCCATTAAATTTAAAGCAGTTGAAAGAGGAGAGCCGGGTGTGCTGGGTGGAGGCGACAAGAAGTATTTTGCTTCAGCCATTAGCAGCGGCGCAATTGACCTGCCAGAACTCACTAAAATCATAGAGCGCATCAGCACTGTGAGCGGCACGGACGTGAGGGCGGTGTTATATGCTATCGTAGATGTTATCCCTGGCCTGCTGGCTGATGGTAAAATAGTGAGGCTTGGTGAGCTGGGCAGCTTGCAGGTGAGTGTGGAAAGCCAGGCCAGCGAGAAGAAAGAGGAGGTAAACGCATCCAATATCCGGAAAGCGCACATCAACTTCCGTCCGGGCAGCCAGTTGCAGGAGATGCTGAAAACACTTTCCTATCAAAAGGAGCGATGAAAATGAAGTGCGCAAAACCTATCAAAAACGTAAGCATAACTTTATAATTTGCTGCGCAGGAACCATTAAATTGCTGCGCAGCAAATGGACATCCGCTGCGCAGTGATACATTAATGGATGCTTATGGATGGAAAGCAGCATGCGGGGTTTTGGTTTTGGCTTGCTTTATAAATCTATAAAAGCCACTTCTGATTTGATAGGTGCAATCATTTCACTTTCTCAACTCCTAATTATCATGTTCCACAAAATCACTAACTCTCCTTAGTTTCTAAAAAGTTGCGTTTTATTATTTATGAGCAGTTAAGCAAATTTATCCAAACAGTACCTTTAGCTATCGGCAGCTAAAAAGTCTTTGTTTCAGTTGAGGGTAACTTAACAAGATCAGAGATTTTTCCGAGAAAGCTAGACATTAAAATTAATTTTTAATCATGTAGATTTGTTGTACTTACTGATGTGATTACCCAAAAATATTACCAAAGTCTATGATAAATAGCGATAATTATAAATCTGAAATAAATGAATGCCCTCTTTGCAGCCACCCTGGTGTCACAGCAATAGGGGCTCTTAAGTATGCAACGCCACTAAAATTTTCTACTCTTGAAATTAAGTTGGAAAGACCCCCCTGTCTTAAATCGTTGTCTTAATTGTAAATCCTGGTTTACCAATTATCCCGTACCTGAGCGTAGCGCTATGGAATTATATACCCGCGGTGATGGAAACAAAAGATGGAGTCATGAAGATTTTGAGCGTGATAAGGCTTCAAAGGTTGTTGATTTCTTTAGGCAAGTGCTAAAACCATCAATGAGCATTCTGGATGTTGGATGCAATACCGGTGAATTCCTGGATTACGCCAAACAAAAAGGATGTGACACTTTTGGCTTGGAACTAAGTAAAACCAGTTCAATGACAGTAAATAAAAAAGGGCATAGATGTGAAAATAGCATAGAAAAGTTAAGTCAGTACAAATTTGACCTAATTACAGCATTTGATCTAGTTGAACATCTTTACCATCCTAAAAAATTCATTGCCGATCTGGTAGGTTATCTGAAACCTCAAGGTAGGTTGGTTATTTTAACAGGAAATAAGAATTCTGTTTCTGCTAAGGTTTTAAAAAATAATTGGTGGTACTGCAATTATCCTGAACATGTTGTTTTTCCAGACGCATACTTTTTCAGGAAAGAACTCAATGTGGAAATTATCGACCAAATTCCCTGTTTTGCTTCAAAGATAAGATCTGAGCGTTGGGGAAGAAGATTAATAGATGCTTTGCTTAATAGAAATGATTTGGGCCTTGTACATGATCATTCACTTTTTGTATTGAGTATTCCCTCCCAAGCAACTAAATAATGGTTTTAGAACGAGAGCCAACACAAGTTAGATGGCCCAGCCCCACAATACACATCCATCTTTTTGCATGAGGCTTGGCATGTGAGATGTCTCCTATCGTCGACATGACTTTAATATGTGCGTCACCTCGAGGAAACGAGAGGTCTCACTTGCAAGATAAAACGCAACGCAAAATAAAGAATGTAAAAGTTTGCTAGTGAGATGTCTCCTATCGTCGACATGACAAAATGAGCATAGAAAAATTATACTTTTAAATTATGGAAAGAGGGGGTTGCGTTTACATCATGACCAATGAATATAGAACTACGCTTTACATAGGTGTGAGTTCCAATTTACAAGGTAGAATTTGGGAACACAAGAATAAAGTATATCCTAAAAGTTTCACTGCTAAATATGATTTAAATATTTGTGTTTATTATGAATCTTTCTTTAGCATTCAGGAAGCTATTTTAAGAGAAAAGGAGTTGAAAGCATGGAGACGGTCTAAGAAAAACCAGTTAATCAGTTTAGTAAATCCCGAATGGAGAGATTTATGTGAAGAGATTGAAAAGTGGTAAAGCTTGCAGATAAAGTGTCTCTTACCATTTCCATGATGTGAAGTTAATGGGATCGTACTTTTAGCAAGAAAATTTCTTCTTCTTCTTAAACTCATTTAAATATTCACGTCCCAATTTAGTATCTAAAAAATAATCAGTAAATTTGATAATGGACTTGCAAACTAAAAAAATAGAATTGGCTAAAATGCTTTTAGAGACGGAAGACACTGCTCTATTAGAGGAAATAAAAGAACTATTTGAAAAGCAGGAAAAGGATTTTTGGGAAGAATTGCCTGAGACTGCAAAAGAAGGAATCAAAAGAAGCCAACAACAAGCCAAAGATGGGCTTTTAACGCCACATGAAGAAGTAATGAAAAAATACGATAAGTATTTCTAATCAGTGAAAATCATTTCACTTTCTCAAACTCATAATTATCATACTCTACAAAATCGTTGGTTGGAACGGTTAAACCAGTCACTTTTCCATTGCTGATTTTAAAGGTGGTAGGGAATATTCCGTAGGCGATGTTGCTATAAGTCATCAGCCATTCGCCTTTGTCCATGTATTGCATTTTTGCGGTAAGGTTTTGAGTTCCTTTTAAATTTACCATTAAATCCTTCCCTTGAGACTGAATTTCAATATCGCCATAAAGTTCGTTATGATAAACTCCGGTATAATCAGCGATTGTTAAAGCAGCTTTTTCCTTTCCAATCCTAGTTTGAAAAGCTTTTAACCTTTCTATATCATCAGCTTTAGCTTTTTTGTATCTGCTGAGTGCAACTTCACTTAAATTTTTATAAGGTTTGTTTAAATAGGCATTCAACACCTGATGTCTTAAAATTTCGAAGAAATTCTGGTTATCCATATTGGTTAAAACCGCAATGCCAAGGTTCAACTCAGGCACAAAACATACGTTGCTCACGAAACCAAAAGCTCCACCAGTATGCCAGAAGACTTGTTTTCCAGCGTCATCCGCTTCAAAAACCCCTAAGCCGTAATCTGTGAAATGAGTTTCCCCATTTTTTCGGCTGGAGAGCGCAGTGTTCACATCCCGGGTCAGCCGTAAAGTCTCCCAGGGTAAAATTCTCTTTCCATCTAACCGGCCGCTATCCAATTGCATCATCAGCCATCTGGAAAGATCATTCACAGAAGAGATCATGCTGGCCGCAGGTCCCAGATTATCCACATCATCATAAGGAATCTCGGTCAACACTCCGGTGAATTGGTTAGAATAAGGTTTTGATACGTCCTTTCTTTTCGCCATCCCTGCATGAACGGTGTAGGTGTTATTCATTCCCAACGGGGCCAAAATATGTTTCTCCACATATTCATTCCAGCTTTCACCCGTTACCTTGGGTATCACCTGTCCGGCAGTTAAAAAACAGCTGTTGCAATAACCAAAATCCTGGCGGAAAGGATAAACAGGCTTTAACAATTTCATTTTGTTCATGATCTCCTCGCGGGACAAATTGCTATCCCAAAAAGTGAAATCACCCTGGAAGGTTTTGGTACCCAGCTTATGACCCAATAAATCTTTCACAGTTAGTAATGCCGAGGTGTGATCATCATAAACCCTGAAGTCTGGGAAGTATTTGGTGATTTTGTCATTCAAGGAGAGTTTCTTCTCTACGGCAAGGTTAGCCAAAGAAGTTCCTGTGAATAATTTACTGTTGCTGGCGATCATGAACAAGGTGTTTTCATCAACCGGAGCTCCGGTTTTCATATCTTTCACTCCGTAACCCTTAATCAGCACTGGTTTCCCATCTTTCACAATGGCAATGGCAAGGCCTGGAATATCCCAATCCTTAATTCCGGTTTTAATACAAGCATCCATACTATCTTTTATGAATGCAGGTTGCTGCGCAAAAATCGAAACAGTGAAGATGGAGCATAGGATGGTGAAAAGAATTTTCTTCATGATGAGCGAAATGATGATGAATGGCTAAGTTAAAGACTATTGTACAAAATTAAACGAGGATTTTTTATAATTTCAACCATGCCTCATATTTTAAACGGAGATTGCTTATCGGCTCAATTAAAAGAGTCCTATCGCCGACGGGCAAATCATAGGCAGGGAACGCTTGGTAGACGGGCCTTTAGCAGCAGCTGACCTGGGCCAGTTTTGGGAGATGAGATCGGTTATATTGCAGAGGCTTATCAAGCTGATGATTATTTCAGTAAAGTGGTTCCTGAATTTAAAAGTTTGATGACTATTCCTGATGAAGAAGAAGTTTCGCTTTGGTTTGATGACGATCTGTTTTGCCATTGCTTCATGGAACAGATTTTGAAGGGAAAGTTCACAGGGTTTTTCCTCTCATCCCTGATGATGCTGACAAAACGAAGGCATTCTCACTTTCAGCGTGTTTTTCACAAATATTCTTGTCGTATCTCCTGAACAGACCCCATAAAAGTTCCCGGCATGGGAATTTATCACTTCTTTTTAAGCACCTCAGTTAATTTGTCCATTAATTCAGGGCCACGTAAATTCTTAGCGATGATTTTGCCTTCCGGATCCAATAAAAAATTCTTCGGAATGGCGTTGATGCCATACATGGCAGCAATGGTATTGCTCCGGTCTAATAATTGCGTCCAAACCAGCCCATCAGTTTTAACAGCTTTTGTCCATAAATCCGCACGTTCATCAATAGAAACTCCTAACACGGTGAAATTCTTATCTTTAAAAGTTTCATAAGCTCTCAAAACATTGGGGTTCTCCTGTCTGCATGGCCCGCACCAGGAAGCCCAAAAATCAATTAAAACATATTGACCTTTAAAGCTGGATAGTTTTATAGGGATCTGTTCTGATGTCTGTTCTTCAAAATCCGGAGCCATCATTCCAATGCCTGTTCTTTTTGCCAAATCAAGTTTACCGGAGATGGCTGCGGCTATTGGGTCTGATTTCAGGCTCGGGGATAAAGCAGCAAGTGCAGTCTCCACCTGTTCCACATCCATTTCTTCCGTCGCCAAATCTCCATTCAGCGCATACAAACTCACATAAGAATTTGGATGAGCTTTTATAAAGGCAGCAATTGCCTGCTTTCGCTCTGCAATCAGCCCTTCGTACCTGTCTTGGAAACCCTGTGTGATATCCTGATTGTTTTTTTTATTGTCAGGCAGTGCATTGAATTCTTTGTTTAGTGTCATTAATTTTTGTTCTGCCGGCTTGGTGCTATTGATCAGGGCATCATGATCTTTAAAAATCTTTAAGCCACTCACTTCGGCTTTGGCTATAGAATCTTTCGCCTCAAGGTTAGCCTGGCCAGGTTCAATAAAAAAGCGGTACAAGTCTTTGGGACTATTCTTGTCTTGTAAATCATTCCCGCTATGATCCAGCAGTAAAACTGCGATAGAAGGAGAATTTAAATCCACATTGAATTCAAAATGACCATTGATTACTTTGGCAGAGTCCATTTTCTCCTGCTGATTGGCAATATGGATCAGGTATAGATTCTTATCGGCATTCAGGTTTTTAATCTCTCCCCTGAGGATGAATTTAGATTGGGCGAAAACCAGAACCGGGATTTGCAAGGCTATGGCTAATAGAAATTTCTTCATGTTAATTTAATTTTTGATAGGTGCGCCACCATAAATCAGGCATCTCACCAGACACTGCTAATTGGTAATCATCATACAAACAGGGTACAAAATGAAAGCGCTCATTTTTGGAACCCATAGCCGGATAAGGGACCTGCATCCACCAGCGATCGGTTTTTTTACTCTTAACAAAGGTGAGCTCATGCGCATCCTCCTTTAAGCTTGTTTTGTAAATGGTGTAATCTGATTTTGGATTTAACGGGATATCTTTCTTTCTGTTGTAGAACCCGTCAATAAAACACCAAACCATTTGGGCCATCAGCATGGCAGTTTGTCCGTTTTGATCATAAGCGGGATTGAATTCGTAAAAACCGATCGAGCTCAATTTATCACTATAACCTGCGTAACGGCAAAGCTGGCAAGCCTCCTCTCCATAAAAACCATTAGGACCGGCGTTAGCATTGGCCTGTGCATTGGAAGAACGTACACTGGAAATATCAAAGCTCAGCATGTCTGCATTTCTGATGACAGGCTCGGCAATGTGAACTGCTCCGCTGATCTCACCCAAGCGTTGCGCATCAAAAAAGAGCTTATCCATCACCCGCAGACTTTCCTGGTTCACAAAATAGGTTTGATAGCCCAGGTTGCTGAAATTGAAGAGGTAATTAGGCTGGTGTAAAAATATTTTGTTGAGGTAAGAGGCAGAATCGGTGATGATGGTGTCTTCGGGAGATTCATTCAAATCAAAGTGAGCATCGATCACCACCAAATCCACCTTTTGTTCCAGCTCTTCATAAGCCATATACTGGGCGTAGGTTAAATCTTGTCCGCCGCCCAGTATAAGGGGAACAATATTTTTTTTGATCAGCTCTGTCACCACCATTTTCAGTGCGATATAGGTGTCCGAAATCTTCTCCCCTGCTTTAATATTACCTAAATCAACAATTTTAGATTTAAAACTTCCTTCATTCAGGCTGTATAATTTCTCGCGGATATAATCAGGAGCCAAAGCACAACCCTGGTTATTCACTGCACCACGATCGTCCAAAACACCCACCAGAGCCACATCGTAAAGATCACTATCCAAATCAGGGAAAGATTCTTCGTAAATGGTGATTTTTAAACCGAGATGGCTGTTATAGTATCCTTCTTTAGGAGTGATTTTCGAAATAGGTATGGGAGAGAAGAAATCAGATAAGGACATATGGAATAAATTGATTCAAATATCTATTTTTTAAATCAAAGACTAAGTATTTGATTGTTTTTTTTCATAAGAGCAACCTCTGATCAGAAGGATCATTCTTCAAATTGATTTTTGTATTAGCTTTGTATCAGCTGCAAAGCAGCAAAGGATACGGAGCATTAATGATTTTAGTTACAGGGGCAACAGGTTTTTTAGGGGCGGAACTGGCATTTCAGCTGGTGGCAACAGCGGATAAAATCAGGTGTCTGAAAAGAGTGGATTCCATCATTCCAAAAAAATTGATTCCATTTGAACAACAAATAGATTGGGTGGATGCTGATGTGTTAAATCTGTCTGATTTGGAAGATGCTTTTGAAGGGATCACCAAAGTATACCATTGTGCGGCGCTGGTCTCTTTTCTTCCTTCGCTGAAGAAGGAGATGTTGGAGGTAAATGCAACCGGAACGGCCAACATTGTTAATTTGTGTTTAAATATGGGGGCGATAAAGCTTCTTCACGTGAGTTCTGTTGCAGCTTTAGGTGATGCCAAACAACAGGAATTAATAAACGAAACCCATTTTTGGGAGGGATTTGAAGAACACGATGGCTACGCAGTCTCTAAATACAGAGCTGAGATGGAGGTTTGGAGGGGAATAAACGAAGGATTGAATGCAGTGATCGTGAACCCATCCATCATCATAGGTGAAGATGCCGGCACTGAAGGAAGCGGAGCTATCTTTGAAACCATCCAAAAAGGATTCAAATACTACACCCAAGGAGGTGCTGGTTTCGTGGATGTGAAGGACGTGGCGAGAGGTATGGTTTTATTAATGGATGCTGAGGCTTCCGGAGAACGTTTCATCATCAATGCAGAGAATATTTTATACAAAGATTTATTCGCCCTTGCGGCAAAAGCTTTTGACCTCCCGATCCCAAAACAGGAAGCCAGACCTTGGATGCTTTCTTTGGCATGGCGGCTTAACAGCCTTAAAAATGCCTTGACCGGTCAAAAGGGAGGCCTTGCCAGATCCACTGCGGAAAGTGCTTCCAAAATCCGTAAATATGATAATTCTAAAATCAAGAGCTTCCTGAATTTCAAATTCAGACCTGTGGAGGAAAGTGTTACCAAAATTGCAAATAGTCTAAAATCTGCTTAATTATTGAAATATTTAGCTTTTTCTAAATCATTTCTGCAATTTTAGGGCATAAAACAAAACGATTTGAAACCAACCTTCATTATAGATTTCGACAGTACTTTTACACAAGTGGAAGCTTTAGACGAATTAGCCAGAATATCTTTAAAAAATCATCCTGATAGAGAGCTCATCTACCAAAGCATTGAGGATCTGACCAATTTGGCCATGGAAGGAAAACTTTCTTTCTCTGAAAGTTTGGCTGGAAGGGTAAAATTATTGGAAGCGAATAAGGAACATCTTCAAAAACTCATCAAGCATTTAAAGAAAAAAGTATCCTCTTCATTTCAACGCAATAAAGGTTTCTTTAAGAAACATGCGCATGAGGTGCTCATTGTTTCTGGAGGATTTAAAGAGTTTATTACTCCGGTGGTAACGCCATACCACATTAAAAAAGACAACATTTTCGCCAATACCTTTGTTTTTGATGTGGAAGGAAACATCATTGGTTATGATGCGGAGAACCCGCTATCGCAAGAAAACGGGAAAGTCAAATTATTACAACAGATGCCTTTGGAGGGAGATATTTTCGGGATAGGTGATGGACATTCTGATTTTCAGTTGAAAGAATCTGGAATGATCAAAAAATTCTTTGCCTTTACAGAGAACATAGAAAGAAAAGCGGTGGCCGAAAAAGCAGATCACGTAACCCCTAGTTTTGATGAGTTTTTGTATGTGAATGATTTGCCAAGCGCCATCTCTTATCCAAAAAACAGAATTCTTTGCTTGGTGGTAGGTGATGTTCCGGAAGAAAGTATCCAATTATTAAGGAAGGATGGCTTTTCTATCCGGCATAAAAACACATTCGAAGATAAATATGTGAAAGATGTTGGGATGCTTTTACTGGCAGAAGGTGAAATGATCAACGATGAACAGCTAAAAAGGGCAGTAAAACTGAAAACTTTGGGCTATATAGGTAATTCAAAAGATCGTATTAGCCTAAACATTTGCACAGAAATGGGCATTGTTGTTTTTGATAGTTTGAAAAGCAATCCTTCTAACAAAACTTTGATTGCCAAAAGGTTGGCAGATTTTATCAACAGCGGGACCACCTACCGTAGCAGCAATTTCCCGAATCTGCAATTGCCAAAAATCGCAGATTCACACCGGCTGATCCATATCCACAAAAATGTACCGGGTATCATGTCTCAAATTACCAAAGTGATGGCCAGGCATCATATCAATATTGTGGGCCAGTTTTTAATGACCAATCCTAAAATAGGTTATGTGATTACGGATATTGACACCAAGTACGATAAATCCTTATTGAAGGAGTTGAGAAAGATTGAAAACACCCTGAAATTTAGGGTGCTGTATTAATTTCTTGAAAAGCAGGATGCCCGCCTCCATCCCTTGTGCCACCGCCGTTCATTTATACGGCTTCAAGCCTTAATCATGGGGGACCTATATATTTCCATCAGGTTTATTATGCTTACACTAAGCAACTAAGTTTAATTTGTTGGTTTTTTGCCAACTTATTTTTATATTTGCTTCTGCCGCCGGTCGACTTATAACTGTTTTAATATAACTGGATATATATTATGAAAGTTAAGAGAAACTCTTTAAATATGGACTCGAATAATATTTAGAATGGTTATAATTTATTTGCTGAAACTGGATCAATTTGCCAGAAAACATTCAGATTCAGGAAAGAATTTAAGAATATGGAAAGAGGTGGTTAGTGGTGCTAAATGGAAGAAAAGTGCTGACGTACTTCAGGATTTTCCTAATGCAAAAATCATTAAGAATAGCAGAGCGAGGTTTAAAATTGTTGGTAATAAATATCGATTGATAATTGAAACCGATTATGAAGATGAAATCGTAGAAATCAGATTTATCGGAACTCATTCAGCATATGATAAAATAGACGCTGAAACAATTTAAATAAAAAAAGATGGAATTGACCACTTTAAAATGGTTCTTAATAGAGAACGAAGAAGAATATCAAACCGCGATTCAAAGGTATGAGGAGGTGAAGTATGAGGCTAAAGGAACAGCAGAACACAAGGAGAAACTTTTGTTGGTTCATCTCATTTCAACTTATGAGAAAAAAACTTCCACTTTACCTGACGTTGATCCTATAGAAATGATTAAAGTCAGAATGGAGGATTTTGGATTCAAATCTGCGGATCTTGCCGCTATATATGGAGATAAAGGAACAGTGAGCAAGGTTCTAAATTATAAACAGGCACTTTCACTAACCATGATTCGTAAATTCAGTAAGCTCCTTCATATTCCAACCAAAGGGTTGATTAAAGAATATAAGCTGAAAACTTCATGAAATCCTATTTTATCATTAATTAGAAGTTTTTGTTGGCCTCACCTCCACCTTGCTTGGCAAGGTTCTCGGGTTCATGTGCAAAAGATCGGCAACCATTTGTCCAATATCCTCTGGCTGTATCTTCCAGGCATCTTGTTGTTGATCAGGCTCATGATCATTGAAATGCGTGGCTACTGAGCCAGGCATAATGGTGGTGACTTTAACCCCATATTTACGGAGATCCAACATAATAGATTGTGAAAATCCGGTCAATCCGAATTTACTGGCATTGTATGCTGCACCTTCCGGAAAGAAATTAGTCCCTGCAAGGCTGGAGATGGTGATGATATAACCCTCTGTTTTCTTCAGTTCAGGAACAGCCACCTTCACACTATAGAAAACACCTGTTAAATTCGTGTCAATGGTGTCATGCCAAAGTTCAGGATCCATTTCATCTATGGGAGCGAAGTGTCCTACACCCGCATTAGCTATTAAAAAGTCAAGCCGGCCCCATTTAGCTACAATCTCCTGAACGGCTTTCTGCTGAGCAGCAAAATCCTTCACATCTGCGGCTATTGCTAAAACTTCGCCACCCAGTTTTTTAGCAGCTTCTTCAGCACTGTTTTGAGACCGACTGGTTATCGCCACCTTAACCCCTTGTTTAAGCAAGGCTTCTGCAATTCCATATCCAATTCCTTTACTCGCTCCGGTAATGAACGCTACTTTATTTTCTAAATTCTGCATGATCTCTCAGTTTATTTGATGATTGATTAACTACTATAAATGCAGATTGTTTAGCCAAAATTCATATTTATTGTGGTAAATTACCCCGGGGGTAATTTAGGTTCTGCAATATTATTGCTTTTTAGAAGTTTTTAAGAAACATGAATTAAAAACGAAAAGCAATGAAACCGACAGGATTAAAATAATCGTTAAGCACACAGAGCAATGATTATTTTTGATCATCAAAGGTTCCATCTGACAAGTAAAAAAACAATGAAAAATAAACAGATGAAAAAATCACTCTTAGCTGCCTGTCTCGTGTTTATAACATCGGCAGGCGCATTTGCTCAATTTCATTTAGGATTGAAAGCTGGTCTAAACTACACCACCATAAAAGCTCAGCATAACGAGTTCGATGAAAGCGGGGTTCTAGGTTATCAGGTTGGCGTATGGGGTAGAATAGGTAAAAGTTTTTATTTACAACCCGAAGTGTATATTGGATCAAAGGGTTCAAATTTTAAATTTCAAACCGGTGCCACCACGACAGAGGAGAAACAAAAATTTACCACTTTAGATGTTCCGCTTTTATTAGGAACTAAGATTGGTGTGGATAAATTAAACATCAGGTTTATGGCTGGTCCCGCTTTTCAGTTTAACCTGGATGACAATAGCAGCGCCTTCTCGCAAGCCACTGATCCAAATTTTTATAAATACCGCGACTTCATCACCAATTTACAGGCCGGAGCCGGTGTGGATGTAGGCAATTTGTCTGTTGATTTAAGGTATGAAACCAGTTTGCAGGACATCAATAAAAATGATGGTCAAAAGCAGAGTTTGCTACACCTCAGCTTAGGATTTAAGATTCTGTGATGCAAGTTTCCAGTTAAAAAGGAGTCTTCTGATTTAGAATGACCCTTTTTTGATATCATTATTTGCAGTCAGCTAGAAGTACTGCATTTCTTTCTTTGCCTCAGATCGGGTATCAATTCATTTCCGGCTTAAAGTTTCCGTATTTGTCGGTATCTGCAGCATAAAGGTAAATCTGAATAAGTCACATTCAGATCAATTATGGTTTTTCTGATTTTGATACTCAACGGCTCTGCTGGGGCAGTTCATTCCAGCTCAACTCTGCCAACACCGGAAAATGGTCTGATGGGTATTTCCCTTGATAGCTATCTGTAAGGATGCCCCATCTTTTCACAAGGAATCCTTTGCTCACAAAAATGTGGTCAATAATAGCTTTACCTGTCAAGCTTTTACCAAAGCCATTGAATGAATTGGTGGTAGCATAAGGAGTTTTCGCAAGCGTATAAGTGTCATGAAGAATTTCGCTGTCAGCCAAGATCCGATAAGGTTCACTATCATGATCCCCGTTTAAATCCCCCATGAAGATTACTTTTTTGTTGCTGGCGATTTGCTTTACCTTTTCCAAAATGAGCTTGCTGCTTTCCCGGCGGGCTTGTACGCCTTGATGATCATAATGGGCATTAAAAACATAAAAATCTTTGCCCGTATTTCTATCTTTTAAATAAACCCAGGAACATATCCGGTTGCAGCAGGTGGCATCCCAGCCCAAAGAAGGTTTTTGCGGAGTTTCGGAAAGCCAAAAATCTCCTTTATTCAATAAAGTAAACCGCTCCTTTTTAAAGAAAATGGCAGAATGTTCCCCTGCATCTTTTCCATCATCTCGTCCTTTGCCATAGATTTTATATGGAGGTAATTCTGTTAATAGGTCATCTAATTGATTTTTATAGCCCTCTTGTGTTCCCAAAATATCAAAATTGTGAAAACGGATGAGCTGTGCTATAATGGGTTCGCGGTCTTTCCATAAATTTCCGGTATCACTTGGATTATCGTACCTCAAGTTATAGGTGCCGACAATCAGATTTTGAGCCTTCAATTGGGCTGCGGTAAAAAAAAGGAATAGGCAAATAAATCTCTTTCTCATAAGACTGCTTATATCCAAAGCTATAAAAATGAATGTAATCCATATACATTTAGGACGATATTATTAGGATGGATTTATCGGTCCTTGCTTTGCTCGTTCTATTTAGGGTATACACCCTTATCGACTCCAATCACCTCCTCAAAACCTCCAAAGGAGGATGTTGGAGTATATTTCTGCTGCTTAAAACACCTGTCAACACCACTATTAAGGATATACTGCCAAGCAAGATCAGGACAGGAATGATTGCTGGACTGAAAGTTGCATCGAAACTGAATACTGCCAAAGCCCAGCTGCCTACCAGGGCAAGGATAATTCCTGCTCCTGAAGCCAATAATCCTAAGAATAAATATTCCAGAGCGGTGATGGTCAGGATTTGCTTTCTACTGGCTCCCAATGTTCTCAATAAAACACTTTCTTTTAACCGCTGATTTTTGCTGATGAGTACTGCAGCTATTAAAACGATCCATCCTGTGGCCATGCTGAAAGCTGCCATGAAACGGATCACAAATCCAATTTTTGATAAAAGATCCTCCAATACTTTTAAGATCAACTGCAAGTCTATCACTGATACATTGGGGAAGTGCTGAACGATGGCCGTCTGGTATCGGGCAGAAACTTTACTGGAAGGCACTTTGGTCATTAAAACATGGAATTGAGGAGCATCTTCCAGCACCCCGGTTGGGAACACCACTCGAAAATTGGTCTGCATCCTGCTCCAGTTGATCGACCTTAGGCTTCCCACTACGGTGGGTACCGTCACTCCCTGTACATTGAAAAGGATTTCATCACCTATATCCACATGGATATGTTTGGCATAATTCTCATCCAGAGAGATGAAAACCTTTCCATCAGGCTGTTTTACTTGGCCCGTCCATTTTCCTTTTACCACTTTCTCCGCATCTGTCAGGCTATCCTGAAAAGTCACCCTGAGCTCGTTACGGAAAGCACTGCCGGAAACATCGTTTTTTTCAGATATTGAATCATCATTTACTTCAGCATGCTTCTTTGATTTGGTGATGTCTGCCGCAGTCTTTCCATTGATCTCCTGAATGCGAACGGTCACTACCGGAACTTGGCTCAGCACCGGAAGATGATAAACCCGGGTAATTTGGGCCACCGATTCTTTTTGGCTGCTTTGGATATCAAACAAAATCATATTGGGTTGATGCGCTCCTGAAGATAAAGTGACCCTGTTGATGAGGATGCCTTGCACAAAAAACAGCGTGGCGATAAATGCTGTAGCTAAACCTATGGATACGGTAAGCATCAGCGTTTGGTTGTTGGGCCGGTAAAGATTGGCGAAGCCTTGTCGCCATAAATAGTTCATGGATCCAGGAATGAGGTGACGTACCAGCCACATCAATAACTTGGAAAGGGCATAAAGCAATGCAAAAGCGATCATCACACTCCCTGTGAACATCAATGCCTGCAGCCAGCTGCTCATTTGCAAAAAGGTAAAAACATAAATAAAAATTAAGATGAGTGCATAGACCAGCCATTTATAGGGATCTGTGGCGACAGAGGCTTTTTCAAAAGAGGCCCGCAAAGCATTAAGAGGAGAGATTTTCCTGACGGATAATAAAGAGGGCAGGGCGAAAAGCACCGAGATGAGGAGACCCAAAACCATGCCCTGTGAAATAGCTATCCAGGAGATATGCATGGTCATCTCCACAGGTATGAAATCTTTTAACACTGCGGGCAGCGCAAATTGGATAAGGGTTCCCAGAACAGCACCTGCCAGGGCACCGATTAAACCAATACATGCGATTTGAATCAGGTAGATTAAAAAAGCTTCCCTTGCTTTCACCCCAAGACATCGCAAAGTGGCTATGGAACCCAGTTTCTCTCCAATATATACGTGGATTGCACTTCCAACACCAATGCATCCCAATAATAAAGCAATAAATCCTGAAAGTGCCAGAAAACGGTTGACATCACGAAACGAGCGTCCGGTGTCTTCCTTACTGGATTCCACCGTCTTGGCATCCATCCCTTCTTTATCCAGCTTTGGCTGAATTTTTTTAAGCACCTTAGCCACCACTGCAGGTTGATTGTATTTGAAATAATATTTGTACGATATCCTGCTTCCTATTTTGTTGAGACCTGTTTCTTCCAGATATTGAAGAGGAATATAGACAATTGGAGCCACTGATGAGGAGATCCCTGTTTGGCCGGGAGCCTTATCCAACACCCCTTCAATCTTAAAAGCGAGCGCACCAACTTTAATGGAATCCCCCACAGCAGCGTGATATTGAAGCATCAAAGCCTGATCTACTAATGCGTTCCGGCCATTCTTAAAATCGCTTCCGGCAGATACAGGCGTGGTCTCTATGGTTCCATAATAAGGATAATCTCCTTGCAAGGCTCTGATTTGTACCAGCCGGTTCCCCTGGCTTTTCACAAAATAGAGCATAGAGGCGAAACTTCTTTCGGTTGAACGTTCATTGCCCAAGGTGTCCAGCATTTCGCTCATGGCTACACTTACAGGTTTTCTGCTCTCAATGATCAGGTCGGCACCCGTTAAAGCTTTGGCCTGTTCATCAATATCTCTCTGCAGGTTGTCCCGGAAGGAATAGATGGCCACCAATACTGCAATTCCCAGAATAATGGAAGAGATGAACAGCAATAATCGGGAACGATTACGCCTGCTGTCACGCCAGGCCATTTTTGCTAACCAGCTAAAGCTCATTGAAGTACGTTGTGGTGTCTTTTCCGAATGCATAAAGAGGAGATGAAATTACGATAAACTGTTTTCTATTGGGGAGCCAGTGGCTTCATCTGCTATTATTCCACCATTTTTTATCCTGATGATCCTGCCTGTTTTTGAGGCGAGCTCGAGATCATGAGTGACGATCACCAAAGTGGTTCCTGCCTCCCTGTTCAAATCGAATAACAATTTTTCAATCTTAGCACTCGTCTCTCCATCTAAATTCCCAGTAGGCTCGTCGGCAAAAAGGATAGCGGGCTGGTTAGAAAATGCCCTTGCCAAAGATACCCGTTGCTGTTCGCCACCTGAAAGCTGCACAGGGTAATGGTGGGAGCGGTCAGACAGATTCACTTTATCTAATAAATCTAATGCTTTTTTACGGATATGCTTATCCTTTCTCAGTTCCATGGGCACCATCACGTTTTCTAAAGCGGTAAGGGTGGGCATCAGTTGAAAATCTTGAAAAATGAATCCGATATAGCGATTTCTCACTTCAGCCAGTTCATCCTCCGTCAGCTTATCCAGTTTAATGCCGTTAAGTTCCACGCTCCCGCTGCTGGCTTTATCTAATCCTGCACAAAGTCCTAATAAAGTGGTCTTCCCACTACCCGAAGGACCTGTTATGGCCACAGTGGAGCCCTTCTCAATAGAGAAATTAATAGCATGAAGAACTGTGAGCACAGCTCCTGCACTTTTGTAGGTTTTGCTGAGTTGATGAATATTTAGCATGCTGCTTACAGACATAAAATACGAGTTAAAATAAATTGGATGACATCATTTTAAACTTAAAACAGCAATAACTGTTAAGTTTAAAGTTTAACAACAAATAAGCATTTTAGATTTTTAGATCATACATATGTTACGGATTAGTTTTATAGCTGCTTTCTTTATTTCTGTCCTGATGGCTTGTAATAGCGATCAGAAAAGTGGAGCACAGACAGCACCTATGACTGAGCAATCAGCGGTCACGAAAACCGAAGTGAAAAAGAAGAAGAATATCCTGTTTTTTGGAACAAGTCTCACCGCAGGCTATGGTTTGGATGACCCATCAGAAGCTTATCCAGCTTTAATACAGGATAAGATTGATTCGCTCGGTTTACCTTATCAGGTGATCAACGGCGGTTTGAGTGGAGAGACTTCCGCTGATGGCCTAAGCAGAATTGACTGGTTATTAAAACAGTCTGTAGATATTTTTGTGCTGGAGTTGGGTGCGAATGACGGGTTGCGGGGACTTCCAGTTCAGCAGACTTCAGCCAATCTTCAGGCCATCATCAACAAAGTGAAGCGTAAGTATCCAAACGCTCTGTTGGTGCTGGAAGGGATGCAGATGCCGCCCAGTATGGGTGCCACCTACACCAAAGATTTCAAAGAGGTTTTTAGTGATCTGGCGAAAAAAAACGATATGGTTTTTGTGCCTTTTTTGCTGGAGGGGGTAGGAGGGGTTTCAAAACTTAACCAGGAGGACGGGATCCATCCTACCAAGGAAGGTGAGAAAATATTGGCCAACAACGTTTGGCAGAAACTGGAACCTGTATTGCATGAGTGAACATTTTGTATGTTGAACAAAAGAAGTCATCGGCTTATTCCGGTTCATTATTAAAAAATAATATAACTTTATTCCTTCACCAATTGAAGCTGAAGTAAGAGTCGTTTTGAGAATGATCTCGAGATATGGTCTGTTAATTGATAATTCCCAAATGAAATTAGGTTGCTATAAATTCACTGTTTTATTTCCATTCCTTTTTTTAATCCTCGTTTCTGAATCTTTTGCCCAGGGTATACAAAATATAGGTGTTCCTTATGTGGAGAATTTTTCGAAATCTGCTTATCAGGCGGGAAATCAGAACTGGTCAATCACAAAAGATGAACATGGCCTGTTTTATTTTGGCAATTCAGACGGGCTTTTGTCTTACGACGGGCATTATTGGCAAACACACCAAATCCCTCATCATTTGATTGTCCGTTCCGTTGCTGCTGATGGAAAGGGTAAAATTTATACAGGGGGGTTCGGGGAGTTTGGTTATTGGGCGTATGATCAGAAAGCCATGCTGCAATACCATTCTTTAAAAGGTTTGGTAAAGGACGAAACTAAACTCAATAACGAGATTTGGAAGATTTACATAGATGGAGACCGTGTGCTTTTTCAAAGCTTTGCAAATATCTTCATCTACCAAAACCATCAAGTGAAGGTGGTGGAAGGTTCAGAATCTTTCCTTTTCCTTTTCCAAGTAAGAGGCAGATTTTTTGTGGAGGGATCTGGAAAAGGCTTGTATGAATTAAAAGGGGATCATTTGGATTTCATTAAGGCAAGTACAGCGGCGGATATCTCTGGTATACTGTCTATCCTCCCTTTTGGTAAAGATTCTTTTCTGATAGGAACGGCCAAGAAGGGATTGTTTGTTTTTGATGGCATTCGTTTTATCCCCTTTCAAAATGAAGCCAGTGAATTTTTGAAAACCTATCAGCTAAATAACGGTGCGGTCATCTTCAATAAATATTATGCTTTCGGAACCATTTTGAATGGCGTGGTGATTTTAGATGAGAAGGGCAATGTCCTGCAACATATCAATAAATCCAGTGGCCTGCAAAACAATACGGTTTTAAGTTTATATACAGATAACGCTCAAAATTTATGGGTGGGTCTGGATAACGGGATCGACCGTATAGAACTCAACTCACCCTTATATTTCTTTTTTGATAAAAATGGTCAGTTTGGCACTGTATACTCCAGCATCATCTTTAAGAATAAAATTTACCTAGGCACCAATCAGGGTTTGTATTACAGCGATTGGAATGTCAGTGGAGATAAAAAGCAATCTTTCAATTTCAGGTTCATCCCTAATTCACAGGGACAAGTTTGGGATCTTTCCGTTTTTGGGGATCAATTGATTTGCGGGCATAATAACGGCACCTACCTGGTTGAAGGAGAGTCTATAAAGAGAATATCAAACATCAGCGGTGGCTGGACCATCAAACGGATGAATTTATATCCCGATGAATTGATTCAGGGAACCTATACCGGTTTGGTAATCTATAATAAAGGAGCTAAAGGCTATAATTTTTCTCATAAAATTGCAGGCTTTAGAGAACCGTGCAGGTACGTGGAACAGGATGATAAGGGGAATATTTGGGTGAGCCACCCCTATAAAGGCGTATTTAAAATAAATTTGAGCGAGGATTTGCAATCGGTTAAAACCAGTAAAGCCTATGATGAGAAAGATGGTTTGCCCACCACCTATGGAACCAATATTTTTAATCTGGATGGTAGAATCATCTTTTCCAATGATTCCGGCTTTTTCATTTATGATGAAATCAGTGACAGGTTTACACCTTACCAACAATTGAACGCTAAGCTGGGGTCTTTTTCTTCTTCCAATAAGGTAATCAAAGCTGATGAGCGTCATTATTGGTTTATAGATCATGGTAAAGTTGCTTTAGCAAACTTCAACAGGCCGGGAGTGATCACCATTGATTCAAGCATGTTTAATGTGCTGAATGGCAGAATGGTGCAGAATTATGAGAATATCTCTAAAATAAACGACCGCCTTTTCCTGATCAGCGTGGATGACGGATTTGTGATTTTTAACAAACAGGATTCTGTGAACAAGAAAATGGAGCTTCCAAAGGTTTTCATTGGCAGGATAGAAAATATCAGCAACAACAATTTCATCATCACTGAAAGTGGATCTCTCAGTAAGAATATCAGGATCAAATTCGCACAAAATAGCATCCGCATCAATTTCAGTCTACCTCATTATAGGCAGGGAAGAATAAAGTATCAATACTTATTACAGGGGTATTCCAAGGAATGGTCGGCATGGTCTCTTTTGGCTCAAAAAGATTTTACTAATCTGCCCTATGGCGATTATGCTTTTAAAGTAAGAGCGATGGTGAATGACGGTTCTGTTTCATCAATCTCTTCATTCAATTTTGAGATCACGCCACCATTTTATGCCACCGTGTGGGCGTGGATCATGTATGTGATGCTTATTTTAGTCATAGCTTATTATCTTCGGCTTTGGTATTTCAAAAACTTAACAAAACACCAGCAGGAGATACAGGAGAAATTACGTAAGGAAAGAGACGAACATCTTAAACAGGAAGCCATCATCAATGAACAAAAGTTGATTAAACTAAAGAATGAGAAGCTGCAAACTGAAGTGGACAGTAAAAGCCGTGAAGTGACGAATTCTGCAATGAACATTGTTTATAAAAATGAATTGCTTCAGAACATCAAAGATGAGATCATCAATTTAAAGGATTCACAGGGGGTTAAGCTTTCAGAGGAAAAGTTGAAAAGATTACAAAAGATCATAGATGACGGAATGAATGATGAGCGTGACTGGAACTTATTTGAAGCCAGTTTTAATGAAACCCACGAGAATTTCTTTAAGAAATTAAAGGCCGCTCACCCAGATCTGGTGCCTAACGACCTAAAACTTTGTGCATACCTAAGAATGAACATGAGCAGTAAGGAAATGGCTTCTTTGTTAAATATCAGCGTACGTGGAGTGGAGATCAGAAGATACCGCTTACGAAAAAAGCTGGAGCTACCCCATGATAAAAATTTAAATGAGTTTCTGATAGAGCTTTAGTACTACATCATTACCTCTCATAGTGTAAGATAAACCGATTGATAGCAGATATATTTTAAATTCATTGATGTAGTGAGTTAACACCCTCTGTAATCCATAATGCGCCTTTATTCTCTAAATTTCAATATTTATAACTACTTAGTGCTAAGATTTTTTTTCGGTGATGTAGTGATGTTGAGGTGTTTTTTTTGTATTAAGTGTAAAAACTCCTCACTTTTACCCTACCAATTAAAATTCAAAACTAAGTTATGAAAAGAAAAGCTTTACTATTATTTTTATGTCTTTTCTCTTTTATTTATGTTTCCGCACAAGACATCAAGGTCACTGGAAAAGTTTATGATTCCAAAACAAGCGAAACATTAATAGGAGTAAGCGTAAAAAACTCAACCGGCGGCGGCACACAAACAGATGTCAATGGAAATTACTCCATCAATGTTCCAGCAAACGGAACGCTGATCTTTACTTACATTGGGTATGTTACCCAGGAGGTTGCAGTTAACAACAGACCAACCATTGATGTGAATCTTGCAACTTCAAGTCAAAGCCTTAGCGAGGTAGTGGTGGTGGGTTATGGTACGCAGCGAAAAAGAGATTTAACAGGTTCCATTACATCGGTTAGTGGTGAAGATATTGCAAAATCTCCTAATCAAAACCCTATTTCTTCATTACAAGGTAAGGTTGCAGGTTTAACTATTGTAAATAATGGTACTCCTGGTGCTGCGCCCACTGTAAGAATAAGAGGGGTAAACAGTACCAATGCATCCAATCCAATTTATGTGGTTGATGGCGTAATACAAACCAATATTGATTACCTTAATTCAGGTGACATTGAAAGTATTGAAGTGCTTAAAGATCCTTCATCTACTGCAATATTTGGTATTCAAGGTGGTAACGGAGTAATTGTAGTCACTACAAAAAGAGCTGCGAAGGGCCAAACCCGCATTAGCCTGCAAAGTTCTTATGGCATGCAACACGTACCTAACCAGGTAGATGTGGTGGACGCTGCCGGCTTTAAAAAACTTTACAGCGCTCAGTTAGCCAATGCTAACGCTGCTCCTTTTGATTATAGTAACTACACGGCAAATACTAACTGGCAGGATCAGGTTTTCCAAACTGCCTCTATCACTAATAACAGCTTAACCATTTCCAATACAGGTGATAAAACCAGTACATTAATAAATTTTGGATACAGTGATCAGGAAGGGGTGGTAAAGTATAGTGATTTTAAAAAATATACTGCCAGATTAAATGAGACTATCAATTTAAATAAGAATATAAAAGTTGGAGGCGATTTAACAGGCTTTCATTATAATGCAGATCCGGCAGATGTTTCTTTTAATAGCGCTTTATGGGCTGCTCCAATTGTTCCAATACAGCAGGATGCAAACACCTACTACGCATTGCCTTCTTTTCAGCAAGCGCAGGTAGCTAATCCCGTGGCTACAATTAACAGAAATGATAATACATCGGTAAATAAAGGTTACCGTGTGGTGGGCAATGTATTTGGAGAAGTTAAATTCTTAAATAGTTTTACCTGGAGGTCTTCCTTTTATACTGATTTAGGTTTTAATGGCGGCAGAGGTTATACCCCGCTTCCTTATTCTTTCATTTATTTAGGCGAAAACGGGAACGGCACTGAAATTAGAAGAGATACCAGTATTCATACTTCTGTAAGTCAAAATCAGGCGGTATATAGAAAATTTCAGCAAGATCATACCTTAACCTATGATTCTACCTTTAATAATGTTCATAAAATTACGGCTTTAGCTGGTTTTACAACTTTATATACAGGTAGTGAAACCATTAACGGAAACAGAACCGACAGGACTTTAAACATCCCTAATGATAATGATTTTTGGTATTTAGATATTGCACCAGGTGGGTCGGGTACTTATGGAGGTGGTGGATCTGAATCTGCTCAGCTTTCTTATTTCGGACGGATTAATTATGCCTACAACAACAAGTATTTAATCAATGCTTCTATCAGAAGAGATGGAATATCCAAATTTGCACCCGAGAACAGATGGGGAACTTTTGGAAGTGTGGGATTAGGCTGGGTGATTAGTGATGAAGGTTTCTTTAAAAACATCAAGAATATTGACTTTTTAAAGCTAAAAGCTTCATGGGGTACATTAGGAAATGCCAATGAGTTTGCAGAAAACTTATACCTGCCCGGCATCAATTTAACTGGTGGTGGCGTATATGGAGATAATATTTATCCGGCTGCAAGACCAGCTTATGTGCCTGACCCTAACTTACATTGGGAAACCGTAAGGGGTAATGATTTAGGTTTAGAACTGAAAGCTTTTAACTACAGACTTAGTGCTGATATTGCTTTATACGATAGAACAACCAGAGACATTATTACAAATGTTACCCTTCCAAATTCTGATTTAGCCTATAAAACCAATTTAGGGACCATTAGTAATAAAGGAATTGAAGTTGCATTAGGCTGGAATGATAAAATCGGTAAAGATTTCACCTATAGCATTTCTCCAAACTTTAGCTACAATAAAAACAATGTGGAATCTATAGGTAATGATTTCAATTTTCAAATTCTTGGAAATAATGGGGCTAACAGAACGGTAAGCGGACAATCTATTGGTTATTTCTATGGCTATCGCCAGATAGGAATCTATCAATCTACAGCAGATTTAGATAAAATGGCTTCCATGAGTACCTCACTTCCTGGTGATATTGCTTATGAAGATGTTAATGGTGATGGTGTAATTACCACTGCCGACAGGACTTATTTAGGCTCTCCCTTTCCTAATTACAACTATGGTTTAAATGTATCTATGGGTTTTAAAAACTTTGATGTTTTGCTGGAAGGCCAGGGTGTTGCAGGTAATTATGTATATACACAAAGGCGAATTGGAAATTTTGCTGTTTTAAATTATGAAAGCAACCGTTTAAATGCATGGACCGCACCAGGAACGAGTAATGTGGAACCTATATTGGATAACAGCAGGTCTAATAACTTTTTGTTCAGCAGCTATTATTTAGAACCCGGCGATTACTTTAGAATTCGTACAGCGCAGTTAGGCTATACTTTTTCAAAAGGTGGCCTTCAAAAAATCGGACTTAAAAATTTAAGGCTTTACATCAGCGGGCAAAATATTAAAACATGGAGCAAAACCACAGGATATACTCCGGAAGCTCCGTTAAATAATATTACCGGTGCCGGAGCAGATAATGGAATTTATCCATTACCAGCCATCTACAGTTTTGGTTTAAACGCAACATTTTAATTTAAGAAAACATGAAAATATTTAATAAAATATCAGGAAGCGTAACATTGCTGATGCTTTTAGCCATAATCTTTTCTGGCTGTAAGAAAGATTTCCTGGATAGAAAAGCGCAGGGAGAATACAATGAAAATAACTACCCGTACCCTGGTGGCACAGGCCCTTATGATCTGTTCATCAACGGAGCTTATGAAACTTTAAGAAGTTATAATGTAACCGTTTTCCCTTTTGTAGCCGCTGTAAGTATCAGAAGTGATGATGCCGATAAAGGAAGTACCGCGGCAGACGGTGGCTCAGACATCATCACCATGGATAATTTAAATCTAACTTCATCCAATGGTGTGGTGAATGCTTTGTGGGTTGGCCATTATAACTTAATTAATCAATGTAATAAAGTTTTAGATCAGGTAGCCAATGATCCTAATCCAAACACTGCAGAAAATTTAAAAGTTGGCGCACAAGCTGAAGCCCGTTTTTTAAGAGGTTATGCTTATTTTATGCTGGTAAGGCTATTTGGTAATGTTCCAATTATAGATTCGGTAACTACCAGTGATGTATCAAAATTAAATATCCCACAGAGCACACCTGCACAAGTTTATGCTTTTATAGAAAGTGATTTGCAGTTTGCGGCAACAAATCTTCCGGCAAGTTGGCCTGCTGCCTTTATAGGAAGAGCGACAAGCGGTGCAGCAAATGGGCTTTTAGCAAAAGTATATTTATATGAAAAGAAATATGCTTTAGCCATGAGTACTGCAAATTTGGTGATGACATCCGGAAGGTACAACCTGTCTGTAAATTATAATACTGTATTTGATGAAGAAGGTGAAAACACTGCCGAGTCTTTATTTGAGGTACAGGCAACTGCCACTCCATCTTTCCCAACTACCTATGGTTCGCAGTATGCGCAGGTTCAGGGAGTAAGAGGTACCAGCGATATGAATTTAGGATGGGGTTTTAATGTCCCAAGTACAGCTTTGGAGGCAGCTTATGAGCCTAATGATCCACGCAGGTATAGAACCATATTTTACAGTAACCCTGATTCAGTAACCATTTATGGTGAAAGACCACAGGCTGGATTACCTAATCCGAGATACAATAATAAGGTGTATACCAAACCGGCAAAAAGAGCATTGATTGGAAACAAAGGAGGCTGGTGGATGAACGTAAGACTTTTGCGCTATGCAGATGTGGTATTAATTTATGCTGAAGCAGCCAATGAATTAGGCGGTGCAGATAATATCAGCAAAGCACTGGCAGCCGTAAATAGTGTAAGGGCAAGGGCAAGAATGAGCGCCAAGCCTGGTGTAAATGCACTTCCTGATTTAGCGATAACTGATCAGGCTACCTTAAGAGATGCCATCAGACATGAAAGAAGAGTAGAATTAGGGATGGAGCATGAGCGTTTTTTTGATATTGTAAGATGGGGAATTGCTGCTGATGTTTTACAGGCTCAGGGGAAAACTTTTGTTGTTGGCAAAAGTGAATTACTACCTATACCTCAGGCACAAATCGACATCAGTAACGGAGTGTTACATCAAAATAATGGCTATTAATCCTAATACGATGAAAATGAAAATATTTAATATCAATAATTTGATGGTGGCAACATTAGCACTTGCATGCTTGTCATCATGTAAAAAAGACGGTAATCCTAATAATTTACCAGAAGTTTCTCCGGAACAATATGCAGGTAAAATTGATGGTTATAGCAGCTCAGATGAGATTTATCCTGATAATTTAGTAGCTTATTGGTCTTTTGATGCCGATGCTAAAGAAACCAAAAGCGGTACAGCACCAACATCAGTGGCTAACAATACTTTAATAGATGGGGGCGTAAAAGGGAAAGCATTAAGCTTAAATAATGGTTATCTATACTATGCCACCCAATTTAATGCCTTTAAAACAGGTGCTCTAAAAAGTTTTACCATCAGCACATGGGTTCAAATTTTAAATAATGGATCAACCAAAACCATGCTTTTTCAATTAGCCAGGCCAGGTATGCTTAACGGAAACATAGATTTTATTTTGGAAACCAATGCAAATCCGGCTACCAATACCGATAAACTTATTGTTCATCCTTATTTTACTACAGTTGATGGAGGAAGGCAGGATAACATCAATAATTATGGTGCAGTAAATTTATCTCCTAAAATTGGGACAAATAAGTGGACCAATATCATATTAACTTATGATGGTTCTACCGGAGTATTTAATATTTGGGCAGATGGAATCAAAATAGGTAACTATCCAAACCGTGGAACAGGAAATAGTTTATTTAAATCATGGGAGCCTAACGAGGTGATTATTGGTGGTAATTATAATGTTATCCCTGGTAAAGCCGTAAATACTGATGCATCTTTTGCAGCTATGAAAGGTAATATAGATGAAATCAGAGTTTTTAACACTGCACTGCCAGATGCTCATATAAAAGCCTTATTTAATTTGGGGCTGGCAGGTAAATAATTAAATCTTATACCGGGTCTGCCCGGTATTTTTATTTCATTCTAATGGTTTCTAAAAATACAATTACGTTAGGTTCAGGTTTTTTATTAATCCTATTTATCATATCAGGATGTAAGAAAAACAATGTAAATGAACAGGTAAAGAATGCTTCCCTTTCTTTCACTGTAAATGGAGCCTATAATGGAACCCAATTTTATAAAAACTTAAACAACTCCCCTGTAGTTAAAATTAATTCTTCTGAACCTTTTAATATCAGTTCATTAAATAAAATTTCATGGCAGGCAGCAAATGGAACAGCTGTTGCTTTTAAAACAACCTTATCAGATGAAAATAAATCAATTGATATAACACCTGCCAGTGATTTAGCACCCTTTGCCGATTATCAGTTGATCATTCCCGCTAATATAGAGACAGCAAGTGGTGGCCAGGTCATCAATCCTTTAAAAATCACTTTGCAAACCGGGCTGGATAGTACCAACAAATTCCCTCAGATACCAGATAATGATTTGCTTACGCTGATTCAAAAACAAACCTTTAAATATTTTTGGGATTTTGCTCATCCAAACGCTGGTTTGGCCCGTGAAAGAAACAGTTCAGGAGATATTGTGACCACTGGTGGTTCCGGGTTCGGAATCATGAGTATTGTAGTGGGCGTGAATAGGAATTTCATCACCAGAGCAGAAGGCTTAGCCCGATTGCAAAAAATCACCACATTCTTAAAATCAGCTGATAAATTTCATGGCGCATTTCCTCATTGGATAAATGGAAGCACAGGAAAAGTACAGCCATTCAGCACTAAAGATAACGGAGCCGATTTGGTGGAGACTTCTTTCTTAATGGAAGGACTTTTGGTTGCCCGTCAGTATTTTTCCAGTGCTAGTGCTGATGAAACTCAATTAAGGGCTGATATCAACCAACTCTACAATAATGTAGAATGGGATTGGTTTAGAAAAGGAGGAGAAGAAAAATTGTATTGGCATTGGAGCCCTGATTTTAACTGGGATATTAATTTACAGATAAAAGGCTGGGACGAGGCTTTAATGGTTTACGTATTGGCAGCTTCGTCAACTACACACACCATCCCTAAATCTGTTTATGATAATGGCTGGGCAACAAACGGGGCAATGAGGAATGGGAACAGCTACTATGGTGTCACCCTACCTCTGGGACCAGCAAACGGAGGGCCTCTTTTTTTCGAGCATTATTCGTTCATGGCACTTAATCCAATAGGATTAAAAGACGCTTACGCCGATTATGAAGACCAAACCATCGCTCATTCTAAAATCAACTATAATTATTGTGTGGCAAATCCATTGAATTATAGTGGATACTCCAAAGACAGTTGGGGCTTAACCGCAAGCGATATCAACGGCGGTTATACAGCCAGCTCTCCAAATAATGACAGAGGTTACATTGCCCCAACCGCAGCAATTTCTTCCATACCCTATACACCGGAGGAATCTTTAAGGGCCATCCGGTTTTTCTATTATAAATTAGGAGACAAATTGTGGGGAGAATATGGTTTTAAAGATGCTTTCTCTTTAAATGATCCCTGGTTCGCTGATTCTTATTTAGCCATCGACCAGGGACCACAAATTGTGATGATTGAAAACTATAGAACTGGCCTCATCTGGAATTTATTTATGTCATGTCCTGAAGTCAAATCAGGATTAACCAAACTCGGCTTTCAAAGTCCTAAAATTTAATAATGAAGCTTCTTTATCCACTATATTTTATAAGCACCCTTTTCCTTTTATCCTGCGGGTCAGCAAAGATGAAATCAGATTCATCCGTCAGTTTAACTGATCAGCAACTTCTAGACACCGTTCAATATCATACCTTCCAATATTTTTGGGATGGTGCCGAGCCTGTCTCAGGAGCAGCCCGTGAGCGTTTTCATGATGATGATGCTTATCCTTCGCATGATAAAAATATTGTAGCCACCGGCGCAACGGGCTTTGGCATTATGGGCATTATTGCCGGAATTGATAGAAAATTTGTACCGAGAAAAGATGGAATTGAAAGGCTATCAAAAATCTTGACCTTCCTTAAAAACGCTGATCGTTATCATGGTGCCTGGCCACATTGGATGTATGGCGAAACCGGAAAAGTGAAACCTTTTTCCAAATTTGATGATGGGGGAGATTTAGTGGAAACCTCCTTTGTAGCACAAAGTCTCATCTGCGTGAAGCAATATTTTAAAAATGGAAACGCAAAAGAGAAAGAATTATCCGCTTTGGCGGATGAACTGTGGAAAGGAATTGACTTTGATTGGTACCGTAACGGACAAAATGTGCTTTATTGGCATTGGAGCCCAAACAATCAATGGCAAATGAATTTCCCGGTGCATGGTTTCAACGAATGTTTGATCATGTACGTGATGGGGGCCGCTTCCCCTGGGCATGGCATTTCCAAAGAGGTTTATGAAGAAGGTTGGGCTATGAACGGGGCCATTAAATCTCCCCGAAGTTATGACAATATTCCATTGCAATTCTTCCATCAGGGCAATGCCCCACATGGCGGACCATTATTCTGGTCACACTATTCTTTTTTAGGTTTGGATCCGAAAGGGTTAAAGGATGACTATGGCGATTATGGGATGGAGACCAAAAATATGGCTTTGATCAATTATAAATGGTGTGTGGATAACCCTTTGAACTACAAGGGTTATGGAAAAAATTCTTGGGGGCTCACGTCCAGTTATTCTATGAAAGGATACGCAGGACATGCCCCTCAAAAAGACAGGGATTTGGGAGTGATATCCCCTACTGCAGCCATCTCCTCCATCGTTTACACGCCTGAACAATCCATTGCCGCAATGAGACATTGGTACACTGATAGGAAGGATAAAGTGTGGGGCGAATATGGCTTTTATGATGCCTTTAGTGAAACTGCTGATTGGTATACCCCAAGATATTTAGGAATAGATCAAGGGCCTGAAGTGGTGATGATAGAAAATTATCGCTCCGGTTTGCTGTGGAGATTATTTATGAATGATGAAGATGTGCAGGCGGGATTGAAAAAGTTAGGTTTTCAAAGCCCATATCTGAAATGATGAAATTTGTAAAATATATAGTTTTATTAGCTGTGATTTGGATGATCAAACCTGCGTTGGCCCAGGAAAGTCAAATGCAAACCTATTGTAATCCCATCAACCTGGATTACACCTATATGATCTATAATTCAGCTCAAAATATCTCTTATCGTTCTGGTGCTGATCCGGCAGTAGTGGCATTTCGAGGTGAATATTATTTATTTGTGACCCGCTCATTGGGTTACTGGCATTCCACAGATTTATCCAACTGGGATTTCATCAAACCAGAGAAATGGTATTTCCAGGGTTCAAATGCTCCGGCTGCCCATAACTATAAAGATTCGGTATTATATGTAACCGGAGATCCCTCAGGTTCTATGAGTATTCTTTACACCGATAATCCAAAAAAGGGAGATTGGAAAGCTGTTCCCTCCATTTTAAATAACCTTCAAGATCCTGATCTGTTTATTGATGATGATGGGAAAGCGTATCTATTTTGGGGTTCCTCCAACCTTTATCCTATTTATGGAATCGAACTCAATAAAAATCAACGCTTTAATCCGATAGGAAAAAGAACAGAACTCTTTAACTTAGATGAAGCGCACCATGGTTGGGAACGCTTCGGCGAAAACCACAGCTCCGCCATGGAAGGTTACATGGAAGGTGCCTGGCTGACTAAACATAACGGAAAATATTACCTACAATATGCTGCTCCCGGTACTGAATTCAATGTTTATGGAGATGGTGTTTACATGGCAGATTCACCTTTAGGTCCTTATAAATATGCCCCGAATAATCCGGTTTTTTATAAGCCCGGAGGTTATATCAATGGTGCAGGTCATGGAAGCACCGTGATTGGTCCGGGAGGACAATACTGGCATTTCGCCTCCATGGCGGTTTCTGTGAATGTGAATTGGGAGCGGAGGCTATGTGTTTTTCCAGCCTGGTTTGATAAAGACGGTTTGATGTATAGCAACACCTCTTATGGAGATTATCCACATTATGCGCCTTCAGTGCCTGGCAAGCAGGGAGCTTTTACCGGATGGATGCTTTTATCCTACAAAAAACCAGTGACCGCCTCCACAGAAGTTGACTCCTTTACAGCGAAGCATGTCACTGATGAGCATGTGAAATCTTTTTGGCTGGCCAAAGCCAATGATGAAAACCAATGGCTGCAGATTGACTTGCAGCAAGCAGCTAAAGTCTACGCCATCCAACTGAATTATCACGATTATCAATCGGATTTATATGGCCGTCCGGATAGCATCTATCATCGCTATAAATTGAAAGGCTCGTTAGATGGAAAGAACTGGATCACCCTGGTTGACCGATCAAAAAGTTTTAAGGATGTTCCTAATGACTATGTGGAACTAGCGAATCCTGAAAAAGTGAGGTACATCAGGTACGAGAATATTCATGTTCCAACGCCTCATTTAGCCATTTCAGGGTTGCGCATTTTTGGTTTGGGAGAAGGGAAACAACCTGATGTGGCGAAGAACTTTAAAGTGAGCAGGCAAGCTGATAAACGTGATGCGATGATTACCTGGGATAAAGTGAATGGAGCACAAGGCTATAACATTAAATGGGGAATCGCACCAGACAAACTGTATAACTCCTGGCTGGTTTATGATGCCGATCATTTAAATTTAAAAAGTTTAAATGACGACCAAACCTATTACTTCAACATGGAAACCTTTAATGAGAATGGCGTATCCAAATCTTTAAAAACAATTAAAGCCGAATAATTATGAAAATGAAAAGCTTTCTGCTATTTGTAGCACTCTTATCTTCAAGTATTGTTTTCGCACAACAAAAAGCTCCTTTTTACGAGGAGATTCAAACCTTTAAGCAAAAAGATGCAGCAGCGATGCCAACTAAAGGAGGAATCTTATTTGTTGGAAGTTCATCGATTAGAAAATGGGAGAATTTAGAGCAGGTTTACAAAAATTATGGAGCTATTAACCGGGGTTTTGGTGGCTCTCAATTAAATGATGCCATTTATTATGCCGATGATATCATCTTTCCTTACCAGCCTCGTCAGATTGTGATTTACAGTGGAGAGAATGATATCGCAGCCGGAGTGGACCCTGCAACGGTCACAGATAGATTTAAAATTCTTTACAGTTTGATCCGGAAAAAAATGCCTGAGGTACAGGTGACATTCATCTCTATCAAGCCCAGCATCAGCAGGGAGCAATATTGGCCACAAGTCATTTATGCCAACGAATTAATTAAAACTTTCCTTTCTAAGCAGCAGCATGCTGATTACGTGGATGTTTATGAACCCATGTTAGCTGATGAAGGATTTAAAGAGATTTTCCTAAATGACAATCTTCACATGAACCAAAAAGGATATGATATTTGGATAAAAGCGATTACCCCTCATCTTATAAAAAGCAAATAACAGCGTATGAAATCTATTAAATATATCGTCACTATAATTTTGTGCACAGTTTTATCAGCATGTGCGCAGCAAAAGCCGTTGGCAAAAATCAATAACTCCAATCCGGAAAACATGGAGACTTTCATTTCAGATTTAATGTCTAAAATGACTGTGGAGGAGAAAATAGGACAATTGAATTTACTGACAGGTGGAGAAGCCATCACGGGTTCCACCGGAAATTCGGATATGGAGAAGAAAGTTAAAGCGGGTAATGTTGGCGGTTTCTTTAGCTTAAGCACTCCTCAAAAAATACGTACTGCGCAAGAACTGGCAGTGAATAACACCCGCTTAAAAATTCCATTAATTTTTGGAATGGATGTCATCCACGGATATAAAACAGCGTTTCCAATTCCTTTAGCTTTAGCAGCCACATGGGATATGTCTTTAATTGAAAAATCCGCAAGAATTGCAGCAGAAGAAGCAACTGCGGATGGGATCAACTGGACATTCTCTCCCATGGTTGATATCTCCCGTGATCCACGTTGGGGACGTATTGCAGAAGGTGCGGGAGAAGACCCTTATTTAGGTTCTGAAATTGCAAAAGCGATGGTAAAAGGTTATCAGGGAGATGATTTAACAAAAGTGAACACCATGATGGCCTGTGTAAAGCATTTTGCTTTATACGGTGCTGCAGAAGCTGGTAGAGATTATAATACTACCGACATGAGCCTGAACAGAATGTACAATGAATATTTTCCTCCCTACAAAGCAGCTATTGATGCGGGTGCGGGTAGTGTGATGACTTCTTTCAATGACATCAACGGAACTCCGGCAACGGCCAATAAATGGTTGGTCACTGATGTATTGAGAAACCAATGGGGTTTTAAAGGATTGGTGGTTACAGATTATACGGGCATCAATGAGTTGATTGAACATGGTTTAGGTGATTTGCAACAGGTTTCTTCATTGGCTTTAAAAGCGGGTGTGGATATGGATATGGTTGGAGAAGGATTTTTAACCACTTTAAAGAAGTCACTGGATGAAGGGAAAGTATCTATTAATGATATTAACAGAGCTTGTCGGCTAGTTCTGGAAGCAAAATATAAATTAGGATTATTTGAAGATCCTTATCGTTATTGCAATGAGGAAAGGGCAAAAACAAAAATTTACACCCCAGCCAATATTCAGGCAGTTCGTGAAGCCGCTACCAAAAGCTTTGTGCTGTTAAAAAACACCAGCCTGCCGGGGCAGGAAAACAATTTACTGCCGATTAAAAAATCAGGAACCATCGCATTGGTTGGTCCTTTAGCAGATTCAAAAGTAAATATGCCGGGGACCTGGGCTGTTTCTGCTGATTTAAGTAAAGCCATTTCTGTAAAACAAGGTTTGGAGGATGCGATTGGCAATAAAGCAAAATTGATTTATGCAAAAGGCTCAAACCTTTTAGAAGATGAATTTTATGAACAAAAAATAGCTAGCAGACATGGCAGGGATATGAAAAGAGATACCCGGCCAGAAGCTGTGATTTTAAAAGAGGCAGTGGATGCAGCTATGAAAGCTGATGTTGTGATTGCCGCTTTGGGAGAAAGTTCTGAAATGAGCGGAGAAAGCTCTAGCCGTACAGATATTCAGATTCCAGACATCCAACAAAGATTATTAAAAGCCTTGCTGGCAACCGGAAAACCAGTGGTGTTGCTGGTGTTTGATGGCCGTCCATTGGATCTTTCCTGGGAAAGTAAAAATGTACCAGCCATTTTAAATGTTTGGTTTGGAGGATCTGAAACGGGGCATGCCATTGCAGATGTGCTTTTTGGGGATGTCAATCCTTCCGGAAAATTAACGGCCACTTTCCCTCAGAATGTTGGACAGGTGCCAATTTATTACAGCCATAAAAACACCGGCAGGCCATTGGCAGAAGGCAAATGGTTCAACGAATACAGATCGAACTATTTGGATGTGAGCAATGATCCTTTATATCCTTTCGGTTTCGGATTGAGCTACACCACATTTGATGTCTCCGCTCCTAAATTAGATAAGAACATCATGAATGCTGGCGGAAGTATTCATGTGACTGTCAATGTGGAGAACTCAGGTTCAAGAGATGGTGAAGATGTAATTCAATTGTATACCAGAGATATGGTTGGGAGCATCACCCGACCGGTAAAAGAGTTGAAAGGCTTCCAGAAGATATTTTTAAAAGCAGGCGAATCAAAAGATATCACTTTCACTTTAACCGAAAATGATTTGAAATTCTATAATGCAGATTTGGATTTCGTTTCAGAACCTGGAGATTTTAAAGTGTTTGTAGGTGATGACTCTAAAAATGTGAAAGAAGCAGATTTTAAATTGGTGAAATGAAAAAATCAGGATTATTAATGGTGTTTTTCATCAGCTTTTTAAATTTAAAAGCTCAGAATAAAAGTGATTTTATAAAAACTTCTTTTGTGATGGATGGTGATACACTTCCGGTGAGGATTTTATATCCCGAGAATTTTGATCCTTCAAAGAAATACCCATTGATGCTTTTCTTACATGGCAGAGGAGAAAGTGGAAATGATAATGAAAAACAATTGATACATGGTTCCAAGATGTTCTTAGATCCGGCATTCAGAAAAAAATATCCGGCAGTGGTAGTTTTTCCGCAATGTAGTACGGATAGCTACTGGAGCAATGTGAACATCACTACAGACGAAGAAGGCAAAAGACATTTTACTTTTCAGAAAGGAGGAAAGCCGACAAAAGCGATGAAATTGCTGCTCGGTTATTTGGATCAGTTAAGGGATTTGAATTATCTGGATCACCAAAGGTTATATGTTGGAGGATTGTCAATGGGTGGTATGGGAACCTATGAAATATTGAGAAGAAAGCCCAAAACATTTGCGGCTGCATTCGCTATTTGCGGAGGCGACAATGTGAAGAATGTGAAAAAATATGCAAATAAGCTTCCATTATGGCTGTTTCATGGAGGGAAAGATGATATTGTTGATCCCCAATTCACTAAAAACATTGCTGAAGAATTAAAAAGGAGAGGTGCAGATTATAAGCTTACCATTTATCCAAATGATAACCATAACAGCTGGGACTCAGCTTTTGCAGAAAAAGAACTGCTTCCATGGGTGTTCTCCCATTCAAGAAATTAAAGATTAGGTTTAGGTTGATTGGAAAGCCCGTTTGCTTTTGCAGCGGGCTTTATTCGTTTTCATCTTTTGGCTTCGCAGCAGTTTGCCCGGCTTTAAATCTCGGTTTAAAACCAGCAGGTTTGGAAACAATTGGTTTCTCTTCTTCAGTTTCCTCTTCTTTCTTTACCTCTTCAGGTTTCCCGGTCACTCCTGCCTTGAATCTTGGTTTAAAACCTAATGGTTTGGGAAGCTCAGCAACTTCCTTTTTGCCTTCCGCCTCTGGTTCTTTCTCTTTCTGATGAGGTGTCACTCGGGCTTTGAACCTTGGCTTGAAACCAGCAGGTTTTTGCACCTCCTCTGATTCCTTTTCAACAGGAACATGTTCTTTAATACGCTCTGCCACGGGTGCATTAAAACGAGGCTTAAAGCCAGCGGGTTTTACAACTGTGGTTGATTCCTTTATCGTTTCTTCAACAACGGCTGAGATTGGTGGTGTTTCTTTAGGCTTGAGTGCTTCTTTTAAAATTACTTCTTTTTCTTCTGAAAGATGAAATTCTCTTCTTAAATCATTGAACCAGTACTTTTTGGTGTGGTCGAAACTCTTCTCATTCATTTGAGCGAAATGAGCTTTGAATTCCATAAAGAGATCTGGCTTTGAAGCCTGAAAAGTTTCTAAGTCAATTTTCTTTTTCAGGAAGAATTCTTCAAAAGTTATCATTTGTTAAGCTTTAATTATTTTAACCAGCGTACAACAAAAACTTTTCATCTGATGAAATGATGACCAAACTTTCTTCCAAAGCAGTTGTAATAATCATTCTGTCAAAAGGATCTCTATGGTTTTCAAGCAAATTCAATTTCAGGTATGATGAAAAATTTGGGGTTTTAAAGGGATGAATAAAAAATCATTTTGAATTGCATTTGCAACAATATCTTCGATAGGCTGATATCACTGATGAAAATTTGATTAGATGTATCTTTCAAAACATCGAGAATCTCCTCTTTAAGCTTTGACGGATTGATTTGAAACCAAATTAATATCTGAGTATCAATTAAATATTTCATCACTACATATAATCCTCCAAATCGGAGATGGGATCATTAAAATCATCAGGGATTGATAATTTCTTTCCTTTTAAATAGTCCAGCTGCAGCAATCCGCCAGGAATTCTTTTTTTCAATTCATCCTTTTTATCAGAATTTAAAAAAGTGATCAGTATATCAGATTTTCCTTTCACATCAGGAACGGGTTCTAAAAACTTAACTTTTCCGTTTTCGTAAACTCCTTTTATGGCTGAGTACATGATTTTTGATTTTTTATAAATATAATCATTATTAAAATATCATATTAAAATCTCTATATTCAAATCTTTCCAAATGAGCTTTTTGCCATCATCACTCAACGTCCAGTTTGCTTTCTCTTCTTCAGAGGCTTGCACCAAAGCTTGATACCATAACAAAGGAATAGCCGTTTCTTTGCCATCCATTTCTAGCACTAAGCTATCGTCGTTAAAAACTACCTTTAATTCCTGGTCTTTTCTTCTGTTACTTACTATTCCCATTATCAGATTTAAATACCGCCGATTCTAACTTATTAGTTCGCTTTTCCAATTCTTGATTTTTATTGGAAACATCTCCAATAGTATCAAGTTTTTCTAAAAATTTTTCATTGAACACTTGTTGTTGCTTAAAATTCCCTAAGAATTTTTCATTAAAATTCTGCTGCTGTTCAAAATTCCCTAAGAATTTCTCATTAAAATTCCGTTGCTGTTCAAAATTCCCTAAGAATTTCTCATTGAATTTTTGTTGCTGCTCAAACTGATTGATAGAAATTTCAATGAAATTATTTAAAGACGAACCTATTTTTTCCAAAGTTTCTGACTGCTTCAATAATAATTCAGAATGTTGGTCTTGTTTCCTCAACATTTCAGAAATCACGACTAATAAATCTTTGTCACTCATAACGGAATTTTTAAGCAATTTAATGAATAATTACTATTTGAGCAATTAAGGATTTAACCGCAGCTTTTTTTAAAACGGCAATCATCTTTTTGAATGATTGATTATTGTTGCCATTTTGATTTCTGCTTTAGGTTTTTTCACTTATTCCCTAAACCCTGCACTTTTATCCTCGAACCCCTTATTCGGCCATATTATGGTAAACCGCCTGTACGTCTTCATCCTCTTCTAATTTGTCCAAAAGCTTGGTCACATCAGCAACCTGCTCTTCGTCAACATCCTTATATGATAAAGGAATACGTTCCAGTTTCGCCTGTTTCAATTCAATACCTTTCTCCTCCAAAGCTTTCTGCATATTTCCGAAATCTTCGAAAGTGGCATGAACGACTGCCACATCGTTTCCTTCTTCATCCTCTTCCACAAAAATCTCCTCTAAGCCAAAATCAATCAATTCCAATTCCAATTCTTCAATATCCATCTCTCCAGGATCAAATCTAAAGGTGGACACTCTCTTGAAAATGAAATCCAAGGAACCGGTTTTCCCCAAAGAACCATTTGTTTTGGTAAAATAGCTTCTTACATTGGCTACCGTTCTGTTAGTGTTATCTGTGGCTGTCTCCACCAAAATCGCCACACCATGAGGAGCATAACCTTCGTATACAAACTCTTCATAACCGGCCATGTCTTTATCAGAAGCTCTTTTGATGGCAGCATCCACACGATCTTTAGGCATGTTCACTGCCTTGGCATTCTGGATGGCTGTTCTTAATTTGGAATTCGTCTCCGGATGAGGTCCACCTTCTTTCACTGCGATGGCGATGTCTTTTCCAATACGGGTGAATTGAACCGCCATTTTGGTCCAACGTTTAAATTTTCTCTCTTTACGGAATTCAAATGCTCTTCCCATTTTCAGTTATCAGTTTTGAGTTGTCAGTTTCCAGTTAATTGACCACAAACAATTTGTCTTTAATCTTTCGTCCTTGCTCTTTCGTCCTTGCTCTTTCATCTTTGCTCCTTCATCTTCTGTCTTTGCTCCTTCATCTTTTCTCCTTTCATCTTCTGTCTTTGCTCCTTAATCCAAGGTTAGCTTTTCCTCAAGTTAGAAAGCATCTCCAAAGTTAATTTTTCCAGATTAAATTCCGGTTTCCAGTTCCAGTCTTTTTTTGCTGTAGCGTCATCAATTGATTTTGGCCAGCTGTCCGCAATTTTCTGTCGGGGATCATGAGCAGTATAATTCAATTTAAAATCAGGAATTTGCTTTTTGATTGCTGAAGCTAATTCTTCAGGATTAAAACTCACGCCACCAAAATTATAACTAGACCGAATGCTGATGTCTGCTGCCGGAGCATCCATCAGTTCAATTGTTCCCCTGATGGCGTCGTCCATATACATCATGGGCAGCTCAGTATCGGCAGATAAAAATGAAGAATAGCTCCCCTTTTTTAAAGCTTCATGAAAAATGTGAATGGCATAATCGGTAGTCCCTCCGCCAGGCATAGCTTTCCAGCTGATCAATCCCGGGTAACGGATGCTCCTCACATCTAAACCATATTTTTGATAATAATATTCGCACCAACGCTCACCGGCTAATTTACTGATTCCATAAACCGTGTTGGGATCCATAATGCAATACTGTGGAGTGTGGTTTTTAGGTGAACTTGGCCCGAAAACCGCAATAGAACTTGGCCAGTACACTCTTTTAGTTCCAAAATCAATGGCGAAATCCAAAATATTCAGCAAACCATTCATGTTCAAATCCCAAGCTAATTTTGGATTCTGCTCCCCGGTTGCCGATAGCAATGCTGCTAAAAGATAAACTTGTGTGGGTTTATATTTTGTGAAAATGGCTTTTAGATTCTCCTTATCCAACACATTCACAAACTCAAAAGGTCCGGCGTTTTTGGTGTCGTAATCTGGTCTGCGGATATCACAGGCCACCACTTGGTTCACGTTATGGATGCTGCGAAGTTCGGTTACCAACTCAGTTCCAATCTGCCCATTCGAACCAATCACTAAAATAGTCTCTGCCATATTTCCATCAGGTTTTAAAGGGCAAAGGTAAATAATAGGCGCTAAAGCCGAAAGCAAAGGGAATTAAAACCAATCAAATGACAGGGAATTGCATCACAATAATTGGAAAACGAACCCAAAAGGGTCACGCTTTAAATTCCGATTCGCCTTTAATTTTTTCATCTTCCCGAATTTGATATTTGTTGATTAATCAAATTTTGAAGCAGCCACGGCAGTCTTTTTGTATTTTCTGATATTTCCATTCAAATCAAAAAGCTCCGCATAGATGATGTAAATTCCGGTCTTTACCTTATTGTTGCTTTCATCTAAGCCATCCCAAATCCACTGACCTGAAGTTGCCAGTGTTTGGTTCCTGATCAACTTTTTAATTATTCTACCCTGATCATCATAAATGGTGACATTCGCTGCATAGTTAGGTTGATTTAATTTGTACAAAACCCTAAGAACATCTTCGAAACCATCATTATCAGGTGAGAAAGTCACGGAGGCTAGGGAAACTTCTTCTTCCATGTTGATATCCTCCAGAAACTGGGAATTCTTATCTCCGGGAGTGGCATAACCCACGGCGGCAGCTGCAGATCTGAAATTCCCAGGAGCATTGGCGGGTTGGTTAAAACTAGTTCTTTCTAAAGAGACACCATTAAAATCTTTAAGTAAGGCGAAGTGCATGTTTTTATCATAATTCAATTGATCGATTCTTACATTATCCTTATTCAAAACCACAGCCTTTCCTTTATCATCATTATAGGATGGAAAACCAGATAATTTGATGAAATTATTTGGATGTGAGGTAAAATACTGTGCTTTTACCGTATCTGGATTGGTGCTCACCACCCAGTAAGTCTGTGGCTCAAAAAGTGAATTTTGCTGATTTAAGGGTTTTATGGCGATTAGAGAATCTTTATCATTCACTGCTGCGATTTTAAGATCTTTAAAATCAAGATGTTTTTCGGAATTATTGTACAATTCCACAAAATCAACTCCACCGGGTTTGGGATTGAAAAGGATTTCGCTGATCAGCACATCATTTTTTGAAATTAATCCAGGATAGGTAAATGAAATGCTTTGGGCAGTCATTTGGTGGCCGCTACAATCGGTTAAACCGTTAACCTGTAAGGTATAATACATGTTTCTTGATAATGGTCGATCAAAATTCAATTTAACCTGGTTGAAAATTGGCCCGACTGCGTTTGAACTGACTGGATTTCCTACGGAATTGTTCAAATTGTATTGATTTACCAACGTGGTTTGAAGGCTGTCGAGGCTCCGGTCAAAATCAATCAATAACGTTAAGCTGTCTGAGATGCTGGCTTTTAAAAGCATCAGCGGCGTGTTGATATGATTTTGAAGGTATACGGAGTTCTCCTTTCCCGGTGTTCCTCCGCGTTCATCTTTGCTAGCGGTCCAGTTTTGTTTTCCGCCACATAAACTTAAAGGGTCAATCAATTCTAAAGTATACCCACCTTTCTGCTTTTCTTTATCGCCATACCAGCTGATATCATATGCCACCCGGTTAAATTCCACGCCCTTGTTGTTTTTTAGGATCAACTGACTTTTATCATTGTTCAAAGAAGGGAATGATTTCAATCCGACAGTGTTCCCATAAAGCTGATAGGTTAAAGTGTCTTTTGCAGCACAAACAATCAGGAAACCGTTCGGAGCGATGAGGCCTTTGTCAAAGACAACCCTACTTTTATCGTTTTCATAAACCATATGCTTTAAGGATACAGCGGTGTCGCTTAAATTCTTTAATTCCAAAAATTCGATCTCGGGTAAACCCACCACCGGGCTGGGGTCGGCTAAAATCTCGTTGATCACCACCGGATAATTAATGGGGGCCGTGAATGGAGTGGTAAAAGAAATGGTTTGATAGAGGTTTAATCCATTGCAGCTCATGATTCCGGAAGGAGAGATTTGATAGGTGGTGGCTTCCTTTAAGTTTTGAGCATAAATGAGGCTGAAATTTCTGTAACTGATGCCATCAAAAAGAATTTTTTTAGGATTGCCCAATAAAGTTGTAGGGAATTTTGCATTCTTTAAACTCAAAGTATCCGGATAGAAATTCAGATGAACTTTAATGGTGGAATCATTCAAAACAGCAATGTCATCAATCAATAGGTCATTGGACGATGAAAATGTTTCCGCAATGCTGTTCACTTTTCCCGGGGTTCCGCCCTCTACATGGCGGGCTGCTGCCCAGTTGTAAAAATTATTACAGTTGAGGGCCTTTAAGTCTATTCTCTCCAAGGACCATCCGCCCAATTTTTTAATAGGATCTTTGTACCAATTATCAGAATAATCCACTGAATCAATTAACCTCCCGGTATGACTTTTCAGAACGATATGATCCTTATCATTATTAAGAGAGGGCCATGGGGAGACCCCAATCACTTTTCCATACTTTTGATATTGGAGCGTGTCGGAGAGGCTACATAAAATGGCATATTCATGTGGAGCTATGTTACCTGCATTGATCCTGGCTTTTGTGGTGGGATCTGAAATCGTATAATCTTTAAGATCAAGAGGGTCTTCACCAGCATTGTAGAGCTCCAGAAATTCTGCTAAAGGCAAACCGACCTCGGGAGAGGGATCAGCAAAAATCTCCGTGATCAATAAATGAGCTGTATCTGGTCTGATGGCAGGAGTTTTAAAGCTAAAAGACTTTTCTCCAATAAGTGAGCCGCCACCGCAATCCATCAGGTTGCTCAAACTTAAGATATAAGCTCTCCCCGGTTGGAATTTATCATAATTCAAGGTGATATTTTTTTGGCTGATATCTGTAGCGATGGATTTAAGCTTGATGTTTGGTGATAAATCAAAACTGGAACTGGAAAAGGTCAAGGTGCCTGCATCCAATGATTTATTGAATTGGATGAAAAGGGTGGAATCATTCTTTACACTGAAGTTTTCTGTTTTAAAGGCCAATCCATCATAATTTTGGATGTAAACAGCGTTTTGAGATCCCGGAGTTCCACCACTAACGGATGTTGAGGCTGTCCATATTGATGCTCCGGAACAATTGGAGAAAGGATCGATTCTTTCGAGGGTCCATCCACCAGGTTTTTTCAAGAGATCTCCATACCAGGCATCAGTATAAGCCACGCTAGATATGATAACCCCGTTTTGATCACTAAGGGTGATTTGATCGCCGCTATTATTCAATGATGGCCATGGAGATATACCCAGAAATTTCCCATATCTTTTATATTCTGTGGTATCTGCCTTGGCACACAAAATTAAAAATTCGCTGGCATGTAAGCTGTCGTTGGAGAATTTATAGGTGCTGGTTCCATCAGTATAATTGAAGTTTTTCATTGAAATATCTTCTGACGTCCTATTGTATAATTCAACAAACTCCACAGACGGAAGATCAACTTGCGGTGAAGGATCAGCAAAAATCTCATTGATCACAATGTCATTGGGTTTTGCAAAATAGGGTTTCTTATAATGGAAACTTTTATTCTGAGCTGAACTATTGTTTCCTTTTAGGTCTTTTATGCCAATAACGGTAATGGTGTAATCTCCTGTATTCATCTGATTAGAAAAATAAAGGGTCACTTCGGATCCATTCGCAACTATGGCCGAAGGATGGATATCCCCAGGCGACAAAAAGTAATGGTCTGCAATTTTGGCATCTGTAGGATCAATTGCCTCATTAAAATTCAAGATCACATCTTTACCGTCAATGGTGTTTGCAGCGGTTAGGATTGGTGGAGTGCTATCAGCTACTAATTCAGAGATAGAGAACTCATCATAAATGAAAAGAGCCGACCGGGTGCTGGTATAAATGGATTTCACGCCGAAGAAGGAGGTTTCTGTAAAAGTACGATCTGTCACTGTTCCTTCTGAAGTATAATTAGTGCTTCCTGTGGGGTCTGTTTTTAATTCCCAAAGTCCATTTGCATCGCGGGTGATCTGGATACGGGCTTTTAACTCATTCACATCCAGCCTCGTTTTTGCTGGCCCATCTATGATTTTGGTGGTCGTAACTCCATTCTGCCGATATAAATCATAAGAATCTGTGCTGTCACTTTCGCCAATCAGTAAGAAATAGCCATTTAAAGGGCCGTTAAAATTGGCTTGGTCAGCTATGAGGTAAATTCTTGTTTGATTACTGCTTGATGGATCAAAACCTAAATCAATAAAAAAATCCCACTTCGCATTCATTGCTAAGTGATTGGGCGTGTACAGGTTTACTTTTTGAGAAATAGCACTTGAAACAGTTTGAAGCTGTTTATTTGAATTGATGGTGTAGGCCGTTACATCACCTTGCCAGACAGGATTTTTTGTGAAATCACCATCACTAAAATCGTCATTTAACTGAGAAAATGCAATTTTTGATACAAACAATCCCAGAAACAGTAAAAACTTTCCCATATTTGCCGCATTAAAACATGATACAATATATTAATAATTAATTACTTAAACATTAAAATTTAAAAATGAAAGTTGCAGTTGTAGGCGCAACCGGCCTGGTGGGCACGGTGATGTTAAAAGTTTTGGCAGAGCGCAATTTCCCGGTTACACAATTAATTCCCGTTGCTTCAGAGAAAAGTAAAGGTAAGGAGATTGAATTCAGGGGAAAGAAATACCAGGTTGTGACTGTTGATGAAGCAATTGCGATGAAGCCTGATGTAGCTTTGTTCTCTGCAGGTGGTTCAACATCTACTGAGCAGGCTCCAAAATTCGCTGCGGTGGGAACCATAGTTATAGACAACTCCTCTGCTTGGAGAATGGATCCAACTAAAAAACTGGTTGTTCCTGAAGTGAATGCAGCTGCACTGAGTCCAGAAGATAAAATCATTGCAAATCCAAATTGTTCCACTATACAAATGGTGGTGGCTTTAAAACCTTTGCATGATGAATATAAAATTAAACGAGTCGTGGTCTCCACTTATCAATCAGTCACCGGAACAGGTGTGAAAGCGGTGGACCAGTTGCTGAACGAACGAAAAGGAATTAAAGATGGACCAATGGCCTATGCTTACCCTATTGATTTGAATGTGATCCCTCAAATTGATGTCTTCCTGGAAAATGGTTATACCAAAGAGGAGATGAAAATGATACTGGAGACAAAAAAAATCATGGGAGATGAAAGCATTGCTATCACTGCAACTACAGTGAGGATACCTGTGATGGGCGGTCATTCAGAAGCATTGAATATTGAATTCAAAAAGGATTTTGATCTAAAAAAGGTTCGTGAATTACTAGCGGCAACCAGCGGCGTCATCGTAGTGGACGATCCCGCAAATGCTAAATACCCAATGCCTATAGATGCTCATGAAAAGGATGAAGTGTTCGTGGGACGTATTCGTAGAGACGAATCACAAAAGAATACCTTGAATATGTGGTGCGTAGCTGATAACCTTCGTAAGGGCGCAGCCACTAACGCAGTACAAATAGCAGAATATCTTTTGAGCCAAAAAATGATAGGTTGATCTTATCGCCTAACTTTGGAAAAGCTCTTTATTGTTAATTAATAAGGAGTTTTTTCGTTTTGTTGGCTAGATAGAATGAACCTGATTTTGGTAGAGTGAACTTGTAGAATCTTCATCTGATGAAGATAAAGTTCGTTAATCTCAAACTTTCCCCTCACACAACCAAGGAGTTAGGCGGATTTCCGGGGATAAATCGCCCCTTCGCTTGACATTGACGCCGGAAAGCCGCACCTTTGCACTCCGCAATCGCGATGAAGGCGGGATAGATGAAGAGAGATTCAGGTAAGGGGGAGGTAAAAAGGAGGATGAATAAGACTTCCAGAAGCCAGTCCCAACCAAGGAGAAAAAACTTCAAATATTTTTGAAATAAAATTTGCAGGTGACAGAAAGATGGTTACCTTTGCAGCCCCAACAGATGGGGAACGATGTGGGAGCGAATCCCGGATCAAACAAAGAAGCAAGATCACCACATCATAGGATGTGCCAGATATACAGCCGAACCGAGAGGCGAGGCGGAAAGTTCTTTAAAAAGATATATCATGTAGCGTGACGGGCACCGGTTTTCACCGGTGTCGGGACAACAGGAACAATTAATATTGACATCATGTCGGTATCGAACAGCACATTTTACAATGGAGAGTTTGATCCTGGCTCAGGATGAACGCTAGCGGCAGGCCTAATACATGCAAGTCGAGGGGGATTCCCGATTTATCGGGATGAGACCGGCGCACGGGTGCGTAACGCGTATGCAACCTACCTTCATCAGGGGGATAGCCCGGAGAAATCCGGATTAACACCGCATAAAACCACAGCACAGCATTGTGCAATGGTCAAACATTCATGGGATGGAGATGGGCATGCGTGCCATTAGCTGGTTGGCGGGGTAACGGCCCACCAAGGCGACGATGGCTAGGGGATCTGAGAGGATGGCCCCCCACACTGGTACTGAGACACGGACCAGACTCCTACGGGAGGCAGCAGTAAGGAATATTGGTCAATGGGGGCAACCCTGAACCAGCCATGCCGCGTGCAGGAAGACTGCCCTATGGGTTGTAAACTGCTTTTGCACGGGAATAAACCCGGTTTCGTGAAACCGGGGCTGAACGTACCGTGAGAATAAGGATCGGCTAACTCCGTGCCAGCAGCCGCGGTAATACGGAGGATCCGAGCGTTATCCGGATTTATTGGGTTTAAAGGGAGCGTAGGCGGCCCGTTAAGTCAGGGGTGAAAGACGGTGGCTCAACCATCGCAGTGCCTTTGATACTGACGGGCTTGAATGCACTTGAGGTCGGCGGAATGTGACAAGTAGCGGTGAAATGCATAGATATGTCACAGAACACCGATTGCGAAGGCAGCTGACTAAAGTGTGATTGACGCTGAGGCTCGAAAGCGTGGGGATCAAACAGGATTAGATACCCTGGTAGTCCACGCCCTAAACGATGATGACTCGATGTTTGCGATATACAGTAAGCGTCCAAGCGAAAGCGTTAAGTCATCCACCTGGGGAGTACGCCCGCAAGGGTGAAACTCAAAGGAATTGACGGGGGCCCGCACAAGCGGAGGAGCATGTGGTTTAATTCGATGATACGCGAGGAACCTTACCCGGGCTTGAAAGTTACTGAAGGGGTCAGAGATGATTCCGTCCCTCGGGACAGGAAACTAGGTGCTGCATGGCTGTCGTCAGCTCGTGCCGTGAGGTGTTGGGTTAAGTCCCGCAACGAGCGCAACCCCTATGTTTAGTTGCCAGCATGTAAAGGTGGGGACTCTAAACAGACTGCCTGTGCAAACAGAGAGGAAGGAGGGGACGACGTCAAGTCATCATGGCCCTTACGTCCGGGGCTACACACGTGCTACAATGGACGGTACAGAGGGCAGCCACATGGCGACATGGAGCCAATCTCAAAAAGCCGTTCACAGTTCGGATCGGGGTCTGCAACTCGGCCCCGTGAAGTTGGATTCGCTAGTAATCGCGTATCAGCAATGACGCGGTGAATACGTTCCCGGGCCTTGTACACACCGCCCGTCAAGCCATGGAAGTTGGGGGCGCCTGAAGTACGTAACCGCAAGGAGCGTCCTAGGGTGAAACCGATAACTGGGGCTAAGTCGTAACAAGGTAGCCGTACCGGAAGGTGCGGCTGGAATACCTCCTTTCTAGAGAATGGACCGACAACGTCCGCTACGCTGCATGAATATTTTTTTTTGAAAAAGATGAACCTGAAGAGATGAGCATCGGTGGTTGTGCCACTGAGGTAGGGAAGGCTTGAAATAGTCCCGTAGCTCAGTTGGTTAGAGCACTACACTGATAATGTAGGGGTCAGCAGTTCAAATCTGCTCGGGACTACAGAGGTCATCTTCAAAGGGGGATTAGCTCAGCTGGCTAGAGCACCTGCCTTGCACGCAGGGGGTCAACGGTTCGAATCCGTTATTCTCCACGTTTAAGTTTCAGGTGGTAAGTCTTAAGTTTTAAGTCTTAAGTTTTTCAACTTATGACCTACAACTTATGACCTACAACCCACAACTTAAAAAAGTTCTTTGACATATTGGAAGAAGTTATTGAAAGAGAAGATAACAAACACAACAGGTAGAGCAATCTACAAAAGAAAGTGAATAAGAGCACACGGGGGATGCCTTGGCTCTCAGAGGCGATGAAGGACGCGATAAGCTGCGATAAGCCGCGGGGATCGGCACATACGAATCGATCCGCGGATCTCCGAATGGGGAAACCTGACTGGCTGAAGGCCAGTCGCAATAGCGCAAACCTGCCGAACTGAAACATCTAAGTAAGCAGAGGAAGAGAAAACAATAGTGATTTCCTGAGTAGTGGCGAGCGAAAGGGAAGAAGCCCAAACCCATATTGTCAAGGCAATGTGGGGGTTGTAGGACCACAACATGAAGATCAGAGTGAAGTCGAACAGGTTGGGAAGCCTGGCCATAGCGCATGACAGCTGCGTAGACGTAAGCGATGGTCGGATAGTGGTATCCTGAGTACCGCGGGGTCGGAGACGCCCTGTGGGAATCTGCCAGCACCATCTGGTAAGGCTAAATACTCCTGAGAGACCGATAGTGGACCAGTACCGTGAGGGAAAGGTGAAAAGAACCCCGAACAGGGGAGTGAAATAGAACCTGAAACCGTGTGCTTACAAGCGGTCGGAGCAGACTTGTTCTGTGACGGCGTGCCTTTTGCATAATGAGCCTACGAGTTACTCCTCTCTGGCAAGGTTAAGTGTTTGAGACACGGAGCCGAAGCGAAAGCGAGTCTGAACAGGGCGCAGAGTCAGAGGGGGTAGACGCGAAACCTTGTGATCTACCCATGGACAGGTTGAAGGTGCCGTAACAGGTACTGGAGGACCGAACCGATAAACGTTGAAAAGTTTCCGGATGATCTGTGGGTAGGGGTGAAAGGCTAATCAAACTGGGAAATAGCTCGTACTCCCCGAAATGTTTTTAGGAACAGCGTGGCGGTGAAGTTTGACAGAGGTAGAGCTACTGATTGGGTGCGGGGGAGTCAAATCCTACCAAATCCAGACAAACTCCGAATGCTGGTCAAATATACGCTGCAGTGAGGCCCGGGGTGCTAAGGTCACGGGCCGAGAGGGAAAGAACCCAGACCAACAGCTAAGGTCCCAAAATCACCATTAAGTTGAACTAACGAGGTCTGATTGCACAGACAGCTAGGATGTTGGCTTGGAAGCAGCCATTCATTTAAAGAGTGCGTAACAGCTCACTAGTCGAGCGGTCGGGCATGGATAATAAACGGGCATAAAATGGTGTACCGAAGCTTTGGATTCATACTGAGTATGAGTGGTAGGGGAGCATTCCAGTTGCGGCGAAGCTGTACGCGTCAGCGGTGGTGGAGCGGCTGGAAAAGCAAATGTAGGCATAAGTAACGATAAGGCGGGAGAGAAACCCGCCCACCGAAAGACTGAGGTTTCCTGATCAACGCTAATCGGATCAGGGTCAGTCGGGGCCTAAGGTTCACCCGAAAGGGGAAGCCGATGGACAACTGGTCAACATTCCAGTACTTTTTGTGACTGCGATGAGGTGACGGAGTAGTGACACTGACGCGGACTGACGGAATAGTCCGTTGAAGGCCGTAGGTATTGGTCCGGTAGGCAAATCCGCCGGACCAGCTGAAAGCTGATAGTACCGCAAACCTCCGGGGGCGCGGATAGTTCAGGTAATCAGACTTCCAAGAAAACCCTCTAAGCTCCAGGTCACAAAAACCCGTACCGTAAACCGACACAGGTAGTCGAGGAGAGGATCCTAAGGTGCTCGAGTGAATCATGGCTAAGGAACTCGGCAAAATGGCCCTGTAACTTCGGGAGAAGGGGCGCTGGCAGCGATGTCAGCCGCAGTGAAAAGGCCCAGGCGACTGTTTAACAAAAACACATGGCTTTGCAAAATCGAAAGATGAGGTATAAGGCCTGACACCTGCCCGGTGCCGGAAGGTTAAGAGGGGATGTCATCCGCAAGGAGAAGCATTGAATCGAAGCCCCGGTAAACGGCGGCCGTAACTATAACGGTCCTAAGGTAGCGAAATTCCTTGTCGGGTAAGTTCCGACCTGCACGAATGGTGTAACGATCTGGGCGCTGTCTCGGCCATGAGCTCGGTGAAATTGTGGTCCCGGTGAAGACGCCGGGTACCCGCAACGGGACGGAAAGACCCCATGAACCTTCACTACAGTTTAACATTGACATTGGGTACAGGATGTGTAGGATAGGTGGGAGGCTGTGATCTGGGTTCGCTAGGATTCAGTTAGCCGACGTTGAAATACCACCCTTTCTGTGTCCGGTGTCTAACTCCGCCAAGCGGAGGACACTGTTTGACGGGTAGTTTGACTGGGGTGGTCGCCTCCAAAAGTGTAACGGAGGCTTTCAAAGGTATGCTCAGTACGCTTGGTAACCGTACGCGGAGTGCAATAGCATAAGCATGCTTGACTGTGGGGCCCACAAGCCGAGCAGGGTCGAAAGACGGATATAGTGATCCGGTGGTTCTGCATGGAAGGGCCATCGCTCAAAGGATAAAAGGTACTCTGGGGATAACAGGCTGATCTCCCCCAAGAGCTCATATCGACGGGGAGGTTTGGCACCTCGATGTCGGCTCGTCACATCCTGGGGCTGGAGAAGGTCCCAAGGGTTCGGCTGTTCGCCGATTAAAGTGGCACGCGAGCTGGGTTCAGAACGTCGCGAGACAGTTCGGTCCCTATCTGTTGTGGGCGTTGGAGATTTGAGTGGGGCTGGCCTTAGTACGAGAGGACCGGGCTGGACCGACCCCTAGTGAATCTGTTGTCCCGCCAGGGGCACTGCAGAGTAGCTATGTCGGGGACAGATAAGCGCTGAAAGCATCTAAGTGCGAAACTGGCCACAAGATGAGATCTCCGTTGAGGACCGTGGGAGACTACCACGTCGATAGGCCACAGATGTAAAGCGTGCGAGCGCAAAGTCGAGTGGTACTAATTGTCCGATACTTTCAGCAGAGCTGGTCTGTTGTCTCCTCTTCGATCACTTCTTCCAATAATATGTCATTGTTGTGGAGTTGTAGGTTCTAAGTGATAGGTTGTAGGTTCAAAACCGACAACTGGACACTGAAAACTGATGACTGATAACATTCAAAACATTCAGGTGCCTACATCGGCGGTGTCCACCTCTTCCCATTCCGAACAGAGAAGTTAAGCCCGCCAGAGCCGATGGTACTGCGGTAAGACGTGGGAGAGTAGGTCGGTGCCGAATTTCATGAGTCTGCAAGACGGCTACAGGCCCAGGCCCCCCATCCGAAAGATGAGGGGCTTTTGGTTTTACCGAAATCCACTAATCCTAAATCCATAAAGAGCACTTGCTTTGCGAGCTAGCTCCAAATCCCTCTGTTCATTCCACTCTTTCTGGCACCTAGTTTTGTTGCTATGGAATGCAGATTATCCACCTAAACCTTATTGGAGCGGATACCGACCTTTGTGCTTAAGGGTCCTGTGGCGTATGAGCGGAAGAAGGGCTGAATCTTAATCCATAGCTGAACTTCGCTTTTCTATTACAGCATAAGTAACATTTCTATGAATTGTTGTGGATAGTTTAATAGAAAGGAAATAATTGAATTATATTGGTTTTTGCTAAAATTACAGATATGAAGAAATACTTACTATTACTATTTCTCTTTGGAGGAATGTCGCTAACTCAAGCACAAACCTTAGGAACATTAACGGTTGATAAAATCATGAGAGACCCGGTTTGGATGGGTGTCTCGCCAACAAATATTCAATGGAGTGAGGATAGTAAAAAGATTTACTTTAAATGGAACCCGGAAGGTGCGGATAAAGATTCCTGGTATTTCATCACCACTGCGGATTTGATTCCAAAAAAATCAAGTAAGGAGGAAGAGCGTGATTTACCTTCATTTAGAGGCGTTTTAAATCATGCAAAGAACAAGAAGCTTTACGAAAAAAACGGGGATATCTATTTATTGGACATAAAATCTGGAAAGACACAGCAATTAACAAATACTTTAGACAGAGAAAGCGGAGCTAATTTTAACAAGAGTGAAAGCGCCATCTTCTATCAAAGAGGTGATAACTTGTTTGAGCAATCTTTAATTAACGGAGAGCTGATTCAACTCACTAATTTTACACGGACAAAGAAAAGACCAGAACCTAAATTAAATGCTCAGGAGTCTTGGTTAAAGAATGAACAATTGGACCTTTTTGATATGGTAAAGAAGGAAGATAAAGAAGAGAAGGAGAATAAAATTGATGCAAAATTCAGAGAAGCTAAAAGACCAAAAGAAATTGTTATTGACGACCAATTTTTAAATGGGATACAAATCAGTCCGGATGGAAATTTCATCACTTACAGATTGATTAAACGAACAGAAGGAAAAAATACTGTTATCCCTAATTTTATTGACGAATCTGGCTTCACGACTGATATTAATGGAAGAAGCAAAGTTGGGGCTCCTCAATCAACCATCAGCTCTTTTATTTACAACCTCAATAAAGATTCTGTTTATCAAATTGAAACTGCGAGCATTCCTGGGATTAAGGATTTGCCAGATTATGTTAAGGATTATCCGAAGCAATTGGTAGAGCGTCAAAAAAAAAATGCTGACAGAGAGGTCACCATCGGAAATCCTATATGGAACGAGAGTGGGACCAGGGCTTTTGTAAGCGTGAACGCTCAGGATAATAAAGACCGATGGATTATGGAGTTGAATCCTGAGGATGGCTCCCTCACTTTATTGGATCGGCAAAGAGATGAGGCCTGGATTGGCGGACCAGGTATCGGAGGTTCTTATGGAGGTGGAAATACAGGTTGGATTGATGATGAAAATATATATTTTCAAAGTGAAGCCACAGGTTATTCTCATGTTTATGTGCTCAATATCAATACAAAAAACAAAAAGCAAATCACATCGGGGAATTGGGAAGTTCAATCTTTGGATCTATCAAACGATAAGAAATCATTTTATTTCACCGGGAATATGGAACATCCGGGAATCACACATTTTTATAAAGTGAGTGTGAATGGTGGAGAGCCAACAAAGCTGACTAATATGAAAGGAGGAAATGATGTATCACTTTCTCCCGATGAAAAAAATCTTGCAATTCTTTACAGTTATTCTAATAAACCATGGGAACTTTATTTGCAAAAGAATACGGCATCTGCAACTGCTAAGCAAATCACACATTCCACTACTAAGGAGTTTGAATCTTATCCATGGAGAGATCCGGAGATGATCACTTTTGATAACAGGTATGGAACAAAAGTTTATGCCAGATTATATACCTCTAAAAAACCTGATCCGGCCAAACCAGCAGTGATTTTTGTTCATGGTGCGGGTTATCTGCAAAATGTTCATTATTGGTGGAGTAGCTATTTTAGAGAGTATATGTTCAATAATTTATTGGCTGATAATGGATACACCGTTTTAGATATAGATTATAACGGAAGCTCTGGTTATGGAAGAGATTTCAGAACGGGAATTTACAGACACATGGGAGGAAAGGATCTGACTGATCAGGTGGATGGTGCAAAATTGCTGGTCGATAAATACGGAGTTGATCCAAAACACATAGGTTTGTATGGTGGATCTTACGGGGGCTTCATCACTTTAATGGCTTTATTCACTGAGCCTGATGTTTTTGCCGCCGGAGCAGGCTTGCGTTCTGTTACAGATTGGGCACATTATAATCACGGTTATACCTCAAACATATTAAATGAGCCTTATAACGATGAGAAGGCTTACCAGTTAAGTTCTCCAATTAATTTTGCTGACGGTTTAAAAGGTCATTTATTGATGTGCCATGGTATGGTTGACGAAAATGTGCATTTTCAGGATATTGTTCGGTTGACTCAGCGTTTGATAGAATTGAAGAAGGATACATGGGAGTTAGCAGTTTATCCGGTGGAGGATCATGGTTTCGAGCAGCCAACGAGCTGGAGAGATGAGTACTCCAGAATTTTTAAACTCTTCGAAGAAAATCTAAAGTAGCCTAAGGATATTTTAATGTGATCATCTTTTACATTTCTATAGAATATCTCTATATTAGAACATGACTATTGTTCAATTGGAATATGCAGTAGCAGTTGATACTTATCGGAGTTTTGTGCTGGCGGCTGAGAAATGTTTCGTCACTCAACCAACTTTGAGTATGCAGGTGCAAAAATTGGAGGAGCATTTGGGAGTTAAACTTTTTGACCGCTCACGTCAGCCAGTGATTCCAACAGATATTGGGATTGAAATCATTGAACAAGCCAGAAAACTTCTTCAGGAGAGCTATAGAATAAAGGAGATGATTGATGAAAGAAAAGGAGAGATTATCGGGGAATTGAAAATAGGTGTCATCCCAACCATTGCTCCGTATCTCATTCCAAAAGTCGTGGGCAGTTTTATGGAGAAATATCCAAAAGTCAAACTCATTATTTCTGAATTAACCACCGAAATCATCATTCAACAAATAAAGGTGGGATTATTGGATTGTGGTATATTAGCCACACCTTTAGATGAGCCTGCCATTCATGAAAGGCCGGTATTTTATGAAAATTTCGTGGGCTACCTTTCCAAAGACAGCCCGATTTTTAAGAAAAAGGCAATCACTGCCAATGATTTGGATGTGGACAATTTGTGGCTTCTAAATGAAGGGCATTGCATGAGAAACCAGGTTCTGAATATCTGTAAACATAAAAAATCTAATAATCATCAGCTGGATTACCATACCGGGAGTATAGAGACTTTAATAAAGATGGTGGATTTAAACCATGGAATAACCATTCTTCCTGAACTCTCCATACAGGATTTCTCTATCAAACAGTTAGATAAAGTGAGGTATTTTAAAACTCCTGAACCTAGCAGGGAGGTAAGTATCATCACGCATAAGAATTTCATAAAAAAGAGGATGATTGATGCTTTGGAAGCCGAAATATTACATAGTGTTCCTAAAAGGATGAAATCTAAAAAGAAAAAGGATGTGGTAGGTATATAACGTTCAGGACTAAGCTTCCCCTAATGAAATACAAAGCCGCTTAAATTAAAACCAAAACTCCTTCTCATAGGTTATGATGATAGATATGGAAAAGAAAGTTTTAATCACAGGTGGAAGCGGAACTGTAGGCAAACGATTAGGCAGCTTACTTCTGAGTAGGAGACATCGGGTGGCCCATCTGTCTCATTCTAAACAAGAGCGTGCAAATACTAACATAGAGACTTTTCATTGGGACATAGACAATAAAATAATTGATGAGCATTGTTTGAACGATGTGGACACTATTGTTCATTTGGCAGGAGCCGGAATAGCCGATAGCAGGTGGACTGATGCCCGGAAAGAAGTACTCATCAACAGCAGAACAGCATCCATCAGGCTGCTCTACAGCTTAATGAAAGAAAAGCCAAATCAAGTTAAATCCATAATTTCAGCATCAGCATCAGGCTACTACAGCGATAGAGGTAATGAACCGATGAAGGAGGAAGACCCACCTCATACAGACTTTTTAGGCCGATGCTGCACACTTTGGGAAAAGGCGGTTGATGAAGGGAATGACCTGGGTTTAAGGGTTGTCAAATTCAGAACCGGTGTGATTTTAGATGAGGACACTGGCGCACTGCCTAAAATCTCCGCTCCCGTGAAATACGGAATAGGCTCGCCATTGGGTTCAGGGAAGCAGTGGATAAGCTGGATACATTTGGATGATGTTGCTCATATGTATTTGAGAGGCATTTTAGATGAATCATTGTATGGTGTTTACAACATGAGTTCCCCACATCCAGTCACTAATGAAGAATTAATAAAAAAATTAGCGGCGATATTTAAAAAACCGCTATGGCTGCCACACGTTCCTGTTTTTGTTTTAAAAATGGCATTAGGTGAGAGGAGTGCCGTGGTTTTGGGCAGTACAAAAATGGAGGTGAACAAAATCGAAAACACAGGGTTTAAATTTAAATTTCCTGACCTGAAAGAAGCACTCAAAGATATTTATGGCTAAAGATGAAATTGCAGTTTTTTGGTTCAGAAGAGATTTAAGATTAAAAGATAATGCAGGCTTATATCATGCTTTAAAGAGTGGCTATAAGGTACTCCCTTTATTCATTTTTGATAAAAATATACTGGATGAGCTGGAGGATGAAGACGATGCCAGAATCACCTTCATTCATCAGCAAATGGAAGAGCTTAAAAACACATTAAAAAAGCATGATTCATCTATCATTGTCAAATATGGAGAGCCTTTTAAAATATGGAGAGAGGTTTTGGAAGATCATCATGTACGGGCGGTTTACACCAATCATGATTATGAACCCTACGCAAAAAAAAGAGACGAAGCTTTGAATGATTTTTTCACCAAAAAGGATATCCCCTTTTATAGCTACAAAGATCAATGCATTTTTGAGAAGGCAGAAGTGGTGAAAGAGAGCGGAGATCCTTATGTGGTTTTCACACCCTATAAAAAAGTTTGGCTGAAGAAATTGAATGATTTCTATATCAAACCCTACCCTGTGGCGAAATACGTCAAGAATTTTTTGAAAATAAAATCGCTGTCCATACCCGGTTTGGAAGAAATGGGTTTTAAGAAAAGTCAACAGGAATTTCCTGACAAGACTTATAAACAGGTTTTGAAGAATTATGCTGAAGATCGCGATTATCCTGCCAAGAACGCCACTTCCAGAATAGGCATCCATTTAAGGTTTGGCACGGTGAGCATTCGTGAATTAATGAAGGAAGCTAAATTGCAAAGTGAGGTTTGGTTAAGCGAGTTGATTTGGCGAGAGTTCTATTTCTCCATCCTGTGGCATTTCCCTTATTCGGCCAATGATTCTTTCCGAAAAGAATACGACCGCATTGAATGGAGAAATAATGAAGAGGAGTTTAAAGCCTGGTGTGAAGGCAAAACCGGCTATCCAATTGTGGATGCTGGCATGAGACAACTCAATGAGACAGGATTTATGCACAACCGTGTGAGAATGGTGGTGGCCAGTTTTCTGTCCAAACATCTTTTAATAGACTGGCGTTGGGGAGAACGATATTTTGCAAGGAGACTGCTGGATTACGAACTTTCCAGTAACGTTGGAGGATGGCAATGGGCCGCAGGCTGCGGGGTGGATGCTGCCCCTTATTTCAGGATCTTCAATCCCTATGAACAACAGAAGAAATTTGATAAAGACTTAGTTTATATCAAAAGATGGGTGCCTGAATTCTCTGATCCATTTAAATACCCTAAACCCATTGTGGATCATAAAGAAGCCCGGGAGAGATGTCTGGAGGTTTATAAGAAAGCTTTAAAATAATAAAGGATTGATTATTAAATGCAGCCTTTATTGTGTTAATTGGTAACGTCTATCAAATCTATATCAAAATCTAATATGGAATTTGCAGGCACATTACTGGAGCTGGAGCCATAGGCTAAGCGTGAAGGGATGAACAATCTGATTTTCCCGCCGGCTTTAATTTTAGGAACCCCTCTTTGCCATCCCACAATTACATTATTTAATCCAATTGTTAAGGGTGAACTGCTAGTGGTCCGATCAAAAATAGTTCCTGTCAATAACCTGCCTGTATAGGCAACTTTTAATGTAGCAGAAGTTGAAGTGATGGCTGTTCCTGTTCCTGGTGTGATGATTTGATAATAAATGCCACTGGTGTCTTTAACGGCAGTGATCTTATTCTCTGTCAAGAAGTTTTGTATCAAACCATCTTCATAGGCTGGTCTGTCACTGTCATCCACTACAGTTATTTTTGTATCCAATATGGCATTTCCAGGAATTGAAGAACCTGAACCATCTTTCCCAAATGCCAGATAGGAAGGGGTGATGATCCTTACCTGGGCACCCTTTTTTACCTTTATCAAAGTCTCTCTCCAGGAGATGGGAGTGATATAGCCTACATAATTGGATTGAGGGTTGTAAATGGAAAACTCGTAATCCACATCTTTATTGATTGAAGTTGTTTTTTGTGATAAACTCACATAAGAACTATATTTCAATAGGTCTCCGGTGGTTCCCGGATTAACGATCTGATAATAGTATCCGCTGGTGTCTTTTATAAAACCCGTGAGGTCATTCTTTTTCATATAAGCATTGATCTGCTCTTCTTCTACCTGCTTTAAGTCCCTGGTCTCCTTTTTACAGGATACCAAAACAATACCTGAAAGCATTAAAAAGCTTAAAATTCTTTTTATCATCTAATCAACTTTTAATAATTCTATATCAAAATCTAAGACTGCATTTGAAGGTACAGCACCTGAGCCCGGTTTGCCATAAGCATAACCACTTGGAATGATTAAACGGATTTTTCCACCTTGCTGGATGAGGGGAATTCCTATTTGCCATCCCACTATTAACTTTCCTAACGGATTGGGGGAGGTAAAAGTGCTGGTATCAAACACGTTTCCGTTTAAAAGTCTGCCTGTATATTTTGCAGTGACTGCTGTGGAAGCGGTATAATTCACACTGCCGGTTCCCGGCTCAATGATCTGATAATACAATCCTGATTCATGCCTGATGGCCGGAATATCGTGGTCAGCGATGAATTTTTTAATGATGACTTCGTCTTTATCTAATTGTTCCTGAGCTTCCTGATACGGATCAGGATTGTTCTTGATACATGAACTAAATCCCAGCACACTAATCCATAATACTAATAAAAGGTGTTTTTTCATTCCTGTTTCAATTTGCAAATTTATCTATCTTTTCATCAAAACCTAAAGATTAACATAATTTAACTCAATTAGCCTTCATAAATTATCCCGGTTTCTCACGTTACGCATCAATCATGGCAAACCGATACAAAATTCCTATCCGGCATTTCCTTGCAACAGGAAACATAAGGGCCATGATCTGATTTATTTCAGTTTAGCCAAAGCAGTTTTTAGCTGCGGGATCTTTTTCTCCATCTCCATTGCGGTGCATGCGCCCACAGATGCCCGGTACCAGCACATATCCTCAGTCCCAAAAGCAGAGAAAGGCACCAAAGCGATATTTGCCTCCTGAATAAGGTAAAAGTTGAGGTCAGCGGCTGTTTTTAATTCTTTTCCATCCGGGGCCGTTCTGCCTAAATAATCTATTTTAATGGTCAGGTAGATAGCTCCCATCGGTGCTATGGCATCCACCTTGAGCCCATCATTTTTTAAACTAACAATCCCATTATAAAGCGTATCCAAACTATGTTTGACCTCCCGCTTAAAGCGGTTTAGAAATTCATTTACCGCTACATGGTTCTTTAAAAAAAAGGAGGTGGCCACTTGCTCGGCTTTTGGAGACCATGCGCCCATATGCCCTACAATGGCCTTCATTTTGTTGATGATGAAAGCAGGGCCAAAGCCCCAGCCAACCCTTACACCCGTGGCTGCAAAACATTTGGAACCACCATCTATGAAGATGGTGTAGGCCCTCATGGCGGGGATCAAACTCACAGGGTCCACATGCTCGTGTTCTGCAAAAGTCAATTGTGAATAGATCTGATCATATAAAACATATAAAGGTTTTTCATCTGGTTCTCTTGAAGCATTCTCTTCTAAAACCAGCTGGCAAATTTCTTTCAAACCTTCAGCAGAGAACATGGTTCCGGTGGGATTCAACGGAGAACACAAGGCTAATAACGTGGCTCCCTTTAAATGAGGTTTTACATCAGCACCAGTGGGCATGAAATTATTTTCCGGCAAGGTTGGCACTGCCACTCCTTTAGCACCTAGCAAATGCACATAATGATTGTTATTCCAGGATGGAGCCGGATAAACCACCTTATCACCCTCATCAATCAAGGTTAGATAAGTGGCATAGATCAAAGGCCTGGAACCTCCGGAGATCAGAATTTCATTAGCGGCATAATCTAAACCAATACGTTGTTTTATAAATTGAGATACACTTTCGCGTAAAGCCAAAACGCCATCTGCAGGGGGGTAATTGGTTTGCTTAGCAGCATAAGCCTCCACAATATATTGCTGTAAAACTTGCGGGATGGGAAATATTTGGGGATCAAAATCACCGATGGTCAGGTTGGCTATCTCCACCCCCTTCGCCTTCATCTCGTTCACTTCGCCGGCAATTTTTATGATCTCAGAACCCACCAATGATTGCGCTAATGCAGATACTTTCATGTCTTACCTAATTGATTTAAAGCGCAAAGGTATTAAAATGAAGGAGCTAATAAATGCCTTTATTTCATTTAATTATCAAAAAAATGTACCATTTTCGTTAATATTGAATATTAAACCACATATAAATCAATATGAAAAATTCTCTTTTGGCACTGTTCATCCTTTTTACCATTTCCTTTTCTGCAAAGGCACAAACTGCGGAACAAAAAGTGGCTGCTGCGGCTGAACATTTAAAACAAGCACTGATCAGCGGCAATCAATCCGATTTAGAGTCCATCGTGACTGATGATTTAACTTATGGACATTCTAGCGGGAAAATACAGGACAAGGCCGAGTTCATCAACACCCTGGTAAGTAAAAAATCAGATTTTGTATCCATTGACATCACCCATCAAACCATAAAGGTGATAGGCCAGACTGCAATTGTGCGGCATGATCTATACGCCAAAACGAATGATGGAGGGGTTGCAGGAGAGGTTAAATTAGGCATCATGTTGGTTTTCATCAACCAACACGGTTCCTGGAAATTACTTGCCAGACAAGCCTATAAGATATAAATCGAATCCAACTAAACCCAGTTCCATGAAGACAGGCTGGGTTTTATTCAACCCACACCTAATCGCTTTGATCATTAAATATCAAGATTTTGAGATCCCTAACTTTACCATCCTGCAAAAAATTATTGTAGTCCATGCTATTATTTTCTTTAAATTGAACCTGAAGAGCAGAAAAATATGCCTGTAAAAACTTTTGGTAGTGCTGTTTACGGCGTGGAGGCACAAACGATCACCGTGGAAGTGAATGTATCTTCCGGGAAACCCACCTATTTCATTGTCGGTTTGCCGGATAATGCCGTGAAAGAAAGCATGTTCAGGATAGAAAGTGCTTTGATGAATAACGGCTTACGCATGCCGCGACAAAAAATAGTGGTCAACATGGCTCCTGCCGACATCAGAAAGGAAGGATCAGCCTATGACCTCACTATTGCAACAGGCATTTTAGCCGAGACCGGACAAATTCCAGTAGAGGAGACCGGGGAATACCTGATCATGGGCGAACTCTCCCTGGATGGACAGGTCCAGGCGATCAAAGGAGCACTTCCAATATCCATTCAGGCAAAAAAAGATAAATTCAAAGGGTTTATTTTGCCCGTTCAAAATGCCAGGGAAGCCGCCATTGTAAGTGATGTGGAGATTTATGGGATCAGCCACATCAGACAAATCGTTGATTTTTTCGCCGGTGGCATCAAACCTGATCTGACTGTTGTGGATACCAGAGAGGAGTTTTTCCATGCAGTGAATAATTATGACGCCGACTTTGCCGATGTGAAAGGTCAGGAGAATATTAAACGCTCTTTAGAAATCGCTGCTGCCGGAGGTCATAATGCCATTTTAATTGGCCCGCCCGGAGCGGGAAAAACCATGCTGGCTAAACGACTGCCCACCATTTTACCCCCGCTGAATTTATATGAAGCTTTAGAAACCACCAAAATTCACTCTGTCGCCGGAAAGTTATCTGCAACGGATTCGCTTATTACCACAAGACCTTTCCGTTCTCCACATCATACGGTATCTGATGTCGCTTTAGTTGGCGGCGGAGGAAATCCTCAGCCCGGAGAAATATCATTGGCTCATAACGGTGTTTTATTTTTAGATGAATTGCCGGAATTCAAAAGAACGGTTTTGGAAGTGATGAGACAACCTCTGGAAGAAAGAAGAGTCACCATTGCAAGAGCAAGGATGTCGGTGGATTATCCTGCAAGTTTTATGCTGGTGGCGGCAATGAATCCTTGTCCATGCGGTTACTATAACCATCCCGAGAAAGAATGCGTTTGTGGACCTGGGGTGGTTCAAAAATATTTAAGCAGAGTGAGCGGACCACTCTTGGACCGCATTGATTTACATGTGGAAGTCACTCCGGTTAATTTTGATGAGTTGTCTTCTGAAAGAAAAACCGAGCGAAGTGAAGTGATTAGGGAACGTGTGATTAAAGCTCGACAAATGCAGGAGAACCGTTTTGCGGAGAATGATAACATCTACTGTAATGCACAAATGAGTCCCCAAATGGTGAGAAACATCTGTAAAATATCTGATGCTGGACAACAATTATTAAAGAAAGCAATGGAGAAATTAGGTTTATCTGCAAGGGCTTACGACAGGATTTTAAAAGTGGCCCGCACCATTGCAGATTTAGCTGAAAGTGAAGAGATTGGGATGGAGCACCTGGCTGAAGCCATCCATTTCAGAAGTTTGGATCGTGAAAGCTGGGCAGGGTAATTGCAGCATGACAATTCATCAACAACTATCGCTGTAAGGATTTCGTTCTTATAAAGACAAATTGCAAAAGAAATCATCATGAATAAATATTTGAAATTATTAAGTATTAGTGTACTTGCCTTATTGATCTCCTCATGCAGCAATGGACAAACTGGAGGGAAAAGTGCAAACAACGCCGTGAAACTGGTGGCTCCAAAAGGAAAAGCCATAGCAGCTTTCGCTGAAGGATGTTTCTGGTGCTCTGAGCATATTTTTGAGGCTGTTGAAGGTGTGGATTCCGCAGTTTCCGGATATGCCGGAGGGAATGTTCCAGACCCAACCTATGAGTTGGTAAACACGGAGACCACTGGACATGCAGAAAGTGTTTTGGTTTATTATGACCCAAAAGTAGTGAGTTATGAGGAGCTGGTAAAGGTTTTCTTTGCCTCCCATGATCCCACCACACCAAACCAACAGGGACCAGATAGGGGTTCATCTTACCGTTCCATTTTGTTTTATCAAACAGATGCAGAGAAACAGATGGCGATGAATGAAATCAAGAGCATAAGTGCATCAGATAGGTTTGCAAAACCTTTGGTTACAGAATTAAAAAAATTGGATGCTTTTTACAGAGCAGAAGAATATCATCAAAACTACATCAGCGAAGGTAAAGGAAGAGGAAACCCATATGTGAGCGGTGTATCCATTCCCAGGTATGAGAAATTCAAAAAATCCTATAAAGGTAAGCTGAAAAAGGGAGCCTGAAATAAATATAGCCCATGGTTTAACCATGGGCTATATGAAACAGGGATTTTAATGGATTTATCCATTTCCAAATCTCTAAAATTATTAGAGACGACTATTTCAGTAAAATAATTTCCAGTATTCTTTCCGCTATAGGGTATATTGTAATTCTCCTTATCCTTTTAAATTCAAGCTACATATACCATAAGATAATAAAGTAAGGGACAGGTTACCTATCACTTTTCCATTACATATTTTAAATTATCAAATAATCTTTCAATAAGTCTTCTGTCATTCGTAATGATTTCAGCAGTTCCTTTGGCCTCGGCTTTAAAATCTAATCTGGTGCCGTAATTGGTTTTCAACTGGTCAGGGAAATCCACTAAAACCATATAAGTGTCAATTTGGTTTTTTTCTGTTTTAATGGTATTAGTAGGCTAATTGCAATACTTTTTCGTAATCATATTTCTTATATCTTTCTTCTGCTTTTTTTTCCTTTTGGAGTTCCAATAGTTCATTTTTAATCTGAACTTTCAGCCATAAGTCTGCAGGAGTATGGAAAAAATGTGAAAACTTGAGGGCAAGTGTAGTATTGAAACGCCTGTCGCTTCTGTAATACTTATTCAGATTTGAGTCGTCTATATCAATATATCTTGCAAACTCGCCTTTTTTAAGACCTAATACTTTTAAGAAATCTCTTACAAAATCTTCAATTGTACGCAACTTTTCCAGAGTGATATCTTCGTCCCGCACATATTCTTCCATTTGGTAACGGACAGCCGACATGGCATTCTTACGAATACGTTCCAGATTGCGCTGGTTGTGTTGAACGTTAGCTAAAGCTGTTATTTTTTCTGTTTTTTCCTGGCTCCACACGCTTCCATCGTTTGGGCGAATGGTGATATCAACCACCTTTTTTTTACTGTTTCTTTTAGCACTCATACCGGTTCTTTCATTTTGTATAACTTTTTTATTTGTTATTATCCAGGTATTCCCTTACAAGGGCTTCCCCATCTTCATCCATAATGACCATTGTAGTGTCATCCCAACGTTTAGCATGATATTTAGAGGAGTATAAGGTCATCAGTTTCATCTCATCAGCTTTGTTTTCTTCCATTACATCAAAAAACAGCATTCCGCTAAAATGGTCTTTACCATATATTATACTTTGTTGATAGGCAAATGCAATCAAACATCCCGCCATATGATCGTATCCCTTTTTGTCATTTTTATTGTGTGGTGCAACCTCGACATAAGCCATATAGGGAATCATCTTTTTGTTCAGCATAAAAATCATGCATCCTTCTATAACATCGGGTGTTTCTTCTGTAACTAAAAGATATCCAATAGCTCCGGGTAACTTTCTAAGCTCTTTATCAAAGTTAAATCTCCATCCCTGCTGAATAGAGGGCATTTCGGAAATCATTCCTTTTTTTATCAACGCACTAATTCTTTCGGCAGTGGAGGTCTCAATTATTTTAACGTTCATTCTATCATCATTCCCGATTTTTTTTACGTTTTAATAAAAATACGAAAAGAAAATCACCGGTACAAATTGTACCAACAATTTAATGTTTTATTAACTGAAATATTATTGTGTTAATCATCCTGTGTGATGCAGCCTTTATATTTCCTTCATGCAGTCTCTCAACCCCGTAAAAACCTACATTTGGAAACATTCTCTTAAAGCTATTGAATTTTTTTTGTTTAGAGGTCGATTTTTTGGAATAAAAACAATAAACAACACAGGTTAAATACATCATCCTGTAAATATTCATCGATTTTAAATTAATTTTAAAGCATCAACTTCAACATCAGTAACATCATCACCGTTTTAAAATCTAACCAGCATGGAATTAACACCAACACCTGTCATCAGCATCAGAAATTTGAGAAAAAGCTATGGAGATAAACAAGTTCTTAAAGGGATCAATCTGGAAGTTTATCCCGGTCAGGTAATTGGTTACATTGGACCGAATGGGGCAGGAAAATCAACCACCGTTAAAGTGTTGACCGGTTTGATCAGTGATTTTGAAGGAGACGTTTTTCTTTATGACCAAAATATCAAGGATGATATCCTAGCTATCAAAAGCCAGATTGGATATGTGCCGGAAAATGCGGAGATCTATGAGGTGCTCACTCCATTGGAATACCTGGATTTTGTAGGCAAATTATATGGAATGAAGGAAGATCAAATTGGAGAAAGAGCGATGAAACTTTTGACTGCTTTTGGAATTGGCGGTAATGCCGACCAGCGTATGGATACCTTCTCTAAAGGAATGCGTCAAAAAGTGTTGCTCATATCGGGGATCATCCATAACCCTAAAATCATCGTATTGGATGAGCCTTTGTCAGGTTTGGACGCCAATGCCGTGATCATGGTGAAAGAGTTGATTGCCTTGTTGGCCAAGGAAGGCAAGACCATTTTCTATTGTTCCCACATGATGGATGTGGTGGAGAAGGTTTCTGACCGTATTCTTTTGATCAACAATGGAGAGATCGTAGCTGATGGCTCTTTCGAGGAATTAAAAGCCGGAGGAGATCAGACTTTGGAAAGGATATTTGCAAAGCTTACGGGTAAAGAAGAATCCAGCAGAGAGGCCAATGATGTTTTAAATGCTTTGAACTAAAAATATGCTAAACAGATACCTCATTAATTTAGTTCTTCTTTTTAGGCCTGTTTTCATTCGTTTTGGCGTGAACCCGGAGCAGCTACGTATCATCTTAAGCACTAAGATGAAAATGGACGATCGCAGACCTAATGTTTACACTCAACAAAAGCAGAAAAAGAAAAAGAAGGAAGTGAACCATTCCAGCTGGCTCACGATGTTCTTTTTATTCATTACAGGAGCGTTCTTTGCCATCATTTTAGCCACGGTAAAGCAACCTTATGTAGGTCACACCATTTACTTTTCAGCTTTCATGGTGATGCTGGCCATTACCCTGATTTCTGATTTCACCAGTGTACTGATAGATGTGCGGGATAATTATATCATTCTGCCAAGACCAGTCTCCGACAGTACTTTCACTGTTTCCAGAATTCTGCATATTGGAATTCATACCGCAAAAATGGCTTTAGCCATATCTATTTCAGGAATTATACTTACCTCCATTTTAGAAGGACCAATAGCCGGTTTGGTTTTTATCATAGAAGTTTTCATAGCTACGGTGCTGAGCATTTTTTTGGTGAACATCATTTACCTTTTGGTGCTCAAAATCACGAGCCCGCAAAAATTCAAGGATTTCATCTCTTACTTTCAAATCGTTTTTTCTGTTTTGATCTTTGCAGCTTATTACACCCTGCCAAGATTAGTCAGTGCCAGCACGCTGGAAGGTTTTGATTTAATGAGCTATAGATTTCTTGGAATTGTACCACCGGTTTGGATTGCTGCATTGCATGAAATGGCGGTTAATTTTAAATCTACCGGAACACTCACTGTAATTTACGGTCTCCTGGCTATTGTTTCACCAGTGATTTGTATGTTGTTGGTAGTGAAAGTTCTGGCTCCTGGTTTCAACCAAAAACTATCCTCCATCAGCAGCAGCGGGGATGATGGCACAGTGATATCCTCTGAAGGGAAAGGTGCGTCACGAGGTTTGATGAATACTATTGCAAAACATATCGCTCCTCATCCGGTTGAAAATGCCGGGTTTAAGCTTACATGGTTACTTTCCTCGCGTTACCGCGATTTTAAAGTGAAGGTTTATCCTGCTTTTGCGTATGTACCCGTATACTTTCTTTATTTTGGATTTATGAACAAAAAAGGGAGCTTTGCCGCTAACTGGGCAACCATGCGTGAAGGAAGAATGTACATATTATTAATGTACCTTACCAGTTTTGTACTTACCACCGTGTTACAGCACATCAGCATGAGTGAGAAATATAAAGCCTCCTGGATCTTCTTTACCACCCCGCACCAGCAACCTGGAAGGATTTTAGCCGGAATGTTTAAGGCTGTGATGCTGAAATATTATGTCCCATATTATATTTTAATTGCCGTCTTCAGCTTAACTTTTTGGGGACCTGCAGTGGTGAATGATTTGATCCTAGCCTTTGCAGTCGGGGTGATGTTCGGAATTTTAGTCGCGCTTTTTCAGGTCAAAGGATTCCCATTTTCCCAGCCCGTGAATGTAAACAAAGGCGGTAAAATGTTTCTTACCTTCTTGATCATGGCCATTCCGGTGGGTTTAGGTTTCCTGCACTATTATGCTGCAAAATGGGAGATGGTGATATGGGTTGCCGCAGCTATAATGACCATTTTAGCGAGTGTGGCTTTCAACTATTATCGTAAAGAAACTTGGGAGAGCTTGGAATTGGCTGAATAATACCACATGAAATTGTATTTTTGCCCAAATTAATTTTTGGATGACTTTTGAAGATTGCTTTGAGATTGGTTATATATCTAAAACACGTGGCTTAAAAGGTGAAGTGCAGGTTTCCTTTAGTTTTGATGAACCCGAGCAGTTAAAGATAAAATCAGTTTTTGTGGAGATCAATAACAAATTGGTCCCTTTTTTTGTGGCAAACTATAAAATTCCGATGGCGCAAGTGGGCTATTTCAATTTTGAAGATATAGATCATATTGACAAGGCCCAACCACTTACCAAAAAGAGAATATTTCTCCCCAACAGGCTGAAGCCCAAAAGGGACAAAGGAGAATTCCATTTTACAGATTTGGTGGGTTTTACAGCGAATGATGCTCAAAATGGAGTTTTAGGAGAGATTTTGGAGGTAAGGGAATATCCTCAGCAGTTTTTGGCCACCATCAACTATAGAGAGAAAGATGTTTTGATTCCCTTAAATGAAGCCTTCATCACTGAGATTGACAGGAAGAAGAAAAAAATCAGTTTTGATTTACCCGATGGACTTTTAGCCCTTTACCTGGATTAGGTAAATTTGCAGGAGCGGGGTAAGTTTTAAGGATTGTAGCACCTGCCTGCCTGTCTGGTAGGTATGAGCGAAAGACCTAGCCTGTCCCGATTTTTATCGGGATTAAAACGCCCAAATCAATAACCATAATCGTAAATTTAACTATGCGTTTCGATATCATCACTGTTTTACCTGGCTTATTGGAAAGTCCATTTGCTCATTCCATTTTGCAACGGGCGCAAAAGAAAGGGATTGCAGAGATTCATGTCCACAACTTGAGGGAATACGCTGCCAACAAGCAAAAAAGTGTGGACGATTACCCTTATGGTGGTGGAAGCGGGATGGTCATGCAGATTGCTCCTTTTGCAGCTTGTATAGAGAAATTGAAATCTGAAAGAGATTATGATGAAATTATTTTCATGTCGCCTGATGGGCAAACGCTGAACCAGGAGATGGCGAATGAGCTTTCAGGGAAAGAGAACATCATGATTCTTTGTGGGCATTATAAAGGGATTGATCAACGCATCAGGGAGATTTTTGTGACCAGGGAGATTTCTGTTGGCGATTATGTGCTATCTGGTGGAGAGCTTCCTGCAGCTATTGTGGTGGATGCGGTGATAAGATTGATTCCGGGTGTTTTGAATGATGAAACTTCGGCTTTGTCAGATTCTTTCCAGGGAGAATTGTTAGATGCACCGGTTTACACTAGGCCGGCAGATTGGAATGGACATAAAGTGCCGGATATTTTATTGAGCGGAAACCAGGTGAAGATTGAAAATTGGCGACATGATGAAGCTTTAAAGCGTACGCAGGAAAGACGTCCGGATTTGTTGGAATGATTTACAAATGTTTTTCTTTGAATTTGATCATGAATTATCGGGATTATATAGAGATCATCAAAAATTAATTGGGTAAGCTATTTAATCGAATTTTAAATTTCGTTTTTATTTATAAAAATTATTCCCTAATATTGCACTCCGAAATTTAGGGAGGCGATGATCATTTTTTTATCGTTTAAATCGCAAGAAATCATGGATTTAGTAAAATTTGTAGAAGATCAGACCATAGTGAAAACAACTTTTCCTGCATTTAAGGCTGGAGATACGATTAGCGTTCACTATAAAATCCGCGAAGGAAATAAAGAACGTATCCAGGTTTATCAGGGCGTGGTTATTCAAAGAAACAGCCGTAATGCAACGGAGACTTTTACGGTTCGTAAAATGTCAAACAGCATCGGTGTTGAGCGTATCTTCCCGGTTAACTCCCCTAACATTGCGAAAATTGAAGTGAACAACGTTGGTAAAGTGCGTAGAGCTAAATTGTTCTACTTGCGTGAGCTTACTGGTAAAGCAGCTCGTATCAAATCAAAAAGAGTATAATTATTTTTTATATGGAGCAGCCTTCCGATGATCATCGGGAGGTTTTTTGTTTTATAGCAGTTTAAAAAAATCTAACTTCGCTTAGTTTCAACAGTAAATCTAATGGACATCAAATTTCTTGATCAGGTGTTTTGGGGTAACCCCCTCCTGAATTACCTTCTTTTTGTAAGCATCATCATCATCGGGCTGATTTTAAAAAGAGTCGTCTCTAATCTGTTAAGTAAGTTATTATTCGTCTTTTTCAAGAGAATGACCAAGGAAGTCAAATTGCTGAAGTTCAAGGAGCTTTTGTTGAAACCCATTGAATTCCTGATCACCGTGATCATTTTTTATGCCGCCATCAACCAGTTGGATTATCCTTTGGGACTGGTGATATTTAAAAGAACCATCAATGGCGCACTTTACACGATCACCATCATCGAGGTTTTGGATAAAATCTTCCTGTTCCTTATCATCTTCTCTGCTTTTAGAATCTTATTACGGGTAATTGATTTTATATCCCATGTTTTTGAATATAGAGCCAGTTTAACCGAATCTAAAATGGATGATCAGCTGGTTCCGTTCATGAGGGAACTCGGTAAGATAGTGACCATCATCTTTGGCGTTTTTGTAGTGATGGGCGTGGTTTTTAACATGAATGTGGCAACTATCATAGCAGGTTTGGGGATTGGCGGCTTGGCTATTGCGCTGGCCGCTCAGGACACCCTGCAAAACCTCCTGGGTTCTTTTACCATTTTTGCTGATAAACCTTTCATTGTTGGAGATTTGGTGCATGTGGCTGATTACGATGGAGTGATTGAAAAAGTGGGTTTCAGGAGCACCGTTTTAAGAACCCTGGACAAGACACGTGTAGTTATCCCTAATAAAAAGATGATTGACAGTCCGCTGGAGAATCTTACTTTAAGAAACCTGAGGAGGGTAAAATTCAATATCGGGGTTTTATATGGCACTCCACCGGATGCCATCAAAAAAGTATGCGAGGAAATCACCACTTTCATCAATGCCTATCCCACCACCAGCAACGATACCCTGGTTATTTTTGATGCTTTTGGAGCCTCTTCCCTAGACATCATGGTGTTATACTACATAGAGATTGTAGAATATGCAGTCTATATGAAAATTAAAGAGGAGATCAATTACAAAGTGATGGATATTGTTTTGAATGCAGGAGCAGATTTTGCATTTCCTTCCCGAACGCTTTACCACGAATTTGGAGATAAAGCGCTGGCTGTCCAAAAATCGGAGTAGATGACTTCAAATTTGTGAGATTAATTTATTAAGTGCCACAAATTGTTTACATTTCCTTTTATAGAAATTGTATTAATTTCAATTTTTAACAATAATCATTTTTATATGAAGAGATTAGTTTCTTTGGCGTTTATTTTTGGACTATCTAAATCTTTATCAGCACAGGAGCCCATTCAGTACACTATTTCTTTTGAGAATGCAGTTCATCACGAGGCTTTCATCACCATGTACGTTCCACAAGTTCCGGACGGAGATTTCAAAGTCAGGATGAGCCGCTCTTCGCCGGGCCGATACGCCACTCATGAGTTTGGCAAGAATGTGTATGATGTTCACGCATTTGATGCGGATGGAAAAGAGATCCTCATTCAGCAGATCGAAGGCGATGTTTATGACGTTCCTGAACATCAATCCAAGTTAAAAATCACCTATACACTTTTCGGGAATTGGGTGGACGGAACCTATGTAGGGATTGACACGCGTCATGCTCATTTAAATATGCCGGCCACTTTTATGTGGGCTCCTGCATTGCAGGATCGGCCAATGGAGGTAAAGTTCATTCTTCCTGCCAGCTGGAAGGTGGCCACTCAATTGAATCCTCAGGATGGATTTTATGATGCCCCAAACCTACAATATTTCATGGATAGCCCTATTGAATTATCCAATTATCAATGGAAGACCTGGGAGGTTCAAAATCCTGATGGATTAAAACAAGAGGTAAGTATTGTTTACCATGGTGCTTCATCTGAAAATGCACTTTCTGATTTTGAAAGCAAAGTGAAAAAGGTGGTCAATGAAGCCAAAGCTGTTTATAAAGAGTTCCCAAAATATGATTATGGCCAATATCGCTTTCTGATTGATGTTTTGCCCACCAACTCCGGTGATGGTATGGAACATAGAAATTCCACCATCATCACCAGTAAAGGAGCGAGTTTAGATCAATCTGAAAATGGAGTTTTAAGCACAGTGGCTCATGAATATTTCCATTCCTGGAATGTGGAGCGCATACGCCCTAAAACTATAGAGCCCTTCAATTTTGAAAAAGCCAACATGAGTGATGGTTTATGGTTTGCAGAAGGCTTCACTCAATATTATGGAAATCTCTTGTTAAAAAGAGCAGGTTTAAAAACTGATGACGAATTTTGCGCCACTCAGGGCAATTACCTTAATGCTGTTTTGAATGCTCCCGGAGCGAAGGAACATTCACCGATTTTCATGAGCCAAAGAGCTGTTTTTGTGGATGCAGGTGTCGCAATTGATCAAACCAACAACAGCAATATTTTTAGTTCCTACTATATTTACGGAGACATCACGGCACTGGCGCTTGACCTTACTTTGAGAAGCCAGTTCAACTCCACTTTGGATGATTACATGCAGGCGGTTTGGAAAGCCTATGGCAAAACAGAAATCGCTTATCAAATTTCAGATTTAGAGAAAGTTTTGGCAGAATTGACCCACAGTGTGGATTTCGCCAAGAATTTTTTCAGTCAATACATTTATGGCTCAGAGAAAGCAGATTATGCAAAACTTTTGGCAAAGGCCGGTTACCTTTTCAGGCGATCAAATCCTGATGGGGCCTGGATGGGAGATATAAGAACGGACACCAAAGACGGGAAGGTTTTGATCTCCTCCCCTACCATTAAAGGCACACCATTATATGTTTCGGGCATGGACAGCGGTGATGCCATTTTAAAATTAAACGACACGCAAATCAATGAGGAGTCTGCAATCAACGAATTTCTAAAGGATAAAAAACCTGGAGAGATGATCACTGTGACTTTCGAAAGAAATGGGGAGCAATTAACCACCAACCTAAGGCTTGTGAATGATCCACAGCTGGAAGTAATTTCTTATGAAAGTGCCGATATGGAAGTGACGCCGGAAATGGAAGCTTTCAGGAAAAGCTGGTTAAGCTCTAAGGCTGGGAATTAAAATGATGAAATATTGATTAAATTTTAAACAGCTTCTTAACAAGCTCTTATAGTTAAAAAAATGAAAATAGGCTTAATAGCGAGCGTTTCTGCAACTTTGATGATGGTACAATCTTGTACTTCTCAAAAGAATTTGATTTCTAAAATCAATCAGGAAGAAGTATCAAGAGTGATTAAAACATTATCAGCAGATGATATGATGGGCAGAAGTGCCCTGAAACCTGATGAAATTGGCAAAGCTGCTGATTTCATATCCTCAGAATTTAAAGAAACAGGATTAAAATATTTTGGTGATTTAAAAACTTACCGCCAAAGTTTTGAATTGTTGCAAAGCAAGTTCTCGGGTGGTGAATTGATGATTGATGGTGCTGAAGTTGATCATGAAAATTATGCGCTTTCATCAACCGAAAAAGAAGTGAAATGGACCGTCCCACCAAAAATAGAAATTGTTGGTAAAGACGACAATTTCCTCGGAAAATTCCAAGGCTATTTGCAAAACGATGATGATTTATTAGTCATGGTTGATCCTTCTCAAGCTGCTTCATTTAAAAGAGTGAAATCCTTTTTGAGTAGAGGAGGCAAAGGTATCAGTTCAAATAAATCATCTTCCAAATTATTCGTTTTAGGGAATCAGGAAGTGAAAACTATAAATGCTACCTTCACAAACACTATTAATTCCACTCAGTTGTTTAATGTGGTGGGTGTTTTACTTGGCAAATCAAAACCCAACGAATACGTGGTCTTTAGTGGTCATTACGACCACTTAGGCATCATTAAACCTGTTGGTCAGGATTCTATAGCCAATGGAGCTGATGATGACGCCTCCGGAACCACCGCAGTGATTGAATTGGCGAAATACTTCTCCAAAAAGAAAGATAATGAACGCACCATCATTTTTGTGGCTTTCACAGCCGAGGAGATTGGTGGTTATGGTTCTCAATATTTCTCCAAACAATTAAACCCTGATGAAACGATCGCGATGTTCAATATCGAAATGATTGGAAAAGAATCAAGGTTTGGGAAAAACAATGCTTTTATTACCGGTTATGAACGCTCTGATTTTGGCAAAATCCTGCAAAATAATCTGGAAGGAAGTGATTTTAAGTTTTATCCTGATCCCTATCCAAAAGAGAATTTATTCTTCCGTTCTGATAATGCGACATTGGCCAGGTTAGGCGTTCCGGCCCACACCATCTCTTCAGATCAAATAGACACGGATAAACTATATCACTCCGTAAATGATGAATTTGAAACGATGGATATTGGCAACATCACCGAAATCATCAAAGCCATCGCCATCAGCTCCACTTCTATTGTGGAAGGAAAAGATACGCCGACTAGAGTGAGTGGTGTTGAATAATCAAATTCTTAAGCAGATTAACACAGAATATGTAAATTATGCAATTAAAAACATCTGCGGAGATCAATAAATCTGCGGGGAATAAATAGAATACATGCTTATAAAAGTGAGTTGAAATAAAAAAACCTCCCGCAGATTTCACAGACAGCCGCTGAGCAGTCTGACAAAAACATCTGTGGAGATCAATAAATCTGCGGGGAATAAATAGAATACATGCTTATAAAAGTGAGTTGAATAAAAAAATCTCCCGCAGATTTCACAGACAAAGGCTGAGCAGTCTGACAAAAACATCTGCGGAGATCAATAAATCTGCGGGGAATAAATAGAATACATGCTTATAAAAATGAGTTGAATAAAAAAATCTCCCGCAGATTTCACAGACAGCCGCTGAGCAGTCTGACAAAAACATCTGCGGAGATCAATAAATCTGCGGGGAATAAATAGAATATATGCTTTCAAAGTGAGAAATAAAACAAAAAAAACCCGTAGATTTCACAGATCAAGACTAATCAGTCTGACAAAAAATCTGCTGAATAAAGAATAAAAAATCCTATAAAATTAAATGAAACCACAATGACCGAGAATGATATATCTTTTAAAATAAGAGGTGCCATTTACAAGGTTTACAACAATCTTGGTCCAGGTCTTTTAGAGTCAGTTTATGTGTTGGCCTTACGCCATGAATTAAAAAAAGAGAATTTAATTGTAAAAATAGAAGAACCAGTTCCTGTATATTACGAAAATGTAGAGTTAGAAACCGGCTTCAGATTAGATCTATTAGTAGAAAATAAAGTAATCATTGAAGTGAAATCGGTTGAAACCTTATCAAAAGTACATCATAAACAATTGCTAACCTATTTGAAAATCACAGAATTAAAATTAGGGATTTTGGTAAACTTTAATATAGATGACATCAATAAAGGAATATTTAGGAAAGTAAACGGTCTATAAAACCCCTTATATTATTAATAAATAAAGATTAAAATATCTAAAATATGATCATAAAAGACCCCTCAACAAAAAAACTATTGCTCTTTGCTTCTTTCATCTGCTTTTCATTTGGTGCATTCGCCCAATGGGGCCAGGAGACCTACTGGTCAACCGATGGCAATAAAATCATGGAGGTTGAGGGTGGTGACATCATTCAAAAAGATGCCTTAAATCCTTCAAAAACCGCAGTACTCATCTCGAAAGAAATGCTCACTCCTGAGGGAGGAAAAGTCTTGGATGTGAAACGTTTCGCTTTTGCCGGTGGAAATCAGAAAGTGCTCATCAACACCAACACCAAAAAAGTTTGGCGTTATGACACCCGTGGAGATTTCTGGGTTTACGATTTGAATGCCAAAACTTTAAAGCAAATGGGAAAAGACAAGCCGGAAGCTTCCCTGATGTTCGCCAAATTCTCCCCCGACGCTAAAAAAGTGGCTTATGTAAGCGGTCATAATTTATATGTGGAGGATCTGGCGAGCGGTGAAACCAAAGCTTTAACCACTGATGGAACTTTGCGTTTAATCAATGGAACTTTCGACTGGGTTTACGAAGAGGAGTTCGATTGCCGTGATGGTTTCCGCTGGTCTCCTGATAGCAAATCCATCGCCTACTGGCAAATTGATGCCCGCAAGATCAAAAACTATTTAATGCTGAACACCACGGATTCTTTATATCCTTACACCGTTCCTGTAGAATATCCGGTGGTTGGTGAAGACCCGAGCTCCTGCAAAGTGGGCGTGGTGAATATCGCCACCGCAGCAACCAAATGGATGAATGTGCCCGGAGATGCTATCCAACATTATATTCCGAGGATGGAATGGGCCAATAATTCTTCTCAACTCATCATACAGCAGCTAAACCGTCGTCAGAATGAAAGTAAAATCATGCTATTGAATGTTGCTGATGGAAGTGCAAAAACCATCTACAGCGAAACAGATAAGGCTTGGGTGGATGCCAAAGCAGAGGCCATCGGCTGGACCTGGATTGATGGAGGAAAAAAATTCATTTGGCTGAGCGAGAAAGACGGCTGGAGACATATTTATGCAATTGGTTTGGACGGCAAGGAAACGCTACTCACTCCGGGAGACTATGATGCCATCGAATTGAATTTGGTGGATGAAAAAGGAGGAAACCTTTATTTTATGGCATCGCCAGACAATGCCACTCAACAATACCTTTATTGGGCTCCCTTAAAAGGTGGCAAAGCGATAAGACTCACTCCTGCTAACGAAAGCGGGACACATAGTTATGATAGCTCTCCAAACGGAAAACTGGCATTTCATAATTATTCCAGTGCAACTGTATTCCCTATTAGTGATGTAGTTTCTTTACCTGCTCATAAAAGATTAAGCGGAGGCGAGGAGAGTCCCAGAGCTAAAAGCTTTACAATGCCAAAAGTGGAGTTCTTTAAAGTGAAGACACAAGATGGAATAGATATGGACGGCTGGATGATCAAACCTGAGAATTTTGACCCCTCAAAAAAATACCCGGTGGTTTTTTACGTTTACGGCGAACCTGCATCACAAACTGTGATGGATAGATTTGGAGCTGGCTTCAACAGACTATATATAGGCGATATGGCTGCTGACGGATACATTTATATGTCTGTTGATGGTCGTGGCTCCCCCGCTCCAAAAGGCCGTGAATGGCGTAAATCCATTTACCACAAAATCGGAGATATCAATATCCGTGATCAGGCAATGGCTGCCAAGGAGATTTTGAAATGGGATTTCGTTGATTCCTCAAGAGTTGCTGTTTGGGGCTGGAGCGGTGGCGGTTCATCCACTTTAAACCTCCTGATGCAATATCCGGAAATTTACAAAACCGGAATATCTGTAGCCGCAGTGGATAACCAACTGAATTATGATAACATTTACCAGGAACGTTATATGGGATTATTGCCAGAGGACAGACATTATTTCGTCGATAATTCTCCGTTGGCTCATGCTAAAAACCTACAGGGGAATTTATTGCTGGTTCACGGAACTGGTGATGACAATGTGCATTACAATAATGCAGAGCAGATGATCAATCAGCTCATCAAATACGGAAAAACTTTCCAGCTGATGAGCTATCCTAACAGAACACACAGCATCTCTGAAGGTGCGGGAACCAGCAAACACCTGGCCCTTACCTACACTAAATTCTTAAAAGAGAACTGCCCCCCAGGCGGGAGATAAAATAATTAATCAAAGCGGCCGAAGCCGCTTTTTTTGTTTTTGGTACCCGGGGCTTTCCGTTCATTCCTTCCTGCCGCAGGCAGGTACTTCAATTCCTAAATAACATATCCACTTCAATTCCCAGTATTTCTTCATTCCTTATCATTTCAATCAAGTCCGTTAGAAATAATAATTGTATTTTAGAAACAACCAATAAAAAAACACATGTCAAATATATTCTCAAAATTAAGTAATGGATACTCCCTTTTAAAAAATATAGATTTTGGGCAGTTAGAGGCCCTATCAAAAAAAGTTGATTTACAGGAGATGATGACGGCATTAGGTCATTTAGATGACGGCCAATTACAAGGCCTTCAAAAAATGATGAAAGGTACGGCCAAAACACCTAAAGATTTGCCACATATCAATGGCGATTTTTATGATTTGTCAGCCTCACTTTCTGATGAAGACCGGGTCTTACAATTGAAAGTGAGATCCTTTTTAGAGAAAGAGATAAAACCCATCGTGAATGAATGCTGGCTTAAAGCCGAGTTTCCGATGGAGATTATTCCAAAACTGGCCTCCCTTAATATTTGTGGATTAACTTATGAAGGTTACGGCTGTCCAAACCGCTCTTTTCTCATGGAAGGAATCATCGCTGCCGAAATGGGACGCGTGGATGCCTCCATTGCCACCTTTTTTGGGGTACAAAGTGGCCTGGCTATGGGTTCTGTTTACATTTGCGGGTCTGATGAGCAAAAAGGAAGATGGTTACCCAAAATGCAAAAGATGGAGCTCATTGGTTCTTTTGGTTTAACCGAACCCGAAGTGGGTTCTGCCGTAGCAGGTGGATTGACAACAACAGCCAAAAGAGACGGAGACACCTGGGTGCTCCATGGACAAAAGAAATGGATAGGCAATGCCACCTTCGCTGATGTGAATATCATTTGGGCAAGAGATTTGGATGATAACCAGGTAAAAGGCTTTGTGGTGGAGAAAGGAACACCGGGGTTCATGGTAGAGAAGATTAAAGATAAAATGGCGCTCCGCATCGTTCAAAATGGGTTGATCACTTTAACGAATTGTGAGGTAAAAGAAGAGAATCGACTGCAAAATTGCAATTCCTTTAAAGACGTTGCAAAGGTGCTGCAGATGACAAGGGCAGGTGTGGCCTGGATGGCGGTGGGTGTGGCCCGTGGAGCTTACGAGAGTGCCTTAAAATACACCAGGATTCGTAAACAGTTCAGTAAACCCATCGCCTCTTTTCAATTGATACAGAATCATCTGGTGGAAATGCTTTCTAATGTCACTGCCATGCAAACCATGGTCTTCCAACTTTCCAAATTACAAGACCAGGGAAAGCTGACGGATGAACACGCTTCATTGGCAAAAGTGTTCTGTACTTTAAGAACAAGAGACATAGTGAGCAAAGCGAGAGAAGTGATGGGTGGCAATGGTATTTTATTAGAATATGATGTGGCCCGTTTTGTTGCAGATGCAGAAGCCATCTATTCTTACGAAGGGACAAAAGAGATTAATTCCTTAATTGTTGGACGGGCAATCACTGGGTTTAGTGCTTTTGTATAGAGGCATCGTCGTCCTAAATTTATTTAAGGATTTCGGATATCACTTATTTTAATGAACTGCCGAAAAATTTCCGGCATGAAACAAAAAAAGCGACCGGTTGGCCGCTTTTTTAATTTAGGTTTAGAATGGTAGATCATCTTCATTGTCATCCAAAGAGAAATCTGCAGTTTCTGCTTTAGATGTTTGCCCGCTTGATTCAGCACCGTTGCTATTTTCAAAGTCGCTTTTACGGCCAAGCATCGTAAAATTCTCGGCCACCACCTCTGTGCTATATTTTTTGTGCCCTTCCTTATCTTCAAAAGAACGTGTTCTTAATTTGCCTTCTATATATACCAGTTTTCCCTTTTGCAGGTATTTGGAAGCTACATCAGCAAGGCCCCTCCACATCACAATGTTATGCCACTCTGTCTGTTCAATTCTCTTGCCGTCCTTGTTGTATGATTCTGAAGTTGCTAAGGGAAAACTTGCTACCGTTACATTTCCATCTAAATGCCTTACTTCCGGGTCTTTACCTAAGTGCCCAACTAAAATAACCTTGTTTATACCTGACATGTCTCGCTTAATTTTAATTCAATTTAGGAATTTTTTTAGGAAGTCAAAAATTAATTTAGGCTGTCCATATTGTTGCAGGTCGTTGATCTTTACCCAAAACCATCCTTTGTCATTTGTTGACTTTTCTTTGATGTTTGCAATATGGGCGAAGCGGGCATAAATTCTCTGGTGTGTTAAAATATGTTTAACAGGTGCTGAAACTGAATGAATGATGGAGGAATCATCAAACCAGGAATTAAAATCATCATGCTTAAGCAAATTCTGTAACTCGGTATCCTCTAAAAGTTCAATGGAAGGCAAATCATGTAAGCCGGCCCAGATATCATCGTTAGCCCTTCTTTTTATCAGGATTTGATCATCCTTCATCACTAAAAAAAAATAAAAATGGCGCTCTCTGACCTTTAGCTTCTTTAATTTTACCGGAAGTTGATTTGCCATTTGATGCTGATAGGCAAAGCAGGATTTTAAGAAGGGACAAGTTCCACAAGCAGGATTTTTAGGTTTGCATTGCAATGCACCAAACTCAATCATCGCCTGATTGTGCTCAGCCGGATTCTTCCGGTCAAGTATTTCGTCAGCGATAGCCTGGAATTCTTTTTTCCCCTGATTGGAGTTGATAGGCGTCTCAATTCCAAAATATCTGGATAAAAGCCGGTACACATTCCCATCCACCACCGCTCTGGCTTCATTTGCGGCAAACGAGGAGATGGCTGCAGCGGTATATGCACCTATTCCGGTTAGCGTGACCAAATCGGCGTAAGCCAATGGAAATTCGCCATTGAAATCATTCACCACCTTTCTTGCGGTCTTCAGCATATTCCTTCCGCGAGAATAATACCCAAGTCCTTGCCATAGCCTTAAAATATCATCTTCCGAGGCGGAAGCAAAACTTTGCACATCAGGGTAAGTGCCTGAGAATCTTAAATAATAAGGCATTCCCTGCTCCACTCTTGTTTGCTGAAGGATGATTTCTGACAACCAAATTAGGTAGGCATCTGTGGTGTTTCTCCATGGTAAATCTCTTTTGTTTTTTCTGTACCAGGCAATTAACTCTTCTGAAAAGGTCATTGATCTCTTTTATTTCTGCAAATATAACAACTCTAAAAATGCTAATTCGTTGTGTTATAAAAGGTATGGATAAAAAAGTGAGCGATTATTTTCCATTTCCAACAAAAAGCAATACTTTTGCAACCCCAAATCTTTTGATAACAAACAATTTATAAAAGAAAATATAGAACAATGACAAAGGCAGAAATTATATCAGAAATCGCAAGTAAAACAGGAATTGAGAAGGTGGATGTACAGGAGACTGTGGAAGCATTTTTTAAAGTGGTAAAAAACTCAATGGTTAGTGGTGAAAATGTTTATGTAAGAGGATTTGGAAGTTTCGTAGTGAAGAAAAGAGCCAAAAAGACTGCCAGAAATATTTCAAAAAACACAGCAATCATCATTCCTGAGCATTTTGTGCCTAGCTTTAAGCCAGCAAAAGTATTTGTGGATAAAGTGAAGACAGGAAACAAAAACAGTGTCAAAGCTTAATCATGTTAAGAACTAAACAATATATTTTAATAGGTTCAGTAGCAGTGCTGATGGTTATTTTATATAGTTTAGATATTAAAGGTTTAGTTAAGCCCAAAGGAAACCGGGGAATGCAAAATACAGCGACAGCTGGTGGTCAACCGATGGCGGATGTATCTGCAGAAAGCGTGTCCACGCTCTCCAAACAAATGATTAATGCCAGCCTTGCCGCCGACATTGAGAAATTGGAAGAGGAAGCGAAGAATAAATCAGGGGAGGTTTTGGCGCAGGTGGAAAAACAGATCGCCCAAAAATGGGATGATGTCAACCAGCCTGCTGCAGCGGCCTTTGCCTATGAAGCGGTTGCTGAGGTGGAGAAAACATATCCTGCATGGCTAGTGACCGGAGATAGGTTCACAGACGGCTATCAGAACTATAGAGACACCGCCGCAACAGCCGGTTTACTGAACAAAGCGATCAATGCTTACAATAAAGCACTGGAGCTTAATCCAAAAAGTTTAGACGCTCAAACAGGTTTAGGTGTAGCTTATGTTACCGGAACTCAAAATCCTATGCAGGGGATTCAACTCTTGCTGAGTGTGGTAAAGGAGGACCCTAAAAACGTAAAAGCAAACATGAATTTGGGGTTATTCTCTATGAAATCAGGACAGTTCGAAAAAGCTGTGGACAGATTTAAAACTGTTATTGCAGAAAAACCCACCCCCGAAGCCTGGTTTTATCTTGGAACAAGTTATGAAAACCTGGGGATGAAACCAGAAGCTATTTTAGCTTATCAAAAAAGTAAGGAGCTGGCAGCAGATCCTAGTCTGTCTGATTTTGTGGATAGAAAAATAAAAGAATTGAATAAATAAAAAAAATTTAAAATTTAAAGTTATGCCAAGCGGTAAAAAAAGGAAAAGACATAAAATGGCCACTCATAAGCGTAAAAAACGCTTAAGAAAAAACAGACACAAGAAAAAATAAGCCGAGTTTCGGCTTAATATCGAATTTCACTCTCTCTATATCAAGAAAGTGAAATTTTTGTTGTGTGTTATTTTCATTCAATCTCTGTTGATTAAAGGTCTTTTCAGATCTTTTTAAAAAGGTAGCTGTTGGTAAAAGAGTTAATTATTAATTCCACCCCTAATGGGGTCACTATTGCTTTACTGCAAGACAAGCAACTCGTAGAACTTAACAAAGAGCAAATCAACAACAGCTATGCTGTTGGTGATATTTACATGGGCCGTATCAAAAAGATAATGCCTGGTTTAAATGCAGCTTTTGTGGATGTTGGCTATGAGAAGGATGCTTTTCTGCATTACCTGGACCTTGGGCCCCAGGTTCAGTCTCTGTTGAAATTAGCTAAGCAAGTCCGTGGAGGGTCTTACAAAGATCACCTTCTAGATCATTTTAAGAAAGAGACTGATATTGATAAGTCGGGAAAAATCTCTGGTGTGCTGACAAAAAATCAGCTTATCCCTGTGCAAATCGCCAAAGAACCGATTTCCACTAAAGGTCCCCGTTTAAGTTCCGATTTATCCATAGCCGGAAGATTTGTAGTGTTGGTTCCATTTTCAGATGTGATATCCATATCAAAAAAAATAAGGAGCAATACAGAAAGAACAAGGCTTAAAAAGATTGTTGAAGGGATAAAGCCTAAAAACTTTGGCGTCATCATTAGAACAGTCTCAGAAAAGAAAGGAGTTGCCGAGATTCAAAAGGATCTTTTAGACCTCATTTCAAAATGGGAGACTTTCATGAAGAAAATGCCTTCAACTGATCCTTCCAAACGAATTTTGGGAGAGATGGGAAGGGCATCCACTATTTTAAGGGATCTGCTGAATGACGATTTTACGAATATTTATGTGGATGATCCTGCAATTTATGAGGAGGTAAAATCGTATGTACATGAAATCTCTCCTGAATTAGAGCGCATTGTTAAACTTTATAGGGGAAAAGAACCTATTTTCGATCATTTTGGTATTGAAAAGCAGATTAAAGGCTCCTTCGGTAAAACAGTTAATCTGCCTGGTGGAGCTTATCTGGTGGTTGAACACACCGAAGCTTTACATGTGATTGATGTGAACAGCGGAAACAGGAATGCCAGTCCGGAGAACCAGGAACAAAATGCTTTCATGGTCAATAAAGAAGCCGCCAAAGAGATAGCCCGCCAGCTGAGGTTAAGAGATATGGGCGGAATTGTGGTTGTCGATTTCATTGACATGCACAAGGCTCCAAACCGTAAGGATTTATTTGATCATCTTAAATCAGAGATGAATCATGACAGGGCAAAACACACCATTCTTCCTCCAAGCAAATTTGGATTGGTTCAAATCACCCGTCAAAGGGTGAGACCGGAGATGAACATTGTTGTGAATGAAAAATGCCCAACCTGCGATGGAACCGGTGAAATTAAAGCCAGCATTGTTTTATTGGATGATATAGGTGCCAATTTAGATTACATTTTAAATGAGCAGGCAGAGAAAGGAATCACGCTTTGTGTTCATCCTTACATCGCTGCCTATATTAAAAAAGGACTTATCTCGCAGCAATGGAAATGGTTCTTCAAATACAATCAATGGATAAAAGTGAAAGAAATCTCCTCTTATCATCTTACAGAATTCCATTTTTTGAGCAATAAAGAAGAAGAAATAAAACTTTAAAACATTTTAATTATTAATCAGAGCATGTCCCCGATAAAAAATCGGGGTCACGCTTTTTTTTGTTAATAATGTAGACATTGATAAATATTAACCACTTTAATCCCTTACGCACAAACTTCTAAAACTGAAAACTTATTTCTTCAGGACCGGATATTTTTTGGATATGGCAAGAACAATCGTCTTTTCCTATTAAAAATTCTGCTTCTTTAACTTCATTGCTTTTAGGGTTCTTTGCCGTTACAATAACTTTATCAGAACTATGGACATCATTTTTGTTCCCGTCGGAAGCAACAGAATATACTCCTTTAGAAAGAACCGTGTCTATATACATTAAATCTGTAATATCTTTTTGCGTTCGTAATACAACTGATTTGAAGTTCTTTACAACTAAAGGATCTCCATTTGAATCCACGAATTTAACATCAATAGAAACAAACTCAGTTGTACAATAAGTTTGATAACAGCTGTTTTTACAAGAATTAAATAAGAATATAATTATTATAATGGGTGATGCTAACAGTTTTTTCATAATTTGCTTTTTAGGAAGTACGTGAGATAATTATTAAATGATACTTGCTGAAATAAAATTCTATCTATCCTAAAATTCATTTGCATACCACTCAATAAAAATCGTACTTCGTAAATCTAAATCTAAACCCATCTTGGCTAAAACTAAAACTTCCTATTTCTGTCAAAGCTGCGGCTATGAATCTGCAAAATGGCTGGGCAAATGCCCTTCCTGCCAGCAGTGGAATACTTTTGTAGAAGAAGTGGTGGAGAAAGCCGGAAAAAATTCTTCCGATTGGAAATCGGTTGGAAATTCAGTTTCCAGAGTCAATAAACCAGCGAAAATCCAGGAGATTGTCTATACAGAGGATCATCGCCTTGTTACTCCAGACAAGGAATTGAATAGGGTTTTAGGTGGTGGTGTGGTTGGCGGTTCTTTGGTTTTAATTGGTGGTGAACCTGGCATTGGAAAATCAACTTTAATGCTGCAACTGGCTTTAACCATTCCAAATCTTAAAATACTTTACGTTTCGGGAGAGGAGAGTGAAAAGCAGATCAAGTTAAGGGCCGAAAGAATTTTGGAGAAACCAAAATCTGATTGCTATATCTTAACAGAAACCTCCACGCAGAACATCTTCAAGCAAATAGAATTATTGGAACCAAATATAGTGATCATTGATTCTATTCAAACCCTGCATTCAGCTCATATAGAATCCACTCCCGGAAGTGTTTCGCAAGTTAGAGAATGCACAGCTGAGTTGTTGCGTTTTGCCAAAGAATCCAACACTCCGGTTTTTTTAATCGGACACATCACTAAGGATGGAATGATTGCTGGTCCGAAAATTTTAGAGCATATGGTTGACACCGTGCTGCAGTTTGAAGGTGACAGACATCATGTTTATCGGATTTTAAGAGCCATAAAAAACAGATTTGGAGCTGCATCAGAATTGGGCATTTATGAAATGCAAGGCAGCGGCTTACGGGAAGTTTCCAATCCTTCCGAAATTTTGCTTTCCCAAAGAGATGAACCTTTGAGCGGCGTGACCATATCCGCCACTATGGAAGGAATGCGCCCTATGCTGATTGAAACTCAGGCCCTGGTGAGCACTTCTCCTTACGGTACACCGCAGCGTTCAGCCACTGGTTTTGACACCAAAAGAATGAATATGCTTTTAGCCGTTTTGGAGAAACGTTGCGGATTCAGGTTAGGAGCAAAAGATGTTTTTTTGAATATCGCAGGAGGCATACGCGTTGAGGATCCGAGTATTGATTTGGGATTGATCGCAGCCATCATCTCCTCTCATGAAGATATGTCCGTATCTTATAAAACCTGTTTTGCAGCAGAAGTTGGACTTTCTGGTGAGATTAGGGCAGTTACCCGTATTGAACAAAGAATAGCGGAAGCTGAGAAGTTGGGCTTCGAGCAAATCTTCATCTCCAAGTACAACAAGAAAGGTTTGGACACTGCAAAATATCCCATTGAGATAAAAACAGTCTCTAAAGTGGAGGAAGTTTTCTCCCTCCTTTTTGGGTGATATACATCTCCTAAATTGGCCTTTAATATCATCTTAAAGTCATAGTTAATCAATTGATTAATTTTTTAGCATTGAAAATCAATTACTTATAAATAATATACTGTTTCTGATTTTAATTAATCAATCGATTAATTAATTTTGCGACCGAAATGACAGCGGAAAGAAACGATAAAAAAGATTGGATCATCGAAGTTGCAGAAAAGCTTTTTTCGGAATTAGGCTTTGATGGGGCTTCCACCAGGCACATCGCTCAAGAAGCAGGTGTGAACATGGCGATGCTGAGTTATTATTTCGGCGGAAAAGAGGGGTTATATCTCGCAGTTTTTGAAAAAAGAATAAATCAGTCAAAACTTCAACTACAAACCTTGAATAATGAGAACATCTCTTCGATAGAGAAGTTAGACAAATGCATCGAAAATTATGCGGATAAGATGATGGCTAACTCTTGTTTTCAGAAAATCATTTACAGAGAGATGAGCCTTAGCCAAAGATCATCAGTGACAGACAAAATCATTCTGCTTTTATCAGAAAATGCATTGGAGATTAAAAGGATTTTATTAGACGGCATCGCCAACGGAAGTTTTGTTGAAGTGGATGTGGATATGCTGGTCGCAACCATGTTCGGGACAAAATCTTACCTCATCAACTCTTCTCAAATGGCTTCCTACCTGATTGGTAAAGACACCACGGATCCAAAAGTGATGGATGAAGAAGTGAAGCCCCGACTTAAAGCACATATGAAAAAAATGTTCAAAGCTTATTTAACAAAATCATCATGAATACAATCAACAAATCAATAAATAGAATACTTTTTAAACAGATGGTGAAAATGGTGAGTAAATATGGAATCATGTTTTTTTTCTTCCTCATTCCAATCATCTCTAATGCTCAGGAGGTTAAAACGCTTACTTTGGAAGATGCTATCTCTATGGGTTTGAACAATAGCAAGAGTTTGAAATTGTCTCAAGTGAAGGTGGAACAGGCTATTTCAGTTTATAATCAAACTTTAGACAGGGCTTTACCAACAGCCAAGGCAAGTGCAATTTATAATCATGCTGAAATTCCAGCCCATGTTTTGCAATTGGGTCCTGGCGATCCAATTACATTGCCTTCCAGTGCTGATGCTTATGTAGGCACGCTATCCGTTCAGGAATTAATTTTTGCAGGCAACAAGCTTAAATATGCTAAAGAAAGCACTGACCTTTTAAAAAAGGTGGCAGAATTAGATGTAGATAAAGACAAAGATGAAATCACTTTATCCATCATCAATTCTTACCTCAATCTTTACAAACTGGAAGCCAGTAAAGAAGTGGTTAAACAGAATCTTGCCGCATTGGATACGCAGTTACATCAGTCTCAAAGGTTTTTTGATCAAGGCATTGTCACTAAAAACGATGTGTTGAGGCTTCAGTTACAAAGATCTAATGTGGAGCTCACCGGTTTAGATATCGATAAGAATAAAAATATAGTGAATTACACGCTTGATGTTCTTTTAGGCTTGTCAGAGAACACCATTCTCAAAACCACTCCTTTAGCGATCGTATCAAATGACAATTTAACTTTCAGCAGCTATTTAGATAGTGCAATCAATAACCGGCCAGAGCTTAAACAAATGGATTATCGCACCCAGATAGCTGATAAGAACCTCCTTTCTTTAAAGGCTGATAAATTGCCCACTTTGGGAGCTGGCTTTGGAGCTTATTATGTGAATCCAGGCGGAAAATTCATTCCTTCTGAGCATCAATATATCACTCCATTGACTTTAGGCTTGACACTTTCATGGAATATCAGCACACTTTGGACGAATAGAAATAAAGAAGCCGAAGCTTCCATTCAACTACATGAAACCGAAATCAACAAAAGCATTTCGTTAGATAACGTGAAGCTGGATGTGAACAGGAATTATCAGGATTATATGCAATCCCTTAATAAAGTGGAAATCATCAGCACCTCCATCAATCAGGCGACTGAAAACGATAAAATAGTTCAATCAAAATATACCAATAACATTGCATCGATAACCGATAGGTTGGATGCAGACACACAGCTCTTTCAGGCGAAGATAAATTTGGAGATAGCTAAAGCTGATGCGCAGATAGCCTATTATAACCTCTTAAAATCATCAGGACAACAATTAACTCGTTAAATCTTATTCATACCTTATAGCAATGGCAAATACAACAGAAAAAAAGAAATCGAACAAAATCATCCCAATCATTCTGGGAGTCATCATACTCGTTGGCGGATTTTTTGGAATTAAGGAATATATATACTTCAGCAATCATGTGGATACCGATGATGCTCAAATTGACGCTGATATTAGCCCCGTGGTTTCCAGAGTAGGTGGATATGTGGATTCCATATATTTTGAGGAGAATCAACCTGTTAAAGAAGGTGAGCTTTTAGTGAAACTGGATGACAGGGATTTTAAAATTAAATTAGAGCAGGCTCAGGCTGGCAAACAATCTGCGTTAGCGAGTGTGAATGTGAGCGAAACTGTGGTCAGTTCAACAGCAGCTAATATAGCCACTGCAAAAGCCAATGTTGAGGCTGCATCTGCAAAAGCTGTAAAAGCGGCTAAAGATTTTGCCCGTTATCAAAACCTGATCAAAGACGGTTCTATTACCCAACAACAATATGATCAGGCTAAAGCCGAAAAGGAAACTGCAGATGCACAATTACAAGCTGCAAAAGCGCAATATTCAGCTGCACAAAAACAGGTAAACACCAGTCAATCACAAGTGAGTGCTGCAAATTCTAACATCTCCTCCAAAATCTCTGATATTGATTTTGCAAAATTGCAGTTATCCTATACCAACATCACGGCTCCAACAAGTGGAATAGCCTCAAAAAAGAATATTCAAATTGGTCAATTGGTGCAACCAGGTCAATCTTTGTTCTCTATCGTGAATGATGGCAGCTTATATGTGACAGCCAATTTTAAAGAGACGCAATTAGGCGATTTAAAAGAAGGACAGCTGGTGGATGTGGAGGTGGATGCTTTCCCTGATGCAAATTTGACAGGTCATATTTATAACTTCTCACCTGCAACTGGAGCTAAATTTTCATTGCTTCCTCCGGATAATGCAAGCGGAAACTTCGTGAAAGTTATTCAGCGTATCCCAGTCAAAATTAAATTAGATAAAAACGACCTCTTAAAATCTTTACGCCCCGGAATGAGTGTGAATATTTCTGTACACATCAAAGAATAAAACATCATGGCAGAAAAAGGATTGAAAAAGTGGGTGATCACCATTACGGTGATCACAGCTTCCCTTTTGGAGTTGATTGACACCACGATTGTGAACGTGTCGCTGCCCCAAATTCAGGGAAACTTGGGTGCCACTTTAGAAGATATCGCCTGGATCACCACGGGTTATGCAGTGGCAAACGTGATTGTTTTGCCCATGTCTGGCTGGTTGGGTGAAAAGTTTGGGAGGAAGAATTATTTCTTGACATCCATCATCATATTTACCATTGCCTCTTTTCTTTGTGGAAACGCTACAAGTTTAGAGGAACTCATAGCCTTCAGGATATTGCAAGGAATTGCTGGTGGAGGATTGATATCAACAGCTCAAGCCATATTATTAGAAACCTGGCCTCCGGAAGAAGTGGGTACAGCAACCGCTATGTTTGGATTAGGGGCAGTCGTTGGTCCAACATTAGGGCCAACAATTGGAGGGTATATCACCGACCATTTTTCATGGCCATGGATATTTTATGTGAATATTCCGGTAGGAATCATCGCCGCTTTCTCCACTTATTTTTTCGTAAAATCAACTCCAAAAGAAGAGAAAGGCAGGCCTGTGGACTGGTGGGGTATTCTACTATTAGCACTTACCGTAGGAAGTTTACAAACCGTTTTGGAAAAAGGTGAAAGTGAAGATTGGTTTGCAACTGGTTACATCATTTTATTGAGTATTACCAGCGTAATAGGATTTGTATTATTCTTATGGAGAGAGTTGAGCACCGAATTCCCGGTGGTTAATTTAAATATTTTGAAGAAGCGGAGTTTCTCCATAGGGATGTTTACGAGTTTTATTTTGGGATTCGGACTCTACGGATCGGTGTTTATATTTCCCGTCTTTTGTCAAAACCTCCTGGGGTTCTCGGCTCTGCAAACAGGGGAGATTTTACTCCCCGGAGGTTTAGCGACCATATTTATGATGCCTTTTATAGGTAAAATGCTGAAGAATGGAGTACCTGCACAAATTATGGCTACGTTAGGGCTTATTTTGTTCTTTATTTTCCTGATGATGCTGAGCAATTCCTCCCTTTCATCCGGTACTGGAGACTTCTTTTGGCCACTCATCATAAGAGGATTAGGGTTAGCTTTCCTATTTGTACCATTGACCATGTTGGCCGTTCAGGATTTGAGAGGTAAAGAGATTGGACAAGGAACAGGGTTAAATAACATGGGAAGACAATTAGGCGGTTCTTTTGGAATCGCAGCTTTAACCACCCTTATTCATATTCGCCAGGCAACACATAGAAGCAATTTATTGAGTAATATCAATGAGTATAATTCAGCTTTCACAGAGAGATTGCATCAGCTCACTGCGAATTTTGTATCAAAAGGGTATACCTTTTTAGATGCTCAGCATGCGGCAATGAAAGCAATTGACGGAATGGTGATCAAGCAAACGTTATTGATGACTTATTTAGATGCTTATTGGTTGGTTGGAATCATCATGGTGTGTTGCATTCCATTGTTATACCTGCAAAAGTTTAAGAAAAATGCAGCTTTACCTGTGGATGCCCACTAGATTTTAAAAAAACTAAAGCCGCTTTAATTGAAAGCGGCTTTAGAATTAACAATTAAAACCTATTAATCCTTAAAGATATATAATCTTTGAGGGATGATTAACCTTAACACTAATTTAAGCATTTAAAGTGTTCAAAAGCAAATACTTTAACCACTTTATTTGTAAAAAATTAAGCAAGAGATTTTAAACCACTAATTTTAAACTTATATGATTTTAAATAATTAAATAAGAAATTTATAAAATCCATAGGAAAATTAAAAGATAATTTTCCCGGTAGCGGTAACCAATGATGCAATTCTGACCGCATCAAATATTCTTTCCTCTTTTGTACCTAATTTAATCAAGGAATCTTCGTGTGCATTCACACACATTTCACATCCATTCACTGCAGAGATCGTTAAGCTCATCAATTCAAAAAATTCTTTTGATGTCATAGGTTTCATCATCAACTGCATTCTGATGCGGGCTGGAATTTGAGCATACTTCTCTTTTTGTGTGAAATGCCTAAACCTGTAAAAAACATTGTTTGAAGCTAACAAGGAGGCACAAGAGACTGCCTCTGCCAGTTCATCTCCAGTGGCACCAAATTTAAGGCTATAGTTTTCGTAAAATTCTATCAGAATGGAATTTTGATTATTTGCGGCTACGCTTAAGCCAAGTAACCCGCATTCTTTTTCACTTAAGTGTTCCGAGGTTAATGTGCTGTTGAAATTTAATTTCAAATCTCTCAAATACTTAAAATCCACCGCATTCAGTAATTCGAGAGATTTATTATTTATAGAACTCTCTCCAAAAATGGCTAATAGCTCTTCTGTGGTTTCTTTTATTTCACTCATCATATCATTAGAAAAAATTGGATATAAAAAACCCCTTACGTTATTCTGCAAAGGGTCTCCATGTTATTATTAAGCCTCTAAAGCTTCTGTTAAGGTCTCCTGGCCTTTCTCCCAATTGCAAGGGCAAAGCTCATCTGTTTGTAAGCCATCCAAAACACGAATCACTTCTTTTACATTTCTGCCCACATTTAAATCATTCACACTTACCCATCTGATCGTGCCTTGAGGATCTATAATGAAAGTTGCTCTGTAGGCCACCTTTTCCTCAGGAACTAAAATACCTAAATCTTCAGCCAATGATTTAGAAGTATCGGCAATCATAGGGAATTTTAAATTTCTTAAATCATCATGGTTGTTTCTCCAGGCCAGATGAACAAATTCAGAATCTGTAGACGCACCCAATAAAGTAGTATCTCTATCGCGAAACTCGCCATAGTTATTATTGAATTCAGCTATTTCAGTCGGACATACAAAAGTGAAGTCTTTTGGCCACCAAAACATTACTGTCCAACGGTCATCATCATTGACTAAAGAATCTGAAGAAATGGTCGTGAATTCTTTTCCTTTCTCTAAACTCACCACAGAAACTTTGTTGAATTTTGGGAATTTCTCTCCTATACCTATCATGTTTTTAATATTTTAAATGTTTAAATAAATAAATTGAAATACTTATTGTGATCTATCGCAAAGATAGGTTTATGAGCTTTAAAAAAGAAGCAATGAGGATTTGTTTAATTGATAGGCATATAGACAAAAGCTATATCCGCCACACACCATAATCATAAGGTAATGATAACAAGCTTTATTATTCCACGGTGACTGATTTAGCCAGGTTTCTTGGCTGATCCACATTGCAGCCTCGCAATACCGCTATGTGATAAGCTAAGAGTTGAAGTGGTATGGTTGCCAGCAAGGGTAGAAATGCTTCGTCGGTATGAGGAATTTCAATAGTGTAATCAGCCATTTTGTTCACCTCTGTGTCTCCTTCTGTCACAATCGCTATTACCACACCCTTTCTTGCTTTCACTTCCTGGATATTTGATATCACTTTTTCATAAGAGGAGTTTTTTGTGGCAATAACCACCACGGGCATCTCTTCATCAATTAAAGCGATAGGTCCATGTTTCATCTCCGCAGCCGGATAGCCTTCTGCATGGATATAAGATATCTCCTTTAATTTCAGGGCACCTTCTAAAGCAACAGGGAAGCCACTGCCTCTTCCCAAAAACAGTGCATTCCTCGAATCTTTAAATTGATGGGCAATTTTCAATGTCAATTCATTTGATAAAAGGGCTCTTTCTACCAAAGTTGGAATTCTTTCTAACTCGACCAGTAAATTCACCAGTTTACTTTGTGCTATTTTTCCTTTAATTTGCGCCAATTCAAAAGCCATTAAAGTTAGTGCAGTGACTTGTGCCGTGAAGGCCTTAGTGCTTGCAACTCCGATTTCAGGGCCCGCATGTGTATAGATTCCAGCATGCGTCAAGCGAGGTATGGAAGCGCCAACCACATTACAAATCCCGAAGATCGTTGCACCTTTCTCTTTTGCCAATTCAATAGCCGCCATGGTGTCTGCAGTCTCTCCAGACTGAGAGATGGCGATAACGATATCTTTCTCCGAAATGATGGGATTCCTGTACCGGAATTCTGAGGCGTATTCAACTTCAACCGGTGTTCTGGCATATTCCTCTATTAAATATTCTCCAACCAAACCTGCATGCCAGGAAGTTCCGCAGGCAACAATGATGATCCTTTCAGCATTTTTGAAATTTTGCCGGTACTCATTCATGCCGCCTAATTGTAATTTACCTTCCAATGGATAAATACGGCCACGCATGCAGTCGTGAATGGATCTGGGTTGTTCGTAAATCTCCTTGAGCATGAAGTGTTCATACCCGCCTTTCTCCAGCATCTCCAGTTTCAATTCCAACTCCTGAACATAAGGAGTTTTAACGGTGTTGTCAATGGTTTTAATCAGTAATTCATCCTTCTTGAGGTAAGCGATCTCGTTGTCACTCAGATAAATGACATTCTTGGTGTATTCTACTATCGGAGTGGCATCAGAAGCAATGAAATATTCATGCTTACCTACCCCAATTACCAGTGGGCTTCCTTTCCTTGCTGCAATAAGCATGTCGGGCTCATCTTTGCTCATGATCACAATGGCATAGGCACCAACAACTTCCTTAAGCGCTTCCCTTACAGCCTGCTGAAGATCGATATTGGCTTCCTTCTGAATGTCTTCAATTAAATGAATGAGTACTTCTGTATCCGTATCACTTTTAAAAGTATGGCCACGGGAGACCAGCTCTTCTTTAAGCGGGCCGTAATTCTCGATAATTCCATTATGGATGATGGCCAAACGTTCGTCACCTGATTGTTGGGGATGGGAATTTCGGTCATTAGGTGCCCCATGGGTAGCCCAGCGGGTATGCCCCATTCCGATCTGACCAGAACTGTCTTTATCAGCTATAAAATTCTCCAGCTGATTCACTTTGCCTGCTTTTTTATAGATATTTAGATGAGACTGACGATCTATTAATGCAATCCCTGCACTATCGTATCCTCTATATTCCAACCGGTGTAAACCTTTGATGATGATTGAGTAGGCTTCTTTATCACCTATATATCCAACTATGCCACACATAAAAAAAACTATATTTTTAAGATTTTGGCTAATCTACAAAATATAGTTTCATTACAGAATGATGAATGCTATGTTATTTCAGATCCGTATAGTAAATTTTTAGCTGAGCTTTATAGGTGATATGAGCTCCCCCCCCTGTCACTGATCTCCCAAGCTCATTTAAAGCATTTCCGGGATTCGAAAAATCGGAAGTGGTGATGAATGTGCCGTAATTTTTGGTCTTACCATTCAAAAGATCCTGGATATATCCAGTGAAATTAAATACATATTGGTGATGAGTGGAATCGTAATATCCACCAATATAACCAGCTCCAAGATATCTTGGATCGTTTGAATTCTCATCAGGCAAAAATTGACGTCTTTCAGCGATGTCCCATCTGAAAGCTCTTAACCTTGGAATAGGCGTATATGGTGTTTCAGTTCCATTTACCACTTTAAGGATCAATTCTGCCCGGTTTATGGCGATGTTGGAACCTATTGCTTTTAATTTATTCAAATACGGAAAATCGATCTTCACTTGTGTCCCACTCAGCCCCTTAAAATAAAGATTATTGTTTGAATTGGTGTTACTCTGCAATTCTGTTTGTACAGGGGTGCCGTCCAGATCCCAGCTTAGTTCTGAAGCTGCGAATCCGTTGGAACCGGAGATGGAAAGGCTGACATTGGTAGTGTCCACTCCGCCGGTGCTGGATGTCTTTTTATAAAAAAGATCCAGTTTTGACGCATCCGCGGTATAAGTGTCCAAGGAAAAGATGCCACCATTATTAGTTGTGGTGTTTTTATTCAAAGAAATGTACAAACCTTTTATAAAGTTATTGAACGCAAGATTGGAGGCTAGGTTAGACGAATCCGCTTTTAAAATATTATTGGTTATAAAGGTGGGATCAAGCTTTATTCTTAGCTGAGCCGGAACCCTTTTTACGGTATCCTTTCTTCCGGCAATAATATCCTGTAGGATTAAACTATCCCTATAGGCAGCCTTGAAATTTTTAGTTCCTAAAACTGTGGGTTTCACAGCCCATTTTTTGGCAGTGTAATAAGTTTTTTGAGATTCATTGTAAAGAACTTCATCAAGTTGCCTCACTTCAACAGTATAATCAGTATTTAAACTATCTCCATAAAATCCTTTGAATGGGAGTACCAAAACCGCCGAATCTATAACAGGGTTATCTCCAAATGAATAATTGGCGGAAGGTAAGGTTAGCGCAACTGCAATGTTACCTGTGGTGGTTCCGAAAACGGGATCTTTAAAATAAGCTAATATACTTGAGCTGGTGTAGTTTGCAGTTACACTATCTTGTTTTATTAATTTAGTGGAAACGGTGCTGGTATCATTTACCAAAGAATTTAAAGCAACATTTGGGTCAACGTCCAGTCCTATACCTGAAGGGTTTTTACATCCACCCAAAATAAAAAGACTTACTAACATAGTTAATAAGCCTGATTTTATAAATCTCATATATGATTTCTTTCAATAATTAAGCAACTGATACTAGTACATCAGACGCTATTTCCTGGTAAAAATTGTAATAATTTTCCAAATCTAATGTAGAACCATAGTCCATCACTGCTTTGTCTGATTTTTTAACAAAGTTTAACAGTTCTGTATCTACATTATCATCTCCAATCACCACACCGTCTGCATATTTGATTGCTGCTTTATTGATCGCTGTATGTGTACCTGCTTGATATTCTTCTGTATCAGCAGCGTTCATTCCCTTGATCAAGGCTTTTTTAGAGAACTCTTCTCCTAAAGAGGAGGAGAAGCTATTGTTATATACGGAATAAACAATTTTTGCATCTTTAAAGGTTGGATCGTCTTTGTAATTAGTTTTAAGATAAGCAGGGATCAGAGCACTCATCCAGCCATGGCAATGAACAATGTCCGGAGCCCATCCTAATTTTTTAACGGTCTCTAAAGCTCCTTTGCAAAAGAAAATCGCTCTTTCATCATTATCGGCATAGAATTTTCCTTTTGCATCATTAAAAACATACTTTCTGTGAAAGTAATCTTCGTTATCCAAAAAGTAAACCTGCATTCTCGCCGCAGGGATAGAAGCAACTTTAATGATCAACGGATTATCGTTCTCTTCAATGATGATGTTCATTCCTGATAACCGGATAACTTCGTGCAACCTGTTCCTTCTTTCATTGATATTACCAAAACGGGGCATAAGGATTCTGATTTCGAAACCTTTTTCCTGCATTGCCTGTGGTAATTGTCTTGTTATTTTAGAAATTTTTGTCAGTTCTAGAAATGGCGACATTTCATGAGTGATAAACAAAAGCTTGGTTTTTCCCATCTCTAATCTTTATTAAGTTTTTGTTAAGAAGTAAAATTTGGAGATGCAAATATAAGCATAATCTTATAAATTATCAATGAATTGATGAAATGCTTTGGTAATGAAAAAGTATTTATACAAATTTGCCGGTTAAAAACTCAGCTTTTGAAAATAGCAAAAACTAAATCAGAGCTTCTCGATTGTCTGCATAGTTATAGAAAAAGGGATTTTAAGATTGGCCTTGTCCCAACCATGGGTGCCTTACACGAAGGGCACCTGTCATTGATCAGCGCATCAAAAGCAAGCTGTGATTTAACCGTGGTGAGTATATTTGTTAATCCAACTCAGTTCAATGAACTGGAAGATCTTCAGAGCTATCCAAAACCAATTGCTGAGGATATACAACTGCTGGAACAGGAAGGATGCGATGTGCTGTTTCATCCCACGGTGGAGGAGCTTTATGAAGCGGATGAGCACTGGGATTATGAGGTGGGTGATTTAAACAGAACTCTGGAGGGTGCTTTCAGACCAGGTCACTATAAAGGAGTTACACAGGTGGTGTATAAACTTTTTGATTTGGTTAAGCCTGATAAAGCGTTTTTTGGACAAAAGGATTACCAGCAGTTTTTGGTAATTAAGAAAATGAATGATGATCTGGAATTGTCGGTTCATTTGGTATCTTGTCCGGTTGTAAGGGAAAGGAGCGGTTTGGCGATGAGCTCCAGAAACACCAAGCTAAACGGGAAAGAGAAGGAAAGGGGCACAGTTATTTTTGAATCTTTAATGTTTGTAAAAGAGCATTATCATCAATTCTCCTTAAAGGAATTACAATCAAAAGCACGTTCCTTTTATCAGGGAGACGGAAAGCTCAGATTAGAATATTTCAAAATCTGTGATAAAAACACGCTGATGGAAAAAACAGAGAAGGATGAAAACGGGGCCATAGCATTGGTGGCCTGCTTTGTTGGCGGTACGCGGTTGATAGATAATATGATGCTCCCCTAACAAAAAATCATTTTGCACTCGTTATTTTTGTATCATGATCATCGAAGTACTAAAATCAAAAATTCACAGGGCTAAAGTGACCCAGTCTGAGCTGAATTATGTTGGTAGCATCACTATTGATGAGGATTTGATTGATGCCGCCAACATGATACCAAATGAAAAGGTCCAGGTGGTGAATAATAACAATGGTGCCCGTTTTGAGACTTATATCATCAAAGGGGAGAGGGGAAGCGGTACCGTATGTTTAAATGGTTCCTGCGCAAGGTTGGCACAAGTTGGTGATATCATCATTATTGTGTCTTATGCACATATGGATATGGATGAAGCCAGAAAATATGAACCTGTATTGGTTTTCCCTGACGGGGATAACCACTTGATCAAATAACAAGCATTTGAAAAAACTCGCCTCTCCGGTTAAGTATTTCATATTATTCTTAACAGGGGTGTCAATTCTCTATTTTCTCTTCAAAGGGCAATATAATCCAGATTTTTTCACTGATTTAAAAAGGGCCAACTGGATTTGGGCGGCAGCAGCAGGAATCTTAGTTCTTATCTCTCATATCTTCAGAGCGTTGCGTTGGCAATTAATGATCATTCCTCTCGCTAAACAAAGGCCGTTATTTCTAAATGTTTTCAACGCATTGATGGTGGGTTATCTCACTAATTTAATCCTGCCGAGAGCCGGTGAAATACTAAAGTGTGGTTTACTCGCAAAAAAAGAGCGAGTGAATTTCACAGCTTTAATTGGAACTGTGATAGCAGAACGGATGTTGGATTTATTGATGCTTTTGCTATTGATTTTTATTGCAGCATTCATTTATGCTCCTGTGCTTTTCCCCTTTCTCCAAACGCTTGATATGCTGGCTTTTTTTAAAAGTGATCAGTTTATAGGGTCAATTGTTGTTTTAAGTTTGGTGATCATCCTCATTTTTTTTATCAGAAGATTTAAAAGCGATCATGTCGTACTGTCTAAACTGAAAGATTTGTTTTCCAAGTTAAAAGAGGGATTTTTATCCATAAAAGGAGTTAAAAGCCCTGTCCTTTTTATGGTTTATACCCTAGCTATTTGGGTGTTTTACGTGTTATCATCTTACGTTGGTTTCAGATTATTCGTGGGTACAGCCAATTTAGATTTGCCCGCTGCAGTTCTAACAGTGATAGCGGGCAGCCTGGGCATGATGGCTCCAATCCAGGGAGGGATTGGTGCTTTCCATTTTATGGTGACAGCATGCCTGAGGGTGGTTGGTGTTTCAAAATCAACCGGTTTAGAATACGCAACTATCTTACATGCCTCTCAAACATTAGTGGTGATCATTTTTGGGTTAATAGGTTTAGCTTTGGGGTTCAATTATAAATATCATATCAATGAAGAGAGATAACGGACGAATTCTTCAGCATAAAATCCATCAGGGTGTAGATTCTTTTTCTGTTTTTTTAAAAGAATGGAAAGAAAAACATAATGAAAAAATAGTTTTCACAAATGGTTGTTTTGACATCCTGCATTTGGGCCATATTGATTATTTGTCTAGAGCTGCTGATCTGGGAACCAAGCTCATTGTGGGCTTAAATACGGATTCCTCCACCAAAAAACTAAAAGGTTCAACCAGGCCAATCAATGACGAAAAATCAAGATCCGGAGTTTTAGCCGCTTTATTTTTTGTGGATGCAGTGATTTTGTTTGATCAGGACACCCCTCTTCATTTAATCAGGGAGATTCAACCAAATGTCCTGGTAAAAGGTGCAGACTATTCGATAGAACAGATTGTTGGGGCAAAAGAGGTATTACAATCAGGCGGAGAAGTCAGAACCCTAGCGTTTTTAGAGGGATATTCCACCACTTCCATCGAAAAGAGAATTTTGCTGGGGCATCGCTAATGCTTTCAAATTTGTTATGCTTGCATAATAATTCATTATATTTGGTTGATCGTCCTTTTTTAAGAAGGACTTAAATACCAATTCTAAAATTTAGATGATGCATTTCCAATTTTCCGAAGAACATTTATTGATCCAGCAAGCTGCCAGGGATTTCGCTCAAACTGAATTAAAACCCGGTGTGATAGCGCGTGATGAGCATCAGAAATTCCCGGCCGAACAAGTGAAGAAGATGGGGGAGCTGGGGTTTTTAGGGATGATGGTCGATCCGAAGTACAACGGAGCAGGAATGGACGCCATCTCCTATGTGCTGGTGATGGAGGAGCTTTCAAAGATTGATGCATCCGCTTCTGTAGTAGTATCCGTGAATAATTCCTTGGTTTGTTATGGATTGGAGAGTTTCGGTACGGAGGAGCAAAAGAATAAATATTTAAAACCGTTGGCTTCTGGAGAGAAGATCGGAGCATTTTGTCTTTCAGAACCTGAAGCAGGTTCTGATGCAACTTCGCAACATACCACCGCCATAGATAAGGGAGATCATTATTTATTGAATGGCACCAAAAACTGGATCACGAATGGTAGTTCAGCATCAATTTATCTGGTAATCGCTCAAACAGATGCTGCGAAAGGAAGCCACGGAATAAATGCTTTGATTGTGGAAAGGGGAACGGAAGGTTTTGCGGTTGGCCCAAAAGAGAATAAACTGGGAATCAGAGGTTCTGATACGCATTCTTTGATGTTTACGGATGTTAAAGTGCCAAAGGAGAACAGAATTGGAGAAGACGGCTTCGGATTTAAATTTGCAATGAAGACCCTGGAGGGTGGAAGAATCGGGATCGCAGCGCAAGCCTTGGGAATCGCTTCCGGAGCTTTTGAATTAGCTACACAGTACGCTAAAGAGCGTAAAACTTTCGGAAAACCGATTTCAGAACATCAAGCTATCGCTTTTAAGCTGGCGGATATGGCCACACAAATAGAAGCCGCAAGGCTAATGGTTTTGAAAGCAGCTTGGTTAAAAGATCAACAGCTCCCCTATGCCCAGGCAAGTTCCATGGCAAAATTATACGCTTCAGACATTGCCATGAACATCACTATAGAAGCGGTACAAATTCATGGCGGTTATGGTTTTGTGAAAGAATATCATGTGGAGCGTCTGATGCGTGACGCAAAAATCACACAGATTTATGAAGGCACATCAGAAATTCAGAAAGTTGTCATTTCCCGCGAAATATTAAGGTGATACGGTATAATTTTTGAATATTTAGCGTATGAAAAAAATAAGTTGCCTAACAGCCCTGCTCCCTCTTTTCATTTTATGGATGTTTGCATGTGACAAACCACAGAAAAAATTTGATACAGGCATCTGGCGGGGGGCCCTCATCACTGAATCTGGTGCGGAAATTCCTTTCAATTTCAAGGTAATTGACAGTTCTGGTACCTATCATATGGATATTATAAACAGCACCGAACGTTTCCGTATTGATGAAATCAGACATGAAGGTGATTCTATTCATATTCAAATGCCTCTGTTTGATTCGGAGATAAACGGAGTGCTGGAAGATGGTAAGATCAGCGGGGTATGGACCAAACACTTAGCTGATAAAGATGAGGAGATGACTTTTTATGCACAGTCAAACTCAGAATGGAGGATTAAAAAGAAAGCGGGCCCGCCTATAGCAAATATTCAGGGAAGATGGAAAGCCACATTCATCAGTGGAGACAAGACAGACACCACTATGGCCGTGGGGGAGCTTGTACAAAATAAATCTAAGGTCACCGGTACATTTTTAACCACCACAGGTGATTATCGCTACCTGGAAGGGATGATAGAAGGGAATCAATTGGCCCTCTCCACATTTGATGGGTCTCATGCTTTTTTATTTACTGCCACCATCAAAGGAGATAGCACCATGACCAATGGTCAATTTTATTCCGGGTTCTCCTCCGTTGATAATTTCACCGCTGTGAAAGATGATACGGCTTCATTGCCTGATGCTTACGGACTCACTTTCCTCAAGAAAGGAGCGGCCAAGATACATTTCACTTTCCCGGATTTGGATAAGAAAATGGTTTCTTTAGATGATCCAAAATTTAAAAACAAGGTGGTAATCCTCCAGATGCTAGGTTCCTGGTGTCCTAATTGTATGGATGAGACCGCCTTTCTATCCAAATTTTATGACAAGAATAAGGATAAAGGTTTGGAAGTGTTGGGCTTGGCTTATGAAAGAACCCGTGACTTTGACAGATCAAAAAAAAATATTGAAAGATTGAAGAAACGATTCCATGTAAAATATGATCTTTTAGTCACTGGTTATACCAACAATAAGGAAGATGCAGCCAAAAGCTTGCCCATGTTGAATAAAGTGATCGCTTTTCCAACCATGATCATCCTAGATAAAAACGGAGAGGTTAGGAAGATACATACAGGTTTCAGCGGACCGGGAACAGGTAAACACTATGTGGAATTTGTAAATGAGTTTGAAAAGTTAATTCATGATCTTTTAGCTGGATGATGAAAAGTGCCATTAGAAATTCCTGCTGCCTGGTTTGGGCGGCTTTTTTTTTATCGGCCTGTGCTCAAATTCATTTTGTGGAATTTGAATCCCGACCTCCAAAGTCCCCTTCTTTTAATCATGCTGAGCATCCCAAAACCATTGATATCCTGAACACACAGTTGGATTTAAGCTTTAACTGGGATAGTGCCCTTGTTTATGGAAAGGCGATCATCCAGGCACAACCTTATTCGGAGGTACAAAATCGTGTGATCCTTGATGCCAAAGGTTTTAAAATCAAAAAAGTGGAGTTGCTGAAGGATGAACACCCAGAGGGATTATTTTACACTTATCAGAATAACGAATTAATTATTTCACTGGACAAGTCTTATCAGCCACAGGAGCATTTTACCATCTCCATTTCCTATATCGCAGCTCCGGATCAGTTAACGGTGGGTCAGGACATCAGGACAAAGAATGACAGAGGTTTATATTTTATTACTAAAAAGGGGGGTCATTCGCCTCAGTTATGGACACAGGGAGAGACGAACTGTAACTCTGCCTGGTTTCCAACGATTGATGATCCTGCTGAAAAGATGACTCAAAGTGTCAATCTTACCGTAGGGGATCAATTTAAAACGTTATCAAACGGAATGCTGACAGGCAGTATAGCAAACCATGACGGCACCAGAACTGATCATTGGGAGATGAAACAACCACATTCCACCTATCTGGCGATGATCGCCGTGGGTAATTTCAGCATCACTGAAGATCATTATAAAAACATCCCGCTTCATTATTATTTAGAACCTAAGTTTGCGCCTTTTGCAAAAGACTTGTTCGGACATACCCCTCAAATGATGGAGTTTTTCTCAGATACGCTCCATTATCCTTTTGTTTGGCCGAAATACGATCAGGTGGTGGTCAATGATTTTGTGAGCGGCGCTATGGAGAACACCACAGCGTCCGTTTTTTACGACAGGCTAAATAAAACCACCGGAGCGCTTAAAGATGAGCATGAAGATGCCATCATTGCACATGAACTTTTTCATCACTGGTTCGGAGATTTAGTAACCGCCAAATCCTGGTCAGATTTAGCTTTGCATGAATCTTTCGCTACCTATGCGGAGTATTTATGGCTGCGTCATCAATTTGGTGAAGCGGTGGGAAAGATGAATTTAATACAGGACGCAGAAGATTACTTTTCCTCCAGGAAAAATAAAGGTGATGCTAGTCTCATCAGGGTAAATTATGCGCATCCTGATGATTTATTTGATGCAGTGACTTATCAAAAAGGGGCATTGATTTTAGATATGTTGAGAACGCAAGTGGGAGATCCTGATTTCTTTGGCGCCCTGCATCAATACCTGGAAAAATACGCTTTTAAAACAGCAGATGCCTATGATCTGAAAAGGACCTTCGAAGAGGTGAGCCATCAGGATTTGTCATGGTTTTTCGAGCAATGGTTCTTTAATTCCTCCAATCCATTGTTAAAGATTAAGAAGAGCTATGAGGAGGATGCTAAAATATTGACCATCACTGTTGATCAGGTTTTGGACCGGGGGCATACGCATCTTTTCCGGCTGCCTGTCAAAGTGAAAGTGGTGGATAGGAATGGGCAGGAAGACAGATTGAATTTAGAAGTCCATCAACAGCATCAGCAATTCAGTTTTCCATTAAAAGTAAAACCTTTATACGTGAAGTTTGATACAGACCAGCAGCTATTGATTGAAAAGCAGGAAGATAAAAATAAGGACGATTACCGTTACCAGTATTTATTTGCTGTGGATTTTTTAGATCGCTATCAATCCGTCAAATATTTTCAAAAGCATGGAAAAAGCATTTATGCTGATGAAATCATGATCAAAGCCTTAAATACTTCGGAGTCACCCCTGATTTCAATGGCATTGAATTACATGAAAGGGATGAAAAAAAAGGAGCAAAGCGTTCATTTGGAAAGAATACGTGCTCTGGCAATGAATAGCCAAGATACGCGGGTTCAGGCAATGGCCATAAAAATCCTCCAAAAACTGGAAGATGAAGAACACAAGGTCCAACTTTATCAATATTTAAAAAATGATCCTTCTTTACTTGTCCAAAAGGCGATAAAACGCTTAATTTAACAGCATGAAATATAGCCTTTGCATTTTTTTTCTTGGTCTGTTGCACTGCTCCTGTGGTTCCGGAAACAACCGTCAATTGGCTGATGAAATTAAGGTATCCATCTCCAAAGATTCCGCTCAAATTGTAATTAAAGGCATTGATGATTTCATTCTTAAAGAATTAGCTTCTGATTCTCTTTCATCCGAAGAGTGGCGAAACAACATTGCGGTATATCCAAAATCAGGGGACGAGGATTTGCAGGATTTGGAGCAACCAGTGCAGGGTGATTATGTCATTCAGGATTCCGGCATCCTCTTCAAACCTTTAAAACCATTTAAGAAAGGCAGGCGTTATATGGTGGAGTTATATTTGCAGCATCCGGAGGGGGAGGTGATTGATCAGTTAAAACCATCAAACTCTCCGTTCAATCAAAAACCTATCCGTAAAGTGGTAAATTTTTGAAGAGGTTAATCATTAAAAGAAAGAATAAATAATTGGCTTTAACCGATCCATTAGCAGAAAGAATGCGTCCCACTTCACTGGCCGATTATACCGGGCAGCAACATTTGGTAGGCGAAGGGGCCGTTTTGCGTAAAGCGATTGAGAATGGGCATATCCCTTCCATGATTTTCTGGGGGCCGCCGGGAGTGGGGAAAACCACGTTGGCTTACATCATCTCTCAAAGTTTGGATCGACCTTTTTTCTCCCTGAGTGCCATCAATTCAGGAGTGAAAGATGTTCGGGAGATGATAGATAAAGCTGCACAGTATAAAAAAGGAGGGATCGTCCCGGTCTTATTCATAGATGAGATTCATCGCTTCTCTAAGTCACAGCAGGATTCATTATTAGGAGCAGTGGAGCGTGGATTAGTTACGCTGATAGGTGCCACTACAGAGAACCCTTCTTTCGAGGTCATCTCTGCCCTGCTCTCCCGTTGTCAGGTTTATGTTTTGAAGAACCTTACAGAAGCTGATCTGATAGATATGCTTCAGAGAGCCATTAAAAACGATGAAGTTCTGAAGAAAAGCACCATTGTACTGAAGGAGACGGAAGCCTTATTGAGGTTGGCAGGAGGGGATGGGCGAAAATTGTTGAACATCTTTGAGCTGCTCATCAATTCTTCAGATCAAAAGCATACCACCATCACCAATGATTTTGTGTTGAGCCATGTGCAGCAAAATATGGCTTTGTATGATAAAGCTGGTGAACAACATTATGACATCATCTCGGCTTTCATCAAATCCATCCGCGGCAGCGACCCAAATGCTGCGGTTTACTGGCTGGCCAGGATGATAGAAGGAGGTGAGGATCCTAAATTCATCGCCCGAAGGCTGTTGATTCTGGCATCAGAAGATATCGGGAATGCCAATCCAAATGCGCTATTACTCGCTAATAATTGTTTTCAGGCAGTAAATGTGATTGGCTGGCCAGAATCAAGGATCATTCTTTCGCAGGCGGTCACTTATATGGCTTCCTCCGCAAAAAGCAATGCAGCTTATGAAGCCATTGCAAAGGCTCAGTCGCTGGTAAAAGAAACCGGTGACCTTCCTGTTCCGCTTCATCTCAGGAATGCCCCCACCAAACTGATGAAGAATATGGATTACGGGAAGGACTATAAATATGCACATGCTTTTGAAAATAATTTTACCGATCAGGAGTTCTTCCCTGAAAAATTGAGCGGCACCAAACTCTATGAACCGCAGCAGAATGCAGCCGAGCATAAAATCAGGGAGCACCTTAGAAATCTCTGGAAAAAGTATAGGTATTAACCTGCATGTCTGCTTAAACGTTATGGAACATAAAGTTAAAAAACTCGCGGGTGGAGTGGAGGTTGTCTTGGTCTGTATCGTCCTATCCGTCCCTCATAGCCGGGACTTGGCCTAGTCACTTTCTCCAAAGAAACTTATTACTCTTCAAACATACGAGTGACCAAAGATAGGAGGCTGCAAAGCCTTTGTCCGGGGTAGCTCAATAAATCTTTTGGGCAACCATCCAAGGCGTGTGGATGGTGGGGCTGATTGAAAGCCATTGCAACACTTCGGCGGATGGTCTGAAGCCTGTACTTTTTTTACCTCTTTTACCTCGGTCTGTGTCCTCACAGACCGAAACTAGATTACGTCAATGGTAGTGCAACGAAGGATCTCCGTGGAGAGGATGATGCCATTGACTTTGTGGTGTTCGTTTCTCTTAATTGGACAAGTGTTGTTTTTCCATGCTATCGGTGGTGGGGGTTGTGGGAGTGGTTTTTATCCGTGCATCGTCTCTGGCCGAGTATTACCGAAAAGAACAAGCTGTTGCTTCCAACTTATAATCCAAAACTTAATCAAATATGTGCTGTCAAAAAGAAAATCTCCAAATGCGGATTGATTCACATTTCGTATCTTTGAATTTTGCAAACCTTATTGCATAGATGAATGGATATAGAGAACAAATCACTCGATGAGTTTTATAAAGAAGCCGCAGGTTTCACAGGGATGGATATCAATGCCCTTTTACCACCGGGCATCAATAAAGAAATAGGCCATTTCAACGTGTTTGACATCTCCGAAACTTTAAAGGAAGTCAAACGGAAACAGGTGATGCCTTACAACCGCAGGGCTTATTATAAAATTAGCCTCATCAGAGGGAAAAACAGGGCAGAATATGCTGACAAGGTAATTGACGTAAAGAAAAATGCCCTGTTGTTCGCCACACCCAAAGTGCCTTACCACTGGATTCCGCAGGATGAAAACCAGACGGGCTCTTTCTGTATATTCACGAGTGAGTTCCTGATAAAAAATAAAAGTGGTATCGTGTTGGACGAACTCCCTATTTTTAGATCAGGCGGCTACCCCGTTTTTGAGATTACCGATGAGGCGGCGGAAGAAATAGGATTGATATTCAGGAAAATGCAAAAAGAAATAGCATCTGATTATGCGTATAAGTACGATCTTCTTCGCAACTATGTGTTGGAACTCATCCATTATGGTCAAAAATTACAACCTGCCACGGTTTCGCATCCTAGCCAAAATGCTGCGACACGCATCATCCCCTTGTTCGTAGAATTGCTGGAACGGCAGTTTCCCATTGAATCGTCCAGCCAAAAATTAAAGCTAAGAACGGCGAAAGATTATGCCGACAGGCTTGCTGTCCATGTGAACCACCTCAATAAAACTCTGAAAGAAAACACAGGCAAAACCACTACTGAAATGATCAGCAGCCGGGTTGTACAGGAAGCTAAGATTCTGTTGAGACAAACGGACTGGAACATCTCAGAAATTGCCTATAGTTTGGGCTTTGAAGAAGTGGCGCATTTTTCCAACTTCTTCAAAAAGCAAACTTCTGTGGCACCGGTGTCGTTCCGTTCTTAGAACTTCCTATTTGAATTTTGCAAACATCGGATTGAATTTTGCAAGGCATAAAACTGTTTTTGGCTGATCTTTGCTTCATCATACAGGTCGATAAGAAACTTAAAACTCAAAAGATGACAACAACAACAAACAAAATTGCTTTAGTCACAGGCGGTAGCCGTGGCTTGGGTAGAAATATGGCGATCAGCCTTGCTAAAAATGGCATTGATGTGGCATTAACTTACAACAGTAATAAAGAGAAAGCCGAAGAGGTGGTGGCAGAAATTCAATCACTCGGACAGCAAGCCATGGCTTTTCAGTTAGATACCGGGAATATTAAACTATTTGATGGATTCATTGAACAGGTGACCACACATTTAAAAGAACAAACTGGCAACACTAATTTTGATTTCCTGATCAACAATGCAGGAACTGCACTTTATGCGCCATTTGCTGAGACTACCGAAGAACAGTTTGATGCCTCTCTGAACATTCATTACAAAGGCGTGTTCTTCTTAACGCAAAAAGCATTGCCCTTTCTCAATGATGGGGGGCGTATTGTCAATATCTCATCGGGCCTTGCCCGCTTCTCTATTCCTGGTTCTTCTGCTTATGCCTCAATGAAAGGTGCCATTGAAGTGCTTACGAGGTATTTGGCGAAAGAATTGGGACCACGTGGTATCACTGTCAATTCAGTTGCGCCGGGGGCCATAGCAACCGATTTTGGTGGTGGTCATGTAAGGGATGATCAAGAGATGAACAAATTTATAGCAAGTATCACCGCTTTGGGCCGCGTTGGTTTGCCGGATGACATCGGAGGTGTGGTTGCATTTTTATGTACCGAAAATGCCCGCTGGGTAAACGGGCAACGTATTGAAGTTTCAGGTGGGATGAATCTCTGAGCTTTTATCAAAGATTAAAATCAATCCCCTCGCTAGGCGTAAAACAACTTTGGATGACCAAGATCATTCGAATTCATATGGGGTAGCGGTTTGAATGGTTGTGCTTACAAACAAACCGCTACCCCATTATTGGTGATTTACGAGGAAGAAATAATAAATCACTGATATTCGATATTTTAACTCTACTTTTTCTTTTGCCTACCAAAATCACGTATAGTAAAACATCAGCAGTAATTGAAAATTAATCAGGCATATACTGAATAGATTTTAGAATGGGTCGAGCATTTTCTCTTACCGAAACCGTTTTAAACAAAATATAAACGTCATGCAATTTAGGATCGTTGTTCGATTTGATGTGGATGACCTTCATTAAACGCTGATTGGGATTAAAAGTTAATTTTGCTTCCCCTAATTTAGGTCCATCGGCTTTGTCTATCCTGAGTTCAACTACATATTCAGCGGCTGCTGCTTGCCCTTCCATTTCTAATTTTATGGCTTCGATTCCAGTGAAGTCTATTTGTTTATTTCTAAGCCAGCCTGAATTCGCAGGCAGTTTCAGAAAGGTTTCGTTTCCTAAGTTCAGCTGTTCTAACTTGTTAAAATCTTTCAGGTCGCGGGCATTGATCAAGCTGTTTTTAAAGTAAATGGTATGGACGCTGGTTAAAGGTATGGCACCTTGGCCGCCACGGTCTGTATAGGTTGCTGTTAAAGCAAAAACGGCGTTTCCGTTTCTCTTGCTAGCGGGTGGGCTAGGGTTAAGGGTGCCATTGGCCGGAGAAGATTTTTTTATAGAGGTGTTGGAAAGTGACAATATCCACTTAGTGATTTTTTGTGCGTCCTGGTCTGAAAGGTCAGGGTGTGCAGGCATGGCATTTTCTCCCCAAACTCCACTACCACCCTTTTTTATTTTTGCTGGCAGGTAAGTGATGGCATCGGGCCTGTTCTTGTATTTTTCACTTACCTTATTAAAAGCTGGGCCAATAGAAGTTTCGGCAACTTTATGACAAGATTTGCAATCCAACGAAAGCATGATGTTTTTACCCGTTATGATCTCAGATACGGTTTGGTGGCCAAGTTTAGCACCTGCCATATCGGAGCCTTCTATATAATCTGTGGAAACATAAAGATTCTCCGGTTCAAATTTTTCTTCGGCATCGGTTACTTTTATCTGGTAATTGATGGGTTTGCCGGCAAAATAAAAACTTTTATTTCCTCCGGTCAAGATATCAACTTTTGGTTGTGCATTGCCGGCATAAAGTGCAAGGGTTTCGCTTTTTGCAATAGCTCCGGCTTTGTCTCTTACTTCCACATTTAGTTTATGCTCTCCAGGTGTTTTAATGGTGTAAGTTAAATTAGGCTCTTTGGTTTCTTTGGTGATGCTGCCTATTTTCCAAATATAAGTAAGCTCATCATTTTCAGGATCTGAAGCTTTCACATTCGCTTTGAGTAGAAATGGCAAATTAGAACTTGTTTTGTCTGTTTTCAATTGAGTCACTACAGGAGGCCTGTTACCTGCATTGTAATCTAAACGGGCGATACCTGCATCGGGATTTTTGGCAAACCATCCGCTTCCATATTCCAACACATACAACAAACCATCTGGCCCTACTTCCATGTCAATGGGATTATTGAATTTCGTTTTTTCCATGAAAGGTTCCATGCGCTCAAAATCACCGTTTTGGTTCATGGTTACTGCTTTTATCCATCCTCTTATCCAGTCATAAATGAACAATTTTCCGTTGTAATAGTCGGGATAACGCAGTTTTTCTGAAAAATCTTCTGTATAATATACAGGGCCCGTCATGGCTGTTCTACCACCTGCACCAACTTGAGGGAATATTTGCGAATCGCCATACGGATACCAGATGAATGCGGGTTGTGCTTTTGGTAATTCTCTCAGGCCGGTATTGTTTTTAGAATTGTTCACCGGGTGTTCCGGATCGTAAGGCTTTCCGCTTTCTCCTGTGGCATAATTGTACCTTAAATAAGGGATATTGTCTGCAATAAAAAATGGCCACCCGAAGTTCCCTGCTTTCTTGGCCTGGTTGATTTCATCATAACCTCTTGGACCTCTGGTGTCTAGACTATCGTTATTGGCATCGGGACCAACTTCTCCCCAGTAGAGATGTCCGTTCTTTTTGTCGACAGAGATACGGTAAGGATTTCTATCGCCCATCACATAAATCTCTGGTTTGGTCTTAGGTTGTCCCGGGGCAAATAAATTCCCTTTAGGAATTTCATAATTGCCATCTTTTTTCATTTTTATTCTGATAATTTTCCCCCTTAGATCATTGGTGTTCCCGGCAGATCTTCTGGAATCATAATTCAGGAAACCTGGCCTGTCATCCAGTGGTGCATAACCATGATTGGCATATTTTTGATTGGGCTGGTCAAACGGAGTGGAATTGTCTCCGGTGGAAACAAAAAGCATATCGTCCGCACCAAATGCTATAGAGCCACCCGTATGGCAGCAAATTTCTCTTTGGGAATAGAATTGAAGAATGATTTTCTCTGATTTCAAATTCAGTTGATCGTTTTCAAATACAAACCTCGACAAACGGTTAACAGAGGTGTCTGCAGGACTATAAAACAAATAAATAAAATGATTTTCTTTATAATTGGGATCAGCAGCCAAACCCAATAGACCTTCTTCGGCATTTACTCCGGATGTGTGGGTTTGATGGTACACGTTTAAAAATCCAACCTGTTTCACCTGCTTTGTTTGATGGTCATATTTCATCAATTCACCTCTTCGCTGGGTAACCAAAATGTCTAAATCTGGCAAAATCGCCATTTCTGTAGGTTCAAAAAAAGTGCCTTGGTTAATATCGGTTTTGGAGAACCTGTCTTCGTCTGGTACATTTAGGGTCTTCACATGATCGTAATCCAGTTTTTTGTTCTCCCCAATGGCATATTTTATTCCCCCTAGAATGTGTTTCAGATAATTATCATCCGTATAAGATGCCGAAGTGTGACCCAATTCCGTATAAAAAGCCCTGCCACCATCAAACTCGTGATACCAGGCCATTGGATGGTCAGCTCCGTTTTTACCGCCCGTATAGGTGCTTTCATCGATCTTTATCAGTACATGAACATCCTTGTTCAACTCTTTAAAATTATACCATTCGTCTTTTCTTTTCCATTTTTTAGGCAAGTGTTTAGTGGCGTCATTCTTATTGTCCACCACTTCCAATACCGCTTCTTGTTGTTCTGGGTGACTGAGGAAATAACCGCCTACCAGCCTGCCATACCACTTCCAATCATATTCTGCATCTGCCGCTGCATGTATGCCCATAAAGCCCCCGCCAGCTTCCATATAGCGTTGAAATGCAATTTCCTGTTTATTGTTTAAAAGGTCACCGGTAGTACTCAAAAAAATAACTGCAGAATATTTTTTTAAGGTGTCTTCTGTAAACCATCCGGCATTGCTGGTGGTATCCACCTCGAAATGATTAGCTTTTCCAAGCTTTTGAATCGCCACAACACCATCTGCGATAGAGGCGTGGTGGTATCCCGCTGTTTTGGTAAATACCAGCACCCTGGGTTCTCCATTTCTTTTATTACAGGAAAAATTGAACATTGCCATTAAGCACAGTAGGGAAAAGGGGAATAATTTCACCTGGTTTAAGGCAGAGGATTTAATAAGTGGGAATTTCATTTAATTAGATTATATATTAAGTTCTCAAAAAGTCTTTTATAAATAAAGCAACCGCATACAGTCTCTCCTGCCCTTTGCCTGGCATGGCAGTGACTTTATTTCAAAGGTCATGGCTAAAATAACGTAAACGGCTGGTTTTTTTTAGCTTAACCGCTCCAAAACCTGAAATGTGATTTGAATACATCATCCTATTCATTTAAAATTTAGCATGGGTTTCCATTTCAAGTATAGCATTTTTACTCCTATTTCAATAAAATAAAGTCTGATTTATAAGGCAGAGCAAATTTGTATTGTTCAGAAACTGAAGTTTTATATCTACGCCTCACTAATTGCCTACTCTTCCCAAATCATCGCTAAATGGATGATGGTTCTCACGGCAGCTTCCATATCCTGAACAGAAACCCATTCCTGCTTTCCATGAAAAGCATGTTCTCCTGCAAAGATATTTGGACAAGGCAAACCTATGAATGATAACCTGGAACCATCAGTGCCGCCACGGATGCTTCTTTTCTTAGGCTCAACTCCTGCTCTTGCAATGGCTTTAAGGGCATATTCACTCACTTTTGGGTATTGATCAATCACTTTCTTCATGTTCCGGTATTGCTCACTGATTTTAAACTTGGCGGAAGCATCCGGATAATCCTTAAGAACCTGACGGGTAATGGCTTTCAATTCTTCTTCATGTTTGGCTAATTTCTCCTCCTCAAAATCACGAATGATAAAATCAATTTTTGCCTGTTCCACCTGTCCGCTGATACTTACCGGATGAACAAACCCCTGTTTTTCATCTGTTGACTCCGGAGAGAGCCGCACTTTAGGCAAAGCAGCTATAATCTCTGAAGCTATTTTAATGGCACTTTGCATCTTGCCTTTTGCAAAGCCAGGGTGTGCACTTACCCCCTGAATGATGATGCTCATCCCGTCGGCAGCGAAAGTTTCATCCTCGTAAGAGCCTAAGGTCTCCCCATCTATTGTGTAGCCAAAATCAGCACCGAGTTTTTCCATATCCACATGATCTACACCTCTTCCAATCTCTTCGTCCGGTGTGAAGAGGATTTTCAGCGTTCCATGTTTCACTTCGGGATGTGTGACGAAATGGTTTGCAGCATCCATGATCTCCGCCACTCCGGCTTTATTGTCGGCACCAAGCAAAGTGGTCCCACTTGCGGTAATGATGTCTCCACCCAATTGATATTTCAGGTCGGGATGCTCGCTCATCGTCAAAACAATAGATTTATCGTCAGGCAAAATCAAATCCTGCCCCTGGTAATTTTCATGAACGATGGGTTTAACGCCCGCTCCGCTGCAGTCAGGAGAAGTGTCCACATGCGCACAAAAACAAATGACCGGAACTTTTTTAGTTGAATTGGAAGGAATGGTGGCATACACATAGCCCGAGTCATCCAAATGAGCATCAGCGATCCCCATGGCCAATAATTCTTTCACTAAAACCTGAGAGAGTTGCTGTTGTTTAGCAGTGGAGGGGACTGTTTTAGACGAAGGGTCTGATTGCGTGTCTATGGTGACATAGTTTAAAAAGCGCTCTTTTACGGTATGACTGATTTTCATGGACAAGGATTTTGATAAGCGGATTATTTAAAATATTTTTATTGTATTTCCATTACAAATTAAGTGAAAGAAAGCTTTAACTCTTCCTTCTCCTTAAGATTTGTTTGAAGAAGTGTTTCTTTCTTCTTTATTATCTTAATTTTAAGAGAACTGATGGATTCTTTATGAATATAGAAACGTTAAGATCATATTGTATCTCGAAGGCAGGAGTTACAGAAGGCTTGCCATTTGGAGAGGACACTTTAGTTTTTAAAGTTGGGGATAAGATTTTTCTGCTCACCAGTATTGATGAAGCAGTTAGTTTTAACGTGAAATGTGATCCTGAAAAGGCAATCTCATTAAGGGAGACTTTTACAGAGGTGATTCCGGGTTATCACATGAATAAAAAACATTGGAACACCGTTTATTACGATGGCGCTTTATCAGATCAACAATTAAAGGAGATGATTGATGATTCTTATGCCTTAGACACTTAGTTTTACAAAGCTTACCTGCAAAAATTCAAAAGGGGATCAATGATGAAATGGATAGAGGAGAACAATGAATTGAAAAGAAGTTTTCAGTTCAAAGATTTTAAGGAAGCCTGGAGCTTTATGAATAAAGTGGCTTTGCTTGCGGAAAAGATGAACCATCATCCGGACTGGAGGAATGTTTATAACAAAGTGGAGATTAAACTCTCCACCCATGATGCAGGAGGTGAAGTGACGCATTTAGACCATGAATTGGCAGCACAGATTGATAAGCTGGCTTAATGTTTATATTTGCGGGCATCAAACCCAATTCATGAGGAGATTTTTTTTATTAATACCACAAAATGATAGAAATATTAAACGGAACCCCTGTTGCATCCATCATCTTTATTTTTACCATCATCACCAGTGTGTATGCCTTTTATGATGCCGGAGTTTATGGGAAATTCATGTTGCATCCTTATAGTGTGGCAAAGGGTAAAAACTTATACCAGCTCCTTACCAGTGGGGTGGTCCATAAAGATTGGGGACATTTGATATTCAATATGCTGTCGTATTATTTCTTTGCTTTTCAATTGGAGAGCATCATGGGGCACTGGCAATTTGGACTTTTATATATTGGCAGTCTGGTGCTGAGCGATCTGCCAACGGTATTTAAGCACAAAGATCATTTTTGGTACAATAGCCTGGGAGCTTCAGGTGCGGTTTGTGCGGTGTTGTTTAGTTACATTATGTTTGCCCCTCTCACCACGCTCCTCATCATCCCTATTCCTTTCCCCATTTATTCGTTCTTGTATGGCGTGATATTTTTAGCTTACACCTCCTATGCAGGAAGAAGGGCCAACGATGGGATCAATCATGATGCGCATTTTTACGGTGCTTTAGCAGGTGTCATCATCACGATCATTCTTTATCCGCAGGTAATAGGAATTTTTACCCAAAGCATTCAACAAAAGTTTTTTTAGACAAAAACTATACCTCACTTAAATATCACTATACCGTTGTTTAAGGAAATTTAGAGAGGATTTATTGGATTTTGAGCTTGAAAAATAAATAAATTTTCATACATTTGCAGAGATTCGAAAGAGGGGACATATTGTCCCCTCTTTCTATTTAATCAAAAAACAATATTGATGAGTGTAGAAAAGAGAATCAGGGAGTTGATAGAAGAAAAGATTGCAGACAGGCCGGAACTTTTCATCGTAGAGGTAAAGGTGCTTAACAATGCAAAGATCATGATTCTGTTAGATGGGGATGAAGGCGTGGGCATTCATGATTGTGCCATGGTGAGCAGGCATGTAGGCTTTCATTTGGAAGAGGAAAATTTAATAGATCACGCTTATAACCTGGAGGTGGGCTCACCCGGTTTGGACACACCGTTACTTTTAGAGCGGCAGTTTCTTAAGAACACCGGGAGAATTGTTGAAGTGAAACTTAAAAATGGCAGCAAAAAAGAAGGCGAATTGCTTTCCAGTGATCCTGAACAGATCACTATTCTTGAATCAGTAAAGGTAAAAGGCAAAAAAAACGAAGCAATACAACAAGAGATCAGCAAAAATGATATCGCTGAAGTGAAAGTAAGTGTTTCATTCAAATAAAATAATTTAAGAAAATATCAATGACAAAAAATGGATAGCATTAATTTAATCGATTCTTTTCAGGAGTTCAAGGACTTCAAGAATATTGACAGGCCAACCGTTATTAGCGTTTTGGAGGAGGTTTTTCGCAGTATGTTACGTAAGCGTTTTGGTACTGATGAAAATTGTGATGTGATCGTGAATCCCGACAATGGGGATTTGGAGATCTGGAGAACAAGAACAGTGATGGAGGATGGTTTCTCTGAAGATGATGATTTAGAGATTGAATTGTTAGATGCACATAAAATAGACCCTGATTTGGAGGTTGGAGATGATTTCATTGAACAAATCACGCTGGAGAGCTTCGGAAGAAGAGCTATTTTAGCCGCCCGTCAAACTTTAGTTTCTAAAATTTTAGAGCTGGAGAAGGATGAGATATTCAAAAATTACAAAGATAGGGTAGGTGAGATCGTCACTGGTGAGGTTTATCAGGTTTGGAAAAAAGAGACCCTGATTTTGGATGACGAAGGAAATGAGCTGATCTTGCCTAAAACGGAACAAATCCCCGCAGATTATTTCAAAAAAGGAGATTCTGTGAGAGCCGTGGTGCTTAAAGTGGAGATGTTGAACAGCAATCCAAGAATCATCATTTCCAGAACGGCCCCTGAATTTTTACAGAGACTATTCGAACTGGAGGTTCCCGAGATTTTTGATGGTTTAATCACCATTAAGAAAATCGTGAGAGAGCCGGGCGAAAGGGCAAAAGTAGCTGTAGAGTCTTATGATGACAGGATAGACCCCGTTGGTGCTTGTGTGGGGATGAAAGGTTCCCGTATCCATGGGATCGTGAGGGAATTAAGGAATGAGAATATTGATGTGATCAACTTTACCAACAATATCTCTTTATACATACAAAGAGCCTTGTCTCCTGCAAAAATCACTTCCATTAAATTGGATGATGAAACCATGAGAGCGGCCGTTTACTTAAAACCAGATCAGGTTTCACTGGCCATTGGACGTGGTGGGCATAACATCAAACTGGCCGGAAGATTGACTGGCTATGAAATAGATGTTTATCGCGAATCATCAGAAGAAGAAGAAGATGTGGATCTGGAGGAATTTGCAGATGAGATTGATGGTTGGATCATAGATGAATTTAAAAAGATAGGTTTAGATACTGCAAAAAGCGTTTTGTCTTTAACTGCTGCCGATCTGGTGAAACGCACAGACCTTGAAGTGGAGACGGTGGAGGAAGTACTTGGAATTTTAAGATCTGAGTTTGAATAATTTTTGTTTTGTAGTATTAAACGTACTTTTGTTATAAATATAGCTTAGAAAGAGAAGATTAAATGTCAGAAGACAAAAATTTAGGAATATTAAAAGTTGCAAAAGAGCTGAACATTGGTATCGGTACGATAGCTGAGTTTTTGAATGGTAAAGGATTTAAAGTCGAAGCCAGGCCAAATACCAAGTTAACAGCGGATATGTACGGCACTCTTTTGAAAGAATACCAGGGAGATAAAATCCTTAAAGAAGAGGCGAAAAGTATTGTTATAGGCAAAATCCGTCGTGACGACGCAAATATTGTCATAGAAAAAAATGATGATGGTCCTCTTCCTCCAGCGAATCGTCAGGACGATGAGCCGGAAGAGATTCTCATCAAGAACACAGGATCAGCCAAGCCTTCTCCCTCTGTTCAGACAGAGCAAGCCCCACCCGCTAAAGAAGAAGCGGTTTCAGACTCTTCTCACACTAATCCCGGAGTTAAAATAGTAGGAAAGATTGATCTGGATAACTTGAATTCCAAAACCCGTCCTGACAAAAGAGCTAAAGAAGAGAAAGTTGAAGAGCCTGTAAAGTCTCCGCCTGTTGAAGAGCTGAAAAAACCCGAGGAGATTGTTCAGCCAGAACCAGAAATCAAAAAACCGGAGCCAGAACTTGCACCTGCACCTGTGGTGGAAGCTCCAAAAGAGGAAAAGAAGGAGATGGTAGCGGAAGAAGAGAAAGCGACACCGCCAGTAAAAGCAGCAATACCTCCGGATGAAGTTGAAAAGTCACCCACACCAGAATCTGAAGATGATGAAGTGATCAGGGCAAAAGCAAAACAGCTTACCGGGCCTAAAGTGATAGGAAGAATTGAATTGCCGGTTAATAAGAAGAAGGATCAACCGGTGGCTTCCTCTTCAAATCCAAATACAGCTGATAATAAAAGGAAACGTAAGCGTAAACCTGCCCCGGGTGGCAACAGAACGGGTGGTGGTGGCGCACCTGGCCAGCAAGGGACAGGTGTTGGCACTCCAAATCAGAACAGAACAGGCGGCGGTCCAAACCAGGCTGCAAACAGGCCACCTGCAGATAGAGGAGGAAGACCTCCTCACAAAAGAGGACAGCCAATTCCTGCCAAAGCAGAACCCACGGATAAAGAAATTCAGGATCAAATCAAAGCTACCTTAGCAAGACTAAGCGGTGCCGGGAAATCCGGAAAATTTGCACAACGTTCTAAACTCAGAAGGCAAAAGCGTGATGATGTGGCTGCAACTGCAGAAGAAAGAGCAATGGCTGAGGATATGGAATCCAAAGTATTGAAGACCACGGAATTTGTGACTGCAAACGAGTTGGCTACGATGATGGATGTATCAGTAACGGAGATCATCGCCACCTGTATGAGTTTAGGGTTGTTTGTCTCCATCAATCAAAGGTTAGACGCAGAGACTTTAACCATTGTTGCTGATGAATTTGGTTACGAGATACAATTTGTTGGTGCAGAAGAAGAAGAAATCAATCTGGAACAAGAGGATGAGGAAGCGGATTTGATTCCCCGTTCTCCGATTGTTACAGTGATGGGTCACGTAGATCATGGTAAAACCTCTTTGCTGGATTTTGTCCGCAAGGCTAATGTCATAGCCGGAGAGGCAGGTGGGATCACACAGCACATTGGTGCTTATGAAGTGGTCGTAGATGAGGACAAAAGTATCACCTTTCTGGATACACCAGGTCACGAAGCGTTTACGGCCATGAGGGCTCGTGGCGCTAAGGTTACAGATGTGGCCATCATAGTGATTGCTGCGGATGATACGGTGATGCCACAAACCACTGAGGCGATTAACCATGCAATGGCTGCCAACCTGCCCATTGTGTTCGCCTTCAATAAAATGGACAAACCTGGAGCTAATGCTGATAAAATCCGTGAGCAACTATCCACAATGAATATTTTGGTGGAAGAATGGGGAGGTAAATACCAAACCCAAGAGATTTCTGCCAAAACAGGATTGAACATTGACAAGTTGTTAGAAAAAGTGTTGCTTGAAGCCGAACTATTAGAGCTGAAAGCAAATCCGGACAAGCGGGCAGTTGGTACGGTCATTGAAGCTCAGTTAGACAAAGGAAGAGGATACGTGGCCACTGTTTTAGTGGAAGCAGGAACATTGAAAGTCGGAGATCCGATTTTAGCAGGTTCTTACAGTGGAAGAGTGAAAGCTTTATATAATGAAAGAGGAAGCAGAGTGGAAAGTGCTGGTCCCGCAGCACCAGTTCAGGTATTAGGTTTTCAGGGAGCTCCTCAGGCAGGAGATCGTTTCAACGGAGTGGAGAGCGAACCTGAAGCACGTGACATTGCGAATAAACGCTTACAGTTACAGCGTGAACAAGGTTTAAGGACTCAAAAACACATTACTTTAGATGAAATTGGCCGTCGTTTGGCGATTGGTAACTTCAAAGAGCTGAACATCATCATCAAAGGCGACGTGGATGGCTCTGTTGAAGCTTTATCGGATTCCCTACAGAAATTATCCACTGAAGAAATACAGGTGAAAATCGTTCATAAAGCAGTGGGTCCGATATCAGAATCCGATGTATTATTGGCAACTGCATCTGATGCCATCATTATTGGTTTCCAGGTTCGCCCTTCAGCAGGTGCCCGTAAATTGGCAGAGGCAGAAGAGATTGACGTGAGATTGTACTCTATAATCTACAAAGCCATTGACGAAATTAAAGCGGCGATGGAAGGGATGTTGGCTCCGGAATTTGAAGAGAAAATTGTGGCTAACGTGGAGATCAGGGAAACCTTTAAAATCACCAAGGTTGGAACCATCGCAGGTTGTATGGTGCTGGATGGAACTATTCACAGGAATAGCAAAATCAGAATCATAAGAGAAGGCGTGGTGGTTTACACCGGTGAACTGGAATCATTGAAACGTTTCAAAGACGATGTGAAAGAAGTGAACAGGGGTTACGAGTGCGGGTTGAACATCAAAGGTTACAATGATATCCATGTAGGAGATATTGTAGAAGCTTACGAACAAGTGGAAGTGAAAAGAAAACTTTAAAGTTTTTAGGCCAGATCGTTTTAAGCCCTCCTGATGATTCATCAGAAGGGCTTTTGTTTGCCAATCCATCCCATATCTGTGGAGATTTCCGTGTGAAGATTGAATTTCAGAGACGAAGGTGTCAGTTCATTTCCAAATGGTTAAGATTCAAAAGTCTGCATATTTATAAGTTTATGGTACAAGCCTTTTTTCGTCATCAATTCCCTGTGCGTCCCTTGTTCTTTGATGCTGCCAGATTCCATAACGACAATTAGATCAGCATTCTGAATCGTGCTGAGCCGGTGTGCGATCACTAGGGTGGTCCGGTTTTCCATTAAATGATCCAAAGCTTCCTGCACCAATTTTTCTGATTCAGTGTCAAGCGCTGAGGTGGCTTCGTCCAGCAGCATGATCGGTGGATTGCCAAGCACAGCTCTTGCGATGCAAATTCTTTGTTTTTGCCCGCCGGATAATTTTATTCCCCTGTCACCAATATTGGTTTGATAACCTTCGTCCGCTTTTAAAATAAATTCATGAGCATTGGCGATTTTAGCGGCATTCTCCACCTCATCCTTAGTGCACCCACCTCTTCCAAAAACAATGTTATTATAAATGGTATCATTAAATAAAATAGATTCCTGATTGACCACCCCCATTAAATTTCTCAAAGCATGCTGTGAGACCTTTCTGATATCAACCCCGTCAAAAGTGATGATACCGGATGAGGGATCGGAGAATCTGGGGATCAAATCCAGCAGCGTTGATTTTCCTCCGCCCGAAGGGCCTACAAGGGCAATGGTTTTTCCTTTTGGAACACTTAAGTTGATATTTTTTAGGATCTGTTTGTCACCGTAAGAGAAATTCACCTCATTAAACCTGATGGCATTTTTAAATTCGCTGATCTTGATGGCGTCTGATACGTCGTTCACTTCTGATGGGGTATCCACCAGTCCAAGCACTCTTTCACCAGCTGCCAAGCCCTGGTTAATGTTGCTGAATGAATCTGAAATGGCTTTTGCGGGGCGTAAAAGCTGTGAAAAAGCGGCTATGTAAGTAATAAAACCAGCCGCAGTGATATTTGAGTCATTTTCGAACACTAATGAGCCACCGTAAATTAAAATTCCAGAAAGGGTGAGTACACCTAAAAACTCTGAGACTGGTGAAGCCATCTGCTGTCTTCGGGCAATTGATCTATTAATGTTAGAATATTTATTGTTTTCGGAGTTGAACTTTTGATGAATGTAAGGAAGAGCATTAAAAGCTTTAACAATGCGCATTCCACTAATGGCTTCGTCAACATAACTCACCATCACGCCAAAAGAATTTTGTGATTCGGTGGCTTGCGCTCTTAAACTTTTTACAATTCTGCCAATCACCAAACCAGAAACAGGAAGCAATAAAAGGGTGAATAAAGTGAGTTGTGCAGAAATGGTAAATAGCAGATACATGTATCCAATAATCAATAACGGCTCTCTGATGATCACTTGTAAAGTATTAGTAACGGAAAATTGCACTACTTGCACATCTGAGGTGATTTTAGCGATGATATCTCCTTTACGTTCGCTGTTAAAGAAGTGTAAGTGCAAGCCTGTCACTGATTCAAACACCGATTTTCTAAGGTTTAAAAGGGTAAAGATTCTCAGATTCTCCATAATTCTTTGAGAAAGATATCTGAAAACATTGCTTAAGAACACACAAATCACTAAAGATATGGCAACAAAAATCAGGGCATCTTTTTGCCCGTTTTCTAGTATATAGGTGCTGAAATGATAATTAAAAAGGTCAGAAAAATACTGAAAAGCCCAATGAAATGAAGGCGGGTGTGGCGTTGGTTTAGCTATATTTCCTGATGGCTGTTTAAATAATACATTTAAAACCGGGATCAGTAATGAAAAAACCACAGTGTTAAATAAAGCATATAAAAGCGTGAAGATGAAATATGGGAGAGCAAATTTTCCTATGGGTTTCGCGAAAGAGATAAGTCTGAAGTAGGTTTTCATTAATTTTGTAAAAGCTCAAAGATACGCCTTTTAAAAATTTAAGGTGTGAAAAGCCGTTGTGAAATAAAAACCGCATCAAACGAAGAAAATAGGACATTGGTAATAAAAGCACAAAAAAAGCTCTTTTTTGTTCTGGAGGAATAAATTCTACCTTAGTTGAAACTTGAAGATGTTTAACGATAAATGATTTTGAATAAAGCCAAACATTTGATCAACGGACTTCAAAATGGAGACGTGAAATCTCTGGCGAGAGCGTTGACTATTGTTGAGAATGGTTTAAGCCAGTCAGAAGAGCTATTAAAATCTTTAAAGCCAGGCCAAACCCCTGTAATTGGTGTCACGGGACCGCCCGGAGCGGGCAAAAGCACCCTGGTAAATGCCATCATCAATAATTTGTCAAAAAATTTTAAGATTGCTGTTTTGGCCATAGATCCCACTTCTCCCTTTAATTTGGGATCTTTGTTGGGCGACAGGATAAGAATGGCCTCTTTGTTCAACAATGAAAAGGTGTACATCAGATCTTTGGCTACAAGAGGTTCATTGGGAGGTTTATCTGCGAAAATAATTGAAATGATCGATGTTTTAAAATCAGCTGATTTTGATTTCATCTTCATAGAAACAGTGGGTGTAGGCCAATCTGAAATAGAGATAGCCGGTCTTGCCGATTTAACCATCGTGGTTTTAGTGCCGGAATCCGGAGATGAAGTTCAAAGTATCAAATCAGGTTTAATGGAGATAGCGGATGTATTTGTGGTGAATAAAGCAGACAGAGCCGATGCAGATACTTTTGCTAATCAATTGAGCATGAATGTAGGCGCTCACAAGCCGCATATTCCTGTTCTTAAGACCATTGCCCATCAGCATGTAGGTTTGGATGAATTGATTAAAATCCTCAAAGATACCACAGTCAGAAAGAACGATAGGAAACCTTATCTATTGGCTGAAAAGGCATGGAGATTAATTCAAAGCTCGAGAATGGAAGATTTGAGCAAAGAAAAGCTTCAGAACGAGATAGCTGAAGCTTTAAATGATGAATTTAATTTATACCTGTTTATCGAGAAATTTAAGCGTTCATAATCTCCTCTATCTCCTCTACTTCTATAGGAATATTTTCCATCAAATCTTTTGGGCCGTTTGCCGTGATCAGGATATCATTTTCTAAACGTATGCCCAATCCTTCTGCTAAAATATATATTCCAGGCTCACAAGTCAGGATGTTTCCAACTGCAAAGGGTTCATATCGGCTCGCAAAATCATGTACGTCAATCCCTAAATGATGGGAGGTGCCATGCATGAAATATTTTTTATAAGCAGGCATCTTAGGATCTTGCCTCTCTACCTCATGCTTGTTTAATAAACCTAAACTAATCAGTTCAGAGGTCATGATTTTTCCAACTTCTTCCTGATAGTCGTTCCATATAGTTCCGGGAACAAGCATTTTTTTAGCCTCTTTCATTACATGAAGCACAGCATTGTAAACATCTTTTTGTCTTTTGGAGAATCGGCCATTTACGGGAATCGACCGGCTTAAATCGGCATTATAGTTACCGTATTCTGCACCAAAATCAAAAAGGATGACTTCACCATCTTTACACTGTTGATTATTATCGTTATAATGCAATACACAGGCATTTTTACCTGATGCAATGATGGGCGAATAAGCGTGTCCGGTTGCTTGTTGTCTGATGAATTCATGAATGATCTCCGCTTCAATCTGGTATTCATAAACGGCTGGCTTAACAAATTTAAGAACACGATTAAAAGCATCTCTGGTGATGTCACAAGCTTTTTGTGTATAAAAAATCTCTGTTTCTGATTTTACAGGCCGCAATGCCCTAAATATGAGGGCTGCTCTTTCATATTGATGTAGCGGATACTTAGATCTGATCTCTTCGACAAATCTGATGTCTTTATAAGGGACAGCATGAGCATATCGATCATTTTCGTTGGTGTTCAAATAAATATGATATGCATAATGGACAATGGAGGACAGCATATTCCAAAATTCTTCTATCCAAAGAATATTTTGAATGCCTGAAATTTCCCGTGCCTCTTCCATGGTATATTTGTGCCCTTCCCAAATGGCGATATGCTCATTCGTCTGTCTTAAAAAAAGGACTTCTTTGTATAAAGGATTAGGACAATCAGGGAAAAGCAGCAAAATACTATGCTCCTGATCGATTCCTGATAAATAAAAAAAATCTGGATTTTGCTTAAAAGAAAAAATCTGGTCTCCACTCCGTGGAAATTCATCATTGGAATTTAAGATGGCTAAAGCCCCTTTTTTAAGCTTTAAAGAAAAATTTTCTCTATTATTGATAAATAATTCTGGATTTGATATTTGAACTTTCATTAAAAAAAATAAAAAATTAAAAAGATAAACCTTTTATGGTTAATTTCGTACTAAATAAAGTTTGGAATAGATTTTGAAATGTTTGTTAAAATCAAACTTATAATTAATTTTACAAAAAATTACACAATTAAAAATTGTTAACCTTTAAAAAAAAAATGATGAATTATTCTACATTAAAAAAAACAGTCGCTTTGTCATTAGCCACTGCTTTCGCTGTAGCAGCTAACGCACAGGATAGCATGATGTCAACGACTACGAGCTCTGCCAAAACATTTGGTGGAAGATCTCAGTACAGAACTTGGACATTTGGCGTCAATGGTGGTTTCACCATGCCTAGCGTGATCACAGGTGGTACCAACGACTTTAACAGGAATGTTGGTTTCGGAGAGTATACTTTCGGTGAATACTACGGTATCTCTTTAGGAAAGCAAATCACTCATACCTTCGGGTTACAAGGTAATTTGCAAAGAGGCCACGTAATTGCTTATAACAAGCAATCAGGAACTGGCCTATTTGGTGGAATGGGACCTTACAGTACTGCAAAAACTGAAGTTCAGTATGATGCCAACTTAAGTGGTGTGTTGACCATTGGAACAGTTGATTTTCTTAAAAGAGCAGGTGCTGTGAAGTTTTACTTAACTGCAGGTTACGGTTTAATGGCCTACAATCCACAAATTTATTCCAGTTATAATGATGGTAATGGTACTCCAGCTATTGATAACAAAGGAAAATATGGTGATCCTGGAGATAACCGCGATTACATCAGAGAGGCTTACATCCCGGTTGGATTAGGTTTGAAATTCAAATTGTCTGATCGTGTTGCTTTGGATTTAGGATATGACATGAAGTTTATTGATGGAGATAACTTTGATGGCGTTTATGCAAACGGAACATCTAAAGATAAATTCTCTTACACTCATGCAGGTTTACAATTCTCTTTAGGATCTAAATCAAAACCTGATTTGTTATGGGCCAACCCAATCGCAATGATGTATGATGAATTGAAAGATCCAACTCTTCGTCAGGAAGTTGAAGCATTGAAAGGTCGTGTGACTAACGTTGAACAAGCTGTTGAAGACTTGAAAAAGGATTCTGATGGTGACGGTGTTGCTGATCATTTAGATAAATGTCCTAACACTCCAGCAGGAGCTAAAGTTGACGGAGCTGGTTGCGAATTAGACACTGATGGTGATGGTGTTCCGGATTGGAAAGATAAATGTCCTACTGAAAAAGGTACTGTCGAATTAAACGGATGTCCTGAAATGGGATCTGCTACTATGTCAGGAATTGATAATATCCAATTTGAGTTTAACTCATCAGTTTTGAGAACTTCTTCTTATGCTACTTTGGATAAAGTATCATCAATGATGAGATCTAACAGCGACATGATGTTGCAATTGGATGGTCACGCTTCTGCAGAAGGAACTGACGCTTATAATATGCAATTATCTTTAGACAGAGCTAACGCAGTAAAAACTTATCTGGTCAATTCAGGAGTTGATGCTAAGAAAATAGCTACTAAAGGTTATGGCGAAACTCGTCCTATTGCTTCAAATGCAACAGAAGAAGGTCGTATAGCTAACCGTCGTGTTGAGTTTAGACAACAATAAATAAAATTATATTTTGATTTTAAGAGGGAGTCCTAACAGACTCCCTCTTTTATTTTAAATTTGTGGCGATGTACTTTTTTAGAAAAAAAGATCCTAACAGACCGGATAATTTCAATTTGCGGGTAATGCATTGGATAAACCGTATTGCCATCATTGTTTTCATTTGCGGAGTAATATGGAAGATCATAGATTTACTGATACTGAAAAAATAAACTTTTATGAAAAAGATCATCCATACTTCAAAAGCACCTGCTCCGATTGGTCCGTACAGCCAGGCAGTGATGATGAATAATACCCTTTATGTATCCGGACAAATAGCTATTGATCCTCAAAGTGGTGATATTGTCAATCAATCAATAGAGAAAGAAACTCATCAGGTAATGGAGAATTTGAAAAATGTTTTAGAAGCCGCGGAGATGAGTTTTACAAATATTGTGAAGACCTCTATATTTCTAAGTGATATGAATTTATTCACTAAAGTGAATGAAATTTACGGGCAATATTTCAGTTCTGATTTTCCAGCACGGGAGACAGTTGCAGTCAAAACATTACCAAAAAATGTGAATGTCGAAATATCTGTAATCGCAATAATTTAAATGGATGAAAAAGCCAAAGGATTAATCGCCGCTTTATCAGCAAACATTATTTGGGGATTCGTATCAATTGCTTTCAGATACCTAAAAGATTATCCTGCGGATTTGATCCTAAGCTATAGGATAGCTATTGCTTTTATTGCAAGCTGGATTTTTATTTTAATTTTCAAAAGAAAGCAACTCTCCTGTGATTTCAAAAGAGTACAATTCAATACCGATATGCCAAGGGCTAAGTTTTGGATACTGCTCACTTTTTCTGGAATTTTCATTACCCTTAACTGGTTCGCCTTTATTTATGTTGTTAATAATATCAATATAAAGTCGGCAGCATTCGCCTACATGATTTGTCCTTTGATCACAGCTTTAGGAGGTTTCATTATTTTGAAAGAGAAACTTAGCAGGCTTAAATTCATTGCATTAGCAATAGCAGCATTTTCCATCATCATTTTAGCCATAGGTTCTTATGGAAGTGTTTTGTGGTCGGTGTTAATTGCTTCCTTTTACGGCTCTTTTGTTATTTTGCAAAGAGTGATCAAGAATTTTGACAGAATGAACATGCTCGGCCTTCAGTTGCTTATAGGGTTATTACTGGTGATGCCATTGTTTATTTTTCACACACAGCCAATTCCATTAAAACTTTCATTTTGGGTGGTCATCGCTGTAGTAGGAATTATATTCACGCTTATTCCATTGCTCTTAAGCTTATACGCCGTTGGAAATTTACCTTCTTCCACTGTTGGCATCATTCTTTACATCAATCCTATAGTTGCTTTTTGTATTGCATTTTTCTATTTTCATGAATCGGTAAAGGCAAGCCAGGTTTTCTCTTATCTGTTACTGGCTTTTGCCCTATTGATTTTTAATTGGAGCATATTGATGGATCATGTTTTTAGCCGGATAAAAAGTAAACCTGCAGATGATAGTATTTCCTGATTTTGAATGAGCAACTATTTAAAACCCCAATAGCATACTTAAAAGGAGTTGGTCCTCAAAGGGCCGAAATCCTAAAAAAGGAGATTGCCATATCCACTTATGGAGATCTTCTTCATTATTACCCTTTCCGGTATATTGACCGCACAAAGTTTTATAAAATCAAAAATGTAAATGATGACGCTTTACATGTTCAAATTCTGGTCAGACTTAAATCTTTTGAAGTATTAGGAGAGAAGAGAACAAAACGGCTGATCGCAAGTGCTGTAGATGAAACCGGAGAGATAGAACTCATTTGGTTTCAGGGGATTCAGTGGATGCAAAGAAACTTGAAGCCAAATCAGATTTACCTTATTTTCGGAAAGGTAAATTTTTATAATGGAAAGACTCAAATGGCCCACCCGGAGATGGAACTGTATCATAAGGAAAACGTCAACAGGGGAAACCTAAGCTTGCAACCTGTCTATTCATCCACCGAAAAATTAAAACAATTCAGCTTAGATTCAAAAGGTATTCAAAGATTGATGTCGAATTTATTGGATAGCTGCTCTAGCCAAATGGAAGAAGTACTGCCTGAGTATCTTATCCAGCAATACAAACTCAATCACAGGCCTAAAGCGATTCAAAATATCCACTTTCCCTCTGATGTGCCATCTTTGAAAGAGGCTCAAAATTCCCTGAAGTTTGAAGAATTGTTTTATATACAACTCAAATTATTGAGATCGAAATTGCTCCGCACAAGGAAATTCAAGGGAAATATTTTCAAGAATGTTGGCGAAAAATTCAATTACTTCTACAAGAACCTTTTGCCTTTTCAATTAACGAATGCGCAAAAAAAAGTTTTAAAGGAGATCAGGTCTGATACCCAAAAGGGCATTCAAATGAACAGGTTGGTTCAGGGAGATGTTGGCTCCGGTAAAACCGTTGTAGCATTAATGAGCATGCTTTTGGCGATTGATAACGGTTTTCAGGCCTGTTTAATGGCACCAACAGAGATTCTGGCGGCTCAGCATTTTCATGCTATTAAATCTCTGTTAAGAGATTTCATCACGGTTGATTTGCTAACTGGTTCCAGTAAAAAGAAACAGAGAAGAGTGATTGCAGAAAAATTGGCTTCCGGAGAACTTTCTATCCTGATTGGTACACATACGTTGATTGAGGAGCCTGTTAGATTTAAAAATCTTGGCTTTGCGGTGATAGATGAACAACATAGGTTTGGCGTGGAGCAAAGAGCCGCTTTATGGAGAAAAAATGTCATTCCTCCTCACATTTTAGTGATGACGGCCACCCCAATTCCACGGACTTTAGCTATGACGCTTTATGGAGATTTGGATGTATCTGTTATAGACGAACTTCCCGCCGGAAGAAAGCCTATACAAACACTGCACCTCTACGAAAATCAAAGGTTGAGGATGTTTGGGCTGATGAAGCAGGAGATTGCTAAAGGCAGGCAAGTGTATGTGGTTTATCCGCTCATACAGGAAAGTGCAAAATTGGATTTAAAAAATTTGATGGACGGGGTGGAGGTGATGAGCCGTGAATTTCCATTACCACAATATAGAATCAGCATCGTTCACGGACAGTTGAATGCTGCTGATAAGGAATTTGAAATGCAAAGATTCGTGAAGGGCGAGACGCAAATCATGGTGGCAACCACTGTGATAGAGGTGGGAGTAAATGTCCCGAATGCTTCGGTCATGATCATTGAAAATTCAGAACGATTTGGCTTATCACAACTACATCAGTTAAGAGGACGTGTGGGCAGAGGTGCTGAACAATCATTTTGTATCTTAATGTCGGGCACAAAACTGAGTAAAGAAGGTAAGATTAGGTTAGATACCATGGTTAGAACAAATGATGGGTTTGAGATTTCCGAAATAGATTTGCAACTTCGGGGGCCAGGTAATATGGAGGGAAAGCAGCAAAGTGGTTTGATGGATCTTAAAATTGCCGACCTTAGTTTGGACCAGGGGATTTTGCAGGAGGCAAGAAAATCTGTGATGCGTATTTTTGAAGAAGATCCTGAATTGGAAGACCCCCGACATGCCGTTTTAAAAAGTTTTTTCAACAAAATTGAAAATGGGATCACTTTAAATAAAATATCATAATTAATCTTTTATCATTTACATTTGGATTAAAATCAGGTCCTATGAAATCTCTTAAATTGCTCGTTACTGTTCTTTTTTTGTTTGTATTGAGTGTTCATGCCCAAGACTCCCTTACCCTTAGAAAGATCTATGATGAAGCTTTAGTTGATGGAAAGAGCTATGAAAATCTCCGGTATTTGTGCAAGCAAATCGGGCAAAGAATCAGTGGTTCTGCAAATGCGCAAAAGGCGGTGAATTGGACAAAATCTGTGATGGATGGCTATGGTTTCGATAAAGTTTATCTACAGGAATGCATGGTGCCCCATTGGGTGCGTGGTGATAAAGAAATGGGAAAGATCATCAATGGGAAAGACCAAATCAATGTGCCTATCTGTGCTTTGGGAATGTCGCCCGCAACACCTGAAGAAGGAGTTACCGCTGCTGTGGTTGAAGTGAAAAGTTTAGAGGAATTGAAGACCTTAGGCGAGCCGGTCTTGAAAGGTAAAATCGTTTTTTTTAACCGGCCATTCGACCCAAGATTCATAGAAACAGGCAAGGCTTATGGAACTGCCGGAGACCAGAGATTTCAGGGACCTGCTGAGGCAGCTAAATATGGTGCAGTGGGTGTAATTGTCAGGTCATTGACTGAAAGTTTGGATGATTATCCGCATACCGGCACCACAGATTTTCCTGAAGGTGTAAAACAAATACCCTGCGCTGCTATATCCACCAAAGCAGCCAATCGGCTAAGCGGCCTGCTGAAGTCCAATCTATCCTCCCTAAAGTTCTATTTTAAGCAAAATTGTCAGACACTTCCCGATGTGAAATCCTACAATGTGATTGGAGAGCTCACAGGAACTGAAAATCCAAATGAATACATCACTGTTGGAGGTCATTTAGATTCATGGGATTTAGCAGAAGGAGCTCATGATGATGGCACTGGAGTGATGCAGGCACTGGAGGTCTTGAGGATTTACAAATCTCTGGGAATGAAACCTAAACATTCTATCAGAGCGGTAATGTTTATGAATGAAGAGAACGGTGGAAGAGGAGGAGATAAATATGCAGAGGTGGCCAAAGAGAAAGGAGAGCTCCATGTTGCCGCCATAGAATCTGATGGTGGAGGATTCACTCCCAGAGGATTTACCTTTCAGGGTGTGACAACTGAACAATTGAAAAACATGAATGCGAATTGGCAACAATTGCTGAGGCCCTATCTTGCTGACCATTTAGACATCGGCGGAAGTGGGAGTGATATAGAACCTCTTTCTGTTTTTAAAAATACGATATTAATTGGCTACCGTGCAGATTCTCAACGTTATTTTGATATCCATCATACTCCAAACGATGTGTTTGAGAATGTGAATAAAAGAGAGCTGGAATTAGGTGCTGCAGCGATGACTGCATTGGTTTATCTGATTGACCAACACGGAATAGAATAATTGTAATTACATCATTGATACTTGGAACCAAAAATCGCCGATCTGAAAAAAGATCCATACATCGCCTTAAGATTTCCAGAATTCAGGTCTTTCCTCATCATGAGATTTTTCCTTACCATTGGCTATCAGGTGCAGGGAGTGGTACTGGGCTGGTATATCTATAATCTCACCAAAGACCCCTTATCGCTAGGTTTAATAGGGCTTGCAGAGGCCGTTCCTGCTATCGGAATTGCTTTATACGGGGGTTACATTGCAGACAAATCCAATAAAAAAACTTTATTGAATAAAGTGGTGGGACTTATTCTGCTCTCATCGTGTGTGCTGTTTGTAGTCACGCTACCCTCGGTTACCATACATTTAGGGCAGTCCATGCTCATCAGTATCATTTATCTAATGATTTTCGTGAATGGAATTGCAAGGGGATTTTACGCACCTACCGCTTTTTCCATGATGGCGATGATTATCCCTAGAGCACATTATCCAAATTCATCCACCTGGAATAGTTCGGCCTGGCAAATTGCATCTATCGCCGGTCCGGCAGTGGGAGGTTTGTTGTATGGATTTGCAGGCATCAATCATACTTTCGTTTTTGTTTTGATTTGTATAGGTATTTCTTTTGCAGGGACTTTTTTCTTAAAAAGCAGACCTGCAACCTATGTAAGAAGAACCAGTATTTTTCAAAGCCTCTCAGAAGGTCTGAAATTTGTTTTTAAAACAAAAATGTTAGTGGGCGCATTGAGCCTGGATTTATTTTCTGTTTTTTTTGGGGGAGCGGTAGCGCTGATACCGGTAATTGCAACAGAAGTTTTACATGTAGGCGCCACTGAATTTGGGATCATGAGAGCCGCACCTGCAGTTGGTGCTGTGCTCACCATGTTTTTAATGACCCGCTTCTCCCCAATGGGTAAACCCTGGAGAAATTTATTGTTTGCGGTGACAGGATTTGGGATCTCCATCATCTGTTATGGTTTATCCCGGAATTTTTATCTCACACTTTTCTTCTTATTTTTGGAAGGAGCTTTTGACAGTGTGAGCGTCATCATCAGGTCGACTATTTTACAATTGCTCACTCCGGATGAAATGCGGGGAAGGGTTTCAGCAGTGAATTCCATGTTCATTGGCTCTTCTAACGAGATCGGACAATTTGAATCTGGTTTGACTGCAAAGCTAATGCGTACTGTTCCGGCTGTTGTGTTTGGGGGAAGTATGACTTTGGTGGTTGCTGCAGTCACCTGGCTTAAAACCAAAAAATTAGTCCCAATGACTTTAGACGATATCAGTAATTCTTAAGAGATTTAAAATGGAAACAACTGAGGATTTTTCAATCAGACTACCCGTTTTTGAAGGTCCCTTTGATTTGTTGCTCTTTTTTATTGAAAAGGATGAATTAGATATACAAAATATACCCATTGCGAAAATCACTGATGATTTTTTAAACTACCTGCACCAGCTGAATGCTTTGAATATAGAACTGGCAAGTGAATTTATATTTGTTGCTGCCACACTCATGCGGATAAAAGCCAAAATGCTTTTGCCCAGGACAGAAATTGATGAAGAAGGTAATGAAGTGGATCTTAAAAAGGATTTGATACAAAGGCTTGTGGAATATAAAAGGTTTAAGGAAATCACGGAAGAATTTAAAATCTTAGAGGAGGAACGCTTTAATAAAGAGAAAAGAGGGAACATATCATCAGATATAAAACGCCTGATCAGCGGTGCAGAAACGTTGGAGGATTTCTCTTCCTTTGATTTGTATAAGCTTTTAAAAACCTATCACAAAGTGATGTCGGGCTATCTTTCAAGAACGGAAGAGGTAAAACATACAGTGGAGCGATATCCTTATAGTATGGAAGAACAAAAGATTCAGATCAACCATTTGCTAACTCTTAATTCTCAATTGGATTTCAGGCATATCCTGAAGATATCAAAAGATAAAGAACAGTTTGTTTATAATTTTTTGGCTGTTTTAGAGATGCTGCAACAGCAATTGATCAATATTCAGGTAGGTTTGGGATTCAATAATTTTTGGATTCAGCATAAGTGATGGTCTGTTCAGGAAACGGATTACTGCTGCCATCTTTAAATCCGATTTTCAGGTTCTTATTTTTTAATTGGAATTTATGAATGCTTCACCTTTTTCGCAAAATCAACCAAACCCGAGCGAAGCAAATACATAAAAGCCTATCGCCTTAAAACCTGAAATGTGATTAGATAGATCATCCCAATCATTTATTGACAGATGATATTTGGATACGATATTTCCGAGATCAATTCTTCTCATCTATATTTTAATTCAATAAATCTTTTAAATTACATAATTTAGGGCTTTCTTAAAAATAGTAGATGCTCATCTAATTTTTGATTATTAAGCGATCATAAAACCATAACAACATACATTTTAACAAGAATTCATGAAAAAGGATAAATTGATTTTTAACTTAATCGAAGAAGAACAGGAAAGACAGGAGAAAGGTCTCGAACTTATTGCATCAGAAAATTTCGTCAGTGAACAGGTGATGAAAGCAGCAGGTTCTGTACTAACTAATAAATATGCAGAAGGTTTGCCCGGTAAAAGATATTATGGAGGTTGTGAGGTGGTGGATGAAGTGGAGTCCATCGCCATTGAAAGAGCAAAACAACTCTTTAATGCCGAATGGGCGAATGTACAACCGCATTCAGGAGCACAAGCGAATGCTGCCGTGTTTCTTGCCTTGTTAAATGCCGGGGATAAAATTTTAGGTTTTGATCTTTCTCATGGGGGACATCTCACACATGGCTCACCGGTTAATTTCTCTGGTAAGTTATATCAACCCTTTTTTTATGGTGTGGAGGAGCAGACAGGTCTCATCAACTACAAGCAACTGGAGGAAGTGGCCTTAAGAGAGAAACCAAAATTGATTATATGTGGCGCATCTGCCTATTCCAGAGACTGGGACTACAAATTCATCAGAGCGGTAGCAGATAAAGTTGGTGCTTTGGTGATGGCTGACATCTCCCATCCATCCGGTTTGATCGCCAGGGGCTTGTTGTCTGATCCACTTCCGCATTGCCACGTGGTGACCACCACCACGCATAAAACTTTGAGAGGTCCAAGAGGAGGTTTGATTTTATTAGGGAAAGATTTTGATAATCAATGGGGAATCAAAACCCCCAAAGGAGAGGTTAAGAAAATGTCTGCCCTACTGGATGCTGCCGTTTTTCCGGGAACACAGGGAGGTCCTTTAGAGCATATCATTGCAGCTAAAGCCATCGCATTTGGGGAAGCTTTAACTGATGAGTATATGGATTATATCGTACAGGTTAAGAAGAACGCTGATGCCATGGCTGAGGCCTTTGTAGCCAGAAATTATCAACTGATATCAGGAGGAACAGATAATCATTTAATGTTGATTGATCTCAGCAACAAAGAGATCACCGGAAAATTAGCAGAGGAGGTCTTAGGGAAGGCCGATATCACCGTAAATAAAAATATGGTTCCTTTTGACAAGAGATCACCTTTCGTGACATCAGGTATAAGGGTGGGCACAGCCGCTGTCACCACCCGTGGTTTAAAGGAGAAACATATGGAAAAAATTGTGGAATTCATTGATGAAGCGTTATTAAATCATCAAGACGAATCTTATTTGAATAAAATACGTAAGCACGTTAATGAGATGATGGCTAAACATCCTCTTTACAAATAGCTAATTGAAAACGGAAGAATTGATTGTAGAAAAAGCTCAGCAACACACCATGAAGACCATGGCGGCTTATGATGCCTATGATCCTTCTTCTGATGAAGATTTCATTCCTGTTTTAAAATTGGCCTCTTTCATTTGTAACTGTAAATGCTCGTTTATATCATTCATTGAACATGATTGGCAAAATGTAAGATTCACAAATGGTTTTGAACCTCTTCAATTGCCCCTAGAAAAGTCATTATGTAAACTTGTTTACCATAATGACGACTTTTTTGAAATACCAGCTATTAATGAGGATGAGGAGGCTAAAGCACTGATTAAAGAAGCTGAAATCAACTTTAATTATTATGCGGGCATCCCTTTGATTGATTTTGAGGGAAATAAAATAGGTACTGTTTGTGTTTCTGATACCCATTCCAAAAGGTTGGATAAAAACCAGATTGATGCGTTTAAAGCACTAGTGTCCCAGGTCACCACCACGCTTGAATTGCGAAAAAGCAATTTAGAAGAGATCAGGAACACAAAGAGAAATGAAGAATTCAGTGAATTGTTTAATTCCTCTCCTGATTTGATCTGCATTCTCAGTGCCGAGCTAAAGATTGTAAGTATCAATAAAACAGTATTTGATGTCACTGGGTACAGTGTAAAGGAAGTTATAGGGATGAACATTTCCGAATTCATCGTACCTGAGGACAGGAAAACACTTATAAGGACAGCCACCCGAAACCTTAAGAGAAAAATTAAAAGATTTGATGTGGAGACCCAGATTCAAACCAAAGACAAAGTCATCAAATCGATTAGTTGGAATGCATGCTCAAAAAACAAATCATGGTTCGTAACCGGCCGTGATGTGACCTATAACAATAAGGTTTTGCAACACCTGAAACAATTGTCAACAGTTGCCAGCCAGATCAATAATGGCGTAGTGATTAGTAATGCAAATAATAACGTTGTATGGATCAATAATGCCTTCACAGATATAGCAGGATATACTTTAGAAGATTTAGAGTATCAGAAATTGGGTGATGTGATTGCCGGTGCAAACAGCAATATTGATATCATTGAGAAAGCCAGGAATAAGACCAACAACAAGAAATCTTTTTCGGTGGAGCTGCTTGCTTACAGGAAAGACGGAAAACCAATCTGGCTCGCTATTCACAACACCATCATTCTTGATAAAGGAGGTGAGGTGGAAAGTTTGATTGAGATTGTGATTGATATTACGGAAAGAAAACAAGCAGAAGAAAGGTTTGAGCTGCTTTCTTTAGTAGCCAGTAAAACGGAAAATGGGGTTTGTATAAGTGATAAAACAGGCCGTGTAAATTGGATAAATAATGCATTGGTTAAAATCCTGGGATATGAATTAAAAGATCTGGAAGGGAAAAGATTGGGAGATTTAGTGAAAGGTATGGACACAGATGTGAAAAGACTTGGTGAATCCAGAGCAATCGCCACAAAATCTGTCCCCTATGATTTAGAGTTAAAAGTTTATAAAAAAGACGGTACTCCTGTATGGCTTTCTATTTCTAACACGCCCATTTTAGATGAGAATGGACATACCGATAAACAAATAGAAATCATCAATGATATCTCCGAGCGCAAAAAAGCAGAGATTCAACTTTTAAAATCGAAAGAACAAGCATTACAGCTAAGCAAGGCCAAAGAAATGTTTCTTTCCATTATGAGTCACGAGATCAGAACGCCTTTGAATGCAGTGATTGGCTTATCAAACCTGTTAATACAGGAACAGAAATTAGATGCGCAAGTTCAATCTTTGAACCTTTTAAAATTTTCGGCAGATAATTTACTGAATTTGATCAATGACATCTTAGACTTCTCAAAAATTGAAATGGGAAAGATGAATTTGGAGAAAAAGGGAGTGAACATCAGAGAATTAGTTAAAGACATTGTTGATTCATTAGTTTTTAAGAAACAGGAGAAGGGGATCAACATCAAGTACAAGGTGGCAGCCAATGTTCCTGAGAAAGTGCGGGCAGATAAAACCAGATTGTATCAAATTCTGATCAATTTAATCAATAATGCCGTAAAGTTTACTGAGAAAGGGTTTGTAGAAATAGAGGTGTCTCTAGTCTCTATGAATGAGAATCATTCGGTTCTTCATTTTGAGGTCACAGATACCGGAATTGGTATTTCTGAGGATAAGTTTGGATATATTTTTGAATCTTTTACACAGGCAGCCTCCAATACGACAAGAAAATACGGCGGCTCTGGTTTAGGTTTGCCAATTACCAAAAAATTAATTGAATTATATAATGGAGAAATAAAACTGAACAGTGAAGTGGGTCGGGGGACAACGTTTTATTTTGACCTGACATTTGATAATTATAAAGTGATGGAAAAAGAAATCGTTGAAAATGAACATGAAAAATTAAGTTTAAACGTGAAAGTTTTAGTGGTCGATGATAATGAGATCAATAGGATACTGGCAAAGAAAATCCTTAATAAATTTCAGGTGGAAGTGGTCACTGTGGATAGTGGAATGGAAGCCATAAGACAACTTGAGAGCAAAAAGTTTGATATTGTGCTAATGGATATTTACATGCCAGAGATGACAGGTTATGAAACTGTTGGAAAAATAAGGGCTTTTGATGATCCCTATTTTAAAGAATTACCTATTATTGCCCTTACTGCTTCTATCATGCACGAAGATATTGAAACCATTTACAAATATGGAATGAATGATTATCAGATCAAGCCATTTAAGGCAGAGGAACTGATCAGCAAAATAGGCAAACACGCAAAGAAATTCCAAAAAGAAAAAGCGAAACTCAATTGAGTTCCGCTTTTCCAAATCTAAATTAACGCTCTCTCTCACTTGTACGGTAAAATGAAGAGCAGGTTACATTTATTTTTTTAGCGTTCAAAACAACCCAATGCAGATGGAAAACCTCTGCTATTTTGGTTTAAATCTCTGTTTAAATAATTGCTGAAATAGCTATTGCCACTTAAATCTTTTCCAATTCCTCTCGCAGGGGAGTCTGCAGACAAATGATAATTCTCTTTTCTGGAATTGATGAAAAGAGGGTCCTGGTCATAGATATTGGTATCCCCCCAGGTTTTCACATCAGTTTTAATCAGGTTATTCTGAAGGTTGACCAGAAAAACGCCATTCCCGGTTTTTTTTACGTCAAATTCTTTGGTCAAGCCACCATGGATAATATTATTCACGAAAACACAATTTAGGCTTTTAGTGAGGTTAGGAGAGCCATCGTTTAAATTATCACTGAAGAAAACTGCGGGTGTGACTCTTGAAAAATTATAGTTATAATCTGCTAAAGTGTTCTGATAAAAATTGTAGTCCCCCCCATAAAGTCCGAGCATCAAGTATTGCCCACAGTTATAGATCAGATTATTCAATCCTGTGATGGACGCTGTATAGCCAAGAATGCCTGCAACCTCATGGTTTTTTACTATTGAATTGGTCAATAATAACTTTGGGTTGTCATTATTGCTTAAAGAATCCACTCTTATCCCAATTAAAGCATTTTTAACCATAGCATAGTTGAGTTGATTATCTTTACTGGACTTTAAGAAATGTATCCCCTCCCATTGCCCTGGCTCATCGTTATATATTTTTTCTAGCCTGTCGCTACAAAAAGTGATGTTTTCCGATCGGGTTCCATTAGCTTTCAAACTGCCAGACACATATAATTGAGCATTCTTATGAAAGTATATTTTGGTGCCAGCTGGTATGTTCAATATGGTGTTCTCAGCGATAACCGCATAATCATGCACGATGTATGGTTTGTTTTTGGTAAAAGTGGTGTTGGAGTTAATTACCATTTTATTTAAATAAATGGCATTTTGCCCATAGGCGAGCAACGGAATTTTCTTCATGTTTCCATTCAAATTAAACTGCAGTTCATCTTCAATCAGGAATGGGCTATTATCATTGTTTGGATTGATGAATGCTTTAATAAAAACATAAATAGAATCTTTCCCCTTTATTTTTAGGTTATTCAATGAACTTGAAGAGGTGCCATTGATGTTTATTTTAAAAAAGGAACTGTCTCCACCCGCAAGGTGTATGTCAGAGAGCAACACACTTTTATTATTATTATTGAAAACTTTCAAAATCCTGTCAGTTGAACCTGAATTTGTGAAAACGGTGTCAAATAAAATGGAGTCAGTTGAAAATTGTAGTTGTACATCAGGATTTTTATCTATCGTGTCTTCTTTCCTGCAGGCATAGGTGAGCAGTGTTAAACAAGACAAAATAAAAACCCAATTTCTCCTCATCATGACAGCGAATTTTAATTACTCCGTAAAAGCTATACCAACGATATTAATATCTGTAACACCAATCTCCAATAAAGTTGCAGCACAAGCTTCTAAGGTGGCCCCAGTGGTGATCGTATCATCCACCAACAGAATTCGCGTTAATTCTCTGGCAGGTGCAATGGCTTTAAATACAGATTTCATGTTTTCGAATCTATTCATCCTAGATTTATAAGTCTGGCTTTCTGCAGCTCTCTCTCTAAAAAGTATATCAGTGCAAACGGGGACTTTTAGAATTTCAGATAAACCTAAAGCAAATTGTTCACTTTGATTATAGCCTCTTTTTAAAAACTTTTTTAAATGCAAGGGCACCGGAATGATTGCTTCTGCATGGCTATATAATTTATGATTTTTTAATTGATTGCCATAAAGTCTTCCTAATTCCACCCCTAATTGGGGTTGTCTGTTGTATTTAAGCTGATGCATGATGTTCTGTACCATACCTCCTTTGTTAAAATATAAAAATGCGGTTGCCGATTTGATATCCACTCTTCCCCAGAATTGTTTAAGTAATTTGTTTTCAGGAGCTAAATGATAATTGGTATAAGGCAATTGATAAAGACAGGTGGTACAAAAATGTTGTTCTGTAGCCACTAAAGAATCGCCACAAGAATGGCATATCTCCGGAAAAATAAGCGAGGTAAAATCTTTTAAGTAGCCGGAGATTAAATTCATAAATGGTATTATTGTGAATCCTTTACCGCCAATTGTCCGCAAGCGGCATCGATGTCCTTGCCCCGGCTTCTCCTTATATTAGTATTGACACCCTGTTTTTTCAAGAAATCAGCGAAAATTTCAATCTTGTCGTCATCGGCATTTACGAAATCAGCGAAAGAGATGGGATTATACTCAATGATATTCACTTTACACGGAACATGCTTACAAAATTTAACAAGTGCGGCAGCATCCTCTAAACTGTCATTGAAATCATTGAACACGATGTATTCATAAGTTACCGGATTTTTGGTTTTTGCAAAATAATATTTCAGTGCTTCGGCAAGAGCCTTTAAAGAGTTTTGTTCATTAATTGGCATGATCTCATTCCTCTTCACATCATCTGCAGCATGTAGGGAGAGCGCCAAGTTGAATTTAACTCCGTCATCTCCCAATTTCTTGATCATTTTAGCGATACCTGCTGTGGAGACTGTTATTCTTTTAGAAGCCATGTTCAAACCGTCTTCAGCAGTGATGCGATCTATAGATTTTAAAACGTTGCTGTAGTTTAGAAGTGGTTCCCCCATCCCCATATAGACAATATTAGAAAGAGGGATCCCATAGTTCTCTTTGGCCTGATGATTAATTAACACCACCTGATCATAAATTTCATCCGCATTCAGATTCCTTTTTCTGTCCATATAACCCGTAGCACAAAATTTGCAGCTTAAGCTACATCCCACCTGAGACGAGACACATGCGGTCATTCTATCTGAAGTTGGAATTAAAACACCTTCAATTAAGTGAGTGTCGAATAATTTAAAAGTACTTTTTATGGTCCTATCAGCACTGGATTGTGAATGGTTCAATTTCACAACGTTTATATCGAAATGGAGATCCAATTTTCCCCTCAGCTCTTTTGAAAGATTGCTCATCTCTTCAAAACTGCGGGCAGCCTTTTTCCATAGCCATTCATAAACCTGATTAGCTCTGAACGGTTTCTCTCCCATTTGAATAAAAGTATCTCTTAACTGTAGTAAAGTTAGTGCCCGAATGTCCTTTTTTACAATAGCTGAATTCACTTTACAAAATTAACAATTTAAAAACTTTTTTATTGTCATTAAATTTAATCTGCAACGTTATTAATAATTAATTCCTTTAAGTGAGATCAGGAAGGACGAAGATTAATTCTGGCATAATATTTCGTTATAAGTTATAAATAAAATCGACAGTTAAACAGAGGTTGGTAGCTCAAAGCGTCTCCAGCTTATTTGGCATATATAAGATCAAAATTGATTGCCCTTAAATTATTGATATCCGAATTATAAAAATTAATTTCATATACTTATTATTTAATATAATAGAAAAATTTTCCTTACTTTTATTGTTTCACACACTATTGAAATTTTAACAAACTTAAATAACTTTACATGCGAAGATTTAGCGCCGATTTTATATACACCTTAGAGGGTGAGCCCATTAAAAATGGGACAGTGGTTACGGATGATCGTGGCGAAATACTTGCCATCACAGAAGATAATTCACTGTTAGATTCAAATATTGAGAGATTTAACGGGGTGATAACTCCTGGTTTTGTAAATACGCATTGCCATTTGGAGCTTTCACACCTTCATAAGAAAATACCCAAAGGAACGGGTTTAATTCCTTTCATTAAAAATGTGATTGCTAAGAGAGATGAAAAAGATGAGGTGGTGATGAAAGCAATGGTAAAAGCTGATGAAGAGATGTACAACGAAGGTATTGTAGCCGTTGGAGATATTTCTAATAAAAGTATCTCTGCAGACATTAAAAAGAATAGCAAAATAAAATATCATACTTTTATAGAAATGTTGGGCTTTGAAAAAACCAGATCCAAAGCTATCCTGAATGAGGCTTTATCTTTAAAAGAATCATTTGATACACCAGTTTCTATCACCGTTCATGCTCCATACTCTTTATCAAAAGCTTTAGTTAAAAATTTGACCAAGTTTTGTAAAGGGATTGATAATAAAATATCTATTCATAACCAGGAGACCGAGGAGGAGAATGATCTATATCGCTACAAAGAAGGTGCTTTTATAGAATTTTTTAAAGACATGAACATCAATGCTGATGATTTCACGGCACAATCAAAAAACTCTATTCAAACCATCGTTCCTTTTTTGCCTGAAAATCAGCACATTCTGTTGGTTCACAATATTGTCACTACACTTAAGGACATCTATTTTGTGAAAAGATTCGACAGAGAGATCAGCTGGTGTTTTTGTCCTAATTCCAATCTCTATGTTGAAAACAAGCTGCCAGCATTTGAGTTTTTCAAAAAAAGTGAATATCCTATTTGTATTGGCACAGATAGCTTAGCTTCTAATAATAAATTATCAGTTTTAAGTGAGATGAAAGTTTTGCAAAAACACATAAAAAACATCTCGTTTGAAGATTTGTTGATGTGGGGCTGTTTAAATGGCGCAAAGTTTTTGGACCTTGAGGCGGAGTTGGGCAGTATTAAAATCGGTAAAACTCCGGGTTTGAACTTAGTCAGTAATTGTAAAGAGGGCCGTTTAACTGATAAATCGACGGTAAAAAAGTTGATCTGATGTTCTATTTTACAGATTGCTGATAAGGGCTCATTTTCGCAAAATGAATAGAATTTGTAAGCTTCTTCAGATTGAATATCCAATCATTCAGGCTGGAATGGTTTGGTGTAGTGGCTGGGAACTTGCTTCTGCTGTTTCTAATGCTGGAGGTTTGGGAGTTATAGGAGCTGGTTCGATGTATCCAGATGTACTTCTAAAACATATTCAAAAAGCAAAACTTCACACAACGAATCCATTTGCTGTTAATCTTCCACTCTTATATCCTGATATTGATCAACATATAGAGATCATCGTCAGGAAGAAAGTCCCCATTGTATTCACTTCAGCAGGTAACCCTTTCCTTTGGACTTCCATATTAAAATCAGAAGGGATAAAAGTGGTTCATGTGATTGCCAATTCGAAATTTGCTTTAAAGGCCGTAGAAGCGGGTGTGGATGCAGTTGTAGCCGAGGGCTTCGAAGCCGGAGGACATAATGGCAAGGAAGAGACCACCACCATGTGCCTCATCCCCAAAATCGTAAGCGAGGTAGAAATCCCTGTGATTGCTGCTGGAGGAATTTCATCAGGCACAACCATGTTGGCGGCCTTTGCCTTAGGTGCAGAAGCGGTGCAAATTGGAAGCCGCTTTGCAGCAAGTGAAGAATCCTCCGCTCATCCAAATTTCAAAAATGCCATCATTCATGCATCTGAAGGCTCTACCAGGCTAAGCATGAAAAAATTGGCTCCTGTGAGATTATTGGATAATGATTTTGCAAAACAAGTATTAAACGCCGAGATGAAAGGAGCAGATAAGGCTGAGCTATTGAATTTATTGGGATCAAGAAGAGCGAAAAAGGGGATGTTTGAGGGAGATGTAGCTGACGGGGAATTAGAGATAGGGCAAGTTGCGGCTAATTTCCACACCATTTTACCTGCAAAGGTCATTTTAGATGAAATTTGGAACGCATTTTTGGAGGAGAAAGAAAAGTTGAAAGATTTAAAATTTTGATAGATGTCGGGTTTTTTGTAAAGGATTGAAGTGAAAAGCCCACAGCGAGATGAAAATGTAGCAGGACTGGTAAAAGGAGCCTGACCCGTTTTTTATCAGCAACGTTTTTATTTTAATTTTGTAAATCCAAAATCAACAATTGCAAATTCGACTAATGAAAGCATTAAAAATAATCATCAGCGGAAGGGTGCAGGGCGTTTTTTTCAGAGCCTCCACTAAAGCTGTCGCTGACCAGATGGGAATCAAAGGACTGGTAAAAAATCAAAAGGATGGAACGGTGTATGTGGAAGCCGAAGGAGATGAAAATATCATGAATGATTTTATGGAATGGTGTAAATATGGTCCTGATGATGCCCGGGTGGATGATATTGATGTGGAGGAGATAGAAGTGAAAAACTATCGTAATTTTGAGGTCTTAAAGAAGTGATTTGTCTACAGTAAAAAAATTTGCAGGTCAAACGGCCATTTACGGAATCAGTACGGTTGCTTCCCGCGTATTAAATTTCTTTCTCACTCCTATTTATACAAAGGTTTATGCCACAAAAGTTTATGGCATATTCACTTACATGTATAGTTATGCTTCTATTTTAAACGCATTCTTAGCGTTTGGAATGGAGACAACTTTCTTTAGGTATCTGAATAAAAAGGAAGGAGAAAAAACTGCGATTTACAATAACACCTTTATGGTGGTGGCTTTCATTAGTTTGATCTTTATCAGTTCTACGCTGGTTTTTATTCATCCAATTGCTACTTGGATGCAAGATGGTAAAGGGACATCTCTAGCAGACTATACTGTATATATAAAGTATTTCATTTTCATTTTGGTTGTGGATGCATTATGTGTGGTGCCATTTGCCAAAGTAAGGGCTGATGGTCGACCGGGAAGATACTCCCTCATCAAACTGACGAATGTATTGATTTTTATAGGCTTAAATCTTGTTTTCATATTCGCAATTCCATTTATTATTCAACATCAGTTATTATTTTCTGATTTTTTTAAGCAATGGTATCGCCCGAAATGGGTGGGCTATGTTTTCATTTCTAATTTGGTGGCCAGCATCCTTACATTTTTACTTTTAGCACCAGAGCTTTCACAAATCAGATTAAAAATTAATAAAGGATTGTTGATAGAGATGCTGAATTACAGCTGGCCAGTTTTTGTGGCTAATCTTTCTTTTATCATTAATGAAAATCTGGATAAAATTTTTCTAACCAATTTACTCCCTCCAGATATTAGTGAGGCACAAACAGGTATTTACGGAGCATGTTGTAAGATCGCAGTTTTCCTCAGCATTTTCATTATGGCATACCGGTTAGGGGCCGAACCATTTTTTTTCAATCATGCAAAAAATGAAAATGCCAAAAAAACCTATGCCTTCATCATGAATTATTTTGTTTTGGCCATCAGTTTGATTTTTGTGGGAGTGGTGGTTAATATTGAAATTTTGAAACATTTTATAGGCGAACCTTATTGGGTAGGTTTGAATGTGGTGCCGATTCTTCTTTTTGGTTATGTGAGTTTGGGCATTTACATGAATCTCTCCATTTGGTACAAGCTATCAGACCAAACAAAGTACGGCTTATATATCTCTGGTGTGGGAGCGATTTTGACCATCATTTTGAATATCATTTTCATTCCCAAATATGGATACATGGCATCAGCATGGGTTTCCTTGATAGCTTATACCAGCATGATGATTTTATCTTATGTATTAGGTCAGAAGAATTACCCCATTCCTTATGATTTAAAAAGAAATGTAGCCTATCTGATCTTATCAGTGATCATTGTGTGGTTCTCTTTTGTGTTCTTTAAAAGAGATATCATCATTGGGAATATACTTTTTATCTTATTTGGTTTGTTAATTTTATATATTGAACGTCATCAAATCAAAAAAATACTCAAGCTTTTATGAAAGTGAACATCATCAATAGGTCTAAACATGCTTTACCAAATTATGAAACCATTGCATCAGCAGGAATGGATTTGAGGGCAGATATAGAGATGAACATTATTTTGAGACCGCTGGAGAGAAGACTGGTGTCCACGGGTTTATTCATAGAATTGCCCATAGGATTCGAGGCCCAAATAAGGCCCAGAAGTGGTTTGGCCTATAAGTTTGGAATAGGCATTGTCAATGCTCCCGGAACTATAGATGCCGATTACAGAGGCGAAATCAAAGTTTTGCTCGTTAATCTTTCTAATGAAGATTTTATGATCACTGATGGAGATAGAATTGCACAAATGGTGATATCGAAACACGAGAAAGCCGAATGGGTGGAAGTGGAAGAGCTGTCCACTACAGAAAGAGGGGCCGGAGGCTACGGACATACAGGAGTGAAATGAGATGAATAGCAGACGATATATTTTTTTCTTTGTACTGATCTTCATAAGCGTATCGTCTTATGCCCAAAAAAACAAAAAAGCGCAGCAGGAGGTGGTCATCATTGGAGGTAAAATTCTCACTTCTGAGGATAGTAGTAGGGTGGAGCAGTTATTTTATTCCGGCTTAACCGAGAAGGTGGTTCAAAATGAGACCCTTGCCATCGAGTACTTTAATCAGCTTCTGCAAATTGACCCTGCCAATCCAAATGCGCTCTATGAGTTAGCCCAAATTTATTTCAAAAAAGGGGATTTGGCGAAAGCCAGGGATTATGCACAGAAAGCGGTAACCGTGAAGACCGATAATGAATGGTATTGGTTACTGATGGCAAATATCTATCGCCAGCAGCAGGATTACACTTTGTTGAATTACGCTTTAAATGAACTGATTCAGCTAGCTCCGGATAAATTGGATTATAGCTTTGAAAAGGCCAATGCCTTGTTTATGATGGGAGATACTGATGAATCTTTAAAGATTTATGATGATTTGGAAGCCAAATTGGGTTTAACTGATCAGGTTTTGCAAGGCAGGCAAAGGATATATCTAAAAAAAGGGAATATCAATAAGGCCTCGGCGGATCTGGAACAGTTGATCAAAAACAACCCATCAGAGGTGAGATACTATCTTTTTTTAGGAGATCTATATTATTCCAATCACATGCTGGCTGATGCTTTGAACACTTATGAGAAAGCCAAATCATTAGATGGTTCAAATCCTTTCACCAGATTAGCCATTGCACAAATCTTAGAGGGGCAGAGTAAACCCGGGGAAGCATTTGAGGAACTGAAAATGGCTTTTAAGCAGCCCGGGATGGATATCGATCAAAAAGTGAAAATCATCATAAAATATTTTGATGCTTTTCCTGATGCCCAGGCCATTCATTACGCAGAGGAATTGTCAAAAATTCTTACAGAGGTACATGCTGATGATCCCAAATCCTTCTCTTTGTATGGAGATGTGCTGTATCAAAAAAACGAATTGCCTGCAGCCGAGGCAGCTTACAAAAAAGCCTTAAGTTTCAACAAAAGTATATACGCTGTTTGGGATCAATTAATTAGAATTCAATTGGCCTTGAATGAAACAGCAGAAGTGCTAAAGAACGGAGAGGAGGCCCTCACTTTATTTCCTAACCAGTACGCTCTTTACTTTTACACTTCACTGGCTTACCTTCAAAACAAGCAGTATGATCAGGCAATCAGTTATTTAAACAATGCGTTAGGATTCGACATCGAAAACCAAACTATTAAAGCACAGATTTATAGCAGCTTAGGAGATGCTTATCAGGAGCAAAAGAAATATAAACTGTCTTCAGAAGCTTATGAGAATTCTTTGAAGATCCAGCCTGATAATACTTACACCTTGAATAATTATGCTTATTATTTATCGTTAAGAGACGAGGATTTAGAGAAAGCCGAAAGAATGTCGGCGAAATCTAATAAGCTGGAACCAAATAATGCAGCATTTCAGGACACTTATGCGTGGGTGATGTTTAAGCTGAAAAATTATGAGGAAGCGAAAACCTGGATGCTGAAAGCCATCTCCAACAATACCGAAAGTGCCGGACAATTTGATCATCTGGGCGATATTTATTTCAAATTAGGAGATTTGGAACATGCTATTCAAAACTGGCGAAAAGCATCGGCGATAGATCCATCCAATTCACTCATACAGAAGAAAATTAATGAAAAGAAATATTTCGAATAAAATTATATTATTGTTCACTTGTGTGGTGCTTTTTGGCTGCAAAACTAAAAAACTGGCAGCAGTATCAGCTCCGAAAAATGAAATGGACAGTAAAGCAGGATGGGCAACCATCATTGCTCATCAAACTGATTTCAGCTTTTTTGCCACCAGAGCCTCCACTCACCTGGCTATCAATGATAAAAATTATGACGTGACCTTAAACATCAGGATCAAAAAAGGAGAGATGATTTGGGTTTCTGTCACTGCTGTTGCAGGTATTGAAGTAGCCAGGGCCATGATCACTCCCGACAGTGTGAAAGTCATGGATAGAATTAACAATGAATACCTTAAAAAGTCATTTGATTTGATACATGAATTCGCTAATGAAAAAATTGATTACAGCACTTTGGAAGCTCTTTTAATCGGGAATTGTGTCCCTTTCGCCTTGAATCAAGACAATGAACTGAATGTTTCAGCAGGAGCTGTGAACTTAAAAGGCAAAGAGGGGGATCTTTCTTATCAACTATTATTTAACGCACCCTATAAACCCATCCAATCAGAGCTGACTGATTTGGTTGCTCATCAATCCTTAAAAGTGGAGAATTCAATTTATCAGGAGGTTTTAAACCAGCTGATCCCTACGAAAGTCATGATAGATTCAAAGGCAGGGGTTAAACTGGTTAGGGTGGCCATGGACTATAGTAAAATTCAATTGAATGAACCTTTAGATTTCCCTTTTAATGTTCCCAAAAGATTTTCTGTGATTGACTAAAATAAATACCTTTGCCTTAATGAAATACCTCAAATCTGTTCTTGTCATCCTTCTTTTATTTTCAGGCGTTCAGCTATTCGCACAAAGCAGATCTGAATTGGAAAAGAGAAAAGCTCAGTTGAACAAGGATATAGAGATGATCAACCGTACTTTGTCTAAAACATCTTCAGACAAGCGGGTCACTTTGAAACAGTTGAATGCTTTAAGAGCTCAGATCCGTTTAAGACAGGCAAAGATCAACACCATCAATTCGGAGATCAGGTTGTTGGATGGGCAAATCAATGAGAATGTGAACCAGGTGAGGTCACTTCAATCTCAGCTTACGCAGCTTAAATCAGATTATGCGGCTATGATCAGGTTTGCTCAAAGAAACCAGGGATCTTACAGCAAGCTCATGTATATTTTTGCAGCCAAGGATTTCAACCAGGCTTATAAACGAATGAAATATCTGCAACAATTTGGAGAATATCGTCAAAAACAAGCTAAATATATTGTAGACACACAAAACTCCATCAAGAATAAGATCGCTCAACTCAATAAGAACAAATTAGATAAGGATCATTTACTGGTTGACCAGGAAAAAGAGAAAAACACTTTAGGGAACGCCCAGAACAAACAGGCGAGGGTGGTAAGCAGCCTGACTTCTCAGGAGAGAAAATTAAAGCAGGATTTGGCTAAAAAGCAAAGAGATGCCATAAAACTGGACAGAGCGATTAAACAAGCCATTCAAAGAGAAATCGAAATCGCCAGGAAAAAGGCAGAAGAAGAGGCCCGAATTGCAGCGGCAAAAGCAAAAGCGGAAGGGAAAGAAGCTCCGGCGGCAAAAACCGGATCTATCCTGAACTCCACTCCGGAAGCAGCGAAACTTTCGGCCGACTTCGTCAGTAATCGTGGTAAATTACCATGGCCAGTGGCCAATGGCGTGGTCACTGAATATGCAGGGATCCAAAAAATAGGAAATGTTACCCGTGATGTGACGGGTTGGACCATAAAAACTAATTCAGGAGCCCCAGTAAGAACTGTTTTTGATGGAACGGTTTCAACAGTTTTGGATTTGGCGGGATCAACCGTTGTCATTATAAAACATGGTGAATATTTTACGGCATACAAAAATCTGGGCTCGGTAAGCGTGTCTAAAGGCCAAAAAATCTCTACCAAACAAACGATTGGCACCGCTGATAGTCAGGCGGAGATCGAATTTCATATTTACAAATCGAATAGCGAGCAAGATCCCAAATATTGGTTAGCTCCTGAATAAAATTTAATGATTGGAATTACGAGAAAACTAAAATATCTATATTTGCGTTGTTTATAAAATACAATATGATGTCTAACGGTGTTTTATTATTTCTGAATTTGGGTACACAGGAAGTGGTGTTGATCATGTTCGCCGCTTTACTTTTATTTGGAGGGGAGAAACTTCCTGAATTGGCCAGAGGGTTGGGAAAGGGAATCAGAGAATTTAAAGATGCTTCTGATGGTGTAAAGAGAGAAATCAATAGAAACATCAATGAGTTAACTGCCAAAGAGGAGATGAAAAGAGAAGAGGAGTTGGACAGAGAGAAACAAAATGCAAGGTTAGAATCTTCTAATGAAGTTGTGGCGATGAAAGGGGATGAAATGAGTGTTGAAACTTCGGCAGAAACAGAAAATAAACAAGTTTAAACAATTTAAATTATAAAAAAATGGGTTTAGGTGCTCCAGAAATTATTTTAATCGTATTGGCATTATTGCTATTATTCGGTGGTAAAAAAATTCCAGAATTAATGAGAGGGATGGGAAAAGGCGTGAAGGAATTCAAAGATGCTCAAAATGGAAGTGATAAACCTTCCGATAACACGTCTACTACTTCTACGACAGAAGAAAAGCTTTAAAATTTCTTTTTATCTTAATTATTTAAGATTCTTATAACCTTGAATGCATGAAATTGTTAATTTCGGGCATTCAAGGTTTTTATTTATAAAATGATCAAAGAAAAAATTAAGTCATACAATGAATTCTCGGCACTTCAGGCTGATTTGAAGCTAGGGGCAATCACTGTAAAAGATTTAGTTAATTATTACACTTCCCGAATTCATGAGTTTTCACATTTAAATGCTTTTTTGGAAGTTTTTGAAGAAGAAGCACTACAAAGAGCTACACTTATTCAGGAAAAGATCAATACGGGTAAGGGTGGTAAACTTGCCGGGATGATCATTGGGATAAAAGATAACATCTCCTACAAAGGTCACAAAATGTCCGCATCCTCTAAAATTTTAGATGGGTATCAGGCTGTTTATTCTGCAACGGTGGTAGACAGGATTTTAGCTGAGGATGCCATCATTATTGGAAGGCTGAACTGTGACGAATTTGCGATGGGAGCGTCTAATGAGACTTCTTATTTTGGTCCCGTGAAGAATTTTGCTGATGAAAGCAAAGTATCCGGCGGTTCTTCGGGAGGATCTGCGGTTGCCGTTCAGGCTGACCTCTGCTATGCCTCCCTGGCTTCCGACACAGGTGGTTCCATCAGACAGCCAGCCGCTTTTTGCGGAGTGGTGGGTTTAAAGCCAACTTATGCCAGAGTGCCCAGATATGGCGTGGTGGCTTACGCTTCTTCATTCGACCAGGTTGGTCCTATAACGAAAGCGGTGGAGGATGCCGCACTTTTGCTGGAGGTCATTGCTGGCAAAGACCCGCATGATGCTACCTCCTCCTCCGAAATTGTCCCTGCTTATTCCCAGTCAATTAATGGCTCATCTAAAAAGAGAATAGCTTACATAGAGGAGACCTTACATGCTGAAGGTTTGGATCCGGAGATCCGGCAGAACGTACTGAAGCAGATTGAAATGCTTAAGCTAGAGGGACATAAAGTAGAACCTGTTTCTTTTGAATATTTAGATTATGTGGTGGCCACTTACTATATCCTTACCACAGCTGAAGCATCTTCCAATTTAGCCAGATATGACGGAGTTCATTATGGTTACCGAAGTTCTGAATCTAAAGATCTGATGAGTACGTATAAAAAATCACGTTCAGAAGGTTTTGGAGATGAAGTTAAAAGGCGCATTATGTTAGGAACTTTTGTTTTAAGCGCAGGTTATTATGATGCATATTACTCAAGGGCCCAAAAAGTAAGAAGGTTAATTAGAGAAAAAATTGATAAGATTTTGGAAGATTATGATTTCATCATCACGCCAACAACGCCAACTCCGGCCTTTAATATCGGAGAGCAGATCACTGATCCTGTAGTGATGTATCTGGCAGATATATTCACCGTTGGAGCGTCTTTAGCAGGCTTGCCAGCTATTTCACTTCCTTCTGGGAAAAATAATGATGGATTACCCATTGGGTTACAGGTGATAGGAAAAAGGTTCAATGAGGCTGAATTACTGGCTTTTTCTGCCTATTTTAGCCATCTTCCTAAATAGTATTGAATTTTAATCGGTCTCATGGACTGCAAAAGACATTAGAACATGAAGAAAAGTTTAGCAATGATTTGCTGTTTGATCTTTTTATCGAACCTAAGCATCTCCGCTCAAATCAAATACAAACCTGATTCTCTTAAAGTGACTAAACTTAGTCCGCAAGAGTCAAGAGTCATAAAAAATCTTGTAAAAACTGATACTTCTTTTGTTCCTGCGAACATGAACCTCCAGTTAGAGATATTTAAATATAATCCGAATCTCCTATACAAATATCGCTTGGATTCGATTCAAAAAACAGTTTCATTAGACTATAATCCCTATGTACAAACTTATATAGACCTGTTCTTGAAACGAAAAAAGGAGATGGGTGAGATGGTTGATTTGGGGAGATATTATTTTCCGATTTTTGAAAAAGCTTTGGCAGCCTATGATATCCCATCAGAGTTTAAATATCTTCCAATTATTGAATCCTCAATGAATCCTAAAGCAGTTTCGAGAGTTGGAGCTACAGGTTTATGGCAATTCATGTACACTACCGGGAGGATGTACGGATTAACTATTGACAATTATATAGATGAGAGGCGGGATCCTATTGCAGCAAGTTATGCAGCTGCAAAATATTTAAGGGATGCCTATGATGATTTAGGCGACTGGCTGCTCGCATTGGCTTCCTATAATTGTGGTTTAGGAAATGTGACCAGGGCGATTGAAAGAACAGGTGGGTCCAAAAGTTTTTGGGAGATTCAAAAATACTTGCCTAATGAGACAAGAAATTATGTTCCGGCTTTCATTGCGGCTAATTACATCATGAATTACTATACAAGATATGATGACATCCCTATCCGTGAGAACAGAGAATTGGCCACGGATTCTGTTTATGTCAATAAATTCGTCTCTTTTAATAAAATTGCTGGGGCATTAAATATGGATGCTAAAGAATTACAGATTTTGAATCCTGCCTATAAAAAAGATATGATCAATGGTACCGATGCATCTCCTAAACGATTAATCATTCCAAAGATAGCTTACAAGGATTATCCTGCATTCTTTGAAGCGATGAATGCCGATGAAGAACAGAAAGCCACGTTGAGTTCTGTATCTCAAAAACCGGTCTTGAACATTACACATATCGTTAAAAAGGGAGAAAATTTAAACGCTATCGCTGATGATTATCGGGTGGAAGTGCAGGATTTAAAAGTTTGGAATAATTTAAAGTCCTTCACTCTTGTTCCCGGTCAAAAGTTGTTGGTCAGTAAAGCTTCATCAGCTGCAAAAGCAGTTCCAGCTGTAAAACCTGCTTATCTCACCTATAAAGTTAAATCCGGAGACACACTTGCTGAGATAGCTGATAAATTCGAGCGTGCCACCATAAAAAACATCAAAGAACTGAATAACCTGAAAAGCAGTATCCTCACCATCGGGATGCTTTTAAAAATAGCAGTCAACTGATCAGTCTTCCATAGCATTCATCAAGTTCACTTTCATTTCTGTCAGCGTTTTTCCTCCTTTGATCCCAAAATCTAAAGTTCTTATCGGGAATGGAATCATAATGTCATTTTCATCGTAGATTTTCTTGATCAACATGATGGTTTCGCTTCGGGCTTCCTGGTATTTTTTCTGTTCTGTGGTATTTAGCCAAATTCGGATGTTAAAGTTTATGGAGCTATCGCCGAATTCATTGTAAAAAAGCTCCACCTCTTTACTCGTGTCTCGTAATTGCATTTTACTTGCCGCTTCTATGGTCAGTTTTCTAACTTTCTCCAAATCGTCTCCATAAGAGACACCAATATTGATATCCAATCTTCTTTGTCCGGTGATTTTGAAATTCTCAATTTTATTTTGAAACACTTCTTTATTTGGGATGATGAGTAACTGACCCTGAAGTGTGATGATGGTGGTGTCTCTTAGATTAATTGCTTCAATCTTACCCATGTGATCACTGATCTTTACCAAATCTCCAACATTAAAAGGCCTGCGGAAGGACATGAATATGCCTGACATGAAATTAGCGGCGATATCCTGAAAAGCAAACGCCAAAGCCAAACCCAATATTCCGGCACCTGCCAATGCGGTGGTCACTGCTTTATCCAATCCAACCGTGTTTAAGGCTGTGAAAACAGTGATGCCAATCCCAACAATATAGATGAACGAGGCAAAAAGCCGATTGATGGTCTCCAAATGAGAGAACCTCCTGATCATTTTTAAGGAATACTTCCTGATCATTTTAGAGAGGAATATCCCTGCAACCAGAATAATAGCTGCCAAAACAATGTTTGGTAACAATTTAACCAGGGCAGCAAACCATGTAGTGAGTTTTTGTACTAATAAATCGTATGCTTTATCTATATTCATATATTTTCTTTGCCTTAAATTAATAAAAATAATGCCTATTTGTTCTATTGGAGGTAATAATTTTCATTTCACACTAAATTTTAAAGTTTTTTACGGTTGATGATGAAGGCATGGTCCAATTTTTGGAATCCCATTTTTGGATAATAATCCGTGGCAGCAGGGGCGGATAGCAGCAATAACATAGATTGCTCGCCAATACATTCTTTGGTGACTTCGATTAATTTTTTTCCAATCCCTTGGTGCTGATGATTAAATTTTACCGCTAAATCTGATAGTTATAGCGCATTTTAGCCGAGCGGAATTACAGAAAAAACAAATTCAATTGTTTCACTTTAGGTAAACTTTTTTATCTTTGCTTTGTGAAACAAAATCAGAAACATCGGAAGATTATCTTTTTCAAGAATTACTTTCAGGACTTTTTCGACAAGCAATCCAAAAAAGTGAAAGCAAAAATTGTTTGGACTTTTGATTTGGTAGAAGATTTAAAGAGAGTACCTGAAACTTACTTAAAGCATCTTGAAAACACGGAAGGACTTTATGAAATCAGAGTTCAGACGAGAAGCGATATTTGTCGCATTTTTTGTTTCTTTGACAAAGGAAAATTAATCGTTCTGGCTCACGGTTTTCAGAAAAAGACGCAAAAGACACCAAAGAAAGAAATCGAACTGGCACTAAAAATAAAAGCAGAATATGAAAGTAAAAAATAGCATTATGACTCTTGAAGAGTTTAAGGAAAAAAACTACGGAAAACGTGGTACAGCCGAACGTGACGAACTTGAAGCGGGTTATGAAAATTTCAAAATTGGAGCTTTAATTCATGACACTCGAATTGAAATGGGAATGACACAAGAACAACTCGCTGAAAAGGTCGGTACAACTAAATCCTACATTTCAAAAATTGAAAACAATATTAAAGAAGCTCGAATTTCGACACTTAAAAAAATTGTTGAGCTTGGTTTTGGCGGTCAATTAGAACTTTCAATTAGACTACACTAAGAAAAAGAAAAACGCCTTATAACAGCAAGTCTTTTATGCCCGGGCGAAGTGCTTTATGCGCCTTTGCTGCAAATTAATTATGTTTGTGCTTGGGCGAAAAGTAGTGTTATAATTCGGGCACAGTTTAAACCTGTCTGACGATAGCAGCAATAACAAAAATCAGTGAGAGAGCGGGCAACGCCCACTAGCTCGTCGCCGTCCCAGGCGGTGACTATTAAATTTGATTGGTCATACATTTTTTGAATGCGGGTAACATCTTGTATTGGGCGATTTATGGTGGAGCTTTCATAAACTGCGATGATCTCCTCCACGGTGGGTGTTTTATTGGTTTGATAAGTGATATTCATTTTTTGACGACATCAATTAATGCGTGAATTTAACTATTGATTTTGGATTTTAACTCGGATAGCAGGGAATACCGCACCAGCTTAACGGATGTAGGAGCCTGCATGCCGTACAAATATATGGTGGCATATAGCGGGATTAGCCTCAAAACGCTCTACTATTTTTAACGGAGAAGCGATAAATCCTCATTGTTAAGATAAGGTAATATTTTTTTTAATCTATCACTTATAAAATTAATAGCTTAAGAAATTTAGCACTTTTGTGTTATAATTTTTTAAATATGAAACCATCATGATTTTGCCAAAACCCGCAGGGGGCATGTTTATCAAATCATGATTGCTTCATCACCATCAAAAAACAAAAATAAACAGATGAAAAAAAAGATACGATATATAGCTTTACTCAGTTTAATATGGGCAGCTTGTAATTCCACCACAAAGACAGAATTACATGGGCCAAGAACTATAAAAGGATTGGTTTTTGGAGATTCCGTATTGGATAACAACGTACGGGATATGAATGCAATGTTGGCTTTGATGCAAAAAAGTCCTGCCACCAAATTAAAAGTCAGAGGCGTTGTGGATGATGTTTGTAAGAAAAAAGGGTGTTGGATAACCATGAAATTGCCAGACGGAGAAACCATGAGAATTACGTTTAAAGATTATGCTTTCTTTGTCCCTAAAGATATTGTTGGGAAAGAGGTCGTGATTGATGGCGAAGCAAAGTCAAATCTCATTTCTATTGAGGAGCAAAGGCATTTTGCTGCTGAAAGTGGATTAGCTGAAGAGGAGATTGACAAAATAACCACTCCCAAAAAAGAACTGGCTTTTGAAGCCTCAGGTGTGGTGATCCTATAAAACTCAAAAAGCCCGGATTTCTTCGGGCTTTTAATAATAGAATAACAGAACGCCTTATTCCTTCAAAGTGACCGTTCTGTCTACTGAAGTATTGTCTCCGGTTGCTGGGTTTCCGTTAGCATCCAATAACTGGATTTTTAATTTCAATTCTCCTAAAGGGGCATTTTTAATGAAATAAGGTTGCCACTTATCCACGGTAAAAGTGGTGTCTCCAACACTCACTCTAACTTTTGAAGCATCTGGTGCCAAATTGGTGTTTTTCACATAAAAATCTAATAAAACATTTTTAGTGTCTTTACCAACGTACTCCCCTTTGGGTCTGCTGTAGAATAACATCGGAGCTGTAGGATTGTCCATTTTAATATAATTTCCGTTTGCATCGATTTTGAAATGAACCAATACCGAAGCATTCGGAGATTTTACGGACAAGTGATAGGAGCGTGAGAGGAAACATAAAAGATAATGTTCGGAATTCACTGGTAAAGTGACCGTATTCTCAGGTTTATACAGTGCCTGGTAAGGCTGGTTATCCAGGATGAAATGAATGTGTTGCCCTTTATCAGAGTTTGCGCACTCGCCGGAGTTCATATCCATGGTTTGCTTGGTCAACTCATAATTAGCAACATCAAAATTGACCATCATCTTGGCGGAGTCAGTTCCAACCTTTTCGGTCTTTATAGAACTCACAGCAATTTTTGCATCAGGAAAGTCGTCAGACTCTGCCAATGGCTCAATAGTCATTGCGCTATCCATTGCCATGGTGCTATCTGCTGATTCGTTGCCTGTTTTATTTTGATTGCAGGAATATAGTCCGGTTAAGATGACCATTCCTGATAAACATAATGGGATGAAGAATTTAAGTTTCATGATGTTTTTATTTATTGATTAAAATTTTAACATTAAACCCGATATAAAGTTTAGATGAAGTTTAAGTTTTTTAAGTGGCAAACTTACATCTGCTCTAGAAATAAGCTTTCATTTACTTTTGGGATTATATTTTTTTCAAAAGCTTCTTTGAATAATAGTTTTATGGCTGTTCTTCCTTCCATTCCTAATTCTACTGAATATTCGTTCACGTAGAGCTCTATATGTTGGTACATCACTTTCTCCTCCATCTCCTGTGCATGAGACTTTATGAAGGGCAGTGCTGCTTTTGGATTAGCAAAAGCATATTCCACCGATTTTTTAATCAGCCTGTCCACCTTTTGTTTCACGGTATCAGGTAAAGCTCTTTTAATCACAATTCCCCCAAGCGGGATGGCGCATTTGTTCTCTTCTTCCCAATATTCGCCAAGGTCTTTGACTTTGATCAATCCTCTGTTTTGATAGGTAAATCTGTTCTCGTGGATGATGAGCCCCAAATCTATCTCTTCGTTCAAAAGTTTCCTCTCCATATCAGAAAATACAATCTCTTGTTTGTTCTTTAAATGAGGATAAGCCAGGCTCAGCAGAAAATTTGCGGTGGTATATTTCCCGGGTATTCCGATTTTCAGATCTTTGTTTGAAAGATCTTGTTCCTTTTTGCAAATCAGTAACGGTCCCACGCCAAAACCTAAAGCACTTCCTGAATTTAAAAGAACATAGTCTTTAAGTACATAACCATAAGCATGATAGCTTAATTTGGTGATATCTAATTCAGCATGGAATGCTTTATGATTCAGCGTCTCCACATCATCAAAAAGCACTTCAAATTCTAGATTTTCAGTGTCAATTTTATGATGGATCAATGCATCAAAGATGAAAGTGTCATTTGGACAAGGCGAAAAGCCAAGGGTGAGTTTCATGGATTATAATTTTTTTATGTTCTCGGTTAGCCAATCGTTTAAATTTTTAACAGCTATGGGAATATTCCAGTTTTCACGTTTTCTTTTCTCCACATAATTGGAAATGGCTCTGATCTGCAATGCGGGGATGCTGGCTTCTTCACAGGCATAAAAAAATGCAGCGCCCTCCATACTTTCGATAGTGGGATTCAGTCTTCCTCTGATCTCGTCTATGCTTTCCTCATTTCCATGTACAGTGTTTACGGTGATCGCATTGACTTTTCGTAAATCTTTGGCAAGAGCGGAATCTGAAGAAGCATTAAACTCCACTTCTCCTAGCTCTAATTCATCCAGGCTGATGAACTCTTCATCATCCTGTGCCCCTAGTTCTGCCAACATATCCGCTCTCACCTCCACCAATTGTCCTATCTTTATATTGCGGTAAAAGCTTCCCGCCACACCCGCATTAATTGCCAAATCATAAGACTGTTTAGACAATTCAATCCCTAAGGCAAAAGCTGTGGCAACCATCCCTACCCCGGTGATGATCAACTTCAGTTCATGCGGGCCGATCTTCAAAAAATCATGGACATTATAACCCTGCTTTTGCTGCCTGATGAAGGGTTCTATCTCAGGATAAGTGGCGACCACTAGAAGAATTCTCATGCACAAATTTAATACATTGAAACCAAACAGTTCATCACCTAGTGAATCCTTTGTTTATATTTGCACTTTATTTGATTGAAATGATTTATATCACAAGGAAAGAACATTTTAATGCGGCACATAAGCTGTATCGTGAAGAGTGGACTGCAGAAAAAAATGAAGAAGTTTTTGGAAGATGTGCCAATGCCAACTGGCACGGACATAATTATGATCTTTTTGTCACCATTAAGGGAGAGATCAATAAAGAAACAGGTTTTGTGATTGATTTAAAAGAATTAAAGGATATTATATTAGTGCATGTAGTGGATAAACTGGATCATAAAAATTTGAACCTTGATGTGGATTTCATGAAAGGTAAAATGGCTTCCACAGAAGTGTTGAGCATGGAGATCTGGAAGCAATTAGAACCACATATCAGTTCAAGAGGCGCAACCCTACATGGTATAAAGTTGTATGAAACTGCCAATAATTATGTGGAATATTTTGGAGATTAAACCTATAAAATGATTGATGATCTGGAGAATGGCTATGAAAAAATAGACCGCTATAATGAAGATGTGATTAACGATATCGCAGAGCATTATCAAAAAATATTAGGCCACATAGGAGAGAATCCTCAGCGTGAAGGCTTGTTGAAAACGCCGGAACGTGTGGCTAAAGCTTTACAATATTTAACACACGGTTACGATTTGGATGCGGCAGAAATTTTAAGATCGGCTATGTTCAAGGAGGATTATAGTCAAATGGTGATTGTGAAGGATATCGAGGTCTATTCCATGTGCGAACATCATATGCTTCCTTTTTTCGGTAAAGCACATATCGCTTATATCCCAAACGGACATATTGTGGGACTAAGCAAAATACCAAGGGTGGTTGATGCTTTCGCAAGAAGATTACAAGTTCAGGAACGGCTGACAAATGAAATAAGAGATTGTATACAGGACACCTTAAAACCTGCAGGTGTAGCTGTGGTGATTGAATGTAAGCACATGTGTATGAGTATGAGAGGCATCCAAAAGCAAAACTCTGTGACCACCACTTCTGCATTTACCGGAGAATTTGCAAAAGACACCACGAGAGCTGAGTTTTTAAGGCTTATCGCCGCTGATCTGGATTAATCAGATCAGAGCATGATCAATTATAAAAGTAAAACAGATGAAAGCATACGTATTTCCCGGACAAGGGGCACAATTTGTAGGAATGGGGAAAGAACTCTATGATAGTTCTGAAGAAGCAAAACAATTATTTGAAAAGGCCAATGAAATTTTAAGCTTCCCCATTACCGATATGATGTTTAATGGTACTGAAGAGGATTTGAAAAAAACAAAAGTCACTCAACCTGCAATATTTTTACATTCAGTGATATTAGCCAAAGTTTTAGGTTCAGCTTTTAAACCCGATATGGCAGCGGGGCATTCTTTAGGTGAGTTTTCAGCATTAACGGCAGCTGGAGCATTATCTTTTGAAGATGGATTGAAATTGGTGTCTCAAAGAGCAAATGCCATGCAAAAAGCCTGTGAATTGCAACCCTCAACCATGGCTGCCGTTCTAGGTCTGGATGATTTCACTGTGGAGGATATTTGTCAGAGAGTGAGTGATGTGGTGGTTCCTGCTAACTATAATTGTCCGGGACAATTAGTAATTTCAGGCAGTATCTCAGGAGTGGACAGGGCTTGTGAGCTTTTGCTGGCTGCCGGGGCCAAAAGGGCTTTGAAACTAAATGTGGGTGGTGCTTTTCATTCACCGCTGATGGAAGCAGCCAAAATGGAGCTTGAAACTGCCATCATGAAAACGGACATTAAAAAACCTATTTGCCCTATTTATCAAAATATTGATGCTAAACCTTACCAGGATATTCAAAGCATTAAACATAATCTAATCGCACAACTTACGGGTCCTGTTAAATGGACACAAACGATGCAAAAAATGCTGAATGATGGTGCCACTGAATTCATTGAGGTTGGGCCCGGAAATGTTTTGCAGGGTTTGGTCAAAAAAGTTAATAGGGCTATTCCAACATCAAGCGCATCGGCTTGAATCATTAAATAAGGAAACAAAGGATGGTCAAGCTCCTGTTTTTTCTGGCTTGATTTTAGGGTGTCAATTTCTTGTGGATATAAAATAGTATTTTTACGTAGATCATAAATTGATTGAAAACAGCTACTAAAATTCGTTGGCTTTTATTACTGGTTACCATAGGATTGTTTGCCACTTCTCTGACTGCCAGATGGGCTACCACAAAACTCGTAAACCTGTATGATATAGCTGATAAAATTACTGCAAAATTAGGAGCGAAGGAGACGATCATATATGATTATCTCCATGATTCCAAAAAATTCAATGATCTTAAAAAGGTGGACAAGAATGCGAAACTTGCGACTACCACCATCGATTATTTTATAGAGGAAGGAGTTTATTTTCAGACTTACAAAAACAATGAGCTCAGCTTCTGGTCAGACGCCATCATCAGCCCTGAAAATGTAGAAGAGTTAAAGGAGGGCACCAGTTTCGTAAATTATAGCAACGGGTGGTATGAAACGCTCAAAAAGAAAGAAGGTAATTTTTTTGTGGTGTTTTTCATTCCGGTCAAATTTGATTATCCCTACCGGAATCAATATTTGTCCAATGGTTTTGAGCATGGTCTCATCATTGATAAAACTATTGATATCGCAAGTCTATCAGACTCTGCAGTTGCAGATATTAAAAGTATAGAGGGACGTTATCTGTTCTCGATCAAAAAAAATGAAGCTTTAGTAAGCAAGCCCTATAGTGTTATTGAAATAAGTGTTTGGATACTTGGATTTATCACCTTGGCACTGCTTATCAATAGTATCTGTAAATATTACGCAGATATGGGTTATCCGGGCCAGGCTGCCAGTCTTTTGATTTTGTGCTTCGCTTTGCTGCGTTACCTTGGTTTGAAATATCATTTTCCGGATGCAATTTACAGTCTTAAATTATTTGACCCTGCTATCTATGCCTCAAATTTCTATTTCCCTTCTTTTGCAGATTTATGTCTAAACGTAGTCATGTTGTTATGGGTAATGGTTTTTATCTATAGTTATAAAAATAAAATTTTCCGTTTCATTAATAACCCTTGGGTGGGATATCCTATTTTGTTTTACGGAGTGATTTTGTTGACGATCCTCTCGTTCAGTTATTCGGACATTTTCTTCGGGCTGATTTTCAATTCCAACATCAATTTTAAAGTATCTAATCTGGTTAGCTTAAATTGGTTAAGTTATTTCGGGATTCTAATACTGATGACGGCGTTGCTTTGTTATTATTTAATCATCGACATTTTAATCACTTTCTCTTCTTTTATAAGCATCGGCATTAGAAAAAAACTGATTTTACTGGGACTGATTTTTATTGGCTTTAATATTTACGAAATATTTTCTGACAATTATTCTGTCTTCTTCATTCTTACCTTCGCCCTGGTACTCATTATCGGACGGTTGGTGTATCATTATAACGGGAAAATAGTTTTTCCGGCATTATTGCTCATCTCCTTAATTTTTGCAACCCTGGTCTCCATTAAATTAAATCGCTTTCAAAGCGTGAAAGAGACAGAAGTTCGGAAGCAGTTGTTACTTAAATTAGAGTCGGCGGATAACCCTTATGCCATCATTGCCTTTTATGATATAGAGAAAGATCTTGCTAAAGATGAGGAATTAAAAAAAATGTTGAAAGATGGAGAAGCTGATAATAAAGAAATAGACAGAGTTTTTAATGATTTCTATGTATCGGGATACCTCAGTAAATTTGATTATCACGTCTATCTTTTCAATGACAAGGACTCATTGATGAGTTCAGGGAGAGGGGCCAAATTAAAAACTTACCAACAGGCGGTTGAGGGCGGTTCTTTTAAAGTCACCAATAATTTTTACCGACTGAACAATAGTTTTGGTTCACAGGATTATTTCGCCATCATCCCAATTAAAGAGAAGGGGGAGAAATTGGGCACAGTGGTTATAGAGCTTAGGTCTAAGGAGCTGGAAAGATACGGTGCATTCCCCCAATTATTTCAGAACAATGACTTTAGCCCCAAGGTGGATTTGGCAGAATACTCCTATGCTTTTTATGAAAACAAAAAGCTTGTAAACCAATATGGAAATTTTGTGTATGACCTTCTTAATATTGATTTCCGTGGTAAGTATAAAGACTTTGTGATTTTAAAGAAAGGAGGGTATGATCATATTATCTATAAGCCCGAGAAGAACAACACCATAGTCATCACTCATCCTTCTGATACTTTCTGGAGGGAACTGGCATCCCTTTCTTTCTTTTTCATCATCTTCCTGGTTTTCTCTCTCCTCATTATATCTTATAAGTGGATTTGGAAATCATTGATCTCTTATGAACTGGGATTTAGAAATTTGAAACTAAACTTTTTTATAATCAATAATAAACTTCTTTATAAAACCCGGATTCAGATTGCCTTGGTTCTGGCAGTGGTGAGTTCATTGATCATTATCGGTATCATCACTTTTTCCTATATATCCATACAATATAAAGATCAGCAGCAGGATTTAATCCGAAATAAAATCAAAATCATTGCGCAGGCATTTCAAGAGAACATCAATCACGATGTGCAAAGTGTTCAGGGTAAAAGTGATAATATTTCTTTTGAGGAGTTTTCGAGGATGTACAACACTGACTTAAATTTGTTCGATTATAAAGGTAAGTTGTTGTTCTCCACGCAGTACAAGATTTATGCACTTGGTTTAATTGCAGACAGAATGAATGCAGAAGCATATGTAAATCTGAATTTAATGCATAAATCAGAGTTCATTCAGGACGAAAACATTGATAAGCTAAAATTTACCTCTGCATATATGCCCATCAGGAATTTGCAGAACAACGTGGTGGCATATCTTCAGTTGCCCTATTTCGCCAATCAGGAGGATTATAATCAAAAAATAGGCACTTTTTTAAATCTGTTGATCAATATTTATGTATTGGTTTTTGTGGCCATAGGTTTCTTTGCTTTCGTGGTTGCCAATCAAATCACCGGTCCTTTGAGCTTAATTCAGGAAAGCTTGTCTAAAACCATGATCGGCCGGACAAATAAACCTATCGCATGGACCAGAAACGACGAAATAGGGAGTCTGGTGCGGGAGTATAATGCAATGATCAAGACGCTTGAAGAGAATGCCAATAAACTGGCTCAATCTGAAAGAGAGACTGCCTGGCGGGAAATGGCAAAACAAGTGGCCCATGAAATAAAGAATCCATTAACCCCTTTACGTTTAGGTATACAGATGTTGGGAAGATCGTGGAAAGACAGGGACATGAATTTCGATGAGAAATTTCAAAGGTTCAGTACATCTTTTTTAGATCAAATTGATAGCTTGAGCCGTATAGCGTCAGAATTCTCTAATTTCGCTAAAATGCCAGAGCTGAAATTAGAGCAATTTGATTTACTGGATGTGTTGGACAGAGCTATCGAGGTTTATGGCCAAACTAGCCATATCCATATCAAATGCAACGGAGCTGATTTTAAGAATTGCAGAGTGAAAGCAGACAAAGACCAGTTGCTGAGATCTTTTAATAACCTGTTGAAAAATGCCATTGAAGCAACGCCCGAAGGAAAGGAAGGCGTTATCAAAATCACTGGAAAGAAGATTGATCATAAAATTGAGATCAGTGTACGGGATAATGGAAACGGAATTCCTTTTAATTCAAGAGAGCGTATATTTGTGCCCAACTTCACCACTAAAAGTTCCGGAACTGGATTGGGACTTGCGTTTGTGAAACAGGCGGTGGAAAATGTAGGTGGGAATATTTATTTTACCACTCAAATTGATGAAGGTACAACTTTCTATATCCTTTTGCCCTTGGTAAATTAATGGCAAACTTTATTTTTGAATGATTGGAGCTTTAACTTCAATCTCTCATCAACAAATTACCGTAAACAAAGAAAGGTGCCTGCTCAGACACCTTCTTTCCTATTCTCTAACTAGAGAATTACTTTTTAAGACCAATCTCTCTTAAGCGCTCATCTAAATATTTACCTGCGGTAATGTCTTCATAAGCTTTTGGATGTTCGGCATCCACACAAGCTTCTAAACAGGTTAAATCCATAGTGGATTTTGGATGCAGGAAGAAAGGAACAGAATAACGGGATGTCTTCATCAGTTCTCTTGGAGGATTTACCACCCGGTGTGTGGTGGAACGTAATTTATTATTGGTCAACCGTTGCAGCATATCGCCCACGTTCACCACAATATCTTCACCATGCGCTTTAATAGGAAACCATTGCCCATCCCGCGTAAGAACTTCTAAGCCATCAGCACTAGCCCCAATCAACAAGGTGATGAGGTTAATATCTTCGTGTGCTCCAGCTCTGACAGCATCCTCTGGTAAGTCATCAGGGTTTTCGATCGGGAAGTAATGGATGCCTCTTAATATGGAGTTGCCGTTGTGCACTTTGTTTTCAAAATAATTCTCTGGCAATCCCAGATAAACCGAAATCGCATTTAAAATGTGCTTTCCTGCCTTCTCTAATTTTTGATAAGTCTCTTTAGTGACGTCATTAAATGCCGGATATTCCTCAATCATCACGTTATCCGGGTATTCATCTTTAACTTTGTCACCATCATCCACATATTGGCCTGTTTGCCAGAACTCTTTCAAATCTGGTGTTTTTGAATCTTTAGCTTTCTCACGACCTTTCGAAGTATAGCCACGTTGTCCTGCCAATTCAACTTTCTCATATTTAAGTTTAACTTCTTCTGGTAATGAAAAAAAGTTTTGAACTTCAACGTACAATTTATTGATAAGATCTTTGTCTAAACCATGATTAGTGACGGTAACAAAGCCCGTTTCGTTAAAAGCACTTCCAACTGCATCAGAGAATTTCTTCTTCTGTTCAGGAGTTCCGTTTAAATAATCGTTGAGGTCTAAGCGTGGAATATTTACATTTGAGGGCATAGTATTGTCTTAATAAAAGTTTAAATTACTTTTATTTTGTTGATAAGTGCAAATGTTTTTATTTTTTTGGTTACGTTTAATTTGATGATCAATTAGTTGGGTTTTCCACATTTAATATAATGAATTAATGAAGAGTATTTTTGAATTCGACCGGTTAATGATGAATGATTTGCCTTACAGTTTTTTACTGGAGGTAATATTTCGGAGTGTGGTCATGTATATAGTGGCGATGATCGTTTTAAAGCTCGCCGGAAGAAGAGGAGTGAAGCAGCTTTCCATTTTCGAAATAGTGATCATCATTACCCTGGGATCTGCCGCAGGAGATCCTTTATTCTATGATGATGTTGGTTTGTTGCCTGCGATCACTGTTTTCATCATCATCTTGGTACTGTATCGCTCAACAACCTATCTCATTTCTAAATTTAAGAGAATAGAGAGTTGGCTGGAAGGGAAACCCATCTATTTGATACAAGCCGGAGAGTTTGCGATCCATAATTTTAAAAAAGAAGCGTTGGCACAAGATGAGTTTTTCTCAGAATTGCGAATCAGAAATGTTGACCACCTTGGGCAAGTTAAATTAGCGATATTGGAAACCAACGGACAGATAAGCATATTCTTCTATAAAGAAGAGGAAGTAAAATACGGACTTCCCATTTTGCCGCACAATTTTTTCGAGCGAAATGAAATATTAAATAGCCACACTAAATATGCCTGCTATTTTTGCGGAAATGTTGAAGAATGGAAACAGGAGGAACATCATCGTAAATGTTTCAAATGCGGAGAAAGTGGCTGGGTGATTGCCAGAAATAATGTAAGAGTCACTTAGAAGCTGTCCAAAAATGGTTGAGTTGTTTTTTGTATAAGCCAATTTCTCCCGCAGATACTCGGATTTTTCACTTTGATGAGCAATCGGAAATGGAAAAATCAGCAAGATTTGTGTATTACCGAGCGCATTTAATGACTAAAATAATAATTGATTCTAAATTTAGACAGGCTTTTAGGCTCTTAAATATATTTTTTAAAATTTTATTTGCGGGTTAAATTTTAAATTATACTTTTGCAATCCCAATCGAGAGATAATGTTTATTTGAGATTGGAAAACGGGAGATCAGCTCAGCTGGTTCAGGGCATCCCGATCAACAGATCGGGAGGGTCACGGTTGAGAGGATTAAAAAACGGGAGATCAGCTCAGCTGGTTCAGAGCATCCCGATCAACAGATCGGGAGGGTCACGGTTTAGAGGATTAAAAAACGGGAGATTAGCTCAGCTGGTTCAGAGCATCCCGATCAACAGATCGGGAGGGTCACGGTTGAGAGGATTAAAAAACGGGAGATCAGCTCAGCTGGTTCAGGGCATCCCGATCAACAGATCGGGAGGGTCACGGTTTAGAGGATTAAAAAACGGGAGATTAGCTCAGCTGGTTCAGAGCATCTGCCTTACAAGCAGAGGGTCACTGGTTCGAACCCAGTATCTCCCACATTAGGCCCCTAAAAGGGCCTTTTTTTTGGTTCTATATGTATTTTGTATATATACTTTATTCGCCATCCCTGAATAAATACTACATTGGCTCCTCCGTCGATATCGAAGGGCGAATACGAAGACACAATTCCAATCACAAAGGTTTCACTGGTGTCTCTCCAGATTGGACTTTAAAATATTCTGAAACTTTCCCCTCAAAAACGGCAGGCCTAAAAAGAGAAAAGCAAATTAAGAACTGGAAAAGTAAGGTGATGATTGAGAAATTGATTAACTCAGCCGATTCATTGCATCCCGATTTATAATCGGTACGCTTATCGTTTTGAACCCAGTATCTCCCACCAAACGGAAAGCTCAATCTTAAGATTGGGCTTTTTTTATATAAGTTCTAATCAAATAAACTTCTCTGTCCTCCATCTTTATCTTTCACTCTGACATCATTAACTAAAAGATGGGCTAATCTTGTCGGTTCTGGAATTCGATGTTTCAATGTGCAGTTTTTGATGATTTCTAGACTTTGCTCCAAACTCACTTTATGGCCGGGTGAAATGTAAACTGGCTTACAATTAATTTTTGTTCTCAAGGCAACACCAACTTGTTCGGATTGATGGATAAGCGGAGAATTCGCAAAACGTTTATTTGGTGGATCTTTATAACTACCTGTCAGCTTGCTTTTGGCGCAGCCAATGGAGGGAACATCAGTTAGTAAACCAAAATGTGTGGCGATTCCCAACCTCCTTTCATGAGCGATGCCTTGTCCGTCTAAAATCATCACATCTGGTTTAAGCGGCAGCTGTTCCCATGCTTTTAATAAAGCCGGAACCTCCCTGAAAGCCAACAGGCCAGAGATGTACGGGAATTTTGCGATAGCCTTGACGGTGACTTTTGAAACGATGTTCATTGATGGGTAATTTAAAACTGTAATCCCCGCATAGACTTGTTCTTCGTATTTGTTGAAAGAAATATCGGCACCGCCGATTAATTTGATCTCTTTATTGAGTGATGTGAGGTTGATACATTTTCGCATTTCGTGCTGAAGTGCAATTGCTTCGGCAGGAGTGAGTTGGTCGTAATTGCTTGGAGGGATCATTTGGAGTTTAATAGCAATGAACGCTCCAAAATAAATGGAATGGAAATATTTGCCTGAAGGATAGGCAGAGATACAGGCTTTGTGGTTAATACTTAAACAGTTCGGCAATGGGATTAATTAACAATTGACTTGCTTTTCTAAAATCAGCCTAAATTTTATAAAACTCTCTTTTCAAAGTTTTCCTTCAACCATATTTGCACTGACTTTAAACTCTCTTTTCCAGAGGCAACAGAAAGTATGAAATCAGTAAGGATTGGATTGGTAATTGAATCTGAAAGCTGGTATCCATTCAATCTTAGAAAAGCCAACCCCGCTTCTAACCCAGTCCGTTTATTCCCATCAGAGAAATATGATTAGCTATAATATTATAAACATATACTTCCAGCCTTATCAAAAATTGTTGGATACCTCTGTTGCCCGAATAATTATGAGTCAACTATATCAACCAAATAATCTAATGTTAAGTTAAAAGTATAAAGTCAAAAATCAAAAGACTTATATCATTGATAATAAGTAATTTAAAAAGATGATTTTTCGTCGTTTTATGATTAACATTACACTAAAGCAGATTCATTTAAGAAATTAAAAGGGGTATTAAAATTACCTCCATGATGGTTAATGGTAAGATAATTAATTTTGATAATTGGAGGCTTGGTAAGAAAAATCATTACGATAATGCTTTAAATGTAGCATCATATTTAGCAAATCTTCTTACCAAACGTTCAAACGCTAGTTCTTCAGTTAAAAGTTTACTTTTTAAAATTTCTCTCTCTTTTAACTCCAGAAAATTATGAATCTCCAAAACCTCCTCAACAGTGTATTTATGTTGTGTATCCATCGCTTAATTTTTTATCATATAAACTTTAAGAAATAATAATTTAATCTTCTTTTCTCTTAAAAAACAAAAATCCCTGCTCAAATTCATGAACAGGGATTTTTATATGCTTCAGGCTTTCAGCCTTGGGCTTTTATGCTTGATATTACATCATGCCGCCCATGCCGCCGCCGCCCATTGGAGGCATACCATGACCTGCACCTGCTGCACCAGCTTCTTCAGGCTCATCAGCCAACACACATTCGGTGGTCAGCAACATGGCTGCAATGGATGCTGCGTTCTCTAATGCCACGCGGGAAACTTTGGTTGGGTCAATAACACCTGCTCCAATTAAGTTTTCGTAAACATCAGTACGGGCGTTGTATCCATAATCGCCTTTTCCTTCTTTCACATTGTGAACCACGATGGAACCTTCAATTCCTGCGTTTGCACAGATTTGACGCAATGGTTCTTCGATAGCTCTTGTGATGATTTTTATACCCGTGTTTTCATCTTCATTAGCACCTTTCAACTCTTTTAAAGATTCAACCGCTCTGATGAAAGCAACACCTCCACCTGCAACGATACCTTCCTCAACCGCTGCTCTGGTTGCGTGTAAAGCATCATCTACTCTGTCTTTCTTCTCTTTCATCTCCACTTCGGTGGCAGCACCTACATAAAGAACAGCAACTCCGCCAGATAATTTGGCTAAACGCTCCTGTAATTTCTCTTTATCGTAATCTGAAGTGGTGGTTTCGATTTGTGCTTTGATTTGGTTCACTCTAGCTTTGATATCATCTGAAGCACCAATTCCATTGATGATGGTGGTATTGTCTTTATCAACAGTGATTTTTTCAGCCTGACCTAAATAGGTTAAATCAGCATTTTCTAATTTATAACCTCTTTCCTCAGAGATCACGGTGCCACCTGTTAAGATGGCTATGTCTTCTAACATGGCTTTTCTTCTGTCGCCAAAGCCTGGTGCCTTCACAGCGGCGACTTTTAGGGAACCACGGATTTTGTTGACCACCAACGTAGCTAAAGCCTCTCCGTCTAAATCTTCTGCAATGATCAACAATGGTTTGCCGGTTTGAACTTGTTTCTCCAACACGGGCAATAGTTCTTTCATATTGCTGATTTTCTTATCATAGATCAAAATGTAAGGATTCTCTAATTCCACTTCCATTTTATCAGCGTTGGTTACGAAGTAAGGAGAAAGGTAACCCCTATCAAACTGCATACCTTCCACAGTTTTCACTTCGGTTTCAGTTCCTTTAGCTTCTTCCACGGTGATCACACCATCTTTACCCACTTTAGCCATCGCCTCAGCGATCAAAGAACCAATCACGTCATCATTGTTTGCAGAGATGGAAGCCACTTGTTTGATCATGTTATTATCATCACCCACGGTTTTAGATTGTGATTTTAAATTGGCCACAACAGCAGCAACTGCTTTGTCGATACCGCGTTTCAAATCCATTGGGTTTGCACCTGATGCTACGTTTTTGATTCCCGCAGTCACGATTGCCTGTGCCAATACCGTTGCCGTGGTGGTACCGTCCCCGGCGATGTCAGCAGTTTTTGAAGCCACTTCTTTTACCATTTGCGCACCCATGTTTTCCAAAGAATCAGATAATTCGATTTCTTTAGCCACAGTCACCCCATCTTTAGTGATGATAGGTGAACCAAATTTTTTATCAATGATCACGTTTCTTCCTTTTGGACCTAAAGTGACCTTCACTGCGTTCGCTAAAATATCCACGCCGCGTTTCAGAGCGTCGCGAGCCTCTACATTGTATTTAACTTGTTTTGCCATTTTTATTTTAGATTTCTAGTATCTAGTAACAAGTATAAAGATTGACTTGTATAATAGATTCTAAATGTATTTTAATTGATTATTTCTCGACTTCTAAGGTTTTTGATACTTCATACTAATATCTTGCTACTTAAAGAACTGCGTAGATATCAGATTCTCTCATGATCAAGTATTCTTTACCTTCATGAGTGATTTCTGTACCTGCGTACTTACCGTATAAAATTTTATCTCCAGCTTTAACAATCATAGGAATTAAGTTACCGGTTGAATCTGCGTACTTGCCAGTTCCTACAGCTACGATGGTTCCTTGGGATGGTTTTTCTTTTGCTGTATCAGGAATATAGATACCTGAAGCGGTTTTTTCTTCTGCAGGAGCAGCTTCCACCACCACCCTATCTGCAATAGGTTTAATGTTCAATGCCATAATTATTTTTTAATTTTTTAATAAGTTTATTTTCTACTGGCTTACTGACACAGAACATGCCAAATCTGTTTTTTGTCAAATTTTCATTGTAAAAGTCAGTTGTGTTAAATGAATTTGAATCCGAAATGTCAGCTTGTCAGTAATTAATGAAAACTGGACCTTTTCCAGATAGGGCAAAAAAAACCTGCATCTGACGCAGGTTCAATATCTTCATTCTTGTCTTGAAGTTATTTTTTGGTGGAATCCGTTGTTCCCGATTGTGGTAAATTAGGAATAGACGAAGGGGCGGCCGTTTTATCAATTTGCTCCTGAATTTTAGAATCAGTTTTGACTGTTCCGGCTGTTTTAGAGCCAGATATGTTTACCAGTATAGCAATCACCATAATGGCTATCGCTAAACCCCAGGTGCCTTTCTCCAGGAAATCACCCGTACGTTGCACCCCCATGATGTTATTTGACGAGGAGAAACCAGAGGTTAAGCCCCCACCCTTTGGATTTTGAACCAATATCATCAACACCAGGATGATACACACCAAAATTCCTAAAATCACTAAGAAGGTAACCATATTATTTTCTTTAATTAACTTTTAATTCTAAATATTTTATTTGGCTGGCAAAGTAAGTGCTTTTTTCTGGAAATTTCAAACTTAATTTCTTGTAAACCTCTAAGGCTTTGTGATAAAGCATTTGTTCGACATAAATTTTAGCAAGCGTCTCTGAAATCAGGTTGTTTGCATCTTCAGAGCTTTTCTTAGCCTTATTTTCAGTATCTATTTTATGAGCTGCCGGAGGTTTTATTTGCGGTTCTTCTTTGATGAATTTTTCAATGATATTCAATTCCTTACTCCTAAAATCAAAAGGAAAGGTAAAATCTTTGGATGGAGTTTGTGCCAGATCCTCAGCACCTCGTAAATGAAAAATATGCTCTGCAATTTGATGATCGAGGTTATCGGGTTGATTTTTTCTGATTTCTTTGGTGGTGTCCAATTTAAAGGCAGCATAGGGCTGATGGTTCACGGCATGTTCTTTTCTGGTTTTATTTAACCACCATAAAAAAGTATAGGGCATACGATCATCATTATATGGACTGATTTGTTGTTCCTCTACGGGTTTAGTGGCCTCCGTTTCTATCCTCTTCTTTTCATGCTCGTGTTCGCTTTTCTGGAAAGCAAAGAAATCTGATTGGGCAGGGCTTTCAAATAGCAGCTCTTCATGTGCTTTTCTATAGGGTGTTGGATGCGCTGTTTCAACAGCATGAGGTTCCTGAACTTGCTCTTCAACATTATTTTCCTCAGGCTCACGTTCAGCAATCAGCTCGGCTTCTTCTGTCATCTCCTCTTCAGTTTCAGCAACTACAGGGTCAGCAATTTTGCTGAGTTCTTCCTCTGTTTTATTGTTTTGAGTTTCCTCCCCAATTTCATCGGGTTGAATTTCAGATTTTTCTGAAGTTTCCGACAAATCATCCATATGAATATCTTCCTCTTCGAGATTTGTTTCTTCCTGAAAAGTGATGTCACTTCCAATTAAACAACCCATATAGTATGTTCTCTTTTCCGAATGGTTCTGCTCAATTTCTTCCGGAACGGCGGCAGTTTCTTCAGCTGTCTCTGCTTCTTTTTCAAGATTCGGTTCAACAAAAATGACGTCGCTTCCGATTAAACAGCTGATATAAAACGCTTTTATCAATGTACTTTTATCGGCAACGGGTTCAGTTTGAATCTGAGTTTCTTCGTTGTTTTCTGTAGGAATCTCAGAAACAAAACCCTGTTGTAATTCCTCCTTTGCAGGAATCTCCGTCAGGCTTTGCATGGTATTCTCTGATCCGAAAGCTTCATTTAAATCTATCGCCAAGCGATGGTCTGATTTTTCTTCTTCAGAATTCAGGCTTTCATCAATGCAGATTTGCTCCTCTTCCTCTACAGCAGAAAGATTTTCCTTTGAAGTTGTTCGGACGATAAAATTCTCAGGATAATGAATAAAATCGTACAAAATTGCTCTCGATGAAATCAAAGTGGCTGCTTTCTCTAAATAAGCCGGATAGCCGGAAGTGTTAAAGGCAGAACGAGCAGCAAACAGGTATAAGTTTTGACAATAAGGATATTGTATCATCCATTCATTTAGTTTCACTAAATCCTTCTCCTGCAAGGAGCTTGGATCTGAGTGAAATGTGAAAAAGTTTTCCTTTTCTGTCATGTTTAATTCCTATGCCCGCAATTGTTTTAAACCTTGTGAAGGTAATAAAAGCCTACCAATTGGCAAAAGCTTTATTGTAAATATCATCCGTTAATTGATCATTTACCTGTTTCACCAAAGCTTGTTCAGAAGAAGAGAACGGCCGTTTTTGAGGATCAAAATCAATATAACGTGTGAAAGCCTGATCAAAACTTTTGTCTGTTTCAATCTTATTGGCGTACTTCACTTGCACCGTGATGCTTAATCGAGTGAGCGCAGCAGTTACCTGCTGAGTCCCTTGTACTGCAACTGGTTGAAGAGAATAACCCGTGATACGGCCTTCAAAATTGGCATCACCTTCTGATCTCAGAAAACTCAATCCGGTTTGGGTTCTGATCCTGTCTTTTAAAGCTTCTGTGAAAGATTGACTTAAATTTGGATTCACTAATGGAGCGGTGTTTTCAAAAACCAGCACCGAAACCGTTTTCATGCCGGCAGAAATGGAGCCGCCCGTAAATGAATAAACCCCGCAGCCAAATTGCATCATGAGGAGAGGGAGGATAAATAGATATAAAAACCGCTTATTCATTTCTTAGTTCAGGTTTAATTCTTTGATTTTTCTGTAGAGCGTACGTTCTGATATGCCTAACTCCTCGGATGCCGCCTTTCTTTTTCCTTTATGTTTTTTCAAAGCTTTTTTAATCATATCTGCTTCTTTATCCACCAGAGAGAGGGATTCCTCCACCTCTTCCGCATCACGTGTGATACGATAATCGTCCTGCCGGTTTATTCCAACAGGATGCTGTATGGTTAAAGTGGATTCATTCATAGGCATCTCCAAATCTTTATAAAGAGAATTGATCATCTGTGGATTATTCTCGGCGTAATTAGAAACGTTATCACTATTGTTTATGATATCCACCACCAACTTTTTTAACTCCACCATGTCCTTCTTCATGTCAAACAGGACTTTATAAAGAATATCTCTTTCAGAGAAATCCTCCTTGTTGCCATATTGATTTAAGCGCATTGGCAAGGTACTGGAATTATCCACCGGAATATAGGATAATAAAGTTTGTGCAGTGATATGCCTCTCCCGTTCTAATACAGCAATTTGTTCGGCAATGTTCTTCAACTGTCTTACGTTTCCGGGCCAGCCATAATTAGAAAGAACCTGAACCGCACCATCATCCAAAGTGACGTTGGGAGAACGATATTTATCAGAGAAATCGGCGACAAATTTCCTGAATATGAGATGAATATCCTCTTTTCTTTCTCTAAGTGCAGGTATTTTCAGGGGAACAGTGTTTAACCTGTAATATAAATCCTCCCTGAATTTTCCGGCTTTAACAGCTTCAAACATATCCACATTAGTGGCCGCAACCACTCTCGCATCTGTTTTCTGGACTTTAGATGAACCTACTCTTATATATTCGCCTGATTCCAATACACGCAATAACCTGGCTTGTGTTCCTAGAGGGAGCTCTCCCACTTCATCTAAAAATATGGTTCCGCCGTTAACCACTTCGAAGTAGCCTTTTCTGGCTTCATGAGCACCAGTAAAAGAACCTTTCTCATGTCCGAACAATTCTGAATCTATAGTGCCTTCCGGGATGGCTCCACAGTTCACCGCAATGAAGGGTCCGTGTTTACGGGCACTTAATTGATGAATGATATGCGAAAATACTTCTTTTCCGGAACCGCTTTCGCCGGTAATGAGCACGGTGATATCGGTGGGCGCAACCTGCCGGGCTATATCAATCGCCCTGCTCAGCAAAGGGGAACCTCCTATGATTCCGAAACGTTGTTTAATATCTTGTAAATCCATTCTTTTTATTTGGATGAAAGATTAAGGAACAAAGAATAAGGATTATCCAATCTATGCTCTTTGCTCCTTGTTCTTTGCTCTTTGATCCTATATGAAAGATTAAGGAACAAAGAATAAGGATTATAAAATCTATGCTCTTTGATCCTTGTTCTTTGCTCTTTGATCCTATATGAAAGATTAAGGAACAAAGAATAAGGATTATCCAATCTATGCTCTTTGCTCCTTGTTCTTTGCTCTTTGATCCTATATGAAAGATTAAGGAACAAAGAATAAGGATTATCCAATCTACGCTCTTTGATCCTATATGAAAGATTAAGGAACAAAGAATAAGGATTATAAAATCTATGCTCTTTGATCCTTGTTCTTTACTCTTTTCTCTATAACATGCTCTTTAATCCTTGTTCTTTTATTCTATAATACGACCTATTAAGGTTGCAGTGGTGGTCTTCTCCACCAAAACGTTCACATAGTCTCCAGGCAAATATCTTTCTTCAACCGGGAAAATGACCATGTGATTGTGATCACTTCTGCCAGCATAGTCCATTTTTGATTTTTTTGAAAATCCTTCAATCAGTACCTTTTCAATTTTGCCAATCCTCTTTTGAGCCCTAAAGAAACTATGATGCTGTTGAAGTGCGATGATCTCAGTCAATCTTCTTTGCTTTACCTGCTCCGGTACATCGTCGGTAAATTTCTTTGCTGCGGGAGTTCCCGGTCTTTCAGAATAGGAGTACATATAAGCAAACTCGTATTTTACCAGTTCCATCATACTTAAAGTTTCCTGATGATCTTCTTCGGTCTCACTACAAAACCCAGAGATTACATCGGTGGAGATGCCACATTCAGGAATAATGTTTCTGATGGCTTTAACCCTATTCAAATACCATGCTCTATCGTAAGTGCGGTTCATTAAATCCAGCACTCTTGAATTTCCAGATTGTACTGGAAGATGAATATAATTGCAGATGTTCTCATATTTAGCGATGGTGTACAGCACTTCATCGGTGATATCTTTTGGATGAGAGGTAGAGAACCTCACCCTCATATCAGGACTTACCAAAGCCACCATTTCTAATAATTGAGCAAAATTGACTTTAGTCTGTCCGTCCTCAGCATGCCATTTATAAGAATCGACATTTTGTCCTAATAGCGTCACCTCTTTGTATCCTTCCTCTAATAAATCCTGCGCCTCTTTCACGATAGAAAAAGCATCCCGGCTACGTTCTCTTCCACGGGTGAAGGGCACTACACAGAAGGAACACATGTTATCACAGCCCCGCATAATGGAGATGAAAGCACTGATCCCGTTTGAATTCAATCTCACCGGACTCACATCGGCATAAGTCTCCTCACGGGATAATAAAACGTTGATAGCTTTATGTCCGTCGTTCACCTGGTTGATGAGGTTTGGTAAATCGCGGTAAGCATCGGGGCCAACCACCACATCCACTAATTTCTCCTCCTCTAAAAATTTCGACTTTAAACGTTCAGCCATACAACCCAAAACTCCAATCACCAAACCTTTATTCGTTCTTTTTATAGCTTTAAATTGCTTCAGCCTGTTCCTTACACGAGTCTCCGCATTCTCCCTGATCGAGCAAGTGTTGATGAAGATCACATCTGCTTCTTCATAATCGGAAGTGGTCATGAATCCCTCTTCGCTTAAAATAGAAGCTACAATCTCACTGTCAGAGAAATTCATGGCGCAGCCATAACTTTCTATATAAAGCTTGCGCTGATGCAAGACAGCATTTGGTTTATTCAAGACCAATGCCTCCCCCTGTTTCGATTCTTCCTGTTCTTTGGAAGCTAAATTTGGATTTGACATGCAATTTAATTTGGAATGCAAAATTATAAAAGTTTATCTTAAAATGACACTTTGTCAGCATAGAATTTCTGATGATGATTTTGAAATGATGTTTCTTTGAATAACAGCCGCTATTTTTTTTTAAAAACTGTTTAATTGAGAATTCTCTTTAATTTCAATTGGAATTTAAATTATCAAAATGTCAAAAAGAATAGATTACAAATCGTTATTAAAAACCAATAATCAAAATCTTGGTAAGCTGCATGATATTGTCCTGAAAGCAATTGAAGAGGAGCAGCTACTATCTAAAAGGTTGGAGAATAAGAACATCGGGGCTCAGCAAACATTTGGTGAGAAGCTTTCAGATAGCGTAGCTAATTTTGGAGGGAGCTGGAGATTCATCATCATTTTCTCTGTTTTTCTTGTTTTGTGGATGATGCTGAATGTCTTTATCTTTAGCGACAAAGGATTTGATCCTTATCCTTTCATTTTGCTGAATCTTATCCTTTCTTCTATCGCTGCGTTACAGGCTCCGGTGATCATGATGAGCCAGAACCGCAAAGAAACCAGAGATCGGCAGCAGGCGGAGGACGATTACATAGTAAACCTGAAATCAGAGATTGAATTGAGAAATCTTCATGAGAAGATAGATTTGTTGATCGGGGCACAAATGAAAGATCTTTTTGAAATTCAGCAGGCCCAAATGAAAAAGATGGAGGATTTGGAGAAAAGAATCAATGAACATTTGAAGCGATCTGGTTTGAATTGACGTGGCATTCTTTTTAGGAACGGCTCACGTTTTAAGGCTACTGGTTTCATGGATGTTTTTTTGTTGATGATTTAAAACAGGCTTTTTATTTTCTCCTCCATTAAAGAATCGTAATTTCACCGTGATCAGATAAACGAAGAAGATGAGTAAAACGAATAGAAAACAAGATGCTCTTGATTATCATTCTCAGGGCCGCCCTGGCAAGATTCAGGTACTTCCCACCAAGCCCACTAATTCACAAAGAGATTTAACTTTAGCCTACTCCCCGGGAGTGGCAGAACCCTGTTTAAAAATTGCAGGACATAAAGATGATGTTTATAAATACACGGCCAAAGGTAATTTGGTAGCGGTGATCAGCAATGGAACTGCGGTTTTAGGACTCGGAGATATAGGTCCTGAAGCGGGTAAACCAGTGATGGAGGGAAAAGGTTTGTTGTTTAAAATCTTCGCAGATATTGACGTTTTTGATTTGGAACTGGATGTGAAGAATGTAGATGATTTTGTGAAGATCGTTAAAGCGTTGGAACCAACATTTGGAGGGATTAACCTGGAGGATATCAAAGCCCCCGAATGTTTTGAAATAGAACGCAGGTTAAAGGCCGAGATGAACATCCCGGTGATGCATGATGATCAGCATGGTACCGCCATCATCTCTGCCGCGGCATTGATCAATGCATGTGAGCTCCAAAAAAAGAAGATGGATAAGGTGAGAATAGTGGTGAATGGAGCAGGCGCCGCAGCAATTTCCTGTACACGTTTATATGTGTCTTTGGGTGCTCTAAAAGAAAATATTGTGATGATTGACCGTAGCGGAGTCATCAGAGCTGACCGGCATGACTTAGAGGGAACCAAACTGGAGTTCGCCACCAAAAGAAATATTCATACTTTGGGTGATGCCATGAAAGATGCAGATGTTTTCATCGGGCTTTCTTCCGCAGACACTTTAAGTGCTACTGCTTTAAAGACCATGGCTAAAAACCCTATTGTCTTTGCAATGGCGAATCCTAATCCGGAGATCGCCTATGAATTAGCCATTAAAACACGAAAGGATATCATCATGGCCACCGGCCGTTCCGATTATCCTAACCAGGTCAACAATGTTTTAGGGTTCCCCTATATTTTCAGAGGCGCTTTGGATGTCCGTTCAACAGCCATTAATGAAGCTATGAAGATCGCAGCGGTGAAGGCTATTGCCGAACTGGCTAAAGAAGCGGTCCCTGAAGCGGTAAATTTGGCTTATAACGCCAAGAATTTAAAATATGGGAAAGAGTATATCATTCCTAAGCCTGTAGATTTCCGACTAATTACCACAGTGGCACCGGCGGTTGCCAGAGCGGCGATGGAAAGTGGTGTGGCCCGCCACCCCATTACAGATTGGGATAAATATAATGAGGAGCTGAAACTGAGATTGGGCATGGATGATGCCATTTTAAGAGCAGCGACCAATAAAGCCAAGGCCGAGCCGAAAAGAATTGTCTTCGCTGAAGCTGATAATTATAAGATCCTGAAAGCTGCACAGGTAGTAAAAGACGACGGAATCGCGGTCCCGATTTTATTAGGTAATAGAAAGATCATCAACCAAATCATTAAAGAGAATGAACTGGAACTGGAAGGTGTCACCGTGATAGACCCTTTAGAGGAGACAGAGATGAGTGAAAAATTCGCTCAAAACCTTTACCAGAAGCGTCAGCGCAGGGGAATCACTTTATATGAAGCCCGAAAATTTATGAGAGACCGTAATTACTACGGTGCCTCTATGGTGGAGTTTGGGGAAGCCGACGCCCTGATTTCAGGCTTGACCAAAAATTATGCTTCCACAGTGAAACCTGCTTTACAGATCATTGGAACCGAAGAAGGAGTGAACAGAGTGGCTGGAATGTACATGATGCTGACCAAAAAAGGCCCGGTTTTCTTCGCTGATACCACGATTAATGTGAATCCTACTGTTGAAGAGATGGTGGACATTACCTTGTTGGTCAATAAATCAGTGCAACAATTCAACATTAAACCCAGAATAGCGATTTTATCTTATTCCAATTATGGTTCCAACGAAGGGGAGACTCCCTATAAAACAAGGGAGGCAGTAAAAATATTGCATCAGCAACACCCTGATGTTGTGGTTGATGGAGAGATGCAGGCGAATTTTGCCTTGAACCAGTCTTTATTGAATGATAATTTCCCTTTTTCCAAATTAAAGGATGGACCTGCCAACACGCTTGTCTTCCCAAATTTAGATTCTGGAAATATCGCCTATAAACTTTTGCAAGAGATGGGAGGCGCCGAAGCTGTCGGCCCAATTTTGTTAGGGATGAATAAACCTGTCCATGTTTTACAATTGGGAAGCTCGGTGAGAGAGATCATTAACATGGTAACCATTGCGGTGGTTGATGTGCAAACAAAACAAAGTATGATGACTGAAAAAAATGCCGGGATACTATCTAAAATGAGAAAAACTAAAACAACCGCTTAGATTATGTATGCATATATAGATGGAAGGCTAGCCTTTAAATGTCCGGCATATGTGATCATAGAGACTGGCGGTGTGGGTTACCATATCCACATCTCCTTAAACACTTACAGTGCCCTGAAAGAACAGGAACGCTGCAAATTGTACACCTGGTTATCCGTTAAAGAAGATGCGCATACTTTGTTTGGTTTTGCCGATGAAGGAGAAAGAAGACTTTTTCTGCATCTCATCTCGGTTAATGGGATTGGTCCAAACACAGGCAGGATGATGCTCTCTTCGATCTCTCCCGAGGAGATTCAGGAAGCGATTGTGAAGGGAGATGTGAATCAAATTAAACGTATTAAAGGGATTGGGCCAAAGTCTGCACAAAGGTTGATTATAGAATTGCAGGATAAGCTAAAAAAGGATGGATCCGGAACATTAATTTCAGCTCCACGTAATAATACATCGAAAGATGAAGCGTTAAGTGCATTGGTGATGTTAGGCTTCGTGAAGAACGTTGCTGAAAAAGCTGTAGATGCGGCAGCAAGAACATCCACTGAACCTTTAACTGTTGAAGAAATCATAAAGATTGCTTTGAAAAGCTTATAATCACGATCTAATTAAGGACGCTTGAAAAAATTTTTTACCCGACTTTGTTCCGGATTATGTATTATTTTTTCTGTGCTGGTTATAGGCGAAATCTCCTTTGCACAAACTATTCCCGCTGATTCTTTAAAACTAAAATATCCTGTAAAGGATGATTACATCACGCCTGTTTTTGGGAAAAGCGGCCTGTTCCTGGATAATCCTCAGAACGTAAAAAAAACAGTGGACTATGACCCCATTACCAAGAAATATATTGTAAAAGAGATGATGGGAGGTAAATTGATCAAGCCTCCTTTATATTTAACCTTTAAGGAATACCAGGAGCTGGAGGAGAAGAACATCATCAACTCCTATTGGAAAACTGTGGTAGCCAACAGCTCTCCAGCTAAGGATGAGAATGGCTTGATTCCGGAGGTTAAAATCAACAGTAAATCCTTTCAGAAGATATTTGGCGGTAACACCATCATTATTCAGCCCCGTGGATCGGCCGATCTGACTTTTTCGGGGCGAATCAACAGGAATGAAAATCCACTTTTCAACGAAAGGCAGCGCACCCAGGGGAATTTCGATTTTAACCAGCGCATTCAGATGAATGTGATCGGCAATATTGGAGATAAATTGAAAATCACAACCAATTACAATACAGAAGCGCAGTTCGATTTTGAGAACCAGGTAAAGCTCGAATATACCGGAAGAAAGGATGAGATCATTCAGAAAATAGAGGCTGGGATAGTGAGTTTTCCTTTAAACACCACCCTTATCAGCGGAAGCCAGGCATTATTCGGATTAAAAACGCAATTGCAATTTGGTCGTTTAGGCATCACCAGCATCTATTCACAGCAGAAATCACAATCCAAGGAGATCAACATCACCAATGGTTCTCAACAAAATGATTTCCGGCTCACCACCGATAATTACGAGGCCAATAAACACTATTTTCTGGCCCAATATTTCAGAAATAATTACAACCGGGCAGAAGCGAATTTACCCATCATCACTTCAAATGTGAACATCACGAAAATTGAGGTTTGGATAACCAATAGAAACAATAGCACCACTGACTCTAGAGATATACTGGCTTTTATAGATTTAGGAGAGAATAACCCCTACAATCCGCAATTTACCGGGGGTGGGAGTGCTTATCCTGCAGCCTTCTCAGGGCCTGGTTTTACACAACAATCCAACAATCTGCTGCAACAAATTTCCACTATCGATGCCCGGCACACGAATTCGAATGATATAGATGCTTTTTTCCAAAATACCGGCAGAACCGATAATTATAATAAGCTGACTTATGCCAGAAAATTAACGGAGAAGGAATTCACGTTAAACCCCTTATTGGGCTACATCTCTCTAAACAGCGCATTAAATGCAGATGAAGTTCTTGCAGTTGCTTACCGGTACACGGTAAATGGGGTGGAGTACCAGGTAGGGGAGTTCTCCACTGATGTGCAGGTAACACCGGATAACCCCCAGGTTTTATATACCAAATTGTTGAAGAATGAAACCATCAAAACAAATCTCCCTATCTGGGATTTGATGATGAAGAACATCTATTCTTTGGGCGCTTATCAAATCAGCCCTCAGGATTTCAGATTGAACATCACCAGGCTGGATGACCAATCGGGTGTGGAGAAACCCCTGATTACTGAAGGGGAGCGCATAGCCGGGAAATTATGGTTACAAATCACAAATCTGGACAGGTTGAATCAGCAGAACGCCCGTCAGCCGGATGGTTTTTTTGATTTTCTGGATGGTTTAACCATTGATGCTCAAAATGGAAGGATCATTTTTCCCACCATTGAACCTTTTGGTGCTGATTTAGCTTCACAATTCAATCCCACCACAGAGCAGGCACTCATCAATAAATATGTTTATCAGCCCCTGTACGATTCTACTAAAACAGTGGCACAACAATTCTTCCCTGGCTTAAACCGCTATGTGATCAAGGGGACTTATCAATCTCAGGTCAGTTCAGAGTTTCAGCTGAATGCCATCAATGTGCCTGAGGGCTCTGTGGTGGTCACTGCAGGAACGCTCAGGTTAACTGAAGGTGCGGATTACACGGTTGATTATAATATTGGAAGGGTAAAGATTTTGAATGAAGCCTTACTCAATTCCGGACAGCCCATTAAAATAAAATTGGAAAGCAATGAACTTTTTGGGATCCAGCAAAAATCCTTATTTGGAACACGACTGGATTACAGGGTGAATGATAAGTTCAATGTTGGAGCCACCATCATGAATTTAAAGGAGACCCCACTCACTAAAAAAGTGAATTTTGGTGAAGAGTCCATCTCCAATACCATTTATGGTTTTGATTTGAATTACAATACCAATAGCAGGCTACTTACCCGTTTGGTGGATAAGATTCCGTTTATCTCCACAAAAGAGACCTCTTCTCTGAATTTCAGCGGAGAATTTGCCAAGTTCAATCCGGGGCATCCAAAAGCATTGGATTTTGCAGGAAGTTCTGGCGGAACGAGTTATTTAGACGATTTTGAAGGCAGCAGATCCATCATTGATTTGAAAAGTGCGGTCACCTGGCAGATATCGGGCACTCCGCAGTTGTTTCCGGAATCCCAGGCCACCAATGATCTCTCTTATGGATTTAACAGAGCGAAGCTATCGTTCTTTAATATAGATCCGGTTTTTTATAGCCGGAGCAGCACTTTTACACCTTCCAATATCCAAAATAACAGAACAGAGCTCTCCAATCATTATGTACGTGAGGTTTTAGAGACAGAGGTGTTCCCTTTCAAACAGTCAACAACGGGAACGCTGCTCACTTTGCCGACTTTAAACCTGGCTTATTACCCAACACTGAGGGGGCCTTATAACTTCAGCACCACAGGTTTGAATAGTGATGGTACTTTAACCAATCCCAGAAATCGTTGGGGCGGAATGTTCAGAAGAATAGAGACCAATGATTTTGAAGCTTTAAATATCGAATACATTGAATTTTGGGTTTTGGATCCATTTATTTACAAGCCAAATTCGCCAGGAGGAGATTTATACTTTAACCTTGGGAACATCTCTGAAGATATCCTTAAAGATGGAAGAAAGAGTTTAGAGAACGGATTACCAGTGGATGGTAATCCAGATCAGGTGGACGAAACAGTATGGGGAAGAGTGCCGAGATTGCAACCTGTGATTCAGGCTTTTGATAATGATCCCAATGCCCGCAAGGCTCAGGATGTGGGATTGGACGGCCTGGATGATCTCACAGAGCAGCAAAAATATCAAACTATCGTGAGCCAGGTCAGTGCCCAGGTTAATCCGCAGGCTGCCAATCAATTTAAAAGTGATCCTTCCTCAGATGATTATGTTTATTACAGAGGTGATAAATTAGATCAGATGAATGCGGGTATCTTGAAAAGATATGAAAACTATAACGGAACAGAAGGCAATTCTAAAACCTCCCAACAATCGTTAGACGCCATCGGTATCGAGAATTCAGCATCCACGTCTCTTCCTGATGGCGAGGATATCAACCGGGACAATAATGAATCCAAAGCTGATGAATATTACCAATACAGGGTAAGTATGCGTCCGCAGGATTTAGTGGTGGGAAAGAACTTTGTGAACGATAAGGTCACTTCCACGGTCACGCTGGCTAACGGCAGCAAAGCAACCGTGAGTTGGTATCAGATAAAAATCCCAATCGCTCAATATGACAGCAAAGTGGGGAACATCCAGGACTTTAAATCCATCCGTTTTATGCGGATGTTCATGACTGATTTTGCAGATACTTCGGTTTTAAGGTTCGCCCGTTTACAATTGGTCCGTGGCGAGTGGAGAAGATATAATTCAGAGAATAATCCTGCGAAAGCTTTAACGGATCCATCTTTAAATAATCCCGGGTTGGATAATTCAACTTTAGACGTGGGTACGGTGAACATTGAGGAGAATGGGACCAGAACGCCCATTCCGTATGTGGTTCCACCCGGAATCCAGAGAGAGAAGGATTTTTCTAACTTCAGGGGAGATACGAAGCAAAACGAACAATCCTTGTCAGTTACGGTAAAAAACTTACGGGATGGTTATGCAAGAGCGGCCTTTAAAACCACGGTAAATGATGTGCGTTCTTATAAACGTTTGCAAATGTACGTTCATGTGGAGGGAGATCAGTTAAAAGATGGAGATGTGAATGCCTTCATCAGGCTGGGTACCGATTACCAGGATAATTATTATGAATATGAAATTCCCACCAAAATCACTTTGCCAGGCACAAGGGATCCCAATCTGATCTGGCCTGACGAAAATAAAATCGACGTGGAGTTCAGATTGTTTCAACAGGCTAAAACCTCCAGAAACACGGCTTTATTAAATGGACAGCCATGGCCGGTGAATGTTCCTTATACTTTCACAGACGGCGTGAATAACATCACGATTAAGGGACAACCGGATTTGAGTAAAATAAGGATCTTGATGTTGGGCGTAAGAAATCCATTGAGAAATAATGGTGCTCCCGCAGGGGATGACGGATTGGATAAAAGTGTCATTCTATGGTTCAATGAGTTAAGACTGACCGATTTTGATGAACGTGGCGGCTGGGCGGCTACGGGGAGATTGAGCGCTAAACTAGCAGATTTTGGAGATGTAACGGTTTCAGCCAACAAAAGCACCATCGGTTTTGGTTCCTTAGACAAAAGGATAAGCGAACTGAATCGATCTGATGACCAGTTCTTTGACCTTTCCTCCAGCTTCGAATTGGGGAAATTCTTTCCGGACAGATCAGGGATTAAAATCCCCATGTTCATTAATTATTCCAGTCAATTGAGCACTCCCCAATACGATCCGCGTAATCCGGATATCGAATTGAAAACTGTTTTGAGGCAGGTATCCAAAAGCGTAGCCGATTCCATTAAAAATTATGCCCAGGATTTCACCCAAAGAAGAAGCATTAACTTTACCAACGTTCGTAAGATCAAAACAGATCCCAATGCTAAAAACCACCTGTGGGATCTGGAGAATTGGAGTTTGACTTATGCTTACACCGAATATGGACATCACGATTTCATCAATGAAGATTCCCGGCAAAAAACTTATCGGGGAGCATTGAGTTACAATTTTAATAATCCCGCAAAGTTCATCACCCCTTTCCATAAGGCAATAAAATCCAAGTCATTGGATTTTTTGAAGGATTTCAATTTCAGTTTGCTGCCGTCTGTGTTGAATTTTAGAATAGAAGTGAACCGTTTATACGCAGAGAATACTTTGAGGGACAATGATCCCAACAATTTCATCCCTATACAAACCACGTTCAATAAGAATTTCCTCATCAACAGGTTATATGGGGTAAGCTGGGATTTAACGAAATCATTGAAACTGGATTTCAACGCTACCAACCTTTCGGTGGTTGACGAGCCGGAAGGAAGGATAACCGGTTTGAAAAGAGACACCGTTTGGGAGAACCTGAAGAAGTTGGGAAGAACCACCAATTACAATCATACCATCAGTTTGAGCTATAATTTGCCTTTGAATAAGCTACCCGGTTTGGATTTCATCAATGTGGTAACCCGATATCAAACACAGTTCAACTGGCAAACGGAGCCTTTGTTAACGCTGAACGATCCCAGCATTGATTTTGGCAACACCATTCAGAACTCCAGAACCATACAGTTGAATCCAACTTTAAATATGAACCTGCTTTACAATAAATTCGGTTTTTACAGGCGATTGAACAATCCGGCAGATTCAACCGGAGGATTTGGAACTAAACTGCTGCTGGGCATCATCACCAGTATCAAGAACTTAAGCGGTTCCTACATCAGGAATGATGGCACTTTCCTGCCGGGCTACCTGCCAAAAACGGATATTTTTGGTGTCGATTTAACCCAGAATGCGCCAGGTGTGGGATTTATTTTAGGATCACAGGCGGATATCAGGTATAAAGCTTTGAATAATGGCTGGCTTACACAAGATACGCTTCAAAATCAGCTTTATGTCACCACTTTAAATGAAAAGTTGAATCTACGTGGCACCATAGAACCTTTAAGAGATTTCAGAATTGAGCTGACGGCTTTTAAAAATGATAGCCGCAATTTCTCCACCAATTTCAGGTATGACAATAGTACCGGAGGTTTTTCGAGTTTAAGTCCTATCACTTCAGGGGATTACAGCGTTTCCATCATTTCTTTGGGCAGCGCATTTAAAGATAAAGCCACTTCAAAACTGTCTACCGTGTTTCAACAGTTTCAGGCTAACAGAGCAGTGGTTTCGCAACGTTTGGGAAGAACCAATCCCAATAGCAATGGCAATATAGGTGAGTTTGCGGATGGTTACGGAAAAACAGCTCAGGACGTGGTGGTTCCGGCATTTTTAGCGGCCTACAGAGGGAAAAGTGCCAACGATATCAGTTTGAGCAAATTCCCTAAAATTCCTGTCCCCAATTGGCGGATCACTTATAATGGATTAGCTAAAATTGATGCCATCAGCAGAATATTCAATTCATTGGATTTAACGCATAGCTATAATTCCACCTATAACGTGAATGGCTTCAGCTCAATTATCAGGTATTCAGAGTTGAATGGTGCTGTGAATGTCAGGGATGCAGATAATAACTTTCTGCCTTTGTATCAATTTGCCCAAATCACGCTTTTTGAGCAATTCGTTCCACTTTTGGGTGTGGACATGCGTTTGAAGAACAATATGACCGCAAATGTGGAATATCGTAAATCAAGAGCATTGAGTTTAGGTTTGTCTAATAGCCAGTTGTCCTCTCAGAAAGATCAGGCCATTGTGGTTGGTTTCGGTTATCGCACAACCGATTTCAGGTTTCCTTTTGGTTTATTCAAAGGCGTGAACCTCAAAAACGACCTTAATTTTAAATTGGATGTAGCGATCAGGGATAATAAAACCGTGATCTATCGGGCGGATGTGGATGAGCCGGAGATAGCTGCTGGGTCTAAAAATATCACCGTGAGGCCAAGCATAGATTATGTGATCAATCAGAAGTTCAATCTTAGGTTGTTTTATGATTCCAACGTGACCAAGCCTTACACTTCACAAAGTTTTACCACTGCATTCACTAATTTTGGCGTGAACTTACGATTTACCATACAATAAAAATTTCTAGGTAAAAAGTGCTTTCTAAAGCTTCAATTCGTTCAAAATGTTTTCTATTGGTTACAAAATATTGTTAAAACTATGCACTTTTAGTGTATCTCGCTTCAGTTCTGAAAATGTTTTGTCACTAACCCATGAATAATGACTCTTACAAGTTATATAAGGCTAAAGCAAAATGCAAAAATCTTAAAGTTAAGATGCATCCTATCAAATTCATTAAATTATCATCTTATTTTAGGTTAATCATTTTGGGTTTATTAGTTTTATAGGCAAGCTAAGACACCCCCAAATGAAAAGAACATTTTTATTCCTTCTTTCAGCCTCAATTTTTGCAGGTTGCACCAACAACAAACCAAGCACCTCAGATGATATGATAGCCCCAGCAGACACCATTAAAAATATGCCCTACCCAAAAGCTGCCAAAGGCGATGTTGTGGATGATTATTTTGGAACGAAAGTTCCTGATCCTTACCGCTGGTTAGAGAACGACACCTCTGCCGAAACCAAAGCATGGGTGATTGCAGAGAATAAAGTGACGCAGAATTATCTTTCCCAGATCCCATATCGTGAGGAGATCAAAAAGCGGCTTGAAGTGCTTTGGAACTACGAGAAATATTCGGCTCCCTTTCAAAGAAGGCAGCTACACTTATTTCTATAAGAATGATGGCTTGCAAAATCAATCGGTTTTATACCGTCAAAAAGATGGCGGAGAACCTGAAGTCTTTCTAGATCCAAATAAATTCTCTACAGATGCAACCACTTCTTTGGCGGGTATAGATTTTTCAAAAAACGGAAGTTTGGCAGCTTACCAGCTATCAGAAGGAGGATCCGACTGGCGTAAAGTCATCGTGATGAAGACTGCTGATAAAACCACCGTTGGTGACACTTTAATTGACGTGAAGTTCTCTGGGGTGGCCTGGAGAGGAACTGAAGGATTTTATTACAGCAGTTATGATAAACCAAAGGAAGGTTCCCAACTTTCAGGTTTAACGCAATATCATAAATTGTTCTATCATAAATTAGGCACTCCGCAAAGTTCGGATGAGCTCATATTTGGAGGCTCACAAACTCCAAGAAGATATATAGGTGCTTATTTAACTGAGGATGAAAGATTTTTGGTCATTACCGCGGCAAACTCCACCACCGGAAATGAATTGTATTTTAAAGACTTGAGCAAACCCAACACTGGTATCACCAAAATGGTTGGAGGATATGATGCTGAGCAAAGCATTTTAACAAACAATGGCAGTGTATTGTATGTCTTCACAAATTATAAAGCGCCCAACTACCGTTTAGTGACGGTTGATGCCGCGAATCCTGCAAAAGAAAATTGGAAAGATCTGATTCCGGAAACAGGGAACGTCATGAATGCCAGCACCGGCGGCGGAAAAATATTCGCTAATTACCTCAAAGATGCCACTTCTTTGGTTTTACAGTATGATATGAACGGCACCAAAGAACGGGAAATTGCTTTGCCGGGCATTGGGACAGCTGCTGGCTTTGGAGCCAAAAAAACGGAGAAAGAGTTATATTACACCTTTACCTCCTATGTTTACCCTTCCACGATTTTTAAATACAATACCGCAACGGGACAATCAGAGATCTATAAGAAATCAGGTGTTCAATTCGATCCTGATAAATTTGAATCCAAACAGGTTTTCTACACGTCGAAAGACGGTACCAAGATCCCAATGATCATCACCTACAAAAAGGGGATTGAACTGAATGGGAAGAACCCCACCATGCTTTACGCTTATGGCGGATTCAGCATCAGCTTGACCCCGGGTTTCAGCACCTCGAATATCGTTTTGTTGGAACAGGGCGGAATTTATGCTGTTCCAAATTTACGTGGTGGCGGGGAGTATGGCGAGAAATGGCACATCGCGGGCACCAAAATGCAAAAGCAGAATGTGTTTGATGATTTCATCGCCGCAGCGCAATATTTGATCGATCAGAAATACACCTCCACACCTTACCTGGCAGTTTCCGGTGGCTCAAACGGAGGATTATTGATTGGTGCGGTAATGACCCAGCGTCCCGATTTATTCAAAGTCGCTTTCCCTGCCGTGGGCGTGATGGACATGCTTCGTTACAACAAATTTACAGCAGGGGCGGGCTGGGCTTATGATTATGGAACTGCAGAGGATTCTAAAGACATGTTTGAATATCTGTACAAATACTCTCCTTACAGTGCACTAAAAACAGGGATTTCTTATCCGGCTACGATGGTGACCACCGCAGACCATGACGACCGCGTGGTGCCTGCCCATTCTTTCAAGTTCGCTGCCCGTTTGCAGGAATATGATAAAGGAGATGCCCCTGTTTTAATCAGGATTGAGAGCAATGCAGGTCATGGAGCTGGAAAACCAACTTCAAAAATCATAGCGGAACAAGCTGATAAATGGGCTTTCATGTTCCAAAATATGAGGCTGAGTTATGAGAAGTAGCCATCAGTGATTAAGAGCCTGTTTAAAATTCATCTGATAATTTGTTTATGCTTTTTTTGGCTGCAAATCTGTTAAACTTTTCGAGATAGATGCCCGGATATCTCTACAAAATTTGCCTCGTTTAGCTCAAAAACCTGTCTCCACAATAGGCAGGTAGGCTATAACAAGCTCACGACATAAATTTTAAACAGGCTCTAATTTTTTTTGCGAAAAACTTCAGTTTTATCGAATAATCGTTTCCTCATCAAAATTGGTATGCCGCATTTCCTCATCAGATCTGATCGACACTGTTTTTCATTTCATGTAGAAGTTGATCAATGAGCATCTCCATCTCCTCCTCATAAGTTTACAAGCGCTTGATAGCAGCATTGTGTGAGAGACCTTTTAAACCATTATTTTAATAAGTAAAACGATTTTTCAGATAAGATTTTGGATGTTTAACTGTCTGTTAAACACTATTTGAGACAAAATGAAATAATATTGAGAAGTAATGAATGGTGGAGTTACATTAAAAAAGCTTCCTTTGATAACGGAATTTTAACCAATGTTCCGAAAATTTTATAAACCAAATCAAATCAAATTAATGTAATTATGAAAAAAAGATTACTTCGTCCTTACAGGAGTGTGTTTGGTCTTGATGTTGATGTTTTCCTAAATCGATGGGAAACAAAAATTATGGCCTTTATGCTATTCTTCTGTATGCTATCGCTGAGTGTGATGGCACAAAACAAGGTGACCGGTAAAGTCACCGATGAAAATGGTGAATCCTTAGTTGGTGTTGCAGTATCCGTAAAAGGAACTACCGGAGGCACAACGACTGATGTGAATGGTAATTTCAGCTTAAATGCAGATCGGGATGCCACACTTGTTTTCACTTATCTGGGATTTCTTTCCCAAAACATTCCCGTAAATGGAAAAACAACGGTCAACGTTAAATTGCTAAGTAACCAGACATCTTTGGAAGAAGTGGTGGTCACTGGTTATGGCACGCAAAAAAAGGAATCCATTACGGGAGCCATTTCTGGTGTGACCAATAAAGACATTGATCGTGTGCATGCCGGGGCTAACGTGAGTACCACCTTAGCAGGTAAAATCCCGGGTGTTACTTTCAGGCAATCTGAGGGAAGGCCAGGGGCTAGCGCAAATATCCAGATAAGAAATATGGGCAGTCCGCTGTTTGTGATTGATGGGATACAGCAGGATGCCGGACAATTCAACAATTTGAACCCCAATGACATTGAAAGCATCAACGTATTAAAAGATGCTTCTGCCGCTATTTACGGAGTAAGGGCGGCAAATGGTGTGGTGGTGGTTACCACTAAAAAAGGTTCTGGTGATACAAGGATTAATGTGGATGGTTATCTGGGTTTCCAAAACTTCACACGTTTCCCGCATGTGGCCAATAACTCCTATGATTATGCCCGATATTTGGCAGAAGCCCAAGTAAATCAGGGCATTAAGCCTTCTTATTCTCAGGATGACCTGGATAAGTTCAAATTAGGCACAGATCCGGCCTACCGTAGTTTTGATTGGAGAAATTATGTGTTATCTAATGACGGAGCACCACAAAACTTCATCAATGTCAATTTTACCGGAGGTTCAGAAAAAGTGAACTATTACATCTCTGCAGCCAATGTTTACCAGAATTCTCAATTGGGAAAAGAATATTTCTTTAACCGCTCTAATATCCAATCCAATGTGCAGGCTAAAGTGGCGCAAGGCCTGAAGGTAAGTTTGGATCTCAACGCACGTTTAGAAAGCGTGGAGAACCCGGGAGTTCCCGGAGGAGATGATTATTTTCTTGCCAGATTTGCAGTGCTGAGGAATACGCCATTGGAAAGGCCTTTTGCGAACGATAATCCGCTTTACTTGAATAAAATTAGTAATACAGAATCAAACTATGCTTTATTAAATGAAAAGTTAGCCGGAAGGTATAGGAGTGATTGGCGTGTTTTGCAAACCAATTTCAATGCAGAATATGATATCCCCGGGGTAAAAGGACTAAATGTAAAAGGAGTTTATTCTTACTACTTGGCAGACCGTTTGCTGAACAACCAGGAATACACTTATGAGGCTTATACCTACAGTCCGGCAACAGACACCTATGATGTTACTGGCGGTAGTACAAACCCATGGCGGGAAAGGGAACAAAGAAAAGAATTTGCCACCACCTCTCAGTTTCAACTGAACTATGCCAATACTTTTGGAAAACACGCTGTTGGTGCTACTGCAGTAGCCGAAAGATTGACCAATCGTCATTTAAGAAATTGGTTGCACGGAAATCCCATTTCCAACAATCTTCCATTGATCTATTTCCCTATTATCGATCGATATGACGATAGCGATACCAAAGAAGCTCGTGTAGGCTACGTGGGCAGAGTGAATTATAATTATGCCAGCAAATACTATGTGGAAGGTTCCATAAGAAGAGATGCGAATTATCTTTTTGCTGCCGACAGCAGGGTTGGTTATTTTCCGGGCGTATCTGCCGGGTGGAGAATCACTGAGGAAAGTTTCATGAAGAATCTTTTGGGTAACAGCACGGTATTAAACGATTTGAAATTCAGAGGGTCCTATGGTGTTTTAGGGGATGATAGAAATCCAAACGATCCTAATCAACCCATTGTGGCACCTTACGCTTATCTTCCCGGATACAATTACAACCAGGGAACGGCAATCATTGATGGGAATTCTGTGATCGTTTCCCGCGACAAGGGTTTGCCCATCACCAGAATCTCCTGGTTGAAAAGTAAAATCACTGATGTAGGTGCCGACTTTACCATGTTCAAGAGTAAAGTGACCGGTTCTGTTGATTATTTTTACAGGCAAAGAACGGGATTGATTGGACCTAAAAATGACATTACCCTGCCTGCAGAATTAGGGTATAACCTTCCTTTAGAAAATATCAATAGTGATGCGCAATCAGGTGGAGAGCTGGCTTTGGGCTATAACAATAACATTGGAACTGTGAATTTCTCCGTTGGTGGTAACGTCTCCTATTCAAGAGCCAAATCTTTAAATTCCTATAACCCATTGTTCTTCAATTCTCTTGACCGCTACAGAGGATCAACAGAAAACAGATATAGAAACATTTCTTGGGGAATGGAAGTTGCAGGTCAGTTTGAATCTCAGGAACAAATCAACAATTATCCTGTAAATATTGACGACAAAGGCAACAGATCATTACTTCCCGGAGATTTAATTTATAAAGACCAAAACGGGGATGGAGTGATCAATGGCTTGGACGAAAGGCCAATAGGTTATGGCTATGGAACACAGCCCAACGTGAATTTTGGTTTCAATTTCGCTATAAATTATAAAGCTTTCGATTTCCACGCTGATTTCTCTGGCGCATCCGGATATACCTGGTTTCAAAACTATGAGACAAGGTGGCCGTTTCAGAACAATGGGAACTTAAACACCATTTTTGAAGACAGGTGGCATCGTCAGGATACGTATGATATCAATAGTGCATGGGTGCCGGGTAAATATCCAGCCTTGAGGGTAAATCCTGGTTTCGGATTAAGTAACTACGAAGTTGCTGGGCAAAGGAACTCCACGTTTTGGTTACATAACGTGAGCTATTTAAGGGCTAGAACCATAGAGTTGGGTTATTCCCTTCCTCAGAATTGGCTTAAATACGTAAAAATGAAAAAGGCGAGGTTCTACCTCAACGCCTATAATTTGTTCTCATTTGATAATCTGAAGGAATTTTCTGTAGATCCGGAAACCACAGATGACAATGGCTTGCAATTTCCGCAAAACAGAATCATCAACATCGGAACTAATATCACCTTCTAATTCATTTCTTCAATTTAAATTATTTCGATGAAACCATCATGAGCATGCGCTCGCAAACAGTAATGAACTTAGCGTGAGTGATATCTTGAGCACCGATAAAAAAATAAAAACAAGCGAAAAATATGCTCATGATTGCTCCATGACCATTAAAAAAAATTATATTCTAATGAAAAAGATAATGATAATAACAGCAGGAATGTTCATCTTAGGGATGGGCTCTTGTAAGAAAGATAGCGACTTTTTAGATATACCGCCCACTCAAGTACTACCAACCGATTTGACCTTTTCAGATCCTGCATTGGTATTGTCTGTATTGGGTGATTTGTATAACCGCGAAGTGGATTTTTCCTCTTTAGATAACGGATGGCGTTCTTTCGCAGATTTCAGCGAATCCTTCCCATCAGAAAATGGCAGCTATTTTATAGTGCAAAGAACAGGCTGGGGATATGGTGAATGGGCACTTTGGGACTATGGCTATGTTCGTGAACTAAACCTTTTTATTAAGAGAGCAAATGAATCTACAAAGTTGGCAGATGGCGATAAAAAGAGATTCCTGGCAGAGGCAAGATTTCTTAGAGCCAGCCACTATTTCGAGATGGTAAAAAGAATGGGAGGGGTGCCATTGATCACTGAACCCACAGAGTATGATTTCAGCGGGAATGTGGAGCAATTTCAAACCCCAAGAGCTAAAGAATCAGAAGTGTATGATTTCATCATCAGCGAATGCGAAGCGATTAAAGGAGACTTGCCTAAGAACGTGAATGAGAAGTCCAGAGCTACTTTTGCTGCAGCATTGGCTATGGAGTCAAGAGCTGCTTTATATGCAGGATCCATTGCCAAATATGGAGTGACTACCCCGCAGGTTTCTTTACCGGGAGGAGAAGTGGGTATACCAGCAAGTATGGCCGCAGGCTATTATACCAAGGCACTCACTGCAGCACAATCCATCATCAATGGTGATGGTGGTCCATATAAATTATATGAGGTTTATCCTGATCTGTCTGATAACTTTGCCAATCTTTTCCTAGATAAAACCAGTGTGAATCAGGAATCCATTTATATCGAAGATTTTAAAGCTGGAGGTGGTAAGACGCACGGATTTACCATCAATGATCAACCTTATCTCTATTTCTGACGAAGGTTTTGATGCCGGAAGATTGAGATCCTTCGCTCAATTTGGCAGAGTCATTATGAAAGACTCGACAATTCCTATGCACCTTTTAACAACTACAGATGTTTCAGGGAATCCAATTTATTACACCAATCAACAGGATATTTTTGCGGGTAGAGATGCTCGTTTGGCAGGTACCATTATGTTGCCTGCAATATATTTCTTTAGGGAAAGTGCGTAGAGTGGATATTTGGGCGGGTTACCTCATTGTCTGACGGAACAGTTCTATCTTCAAGTGCCGGCGAAGCAGGCACAACTTAACGACCCTTGCCAGGCTACCACCACTAATGTTCAGGTGGTTGGTACAAGATGGTCCGGTAAGTGGTTTGGAATTGAGGACACAAAGCAGGATTCTACGCTCCGTAAATACATTGATCCTCAAGTAGGTTCAGGAAGAAGAGGTAGAGGAAGTGATGTGGCTTTTATCCGTTATCGTTTTGGAGAAGTTTTATTAAATGCGGCAGAGGCCGCCTTTGAACTGGGAAACCCGATAACTGCCGCACTTTATATCAATAAAGTGAGGGCAAGAGCTGGTTTAACCATTGCTTTAACACCAGCCCAAATCACTTTTGATCGCATCGTACACGAAAGAAGGGTGGAGTTGGCTTTTGAAGGACACACTTTGTTCGACATGAAAAGATGGAGGTTGGCGCACATCGTTTGGGATGGCCAACCTACTACGAAAACAGATTTGTTGACCAACATTGGTTCTGCCACAGACAGGAGCACACAGCCATGGGGCTTATGGCCTTATAAGTATTATAATCCCGGAAATCCGAATAATGGAAAATGGGTTTATAGAGAAGTGCTGCCAGGTCCGGTCACAGGAAGTAACAGGTTCCAGCTTGGAAATTATTATTCCAATATCAATGATGGGATCATTGGCGCAAATCCGAAAATTGTGAGGCAGCCTAATCAATAATGCTAACTATTAAAATAGAAATCATGAAAATAAAATTTCATTACCTCATATTGTCTTTCATCATATGGGCAGGAGTCTCCTGTAAAAAAGACAACTATAGTGCACCCTCTATTAAGCTCACCGGGCAACTGAATTATAATGGCAGTCCGATAGGAGTAGAGTACAATCAGGTGCCTTTCAACTTGTTTCAATCTGGTTTTGGTTTAAAAGGACCTATAGTGGGTACCTTTGCACAAGATGGCTCTTATTCCAGTTTACTTTTTAAAGGCAATTATCAATTCATTATTCCCAATAATCAAGGGCCTTTTCGTTGGAATGAAAACACATCGGGAAACCGGGATACGATAAATGTTGAAGTAAATGGAGATAAAGTGATGGATATTGAGGTCACTCCGTATTATATGATCAGGAATCCTCAGCTAACTGCCAATGCGGGAAAGGTAAATGCAACATTTAAAATTGAGAAAATCATTAATGATGCAAATGCCAAAAATATCGAAAACGTTACCCTGTATATCAATAAAACTCAATTTGTTTCTGGTGCAAATCAGATCAAATCTACAGGAATAAACGGGGGAGACATCGCTGATCTCAATAGCGTGAGTTTAAGTGTGGATATACCTGCGATTGTTCCGGCACAAAATTATGTTTTTGCCCGTATCGGTATCAAAATAGCTGGTGTGGAGGATAGAATTTTCTCACCCTTACAAAAGGTGACGTATTAGAACGCAAAATCAGGTTAAACTATGTGATTCTGTGATAAGGCCGTCCCATCAAGATGGCCTTATTACTAAAATAATTAAATTTGGATGAAACCTTCATGAGCATACAGCTCACAAACAACAATGCATATGCTCATGATCGATTCATGGCAATTAAAAAACAATGATATACAGATGAAAAAAAAGATGATTGGCGCAGTGGCCATTGCCCTGCTGATGAACAGTGCTAAAGCCCAGGAAAAAAAGGAATGGCAAATTAATAAATCCCACATTCTAACAGAATGGGCCGAAAAGGTCAATCCTGATGCCCCTTTACCAGAATATCCAAGACCTCTTCTGCAAAGAGACAATTGGAAAAACCTGAATGGCTTATGGGACTATGCCATCACCAAAAAAGAGGATGGTGAGCCTAAAAATTTTGAAGGTAAAATTTTGGTTCCCTTTGCCGTGGAATCTGCAATTTCAGGGGTCTCCAGAACGGTGGGAAAAGACAGCACGCTTTGGTATAAAAATACAGTTTCCCTCTCATCTGCTATGCGCAAGCAAAATGTGCTGCTTCATTTTGGAGCAGTGGATTGGCGTACGGAAGTATTTGTGAACGGAAAAAAAGCGGGTATGCATGAAGGGGGATTTGATCCTTTCACTTTTGACATCACTCCGTTTATGAGAGGCGGCAGTAAGCAAGAGATTATAGTTAAAGTTTGGGATCCAACTACCGATGGGCCACAACCGGTGGGTAAGCAAAGGATAAAACCAGAAGGGATTTGGTATACGCCCGTTACGGGTATTTGGCAAACGGTATGGCTGGAAGGTGTGCCAAAAAGCTATATTGAAAGTACCAAGCAAACTCCAGATATCGATGCCCAAACACTTAGTTTCAGTGCAAATGTAGTCAACGCAAAGCCAGGCGATAAGATTAAGGTAAGTGCATGGGATGGAGGTAATAAAGTGGCCGAACAAGAAATCAGCCCTGGAGAAACTGCCACGCTTGCTATCCCAGATCAAAAATTATGGTCACCAGAAAATCCTTTCTTGTATGATTTGAAGGTTTATTTGATGAGCAACGGAAAAGTGGAAGATGAGGCCAAAAGTTATTTTGCCATGAGAAAAAGTTCTTTGGGAAAAGATGCGAAAGGTATAGAGAGAATGGAGTTGAATAACAAGTTTGTATTTCAATACGGGCCTTTAGATCAAGGCTGGTGGCCTGATGGGTTATATACACCACCAACTTATGATGCCATGAATTTCGATATCATCAAATTGAAAGAAATGGGCTTCAACATGATCAGAAAACACATCAAGGTAGAGCCGGCACGTTATTATTACGAGTGTGACAAGTTAGGCATGCTGGTTTGGCAAGATATGCCAAGTGGTGATCTAGGAAATAAATGGGTGAACCGTCCGGGAGTATACGAAGGCGAAACCGACAAAAAAAGAACACCAGAATCTGAAGGTTATTATAGAAAGGAATGGAATGCCATTATGACCGCTTTGCACAATTACCCTTGTATTGTAGTATGGACGCCTTTTAACGAAGCCTGGGGACAGTTCAAAACGGTGGAAATTACAGAATGGACCAAGCAAAAGGATCCATCAAGATTGGTAAACAGTGCCAGTGGCGGTAATTTCTTTAATACTGGTGATATGGTGGATCTGCACAATTATCCTCAGCCAGCTATGCCGAGGTCGGATATATTTGGGAAAGATAGGGCAATTGTCTTAGGGGAATTTGGAGGTTTGGGACTGCCGGTGGCAGACCATACCTGGAAAAAGGACAAAAATTGGGGTTATCAAACCTTTAAAACTCCAGAAGAAATGTTTGATAAATACGCTTCTTTTATGGATAAAATGAAAGAATTAATTGAAGCTGGCCTTTCCGCAGCGGTTTATACCCAAACCACAGATGTGGAAAATGAGACCAACGGTTTCATGACCTACGATAGAAAAGTGATCAAAATGCCGGTGGAAAAATTGAATAAAGTGAATACTGCTTTGTACGATGTCCAGATAAAATGATAGCCTTTATAATCGAGCGTCTGCTCCAAAATGGAAGCAGACGCTCTTTTTATTTTTTTGATAGGATATAAATTTCCTGATAAAAATAATTCGAAGGCTATTCTATTTCAAAAGTGGAAAATATTTTCTCTCTATTTCTGTAAAATACTAGTTATCAATACTTTTTAGTTTTTCTTGTGCTAAACTTCTGCACGCAAAATTCTCCCAAAGCTTTTCCTTCGCTAACCCCATTTTCTATGGCCGGCATATAATGGATTCCACCATAAAACCTGCTGATGGCAGCTTCTTGTGAGGCATCCATAAATGTTTTGAAATGACGCGTTGGAAGGCCGAATTCTACTTCTGTAGAATCTGCAAAGCTAAAACTGTCACCGTATAATGTCGTCAATGCCACAGCGGCAGAGGTAGAAGCCACGCTATGCCCACTGGTATATTCAGGAAATGGTGGCGTTTGAAGTAATGGCATCCAACTTTCATCTATATATTCATTGATATAGGTTTCAGGCCTGATCACATTGCTCCTATATTTTTCGTCCCAACAACTGATAAAACTATCGTAGAGAACCGTGGCTACGTAAGCATAAGTTTCCGCTGTTTTGATATAATCTGCATGTGTTTTTTTGCTGGCTAAACCGGCAATATTTATCCAATGCCCTCCAGGAGATATTTTCTTGGAAGCGAACATCACGTGTCCATTGGTGTTCATCTTAAAAGGATTGCAATCCCAAAATTTAGCCATATCACTTTGTTCCGTTTTATGATTTTTTACCGCATTTCTTACAGCCATGGCACATTTGTAAAATTCACTTTTTGGGTCTGTGGAAAATGCAGGTGGAGGGACGGGCTGAAACTGTGAGGCAGAATCGATCAATAAAGGGCGCATTTTATTCCAATTAGGTTCAACGGCTTTCATATAAGCTGGTGGCGTAGGTTTCCAGCTTGCATCATCAGACCGCACATTATATTGAGACATAGAACGAGTTTCTATATATTTATCTTTTGCGGCCCAGGCCAGTATGGCATCAGCAATTTGCTGCCCATAATCAATGGAGTTCTCATAAACATCCTCCGGCATTCCAACATCTTTAAACTCCTGGGTGATTTTATCATGAAAATCATTGATCATACCTTCTGAGGTCACCATCTTTTTACCAACCATTAATATAGCATGAACGGCTGCTAAATTGAAGCTATAGGCTTTACTTTTATCTGGTTGGGGCAATCCTGTTAAACCATGCAACTGATTGGCCAAAGAAATGTATTGATCTTTTTTATCCCCATGGATAGCCGCTTCATAGCCTGCAATGCTGATATAGGCATAGGTTCTGCTTGCTACAGGTGGTGAATAAATATCATGCACCATCACATCCGTAATTTCTTTTATGGAACGGTGTATATAAGCTGATTTTTCTGTCTCTTTTTTCCAATTCCCATGCTGGGAGCATGCCCCAAAAGACAAAAAAAATATTGATGATAGAAATATATACTTGTTATTCATGTGCTTGCATTTCGCAATTTTGTTTAATGATCTCAAATTTAAGCTTAATCTTTTTTATGGAGAATAATTAGCTAAATTAAATAAACCTTAACTTTATAAGGGGGGTATGGGGAGATGACATCAATATGATGCTGGCAGCGGCAGCAATGAACTTCAAAAAGATGATGAGCATCTGGAAGAAGCTTCTTTTGCCTCAATTTATCATCACTTTAAAGCCTGGAATTCGCTTTAAATGCATCATCTTATAAAATGATTTTCAAAATTGCTTTGATGATTGAACATCAAAGAATTATATTTATTGCATCATACTGATTAAACCTGCTTACCCCTTATAGCGATGTTAAATAATTCTATTCATAAAAATATCTTTTTGATGCTATGTGCTGTTTTTATAATGTATGGCTGCAAAAAGGATACGTCTGGTACGCTTTTTTCCCTGCTGCCATCTGCACAAACAGGCATTGATTTTAACAATAAAATCACGGAGACAGACAGCATAAATATTTTAACCAAACCTTATCTCTACAATGGTGCCGGTGTTGGCATTGGTGATTTCAATCATGATGGTAAGCCAGATATTTTCTTTGCCGGTAATATGGTGCCCAGTAAATTATATCTGAATAAAGGAGATTTAGCATTCAATGACATTACAAAATCTGCTGGGATAAATACCCAAGGTAAATGGTGTACAGGTGTTGCCGTTGTGGATATCAATAACGATGGCTGGCCTGATATTTATGTTTGTTCATCTTTTGACAAAAATCCGGAGAAACGTAAAAATCTATTATATATGAATCAGGGTATAAATAAAGACGGTATTCCGGTTTTTAAGGAATTGGCAAAAGAATATGGGATAGATGATTCTGGCTATAGTACCCAAGGAGTATTCTTTGATTATGACAATGATGGTTTTTTGGATCTTTATGTGCTTACTAATGTTTTGGACTCGGGAACATTGGTGGCATACAGGCCTAAAGTTGAAGATGGTACAGCAGTTAATAACGATAGGTTATACCACAATAATGGCAATGGCACATTTAGTAATGTGAGTAAAAAAGCAGGAATTGTTTATGAAGGATTTGGAAATTCCGTCTCGATGGCTGATATCAATAACGACGGTTGGCAAGACATCTATGTAGGGAACGATTTTATATCGAACGACCTCTTATACATCAACAATAAAAACGGAACGTTTACCAATAGATCCCAAGATTATTTCAAGCATACAGGTTGGTCTGTGATGGGTTCTGATATCGTGGATGTGAATAACGATGGTCAGCCTGATCTGATTTCCCTGGAAATGCTGCCCGAAGGCAACTCAAGAAAGAAAACCATGTTGATGGGTGATAATTACATCACCTATATCAATAATGATAAATATCATTATGATGCACAATACATCCGTAACGTATTGCAAATGAATCAGGGTGAAACTCCTTTGGGCTATCCGCAGTTCAGCGACGTGGCCTATCAGGCGGGTGTTTATCAAACCGATTGGAGCTGGACTCCCCTGGTGGCTGATTTTGATAATGATGGTTTCAGAGATATGGTGTTTACCAACGGCTACCCCCGTGATGTGACAGATTTAGACCATGCCTTATACAGCAACGGCCAAAATATGGTAAAAGAAAACACTTCTTTGGCTAGTGCCGATTCTTTTCCGGTAGTAAAAATATCAAGTTATGCTTTCAAAAACCTCAATGGCAGTGAATTTAATGATAGGTCAAAAAATTGGGGAATCGTGCAACCTGGATTCTCTACCGGGGGTGTTTATGCTGATTTGGATAATGATGGAGATTTAGATTTGGTGGTCAACAACATCGATGATGAAGCTTTCATCTATAAAAACACACTAAAAGATAAAGGTAAAAAGAACGAAGGCTTTCATTTTTTAAAGGTCAGATTTAAAGGTGATAAAAATAACTTGGATGGAATTGGTAGCGTATTGAGGATTTACTATCAAGGGAAACAACAATTTTTCGATCAACAGCCCACCAGAGGTTACCTTTCAACAGATGAAAATATAGCCCATTTTGGATTGGGCGATGTCAATATTTTGGATTCTGTACGCATACGCTGGCCTGATGGTAAAACACAGCTCCTCAAACAGGTTAAAACAGATCAAACTTTGGTATTGAGCTATACAAATGCTTCTGGATATGTGCAGCCGGGTATTCCATTTTCTGGAACCAGAGTGTTCAAAGAGGTGACCCAGCAACTGGGCATAACCTATAAACATCAGGAAAAAGATGCCATCGACTATAACATACAACGTACCTTGCCACATAAGCTCAGTCAATACGGGCCTTGTTTGGCTGTTGGCGATATTGACAACAATGGCTATGATGATTTTTTTATCGGCGGATCTGCAGGTAACAAGGGCGTATTTTATATGCAGCATAAAGAAGGGAAGTTCACGTTGGATAATTCCAGATTTATAGATGAAAACTATAAAGAAGAGGAAGACATGGGCGCTATTCTTTTTGATGCCAATAATGATGGTTACCTTGATTTATACGTCGCCAGTGGAAGCTATGAATTTCCCAGAGATCATACCTCTGCACAAGACCGCTTGTACATCAATAACAAGAAGGGACAATTTAGAAGGGATTATAGTGCGGTACCCATTGAATATGACAATGGATCAACAGTGAGAGCTGCAGATTTTGACGGAGATGGGGATTTGGATCTTTTTGTCGGAGGCAGATCAGTTTCGGGAGCTTATCCATCAGCTCCTAAAAGTCATTTATTCCTCAACAACGGAGGCCGATTTACGGAAGCAACAGCAACGCTTTGTCCACAATTAGAAAGTTCAGGGATGATCACTGACGCATTATTCTCTGATTTTGATGGAGACGGCAAAGTGGATTTGATCACTGTGGGAGAATGGATGCCCATGAATTTTTATAAAAATAACGGGCATGGATTCACTAAAATAGAAAAGACAGGAATAGAGACTCATATTGGGCTGGTGGAACAGCATAGCCTCAGGGGATTTCAACAATGATGGTAAAATAGATTATGTGGCCGGCAATTTAGGGCAAAATTCCAATTACAAGGCTTCTTTCGATCAACCGATGACCATCATCGGTAAAGATATAGATAACAATGGCTCATTTGATGCGATGATATTTTGCTATGCAAAAGCAGAAGATGGCACCATGAAACTTTTTCCGATGCATACTCGGGACGATATGATCAGCCAGGTCTTGAGCATCCGTAAAAAGTTCCCCACCTATAAAGCTTTTGGAGCAGCAACTATGAACGATATCTGGAGCGAGGATGACAAAAAAGGAGCGGTGATGATGACCGCAACTGATATGAATACCAGCTTCGTAGAAAATAAGGGCAACGGTAAATTTGAAATAAAAGCTTTACCTCTGGAAGCCCAGGAAGCACCAGTTTATGGTATGTTGGCAGATGATTTGGATCATGACGGCTTTCTTGATCTGGTAATGGTTGGCAACGATTACAGTATGGAGCCTTTTACCGGCAGACATGATGCTTTCTACGGACTTTACTTTAAAGGTGACGGCAAAGGAGGTTTAGAAAGAAATAGTATAGACAAAACCGGATTTTTTGTAAAAGGTGACGGAAAAGCGTTAGCTGAAGTGCATTCGGCAAAAGGATATAACCTTTGGATAGCCACACAAAATCAGGACAGCCTAAAAGTTTTTGAACCAAATTTAAAAAAGGGCACATCCCAGTGGATAAAACTAAATCAGGACGATTTTTACGAAGAAGTGATTTTCAATAATAAACCACATAAAAAAATAGAATTCCATTACGGTTCCACCTATTTGGCGCAATCCACTAGAATAATCGCTTTAGACAAAGACGCCAGTGAAATTTACATCTATAATTTCAAGGGGGAGAAACGAAAAGTAAAGTAAAAATTAAATCGATAACATGATAGGCCAAAGCTTTTGAAAATCAGCTTTGGTTTTGTTTTTTATTGATTTTATCTTCAAAAATATAAAACTGACACAAAATGATAGAACATTGAGAGGTAAATGCGAGGTATAGAGCGGCAATCTGATTATTTTTGACAGGAGAAAGTATGACCATTCTTTCTCAATGAATTATAAATCAATAAAACTACATGGATGTTTGACTACTTAAAGTTTATTTTGGTAGGAATTATACTGTCTGTCAATCTGGCTCAGGCGCAGCAAAAAGGTGCAGAAATACATCAAGCCCCAGCCCCTTTATTTAGAGATCCTATTACAGATGGCGCAGCAGACCCGGTGGTTTATTACAACCCCTTAGAAAAATCATGGTGGATGTTGTACACGCAAAGGAGGGCAAATTTGGAGCTTCCTGACGTTGCATTTTGCTACGGAAATTCTATTTGTGTGGCTTCTTCTGATGACCATGGCAAATCATGGATTTATAGGGGGGCCTTGGGTTTGGAATTCGAAAATGGACAAAACACCTTTTGGGCTCCAGACATTGTTTATGATAAAGGGGCCTATCATCTGTTTGTGGCCTATATAAAGGGTGTGCGTGCTCATTGGGGAGGAGAAGCCCGTTTAGCCCATTTTACCAGTAAGGACTTATGGCACTGGAAATTCAATGATTTTTCTGACCTGGGAATAAAAAATGTGATCGACGGCTCACTCATCCAAAAGCCTGAAGGCGGTTGGCGTATGTTTTACAAGGGTCCAAATGCACTTACGATGATGTCTGATAGCAAAGATTTGGTGCATTGGCAGACATTTAAGGAGCCGGTGATTAAAGGCGATCCACATGAAGGGCCAAATGCGTTTAAATTTAAAGGCTATTACTGGTTACTCACTGATGAATGGCATGGAATGCGGGTTTACCGTTCCAATGATTTAACACATTGGGAGAAGCAAGGGTTGATTTTGGATGACATGGGTACCCGTCCTGATGACCATCCCACGGGTGCACATGGCGATGCAGTGGTCACAGGTGAGAACGCCTACGTATTTTACTTTACCCATCCTGGACGAAAAACTCATTTCGAAGCTAAAATGGATGCTTCTGGAAATTACCCTTACGAGCAAAAAAGATCTTCTATTGAAGTGGCTCAATTGATTTTTAAAGACGGAACATTGGTAGTGAAAAGGAATGAAGATTTTGATTTTTACATGGCTGATGAATAAATTTAATAGGATGAAACCGACAGGTTGTATTTGATTTTAGCGGTGTTCATGAATGCTTCGCATTTAATCTCACAGGAGAATGTTATTTCAACCTTAAAAGGTTTCTTCTGACAATTAAAATGATAAAGATAAACAGATGAAACCTGCATGAGCTTACTGCTCACAAACAACAATGAATATAAGCTCATGCATGCTTCATCTCCATTAAAAAACAAACTATATACGGATGAAAAAACTATTTTTATTTGGAGTATTGCTCTCTAACTTTCTTATTGTTGATGCGCAAGGCCGAAAAGCACCGGCTTATCCACTTATTACACACAACCCATATTTCAGTATTTGGTCGTTTTCTGATCATCTCAACCAATCGGTTACCCATCATTGGACAGGTGCCAATCAATCTCTGATGGGATATGCCCAAGTTGATGGGCAGTGGTACCGCTTCATGGGAGATGAAGAGAAAAATTATCAAACCATCTTATCTACAGCGGATGAAAAAACCTATACAGTAAAATATACGGAAGACAAGCCATCAACAGGTTGGGAAAATTCAGCATTCGAAGATCAGACATGGAAATCAGGAGAGGCTCCTTTTGGCAATGCCGGAAGACAAATAAAAACCAGTTGGAAAAGTGAACATTTATGGACCAGAAGAACCTTTGATTTGCAAGCTATCCCAAAGGATAAGATATTTTTGAAAATTAAGCATGATGATAACATTCATGTTTATCTGAACGGCAAAGAAGTCTATAAATGCGATTGCTATACGGACCAATATCAATATATACCGCTAAGCAACACGGACCTGAAAAAAGGTAAAAATTTATTAGCTGTTGCCATTGATAATACAGCGGGAGGTTCTTTTTTAGATGCAGGACTAGTGTATGAAATACCATCTGATTTAGCAGGTAAAATAAAAGTGGCACAACAAACAGCAGTTAATGTGACTGCCACGCAAACTGAGTATCAATTTAATTGCGGTGCGGTTGCGCTTGATTTGACGTTTACCTCACCCTTGCTGATGGATGATTTGGAATTATTTTCCAGGCCGGTCTCTTATTTAACATTCAAAACCAAATCAAAAGATGGCCATGCACACCAGGTAAAACTTTTGATAAGTGCATCTTCGGCTATTGCGGTCAATACCATGTCGCAAGAAGTAGCAACAAATTCTTATCAGGCAGAAGGTTTGCAACTCTTAAAGGTAGGCACTACGGAACAACCAGTCTTACAAAAGAAGGGGGATAATATCAGAATAGATTGGGGATATTTTTATGTGGCTGCAAATGCCGCAAACAACATCAATCAATTTATCAGTGAAAAGAATGCAGATCCTTTATCACAGGTGGGCAAAGCAGGCATAAGTAAAAATTTGAAGGGCAAGCAACTTTCGCTGAACACTACCATAGATTTTGGGGAAGTAAAAGCAGAAGAGCAGAACAATTTGATGTTGGCTTACGACGAGCAGTATGCTGTTCAATTCTTTGGTAAAAATCTTAAGCCTTGGTGGAAAGAGGATGGTGCCTTAACTGTGGAGCAACTGTTAGCCAAATCAGCCAAAGAATATAAAGCAGTATTGCAAAAATGTAATGAATTTGATCAGGAAATGCATCAGGATGCAGCGAAGGTTGGCGGAGAAGAATACGCCGATTTGTGTGATATCGCCTATCGTCAGGCTATTGCAGCACATGAGCCGGTCAAAAGTCCAGAAGGTGAAATATTGTTTTTGAGTAAGGAAAACTTCAGCAACGGATCTATCAATACCGTAGATATCACTTATCCGTCAGCACCACTGTTTTTGATTTATAATCCTGATCTCATGAAAGGGATGCTGAATGGTATTTTTTATTACAGTGAAAGCGGAAAATGGGAAAAACCGTTTGCGGCCCATGATTTAGGCACCTACCCTTTGGCAAACGGACAAACTTACGGAGAAGATATGCCTGTGGAAGAATCTGGCAATATGGTAATATTGACAGCTGCCATAGCAAAAGCAGAAGGAAATGCAGACTATGCCTTAAAACATTGGGAAACATTAAGTACCTGGACTCAGTATTTGGCGAAGGAAGGTTTTGATCCTGCCAACCAACTCTGTACGGATGATTTTGCAGGACATTTGGCAAGAAATGCCAATCTTTCCGTTAAAGCAATTGAAGGCATAGGCAGCTATGCAATGCTGGCAAAAATGTTGGGCAAACGAGAGGAAGCAGATAAATACCACGCCATAGCTAAAGAATTTGCGGTAAAATGGAAAGATCTTGCCAAAGATGGTGATCATTATGTGTTGGCTTTTGGCAAACCTGATACCTGGAGTCAGAAATATAATCTAGTTTGGGATAAAGTTTTAGACCTGCATTTATTTGATGACGATGTGGCCAAGGAGGAGATCAATTTTTATCTTACCAAACAAAATGAGTTCGGGTTGCCTTTGGATAGCCGGAAAACTTATACAAAATCCGACTGGATTTTGTGGACTGCCACTATGAGCGCCAACGAAAAGCAATTCCAGCAATTTGTTCATCCCTTATATCTATACGCAAAAGAAAGTCCCTCAAGAGTTCCCTTGAGTGACTGGCATGAGACAACTAATGGGAAAAAGGTGGGTTTTCAAGCCCGCAGCGTAGTAGGCGGATATTTCATGAAACTTTTAGATTCAAAATTTAATAAGGTTTATTAATAATTGGTGTTGCTGCCGGTTACTTACCCGGCGGCTTTTTAAAAAAAGAGATGAAGCAATATCATATTTTAAAACTTTTTTGTTCCCTTATGCTATTCATGGGGATGGCACAAACTAAAGCACAAACGTTTCGCAATCCTTTACTGCCATCTGGCCCAGATCCTTTTAGCTTGTATAAAGACGGATACTATTATTATACCCACACTTTAGGGAATAAATTGGGTATTTGGAAAACCAAAGATTTAACTGATTTAAAAAACGCTACCTATAAAACAGTATGGATACCTTCTAAAGGTACTTTATATTCAAAGGAGATTTGGGCACCAGAAATCCAGTACCTCCATAACAAATGGTACATGTATTTTGCAGCAGATGATGGCATAAATGATCACCATAGAATGTATGTGATAGAGAATTCCTCTCCAGATCCATTAAAAGGAGAATGGGTTTTTAAAGGAAAAATTGCTGCTCCTTCAGATAAATGGGCGATAGATGGCGATGTTTACAAACATAAGGGGCAGCTTTATATGGTTTGGTCTGGTTGGGAAGGGGAGGTAAATGGACAGCAGAACATTTACATCGCTAAAATGAAAAATCCATGGACGATAGCAGGTAACCGACTTAAAATCTCCAGTCCAGAAAATGGTTGGGAGCAGCATGGAGATTTAGATGATAAAAATCTCCCACACGTTAATGTCAACGAAGGGCCGCAGTTTCTAGCACATGGTGATAAGATTTTTGTTGTTTACTCTGGAAGTGGCTGTTGGACAGATTATTATGCTTTGGGGATGTTGAGTGCAGCTGCCGATGCAGATCTGATGGACATCAAAAGTTGGACCAAGCATCCGAAACCTGTATTTAAGCAATCACCTGAAAATGGGGTCTATGCACCAGGGCACAATTCGTTTTTTAAATCTCCTGATGGTAAAGAAGATTGGATTTTATACCATGCCAACGATAAACCAGGGCAGGGTTGTGAAAACTTTCGATCTCCCCGGGCCCAAAAATTTACCTGGGACGAAAAGGGTTTCCCGGTATTTGGGATACCAAAAAAGACTTCAGAAATTTTAGAAATCCCGGCTGAATAAGTTAATAGTTAACAACAAATCAATTAAATATAAATATGAAAATTTTTAAAGCAGCTGTCCTTGCAGCATTAGGCGTAACGATGTTATATGCCTGCAACCAAAAAAAATCAGCACAAGCAGATGCTGCTCCAAGGGAAATTTGGTCAGTGGAGCAAGCCAACGATTGGTATAAGCAGTGGGATTGGTTAAGGGGGAGTGATTTTATTCCTAGTACTGCCATCAACCAGCTGGAAATGTGGCAGGCAGAAACTTTTGACCCACAAACCATCGATAAAGAATTAGGATATGCGGAAGGCATCGGTTTAAACTCCATGCGGGTTTACCTGCATCATGTGGCTTGGCAACAAGATAAAGAAGGGTTTAAAAAACGAATGGGTAAATATTTGGATATAGCAGATAAGCATCACATTTCTACCATTTTTGTATTGTTTGACGATTGCTGGAATCCTACCTATAGAGCGGGAAAACAACCAGAACCGAAACCTGGCGTTCACAATTCAGGCTGGTTAAGGGATCCGGGTGATCTAATTTATTCAGACAGTACCCTTTTGGATACCTTAGAAAAGTATGAAAAAGATATCTTGGCTCATTTCAAAAATGATAAACGCATCGTACTTTGGGATTTATACAACGAACCTGGTAATTCTGACAATGGAAATAAAAGCATGCCACTGTTGCGAAAAGCTTTTGAATGGGGACGTACGGTTAATCCATCGCAACCTTTATCAGCAGGTGTGTGGAGCTGGAACTTAAAGGAGCTCTCTGATTACCAATTGAAAAACTCTGATGTAACCACCTATCATAATTATGGAGATCCAAAAGATCACGAATTTTGGATAGATACGCTTCGTAAACTTTCTAAACGCCCATTAATTTGCACTGAATATATGGCTAGAAAAAACAATAGTTTATTCAGTAACATCATGCCTATACTCAAAAAAGAAAACATTGGGGCTTATAATTGGGGTTTGGTTTCGGGTAAAACCAATACCATTTATGCCTGGGACACCCCAATCCCAAGTGGTGAAGAACCTGCCTTATGGTTTCATGATATTTTCAGAAAAGACGGTACGCCTTACAAACAATCAGAAGTTAATTCCATTAAAATGTTGACCCGGAAAAAATAGGCTATGAATCATCCTTCTTACAAATGGGTAAAATTTTTAATGTTTTTGCTGTGCAGCAGTCAGTTGCAGGCACAGCAAAACCCGGTGATCAATAAAGATTTTCCTGATCCTACGGTTATTGAATATCAGGGCGTTTATTACGCTTATGCAACGCAAGGGAAATTTGAGGGTAAAATGCTGAATATACAAGTGGCAAAATCTAACGATCTCCAAAATTGGAAAATCCTGGGAGATGCCATACCTTCAAAGCCAAAATGGGCACATCGTACCCAAGATTTTTGGGCACCTCATGTTTTGTACGATAAAAAAATCAGGAAATTTGTGCTGTTTTACTCCGCAAAATCTGACGATCCAAAATTCGATAAATGTATAGGAATTGCCTTTGCAGATCATCCGGAAGGCCCTTTCATAGATAAAGGGAGTCCGTTGATTAGTGGGAAGGGTTTTGAAAACATAGATCCTTATGCTATACATGAGCCCAAAACAGATAAAAATTATCTTTTTTGGGGCTCTGGCTTTCAACCCATCAAAGTTCAGGAAATGGATGCGGATTGGAAAAATTTTGTTGCTGGCTCAGAATCCAAGGCTGTGGTTTGGCCAGGAAAAGAAAAAAATTATAGTATTCTTATTGAAGGTTCTTGGATAGATCACCACAATGGTTTTTATTATCTCTACTATTCCGGTGATAATTGTTGCGGATTGGAAGCCAATTATGCGGTAATGGTGGCCAGATCAGAAAATTTAACAGGTCCATATCTCACTAAGGCAGAAGTTAACGGTACAGGCTCTAGCGTTATTTTAGAGAAATACGGACAGTGGTTGGCACCGGGTCACAATTCAGTTTTTAAAGATGTCGAAGGAAATAGCTGGATAGCTTACCATGCGATCAAGCGATCAGACCTTGCTTCAAAGCCACAGCAAAGAGTGATGTGCATCAGTCCGTTGATTTATGAAAACGGGTGGCCCAAAGTGGAGAAACAAGAGCGATTTTGAAATGATAGGATAATGACATCTCCGTTTTTTTATTGGTACCAGAAAGCGTTAAAACCACGCACTTTCGGTACAGCTCGTTTTAGCTTTTAAAAATGTTTGGCCACGAATCGGCTAATCACTATCATCTTGAAAATTTTGTGTTCGTGGCAAATTAAAATTCATGAAGTCAGACTTTTAGTCTGATAGCAAAAGTTACCTTTATCATTTCCTATTGCTTTGGATGTAATTCACTTCTCATTTTCTGAATATATTCAGATGGTGAGGCTCCAAACTGCTTTTGGAAGTTCCTGCTGAAACGCGTTTGTGAACTGTAACCAACCATTTCTGCAATTTCATAAATTTTATATTCCCCATTTCCAAGAAGTTCTGCAGCTTTCTTCAACCGGGTAATATTAATAAGTTCACTTGGCGTAAGGTCTGATATGGATTTTATTTTTCGGTACAAAGTTGGGCGGCTCATGTTCATTTCTTCGGCCAATAGCTCCACATCTAATTTTTCGTTGCTCAAGTTGTCCAGCAATATTTTTTGCAACTGCTCTAAAAAGGATTCTTCGTATTTATTTATGCCAATGGTTGTGATGTGGGCCAAAGGAGAATTGGAGAAATATTCCTTTATTTTTTTTCTGTTCTCTAACAGGCTGTTCACTTGTGCCAATAAATGGTCTGGCGAGAACGGTTTTTCAATATAAGAATCTGCTCCTATCTCTAAACCTTCAATTTTAGATTGCAAAGTGCTTTTTGCGGTAAGTAAAATTACCGGTATATGGCTAAAATGGATATTGGTTTTTACAATCGAACACAGTTCATACCCATCCATCTCCGGCATCATGATATCCGAGATGATCAATTGTATCACCTCATTTTCCAAAACGTTCAAAGCTTCCTTACCGTTTTTAGCTTTCCAAATATGGAATTTATCATCGAGTTCGCCGGCAATGAAATCCAATATTTCTTCATGGTCATCTACCAATAAAATGGCAAGTTTGGTGTTTGTCTCTTCGTTAGGGATATAAGTGGCAGAATAATCTATTTCTATTTCTTCATCTTCCAAGTCTATCTCCTGTGATTGGTGTAAAGGAAGGGTCAATTCAAAAATATTCATATCATCTTCTACCCCTGCCAAAATCAATGTGCCTTTATGTAATTCGGTAAGGAATCTGGCCAGAGGCAAACCTATTCCGGTTCCTGAAGATTTTCCCTGACCATCTATTCTGAAAAATGGATCGAATATTTTCTCTCTATAATTTAATGGGATCAAATTCCCGTCATTCAGGATATTAAATTCAAACGACTCATCTTTCACACCCGGCTTATTTAATCTGACAATAATTTTTGACGCTGCATATTTGATTGCGTTGCTGAAAAGATTGCTCGAGATTTTTTGAAAAGCTTCTAAATCCACATAGGCATAAACAGGCTGTTCTGGCAGCAATAAATCAAAAGATAGGTTTTGTTGTTCAGCTGCCAGCTTAAATCTGGCAAATATATCAGCGATGACCTTAGATACATTTACTTTGATAAAAGTAAGTTTATAGCTATGAGTCTCCACTTTTCTTAAGTCTAATAGTTGATTGGTCAAATTCAAAAGTCTCTCGGTATTTTTATCCATGATATGTAAACTCTCCTCAATCTCGGGGATGTCAGCTGCTCTTTTTATGAGTTTTTCCATAGGTCCTTTAATAAGCGTTAAAGGAGTTTTGATTTCATGTGCAACATGAGTGAAAAAGGAAATCTTAGCTTCATAGATTTCTTTTTCTTTTTCATTTTCCAGTAGGATTGATTTTCTGTGATGTTTCTCTTTTTCTCTGATAAAGAAAAAACGGGTTACCAAATAAATGATAAATGCTATACTTAGGACGTAAATAACACAAGCCCACCAGCTTTCCCACCAAGGTGGCAATATGGTGATGTGCAATGATTTTACAAATGGGATTTTCTGGCTTTGATTGGCAACTTTAATAGTAAAAGTATAATCACCTGCGGCAAGTTCTGTAAAATATACCGTTCTGTTGGTTTGCAGATAGGTCCATTCTTTAGTCAATCCTTCCATTCTATAAGCGTATTCTATCATTTCGGGCGCAGCGTAGCTAAGTGCAGAGAAATTAACGCTGAATGAAGATTGCTTATGGGATAAAATGATATGATCTTCCACCAGGATTGATCTTTTTAAGGGGCTGTCTTTTCCACTTTTCACCTCTTTGTTATTGATTTGGAATCCGGTGAAGTAAAGAGGATTGTTAAAGTTGATATTATTAAAATCATCAGGGTTAAAGCTGATCATGCCCTTTATACTTCCAAAATATAAGTTGCCTGTCTCATCAATAAAGCCAGAATTATAGTTGAACTGATCGTTCAATAAACCGTTGGAGGTGGTGTATATCCTAAACTGATTTGAGTTTTGCTTTTTGACCAATAAACCTTTTGAAGTGGTTATCCACAGATTCTTATGATGGTCTTCTAGAACTTTGAAAACAATATCACTGGGCAAACCATTTTCAGTTTTGAACGTGGTAAAATTATTGGTCTTAGTGTCATATCTGGAAAGGCCACCACCATAGGTGGAAAACCAAATCAAATGATCTGAACTTTCAAAAGCACTGATTACCGAATTGGTACTGATGCTGTTTGAGTTGGGATGATGGGAAAAATGTATACTTTTTCCGGTAGTTGGATCGTATCTGTAAATCCCATAGTCTAAAGTGGCTGCCCATATATTCCCTAAATGATCTTCCATTAAATTATGGACAAAAGGCACTCTTTTGTCTAAGTACAAAAAGTCAAAATCATCGGTTTTTGGATTGTATCTATATAACCCGAACGTAGTGCCAATCAAAACATCTCCATTTCTTGTTTTGATGATAGTCACAATAAAATTACTCTTCAGATCATGGGGCGAATTGCCCACATTATAATGCTTTATAATTTTTTTGCTGGGAATATCCATTACGTCCAAGCCATGTTCAAAAGTCCCTATCCAAAGTTTATCTCCATCAGCCAGTAAGCCATGTATATTACTATAAGCTATACTTTCTTTCTTGCCTGTGGGCAAATAATTTTGATATTGTTTTTTAGCGATGTCGTAAGAGTTTAGTCCACCGTCTTCAGTGCCTATCCATAATTTGTTGTATTTATCTTTGCATATTTCCCTTACCACATTTCCTTTAAGGGAGTTCCCCCCCAAATCGGGAAAATATTTTCTGAAATTTGAAAAAGTTTTGGAAAAGTAATTCACTCCTCCGAAATAGGTTGCTGCCCAAATACCACCCTCTCTATCTTTGAAAAGATCATATACTGCATTATCTGAGAGCGCATACGGGTTGTCTATCGTCTTTTTTAGATGTTGATATTGATGGGTGACTGTATTGTAGATATATGTGCCAGATTCCGTTGCAATCCAATATTCATTTTCTTTGGTTTGCAAAAAATCCCTTACATACATGGTCGTTTGGTCTTCATTGTAGGTGATAAGATCTTGGTAGAGGTGGGTCTCACAATTAAAAACTTTAGCACCTTGGTTAGTGGTTCCGATGAGCAATAAGTTCTCATTTGCCTTTTCCATAATCTGGATGTGATGTGAGGAGGAAGGTCCGGAGTGAGCAAACATATCATATGGGCTGCTGAAGCTGTCCTCTTGAGAAATATATCGCCTGATCTTGCCATCGCTGAAAGAAACCCAAACTTCGCCAATGTCAGTCACGGTTATCCATGTAGGATTGCTATTATCAATATTTTTATATTGATGAAAAATATGTGTTTTCATATCATAAAAACACAATTCATTATTTGCAATCATCCAAAGATTGTTTTGATGGTCGTTGGTGACAGCATACACCGCTTTGTTTGAAGTATATTTAAAACAACTGAATGTTTCTTCTTCTGGATGGTAGGTGTATAACCCCTTATCGGTACCCACCCATAGCTGTTTCTGATTATCCTCTAGCAGCGCATAGATATTGTCACTTCCTATACTGGTTGAATCCTCCTCTTGATGTCTGTAAACTTTAAAAGTATAACCGTCGAAACGGTTGAGCCCGTCTCTTGTGCCAAACCACATCAACCCCTTGGAATCTTGTAAAATATGTGAGACAGTATTGTAAGACAGACCGTTTTCAGCTTGATAATGCTTAAAATAATAGGGTTGTGAAAAACCGCTAAAAGGAAACATACAACCAATCAACAAGGGGATAAAAAAAATATTTTTCAAGATTTGGAGGTTTATTATTACCAAATATAAACTTTCTTGAAACACTATTAATATTCTCTTTGGCTTTACCCACCACGAATTTTAGTGGGTATAAAATTGGAGGCATTTTGAGAGGATTTGATGAAATTTTGAGAGGTATTGGCTATATAAACTGATAGGAACCCTTCATTTTTTGAATATCCGTAAAGCTTCATAAGGGTGATTAAACCGTTAAAACGGTTTCAATTGCAAATCAAATATAGCCCATGGCTTAAACCATGGGCTATATTAATCAATACCATGAACTAGATATTAAAATTTCTAAAACAAGGTTTTTGATGAGTAACTTCGTTACTTCAGCCGGTTCATAAAAATTAAACATCGTGCAATCCGCTCCGGTAACGATTGCACAAATAAATAACAGACAATAATTCTTAAACAAGGTTAAATTCTGTAAAATTGTTAAGAAACAAAGTTTCCTTAACCAAAAGATAACTTTTAGACATGATAACCTCATAATACTTTAGGTAAAAATTATGACGAATTTATTTGATTTGAGTGGCAAGATCGCATTAGTTACAGGCTGTAATAAAGGAATTGGAAAAGGTATGGCTTTAGCATTGGCAGCAGCCGGAGCAGACATTATTGGTGTCTCGGCCAATATGCCGATGAGCGATGGAGAAACAGAGCAGGCGGTTAAAAAACTGGGGAGGACATTCAAGCCCTATCAATGTGATTTCGGCAAAAGAGAATCATTGGAGAGCTTCATTGAGAAGGTGCAGGCAGAAAATCCAAGGATAGACATTCTGGTGAATAATGCGGGAACCATCAGGAGAGCTCCGGCGGCAGAACATTCCAATGCCTATTGGGACAATGTGCTGGCCATCAACCTGGACGCACCTTTCATTCTGACTCGGGAGATAGGTGCAAGAATGATTGAACAAGGTTCAGGAAAAATCATCTTCACAGCTTCCCTGCTCACTTTTCAGGGGGGTATCACCGTTCCGGGATATGCGGCCAGTAAAGGTGCGATTGGAAGTTTAGTGAAAGCTTTCGCTAATGAATGGGCATCAAAAGGAGTGAACGTGAATGCGGTGGCTCCGGGTTATATTGCAACGGATAACACCGAGGCATTGAGAAACGACGAGGAAAGAAGCAAATCAATATTATCACGAATACCGGCAGGCAGATGGGGCACACCAGAGGATTTTGGAGGCGTTACCGTTTTCTTAGCCTCAAAAGCAGCAGATTATGTACATGGAACCATCATTACCGTAGACGGGGGATGGATGGGACGTTAAATTTATAGAAGTATGAAACAGAGCTATCACAATAGTCAGAGAGAAGTTAAAGGAATGAACACCGCAGAATTGCGTGAACAGTTTTTGGTGGATGAATTGATGAAGGAAGGCGAGATCGCATTCACTTATAGTCATTACGATAGGGTGATTATTGGTGGAGCAGTGCCAACCTCTTCAGCTTTAGCGTTGGAGAATTTTCCAATGCTGAGAGCCGAATTCTTTTTAGAACGGCGAGAGATGGGGGTGATCAATGTGGGTGGAGCAGGCGGCATCAAAGTAGATGGAGAGGAATATGCACTATCCAAAAAGGATTGTTTATATATTGGAAGGGGAAGCAAAAGCGTGGATTTCTCCTCCGCATCGGCAGCTGAACCAGCTGTGTTCTACATTCTTTCCACACCTGCACATCAAGAATATCCAACCACTTTGATGAAAGCGGCTGACGCCACTCCGGTGACTTTAGGTTCAGCAGAGACATCAAACCATAGAACCATTTATAAATACATTTATGCAGATGGCATTCAGAGTTGTCAACTGGTGATGGGCTTAACCATCTTAAATACTGGAAGCGTGTGGAACACGATGCCAGCACATACCCACGATCGTAGAATGGAGGCCTATTTCTATTTCGATTTAGCAGAAGACCAAACCATCTTCCATTTCATGGGAGAGCCGCAGGAGACACGTCACATCACCATGCACAATCATGAAGCAGTGATCAGTCCCCCATGGTCCATTCATTCAGGATGTGGAACCAGCAACTATTCCTTCATTTGGGGAATGGGTGGTGAGAATCAGGATTACGGAGATATGGACCCAGTTAAAATAACAGATTTGAAGTAAGATATGAAAAAGCTAATTATTGCATTTCTTTTCGTTTTAGCAGCCGCGACAGTTTCGGCACAGCAAAAGGTGGTTTTATTAGATTCGTATTTCAATAATGAATTCAAGAAAGATACGAATGGCAAAATGGTGTCTTTTCACTATAAATGGGATGATCTTGCGAATTCAGGTTTTTCGGTTTTAGGTAAAGACTTTGAAGCCGAAGGGGCAGAATTAGCTACCTTGCATTCGGCACCAAATAAGCATAACCTCAAGAATGCCAGTATTTATATCATTGTAGATCCCGATACGGAAAAGGAAACAACAAGTCCAAAATACATCCAATCCAAAGATGTTAAACAGATTGCGAAATGGGTAAAAAAAGGAGGGGTTTTGTTTCTGCTTGCAAATGATAGTGCCAATACAGAATTGGCACATTTTAATACATTGGCAGGTAAATTCGGTATGCATTTCAACAACGATTTGGTAAATCATGTGACCAATGATGCCCATTTTGAGGAAGGAGCAGCAATTCCGACAAATAAAGACGTCTTTAAATCCTCAAGTAAAGTATTCATGAAAGATGCTTGCTCCATATCCATCAAGAATTCTGCTTTCCCAATTTTAGAAAGCAAAGGGGCTATCCTTATTGCAGCCAATAATTATGGGAAAGGCTATGTATTGGTAGTAGGAGACCCGTGGTTGTATAATGAGTATGTGAACGGCAGGCTTCCGTCCAGTTTCCAGAATGATTTGGCAGCAAAAGACATTAGTTCGTGGTTAATGGATAAAGCTTCAAAAAAAAATAAATGATTTTAAATAAGCGAAATATACATTCCATCGCTTCAGATAAGGTTTCTGTGCCAGATGCGAGCATTTTTGAATTACCGGAGAAAGTCTTGCAATTTGGGACTGGGGTGCTGCTTAGGGGGCTTCCCGACTTCTTCATAGATAAAGCGAATAGACAAGGCATATTCAATGGCCGTGTGGTGGTAGTAAAATCCACAGATCATGGAACAAGCAAAGATTTCGATGCACAGGATTCACTTTACACTTTGTGTATCAAGGGTGTGGAGGACGGAAAAACTGTTGAGGAGCATATCATTTCCTCCTCCATTAGCCGGGTGCTCACTGCGGGCAGCCAGTGGGAGGAGATTCTGGATTTCAGCTCAAGTAAATCTTTAGAGATCATCATCAGCAACACCACAGAAGTGGGTATTCAATTGGTGGAGGATGATGTACATGCTCATCCACCTGTTTCATTTCCCGGTAAATTATTAGCCATTCTATTTCACAGGTACCAGATGTTTGAAGGCGCTGCGGATAAGGGTTTGGTGATCGTCCCAACAGAATTGATTGTGGATAATGCCATAAAACTGAAAGATATTGTCATTAAGTTAGCGAAAAAGAATAATCTTTCTTCAGCTTTCATCAACTGGTTGAAGGATCATAATCATTTTTGTAATTCCTTGGTGGATTGTATCGTCCCGGGTAAACCGGATAAAAATCAGCATCAGGACATTCAGCAGGAACTGAATTATGAGGACGATCTACTGATCCTATCTGAAGTTTACCGTCTTTGGGCGATTTCCGGAGATGAAAAAGTCAGATCCATACTTTCGTTCGCTGAGGCTGATCCTGGGGTGGTCATCACTCCAGATATTGATTTGCACAGGGAATTGAAATTGAGGCTGCTGAATGGGACGCATACTTTGAGCTGTGGATTAGCATTTTTGGCAGGTTTCAGCACCGTAAAATCTGCCATGGATGATAAAGCAATGGAAGATTTCATTTCTTATCTGATGAGGAGCGAGATTGCACCTGCCATTCCTTACGATGTGACTAAAGATGCTACAGATGAATTCTCCTATAAAGTTTTGGATCGTTTCAGAAATCCACAGATCAATCATCAATGGCTGAGCATCACGGCTAACTACAGCTCAAAATTGAAGATGCGGGTGTTGCCGGTGTTGTTGCATTATGTTCAGCTATTTCAATCTGTTCCAGATTTGATGGCGATTGGTTTTGCAGCTTACATCAGGTTTATGAAACCAACGAAAAAAGTTGGCGATGATTATTATGGAACGCACCATGGAGAAAGCTATCTGATCAACGATACGAAAGCAGCGCATTTGGCAGCGTTATGGGATAAATATCCTCCAGCACAAATCGCGGAGATGGTTTTAAGTGACACCTTATTGTGGGGAGTGGAATTGTCGGCAATACCTGGCTTTAGTAAAGCCGTGAACGGATTTTTAAAGGAAATGGAAAACCAAACCTCTATAAAGGAGATGATTAAAAATGAAGTGGCTAAAATAGAAGCCTGATCACATGGATAGAATTTTAAAAGTACATCCAAAAGATAATTTACTGGTCGCCCTTACCGACCTTTTTAAAGGAGAGCTCATCATCTATCAGGATGAAAGGATCACGCTTTTAGATGACGTGAAAGCCAAGCACAAATTTCTTACTACAGATTTGAAAGTTGGTGAAGAGATCATCATGTATGGCGTATTAGTGGGGAAGGCACAAATGGATTTAAACGCTGGCAATGTAATCACCACCGCTAACGTGGAACATGCGGCCCATGGATTTGAAGTTGGCGATAGGAAATTAGAATGGGACAAACCAGATGTGAGCAAATGGGGCGATAAAACGTTCAACGGTTTCCATCGTCTGGACGGAAGCGTTGGAACGGCCAATTATTGGCTGGTGATCCCGATGGTTTTTTGCGAAAACAGAAACCTGGAGGTTTTGCAGGAAGCGTTATTGACTCCGCTTGGATATGGTCGTAAAAAAGCCTACCAAAATCAGGCGGTGAAATTAATAGATATGTATCAGGCTGGTGCCGATAAGGACGCCATTATGAATGCCGAGATCTTCATCGAAGATCAGCCAGAGAAAAGCAAACGCTTGTTCCCAAATGTGGATGGCATCAAATTCCTGAATCATGATGGGGGTTGTGGTGGAATTCGTCAGGATGCTGAGGCGCTTTGCGGTTTATTGGCTGGTTATATCACACATCCAAACGTAGCTGGTGCAACAGTTTTAAGTTTAGGTTGCCAGAACGCCCAGGTTTATATTTTAGAGGAGGAGATTAAAAAGAGAGATGCTAATTTCAGTAAACCCATTTATGTTTTAGATCAGCAAAAAGTGGGTACCGAATCGGATTTATTGGCTTTGGCGATTAAGCAAACTTTTGCAGGCTTAATGGAGGCTAATGAGCAAGTGAGACAACCGGCCACTCTGGATAAAATAACCATTGGTTTAGAATGTGGTGGTTCTGATGGTTTCTCCGGAATCTCAGCAAACCCAGCCATAGGCTATACCTCAGATCTGTTGGTTGCTTTGGGCGGAAAAGTGATTTTGGCAGAGTTTCCTGAACTTTGTGGCGTGGAACAAAACTTGAGCGACCGTTGCGTGACGGTTGACGAAGCGGTACGTTTCTCCTCCTTAATGAAAACCTATGCTGCAAGGGCAGAAGCCGCAGGTTCAGGTTTCGATAGGAACCCATCACCAGGAAATATCAAGGATGGATTGATCACTGATGCCATAAAATCTGCTGGTGCAGCAAAAAAAGGGGGTACTTCTCCGGTGGTGGCTATTCTGGATTATCCTGAAAAGGTGAGCAAGCCTGGGCTGAATTTATTATGTACTCCAGGAAACGATGTAGAATCCACAACAGCAGAAGTGGGTTCAGGAGCAAATGTGGTTTTATTTACCACTGGCCTGGGAACTCCAACCGGTAATCCAATCGCTCCGGTGGTTAAGATTGCCAGTAACTCCACTTTATTCAAAAGGATGAACGACATTATGGATATCAACACCGGAAGCATCATTGAAGGGGAAGAGACCATCCATCAGGTTGGTGAGCGGATTCTGGATTATATCATTAAGGTGGCAAGTGGCGAAGTGGAAGTGAGTGCAGTGAGACATGGTCAGGATGATTTCATTCCATGGAAACGTGGTGTGTCTTTATAAACAGTTAAACAATCTTTAAAATGGAGATCATTGAAAATGAAACAAACGGGATAACCACCATGAAGGATGGTGCAGTGATTCCGGAAGATTTTTTATTGTACTCAGAAAAGGCGAGAATTCTTTACCACAATTATGCTAAAGACATGCCGATTATAGATTACCATAATCACCTGCCTCCGCAAGAGATAGCCGGTAATAAAAATTTTAAGAACATCACAGAGATTTGGCTCAAAGGAGATCACTACAAGTGGAGAGCGATGAGAACCTTAGGTGTTGATGAGCATTTCATCACGGGTGATGCTGCTGATGAAGATAAATTTTTGGCTTGGGCAAAAGTGGTTCCGGCAACCATCAGAAATCCTTTGTTTCATTGGACCCATATGGAGCTGAAAAATCCATTTGGTATCAATTCCTTTTTAAATAAGGATTCCGCAAAGGAGATTTATCAGCACTGTAATCAGCTATTGGCTCATGATGATTTTTCGACTCAAGGTTTATTGAAGCAGTTCAATGTGAAGATGGTGGGTACTACGGATGATCCAACTGATACTTTGGAATATCACAAAGTGCTTATCGACCAGAATTTCTCTATCAAAGTGAAGCCTTCTTTCCGTCCTGATAAATCGTTGATGATTCAGGATGTGGAGACTTATAGAGCTTATATCAAAAAGCTTTCTGTTGCTTCTGGAATAGAAATTACCGATTTGGGATCTTTATTGGCTGCATTAAGAAATAGGATTGAATTTTTTGCGGCCCATGGCGCATCCATTTCTGATCATGGTTTAAACACCATCCCTTCTAAAATCACTTTAAGCGATGTGCAAAAAGCAGAGTTCGCCAAAGTATTAAAAGGTAATGTAAACGCCTTCTCAGATCCTGATGCTTTTGCAGGCTATGTTTTGACCGAATTATGCAAAATATATCATGAAAAAGGCTGGGTACAGCAATTTCATTTAGGAGCTATCAGAAATAATAATCACGGCATGATGCGCAAGCTAGGCCCTGACACAGGTTATGATTCTATTGGTGATGATAAACAAGCGCAAAGCCTTTCTGATTTCTTGGGAAATTTAAGTTTGGATGACCAGTTGGCTAAAACCATCATCTATAACCTGAACCCTGCTGATAACGATGTTTTCGCAACCATGACAGGTAATTTCTCTGACGGAAAAACCAAAGGAAAAGTTCAGTTTGGTAGCGGCTGGTGGTTTTTGGATCAGAAAGACGGCATGGAGAAACAACTGAATTCTTTATCCAACATGGGTGTGTTGAGCACTTTTGTGGGAATGCTGACAGATTCTAGAAGTTTTCTATCTTATCCAAGACATGAATATTTTAGAAGAATATTATGTAATGTTTTGGGCAGTGAAATGGAGAATGGACAAATCCCTGATGACGAAAAATGGATTGGACAGATTGTTCAGGATATCTGTTTTAATAATGCCAATGAATACTTCGGACTTTAAATAATCATATGGTTTTTAGTTGGATGAACCAATTTACATGTTTATAAATTTATAATTTATTTTAGACCGGTTAATCCCCAGTGGAATGAAAAAAGTGCTATGTTTTGGCGAGTTGCTGTTAAGAGTGTCCCCATCACCGGCAGATGATGATGCTTCGGCAGAAAAGAATCCCTTCACATTGTACATGGGCGGTGCTGAAGCCAATGCGGCTACAGCCTTGGCAGGATGGAATGTGCCAGTAAAATATTGTACCGTTTTACCAGATAATTTCATGTCACGCCACGTGATTGATTATCTGGATTACAAGGGGATTTTCACTTCATCCATTTTGTTTTCTGGCGATAGGATCGGGATTTATTATTTAGAGCGAGGTGCTGATTTAAAGGGGAGCATGGTTTATGACCGGGCGCATTCTTCTTTTTCAGAGTTGAAGCGCGGAATGATTGATTGGGACAAAGTTTTGCGGGATGTTTCCTGGTTAAATTTTACCGCCATCAGTCCGGCATTAAATGAGCAGGTGGCTGATGTTTGCCTGGAAGCTTTGGAAGCGGCATCAAAAAAGGGAATCACCATTTCTTGTGATTTGAATTATAGGACTAGGCTTTGGAAATATGGAAAAGAACCAGTAGACATCATGCCTAAATTGGTGGAACATTGCGATTTGGTAATGGGCAATATATGGTCGGCAAATAGTTTATTGGGAACTGCCATTGATGAACAGATTCATGATAAAGGCAAGCGAGAGGATTATTTGGCTCATGCAGAAGCCACGTCAAAAGAAATCATCCGCAAATTCCCAAAAGTGAAAACAGTGGCCAACACCTTCAGGTTTGATAGCGACGCCAACGAACTCACTTATTTTACCGGTTTATTTACAGATGGAAAATCTTTCCATTCTCAAAAATTCAGTTGTGAAGGCGTGGTGGACCGGTCAGGAAGCGGAGATTGTTTTATGGCAGGTTTGATTTACGGTTTCTATCACCAAAATCCACCTCAGGACATCATTGATTATGCCACATCAGCAGCTTTTGGCAAATTGCAGGAACAAGGTGATGCCACCGGTCAGGATGTGCTCACGGTAAAGAAAGGAAATTTGGAGAAGGAGTGATTATTCACTTTTCAACCTCGGTCTGTGTCCTCACAGACCGAAACTAAAAATGGTCTGTGGGGACACAGACCATGGAACAATCCCAATTAAAAAATAATTTGCTGCTCTCGGTTTCTTCCCAATTCCTGATAATAAATCCCTAAATTGTTAGATAATCCGGCTTCTATAGCCAGGTTGAAATTAGAATTGCTTTTTTCGGTTTGCGCTAACTTTCTATGACTCAATCCTAAAAAGTAAAATGTCGTTTCGTTAGGCACATCATCTATGATGAGCTGATTCATCAATTCGATACATTTTTCTGGCCTATTGGTATAATAGTACGCTTGAGCTACTTTATTCTTTGTTTCATTGGTGCTATCACCTAAGGCAAACAGTTTTTCGCCTGTTTTTAACACGTCCTTGAAATTGCTGGATGCATTATTGACCGATAGCAACCCACGTAAAAGGAGCAGGTTTAAGGGATCAGCTTTCAAGGCCTTTTGCAATACACTATCGGCTTCGGGTAGCTTTTTCTCGAGTACTAAATTCTTACTATAATCATAAGCAATGTCCGCATCCTGAGGATTAAGGGTGCTGGCTTTTTTTAGATATTCAAAGGTGTGTTCAACATCATCCAACTGCTGGTAGGCATAAGCGGTTTGTTTTACGATATAGAAATTGGAGCTGTCCAAATCCAGGATCCTCTTATAGTATTTGATCACCTCAGGATAATTTCCTCGCTTGCTGGCTACATTGGCCAAACTGTTTAAAGAGCTTATTTTGGTAGTGTCCTGCGCCAATAGTTTTTGATAGTTACTTTCCGCCTTCACAAGATTTCCACCCATATAATAGGCATAAGCCAGTCGGTTTAAGATTTTTGGATCCTCGGTACCGTTTGGATAAACAGATTCCAAGTAAGATGCCAGTTCAGGATAACGTTGTGTTTCTATCAGTTCTAAAACTGTTGAATCGTCAATCTGAGCCTTTGCAGATGAAGTAAACAAGAATAGGACAATGAGTAAGGTTACCTGTTTCATAAAACAAGTATAACTAATAAGTTAGTTTATTAAAAGAAATGTTTTGTTTTTTTGATTTAAAGGTGACTGGGCCATTATCAACAAAGCGTTTGAACCCTCAGCAACCACTCTTAGTACTAATTTATTTCTTATCGCATTTAAAATGCTCATTGCGTTCTTGCCCTCGTTCCTTTTCCGTTCAAAATAATCTCTAAACCCGGGTGATATTTTATTGAGGACAGGGCATATAGATGAAGCATTTTCTTGAGGTCTTTATCGGTCATTTTATGCACCCTGTTTCGCCCATTAATGCTGATGCTGCTGGTATGCTCAAAAGGAACCACTCCGGCATATGAGGTTAATTGCTTACCGCTAATTTCACCCGCAAAATTATTTGTACGGGTAAGAATATACAAAGCTGTCCATTGCCCTATTCCCGGCACAGAGGTGATCAGTCCATAGTTGGGGGCAACTGCAGGATCTGCCATGATATTGCTGATTTGCTCTTCTACTTCCGCTATTGATTTTTTCAAACCTTCCAATGCCGATTTATGCGTTTCCCTCATCATATTCTGCATGGCTTTATCCGTAAAAAGAGCTAACTCTCTCAGGTATTCAACGATACTGCCTTTTTGCTTTAAAAGATTGGTCCGGGCGGTCATTAAATCTTTTAACCTCATGAAGATCGGATTTAAAGCGCAAGTGACCTTGATTTCATCCGCCTGCTTATAGGCGTAAGCACATAGGCGTTCGACATTAATTTTATCATTTCTGCCTCTTACCAAACCAAAGCTCCATTTGATATGGCCTGCGTTTCCAATCTAAACCGGCAAGTCATAGTGACTGCAAAAGCTCCATAACAACCGGTGATGAACACCTGTGTTTTCTATCACCAGTAAACTATTGCCATTAAATGCACCTGATCGGTTTTCAAGAATCTGTGAAATACTTTGATCCCTTCGGGGTTATTTTCAAAACGTTCGGTAACGACAGCTTGTTTGGCACAAGGTTTTGACACATCAACACCTAAATAAAACTTATTGTCTGCATTCATATCCATGTTCTTTATATTTGTAATGCCTAACGGTTTTGCCCCATCGCCCTAGTCCTTAATAATGGGTAGTTAACCCTGATTGCTGTTTGGGCACTAAGGGAAAAGCAGCAAAAAGAAAAATTTACAATAACTATAAAAATATCATTAATATTATTCCGCAAAGCTAAAGGACACACAGACCGGGGAAATTTAAGTAAATAATGAACTAAAAGAAATGAAAATAACCATCATAGGAAGCGGAAACATTGGTTTGTCATTGGCAAAAGGCTTAGTGAAAAGCGGATTGTATCCAGCTGATGCCATAACATTAACAAGAAGAAGTATTACTGGTTTAGCAGATTATGCTGCCCAAGGTTTCCAAACTTCTAGCAATAATGCAAATGCTGTTAAAAATGCGGATATCATTGTTTTAGCCGTTTTGCCCCAACAGGTAAATAAGGTTTTAGATGAAATCAAATCTTCCATCCATCCTGAAAAGCAATTGTTTACTTCAGTGGTTTCAGGCGTGACCTGCAAAAACATCCGCGAGAAATTGTATGCTGATTTACAGGTGGTACGGGTGATGCCCAATACTTCCATCGCCATTCAGCAATCTATGACCTGTTTTGCCACCGATAATGCATCGGCGGAAAGCCTGAAAATAGTGAAAGAGATTTTTGATACTGTGGGGATGACGATTCAAATCAATGAAGAATTAATGACATCAGCCACGGCTTTATGCGCTTGCGGCATCGCATTCTTTTTACGCTCCATCCGAGCAGCTTCACAAGGCGGTGTGGAAGTAGGCTTTCACGCAAAAGATGCTTTGATGATGGCTGCACAAACTGCCAAAGGAGCTGCAGATTTATTATTGCAATTGGCTTCTCACCCAGAGCATGAAATTGATAAGGTAACTTCGCCAAAAGGCTGCACCATTGCCGGCTTGAACGAAATGGAGCACAATGGCTTCAGCTCTGCCATGATTAAAGGGATAAAAACTTCGGCTAAAATTGCGGGAGAATTGTATATTAAGGAGTAAAGATTAAGGAGCAAGGATTGAAGAATAAAGAGTAAAGATTAAGGAGAAAGGATGCAAGAACCAGAAATGACGAATGAAACCTCATATAAAAATGCAATTGAATTGCTAAAAAAGCTAATTGCTGCACCATCTTTAAGTAAAGAAGAAGCTGGAACGTTTGCTATTTTGAAAGAATTTTTTGCCGATAATGGCGTAGAAACTCAAACTAAAGGTTATAATATTTGGGCTTTTAACAAGCATTTTAATGCTAAAAAACCTACTATTCTGCTCAATTCCCATCATGACACCGTTAAGCCTAACAAAAGTTATACGCGCAATCCATTCTCGCCCGATGAAGAAGATGAGAAACTGTATGGATTAGGGAGTAATGATGCAGGGGGTTGTTTGGTTTCCTTGATTGCTGCGTTCTTTCACTTTTATCCAAAGGAGCATTTAAAATATAATATTGCAATAGCCACCACTGCCGAAGAAGAAAACTCGGGCAAAGGTGGTTTGGAATCTATTATCCCCGAATTAGGGAAGCTGGATTTTGCCATCGTTGGCGAACCCACCTTAATGGATTTGGCCATTGCCGAAAAAGGATTATTGGTGTTGGATTGCCAGGTAAAGGGCAAATCCGGACATGCGGCCAGAAACGAAGGAGAGAATGCCATTTATAAAGCTTTAAAGGACATCGAGTGGTTTCAGAATTATCGGTTCACTAAGATATCAGATACTTTAGGTCAGGTAAAGATGACGGTGACCATCATCAATGCTGGAAGCCTGCATAACGTGGTTCCGGATCATTGTCAATTCACAGTGGATGTTCGCGTGACAGATGCTTACAGCAATGAAGATGTGCTGAAAATCATCCGACAGTTTGTAGACTGTGAAGTGGTGCCAAGATCGATAAGACTGAAACCTTCCTCCATCCCAAAAGAACATCCGATTGTACAGGCTGGTATTGCTTTGGGTAAAAAAACTTATGGTTCACCCACCACGTCAGACCAATCCTTGCTCGATATCCCCTCTCTCAAATGTGGTCCTGGCGATTCGGCAAGGTCACATACTGCGGATGAATTTATTTATCTGAAAGAAATTGAAGAAGGAATTAGTGGGTACATCAGCATGTTAGAAAAAGTGGTGATTTGATTTACGAAGAACTATTATTTGATTTACGAGGGATGATTTACGATTTTGGATTGACCTGAAAGGAGAGAAAATCAATCTGTTTTTAAATGGGCGGTTTTAGGCTTTCTGAAAATGAGTGAAATTTATATTGTATTTAGATTTCCAATCGTAAATCAAAAATCTAAATTCGTAAATCAAAAATAAACTATATGAGCAATCGTAATTCGTAAATCAACAATCGTAAATAATGATGACCAAAGAAGAGTTAATTAAGAGATTCAGAGCTTTTGCAATAGCTAATGCAGAGCTCATCTCTGAATTACCTTTTAATATCATCAATAAAAATTACAGTAATCAGATGCAGCAGTTCATCAAGTGCAAACTATCGAGATGCTTGCAGAGCTAAGTCAATAGCTGATTTATTAATAAATTAAAAATCGTTGAGGAAGAAACAGATGAAATCAACAATCGTAATTCGTAAATCCCAAATAAACCATACAAGCAATCGTAAATCAAAAATCTAAATTCGTAAATCAAAATGAAATTGTGGCAAAAAGAAACAGCAACCAATAAATTAGTAGAAACTTTTACTGTTGGGCAAGACCGTGAAATGGATTTATTTCTTGCTGCTTTTGATGTTTTGGGGTCTCTGGCGCATACCAAAATGCTCAACAGCATAGGCTTATTACCTGATGAGGATTTAGCTTTGGTCCAACAAGAATTGAAGAATATTTATCAAACCATTCAGGATGGAGATTTCACCATTGAAGAGGGCGTGGAAGATGTGCACTCTCAAGTAGAAATGCTATTGACCCAAAGAATTGGCGAAGCCGGAAAAAAAATACATAGTGGGCGTTCCCGTAACGATCAGGTTTTGGTAGATTTAAAGCTCTTCTTCAGAAGCCAGATTCAGGAGATGGTGCAATCTGTTGATGAACTGTTTAAATTATTGGTGGAGTTAGCTGAGGTTCATAAAGACAAATTAATGCCCGGTTATACGCATCTGCAAATTGCCATGCCTTCTTCTTTCGGTTTATGGTTTGGCGCTTATGCAGAAAGCCTGACTGATGATTTGGAGCTGCTTTTGGCGAGCTATAAAATCTGCAACAAAAATCCTTTGGGTTCTGCTGCTGGTTATGGCTCTTCATTTCCGCTGAACAGAACCCTGACCACGCAGCTCTTAGGTTTCGACAATCTGAATTATAATGTGGTTTATGCACAAATGGGTCGTGGCAAAACCGAAAGAATTCTCTCTCAGGCGATGTCCTCCATTGCTGCCACTTTGAATAAAATGGCGATGGATGTCTGCTTATTCATGAACCAGAATTTCGGTTTCATCACTTTTCCCGACGAACTGACCACCGGCAGCAGCATTATGCCACATAAAAAAAACCCTGATGTGTGGGAATTGATTCGTGGGCGGACCAATCAATTACAGGCTTTGCCAAACCAGATCATGATGCTGACCACCAATTTGCCCAGCGGTTATCACCGCGATATGCAATTGCAGAAAGAAACACTTTTCCCTGCTTTCCAAAGTTTAGTGGCTTGTTTGGATATGAGCAAACTGATGCTCAAAAACATCAAAATCAAGGAACATATTTTGGATGACCCAAAATACCAATACCTTTTCTCTGTAGAGGAAGTGAATAAACTGGTCTTAACCGGAACCCCCTTCAGAGAAGCTTATAAAAAAGTAGGATTGGATATTGAAGCGGGCAATTTTGGCGGAAAATATGAAATCAACCATACCCATGAAGGAAGCATCGGCAATCTAAATTTACCAGAAGTAAAAGCGATGATGAATGATTTGATTGGGAAATTTAATTTTGAGAAGGTGGAGAAAGCGATTGAAGATTTGATTAGATAGAACGGTTTTTTATCTTTATAAAGATTTATGCCAAAAATATTTGAATATCTGGGGATTCTAATATTCTTTTACTCAAATGAACACGAACCAATTCATGTTCATGCCAAAAAAGGAGAACAGGAGAGCAAAGCAGAATTTTATATTGTTAATGGCAAAGTTAAAGAAATCAAAATATTGCCTATTAAAGGTTCAAAGCCATTAAAAGGGAAAGACTTGAAGGATTTTGAAATATTTCTAGATAAATATGATAAAAACATCGTTGAGAAATAGGTTAACTATTTTATTTACAAGAAGGATGTCCTTTTTGAAAGAATTACAAAAGCAATAAAATGAAAATATCAGTTGATTACACTCAAACTTCTGAAGAAGTTATAATTATTGAAGAGGCAAAATATTTAGGCGATTTTACTATCAAATTGTTCTTTAATGATGGCAATATAACGACTATTGATTTTAAAAACTTTCTTAAAAAATCTCTTCATCCATCTTTAAAAAAATATAGGAATGAAGAAGAATTTTCAAAGTTTCAATTAATTGATGGAAACTTAAATTGGAACGATTATGAGATGATTTTCCCTGTAGCAGATTTGCATGAAGGGAAAATTTAATTTTGAGAAGGTGGAAAAGACAATTGAGGGGTTAGTAAAATAATTCGAAAAAATGGGGAATTCTAAAGTTGAGGAAATTCATCTAAGACAATTTCTAACAATTATGTTCCCTCAAGAAATAAAAACTGAAAGGTTAAATCCTCCTGAGCCAGATTTTAGAATTGCACTAGAAGGTAAAATTATTGGAATTGAACATTCAAGATTAATTCGGCTTCCAGATTCAAACAGAATTGATATCATGGCCCACACTCAAATTGCTGATAAAATTGTTCGAAATGCAGAAAGCTTATTTAACAAAAAAAATAATATTTGCCTAAGTGTAGATATAAGCTTTTAGTGTTCTTATGGCTTAAGCACAATAGAACCAATCCAGCTAAAAAACCATGATATAGGTAAATTAAGCAAATTTATTTATGAGTTTGTTTTAGAGAGACTTTCTCAAATTTCATCATCTAATCATTTACAATTTTTTAGGTTTGAAGCTTTTGACATGAAGTTTGGAAAATACATTATGCCTAAAAAAATTAAATCAATTGGAATTACAAATAATCAAAATTATAAACATTCTTGTTGATATGCTTCTCAAGGCGGAACAATTCCAGAACTTTTTAATAGTACTGAACTAAAGACTTTATTAAAGAAGAAGAACGATAAACCTAAAATTATACAAACCATTATGATGAAATTTGGCTTCTTTTAGTTGAAGATAGCATGGATTTAACATCCTACTTTGATTTTTATATTAAACAGCCTGAAAAAATTCAATCTTTCTTTGATAGGGTATTTATACTAAGGAGTTCAAAAAATACTTTGCTTGAAATTGATTTAGAATAGCTTTGCCACTTAAACCTGACAGTGGATACCACCAGGTGTAATGTCTTTGTGCAGTATAAACGGAAACGAGACTGAAATAAATAGAAACCAAGAGCCTTGCTTTTCAAAAATCAACCCTCAGGTTCAAAAAGCAACATACTTAAATTATCCGGAGCAAAAATATGGTTGGAGATTTCCAGCAACTCATCAGCTGTGACACGGTTGATTTTATAAAAAACCTCCTGCAAAGAATCAATGCGGTCATAATCCAACATGCTTTTGGCCATGGAGATCAAAACGCCCATGCGGTTCTCCTCACCCAAAGCAATCTGTCCAATAAAACGCTGTTTGGCTTGTGAGAGTTGCAACATCCCAAGTTTGTTCTCTCTCAATTTTTTTAACTCTTTATGAATGAGCTTTAAGGCTCTGTTCACCTTCTCCGCATCGGTGCCGAAATAAATGGAGAACAAACCTGTGTCACTTAAAGGCGAATAATTGGACTCTATGGTGTAGGCAATTCCGTGTTTCTCCCGAACTTCCAGGTTAAGCCTGGAACTCATTCCGGTGCCGCCTAAAAGATTATTCAACAATAGTAAACCAGTTTTTTGTTCCCCGTGAATGGAATAAGCCTTTGTACCCAGCATACAATGCGCCTGGTTGATGGGCTTTTTAACCTCCTTCATCTCTTTTGATACAACAAAAGGACTTTTTCTATTTTTGACTTGCTTATTCTCCGGAACGAGGCCAAAATATTTCTCGGCCATTTTTAAAACTCTTGAAGGATGATAAGCTCCGGAAATCGCAAAAATAATTTCATGAGTATTATAGTTCTGGAAGATGAACCGTTCCAAATCTGCCTTTTTGAAACTTTGCACCGCTTCCGGAGTTCCCAGAATATTCTCTCCAAGTGTATGTCCTGCAAATAGCATGGCTTCAAAATCGTCGTTGATGGCTTCCTCCGGTTGGTCCTCATAGCTGGAGATTTCATCTATGACCACCTCCTTCTCTTTCTCCATCTCCTCCTCCGGAAAAGTGGAATGGAAAGCGATATCCTGCAAAAGCTCCATGGCCCGGTCTAAATGGCCGATCAAAAAGGAAGCCTGCAGGCAGGTGTATTCTTTGGTGGTGTAGGCATTTAAATCTCCCCCAACCACTTCCAGGCGGTTCAAAATCTGGCTGGTGTTCCGCTTAACAGTCCCTTTAAATAATAAATGCTCTATGAAGTGCGCTAAGCCCGGTCTCCCGGCCGCTTCATCTCTTGAACCCGCATTGATGACCAGGCAACAATGGGAGATGGTTGAGGTGGATGGTTTAAATAATATACGAATGCCGTTGTTAAGCGTGAATAGCTGATGATCCATTTTCTCTGTGGGAGTCAAAGATACAGAATTTTAAAACCCTTGCCTCTTGGGGGTTTCACTTTTAAAAGCTCTCCCAACGATTGCTTAGCGATAAGTGCAGGAAGCAATATATCCTATCTATTTAGAAAAGAAAATTTTATGCTTTAATTCTCTAAAATTGTATCTTGCGCCCCTAAATTTAAATATATTACGTTCATATGGGTATAATGGGTTTTTTGCGTAACCGGGCAGGTGTGATCATCGTGATCGCCATCGGTTTTGCAATTGTGGCGTTTCTTTTAAGTGATGCAATCAGAAGTGGGAGAGGTTTCATCTCCGATTCTCAGAATGAAGTGGGTGAGGTTGCAGGCGAAACCATCTCTTACAAAGAGTTCAACGAGAAGGTAGACCAGAATTCTCAGCAATTTAAAGCTCAAATGGGCAGCCTGAATGGCCAGATGATGAGCTACGTGGTGGAAAACACCTGGAATCAAACGGTCTCCGGCATCATCCTAAAGAAACAAACTGATAAATTGGGATTGACAGTTGGTGAGTCTGAGCTATTTGATTTGATGTTTGACAATCCAACTCAGCAGATGCAACAGATTTTCACTAATCCCCAAACCGGGAAATTTGACAGAGCGAATGCGATCAATTCCAGGAAAAGTGCAGATACTGATCCTTCAGGCCAGCTATTCACACAATGGAAGGCATTGGAAGACAATGTGGAGCAGCAAAGAGAGAACGAGAAATACGTGAATTTGGTAAAGAATGGAATATATGTGAATTCATTGGATGCCAAGGATGATTACAACAATCATAACAAGCTGGTGAATTTCGATTACGTGTATAAAGAATATGCTACTGTTCCGGATGCTCAGGTAAACATCACTGAAGCGGATTACAAAGATTATTACGAGAAGAATAAATATAAATTCAAAAATCCAAGCGAGACAAGATCTTTTGAATATGTCACTTTTGATGCCTCCCCTTCTAAACAAGACACCTTAGATGCCAGGGTTAAAATTGATAAAATCGCTGAAGGTTTAAAAACCTCTGATAACGATTCGTTGTTCGTTGCCATCAATGCCGATACTAAAACCCCCATCGTTTATCAAAAGAAAGGACAATTGGAGCCTGCTTTGGATTCCATGATGTTCAATGCAAGTAAAGGATTCGTTTACGGACCTTATTTATCGAATGGCGCATATAAAGTGGCTAAATTAATAGATTCGAGAACCAGTCCTGATTCTGTGAAAGCACGTCATATATTGATCAATCCCGCTGCAGAAGGTGGCTTGGATAAAGCAGTCGCCAAAGCGGATTCTCTAAAGAAGCTGATTCAGAACGGTGCTGATTTCGCAAAATTAGCCGTACAATATGGTACAGATGCCTCCAAAGATAAAGGCGGCGACTTAGGTACCTTTGCAAGAGGTTCCATGATCCCTAAATTTGAAGATGCTGTTTTTAATGGCCGCCCAGGCGAAGTGCTGACCGTGCAAACGCAATATGGGGTGCATGTGGTTCAAATTGAAAAACAAATTGGATCCTCCAAGGTGGTTAAAGTCGCTGTGGTTGATAAATCTTTAGTGCCAAGTTCTTCTACTGAACAAGCTGCCTATCAAAAAGCACAAAGCTTCCTTAGCAATGTAAATGATTTGAAATCTTTTGAGGAGAATGCTCAGAAACAAGGCTTAAACAAATTAGTTGGGGCAGACATCACCCCTTTACAATCTTCACTGCCAGGTTTGGACGATGCCCGCAGCTTAGTCCGCTGGGCTTATAAAGCAGACAAGGGAGATCTTTCTGACGAGATTTTTGATATTGGAGATAAATATGTGGTGGCTGTATTGACCGCCATCAAACCAGAAGGCACTTTGTCTTTGGATGATGTGAAAAAACAAATAGAGCCCGATGTGAAAAGAGCGGTGCAGGCCAAAGTGTTGAAAGCTCAGTTTGAAAAGGCATTGAATGGCGCTTCAGCCATCAATCAGGTTGCTCAAAAGTTAGGTGCTCCGGTAACTCCTGTAGAAAACGTGGTGTTCGCTAACCCGGTGATCCCCGGTGTGGCCCAGGAGAATAAAGTGATCGGATCAATTTTTGGTGCACAGCCAAATAAACTGTCCGATGCTATGGAGGGAGACCGTGGTGTTTATGTATACACTGTCAAAAGTTTTACCAATCCTCCGGCCTTAAGCAATGTGCTAAAAGTGAAAGATCAAATGGAACAGACTATATATCAGCAAGTTGATGCCGCCGTGTTTGATGTTTTACGTAAAAGGGCCAATGTAAAAGACAACAGAGCTAAATTCTATTGATAGATTTAATGACTAAATTTGAGACCGAAGAAATCATATTCTCCGGTTTTTTTAGTTTAAGAGGTATGGATATTCAGGAGAATATAGTCAACAAAGTCGCCCAAAGTGGATTGATCTCCTTTGATCTTGCTGACTTGCAGGCGGTAGGAGAAAGAGTGGTTTATGATATGAAAGATCATCTTTTCCAGGGATTGATCTTACGAGAAAAAGATTTCAGGGAGTCGGTAAAAAACCATGACTGGGATCAATACAAGGATAAAAACATAGCCATCATCTGTTCTGCTGATGCGATTGTCCCAACCTGGGCTTACATGCTGATTGCCTCTAAACTGGCTCCTGTAGCTAATTATTTTGTGTTCGGAGACCTGGAAGTGTTGGAGACTGCTCTTTACCTGATCGCTTTGGAGAAACTCCAGGTGGAAGCCTACAAAGATCAGCGTTTAGTGATCAAAGGCTGCGGAGATGTGGAAGTTCCGGTATCAGCTTTCGTGGCCATTACCAATAAATTAACAGGCGTCGCTAAAAGCATCATGTATGGCGAACCTTGTTCCACGGTGCCTATTTATAAACGTAAAGATTAATATTGGTGTATAAATCGTACTTTCTGATGATATGAGAAAATTATTTATTGCTTTCTACTTACTATTCTTTGCAACCTCCATCTGCTTTAGCCAGGATTTACCTTTTCTAAAGAACTCCGCCTTTCAAAACGGAGAGACTTTAAAATATAAAGTGAAATACGGGTTTCTGACTGCCGCAGAAGCCACCCTTCAGGTTGCAAAAACTGATGTCAGGTTTGACAGTAATCCGGCCTACCATTTAATTGTACAAGGATCCACTTCCGGCACTTTTGATATTTTCTATAAAGTGAGGAACCGTTATGATTCCTATATCGATCAGAAGAATTACACCCCTTACCTGTTTACTGAAAGTATCCGCGAAGATAAATACACCCGAACGGATAAAGCGAGGTTTTACCAGGATGAGCAGAAAGTGGTAGCTAAAAAAGGCACCTTCAAATCTCCGGTAGCTCAAACATTCGACTTGATATCCGCCTATTATTTTGCCCGGAATCTTGATCTGAGCAATTCAAACCCCGGCGATGAATTCTCTCTCAATTATTTTCTGGATGATGAAGTCAGCCCCTTAACCATTCAATACCTGGGCAAAGAGGTCATCAAAACTAATTTAGGCAGAATAAGATGTTTAAAATTCAGCCCGTCCATTAAGCCCGGCAGAATTTTCAAAAGAGGGAGTAACCTATATCTTTGGATCACTGATGATGCCAACAGAATTCCGGTTAAAGCTCAGGCAGAGATCATAGTAGGTTCCCTGACATTCGAGATCGCCTCAGTCAACGGGCTGAAACAACCTTTGGAAGCTTCAAAATAAAACGCTTTCCTTTCCTTTTCTTTCCGGTTATGATTTACAGGCAAGGAAGCCAATCCCGTAAAATTTGAACACCTTTCTACGGGGATTATTCTGGGCAACCGGATGGTCATGAAAAAATGAAGAGGATTGATTTGGCTGAAGAAGAATAACGTTACGCTTCTTGTATTTGATCAATGAGGCAGGACAGACATTGTATTGAAATCGGAATGGAAAAGCTGTTATGGAAGGCCTGCGTCCTCCCCTGGATAGCTATTCAATTTAAAGGATAAAATAAGTTCCCTGGAGCTTTGGTCGGCATCGGTTGCATTGTCCCTGAGAAGAATCCGGCATCGGCTCCTTATAAAAACACCCGCATAGAAAAGAACAGATTTAATACTATTTTTGAAAGCTGAAGGGATGGAATGTGATCGCTATCCTAAAGCCTTGGATCAGCGGGAAACTTAGAAGCTGTCTAAAAATGATTGAATTGTTTTTGTATAATCCAATTTCTCCCGCAGATACGCAGATTTTTCACTTTGATGAGCAATCGGAAATGTAAAAATCAGCAAAATTTGTGTAATTAGCGGGGCGCATTTAATGGCTAAAATAATAATTGATTAAATTTGGACAGGCTCTTATACTTGGTATAGGAGATGCCCGGGTGGCCGAACAACTAGCTAAAACGGAGCTTTTACCACCCATTCATTCTGTGTGGATAAAAGAGGTGAATTCATTTGTAAGCATAAAGATATCAATGCATGTCCTTGTTTTTTTACGTCCATCCCTACGTGTTTAGCCTTAGAGCAAACGGCCCAATAATAAATGGAGCCCGTGCGTTAGTGGGGCAATGCTATTAAGTTAAGAGGTTCGTCATTTTGAACGCAGTGAAAAATCACATAAATAGGTGAAAAATTATAGGAGCAGACCTTGCTGGTGAGACGTCTTGTACCTCAACGTGACGCAAGATTTTTTTAACTTAATAGCATTGGTTAGTGGGGACAGGTTCAGTGCTCAACAATCTGTTGGATGGTATGGATTAGGGGGGTCAATCCGGCAAGGATTAAAGGGACGATAGATACAATTGGTAAAATAAAAGATATGATAGAGAAAGTGATGATAGAGGTTGCCGGACATTTGGTTTCGGAAGAATTAATTAAGGAGAACTTCATTTGCCATCTCGAGAAGTGCAAAGGCGCTTGCTGCGTAGAAGGAGATGCGGGAGCACCTTTAGCTAAAAATGAACTACCCATTTTAGAAGAAATTTATCCATTGGTAAAACCTTACATGACAGCAAAAGGGATTGAAACCATAGAAAAAGTAGGCACCTCCGTCCAAGATTTTGACGGAGATGACACCACCCCTTGCGTAGACGGCAACAAAGAATGCGCTTATGTGATTTGGGAGAATGGCATCACCAAATGCGCCATAGAGAAAGCCTGGGAAGATGGAGAGATTGGTTTCAAAAAACCCATCTCCTGCCACCTTTACCCAATAAGACTGACGGAATATCCTGAATTTGATATCCTGAATTATGACCGATGGAGTATTTGTAGCCCTGCATGTAACTTTGGAGCAGAACATCAGGTAAAAGTCTACGAATTTCTAAAAGAACCCCTGATCAGAAAATACGGATCAGAATGGTACGAGGAATTAGAAAAAAATATAATTGCACTAAATCAGGCGTAAATTTTTAGCTTTGCCTCGCTATTTTAGTTGAAAACATTAATTTGCAAAAAATCCATAAAAATTGAAAGGAATTATACTTGCCGGAGGTTCTGGCACCAGATTGCATCCTTTAACTTTAGCAGTCAGCAAACAAATGATGCCGGTTTATGACAAACCGATGATCTACTATCCTTTATCCACTTTAATGCTGGCAGGAATCAGCGAGGTATTGATCATCTCCACCCCCCATGATTTGCCGGGTTTTCAAAAATTACTGGGAGATGGGAAGAATTTAGGCTGCGAATTCTCCTATGCGGAGCAACCCGCTCCAGATGGCCTGGCTCAGGCATTTATCATCGGCGCTGATTTCATAGGGTCCGATTCGGTTGCATTGGTACTTGGAGACAATATCTTTTTTGGTGATGGAATGGCCAAACTGATGCAGGAGAACAATGAACCCACCGGAGGAGTAGTTTTTGCTTACCCGGTTCATGATCCGGAGCGATACGGCGTGGTGGAGTTTGATGAGCAAAAAAATGCCATCTCCATAGAAGAGAAGCCTGAAAAACCTAAATCCAATTACGCGGTCCCCGGTCTTTATTTTTATGATAACGAAGTGGTGGAGATCGCCAGAAACATCAAACCATCCCCCAGGGGCGAGTTGGAGATCACCGACATCAATAAACATTATTTAAAAAGAGGATCATTAAAAGTTGGGCTCTTAAGCAGAGGCACAGCATGGCTGGACACCGGGACTTTTGAATCCCTGATGCAGGCAGGGACTTTTGTACAGGTGATTGAAGACAGACAGGGCTTGAAGATTGGCTGTATCGAGGAGATTGCCTACCGGATGAATTTCATAGATGCGAATCAACTTCGTAAATTAGGAGAGCCTTTGGTCAAAAGCGGTTACGGCAGATATTTAATTGACATCGCAGATAAAAAAATACTATAGATGAGTAAAGTTGCATTAATTACAGGCATCACCGGTCAGGATGGTGCGTACCTTGCGGAATTCCTGCTAAAAAAAGGTTATGAGGTTCATGGCCTGAAAAGAAGAACATCACTCTTCAACACCGATAGAATTGACCATTTGTATCAGGATCCACATGAAAAAGGAGTCAGACTCACGCTCCATTATGGTGATTTGACCGATTCCACCAACCTCATCAGGCTGGTGCAGGAGATTCAGCCTGATGAAATTTATAATTTGGCGGCCATGAGCCATGTGAAGGTAAGCTTCGATACCCCCGAATATACCGCCAATGCCGATGGAATAGGGACTTTGAGAATCCTGGAAGCCGTGAGGTTATTGGGTCTGACTAAAAAAACCAGGATCTATCAGGCTTCCACCTCAGAACTTTATGGTTTGGTGCAGGCAGTGCCGCAATCAGAAACCACTCCTTTTTATCCAAGGTCTCCTTATGCAGTGGCCAAGATGTATGCTTACTGGATCACCGTGAATTACCGCGAAGCCTATGACATGTTCGCCTGCAATGGCATCCTCTTCAATCATGAAAGCCCGATCAGGGGAGAGACTTTCGTGACCCGTAAAATCACCCGTGCTGCAGCTAAAATCGCCATGGGGCTGCAAACTTGCCTGTATTTGGGTAATTTGTCCTCTCAGCGGGATTGGGGACATGCCAAAGATTATATAGAAGCGATGTGGTTGATCCTGCAACAGGATCAACCAGAGGATTTCGTGATTGCGACAGGCGTGACCACCACCGTTCGTGAATTCATCAGGATGAGCTTCGAGGAATTAGGCATCACGCTGGAGTTCAGCGGAAAAGACGAGCAGGAGAAAGGAGTGATCATTGATGTGGATGAAATGAAAGCCAAAGAACTGGGATTGAACCTGGATGCTTTAAAACTGGGGATGACGGTGGTAAAAGTGGATCCAAAATATTTCAGACCGACTGAAGTGGAGCTTTTACTGGGTGATCCCACCAAATCCAAGGAAAAATTAGGCTGGAAGCTGAAGTATGACCTGCCGGCTTTGGTGAAAGACATGATCCAGTCTGACTTACACGAAACCAAAAAGGACCAATATCTAAAAGATGGCGGTTATAAAACCATGAATTATTTTGAATAACGTCGTTCCGACAATAGGAGGAATACCATTGCGTTTAGCATAAAGTTAAATGGAAAATTGTATCAACATCATTAAAGCAATCGTACCCAAAAGGGTACCTTTAGATGATTATTCCGTTTTTTTATTTGGAAGTAGAGCTGTGGGCAATCATCACGAGATGTCTGATATTGATATCGGGATTTGGGGAAACAAAAAATTACCTGTTGATATAAAATTAGATTTGGAAGAAGAATTGGAAGAATGCGTGGTACCCTATAGCGTTGACCTGATTGATTTTAATTTGGTAAGCGAAGAATTTAAAAAATATGCGCTAGAAAAAATAACTATATGGAACTTAGCGAAAAATACAGCACTGAATGATCAAGGACAGAAACAGGCTCAGTCCTGATTTACAGAGAAGAGATGTTTAAATTTACCCATTAAATACAATTGATGAACCCCAAACCCATACTTTTATTCTTTTTCCTCTTCATTGGGATATTTATTTCCTATCAGACCAAAGCCCAAACCCTCAACCAACAGAATTTCAGCAGCATGAGGGTGGATGATTTATCTGATGACCAGATCAGGGACATCATCAAAAAAATAGATTCCTCGGGCTTGCCAGAATCCCAGTTGGAAAACATGGCAGCCGCACAAGGGATGCAGCCTTCAGAAATTCAAAAACTGAGGAGCAGGGTCAATGCCCTGCGGGCAAAAGACGCCGCTAAAACAAATGGACTCCATAAAAACAATTCCACCGGAAATTCAGATTACAACAGGAGCGACCCCTATCCGTTCAGTCAAAAAGACAGCACCAAAAAAACGCAGGACACCCTTCAAACTATAAAATCAAGGATATTTGGCAGGGAACTTTTTGCAAATAGCTCCACCAGCTTTGAGCCGAATTTGAAACTGGCCACACCTATTAACTATGTGGTAGGCCCTGGTGACCAATTGTTGATAGACATCTACGGCTATTCAGAAGCGAGCTACCAATTAACGGTGAGTCCCGAAGGAACCATCAACATCCCCTATGCCGGCGTGATCCAGGTGGGTGGTTTGACCATCGAAGCCGCTACGTCCAGAATCCGGGCAAAGCTCAGTCCCATCTACAGCAGCCTCAGCTCTGGCAATACCAAGCTGAGCATAGCCATCGGCAACATCCGCAGCATCAAAGTGATTCTCACTGGCGAGGTGACGAAGCCGGGTTCCTATACCTTGCCATCTTTGGCCACTGCCTTTGTAGCACTGTACTCCTCTGGCGGGCCTACAGACAATGGCTCTTTCAGAAATATCGAGATCATCAGAAGTGGGAGAAAAATTGCCACGCTGGACGTTTACGATTTCTTACTGAGCGGCGATTTAAAAAATAACGTGCTGCTGAAAGATCAGGACATCATCAGGGTTCCTGTTTATCAAAAAAGGGTGGAAATTGTAGGAGAGGTGAAGCGGCCATTCATTTATGAAATGAAAGATGGGGAGAATTTCAACGATTTATTGAACTTTGCAGGAGGCTTCACAGAAAATGCTTATAAAGCACGGGTAAAAGTGCTCAAAAATACCGATACCGAAAGAAAGATAGCTGACATCACTGCTGACGAGTTCGACACTTATATTCCATCCAGCGGAGATAAATATTTTGTGAACGAAATTTTAGATCGGTTTGAAAATAGGGTGCGCCTGTACGGAGCGGTTTTCAGACCCGGGGAATATGAACTGACACCGGGACTGACACTGAAAAATTTAATTCAAAAAGCAGAAGGATTAAAGGAGGATGCTTTTTTAAACAGGGGCTACATCACCCGCCTCACACCAGACCTGCAAACCGAATTGATCTCTTTCGATGTAAAGAAGATCATGAGCGGAGCAGCAGCAGACATCGTGCTAAAAAGAGAAGATGTGATCAATATCTCCTCCATCTTTGACCTGAAGGAAGAGTACCATGTCCAAATTAATGGGGAAGTGAGGCAACCTGGACAATTTGCCTTCTCGGATAACATGAGCCTGGAAGAGCTGATCATCAAAGCAGGGGGCTTTAAGGAAGCCGCTACCCCGCAGCGGATCGAGGTCTCCAGAAGAGTGAGGAACAGCGATGCCACCTCCTCCTCCGCCACCACTGCCGAAGTTTTTCAGATCGATGTGAACAAAGATTTAAGCGTGGAGGCCGCAAAATTCATCCTGCAACCTTTCGACATCGTGACCGTGCGTGCTGCTCCTGGTTATGAAGTGCAGAAACAGGTCAGGATTGATGGGGAGGTGCTGTACCCCGGTTTCTATGCCATCACGAAGAAAGACGAACGCATCTCCGACTTGGTGAAAAGAGCAGGAGGTTTAACAGCCCTCGCCTATACGGATGGTGCTTCCTTAAAGCGAACGCAGGAAGGAAAAACCCAACTGGAGCAGGAACAGGAACAACAAAAGCTCCTGAAATTTGAGAAGCTGCAGCAGGACGTGAAAGACACCCTTTCCTTGGATCTGCAGAATAAGGCAGTCAGAAACGATTTCGTAGGCATCAACCTCAGCAGGATATTGAAAGACCCCGGTACCAAGGCAGACTTGTTTTTAGAGGACCAGGATGTGGTCAACATCCCCAAGCAATTGCAGACGGTGCGGGTAAGCGGAGAGATCTTGTCACCAGGCACCGTGGTCTACAGGTCGTCCAAGGGATTTAAAAGCTATATCAGCAATGGAGGTGGTTTTTCGGAGCGGGCACTGAAGAGAAGGGCTTACATCATTTATGCCAACGGGACCGTGAAGAGCACCGGAAAAATCCTGTTCTTCAACAATTATCCCCCGGTTAAACCGGGTGGGGAAATCTTCGTGCCTAAGAAGGAGGAGAAACGCAAGCTGACGGCAAGCGAAATTTTGGGGCTGACCTCCGGCCTGGCTTCCATAGGAGCGATTATCCTGGGAATCATCAATATCACCAAATAACAGGATGCAGGAGAAAGAAACACCAGGAACAGCTAATCAGGCAGAAGACGAGATCTCTTTGAAAGAACTTATCCTGAAATTGCAGGAATGGTTCCGGTATTTGTTGAGCAAATGGAAGATCATATTGGTGGCAGGCATCATTGGCGGTGCTTTGGGTTTTTTATATGCAAACTTCAAAAAACCGGTCTATACGGCAGAAACCACTTTTGTACTAGAAGAGGGCGATGGTGGAGGCGGTTTAGGGCAATATGCAGGTATAGCCTCTATGGTGGGCATTGATTTGGGAGGAAGTGGTGGTGGTGGGATCTTTCAGGGAGATAATATTCTGGAGCTCTATAAATCCAGGAGAATGATCCAGGAGACTTTATTAACTCTAGATACATTTGCAGGAAAACAACAATTATTGATTGACAGGTATATCGAATTTAATAAATTGAGAGAAGGATGGCAAGACAGTCCTCAATTGAAAAACATCAGCTTTGATCCTCCTACTAACTTTACCCGCTTACAGGACTCTGTTATAGGGAAATTGGTTGAAAATATTAACAATGGCATTTTACAGGTGGAAAAACCTGATAAAAAATTGTCTATTATAGCGGTAACCGTTAAATCCAAAGATGAACTTTTCGCTAAATCCTTTGCAGATAATATTGTCAGTAAAGTAAATACATTTTACGTAAATACCAAAACAAAAAAATCTGCGGAGAACCTGGCCATTTTACAGCACCAATCAGATAGTGTAAGACAAGTTTTGAATGCCAGTATTGGTGGGGTGGCAGCCGCGGTGGATGCCAATCCAAATTTAAATCCCGCATTGCAACGGCTAAGAGTGGGTTCTCAAAAAAAACAGGTAGATGTACAAGCCAGTGGAGCCATATACCAGGAAATTGTGAAAAATTTAGAAATGGCAAAAATTAGTTTACGCAATGATAGGCCATTGATTCAGGTGATTGATGAACCTGTTTTTCCGTTAAAGATGGAAAAATTGGGAAGGGCTAAAGCGTTAATTTTAGGAGGTATTATTTTGGGTTTTTTGTCAGTTTTGTACCTGGTATTGAAGAGGACATTTCAACAGATTGTATCTGAATAACCTATGGAAATATTAGATCTTATTGGACGTAAAGAAGAATTGTTTAACTATGATATCCTTAAGCATAAGGAAGAATTGGATGCACTGGTGCAGGTCTCTAAATTTTTGATTATAGGCGGCGCAGGTTCTATAGGTCAGGCTGTCACTAAAGAAATTTTTAAGCGCAACCCCCTAAAGCTTCATGTGGTTGATATCAGTGAAAATAATATGGTTGAGCTGGTAAGAGACATTCGCAGTTCTTTCGGTTATATCAATGGTGATTTTCAAACTTATGCGTTGGATATTGGTTCCATCGAGTACGATGTTTTTTTTGAATCAGATGGAAACTATGATTATATATTAAACTTATCAGCACTTAAACATGTAAGAAGTGAAAAAGACCCCTATACGCTGATGCGCATGATCGAGGTAAATATTTTCAATACAGAAAAAACGATACAACAGGCAATCTTAAAAAGTGTAAAGAAGTATTTTTGTGTTTCAACTGATAAGGCTGCCAACCCGGTAAATATGATGGGGGCTTCCAAGCGTATCATGGAGATGTTCCTGATGAAATACAGCGAGCAAATTGACATTTCTACAGCCCGATTTGCTAACGTAGCTTTTTCAGATGGCTCCTTACTACATGGCTTTAATCAGCGCATTCAGAAAAAGCAACCCATAGTTGCTCCAAATGACATTAAACGTTATTTTGTGACTCCACAAGAGTCAGGAGAGCTGTGCTTAATGTCTTGTATATTTGGTAAAAACAGAGATGTTTTTTTCCCCAAGCTTAGGGAAGAACTGCATCTTATTACCTTTGCCGATATTGCCGTAAAGTATCTTTACCATATGGGATACCAACCTTATTTGTGTCATGATGAGGACGAGGCCAGAGTCAAAGTTGAAAAACTCGTGAAAGAAAGGCAGTGGCCCTGTTTATTTACCAAAAGTGATACCACAGGAGAAAAGGATTTTGAAGAATTCTATACCAGTAGAGAAGTGCTGGATATGGAAAGATTTGAAAATTTTGGTGTCATAAAAAATAAGGCTGAGTTTGACAGCCATAAACTAAATCTTTTTAGCAGAACTATCCAAAGGCTAAAAGATGAACGTAAATGGGAGAAGCAGCATTTAGTTGACCTGTTTCATGAGCTGATACCAGATTTTGAGCATAAAGAAACCGGCAAGTATTTAGATGCCAAAATGTAATGATTTGATATGTCAGTTTTATTTGATAAAACCATTACTTTTATAAAAAGTAAATTTCCAGGGCAAGATTTCATTCCGCTGCATACACCTGTTTTTAAGGGCAATGAAAAGAAATATGTGCTGGATACCATTGATTCCACTTTTGTATCCTCAGTAGGTGCTTATGTGAATCGTTTTGAGGAAATGATGTGTGAGCTCACGGGTGCGAAGCATTGTGTGGCTATCGTAAACGGCACTAATGCTTTGCATATGGCTTTGCTGATGGCGGATGTCAAGGCTGAAGATGAAGTGCTGTCTCAAAGCTTAACCTTTATTGCCACTTGTAATGCCATCAGCTATATTGGAGCAAAGCCCGTATTTGTTGATATAGACAAAGATACATTAGGCATGTCTCCAAATGCCCTAAATCATTTTTTATATACTTATGGAGAAATCCGGGACAATGGATTCACTTATAACAGACAAAGCAATAAGCGCATCAAAGCCTGTGTGCCTATGCATACTTTTGGATTACCCTGCAGAATAGACGAAATTGCGGAAATCTGTAAAAAATGGAATATTAAACTGGTAGAGGATGCTGCAGAATCATTGGGCAGCTATTATAAAGAAAAACATACGGGTGTTTTCGGATTATTAGGGGCCTTTAGTTTTAACGGGAATAAAACAGTAACCTGTGGCGGCGGTGGTGCGCTGATCACCGATGATGATGACATTGCCCATAAGGCCAAACATTTAACTACCCAGGCTAAAGTTGTACATCCCTGGGCTTTTGTGCATGATGAGATAGGCTATAATTACAGGATGCCTAATTTAAATGCGGCATTAGCTTGCGCCCAGTTGGAGCAATTATCCGCTTTTGTGCTAAACAAAAGATCCTTAGCATCTTTATATAAAGATTTTTTTGAATCTCAACCGATAACTTTTGTTACAGAAATCAAAGATGCCAAAGCCAATTATTGGCTTAATGCTATTTTATTAAATAATATTGATGAGCGTGAAGCCTTTTTGCAATATGCAAATTCAAACGGTGTAATGTCAAGGCCGGCATGGGAGCTCATGCACCGCTTGCCCATGTTTAGCAATGCACAAAAAGGTGATTTGTGCAATAGCGAATACATAGCCGATAGGTTGGTTAATATTCCGAGTAGTGTAAGATTATAAATGTCTGAAACAGATCGCATAGAATATAAGATGGAATGGAAAGATGATTTCCTGAAAGTGATCTGTGCTTTTGCCAATACCAGTGGAGGGATGTTATACATAGGTAAAGATGATACAGGCCAGTTGGTTGGAATTAAAAACTCAAAGGAATTACTGGAAAATCTCCCCAATAAAATTAATAACAAATTAGGTATTGTAGCAGCTGTGAATTATGATAAGAATAATGGTAAAGAAACACTCAGTATAGAAGTTGCAAAATCAACCGTTCCTGTCTCTTTTCAGGGGAAATATTACAAAAGAAGCGGCAGTGTGGTACTAGAACTACAGGGCAGGCAGCTGAGTGATTTCCTGCTTAAAAAGTCTGGAATTACTTGGGATAGTTTGCCTGCAGAGGGTGTTACAGCAGATGATTTGGATGCTCCTACAATTGAAAAATTCAAGTCTTATGCGTTAGACCGTTTGCCTTATATTTATTCTGAAAAAAACAGTTCATCTCTTCTTGAGAAATTAAACTTGTTAAAAGGTAAAGACTTAAGCAGAGCTGCAATATTACTGTTTGGCACGCAAACACAACTTTATTTTCCACAAGCTCATGTAAAGGTCGGGCGTTTTACTTCTGAAGCTGATATGATTTCGAGCGATATTATAGAAGGCAACCTGTTTCAGCAGTTAGAAAACGTATTCGAGGTATTACAAAAGAAATACCTCATCAGCCGAATTCATTTTGAAGGAATTCATCGCCGGGAGATTCCTCCTTATCCTGTTGAGGCACTAAGAGAAGCCTTGATCAATGCGCTTATCCACAGAAGCTATAGTTCTACAGCGGCTACCCAAATCAGAGTTTATGATCATGCGCTGCAGATCATAAACGACGGAAGCTTGCCTGAAGGCATGAGCATCCATGATTTGACAAAGCCCCATCTTTCTTATCCCAGACATGTGCTATTGGCAGATGTTTTTTATAAAGCCGGTTTTATCGAAAGTTGGGGAAGCGGCACACTAAAAATAGCTGCCATATGTAAAAGATACAAGCTGCCCGAAGCACTGTTCGAACAAAATCAGCATCAATTTTCAGTTACTTTTTTTAGTAAGATGCACGAAAATGAGCACGAAAATGAGCACGAAAATGAGCACGAAAATGAGCACGAAAATAATCGCCTTAAGCTGTTGATCAATGAAATTCAAAATAATAAATTTATCAGTATAAATCAGTTGGCATTAAAACTTGGTGTAAACCGCTCTACCATAACCCGTGATTTAAATACTTTAAAAAAGAATGGCGCAATCAAAAGAAGAGGGGCTAATAAAGGCGGATTCTGGGAGGTTAATTATGAATAAAGGTTTTCTGATATTGATTGGAGGAGGAGGACACTGTAAAGCCTGTATTGATGTAATAGAAGCAGAAGGGAAATTTATGATTAAAGGAATACTGGACACAAAGGAGAAACTCGGGCAAAAGATTTTAGATTACACAGTCATTGGTACAGATGAAGATATTGATGCCCTGGTAAATCAAGACTGTTCTTTTCTGATAAGCATGGGGCAGATAAAAAGTGCTGCGGTCAGGAAGAAGCTATACAAAAAATTAAAGGCACTAAACGCAAACCTGGCGACAATAGTATCACCATACGCTGTGGTTTCTAAATATGCAAAAATAGAAGAAGGCACCATTGTAATGCACGCTGTTAACATAAATGCCGGTGTGAATATTGGAGCTAATTGCATTCTTAATACAGCCTGTAATATAGAACACGATGTACAGATAGGCAAAAACTGCCATATCGCTACACATGCGGTTATCAATGGCGATTGTATGATCGGGGAAGAAGTTTTTGTGGGCAGTGGCACGATCATTAGCAACGGCATTCATATAATTTCCTCAGCCGTAATTGGCGCTGGCTCATTAGTCTTTAAAAGTATCAGTGAAAAAGGTACTTTTGCAGGGAATCCTATAAAAAGTATAAAGCATGGCTAGGACTATAATCATTGCAGAAGCAGGTGTTAATCATAACGGTGATATTTCATTAGCAAAACAGTTAATAGATGTTGCGGCTCTTGCAGGTGTAGATTATATAAAATTCCAGACTTTTAAATCGGAAAAATTGGTTTCTAAGCAAGCCAAAAAAGCAGAATACCAGATTGCGAATACCAATAATAATCAGGAATCTCAGCTGGAGATGCTTAAAAAACTAGAGCTTTCCGAGGCAGACCACGAGCTATTAATCCTTTACTGTAAAGAAAAAGGTATTCAGTTTTTCTCTACTGCATTTGATCTGGATTCATTACAATATCTGGCGGATATAGGTTTGACTCTGGTAAAAATACCTTCCGGTGAAATTACTAATCTACCCTATTTGCGTAAAGCGGCTAAACTGTTTAAGAAGGTCATCCTCTCTTCGGGCATGGCTACTCTGGAAGAAGTAGAAGACACTATTGAGGTGCTTTTAAAGGAAGGTTTAAGCTTACAGGATATTATTGTGCTACATTGTACGACCGAATATCCAACTCCTATGCATGAAGTGAACCTGAAAGCGATGCAAACTATTGCTAATCATTTCAACGTGGCAACAGGTTATTCAGATCATACATTAGGGATAGAAGTGCCTGTGGCAGCTGTGGCTTTAGGAGCCAAAATCATTGAAAAACATTTTACGCTCGATAAAAATATGGAAGGGCCGGATCATAAAGCTTCTTTGGAGCCAAATGAACTGAAAGCAATGGTTCTGGCTATTCGAAATATTGAGTTATCATTAGCCGGAACAGGTATTAAAGAGCCATCAAGCTCAGAGAAAAAGAACATTGCGATTGTTCGGAAGAGTATTGTAGCGAAAAAAGTTATTAAAAAGGGAGAAATTTTAGAAGAGAGTAATTTAGCTGTCAAACGCCCTGGTAATGGGATAAGTCCAATGAAATGGGATAGTATTATTGGGACTGCAGCATGTCGCAACTTTGACATAGACGATTTAATTCAAATAGATGAATAAAAGAAAAATCTGTGTATTTACTGGTACAAGAGCCGAATATGGACTGCTTTATTGGTTAACCAAGCGTATTCAAAAAGACAATGCTTTAGAGCTTCAACTAGTTGTCGGAGGTATGCATTTGTCTCCAGAATTTGGCTTAACATATAAGGACATTGAAAAGGACGGGTTTTGTATCTCAAAAAGGGTAGAAACGTTATTGTCTTCTGATAGTTCTGTTGGTGTCTCTAAAAGTATAGGCTTGGGTATTATAAGCTTATCCGAAGTATTTGATGAGTTAAAGCCAGATATTCTGGTCCTTCTTGGTGATAGGTTCGAAGTCTTTGCTGCGGCTACTGCAGCAATGATAAATAAGACCGCAATAGCACATTGTCATGGAGGAGAAGCCACTGAAGGATTAATTGATGAGCCAATAAGACATTCTATAACTAAAATGTCTCACATTCATTTTACATCAACTGAAACTTATAGAAATAGAGTTATTCAATTAGGCGAGCAGCCTGATCGCGTGTTCAATGTGGGGGCATTGGGTATCGAAAATATAAACAAGTTGAAGTTGCAATCGCGTAAGGAGTTTGAGTTGGCTATTGGGAGAACTCTCGATAAAAGAAATATTATAGTGACTTTCCACCCGGTTACTTTGGAAACTGCTTCTGCAGAGAAACAGTTTAGGATATTATTAGAGGTTTTAGATACTTTACAAGATACTTTGATAATATTCACAAAGGCTAATGCAGATACAGATGGTCGGATAATAAATCAGCTTATAGACATTTATGTATCTAAAAATCAATCTAGAGCTATAGCATTCACTTCTTTAGGTCAGCTTAGATACCTTTCGGGGCTTCAATATATCGATGTTGTGGTCGGTAATTCCTCAAGTGGATTGATTGAAGCTCCATCATTTAAAAAGCCAACAATAAATATTGGCGATAGACAAAGAGGCAGAGTTAAAGGAAGGACAATAATTGATTGTGATCCAAATTTCAAATCGATAAAAACAGCAGTAGAAAAAGGATTTAGTAAGGTTTTTTTGGATCAAATTAAAGATGCTAAAAATCCTTATGGAGTAAATAACCCTTCGGAAGAGATAGTTAATGTGCTAAAAGATATTGAATTAGAGAATCTGATCAAGAAGAGATTTAACGACATAGTATGAGGGTGTTTTTTATAGGAACAGTCAAATTTTCTTATTTGGCATTAGAAGTACTTCTCAAAAACAATTACAATATTGTTGGGGTTGCAACTAAGAACCAGTCTGCCTTGAATAGCGACTATCAAGATTTGACCCCTTTATGCAAATCTTACAATGTCGCATTTAAATATGTTAATGATATCAATCATTCTAATAATATTCAATACATTAGAGAGTTGAGCCCAGATGTGATTTTCTGTTTCGGTTGGTCTAGTTTAATTAAAGAGGAATTGCTGAACTTATGCCGCTTAGGAGTAATTGGTTATCATCCGGCATTCTTGCCTTTCAACAAGGGTAGACACCCTATCATATGGGCACTAGCATTGGGCTTAAAAGAAACCGGTTCCACATTTTTTTTTATGGATGAAGGAGCCGACACAGGTGATATCTTATCTCAAGAAGGTATCCAGATTGAATCTTCCGATGATGCCTTTTCATTATACAATAAAATAACACATGTTGCTATTAATCAAATAGTTAGATTTGGTAAGGATCTTTCAAGTGAATCCTATGAAAGAAATCCACAACCAGTAGGTGTCGGCAATACATGGCGGAAAAGAGGAAAAAGTGATGGTAGAATCGATTTTAGAATGCATACTCAGACAATATGTAACCTAGTTAAAGCTCTTTTTCATCCTTACGTGGGAGCGCACCTCGAAACTAAGAGTGGAGACATCAAAATCTGGAAAGTTGAGGCATCGAGATCTAATTTAGAGAACGTTGAGCCTGGCAAAGTTCTAGATGTTGTTGAAGGTTTTGTTAAAGTAAAAACTGCCGACGGAGCAATTTTGTTGAAGGAACATGAGTTCTTAATTATGCCTAAAGTGGGAGAATATTTATGAAAAAAGTTATTGTAATTTCGGCTCATCCTGATGATGAGACATTAGGAGCTGGGGGTACATTATTGAAACATAAAAATAATGGAGATGACCTTTATTGGTTAATTGTTACAAATGTTTTCGAGTCGTATGGCTTTACCGCCGATAGGGTATTAAGCAGACAGCAAGAAATGGATGCTGTTAGCGTGGAGTTTGGCTTCAAGGAAACCTTTAAACTCGATTATCCAACAATGAGCCTTACAGATAGAGAGCTAAATGAAATCATTCCGAAAGTTTCTCAAATATTTAGTGAGATTGAACCAGAGGTCATATATGTTATGAACAGATCTGATGCCCATTCCGATCATAGAATAGTATTTGATGCGGTGTATGCATGTACAAAGTCATTTAGATACCCATATGTGAAGCAGGTTTTGATGTATGAATGTATTTCTGAAACTGAATTTGCCCCAGCTCTAAGCGAGCGGGTTTTCATTCCAAATTATTTTGTTGATATTTCGGATTACATGGATAAAAAGCTAACTATAATGGAAATTTTTGGATCTGAATTAGGCGAACATCCTTTTCCGAGGTCTATTGAAAATATATTAGCATTGGCACATTTTAGAGGATCAACTATTGGCGTAAAGTTTGCAGAAGCCTTTCAACTGATTAAGTTTATTGATAAATAGACCAACCTACATGGAAATTATAAGATTAACGTCAGATATAAGACTTATTTAACAATACAATAATTCATGAGCTTAAGTCAGCAACATATAGTTAATGTAAATCAAGAGGCCAGGGTTGCTTTACGGGCATTGGATGTTTTACAGGATAGTGTTAGCAGAACATTATTCATAATTGACGATTCAAATATGTTGGTAGGATCGTTGACTGATGGGGATATTAGGCGTGGGCTTTTAAATGGATTGGAAATATCACACCCAATCGCATCTTTTATGAACACAAATTTCAAGTATTTAAAAGATGTAGATAATAAGATGGAATTGATTAAAGCTTATCGAAAAGCTGATATCAATATGCTGCCTTTAGTGGATGAGAACTTTCATTTGTTAAAGGTGCTTGACCTTAAAAAAACGAGTACTATAATACCTGTTGCAGCATTAATTATGGCAGGTGGTAGAGGTGAACGCTTAAAGCCCCTGACAGACATGCAACCTAAGCCAATGTTAAAAGTGGGTGACAAGCCTATTATCGAGCATAATATAGATAGGTTAATCTCTTGTGGAATAAAAGATATCTTCATAAGCGTAAACTACTTGAAAGAGCAGATAATGTCTTACTTTGGAGATGGTTCCGATAAAGGAGTTAATATTTATTACATCGTAGAGTCGGAAGCATTGGGTACGTTAGGTGCACTATCGCTCATCGACAGTTTAGATTACGAAGACATATTGGTAATGAATTCAGATATTCTTACCAACATAGACTTTGAAGATTTTTATCAGTATTATAAAGACCACAATGCTAGTATGGCGCTTGCAAGTATACCCTATCAGGTAAATATTCCTTATGCTGTTTTAGAAACAAAAGGACAAAACGTTTTAGCCTTTAAAGAAAAACCGAGTTATACCTATTATTCAAATGGTGGGATATATTTACTAAAATTTAATTTGAAGAGCTTTTTTTCTAAAGGCGTATTTTTTAATGCTACAGATTTAATGGATTTGTTAATTGAAGAAAAAGAACAAAGTCTTGTACATTTTCCTTTATTAGGTTATTGGTTAGATATTGGTAAATATCAGGATTTTGTTAAAGCTCAGGAAGATATTAAACATATTAATTTACACTAATTGAAAGTTCTTATTACAATTTGTGCCAGAGGAGGTTCAAAAGGGATACCAGGTAAAAACATCCGAGTTCTAGCAGGAAAACCACTTATTGCTTACACTATTGAGTGTGCACTACGCCTTGCATCTAAAATGAATGCTAAAATAGCGTTATCTACCGATGACGATCAAATAAGGAAAGCTGCGGAAAATTGCGGTGTGTTAACGCAATATAGGCGCCCGGGTTATTTGGCAAGCGATACCGCCGGTAAGATTGATACCATTAGAGATTTAGTTGTGTATGAGGAGAGTTTAATTCAAGACAAGTATGACTATGTTTTGGATCTCGATTTAACTTCTCCTTTAAGAACACTTGAAGATTTGGAAATGGCCTTTGACTTGTTTAAAAATAACGAGGATTCACTTACGCTGTTTTCCGTTAATAATGCCGCACGAAATCCTTATTTTAATATGGTGGAGGAGCATCCGAATGGCTTTTATAAGTTGGTAAAGAAGGCAAAAGACGGTTCCATCATGACGCGGCAATCGGCTCCTAAAGTGTATGACCTAAATGCTTCTTTTTATTGGTATAGAAGGAGGTTTTTTGATATGACACTCACAAGTCCTATAACTGACAAATCCTTGGTTTTTGCGATGGATCATATTTGTTTTGACCTTGACCACCCTATTGATTTTGAGTTCTTAAGCTATTTAATAGAGCATAATAAACTGGACATCGAGATATGAAGGTACTGTTTGTTGGATTCGGTTCAATAGCTCAAAAGCATTTCCAAGCCTTAAGGTCGTTAAGGCCAAATACAACAATATATGCTTTAAAATCAGGTAACCAATCTTCTGAAGATTCAAGGATAATTGACCTATATCATTGGGCGGAAGTACCTTTGGATTTAAATTTTGCTATTATCTCTAATCCTACATTTAAGCATACAGAAGTATTAGAACGATTAATAGAATATAGCATTCCTCTCTTTATCGAAAAGCCAATATCACATCGTCTCGAAGGTTTAAATAAGCTTGCCGCTCAGATTAAACAATCGGGTGTAATTTCTTATGTGGCCTGTAACCTTCGGTTCTTGCCGGTCATGCAATACCTCAAAACTGAATTGCTACCAACAGTTTCGAATATTGAAGAGGTATCAGTGTATTGCGGATCCTTTCTGCCTGATTGGCGACCAGGTAAGGATTTTAAAAAGATTTATAGTGCAAACGAAGAAATGGGTGGCGGTGTTCATCTCGATCTTTTTCATGAGTTGGATTATACGTATTGGCTATTTGGTATGCCACAGCGTAGTTTTTGTACGCTAAGGAACAATTCATCGTTGTGCATATCAGCCATAGATTACGCCCATTACCAATTTTTGTATGCTAGCTTTACTAGCTGTATAACTCTTAATTATTATCGGCGGGATACAAAGCGTACAATCGAAATTGTGACCAGTGAAACAACCTACGCTGTTAATTTATTGAACAACTCTATCATCGATAGCGAAGGGAATAGTATCTTTGAAGGCCAGACTTATACTATTAATAATACTTATTATGATACTTATATTTCCCAAATGAAGTATTTCTTAGGGATGCTGGAAGGAGCTAATCCTCCGTTTAATACGTTCTTAGAATCGTTAAAAATTTTAGAAATTTGTTTGGAGAGTGAAAAAATTAGTTAATAAAATCATACTTCTAACAGGCGGAAGCGGTCTCTTAGGGAGGTCAATTGACGGACACCTTAAAAGCCAGGGCGCGTTTGTAATTAACGCCGACATAGCTGTCGAAAGTTCTGAAAATCTCTCTCTATTAAGATGTGACATCACAAATGAGGACTCTGTTAAAGGTGCAATGGCAAGCATAATAGAAACCTATGGGCGTATTGATGGTCTGGTTAATAATGCATATCCACGTACAGCCGACTGGGGTCTTAAATTTGAATATATCCCATATTTGTCTTGGAAAAAAAACATCGACTATCAGCTAAATAGCTATTTTCTTCTGTCTCAAGCCGTGCTCGAGATTATGAAAATGCAAAAAAGCGGATCTGTAGTTAATATGTCTTCAATTTACGGGGTGGTAGGACCTGATTTTTCTGTATATAAGGACACCGAAATGACTATGCCAGCTGCTTATTCTGCAATTAAAGGGGGCTTAATTAACTTAACTCGTTATTTAGCATCATATTATGGGCCTCACGCTGTTCGAGTAAATTGTGTGTCTCCCGGAGGCGTTTTTGATAACCAGCCCGAGAGTTTCGTTAAGAATTACGAAGAAAAAGTACCTATGAGAAGGATGGCCTTGCCGAAGGATATAGCGCCATCCGTAAGCTTTTTGTTATCTGAAGATGCTTCGTATATAACCGGGCAGAATTTAATAATTGATGGCGGCTGGACTTGTATTTAACTTAGATCTATAAAAAATATATTATATGAATAATAAAGTGATATTTTGGTGTAAGAATTGCCTAAATATGTCAACCCGACCAAGAATTTCATTTGATGATCGTGGTTGGTGTACAGCTTGTCAGTGGATGGAAGAAAAAAAAACGATGGATTGGAGCCCACGTCAACTAGAACTGGAAGATTTGTTGAAAAAACATAAATCGACCACCGGAAACTTCGACTGTATAGTCCCTGTGAGCGGGGGTAAAGATGGTTCTTACGTTGCATACATGCTTAAGCACAAGTATGGTATGAACCCTTTAGCGGTAACAGTAAAGCCGGCTTTATCTTTACCTATAGGTGATCAAAACTTATTTAATTTTATTCAATCGGGATTTAATCATATACATGTTTCAACAAACCCGGTTGTTCTCGATAGGTTAAACAAATACGGCTTCATAGAAAAAGGATTCCCTTATTACGGATGGTTAATTGCAATTCATACCGCGGTTATTAGAACTGCTATCAATTTTAAAATACCTTTATTGTTTTATGGAGAAGACGGAGAAATAGAATACGGCGGATCGACCGAAAGTAAATATAATCCTTTATATAATGTTGATTATATGCGAAGTGTTTACCTGGAAGGGGGACATGATAAAGTTTTTAAAAGAATTTTAGAAGATGGTGATATTAAAGAAGCAGATTTAACTTTTTTTATATTTCCGTCCGATGAAGAACTAAGTCAAGGGGGTTTAGAATTTACCCATTGGTCATATTATGAGTCCTGGGATTCTTACAGAAATTACGTAGTAGCCAAAGAGCATTGTGGCTTAATTGAAAAGGACGAAGGTAATACGGACACCTTTACTAATTTTTCGCAAAATGACCAAGCTCTATACGCTCTTCATGCTTATTTGATGTATTTGAAGTTTGGTTTTGGCAGGGCAACACAAGACGCCGGGATCGAAATCAGAAGAGGATCGATGACAAGAGATCAGGCTTTAAATTTGGTAAAAATGTATGATAACTCTTATCCATATGATTTGATAGATACATATCTGGATTATTATAAAATGACAAAAGAAGGTTTTGATGCCGTTTTGGACAAATATGCTAACAAATCTCTTTTTGAGAAGGTAGATGGTATTTGGCAACCTAAATTCGTACCTGGAGAAGATTTTGCAATTTGAGACTGTTAATTGTTGACTATGGAATGGGTAACATTAAATCCATTTCTAGCTCTTTTAAATATTTAGGGGTAACTGATATTGTTTTGTCGAATGATTTTTCGGAAATGCAGAGAGCAGACAAAATAATTCTTCCCGGTGTAGGTTCTTTTGGTAAAGCCATAAGAAAAATAAAAGAAAATCAGATAGATGTCTCTCTAAGGAAGATGGTTTTTGAAGAAAAGAAACCAATTTTAGGTATATGTTTGGGTATGCAGCTTTTAGGAATATCTAGTAATGAAGATGGATATAATGAAGGTCTAGGTATGGTAGAGACTAAAGTGAGGAAGTTTTCTGAATTGGGGGATCTAAAAGTTCCCCACGTAGGGTTTAACCAAGTAACCTATAATGCTAAATCAAAGTTATTCGGAGAAATAAAGGAAAATCCAGATTTTTATTTTACGCATAGTTACAGAATGTTTGGAAGCGCAGATATTTGTCCTTCTTTTTGTAAGTATGGAGAGGAATTCATTGCTGCATTTGAAAAGGAAAATATAGCAGGAGTACAATTTCACCCAGAATTAAGTCAGACAAACGGTTTACAGCTTCTGAAAAATTTTTTAGAAAAGTTCTAATGCTAAGGAAACGAATAATCTTCTCACTAATTTATGACAATGGATATTTTAACCAAAGTCGAAACTTTCGCTTGCAGAAAGTTGGGAATTTGACATGGCTGGAGAGGAATTACAAGTTCGGAAAAATAGCTTTTTCTTTAGATGAGTTAATTATTTTAGATGCAACTAGAGGGAAAAAGTCTATAGAAAATTTTGCGTTGACAGTTTCAAAACTAGTTGATGATGTCTTTATTCCAATTGCAGCAGGAGGAGGAATAAGGTCAATTAAAGATGCCGAATTACTATTTAAAAGCGGAGCAGATAAAATCGTGCTTAACAGTATCTTGTTCGAAAATCCGGAGCTTGTTAGGGAGTTGGTAAATGTTTTTGGAGCACAAAGTATTGTTGCTTCAATAGATTACAAAAGCAATAATGGGGTTAACGAGGTCTTTATAAATGATGCGAATAAGAAAATTGCATTATCTCTTGAAGATTATGTCGAATATCTGCAAGAGTTAAACGTAGGAGAGATTTATTTGAATTCAGTTGAGAAGGATGGAACTGGCTTTGGCTATGATTTTGAGACAATAAATAAAATTAGTAAGTCGATAAGGGTACCGTTAATCATTGCTGGAGGTGCTGGTAACGAGAAGCATTTGATGGAAGGACTGAAAACGGAAGGTGTGAATGCGGTAGCAACAGCAAATCTTTTTAATTTTATGGGAGACGGTTTGCCACTGGCGAGAAAGCATATAATTGATTCCGGTGAAAATATAGCGAATTGGAATGTTGATAATTGATATTTACAAAAAGATAAAATTTTGCATTAAAACCGATAGGATTGGGCCTGACATCCCTTTCACGCATTGGAAGCTCCATTTTCAGAATGAAATGCTTAAGCTATGTAAAAAAAAATTTCGAAAATTTGCTGATTCCGCACAGTTCAGAGCTGGTGCTTATGCGGTAGGGTGCTCGCAAATCGAAATAGGCAGCCGTGTAATTATCCGCCCGGGAACAATGCTTTTTGGCGAAACGATAATGCCAATGCAAACTTCAATACGTATTGAAGATGATGTGATGATTGGTGCAGGAGTTCATATATATGTGAATAACCATCGCTTTGATAGAATTGATATTCCGTTAATTGATCAAGGATACTATCCCGACGAAGGAGTAATTCTAGAGAAAGGATGTTGGATAGGGGCAAATGCCATTATACTACCAGGAGTGACAATTGGCAAGAACGCGGTGGTTGGAGCTGGAGCAATAGTTACCAAGTCTGTTGAAGACTGTGTTGTTGTAGTTGGAAATCCTGCTAAAGCTATTCATCATTAATCTAGCGCCTAGGGAAAGTCTCGATGGGTAAAAATTTATTATTAAAAAACACAGTTATTTATTCTATTGGAGAGATAGTACCGAAGCTAATTAGCTTTATCTTACTGCCTGTTTTTACTTTATATTTATCAACCTCCGATTATGGAATAATAAGTTATACCAATTCGGTAATGTTTTTTCTTTTGGTTTTTTCTTCTCTTGCGCTCAATACCTATTTGCTCAGAGAATATTATGAGTGTAAAACAAAAGAAGAACAAAAAAAGCTTATCGGAAGCGTTTTTTTAACTATCCTTCTTATAAATATATTATTGTTAATAACTGGCTATCTTTTCGGACCTTGGTTAGTTACTTATTTTCATCTGCAAATTTCCTTTTACCCATTTTTCTCATTGCTCTTATTAAATAACTTCTGTGAGGCATTATCCATCATTCCTCTGGTTGTTTTTCGGGTTAGAGAAGACGCCTTTAAGTATGTCGCTATAAATATTGTACGGGCAGTTTTATTATTTCTCGTTACATATATATTAATTGTAAAATTTCAATGGGGTGTTCTGGGGAATTTTTATGGTAGATTGTTTGTGAACGCTGCTTTCGTAATAGTTTATATAGGTGTAATTCTTAAATATTCGAACGTAAATTTCAACCTAAGTGCAATTAGAAAAAGCCTGACCTTCTCACTCCCTCTAATTCCAGGAGCGATCGGTTATTTATTGATGAGCATGTCAGATCGTATTATTCTGGAAAGATATGTTTCGCTTTCTGACATAGGGGTGTTTTCGGTAGCCTATACAATAGCTTATACCTTATCCATTGTGATACAAGGTGGATATCGATCTTTTGAGCCACAAATTTATCGGGAATACAATAAGCCAACCTTTCCCGCTTTTGTAGAAAAGATTCATAAAATATTTATGTTTGTGGTTTTTTTTCTCGCTATCGTTATTGCAGTTTTTTCTAAGGACGTGTTAATATTGATGACCAAAGGTGATTTTGTGAAGGGTTACACGTTAATTCCTCTGATTTTGATAGGGGTAATAGCAACAGCACAAAACGCTATATTGGGCTCGGTAATTATTGCAGAGAAAAATACTAAATTGAGTGGGCTGTCAACAATAATGGGCGGTAGTGCTAGCATCTTGTTTAATTTGTGTTTGATTCCTATCTATGGGATCTATGCAGCGGCTATTGCTTCTGCAGTGGCATATGTATTAATGAACATCATTGTGGGCGTGAGGATGAAATTTAAAAGCAAGGTTGTTAAGTCGGACATGCTTGCTTTTTTATATTTTATTATAGTATGTGGTGCGGTTTTCTATTTCTTTGGTAATAACGGTATTAATCTCATTTCAATTTTATATAAAGCAGGCATCGTTCTTTTAAGCTCGATAGTCCTGTTCTTTATTTACCGCTTAAAAATTGAATATTTTAATTTTCTACTTTCTTTTTTCACAAGTAAAAAAGATTTATCTAGATAGGTGTTATGACGGACTCAAAAACTGAAATTTCACTTTTAGCGGTTCAAGGCGCTACTCAGTTTATCACTGCGTATATCTCATTGCTTTGGTATGAAAAGACAGTTTTAAAAAGCACTAGTGAACTTGTCCTACTTATCTATGACACTTGTACACCAAAGGAAAATGAAAGTGCACTTAATAAAGTAATTAATAATTTAGCTGCGACAAGGAACTGGAAGAGTGTAATTTTTATAGGTACAGAGGAAATGAGACTTATTTCTAACAATAAATATGTTACTTGTATTGCGAAATTGCGAGCTAAATTACAAGCTCTGGAGTTTGACAATATATTTATTGCAAGAGACTTTGGTAGCTTTGGTACACAACTAATCCTCAATACATACCCCAAAGCTACTCATGTAGAGTACGGCGACTCATTTGGTTTGGTCGGCAACGAAAGTGAAACGAAGATCAAAATCGCTGACCTTAGTAAGGCCCCATTGATGTACCTTAAATTTCTCATTAAAAAAATATTATTTAATCATTTCCCTAGTCGGTATAAGTTCAATTACTCTTTTTTATCAATGCCGATTGATTGGTCCGGGAAGTATTTAGCCGATAAAAAACTTGTTATTCCAACTAGAAAATTTGTAACAGATCAAGTTATTAAGCTGTCGGAGGAGCTTCAAGATCTGCAGGCGTATTGTAATCGACTACTCAATAATGTTTCCGAGGAAAGTAATTTGTATTTATTAAGTAATTTTGCAAATTCAGGTTTCTCAAGCCATGAAAACGAGCTGACGCTATATGAAGAGATTATATTAGATACTGCAAAAAAAGGGAGCACAGTCTTTATAAAGAATCATCCGCGGGGATCTAATGTGGTGCTTGATTTACTTTACAATAGATTACGTAAAAATTATGATGTGAGAATCATTAGCGATCTGAACTTTAGCATGTATCCAATAGAGTTATGGTCCACACTAATAAAAAGATGTAAGATATATCCGGTCTTTTCATCAAGTTCGATTAGCTTAGAATATTTTTACTCGAAACAAGTGATAATGCCGCTAAGTGAGCGTAGAATAAAGAGTTTTATATACATCAATAAGATTGACGAGACATTGCAAAGTGAGGTAATGTGTGAAGCTGTCATACAGAAGCTAAAAACCTGGGATGAAAATTCGATTTTATGGCCCGATAGAACGGGCCATAAATAAACTTAATGAAGATGTTAAATAGTGTAAAGTTACTCGTTCATCGGTATAGAGGCGTTTTTAAACGGACATTCTCAAAAAGCATTTCAAAAAAATGTCTTTTTGGGTCAGGGGTGCAGTTTTTGGGACTTGACAATATCCTTATTAAGGATAATTGTACCATCGGCGATAACACCTATTTTACAATAAATAATAGAAAAGAAAAGGATATACAATTGATTATATCATCTAATGTTTACGTTGGGCGAGATTGTTTTTTTTCAGTGGGCAAATCAATCTTTATCGGTGATTATTCTATTTTCGGGAACAAATGTTCCTTTATATGCAGCGATCATAGATTTGATAACCCGCTAATTCCTTATGCGTTGTCTGGTAATAGTTTCAATAAATCAATCCGGGTGGGTGTCAACTGTTGGTTCGGTTATGATGTGACTGTAATAGGAAACGTGTCTATCGGACATGGCTCTATAATCGGAGCAAAAACGGTGGTAACTAAGAATATTCCACCATTTAGCATGGTCGTAGGAAATCCGGGAAGGATTGTAAAAACCTACGATTTTGATGCTCAGAAATGGCTTGTTGGTAAACTTGAAATCCATTCGGAATTTATTGATGAGGAAAGATATCTTAAATATTTGAAAGATGGAGGCACACAAATGCCCTTGTTATACCACTCAGCATCCTTTAAATTTGGAGATTTATGATATTACATTAATCATAAAATATATCCAATAAGATAAATTTTACGGTTAAATATTACCTTTGCCAAGAATGAAAGTATTAGTAACAGGCGCTTATGGTTTTTTGGGGCGGCATCTAGCAAAAAAATTTAAACAAGAGCAATGTCATGTTATAGGCATAGGACATGGAAAATGGTATGTAGAAGAGTATGAAAAATGGGGGATTGATGAATGGGTGGAATCTACCATCACATTTGAAACATTAATTAATATCAACCAAGCATTTGATATTATTGTGCATTGTGGAGGAAGCGGATCTGTGGGATACTCTAAATCCAACCCTTATGAAGATTTTCAAAAAAGTGTTCAGAGTACTTTATCCGTATTGGAATATATTAGATTGAGAAGCCCAAGATCCAAGTTCATATATCCATCTAGTGTGGCGGTGCAAGGAAGTTTACCAGACTTACCTATCAGAGAAGAATTGGTTTCAACACCAATTTCCCCCTATGGCTTCCATAAAAAAATTGCGGAGGAGTTGTGTCTTTCATATAATCGAAACTTTGGACTTAACATTGGAGTTATTAGATTTTTTTCTATATACGGAGATGGTTTAAAGAAACAGCTGTTGTATGATGCTTGCAAAAAAATAGAAAACTGTAAGACCGAAGATGTGACCTTTTGGGGGACTGGAGAAGAAACCAGAGATTGGATCCACGTAGATGATGCTGTTTCGTTAATATATCAATTCGGTATACAAATTAAAGGTTTTGATATTGTGAATGGCGGGAGCGGCATACGTATAGAAATCTTGGAGTTATTAAATTTACTAAAAGAGGAAATCGGCACAAATTTAAAAATCAATTTTAATAATGAGGTAAGGATAGGTGATCCAATGTATTTCTGGGCCGATATTAGTCATTTAAAAAAATATAATTGGACTCCCAAAGTAAGTTTATCCGAAGGAATTAAATCGTATGTTAAATATTATAAAAATCTAAAAAATGATTAAGATAGGATTTTTAATGAATTATCCTACAAGCTATAAAGGGGGAATAAATTATTTCCGAAATCTTTTTTTTGCTATCGACAAATTTTTAAAAAAAGATCTGGAGTGTATATTATTTATACCTGCGGATTTATCGCAGGAATACATTGATGTTTTTAAACCTTATATAAAAATAGTTAAAACAAATATCTTAACTCGCAATTCTCTTTTATGGTTTATTGATAAAATTTCCGAAAAACTTTTTAATGTTAATCCTCTTTTAAATAAACTTTTAGTCAAACATCATATTGAAATTGTTAGTCATTCGAGCTTTATATCTAGAAGGGTGAAGACTATAAACTGGATAATGGATTTCCAACATCTGCATTTTTCAGAATTATGGAATGATAAGGAAATGAAAGCGACGAAAAAATTTTTACACCGTTTGATTACCAAAAGTGACCGGATTTTTTTAAGTAGCCAGTCAGCATTTGAAGACTATAAGTTGCCATACAATGATCTCTCGGACAAGGTTAATATTCTTCATTTCGTAAGCCAACCTATTAGGCAACTAGATCATACTTTATCTAAGGCAGAAGAGCATGCGTTTAAAATAAAATACAATATCGATCGCCCCTTCTATTATTTGCCCAATCAATTCTGGTCTCACAAAAATCATAGGGTTGTATTTGAAGCAATTAATTTGCTTAAGAAGAAGGGGTTGAATCCGCTCTTGGTCACCTCCGGTTTAATGAAAGATTTTAGAAGTAGAAGCAACCATATACAGTTTTTAATGGACTACGTAATCGAACATGATTTGGAAAAAAACATCCTATTCTTGGGCTTAATTCCTTATAAAGATGTGTTGGATTTATTGACTTTAAGCCAATGTGTAATTAATCCTTCCCTGTTTGAAGGATGGAGTTCTACTGTAGAAGAAGCAAAAAGTATAGGTAAAAAATTAGTTTTATCAAATATAACTGTACATAAGGAGCAGAATCCGAAAAATGGGATTTATTTTGATCCTAAGAACCCAAAAGAGCTGGCCATTATATTGGAAGACATTATAAAAGAAGATGCACAAATACTCCACAATGTTGAATACCTACAAAAATATTTGAACAACCGCACTGAAAATTTTGCGAAGAATTATTTAGCAGGAATTAAAAAGCTAATTAATTAGTCTTAATAAACTGATTTTTAGGTTGCCTAACCTTTTGAAGGGATATGCTTAGAAAGATTATTAAATTCTTAATTATTATCCTCATTACCGTTCTTATTATAGATCCGGGGGATTTGATATTTCATCTTAAGGTACCGTTATTTGTTCTCATTTTCCTTATATGGATTTTTCTCAAAACAGTTACCCCAATTCGATTTAATAGAGATATAATTATTAATTGTATAATTTTTTTCCTTATACCCTTAGTTGGAATTTGTGTAGCAATTTCGCAAAACAATATGGATGATCAAACATTTGCAATAGGTTTCATTAAATCTTTTCTGGTTATCTTTTTAATATTCATAACAATAGATCTGAGATTAATTTTATCGCCCTATCTTATAAAATGTTGCTTTTTAATCCCTTTAATTATTATTCCAATTTATATTTTGATAACAATCAATCCTAACAATATTTTAGAGATAAATAACTACGTTACTATTAAGGATGTTGCTAAATTTTCACATCGTGGATATTACGGGTATGAAGTACTGATGTTATTTTACAGGACTTCTCCATTATTAGTGTTCCCTTTAGCGTACTACTGTAGCCAATTCTTTTTCAATAAAAGGAGAAAATTATTAAATTTCATTATCATTCTCTGCTTCTTTTTTACTCTTTTTTTATCAGGAACAAGAGCAAACATCTTGTCTGATGTACTTATAGTTGTTTATTTTATTTTTGATTTTTTAATCAAAAAAAGAAATAAAGCCCCTTTAATTTTTACCTCCATTTTATTTTTATTTATTCTATTCTCATTTATTGGTACTTTATCATTTAGGGAAACCGACCCATCAACGGAAATTAAATCCGGACACTTGAATTCGTACATGAAGCTTTTTGAAGAAAACCCTCAATATTTACTTTGGGGAAGTGGGTTAGGGAGTAAATTTTATTCCTCAGGTAATGATTCAAATGTAAGTCAAACTGAACTGACATATTTTGACCTAATAAGATGGTTTGGATTTCCTATAGCATTAATTTTATTATTTTTGATATTTTACCCAGTCATTTATTTATATAATAATAATCGTATTAATACCAAAAACAAACCGTTAATATTAGCATATTTTGCTTATCTCTTTATCGTAGGAACTAATCCTCTCTTGGTAAGTTCAACCGGAATGTTGGCAATAGTGACAATGTATTCCTTATTAAGAGATGATTGTAATGAAAAAATAGACAGACAGATAGTAACTTCATAGATGAGTTTTAAGAAAGAAGATTTACAAATTGTTATTGTTTTATATAAGCAAAAACTAAATGATTCAGTTTCTTTTAAATCTATAATCGCAAGCAATAGTGATATCGAAATTTTAATTTATGACAATTCACCTCATAGCGACCTTAATGCTAAGAAATATCCATCTATAAATTACATACACGATGATAGAAATCTTGGCGTAAGTATAGCCTATAATAAAGGGGCTGAAGTAGCTAAGAAAAACGAGAAAAAATGGCTATTGCTTTTAGACCAAGACACCCTATTGCCAGACAATTTCTTTAGTAACCTTGAGTTTCAAATAGCACAATTTCCAGTTTCTCATTTATATTCAATGCATTTGTATAATGATGGACAATTGATATCCCCAGGGGGATATAGATTTAAAAAAGGATATTTGCTTAATCACATAAATACGGGAACAAATAAATTAGATAATCTCACCTTTTTAAATAGTGGATTATTATTATCGACGGATCTGTTTTATAGAGCCGGTGGCTACGATACGAAGGTTCCGCTTTATTTTAGTGATTTTGTATTTGTTAATAGGCTTAGAAAATTTATTTCAACTTTTGTGTTATTGCCCATAAACCTAATTCATAATCTCTCAAGTAATAATGAATTAGACATCCCTGCTTTTAAATTTAGATATAATCTTTACTTGACAGGAGCATTTGAAGCTCTAAAAAGTGAAAGAAATGGTTATTTAAGCTATTATCTTACCACTTTTTTAAGAGCAGTAAAGCTATCAGTTAAATTAAAGGATTTTTATTATGTTAGGGTATATTTGAGACGAACACAAAATAAGGATAATTTTCAACAGAAATCATAAATCAAATGAAAAGAATCTCAGTTTGCATCGCCACATATAACGGAGCAAATTTCTTAAATCAACAAATGGAATCGATTTTATCTCAAATAGGTTCTAATGATGAAATTATAATCTCTGATGACTCTTCAACGGACGACACCATAAAATTATTGAAAAATTTTAAGGATAGAAGGATCATAATATTTGAAAATCAGAAGTTTGGAAATCCTATTTTTAATTTCGAAAATGCTATAAATCATGCAACTGGAAACTATATTTTTATGTCTGACCAAGATGATATATGGCATGAAGACAAAGTAAAAGTGATGGTCGAAGCCCTTGATAAGAGTGATTTGGTAATTTGTGATTGCAGTATTATCGATTCGGAGGGAAGAGTCCTCATTCAATCTTATTTTGATTTGGTAGGATCTGGATCTGGCATTATTAAAAACTTAAGAAAAAATACCTACTTTGGATGCTGTATGGCTTTTCGTAAACGATTATTGACGAAAGCATTACCATTTCCAAAAGATATTCCTATGCATGACATATGGCTGGGGTTTGTGGCAGATGTATTTTTTAAATCTACCTTTATACCGCAAAAGCTTACACTTTACCGAAAACACGATAATAATGTTTCAATAGCTTCTGACGTAACTAGTAATTTAAGCCTGCTTACGAAACTAAAGTTCAGATTTAATTTGATTAAGTATCTGCCGATTCTTTTATTAAGGTAGCTTTATGAGAGTGTCTATCATCACCGTTACTTATAACTCTGAATTGTTTTTAAAAAGTTGCATTGATTCAGTTAAAAATCAAACCTATAAGCCAATTGAGCATATCATAATTGATGGGAGTTCAAAAGATAATACTTTAAAAATTATCAAAGGATATGACCATTTAAAATATCTTTCGGAAGATGATAATGGCATTTATGATGCGATTAATAAAGGCATTCAATTGTCTTCTGGGGATATAATTGGCATTCTTAATTCGGACGATACTTTAGCAGATAATAAGGTTGTTGGAAGAATAGTAAAAGAATTTGAAAATTCAGAAGTAGCAGCTGTTTTTTCAGATGTTCAATTTGTTAAAAGAAACGATATTTCAATTCCTGTTAGATTTTACTCTTCAAAATTTTTTAAATCATGGATGTTCAAATTCGGTTTTCAGCCCGCACATCCAACCTTCTATGTGAAAAGAGAATTATTTAAAAAATTCGGTGATTACCGTACCGACTTGAAAATAGCTGGTGATTTTGAACTTCTTTTAAGATTTATATTGAAAAACCAAATTAGATATAATTATGTTAAAGATTTATGGGTAAAGATGCGTGTAGGAGGTGTCAGTACTTCTGGAATTAAAAGTGTTTTACAATTAAATGAAGAAATAATTAGAGCTCATAAAATAAATGGGCTGTATACCAACAAGTTTTTTGTTTATTCCAAATATCTCATAAAATGGTGGGGATTTTTGAAAAAATGAATCTTACACTAAGCGGCTCCTCCGGCTTCGTCGGACAAAACCTTGTTGAGTATCTGTCAGATTTTAACATCCAAAAGCTATTATTAAGATCCCAACTAAACCAAGAAATCAGTTTAAAAACTCAGAAGCCATTATCCACCTATCCGGCAAAGCCCACGATCTTCATAAATTTTCTTAGTCTAAACCTACTACAATATCAATTTTTGAATTAATCTCAAGCCTTATCAACTCATTCTTCATCACATTTCCACCTTAGTATAAAATATAAGGCCTTCTTTCTATATTTGAGAGAAATCAATAAATATTTTGATCAGTAAAGAACAATTAGCAGCATTGGTAAAAAATTTAGAAACTGACCGTATAGAGCGGACAGTTTCTACCAATCATACCGATAAATTTGGTATAGCTGCTTGTGCTTTCGCTAATGATTTATCCAGCAATGAAAAGCCAGGTTATTTATTAATTGGGGTGCAGGATGATGGCAGTTTATCAGGACTAAAGGTTACAGACGAATGGCTTAAAAACTTAGGTGGTTTAAGGTCAGACGGATTGATACTCCCCCAACCTCAAATAAACATTGCCTACTTTTCTTTTGAAGACGGAGATATCGCAGTAGTAGAAGTTTTACCTTCATTATTTCCGACAGTGAGGTATAAAGGTAAGGTTTGGGTAAGAGTTGGTCCAAGAAAAGCAGTAGCCAATGAAGCCGAAGAGCGGATTTTAATTGAGAAACGTATTTCTTCTGCTACTACTTTTGATACACGTCCTTGTTTAGGTGCTACTTTGGCAGATTTGAATTTGCAAGCCTTTGTGCAATATTATCTTCCCAAAGCAATTGCCCCGGAAAGTTTAGAACAAGATACCAGAAGCATTGAAGAACAACTGGCTTCTTTACGTTTTTTTGATTTGAGATTTAATTGCCCGACTCATGCAGGAATCCTCCTGTTTGGCAACAATCCGGAGCACTTTATTTTCGGTGCATATATCCAATATGTACAATTTAGAGGTATTGGCCTCGGTGCAGAAATCAATAATGAACATAAGTTTTCCGGAAGTTTATTCACTGTGCTTGCCAAACTGGATACATTTATAGAAACGGCATTGATAAAAAAACAACCGGTACCCGTAAGTGCTTTAAGGGAAGAAACAGTTAAAAACTATGCGGAATGGGCTATAAGAGAGTTAATGATGAATGCGGTAATGCATCGCGACTATGAATCGCACACACCTATTCGTTTTTATGAATACCCAAACCGCATAGAATTGATGAATGCGGGGGGCTTATATGGCAATGCCCGGCCAGAGAATTTTCCCAATGTAAACGATTATCGCAATCCGGTAATTGCAGAAGCGATGAAGATTTTAGGCTATGTAAACCGCTTTAGCAGGGGAGTTACCCGGGTAAAGGAAGAGTTAAAAGAAAATGGCAATGGTTCAGCTGTTTTTGACTTTTCTAAGTTAACCGTATTTGAGGTAACTGTACCCCTATCAACACATTATTTAGCCTACACCGACCCAGTCACCGACCCAGTGATGAATCTGCTCAAGTTATTAGCAAGTGGAGCGTATTCTTCGGGAGAGATGCGGGCAAAATTGGGAATAAAACACAGGGCTACCTTTAGAGATAATTACATCCACCCGGCCATTTCTTTAGGCCTGATTGTGCAGACTATTCCGGAAAAGCCGAATAGCAGGTTACAAAAATATAAACTTACAGAAAGGGCAAAACTTTATTTAAAAAGGATCAATGAATGAGCAGAACGAAAACACATTGAACAAAAATAATTATAGCTGTATTTATTTGCAAAATAAGTTTTAAGCCTTCTTTATCATGAAAATCATCATCACAGGAGCAAAAGGCTTCGTAGGACAAAATCTTAAAGGGTACCTAAAAAATAAGCATCTTCAAGACCTGTCTTTAAGGTATCGGCCCAATCAACAAATTGATTTAGAAAATACCGGGGTCATCATCCATCTCTCAGGCAAAGCCCACGATCTTAAAAAAGTATCTCAACCTTCAGATTATTACGAAGCCAATTTCGAATTGACAAAACAGCTTTATGATACCTTTCTAAAATCAGAGGCTAAAAAGTTTATCTTCATCAGCTCTGTAAAAGCAGTGGCGGATTCAGTGGAGGACACTCTAACTGAAGAGACAATACCAAATCCCCAAACCCATTATGGCAAGTCCAAACTCATGGCAGAAGAATATATCCAAGCGCAGCCTTTGCCGGAGGGAAAATCATATTATATTTTACGCCCCTGTATGATTCATGGCCCGGGGAATAAGGGGAATTTAAATTTATTGTATCAGTTTGTTAAAAAAGGTATTCCCTACCCTTTAGCTGCTTTCGAAAACAAGCGCTCCTTTTTAAGTATAGAAAACCTATGCTTTACCATCAAAGAGCTTTTAGAAAGAGAAATTCCATCAGGTATTTATCAGATAGCCGATGACGAAAGCATGTCCACCAATCAATTGGTCAGTGAGATTGCATATACATTAAAACTTAAGCCCAAGCTCTGGCCTGTACCATCTTTAGTGATCAAATCAATGGCGAGATTAGGCGATGTGCTCAAACTGCCCTTAAATACCGAACGCTTAAACAAGCTAACCGAGAATTATATCGTTTCCAATCAAAAGCTAAAAAATGCTTTAGGAAAAGAATTGCCCATTAAAGCGATAGAAGGATTGCATAAAACTATTTCTTCTTTTCCCAAAGGATAATGGGAAACTCATTCGTTTGGAAAAATAGGTGTTTTTCTGAAGAAGAGCCGATGGTCATAAAGTTTTCTTGCTCTCAGGCGATATATTAGGACCATCATATAACCTCTTCTTCGCTGGTTCTCACTAACCCAAGCAAGTTTGATTAATGCTATTAAAACTGATTTTATCATATTGTTTGTCATTATAAAAAACCAATGTTTTTTGTTACTGTCAAACAAATTTGTAGGATGGTATCAAACACTTACATGTTAAAACACCGGGAGGTTTATAAAATAGGGGACAGGTTAAAGCTTCCGCTCAACAGGAGCAAAAGGCTTCGTAGGACAAAATCTGAAAGGATACCAAAAAAATAAGCATCTTCAAGACCTGTCTTTAAGGTATCAGCCCAATCAACGAATTGATTTAGAAAATACCGGGGCCATCATCCACCTCAGGCAAAGCCCACGATCTTAAAAAAGTTTCTAATGGAAAATTATGTAGTTGATAATTCCAAGATAAAGCAGGTGTCAAAAAAAGAACTGCCTGTTTCTGCAAGGGAAGGGCTGTTAAAAATTTTCCTTGTCCAATTAAGAGCAACGAACACCACAAAGTTGACGGCATCATCCTCCCCACGGAAATCCTTCGCTGCACCCAGGATGACGCGGAAATGAAAGGATGCCTATCGCATGGAAATCCACAAAGCAGAGCAAACGAGCAGAACCACCTTCCAAATTTCCTTCCTTCCATTCCACCTTTCCTCCTTCCATTCCTCCTTCAAACAATTATTCAAATTAGACGAACGCACTCTTAAATTTAAATGAGGCTACTATTGCTTAAATTCTAAAAATTATAATTCGCTTATATGAGTCTATCAATTAATTTCACATATAATTAGAATAAATATTTAATAGACAGCGAATTAGCTTTAAGCTTTGTGCCTTTATACAACATAATTAATTTATTATAGTAATAGGTATTATCTTCCTAATATTGTCTACCTTAATAAACAAAATTTAGTTATATTTGTTTAATAGAATAAGCAATAATGGATGATCTATTTGAAAAATACCAACAAAAATTACGATTAACCCAAATTGATTTTGTGCGTTCGGTTATGGAAGAAATTAATTGGGAGGCTAGGCTAGTTGGAATAAAGGGTGCAAGAGGAATAGGTAAAACCACTCTTTTATTGCAATATATTAAGTTGAAATTAAGTGATTCTTTAGCGGAAACCTTATATGTAAGTTTAGATACGCTGTGGTTTAATACCCATTCTATTGTAGAATTAGCCACAGAGTTTGTAAAAAAGGGGGGGAAATATCTTTTTTTAGATGAAGTGCATAAATATGCAGGCTGGGCGCAAGAAATCAAAAATATTTAAATGACTATCCGTAATACTAAATAAATTAGTAAATTAGCATTATGAAACTATCAGATTTTTTTCTTCAATATCCGGACGAAGAGACCTGTATTCGGAAATTCAAGGCGATACGGGATCAGCAGGGTGTAGTATGTAAGAAATGTGGCTGTAAAGACCATTATTGGCAACAGACACTAACACAATATGAATGTAAATCCTGTAAATTCAGGACTACCCTTCGTAGCGGAACAGTGATGGAAGGGAGCAAGCTTCCCTTTAGATATTGGCTTACGGCCATGGCTTTTTTGACCAGCACCAAAAAAAGTATCTCCGCATTGGAAATGCAGCGGGAGCTTGGCCACAAGAGATATGAGCCTATTTGGGCCATGCTTCATAAGATACGTCTTTCTATGCGCCATAGAGACAGCAAATATGAATTGAAGGAATACATTGAGCTAGATGAAGGCTTCTTTGAGACAACAGATCGAAGAGCAGGGAAGAAATCGAACAAAAACCAACAAGGCAGAGGGAGCAGTAAACAGGCTACAGTATTGGTGGCGGTAGAATCTATCCCTGTAGAGGACCAGGGAGATGGTGCCCAAAGAAAGGTAAAGCACCTGAAAATGACGGTAATTGACAGCTTAACGGCTATAGGCATTGAATATGAGGTAGCTCATCAGATAAATAAAGAAGCAACGGTGATGACTGACGGTTTTAAGAGCTACAGCAAGCTCAACAAAATTGTAAATGAGCACAAAGTAGTGGTGGTGAAAGATAAAAAGCAGATAGACAAGGTCTTTCCGTGGGTACACAAGGCTATAAGTAATGCTAAAAGATTATTCCTTGGCATTCATCATGGTATTAAGGAATGTTATATGCAAAACTATTTGGATGAATACTGCTACAAGTTCAACAGAAGATATTTCGGAGAAAAACTGTTTGACAGGCTACTTATTGCTACAGTGCAAGCTCCTTGGTATAAAAATGTTTATAATAACGGATAGTCAAAAATATTTATGATGATCAACCTAATTTAAAAATTGTTTTTACCGGTTCTTCCTTGCTAGAAATACTGAATGCAAGAGCAGATTTGAGTAGAAGAGCAGTTGTATATCACATGCAGGGATTTTCTTTTAGAGAGTATATAGGTTTGGAAACGGGTATTATTTTTAAGCAGCTTTCATTAAATCAATTAATAGAAAACCATTTAAAGGAAGCAAGTTTGATTAATGAAGTAATTAAACCTTTTCAATATTTTGATCAGTATTTAAAGCAAGGCTATTATCCATTTTATAAAGAACAACCAGAATTATATCAGATTCGTTTAGGGGAAGTAATCAATATGATTTTAGAAATCGAACTACCTTTATTGAGAGCAGTTGAATTATCTTACATCAGAAAAGTAAAACAATTATTGGTGATTATTTCAGAATCAGTTCCATTTATTCCTAACGTGAGCAAATTAAGTGAGAAAATAGGAATCAACAGAGCTACTCTGTTATCTTACTTACATTATTTAGATGAAATTGGTTTAACAAGAAATTTATTTAAGGATGCAAATGGAATCAGCAGACTACAAAAACCAAGCAAGATTTACCTAGAGAATACCAACCTTATTTTCACATTAAGTAAAGAAAATGCCAATGTTGGAAATATTAGAGAAACTTTTTTTGCTAATCAGCTTGCTTATCATCATCAATTGAGCTATACAGAAAATGGCGATTTTTTAATTGATGAGAAATATACTTTTGAAATAGGAGGAAAAAATAAAAATGACCGACAAATAAAAGAATCACTGAATGCTTTTGTCGCTGCAGACGATATAGAGTATGGTTTCAAAAATAAAATCCCTTTATGGCTTTTCGGGTTTCTTTATTAATGGAATGGGCAGGAAAATTGAATAGTAGATGATGGGAACTGGTGAAAGAAATATCGCTTTACCTTAAACCTAATCTTTGGGCTATACCTGTTAAAATAATCAATCTCTTGCTAAAATAGGCGATGTATTTAGTCTTCCTTTAAATAGAGAACATTTAAATAAGCTGACTGAAAACTATGTAGTTTCCAATCACAAAATAAAAAATGTCTTAGGTAAAGAATTACCTATAATCTCAAGAGCAGAACTTAGAAAAACCATTAGTTCTTTTAATTGAAAAATATAAGTTGTAATAATTATTTAATCATGAATATTTAAAATCTAAACAACCTTATTATTTATAAAACTAAAGCCTAATTTGCCATCTAACTTTAACTATGCGATCACTATACCATCACTATATGATCATCAATAGTAAAAGTTCATAAAACAGCCCTTTTTTTGGTTATTTTATTCTTTATATATTTGAGATATTTTTTTTTGTGTAGAGTGTAATTTTTCATTTTTATTGAATAGAAACATAATAATTTAATAGCATTTTGAATATTTCTAGTTCTTATAAATTTTATGAAACTATTTGTGTTTTTCACAATGGTAAATTAGAGCAAAAACTATCAATTAAAAAAGATAATTAGCCCATCTAAAGCTAGCTAGTGACCTATTTCTTCATTTCCATTTTCTGTTTTTTTATTTTGGAGTTACTTTACTTCAAAATAGCAAACCACTTCAACATCATAGATAAACCAAACCAACGGAGCTCTCATAATCAAATAACATTAAGAGGAGGAGGAATCATCTTTCCTTTAGCTTTTATCATAGGAATCATAATTTTTGAACCCAATCATTATTATTTAGCCATTGGAGTTTTAGCTATTGCCACCATCAGCTTTTTAGATGATGTAATGACCCTCAATAATAAACTTCGGATAGGAATACATTTAGTGTCAGTTTTACTATTGTTAACCCAAATTTTTATTAACCAAAACATTCCTTTCTCTTTGCTCCTTAGTCTTGCATCTTGTCTCTTAATTCTTTCTTCTCTCATCGTAATTATTGGCATCATTAACGCCTACAATTTTATGGATGGCATTAACGGGATAACTGTTTTATATTCTTTGGTAGCAGTTGGCAGCTGTTTATACGTTCAAAAATATTTAGGTATTCAATTATTGTACGAAAACATATTTTATTTATTAATAGCCTCTTTAATAGTATTCGGTTATTTTAATCTTCGTAAAAAAGCAAAGGCTTTTGCTGGCGATGTAGGAAGTATTACCATGGCTTTAATTATCAGTTTTTTTATCGGGACATTAATCGTGGCAACACAAGATTTCAAATGGGTTTTATTGTTAGGAGTTTATGGCTTAGATGCCGTTGCAACAATTTTCTGTAGGATAATCAGAAAAGAGAATATATTTGAGGCCCACCGTTCACACTTTTACCAGTATTTGGCAAATGAAAGAGCATGGCCTCACGTGGGAGTGGCTTTTTTATATGCGTTGCTGCAGCTCCTCTTCAACCTTTTGCTGATCTTTTCAGCTGCTACTTGGGTGGTTTATGTCTGTTTTGGCCTGCTGGTGGGATTATATGGGGTTGCTCGTCTGAAACTGGAGGGGGCACAAAAGCTTTTTGAAAATCGTCATGTACCCCATTGAAATACAAGTTGCAACGTATAACAACAAGTTTGGTCCTTACTTTGCACTTTATTTTTTCGCACAGTCCAAAAAAACAAATAGTATATTTGGGGCTGTTATAATGATTTCATATGTTTAAAAAAATAAACATTGTACCCCGGTGGTTGATATTCTGCATAGACCTCACCCTTTGTGGCTGTTCCCTTGTTTTCGCTTATCTTTTACGTTTCAATTTTGAGGCTTCACACATTTCCATTCAGGAACTAAGCAGGAATACTTTGATTTTTCTGGGGATCAATTGCATCGTTTTCTTTAACGTGAAGACCTATGCGGGCATCGTGAGGTACACCAGTGCACAGGACTCTTTCAGAATCTTGTTCAGCATCTCCGTCAGTAATGCTTTTTTCATCCTCTGGAACCTTTTCCTGTATACCTTCAATAAACCACCCATCATCTCCAATGTGGTGGTGGTGATCACCGGCCTGTGCAGCTTTGTGTTATTGATCACCTACAGGGTGCTGGTAAAATATTTCTTCATGTACATCAAGAATATGAAACTGGACAAACGGAGGGTGGTCATCTATGGAGTGGGCGAGACCGGTGTGGCCACCAAGAGGACCCTGGACACTGATCCGAATGTCAATATGAGCGTGGTGGCTTTTGTGGACGATGATCCCAGGAAAAAGGGCAAAGTGGTGGACAATGTGAAGATTTATCATACGGATGATCTGGAGCGGATCATCGAGTTGGAGAACATCAACGATCTGATTTTGACGTCCCACAATATCACACCTGAAAGGAAGAACAGGGCGGTGGATCTTTGCCTGGACCACAATGTGAAAGTATTGAGCGTGCCTCCTACCAAAACATGGGTCAATGGCTCCTTTAAAGTGAACCAGATCAAAAATATAAAGATAGATGATCTGCTGGAGAGAGAACCCATTGTAATAGAAGAGGGCTTGATTGAGGAGCAGATCAAAGGAAAGAGAGTGCTGGTCACCGGTGCCGCGGGCTCTATAGGGAGTGAGATTGTGAGGCAACTGGCTAAATTCCAACCTCAGCTCATCATCTTGAACGATGTGGCAGAGACAGCCTTGCATGAGTTGCAGTTAGAGCTGCAGGACAATAGCATCTTTAACAACTTCATCGCTTTTATAGGGGATGTGAAGAATCCGCAAAGGATGGAGTTCCTTTTCGAGACTTTCAAACCTCACTATGTTTACCATGCAGCGGCGTATAAGCATGTTCCCATGATGGAGAATAATCCTTCAGAGGCGATATGCACCAACGTTGGTGGAACCAAGGTCATTGCTGACCTTTCAGTTAAATACCAGGTGATTAAATTCGTGATGATATCCACGGATAAGGCCGTGAATCCTACCAATGTGATGGGGGCATCCAAAAGAATCGCCGAGATTTATGTGCAATCTTTCTTCAACAACATCATCTACCATAAAACGGCTCAGATCAACAACGGGATCAGGATAAAAACCAAATTCATCACCACCCGTTTCGGGAATGTATTGGGATCAAATGGATCGGTGATTCCAAGGTTCAAGGCACAGATACAGAAGGGCGGCCCAGTTACCGTTACGCATCCGGATATTACCCGTTATTTCATGACCATACCAGAGGCCTGCAGATTGGTGCTGGAGGCAGGATCTATGGGTGAAGGGGGAGAGATCTTCATTTTTGACATGGGGAATTCCATCAAAATTGTGGAGCTGGCGAAAAAGATGATCAGGCTTTCTGGCTTCATTCCCAATCAGGATATCAAAATAGAATTCACTGGTTTAAGACCCGGAGAAAAGCTTTACGAAGAATTATTAAATGACTTGGAGAATACCATCCCCACCCATCATCAGAAGATCATGATCGCTAAAGTGGTGCCTAATAATTTTGACGAGGTAAGTGCAAAGATACAATCCCTCATCCATACTGCCTGCCTTTACCAGGATAAAGAAGTGGTGAAGAAGATGAAACTACTGGTGCCTGAGTTTAAGAGCAATAATTCCATATTTGAAGAATTGGACGAAAAAGTAGCCGTGAATGCCTGATAAAAAATACGTCATCCTGCTGATGCTGGGTTTCTCTTTATGGATGAATAGCACAGCCCTTGCTCAAACTCCTCATACCTACCTGCCACTTTCGTTTTCTTTTTACCAAAAGTTTGATGGCCAGGTCTATGACACCAAAACAAAATCCCATAGTGCTTTAAAACCTTATTTTGCTGATGATTCCATACTTTCCTCACCAGTGGATTCGTTTTATCATTTTGGTGACGACAAGCTGAAAAGGAGCTGGGTACACAGAAAGATCTTCCATGAACATTTGGTGGATATCAAAAAATCGGATTACACTTTCTTTGCAGACTTCCTTCCTGATTTTCAGATAGGTTATGATCATCAGTCAAGATCAACGATTTGGCAAAACACCCGTGGTTACCAGTTGGGAGGAACAATTGGCGATCAATTCTCTTTCTATACCAGCGGCTATGAGAACCAGGCGAGATTTCCAAGCTATTTAAAGAATTATGTGGATCAAAAAGGGGTGATTCCGGGGCAGGTAAACGATAAATTCGGCCCTTCAAGAAGTGTTAAAGATTGGGCATACGCCACCGCAATATTATCCTACACCCCGGTTAAATATTTGAATTTGACATTGGGACAGGACAAGAATTTTATTGGCGACGGCTATCGTTCCATGTTACTTTCTGATGTCTCTGCAAATTATCCCTTCTTTAAGCTCACCGCTAATTTGGGAGCTGTGAAATATATGGCCATGTGGGCGCAGTTTCAGGATCCCACAGCTCCGGAGTTCTCTTATGACAATGGCTTCAGAAAGAAATGGGGAGTGTTTCATTACGCAGACTGGAATGTGAACAACCGGTTAAGTTTAGGCTTCTTTGATGCTTTGATCTGGCAGGATGCCGACAGTACCGGAAAAAGAGGCTTTGATTTCTCCTATGTGAATCCTTTCATCTTCCTCAGGCCTCTGGAAGGTCAGAATGGTTCTCCGGATAATGCCCTGATCGGTTTTAACGGAAAATATGAACTGCTCAAAAAAACCACCCTTTATGGGCAGGTGCTTTTGGATGAATTCACGGCTAAAGAGGTTTTTGCCGGGAATGGTTATTGGGCCAATAAATTCGCTTATCAGCTAGGATTCAGGGGATTTGACGCCTTTAAAATAAAAAACCTGAATTATTTAGCCGAATTCAACACCGCCCGTCCTTACACTTATTCTCAAAGGACCTCGCTATTGAATTACGGGAATTACAGTCAACCGCTGGCCCATCCTTATGGAGCTAATTTCAGAGAATTTGTGGGCATTCTGGATTACAACATTAAACGCCTGGGGATCAATGCAAAAGTCAACCTTGCTCAATATGGTTTGGATCCCGCAGGGTTGAACTATGGTAAGGATATTTTTAAATCTTACAATTCCAGAATCTCTGATTATGGTAACACCACTGCACAAGGGATAAAAACCAACCTGACCTTTTTTGATGGCAAAATCTCCTATTTGCTCAATCCTGCTTATCATTTAAGACTGGAGGTCGGCGGCATCATCAGGATGGAGAAGAATAACCTGATGAATGATAAAACCGGGATCATCACCTTTGGTTTGAGGAGCTCATTCCGGAATTTCTATAATGATTTCTAAATGATTCATTGCTGTTTGTGGATGGCACACTCATGATGGTTTTCTTCCTTATTTTTTAAGCTGAATTTTTTGCTTTCATCCCCAAGATTGGGGATGAAATTGCTATTGTTACGGGAATAGCAATTTGAGCAACATCGCTCACCGAAAGATAAGTTCATCCTTGATATTTGATATGAGCTGTCATTCCATTTAAGGTGTGTTGTCCGGTATGATTTATGTTACCCATCTTAGCTAGCTCACCATGCTTTTAGTGGGCCTGGCGATGACCATCCGCTTCACTTCCTTCATAATGGCATTTTTATCATAAGCACATTCGGCCCAAAGTTCTGATTGTTCTCCATGCTCTATCACTTTATCAGGGATGCCTAACCGTTTAATCTCCGGATGATATTTATAGTCTGCGGCGAATTCCAATACCGCACTTCCAAAACCTCCCTGAATGCATCCATCCTCCACAGTAATCACTTTGTTGAATTTAGAAAGCACCTCGTGAAGCATTTTTTCGTCTAAAGGTTTGGCAAAGCGTAAATCATAATGTGCAGGATGATAACCGTCTGCATTTAAATCCAAACACGCTTTAACAGCTTCATTTCCTATGGTACCAAAAGTAAGGATAGCTATATCTTCCCCGTCACAGATTTTTCTGCCCATACCAATTTCAATCTCCTTAAACGGCCTTCTCCAGTCGGACATCACTCCGGTTCCTCTCGGGTATCTGATGGAGAATGGTCCGCCATGGTTTTTGAGTTGGGCGGTATACATTAAATTTCTCAATTCCTCCTCATTCATGGGCGCTGAAACGATCATATTAGGGATACACCTGAAATAGGCAATATCATAAGCCCCATGATGCGTAGGTCCGTCGGCTCCAGCGATTCCAGCTCTGTCCAGACAAAAGACAACCGGCAACTTTTGAATAGCCACATCATGCACCACCTGATCGTAGGCCCTTTGCATAAAACTGGAGTAGATGTTACAATAAGGGATGAGGCCCTGAGTGGCTAATCCTGCGGAGAAAGTCACTGCATGTTGTTCCGCGATGCCTACATCGAAAGCCCGGTTCGGCATGGCCTTCATCATGATATTCAGTGAACTTCCTGAAGGCATTGCAGGTGTGACACCCATAATCTTATCGTTCTTTTCGGCCAGTTCAACCAGGGTATGCCCAAAGACTTCCTGGTATTTTGGAGGTTGAATTTTGTCTGAAACTGGTTTCTTGATCTCTCCGGTGATCTTATCAAAAAGTCCCGGAGAATGCCATTTTGTTTGATCTTTTTCAGCCAGTGCAAAGCCTTTGCCCTTCACGGTCACACAATGTAATAATTTGGGGCCTGGAATATCCTTTAAATCTTTCAGCACTTTTACCAGATGGGTAATGTCATGGCCGTCTATGGGTCCAAAATACCTGAATTTCAGGGATTCGAAAAGGTTGCTCTTCTTTAAGAGCGTCCCTTTGATGCTTTTCTCAATCTTCTTGAAGATTTCATGAGGATTGGGCCCCAGTTCAGCGATTTTGCTTAAAACAGCATAAACATCATCCCTGAAACGGTTGTAGGATTTACTGGTGGCAATATCCGTTAAATACTCCTTTAGTGCCCCAACATTGGGATCGATGGACATGCAGTTGTCATTCAGTATCACCAGCAGATTGGAATGTTCAATACCAGCATGATTAAGTGCCTCGAAAGCCATTCCCGCAGTCATCGCCCCATCACCTATGACGGCAACGTGCTGTCTGTCATCCTCTCCTTTATAATGGGAAGCTACCGCCATGCCCAATGCTGCAGAGATGGAGGTGGAGGAATGGCCTACACCAAATGTATCGTATTCACTTTCTGATCTTTTAGGAAAACCACTGATCCCTTTATAAATACGATTGGTATGGAAAATACCTCTTCGCCCGGTAAGTATTTTGTGTCCGTAAGCCTGGTGACCCACGTCCCAAATCAACTGATCGTAGGGTGTGTTTAACACATACTGCAGGGCTACCGTCAACTCCACTACTCCAAGGCTGGATCCAAAATGTCCTCCATTCACAGAAACAACATCGATGATGTATTGTCTCAGCTCTTTACATATATCTGCAAGCTGCTCCTCTTTAAATTTCTTTAAATCAGAAGGAGAATTGATTTGAGATAAGAGAGGCCCCGCCTGTACTTCCATTTTTAGTTAAGGATGTTATAACTACAAAGTAATATAATCTTTGTTAAATATCATGACAAATTCCCCTAAATAATGTTTTAACAATAGAACAGATTTCATAGCGATCAGTTAATCATAAGGGGTTTTTGAAATAGTTACGAATTTAAAAATTTTTGGTTTTACCAAAAAAGAAATAAATGATGGCCCCAAATAAAGGTGCTATGATCACCACTATAATCCAAATCAGTTTGTTTTTATTACTTAGCACCTTGTTTTCAAAAATATCCTTCACAGCAAACAAGCTCACTAACAAAGGAAATAAAAACAAGCCCATTAACACTATTTTGCTCATGCCACAAATATATTTTATAGGTGATGTATTTAGTTCTCAAAAAGGTATTTTTTCTAAAAAAGTTTTGGCGTACCTAAATATTTTAATCAAGGGGCACTTCCTGCTTAAAACGTTCACCAATCTGTTGTCTCCACATGGCGTAATATAATCCCTTCTCTTCCAAGAGTGCGGTATGTCCGCCCTGCTCCACAATGTTCCCCTTCTCCAGAACGAATATTTTATCTGCATGCATGATGGTTGACAAACGATGGGCGATCAGAATCGTGATCCGGTCAGACTGCTCAGATACATTCCTGATGGTGTCTGTGATCTCTTCCTCAGTGATGGAGTCAAGAGAGGAGGTGGCTTCGTCGAAAACGAGGATATTAGGTCTCCTCAATAAGGATCTGGCGATGGATAACCGCTGTTTTTCTCCACCAGAGACTTTTACTCCTCCTTCTCCTATCACCGTATCCAAACCATGCTCAGCTCTTGCCAGTAACGTGTAACAGGCTGCTCTTTTCAACACCTCCATACATTCTTCATCAGTTGCAGCGGGCCTTACAAAAAGCAGGTTTTCCCGGATGGTCCCTGAGAATAGCTGGGTGTCTTGGGTAACGAATCCAATCTTCTCTCTCAAATCGTCTAAATCAATAGCTAAGCTATCTACCTGGTTGTATTTTATCTTTCCGAATAATGGATGGTATAAGCCCACCAATAGCTTTACCAAAGTTGTTTTGCCTGAGCCTGATGGACCAACAAAAGCAATGGTTTCGCCGTGCTTCACTTTAAAACTGATCCCATTCAATGCGTTTCTCGTTGCTGTTAAATGCTTAAAGCTGACTTCCTCGAAAATCAGTTCCCTGATCGCTCCGGTTGCAACCGGATTTGCCGGCTTAACCTCAACTGGTGTACTTAATATATGGTGAAAATTATTTAGAGATGCTTCCGCTTCCCGGTAGGTGAGAATGATGTTTCCAAACTCCTGTAAAGGGCCAAACAGAAAGAAGGAGTAGAACAAAAACGTGAAATACTGACCCGCTGAGATATCATTGCCGAAAATCAAAAGCAAGAGGATGATCACCATGGAACTTCTCACCAAATTGACCGTGGTGCCTTGTAAAAAGCTCATGCTTCTCACATATTTCACTTTTCTCAGCTCAAGGTCCAGAATTTTATAGGTGGTGTTGTTCAGTCTTTTGATCTCCTGGTTGGCCAAACCCAAGCTTTTTACCAGTTCGATATTTCTTAATGACTCCGTGGTTGACCCTGCCAGAGAAGTGGTTTCACCTACAATCTTTTTTTGAATTACCTTGATTTTCTTACTCAAAGCCCAGCTTACTAAAAAGATCAGTGGAATGGCTGCAAAATAAACCAGCGTGACCTTGTAGCTCACCGTGAGGGAATAGATGATAACGAAAATCATCCCCACCAGGCTGGTGAACAATATATTGATGAAGGAGATGATGAATTTCTCTGAGTCCAACCTCACTTTTTGCAGAATCCCCAGTGTCTCTCCGCTTCGCTGATCTTCAAAGGTTTGGTATGGAAGTTTTAAAGAATGTGCTAAACCATCGGCATACATACTCGCCCCTAATTTTTGGGTGATGATATTGGCGAAATAATCCTGGAAATTTTTGGCAATCCTGGAGACCATTGCGGCTCCAATCGCTAAACCCACCAATTCCAAAACTCCGAAAGTGAAGTCATGCTTGGAAAGGGCATCTTTCTTTTCAATGAATTCATCCACTATTCTCCCGGTGATATGTGGATCAACGAGGGAGAAACATTGATTGATGGCGGCAAATAACAATGCCAGACCAATGAGTCCTTTATATTTTTTGAGGTAAGTTTTTAATATCTTCATATATTTTATTAAATTTTCTAATTGGGCCGAAACACAGCCTTTCCTGCCCTCTGCTGGGCAATGTCAGTTACTTTTTTTCATTTCTCCTTTTTTTTCAATGGCATTCAAGCGTGCTTCGCAGTTTTCCGAAAAAAGTAACCAAATCCGAGCAAAGCGAACACATGAATACCTATAAATACATTTTTTAAAACCATGAATAAACTCTCGGCTGCCTGCCTGTCCGGTAGGCAGGCGCCCTTTGCTTTTAATGTCAAAGGTTTGGCGGACTCTATTTTTGCCGCAAAGGCCAAGGCCGAAAAAGGCGTAAACGGTTGGTTTTACTTTGGCTTGATCGCCAATAGAATTCTATAGTAAAATATTGGATCCGATATTTTTAAAATCAATAATTTCAAAAATACAAAAGGGAACAAGCATTTAACTCATTCCCCATATTTTTGATGATACCATGACTTTTAAACCGTCATCACGTCTTTCTCTTTAACCTCGGCCAACTGGTCGACTTTGGCGATGAAAGCGTCCGTAAGCTTCTGAACTTCAGCCTCACCTACTTTGATCTCATCCTCTGAAGCGCCATCGTTCTTCAGCTTCTTAATGCTTTCATTGGCATCTTTCCTGATATTCCTCACGGTGATTCTGCCTTTTTCTGCTTCCTCCTTAACCTTCTTTACCAAATCTCTTCTTCTTTCTTCAGTCAATGGCGGGACGTTCAATCTGATGACTTGTCCATCATTTTGGGGATTCAATCCGATGTTAGCCTCCAAAATCGCTTTTTCAATAGGGCTGATCATGTTTTTCTCCCAGGGCTGAACTACAATGGTCCTCGCATCAGGAGTGTTCACGTTCGCAACTTGCATAAGCGGAGTGGCTGCACCATAATAATCCACCATGATACCGTCTAACATGCCCACACTCGCTTTGCCGGCTCTTATCTTGGTGAACTCCAAATCTGTATGAGCTAAAGCCTTCTCCATAGTGGATCTGGCTTCGTCTAATTCCATTTTGATGAATTCGTTCATAATTATTATCTGTCTTTTATATCACTTCACTAAAGTACCTATGGCCTCGCCCTTAATTACCTTCATCAGGTTGCCTTCCTTGTTCATATCAAAAACGATGATGGGTAAGCTGTTCTCATCGCATAAGGTAAAGGCGGTCATGTCCATCACGCTTAAATTTCTGTCGTAAACCTCATCAAAGCTTAGGTTATCAAATTTAGTGGCTGCAGGATCTTTCTCCGGATCTGCGGTGTAAATACCATCTACCCGTGTTCCTTTCAAAACCACCTCCGCTTTGATCTCTATGGCTCTTAACGCAGCTGCGGAATCGGTTGTGAAATAGGGGTTACCCGTTCCGGCCCCAAATATCACCACTCTGCCCTTCTCTAAATGACGCATCGCTCTTCTACGAACATAAGGCTCGCAAATCTGCTCCATTTTTATGGCAGATAATAAGCGGGTGTAAACCCCTAACGTTTCCAGTGCATTTTGCAGGGCCATGGAATTGATGACGGTGGCCAGCATTCCCATATAGTCTGCCTGTGCCCTGTCCATTCCTGATTTCTCTGCACTTAATCCTCTGAAAATATTTCCTCCTCCAACCACAATGGCCACTTCCACTCCTTCAAGTTGAATGGCTTTGATATCTTCTGCATATTGGAGGACTCTCGCATTATCTATACCATATTGTTGGGAACCCATTAATGATTCTCCACTTAATTTTAAAAGAATTCTCTTATATGCCATCAGTTTCAGCTAAATTTTCGGGGTTTGATGAATCGTTTTCCACTCTTAATCATTTTATTGGATATATGAGTTGACAGTTCATTTTGGGGAATTTCGTCAAAAATATAAAATTCTCGCTGATTAAGCTATTTCGGCTTTAAAAAATTGAAGAGACTCCTGTGATCAGACTTCGTAAATCCTTCCTTTTAAAATGGATGCCTGCCATGCTAAATCCTGATTGAGTAAGACCAAATTTGCTGATGCACCTTCTGAAATATCACAACTATGACCGCCTATCAGTGTTGACGGATAATTGGTGCCCATTCTGATGGCCTCATCCAAAGGGATGGATGCTTTTGTCACGCAGTTCCTCACCGCCTGCAACATGCTTAAAGCGGATCCCGATAAAGTTCCGTCCGGCATGGTGTAATGATTTTTATTGAGAACATGTTGATAGGGACCATTGAGACAAGGTGTCACCGCATCTGTGATGAGAAATAAATGATCAGCAAGCAAGCTTTTAGCGAGTTTCACCATTTCAAAATCGACGTGGATGCCATCAGCCACTATAGAAGTGAAAGGTTTTTTGGAGAAGATCGCTGCCACCAGCCCAGGTTCGCGATGATGAAGGGTTGGCATGGCATTGTACAAATGCGTGGCTGCCGGAATTTTATCAAAGAACGCAATGGCTTCCTGAAAAGTAGCCATGCTATGCCCTGCTGACAGGATGATTCCAGCATCATTCAACAGATCAATCACTTCTTCAGCTTGCAGCTCCGGAGCAATGGTGATCATTTTTACCATTCCATCAGCTTCAGAAATTATTCGCTTTATGGATTCAGTCGTTGCTTTCTTCACATATTCTTTGATGTGCGCTCCCCGTTTCTCGGGATTGATAAATGGCCCTTCCAAATGCAAGCCCAAAAAATTACCGATTTTTGGCTGATAGGTTTTAGCCACAGCTATCGCTTTAAAAAACACTTCATCTGAATTGGTGGCCAATGTGGCCAAAAATCCTGTACAGCCTTGTTTTATTAAAGCAGTCTCCATCTCTAGCAAAGATTCATGGCTTAAATCTGCGGAGAACAAACTTTTTCCCGCACCGTAAATCTGAAGGTCTAAAAAACCGGGACATACTATATCTGCATTTAAAATTTTGAAACCATCTGGGATTTCTCTGGCATCTAACGCTGTTAGGATACCTTCTTCGACTAAAACAGTTCGATTTTTATAAATTTTCTGGTTGTTGTAGATCGTGTTGGCGACTATAGCAATTTTCATATTTCAAAGGTCAAAAAAAATCCCCATCTAATTAAAGATGAGGATTTTTATATTTCAGGTTTTAAAATCTAAAATCGTAATTCTTAATTCTAAAATAGATTAAGCTCCTAAAACAACTCTTTTAAATGCGGTCACAGTTAGTCCGCTGGAAACTTCATTTAAAAATTTACGAACATCCTTAGAAGAATCTTTCACAAATTCCTGGTTCAATAAAGTTTGTTCTTTATAGAACTTGTTCAATTTGCCTGCAGAAATTTTCTCCACCATTTCTTCCGGTTTGCCTTCAGCTCTGATTTGCTCTTTAGCGATCTCCATCTCTTTCTCTATCACACGTGAATCCACATCAGCTTTATCCACACCTACCGGACTCATGGCTGCAATCTGCATCGCAACATCTTTACCAGCTTCATCCAAACCTTCCACACTTTGGTTGAAACCCACTAAAACACCTAAGCGGTAGTTTCCGTGGATATAAGCAACCACTTTATCAGCTTCTACGGTCTCGAATTTAGAGACCCCGATTTTCTCGCCAATTTTACCAGTTTGGTCGATGATCAAATCAGAGATTTTAGCACCATCCAATTCCAAAGCAGTTAATTCTTCCGTTGAAGAAACTCCAGATTCAACCGCTTTATCAGCGATAGCTTGTGCGAAAGCAACGAAATCAGCATTTTTAGCAACGAAATCTGTTTCACAGTTCACTTCAACAATCACTCCTTTTTTACCATCAGCAGTGGTTTTTGCTATCACCACTCCTTCGTTAGACTCTCTATCTGAACGGGAAGCGGCAACTTTAGCACCTTTTTTTCTTAGATAATCAATCGCAGCTTCAAAATCACCGTTAGATTCCATCAAAGCTTTTTTGCAATCCATCATCCCTGCGCCAGTTTGTTGACGAAGTTTGTTCACATCTGCTGCAGAAATTTGTACTGTAGACATCTTATTTTCCTTTTTAAGTTTTTATTTAAAAGCAATGGGTTGTTAGCAGAAGCTGAAATCACTCTCAACCCGCAACTAACAACCCAGCACTGAATTTATTTATTCTCCTTTTTCTCCTTCAGTCTCAGCTGTTACTGCTGTGCTGGCTTCAGCACCTTTTCTGGTTCTTTTTCCAGTTTCTACCGGAGCTTTCTCTGCTGCTGCTGGTACTGCTGCCGGAGCGTCAACTTTAGCTTTTTCAGCCGCTGCTTCTTTATCGCTCTCTGCCTCTTTCTCTTGTTTACGCTCTTCTAATCCTTCGATGATCGCATTCACAATGATTCCAGTGATCAAAGAGATGGATTTGGTAGCATCATCATTCGCCGGAATAGGAAAATCGATGCTGGAAGGGTCAGAGTTGGTATCCACCATTGCAAAAGTAGGGATGTTCAACTTTAAAGCTTCCGTTACAGCGATGTGCTCTTTCTTCACGTCGATCAAGAATAATGCAGCTGGCAAACGGTTCAAATCAGCGATACCTCCTAATAAGGTTTCTAATTTGATACGCTCACGTTGGATCATTAATTTCTCTTTTTTAGATAATACATCATAAGTACCGTCTTTGGTCATCTTGTCGATGTTGGTCATCTTCTTGATGGATTTTCTAACGGTTGCAAAGTTAGTCAGCATCCCACCCAACCATCTTTCGGTCACGTAAGGCATGTTCACTGATCTTGCATATTCTGCCACGATGTCTTTTGCTTGTTTCTTAGTGGAAACAAATAACACTTTACGACCGGATTTAACAATTTGTTTGATAGCAGAAGCTGCTTCTTCCACTCTTGTCAAAGTTTTGTTCAAGTCGATGATGTGGATTCCGTTACGCTCCATAAAGATATATTGCGCCATTTTCGGATTCCATTTACGGGTAAGGTGACCAAAGTGTACACCTGCATCCAATAAGTCCTGATAAGTTGTTCTTGCCATTGTCTTGTCCTCCGAATTTAACGTTTACTGAATTGGAATTTCTTACGAGCTTTAGCTCTACCTGGTTTCTTACGCTCAACCATACGTCTGTCACGTGTCATTAAGCCTTTAGCTCTAAGAGCAGGTTTTCTAATTGCGTCTAATTCAACAATAGCTTTAGCGATGGCTAAACGAACAGCCTCAGCCTGACCTTTGATACCGCCACCAGCAACGTTAACAGTCACATCATACTGGCCTGTCACCTCAGCAACAATAAAAGCCTGGTTTACGATGTACTGTAAAGGAAGCGTTGGGAAATATTCTTTATGGTCTTTACCATTCACAGTGATGGTACCGTTGCCGTCTTTTAAGTAGATGCGGGCAACCGCAGTTTTTCTTCTTCCAGAAGTGTTAGTAACTGACATTTCTTTTCTCCTTTAAATTTAAAATTTAATTGCTTTAGGGTTTTGTGCAGCATGTGGATGCTCATTTCCTGCATAGATGTACAGGTTTTTGAAGATTGCTCTTCCCAAACGATTTTTAGGTAACATCCCACGAACAGCCTTCTCTAAAACACGAGTAGGGTGTTTTGCCATTAACTCCTTGGGAGTGATGAAACGCTGACCACCTGGGTATCCGGTGTAAGAAACATAAGTCTTATCAGACATTTTATCTCCTGTCAGTTTAACCTTCTCTGCATTAATAACGATGACGTTATCTCCGCAGTCTACGTGTGGGGTGAACGATGGCTTGTTTTTTCCTCTGATGATCTTAGCGATATTAGAAGACAAGCGCCCCAAAATCTCGCCCTGAGCGTCAACAACAACCCATTGTTTGTCAACGGTCTTTCTATTGGCAGAGACAGTTTTGTAACTTAACGTATTCACTTGCTTGTATTTAAATGATTAATTAATAGTATTCCCTTAATTTTAGGGACTGCAAAGATAGAACTATGATTTTAAATATCAAAGGGTTGGGGAAGGTTTTTTAAGGTGGGGGGGTTGGGGTGGTAGGTGGTAAGTTTTAGGTTTTAAGTTCTGAATAATGTAGGTTATAGTGGAAAACAATTCGGGCGTTTCCCTTTCCCACCACACAAGGCCGATACACGGGGCGGGCTTTCCGCTCATACTGCACAGGCATTAGCCACAGACTGGTATCCGTTGCTATCCCTAACGCATATTATGCCATTTAGTCCCAATTTAGTCCCAGCAAAATTTAGTCCCAGCAATTTAATCCCTCCCGAAACCAACTCCGAAAGGGATTCTATATTTCCAGTTTAGCGCCTTAAACCCTAAACCTTTTACCTCAAACCTTAAATGAGAGAAACACTTCTATTCACAAAAGCAGTTAACTCTGCTCCGGTTAATAAACCCTGTGAAAGCAATGCCAAATCAAAAGCTTGTTTAGCCAATTCCGTTTGTTCCTTTTCATCGGCGGAAGCCAAAATTTTATTCACCAGTTTATGGTTACCGTTAATGGCCACTTTATAGCTATCCGGCATATTTCCGTAAAAACTCATGCCACCACCCATGGCAGCCATATCTTTCATACGACGCATAAACTCATCCATGGTTACCGTCACTGGCAATTCATCGGGATTTAAAGCTTCCACTTCTACCTGATAAGCAGGTTTGTTGATGGCTTTTTCAAAAATTTCCTTCACCTGTTTGGTTTGGTCTTCGCTCAACACATGTTCCAGTTTCTCGCCTTTATCAATCAGCTTATCAGCAGTACTAGAATCTACCCGTTTCAACTGGGTTTTTTCCAGTTTCTGCTCCATCTGGCTCACAAAATGCGTATCTATCGGGGTGTCCATCAACAACACATCATAACCTTTTTTGATGGCTGATTGAATAAATCCATCCTGTTTTGCAGGATCAACGGTGTATAGATATACCAAGTTTCCGTCTTTATCTGTCTGAACGTCTTTTACATGATCTTTATATTCCTCAAAAGTGAAATTCTTTTTATCGGTGTTGGTAAACAAAGCGAAGTCTTTGGCTTTCTCGTAGAATTTATCTTCAGAGATCATCCCGTATTTTACAAAGAGGCCAATATCACTCCATTTGGTCTCGTAAGCTTCACGATCTTTTTTGAACAATTCTGCCAATTTCTCCGCCACCTTTTTAGTGATGTAGCTGTTGATTTTCTTCACATTGCTATCTGCCTGCAAGAAACTTCTGGAAACGTTCAAAGGAATATCCGGAGAGTCAATCACCCCATGCAGTAACATCAAAAACTCAGGAACAATGTCTTTCACCTCGTCGGTAATAAACACCTGGCGGCTGAATAATTTAATTTTATTACGTTGAATCTCCACATCGTTCTTCAGCTTAGGGAAGTATAAAACCCCCGTTAAGTTGAAAGGATAATCCACATTCAAATGAATCCAAAACAAAGGATCCTCTTGGAAAGGATACAATTCTTTATAAAACTGTAAGTAATCTTCATCAGTCAATTCAGATGGAGACAAAGTCCAGATGGGTTTTGCGCCATTGATGACATTGGGAACTTCAATCGATTTATATTTTTTCTTTCCTTCTGTGTCTTCGCCATCGTCCACACTTTCGGTTTTAGTTCCGAAGACCAATTTCACTGGCAGAAATTTGAAATATTTATCCAGAATCGCTTGTAACTTGAATTTATCCAAGAACTCTTCCGATTCTTTGTTGATGTGCAAAATCACATCCGTTCCCCGGGTTTTCCGTTTGCCGTCTTTAATCTCGAATTCTGTGCTCCCATCGCAAATCCAGGCTGCGGGCTGGGCGCCATCTTGGTAAGAAAAGGTTTGAATCTCCACTTTCTCTGAAACCATGAATGCGGAGTAAAAACCCAAACCAAATTTACCGATGATCTCATTGGCATCTTTGGCATCCTTAAATTTCTCTACGAATTCTGTCGCTCCCGAAAAAGCAATCTGGTTGATGTATTTTTTGATCTCCTCGGCGGTCATTCCCAGTCCACTATCAGAGATGGTGATGGTTTTCTTTTTTTCATCAAAAGAAACATCCACCTGCAATTCACCCAACTCTCCGTTATACTGCCCCAAAGACGCCAAACGCTTGATTTTTTGTGTCGCATCAGCAGCGTTAGAAACCAGCTCTCTTAAAAATATCTCGTTATCAGAGTATAAAAACTTTTTGATGATGGGGAAAATATTCTCCGTGTGAATTGAAATTGTTCCTTTTTCCTTCATGATATGTTTGTGTTATTTTTACTTTACAATGCCTATCCTCAATGCTTGTTCCAATTTCATCAGGGGTGCCAAGATGACAGTGGAATAATTAACTTATGAAGAGGGTTTTTAATTTGGGCGACTCAAGGAGCGAGGGCTCCCACAAATCAAATCTGAGATCAAAATGCATCCTTAAAAACTTTGCAAGTGTGATGTCTTCTATTGCCGACATGAAGGTTTTATCAACAAAAACCATAATTTAGCATTCATAAAATATGCACATCAGAAATCTGCTCTTCTTCTTTCCTATGCTGTTGGCCGCCTGCAATCACTCCACGCCAAAGAATGATCCTTCCAAACGGATGTTTCATTTTGAACCGGTAAAGGGCATTAAATATGATGAGGTAAGAAGAGCATTCGACAATGGGATTGCTTTTGATGCTGAAGGGTTTCAGCAGGAACCCGAGTGGGCAGTGCGTTTCACTTCAGACACCACGGTGCAGGCTTACAGTCCGTTCCAAAACAAAATGCTCAATTTCGACTTGATATTCAGCCATGATGGCGTGTATAATTTTGCCAGGGAGTGGTTCCGGGTAAAAAAAGTGAGCAAGGATAGTTTAGTCCTGCAACGCTTGGAAGTGAATGGGAAAGTCATCGCAAAAGATATCAGATCTAATGTTTATATGACGTTTTATTCGGAAGCTTATATCAATAAGTTAAAAACCACTGTGGAGGAGTTAAGGAAACCAAGAAAAGTGGACAGCCTGTTTGTGCAAAAGCATTCGGAGATGGCCAATAAAGATATTTTCGATAGCACACATTTCTTCGCCGCCAGGGTTCCTGTTCAGTTCACTTCAAAAAGCCCGATGATCAAGGTGGAGAAATTAAATAGTGTGGACAAACTTAAAAATCAGACAGCATCATTCAATTATCTGTACCCCGAATACAGGGTCAGCATTAAGCCTGCATACAAAGATTTCTCCTATACCATTTCGGCTATTGTGGATGAACATGGAAATCTTTTTGTGCATCGATTCAACGCACTGGAAGAAAGAGAGGTAAGAAGAAAGGTGTTGCAGGGCATTCTGGATGTTTATCTGTCTAAACTTTTAACAGTAACACCCGGCAACACACTAGGATTTACACATAGCTCGGTAATTACCTTATACCTCAGCGGGAAGAAATAAGGGATTCGTTTTCACTACCCGTAATTCTCTACTTCTCCTGAAACTTTATCAGCCAGTTTAGAAGATAAACTAGATGCTCTGTCTGCTAATTTAGTCGAAGCATCTGAAGCCTTTTTAGCAAGGTTCTGAGATTGCTCCGATGCGGTGTCTTTAACTTTGTCGCTAAAATCTTTGATTGCATCAATCACATCGCTGAACTGTTGTTTACCGTTCTCGTTGGTCATAAAATAATATACCGCCGCACCTGCTGCAACGCCGAGTATTACGCCTAAAGCTATTTTTGATTTGGTTTTGCTATCCATTTTTTTGAGTTTAAATATTTTAAATAGAAAGCCAATACCTTGCCAGAAATGCAAAGATGAAACCGACCGGATTAAAATAATCATTATTTGCTGTTGATAAACGTATTTTTCTATTTGCAAAGAATTTGATCGGTTTTATGATTTTTTCTTTTATGCGGATAGATTTGATTTAATAGCGCATACATAGGTAAACTAATTGTTTATTTTGTCAGCGCCAACTCATGAAAATTTCAGGCACTTGAATTGTAACTCTGAAAACATGAGCAGCACACCAACCGATAACCGACTGAAATTTGTGGAGAGAATTAGCAGGTTATTAGACAGTCAGTTTAAAATTGGAAATTTTAAATTCGGGTTAGATCCTATTCTCAACTTCATTCCTTTTGCAGGTGATGGTGCCACCACTTTGGTTTCATTGCTGTTGGTCCACACCATGAGCAAACATGGCGCAAGCAGTAAAATTGTGGTGAAGATGTTAGGGAATGTGATGGTGGATTTTTTAATCGGCGCCATTCCAATACTAGGCTGGATTTTCGATTTCTATTTCAAATCCAATGATCGCAACCTGAAGCTTCTGAAAGAACATTATCTGGAAGGAAAGCACACCGGGAGTGCAAAAGGTTTACTTACCGGTATGTTGATTGCATTCATCCTGATTATTTTACTCGCTTTATGGGGAGTTTGGGCTTCAAGCAGCTGGCTTTTTAATGCCCTCTTTTAATCTCCAATCAAGTCAAAACCTGTGTAAGGCACCAAACATTCGGGAACCTGAATACCATTTTCAGTTTGGAAATTCTCCAGTATAGCAGCCAATATCCTCGGCAAGGCCAAAGCACTTCCGTTCAGGGTGTGGGGTAATTGTGTTTTACCTTCTTTTCCCTTATAGCGCAGTTTTAACCGGTTACTCTGAAAAGTTTCGAAATTGGATACGGAAGAAACTTCCAACCATCGCTTTTGAGCGGCACTGTAAACCTCCATGTCATAAGTGAGGGCAGCAGTGAAACCCATGTCTCCACCACATAATCTTAGCACCCGGTATTGCAAACCCAATTTTTGCAACAGGCCTTGCACCTGCAGGCTCATCTTCTCCAGCACTTCATAAGATTCATCGGGATGCACAATCTGAACGATCTCCACTTTATCGAACTGGTGCAGACGGTTTAAGCCTCGCACATGCGCTCCGTAAGAACCCGCCTCTCTTCTAAAACATGGAGTGTAACCGCAATTTTTTATTGGCAGCTCCTCTTCTTTCAGAATCACATCGCGATATAAATTAGTCACGGGAACTTCGGCAGTGGGGATGAGGTATAAATTATCTAAACCTACATGATACATCTGTCCTTCCTTATCCGGCAATTGACCGGTTCCAAAGCCTGAAGCTTCGTTCACTAAAAGCGGGACCATCATCTCCTCATAACCGGCCTTGTCAGCTTCAGCTAAGAAAAAATTGATCAGTGCCCTTTGCATTTTAGCCCCTTTACCTTTGTATACAGGAAAACCTGCTCCGGCGATTTTAACACCGAGTTCAAAATCTATGAGGTTATATTTAGCTGCAAGTTCCCAATGAGGCAACGCATTTTCAGGCAAATTGGGTTCAGTTCCGTTAATCAGCACCACTTCATTCTCTTCCGGTGTTTTCCCTTTTGGAACACTCTCATGAGGAAGATTTGGCAACAACACCAGTTTTCGTTGCAGCTCATGCTCAATATTGCTTAGATCCTCCTGTAATTTTTTAATGTCTTCTTTGTACCTGCTGGTCTCTGATTTCAATTTTTCCGCTTCCTCCTTCTTCCCGTTGCGCATCAGTTCACCTATCTGTTTGGCAGATGAATTCGCAGACGCTAAAAGACCATCAGCCTGTGATTGAGTGATTTTTCGCTGGTCGTCTAAATGGATGATTTCCTCTACCAACTCGGGCTGATTGAAATTCCTCACACTTAGTCGTTCTAAAACGTCCTCCTTATTTTCACGGATATAACTAACTTGCAGCATCTTTTTAAATTTTTGACAAATATATATAATGATGAAGGATTGAGGGATTGAATTAACGAATAAATCTAAAAATGACGGCCCATTCAACCACTCAAAATGCGCTCATCTGTAATTAAAACAACCTATGTTGCAAATCCACGAAAACGTCTCTTTAAAGAATTTCAACACCTTTAGAATTGATGCTTACGCAAGACATTTTGTCGAGGTAAATCATAAAGAAGAATTGGTGGAGCTTTTCAGCGACCCCATTTGGTTAGAAACCCCCAGGCTGATCATGGGAGGGGGAAGCAATCTGTTGTTTACCCAAAATTTCGATGGCTTGGTAATCAGGATGAATATCCGAGGAATCGAACACCGTATCAACCATGAAGAAGTGGTGGTGGAGGCAGGTGCCGGTGAGGTTTGGAATGACCTGGTGAATTATTGTGTGGATTGGGGCTTTGCCGGCATGGAGAACCTAAGCCTCATTCCTGGATCGGTTGGAGCTTCTCCTATTCAGAATATTGGCGCTTATGGTGTCGAATTGAAAGATGTTTTTGAAAGTTGCGAAGCCTTTGAGATATCCAGTTCAAAATTCAGGCATTTCGATAAAGGGGGATGTCAGTTTGCTTATCGGGAAAGCTTCTTTAAACAGGAAGGAAGAGGTAAATATATCGTCTGCTCGGTTAAGTTTAAATTATCCCTTCAACCCCACCTGAATATAAAATATGGAGCTATATCGGAAGAATTAGACAAAAGAGCCATTAAAACCCCTTCTATAAAGGATATCTCTGAGGTAGTCTCCACCATTAGGGTGTCTAAACTTCCTGATCCTTCCACCATTGGAAATGCCGGCTCGTTTTTTAAAAACCCGGTAATCAATAAAGAGAAATTTGACCAAATTCATGAACAGTTTCCGAATGTCATTCATTTTTTATTGGATGATGATCAGGTGAAACTTGCAGCTGGCTGGCTAATTGAACAATGTGGATGGAAGGGGAAAGTCATAGGCAGCACCGGCACATGGAAAAACCAGGCCTTAGTTTTAGTGAACCATGGAGATGCTTCAGGAAAAGAGATTTTTGAGCTTTCACAACAGATCATATCCTCGGTAAAAGAAAGATTTGGAGTGCTATTAGACCGTGAAGTGAATGTCATTTAACCCGCTCATTTTAACTTTCTGTAACGAATTCCCTGATAAATAAACACATTTTTTGGATTGTTGAATTACTGGAACACCTTTTGTTATTTGAAATACGTTGAAACATGATGTTCACGTAAAACATCAAAAAGCTCGACAAAACTTGTATTAACAAACACTTATCTGTAGGTTTGTTTAAGTTATCCACTAAAAGGTTAAACAAAATGACAAAAATTGAATTTAACACTCTTGTAATGCGTCAGGCATCTTCTCTCAAAATATATGCTTTACATTTCACTCATGACAGTGATGACGCCAATGATCTTGTTCAGGACACTATTTTAAAAGCAATAACTTATTATAACAAGTTCAAAGAAGGTACGAACTTAAAAGGTTGGCTGTATACGATTATGAAAAACACTTTCATCAATAACTATCGTCGGTTTGTTAAAATAAGTTCCTTTGTGACTAAAACTGATGAAATATCCTCCTCACAACTTTCTTATAGTGCCACGTTGAATGATGGAGAACCGAAATTTGTTATGGATGACATTAAAAGTGCGCTCTCAAAATTACAAGAGGAATATTATACTCCCTTTACCATGTATTTTGAAGGGTACAAATACCATGAGATTGCTGATCATTTAAAAATACCCATAGGCACAGTGAAAACAAGAATACACGTTGCCAGAAAACTGTTGAAGAAAAGCTTGAAGCCTTATGACAAGAAATCAAATGCTTTAGCCGCCTAATACTTTCCGTAACACTTTTATATTAGAAACACTTTTATACAAAAAAGTGTTTTTTTATTTTTCGAGGTTCCTCTTCATTTTTTGAAGTCCTTTCTCAAACTCTCCTCCCATCATTGATGTTGTCATTAAACCCATCCACCTGTGCAATATCCCCTTATTTTCAGCCTCATAATCCCAGCTTACCTTTGTGGAATCTCTCTGAGGTTGGAAAATAAAATCATTTTTGGCCGTACTTTCAAAAGGTTTTTTAAAATCGAGTTTTTGACGGATGGCAGTATAAGGTTCTAATTTGATGATGGTTAAACTCCCTTCTCCCAACTCTTTTCCGTTCCATGAATAGGAGGAACCGACTTCATTGACATTCCCGTTGATTTGAGTCTTGGCTGTGGGTTCAGCCTCATAAAAAGGACTCCATTCTTCAAATTTAGAAAAATCGGAAACATAGGTGTAGGCTATGCTATCGGGAACACCAATTATAATGGACCTGCTAAGCGTTGACTTCTTCGGCAAAAAGAAACTTACAACCACGATAATTAATGCGACGACGACGATTACCGTCAATATGGTTTTTAATACTTTCATGATTTTGATTTTAGGTTGATCTAATATACCAAAAAAACTTAAATCAATCCAAGTCAAATTAAATCATCTTCTTTTCTTCATCATTAAATCAGCCTCATTAGCAACCACTTGTCCTGAAATAATTGCAGGTGGAACTCCAGGTCCCGGAACAGTGAGCTGACCCGTGAACAACAAGTTCTTTATCTTTTTTGCCTTCATCGCTGGTTTAAAAAAAGCCGTTTGTGCCAACGTGTTGGCCAGGCCGTAAGCATTACCTTTGAAGGAATGATAATCGCTTTTAAAATCATTCATCGCATAACTTCTCTTCACTAATTCATGCCCGCGAATTTTCTGTCCGGTAATCTTTTCAAATCTTTCCAGCATGAGCTGATAATAGTGCTCCCGTAATCCGTCAGAATCAGTTAAACCAGGAGCCAAAGGAATTAAAAAGAATAAATTCTCTTTGCCTGCCGGAGCGGCATCCTCATCGGTTTTCGAAGAACAGCAGACATAAAACAAGGGTTTCGTCGGCCATTTCGGATCTTCATAAATCTCCTTGGCATGCTGATCCAAGTCTTCATCAAAAAAAAGATTATGATGTTGGATTCCTTCCACTTTTCGATCAAGCCCCACATAAAAAAGTAAAGAAGAAGGAGACATGGTCCGGCTATCCCAGTAAGCAGAAGAATAAGTCCTGTACTTGGCCGCTATCAGGTGCTGTTCTATGTGCTGGTAGTCACCTGCAGCAATTACAAAATCAGTTTCAAAAGCCTTATCAACTGTCAAAACACGTTTTGCCACTCCATCCTCCGTCTCGATACTGTTCACCTCCGTATCCAAAAGTATATGCACGCCCTGCTCCTCTGCTATCTTAACCATGGCTTTGACAATCTGGTTCATACCTCCCATTGGATACCAGGTGCCCATAGCCAGGTCAGCATGATTCATCAAACTGTACATCGCTGGGATTTTTTGCGCTGTAGCTCCCAAAAACAACACCGGAAATTCCAATAATTGTATCAGTTTTGGATGCTTAAAATACTTGCGCACATGTTTACTCATCGGCTTCAGCATGTGAATTCTTAAGCTTTCCAGTATCAATTTCAAATCAATGAACTCAGTGATGGAGTGTGATGGCCTGAAAACATAATCGCCCATGGCTGTTTGATATTTGTAAGCTGCCTGATCCATGAATTCACGTAAAGCTATGCTGCTTCCGGTTTCATACTTTTCGAAAAGACGTTCCAGTTGTGGCATATTTGCAGGAATGTCCATCAATTCGCTATCACTGAAGTAAACGCGATAGCCGGGATTCAACCTTCTTAAATCATAAAAATCACTTACCTGCTTACCAAATTGCTTAAAATAGTTTTCAAAAACATCTGGCATCCAATACCAACTGGGCCCCATGTCAAATTTAAAACCATCTTTCTCCCAAACCCTGGCCCTGCCCCCGGCTTGACCGTTCTTCTCCAAAATGGTCACTTCATAACCTTTTTTGGCTAAAAGAGCTGATGCAGCCAATCCGGCGAATCCTGAACCGATCACATGAACTTTTGAACTTTTATACATTAGATTAGAGAATTCTAAAATTACTGTTTTGTTTGGGCTCTTTAAAAACAAAAAGTCACTGAAAATCGTAATTTGGTAAAATAATCATTCAACCCCTATATGGATCTTTATAACGAAACCTGTTTCGAATGTAGTAAAATCATCACCAAAAAGTACAGCACCTCTTTTAGCTTGGGCATCAAAGCTTTTGACAAAAGGTTTCAATATCCTATTTATGCCCTGTATGGTTTCGTGAGGTATGCAGACGAGATCGTTGACACTTTTCACGATCAAGATAAAAACCTGCTCATCAACAAGTTCAGGGATGACACTTTTGAGGCGATTCAATCAAAGATAAGTTTAAATCCGGTTTTGCAATCGTTTCAGGAAGTGGTGAATAAATATCAGATTGATACTGCTTTCATTGATGCATTTTTAAAATCGATGGAGATGGATCTGGACAAAACTTCTTATTCTAATGCAGGTTATCAGGAATACATTTACGGTTCGGCAGAAGTGGTGGGTTTAATGTGCCTGAGGGTTTTTTGTGAGGGAAACGATGAACAGTTCCAAAACTTGCTGCCAAAAGCCAGAAGCCTGGGCGCTGCTTTTCAAAAAATAAACTTTTTAAGGGACATTAAAGCTGATTTTGAAGAACGCGGCAGAACTTATTTTCCCAACGTGGATTTCACAAGATTTACCGAAGAGGACAAAATCCAAATAGAAAAGGATATTGAAGCTGATTTTGATGATGCTTTACAAGGGATTAAAAAATTACCAGCAGGTTCTAAAGTTGGCGTCTATATCGCTTATATTTACTACCTGCAGCTTTTCAAGAAAATTAAAAAAACATCTGCAACAGTCATCGCCAACAAAAGAATCCGGGTTTCCGATTCTCATAAAATATTTTTAATGGCACAAGCTTTAGTTAAAAGTAAGTTAAACTTTGTGTGAGTCTTTTCCGTAAATCAAAGAAATCAATTAAAGTCATGAAAACGCTATTATTCAGCCTTATTGTATTTTTTACTTTTCAGCATTCAAAAGCTTATGATATTGCCCAAATACGTAAGGACTATATTGCCGCTGTGAATGATAGCGATAAGGCTGATGACCTGTACCATGAACTTGCTGCCATTAAAAACCCTGATGCGCTTATTTTAGCCTATTTAGGGTCTGCCCAGGCGATAAAGGCGAAGCATTCCTGGAATCCAATAAGCAAGGTAAGCTATCTGAAAAAAGGATTTAACATCATCAACAAAGCAGTCAAAAAAGATCCTGATCAATTAGAAGTGAGGTTCTTAAGGTTTAGCTTACAATATTACGTGCCCTCGTTTCTGGGATTCAGTGAACATTTGGAAGCAGATAAAAACAAAATCATAGATCTATTAAGAACTCATGATGCAGCAGCTTTGCATCTTGACAAAAGCATATTGAAAAACATGGCTAATTTCATGATTGACAGTAAAACATGCAGTCAACAGGAGATGATCGTTTTAAAGAAATACATCGCTTAAATGGATCAACGTTACAGTTATTTATTGATCAATATCCTCACTATCATCTTCCCTGTTCTTCTTTCCTTTGATAAAAAAGTTCATTTCTATAAAAAATGGAGATACCTGTTTCCCGGGCTCATCTTAACAGGGATTTTATACCTGACATGGGATTATATCTTTACCGTCAGGAATGTTTGGTCTTTCAATCCAGCTTACATCACAGGCCTCAGGCTATTTGAATTACCCATAGAGGAGATCCTTTTCTTTTTTACCGTCCCTTTTGCCTGTGTTTTCATTTACGAATGCCTCATCAGCTATTTCACGCTTCACATCAATGAAAAAATAAGCCGTGGAATATCCGTTACGCTCATCCTGCTTTGTATCATCCTGCTTATTCTTAATACTAGCAAGCTGTATAGCCTCCTCAATTTCAGCACTTTATTAGTCCTCCTCCTCTACACCTTATTCAGAAAAATCAAATTGGACATGGGGAGGTTTTACATCGCTTACCTCGTCTCTCTCCTTCCCTTCTATATCGTGAACGGTATTTTAACCGCTATTCCCATCGTGATGTACAACGATGCAGAGAATATGGGTTTCAGGCTGGGCACCATCCCTTTCGAAGACCATTTTTACTCCATGTCATTAATGCTCCTCAATTTAATTTTCTTTGAATACTTTAGAGGCAGAAAAGCCGTACATGGAACCATTTCCTGAATATACCAAATCACAACTCGCCCTTAGAAACGGTCAGGATAAACCACAAATCTGGGTGGCTTATCTGGGTGATGTCTACGACGTGACTGAAAGCCGCTTATGGCGAAACGGCAAACATTATGAGCATTGGGCCGGGCAGGATTTAACGGATGAGCTGAAAGATGCACCACATACCCAAAAGGTGTTCGAGAAGTTTAAAGTGATAGGCAGGTTGAAATGATTTTTTGAAGCTCATCCAGCTATTCGCTCCTAATCCACCAGGCATTATTTACCCGGGCCGATATCCCAATGTCATTAAGTTAAGGATTTCGTCATTGTTTAACAAAAGTGAGACCTCTCACAATAGGTGTTAAATTCGATAATTAGAATTGCATGTGATACCTTTCGTTCCTACCATTGACGTAATCTAGTTTCGGTCTGTGAGGACACAGACCGAGGTGAAATTCTATTGTTATTCCATAGTCTGTGTCCTCACAGACCTTATTTTTGTTGCCGCTGATGTTTTTTTTATTTGCAATAATCTAATTTTCAGATTATTATATTTAATAGAAAAACGTCATTTCATATTGATTTATATGAAATATATTAGGCCTCAAGGTGACGGTTAATTACTTAATTTAATGACATTAGTCGGTATCCGCTGCTATCTGGGCTAAAGCGTGCATCACTGGAAAGCTACCTTTTACCACAGTCTGACTTCGCACAGAAACTTCTCGAATAGGCTGCTTGTGGACCATGAAGCCGTATACATGAGCAGCGGGGTGACCATTTGAAATGGAATACCAGCCTTGCTTTTCTTAAAAAAAAGCCACCTGGCACCTTCCTCCGGATGGCGTTCCGTTTTAAAATGATGCAATTATTTTTGCGCTATGGTGAAAGCGCTCAGATTCACAAACTCCTGCACCCTGGCCATCACTTCCTGCTGACTTAAATCTTTAATTTTTTCGGTGCCAAATTTCTCCACGCAAAAAGAGGCCAAAGCCGAACCGTAGATGATGGCATTCTTCATGTTTGCGAAATTGATGGTGCCCACCTGCGCCAGGTAGCCAATGAAACCTCCGGCGAAGGTGTCGCCAGCACCGGTTGGGTCAAAAACTTCGGCCAAAGGCAAAGCCGGAGCCGAGAATATTTTGTCTTCATGAAATAACAAAGCCCCATGTTCACCTTTTTTAATGATGAGGTATTTTGGGCCCATGGTCAATATTTCATTAGCCGCCTTCACCAAAGAATATTCGCCAGAAAGCTGGCGGGCCTCAGCATCGTTAATCGCCAATACGTCCACCATTTTGATGGTTTCCAGTAAATCATCCATGGCAATGTCCATCCAAAAGTTCATGGTGTCCATCACAATCAGCTTCGGACGTTTTTTCATCCTCTTGATCACTGTTTGCTGCACTTGCGGAGTGAGGTTACCCAACATCAGGTATTCACAATCCTGGTAAGAATCTGGAATGACAGGATCAAAATCAGCTAAAACATTCAATTCTGTCGCCAAAGTGTCGCGGCTGTTCATATCATTATGATATTTACCTGACCAGAAGAAGGATTTTTCTCCTTTCTTCACCTGCAGGCCTTCCACATCAATGCCATGTTTTTTAAAGTCTTCAATATCTTCTTTGTGAAAATCATCCCCAACAACAGCTACAATTTTAGTTTTCTTATAAAAATAAGAAGCTGCTAAACTGGCGTAAGTGGCCGCCCCTCCTACAATTTTATCGGTTTTTCCAAAAGGAGTTTCAATAGCATCAAATGCAACAGTGCCAATAACAACAAGACTCATAAAAATTCAACTTTTTTCTTTACAAAGATTGCATAATTAATTTTAAATCCCGAATATTGCACTCCCGAAAGGGACAAAGCCCCTGAAAGGCTTAAATAACCAGAAAAAGAGTAACCACTCTTTAAAATTCCCGAATAGCTCAGCTGGTTAGAGCATCTGACTGTTAATCAGAGGGTCGCTGGTTCGAGCCCAGCTTCGGGAGCTTGAAAATCAAGAATTTAGCCTCACTCGAAAAGTGAGGCTTTTTTATTTGCACACAATTTGCACAAACTAAAATAAACTTGACCGATTTTGCTTAAATATTAACCTTTATACTAAAAGTAAAAACAACATGCAATCTAGAGTTACAATCAATATGTTCAATAGAATAAGCAAATATTTTTTCATTTCGACCAATAAGTCCCATAAAAAAGCAACAGGGATGTAGAGTACAGATCGGCTTAGATGAGTAGATTCAAAATGACAACAAAAATAAACTGAGATTTATCTATTTGTTATTTAAAGAAATTAGAAGACCCAATAAAAAGACCTTTACGGGAGTTTGGTAATTAGTTAGCTAAGGTGTGTTCTATTTTTATCTCTTGTTTGTGATAATATCAAAAACCTTATTCTCTTCGGTCACCCCTTCTTAATGATAAATAATAGATTGTTAAAGTCTAAATTAAATGAGGAGATATAACTTTTTCTCTTGATAAAATTTTCATCTCCTCATTTATATTTTCAATTTCGTAGGATATTAAAAATAGCCTATCGAATTCGCAGAATCTACAGTTTAATCATAAAATTCCACTCCTGGCTCCAACTTGTCCTGGCACCTCTTTGAACTACTTGGACACCATCTGTGGCAGCATCATTTGTGTCCAGATATTTTTGGCTCATCCTGTTTTTTATAGGGTACCAGCCATAGCTGTTTTTAGTAATAGCCCATTGTTGATTGTAATTAGTTGCTGCGCTATCGTCCCATTGCATAACTGGTGCATTTTCCGTAGGAACTCCGCCATTATCTAGGGCTTTTCCGCTTGTCTTGTTAACCAGTTTATAATATCTGGGGCATAACCTCTCTTATAATCAAACATCAGCCAATTTAGATCTCCACAAATTTCACCATACAAATTATCGTTATGGGCTTCCTGGAAATTCATGGCTTGTTGCAACATCGCCTTTTGGCCATCGCCTCTTAACTGACGAGATGTTTTTTCTTCGGCAGTTAATCCTTATATGTAGCTAAAAAAACAGAAGATAATCAACTTAAACTTGGTTCTAATGCGCTAAAGAATATTTTAATTGTTGATGATAACGAAGAGTCACGAAAATTTTTAAAGGATAGCTTAAGCGAGGAATATTTCATTACTGAAGCCAACAATGGAGCAAAGGGATTAAAAAAAGCTAGAGAAGAGTCTCCCGACCTTATTATTAGTGACGTAATGATGCCTGGTGTAGATGGTATGGAGTTTTGTAAAACATTGAAAAATGATATCGAGACCAGTCATATCCCATTTTTAATGCTAACTGCAAAAAATTCTTCGGAAGCAGAGATGGAATGGACTGTCTCTGGTGCTGATTATTATTTCAGCAAACCAGTGAGCATTAATTTGTTGCAGCTTAACATTAAGAATATCTTTGCTCAAAAACAGCGTCAAATAGATCATTATGTACAAGATCATTATGCAGAAGTAAAAGATTTGGCGCACTCTGATAAGGATAAAAAATTCATAGATAAGTTAATTGACATCATTGAATCTCAACTAGTAAATCCCGATTTGGATATTGACTTTTTGTGCTTGGAAATTGGCATGAGCCGTACCAAATTGTACCAAAAGATAAAATCTATTACAGGACAATCTATCGGGGAATTTATCCGTACAATCCGTTTAAAAAAGGCGGTTCAAATTATGGCGCATGAGGATGTGCTGCTCACCGAAGTGATGTACAGAGTTGGTATACAAACCCAATCTTATTTTGCAAAGGCATTTAAAAAAACTTATGGCAAAACTCCCACTCAATATTTGCAAGATATTAAGAAAAAGAGTTGAAGTGTTGTCAGAAAATCTAAAGCCTTAAAGTATACTATAAAGGCCAATTCGTTCATTGTCGGCGAATACACGTTGTTGTAAATATCAGTAGTTCAAAGAATGAAAGCAAATCACAACTATTAAATGCCGATAATTGCCTCTTCAAAATCCTCTTTAACAAACACCCACACTTTATTTTTTAAGCAAATAGGGTCTAAATCATTATCAGCGTTAGAAAAATTTGTCAAGTTATTCTGAATCAATTGCCTATCATGTGTCCATTCAAACCGCTGCCTATGGAGTTCAATCATTTCAGCCAAACTGTATTTTTGAAGCAATTCATGCAAATCCCAAAAGTCCTTTTTCCTTCCACCTCTTTGTACAACATCAATTTTCATGGCAATAATCTCTTCTATAGTCGCCATACGTACACCTTCGTCTTCTATTGCGTTTTGAAAAAATGGATCCATCGAATAATATAAATCAAGCTTGATTAAATTTTCTGAATCTTCCCCAATAAGATAAGATTTTCCCACTCCAGGATTACCACCAAAGTCACCATCCACGTGGAGAAAATTCTTTCTAAGAAAACATTCAATAGCCTCGAAATCTACTGAGCCATAAGGAGCGTCGGTAAATAAATCAATATCAATAGAAATCCTGTGCCCCAAGTAAAGACTTAACGCTGTACCACCCACCAGTCGAAAGTCATTGAATATTTCTGCATTCATTAAAGCTATCAGCGCTTTTTTTACATCGCTATTGACCGTTTTCCAATAAAGCATGTTATTTTGTTTTTAAATGGCTCAGTAATAGTAATTTTTTTTCGGGGTCCATTGGGCCAATAATCTTGTTTATTTTACTCTTGCCGTAATACCGAATGATCTCCTTCCTCTCCTCATCATTTCCACGTTCAAATATGCGTTTGATAATGGCTTTATGCTGCCTTTCCCAATCAATTTTGTTTATATCTGTATCCCAAAATAATGCTTTTCGAAAAACAGAAAGGTCTGGTCTTTCTATTGAATTGCTTTTTTCCTGTTCTTTCCTTATTTCATAATAAGCTTGTAGGAGCAACATTGTTCCGTCATCCAATCCAAGAGCCCTGTCAATTTTCAAAGAAAGTGAGGGTGTAATTCCTCGCTGTGCTTTCGTGATCCCATTTAATGTTTGCGGATATTCATGCAATGAAAGAGCAAAAGGACCTTTCTTAAGATTTCTTTTCTTCAGCTCTCGTTCCAGAATTATTCCTGGATGAATGCCTTTATATTTTTCAATCACATTTTCCATGATCAAATATAAGCAAAAATGTTTATATAAATTTATTTACATAAATTGTATTATGAAAACTTTACAAACTAGATTGACATTTTGAATAAATGCAATTGAAAAGAATGAATCAGGCATAATCAAATTATCTGGTTAGATTTTTTGCTTTCTCCAAATTTTTCTCTGCATCCTCTTTCTGTTTTTTAGCTTCTAGAACTTTAGCCTGAGCTATAGAAATTGCTTTTTGCTTTTCCATAGCTTTTTTGGCACCCTCAACAAAATCGTCAGGGTCTCCCTTTAATTTCTTTCAATTACATTAGACACTTCAGGATAAAGTGCGCTAACCACCCAAAACTTAAAAGCTCCATTTTTCAACTGATCATTTCTATAATTCAGGTATAAAGCCGACCCTATAGCTGTCATTGTTAAACAGAAACAAGTAAGAACACCTATGATAAGGCTTTTAGACCATGCACCAAAATGATGATGGTTCTTCACACCAATGGCCTTTGGCATGGTGTCCATTATTTTCCTGACTTCAGCTATATGTCGCTCTATCTTCCCTGCATCATATCGTTGGTTGGATATTTCGATTCTATTAGTGATTTCATTTAATGTATTCTGTTGCCGCTGTAAAAGGTCTTTCAGAAATTCAGGTGTTTCTGCTTCAAGTAAAGTCATTCTTTTTATGAATCCCTGTACGAGCTCTTCCAACATCTGCAATCTTTCTTCCATTTTAATATTGATTTTAAGGTTTATATTTTTGATAGTTTTTATTGTGTCATCTGCTCATTCCTTGTGAGGAAGATGTTGTTTGCTCATGTTTGCGTTTCCTCTTTCGCCTCCGTTTATCTGCTTCTCCAGCCGGGTCCCATGTATCCTGCACCAACTCTGATTTCAGTAAAGTCTCCAATAAATCATTAGCGACTCCAGGACTTTGTGGATTCTCTCTGTGTAGTTTCATCCTGATCTGCTCTTTGATTTGATGCGCTTTAGCGTTTTGATCACACTCCACTGCCATATGATATTGCTTCACTTGATGATTCCTCTGGAGCTGAGCTTCCAGCCGGGCGAAACTGAAGCTTCTGTCGATTGCAGATCCCTTGAATTTTATTCCTTCCCTATCAAAAGAAATTCCCTGAACCTCCTGTGTTCCACTTCTGAATTTATAAACGATTCCTATCCCCTGTCGCTGCAATGCAATCTCCAGTTCTCCCCAGTTGGTAGATTTTTTGGTGGCGGCTTTAATGGCATCATAAAGCTCATAACGAATCCTCTCTTTACCACGCAATGCATTTCGGTTCACCTGGTCTTCTGACTTCAGTTCTGTCTGAATTTTTTTAAAGCGTCCCCTCGGGGATGGTTGTTGATACGCGTGTTCATATTCTTCCCGTTAAAGACAACCCGGTATCATACAAAACAGCTTTACCAAAATACACTCTGAAACTGTTTAAAAATTAAATGTTAAGAAGTATATAAAAAGCACCGCAAAAAATCTGCTGAAAATCCTTGTTTTGAAATTGCAAGACAAAACAACGAAGACAGAGAGATTAAGCGATGCCCAATGGCAAATAATAGAAAATATTTAGGCTTACCAAATCGTAAGAGAAAACAGTCGCTCCGGGAGATATTTGATGCGCTGTTTTATTTGTTGAGAACAGGGTGCCAATGGCGGATGTTGCCAGAAAACTATCCAAAATGGGAACTGGTCTATTATTATTTTGCTAAATGGCGTGACTCGGAAATATTAGATGAACTGCACACGATGCTGAGAGAGGCAGAGCGGAGGAGAAGCGGGAAAAACGAACAATGTTCGGTGGTGATCATCGATAGTCAATCGGTCAAGACAACCCGTGTGGGCGGTTTAAGAGGTGTAGATGGGGACAAGAAGATCAATGGGAGGAAGCGTCAATTTGGTAGTTGATACGATGGGCAACGTGGTAAGCAATATTGTACATCCCGCCAATATCCATGACAGCAGGGGAGCTGATTTAACGATCAAGAATCTGAATGATAATATACATGGGGTCATGATAGCAGACTGGAAGATTTAGAATTGGGTATAGAAACCATCCAACGCAGAAGTGATGGTTTGTTAAAGTTTGCAGAAACTTACCGGAACCTGAATAAAATCAGTCAGCCTAACCTCAAAAAGATACATGTGAGAGATTTGTTTGAAAATCTGCATCAACTGATGGAGCCTACTTTTGAAAAGAAAGCCATAGAACTGGAGATCATTTTAAAAGAACCCCATATTTCGATTGAGGCAGATATGCATCTAGTGGAACAGGTGCTGATTAATTTAGTGTTAAATGCTGCAGAAGCGGTGAAAGAAATTACCGAACCAAGAATATCACTTTCTGCCTATACAGAATTGAATAGAACTATTTTGAAGATTTCTGATAATGGTGTTGGGATCTCCCCGGAAGTTTTAGACCAGATTTTCATCCCTTTCTTCAGCACCAGAAAAAACGGAAGCGGTATTGGTTTGAGTTTGAGCAGACAGATTATGCTTTTACATAAAGGGAATATACAGGTGAGAAGCAAAGCCGGGGAAGGAACGGCTTTCCTATTGATTTTTTAAAAAATAAGACCGAAGAAGCAAAACTTATTTGAGCCGCTTAGTTTATTGAGTCATTATTTTCTTTATGAATATCCGTAAAGCTTCATAAGGATGATTAAACCGCTAAAATGGTTTCCATTGCAAATCAAATATAGCCCATGGTTCAAACCATGGACTATATGAAACAGGAATTTTAATGGATTTATCCATTTCCCTATCTCTTGTTGGTTTTATGATAAATTACGGACATTCAATTTTCTTTTTATTTGATATCATTTAAAGAATCAATTCAATTTTTGAGATTCTATTCAAATCATCAGGCAATTATTTTGAAAAGGGCCTAGGCTTGGGAGCACATGTCTTACAGCAATGCGGGGCTTTTTTATTTCATCACCGGCTGGCTAGCCCCTCCGTATTATAAGTCGGGAAAGATGTTGTTCCCGACAGCTATGGGAACGAACCCGGCTGCGGGAACTATAGGTTTTTAACAGGTCGGGGTCATTTATTATTTCTGCGTCGTGATGGCAACCTGTGCCTTGATCTGTACCTGAAGATGACTTGTAAAAACAGCCAAATATAAATGACTTCCTAACTTCATTTTACATTGGCATCTTTAGCCTGTGCCTAAGATTTTGATTTAAGCTAAAGCTGAAAAATCAGTATAAAATTGCTGAATTATTCTGCCATGAGATTTAAAATTTCTATCCTAAAGAAAAATCAAAAAATTCTTACACTTGCAGAAAGGGGATTTTACCCAGGAAACAGGCCTAAAAAATTTGGGCAAAAACAGCAGGGAAAAAGCACCTTGTGCCCGTACTGGCAACCTTTGAATTAAAATTAAATTTTATTTTCTTTTAAAGAAATTTAGCATTACCTTTAGCTAAGTATCAGCCTGTATTCTATCCGGGGTTAATTTAACATTCCATTTTTGAGCCTGAACCGCTGATAGGAACCTAAAGAAAAACGAATGAAATTCAAACTTCTGCTCCGTTGTACACAGCCCCAAAACACCATCCCATTGAATTATCAGTACCCTTTAAGTGCAGCCATCTATAAAATACTGAACCGGGCCGATGCCGCTTATGCGCAATTTTTACACGATACCGGCTACCGGAAAACAGACAGCCTGAAAAGCTTTAAACTCTTTACTTTTTCTGATTTAAATGTACCTTTTAAAGTTCTTAAAGGAATGCATTCAAAAAATTTGGTAAAATTATTTAACATCGATGCTTATGAGATTAGTAATATTAATTAAAAGTAACCCTAATAAAGTTATTCCATACAACTATCAGCCAATGCTTACAGGATGCATCCATAAATGGATAGGTGGTGAAAACAAAGAGCATGGAAAACAAAGCCTGTTTTCTTTTTCATTTTTTCAGAATGTGGAAGGTGTTTCAGATAAAGGGATTTCGCTGAAATACAATTCATACTTCTTTTTTAGCTCTTATGATGTTGAGCTCTGTAAAAAGGTGCTGGCCGGAATTAGAAAGGACCCGGAAATATTTAATGAAATTACGGTTAAAGAAGTGCAGCTTTTGGAAACTCCCAATTTTTCAGACGAGCAAAGATTTATTACAGCAAGTCCCGTTTTATTAAAGTTAAAAAAAGAAGGTTCTCAGAAACACATTATATTCTCTGACATAGAGAGTAGCGAACTTCTTACCAATAGCTTGAAAAGTAAACTTGAAAAAGCAAATTTACCTACTGATGGGATTTCAGTATCGTTTGATAAATCTTATCCTAACCCAAAAACTAAATTAATGGCCTATAACAAAATTAAAAATAGGGCAAGTGTTTGTCCGCTAATTATAAAAGGCAGTGCGGAACAAATAGCGTTTGCATGGGAGGTGGGCATTGGCAATAGTACGGGAATAGGTTTTGGAGCATTAAAGCTTTAAGAAGTAGACCTCTGGTACGATAGAGTAATCTTATTAAACATTTAATATTGTTTTTCAATTCCAGCGAGGTCTACTTTGAATGCAAAAGTAATAAAAGAATTTATTCTAAAGCATTTTATGGATAAATATATTAAACTTTTAATATTGTAGGAATTTATATACCTTTGTTTAAATTTAAACAAGGATGGAATCTATTATCTACACCTCGTCATGCGGGGAAGGAATGACTAAAGACAATTTAATGGATTACTTAAAATCTTTTTCCATAATAAATCCTCAATACAAAGACTGGGATTTTGATGCTATAACAGGTGGAATAACAGAATTTATATCTCCTGTTGAGTATGTGGAATTAAAAAAATACCATGAAAATCTTAAATAAGAGAAATTTATGAAATATTATGTGGTAAAATATTCTGGTCCGTTTGGTTTTATTAAACCCTGGACGGCGGTTAGAGACAGCGAAACCTTCAGTCAGCAATTTTTAACACCTTCCATTATTGAAGGAATTGAAAAGAAACTGTTTCCGAAACTTCTGATTGAGAATGGTATACAAAAAGTCCGACGTCATAGGCTAACCTATCAACAAGTTAATCAACAACAGGAAGTGATTCAAACAAGGGGATGGAATTCTACTAGAAAAGGAAAAGAAATTTTATTTGACAGGCCGAAAGCAATTCTGATTAGAGGTATTTTGCTTAGTCCAACGCTGTATTTGGCTTTTGACAATACAGAAGATGCCCAGGTGGCCATGGAGCAACACGTTTGTTTGTGCCGAAATGAAGACCTTTTATTACCAATTGAGTTAATTGAAATCGACAAAAAGGATTTTGATAATGATGAAAACTTTGCAGGATTCGAACTGATGTTTGAAAAAAATGAGAATTCCTTTCACGTTGGTTACGATAGGAGGACAAATGAACCAATGTATGGTTGGCTGAAAATTGTGGGGACACCTGTAAAAATTATTAATTGATGGGGAAATTATATGCGAAATCTGCTCCTGAATGGACACCACTTGAAGAACATCTTCAACACGTTGCTATTGCGTGTAAAAAATTTGCCGGCCATTTGGGGATGGATAAAAGAGTAGCTTTTAATGGTGCTATTTTACATGATATTGGCAAGGCGCATCCTTTTTTTCAAGATAGATTATTCGGTAAAACAAATAAAAAAGATGTTTTTCGTCATGAAATCTCATCCTTGTTTTTTCTTACCGCTTTTCCTTTCGAACAACGAGATGCTTTAATTGAAATGGTGGCAGGACACCATAAATCTGTAAAGAAGGATATTGGAGAAAAAGGCTTATTGGATTTAGATGAAAACAGCGAATCGTATTTCGGTTTTCATTTGGGCAAATGGAATGAATGGAGCAAAGAAGCCCTCAATATTTTAAATAGTATTGGTATTCAGTGTGCTGATATATCAATACACCAGGCAACACAGAATTTAGAATATTGCGTAAGCTATTGTGAGCAGACAGTTAAAAACAGAGGATATTCTGCCTGGAGAGGATTACTGATGGGTGCGGACCACTTTGCTTCTGCTTTAATTGATAATACAGCAAAAGAGACTGATAGAATATTCAGGCTCCCCAATCTCAACTTCTATAATCGTCAGCATCCTTTATATCCTTTATCTTTTGTAAGTGCTTACTCTGCCAGTCAGCACACCATTGTTGTAGCAAGTACAGGTGCTGGCAAGACGGACTATCTATTCAGGAGATGTAAAGGCCGTGTTTTTTATACCTTACCTTTTCAGGCATCTATCAACGCCATGTACAAACGAGTTGGAAATGATTTGGAAAAAGAAAATCCTGACCTTGATATCAGGGTGCTGCATTCGTCTTCTTGTATAGTAAAAAGAAAAGAAGATGAGGAAATTGCATTACAAAACCTAATCGGTTCGGCTATTAAAATCCTTACCCCTCATCAATTAGCCGCCTTAGCATTTGGAATGCAAGGTTATGAGGCATTGATTTTAGATATCAAAGGTTGCGATGTTATTTTAGATGAAGTGCATACCTATTCGGGGGTTTCCCAAGCTATAGTTTTAAAGTTGATTGAAGTTTTGAAAGTATTAGGTTGTAATATCCATATCGGAACAGCAACCATGCCTTCCATCCTTTATAACAGAATCAAGGAAATTTTAGGAAAAGAAGTCTTGGAAGTTAAATTGAAAGATGAACAATTAGATCAATTTAACAGGCACATCATACATAAAATAGCTGATTTTGAAGCCGCTTTACCAATCATAAAACCCGCAATTGAACGTAACCAAAAAATACTTGTTGTGTTAAACAAAGTAAAAACAGCACAAAATGTATTTGAAATTTTAAAGGGTCAGTATCCCAATGTGCCAATTTTATTATTACACAGCCGATTTAAACGTGGCGACAGGAATTCAAAGGAAAAGCAGCTTTTAGGGTTAGATGAAAAAGGCAAAGCTACCGGGATTTATAATACTGGAAAAAGTGCTTGTATTGTAGTATCTACTCAAATTGTAGAAGTAAGCCTGGATATTAGCTTTGATGTGATGATCACTGAAACTGCTCCATTGGATGCTCTAATTCAGCGATTTGGAAGAATTAACAGAAAGCGGGCTATGGATACCATCGGGAAATACAAAGATGTTTATATTCTAAAACCCGGAGAAAACAATAAAGAAGCAAGGCCTTATGATTTTGATACAATCCGGAAATCTTATGAGGTTTTGACTGATGGAGAACTTTTGAAAGAAAAGGATTTACAAGAAAAAATTGACCAGGTTTTTACTGCTATTGATTTTTTAAGTATCGAAGAACATTCCGTTTTCAAATCCGATGGAAAGATGACTTTAGATAAATTAACGCATAACGGAAAATCTATTCTTTTTGAACTATTAGATATTGATAGTGTGGCTTGCATTATAGAATCCGATGTAGATAAATATGAACAAGGTGATTTTGAGCAAAGGCTGTTGTTGGAAATCCCTGTGTATTATTGGAGTGTCTCTAAGATGGTACAATCCCAAAAAGGCAATAACCCATTTATTATCCCTGAAATGGCTTATGATTCAGAATTGGGACTTGATGTGAGTAAGATTAAAGTAGAAAATTTTAATGTTTTAAACCAGTTTTTATGATTACATCATTAATAGGGAAAACTTTTTTAGCAGCATATAATCAGAAATTTCAGAAAGATTACTCAGCTAAGGAGTTCTTTCAGAAAGTATATTTTGAATATTTTTTTAATCATCCCAAGTACATGCAATGGGTAACAAATTCTCCTTTTGTGCAAATGAAATCCGGGCAAAAACCAGATAAATTGTCGCAAGAGGAACGGGCAGAAAAACTTCAAAACCTATATGAAAAGGCAGAAAAAGAAGTTGCGGATGCCAGTTTTGCTTTGGGCTATCCAGCCTCTGAAACCAACGAATATGCAAGTACCTCGGGGTTGGTTTCGGATATAAACATTGATGTGGATGAAAATGATGTTTATTTCTCCTGGATTGGATCGGGGCTGGGAATAGGGGTTGCTGGCGGTTTTACTATATTAATAAATGATTCCAACATCCTAATTGAGACTTTTGAAGGGTGGCAATATTATCGCAAGTATCTTAATGATAAAACATTAAGCAAGCTAAGAGGGAACCAGATTAACTCCTGGAATGGGCAATGGCTGACTTTCAAGCTGGGAAAGAACTATAGAGATGATTTTGATTTTACTACCCTAACCAATGAAGGGATTTTTAAAGTCGATAGTACACTTGCGGAAGTCAATACCGTTAATTGGTCTAATCTCTTTTTCAGTTTATCAAATTTATATCCAGAAGGAATAATAAATGCGTATGTCTATAGCTTCGGTCAAACCAATAAGACCATTGGCTTTATACCTATTTATCTGAAATCTGGAAGAAGATTGCAAGATGTATTCAAACAATTATTTCATTCCGATAAAGCGTTTGAAAAGAAAGAATTTCAATCATTGTTTGGCATGCACATCAAAAGAGCTTGTGAGTTAGGAAACATTGGACTCCATGCGCTTAGGCCCGAGAGCCTTAAGAAATATATGAATGAAGAGAAAAATATTTCATTCAAAAAAGAAGAAGAAACTATCAATTATCAATCTTATAAAACCTGGTTAGTAGCTATGTTATCAAAAAACAAAGAAGAAATCAAAGATTATACGTTGGAAATAGCCAAGCTTATTCAACGCTATCGAGTTGGTGCCAAGGGCACAGACAGAAAGAATCTTATTGAAAAGAAATTATTTGGGGAAACATCCAAAAAAGTTTTTATTGCTGCTTTGGCAGAAATGATCGCAGGACTGGATCCAAATGATTTAGACTCAATAAAAAAATTAAAAGATGAGGTACACTTAATGACAAACGAAGAATTTGGATATTTCAATACCTTATTAAAGTTCGATAACGCATTTATAGAAAAACAATCTTAACCTTTAAATTTTAAAATTATGAACAATACAATTTATGTCCGTACGCTTAAAAGAGCAGAACATACCGTATTTTGTGTTTCTGATGGACAAAAATATTACTATGACGCACAATTCAATAGACGAATTCCATTTTCAAGTGGTCAACAAGTAAAACGTTCCATTATTGATTCTATTTGTGAAGAACTTAAAGAAACACCAAGTCCAACTACATTTTTATTTGATGTCACCAAACAAAAAGAACTTAAAGAAGGAGAGGTTTATGGTACGTGTGACCCAAGTTATGTAGACCAATTATTTGGCGGTTGGATGAAAGCAGCTAAAGGAGGCAAGGACCGCACATTAAAAAGAAGAAGTCCATTGTCCATCTCCGCAATGCGGGGCTTACATCCACTGTTAGCTGGATTGGACAATGACAATGCATCGTTTGACAGAAGTGATAGACCTAATAATTTAGTTATTGTCCGTGATGAAAAAGGCGATGCATTGTCGGAAGAAGAAGTTGTTACATTTCTGGAAGGGAAGGATAGAAGCCTAAGTAGAAAATGGATCCCTAATCAAAGTAGAGCTTCAGGTTTATTTGTTTCAGACATCGCTATTGACTTACGCAGGTTATTTTCCGTAAGCCTTAATTCTTTTGAGCCGGAAATGGCAGAGGGAACAATTGAAAAGTTAAAGAATGAAGGCTGGATAGTTTCAAAAAACGTATTTGGAGACTGTTTGGTTGCTCCAAAAGAAATCAGACAAGAATGGGCCAAAGGTTTGGCTAAAGCAATTATAAACTGGAAAATCACCTCAAATCAGTCTCGTACATTTAGTTTGATGGATACTTTAGCCATTAGCATTAGTGATAATGCCAATTTAATAGCGGGAAGCATCAGGGCAAAATTATCAGAAGAAGACTCCAAAAAAGCTGAACCCATTATTGATGAAAATTTAAGCAATGTTGAAACATATATTACTCTACAAGCTGGCGGATATATTCATACGAAAGGAGAAACTGCGGATGCCTTAGAAAAGGCAGAACAAAAATTAATAGCCCTAATGACAGCTTTTGATTACGAGAACCAATAAGAAGAACGGTAAAGAAATATTTATTTGTAAGTAGCCCTGAAGTCAAGACTGCTATAATTGCCTATATACTTATGCAATAAATAACTATATTTGCACATATATATATGCATTATGGAAGAGTTGTTAGCATTGTCAGGCCGTTTAATTGCCAAAGTCTCTTTAGGCTTTAAACGTTATTTGTATAGCCAATTGAATTGGAACAGCCGTTTAATAGGCCTTAAAGGGGCAAGAGGTACGGGTAAAACTACCTTGTTGCTTCAAAAGCTTAAAGAACTGGCTTTGCCGGCCCGTGAAATGGCTTATTTTTCATTGGATGAAATGTACTTTACTACCCATTCTTTGCTGGATACAGCTAAAAATTTTCATCAGCAGGGAGGTAAAATATTGGTATTGGACGAGGTGCATAAATATGCGAATTGGGCCAGGGAAATTAAAAATCTTTACGACAGGTATGATGATTTACAAATTATTTTCACCGGTTCTTCCATCATTGATATCGCTAAACAGGAAGCCGATTTAAGCAGGAGAGCGCTGATGTACGAATTAAAGGGAATGTCTTACCGGGAGTATTTACAGTTTCAGCACCAGCTAAACCTGCCAGTTATCACACTTAAACAATTAGTTAACCCTGATTTCAACTTTAGGAATCATTTTCCAAAAGATTTTAAACCCTTAGCATGGTTTAAAGACTATTTGCAGTTTGGTTATTATCCTTTCTATAAAAACGACACTTTAAATTACCATCATTTATTAAGGCAGTTGGTAAGAACCATTGTAGAATACGATATGGCAGAGCTTAGGGGGTTCGACATCAGACATGCAAAAAAAATGTTGCAACTGATGTACGTGGTTTCGCAACAGGTTCCATTTAAACCCAATATCAATAGTTTGGCTCAAAAAACAGGTATCCACCGTAATTCTATCAATAATTATCTCTTCTTCTTACAGGAGGCCCGCTTATTGTTTCTGCTGCATCATCAGGGGATAAGCACTGCCATTTTACAAAAACCCGAAAAGATATTTATTGAAAACACCAACCTGCTGTATGCTTTGTCAGAGTCTATGCCTTCAGAAGGTACCATCAGGGAAACTTTTTTCAACAATCAGTTTCAGGTAAATCATCAGGTACACCATGCTATAGCAACTGATTTTATGATAGATGGCACTTATTCATTTGAGATTGGAGGGAAGAATAAATCAAGCAAACAAATCAAACAACTAAATGATTCCTGGGTGGTAAAGGCAGAAATCGAATATCCGATTGGAAAGACCATACCCTTATGGCTTGTGGGGTTTCTTTACTGACTATTTTTATTAATTTTAATTCATGCCGGTACCTCAGCTAAACGCTACCCATATCAACTACTACCACGTTTGCCACCGGAAGCTTTGGCTCTTTGCCAACGGCATCCGTATGGAGCATACCTCTGACCTGGTGGCGGAGGGCAAGTTGATTGGCGAAAACACCTATACAGACAGGGCAGCCAAATATACCGAACTGGAGTTTGACGGCGTAAAAATAGATTTTTACGATGCCAGGAACAAAGTGGTGCATGAAGTAAAAAAATCTGATAAGGTAGAACAGGCTCATATTGCCCAGGTAAAATATTACCTCTATAAGCTTTTACAAAACGGAGTAGAGGGTGCAAAAGGCGTGATAGAATATCCAAAATTGAAACAACGGGAGGAGGTTTTATTAATCGAGGAGGATGTGGCACAGATAAAGGACTGGGAAAAACATATCCGGGAAATAATTAGTGAAGAAACCTGTCCGCCAGTGATCAATGCCAAAATCTGTAAAAGCTGCAGTTATTATGATTTCTGTTATGTAGAGGAAGTCTGAACCGGGATTAAACGGATGGATGGATGACCTGGATTTCTGCCTCTAAAAATGTAGTTTAGGTGGGTGGATGAGACCAGTTTTAGAAATTAAAGAATACAGAAAAGGGATTAAATGTATGGATGACTTGGATGGAATCTGATGTTGGCAAATTAAAACATGCAAAAGAGAGATTAAACAGTTTATTGATGATCATGCGCTTACTCCTCATAAAAAAATCATTCTGCCATACGATGGAAACAGATAGCTGAATGATCAAGATAAAGGGGTTTGAGAGAATTAAAATAAGACAAAAAAAGATTAAATATACAAGGATGATATATACTATAAAGTAGCCATTTGCTAGAAATCAGCACAGTATCAAGGTAATCCCTAAATCCAAAAAATCACGGTTCAGACATCTTCATCATGGAACAATTAAAATACGAGGCTTTAACACATCAGATCATTGGAAGTGCCATGGATGTACACCAGTTTTTAGGAAATGGCTTTCAGGAAGTCATCTATCAACGGGCATTGGCCATAGAGTTGAACAGCAGGCATATTACTTTTGCGAGAGAAGCAGAAATGCCCATATATTATAAGAATCATGAGGTTGGATTGCGCAGAGTGGATTTTTTTGGGGAAGAAAAAGTAATGGTGGAGCTAAAGGCCGTGATACAATTGGAAGATGTTCACCTTGCACAGGCTTTAAATTATTTGGAAGCCTCTAATATGGAAACAGGTTTGCTCATCAATTTTGGAGCAAAGAGCTTACAATTTAAAAGATTGCTGAACAAAAAGTATAAGAAACCGTCTTCCGGGCAATCTGTTCATCCAAAAAATCCCGGTTCAGACCATTATTCACTATGAAAAAAACCTACTATCTTTTTAACCCCGGACGGCTTAGCCGGAAAGATAATACCTTAAAATTTGTCCCTGTTGATGAAAATGGTACAGAGGGACAGGCCAAGTATATCCCGGTTGAAGGGGTATCAGACCTCTTTTGTTTTGGGAGTCTGGATGCCAATAGTGCTTTGTACAACTTTTTGGGCAAGGCAAATATTGCCGTCCATTTTTTTGATTATTACGAGCATTATAGCGGTTCCTTTATGCCAAAGGATTATCTTTTGGCAGGTAAAATGCAGATCGAGCAAACCAAACAATACATCAACCAAAAGAAGAGGATGGTTTTGGCCAAAAAATTTATTGAGGGAGCTGCCTTTAACATGACCAAGAATTTGCGCTATTACATCAATAGGGATAAGGATTTGGAATTGCCCCTGGCAGAGATAGAAAAACATGCCCTTTTGATTGAGGCTGCCAATCAAGTTGATGAACTGATGGGTATAGAGGGCAACATCAGGCAATCTTATTATCGTGCTTTTGATGGGATCATCCAAACCGACTTTATGATGGAAAACCGTAGTAAACGGCCACCACAAAACGAGATCAACGCATTGATCTCGTTCGGAAATATGTTGTGCTATACACTTTGTTTAGGACAAATTTACCATACCCAGCTAAACCCCACCATCAGTTTTTTACATGAACCCGGTTATCGCAGATATTCTTTAGCTTTGGATATGGCAGAAATATTTAAACCTTTGCTGGTAGACCGGATCATTTTTAGGGCATTGAACAAAAGAGAGATACAGGCCAAAGATTTTGACCATCAATTAAATAGCTGTTTATTAAAGGAATCTGGCAGGAAAACATTTGTAAGGATATGGGAAGAACGTATCAACGAGACTTTTAAGCACCCGGTATTAAAACGCAGTGTGAGCTACAAGCATTTGATTAAATTGGAGTGCTATAAACTGAGCAAACATATTTTGGGAATGGAAGAATATAAACCCTTTAAAGCCCGCTGGTAATGTATGTGATTTTGGTTTACGATATGGGCGAAAAGCGGGTGGGCAAAATGTTGAAATTATGTCGGCGGTATTTGAACTGGATCCAGAATTCTGTTTTTGAAGGCGAGATCACAGAAGTAAAGCTGAAAGAATTGCAGGTGAAGGCAAAAATGATCATGAAGAAAGAGGAAGACAGCCTGATTGTTTTCAAGAGCCGGCAGGAAAAATGGCTGGAAAAGGAAGTGCTGGGCAGGGAGAAAAATGAGCTGGATACTTTTCTGTAGGTTGTCGGTAAAGACAGCCGGGGAAGTTCTTTGACATGCTGATGCTGCCGTTTGTGCAGAAAAAAGGCAGCAAAGTTAAAAAAAGCCGGTTGTCGATACCCGGAAGTTTTCCGGCTATTGTGAACCGACTGATTTATTTTTAAAATCGGCAATCATTTTCTGCTTTTAAACAGAAAAAACCGATATTTATCTGTCGTTTGTAACGGCCTTTAATCGTACCATACAGGAATTGAAATACACATTGATAAAATAATAAGAGACTTAGACATTACTCCTTTAATCGTACCATACAGGAATTGAAAATCAGTTCGTTGTTGTCCCCGTTCTTGTCCTTGAACCAGCCTTTAATCGTACCATACAGGAATTGAAATTCTAATCAAAATAGCTTTTGATGTCCTGGGACACCGTCTGGATACCTTTAATCGTACCATACAGGAATTGAAATAATGGTTTAGACCTTAATCTCAATGCTTAAAGTCTTTAGCCACCTTTAATCGTACCATACAGGAATTGAAATATGTACTTAAATGGACCTGATATAGATGAATGGCTAAGACCTTTAATCGTACCATACAGGAATTGAAATATTGGAGTACCAACAAGCAGAACGAAAAGCTTAAGATTCCCTTTAATCGTACCATACAGGAATTGAAATAAACGTTTTAACGCTCAAATGACCGCCCCTGTTTTCTTTTTTCCTTTAATCGTACCATACAGGAATTGAAATGAAAGGTCGCTTATAATTTTGCAGGTCTTGCTAAGTACCTTTAATCGTACCATACAGGAATTGAAATTTCTCTATTATAAAGGCATAAATGTGGAATATAAGATCCTTTAATCGTACCATACAGGAATTGAAATTTTCATGTCTATCACCCTGGTGTGCTTCCAACTGTATCCTTTAATCGTACCATACAGGAATTGAAATCAATCGGAGATAGTTTTAAAAGTCGACGGATCAAATCAGCCTTTAATCGTACCATACAGGAATTGAAATATCATTGCTGCTGATGGGTGCCTACCTTGGCAATGATCAGCCTTTAATCGTACCATACAGGAATTGAAATCACATGTGCTGCAATTTTGTGAATTCACGGAAGTTGCCTTTAATCGTACCATACAGGAATTGAAATCTTTTTATCGCAGGTTGTTCTATTGCCATCAGTCCTTTAATCGTACCATACAGGAATTGAAATAACGACAAAAGGTTAGGAAGGATATTTCTAAGGCTCCTTTAATCGTACCATACAGGAATTGAAATATTTCTTTTTTATGAGTTCGATTATAGTAGAGAACCTTTAATCGTACCATACAGGAATTGAAATTACCTAAAAACTTTTAAACTCCAAATCAGTCTTTGCCTCCTTTAATCGTACCATACAGGAATTGAAATCTGATTGCTAAATATAAATGAGCATGGTACGATTGCAAGTCCTTTAATCGTACCATACAGGAATTGAAATTTCAGGGGCATCATCTTTATTAGGTTCATCATCCTTTAATCGTACCATACAGGAATTGAAATTCTTCTACATCTTTAATACCACAGTTCAGCAACTTCCTTTAATCGTACCATACAGGAATTGAAATAGAAGTTGTTATAACTACAAATTATGCAATTAGAGGACCTTTAATCGTACCATACAGGAATTGAAATCTACTGGGTAACGATCAAATAAACCATTTCCATGTCTGATAACCTTTAATCGTACCATACAGGAATTGAAATGAAAGAACCGCTTGATCCTTATTTCTTCACGAATACCTTTAATCGTACCATACAGGAATTGAAATGTTCGTACCTCCTAGAATTCGCCTCCCTGTCTATCCCTTTAATCGTACCATACAGGAATTGAAATATAAAACACATGAATATTTAAAGTACATCAAAGAACCTTTAATCGTACCATACAGGAATTGAAATAAAATCAATTCGGCAAGATTGCTTCCGCTTGACGGCACCTTTAATCGTACCATACAGGAATTGAAATATTTTATACCCGAATTTGAATGATAGCTATTTGTGTTCCTTTAATCGTACCATACAGGAATTGAAATACCGGAGAGTATAAAAAGGATCCGAACGGTGAATACCCTTTAATCGTACCATACAGGAATTGAAATCGAGTTGGGATGAGTGAAAGATATGCAAGAAGTGCCTTTAATCGTACCATACAGGAATTGAAATAACTATAATTTGCGGTACTTCGAAATTCAATGCTTTACCTTTAATCGTACCATACAGGAATTGAAATTCTAAGCTATGCCGAAGCTGTGTTTTAGAACATTTGTATCCTTTAATCGTACCATACAGGAATTGAAATCTTGTGTTTCTATACCAATCAGCATCAGCATTTGATTTACCTATTCCTTTAATCGTACCATACAGGAATTGAAATCATTTTATCAAATGGTATTACTTCATCCCAACTGCACCTTTAATCGTACCATACAGGAATTGAAATACGCTGGAGACAAAGCAGTTTAAAGATTTTTACGCCTTTAATCGTACCATACAGGAATTGAAATTTCAATTTACAGGTATTTAAAGCCGTTGCTGTCTCCTTTAATCGTACCATACAGGAATTGAAATACGATTGACGATTCAAGGTTGGTAAGCGTATCGAACCCTTTAATCGTACCATACAGGAATTGAAATACTCTTCCATGTCGTTCAGCATGATTAATAAATCCACCTTTAATCGTACCATACAGGAATTGAAATCTTATTATGACATATAAAAACCAAACAAACATCGAACCTTTAATCGTACCATACAGGAATTGAAATTTCTTGAACGTGCGCGAGGCAGGTTTTCGAAAGCACCTTTAATCGTACCATACAGGAATTGAAATGCCCTTAATTTAGCGGTCTTGCTTGCCGTATCCAATCCTTTAATCGTACCATACAGGAATTGAAATGCAGGAGGCTACTTTGGAGATCACACGATTACGTGCCTTTAATCGTACCATACAGGAATTGAAATCCGATAACAACACGCTCAAACTCTGTACTCATCATCCTTTAATCGTACCATACAGGAATTGAAATATATATGTAAGCAACATAATCGTTTATGATACTGCTACCTTTAATCGTACCATACAGGAATTGAAATCTGGAGAGCTGCCGTTGACCTGAAGATGTGCGTTACCTTTAATCGTACCATACAGGAATTGAAATACGATAACAGCAAGAACAGCACCTATCGGATTTGCAACCTTTAATCGTACCATACAGGAATTGAAATCAATATTGGCAGACGTGATAGTTGTTCCTACTACTTCCTTTAATCGTACCATACAGGAATTGAAATTCAACACCATCTAATGTTTTCTTTTTTCTTTGCCATCCTTTAATCGTACCATACAGGAATTGAAATTTCTTTTGTAAAGTTATAGTTTATTTCGCCACCAATCCTTTAATCGTACCATACAGGAATTGAAATAATATATTAGCGAGGAGGGTAATACCTTTTTGGGCCCTTTAATCGTACCATACAGGAATTGAAATAAATAAACTATCGTCGATGCGACAGTGAATCCGGGCTAACATCTAAAACCTTTAATCGTACCATACAGGAATTGAAATATCGGATTTGCAACCAACGCCCATGCCTGAACAATCACCTTTAATCGTACCATACAGGAATTGAAATGCTATTACTATTGATGACCAAACAGGTGGAACTATCCTTTAATCGTACCATACAGGAATTGAAATATCATGATCATTGATGAGGCGAACAAAGCGAGTGACAACCTTTAATCGTACCATACAGGAATTGAAATAGAAGAGCTTGGACAGTCTAATTACAAATTCATACACCTTTAATCGTACCATACAGGAATTGAAATAGCGCAAAAGACATATTTTCATTATTCATAAACAATCCTTTAATCGTACCATACAGGAATTGAAATAATCATATTCGGTCATGGAACGGCTAAAGGTTCTGGCCTTTAATCGTACCATACAGGAATTGAAATAAATTCAACAATGAAAGCAAATCACAATATTGAACCTTTAATCGTACCATACAGGAATTGAAATACCCATATGCTTGCCTATCTTTTCAAGTGAACCTACCTTTAATCGTACCATACAGGAATTGAAATAGAGGTGGCAAGGCAATTACTGGTCCATCTATTCACCCTTTAATCGTACCATACAGGAATTGAAATCGTCTGTACCCCTGTGCCTATCAAAGAAACATCGCCTTTAATCGTACCATACAGGAATTGAAATTCATCGCGAAGAACGATCTTCAATCTGCGATTGAACCTTTAATCGTACCATACAGGAATTGAAATTTCTGTAAAAGAGTTCTATTTAATTACGAATGGAACCTTTAATCGTACCATACAGGAATTGAAATATTTGGTGGAAAATACAACGAAAAAGATACTTCAAGAGCCTTTAATCGTACCATACAGGAATTGAAATAAATGTGAGTGTGTGCTTATCGATATCGTCTAGTTTCCTTTAATCGTACCATACAGGAATTGAAATCCCCAAGGTGGAGATACAAAAAAAATGTGGAGGCTCCCGATGAAATCGAGACACCCATTTTTCGGATACTACTTTGGCGAAGCGAACCCCTATGACTACAGTCTGAATTTTGCTAGGGAATAAGGAATGTCAACATTTGAATGCTTACTCAACATAATTAGATCTCAAAATTAAAACTTTGATAATCATTACGTATTTATTATGCGAGGAATCAAATTTCGATTTACTCTATTTGTAAATAGATGTTACATTATTTTTTATTCCTTTGATAGCTTTTCTATAAAATCTTGAAACTCTTTATTGGTATAATCTGCGCCACCTTCATGCCTGAATGCAATTTCTCCCTCTTTATTGAGCAAAACAGTAGTTGGCAGTGCCCCTCCCAATAGCTCCGCAGGTATTTGACTGGCAGGTGTGAAAACCTCCAAATCATAATTATTTTTTCTCATGAACCTTTGAGATTTTTCAAGTCGATGATCAGCATCTACCATCAGAATTACTATGTCTTTGTTATCCTTAAATTTCTCCTGTAATTTGTTGATTGATGGCATTTCAGCAATACAAGGAGGGCACCAAGTTGCCCAAAAATTGATAAAAACCACTTTACCCCTTAAATCTCCCAAATCAATCACTTTACCATTTTCATCTTTAAACAGGACCCCTGTCTGCTCTTCCTTTTTGTTACTATTTGTTACAGTCGTTCCACTTTGATTTGATATATCAGGCTGAAATAAACCTATTTTCATTAAATCTTGAATAACCATCCCTTTAGCAGTTGGGCTGATTAACAAAACCACTATAAAAACCACTAAAATTGCGGTCGATATGTTTGACCAATTAAGCCATTTTCTTTTCATCATAAACAGTTTTATTTTGTTTTGGCCAGTGGATAAATCAATTGATGTTCTAAATCATGAGGGAATTTCTTTTCATCCTTAAAGCCAATTTCGATATCCCTGCCATTTTCAGGAATATAATGGGTACGGAAAAGGTAATCCCAAATACTTAAAGTAAGCCCGTAATTAACGCCATAAGAACCATCAGGCAGGGTTTTAGCATGATGCCAAATGTGCATTTTTGGATTGTTTAAGATGTATTTTAACGGCCCGTAGGAGAGGTTTAAATTCGCATGGTTAAAATGTCCAATAGCCGTGGCGAACATATAAACAATAAAAAAATCTTTCAACCCAAAACCAATCATCGCCAAAGGGATATATTGTGCCGTTTTATAGCATATAGTTTCCATCCAATGGAAACGTAGATGCGCCGCAAAGCCCATTTCTTTAACCGAATGGTGAACTTTATGAAATTCCCACATCCAAGGTACACGGTGCAATAAGCGATGGACATTCCATTGTATAAAATCTGCGGCCACTAAAAGTAAAAGCAATTGCAGCCACTTAGGCCAACTTTGAATTTGAATGGCCGCCAAATTATTTACCCCAAATATTCCTAAAAAGTCATTGAAAGCGTTAACCGCTACATTAGAAATGGCGTTATAAACAATTAAGGAGAATAGAAAATAGTTAAAGAACATGTAAAAGGCATCCAGCCAAAAATCTTTTCGGATAATGGATTGGTTTTTACGCCAAGGGACAATAATTTCCAACAACCAAACAGCTAAAGACAGACCTATCAACCAATAAAAATAATTATGCCAGGTAGGGTGGGTGACCTCGCTGACCAAATAATTCCAGTAGCCAACATAAGCATCCTGCACTATTTTGACATAGGCTTTCATTGGTAAACCTTCTCTCCTTTTTTAAGCCAGATTCCCCAGGTTTTACTGTAAGCATGCACTTTATCTGTTTGCTTGCCCTGCATATCAAATACTGGAAATCCTTCATTCACCCATTCAAAAACACCACCATACATGTTATAAATAGGAGTGTAACCCGCAGCGATCAGTTTGTTTGATATATTTTCGCTTCTTACGCCTACAGAACAATAGACTATCAAAGCCTTGTCTTTTGTGATCCCTTTTAAGCGTTTGATATCAAAATCATCATACCCTACCCAAACTGCATTTTTAATGTGACTCACCTCATACTCCCGCTTTTCTCTGGAATCTATAAACTGGTACTTCTCTTGTTCTTTATGAGCTTCTATAGCACTTACTTCCGGAACATTTTCCTTTAATAAAGCTTTTAACATTAAGTCATATGCCCCGCTCTCCACTTTCTTTTGAGCGCAAGAACTTAAGCTCAAAGCACTCATCAGCAAAATGAGCATATATGTTTTAAAACCATTCATTTTATTCTTGATTCCTGCAAAACGCACTACCGCACCTTTTACAATATGATAATTTCCTTCATTTAATTCTACTTCTGTTTCTTCCATTGTGATGATTTCAAAATCCTTAAATCTGCCCTCCCCTCTTCTACGGAGGTTAAAGTGTCCAAATCTTTGGAGCCTCCTACGCTAGGATTTACGGATTTATAAGCCAAATGATTTTTGCTGAAAGCTTCAAAAATCACATCGCCTCCTTTTTTCAGATACTTTTGCAACAGCTGATGAAAGCCTGATTTGATTTCTCCCGAAAAATGGGCAAATATCAAAGCAATGGCATCAAAACTTTCTTCTGGGCAGCTTAGATCTTTTAAATCTCCTACCCTGATGATCCATCTCTACACCTTTTAAAGGAGCCAGTTTCAAATCTTTCTTTTTACCTTCCCCAATTAAATCGCAGGAACTCACCTTCCGGCCTAAAGTAGCAGCATATACGCCATTCTTCCTTCCCCATCAGCTGGAAATAGGATTTTTCCTTTCGGGATGTTCACGAGCGTCTCTTTCAAGAAGCTATTGGCTTCTTTACCGTAGGCAATTCATTTGCTGCATACTTTCGTTCCAAAATTCTTTATTCATTTTATTTCTGGTTTAAGGATGTACAATTACCCATCCATCAGCTCCCCGTATGATGATTTCTCCATTCCCACTTGGTACATAATTGATAAATGGAAATAGCGTAGATTTATCAATATTTCTTTCCCTGATGGTGTTTTCACACTGCGCCAGGATAACCCCAGCTTTTTGCAATGCTTTTAATTGTTCTTCAAAAGGTCCGGATTTATCGTAAACCTTCACTCCATCTCCATAAGCAATTAATTCTAATTCTAATTTTCCCTTTAATCTTGGATCATTCCATGCATTCTTCATGTTACGTAGCGTTCCATTTATTTTTTTTTCATCGGCGCTGTTTAAAACATAAAGGGCTTTGTAGTTTTTTAGGTGCGCATCTGCCCCTTTATATATATTAGTCTGTAATTGTGCATAAACAGGGCAATACCAGCCTATTAAAATAAATGCGAATAATAAATAAATAGATTTTTTCATGATTTATGTTTCTTGTTTCTTTTAGTACTCCTATTAAAGGTGATACAATGGGCAGACGCTTATAAAACTTCTAAGTAGCAAAATCACAGCAACAACTCCTAAAACTATTGGCCGAAACACCAAGGGATTTTCCGAATAAAGAATTATTAACATTATAGAAGCAAGGACAGCACCAGAAGTGTACCACGACCGTGGTTGCCTTAATATATCAAGCATGTGTTTTTAAATGAAAAGTAAACAAGGGTTTTAAACAATGGTTAACTAAACGCTCAGCAATACTTCCGAAAAAAACATGGCTAAGACCCTTTCTTCCGTGAGAGCGGATACAAACTAAATCCATAGCTGCTTCCAGGTTAAAGTTTCTAATTCCGTTAACTACATGATTGTCTCTGTAAACATGCATCTCATAGCGTTCTAACTCATGTTCACGAGCAAAAAACTTCATCTGTTCTTCTATCTCGTCCACATAAGGCACATCTTCTTCTTTTAAGATTTGCAGCAAATGAACGGTGCTACCAAAGGCATGAGCTATTTTTTGATCAGGTTGATTTGGATGCCCTTCCCAAACATCTCGAAATCTGCTACAAATAGGATGTTTTTTAAATCAAAAATTGAGGTGTTAGGTCTGAGGGTGATTACCGGAACCTGTAAATAACGGGCAACGTGTTGTGCTTCAGAACCTGAAATATGTTCCATAAAGCCATCTGCTCCATGTGTACTCATGATCACCAAATCAATCCCTAAATCCCGGGTAGCTTCTCTGATCTGATTGGTCAATAGCCCTATTCTTACATGTGTTTCATAGTTATTTCCTGTCGCCTTCAGTTGCTGGAAATAAGCATTGGTCTGATTTTCATCCTGATGGAATTTGGTTAAATCCACAGCCTCAGAAAGTTCGGGATGATCTACCAAAATGGCATCATTGGTCTCTATCACATGTAATAAATGAATATGAACATCCATCTTTTGACTTAGCATTTCTGCCATTTCAAAGGCCAACTCACTCAATGGAGAGAAATCTGTTGGAATAAGAATATTTAACTTTTGTGTGGTCATGTTTTAGGTTTCATTAGTGAGCTGGAAAAGAATTGACACCACCTACTAAGTTCCAAGCATTAAATCCTGCATTTTTCATTATAGATACTGCATTTCCTGAACGATTTCCACTTCTGCAAAAAACAAAATAGGTTTTAGAAGTATCTAATTTTGATAACTTAGTTCGAAAATTTGGAGACATGACATCCATATTTTTTGCCCCTAAAATAGTTCCTGAACTAAATTCTCCGGCGGTGCGCACATCCAACAAAACCGCCCCTTTAACCGCTAAATACCTAGCTTTAAATTCCCGACCATTTAGATCAGTTTCTTTCTTTGAAGAAAACATATTAAACATGAGTTGTTTTAAGCTATGAATAATTTGATTTTTGATCATCCTTACAATAAAGTGGAAGGACACACATAATCAGTTATTTTAAATTTTTCACTTTCTTTTATGGTTTTAAATCCGCCTTTAACATCAATTAAATTATCAAATCCTCTTGCTCTTAGTGTAGAGTTGAAAATCATGGAGCGGTAACCGCTTGCGCAATGCACATAATAGGTTTTGCTTTTATCTATTTTTGCCATGCTGTCATTGATATAATCAAGCGGAAGATTCTCTGCAATTTCCACATGTTCACTTTGGTACTCGCTGCCTTTTCTTACATCCAGTAATTGAATGTTTTCTTCGTCCATGATGTTGGCCAGCTCCTCTGCAGTTATAGAGTTGATAAAATCCACTTCCATACCGGCATTTTTCCAGCTGTCAAAACCTCCTTTTAAAAAACCAATAGTGTGATCATAGCCAACACGAGCTAAACGGGTAATCACTTCTTCCTCTCTGCCTTCATCGGTCACCAATAAAATCTCCTGTTTGATATCAGCGATCATTGCCCCAACCCAAGGTGCAAAATTGCCATCAATACCGATGTTGACCGCATTTGGGATAAAGCCTTTGGCAAAAATTTGCGGATCACGGGTGTCTAAAATTAAAGCCCCTGATTCATTAGCAACCATTTCAAAAGCCTCTGGAGCTAATGCGTGTTGACCACGCTCCAAAACTTTATCAATACTGTCATAGCCATGGATATTCATCATTACATTTAAAGGGAAATAAGCTGGTGGGGGTAAAAGACCATCAGTAACTTCTTTGATAAATTCTTCCTTAGTCATATCGGCTCTCAAAGCATAATTGGTTTTCTTTTGGTGGCCCAGTGTATCGGTGGTTTCTTTACTCATGTTTTTACCACAGGCACTACCAGCACCATGAGCAGGATAAACAATGATATCATCTGCTAAAGGCATGATTTTGTTTCTCAGAGAATCAAAAAGATAGCCTGCCAATTTATCCTGAGTAAGGTCTGAAGCTATTTTTTGAGCTAAGTCCGGACGGCCAACATCTCCTATGAATAAAGTGTCTCCAGAGAATAAGGCGGTATTTTTTCCTTTTTCATCCTTTAGCAGATAACAGGTGCTTTCCATGGTATGGCCGGGAGTGTGTAACAGCTGAATGGTGAGGTCTCCCAATTTAAATTCCTGATGGTCTTTTGCGCTGATGAAATCAAAATCGGGATTTGCATTTGGACCATATACAATAGGAGCACCGCTTTTATGTGATAAATCCAGGTGCCCCGAAACAAAATCAGCATGGAAATGCGTCTCAAAAACATATTTTATGACTGCATTTTTTTTGGCAGCTTTATCTAAATACGGCTGTACTTCTCTTAAAGGGTCAATAATTGCAGCTTCACCCCTGCTTTCAATGTAATAAGCTCCTTGTGCTAAACATCCGGTATAAATTTGTTCTATGATCATCGCTTTAATTGTCAATTATTTTGTTGATCAAAGGTGCCACTTTCATTATCCAAAAACTGTGACCTAAGTCACTCAGCATTTTTTTTAGTAAAGGTAAAAAGCGGGGAGTTCTTTTCTGATCACCAATATAACCGGAGAATTTTTCAGAAAACAGCTTTTCTTCTTAAGATTGTTAAGTCAAAAGTGTTAAGTGAAAGTTAAAAGTTAAAAGTTAAAAGTTAAAAGTGGAAAGTAGAAAGACTTATATCATTGATAATAAGTGATTTAAAACAGGAATTGAGCACGGCTTATCCAATAATTCTGTAAACATCTCCTAGACTTGGCCCTAATCCTATTGTAATTAGGATTTTCCTAAATAGGTTACAGTAGTAGTTATAAAAACTGTAGGGTCAGTAGGCGAAACCTGAGTAGACTTTTGGACTGAATGATTATAAACCTGACGTTCGACCACTTTGATCTGCACATCTTTTTTTTGGGATTGCTTCATAATTTTATTAATTTCATTGAATCTAAAGCTACCTGCCCTCTCCAAAAAATTAATTCCGCCAGTTAGGCTTAAGTATTGATGAAATGCATTTTGCTGTTGATAAAATATCATCCATAAAATGGAAAGTAATTAAGTTCCATATTATTTTTTGGCTTGCATTGATTATATATGAAATTCCTCTGGCGGGTTTTATTTCAGGAAGATGGGGTAACCCCTGGGATTATGTTTTGCATTACCTGCTATATATCAGTTTATTCTATTTCCACTCCAGAATTGCACTCGAAAGATATCAGAAGGGTATTTTTATTAATATTTGCTGGATAATATTTGAGTTTATTACTTGTTTCGGAATCAATCTTTTGATTGTTTTATCCTTAAATTATTTAGAAGTAGATACCGTTATCACTTCCTTTTCCTTCCTATTCTTCTTAGCTGCAGCTTATCGATTCACTTTTATTTTATTGATCAGCACAGCCTATTGGTACATGCTCAACAGGGTTAGAAACCTGGAAAAGATCCATCAACAGGAAGCACTACTATTTAATACCAAGATTAGAAACAAACAATTACAAACAGCCATAATGGAAGAGCGGTTGAGTAAACATAAAGCGAGCATTGTGCCTCATTTTTTATTCAACACCCTCCATGTCCTTTACCACCAGATAAGAAAGGAAAAGCCGCAGGAAGCAGAGCATTTGCTCAGTCTTTCAGAAATGATGCAGTACAACTTGAGTCCTTTAGACCAGCAATATAAAATTCCATTAAGTCATGAATTGGCTTATGTCAAAAACTATGTGGCATTGAGACAACTCGAGCGTCCTTATGCCCTGAAACTGAATAGCTATGTTCCAGAAGAGGTGGCCGATGAGCTTCAGATCATCCCTCTTATCTTTGCCACCCTGATTGAAAATGTTTTTCACCACGGAGACTTATTCAATCCCTTGAATCCAGCCCTTTTCAGCATCAGATTGCACGGAAATAAACTTCGTATCCGAATACGAAACAAACTGAAAGGCACCTCTACCAGAAAAAATGGTATAGGAATGGATAATACGCTGACGCGGCTGGCCCATTTTTATCCACAGCAGCACAAGTATATCAGTTATACCCGAAGACAGCAATATATACAGAAACTTTACATTAAATTATAAGATGATCAGTTGCTACCTTATCGATGATGACCAGCGATCTCTTCAAATACTGGAGGAATACATCGAACCTATGGGCTACCTACAGGTTGTATTTGCCAGTCAGAATCCTAACGATTTGATTCCACAAATTGCCGGATTCCCAGAGGAATGTATCGTATTCATGGATATTGACATGCCCGAAATAAATGGGCTTGATTTAGCTGAATTGTTACCCCGTGGAACGGCTTTAATTTTTACGACCGGCCATGCAGAATATGCTTATAAAGCTTTTGATCTGGATGCCACAGACTACCTGATCAAACCCTTTGATCAGAAGAGATTCTTGAAAAGCATCCTCAAAGTCACTAAAATATTTCATATCCCACAAATCCCCAAACAAAACGATGAGTTCATCTATCTGAAACTGAACAAAAACTTAAAGAAAATCTTTTATGAGGATATCCTTTATGTGGAATCAATGGAAAACTATATTCATGTGCATACCACAGATCAAAAAATCACCATCCATCAAAGCCTGAAATCCATTCTTGCCCAACTCCCTGAACATCATTTCATGCGCATCAATCGTTTCCACATTGTGAACCTCAAGAAGATCGCAGGGGTTGGCCATACCAGCATAGAACTGGATCAGGCCATTAAATTAAAGCTTTCTCCGGTTTATAAAACCAAATTTCTGAACCTCTTCCATCAACAAAGTGCTAGATATCTTTAACCTTAAAAAAGGCAATTAATCTGGAAAGGAGATGATAGCAACCCCTCTCTGTTTCGGATTGATGGGTTGGAAACACCCTATTGATATGCATATGGAATATAGAAATGAAATAAGTCGGAGCTGATTCCGAATATTCGTCAGGGATGTTCAGCTTTAAAATTGCCTTCAAAAAAGGATCCGTTCCGGACCACATAGGAAAATTCTTTAATAGTAAAGGTCTGAGTGTTCTGAAGTCATCATTCCATTGGCGAGTCCTATCTTTATTCCAAAACTGTCCATCCACCAGCAGATGCTCAATTTCTCGAACAATCGATGGGCATTTTTGATAAATGACAAATAGGCTGGATAATGCATAAGCTAAACGGTGCTGGAAATCAAAAGATAAGGTTCGAAGCAATGTAGTTTTAGAAGATTGCTGGAAAAGATATTCCGTTTTTCCGATGCCCAGATATTGGTAGCGTAAAGTTTCAGGTAGGTAAGGATGTAGACTCGCCCTCTTTACATAGGGAAGTGTGTTCCAGAAATGAAACAGCTTAACTACGGCTTGGCGATTCAGAATCGACGTTTAGAGCTGAAAATTGGAAGCGTATTCGAAGATGAGTGCCATAATCATCATAAAATCTCAGAAAGTGCCATTGTTTAAATGAGATAGAAATTTCATCTGTCTGATGTCTAATGACCGGAAGGAGTTGTTCCGATAAGAACCGATCCTGCTGCTCTGCTTCCAAATACACATAGATGCTCACCCATTCCTGATCGATTTTCTCCCTTTCGACCTGGAAATCAGCAGGGGCTAACAAAGGCTGGTGAGTCTGCCTGGAACTGAAATAAAAAGCAAGAAACTCATGGGCATATCGATCCTCCCCGACTACATCCTTTCAATACACTGCCCTGCTCAAACAACCATTCTTCCAAGATGAATCCGTTATGCTTGTTCCATAAGGAGATGAACACTTTCATATCCGGCTCCCGCCTGCGGTCAAACACCAATCCCTGATCCCCCTGCTTCCAAAGAAATCTATAAGGTAAGTTCAGTTTATCGGCATACTTCTTAAAACTGCCAAGTTTATTTTCGTATCCATTTAATAGCTTCCAGTCCTTTAAGGTACCAGCAGATATGATCCAGGTGGCGGGCTGCAGAATCACTCCAGCACTCACCACTCTTGGATAGCCGATCAATCCGGGAAAGAAATCTTTCAGATGAAAAGCGGGATGGATAGCGACACCATCATATTGTAAATCGGCCAGCAGCCGAAATAGCGGCATTTCGTCACGGCTGCTATTGTAAGCACTGTTCAAATGAGGAATTATCCTTTTCTGATACTTCAGTGAAAAAAGGATCAATTCATTGTCCTGCATCTTCAGGACTAAATCACCCCAATCCATGACCTCTTGGTGGTTTTCCTGAACCGGGCTCAATACCAGCTGATGAGCCCGCAATCCAAAAGGAAAGCTGACTTTATTCATCACTTCCTCCCCCTGGTAGATGATATCCGCATGGATCAAAGCTGTACTCCGTTTCTTTTCCCGACTTACAAAATCGCCGACCAGTCTTTCCACTCTGAAATCAAAAGGGATCATCCGGGCAATCAGAGAAATACTGCTCAAAGGGCAGACCTGTTTCAGCCAAAGCCTATCTTCCAATACACTGAACATCAATGCCGTGTTTGATGCTCCCCTGACCACTCTTTTTTCAGGTAAATATTCGGGTATATTGTCAAGGTTCAACTCCAGCTCATCTTTATTTCGACGTTTGGTTTCCATCCACTGCTCCATCAGAAAACTGTGAACCGCTGTCCATGAATGGTTATTTTCTTTTGCTTCCCGAATGGGATAGTCCACGCCCATATCAGGATCTATGGCTTCCAGAACTGGAACCGAACGATACTCAAACCGTTTTCTGAATGCTTTTTTGAATTGCTCAAGAGAAGTATTGGTGACAGGGCGGCCCAGTTTCTCCAATACCTTCACTCCGTATGATAAAGCCTTTTGTTTATTTTTATCAAGCCTACCCTTTCCGGTATAAAGCGTATGCGCCAGATCTCCTTCATTCACTTTTAAATTCTTCCGAAAGATGGGCTCAAAACAAATCTGCTGGATTTCGTCCTGAATAAAACCCATGGTATTGAGTAAAGGAAGGTATTGATTGGTGAATAAATTCTCCCGGACTGGAAGAAACGGAACTTCTTTCATTTTCCATGGATTTTTACTGAAATCCATTTCCTGTGTAAAGAATCTTACACCACTTCCGAAAGGATAGGTAAGCGGATTCAAATAAGGATTCACCTTTAGGAAAGAAACCCTTCTTTTTCTAAAGCAAGTTTTAAAAGCCGATTGATCAATCTGCGTATCCAACTCTTCTCCCCATTTCCACACCCCCATTCCAGTAAACGCTCCGAATGGGGTGGACCGATGGCACATCCTGTTGGCATATTTCCAAAGCGTATGCTGCAATTTCAGGGGAAGCTCCTCCAAATCAACCGACCAGTCCAGGTCTTCCAGCCAGGACGGTGCTGCCAGCCGGAGTGCATCCCTGAAATCCTGATTCTTCCAAAGCCCTTCCATCCCCTTTTCAAAATCTTGCAAAGAGAACCTGGGCAGGCGAATGACCAGATGTCGATCCCATTCCATTGATTCCACCTGATAAAACTATCCGGACCGCTCCTGTTTTCCTAAAATCCCATCAACAGCAAATGCCCGTCGGTCAATAGTTGCCCTCGCCTCATCAATTAAATGCCATCCGTAAAAAAAATGCCTCTAAATTGGTCTCTATAAATCCATCCAGATGAAATTGAACGTGAGAAATATCATCATTGAGAGCAGCAGGCCGCTCCTGCTGCTGATGTGGGTTTATACAGTATTGAGCAAACTATTGAACCCGACGGAAACCAAAGCTCAGATGACGAACCAGCTATTTCCATTATGGATGGCAAATAGCTTGTTTTATATCATCCCTATCCTCGAAGGCAGCATCATTTTGCTATTACTTTTCAAATCAACAAGAATAGCAGGTTATTGGGGATCTGCCTTGCTGCTCCTTGTTTTTACGGCTTATATCAGTCTGGTCAAGCTCTCCTATTTCGGAAGAATTCCCTGCTCTTGTGGAGGGATCATATCCGGCCTCAGTTGGACCCAACATCTGCTTTTCAATATCCTATTTTTAACCTTATCGCTCTTAGGTTTAAGTTTCACCATTAAAGAAAGGAGGATCAATGGCAAAGCTACCTGAGCCGATGAGGGAGCAAAGAGTCCGGCTCCACCACCATCAAAACCAAAGGCAAAACAAGCAGGACTTCCAGGGCTTGGATTTGCAGCGATACGCTATCCATCGCAAATGAACAGGATAGCCATAAATTTAAAAATCATGAAAAGATCAAATATCATGAGTGCGAGCGCACTCTTTTTGGGGATTGTTTTAGCCGTGGCAACTTCTGCGTTTAAACCAGCTGTTAAAAATTCAAAAGGTTTCACAGTATATACTTTTGCTTATACTGGCCCCAGTGATTACAGCCCTGCACATGTGGCAGACGTCGCTAACTGGAGCTATACCGGTTCCAGCACCCTTTGTGACAACAATCCTGAAAAGGCATGTACTCTACAAGCCACAGATAGTTATGTGGACGCATCAGGGACTCCTGTATTGGAATCATCCATCAACATCACAACAGGTACCGGACCAAACGGCAAAGCATATGTGTCATCTATTGCCGATAACATGGGAACCATATCCAACAGTACCGATTAATTCCCACTCCTTTTAAAAAAGGACAGCCTGAAGGCTGTCTTTTTTTAATTTTGCGGAATCCCTGTGAGATTGATCAAATCGTCAGGTAAGGGAAGTGCGTAAAAAGGGTCATTGGGCGGAAGTTTGTACTCCTTTCCGTTTACAATTCTCCTTAGCATGATATTCGCCCCCTCTTTATTCAACCTCTTGATATCAATCCATCTTAATCCACGCATCAACAGTTCTTTTCGACGTTCCATCAAAATCTGCTTTATCGCATCCTGTTTGTCGATTGCGGTCCTAACCGGATAAGCCACTGTATTTCTCCATCGTTTCTTTAATAAGGTGTTCAAATCATCCATCGCTGCTGAAATCTTTCCCGCCCTCGCCAAACACTCTGCTCTGGTGAGCATCATTTCATCCGTGGCAATTCCTGAAAAGTAGGTGAAGGCACTTCCTGCATAACTCCCTTTGAATTGCTGATAGCCACTATTGGCCTTAAAAAAACCTGCTCTCCTGAGATCATTGACATCATAACTGTCGTACAATAAGGTGTCAATTTTGGCCCTAGAGGTTGCGATGACTCCGACAGTGTTGTTCATCTCCGTATAAAATATGGTCTCCTTGTTGAACTGTTTGAAGGGGACTGCATCATTTATGGTTCCCAAATCATTATAGTCCAGAAGGTCATGATTCAACTGAAGACAAGAATCTGCGTACAGATAGGCCTTGTCATAAATCCTCATGGATAAATTGATACGGGATAGCAATCCATACGCTGCGACCTTTGATGGTCGGAATGGATGGACGCTTTGGTTAGGGAGCAAGGGGATGCTCTCTGAGACATCTTTCAGTGCCTGTCTGTAACAGGCCTCCACATCACTTCTGACGGTTGAGCTGTTGAAATTTGAATTCAATCTCAGAGCGATACCCAAATCGGTGGCTGAGCTTTGAGGATCGTAAGCTTTGGCATAATTCCAAAGCAGACCAGTGAAGTAGTAGGATCTAAAGAATAAGGCTGCACCCTTGATTCGGTTGAACTTCGCCTGATCATCTGTCGCATTCTCGAGATGACTCAGCCCTTCCAGACATAGATTCGCATTGTAGATGGCAAGGTAGGCTTTGGACCAATCGTTCAAAAAGTTGTTCTCCACATGTTGCCAGGTGTACCAGTTGATGAATGTCTGATTGAGGTTCTGATAGGTTTGAGGCGTAAGGAAATAATCGTCTGCGGATGCTTCCATGTAACAAGGGGTTGTGAAGCTGTTCATCAAATCCGCATCGTCCAATAGCCCCTCATCATCAGATAAGGTCGAGGGGGTGACCAAGCTTGCGTCCGACTTCTTTGAAAGGAATTTTTCACAGGACATCAAGCTAAATAGGAGCAGACCGGTTGTAAGGTTTATAAGTGTTCTTCTCATGTCATTATTATTTAAAATTTGTTCTAAAACCTAAGGAATAGGTGGTCTGCGGCAAATAACCAGAAACATAATCGGGATCAACTTTGGCATCATTCACCCGCCAGATGATGCCTGCATCTGCCAAATTGATGTAAAGTTGCCCGTTCCATTTTTTTGCTCCCGATCCCATCTTCAGATCATAGCTGAGATTGACGTAGTTCAAGCGTATGTGGTCGCCCTTGATCACATTGACTTCTGAGGCATTGTAAAAGCCGTCACGATTATCATCCACTGGGTATTGGAAAGATGGGACATCAGTGATGTTTTCATCCCCTTTTTGCTGCCATCGCAGGGAATATTCAGGCTGGTTTGTCCCATTTTTGACAAGGGAGGAATAGGATATGGAAGGTTTGAATAAATAGTAGTCAAACTTGTAGCCAACATTTACAATCATGGCCCAGCCTTTCCATGAAAAGGTGTTGATCAAAGATCCGAAGTATTGGGGATCCGCAGAACCGAAATAGCGCATTGTCCCTCCATCCAGGCCTTTTGCATTGACCAGTAGACGGAGCGCATTGTAATCGACACTTTTCTGCCCGTCTATGTAACCCTGCGGATTCCCATTAGCGTCTAACCCTGCCCAGCTATAGGCTGCTATTGCATATAATGGATAACCGATCACAGGAGTGATACGGTTGCCATCCCCCAATAATGCCCCCGTTTGGGAGGCCATGTCAGTGAAATAGGCCGTCACTTTTGTGGTGTTGTTGTTTAAAAGGAAATTGGTCTCCCAGTGAAAGCCTTTTTGAAACCACTGGGCGTTCAACTGTACATCCAATCCCTCCCCCTCCATGCTCGCCACGTTCTTCACCACTCTGTTGCTGCGGCCCCATGCGGTGTAATCGAATGGGCTGTCCCCGTAAAGGTCTGTTCCTTTCTTTCGATAATACTCCAGAGTTCCACTCCAACGATGATGCTTTCCGACAAAATCCGCCCTGAAATTCAATTGCCGGGATTGTTCCCACCGTAGACCCGGGTTATTGATGGTGGTCACCCGTACAAAGGGCAATTGGCTGATCCTGTTGTTGGCATAGCCGGCCACGGGCAATGCTGTGCGGCTGAGATCAACATCGCCGCTATAGCCCAACGTTGTGCTCAACCTCAGTTCAGGCAACCATGTGACATGATAGAATTTCTCCTTAGCCAATTCCCATCCGGCCCCAACCGACCAGAGTGGCTTCCATTGATCATTTGTATTTGCGCCAAAGATATTCGAGCCATCTCTCCTAACACTACCATATAAAGTATATCGGTCATCATATCTATAGCTGGCATTTGCGTAATAGGACACAAAACGATTGATGGTCTCGGTCATTTTCGGGCTGCTGCCAATGGTCTCGTTCCTGCCGGTCACCCAATTGCGATAGGTGTTCACAAAATCAATCTGCGTATATGTCAGGGGATCTTCCCGGTAACCATAGAAGAAATTCGACTGTCCGCTGAGCTGAGCCTGTCTGATCTCCGCACCGGTCAGAGCGACGATGCGGTGCCGTTTCCATCCTTTGTCCAGGTTCAATTGAAAACGCCCAGTGTAAGAACTGGTCCCCTGATCAGCTACATTCAACACCCCACCTGGTGGGATGGCATAGGTCACCACGCCTGTAGTTCTGTTCAAACGACTGTAGGTGTTGACCAGATTTCTGGCCTGATAGCTCTGCTCATCCGCCAGGTTCCTGCTTTCTGTGCTCTGCTTCTGGTACTGATAGCTCAGTGCCGCACTCAAATAGGGGGCAATCCGATAGTTCAACCCTCCCTGCGCATACCATTCCTGTAATGTCGTTGTGGTGTAACGGTGCTGGTATTCCTGCAATGGATAATAATTCCAATCTAGTAGATGACCAGCTCCTGCAGTGTCAATATAAGAACTGCTGTATAGGTAAGGCAAAGGTGTCTCCGCACCATTTTGATCTCTCCACTGAAGGTAGGGAGGTCTTCTGCCGTTGACTTGAAAATCCTGATAGGGGACGGTCCCGGTCTTGTCATCACTCTGGCTGAAGTACACTCCCCAGTTCGCCTGCAAGCGGTCGGTCAAAACATATTGCTGACCTGCCTGTAAATTCAGTTTATTATGGCTATTTGCATTGTTGCCCAAGTTGTCATTGTAGGAGACAGCAAACTGATAACTATTCTTTTGACCTCCACCACGGATACCGATGTTGTATTGCTGTAGAGCAGGGGAGGTATAAAAATCCGAAAGGTAGGCCTCCCTGTTATCATACCCCTTTAATTGATCAATCCTAGACGCAGAGTCTGCGGCAGAGATGAGCCCTGCCCTCCGTTGTTGAAACAAAGTCACTGCCGGTGTCAATGCAAGATAGGGCTGGCTTTTGGTCTGACCATCGAAATATCCTTTGTTGAAGAGCATTTGTTCCACATTTATATAATCCGCAGAACTCATCTGTGGTTTCTCCATCAAGTCCAGTTTCGGGCTCAGGGTTAGGTTGGCGTTGACGGAGATATTCAACTCCTGGTTCAGGTGACCTTTTTTTGTGGTGATGACAATCACACCATTTCCGGCCCTCGATCCCCAGATGGAGGCTGCAGCCGCATCTTTCAGAACGCTCACACTCTCCACGTCCTCGGGATTGATGTTCCCGATATCACCTTCATAGATGAAACCGTCCACAACGATTAAAGGGTCTAAAGGCCCATTGATGGTGCTCAAGCCCCGAATGGTGATATTGGTCTTGTTCTGTGGATTGGAATTTGATTTCCCTTTGCTGAAGGTCAGTCCACTGACCACACCATCCAGCCGATCGAGGATGTTTGGAGAAACCTGCTGTTGCAGAGTCTTCTCATCCACCTTTATTATTGAACCTGTCAACTCGTTGGATTTGATTTCTTGATAACCTGTGTTTACCACCACCTCCGGTAAGGACATAGATTGAACAGAGAGTGGGATTTTCAGAAACTCAGTTTTTCTATCGACCGCAATCTTGACGCTCTGGTAGCCCAATGCAATCACTTCCAGACTATCCTCATTCTGGTTCAGTAAAAGATTGAAACCACCGTTTGCCCCGGTCTTATTTGTGACATGCTGTTTTAACAACCGAACTGTTGCATCCGCAATGCCTTGTCCTGTCGATGTATCTACCACTTTACCTTTAATGGGATGGGAAGGTAGCTGTGCCATCAAGCCTCCCGGAAAAGATAAGAGCAGCATTAAAAAATGATATATATGTTTCATAAGATTTAAAAGGTTTTTAATGGTAAATCGAACTGGTCATCATTGATCGCTTTCATAATGTTCTCCCGTATGACGGACTCTTTTCTGGTGATGGCCCTGACCACCCCTTTCGCATCTATCCACACGTAATGGGGGAGGGCGGTCCTCGGAAAATATTTGTTGAGGAGCTGGTCTTCAAACACCATGGGGCTACTGAGCTGTATCTGATGGGTCTTCTGCCAGCCGGCAAGAAAACGTTGGGCGTTCCCCAGAGAATCAGCCGTGTCAGTGCTGTTGACCATCATAAAAAGCAGGCGTCCATTGAAATCATCCTGCAGACCTTCATCCTCGACAAACTTACTGATACAACTCCCGCACCAGGTTGCCCAGAAATCTATGATGAGTAGCTTTCCTTTATAATCAGCCAGAGAAACCGACTTAAATACTCCATCCTGATATACCGAAATTTTTAAATCAGGTATTTGATCTCCGATAGATAAGGCATGAATACTATCAGAAACCAGACCTAATTCTTCATTAAAATGATTCTTAGCCATCACCGGCAGATAAGCCAATAAGCCCAATAAGAATACCAATGGAAATACAAATTTCCAGGATGAACTCCCAGACAAAACTGGAACAACCGTAAAACCAGCAGCATAAGACAAAAACCGATCTGTCCAATGCCCCCTCTCTGGCTGGCGTTCCCGTTTCAATACACTTTGACGTAATAAACGCCTCTGTACCTCTTTGCGATAAAGTTGGCGGTCCTGATAACCCACCCATAATTTCTTTAAAAAGTTAATTGCCTTAAGCCCTACCAAAAGGCCAAAGAAATGTCCTACGCTATAAAATATCGTTTTAATCATGATGAATTGTTTAGGTGAATAGAAAGAAAAACCTCTCCTGTAAAAGGAGAAAAAGAAAGGAAAAGAGCGCCACCAAAAACAATGAAACTAACTAAACAGCAGCGCTCCAATCCAAAGCGCTATTCCGGGGCGCAGATCTTTAAGGCAAACAATTGCTTTTGCCCCGCACACCAATGGTACATCCATCTTAAAACGAAAGGCCGGCTTTGAATGTGTGAATGTTCGTTTTTCATACTCTTTTAAAATATTAAAAGAGTCTTGGCAAGCTAAGAAACACAAAAGGCGTGGTACCTAACTCACCGTCTAGAGGTCCTGGTTCAACCTGGGAACGAATAAGCAGGCCCACGCCTTTGGCGTGAGCATTCCACTTATCCTCTCGTTCCCTTAAAAAATTACCAGTTTTCTAGACGAGACTCAAAGTGCGAGTGCTTCAAATATTTTAGAAGTATCGCTAAATTAACAAATCTTATTTATTCTTTAAATAAAGACATAGTCCTTTCCTATAAACATACATTAATGAACAATAATATATAATATTATATAAATATACAAACTATTTACGTAAAAAATTATAGTATTTTATCTATTATATTGTAATTCAATTAGAATTACCAGTTTGAAGAAAGATAAAAAAGGACTTTCCAGAGGGGAGGTGCTCCATATTGTTGCAAAAACAAGCAAATTAACCATCAGGGAGATCACTGAAAAAGCGGGCTACAAACCCCCTTCATTCTATGTCCATGTGAAACAGGAGGAATTACCTTATGAAATTTTAGCCCGGTATGGAAAAGCCCTGGGGCATAATTTCGCAGATGAATTTCCGGAGATGAGCGATTATGTTTTTCAGGACGATCAAAGCTTTTATAATAAGAAAAAGCTCAGCTTTGAGGAGCTGGAACTTGAAAAAGATCGCTGGCAATCCAAATATCAGGAGCTGAATGAGAAATACCAGACACTGGCGGATAAATACCAGGTTTTACTGGAGGAGAAACTGGGGATGAATAAGGGATGAAAGCGCCTTCTTTAGAGATGTTAAACAAAATAGCGATGTAAAGGCATCAGCGTTTTGTTGAAGATTGGAGAGAGCCTTTTTACAATGAAGGGAAACACAGGAATTTTAATGGATTTATCCATTTCCCCATCTCTTGTTGGTTTTATGATAAATTACGGACATTCAATTTTTTTATGTTTTTCCAGAAACTAGGATAAAGCTTGGGCAAATATTACCATCACCTTATCAAAAAGAACCGCTCGATAGAAAACCTTGTTGAAGGTTTTGTCTAGCAGTTTCTTGCAGACAAATTTTATATTGAAGGCCTTGAGTTTAATATACCAGATGCTGGACTAGGTCCAACAGAAAAGATAAGACTCATGGTGCCAGAAATGGAATACCTGCTAAAGCAATTCAATAGTTTTTGTGACCGATGGTTTTATAGATCATGACCTTCTTCCCAAGTCCTGTCCTGTAGTGTTCAGCGTAGCATCACACTACGGATCAAAGAATAATGATGAGTTTTCAAACTCTATATAAATGTCTGTAGTGTTTAGCACAGCTCTTCTACGGATTAAAGAATGGTTTTTGTCCGAGACCTCACATTGCAAAAATCTCAAAAGCATACTTTTGATAGCTAATTAGATTTTTATCAGGCTCATTCTTTGTCCATGCTTTTTCATTGTGGCTTATGCTAACCACTTTTTGAGTCCCTACCTATCCAAGCTTGTTTAACACCTGACGGATAGAGATCAACTCTTCCGTATAAAAAACGTCTTCTTGAAAATTGATTAAAGTGACGAACTCCTCCGCATATACCTCTTTGAAATATTTGGGCTGTATGATAGCCGGACGGATTGGAAAAAGCCCGAATGGAGAAGGAAAAATCTGCTTCGTTTAGGGAGTTCATTTCGATGCAACCGCAGTTTAAACCCTTCTCTTTTTTTCCATCAAGAATCTCCTGACAATAAAAGATAAAAAACTCTTTTATTATAAATAATTTTTTTATCTTTGGTGCAGAATGGGAATCTTTTCAAAAACTTGTGAATATGCGATGCGGGCTGTTTTTTTTATAGCCCATAAAACATCTTCTGGAGGCAGAGTGGGCATAAAGGAGATTGCTATGGGAATTGATTCGCCGGAACACTTTCTGGCAAAGATATTACAAGATTTAAGCAGAAGAGGCGTGGTGCAATCTGCTAAAGGTCCGAATGGTGGATTTTATATGGAAAGCACTGCCTTAAAAAGACCCTTAGCTGACGTAGTGGAAGCCGTAGACGGCAACGGCCTGTTCACTGGCTGCGGATTGGGATTGGAATATTGTTCTGAAATTAATCCCTGTCCCTTACATCATGAATTTAAGGCCATAAGAAACAGGATCCATGAAATGCTCCAAAGCACTACAATTGAGCAGTTTAATGAGGATTTGAACTTAGGGGTTACCAATCTTAAAAAGTAATTTTTTAACTCTAATAAAAGATAAAAAGGTATTAATATCATTTAAATGAAAAAGATTTTAACTATTGGTGCCGTCATGCTGCTTTGCTTTTGGAGTGAAGAGATGAAGGCTCAGATGCCCGGAAGCCGGCCAGGCCATGAAAATTTCTTTACAGAGGAGGTTTTGTTAGTTGGATGTATTCTGATTTTGACAGGATTAGCCTGGTGGCTCATACGGAATAGTTTGAGATTGAGTGAAGCGGCAGCAGTGAAATCAATGGAGGAGGAGAAGGATTGGCTTCATCAACAGTTGTATGATTTGGATGCGGAACAGATAGATGTGCTGATCAAACATATCACCCACCAAATGGCGGAAATGAAAAATAGCACTCCAATTAAATAATGAAATGAAAAAAGTCCTGACCCTATCTTTTTTTTGTTTGCTGACCAGTATCACATTTGGTGCAAAAGATAAAGATCCTTCGATTTTAGAAAATCCAGGAGTGCTCATCACTATAGCACTTATTCTGATTCCTCTTTTAATAGTGGTCTACCTGGCCGCCATTAAGGTGAATAATTTAGTGCAACGGTTAAGGGCAGTAAAACTAAAAGATAAAGTAAAATCAATTTCCCATGCTCTGGAAGCGATTTCCTCTGATGAATTTATTGACGAGTTGACTAAACGCAAGCAAGCAGTGGAGTTTGAGTTAAGCGGAAAGGAATTATCAGGAGACTTGAAACCAGAGGACAAGAAAGGACTGCTTCATTATGTGAATGAAGAGGTATCCCCCCGCTTTATTGCTTCAAAGAAGAAAGCGACCAAAAGACCGAAAATTGACGATCGCTTAAGCAAGCTCATCATCTGGCATATGGTAACAGCCACATTTTGGTTGGTTTTAGGAACATCAATCGGGGAGTATTTAGGAATTAAGTTTGTGGCTCCCGATGTCGATCATATCAGCTGGTTGTCCTTTGGAAGGTTAAGGCCAGTACACACCAACATGGTCTTTTGGGGCTGGAGCTCACTCGCGATGATTGGCCTGGGCTATTATGTAGTTTATAGGGTGAGCAACGCAACTATCCGTAATTTAAGATGGGCATGGGGAGCTTTAATCTCCATTAATCTGTCTGTTTTGTTAGGGTCAGTATCCTTAATGGCAGGCATAAATAATGCTGGAGGAGAATATCGGGAGTACATATGGCCTATCATGTTGCTATTCGCCATTGGCGTGGCGATCACGTTAGTCAACTATCTGAAAATAATAGCGGCCCGTACCACAAAGGAGATTTATGTCTCTAATTGGTACATCGTCTCAGCAACCATGTTTACCATTGTCATCGCGTTAGTTGCATATCTCCCATTTTGGCAAGATGGATTAGGCTCAACCATAGCTCAGGGATATTATATGCATCAGGGCGTGGGCATGTGGTTCATGCTCTTCACTTTAGGTCTGGTTTACTATTTCCTTCCCCAGCAATTGAATAAACCTATTTACTCCTATAGCCTGGGTATTCTTGCTTTTTGGACACAAATTCTATTTTATACGGTAATAGGTACCCATCATTTTATTTTTAGTGCCATACCCTGGTGGCTGCAAACCACCGCCATTATTGGAAGCATGGGGATGCTGATACCTGTAGCGGCAGGGACAACTAATTTCCTGATGACCATGAAGGGTGATTTTCATAAAATTGGTTCAAGCTATACCCTGCCCTTTTACCTAGTGGCCATTATATTTTATTTCACGGGCTCATTTCAGGGAACTGCCGAAGCATTTCGCTCAGCAAATCTTTATTGGCATTTCACAGATTTCACCGTAGCTCATTCACACCTCACCATGTATGGCATCATCACTTTTTTCCTGTGGGCTTTTATCTATACGCTTATTCCCCGCTTAACAGGCAAAGAGCCTCGGCAGAGTTTAGTGGGTGTCCATTTCTGGATGGCTTTCATTGGGTTGCTGTTTTATACCATCCCATTAATGATAGGAAGCACTTTGAAAGGCGTTTCCTGGCAAGCGGGAGAACCATTTATCAATACGGTGATCACCATGGCCCCTTACTGGTTATGGAGAGCAATAGGAGGATCATTGATGTGGGCTTCCCATCTCGTATTTGCCTATAACTTGTATGGTATGATAGGAAAGCCCGAACAAGAGGATATTCAGAAAGTCTTATTTGAGGAATTAAAAAACATAAAAGACAGCGGACATGCAACTATATAATAATCATAAAAGACTGTTCACCATTGCCATCATTTTTTTTCTGGCTTTGACATTCTTTGCTGCCATTATTCCGGCGTTCAAAGCACAGGAGGATAATTCGCCCTTACCTGAAAGTGAGCCGCTATCAGCAGAGGCTACATTGGGGAAAGCGGTTTTTGTGAAGGAAGGATGTGTGGCATGCCATACGCAACAAGTCCGTAATGTGGATATGGATAAAGTTTGGGGAGAACGACCGAGTATAGCGGCTGATTATGCCAGAAACACAAGAACCGATTTTTGGCGTAATACGGCTAACCTTTTAGGTTCAGAACGTACAGGACCGGATTTGACCAATATTGGAACCCGGCAACCGAGTATAGATTGGCATTTGCTTCACCTCTTTAATCCAAGAAGTGTGGTGGAAGCATCCATTATGCCCGCTTATAGCTGGATGTTTGAGGTGAAAGAAAAGCCGGATCAGGGAGATATGATTGTACAGGTTCCCGATGAATTCCGTAAAGGAATCAAAGGGAGCATCATTGCCTTGCCGGATGCACTTCATCTGGTGGCTTACTTACAGTCATTAAAGCAAAGCAAGCTGCCTGATGGCCGGCAGATTCCCACTTTTTTATATAAAAAAGCAATGGAAGGTTCAGGCGCAGGACAGGATCAAAGCACTGCCAATCATGTTGATGGAACCAGTTTATACACCGCCAATTGCCAAAGCTGCCATCAGGCAAACGGGGAAGGGTTAAAAGGAGCATTCCCTTCTTTAAAAGGGAGCCGGATTGTGTTGGATGATGACCCAAAAACCTTGTTCACCATTATCATGAAAGGTTATAGCGGAAGAATAAAAGAAGGCTACGGGGAAATGCCGCCCATAGGAACAAATAATAATTTAAAACCTGAAGAGATTGTAGCCATTATGAATCATGAAAGGACAAGCTGGGGAAATGCCGCCCGGGAAGTCAAGTTGGAAGAAATTAAGGCATGGTATGCATCAATGAAAGCCGAACCAGCTGCGGGCAATGTAAGATAATAGAGATGAAAAAGTCAAAAAAATATAGCAAAGAATTACCGAAGCGGTCTATATATCATAGGAATTTCAAAAGATTCCGTATTCGACTGGCTTTCCTCCTGCTTCCTTTACTATTAAACATCAGGGTGGCGAAAGCATGTGAAGCCTGTAATCAAAGGCAGCCAAAGCTATTACAGGGCATCACTCATGGCTCAGGGCCAGAAAGTTGGTGGGATTATGTGGTGGTGGTCTTCATGCTTATGGTCACTGTTTATTCCTTTTATGCAACGGTGAAATGCCTGATGAGGCCCAATGAAAAAAAATATAAAAACATTAAGAATTTCATTTTAACAGAGCAGTAATGGAAGGGAGAAGTTTTGTGATGCTATTTATCGACGATGATGAACAACCCATTGGGAATTTTCCTGCCCCTGTGGCTTTTGAGCTGGACACTAAGAAATTGACCGATGGGAAGCATATCCTCAAAATCGTGAGTAAGGATGAAAATGGTAAAGAAGGGATTAAGCACATTCCTTTTACGGTGCGTAATGGTCCTGCCATAGCAGTAGAAGGATTAAGTAAAGATGAAGTAGTAGACGGTGTGGTGCCTTTGATGATCAATGCTTACGGTAAAGGGGCACAGAAATCTTTCATTTTACGTGGAAGTGAAACACCCCAAAGCATCCCTTTCTGGATTTTAATTTTACTCCTATTATTTGTCGCCTGGGCAATCTACTATCAGATCACATCAGGTACTATTAATTTATTCGAATGAAAGATATTGAGAATTTAGAAGACATCCAGCTATTTGTAGATGAGTTTTACCTCAAAGTAAAAAGAGACACACTCATTGGACCTATATTCCTGGAAAAAATCCCCGAAGACTGGCAACCCCATCTGAATAAGATGTATGCATTTTGGAATGCGGCATTGTTCGCTGAACCTGGATTTAAGGGCAACCCATTTGCCAAACATGCGCCATTAAAAATAGAGGCCAAGCATTTTGAAAGATGGCTGCAGCTGTTTGATGAAACCATCAATCAGTATTTTAAAGGGGAAATGGCAGAGGATGCGAAAAATAGGGCCCAGCTGATGGCTAAAATGTTTTTAAGCAGGCTTCAAAAGATGGCTGGAGGCTCGGATAAAATAATTTTTTAATAAAATGGAAGTACAAAGTAAACAACATGATCTAGCAGATGAGGAAGATATTACTTTATTAGTGAATACCTTTTATGCCAAAATAAGACAGCATGAGTTGTTGTTTTCGGTGTTTGACCCTATTATTAAGGGCAATTGGGAAGCTCATTTACAAAAGATGGTCACCTTTTGGTCAACGCTTTTACTTTATACCAGACAGTATAAGGAAGACCCTTTACCTAAACACCTCCCCTTACCCTTACAAAAAAAGCACTTTGATGAATGGTTAAGGTTGTTCAATGAAACTGTTGACGGGCTGTTTAAGGGTGAGCTGGCAAATAATGCCAAAAAGAGGGCCTTCAGCATTGCCAGAATAATGAAAGCAGTTAAAAATATAGAAGAGTAGATGAAAGCGCAAAACATCGCTTCCTTAAGAAGTTTTATAGCCATTTTTTGGTTGGGTTTTTTTATGGCGATAAGTTTTATGGAGGCACCCTTAAAGTTCAACATAACAAGCATTACTTTGACACAGGGATTAGCTATCGGCAGGGTGGTATTTGCTCATCTTAATAAATGGGAATGGTTTTTTTGGCTCCTCATCGTTGCTTCCTGTTTTTTTAGCCGACCTTCTTTTTTAGGATTGGTTTTCATATCCTTTGCAGGTATCATCCTGATATTGGAAAGTTTCTGGCTGCTTCCCCTATTAGATGTTAGGGCCAAGCAAATCATCCTCGGGCAACTACCGGAAAAGAATGACTTGCACACCTATTATGTGATTTTAGAAATACTTAAGGTTCCGGTTTTATTACTCCTAGTTTGGAAAAGTAACCGTTCGTTTTACGCTCCGAATATCATTCATCAGACATCATGTTTAAAATCAGCTACAAAATGGAACAATTACAAATCAATGATCATTATAAAATATTAAGGGTGCAGTACGAGGCCGGTAAAAACATGCCTCGCCACTTCGCCAGTTCAGACGCTTTCATACTAGTGACCACAGGAAGAGCCTTGCTAATTTTTAACGATGAAACTGTTGAACTAAAGCCTCATTCTCCTTTTTCTATCAAAGCCAAAAGGCCGCATATATTAAAGGTAATAGATGATTTTGAGGCGTATATTGTTTTGGCAAATGATGCCGAAATCGAATTTTCATCTCCTCATTAAGCTGCCATGCCTATTAAAAGAAACTCTAATATCCAGGAACTCTCTAGAGACCATCACTTCGGCCTGCTTTTTTGTTGGAAAATTAAGGAAGGGGTCAAGAAGAATGTCTCTTCAGAACGGATCATCAATTACATCCAGTTTTTCTGGGAAGGACATTTGAAAACTCATTTCTTTGAAGAGGAGCAACAGCTGTTTCAAAGGGTGAGAGACCCTTTGTGCGAAAAGGCCATGGAAGAACACTTGCTCATCAAAGAAAAAATGGAACATTTAACTGTAGCAAATGCGCAGCACCATTTTCTAGAATTGACAGAACTCATCAATGGTCATATTCGATTTGAGGAGCGGGTTTTATTCCCTCATTTGGAATTGATATTGTCTGAAGAGGCTTTAAAAGAAATAGGGACCTATTTGACGGAAGCTCATCATCTGTCTTTTAAGGATGATTACAAGGACGAGTTTTGGGTGGATAAAAATAAACATATGGAATGAAATGCCAGCCATTCCTCCAATTGAAATAACCATCATTTATGAGGGCACCATTCATGTCATTCGTGTTAGACCAAACGAATACCGGAATCTGATGATGCTCATTTATGACCGCATCAGCACCGGAGAATTTCAGCACCGGAGAATTTGGGGAGTGTTTAGGCATGGGAAAGTGCGCCACTTGTTTAGTGGAAGTGCTGGAGAGCAGGCAGGCCTATCATACTTTTGAAAGAAATGAGACAAGTACCCTTTCTAAACACGGTATAAACAATCCAAATGTGCGTTTGTCCTGTCAGCTATTGATTGATGAACAATTAGACGGATTAAAAATCAACGTTATAACTAAATAAGCAATAAATGATTTTAGAAGAAGTATCAGCTCAATTAGAAACCGCAGTGAATCCGGTAATCAAAATCCTTAAAAAAGGCGAAGGTTTTAAAGTCATTGTAATAGGCTTAAAAAAAGGCATAGTTTTAAAGGAACACCAAACTCTTATCCCCGCTAAACTGCTGGTGATAAAAGGCAGGGTGATTTATAGGGAAGCAAACCGAGAAATTAAATTAAAGCAATTTGAAGATTTAGATATTCCGGTGTATGTGAAACATGCTGTGGAGGCGGAAGAGAATAGCATTTGCTTGCTGATGCAAGGTTAAAGGGATAGAAGATCCCATTTTGATGCCTTACCGTCAAGTCAAAGTATCGCCAATAATTTTAATGACATTATTTGTCAGGTGCTTTACCGACACATTTTTTTAAATATTGCTGCAGCACCAATGCATGATTATGCATCCTATCATGTGCGGCATATAATAGCGTGATGGGACGTTTGTTTAAAATTTCAATCAAATGGTTAACAGTATTGTTAGACTGTAGTTCTTTACGGTAATCTTTTTGAAACTGTAGCCAGTTTTCCGGCTTGTGGCCAAACCATTTACGCAATTCGGGGGATGGAGCTACCTCTTTCATCCATTCATCAAAATGTACTTCGCTTTTTTTTAATCCTCTGGGCCATAAACGGTCTACAAAAATCCTATATCCATCCATTGCTGAAGGGTTTTCATAAATTCTTTTGATATCAATCTTAAAGTCAGTGTTCTTAATAAGAGTCATTTGGTATAACATTTGGTGTTCATCCTGATCACTCCATTCTCCCCCGTTCATCTTCTTCTTAATTCCGCTTCTTTATGGTACAGCTCTTTAAATCTTTTTTGCCGAAGCATAGAGTTTCTTGCCGACTGGGGTGAGAATGAGCTTTTTGTTCCTTCGGTAAAAAACTAATGTGTCCACCTGCAATTCAGCCTCCTTCAATTGATAGCTAGGTGCACTTTGAGAAAGATGGAGAACATCCATAGCCCTGGTGATGCCTCCCTCTTCTACAATAGCTTTAATTAACCGTAAATACCGAATCTCCATATTGAATGGTGCTATTAAATTAAGCTGACAATTTGGAGAATGCCTGCTCCAGATCAGCCTTGATATCATCAATGTGTTCTATCCCCACAGATACCCTTAACAAGGAAGGAGTGACACCCGCAGAAAACTGTTCTTCCTCACTTAACTGCTGATGAGTAGTGGCCGATGGCTGAATAATCAAGGTTTTGGTGTCGCCCACATTTGCCAGGTGGCTGATGAGCTTTAAGCTATCTACAAATTTAATGGCATTTTCTTTTGCACCTTTCAGCTCAAAGGAGAGTACGGCACCAAAACCATTCCTCAAATATTTTTTTGCTTTCTGATGATGTGGACTACTTTCCAGGCCAGGATAATTCACTTTTTTAACCTGAGGATGATTTTCGAGCCATTTAGCCAGTTCCAGTGCATTGTCCACATGGCGTTGCACCCTGAGAGATAGTGTTTCTATACCCTGTAGCAACAAAAAGGAATTGAACGGCGAGATGGCTGGTCCGAAATCTCTTAACCCCTCCACTCTAGCTCTGATGATGAACTGAATATTCCCGAATGGTCCTTTTTCACCAAAAACATCGTTAAAGATCAAACCGTGGTAACCCTCAGAAGGATCAGTGAATTGAGGGAATTTGCCGTTTCCCCAATTATAACTTCCGCTATCCACAATTACCCCTCCAATGCTGTTTCCATGACCTCCAATCCATTTTGTGGCTGACTCTACAATGATATGAGCACCATGTTCAAAAGGACGGAAAAGGTATCCTGCGGCCCCAAAAGTGTTATCCACGATAAGTGGAAGATTATGTGATTTTGCTATCGCGGCAATCTTGTCAAAATCCGGAATGCTGAAATCGGGATTGCCAATACTTTCTACATAAACGGCTTTGGTTTGAGCATTGATTTGTTTTTCGATACTCTCAGGATCGTCACCTTTAGCGAAACGGACTTCAATGCCCAATCTTTTAAAGGAAACCTTGAACTGATTGTAGGAACCTCCATATAAAAATGAACTGGAAACAAAGTTATCCCCCGATTGCAGGATGTTGCTTAATGCGATAAACTGTGCCGCTTGCCCAGAGGCCACAGCCAGTGCAGCCACCCCTCCTTCTAATGCCGCGATCCGTTTTTCAAACACATCTGTCGTGGGATTCATGATCCTGGTATAGATATTCCCGAACTCTTTGAGGGCAAATAAGTTTGCTCCATGTTCCGAATTATTGAACACAAATGAGGTGGTTTGATAAATTGGCACTGCCCGTGAACCGGTTGCGGGATCTGCCACTTGTCCTGCATGAATTTGCAAGGTCTCGAATTTCTGAGTTGCTGTTGACATTTTTTTACTTTTGAAAGAATAAATAAGATTAAATTGATGATGCAAGTTAACTTTTGGATAAAGAAAATCCTGATAATTTGAATGAAAATATCACATAAATGATATCAAATTCACTAATGATGGTAAAGGACACTCCTAAATTCACAATTCATGATATAGAAAACAATAAAATAAAAGGCCTTTAAAAAAAGAGGATGTTAAATCAGCTTTTAAAGCTTACCATTATTATAGCTGTAACGGCATAGCTGCATGAGATTATGTTGGGTCTGCCAAATCATCGGGGACAAGAAATATGGTTCCGTGAGGGTTCATTGCCGGCCTTCCAAAACCGCCGTATCGGGTGATCAGACGAATAAAATAAGTTTAATTGATAGGTTTACCTTCATAATTCATATTTACATAAGGAATAGTTCCTGTATCATCAATAACGTAATTCCATTTTTTTACATATTCTAAGCCTGGTTTAAATTCATCGTGAAGTTTTTTTAGAATTTTAAAAAGTTCCCTATCCAAGCTCTTCTGGACTTTTTCATAGTCTCTTTGACCGATAATATTGTTCATTTGATAGGGATCTTTTTTATTGTCAAATAACAACCAAGGTCCATTTAAATCTCGGACATAGGTATAGTCCTTCGTATAAACACCCCTATATTCCTTGCCTCCAACAGCTCTTCTCCATTGCCCAAAAGGTTGTACACATGAAATTAATGTAGCCTTGATTTTGTCCTTTTCAGTTCCTTTTAAAATTCCTGATAAATCTTTTCCTTCCACACTTTCTGGAACGGGCAACTGACTTAAACTTAAAAGTGTTGGCATAATATCCGGTGAGTTCAGCAACACATTCGAACTTTGAGATTGCAAACCAAAAACTTTCGGATAGGAGAGCAAAAAAGGCACCTTGATGCTTTCATTATAAGGCTGTTGTTTATTTCTTTGACCATGTGCACCCATCAAATCACCATGATCGGCAGTGAAAACGAAAATTGTATTCTCAGAAATTCCAGAAGTTTGAATGGCATTCCAAATTTTCCCTATTCCAGCATCAATAGCACTCATATGGCTATAATAACCCCTTATATCAAAATCTATTTTTTCTCTCACCGAATCAGGAACATTTGGATTGAGCAGGATTTTCTTATCACGATATAAGGCCTTATATTTTTCAGGAGCACTTTGATAAGGGTCATGTGGTGGCCCTAATGAAACAAAAAGCATAAATGGTTTTGCAAAATGTGCATGTGCTTGAATATAGTTACTGGCATCATCACTTTGTGCCAAAGCATCATATCCATCCCAGGTCTCTTTAACCGGTGAATTTTCTATATAATAGTGAGATCGATTATAGTCGTGTGTACACTCCAATGTTTTCCAATAATCAAATCCCTGATGTCTGTTTTCTGGTATAAAGTTCTCCCTGCCATGACCGTCAATATGCCATTTACCAATAAAACCTGTATCGTAACCATGTTTTTTATAAACTTTTGCAATGGTGGTTAAACGGGTGTCTAACATGACATCATTCATAAAAACCCCACTTGTTGTTGGATACAAACCTGACATTAACTGAGCTCTGTAAGGGGTACATACCGACATTCCGGAAACTGCATTTTTTAAGTTTACACTTTGCGAAGCGATGCGATCAATATTCGGTGTAATGACATCTTTATTGCCATTAAATCCTGTTGATTCTGCTCTCCATTGATCTACTATTATATAAACAATATTTGGAGCTTTTTTTTCCTGAGCTTCAGCATTTATGTAGAAAAGGAAAAACACACCTATGGAAAAGAAAGACTGTATGGATATTTTCATGGTTAAAAATTAGTCATCAAATTTAAAATTAAAGCAATGAATTCTTATCCTGCTCTATCCTGAAACATAATTGTTACTTAAAAATCCACCAAAGGCAGGATAGTGCATGACGTGAATGAAAAGGTTAAAATTTAAATTGCCATCTATAACCAATTATCCTAATTTATCAATTTAAAATATTACTCATCTACATTTAGTGAGGTGATTTCTTTCTTAATTATTATGAAGAAGAGCGAGATAACTCTAGTCAGTTTGTTTTTACCATTGCTAGTAACTGCTATATTTTTATCATTTAAACCAAAGGAGCCTGCTAAACCTAATATCATTTTCTTATTAGCTGATGATTTAAGATATAATGCTTTAGGTTGCATGGGTAATACCATTGTGGAAACACCAACTATTGATCGAATGGCTCAAAACGGAACTTTGTTCAGTAATGCTTATGTAACCACTCCTATTTGCTGCGTGAGCAGGGCCAGCATTTTTAGTGGACAGTTTTCGAACAGACATGGAATTAATGATTTTGTTGGAGATTTCACTGACTCTGCCCGGTCAAATAATTATCCTGAAGTCTTGAGGCGAAATGGATATTATACGGGATTTATTGGTAAGTACGGAGTAAGTTTGAAATCTCATTCAGAAGAATTTGATTATTGGAGAGGTTTTGAGGGACAGGGTGTATACTTTTATAAAGATAAAGATGGGAAGCCTATTCACAATACCGATTTGCTCGCTAATCAGGCACTGGAATTTTTAAATATCAGGGATAAAACCAAACCTTTTTGTTTAAGTGTGAGCTTCAAGGCCCCACATGTGGAAGACGGAAATCCTATTCATAATGGCTATGTATATAGTCCGGCGTATGAGGATTATTATCAGAATGGTATCATTCCTTATTCAGCAAACTCAGACGACAAATTTTATCTGTCTTTCCCTCAAACTTTCAGAACTAGGGATGACGGAGCAACAAATGAGGCGAGGGTGAGGTGGGGACTTAGATTTTCCACTCCGGCTAAATATCAGGAATCAGTGAAATCCTATTACAGGCTAATTACCGGAATGGATGATGCGATTAAAAGAATTGTAGGAGAACTCAAGAAAAAAGGGCTTGAAAAAAATACCGTTATTATCTTTTCGAGCGATAATGGTTATTCTTTGGGAGACCATGGTTTGGAAGGGAAATGGTATGGACAGGATGTATCACTTAAATCCGTAACCATAGTTTATGATGGCAGAAAATTGCAGGATAAGCACAGTAACAGGGAGATGGTGTTGAATGTTGATATTGCACCCACTATTTTGGATTATGCAGGTGTTAAAGCAGCATCGGGCATGCAGGGCAAGAGTTTGATACCTTTGGTCGAGGGAAAGTTGATGGATTGGAGAAAAGAATTTTATTATAACCACTTAATGGATACCAGAAAGTCTAAAGTTTATATTCCAAAATCAGAAGGAATTGTTGGCTTAACCTACAAGTATGACCGATATTTTAAAGGAGATGATCCTGATGACTTTTTTTATGAAGAATTATTTAATCCTAAAACAGATCCATTAGAGATATATAACCTAGCTAACAATCCTGAAATGGCACAGACCAAAGCAGAATTAATATCAAAGATGAAAGAGTTAAGAACGACGCTAAAGTAAATTAAGCGAACAATAAGGATCATTTCTAAAAAGAAAAAATACTCGCATACATAAAAATGGAGAAATTAAATTGGACGATATCACTTACTTTATTTTGGATTTTCTTTACAGGATGTGCAGCTGCACAACAGGATAATAGACAGAAGAAACCTAATATCATCCTGTTTTTGGCAGACGATCTTGGTTATACCGATGTAGGAGTATTTGCAAAAAAAATAACAGGTGTCAATCAGGAAAAACAATTTTATGAAACACCAAGTATAGATAAGTTAGCTTCTGAAGGGATTTCATTTTCTCAGGCTTATGCCTGCCCTTTGTGTGCTCCAACAAGATCAAGCATCATCACCGGCAGATATGCTGCAAAGTTAGGTTTTATGACCGCAACAGGTACAGGCGATGGAACTTTTTATGCTAAAGGTATAAAACCTCCTACCGGATTTAGTCCTTTTGATGAATATTGGGCCGACAGTATTTCTGTACAGCAAGCTTTAAGAAATGGTTATACCAATATCGCATTACCTTCAGGTCAGCCTGCAGATGAACGGAATGAAGTGACCATTGCGGAAGCTTTGAAGGGCTATAATTCTGCCTTCCTGGGGAAATGGCATCTTGGCGGGCATGGTTCAGAGGGGTATCAGCCCAGAGATCAGGGATTTAAGGAAATTGCTTACTTTGATGCAGGTGGCTCACCTTATTATAACTGGAGGAATTTATGGAACAGCAAAAAGAACCCCTATCCCCTATCCAAACAAAAAACTTCAGCCAGGGGAAATGCCGGAGAAAAGACAGGCGAGGAATATCTTACAGATGATCTAACTGCCCAAGCCATTAAATTTATAGATGAACAAGCGAAGAGTGAAAATTCAAAGCCCTTCTTTTTAGATTTTTGTGAGTTTGGTGTACATGCACCTATACAGGCCCCAAAAGATTTATCAGACTATTTCAATGAAAAATCTACCAAAGGATGGAATGGACATCACAATCCGGTGTACGCAGCCATGATTAAAAAATTGGATGAATCAGTGGGTAAGGTCATGCAAAAATTAAAGGAAACTGGTTTGGATGACAATACCATTGTGGTATTTATGTCTGATAATGGGGGGGTGACCTGGAATACCCATGATCCTTCTGATACTACTGCTACCACTTCAAATGCACCTTTGAAAGGGGGTAAAGCAATGGTTTATGAAGGTGGTATAAGAGTTCCGCTCATCGTTTGGCAAAAGAACCATATCACTTCAGGTAAATGGAGTGATGTTCCTGTGGATTGTAATGATATATTTCCTACACTAATGGATATGACATCAGCATCTTATGCTGAGGGTTTAATCGATGGAAAAAGTTTGAAACCCTTGTTCAGTGATCCAAAAAATAAATCAAAAAAATATACAAGAAATACATTTATCTGGCATTATCCTTTAAATGTAATTGTTAAAAATCCTGATGATAATTTACCGCTGACACCTCATTCGGCTATAAGAGAGGGTGATTACAAATTGATTTTTGATTGGTATGGCAGGCTAAAGCTCTATAATATTAAAAAGGATATCTCTGAAACCAAAAACTTAGCATTTATAAAACCAGAATTGACCAAAAAGCTTTTTGCTGATTTGATAGACTGGCTAGATACAAATGTCGATAAAAAATATCTGCCAACGCCAAACACTGCTTATCAACCATCAAAAGAACCTAGAAAAATCCCTTTTGTTGATTTGTACAGTGCTTATCAAAAAGGAGAAGATATCCTGAAAATAGCTCATTAATAAATACCTGATTTCTTATAATGATAAAGTATAGCTTAAGTTTTTTTGTTCTGTTCATGATTGCTGTTCCGTCAATTTTTGCCCAATTGCCACCAAATTTTGATCAGGATCGTCCACATCAGAAAGAAGAAGAAGTACGTCAATTTTTACCTCCAGTCCGTATTTTATGGAAAAGTGATAACTCGATACAAAATGCAGAAAAACTATTGTTGAAAGGCAACGGACAGGCTGATTTAAACAGTAAGGGTTTGTGTACCATGAATAGTTTCAATGGTAAAAAACCTGCCATACTATTAGATTTTGGCAAGGAACTACACGGCGGATTGCAATTAGTAACCGGAATGTGGAAAGTAAAAGGACCAATTAAGTTAAGGATACGTTTTGGGGAATCTGCCAGTGAGGCCATGTCTGATATTGATACCCTAAAAGGTGCAACTAACGACCATGCCATGCGTGATTTTGAAGTTTCAGTTCCATGGTTGGGCAAGCTGGAAATAGGTAATACTGGATTCAAGTTTGTAAGAATTGACCTGATAGATGAAAACAAGGAATTGATCTTAAAAGAAGCCAGAGCTATTTTTAGCTTTCGGGATATCCCTTATTTAGGGTCTTTTAATTGTAGGTAGCGATACCTTATTGAATAAATATGGGAAACAGGTGCTTATACCGTTCACCTAAATATGCAGGATTATTTATGGGACGGGATAAAACGTGACAGACTGGTTTGGGTGGGGGATATGCACCCAGAAACTTCTACCATAGCAGCGGTTTTTGGCTATAATGAGGTAGTGCCAAAAAGCGTGGATCTCTCCAGAGACATCACCCCGCTACCACAATGGATGAATGGAATCAGCGCTTATTCTATGTGGTGGATCATCATCCATCGCGATTGGTATTATCATAATGGGGATTTGAACTACCTGAAAGAGCAGAAAGAATACTTGGTTAAACTTTTAGCCCAACTGGCAACCAAAATTGATGCAAATGGGAATGAAAAATTAGATGCCCGTTTTTTAGATTGGCCTTCAAGCGAAAACCCGAAGGGAATACACGCTGGTTTGCAGGCATTAATGGTTTTGGCTTTTGATGCCGGTAAAGATTTGTGCAAAATATCGGATGAGCCTGAATCGGTTAAACTTTGCGAAGCGTCTATCGCTAAGCTGAAAAAGAATGTGCCAGACATCAATCATTCTAAACAAGCTGCTTCTTTAATGGCATTGGCAGGGATAATCCCTGCCCAAAAGGCAGATGAGGAAGTAATAGCTGTAAACGGGGCGCATGATTTCTCTACTTTTTATGGGTACTACATGTTAAAAGCAAAAGCAAAGGCAGGTGATTACGAAGGGGCATTGAATAATATCCGTGAATATTGGGGAGCGATGCTAAACTTAGGCGCAACCACTTTTTGGGAAGATTTCAATTTAGATTGGTTACCAAACGCATCAAGAATTGATGAGTTGGTACCAGAAGGCAAAAAAGATATCCATGGTGATTATTGCTACAAAGGGTTCAGACATAGTTTATGTCATGGTTGGGCTTCTGGACCCACACCTTGGTTAACAGAATATGTATTGGGTGTACAAGTGATGGAGCCAGGCTGCAAAGTAATTAAAATTGAACCTCAATTAGGAGATCTAACATTTGCAGAAGGGACTTTCCCTACGCCAATGGGCATCGCTACAATTAAAACACACAAAATTGGCAAATGGGAAAATAGATTCACAAATAACAGCTCCCAAAGGAGTGAAAATTATCCAATAAAATGAAGCAGTGTACTTTTTTAACCGTTCTTTTTTTGATTGTTTTCACCCTTTTTGTCAGAGGTCAAAATACTTCTGATCAATTGCTTTCATCAAGTATGGCCGATACGTGGGTTGCCAAAAACGCAATGGGAAGGAAATTGGTAACTGATGCCCAAAATGGTAAAATCAGAAAAGACAGATATGTAGGTATATTCTACTTTATCTGGCATGGTGCACATGGTTATGACCATATCGAAAAACCTGATGAAACGGAAGGTGTAAAAGAGAAAAAACCTACAGCTATCCAAAGCCCCTATGATATTACAAAGATTCTGGAACAAAACCCCAATAATCCACAATACGGCCCTTTAAAAGCTTTTCATTATTGGGGCGAACCTTATTTTGGATATTATTTGCCAGATGACGAATGGATAATTAACAAACATGCACAAATGTTATCTGATGCAGGAGTAGATGTCATTATTTTAGACGTTACAAATTCCTCTATTTATTTGCCTCAGGTAACAAAATCGCCACTATTTACAGGGAAATGCGGAAGCAGGGTTTATCTACTCCAAATATTGCTTTTATTGTCAATAGCAATCCAAATAAAACAGTAAGCCGTCTTTATCAAGAGATATATCAACCAGGATTATTTAAAGATTTATGGTTTTATTGGAAAGGTAAACCCCTTTTACTTACCCCTCCGGAAGGTTTGTCGGATGATGATAGAGATTTCTTTTCTGTAAGACAATCCTGGGCTTGGACAGAAGGTCAAAAATGGTTTGATGATGGTAAAGACAAGTGGCCTTGGTTGGATCATACACCGCAAAATTACGGATGGCATGAATCTGAAGAAATACCTGAAGAGATTAGCGTTGCTATTGCGGAGCATCCGGTCTCGAACATTGGCAGGAGTTTTCATGATGGCCGAGAGCCAGAGGTTAAACAATCTGGTAAAGGACTTTATTTTGAAGAACAGTGGAAAAGAGCTTTGGAGGTCGATCCAGAATTTGTGTATGTAACTGGTTGGAACGAATGGGTAGCCATGCATTTTAATGAAGGAAAAGCCACCAATTTTTTAGGTAAAAAGATTAATAAAGGAGACACCTATTTTGTGGATTTATACAACGCAGAATACAGTAGGGATGCGGAACCTGTAAAAGGAGCCTTCAACGATAATTATTATTATCAGTTGATAAATCATATCAGAGAATTTAAAGGGTCTAGGAGCCTCCCTACTTATACTTCTAATGATCAAATAAAAATTGACGGCAACTTTAAAGATTGGGGAAATGTAGTGGCCGTTTTTAAGGATGATGTTGGCGATACCCTCCACAGAAATCATCCCGGATGGGGAAGAATAAATGCTTACGTCAATAATAGCGGGCGAAACGACATTGTTGAGAGTAAGGTTGCATCTACAGAGGATAAACTGTTTTTTTATGTCAAAACGGCCAAAGATTTATCTAATTATAAAGGCAAAAATTGGATGAATCTATGGATAAGCACAGGCGATAATCTGCCCAATTGAAAAAGGTTTTCAATACCGTATCAATCATCATATTATTGATCAACGATTGACCAGTTTAGAGAAGTTAACTAATAGCGGGAATTGGGGAAAAGTACAAAATATTTCGTTTCGTTTTACTGCAAATGAGTTGGAAATAGCTGTTCCTAAAAAAGCCCTCCATATTTCTGGTAATCAATTCCACATCGATTTTAAATGGACTGATAATATTGAGCCGGGAAACCCAATGTTATGGCTCGATCAAGGCGACACGGCCCCAAATGCTAGATTCAAATATCGTTATCAAAAAAAATAATATACATTATTCCATAACAGTTCAGGATAGGGATTAAAAATAGAAGTTTCATATTTATAGCTGCTTTAAGAATAATTGTACTAAAGCTTCAAACCAATTGTTTACACATCTAAAATACTTTAGATAAATGTTCTGCAAATATGATTTTTATATATAGAGTAGTCTTTGTTTTTTTTATCACTTTATTTGTTTGTCGCCCGGCTTTCTCTCAAGTAATTTTAAAGAAACCCAATATCGTTTTCATCCTAGCGGATGATTTAGGATATATGGATGTGAGTTTAAACGGCAGTAAATATTACGAGACCCCAAATATCGATAGATTAGCCAAACGTGGGATGACGTTTACCAATGCTTATACATCCAGCCCTTTATGTTCTCCAACAAGGGCAAGTATTTTATCAGGGAAATATCCAGAAAGGTTTCATTTTACTGCTGCTTCTGGTCATTTACCCGCAAATCCAAACGTTCCTTTATTAGCAGAAAAAGCAGCCCCATGGCAAAAAGTTATTACTCCAATTTCTAGAAATTTTATGCCCTTGGAAGAGATTACCATTGCGGAAAGGCTAAAAACCAATGGCTATAAAACTGGTTTCATAGGTAAATGGCATATTGGTCAAGACCCTTATATGCCAGAGAATCAAGGTTTCGATTATAATATTGCCGGAGGACCAACACCTGGGCCACCCAATTATTTTTCTCCGTACCATATCAAAAAGCTACCTGATGGTCCTCCACATGAATATTTGACCGATAGAATTACAGATGAGGCAATTAAGTACATTGATGCCGAAAAGGATTCTACCTTCTTTTTATGTCTTTGGGAATTTGGTGTTCATGCACCTTATCAAGGTAAACTGAAATTTGTCAACGAATACGAGAGAAAGATAGATCCAAGAGGTAAACAAGACGACCCTGTAATGGCGGCCATGATTAAAAGTGTAGATGAAAGTGTAGGAAGAGTGATGGACCGTTTAGATCAACTTCATCTAACAGACAATACCATCCTTATATTTTATTCAGATAATGGGGGCAACATGTACGATTTGTTAAAGGGCAAAGATGTTACCAATAATTACCCGCTAAAATCCGGAAAAGGTAACATCCATGATGGTGGGGTAAAGGTGCCACTCGCTATTTCTTGGCCAGAGAAAATTAAGCCAAATTCTATTTCTGAACAAGTGATTACCAGTATGGATTTTTATCCAACATTATTAGAAGCCACAGGTACCAAGCCAGACCCTAAACAAATTTTGGATGGCTTTTCTTTAATCCCGGTACTTACCAAAGACAAAAAATTAAAGCGTGACGCTATATTTTGCGATTTCACGCATTATGTTCCTGCAACAGATAACTATCCGTCAACATCTGTAAGGAAAGGAGATTGGAAACTGATTAAGGTTTATGGCGAAGGTAAAGACCAAGGAAATGCTTTCGAATTATTTAATTTAAAAAACGACGAAGGAGAGAACAACAACTTGGCCGATAAAATGCCAGAGAAAGTCAAGGAATTAAATCAACTTATTATTCAGCATTTAAAGGATATTGGTGGTATTACACCTATAAAAAACCCTGCCTATGTACCTAATACCCCAAATAAAATGGGGCAAAGGAAAGAATTCCCTGTAGACAAATACTTTATGTATTGATTGTTATGACTTAATTAAAATTTATGATAATGATAAAAAAGGCTGTTTCTTTTTTCTGTTTCTTTTCAGTAATGTATTTAGGCGCATTTTCTCAAACCTCAACCCTCAAGGTAACAAACTTAAAAGTAGAGTATAAAATAAACCCCGTCATTGAGGTACAAAAACCAAGATTAAGCTGGGAGTTATTAGATAATGTAAGAGATCAATTTCAAACAGCCTATCAAATTTCTGTTTCGAGCTCGTTAAAAAAAGCGAATGCTAAAGTTGCCGATGTTTGGAGCTCGGGTAAAATTAAAACAGATCAAACTAATCAGGTAGAATATTCGGGAAAAGCACTACAGAAGGGAAAAATTTATTACTGGAGCGTAAAAGCTTGGGATAAAGCAGGGAATGAATCTGCTTGGAGTAACATCGCTACTTGGGAAACTGGTTTAATGGGTAAAACAAACTGGCAAGCCCAATGGATAGGTAATGACCTCTCCGAGTTAGGTAAAGGAAAAATATATCATCTTCCCCCTGCACCTTATTTCAGAAAGGAAGTCGAGCTAAAAGGAAAAATTAAGAGGGCCAGATTATATGTTACCGCTTTAGGCTTATATGAATTTTACATCAACGGGGAAAGAATCGGGAAAGATTATTTTACTCCCGGATGGACAGATTATGACAAGCGTGTTTATTATCAAACTTATGATGTAACCGCAAATCTAAAATCTGGGGAAAATGTTTTTGGCTCATTGATCAGCGAAGGTTGGTATGCAGGTTATTTGGGATACGCTTTATTGGTAAAAAACCCAATCGTTAAAAATTTCTACGGGACAGTGCCCTTGCTAAAAGCACAGATAGAAGTAGAATATACCAATGGTAAAAAAGAAGTTATTGCTACCGATGCGTCATGGAAAAGTAACCACGGCGCAATGGTAGAAGCTGACATATTAAATGGGGAAACCTATGACGCCAGATTGGAATTTACAAACTGGGCAAAACCTGACTTTAAGGACAACGATTGGAAAAACGCACAAATTTATCCAGATAAAGCAGAGCGAAAAATACAGATTTATCCTGGAGACCCTGTTCAAGTTTTTACAGAATTAAAAGCCAAAAACATTACAGAAAGGCCAAATCACAAATATATTTTTGACATGGGTCAGAATTTTGCAGGCAACGTTCGGTTAAAAGTGAAGGGGGAAGCAGGCGATAAAATAGTGATGCAATACGGAGAAGTATTGTTTCCCGATGGAAGCCTGATGACTGAAAATCTTCGTAAGGCCAGAGCGACAGATACTTATATTTTAAAAGGAGACCCTAACGGCGAAACCTATATGCCAAGGTTTACCTACCACGGTTTTCAATATGTTGAGGTATCGGGTTTTACTGAAAAACCTTCATTAGATGCAATCACCGGAATCGTATTAACTTCTTCCACACCAGAAGTTGGCTCTTTTGTGACCGACAATCCAATGATCAATCAGCTGTACCATAATATCACCTGGACCCAGCGTTCAAATTATTTTGATATTCCTACAGACTGCCCTCAGCGTGATGAACGCCTGGGCTGGACAGGAGATGCACAGGCATATATTCAATCTGCCACTTACAATACAGATATATCAGCATTTTTTACCAAATGGTTGGTGGATTTAAACGATGCCCAAAGACCAGACGATACGTATCCAATTTACGCACCTGCACCACCACTCAGGGCAACCGACACCTACTCTCCGGGTTGGTCAGAAGCAGGTATTATTTGTCCTTACACCATTTATAAAACATACGGAGATACAAGGGTGATTGAAAAATTCTGGCCTAACATGCAGGCTTATTTGAAATTTTTAGAGCAAAAAAGCAAAGGGCAATATGTGTTCAAGGAAGGAAGTTTTGAGGACATCAATCCTAAAGGTGGATTTGGAGATTGGCTTTCCGTCGGAAAAAAGACTCCACCTGATATGCTGGCAACCATGTATTATGCCTATGTTTCTTCTATGATGGCAGAAATGGCTAAGGCTGTCGGAAAAAATAAAGATGCGGAAAAATACCGACTCATCTTCTCAAAGATTAAACAAGCATTTTTGAAACATTATACTGATACTGACGGGAAATTTAAAACCAATGCAGCCGCTTACGGAGATGGAAAAGGATATGTTGACGGAGAAATGGGTTTTGAAGGCAGTACGCAAACTGCCTATGCAAATGCCATTTATATGGATTTATTGAATCCAAACCTAGAAGAAAAAGCAGGAAAATGGTTGGTAGAATTGATTGAAAATAACGGAGGGAAATTATCTACAGGATTTTTAGGAGTGAAACCTTTATTGCCGTCCCTTTCAGAAACAGGTCATAGCGATGAAGCTTATAAATTATTATTGAGCACTACCTATCCATCTTGGGGGTTTGAAGTAATCAATGGTTCAAATACCATTTGGGAACGCTGGAACAGCTACGTCAAAGGGAAAGGTTTTGAAAACAATGCTGGTATGAATTCTTTCAATCATTACGCTTTCGGCTCGATCAATGAATGGTTTTTTGGTCATGCTGCAGGCATCAAAACAGACCAACCTGGTTACAGAACTTTCACTATTAAACCAGAGATTGCAAAAGAGGGCTTAAATTATGTAAAAGCCAACTATCACTCCATCAATGGAGAAATCATTTCCTCCTGGAAAAAAGAAGGAAATCAATTATTGCTTCATTTTGAAATACCAGTCAACACAAAGGCAAGTGTGTTTATTCCTACACCTAATTTAAACGATGTGAAGTACGATAATAATCGCATTAAAAATACCGAAACTTTACACTTAAAGGGATTTGAAAAGGGTTACCTAAATGTTGAGTTGGGATCTGGATCTTATAATTTTCAAACTTCATTGGTTGATTGATCACAATAAAAAAAATAAAATTAAGTACAGCATGGAAAAAATAGCATTTAAAATGAAATTGAAACCAGGTCAAAAAGACGAATATATCAGAAGACATTATTTTATTTGGCCCACTCTAAAAGCAACATTGAAAAAACATAGGGTGAGCGATTACAGTATCTTTTTAGATGAAGAAACGAATACGCTCTTTGCAGTTCAACAAAAATCCGGTGAAAGCAATTCGCAGGAAATTGGGGATAATGAGATTGTACAAAAGTGGTGGGAATACATGGCTGATATTATGGAAACCAATCCAGACCATTCACCAGTTACTATTCCGTTAATCAATGTTTTCCATTTAGATTAAATAATGAGTCATGAAAAAAAGATTTGTAGCAATAATACTTAGCCTCATTACAACTTTTTCAAGCCCTTCATTCGCACAACAAACTCAAAAAAGTTCAGATGAAATGAACATCCTGATGATTGTGGCAGATGATATGGGGATGCAAATGAGTGCTTTAAATACACCAGGTGTAAAAACTCCGGCAATTGACAATCTTGTTAAAAATGGAGTTCTTTTGAAGCGGGCCTACGCTGCGTACCCATCTTGTTCACCATCAAGAACAAGCTTCTTAACTGGAACTTTCCCTCATGTAAATGGGGTGACCACCAATGTTTTCGAAACCTTGATGGCAAATTCAACAAATCCTAAAATCCCACCTTTAAACGTACAGTTTGCGGTTAAACCCGGTATCACTTCCATCGTAGAGGTTTTGAAAAGACAAGGTTATTTTACAGGATTAACAGGTAAATTCCATGTCCCCAGTGCAGAGAATTTCCCATTTGATTATTGGGGGAAATCGATAGCTACAGAAGAATTTTTCGAACAAGCAAAGCAAAGCGGGAAACCTTTTTTCTTAGATGCAAATTTTCATACGCCACACCGTCCGTATGAAAAAAGCCCGAATAATAGATCAACTATCAACCTAAATGAATTAGAGGTACCCCCTTTTTTGCCCAATAATGAATTAATGCAAAAGGATTGGTCGGATTATTTGGGAGCTGTTGAAGCGACAGATAAAAGTGTGGGGGATGTAATTGAGCAGTTAAAAAAACATGATCTTGATAAAAACACTTTAATTATTTTTATCAGTGATCATGGCCCTTCTACAAACAGAGGTAAATATTATGAATATGATTTTAGTACACATGTTCCAGTAATTTTTTGTGGGCCACAAATCCTAAAAAACATCAAAACCAATTCATTAAGTAGCTTGATTGATATTATGCCTACTATACTAGATGTTTTAAATATCCCCATACCACAATCAGTCAACGGAAAGTCTCTAAAAAACGTGATTCAAAAGCAGGCTGATACCCCTAACCAATATGTTTATTCTGAGGTTGCTTTTCCTAGGAATGAAGAAACAAATTATCAGGCAAGAACCCTGTTTGATGGTAGATTTTGGTATGTAAGGAGAAATGGAAAGAGCAGGATGAAGGGCAAGCCAGAAGATAATTACGCAACAGTGCCTTGGGAGAACTACAGCTACCAAGCCACATTAGAGGGCAAGGATGAATACCCGCTTCAATATAAATTAATGCTATCCTCTGAAGGCACCCCGCCAGATGAAGAATTGTACGATATGTTCTCCGATCCATGGAATATGCACAACATGATAAACAATAAGGATTATATGAAACCTTTAGAAAAAATAAGAAAAGCAATGGATAGTTGGATCACTAAAACTCATGATACTCAAATGCGAGCTACAATTAAAAATCAATAAGGGAAATCCTCTAAAAATCTCTATTTTTAACAATTGTAAACCTCCTTAATTTAACTTTCGTGAAGCCCAATCAATTTTTTAACCATATTTATGTTGATGAATATTCTTCCACACCAAAGTATTTGCAATTAAGCGATTCAATTATTGCGGCAATAGAAGATGGGAAACTAAAAAAAGATGATATACTTCCCTCCATCAACGAATTAAGTTATGTATTGGAAATTTCGAGAGATACAGCTGAAAAAGGATATAAATATTTAAAATCAAAAGGCATCATCATCTCGGTACCGGGAAAAGGTTACTACATCGGACAAACAGCGTTTAAAAAGAAGTTGAGGATATTTTTATTGTTCAATAAATTATCAGCTCACAAGAAAATTATTTATGATGCTTTTGTGGAATCAATCGGAGACGATGTAGCTATCGACTTTTACATCTACAACAACGATTTCACCATTTTTAAAAAGCTTATCCAAAATAAAAAAACAGATTATTCTCATTATGTGATCATCCCACATTTTGTAGAAGGCGGGGAGCTTGCTTATGAAGTGATCAATACCATCCCAAAAGATAAATTGATTCTTTTAGATAAGAAGATATATGGGATAGAGGGAAATTATTCGGCTATTTATGAAAACTTTGAAAAGGATATATACGAAGCTTTACTATCTGCAAAGGATGCATTGGCAAAGTATCATACCCTTAAAATTGTTTTTCCAAAAAAGAGCTATTTTCCTAAAGAAATAGTAAATGGTTTTAAAAGGTTTTGTCAGCAATATGCTTTTAATCATAAAATAGTGGATAATATTCAATCAGAACCAATCCTATCCGGAGAAGCTTTTATTAACCTGATGGAAGATGATTTAGTAACCTTGATAGAAAGGATAGTTTCATTAGATATGGTGATGGGTAAGGATGTAGGAGTGATATCTTACAACGAAACACCGTTGAAAAAATTAATCCTTAACGGGATAACCACCATTTCAACTGATTTTAAAGGTATGGGGACTATGGCTGCAGAAATGATTAAAAATCACGAAATCGGACATAAAAAAGTCCCATTTCATCTTACATTACGGCCTTCGCTTTAATAGCCCACCTTATTACAGGCATCATTTACAATTAAAGATTTCAACATCTGCGTTTCTTTATCTATTCCTAAGTCATCATCTATTATTGAGGGATAAGATCGCATAATGTTGTCAGCTTAAAATTAAATAGAATTATGGTAGCCATACCGCAAATTCAATGGTTTTAGATTTTGGTTTAGTTCCAAAAGGGGAAGAAGAATTAGTTGCTGATGCAATTACCAAAACAAGCAAAGAACAATTCAAAGCGTTTATGTACGCGGGTATCTTTTGCCTGCATGGCAAGTAGTATAATGAAAATCCCGAATAATAGATTTATCCAGTTTGTAGCAAAATATTTCACGAAACTCATTGGCTCAAATGTTTAATTCAGTCAAACAATCGGTGAATCTTTAAGATCCACCAATTTTTTTCTCAGCAATCGTCACAGCAAACACCCGCTATGGGTACCAGGGACGATGTTCTGTAAATTCTGTAAGCACCCAAACCCGTAGTCAAAGGATTTAAAGCTTCTATTTGGTTATCTTCTTGCGATCTCCTTCTCCCGAAATCAAAATGCCATTTGTTATCCGTTGGGAACATCTCTACACAGAGTACGCTTAGGCTATTATGCGGGGGAAGGCCCATTTCTTGCAAGCGTGATTCCACATCAGAAACTTTCAAAATTGCCATACCTGTTTTTATTTCATCAACTTTTGGTTGGGTCAAAATAGGGGATACTGCCAATACATTGCCTACATTTTCATGCTGAATGCTGGCTTTTGTACTGTAAACGAGTTGGGCAGAATCAATCAATAGATTACGATAAGACAGTCCGTCAGCTTGTTTAACTTGTGTATAAAGCATGTACCATAAACTGGTTTGTGGTGGTCTTGCGGTAACATTCTCTCCGTTCAATACTGCAACAGCGAAAGGTGCAGTGATTATCATCTCGTTTTTAAACGCAACGGTTTCAATTTCTTGTTCTAAAACTGGTACAATCCTTTCAGAAAGTGTCCCTCTTGATCTTGTTTTTATCAATTGCTTTTTAACCAATGGGGTATAGATTGGTGTTTTTCTTCTAAAAGCGTTACAAGAAAGGGCAGGTGCCGGATGTTGTACGCCATTAACTTTTAATGGACGTCCGTATCTTCCTTGTGCAGTACTCCAAGCTTCTTTTTTATGACCAAGTCGAAGTTCGTAGCTGAAAAAACCAAAAAGCTCATCGCTATCTGCATGCATACCCGGAGGCAATGGAAGCATATAAAAGTTGGATTTCCCGCTGTCATCATCTCCACGCAGCATTTCCTGCATCGCACCAATCCCCGCAAAATCGTTGTTCATTCCGGGGATAATGGTCCTGATTTTTTCTTCATCGATACTTAAAGCAGGATCCACAGGGTCATAAGTCAAAAGTTTCTGATTCAAGTCACAGATCAATGGGTCTGGGGCATTGGAAAGTACCCTAGCAAAATAAGTGTCATTTGGATCCAAAGGAGGTTCATCAACCTCTAACCATAAAAACCTTTGCCGATGGTCTGTAAAGGTGTATTTGGCAGGGTCTGCGCTGTAAGGTGTCATTGCGATACCTGCAGAAATCAATTTTGGGATTTGTTTTGGGATAATGGTGATAGGCAGGTGTATTTCCTTATCCGTTAATTCGTCACTTTGTTCAGGAATACCTTCTGATTTAAAATTAACAACTATTCTATAACTCACCATTACCTCAGAAGGGAAGGGCTCACTGACTATTTTAGGGTCAAAAACGTCCAGAAAAATCAATCTTGAGTGGTCTCTTTCCGGGTTGGCCAAAGCATTGATGGAAACGGTATCCGAAACATTGATTATTCCTGCAAATTCTTCCTCACCGAAATCATTATCAGCTTCTTTTCTCCATTTCCTGAAAATGGAAATACTCTCCTTTTCTAAACCATCCCAAGCCCAGTCTCTATCTAGGGAATAGTCTATCCCTATCACCCAATGGTTGAATAATTCCGATAAAGAGGAAAAAGATAGGGAAGAGGAATCTGGTGCCAAAGAATGACGCATTATTTTAGAGCAACCAAATTGTACACGTTTCCCTTTTTCGCCCTCTAAAGTGAGTTGATGTGCATTTAAGTTAAAGGAATCGGCTAATCTTTTCAGTTCTACAGGGGTGCTGCTCTGCACCAGATTTAGGGAGAGCCCATTTTCTATCACCTGAACTTTGCGATCGTCGGCAACTTTTTCTGGTTGCAAGTAAACGGCTTTTAAACCACCATCAATTGGGGACAACAGTTTTCTTTCGTCTTTTGCAGGTTGGTATGAGCTCAGGATAAGCTTTTTACCTTCCAAAATATGGGTGTCGGCGTAATCATTGTCTGCAGCTTTGATCAAAGGGATAAAAGTCAGACGTAATTGTCTGGAGGTAGGCAATACCAACTGGTTTGCGGTCCCTGTATCATCAAATCCGCCCACCAAATCAATTACTTTGATATCCTCATGAATAATTTCGAGCTCGAAAGTTTGGTCATAATCATCTGAAGCCTGCTCCAATCTGTATTCTTTCTCGTAAAGGAGAATAAAAGGTTCCTTGCCATTTTCAGATCGACCGTTGTCCATTTCCAAACTTTTGGCTTCCACACGCACTTTAAAGAAATCCACATTTGGGTCGGCAAGGCCAATATCAACGGATTGTTTATCGCTGTCCGCAGGGATATTATTCAGAATAGCTTTCAGTTTTTCAACAACGTTATTGTATTTCCCTGTGTAAACTACCGCAGGATAGGCTAGTAGCGGTCTTTTGAGACTCAAGATCGGATTATCCCCGTTGATGATATTTTGTAAAATGCTGGTGTCTTTTAAAAGAACAGCTGGTGTTCCTTTGGGCAAAGCATTGTACACATTTTCAAGTGTTGCAATTTTTAAGGCTCCGGCTGCAATATGGCGTTTAAAATGTATTTCTGTTATTGGTTTTTCACCGCCATTAAGGCCTTCATCTGTTACTTTGGGCCCACCACCGGAAATATCCATTAAACGTACGCGAAATTCATAATCTTCCCCATAAACCAATGGCAGTGTAAATTCTGGGTTTGCCAAATAAGGGTGGAATACTTTTTTGGGGATGGTATTGATGGAATTTTCAATATCTGGACGAAGAACCACCATTTTTTCTGCCGTTAACTGGCTGATGTCTTCGGCATCTTTATCTGCAAGTGTTACAGGTTTACCGGCCCAACCACTAAAATAGATGGGCAGCCAAAACCCATCGTTCTTAGAATTACCATGGGCAGTAGGGTGAATTTCTATGCCGGGTTCTAATAGGTCTCCATTTTCAAATAAATTAACCTCTCCATTGGCCAGAGACATGGTTTGTTTGGCAATTAAGCTGTTTTGCGACAGCCATTTTACATCACCTTTTTTTCTGACATCCAATTTATAACCGAAAACACCCAAAGGGGCATCAATGCTATTGCCAGAAACTTCTTCCTTTTGGAGCATTTGCCGGTTATGCCAAATGGCAATTTGTTCGTCATCCCAACCTAAACGGATGCCTATATCTTTTAATGGGGGATTAGAATGGTCGCTTTCTTGCAATAAATCCTGATTGATGGGTTGGTTGGCATGAACAATTTTTGCAAAGCCGTCGTCATAAACAATGGCATCTTTTAAAATTTCGTCATAGCCCGAATTGTTTATCGGATTATCTGGCACAGGAAATTGTACGGCAGAGAAAATGGCCCTTTCATTTAAACCTTTGAGTGCAGGAATCCTTGCCGCATATTGCATTTTGGCAATCCCGTTGAAGTCGCTTATTTCTGCAAATTCTGTGTAGAGCCATCCCCCGTTTTCAAATAATTTCTCATCGGCGTCTAGCGCAATGGATGCCCTGTAAATTAGGCCTGCTTTTTCTGCCAAAGCAGGGTTTCGTAAGCAGTAGGCAATCACCTTTCCCCAGGATAAAACGTCCCTTGCGGTATTTTCATCGGTAACCTTAGGATCTTTGTTTTTTACCGAACAATGGTATTCATCGCCAATGAGGGCAAACTTAGTTTTTGCTTTCACAAAATTGAAGGCCGAACGATAGGTTTCTGGAAGATATTTCCGTATGGCCACTGATTTGTATTTTTCCAAATCGGCATTGGCTTTCTGGCTTTGATCTGCTGAATGGGCATCGTTGATTTTTAAGCCATCGATGGTTTCTAGCTGGGTTTTTAAAGATTCCCAAACCAACCTGCCTGCAGGCGCATCGCTTTCTATGGTGATGTTTGGCGATGTGCTGTCGCTGGTGGTCAAAGGTAAACCATCCAAAGAATTGATCACCATTGGTTTGAACACGATATTGGCATCGGCGAAAGCCTCTAAACCTGCTTTGAGAGGTAATAATGGGTTTAGGTTACGCGGGATGATCACAATATTGAAATAAAGCCTCCCGTTTGCGTAACGTTGAGGGAATGTGAGTATGCAGAGGGTAATTGGTTCCATAATATTTTATTTTAAGCGATTTGACGTGTTTCTTCCCAGGTTTCACTAAAATTGATGTCTATGACCCAGAATATGCTGATGTCCAGAGCAAAAGTGCACATGGCGATACAACTGGTTGGGCCTCCAAATTGCTTTTCTATTTTTCCAGCGGCTTCTATTTGGATGGTTATGGTGACGATGCCACCAAAAATTTCTGCCCTGCCCCTGAAGTAGATAAATGCACCCACTATGAGTACTTCGGTATTCAATGACATATCCACCCCAACCATATACATAACGGCCACACTGCCTATGACTGGGAGGCCAACTGCGAGTTCTATACCAAATCCAAATTTGAAATAGAGGGTAGGAGGACTTTTTAAATCGGCCACAAGGCCAACTTCAGCCCTTCCTGTTGCGTAAACGGTGGCTGCGGCCAATGAAAAGCACATTACCCGCAAATCTGCACCCAACTCAAGAAATGCTCCGGCAGAAGGCATCAACTGGTCAATGGTTTTAGGGATTTTTATAGGTTGGTTAAAGTAGCAGCCTATTTTAAAGTTGGCGTCTAATTTTAATGGGGTGGTAGGCGAATTGTAGTTTATGGCGTCGAATGGGAATTTCACAAAAGGGATTTCTTTGCTGGCCTTAAATTTATAATCCCAACTATCGGCTGCATTGCTCATTGCAATCTTCAATCCTTTTTTTACTGCCTCAACAGGTTGCGTAGGATCTAGGTTATCTAAAAATTCTAGGATTTGATAAATCTTTTCCAAAGGTTTTGCCAATTTAAGCTGCGGGGCATTCCCCGAATCGAAATTTGCATTGATACTGGCTTTGGCTTTGAAATCTCCACTGATGGTCATGAGCGATTTAAAAGAAGCCAAATCTACCACCACGCTCAGGTTGCCCAATTCACTTCTCCATTTATCCGCTGATAAGGAGTCGGTTACATAATTTACTAAACTGTTGGATTTGCCATCTTTATTATCACTTTGATATTTCACATACATCCTGAAAGCATCCCCTTCTTTACCGATCACATCAAACGTCAGATTATCAGGTACTTTAAAGTTGTTGATCACTTTTGATAAGCCACCAGAAATTACGTCTGTAACCGATTGCGCTACATTTTCTATCTTTAAAGCACTATTGATGATATTTGGGAAAGGTCCTTTACTATTCAACAGCCTAAAACTATCGGCCAATAATGGGGCCTCGCTCAGCAATTTGTCTGCTTTGTTTACATCATAACGTGGATCAGAAAGCAGTAATTTTTGCGTACCTGTATTTTGGACGAACCCGTAATGTTTAGCGAATGTGTTCTCTGTGTTGAGTAACGCATCTGGAAAAGTGACTTTGGAAACCTTACTGGAAATTGGTAGTGTAAAATTAATCCCGTTGGGGTTTCGCAAACCTTCCCTAATGATAGGGACACTTTCCTTATTGGCTACGGGCAACACTTCCCCTGTTTGTTTATCCACTTCAACTATGCTCCAACTACCATCAGCAGGTAACTGTACCGAGCCCTTGGCTTCAGCCACAAAAATAACATCTGCACTGTTGTCATTTTGTGTGGCTGCGGCTACATCTACCCGGTTTACATGAATGGTTTGTTGGCTACCACCTAAGTTGAGGATACAATCTACGTTGCCTCCGATGGAATTTTGACTACGTGTCATCAATTCTTGAAAAACAGATTTTGGGATGGGGACACCTTGTGGTAAAAGTTGGAGATAAGACTTGAACTGCTTACCTGTAAACCTTTTGATAGTGCCTTTACCATCCACGTCTAAATCGGCGTCGGCATCAAAGGTTATGCCCATAAACCTTGCAACCTGTGGGTTTCCCACACCCGTATTGTGTACATAATCATCTGCGGTATTTTTGTAATAGTCGCCATTTGACGGGGTGTATGGAATGGAAATCGTGTCTCCCTCTACTTCCTTGATGTTATGGACATTAAAAAGTCCGGCAACTAAGCCCGGGTGAAATGAGTAAGGATTGTCAAAGTTTATTTTAACATTCCCTTGCCCTTTTGCTATGAAAGAAAAATCGAAAACACCATCACTCTTGGCCACCCAACCGCTATCTTCTCGGTAAATGATTGCGTTGTTACGCCTGTAAAAGGTAATGGTACGGATCATGCAGATACCAAAAGGGTAGGACATACTTACCGCCTGCACCACTTCATGGGCCAGCCTTCCCCTCATCACATTAAAACGTACCTGTGCAATATCTGCAAATTTGGCCAATGGGGCCAACCAATTGCTATAAGTGCTTGCCCCATAACCAGAAAAATCTATGTGGGTAAGCGGTACACCGGTAGAAGTTACGGAAGATGCAAATACATTATTAAAAATAGTATGGACACTTTCCCCCAACACACTTTGTGGGACGTTGTTTCCATTAGCATCAGTCAGATTCTTTAATTGTGCCGTAATCCCGTTCAATTCAGGTGGAAATTCAGGGTCACTGGCTTTATCTGCAGAAACACGGAATTGTAAACCACCTTTCAATTTCAGGTCTGACATTTTAAAATCCGGCATGATAAAATCTAAATGTCGGTTGTTCATGGTGGCTTTTTGCGGATTGAATGGCACCAAGTTAGCTATGGATATTTTTCCATTTGGTAGACCAAATAGCACGGAACTTTTTAAATTGGAATCTTTATCCAGAGGGTTTTTTGCAGGTTCTGGCAAATCATCAGCCGCTTTCAGATTATTCTTAAACCTATGGATATATGTATGTGGATTGATGTTGATTTTATTGGCATCTAATTGGCTAAATATGGTGGCAGGCCCTTGATCTTTAAAACCCAATATGCCCTTATCGGGATCTGCACTTACATCGGGGTTGGTCACATTGATCATGGGTTCCCAAGAAATATGCGGTAATGTAAACCCATTGAGCAATGCCATTGGGGTGCGCAGGTTCATGTTTTCTATGGTCACCAACTGCTCTGATACTTGGTTGACTTTCGCATAGGCATCAGCAATTACCCTTACCCGGTTAAAAGACATAGATATGCCCAATAAATCGTAATTGGTGCTTAAATCCAAAAGTGAAAACACATGCGAACTACGCAGGTCATCAGAATTGCTGCCCCGTTTTGTAATGACCTGAAAATTTTTCGCATCGTTTTTTTCGGTATAAATATCGGGAATAGGGCCTAAGGTTTCGTTTTTTTGAGGCGGGGCACTGATCATTGGGGGGATCACCAGGTTTTTATCATATTGCAGGTTAAAATCAACTTCCACAATGGCAACTTTGTGTTCATCTGTTTCCCAACTGCAAATTGAGGTGAGTAATCCCGTTAAGTTCTGATTGTAAGCAGCAGCTTCAACGGTAGTCCTAATTATTCTTTTTCTATTTGATAATGATTCTGAGGTATAAGGATGTGGTAGCATAGGAACAAGCTCACTGATCCCATAAAGTATGGTCAGCTTTCCTTTGGTAATGATATTTTCATTATCGAAAGCTCCGGCCAATAGTAAGGATGCAGGAGGTGTAGTCAGCAAATACGCATTTTCCAGCGCAAATTGAAAAGACCTAGGGTTCAATTTCAGCTCATTGAACTTTTCTGGAGAGAATAAGCCTGCGGTAACACCACTGGAATTGTTCTCTAAAAGCAAATCCTGATCGATCAACAGCATTTGGGCCAGATCCTGCGTGATGAATTTTGCATACAAACTATCTTTGGTGTTCGGTGCAACAGGCTCTCCATCCGCTTTAATGGGTTTGTCGGTTGAAAATACCGCATCGGGCATGGCAAATATACCCTCGGCACCCACTTGTGCACAGGTATAATCGAATCTTTTTTTCCGGTTAAAAGACAGCAATACATTGGTTTTTATACCTGAGGTTTCGTCCTTGTCCCATAATTTATAGGTTTCGGTAATGGTTTTAAAATCGGCAGCCTGTTCGTGGATGAGGAATAATTCAGGCTCGGCCAGTAGGAAAGGGTTGGTCAATGAAACAGGCAACCGCTCATCTATACCCTGCCAACTGCAAGTCAAACCTTTCTCGGCCCAAAGCCCCAATGCGCCATTGCTGCGCACTGCAAATGGTTTGGATACGTCAAGTGTATCCAAGGACAGGCACCATCCAGCTTCCTTTACTTTAGCCGACTCCTCAATTTTAAAAAATTCTGATTTAACTTCATTGGGTATAAACTCGTCCTTATCTGTACTCAGTTTTATCCAAATCTTATCAAGGTCTGGTAAATAAACTGCTTGCTTATTGTCGTAGGTGAAAGAACGCTGGTCTTTATACAAATTCCAAGTTGCCCTACTCAAACTTTTAATGGTTATTTTTTTCGCTGCATATTGAAAACTGAGCAAATCAGGAAGTTTGACATCGCTTAAACGTGAATCAGAACCAATCACCCCTGTTCCGCTATTGTCAAAACTATTGTCAAACACCAAGTCTAAAGTGAAACTGGCTGTTGGCAGCATAGTGAACTTATCTGCCTGAAGCCCAATTGCCACAGAGAGCTTTAAACTACCGGATTTGATTTTTAGCCCGGTATATTTGCTGTTCCCAGCTGTTGGGGAAAATAGATCAGCCCTGATCCATAGCGTGCCCTTGCTGAGTTTATAGGTACTTACGGGCCTGCTCAAAGTGGCGAGTTTTAAAGGGATCAATAGGATAGGTTTCGTGTCTCCCGTCACAAAAACGGAAACCAATTTCTCATAAGTAAAAAAGTCGTACCATAATAACCTCCCATCGTTGGATTTGAAGGGGCCTAAAGTTTTTGCATTCCCAATTGTTGGGCTCAGGGCCGAAAAATTTAAGGCCGTAGGAACCGTATTATTTGCGCCGATAAAAGAAAACGGTGTTTCTCTTCTGACCACCAATTGTTTGTTGTCTGATGTGAGGGGCACTTTATCAGCAAACTTACTGAGCAAAGGGTTGGTACGCAGGTTTTCAACAGCGGTTAGCGTGTCTTCTGTTTTTAATGACGTAAGATTTTGAGGTTTTACATCAGATTTCTGTATTTTGTCTAAAAGAGCTTTGATGTCTTTGGTATCTTTTTTAGAATCTATTTTTAGATCTTTAACCAGATTCAGATGATTTTGTAAAGAAAAAGATTTAGCCATGATGGTTGGGGTTAATGGGATATAATGAGTAGCATGAACATTCTGTCTTGTTGAAATGTTTGTTAACTACTTGAATATTAGAATTATAAAAAATTTAAATCCTAAGACTTAATTTTGTCTATCAAATTTATAGATTAGTTTTTTGAAAAAGAATCCCTATTTATGGGGATTTTGGTCTTGGAAGGTTTGGGGATAAGGTTGGGATTTTTTTGGGAGCAGCCTTAAATCTTAGCTGTGCGCTCTTGCTTTTAATCGCACCATCTTGGAATTGAAATCAACAAAACAAACGTTAACCTAAAAGCCCCATCAGCTTTTAGCAATACTATCTTGCTATGATTTTCTGTCCAAAATGGAAATAGTGAAGAGAAATAATATTTAACTTGTGCAGACGGAACACACGGTATGCATTTTTACCTTTTAACCATGAAAGAGCTATTTAATGAATTTGAACCTGAACTGAAGGAATTGAAACCCGAAGTAAAAGAGAAGGCTTTGGAAATAGCAGGTAAGTTACTGGACGAAAAAAGCTTATCCGGAGCAGAGGCTTTAAAGGAGGGGATTAGGCAGGCGGAAGAATGGTTTCTGGATTTAGAAGGATGAGGGAAGAGATATGGAAATAAAGTCAGATACAGCTAACAACAGACAGAAGAATTTCTGGCATGGAGAAAATAAAAATAATGTCAAAAAACATGACAATGATCTTCGTAACGATAAAAGCAAATCAGAAAACTGGCTAAATCACTCCCCTCTGCTCGTCGCATTGCTGATTTTGATCGTCATGCAAGTGCTATATTTTGGTTTCCATATCAACTTTAAACCGCTTATCGCTCCAATCATTTACGGGACAGCTTTATTGTTGGCTGGGAAACATGTTTTTAACTTGGCCTGGCAGAAGGTGAAAAGGTTCGACTTTTTTAATGAGTTTTTCCTGATGAGCGTAGCCACTATGGGTGCATTTGCTATAGGTTCTTATAGTGAAGGTGTGGCGGTGATGGTTTTTTATTCCATTGGCGAATGGTTTCAGAATTTGGCTGTAAAAAATGCAAAACGCAGCATCAAAGCTTTATTGGATGTGAGACCGGATACCGTGGATGTCATCAGAAATGGGAAAGTGGAAACAGTACAGCCCTCGGATGTGGAAATCGGCGAAAACATACAGGTTAAACCCGGAGAGAAAGTAGCTTTGGATGGAGAACTTTTGTCAGAAAAAGCCACTTTTAATACTGCTGCCCTAACTGGGGAAAGTAAACCCGACATAAAAGCCCGGGGGGAAGCTGTATATGCGGGAATGATCAACCTGCATACTGTTTCGGAGATCAAAGTGCTTTCGTCATTTAACGACAGTAAACTGAGCAGGATATTAGCAATGGTACAAGATGCCACCGCCCGGAAATCGCAGACGCAATTGTTCATCTCCCGTTTTGCCAAAGTTTATACGCCAATTGTTTTTGGATTGGCAGTGCTTCTGGTAGCCTTACCTTACTTTTTGATTTCAAATTATATTTTTCAGGATTGGCTGTACCGTGGCCTCGTGTTTTTGGTCATCAGCTGTCCTTGTGCCTTGGTGGTCTCCATCCCTTTGGGTTACTTCGGGGGTATCGGACTTGCATCTAAACACGGCATCCTGTTTAAGGGAGGTAATTTCATGGATGTGATGACTAAAATTGACACGGTGGTAATGGACAAAACAGGAACGCTTACAAAGGGCGTTTTTAAGGTTCAAAAAGTAGTTGCTGCAAATATTGATGAACAAGAACTGATGAGGATAGCTGCAGCTATTGAAAGTAAATCCACCCACCCAATTGCAATGGCGGTAACAGCATATGCAGGAGATATTTTAGGAACTGCAACTATTAAAGAGGTAGAAGAAATTGCCGGCTTTGGTTTAAAAGGAATCATTGATGGAAAAAATGTGTTGGCAGGGAATAGCAGACTTTTAAAAAAATTCAATATCCCATTTGATGAGGCGATCCAACGAATGGAAGATACCCTGGTAGTGATTGCGGTGGACCATCAATATGCAGGCTACATCACCATTGCTGATGAAATCAAGGGAGATGCCAGACAGGCTATAGACGATATGCATCGTTTGAACATCAAAACTGTCATGTTAAGCGGCGATAAACAGAGTGTAGTGGATTCAGTTGCCAACTTTTTAAATATCGACCATGCATTTGGTGATTTACTTCCCGAAAACAAAGTTGCAAAAGTGCAGGAATTAAAAGAACAGGGAAGATGTATCGCCTTTGTGGGCGATGGCGTGAATGATGCTCCGGTGATTGCTTTGGCAGACGCCGGAATTGCGATGGGAGGTTTAGGGAGCGATGCTACGGTAGAAACCGCCGATGTGGTGATACAGAACGACCAACCTTCTAAAATCGTTACTGCCATTGCCATCAGCAAGCTTACCAGAAATATAGTCTGGCAAAATATTGCGCTGGCAATGGGAGTAAAAGTGATCGTCTTAGCTTTAGGTGCAGGCGGTGTGGCAACTTTATGGGAAGCCGTGATTGCTGATGTTGGTGTGGCTTTGCTGGCGATTCTAAATGCGGTAAGGATTCAGAACACCAACAAATTTAATAGCCAGAGATCGAGATAAAACTTATGATTTGAACAAACTAAGCAAGAGAAATCAGCATATTTAGCTCTTAGCTTTGCGCATTTTGCTTTTAGCATGGAGATAGTCCCAGAAAATGAAAGACTATGCCTTCACTTTAAATCGACCTTTCTCAATCTCAAGGAATTTAAAATGACTGACACTGAACTGAAACTCATTGCCAATGCAGCAATCATTGGGGAGAGTAATATGCCGAAAACAGGATAAAGTATCCCTGCAGCAATTGGTATCCCAATCACGTTATATCCTAAGGCAAAAATCAAATTTTCTTTGATGTTATGCATTACTTTATGACTCAGTAATTTGGCTTTGGCAATGCCGTTCAAATCTCCTTTTACCAAAGTAATGGCAGCACTTTCTATGGCAACATCTGTTCCTGTACCCATTGCAATCCCAATATCTGCCTGAGATAACGCAGGGGCATCATTGATCCCGTCGCCCGCCATCGCCACTTTTTTGCCTTTAGCCTGTAATTTTTTTATCTCTTCCAGTTTATTTTCAGGTAGCATTTGAGCTTTATAGCCGTCTAAGTTCAAAGCATCACTCACTGCTTTTGCAGTATCTTCATTGTCTCCTGTGAACATGATCACCTTTAAACCTTCTTGCTGTAACTTCTGAATGGCTTCTTTACTGGATTCTTTAATCTTATCAGATATGACCACAAAACCAACCGCTTTTTTTCCGACGGCTAAATAGGATACCGTTTTACCTTGCTTTTGCTCTGCTTTTACCTTGTTGCTTAAATCCTGATCCATTTCAGCCTGAACCTGCTCCATGAGTTTTCTATTTCCGAGGGCCAGTTCCTCTCCCTTTAGTCTTCCAATCACTCCTTTTCCTGCAACGGCCTCGAAATTTTCAATAGATTTAATGTCTATGTTTTTTTCCTTACCATAACTCAATGTTGCTTGTGCCAACGGGTGTTCGCTATTCTTATTCAATGCGACAATCCTCTCTAAAATTTCGTTTTCCGAATAGTCATGGTGGGTACTGATAATTTTCTCTACAGATGGTTTACCTTCGGTAACTGTGCCGGTTTTATCAATTACCACTACATCCATTTTATCCATCCTTTCCAAGGATTCTGCATTTTTGATGAGCACACCAGATTTTGCACCTTTACCCACACCTACCATAACCGACATAGGCGTGGCAAGCCCCAAAGCACATGGGCAGGCAATAATCAATACAGCAATCGCATTTACCAATGCAAAAACATAGGAAGGCTCTGGCCCATAAACTGCCCAGATGATAAAAGTTACAACAGAAACAGATACAACGATAGGAACAAAGTATCCCGAAATGGTATCAGCCATTTTTTGAATGGGGGCTTTTGAACGACTGGCGGAATTTACCATTTCGATGATCTGCGAAAGCAATGTTTCTGAACCTACTTTCTCTGTAATCATCACAAATGATTTATTTCTGTTGATGGTGCCGGAACTCACTTTATCTCCTGTCTTTTTATCCACAGGAATGGGTTCTCCGGAAATCATAGATTCATCAATAACAGCTTCCCCTTCCTGTATGCTACCATCCACTGGTATCTTTTCTCCAGGCTTCACACGCAATAAATCCCCTTCATGTATTTCATCGATGGAAACTTCCACCTCTTCACCATCAACAATTTTAATAGCCTTATTTGGTGCCAGTTTCAATAGTTCTTTAATGGCACTGTTGGTTTGACCGTGGGCCCTGGCTTCTAAAACCTGACCCAACAAGACCAGCGTGAGAATAACAGTGGCTGCCTCAAAATAAACATAAACAGTACCCGCATGAGTTTTAAACTGCTCCGGGAATATCCCCGGAAACAATAACGCTGTAACACTGAATAACCAAGCTACGCCAGCCCCTATGCCTATAAGGGTGAACATATTCAGATTCCAGCTGATGATGGATCGCCATGCTCTTTCAAAGAACATCCAGGTTGCATAAAATACCACAGGGATGGATAAAGCAAATTGAACCCAATTCCAATATTTCAAATCCATCAATTTGTAGATAGGATTGTTTGGGATCATTTCCGACATCGCAATAAGAAAGATGGGGATGGTGAAAATGGAAGCGATCTTTAGTTTTCTCAACAAACTGGTATAGGTTTTATCTTCTTCTTCCAAATCAGGCGCTATTGGAACCAGATCCATTCCGCATATTGGGCATGCCCCAGGTTCATTCCTGATGATTTCAGGGTGCATGGGGCAGGTATATTCTGTCTCCTTTTTTAAGGATGGTGACTGAACCAGATCCATTCCACATACAGGACAATTTCCTGGTTCATTATAGGTTTTATCTCCCTCACAATGCATTGGACAATAAAATTTCCCCCCGTCACTTTTAGATAATGACCCTTTATCCGCTTGATGATTATGGGTTTTGTTTACTTTGACCGTATCCTGTTTTTCAGGATGCTTTTCATTTGCCATCTCTATTTTATACTCCCCAACGGCATGTAGAGCCTGCTGAAAGCTTTCAATTGGGAGGTGTTCCTCCATATCAATGGTGGCTAATGGCGGCTCCAAAGACACCTTTGCAGAAGCCCCCCTTATTGAATTTAATGCTTCTTCAACTTTTGAACGACAGCCATTGCAGCTCATCCCCTCTATTTTATAAACATGTTTCATGATATTGATTTTTGTAACAGCTATCCGGGATAGCTATTTATTTCATTCTTGCCAATATGGCCTTCATTTCTGCAATTTCTCTTTTTTGAGCTTCAATAATACCGTCAGCTAATTTTCTTACCTCAGGGTTTTTGATGTTTGCATTTTCACTGGTCATGATCTCCGATGAATGATGAGGGATCATAGCCTTCATATATTGTTCGTCCCCAACGGGGATTTGTGTCCTTAATGCAGTAAGCACCAACCCAAAAACTATAACGCTGCCTATGACAATTCCGGCGTTTATTTTTTTATTGGGATACATTTTCCCCATCATCAATACCATGATCACTGCCATTGCACTCACCATTAATAAAGCCATGTAAATACGGGTAAGGCTCAAATAAAAATGATCGATATCCACGATGTTGATGAACATCATTCCATACATCACAATTAAGGAGACAATCATTGTTGCGCCAAACTTTCCATAACCCATTCCGCTTGATTTTACTGTGTTCGTTTTTGATTTTCCATTCTTTTTAAGTTTAAATAGTTAATGTTCCGTTTCCAGTTTTTCGCCTTTCGGTCCAATACCATATTTGTAAACTAATTCTGCTCCATGATGACCTGCTATACTTACTGTTATTGCGGAACCTATTAACAACAATAAGGCGATTATTTCCATCCATTTGTTCCTAACAAACAAGGCCGATAATTTGAATGCAGATGCAACTCCGCTTAACCAAAGGGTGAGGTAAGCAAATTTCTCATGAGCCTCAAAAACTTCCATTTGGGCTGGGCTGATGCTTTCAGCAGCATGTGCGTGGAAAACCTTGGCTGCCAATAAACCCGTTATAAAGCCTATCACCGTAAAAGCAATAATGGTGTAATTGTAAGCTTTGTTTTTAAAGAACAGTACGCCTATCTGCATAACGGCAGCAATCAATAAAAGGATGATGGGGAAATGTACCACCAATGGATGATAATTTGGGAAATCGCTGACAAAATCATTGTCGACGGTTTGCGTCCACCCAACGCTCATTACACTAATAAAACTGAGGGTCAAAACTAACTTTTTCATAATTTTCTATTTATTTAATACATGATTCTTAAACCAGCACCCCAGCCATAATCACTGTCATAATTACCGGAGATACCCAAATTTTTACCTATGATGTAAGTGGTGTTTACACGATATTCCTTGTCCGTATTCCAAACCCCTCCAAATCTTATCCTGTTGCTGATAGGGATATCCGTTCTTCCTATTTCAAATCTTACCTTCCCTTTTGGGCTTACCCTCACATCTGTTTGGATAAACAAAGGCAAAAGGTAACGCAGCCCAACAAAAACTTCCTGCTCATCATTCCTTACAAAAGCCTGGCCTTTATTTTCATTTCTAAACTCTCCGCCAACATAAGCAGACAGGAAAAATCGGTTGTCCAAATACCTTTCTAATCGAGGGGTGACTTCGTAACGGCCATCATAGCTGAAGCGCCAGTCTGAATTGAAGTTGTATCTTACATTCGAGATGTTGAACATTCCATAGTTAGCTTGTGAGTGAACCATCGTGCTAGCCCAGAAAAAAGGATGATTAGATTCCAAAAGTAGCGGATTGTGATCCCGGTATTGCGTGATGGCTGGGTCTACAGGAGAATTTTGATAACGCAAAACCCTGGCCATACCCGCGTTCATATGGTAAAGAATATGGCAGTGAAAAAACCAGTCTTTTTCTTCATTGGCATCAAACTCTATGGTCACTGTTTGCATGGGCTCTACGCTAACGGTATGTTTCAAAGGAGAATATGCTCCCTGGGCGTTAATCACCCTAAAAAAATGTCCGTGTAAGTGCATGGGGTGCTCCATCATGGTGGTGTTGTGCATTACGAACCTTACTTTTTCTCCTCTTTTAATGGATAAAACATCCTGTTCAGAAAGTGTTTTGTTATTGATAGACCATACATAGCGCAACATAGAACCGGTTAAATACAACTGAAAGGTTCGTAAAGGTTGATTTGAATTGATCTCGGTAGAAGCTTTGGCTTTTAACATGTCATAGGTCAGTATCTTTCCTTCTCCGCCCAAACTGTTCATCAGAGAACCAGGAACAGTCATCTTAACACCTCTGCCATCGTCTTTCATCCCCATCATCCTATCCATTCCATCATCCATTTTCATTCCATCCATCTTCATTTTGGAAGAATCAGACTTCATGTCCATCCCGTTCATGCCGTCCATCTTCATATCTTTATCATGATCTATGTGCTCCATTTTCATCTTGGCAGAATCTGATTTCATGTCCATCTCGTTCATGCCGTCCATCTTCATCTCTCCCATGTCCATGTCTCCCATTCCAGACATGCCCATTTTTCCTTCCATCCCATTAGGAGTCTCTTCCAGCATCCCTGCTTTTCTTAATTTTTCATTCTTCACTGCACTCATCTGCATCCCTTTCATGCCCATCATCATCTGGTTCATGCTGTGCATGATCCTGAAATAGTTCAACTTTGGTATATCTGGAACCTTATGCAATGCACCAGTTCCGAAAAAGGTCGAAACCTGACCGGAGACATCGTGTGGGGTGGCCCTGAATTCATATTTGCCATCCTTAGGAATGGTGATCAGTACATCATAAGTTTCTGCAACGCCCAATAATAATTTATCCACCTTAACTGGTTGTACTTCTAAACCATCGGTGGCAACGACCGTCATTTGCCCGCCGACGAACTGTACCCAGAAATAAGAGGATGCCGAACCATCAATGATCCTCAGCCTTACCGTTTCACCGGGCTTATAGTCTTGCTGTTCCACATTCTCTTTTCCGTTGATCAAAAACTTATCGTATTTGACGTCACTGATGTCCATTGCCGGCATACGCATCCACTCCATCATCAGTTTATCACCGCCATAACCTTTGGAAATAGCTTCTCCATAACTCTGTACCGCACCTTTTTTTATCGGGAAATAATCACTTCCTCGTTTTAAAAGCCTGAGTACATTTTTAGGGTTTTGGTCTGTCCAGTCTGATAATAGCAAAACCTGATCAGGATACTGATCGATTTTATTGGCTTTATTTTGGGCCTCAATCACAATGGAGCCAAACAACCCCGACTGCTCCTGCAATTTGGTGTGCGAATGGTACCAATAGGTACCCGTTTGGCGTAAAGGAAATATGAAATCGTGGGTTTGTCCCGGCATTATAGGAGCAGTTTCCAGATAAGGAACCCCGTCGTACTTATTTGGTATCAAAATGCCATGCCAATGCATCGAAGTTTCGTCCCGCATGTTATTGTGAACATGGATAATTGCAGTATCGCCCTCTGTAAAACGGATGGTTGGACCGGGGATTTGTCCGTTTATGGCCTGTGCTTTCACCTTTTTGCCAGTGAAATTCACGAGGGTATCGGTAATGTACAAATCATAAACCACACGTTTGCCGGGTTTAATAAAATGGTCGTCAGGCGTAGCGGTAATACTTTTAATTTGTTGGGCAAACGTAGAAGTGACCATTAAAATTAAAATCATAGTAAAATATAATCTTTTCATTTGTTATAAAATTGGGGTAGATAATTGAATCCTAAAAGGACAATTCCTTGAAATTTTTAAATAGAGGAGGAAGCCAATGAAAATAACTAAAGGCTTAGGTGCAGATGCTAATTTCTGAAATTTTGCAGGAGTAAATAAATGCCTTTTTTAGGTAAGGAATTTAGGAACTGATCATGTGGACTGCTATCACTAAACTCTTTCAGCTTGAATTGAAAAAGATGATGAATTATTGAAAATGAGGGATATATAAGTTTTGTACTGTTTTTTAGCAAGATGTTATCATCGCTTTTCTCAAAGCTCTGCACCTTTACTGCTGTTTTTAACAAATGATTTTTACAGCAGGTATTCACTTTGTTTAACGCTGTTTTACCATGGGATTTTGAAAATTCACAACTTTGTTGCATCCCACAACTTGCCCCGGCTTCTGAGAAAGATAAATTGTTCAGCTTCCCACCACAAACATGAACGAACAAATTCATACCCGACGAAGTGTAGCAAATCATCAGGGATAAAAAAATAACCGTTATGTTTTTAAGGAACTTCAACTCGTTTGTTTTTCCAGATAAGCAACAATTATTAAGCCATATATCAGGAGCTAATCAGTAAATTAAAATAAGGCAGCTCCAACTTTCACATTTTGCTTTATGCATTAGGTTGGCTTAAAAATTGCCTACTTAACAGAACTCTCCTACGCAATCGCCCTGGTATAACCTGAACCTATATTCATGACCGACATTTGATCGTTTAATTTTTATTCTGAGCATGGAGCTCTCTTACCCATATATTACGGAAGCTAATGGGCTCGCTCTTATCACCGTGTGCCTGTAGTTTAATGGGAGAAGCTCCATGAGCGATATGATAGGAGGGCTTACCGATATATTGTGTGGGGCCAGCCAGTTCAAAGTTATTTTGTATCAAAACACCATTAAAAAACACGGTCACTTTCGCTGGACTTCTTAAACTGCCATCAATTTCAAAAATGGGCGCTGTCCAGATCACATCATAGCTCTGCCATTCACCAGGTTCCCGGTTGGCATTCACCAACGGGGCAGCTTGCTTATAGATGCTGCCAGCCTGTCCATTGGTATAAGTTTTATTATGGTAAGAGTCTAATACCTGTAATTCATAACCGGCATCCCCTTTTCCTATGGAAGCGAGGAAAATTCCGCTGTTTCCACGAGCCTGTCCCTCTCCGGTGATGCTTTTTGGGATTTTCCATTCAATATGAAGTTGATAATCGGTAAAAGACTGTTTTGTTTCTATATTCCCTGTACCTTTTTTCACAGTGAGTAGCCCGTTTTCAACCACCCACTTCGCAGGGCTTTTATCATCTGTATATACCCATTGATTAAGATTGCTTCCATCAAACAGCACAATAGCATCTGAAGGCGCACCAGAACAGGATGCTCCGGGTTTGACCACCGGAGGCACGGGTGTGTAAAGTTCAGTGTCCTCAGGCTTAGGATTGTTTTGTGCCGAAACGTTTAGGCTGCACGAAACCATTATCGTGGCCATTAATAAATTATATTTCATCATGACGGTTTAATAAGATCAATCATATTGGTTAAAAGCTGCTATTCATTAGCGAGATGGGTAATTTAATCATAAATCAGTTGATTAAACATTTTCCATACCATAATGTCGTAGGATTTCAGGCGGCACTCCAGTCCATTGGTTAGGGGTGTTGCCCATATAACCTATATCTTTCACCCCTATTTTGCTGGTATAAAATCCAGATGCGGTAAGATCACGTACCAGGTTGAAAAATGCAACGCCTTGCGCCATTTCAGGTTTTGCTTTTAGTGGATAGGCGATGTTGTCCACCATCTCTATTCGTTGCTCCTGACTGCAAGCGGTAAAATCCTTACCATAGTGATTAAGGCATTGCAGGTCGAGCCAGCGCAATCCACCCCGCATCGGCACCTGATGTTTCGGCATGTCCTTGACGATGAATTCGATGAACTCTGGCACTCCCGCATCTGAGGCACTTCCAGAAACATCATCTTTTGGAATAATGATGTCACCCAATACGGTTATAGTTGCCATTTCAGCTTCGGTAAAAAATTTTTCGGCCTTGAGTTTTTTATCCCGTTCAACCTCAAAAGGCTGACGCCCGGGTTCAGGTTCTGTTGCCTCCAGGGGCAGATTGGCTTTGTTCTTATTGTCGGTTTTACACGCCTCCAGCAATAATCCTGTAGATATAGTGCTTAAACCTATGGCTTTGAGAGAATCACGTCTGTTCATATCATTTCTTGTTCTAAACGTTTAATTTTTTTCTTTGCTGCAAAACATATTCTGCTGTACGCATAGAAAGCGCCAATATGGTCCATGTTGCATTTTTATCTCCTTGCTGCACAAAAGGAGCGGCATCGACAACAAAAAGATTTTTACAGTCATGTGCCTGGCACCATTTATTCAAGGCAGATTTTTTGGGATCATCACCCATGCGTACCGTACCCACTTCATGGATGATTTTTCCGGGGGCTTCCAATCCATAATTATTTTCTGGGCCTTGCGGACCACCATATACCGCTCCCATGTGATGCATGATTTCCTGAAAGGTCTCCTGCATGTGTTTAGCTTGTTTGATTTCTTCAGCTGCCCATTTATAATGGAAACGCAGTACAGGAATGCCATATTTGTCCACTACGTTTGGATCAACCTCACAATAGTTGTCATAACGTGCAAGGGCGGTACCTCTGCCTGCCATGCCAAACTGGGTTCCATAAAACCGGCGATAATCATCTTTGAGGGAAGCTCCATACCCGCCCGCTTCTTTCATTTCACCGTCACGTCCAGGAACTTTTCCGTTCATGTTTTGTATGCCAGAGCCAAAGCCATAGGATGGCATGCCAAATCCTCCACCATATTCTATATGATAACCTCTGGGGAAATCGAGCTTTTTATTATCCAGCCACCAGGGTGAATAAATATGGACACTACCAACACCATCTTCATTGTACCTTTTACGATCCATCAGCTGAGGTAGAAATCCACTTGCGCTTGAACCTGTGGAGTCATGAAGGTAATGACCAACCACTCCGCTGCTATTGGCCAATCCATTGGGGTGCTGGGCTGATTTGGAATTGAGCAGGAGCCTTGCAGACTCTCCGGCACTTGCACCAAGAATCACCGTTTTGGCATTAACCTGGTATTCCTGCATATCTTCTTTATTGATATAAGAAACTCCCGTTGCCAGTCCATTGGCATCAGTCAGCACCTCTCTTACCATGGCATTGGTGATCACTTTTAAATTGCCGGTTTTTAAAGCTGGAATCACCAAACATGAAGATGCAGAGAAATCACCGTAAACTTTACAACTGCGATTGCATTGTCCACAATAGAAACAAACACCTCTGTTTTTATTATCTGGCAACGCCTCTGTCAATACTGAACCTCTACCAGCAATTACCTTCACTCCTGCCTTTTTTGCACCTTGCTTAATATAAAGCTCATTCAGCCTGGGTTTTGGGGGCTGCATAAAAATCCCGTCAGGTTCATTCTCCAACCCTTCTTTACTTCCATAAATTCCGATCAGCCGATCAACTTTGTCGTAATAAGGCTTCAATTCATCGTAGGTAATCGGCCAGTCATCTGTAAGGCCATCTTTGGATTTAAAATCATAAGGTCCCATTCTAAGAGATATACGCCCCCAGTGATTCGTACGTCCACCCAACATACGGGAACGGAACCAGAAGAATTCTGTCCTATCCTTTGTGGTGTAAGGTTCGCCTTCCAATTCCCAGCCACCATAAGCAGCGTCAAAATCACCAAAATAGCGTGTGGTTCCAGCGCCTCTTCTTGGCGATTCCCAGGGCATTTTCAATTGTAGAGAATCTTTGGCAGGGTCAAAATAAGCTCCAGCCTCCAGCATCAAAACTTTTATACCCGCATTCGCCAACACGTAACCCGCCATACCTCCGCCCGCACCCGAACCCACTATGATGACATCGTAAATGGTGGTCGATTTTTTTATTTGTAGATCATCCATACAGCTTAAAACAATAATTTAAAAGGTTAAATTGATTCGATTCATGCGTTAAAGGTTCCAGCCTTTTCGATATTGGCGTTTCACGAATTGGTTTGCTGCTTCAAAATTTGTCACCCTCATGTTCTCATTGTCCCAAATCAATTTTAAGCTGCCTCCTCCTTTGAGCTCATGACCGCGAACCGCAAGATTTGCCATCAATAATGCTTCTGTAAGAGGACCTGCCATTTCAAAAGGCGAGCTCAGTTCTTGCCTGCCATAACCTGCAATGCAGGCCTCCACCCACTGGGCGTAATGGCCGTTCGCACCACCTGGCACACGGTTGAACTTTTCAGGAACGTTCACTTCTTTGGTGTGTGAAGTGGGCAATAACAATGGATTTTCTGCATAGGTGCTAGCCATCATCTTACCTTTTGTTCCAATAAAGAGCGTGCCATTACCATCATCTCCAAAAGACTCGTTTGGACCTAATTCCTGCGGACGTTCGGGCTGTATGCCACCATCCATCCAATGGAGTGTGATGTCTCCTTTGGTTTTGCCTGTTTTTGGAAAAGTAAGGGTGACATAACTGGATGGAGGACAGCTTTCAGGAAAGTGCCCTTGTTTGAATTCATCCACATACACGGTCCCCACACTTGCCTGAACATCTTTAGCATATTGTAATCCTAACACCCGGAACGGAGCCTCCACTAAGTGGCATCCCATATCACCCAGCGCACCCGTTCCGTATTCCCACCAGCCACGCCAGTTGAACGGAACTAATTTATCGACATAATCTCGTTGTGGGGCAGTCCCAAGCCAAAGATTCCAATCCAGCTCTTTTGGGATTTCAGCTGCAGTGGATGGCCATGGGATACCTTGCGGCCATACCGGACGATTGGTCCAGCAATAAACGGTATGGACATCTCCGATGATATCCGCATCGTACCATTCGGCCAATTGCCGTGTGCCATCATTTGATGCCCCTTGGTTGCCCATTTGAGTGACCACTTTAAATTTCTTTGCAGCATCAGTCAGCAACCTGGCTTCGTAGATATCATGCGTGAGTGGTTTTTGAACGTACACATGTTTGCCCATTGACATGGCATGATAGGCGATGATGGCATGATTATGATCGGGGGTCGACACCGAAACGGCATCTATATTTTTACCTTCCTTATCCAAAAGCTCCCGCCAGTCTTTATAATATTTTGCTTTGGGGAATGCCTTTCTTGATTTTGCCGCCCGTCGGTCGTCCACATCACAGAGATAGGCGATTTCGGCTTTGCCACTTTTGTGAAAATTGGCAATATCACTCTCTCCCTTTCCTCCAACACCCACGCCTGCAACCATTAACTTGTCACTGGGAGCCGTATAGCCTTTTCCTCCAAGTACAAAACGCGGGACGATCATAAATCCGGCAGCAGCCATAGCACTGTTCTTAATGAATTTTCTCCTTGAACCAGTCAGGTTGTTGTTTTTCTTTTCTTCCATATTTATTAGGTTTTTTCAATAGCTGAAAATGTACTCATCACGAACGATACGGAATGATGGTGTTCATTTCGGTTTTTAATATAATTTGGTTTAAATGATTTGTATGAATCAAAAAATAAAGTTATAAAAAAATAATAAATCGATTTACTTATTTAAAAAAATTCTATCATTTTTAAATCCTGTCGCTAAATCTCCTGTTAAATGAGATTTAATCTCCGCAAATCACCTTTGATAAGAAAGAGCAAACGACCTTAAGCTGATTCATTTAAATATTACGCCCAAAAAGGGGAAAGACAAAATTGGCCTGTTTTAAATTTCTTGCATGATAAGAATAATGATTTTATATTGTCTGTTTAACTTTTGTAATCATCAAACGCCAGTTGAAACTCCTATATTTTTATTTTTTCTTAATTGCACTACTTTCCTCTATTTCTACACGGGCGCAAAAGTTAGTGAAAATAGCCGATTCAAGCCCTCAGCATATTTTTACCTATAATGAAATCTACATATTGGAAGATTCTAAAAGTGCATTCACTTTTAAAGATATCCTTAAAGCTAAGGAAAATTCATTTAAGCCAAATCTTAAAAGCACACCTCAGAATTATCATCTTAAGGCTACCTACTGGTATAGAATAAAAATTAACAGAGATGAGCAATCAAAAGAAGATTGGATTTTAGAGTTCTTTGACCAAACCATAGATCATCTGACCGTTTATATTCCTGATGATAATGGAGTGTATCAATCTCACGTTTCAGGAGATGAGAAGCTTTATAAAAACAGAACTTTTGCTCATAAGAACTTTGAATTTAAACTAAAAAAACAACCCAAAACTCAAATCATATATGTTAAAGTGAAATCTCGCCAGGTAGCGGATGTCATCATCGTATTACGCTCGATAAGTTGGTTTATTCATTATGCGCTGAATGAATATTTCCTTTTCGGATTGTTTTATGGGATGATCATCATCTTTAGTTTCTATAACCTGGTAATGTTTTTAGCAGTGAGACAAATCCAATATCTTTATTATGTTCTTTATAATTTAAGTGTTGGGTTGTATGAATTTTGTACGGATGGTTTAGCATTTCAATACCTATGGCCAAATGCTCCCCAATGGAACCAGTATGCCTTTGGTGTTGCCTTGTATTTTGTGAGTGTTTTCGCTCTTCTATTCGCTAAAAAACTATTACATGTAAAATTAAAAGCACCTTTTTTCAATAAATTAATCATTGCCTTCATCTGCCTTAGGACCCTGTTCTTCCTGGCCTGTTTAACCATCGATAACACTTGGTTTAATTACACCTTTATAGAACTCGCTCCTTTAACGATATCTTATCTTGCGGGGATTATCGTGTATAGAAGAGGCTATAAACCTGCAAGGTTTTTCGTTTTAGGCTACACTTTTCTGTTTTTAGGCTTCACGCTGAAATTTTTGATCACTCTGGGCGTGGGTTGGTTAAATATAGATGCACTCACCTATTACAGTTTAAGCCTCAGCTTCTTATTAGAGATGTTCTTCTTATCCTTCTCCATAGGAGATAATGTTAGAATTTTAAAACTCAAAAAAGAGAAAGCTCAGAAAAGAATCATTGATCAATTTAAGGTTAACGAAAAATTGAAGGACAATTTAAATCGGGAACTTGAGGCTAAAGTTGATAAAAGAACCAAGGAGGTCTACGAAAAATCGGCACTCATCATTCAAAAAAACAAGGAATTAGTTAGTGTAAACAGATTATTGAAGGAGCAAGCGGAAGAAATAACGAGAATGAACGATCTTTTGGAAAAAGACAACTTTGTTTTACAAACTAATGTAACTAATGTGACCAGAGCCAGGGTAATGTCTGACGAGGTCAATTTTGACGAGTTCAGTAAAATATATCCTGACAAAGAAAGCTGTTACAAGTTTTTGGCAGAACTGAAATGGAAAAATGACTTTACCTGCAAAAAATGCGGTTCATCGTCTTATTTTCAAGGCCATCAACCTTACAGCAGGCGTTGTAGCAAATGCGACTATGATGAATCAGTAACCTATGGAACGTTATTTCAAAATAGCCATATCCCAATAAATAAAGGTTTTTATCTTTTGTTTTTACTTTACACCCACAGAGGTAAAATATCTTCCCACAAACTTTCAGAAATATTGAATATCAGACAAAGCACCTGCTGGAATTATGGAAGTAGAGTAAAAAAATTGATCTCTGAAAAAACCAGGAATGGTACCATAGAAACAGACAGTTGGAGTTCATTGCTGCTCATAAATTAAAAATAAATTGATGTTTTTGCCCTTGATTTCCTTAAAAGAGGTAAAAGGTGACAAAACGTATCACTGATTTGCAGAGAAAACTTATAAAAAGTTTAAAAATCAACTGTAAATCAATAGCAAAGCCCATTTACGTTAAGGGTGTTCAAGCGCATAAAATCTCCTAAAAATGGCCTAAAAATGCATTTTTGAGGCATAAATAATTTGGGGTGTCTATCAACTGATCTCTATTTTTACATTACCAATTAACAATCTTATTTCATTTCAATTCAAGAAAAGTATGAAAAGAATCTTAACATTTTTTATCTCGTTGTCTCTTGTCGTTTCTTATGCCTATGCGCAAAATGACACCAAAATCAACGGAGTGGTCAAAGATGAGAAAGGGCTGCCATTACCCGGCGTCACTATACTTATCAAAAACACATCACAAGGCACCACCACAAACACAAACGGGGCTTTCAGCATTAATGCCTCACCAAACAGTACGCTTGTTTTTTCATTTCTTGGTTTTTCCACTCAGGAAATTCAAGTGGATGGCAGAACAACTATCAATATCACTCTTAAAGAAGATGTGTCTAAATTAGATGAAGTGGTGGTGATAGGTTATGGAGCTGTGAAAAGAAAAAATTTGAATTATGCCACCTCCGAAGTGAGTTCAAAAAGCATTGAGGACAGGCCTGTGACTAATTTACAACAAGCTATCCAGGGCAGGGCAGCAGGTGTAACAGTGACCCAACCCTCGGGGAAACCAGGTGGAGGTTTGAACTTAAGAATAAGAGGATATGGTTCTTTAAACGGTTCTAATGATCCGCTATACGTGGTTGACGGTGTTCAGTTATTATCAAATGATGGGATAAATCCTAATGATATCGAGAACATCACGATTTTGAAAGATGCTTCTGCAACAGCAATTTATGGTGCAAATGGTGCAAACGGCGTGGTTTTGATCACTACAAAATCTGGTTCGGCCAATAAAACACAGATCAGCGTAGAAAGCTATTATGGTTTCCAAGAGGTGACTAAGAAATTGGATGTTTTAGGAGCGAAAGACTTTGCCAACCTTATCAATGAAGAAAGAACGAATGTGGGGCAACAACCTTTCATTCCGGATGTGAACAACCTCCAATACAACACCAACTGGCAGGATGAGATTTATAGGAGAGGTGCTCAACAAAATTATCAGCTATCTGCAACAGGAGGAAGTGAAAAGTATAAATATTATCTATCTGGAGGATGGAACGCAGAAGATGGAACCCTGGCACCTGCAAGTTTTGGAAGGTATAGCATCAGGTTCAACCAAAGTGCCAATTTATATCCAAAATTAAAAGTAGGGAGCAATTTCACAGTTTCAAGAATAAATTCTGTGGATGTGGCAGATAACAACAGGGTGAACCAGGGCGGTGTAGTGCTTTCTGCATTATCCACCCCTCCAACTATCCCGGTTCAAAATGCTGATGGCACTTACCCGCAGAATCCCTATCAGGCGTTAGAGAACCCAGTTGCCATCACCAAAGGTGCCGACAGTAAATCATTTACCAATAAAATATTGGGGAACGTGTTTGCAGAATATCAATTGCCGCTGGATTTAAATCTAAGATCGACATTTGGCGTGGAAGCGAACGACAATAGGGCAGATTATTTTATAGATCCTTTCACCACAGGCCAGGGAAGGGCACAAAAAGGTTTTGCCAGCGCAAATTCTAATAATGAGCTCATCTGGCAAAATGAAAATATCCTTTCCTATAACCACACCTTCAACAAAGTGCACGCTATAGATGCCATTGGCGGTGTCACGTTCAGAAAATCCAATTATACCGGCACCTATCTGTCTGGTAAAAATTTCGCCAACGGATCCATCAAAACGGTAAATGGTGCTTCGCAAAAATTAGATGCCAGCAGCAATAATTCGAGCTGGTCTTACCTCTCCTATCTCGCGAGAGTAATCTATACCTACCATGATAAATATACGATCACTGGTTCTTTCAGGGCGGATGGTTCTTCAAGATTTGGCCCCAATCAGAAATATGGTTACTTCCCTGCTGCTTCTATAGGATGGCGCATATCTGAAGAAAACTTCCTGAAAGATGTGAACTGGTTGAGCAGCCTGAAACTTCGCTATGGCATCGGCAGCAACGGAAACTCTGCGGGCATTGGTGATTTTAGTTATCTGGCCCGTTATGGCGTGGGTTACAATTATCCTATTGATGATAACACGCAACCAGGTACCATTACCACCAGTATCGCTAATGCAGACCTGAAATGGGAGGTTAATACACAAAATAACCTGGGGTTAGATGTTTCCCTTTTCAACAACAGGTTAAGCTTCACCGCAGATGCTTATTACAGAAAAACCACGGATGCTTTAGTCAACAGACCGCTCCCTTCTCAAACCGGTTATAGCTCCATTACCCAAAACGTAGGCAGTTTAGAGAATAAAGGACTTGAATTTACCTTAAACACCGTGAACTATGCACATAAAAACTTCAGATGGGAAACAGATGTGGTTTTTTCTCTGAACAGAAACAAGGTTTTGAATATTTTAGGACAAAATATACTTTCCGGAGGTGTGGGTGACAACGGCAGTTCCACCATTACAGAAGAAGGTCATCCCGTCAGTTCTTTTTACGGTTATATTTCTGACGGTGTTGACCCTGCAACAGGAAATATCATCTACAGAGATTTAACTGGGGATGGAAACATCACTGATGCTGACAGAACCATCATTGGAAATCCAAATCCGAAATTTCAAGGAGGCATCACCAATCGGTTCTCTGCTTTCGGTTTTGACCTTTCCTTCCTGTTAGAAGGTGTTTACGGCAATGACGTTTATAACGCAACAAGAATTGAAACTGAAGGTATGGCGGGCCCTAAAAACGCCTCTGCCGCTGTGTTAAACAGGTGGAGAAACCCTGGTGATATCACGGATATCCCAAGAGCAGCTTTTGGAGATCCTGATAAGAACTCATTGAGGAATTCCACACGCTTTATTGAGAATGGCTCTTTCCTTAAATTAAGAGATTTGACTTTTGGCTATAATTTGTCTGAGGTGTTAAAAAAGCAGACTGTTTTAAAATCAACCAGAATTTATGTGAGCGGAAGGAACCTCTTCACTATTTCCGATTACAAGGGTTATGATCCCGAAGTCAGCAGAAACGGTGGAGATCCATTTGCTTTAGGAATAGATTACGGTACTTACCCACAAGTGAAAACATTGGTTTTTGGAGTGAACGTTAAATTTTAAATTCATTAACGCCTGAATGCTTTTAGGAAAAAAATAAAATCATGAAAAAATATTTGATCATCATCCTTTTAGGTACTACAACACTATCTGGATGCAAAAAATTTCTGGACATTAAGCCAGAATCAGAAATAACAGGAGCCAACTTTTACCAAGTGGCATCAGATGCAGAATCCGGGTTGATAGGTTGTTACGATGCCCTGCAACCAGATTCTTATTATGGATTTGACATGGAGACTATTGGAGATGTCACCTCAGATAATGCTTACGCAGGTGGGGATAATCCTGCTAATATTCAGATAGACGAATTTAATACTGATGCCAATAACGGCAACATCTCCAGAGACTGGAATCAAATTTACCAAGCAGTTGGCCGCTGTAATGATGTTTTAGGTAATGTTACAAAAATGGAGGATGGGCTTTTTCAGGGAAACCGGAAAAAAGAGATCCTGGCAGAGGCTAAATTTTTGAGAGGGCTGCATTATTTTAATTTGGTAAGAATTTGGGGCCCGGTGCCCTTGATCACGTCACAATTAAAAGACACCAATCCTGAGAGCATCAACGCCGGAAACAGCACCATCGAAGCGATTTATGCTCAAATCACCAAAGACCTTACCGAGGCTATGCAGGATCTGCCAAAGGATAATGCTACCGGAAGAGCTACAAAAGGTGCAGCCGAAGGGCTTTTGGCAAAGGTTTACCTTACCAATAAAAACTGGCAGCAAGCAGCGGATTTAAGCGCTCAGGTCATTGCATTAAATAAGTATAATTTAGTGGCTAATTATGATGCGCTTTGGTCTGGTAAAAACACTTCAGAATCACTCTTTGAAGTACAATACACCGGGGGAACAGAAGGTAATGTGATGCCCGATCTGTTCCTGCCATTTCCCCAAGCCACTTATGAATTCTTGAAATTCAGCACACCAACAGAAGATCTGATCGCAGCTTACGAACCTAACGATACCAGAAAAGCTGCTTCCATCATTTTTGCTGATCAATATTATGGAAAAAACTTCCCTCATGTTTATAAATACAGAAATGCTGCGGGATTTGCTGCGCCAACCAATGTGCCTGTTTTAAGATATGCTGATGTGTTGCTGATGCGGGCAGAAGCTTTAAATGAATTGGGTTATCCCAATGCAGAAGCGTTTATTTTGTTAAATCAGGTAAGAGCACGAGCGGGAGTTCCTGCAAAAACACTGGTTGATCTCCCTTCACAGGAAAGCTTCAGAGATGCCATAGCCAAAGAAAGAAGAGTGGAATTAGCTTTTGAAGGGCACCGCTGGTTTGATCTTTTAAGAACTGGTAAGGCCATCAGCATCTTACAAGGCAAATATCCTATCAATACCAATAGATTGTTATTTCCTATTCCTCAAAATCAAATAGATAGAAATCCTAATTTAAAACAGAATCCGGGATATAATTAATTTCATTAAAAGCCGGCTTTGAGCCGGTTTTTATTCTTTTAACCTAAAAATAATTTTACCATGATGACTTTCTTAGCCTACAAAAATTTAAGACTTATCACAGTCTTTTTCTTAGGGATGTTTTGTAGCTGCAGCTGTAAAAAAAGCCATTCTCCTGATCCGGTCACCCCACCTCAACCTCCGGTTACAGGTACGAAATCTTCCATTCAATTATGGTTGACAGACGGCGATAAAAGTAATTTGTTCACCCGGCAGAACGTTATCCTGAATTTTGATAAACAAGAAGATAAGAGTTATCCCACCATCACAGTGGATTCAAGCCAAACTTACCAGTCTATAGATGGTTTTGGATACAGCCTTACCGGCGGCAGTGCTTATTTGCTGAATAGTTTAGATGAACAAACCAAAAACAATACTTTAAGAAATCTTTTTTTAACAGATAGCAATTCCATAGGTGTCAGCTATTTGAGAATCAGCATAGGTGCCTCAGATTTAGATGCCCATGTATTTACCTATGATGACCTGCAAAACGGGCAAACTGATATTGACTTGGCAAACTTCAGTATAAATCCTGATCAGCAGCATTTAATCCCTATCCTTAAAAAAATCATCGCACTCCATCCTCAGATAAAAATCATGGCAACACCATGGACTGCCCCATCTTGGATGAAAAGCAATAACAGTTCTAAAGGTGGTTCTTTAAAACCAGAATATTACGCCGTTTACGCAAAGTATTTTGTAAAATATATCAATGCCATGAAGGCAGAAGGTATCAATGTTGAAGCCATCACACCACAAAATGAACCCCTGAATCCTGATAATAACCCAAGCATGGTAATGACGGCCACAGAAGAAGCTGATTTTATCAAAAATAATTTAGGCCCGGCCTTTAAAACAGCAGGTTTGAGCACCAAGATAATTGTTTATGACCATAATGCTGATGTCCCCCAATATCCTTTAACCATTTTGGCAGATGCCGATGCAGCAAAATTTGTAGATGGTTCTGCCTTCCATTTATATGCGGGCAATATCAATGCGCTTTCGCAGGTACACATTGCCTACCCAGCGAAGAATTTATATTTCACAGAACAGTACACCCCTATCTCAGGAAGCTTTAATGGCGACCTTAGCTGGCATACCACCAATCTGATCATAGGTGCCAGCAGAAACTGGAGTAAGAACGTGTTGGAATGGAACTTGGCCTCAGATCCTAACCTTGGTCCGCACACACCTGGTGGCTGCACCACCTGTCTAGGTGCTTTGACTGTCAGTTCTGCCTCTACGGTAAGCAAAAATGTATCCTATTATATCATTGCACATGCTGCTAAATTTGTGAGACCCGGTTCGGTAAGAATCTCCTCCACTTCAAGCAATGACCTTCCAACGGTGGCTTTTAAGAACCCTGACGGTAAAAAAATATTGATCATTACCAATAACGGAACTTCAAACCAGCAATTTAATGTGGCGTACCGAGGCAAAATCATGCAAAGTTCTCTGAGAATGGGCAGCGTGGCAACTTACGTATGGTAAAAAATTTTAAAGTAAAACCAATTGAAAAAAGAAACATTTATAGCGATATGTGCGCTGTTGATAGCAGGATGTTCTGGCAATGAGCAGGTTAAAACTGACGCTACTAAAACAGAAGCAATAGTTTATACCACAGCCCAAAATACTAGTTTCAGGCTATCAAAAACAGGTGAACTTAAATTTGAGGCAGCATCTCAACCGTTAGAAACCCAGGTTTTTGTTTTGGTAGATCCTCAACACGAGTTTCAGAATTTTGAAGGGATTGGTGGAGCGTTAACTGATGCTGCCGCAGAAACCTTTGCCAAGTTACCTGCCAATAAGCAAGAAGAACTGCTTAAAGCCTATTTTGACGCTGATAAGGGTATTGGCTATACCATTGGCAGAACCAATATCAACAGCTGCGACTTTTCCAGTGATTCTTATGTATATGTAAGTGCTAAAGATAAATCCCTGAGTTCTTTCAATATCAAACATGATGAGGTTTTTAAAATCCCGCTTATCCAAAAGGCCATAAAAACCAGCGGAAATAAATTAAAACTTTTTGTGTCTCCATGGAGTCCCCCTGCCTGGATGAAAGATAATGACAATATGCTTGACGGAGGAAAATTACTGCCGGAATACAAACAAACCTGGGCAGATTATTATGTGAAATTTATTAAGGCTTACGAAGCTAAGAAAATCCCAATCTGGGGTTTATCGGTACAAAATGAGCCTATGGCCAAACAGATTTGGGAATCTTGCATTTATACGGCAGAGGAAGAAAGAGATTTTATAAAAAATTATCTAGGACCAACATTAAAGAAAAACAATTTAGGCGATAAAAAGTTGATTGCCTGGGATCATAACAGAGACCTGGTTTACCAAAGGGCAAGTACTATTTTAAACGATAAAGATGCAGCAGCATATGTTTGGGGAATTGGTTTCCATTGGTACGAAACCTGGACAGGGAGCAAAATGTTGTTCGACAATGTTAGAAAAGTGAAGGAAGCCTTTCCGGACAAACACCTGATCTTTACCGAAGGCTGTCAGGAAAAATTCAATATCGACAGCATCAACAACTGGAGCCTCGGAGAAAAATACGGCTACTCCATGATCAATGATTTTAACGACGGTACAGAAGCCTGGACAGACTGGAATATCCTGCTGGATGAAAACGGCGGCCCTAACCATGTTGGCAATTTCTGCTTTGCCCCTATCCATGCAAACACTCAAACAGGCCAGTTGATGTACACCAATGCTTATTATTATATCGGCCAGTTTTCTAAATTTATCAAACCTGGTGCAAAAAGGATCATTGCATCATCCAACAGAGATAAGCTGGAAGTAACAGCCTTTATCAATCCCGACGGTAAAGTGATAACGGTGGTTTTAAACCGGACTAACGATGCCATTCCTTTTAAATTGATGATTGATGGAAAAGCTGTTGATGCAAAAAGCCTGGCACATTCCATTGCAACTTATGTGATTACATAAGCTTTGAAAAATCACTGAGGGTGGATAAAATTCTTTCTAATTTTTGAGCTATCAAAGCCCCTCGAATTGATTTCTGATGTGTTTTCATTTTATAACCGTCTCCAATATTAAATATTTATAGTAACTTTAATCAACCAATTTTAAGCTTTCTGTCTCAAATAGGGTAAGCTTTGCCAGTGTATGATGGAAATGCGTAGAAGCATACGGCAGTTCAAAGCAACAGGTATCAATTTGACTGATGAAATGCTTTTTAATTTTATAAAATAATGGTCAAAATCTATCATAAAATTTAATCAAAGATCATGAATACGATCATCATTCCTATAGATTTCTCTAAAAGTGCTGTAAATGCTGCAAATTATGTCGCTGCTTTAAGCCATGACAGGGATATTAAAAGAATGATATTGGTTACAAACCACTATGTATCTTTCATTGAGGAAATTTATCCTACTGCTGACTATGTTCAACGCTCTGAAGAACAACGGAATGAGAAGAGAAATGAACTGTTGAGGCAATTAGAAGCTTTAAAAACAGAATTATTAAAGAAATTAAGCCCTGAAACCAAAGTTGAGGTGATGGTAAGCGAATTACCGTTGGTGAGAACTGTTTTAGTATTAATCTATGAAGAGAATATTGGTTTGATGGTGGTTGGCAGCAACGGAAATGAACCTATGGAGCAAAGTTACATAGGCAGCCGTTTGATTGAACTTACCAAAGCGAGTCCGATTCCGGTACTGATCATCCCACCACATATCATTTATCAACCCGTGGAAACAGCATTAGTGGCTGCTGATTTTAAATCATTGGCGAATATCAATCTGTTAGAACGTCTTCAAAAAATTAAACAGTGGCGTAATTGTCCAAGCCTTTCCTTATTGAATGTAAACCATGCCACAGACAACGAAGGAGGTGATTTAAAAGCCACAGTTAAGGAGAAATTACAAATGCTGCTGCAGGATTTTGAATATGATTTGAATTATGCTGATGACAGAGATGTTTTGCATGGCATCATCTCCTTCGCAGACCAAAGCGACCAACAAATCATCATCGCCCTGCCCGGAAAGCATAGTTTTCTATACAACTTAACACACCAAAGCATATCTAACGGATTAGCCGCCAACGCCAATAAGCCTGTTTTGATACTGAAATGATTATGGAAGCTTTAAAACTGCTTTTGCCTGATTAAAAAATTCATTGGTTTATGGAATTGGTACGATGATTTCATCTCTATATAAACAAAACATAAAAATTATGAAACGTATAGTATTAAGCATCCTTATCGCTTTAACCACCATCGCTGGTTTTGCGCAGACCGTAGACAGTCGTAAAAAAATTGAAGTGACCGGTATGGCCGAACAAGAAGTGACTCCGGATGAGATCTATATTGGCATCTCTCTTAAAGAATATTTGAAAGACAATAAAAAGAGAGTGACCATAGAAGAGCTGGAAGCACAATTGCAAAAGGCAGTGATTAAAGCCGGTATTGCCAACGAAGATTTCATGATCAACAACATCAACTCCTACACCAATTATTGGGAGAAGAAAAAGGATCCCACCTTCCTGGCCTCCAAACAATACAGCATCAAGGTAAAAGATCTAAACAAACTGAATGAAATCATCTCTGCTGTTGACCCAAAAGGGATCGCTTACACTAATATTGATAGGTATTCTTATTCTAAAGAAGATGAGTTGAAAAAAGAATTGAAAATTAAGGCCCTGCAATCTGCAAAAACCAAAGCCACCTATTTGGTGGAGTCTTTGGGTGACAAATTAGGTTCGGCTTTGAATATCCAGGAATCGGAGAACATCAATTACCCGCAACCCATCTATAGAACATCTATGATGATGAAAGCGGAGGATACCTCTATGCCTGACATCGATTTTAAGAAAATTAAAATCACCGCACAGATCAATGCCGTTTTTGAAATCAAATAAAGGCCGCTAAGAAGAATGAGGAAAGTCTCCAGTGATGGAGGCTTTTTTTGTTTAATGGACAAGGAATGAACATGCCTCTACACAGGTTTACCAACAGTGATTCGATGCGCTAGAAAAGAGGCGAATGGTTGTCCTATTTTCAGGAACTTTCACAGGAATCTCCCATATAAAACAACCCCACTATTGCAAAGCGCTGCGATAAACATCTCCCAACAAGTCAAATCTTAATGCTAAATTTGAAATTATGAGCATCATCTCTGACAGAAACGACGTGCCTTCCAAAAAGAAGATTTTTTACTCCATAAAGAATCCGCTGAAGCAATACCTGCTCAAATACGACCGGGAGATGAAACTGCCGGTTCAATATACAGACATGCTCCGTTTTAACATGCACACGCCCTTGCTGGATAAAAACGATAGGGACACGCTTTGGCAAACCGTTTATTATGATGAAACGGAGATGAAGGAACTTTATCCCGGCCTCAAATATATTTATGCGCTCATGCATGCCTCGGGCAGGTTGGAGGTGATGGAGCACCTCTCCGTCTCTCGCATAGACTATTGCTCCTTCGGTAATTCCAAGCCTTTCCGGGTGCGCATCATTAACCGCTTAAATGATAATTATGATCATTTTTATGTGAAAGTAGCCGATGCCTCCCGTATTTATGGGCTCGAGCTGGAGCATATCCTTTCTCCAAACCGTATCAACTATCTAACAAATAATGACACGCTGATTGAAGAACACATCCCAGGTTTACCTGGTGATGTATTTGTGGATGAATACATTAACGATATCAAATTTAATCAGACCCGCATCAGCAAAGAGTTTGTGAAGTTCAACGAACGCTGCTTTGTTCGCCTACTGGGTGATATGCGTTCCTACAATTTCGTGGTGGACATCACGCCCGACATTGAGGGCAACCAATACCGTATCCGGGCCATCGATTTCGATCAGCAATCTTACGAGGGCAAGCTGAAGCTCTACTTGCCGCAATACTTTAAGGAGAACAATAACCTCGTTTTCCTGGGAATGGATTCCATCAATGAGAAATCCATGAAACAATACCAGCAGGAGGAGCGCAGTATGATCAGTCACCGGGTAAAACTGGGTCGTTACCGTTTAAAAGAATTGTTCGAAGCTTCTTTACAGGATGAGATCGCCCCAATTGAAAAGACTTTGGCCCTAGGTAAAGAGCTTGCAGCATACCATGGGCAGAAAAAATTCACTAAAATCCGCCATATGGGAAGAATGGTAAAGGCACACCTATATGCTTGTTTGGAGAGGAATAAGCATTGAGTTTTTTACTTTGTTTTTAATGACCTGTAAGATCAACAAATTCAAATATGCATCATGTCAGAAATATTTAAAACCCATTTAGATAAATTCATAAAAATAAATGAAGATGAATTTTCTGGTATTTTATCTTTTTTCGATGTGATCCATGTCCGGAAAAAAGAAAATATTTTGGAAAAAGGGCAGATTTGCAAGTTTCACTATTTTGTGTTGAACGGTTGTATCAGGAAATTTTTCATCAATGAAAAAGGTGTGGAGCGAACCACAGAATTCGCCATTGAAAATTGGTGGATTACTGATCATATTGCCTATGAACATCAGTTGCCTTCCGAGTTTTTCATTCAAGCGGTAGAGCATTCAGAAATTTTAATGTTAAATAAAAGTTCACAAGAAATGCTGTTTCAAAAATTCCCTGTTATGGAGCGGTATTTCAGGTTTATTTATCAAAGAGCCTATGCTTCATCTCAAATGCGAATAAAATTCCTGTATGATTACAGCAGAGAAGAGCTATATCATCAATTCCATGCAAAACATCCTGAGTTTATTCGGCGAATACCACAACACCTCATTGCTTCCTATTTAGGTTTCACTCCAGAATACCTCAGCCAAATAAGGGGTAAAATCCGTTCTTAAACCAGTTTAAGTTTTTTTAAAAGTATTCTTGCCAATTTTGTGTACTGAAAATTCAAGATAAAAATCTTGAACAGTAACAAATAAATAATTCATAAAAAAATGGAAACAATGAACAGAGTTAATATTGCTACAATAGAGCCAGAGGCTTATAAAGCCATGTATGCCCTTGAGAGTTACCTTTCTAAATCTACAATTTCTAAAACGCTGAAAGAACTGATCAAAATCAGGACATCTCAAATCAATTCTTGTGCTTTTTGTTTAGACCTGCATACCAAGGATGCTCTTAAAAATGGGGAAACAAATCAGCGTATCTTTTTATTGAATGCGTGGAGAGAGACTGCTGTTTTTACTGAAGAAGAAAAAATGGTTTTAGCTGTTACGGAAGAAATCACCCTTATCCATCAACATGGTTTATCTGACGAAACTTACAAAAAAGCGAAAGCCGTTTTTGACGATAATAAAATAGCGCAATTGATCATGGCTGTTGTAACCATAAATGCCTGGAACAGAATTGCAGTGAGTACACAATTACAAATACCTGCATAATTATTTTGAAAAATACAGGAGTGAATTTTTTACCTAGCTCTTGTATTTTTTTGCACTCGAAAGAAACTTTGAAAAATGTTGCTTACTCATCGTTTGAAAACAAAGGGCAACCTTAGCTGATGATGCTTTAAATAAAAAATCATTACTTTTAAATCTTAGGAAGACCCTTTTTCAAAAGGCATCTGATTTAGATTTAAAATGAAAAAACAATTCCGTCCACACTCCTGCTCTCCGTTATATTTATTGGAGTTTGCCATTCCACAAAAATCAAAACCCCTTCTCAGCCAGATACCGTTTCTGCTCAGCATAGTTTTTATGGCGAAAGCAAGCGCCTTAAACCAGCTGGATTAAATAATTTTTAACCGCCATAGACAAAGACAAAAAATGATAAAAGCTTTATTCCTTCTTCTAATACCCTTCCAGCTTTTCGCCCAAAAATCCACCGAAGACGAGATCAAACGTTACGAGGCCCAAGCCAAACAGGTGGAAATCATCCGGGACAATTATGGTGTGCCTCATATTTACGGAAAAACGGATGCTGATGCGGTTTTTGGTTTACTATATGCCCAATGCGAAGACGATTTCAAAAGGGTGGAAATGAACTATGTGGAGAAACTAGGTCGACTTTCTGAATGTAATGGGGGAAAAGATATTTACGATGATTTGATGATAAGGTTGCTGATCGACTCCACAGAAGCAATCTCAGATTATAACAATTCTGAACCCTGGATGAAGAAATTATTGAATGCTTACGCAGATGGCATCAATTATTACCTCTACAAAAATCCCAAAGTGAAACCTGCATTACTCACTAAATTCAAACCTTGGTATCCTTATCTATGGACAGATGGCAGCATTGGTGCCATCAGCACTGCGGACATCAGCGTGAGTGAATTGAAAAATTTCTATTCGGGCAGTCAAGAAATCGGCGCATTGATTCCAAAAAATTACGACCAACAGACCGGCTCTAATGGCTTCGCCATCGCTCCGCAGAACACGGCTTCCGGGAATGCCATCCTTTGGATCAATCCGCACACCACTTTTTATTTCAGACCCGAGGTGGAGATCAATAGTGAGGAAGGTTTACGTGTTTACGGTGCCGTGACCTGGGGACAATTCTTCATTTATCAAGGCTTCAATGATTATTGCGGCTGGATGCACACCTCTAACAACATTGATGTGGCAGATGCTTACATAGAGAAGATGGTAGCCAAAGACAACCAGTTATTTTGTGAATATGATGGAGAATTGAAGCCGGTAATTCAAAAAAAAATCTTTATTAAATATAAGGATGGAGACGTGATGAAAGAGAAAGTGATCAATGCATTCTTTACCAACCACGGCCCGGTGATGGCGAAAAGAGACGGGAAATGGATCAGCCTGACCTCTTATAACCGGGCGGCCAAAAGTTTGGTGCAAAGCTGGGTGCGTACAAAATCGAAGGGTTTGGAGGATTACAAAAAAGCGATGGATCTGTTAGCCAACACCTCCAACAACACCGTTTTTGCAGATAGCAAAGGAAATATTGCTTACTGGCATGGCAATCACATCCCGAAAAGAGATCCCGGATATGATTGGTCCAAACCGGTGGATGGTTCTACCTCCGCAACAGCCTACCAAGGTTTACATACCGTGGAGGAAGGCGTGCATAGCTACAATCCTAAAAATGGATGGTTACAGAATTGCAATTCCACACCTTTCACTGCCGCAGGAATCTATAGCCCGAAGAAAGAGGATTATCCACCTTATATGGCTCCTGATGGCGAGAATTTCCGGGGAGTTAATGCCGTTAGGGTTTTGAGCAAAGAGCATGAATTTACCATAGATAAAGTGATTGCAGCAGGTTACGACACCTACCTTTCTGCTTTTGAAGTTTTGATTCCACCTTTATTGAATGCCTACCATCAAAAAGGGATTGATTATCCGGACCTGAAAGAACCTGTGGAGCTATTGAAAAAATGGGATTATCATTCTTCCGTTTCTTCTGTGGCCACCACTTTGGCTATAGAATGGGCACAAAAACTATCTCCTGCCATCATGCAGCTCTATATCAACCAGGGAGAGAAGGATCAGGTGGAGAAAACCAAAGAATTCGCTAAAACCGCCACCCCGGAAAAGCTGCTGAGCACTTTACAAATAACTGTGAAAGAATTGCAAAGCAAATTTGGAAAGTGGCAAATGCCCTGGGGAGAGCTCAACCGCTTTCAGAGGTTGACCGGAGCCCTAGATGAAAAATATGATGATGCTAAAGAAAGCATCCCGGTAGGATTCGCTTCCGCACTTTGGGGGCAATTGCCCTCCTTCAACAGCCGTTACATGCCCGGAACAGCTAAACGTTATGGCGTGAGTGGAAACAGCTTTATTTGCGCCGTGGAGTTTGGCCCACACATCAAAGCAAAATCTCTGTTGGCAGGCGGGGAAAGTGGCGATGTGAATTCCCCTCATTTTGATGACCAAGCCAAAATGTACACCGAAGGCAAATTCAAAGAGGTGCTTTTTTATAAAGAAGATGTGCTGAAACATGTAGAGAAGCGGTATCATCCGGGAGAACGATAATCAGGTTAAAGCAGACGTTATAGCTCGAACTATTAAGTTGGGCTAAATCCAAATTATAACAAATAAATATTAATTTTACCCATCCACGATGTCATTTTGGCTTAAAGTGTCCAATGGCTTAATTGTTGATTTTAAAGAGTTTTAAATACAGAATAACAGATGTTGAGTTTTATTAATAAGATTTTTGGCAGTAAATCAGACCGTGATATAAAAAATATCAATCCCCTGGTTGAGCAGATCAAAGAAGAATACGAGAAATTAAAGAGTATCTCCCATGATGAGTTAAGAGCAAAAACGGCCAATTTCAAGCAGCGGATCAAAGACTCTTTAGCAGATATCGATGCTGAAATCAAAGAGATCAAGACCAAAGTAGAGCAAAATCCTGATTTACCTTTACACGAAAAAACAGCGTTTTATGATGAGGTGGATAAGTTGGAGAAAGACAGAAATAAGCAATTAGAGGGGACTTTGGCAGAGATCCTTCCAGAAGCTTTCGCCGTGATGAAGGAGACCGCTCATCGTTTCACAGAGAATGAAACCATAGAAGTAACTGCGTCAGAATTTGATCGTGAATTAGCCGCCCGCAAACCCAATGTATTAATCAAAGGCGATAAAGCCATCCATCATAACAACTGGCTTGCCGCAGGTACGGAGGTAAAATGGAACATGGTGCACTACGATGTACAGCTGATTGGCGGGGTGGTGCTGCATCAGGGGAAAATTGCGGAGATGGCCACTGGTGAGGGTAAAACATTGGTAGGTACCTTACCCATTTACTTAAATGCCTTGTCCGCACAGGGGATTCACGTGGTGACTGTGAATGATTATCTGGCCCGGCGTGACTCCGAGTGGAACGGACCAATTTTTGAATTCCACGGTTTAGCGGTAGATTGTATCGACAAGCACCAGCCTAATTCTCCGCAAAGGAGAAAAGCTTACCAGGCCGATGTAGTTTACGGAACCAATAATGAATTTGGTTTCGATTACCTGCGTGACAACATGACACGCTCCCCGGAAGAATTGGTGCAGGGCAGATTGCATTATGCCATAGTGGATGAGGTGGATTCCGTTTTAATTGATGATGCACGTACGCCTCTAATCATCTCCGGACCTATACCAAAAGGCGACGAACATGAATTCTACGATTTAAAACCAAGGATTGAACGTTTGGTAAATGCACAAAAGAACTATGTGACTGGCGTTCTGAACGAAGCAAAAAAGCAAATCAACGAAGGTAAATCTGGTCCGGATGACGGTGGTTTGGCCTTATTAAGAGCTTACCGTGGTTTACCTAAGAACAAAGCACTGATCAAATTCCTGAGTGAGCCTGGAATGAAGGGCATCCTGAACAAATCAGAAAATTATTACATGCAAGATCAAAACAAAGAGATGCCAAAGGCTGATGCCGAACTTTTCTTTGTGATCGATGAAAAGAACAATCAGGTGGAGTTGTCGGAGAAAGGGATAGAACTCATCACTGCATCTGGCGAAGATGAGCATTTCTTCGTGATGCCCGATGTGGGAACCGAAATCGCGGAAATTGAAAAAGCCAGCCTTACAAACGAAGAAAAAGCTGCCAAAAAAGATGAATTGATCAGAGACTTTTCTGTGAAGTCCGAACGTATCCATGCAGTGAATCAACTATTGAAAGCTTACACTTTATTTGAAAAAGATACAGAATACATCATCGATGAAGGAAAAGTGAAAATTGTTGATGAACAAACCGGACGTATCATGGATGGCCGTCGGTATTCTGATGGTTTGCATCAGGCCATTGAAGCGAAAGAGAATGTAAAAGTGGAGGATGCCACCCAAACTTATGCCACCATCACGCTGCAGAACTATTTCAGGATGTACCATAAACTGGCTGGTATGACCGGAACTGCAGTGACCGAAGCGGGAGAGCTTTGGGAGATCTATAAATTGGATGTGGTGGAGATTCCCACCAATCGTCCCATCGTCCGTGATGACAGGCAGGATAAAGTTTATCGCACCATGCGTGAGAAATACAACGCCGTAGCGGACGAAATCGTAGAATTGACCCAGGCCGGCCGCCCGGTGCTGGTAGGTACCACTTCCGTGGAGATCTCCGAATTGCTGAGCCGCATGCTCAAAATGAAAGGGATCAAACATAACGTATTGAATGCCAAACTCCACCAGAGAGAAGCTGATGTGGTTGCCGAAGCTGGTAAAGCCGGGACAGTGACCATCGCCACCAACATGGCCGGCCGTGGTACAGATATTAAATTGGGCACCGGGGTCAAAGAAGCGGGGGGTTTAGCCATTGTAGGTACCGAAAGACATGAGTCCCGACGTGTGGACAGACAGTTGAGAGGTCGTTCTGGCCGTCAGGGAGATCCGGGTTCCACGCAGTTTTTCGTTTCATTGGAAGATAACCTCATGCGTCTTTTCGGCTCAGAACGTATCGCCGGCTTAATGGTAAGAATGGGAATTGAAGAAGGAGAAGTGATCCAACATTCCATGATCACCAACTCCATAGAGAGAGCCCAAAAGAAAGTGGAGGAGAACAACTTTGGGATTCGTAAACGTTTACTGGAGTACGATGACGTGATGAACTCCCAGCGTACCGTGATCTACACCAAACGTAAAAACGCTTTGTTTGGCGAACGTTTGGATGTGGATATCGAAAACATGATTTTAGATGTGATTGATGATATCACGGTGGAATACAAGGAAAGCAATAATTATGAAGGCTTTAAACTGGAGCTATTGAGGATTTTTGCCATTGACACCGAAATCCCGGAAGATGAATTCACCGGATCCGGCATGGACAAAATAGCAGATAAGTTATTTAAAGAGGCCACAGAATATTACAAACGCAAATCTGAGGCTATTGCCAAACAGGCTTATCCCGTTTTAAAGGATGTGTTCGACTCCAGGGGTGAAAGTATAGAAAACATCATCGTTCCTTTTACAGATGGTTCTCATGGCATCCAGGTGGCTGCTCCTTTGAAGAAAGCAATTGAGAATAAGGGAAAAGAAGTGATAAAAGCATTTGAAAAAACCATTTCGCTCTCGCTGATTGACGAAACCTGGAAAGAGCACCTGCGTGAGATGGACGAATTGAAACAATCTGTGCAAAATGCAGTTTATGAGCAAAAAGATCCTTTAGTGGTCTATAAAGTAGAAGCTTTTAATTTGTTTAAGGATATGTTGGCGGTGGTGAATAAAGAAGTGGTAAGCTTCCTGTTCAAAGGTGGGATCCCTGTTCAGGGCGATGCTCCATTAAGAGAAGCTCGTCCGCAACCGAAAACCGACATGAGCAAATTAAAGATCTCCAAAGCCGAGATGGTGCATGAAAATAGCGGGATGCCCATGGAGGACACCAGAGAACTACAAAAAACCCAACCCATTAAAGCAGAAGTAAAAATTGGAAGAAATGATCCATGCCCATGCGGCAGCGGAAAGAAATATAAAAACTGCCATGGAATGAACGCCTGATGGATATCAAAAAGCAAATATTAACCTTATTGATAACGGTTGCCACCATCACCGTTTTTGCACAAACAGAAGGTAAAGTAACAGTGATAAAAAATCCACTGATTGATAGTTTGATTGCCAGAAGAATAGCCTTAAACAAGGGAGTTACCAAAAACGGGACTCCGATAGTGGTTTATGGTTATCGGGTACAAGTATTTTTTGGAACCGACAGGAAAGAGGCCTATAACGAGCAGGCAAGATTTAAATCTCTGTACCCGGAATATGGCACCTATTTATCTTATACCCAACCCAATTACAGGGTAAAGGTGGGAGATTTCAGAACCAGGGCGGAGGCTCAAAGATTAATGAACGAGTTACGTCCGGAATTTCCTACGCTGTTCATTTTCAATGAAAGAATTGACCCAATCAAAGCTGATGAAGCCAATGCTAATAGATAAAATCAAATCGCTTGCTGCTGAAATACAGGAAGAAGTCATTTTAAACCGGAGACATCTGCACGCACATCCTGAGCTTTCTTTTCAGGAGTATAAAACCTCGGAGTTTGTTAAAATGCAACTGACCCGCTTAGGCATCCCATTTCAGGAGATGGCTAATACAGGGGTGGTGGGTCTGATCAAAGGTGGGAAAGACTCCACTGAAATCATCGCCTTGCGTGCTGATATGGATGCACTTCCAATCAAAGAAGCGAATGAAGTTGATTACAAATCAAAAAATGAAGGGGTGATGCATGCCTGTGGACATGATGTTCACACTTCCTCTTTATTAGGCACCGCCACTATTCTAAATGATTTGAAGAACGATTTTGGAGGAACCATTAAGCTCATCTTTCAACCTGCTGAGGAAAAATTACCCGGCGGAGCTAATCTCATGATCAAGGAAGGCGTTCTGGAAAATCCAAAACCAAATGCCGTGATGGGCCAGCACGTGATGCCTTTGATTGATGCCGGCAAAATCGGAATCCGTTCCGGAAAATACATGGCCTCCACTGATGAACTCTATGTAACCATCAAAGGCAAAGGCGGACATGGTGCTCAGCCACACCAAAATATAGATCCTGTGCTGATCATGGCGCACACGATCACCGCATTACAGCAAATCGTCAGCAGAAATGCAGACCCGCGTTCTCCATCTGTTCTGTCGTTTGGGAAAGTGATCGCCAATGGTGCCACTAATGTAATTCCTAATGAGGTTTATTTAGAAGGGACTTTCAGAACTTTGAATGAGAAATGGCGTAGTAAAGCGCATCAGAAAATGAAGAAGATGGCAGAGTGCATTGCTGAAGGAATGGGTGGCAGCTGTGATTTCAGAATCGAACACGGTTATCCTTTTTTGGTAAATGAAGAGAAATTAACTGCCCGTGTGAAAGAACATGCTATAGAATATTTAGGCACAGAAAATGTTTTGGATTTGGATATCTGGATGGCCGCTGAGGATTTTGCCTATTATTCTCAGGTAAGTGATGCCTGTTTTTACAGATTGGGAACCCGTAACGAATCGCAGGGAACCACCTCATCCGTACATACACCAACTTTCGACATTGATGAAAATGCTTTAGGTTTAAGTACCGGCTTGATGGCTTACCTGGCTTTAAAAGAATTGGGGAATTGATCTCTGTCATGCTGAACTCGGTTTCAACATCTCCTTATAAATGATATATTTTAACTTCTTCGATTCGAATTTATGAAGCCATACACTTTTTTTATCTTTCTGGTGTTCTTCATCTCCAAGTCCTTTTCACAGGGCATTCCTCGTTTCAATCCAGACACCGTTTTAACCATGAAGATGGATAAAGATGCAGTGGTTAAAACCGGAAAAGCAGGTTTGGATGTGGAGGATTTTATCCACGAAATCGTGACGGACACCAGTTTCTACCAAGCTTTCAGGAATATGAAAAAATATAGTTTCATTGCTGAAAACAGGGTGTATACCTATGACAAAAAGAACGAAGTGAATGGAAAGATTTACCGAAAAATCTTACATAGCAACAGTGACGCTGGCCATAACATGAAATTCCTTGAAAAAGAGGATAGCGGGGACTTATTTAAAAAAAATGGTAAGTACGAACTATATACCGTCGAGATGTTCGACTATATTTTCATGAATGCCTACAGTTCAGATTTTGTACCTGATAACAGTTCAGGCAAAGGTGCCGGAGGTTCAAATGAATCCTATAAGGACAAATTAAAAACCCTGATCTTCACTCCGGGCAGACCCATTAAAGGTGTTCCTTTCATCTCTGGAAAAACCGAAATCTTCACGGCCAACATGCGCCAATACTATGATTATGCCTTCGCCAAAGGAATGTATTTAGATTCCATCCCGGTTTACCGGTTTAAAGTGACCATGAAACCCGACCTAAGCAACTGGACAAAAGACGGCATCATGATCAAAGAACTTACCACCATTTTCGACCAGCGGAATTTTCAAATCCTGGGCAGATATATTGACATGAAACTGGATAACCTGGCTTTTGATTTTGATGTACAGATGAATATTGAGATGAGCTATTTCGGCGGAGATTTACTACCCACCAAAATAAGTTATCAGGGAAACTGGGACATTCCTTTTAAGAAAGAAGAAAGGGCCAGCTTTTTAGTGCTGCACAAGAATTATAAGTTGGAATAAGTCTGTAATTCGAGCATGTTGGCTAAATAAATTTCCATAAACTCCTTTTCCATGGTCTGTGTCCTCACAGACCATCCATGTTTAATTCGGTCTGTGAGGACACAGGCCGAGGTAATAGCCATAATACTTACTAGTCTTTCCCTTTTTCAGCTATTTTTCTCAGCAATTCGTTTTGTTCTTTCTTTAGTTTTAGGTTTTTTCTAAAGTAAATAAAAATGAACATAATTATTCCAGCCGGAATTATCAATCCTAACAATATTAAAATGAGTTCTGGAGCTCCTAATCCCATAAGATTTTAGATAAATAATAAAATTCTAATATAGTTAAAAAATCGCTTTCGCTACATCATAAGTCTGCTCAGGTTTGCCCATCGTATAAAAATGTAAAACCGGAACGCCAAAATCCATCAGCTCCTTACACTGTTGAATCATAAATTCAGTCCCCACCTTTTTCACATCTTTGATATTTTTACATTCTTGCACCGCCTCACTTAAATCTTCCGGCAAGTCTATATGAAAAATCTTTGGCAAAGAAACCAGCTGTTTTACAGAGCTGATGGGTTTCAATCCCGGAATAATTGGGACATTGATATCATTCTCGCGGCATTTATTCACGAAATCAAAATATTTCTGATTATCAAAAAACATCTGTGTCACAATAAACTCTGCACCCATATCCACCTTTTTCTTCAAATGCTGAAAATCTGCTTTAAGGTTTGGTGCTTCAAAATGCTTTTCTGGATAACCTGCCACACCTATACAAAAATCACTGTTGTATTCTGCAGAGACATCCTCATGCAAAAATTTCCCTGAATTGTGGTCTTTGATATGTTCGATCAAATCTGTGGCATAGCAATGTCCTCCAGGAGTGGGCATAAATGAAGAATCAGCTTTCCGTGCGTCCCCTCTCAATGCCAAAACATTGTCAATCCCTAAAAACTGGAGATCTATCAAAGCGTTTTCAGTTTCTTCCTTGGTAAAACCTCCACAGATCAGATGTGGAACTGCATCCACTCCATATTTGTTGATGATAGCGGCACATATAGCGATGGTTCCTGGTCTTTTACGGTAAGAAACTTTTTCTAATAAACCATTTTCTTTTTCTTTATAAATATAATCTTCTCTTAAGGATGTTACATCAATGAATGGTGGCTTGAACTCCATCAATGGATCAATGGCATCGTAAATCCATTGAATACTTTGGCCTTTGACAGGAGGTAAAAGCTCGAACGAAAAAAGTGTTTTGCCGTTGGCGTTTTTAATATGTTCGGTGATTTTCATGTGAGTATTTAGTCGCAAGTATTAAGTATCAAGACTCTTTGCAAATCCGCTAAGCATCTTTTGAATTTCGATTGTTTTTGTTTGAAGTAGCTTGAATTGTTCCATTGATATTAGTCCAACTTCGTTTAAGATGATGATTTGTGTTTCAAGTTCAAACGCGGACCCTAAACTCATGCTAATAAATTGCTTTAATCCCTGGTCTGATTTTCTTCCACAACCTTCAGCAATATTTGAGGGAATTGGAACCGCACATCTGAAAAGTTGATTTGAGATTCCAAATTTGTGTTCATTAGGGAAAGATTTAGTAGTTTCAAACATTAATTTTGAAAGTTCTACACTTGATTTCCAAACTTTCAATTCTTTGAAATTATGCATATCAGTCTTTTATACTTTCTACTAAATACTTATTGCTTTCCTTAATATCCCAAATTCGGACTCAACCATCTTTCCGCTGTCTCTAAATCCATTCCTTTTCTTTTGGCGTAGTCTACCACTTGGTCTTTATCAATTTTCCCTAAACCAAAATACCTGGCTTCGGGATGTGCGAAATAGAAACCACTTACCGCAGCGGTTGGATACATGGCAAAACTTTCGGTCAGCTTTAAGCCGATTTTATTTTCTGCATCCAATAATTCCCAAAGCGTTCCTTTTTCCGTATGATCAGGACAAGCCGGATAACCCGGTGCCGGACGAATTCCCTGATATTTCTCCTTGATCAAAGATTCATTATCCAGTTTTTCATCTTTTGCATAACCCCAATATTCCTTTCGCACCAGTTCATGCAGTTTCTCAGCGAAAGCTTCAGCCAATCTATCTGCCAATGCTTTGGCCATAATACTGTTATAATCATCATGGTCTTTTTCAAATTGTACCACCAGTTCCTCACAACCGTGGCCCGTGGTTACGGCAAAACCTCCAAAATAGTCTTTTATCCCGGTCTCCTTTGGAGCAATGAAATCAGCTAAAGCATAATAAGGTTCGTCTTTGGCTTTTTCTGCTTGCTGACGTAAAGTATGTATGGTAACTGTTTGGGATTGGCTATTTTGTAATCGGTTGTCGGTAATCGGTTTTACATTTGCGCTATTTTGTAATCGGTAATCGGTAATCGGTTGATTTGCAACCGCAGGTTCTGAGGACTGACTACTGACTTCCGATGACTGATTACCGATAACTGACAACTGATTACTCTCAACCGACAACTCAATATCATCCCCCACTGCATTCGCAGGCCAGAAACCAAAGACTGCTTTTGCGGTGAAGAGTTTTTCATCAACAATACGTTTCAATAATTCCTGCGCATCATCAAAAAGCTTTTTAGCTTCAACACCTACAAATTTATCGTCAAATATTTTCGGATAAGACCCTCTCAATTCCCAGGTATGGAAGAAAGGAGTCCAGTCAATATAAGGAACTAATTCTTCCAAAGGATAATTCTCCATCACCCTGATGCCCGTGAAAGTTGGCGCTTTGGGAACAGAACCATTCAAATTAATCTGATATTGATTTTTCCTGGCATCATACAATTTAAGGAAGACTTTATCCACCTTTTTCTTATTGTAATTATCGCGGGTGGTTAAATAATCCTCTTTTAATGTTTTAGCATAAGTTTCTTTTGATTCTTTATTTAATAAATTACTGCAAACGCCCACACTCCGGGAAGCATCCAAAACGTGAATTACTGCGCCTTTATAATGCGGATCAACTTTTACCGCAGTGTGAATTCTGGAGGTGGTTGCACCACCAATCAGTAAAGGAATATCAAAACCCTCGCGCTCCATCTCCTTGGCAAAATGCACCATTTCATCTAAAGAAGGAGTGATCAATCCGCTTAAGCCGATGATATCTACCTGATGCTTTCTGGCCTCTTCAATGATTTTATTCGCCGGAACCATTACCCCAAGGTCAACCACCTCAAAATTATTGCAGGCCAGTACCACCCCAACAATGTTCTTCCCAATATCATGAACGTCTCCTTTAACCGTGGCCATTAATATTTTACCAGCACTGCTGCTGGTTCCCACCACTTTTTGAGCCTCTATATATGGCATCAATATGGCCACTGCCTTTTTCATGACCCTGGCAGATTTCACCACTTGCGGCAAAAACATTTTACCCGAACCAAATAAATCGCCCACGATGTTCATCCCGTCCATCAATGGGCCTTCAATGACCTCAATGGGCTTGGCATATTGCAAACGGGCCTCTTCCACATCAGTGTCTAAATAATCAATAATCCCTTTTATCAGGGAGTGAGATAAACGTTCCTGAACCGGAGCATTTCTCCATTCCTCGTTTTTAACAACAACCTTGCCTTTGTTCTTTACGGTTTCAGCGTAATCAACCAATATTTCGGTTGCATCAGGTCGGCGGTTAAGCAGTACGTCCTCTACTTTTTCTAAAAGCTCTTTCGGGATTTCTTCATAAACTTCCAGCATCCCGGCATTTACGATGCCCATATCTAAACCAGCCTTAATGGCATGGTATAAAAATGCAGCATGCATGGCTTCACGAACTGTATTATTTCCTCTAAAAGAGAAAGAAATATTAGAAACTCCGCCGCTCACTTTCGCCAAAGGCAGATTTTGTTTGATCCAACGTGTGGCCTCGATGAAATCAACTGCGTAATTATTATGCTCTTCCAATCCGGTGGCGACGGTTAGAATATTTGGATCGAAGATGATATCCTGAGCTGGAAAACCAACTTCATTCACTAAAATATCGTAAGAACGCTTACAAATTTCTTTCCTGCGCTCCAAATTGTCAGCTTGCCCTTGTTCATCAAAAGCCATCACCACTGTGGCGGCACCATATTGTTTGATTTTACGGGCAGATTCTTTGAATTTCTCCTCTCCTTCTTTTAAGGAGATGGAATTCACGATTCCTTTTCCCTGCAAACATTTCAAACCAGCCTCAATCACGCTCCACTTAGAAGAATCCACCATGATGGGTAATTTGGAGATATCAGGTTCTGATGCGATAAGGTTTAAAAATTTGGTCATAGCCGCCTCAGAATCCAGCATGCCTTCGTCCATATTCACATCTATCACCTGCGCACCGCCTTCCACCTGTTGGCGGGCAATAGATAGCGCAGTGTCAAAATCTCTGGATAAAATTAATTTAGAGAATTTTGGAGAACCGGTTACATTGGTACGTTCACCCACATTCACAAACATCGTGTCGGGCTTTATCGTCACTGCTTCCAGTCCGGATAATCTTAAATAAGGTTCCCTTTCAGGAACTTGCCGTGGAGGATATTTGGTTGCGATATCAGCCATGGCCTTGATATGCTCAGGCGTTGTTCCGCAACAACCACCAATCACATTCACAAAACCGGAAGCCATAAAATCCTCCACCAATTTTCCGGTTTGAGAAGCGGTTTCATCATATTCGCCAAATTCATTGGGCAAGCCTGCATTTGGATAGGCAGTGACGAACATATCCGCTTTTTCAGAAAGCTCTTCGATGTGCGGGCGCATGTCTTTGGCACCTAAAGCACAATTTAAACCTATGGAAAGCAAATCTCCATGCCGCATGGAATTTAAAAAAGCTTCCACGGTTTGCCCGGATAAGGTTCTTCCGGAAGCATCCGTGATGGTGCCGGAGATCATGATCTCCAGTTTCCTGCCCATCACCTGCTCATATCTTTTGATAGCAAAAATCGCTGCTTTGGCATTTAAAGTATCAAAGATGGTCTCCACCAATAATAAATCAGCACCACCATCCACCAAGCCACGAACCTGCTCGTAATAAGCCTCTTCTAATTGTTCGTAAGAGATGGCTCTGAAACCCGGGTCGTTCACATCGGGTGACATAGATAAAGTACGGTTGGTTGGACCAACAGCACCTGCTACAAATCTTGGTTTTTCGGGATTCTTTTGTGTATATGCTGTAGCAATTTCTTTAGCAATCCTGGCACCTTCAAAACTCAGTTCGTAGGATAAATCCTCCATGCCATAATCTGCCATGGAAATGCGTTGAGTACTAAAAGTGTTCGTTTCAATGATATCAGCACCTGCGTCTAAATATTCGGCATGAACCGCCCTGATCACATCCGGACGGGTAAGGTTCAGTAAATCATTATTCCCTCTTACATCTGAAGGATGGTTTTTAAATCTTTCTCCACGGAAATCCTCTTCAGTGAGCTTATAGCGCTGAATCATGGTGCCCATCGCTCCATCAATAATGAGGATTCTTTTTTGCAGTTCTTTTCTGATATCCATAATTTGAGATTTGAGATTTGAGATTGAGACTTGAGGCTGATTGTAGAATAAATTCTTAAATCGTAAATCAAAATCGTAAATCAAAAATCTCGTTTGGCTTATTTAGAAAAGTCGGGATGTGGAATTTGACTTCACTTATCTTTTCCCGACTTATAACCGGGATAGAATGTAGCACCTTGTTTGCACAGGTTGCTAAGACTTCGCAGGGTCTAATCCCTCCGTCTTTCTCTATAAGCTGTGCAAAAATGCAATATTGTTTGGTGAATTGCAAATAGGGTATAAATCAAATGCTTTTCTTGACGTGTTTAATACAAAAAGATCAAATCAATCCATAATTCATCTCAGTTTAAGCTTTTTCGCTGTAGCTATAAACCGTGTAGCTGCACAGGTATTGTGCCACATATTTGGCAATAAAGCTGCTGATTAGGATAGGTATGAACAACAAGTAACCCCCAACGGCGATGCTACATGTTAAGAATATGGCAGTGAGTGGAGCATGGATTGTGGCACTCAAAACTGCCGCTGCACCTGCCAGTGCAAAATTTAACACAATAAGGTTGGTATGGAAATAATGATTGCATACCATGGCCACCAACATGCCCAATACTGCCCCCGCTACAATGCTGGGAGCAAACACGCCTCCATCACCTCCAGCGCCTAAAGTAAGAGAGGCTACCAGAGGTTTCAACATCACTATGGTCAATAGCATCCCTGTTAAACCTAACGAAAACGGTTGTCCATTAATTCTTGTCATTAAGCTAGGGATCGCATGGTAGCTATCGCCATATAATTGCGGAAAACATAATATGCCCAAGCCTACCAATATGGCACCAATATTTACCCTTAAAAAGTTGTTGTTTATGGTGGAAAAACGTCTTTTGATGTAGATGACGGTTTTGGTGAAATATACTGCCAACCCACCGGCCACTACACTCAAAAATATAAAATAAGGGATGGCATGCAAGCGCCATTCGGTTACGTTGAAGCTGAACAGGGGCTTGCCTTCTGTCAAATACATAAACAACCAAGACACAAATGCAGCACTGGTACAACTGATCAATATAGTTTTATTTATTTTACGGGCGATCACCTCAACGGCGAAAAGAAAACCCGCCAAGGGACTACCAAACAAGGTGGCTATTCCGGCAGCCACTCCAGCACATACCAGCTCTGTTTTAAAAATATTGGCGATGTATTTTCCTTTATGTGCCACTGATCCGATGGCCGCCGTGGCCACTACCGTGGAAACTTCTACACCTGTTGAACCGCCAAAAATCACGGTAAAGAGCCCGTTGAAATAATGCGACGGGATTTTAAAAGCAGGCAAACTGTTCTTCCTTTTGTCTAGGTACTGATAGATTTCTTTGATGCCTTTGTTTTGCTTTCCTTTAAACAGATATTTCCTTAAAAAATAGATCATGGTGATACCCACAGAAGGTAAGATGATATACAGCAAAGGAAAATAATCTGCCTTTGTCAGCATCATCTCTTCATAATAAGCGGTAATTCTTTTGAGCGAATCAGCCAATAAGACGGCAAACAGGCTCACTACAATGGAGATGACAATTAATTTGACATAATTGGTACGGATGATGGTTTTTCTCATAACAATATTCAGCGTAAATTATTAGAAAAGTACGCAAAACTATCAATTTGCCGGATTATCATCAAGCAAAGACTTTTATCAACTTCCGTTAGCCCCTCTGATCATCTGCTCCAGACTCTCCCACATCTCATCGGTCACGATCTCCAATCCGTTGAACTGACCTGCTCCCTGCAACCATTCACCACCATCAATAGTGATGATTTCTCCGTTGATGTAGCCTGAAAAATCGGAGAGTAAATAGGCGGCTAAATTGGCCAGTTCCTGATGCTCCCCCACTCTTTTCAAAGGCACCCGATTTTTGAAATCGAATTTCTCAGCCATTTCTCCTGGCAATAACCTGTCCCAGGCACCTTTAGTTGGAAAAGGTCCCGGTGAAATGGCGTTGCACCTGATTTGATAATGTCCCCATTCTGCAGCTAAAGAGCGGGTCATGGCTAAAACACCGCCTTTTGCGCATGCTGATGGAACAACATATCCGGAGCCTGTGAAAGCATAAGTGGTAACGATGTTTAAGATAGATGCCGGCTGTTTCTCCTTGATCCAATGTTTGCCAAAAGCCAGCGTACAATTCACTGTCCCTTTTAAAACGATGTCTATAATGGTGCTGAAAGCATTGGAAGACAATCTTTCCGTTGGAGAGATGAAATTGCCAGCGGCATTGTTCAGCAAACCATCCACGCTTCCAAATTTTTCTAAGGCGGCTGTTAAAACAGCTTCCACCTGGTCATTCTCCCTAACATCACAGGCTATGGCTAAAACTTTTCCTCCTGTTTTTGCTTCCAGCTCATCAGCTGTTTTTTGAAGCACTTCCAGTTTGCGTGAAGTGATGACCACATTGGCTCCCAATTCTAAAAGATAAGTACTCATAGCCTTCCCTAAACCTGTCCCTCCACCGGTAACTACATAAGTTCTGCCTCTTAAAGCATCATCTCTTAACATGGGTTGATTGTACATCCTATTTATTTTGAAGGTTTTGAATGATGGTTTTTAGAATAGAGCGTGTAGAAGGTGACCACCACTGCTGAAGCATGGCCTCTAATGTCTCCGTTTGATCCTTAGAGACCTTTGCAATCAGATCGCTTCTTAAATTGAGCTTAGATTGCTGCCAAGTAACAGCTGGGAGCTGCAAATATTGCTGCATTTTTTTCTGAGCAACCGTCATTAAAGATTCAATTGGAGCGGTGGCATCGATCAGTCCGATGGATTTCGCTTCCTCCACTCCCATTAACTGACCTTGGAGCAAGTTCTGATAAGCTTTCGCCCTTCCGATCCAAAATGCATATAATTCAAAAATGGAATCCGGGACAATGATTCCCACCGGAATTTCATTTAATCCTATGATGTATTTGCCTTCGGCCATCACCCGGTAATCAGCGCAAATAGCTAAAACGCAACCGCCTGCCGGGCTATGCCCACTGATGGCAGATATCAAGGGTTTTTTAAAACTGGTAAGGGTTTTAATAAGATTTAAAAACTTTGCCCAAAAGGCTTTCATTTGGTTTGCATCATATTCATACAGCTCTATCAGATCTAAACCAGCAGTGAAAAATCCTTCTTTCCCTGTGAGGATCACTCCACCAACATGCTCATCCTTTTCCATATTGGTGATCATCTTCTGGAGTTCATCAACCATCTCCCTGTTCATTGCGTTTGATTTCCCACGATCTAAAGAAATAACGGCTGTTCTATCCTGAATCGTGACTTTTATAGTGTTCATTTTATTGGTTTAATTCGCAGGTTTAACCTGGTATCTCATCACTTTTCTGCCAAGATGACCATTTAAATCCATACCCTCAAGAACAACTTTATAATCACCGGTTCCGTCAGCATTGAAAAAATCTATCTGGGCATAACCTGTAGAATCCGTGATCAATTGCGGATTCCAATAAATGGTCGTTCTTAGATCAGCGACCTGTTCATTTATTTTAGGATCATCATAGTTAGGAACATAAAACTCTTTTGGTTTATAGATCCCGATGGGGGAATAGGTAATGATGCCGGGTGCATAGGTGTTATTGTTATATCCAGGTTTACCTCTTTTTGTGCTGATCACGATCACTCCTCCACCTCCACGGCTCCCATAAATCGCTGTGTATCCAATACTCTTCAAAATTTCAACAGTCTCCACATCCTGAGGATTCACTGTGTCTAAAAATCCCGGATCCACATACACGCCATCAATGATGATTTGAGCGACGCCGCCTCTTATATAGGCGATACCATTGATGATTTGAAGCCCGGCCACCCGACCCTGTAAAGCCTGACTCATTGAATAAGCGTACTGCAAATCTTTCGCTGTTAAAACCCGGTCAGCATTTCCGGCACCATTCAGATTACTCGATTCCTCCACCAATGGCTTGGTATCCACCACCTTCACTTCATTTAACAGAATGGAACGATTCACTATCCCGTTTTTCAGCCAATCTTCGTACTGCGTTTTACTGTTCTTCAGATAGGCCAGCATGGACTCATTGATATTGACCGTCAAATCCGGGAGATTGGTGTTTTTAGTCACGATGGGAACGGGGCTATTATATAATTCTATATCCACATTCTTTCTTCCTGTGGATGTTCTGGCCTGGATCACGAACTTGGTGCTGTCACCAAAAAACAAGCTGTCGATTTTAAATTCTCCCTGATCATCTGTTTTTGTTTGTATCAAAAAAGATTGACCGGAGGAGGAGAACATCGTCACAGTTCCGCCAACCACAGGTTTATCCTTCTGAGTCACCTTTCCACTTACATACAGCGTTTTCTCCGGTTGAAAATTTAATGGGGATTGATAGGCATTAAGCACGTTTCGCCAGTTGAATCTTGTCCACCCCTGTGTGATCATCAAAATGTCAACATCTATTAACTTTTCTTTATCAACATCATGAAAATAATAATTGGGATCTTCTACATATCCCTTAATATCTGATGTCATAAGTAAATTGGTGTAGATGGTACTTTCTTCATCTTCTTTAACAGGAACTTTAGTTTCATCCGTGACTGCTAAAGAGAAGGAGCCAACGACCGGTTTCCCATCCGGATCGGTGGCTTTAATCTCCAATTTCGTTCTTCCTCTTTGAGAATAACTTTGCTTGTCTACGGTAAGAGCCAGTTTCAAAAGATTCTTGGGTTCCACGAAGATCAATCGTTCTGCCAGAGGGATATTGTCTTCATTAAAAAGTGTGAATTGCGTGATTCCGGAAGGGAACCTAGAGGCCGGCAGCTCAGCACCAAAGCTCGAACCGGTAAGTTTTGTTTTTGCGGTGTAAATGATATTTCCTGAATTTTGAGCAACCACCACAAATTCTTTGTCTTTGTTCCTATCTGCAAAAGTAGGATTGGTGGTTACTTTCACTACCACATTACTATCGTTTGAAGGATTGACACTTAAAACAAAGCCATCTGCCTTCACTTCAGGCAATTTTAAAGTTTTTTGTGACCCGTCTTCAAAATTGATCACCGCCTGATAATGCTCTCCGGATATAGGTGTTAACGAGAAATAGCCCATTCCTAGGTGCCTGGACTTTATGTTAGCTAATTTAGTGCCTTTATCATCTTCCACATACCCACTAATCTCTTTCCCGAGACCATCAGATCCTAAAGCCTTGAAAGCAATTTTACTTCTCACGCCTTGCACCAGATCACCTCCTTCTGGGAAAAATTGAACATCAGTTTGGTCAGAAGTGTTCACTATAGGAATATACTTGTTCACTATCGTGTTGTCCGCAATCTTCAAAGATGTGGTTATTCTCCCTGTTTTAGCCAAAAATGGTTTATCATTAGTGAATTTAATGGTCATATCTCCATTTTCATCGGTTTTTGATTTCCCCTTTGCCAGCGTTCTGAAATCCAGTTCAATGTTATAGGTAACTTCCTTATCAGCGTAAGCGTACCCGTCTATATTACTATAGTTGATATGAGCTGTCACATTTTCTTTGTTATCTACTTTCTCGAATGAATAATTGGCTTTTGTAATCACCTGATTTGTCCAGGCATTTCCCACTTTCACCACTTTGTCATAATAAAACGCATCTGCAAAATTTCTCATCCACTTGGTGTAAGCTCTAATTCTATAATTGCCCTCTCCCAAAGAATCCTTTAACTCAAAATTCCCGTAACCAAAACCTGCCAACAGAGGAATCCTGAGTGTTTTTTTTATGGAGTCTCTGGAATTGATCAAATCAACATATAGAATATTACTTAAAGGAGTTGGAGTTAACGTTTGCGCATTAACCACATAGGCTTTAAACCAAATATCATCGCCTATGGCATAATAAGGTTTATCCATATGTAAATAAACTTTTTCCTGAATATGGGTATCTTGATATTTTTCAAAACTCTGAATGAGCTTTTTTAAAGATTCGTCATCCCTAACAAAACTGATGAATCCGAAAGAACCCAATAAAATAAAAAGAACAAAGAGAATTTTTGATTTCATGGGCTTTAAATTCGCTGTTGACAGAATGGTTAAAAAGACGTGTGTTTAACAATCGAGAACCAGACATGACCATTAATGACATCAGGTTTTGTGATGATCAACAAATGCTTTTAAAATTGGTTTTTCCACATCATACTTTCAACGGGTTTTGTGGTCTTATTATTGTATTTTGCGTTCCCTTTGGTGTTGTACAGGATTTCTATTTCTCCTTCCACTACGAAATAAATGAGTTGACCTATGGGCATGCCGGGATAGATCCTAACGGGCTGAGTGGCAGAGATCTCTAAAGTCCAGGTATTGCAAAAACCCACATCTCCTTTTCCTGCGGTGGCATGAATATCAATCCCCAAGCGTCCTGTACTGGATTTCCCTTCCAAAAAGGGCACATGTTTATGGGTCTCCGTGTATTCTAAAGTCACGCCTAGATAAAGTGTGTTGGGTTGCAAAACAAAACCATCTTTTGGTAGCTCAAAATGTTCAATCTCGTTATGTTTTTTGGCATCCAATTCGCGACTTTTATAACAGGCCAGGTATTTGCCTAAATGCACGTCGTAAGAATTAGTGCCCAGACATTCCCTTTTAAAGGGTTCTATTACAATTGTCCCTGCTTCTATTTCTTTTAAAATCAGTTGATCGGAAAGTATCATCGTTTAATTTTGCTTTTGCCTAAAATATGATTTATTTAAAATAATTTTGCAGAGAATTTAAAAATTTAAAAATGCCTGTCACTTTTCATGAGCATATTGACGAAGACACTTCCATTGGACTATGGCGAATCGCTGAAACGCCTGATGAGTTAGCGCAACAATTGCAACTTAAAGAACATGAATTTAAACTGTTGCGTTCTTTAAGTAAAGAAAAAAGGAATCTCCATTGGCTGGCTACTCGTGTTTTACTAAGGAAAATGTTGAACACCAGCGAATATATTGATTGCCAGGCTGATGAAAATGGAAAACCCATTTTGATCAATCATCCACACCACATTTCATTAAGCCATTCTTATGACTATGCAGCCGTGATGGTAAGCAAAACCAAAAAAGTGGGCATTGATATTGAAATCATCAAGGATAAAATTGAACGGGTGAAAAATAAATTCATGAGTTCAGAAGAATTGGATTTCATCAGCCAAAAAAACGGAATTGAACATCTGTATATCTGTTGGTGCGCAAAAGAAGCTTTATATAAATTGAACGGAAAAAAGGAGACTTCCTTTAAAGATCATATTCATTTAGCTGCGTTTGATTATGCCGAGATGGGTGAACTGAATGCGCAAATTGACAAGAAAAACACTAAAGATGCTTATAAAGTGAAATTCAGAAAGTTTGATGATTATATGATGGGTTATGTAGTGGAATGATGGAGAAGAACAAAAAAACGAATTTCGAAGATTGGGGCCTGATGGATTATCAGCAAGCCTGGGATAAACAGGAACAGATTTTTGCTGACACCATCGCTATAAAAACCAATAACAGAAATCATCCTGAAAAAGAGGAGAACACTCCAAATCTTGTCGCTTTTGTAGAGCATCCGCATGTTTACACCCTGGGGAAAAGTGGCAAGCCCGAAAATTTGCTATTGGATGAAAAAGGCCTTCAAGAAAAAGAAGCAGTTTACTATAAAACCAATCGTGGTGGAGACATCACCTATCACGGTCCCGGCCAGATTGTAGGCTATCCCATTTTAGATCTGGATAATTTCTCCACGGATATTCATGTTTATCTCAGAACTTTAGAAGAAGCTGTCATACTTACTTTGAAAGATTACGGAATTGAAGCTGAAAGATACCCAGGATATACCGGAGTTTGGTTGGATGCTGACAATGAAAAAGCACGGAAAATATGCGCCCTGGGAGTCCGTTGCAGCCGTTGGGTGACCATGCATGGTTTCGCTTTCAATGTAAACACCGATTTAGGCTATTTTAAGAACATCGTACCTTGTGGGATTGACGATAAAGACGTCACTTCCATGCAGCGGGAACTGGGAGATGAAGCCGATATCAGGGAAGTTAAAAAAATCCTTAAGAATCATATATCCGTATTATTTGATATGGAACTGATCCAACAAGGCAAATGAAGACTTTAATCATCACATTCATCTCCGCAATTTTAAGCACCAGCGGATGCAAGAAAAGTAACAACACCTACATGAATCCACTGCCTTCCGTACCGAATAAGCCTGTCACCAACGTCAAAACATACAGCTACCTGGCTCTCGGCGATTCTTACACCATCGGTGAATCTGTACCTCCTTATCATAATTTTCCGAATCAATTAGCAGACGCACTGAGAACAGACAGCACAAAAGTGGAGGCTCCAAAAGTCATAGCACGCACTGGCTGGACCAGTGATGAGCTCATCTCCGCTATAAAATCAGAGAACCTGACTAAAAAATACGATTTCGTCACTTTGCTCATCGGGGTGAATAACCAATACCGAAATGATGACACCGTTATTTACCGGAAAGAATTCAGGGAACTGCTGCAAACTGCAATTGGTTACGCCAATGGAAAGCAGGAGCTTGTTTTTGTGTTGTCTATTCCCGATTGGGGCGTCACACCCTACGGACAATCCAGCGGAAGATCTCCTGCTCAAATTGCCAAAGAGATTGATGCTTATAATGCCATAGATGTGGAAGAGACCGCAAAAACCAAAGCTGTTTATGTGAACATCACACCCATCTCCCGCGAAGCGAAAACTAATTCCAGCCTGGTTGCTTCGGATGGGCTGCATCCATCCGCACAAATGTACCGTCGCTGGGTGGATTTGCTAAAGCCCTTGGTGAAATCGAAACTGAATTGATGATATCAACTTTAGAAAAGCAATCTCCTCATTTCATCGGTTCCGATAGTCCCGTTTTCCGCTCATACAGCACAAGGCTTTAGCCACCAGCCGGTATCCGCTTCACCCGGGTTTGTTAAACATTATTCATCCCATTTAACAAAAAATATATACTTTTGTATATATTATGAAAAGTATATTACTAAAACTAGATGATGAGCTTTTTGAAGAAGTGGAAGAATCTGCCAAAGAACTAAAAACTTCTAAAACTGGGTTTATAAAAAAAGCTATCGTTGCATTCAAAAAAGCCAATTACGAAAAAAGGATTGAAGCTCAATTAGCTAAAGAATCTTTCATGGTTAGGGAAAATTCTATACGCATCAATTCAGAATTTGACAGTACTCTATCTGATGGGTTAGATGATTAAGCAATTTGATATATGGATCGCTGATCTAAATCCAGCAGGAGGAACAGTCCCCGGTAAGATTCGACCAGTTGTAATTATTCAAACAGATGGTTTAAATAAAGTGAATCACCCCTCAACAAGTATTTTGCCTATTACCTCTGATATTTTTAAAGAAGCTTCTATTTTGAGAGTCAACTTAAACCCTGATGAAATCAACGGGCTGGAGAAACAATCTGCCATATTGATGGATCAAATTAGAACAATAGACAACAAAAAATTGATACAAAAAACAGGTTCAATAAAAGTTAATCATCAAAAATCTATCAAAGTGGCGTTAAGAATCGTATTGGGATTGTAATACTTCCATGGTCTGTGTCCCCACAGGCCATTTATTTGATGTTGAAATTTCGGTCTGTGAGGATACAGGCCTAGGCAAATCATCTCATTAAATGCGCCTTAAAATCCTCAAAGCTATTCTTCATCTCTAAGCTTATTTTCTCTTTCTGATACAATTCCTTCACTTGCCCGGGTTCGTCAATTGCAATTCCTAATTCTTCAAAAACATCAGGGAATTTGCATGGATGAGCAGTTGCCAAAATCACATAAGCAGTTTTAGGTAGATTTGGGTGTCGGAATTTATCAGAAGTCACTGCCAAGAAACCGGTTGCAGTGTGTGGACAAACCACATAGGATTTTTCTTTATAAACATAATCTATAGCAGATTTGATCTCCTCATCATGGTAGGAATAGGCAGTCAACATTTCCTTCAGTTTCTCCAAATCATGATCGAACATATCCAAGATCCGCACAAAATTACTTGGATCGCCAACATCCATAGCGTTTGCTAAAGTTTGTACGGATGGACGGGAATTATAAATCCCGGTTTCTAAAAATTCGGGAACAATGTCGTTGCTATTGGTGGCAGCGATGAATCTGGAAACTGGCAGACCCATTCTCCAGGCCATCATCCCGGCGGCGATGTTGCCAAAATTCCCACTCGGTGTCACGAAAATTAAATCATCAAATTGGTCTTTGAGCTTAGCATAGGTGTTGGCATAATAGAACATCTGAGGAATCAACCTGCTGATGTTGATGGAATTTGCGGAAGTCAAATTCAGTTGTTCATTCAATTCCTCGTCATGGAAAGCTCTTTTTACCAATGCCTGGCAATTGTCAAAAGTACCATCAATGGCAATGGCTTCAATATTATTTCCGTTGGTGGTCAGTTGTAATTCCTGTATCGGACTCACTTTCCCTCTGGGATATAAAATGGTGACTTTAATGCCCGGAACATTTAAAAATCCGAGAGCTACAGCACCGCCAGTATCACCAGAGGTGGCTACTAAAATTTTTATCTCTTTTTGTTCTCTTTTTAGAAAATAAGCCATCATGCGACTCATGAATCTTCCGCCGAAATCTTTGAACGCCAAAGATGGTCCATGGAAAAGCTCGAGTATAAAAACATCTTTGTCCATTTGTATCAAAGGAGCCTCAAAATTTATGGCCTCATCAATAATTGCTTTCAACTCTTTTACAGAAATATCTTCTTTCAATAAAGCATAAGCCATATCGAAAGCAATTTCAGGCAAAGATTTTTTATCCCAATTTGCTATCACAGCTTTATCGAGCTGAGGCAAAACCGTTGGCATATATAAACCTTTATCAGCCGGAAGGCTATGGAAAACCGCTGTTTCAAAATCAACGGATGATTGGTGGTTTTTGGTAGAGTATAGTTTCATATTTCTGAGTATAAAGTATCAAGTAGAAAGTATCAAGATTTCCGAACGTTAAGATTTAGGAATTATTAAGTTCTTTCTACTTGATACTTTTATCTTGCTACTAACAAACAATCGGTCCTTTTTCGTTAATTTCTGATAAGTAAATATTGCTTTCTATACCAAGTTTTGCCAACATCTGTTTCATTTCCTGTAAAGATTTCTGTGCATCATCAGGAGATTTGAATAAAGAGAAGACCGTGGGACCAGAACCGGAAATCCCAAATCCAAGCGCTCCATTTCCCATCGCCATTTCTTTCATCCCATCAAACTCAGGGATTAAAATGGAGCGAATTGGTTCAATAATCACATCCTTCATACATCTTCCCAATAAAGCATAATCCTTTGTGTACAACGAGCTGATTAATCCGGCGATATTTCCCCATTGAATCACCGCATCTTTCAATAAGACTTTAGAGCGGATGATCTGTCGGGCATCCCTGGTCGGCACATCCACATGAGGATATAACAAAGCGCAATATAATTCCGGAACAGGAAGCGCAATCACCTCTAACGGCTCGTAACTTTTAATCAAAGTGAAACCGCCGAATAAAGCTGGTGCCACATTATCTGCATGGCCATGACCACAGGCTAAAGCTTCGCCTTCCATGGCGAAAGGCAATAATTCCATTTTAGTAAGTGGCCTGCCTAATAATTCGTTTGCGGCGAAGAGCCCCGCCACGGCACTTGCCGAACTGGAACCTAATCCGCTGCCCATGGGCATTTTCTTTTTCAATTTGATATTTAATCCTAAATCTTCCCTACCAATTTTTTGGAGCAGACTGATGACGCTTGCACTCACTGTATTCTTTGTGGGATCCAAAGGTAATTTACCTTCATCACCTTCGATAGAGATGATGTTCACACCTGGCCTGCTGTTCATCTCCATGATGAGCTCATCGCCCGGTTCATTTACTGCAAAACCTAAAATATCAAAGCCGCAAACCACATTGGCGACAGTTGCCGGCGCAAAAACTTTTATTGATTCCATTCTATTTGATCGTTACCATAATTAATTTCACGTCACATTAAGCAGAGTCGGAATATGTTTTGATAAAATCGGTAAAGGCTTCCTTTCCGCTCGGCCTGAACATCAAAAGGTTTAAACTTAAGCCTTATACCCTAAACCTTTTACCTTTATGCTTTACTTGCTCCTACTTTAACCAAATCCGAAAATACGCCTGCTGCAGTCACCGCAGCTCCGGCACCCGGACCTTTCACCACCATTTGTGTTTCGTTATACCTGTCGGTGGTAAAGGCGATGATGTTATCGCTTCCTGACAAGGCATAAAAAGGATGCTCGGCGCCTACTGCCTGCAAGCTGATCTCCACCTGTCCATTTTCCAGTTTACCAATATATCGTAATACCTTTCCTGCATTCGCAGCATCATTTTTTACCTGCTCAAAATAATCGTCAGCGTTTTTCAACTCCTGATAAAAATCTGCGACACTTGGTGCTTTAGCACAATTCTCAGGGATGATCTCTCCTAATTTGACATCGCTTGCTTCCAACTCAAAACCTGCATTTCTGGCTAAAATCAACATTTTACGCATAAAGTCAATTCCACCCAAATCATCTCTCGGGTCGGGTTCGGTGTAGCCTTTCTCCTGAGCCAGCTTTACCACATCATGAAAATTCGCATTTCCTTTAAAGTTGTTGAAGATGAAAGAGATGGTCCCAGAAAGAATGGCTTCAATTTTAGAGATTTTATCCCCACTGATGATTAAATCATTCAGCGTTTTGATGATGGGTAAACCTGCACCCACATTGGTTTCGTAATAAAAATCAACACCATGCTTTTGAGCGGTATTCTTCAGATCAGCGAATTGGGCATAATCAGCAGAGTTTGCGATTTTATTACAGGTCACCACTGATATGTTTGTTTCAAAAGCTTCCTTATAGAATTTAGACGGATATGGGCTAGCAGTATTATCAATGAATACGCAATTTGGAAGATTTAACTTTTTCATTTGTTCCACGAAAAAAGGTAAATCAGCTGTTTTCTCTGATGCATTCAATTGCGCTTTCCAATGGTCCAATTCAATCCCTTCCGCATCAATCAGCATCTTTTTAGTATTGATTAAACCTAGCACTTTAATGTTGATCAGGTTGTTTTTCGCCAGAAATTCTTTATGTCCGTTAATTTGGCTCAACAATTCAGTCCCAATATTCCCCACACCCACCACAAACACATTCAGGGTTTTCTGCAATTCCGCAAAGAAAGCATCGTGAACAGCATTTAAAGCTTTAGATAAGTCTTGGTTATAAATAATGACGGAGATGTTGTATTCCGAAGAACCTTGTGCAATCGCCACCACATTCACGCCGTTTCTACCTAAAGCATAGAAAAGTTTCCCTGAGATTCCAGGCGTTTTCTTCATATTCTCCCCTACAATCGCCAGGATGGAGAGCTTGGTTTCAATCTTTACCGGTTCCAGTTTTCCAGCATGCAGCTCCAGTTCAAACTCCTGCTCAATCAAAGCTTTTGCTTTTAAGGCATCATCCGGGTTCACCGCAAATGTGATGGAATGTTCTGATGAAGACTGCGTGATCAGAATTACATTCACCTGCTCCCTCGAAAGCAGCGAAAACAACCTCCCACTAAAACCTGCTTTTCCCACCATCCCGCTACCTTCCATATTGATGATGCTGATATGGTCAACAGAGGAGATTCCTCTTATAGTTGTGCTGGAAGGTTTTAAATCATGTTTGATAAAAGTTCCTGCAAATTCAGGCTCAAAAGTATTTTTGATGACGATTGGAATCTTCTTTAAAAAAGCCGGAATCATAGTCGGCGGATAAATTACCTTCGCTCCAAAAAAGGACAGCTCCATGGCTTCAGTATAAGAGAGTTCCTCCATAGAAAAAGCTTTCTTCACCCTGCGAGGGTCGGCAGTCATCATCCCATTCACATCCGTCCATATCTCAATTTGACTCACATTTAAAGCGGCCCCAAAAATAGCGGCAGTATAGTCGCTTCCCCCCCTTCCCAAAGTGGTTATTTTATTTTGTGCATTGCTGGCAATGAAACCTGTGGCGACCACCAAATCATCTTTATGATGATTGAAATAATCCTGAACCAGTAAATCTGTCTGAATAAAATCCACTTTGGCATTTCCGAAGGTGTTATCGGTTTTAATTACCGAAGTGGCATCTAAAAATTCAGTCCGTATATGTACGGTCCGTAAAATCCGGCTGATCATGAAGGCCGAGCTTTTCTCGCCAAAACTTAAAACAGTGTCTCCGGTTTTGGGGCTCAGTTCCTGCAAAGCTTGTATGCCTTGCAGCACATCCTCCAATTCCTGAAAATATAATTTCAGTTTGGTAAGCACCTGGTTTTGCTGTTGCAAAGGCACCAGCTCTTTTACCACGGCGAAATGCCTTTTCTCCAAATCTGTTAGTGAAGGCATAAAATCCACACCTTCCACAGCGTCTTCCGCCATTTTCAACAATTGGTTCGTCACACCACCCATGGCCGAAACCACCACAACCACCGTTTCCTTTTGGTCTAACTCTTTTTTAATTATCCCCGTTAGGGCCTTTAATGCTTCTACGGAACCTACGGATGTCCCCCCGAATTTTAGAATCTTCATTTTTTATTTATAAAAAAACGCCTTCTGGTTTCCCGGAAGGCGCTTGAATATGTGAATTTAAACCATAAACTACCTTCCGCTACGCATCAGCATGGTGGTGGTTGTAGTGTATGTGGTTGTAAAAGTCATTGTTCTTGTTAATATTCCGCCAAAACTAATGTTTCCATGCTGAATTTCAAATTTTTTGATAGAAATATTTTTTAGGGCCTTTTACAAGTTGAAATTAAAGCTTCCTTTTAAATCAAAAAGCAGCATAATAGTTATCTTTACCTCATTCATGCAAGGACTAGTCATTAAATCTACAGGCAGTTGGTACACCGTTTTAGGTAATGACCATAATTATTACGAATGCCGAATAAAGGGTAAATTCCGGATGAAAGGTTTAGTGAGTACCAACCCGGTTGCTGTGGGTGATATGGTAGATTTTGAAGTAGAGCCAGACCAGGAAACTGCTGTTATCTCAAACGTTCAGGACCGCCGTAATTACATCATCCGTAAATCCATCAATCTTTCCAAACAAGTTCAAATCATTGCAGCAAATTTAGATTTAGCCTGTTTGGTGGTTACATTGGCTTCTCCAAGGACTTCATTAGGTTTTATCGATCGTTTTTTAGTTACCGCCGAAGCTTACAGTGTTCCTGCTATTTTGGTTTTCAATAAGTTGGACTTGTTCAGTGAAGAAGGATTGGAGATTTTGGCAAACTGGACAGATTTATATGAAAGCATTGGTTACCCCTGCTACACCGTTTCGGCAGTGAAAGAGACTAATTTAAAGGAACTAAAATGGGTTCTAAAAGATAAAATCACTTTGTTCTCCGGACATTCCGGGGTAGGAAAATCCAGTCTCATCAACAAATTGATACCGGGGAAAGAGCTGAAAACAGGTAAAATATCTAACTGGAGCGATATGGGAAAACATACCACCACCTTCGCTGAGTTATTTGAGTTGCCTTTTGGTGGAAAACTGATTGACACACCAGGGATCAGGGAAATGGGCATCACTGATATTGAACCTCATGAGTTGGGGCATTTCTTCCCCGAAATGCGAGAACTGATGCACGATTGCAAATTCAACAATTGTGTTCATATCAACGAGCCGGGTTGTGCCGTGCTAAAAGCATTGGAAGAAGGGGAATTAGAACCTACAAGGTATGATAGTTACCAAAGCATGTATTTTGGGAATGATACCAGATCTTAGGTGGGAGGAAAGAATAAAGAGAAAATGAGAAAAGAATAAAGAATAAAGACAAAAGAATAAAGAGAAATGAGAAAAGGAATTAAGCTTGATTAATTATGCTCATAATTCTAACCAACTAAATAACTAAAAACTATTCAACCACATGAGGGCCGTACTACAAAGAGTCTCCGAAGCATGCTGTAAAGTGAATGGAGAAATAACCGGAAATATTGAGCAGGGTTTCTTGGTTTTACTGGGAATTGAAGATGCCGATACGGATGAAGATTTGGTTTGGCTGGCTCAAAAAATTGCTAACATGCGGGTTTTTAGTGATGAAAATGATTTGATGAATAAATCCCTGAAAGATATCAATGGAAACATATTACTGATCTCCCAATTTACCTTATTTGCCCAAACAAAAAAAGGAAATCGGCCTTCCTTTATCAGAGCAGCAAAGCCTCTCCAGGCCATTCCTCTATATGAAAAAATGATTGTTGAATTGGAGAAACTAACTGGTAAAAAAACAGAAATTGGCATTTTTGGTGCAGATATGAAAATCAGCTTAATAAATGATGGGCCGGTAACGATTATGATGGATACTAAGAATAAAGAGTAAAACAAAAAGAATCAACACGAATCTCTCGAATTAAGCGAATTATAGTGATTCAGAAAAAGCGAATTAATTCGGCTATATTTAGTTTTAATTCATCATTATGAGTGATATTTTATTCAAAAATGAATCCTATGAAATTGTGGGTGCATGTATGAAAATTCATAGGGCTTTAGGTTGTGGTTATAAAGAAGTTATCTATCAAGATGCTTTAGAAGTAGAATTAAGAAATAAGAGTATCCCATTTGAGAAGGAAAAAAAGTATGAAGTGATTTATGAAAAAGTGACTTTAAGACATCATTTCGTTGCCGATTTTGTCATCGATGAAAGCATTATAATTGAACTTAAATCTTGTAAAGAAATTATCAATCCCTTTATCGCTCAAACTATACAATACCTTAAAGCATCGGGCTTAAAACTTGGAATCATTATCAATTTTGGTAATTCTTCTTTAGAATATAAAAGAATTATATTTTGATCTTTCTATGTGATAAGCATTCGTGAAATTCACCTAATTCGAGTCAAACAAAAAACCATGACCATAGAACAAGCCCAAAAAACAGTAGACAATTGGATTAAAACCACAGGTGTCCGTTATTTCAACGAACTGACCAATACCGCGATTTTAATGGAAGAAGTGGGTGAAGTGGCTAGAATTATGGCCCGCAAATATGGGGAACAATCTTTCAAAAAGTCTGACGAGGAAGTGAATTTGGCAGATGAAATGGCAGATGTGCTTTTTGTTCTCATTTGCTTGGCTAACCAAACCGGAATTGATTTGACAGAAGCGTTGAGCAAAAATATGGAAAAGAAAAGCATACGTGATGCCACAAGACACCTCAATAATGACAAATTAAGATGACAATTTTGAATCAATTAAATCGATAATAAATATCCACTAAACCATACTGATGTGAATGCACCATACGCTTCTCTTCCTTGCTTTTAAAAATTACCGAGAAATCCACAGTCCATCTTTTCTTAGCATAGGCTGCTCCTATCTCCTGGGAGAAAACCAATGGATTACTTTTAAAGGTAACAGGCCCTTTGTCTTTTCTGAATAAACCTCCGTGAATAGTGGCATCATAGGCGACAAAATTTAAAGAAGGTTTTAAAAAGAAATAAAACTCTTTCTCATTTAGTCCGGTTTCCTGATGAGTGCTAACGTTGCTTTGGGTGGCTATGGAGTGATAAAACGGGTTTAAGATCCCCGTTCTGAATAAAATCCCCGCACTTAAACCACAAAAAGTATTACCCAGGTTAGCATGAATGGGGAGCGAAAAATCATTTTTTTTATTTTCTGACCGGTACAAAAAATAATGGAAGCTAAGTTCTGCATTCACACCAATCTCATCCTTGACTTGGTACTGCCACCCATTCAGTTCATAAAATCCAAAAGTATGATGAATGATTTGCTGTACTTCCTCACCCAGAGCAGATGGCCCTATGGTTCCCACCTGTAAAGAGAGTTCACCGCTATTTTCATTAGCCTCCAAAAATTGAACAGAGCCGGCGGCGTATAAGTAAGCTGCAAAAGGTCGGTCAACATAGGTAATATCTGGCACTGCACCGGTTTGGGCATTATACATATACTGACCAAAACTAACACTAAATATTTTCTTCAGAGGAAGATCAGCATTGGGATGTTGTTTTGTAAATACAGAATCGGAAAGGGTTTTCCTGTCTATCGCTCTTTTGAAAGAAATGAATAAGCCATTGGTATAATACCTGTCCTGCCCGTTGGCTAAAAATGAATCATTCTCACTTTTGAAACCAAACTCATTTTTATAGGATTTGTTTTGGCTATAGCATGGGTAACTCATCACCCATATAGAAAGTGTGAGTAAATATTTTAAAGATTCACGCATAAAAAAGCCGAAAAATCTTCGGCCTTCAAAACTACAATAAATATCTTCAAACACTAAATGGTTTGTGGTTTAACTCCTTCACGATAAACAACATTGATGGGATTTTTAACCTTTTTGTTGTATAAAGCTAAATCTATCACATCCAGCATATCAGTGACGTAGTGGAAATTCATATCCTTAATATAGTGCGCTTTAATCTCCAAAATATCTTTTTCATTGGATTTACAAAGAATCACCTCCTTAATGTTTGCTCTTTTAGCGGCCAGTATCTTTTCCTTAATTCCTCCAACAGGCAAAACCTTTCCACGCAGTGTGATTTCACCAGTCATGGCTAAATTGTGTCTTACCTGTTTTTGTGTAAAAGCAGAGGTCAATGCAGTTAACATCGTGATTCCTGCCGAAGGACCGTCTTTTGGGGTGGCGCCTGCCGGAACGTGTATATGTAAATCCCACTGATCAAATATCCGGTGGTCTATTCCTAAAGCCTCTGCATGAGCCCTGATATAAGCTAAAGCGATCACTGCAGATTCTTTCATCACATCACCCAAATTTCCTGTTAAAGTCATCTTACCTTTTCCGGGGCTTAAGCTCGCCTCAATGAATAATATATCTCCACCGACGGAAGTCCACGCCAAACCTGTCACCACTCCTGCAACATCATTACCTTCATAGGCATCTTTATCAAAATATGCCGGACCTAAAGTTTTCTTTACATCCTCGTAGGAAAAACTGGGATTGTATTCTTCTTCCATGGCGATTTTAGTGGCTGCACCCCGCACAACAGAACCAAGGGTCTTCTCCAAACCACGCACACCAGATTCACGGGTGTAATCCTCTACAATCTTTTCTATGATCTGAGCTCTTAAATTGATGTCTTTCGTTTTTAGTCCATGTTGTTCTCTTTGCTTTGGCAACAAATGTTTCTTAGCGATCTCCACCTTCTCCTCGATGGTATAGCCATTCACTTCAATGATCTCCATCCTGTCTAACAACGCAGGCTGAATATTATTTAAAGAGTTTGCAGTAGCGATGAACATGACATTGGAGAGGTCATAATCCAGCTCCACGAAATTATCCACAAAGGCGCTGTTTTGCTCCGGGTCTAAAACTTCCAGCAATGCTGAAGATGGATCACCACGAAAATCATTCCCCACCTTATCAATTTCATCCAAAACAAAAACCGGATTAGAAGTGCCCGCTTTCTTCATAGACTGGATGATTCTTCCTGGCATGGCACCAATATAGGTTTTGCGGTGACCACGGATCTCTGCTTCATCTCTGATGCCTCCCAAAGCCATTCTTACGTATTTCCTTCCCAAAGCCTTAGCTATGGATCGTCCCAAAGAAGTTTTACCCACTCCCGGAGGGCCCACTAAACAAAGAATTGGCGCTTTCATATTGTGTTTAAGTTTTAAAACCGCCAGATATTCAATGATACGCTTCTTCACTTTCTCCAAACCATAATGATCTTTATCCAAAATTTTCTCTGCTCTCTTTAAATCGAAATTATCTTTAGTATAATGTTCCCATGGAAGGTCTAATAAAACCTCTAAATAGTTTATCTGTACAGAATAATCGGCTGCAGCCGGGTTCATTCGCATCAGTTTATCCAATTCTTTATTAAAATGATTTGCGGTGTCTTTGCTCCAATGTTTTTTCTTTCCTTTGGCTCTCAGATCCTCCGCCTCCATATCCGGAGAATTGCCCCCCAGTTCTTCTTGTATGGTTTTTAACTGTTGATTCAAAAAATAGTCACGTTGCTGCTTATCCAGGTCAACCTTCACTTTGCTTTGGATTTGATTCTTCAATTCCAGCATTTGCAGCTCAGTGCTTAAATGGGTCAAAACCATGGTGGCCCGTTCTCTCAAATTCGCCACTTCCAGCATCACCTGTTTATCAGCGACGGAGGCATTCATGTTTGAGGAGATGAAATTGATGAGAAAGGGCACACTGTCTATGTTTTTTATTGCAATGGCAGCTTCTGAGGGAATATTAGGAGAGAACTGAATGATCTGCATGGCAAGTTCTTTCACCGAAGCCACCATTGCCTTGAATTCTTTATCAACTTTTGGCCTGATCTCTTCAAATTTCTGCACAGCGGCCTTGATATAAGGTTCAGTTTGAACTTCTTCTCCTAACTGAAATCTATTTTTGCCCTGTATGATCACGGTGGTGTTCCCATCAGGCATCTGTAACATCTTCACAATGTTGGCCACCGTACCAACAGTGGTCAAATCCTCGAAAGCCGGATCCTCTATGCTCACATCTCTTTGCGCCACCACTCCAATGGTCTTGTCTCCTTTGTAAGCATCTTTAATCAATTTGATGGATTTATCTCTACCTACGGTTATTGGAATCACCACACCCGGAAAAAGAACGGTATTTCTGAGTGGGAGTATGGATAAAATCTCGGGTGTCTGCTCGTTATTCATCTCCTCCTCATCTTCCTGAGACATCAAAGGAAAAAATTCTGTATCTTCATTTATTAAGGGTGATACGTGGTTAAAATCGAACTGATCGAATTTGCTCATATAATTTTTTGTGATTGAACGCCAAATTGACAGAATTTTTCCGGAAAAAGGGCGTATATGAATATCTGATTAATTTTGCAAGCTTTATGCCAATCATTTTATTTAGTGATTATTGGATGATAATGCTTTTTATAACTGTTTTTCAATTTTTCAGACTGAAATAAAGTCAGTTCTTCTAAAAGAAATAATTTTTAAATAGCGACGTTATAAAAGCGAATATTAAATTTGGGAATATCATTTTGTTCCCGTTAAGAGATGAAAAAACAATTTCTAATAATTTTAACCAGCGTATCCCTATTTTCTTATACCATAGCCGAAGCTCAAACTCCCTTTGAACGTTTAGGCCAAAAAGCGATGATGGGTGGTGAGTTCAGTACCGCTGCGGGATATTTTGAAAAAGCCTATGCAAATGACAAAAGCAACATGAATGCTTTGTGGCTCATGGGCTATTCCTGCTATCACGCTGCTGATTATAAGAAATCCATAGATGCTTTTGACAGGCTCTTGGCGATGAAACCCACAGAAACAGCAGCATATTATTATCGTGGAAAAGCGAAGATCTTACAAGCTTCAGCCATCAATGATTATCGCTCACCTGAAAAGGAAAGATATTTATTAGGGGCGATCAAAGACTTTTCTACTGCTATAGATCTAAATCCTTCTGATATCAAGCTCTATCAAAACAGAGGTTTGGCTTATCAGGAATATGGCATTTTCAAAAGTCAAAGAATTCCGGATATCTATAATAAAGCTGCAGCGCTTAGCGCCATCAATTCTTCTATCGCCGACCTGCAAAAAGTTTTGGATGAAAATGGTTCCCGTAGAGACATCACCGCACAAATTGAAAGATCAAAACAGCTGCTAGAGGACATTAAATAGACCCTCATTATCTGAATCGACCTTCTATCTGATAATCATTCAAGCCCAATAAAATCACTTTTTGATGTTTATTTATGATATAGATAGAATCGGGGATAAATTCCAACTGTTCTGTAGAATGATATAAGATATTGTTGACCTGAGTTTGTATGGTTATCTTTTTAGGTTCGCCTGCATTTAAGTCAATCTCGATCATTTGAGTTTTTAAATCATTATCCTTGGCGGTGTAAATAACTTTAGTGGCTGTAGAATCCTTAACATAACTGTCTCTCCAGGCTGGTTTATTGATATCTGCATCGATGAACAATGCCAGCTCTGCATTCCAATCGGCAACTTTAATTCTTTTACGCTCTGATAATTTATTTGTGGAGACCGTTTTTTGAATTGGCGTATTTTCCTGGTTTAATTGTTGAGCTTTCTGAATGAAATAGCTCCGCAAATCAAAATAATGGATCTGTCTTCTTGCCTCCTCTTGATTCTTAGAGAAGCAACCTGATAATAAAACAACAAGCAGGACGGCCCTCGATAAGTTTCGCATCAGATCAGAATAGCTCCAGTCATTTCCTTAGGAGGTTCGATATTCAGCAACTTAAGAATGGTTGGAGCAATATCTCCTAATTTCCCATCGTGGATGTGCTTATAATCCTCATCAATTAAAATGCAAGGGACTAAGTTGGTGGTATGAGCTGTATTGGGGGAACCATCTTCATTGATCATGAAATCAGCATTACCATGATCTGCGATGATGAGGAAAGAATAGCCATTTTTCAATCCCGTCTCCACCACAGCTTTTGCACAGGCATCCACCGTCTCCACGGCTTTAACAACAGCTTCAAAAACACCGGTATGACCCACCATATCCGGATTGGCGAAATTCAAGCAAACAAAATCAGGCCAGCCTTTCTCTAACTCAGGAATAATGGCATCTCTGATTCCTTCTGCACTCATCTCTGGTTGTAAATCATAGGTGGCCACCTTGGGTGAAGGGATCATCAATCTCTTTTCATTCTCAAATTCCTTCTCTCTTCCTCCGGAAAAAAAGAAGGTGACATGTGGATATTTCTCAGTCTCCGCTATCCTGATTTGCTTTTTTCCATTGTTTTCCAAAACTTTACCCAAAGTATTTACCAAATCATCTTTGGTAAAGCCCACCTGCACATTTTTGAAAGTCTCATCATAGGTGGTCATGGTCACATAATGAAGATTCAGAGGCTTCATATCCTGCTCAGGAAATTCTTTTTGAGTGAGTGCCATAGTGATTTCCCGGCCTCTATCTGTTCTGAAGTTGAAACAAATCACCACATCTCCATCTTCTATTACCGCCACCAGTTTACCTGCCTCATTTATTTTAACCATTGGCTTCACAAATTCATCCGTCACACCTTCCGCATAAGATTTCTCTAAACCCTCCACCAAATCGGTCGTTTTCTCCCCTTTACCTTTTACCAAAAGGTCATAAGCCAGTTTCACACGTTCCCAGCGGTTATCTCTATCCATAGCATAATACCTGCCAATGGCGGAAGCGATCTCTCCGGTAGAATTTCGCAGGTATTTATTCATATCAGTCAGGTATCCAACACCAGAATTTGGGTCAGTATCTCTTCCATCCATAAAAGCATGGATGAAAACTTTCTTTAAACCAAAGGAATTTGCCGCATCACATAAACCTTTCAAATGCAAGGTATGTGCATGAACGCCTCCATCAGAGACTAAACCTATTAAATGGACTTTCTTATCATGCTCTTTTGCATATTCAAAAGCAGATTTTAAAACTTCATTGGTTTTGAAATCTCCATCTTTTGCTGCCTTGTGTAATCTTCCCAATTCCTGGTAAACCACTCTTCCGGCACCTAAGTTCATGTGGCCTACTTCTGAATTACCCATTTGCCCGGCAGGCAAGCCAACAGCTTCTCCGGAGGCCTCCAATTTAGCGTTTGGATATTGTTTAAGGCAAGCATCAAAAAAAGGGGTGTTTGCAGCTAAGATGGCATTGGAGGAATCATTTCTTCCATAACCCCATCCATCTAATATCAGGAGGGCGATTTTTTTATTCTTCACAATGCAAATATAAAATTTATGACGGAGATGAAGGGGGAAAAGATTTTTAATTCAATGCATTGGCTTATAATTCTTGATCAATTCATAATAGAAATTAATCCCCTTTTTATACTCTGCTATTTTTATTCTTTCATTAACCCCATGAAAACCCTCCGGATCTGTGAAAGGATTGAACCTGAAAACCTGGCTGGTTAATTCTCCAAAATAACGGCCATCGGTTGCACCTAAGACCAAATAGGGAGCTACAATGATATCCTTATGGAAAGCAGAAATGGTTTTTTGCAGGTATTTAAAAGTTGGGTCGTCAACTTTGGCCACCTGCTTTGGTTCATTACCTGCCCCTACGGGAGTGATTTTAATTCGGTCATCATCCACCAATTTCTTCACATGATCGATCACATTTTTTTGTGTCGCTCCGGGTTGAGTTCTGAAATTCACAGTCACCTGCGCTTCTCCAGGAATCAGGTTCTCCTTAATTCCCGAATTGAAAATAGTGGTGGCTGTAGTGGTTCTGATGGTGGCGTCACCAGCAGCAGATTTACTGTAACTACTGGTTATCAATGGTTTAAAAAGCCATTGATTAGCCATCGCCATTTTGTTCACAAATGGCATCTCCGGACCAACATAACTCAGGAAATTCCGAACAGTTGTTCCTAACTCAGCGGGAAATGGATGTTCTTTTAATTTTACCACCGCTTTGGCCATTTCATCCAAAGCGGTCTCTTTCTCCGGCATGGAAGAATGACCACCAGGAATGTTGATCTTTAAGTGCAACGTCTGATACCCTTTTTCTGCAATGCCCACCACTGCGGCCGTTTTATTCAAGCCCGGCACTTTATATTCAGTGATGATCCCTCCTTCATCCAAAACAAATGCAGGCACTATCCTCCTTTCTTTAAATAATTCTGCTATCACTTTTGCCCCTTTTAACCCGGAGATCTCTTCATCGTGACCAAACACGAAATAGATGTCAACTGCGGGAGTGAAATTCTGTTTGAGCAATAATTCGGCGCTTTCTAAAATGGAAATTAAACTCCCTTTGTCATCTATAGCGCCACGGCCATAAATGAAATCGTTTTTAATCTTTCCTGAAAATGGAGGTACGTCCCAAAGATTGGCTGTCGCTTCTTCGATTGGAACCACATCCTGGTGAGCCATCAAGATTATGGGTTTGGCTTTCGCCGATGCTCCTTTCCAATGGATTATTAAGCTAAATCTATTAACTCTTTCCACTTCCATTTCAGAAAAGACTAAAGGATAGGTCTGCTTCAGAAATTTTTGAAAATCTGCAAAAACAGCAGTGTCTCTTAAAGATTCATCATCATAGGAGACCGTTTGATACCTCAAAGCCTCTTGCAAATGCAAAACGCAAGAATCGCCCAGGTTCAAAAACGCAGCTTGTGGCTCATGCAGCTGTTTGCTTTTAAAAGTGAAGGTTCTGAAGAGGATGACCACGATCAGAATTAAAAGCAGCAATCCTAAATATTTAAAGAATGTTTTCATGTTCCAGATGATTTAACTCTTCTTACCGCTATGAGTCTTTTTTTATAATAAGAGTTTAAAGGTGTGATGATGACACCATTCACTTTGCCTGAGGTAGCATGAATGAATGATAAGGGCTGCCCCCTTTCGGTAGTGACTATCCCGATATGATTTACCACTTTTTTTATGCTGTCAGTTTGCGAGAAAAGTATAAGATCTCCTGCCTGTGCCTCTTTTAAGGGAACATCGTCACCTGTGATGATGAAACCCGCAGCATAGCGTGGAGTGGTTATCCCGAAATGCTCATATACATAATTAACGAAACCGGAACTGTCGAAACCTTTTTTAGGATCTTGTGACCCATACAAATAAGGACTTCCCAATAAAGTCTCCGCAAAAGTCACGATTGGAGAGCTACTGACAACAGGATTCTGAGACGTTTGCACCGTGTCTAAATTCACTGGTGCCTTATTTTGCACAGTATCGTGGACTGAAATTACCGGAGTGTTAAATCTGACCGAGTCCTTCATTAGCGTGTCTCTCATCACCCTGTCTTTTTCAACGACAATTAATTTACTGCCTGTGTCAATTAACGTTTGGTTGGCTGCGATCAGGTTTTTCTTGCTGTCGGAAAACCTGCAGGATAGAAAGACCGAAGAGATGAAAACGCACAAAAGATATTTTTGAAAATGATGAAATTTCGTCATCCTGGTTTAGATCTATCTGAATTGCAACTTTTTTAAAAATACGATTCTTAATTCTTTCAGCAATAGCTAATTTCCTTTTTATTATACACCCCACATTAAATTTTTATCTTTGCCCATGCAAGAGAAAATTCTGATCCTCGATTTTGGTTCACAATACACCCAACTCATAGCCCGAAGAGTACGCGAATTAAATGTTTATTGTGAAATCCATCCCTTCAATAAAATTCCTGAAATTGACGAATACACCAAAGGTGTGATTTTATCCGGTAGTCCATCCTCAGTTAGGCAGGAAGGAGCTCCCCAAATAGACTATCATCAATTTCATGGAAACCTGCCTTTATTAGGCGTTTGTTATGGCGCACAATACATAGCACAACATTCCGGAGGTTTAGTGACCCCTTCAGAGATCAGGGAATATGGAAGAGCAAGCTTAGCATATATCCATGTGAATAATCCGCTGATGCAAAATTTGCCAACCCGTTCACAAGTTTGGATGTCACATGGTGATACCATCAAAGCTATCCCTGAAGAATTTGAGATCATTGCCAGCACTGACACTGTGAAAGTGGCCGCTTACCAGATAAAAGGAAGCCAGACTTACGGAATACAGTTCCATCCTGAAGTGACACATTCTGTTGATGGAAAACAACTTTTACAAAACTTTTTAGTGGAGATTTGCGGATGTTCACAGGATTGGACACCCTTTGCTTTCGCGGAAACCACCATTGCGGACTTACAGGAGCAATTAAAAGATGATAAAGTGGTTTTAGGTTTATCCGGAGGAGTGGATTCATCCGTAGCGGCCTTGATTTTACATCATGCGATCGGAAAAAATCTTCATTGTATTTTCGTGGACAATGGATTATTGAGGAAGGACGAATTTGAATCCGTTTTGAGCTCCTATAAACATTTGGGGCTGAATGTGAAAGGAGTGGATTCTAAACAAAGATTTTATGACGCTTTAAGCGGATTATCAGATCCGGAACTGAAAAGAAAAGCTATTGGCAGGGTTTTTATAGAGGTATTTGATGATGAAGCTCATCAAATTTCTGAGGTAAAATGGCTGGCTCAGGGAACCATCTATCCTGATGTGATAGAATCGGTTTCAGTGAATGGCGGTCCTTCAGCAACTATAAAATCTCATCATAACGTTGGAGGTTTGCCTGATTTCATGAAGCTTAAGGTCGTAGAGCCGCTTAAATCTTTATTTAAAGATGAAGTGAGAAGAGTAGGGAAAGCATTGGGTTTGCCAGACGATATCTTAGGCAGGCATCCTTTTCCAGGTCCGGGTTTGGCGATAAGGATTTTGGGAGACATCACTCCGGAGAAAGTGGCTATATTGCAGGAGGCAGATCATATCTACGTTCAGAATTTAAAAAGTTCAGGATGGTATGATAAAGTTTGGCAGGCGGGAGCGATCTATCTGCCTGTGCAATCTGTTGGGGTGATGGGTGATGAGCGAACTTACGAAAATGTGGTTTGTTTAAGAGCTGTGGAATCTGTTGATGGAATGACGGCCGATTGGAGCCATTTACCTTATGAGTTGTTAGCTAAAATATCCAATGAGATCATCAATAATATTAAAGGAATAAACAGAGTAGTGTATGATATCAGTTCAAAACCGCCTGCAACGATTGAGTGGGAATAAAATAATTTTTTTCGTCATTGGATTGATGTTTTTAAGTGCCTGTTCACCTAAAACCGTTCCAACAACCAGGAGAACTCCTGAACCATCACCTAAGGAAAAACCTGTGAAAGAAGAACCTGTGAAGGAGCTGCAGAAACCTGTTGAAAAGGTGGATGAGCATCCCGAAATGATCATTTCCTTACTCCTCCCTTTTGAGTTGAACTCGATTGATTATCATTCCGCGTCTGCCAATGATTTAAGAAAGGCAGAGATTGGCATCGATTTTTATCAGGGATTTAAGATGGCATTAGATTCCATCGCTCATCATAGCGATGCTAAGTTCAGGCTACAAGTTTACGATTCTAAAGACGACCCTTCTCAGGTAGGCACTTTAGCCTCAAAAGACGGCGTAAGAAAATCAGCTTTGATTGTCGGTCCTATCTTCCCCAATGGGATTAAAGCTTTCTCTTACTATAGCAAAGCTTTGGAACAGCCAATGGTTTCTCCTTTAGCAGCATCAGATCCGGAGCTGTTTAAAAATCCTTATCTCATCTCTATCAATAATTCTTTAGAGCAGCATACTTATAAAGCGGTGAACTTCATCAAAACTCAACTAAAACCCAAAAAAGTCATCCTGGTGAGAAGTGGCCAATCAGATGAATATAAATATGCAGTGCCTTTTAAGAAAGGCATGGATAGTTTAGCAAAAGGCTTGCCTTTTTCAGAAATTGGCATAAAAGCAGTAGGATATGAGCATGTTTATAAATCTTTGAATCCGACAGGTTTAAACGTGATTGTGCTCCCTGCAACTGATAGATTTTTTTTAATGGCGATCCTGAAAAAGTTGGATGAATTAAGTTCCACTTACCAGATAGCGGTAATCGGTCATCCCGGTTGGGAGAAAGCCGCATTTCTTGATTTTAACCAGCTCGAAAGACTGAACACTTATATCACTTCTGCGTACCAGGTTGATTATAAATCTGCCAGGAATGCTGATTTTGTGAAATATTACCGTTCCAATTACTCTTTGGAACCTAGTGAATATGCTTTCAAAGGATTTGATATCGGCTATTATTTCGGCATGTTGATGGAGAAGTACAATAAAAACTTCTTAAAGGAAATGACGAAACAACCGTTTGACGGAATCCATAATGATTTCAATTTCTCCAAGAATGACCAATTTGGTTATTATAATACCAGCTTGATGGTCTTGAAATATCAATATGGAGAATTAAAGAAGGTCAATTGAGATGAAAGCGATTCATCAATTAGCCACTTTTCAGAACATTTTAAAGCAATATGACGCAAAAGAACCTTTACATCGCTTTTTGGCTCAATATTATCGGCAGCATAAGCAGATGGGTTCCAAAGACCGAAAGCTCGCCAGCCGCTTGCTATATGATTATTACCGATTAGGCGATGCTTTAAAAGATGAACCCGCAGAGAATCGTTTGATGGTGGCTGAATTTTTATGCAATGACCAAACCAACTCGTTTCTGAATCATTTTAAACCTGAATGGGATGCGGTGATTCATTTCTTGCTGAAGGATAAGTTGAAGATGGTAAAAAATCAATTCCCTTCTTTTCAATTGGATGAGGTCTTCCCTTTCGGGGATCATCTTTCTGAAGGGGTGGATCGAGCTTCCTTCCTTACCTCCTTTTTTGTTCAGCCTGATCTTTACCTCAGGATGAAGAGTGGACAGGAGAAGCATATCACCAAGGCGCTGACAGGAGCCGATGTGCATTTCACCGTCATCGATGATCATACATTGGCCTTGCCCAATGGTACTAAACTGGATCAAATCATCCCTGAAAAAGGAATTTATGAGGTGCAGGATAGCTCTTCACAAAAAGCGGGAGCATTTTTTAAGCCTCAAAAATGGGATAAATGGTGGGATTGCTGTGCCGCATCGGGCGGAAAATCTTTGCTCTTGCACGATGAGCAGCCGGAGATTAAATTACTGGTGTCAGACAACCGGGAATCTATTTTGGAGAATTTACAACAACGATTTGCATGGGCAGGCATCAGCAATTATCAGAAAAAGATCTTTGATTTGACACTCAGCCAAGATTTATTTTTACATGACTACGAGTTTGACGGAATTATTTTTGATGCTCCATGCAGCGGCTCAGGAACCTGGGGAAGAACGCCCGAGATGATCACTCAATTCGCCGAACATAAAATTAAATTCTTCACCGAATTACAAAGAAAGATAGCCGCCAATGTGGTCAAATATTTAAAACCAGGCAAACCTTTGATTTACATCACCTGCTCGGTTTTCAAAGAAGAGAACGAAGAACAGGTGGAGTGGCTGAGTGAAAAATTCAATCTGACAGTGGAAAGCCAACAACTCATAAAGGGTTATGAAGCTAAGGCTGATACGATGTTTGTGACAAGGTTGATAGCAAGTCAACTTTCGTTCCGGCCCAAGCGGAAAAATTGAATTGATAGGCCGAAATTGATGCAAAGTGGTTCTATATTCATCAGTCATCCTGTATAGAACCACCTTCTCCTAAAAAAGCTGAATAGCTGTGAAATCCTCTTAAAATAAAGGCAACTGAAGCAAATTATTCTTTAGCCAAAAACGGATAGCTGTAATCAACCGGGGGATCAAAAGTTTCCTTAATGGTTCTTGGTGAAACCCAACGTAATAGATTGATCATGCTGCCGGCTTTATCATTGGTTCCTGAACCTCTAGCGCCACCAAAGGGTTGCTGACCCACCACAGCTCCCGTACATTTATCATTGATGTAAAAGTTCCCTGCCGAATTCTTCAAGGCTATGGAAGCTTCTTCAATGGCATAACGATCCTGAGCGAAAATAGCTCCTGTTAAAGCATATACGGAAGTTTCATCAACCAATTTTAAAGTGGCAGAGAAATCAGCGTCTTCATAAACATAAATTGTTAAAACCGGGCCGAAAAGTTCTTCGCACATGGTGGTGTATTTCGGATCATCAGCCACGATGATGGTGGGCTCAATAAAATAACCTTTGGATTTATCACAACCACCTCCGCAGATGACTGCTGCATCCTTATCTTTTTTCGCCTGATCTAAATATTTGGCAAGCTTATCGAAAGATTTTTCATCAATCACTGCATTGATGAAATTGGAAAAATCTTCTGCCGGCCCCATTTTAAAAGAATTCACATCTTTAAGCATTGATTCTTTCATTTGCGGCCATAATGATTTTGGGATATAAGCTCTGGAAGCTGCAGAACATTTTTGTCCCTGATATTCAAATGCTCCTCTTACAATTCCTGTCGCAGCTGCTTTCACGTCGGCAGAAGCATGAACAATGATGAAATCTTTTCCCCCGGTTTCTCCAACTATCCTTGGGTAGCTTTTATATTTATGGATATGAGCTCCTATGGTTTTCCAGATGTGTTGAAAAACGCCTGTTGAACCCGTGAAATGGATCCCTGAAAAATCAGGATGACTAAAAATGACGTTGCCCACCTCAGGCCCATCGGCATAAATCAGATTGATGACCCCGTCAGGTACTCCAGCTTCTTTAAAGATTTTCATCACCACATTCGCGGCATAAACCTGGGTGTCGGCTGGTTTCCAAACCACCACATTTCCCATCATGGCACAAGAGGCTGGCAAATTTCCGGCAATAGCTGTGAAATTAAATGGTGTCAGGGCGAAGATGAATCCTTCTAAAGGACGCTGCTCCAGGCGGTTCCAAACACCACGGGGTGAAACCGGCGGCTGCTGCGCATAAATATCAGCCATATAACTTACATTGAATCGCAAAAAATCTATCAGCTCACATGCAGAATCAATCTCAGCCTGAAAAGCGTTTTTAGATTGCCCCAGCATTGTGGCGGCATTCAATTCATACCTGTATTTGTCTGCTATTAAGTCCGCAGCCTTTAAAAATATGGAAGCCCGGTGTTCCCACCCTAAATCCTCCCAATCCTTTTTTGCCTTCAATGCTGCATCAATCGCTTTCTCCACGTGGCTTTTATCTCCATAATTAAAATAACCTAATACATGTCCATGATCATGTGGCGGACGAATAGCTCTTTTATTTTCTGTAGTTACCTCTTCACTTCCAATATACATGGGAATATCCTCCTCTTTACTTCTGGCAAGAGCTAGCGCGTCTTTTAATAGTGCTCTTTCCTTGCTCCCGGGAGCATAGCTTAAGATGGGTTCATTGGTTGGTACAGGTACTTTAAAAAATCCTTTTAACATAAATCTCAATTTTAATAACGGAGAGGCAAAGATAAGTTTTTAGCCCAAACAGGCTGTTCTCTCCCTGTCAAATTAAATTAACGCTTCTGAATATGCTAATTGTGGTATGATCAATCACCTGTAAAGAGTGTGTTATATTTGATCATTTACATCTTCATTCACATACCGATTCCTATATTTGGTTTTCAAACTCAATATGCGTATTAAAAAAATATTCCCTTTTGTTGTGGCTATTGCCTCCTCTTTGTTGATATCATGGGGAGTCACCGGTCACAGAACCATTGCTAAAATAGCAGAAAATCACCTTACAGCCAAGGCGAGATCAGCTGTAAAATCTTTATTGGGAACAGCATCCATCCCGTTGGTGAGTACTTATGCTGATGAAATCAGGTATAGTGATGAATACAAATATACCGCACCATGGCATTATTTGAACCTGCCATTAGGATTGACCTACGATCAGTTTGTGAATGCGGTTCAAACGGACACAAGTGCGAATGTGTATCATGCTTTATTGAAAATGGAGCAGCAATTAAAGGACCCTAAAAGCACGAAAACCGACAAAACGTTTGCTTTAAAAATGATCATTCATTTTGTCGGAGATTTACATCAACCCATGCATATCAGCAGAGAGGAAGACCAGGGCGGGAATAAAATAAAACTTAAGTTTCAGGGAAGAGACACCAATCTTCATGCTTTGTGGGATAGCGGTTTAATCGAATACAATGGTTTCACTTTCACGGAGATGGCTACTGCTTTTGATGATGTTAGTGACCCTCAAATCAAGCAATGGCAAAGTGATCCGTTGGTTAGATGGCTCTACGAATCGTATCAGATCAGTTCCAAATTATACGCTGAGGTGGAGAAAAACCCGAATCTGGATTATAACTATTATCCTAATCATGCCGAAATCTATAAAGAACAGATCCAAAAAGCAGGCATTCGTTTAGCGGGGTTGCTGAATCAGATTTATAAATGATTTAATGATATTTCTCCATTCCATCCGCCGGTTTCCAGGTGGATTTTGGCTCATAATAATGCCATAGCATACTGGATAACTTTCTGATGAGGGCATAACCTTCATTATTATATTCCCAACTTTGGTCTTGTTGATTTTTGGTGGTTATACAGAAAACATAGTCCCCATGAGGGGCATTCACCAAAGCGACTTCTGATCTGGCTGCATCCACGGCACCTTGTTTGGACGCAACCTGAATGTATGGTGGAATCTGAGACAGTGCCTCGCCGTCCCAATATATCCTAACTAAATTTCTATACATTCTTTCACTTGCAGCAGGACTCACGGCTTTCCCCTCTCTTATTTTAGTAAGCAATACTGCCATTTCTTTGGGAGAAGTCATCCCCCAGCCATACTTTTTCCAAAGATCAAACCGGTCCGGAATTCGGCTATTGATCCTAAGGGCCGAAAAACCATTGTCCGCTAACCAATTATTGACATGCTGCCCGCTCACCAATTTTTGAAGCCATAAACTTGCTGTATTGTCACTCATGGTGATACTGAGCATTTGCACCTTGCTGAGCGCAATTTTTTCACCATCCTTAAAAGAGCCTAAAATATCAGAACCTGCATATAAAAGACTGTCGCAATAAATAAGCTCCTGCTGATAATTTAAATTCCCTTTCTCAATTTCATCAAACACCGTGCACATGAGAGGTACTTTAATCATACTGGCTGTTGGAAAAAGACTATCGGCATGGTAAGTGGCTGCTCTTCCTGTCTTTAAATTCTCCACATAAATACCTACCTCGCCTTTGAATCCTTTAACCAAATCAGTTAAGTTCTTTTCCAGTCTCCTATCATTTTTTTGTGCCAAAGCAGTTAATGGCATCAATCCTATCCATATTAGAAATAAATTCTTTTTCATTAGTTTTATTTGTAAACTTTAATTTGGCTAAATTTACGAATTAGAATTTCTAATGCAGATTCTTCGATATCTTCTATTTCCTTTTTCACTCATTTATGGTTGTATTATTCTATTACGTAATTGCTTTTATGATTGGGGCTGGCTAAAAAGTCACGAATTCAAAACACGGATCATTTCTGTTGGGAATTTAGAGGTTGGAGGTTCCGGCAAAACGCCAATGGTGGAATATCTCATCGCATTATTAAAGAATGATCGTCAAATCTCCGTTTTAAGCCGTGGATATGGTCGTAAAACTAAAGGTTTCAGGTGGGTTGAGACCGATGATGAGGCCACACAAAGTGGAGATGAACCTTTACAAATCAAGCAAAAATTTCCAAAGGTTTCAGTGGCGGTTTGTGAAGATCGTGTTTCAGGAATGGAGAAGATTGAAAAACAATATGATTTGATAGTAATGGATGATGCCTATCAGCATCGGGCGGTCAAACCAGGTCTAAGTATATTATTGTTTGATTACCAACAATTTAAAAAAACAAAATTATTATTGCCGACAGGAAACTATCGTGAACCTTTCAGCGAACGCAAAAGAGCTGACATCCTGATCATCACCAAAACACCTGAAAATATCTCTTCCGCCGAACGACAAAAAATCCTTACTGATATAAAATCATTTCCGCATCAACAGGTTTTCTCCAGTTCTATCATTTATGATACAGAGTTACGGCATATCTTTAATGGCAAGCCTTTTAAATCAGATGAAATTAAGCCAGGCACCCAGGTTCTCCTGGTCACCGGCATCGCTAAAACATCTCCTTTATTGGGAGAAATAAGAAAATATAGTGGGGCAATCATTCATCACGCCTATGCAGATCATCATCCTTTTACCGAAAAAAATATGCTTAAACTTGTGACCGATTTTGAAGCGATCTCCGATCCTGATAAAATTATCATCACCACACAAAAAGATGCGGTAAAATTAAAGGCTGAGGAGTTTAGACAGATTCTGAGGGATTGTCCGATTTATGAATGGCCGATCTCCATCAGCATCAACGAGGATAAAAAAAAAGAATTCGATAATTTAATCAAAGAATATGCTCAATTACATCAGAGAATCAGTTGAATTCATCAAACATAAAATAGGAGATTTCAGTCCAGAAGTGGGCATCATACTTGGAACCGGATTAGGTGCCCTGGTAAATGAAATAAAGGTGGAGTACCAGTTGATGTACTCCAATATTCCTAATTTCCCTATCTCCACTTTAGAGTTTCATTCCGGGAAACTGATTTTTGGAGTTTTGGCCGGAAAAAAAGTAGTGGCTATGCAAGGTCGGCTTCATTATTACGAAGGCTATGACATGAAACAGATCACTTTCCCTGTTCGAGTTTTAAAAATGTTGGGCATAAAACAGTTATTCGTCTCCAACGCCAGTGGTGCTTTAAATCCGACATTCAAAAAGGGGGACTTGATGATTATCGAAGATCATATCAACCTTCAGCCTGATAATCCGCTGCTTGGAACTAATTACGAGGAGTTAGGTCCGCGTTTCCCAGATATGAGTGCACCCTATGATCCCATTTTAATTGAAAAAGCGATCAGCATCGCAAAAGAAAAGAATATAAACTGCCATAAAGGCGTTTATGTGTCTGTGACCGGGCCAAATTTAGAGACTAAAGCAGAATATAAATACTTAAGAATCATTGGTGCCGATGCGGTGGGAATGAGCACGGTTCCTGAAGTGATTGTCGCCAATCATATGAGTTTACCCGTTTTTGCAATTTCTGTTTTAACAGATGAGGGTTTTCCGGAAAGCTTGCAGGCGGTGTCTGTTGAGGAGATCATCAGAGTTGCAGGTGAAGCCGAACCCAAGATGACCACTATTTTAAAAGAGCTGATATTACAACTTTAATTTTGAAAAAACTTCTATTCCTTTTTGCATTCATCTCTTTATATGGAGTCTCCGTTGCTCAGGTTTTGCCTCCGCGATCCGTACCTTTTCCTTCTCCAACACAAAGGGGAGAGAATCCTACAGCAGAGAATTCCGACGAGAACATTGACTCGCTGAGAGCGAAGCTGGACGCAAAGAGAGATTCCATCGTTTACACCTCTAAATACATTAAAGTTACCAAAGAACGGTTTTTAAGAGATAGTACCAGGTTGTTTCTGTTGGACACCACCACGAAAGATTTTCAGAGGTACAGGGTGATAGACCAGCCCGAACATCCTACGATGAATTTAGGATTGAATGGTTTGGCTTACCGGGATCTGTTATTTGAACCAGCAAAAACCATTGGTTTTGATGTAGGCTATCATTATTACGACCGATATCTGTTGAATCCGGAAGATATCACCTATTACAGAGCCCGCTCCCCCTATTCCGAATTGTATTTCACCACCACTTCTTTTGGAAGGCAAACCGAACAAACCTTTCACGTCATTCATTCACAAAATATAAAACCAAATTGGAATATCGGTGCTAGCTTTGCGAAAATAGGTTCTCGACCGTATTATGGTGCGCCGGCTAAAAATGCCGATAAACTTACCGTAAATCATCTAAATGCTGCCTTTTGGACCTGGTATGAATCTAAAAACAAAAGGTATACTTTACTGGCAAACGGCACTTTCAATAACCTGAAGACCTACGATAATGGATCCATTTTAAACGATTCGATTTTTACCACTACCACCAACATTGGTCCTGAATACGAAAATGCAAGATTGAACACCGCAAGGCATAACTGGAGGAATAATAGCCTTTATCTGAAACAATTTTATAATATTGGTAAACAAAAATCCATTGACAGCAATTCCAACGTTTTGCCAACCCAAAGGGTAAGCTATAAATTGCTGTTTAACACTCAAAAATACTTTTTTACCAATGAGGGATTTGATGCTTCAGCACTTTTAAAGAACTATTATATTTATCAAGATTCCTCAAAAACTTCAGATTCCACCATTGTTGAACACTTGCAGAATGAATTCAATTATAGTTTTTATTTGCGGGGTAATAGCGTCTCTTTCCTTAAAAACGAATTGAAGGTCAATGTGGGTTTGCAACATGATTTCTATAAGTATCAGCAATTCGATTACCAGCCTGATTTCCAAAATATCACACTGAAAGGAGATGCTGACTATAGTTTTAATGATAAAGCAAGTCTGAACTTAGATGTAAAACAAATTGTACAGGGCAGAGATTTTGGAGATTTCCTATACGAAGCTAAATTAGAGACTAAGCTGAGCAAGACCGTGGGCAGCGTCATTTTAGAAGCTTATTCTCAAAATCAAAGTCCGGCTATTACTTTTGAAAGGCAAATCTCTAATCATTATAAATGGAATTTAAATTTTGACAAAGTTAAAACCCAGCATTTAGGATTCTCTTTTGTAAATCCCAAATATCATTTCCTGGCTAAAGCGGAGTATTACCTGGTGGCAAATCATTTGTATTTCTCTCAGGGAGATGACGGTGATGCCTATCCTGCACAATTGGGCAGTAAGATCAATCTTTTAAAACTGAGTTTAAGGAAAGATTTCCATTTCGGGAAGTTCACTTTTGAGAATTACCTGGTGTATCAGAAAACAGATTTTGAAAGTGTGTTGAGGACACCTGAGATTTACACATTCCATAGCTTTTATTTCCATAATGTCTTTTTCAAAGTGCTCAAGGCAGAATTTGGTGTGGATGTGAGCTATTTCAGTAAATACACCGCTCCTTCCTATGCACCAGCCATCGGACAGTTTTACAATGGCGATGCCGTGCAGTTTGACACCTATCCAATCGCGGATGTTTGGGCAAGAACCAACTGGAAGCGGGTGAATATCTTTCTAAGATATGATTATGTGAATAAAGGTTTGTTCAGCAATGGTTATTATACTGTTAACCGTTATCCAATGCCTTACCCCTCCGCTAAATTCGGGCTGAGCTGGAGATTTTATGACTAGCTTTACCGTTCTGTTTAACATTCTCATTCAGAAAAATCATCATTCACTTTTACAAAAAATCCTGCCCCTTTTTAAAAGACAGGATTGTTAATTGTATCTGGATAGCTAATTAAGCCACCATATTCTTACGAATGATGTTTAAGGCAGCACCTGCTTTGAACCATTCAATTTGTTGCTTATTATAGGTGTGGTTCACTTCAAAAGAATCAGTGGAACCGTCTTTATGATTTAATACAACCGTCAATGGTTTGCCTGGAGCAAAGTCATTCAATCCGTTGATATCAATCACATCATCCTCCTGAACTTTATCATAATCTGCGGGGTTGGAGAAAGTTAAACCTAGCATTCCCTGTTTTTTAAGATTAGTTTCATGGATACGGGCAAAAGACTTCACAATGATAGCCCTTACACCCAGAAAGCGTGGTTCCATTGCCGCATGTTCTCTGGAGGAACCTTCACCATAATTTTCATCGCCAATCACCACTGAGCCAATTCCATGAGCTTTATAAGCCCTCTGTGTGGCAGGAACTGGTCCATATTCTCCGGTTAATTGATTTTTGACAGTGTCAGACTTATCATTTGCAAAATTGATGGCACCAATCAGCATATTATTGGAGATATTATCCAAATGCCCACGGAACTTCAACCATGGGCCGGCCATAGAGATGTGATCTGTGGTACATTTTCCTTTTGCTTTGATCAATAACTTCAATCCTTTCAAGTCTGTGCCCTCCCATGCTGCAAAAGGTTCCAGCAATTGTAACCTGGATGATTTAGGATCAACAATCACACTCACTCCGGAACCATCTTCCGCCGGTTTTTGATAACCGGCATCCTCCACGGCGAAACCTTTTGACGGCATCTCCCATCCTTTTGGCTCATCCAATTTTACCTGCTCGCCATTTTCATTGGTTAAGGTATCGGTAAGCGGGTTGAAAGTCAAATTTCCGGCAATCGCCATGGCAGTCACAATCTCCGGAGAGGCCACGAATGCATGGGTATTTGGGTTACCATCATTTCTCTTTGCGAAGTTCCGGTTGAAAGAAGTGATGATGGAATTTTTCTTACTCGGGTCTGTTGTATGACGAGCCCATTGTCCGATACATGGCCCACAAGCATTCGCTAAAACCACGCCGCCCATTTCAGTGAAAGTGGAAAGGAAACCATCACGATCCACAGTATAACGTACCATTTCGGAGCCCGGAGTGATGGTAAATTCTGATTTTGTCTTTAAATTTTTATCAATGGCTTGTTGCGCCAAGGAAGCTGCTCTTGAAATATCTTCATAAGAAGAATTGGTACAAGAACCTATCAAGCCCACTTCCAATTCGGCCGGCCAGTTGTGCTCTTTCACAGCAGCGGCGAATTTTGATATCGGCCAAGCCAGATCCGGAGTGAATGGTCCATTCACATAGGGTTCCAATTCTGAAAGATTGATCTCTATTACCTGGTCAAAATATTGCTCAGGATTTGCATAGACCTCCTTGTCACCTGTTAAATATTCTTTAACTTCATTTGCTAAATCAGCAATGTCCCCTCTTTCAGTTCCTCTTAAATACGCTTCTGATTTTTCATCATATCCAAAAACAGAAGTGGTTGCTCCAATTTCGGCTCCCATATTGCAGATGGTTCCCTTACCGGTTGCAGATAAAGAACGGGCACCTTCGCCAAAATATTCTACAATGGCACCTGTTCCCCCTTTTACGGTCAAAATGCCAGCCACTTTCAGGATAACGTCTTTTGCTGAAGTCCATCCTGACATTTTTCCGGTTAATTTAACACCAATCAGTTTAGGAAACTTCAACTCCCAAGCTAAACCTGCCATCACATCACAGGCATCTGCACCGCCCACACCAATCGCCACCATTCCTAATCCGCCTGCATTGGGCGTGTGAGAATCGGTTCCAATCATCATCCCACCAGGGAAAGCATAGTTTTCTAAAACAACCTGGTGAATGATCCCGGCTCCAGGTTTCCAAAAACCTAAACCATATTTATTGGAGACAGAGGAAAGAAAATCGTATACCTCCTTGTTCTGAATGTTCGCCGTCGCTAAATCTTTGTCGGCACCAACTTCTGCCTGGATCAGGTGATCGCAATGCACAGTTGAAGGCACCGCCACTTTCGGGCGACCTGCCTGCATGAATTGCAAAAGTGCCATTTGAGCAGTTGCATCCTGCATCGCCACACGATCCGGCGCAAAGTCAACATAATCCACTCCTCTCTGGTAAGCTTGTTTTGCACCAGCATCCCAAAGATGGCTGTAAAGAATTTTTTCTGTTAATGTAAGTGGTTTACCAACCGTTTTTCGGGAAGCGTCAATCTTGCCTCCTAAACCAGCGTAAACTTTTTTGATCATCTCTAAATCAAATGCCATTATTGTATTGATTTTTATTTGTGCCTGAATTATTTTCAGTTGCTAATTTAGAAAAAATTGCTTTCACGAGTTCTATTATTATGTAAACAAATACAATTTGGAAGGTTTCTATTTAAATTCATCACCTGCTAAAGTGCTTTAAAAGAAAACCCTTCTTTTGACCAATGTTCTAAAGCTTTAGGCAAAACATAGGCTAACCTATCCCATGCCTTCAAGCTATCGTGAAAAACAATGACAGAACCATTCTCCGTATATTTCAAGACGTTTTTCAGGCATTTCTCTGGTGCCAGCTTGGTGTCAAAATCGCCACTCAGCACATCCCACATGATGATAAGAGGTTTATCGTCATGAACTGCATGTTCCTTCCCGAGTTGTGGGGTTTTTAAAATTTTTTTTACCTGAGAAAATTTAATCCTGCCGTAAGGTGGCCTGAAAAGGTTTGTTGGAACAAGTTTCTGACATTTTTCGTAATTACTTAAATAAACATCATCATCTGTTCTCCATCCGTTCAAATGATTAAAAGTATGATTTCCCACGGAATGACCTTCCTGTTTAAGCTGTGCGAAAACTTCCGGATGTTTTACGATATTGTCTCCAATACAGAAAAACGTGGCCTTTGCATGGAAGTTTTTTAAAGTTTTTAAAACCCACGGTGTAACAATAGGGATGGGTCCATCGTCAAAAGTCAGAAAAATGGATTTTTCAGTTCTGGATTTATTCCAAACTAAATCTTCAGGATAGATTTTTTTTAAAAATGCCGGAGTTTTTATCAGATACATTGCTTATAAAAACAATTAAAATTCGAATTTAGAACCGCAACGAAATTACAGATGATTAATCATAAAATGAGCGTATCAAAATTAAGAAAAACACTTTCTTTCAGTTTATTGGGATTAGTCCTGATGATTTGTTCATTTTCTTCTGCTTTAGCTCAGGACACTACTGCAGAGAGAATAACTTTACAACAAGCAGTTGACAGAACATTAGCAAATAACTTACAGATTAAGCAAGCTCAATTCCAAGCGGCTATTACTGATGAAAATTTAACACAGTCCAAATACGAATTGTACCCGAATGTAAGCAGCGGCTTTTCCGCCAATAAGCGTTTCGGTTTGTATTTTGATCAAACTTCAGGACGCTTAACAAACCAAAGCACAAACACTGCAAATGGAAGTTTGTCATCAAATATTTTGATCTTTAATGGCTTTGCATTGAAAAATCAAATACTTCAAAATAAATCTTTTTTATCTGCTGACCAAAGCAATATTGAAAAAGTGAAGAATGATCTGTCTCTATCAGTAGTGACCACGTATTTGCAGATTGTTAATAACGAAGACTTAATCAAAGCAAGTCAACAACAATTGGAGCTGTCCAAACAACAACTAAATGCAGCACAAAAGAATTTTGATGTCGGTAATAATACACAAGCTGATCTTTCTCAGGCTAAAGCACAAGTGGCCACTAATGAATTAAACCTAACCAATGCGCAAAATGCTTATGAACTGTCCTTACTTAATTTAAAGCAACTGATGGAGATGAATCCTGAACAGGACATCAGTGTTGAAGTTCCTGTTATAAATGATGCCTCCACCATTGAAAATAAATATACTGGATATGATGTCTACACGAAAGCCGTTCAAAATTATCCGGATATTAAATTGGCGGAATACAATACAGAAGCTTTTAAATATGGCGTAAAAGTGGCAAAGGGCAATTTATACCCCTCATTAAGTTTTGGAGGTCAGATTTTCAACAGCTACTCCAGTAATGCCAGGGATTTTCTCACCAATGAGAAATTATCATTTGCCGATCAGATCAATCAAAATTTTGGACAAGCAATAGGTTTCAATCTATCCATTCCCATCTTTAGTAATTACAGGTCAAGGTCTTCTTATAACATAGCCAAAATCAGGTATCAAAATGCTCAGGCTTCTGAACAGTTAGCGAAAAACAACCTGAATAAAATCATCAACCAGGCAGTTCAGGATTTAAAATCCGCAATAAAAAGTTATGCAGCCTCAGAAAGTGCTTTCAACTCCTCTAAAGATGCATTTAATGTGATCAAACAAAGATATGATGTGGGATTAGTTAATGTGATTGAATTAAACACTTCACAAACAAATTACAACCAAGCTGAATTTGATTTCATACAGGCAAAATACAATGTGATATTTAGAAGCAAAGTGATTGACTTCTATCTTGGAAACCCGTTGACCCTTTAATTAATTTAGAATCAAACTTTTAAAAAATCCTATAAAATGAATAAGACGCTTAGAAATGTACTCATCATAGTTGGTGTATTGGTGGTTCTGGCCATTGTAGCTAACAAGATGGGCTGGATAGGGAAAAGCAAAACCACGCAGGTTGCTGTGACCAAGGCTGAGAATAAGAGCATTATTGAAACAGTTTCGGCAAGCGGAAAAATACAGCCGGAAGTGGAAGTGAAATTAAGCCCTGAAGTATCCGGAGAGATCGTGGAATTAACAGTGAAGGAAGGTGATGCTGTAAAAAAAGGTCAACTGCTTTGCCGTATAAAGCCCGACATTCTTTTATCAGGTTATGACAGAACCGTAGCTTCTTATAATGCTCAAAAAGCTGCCGTGGCCAGTGCTCAGCAACAAATTGTTCAGGCCGAAGCCAACTTTAAAAATATAGAGGCCCGTTTTAAAAGAAATCAAACCCTGTATAAAGACAAGGTGATCTCCGCATCAGAATTTGATGCCGCCCAGGCAGAATACCTCACTGCGAAATCAAATTTGGAATCAGCGAAACAAAGTCTGATAGGCGCCAAATTTGGTTTGGAACAATCTGGTGCCGGGGTAAAAGAAGCGAGCGATAATTTAGCCCGAACCAACATTTACGCCCCGGTTGATGGAGTGGTTTCCAAACTCTCTGTGGAACAGGGCGAAAGAGTGGTGGGTACCGCTCAAATGAGCGGAACTGAGATCATGACCATCGCCAACCTCAACAGCATGGAAGTAAATGTGGATGTGAATGAAAATGACATCAACAGGTTAAGTATCGGCGATACTGCCATCATTGAAGTAGATGCTTTTCTTGATAAGAAATTTAAAGGAATAGTGACCGAAATTGCAAGTTCAGCGAATATAGTGGGCACCAGTGCAGATCAGGTGACGAATTTTGCTGTGAAAGTTCGTATTCTTCCTATATCTTATGAAGATTTAGCGAACAAAGGCAAAACGAATTCTCCATTCCGACCTGGGCTTTCCGCTACAGTTGATATCCAAACAGAGAAAAAATCAGGACTGGTTGTGCCTATACAATCTGTGACCGTTCGGGAAGAGGAAAAACCAAAAGATGCGAAAGTGGATGGGCCAGCCGCCGATGATTCATCAGATGATAAAAAAGAGAAGACTAAACCCCTTGCAAAAGAATATGTGTTTATTGTGGAGGCTGGCAAGGTAAAGCAGGTGGAAGTTAAAACCGGCATTCAGGATGATCAGAACATCATCATCCTTTCGGGATTGAAGCTAGGACAACAGGTGGTCAGTGCTCCTTATGCTGCCATCTCCAAAACTTTAAAAGATAAAGATGTGGTGGAAGTGGTTGATAAAAGCAAACTTTTCACTTCTGAAACTAAATAGTTAATTCCATATAATTGATTAATTTGTCCCGATCTGCTATGAAGGCAGCTCGGGATTTTTTTGTTTAAATTGCTCATAATTGACCAAAAGCACCTAAATTTAATATTCATAAAAACTGATATGCAAAGTGACCTAAATAAGATAGCGATTATTGGAGGAGGCAGTTGGGCCACAGCGATGGTGAAGATGTTAAGTGATAATATCGAACCAAAAGAGATTTTTTGGTGGATGAGAAACAAGGCTGCTGTGGAACATATTTGCAAATACAGGCACAATCCCAATTATCTTTCCTCTGTGGAAGTGAAGGTTCATCCGGAGAATGTTTGCACAGAGATTAAAAAAGCCATCATCAAAGCTGATATGATTCTCTTAAGCGTTCCGGCGGCATTTTTAAAGGAAGCTTTTCAGGATTTAACTCCGGAAGATCTGAGAGGCAAGAAAATTATTTCCGCCATCAAAGGGATTGTACCGGATGAAAATCTGATCATCGGAGAGTTTATGCATCAGCGTTATCAAATCCCGCTGGGAGATGTGATAGTGATCAGCGGACCTTGTCACGCAGAAGAAGTTGCTTTAGAGAAGCTGAGCTATCTCACCATCGCCTGCCAGGATTTATCACTCGCCTGCCACTTCTCAAAGCTCCTCAGCACAAGGTACATCAAGTGCAATATCTCTGATGACATTTATGGAACAGAATATTCCGCTGTATTGAAGAATATCTATGCAGTGGCCAGCGGAATATGCCATGGTGTTGGTTTTGGCGATAATTTTCAGGCCGTACTCATCTCCAATGCCATTCGTGAAATGAAAAAGTTTGTAGACGAGATTCATCCTATTAACCGGGATATTAAAGAATCAGCTTATTTAGGCGATCTATTAGTGACTGCTTATTCGCAGTTCAGTCGAAACCGGACTTTTGGTAATATGATAGGCAAAGGCTATACCGTCAAATCCGCCCAGCTAGAGATGAACATGGTGGCCGAAGGCTACTACGCTGTGAATTCCATCCATCAAATCAACAAACAATACAAAGTGAACATGCCTATCGCAAGAGCAGTTTATGCTATATTATACGAGAAACATTCTCCCCATATAGAAATGAAACTACTCGCCGATGAGCTTTCATAGATTTATCAATACTCTAATTTCTGGAGTACATTTTTAAATTCTTAAAGAATCCACTGTTGTGAATAAAAGATATTTCATTGATTTAGGGGGATTGAGTACCTTCAAAGGTGTTTTAAAAGCTGATGAATATGAAAAAGCTGATTTTCATTCTTTGTTTAACCTCTCTTTTTGCTTTCAAATCTTCCGATAATCCCCTGAATAATACAAAATGGAGGGGTGTTTTATTGGCTCCTGATCCTGTAGATGCCATTTTTGATTATCAGGACGATATCTGCTATGTGCACGTTGGAGGCAAAGTGATTGAGTCCACTTCTTACCAAATTTCTGGAGATACCATCAGGTATAAAAAAATATCAGGAACAAGTCCTTGTGGCAGCAGTCAAACCGGGAAATATTTGTTCTCCATTAAAGACCATGTTTTGAAATTCAAACTGATTGAGGATGATTGCGAAGCCCGTAGTGCTTCCTTAACAGAGGGAGGTTATGAAAAGATGGACTAAATAGCTTTCGTTAAAGTTTGCGAATTAACTGATCATCTTTGAAAACACCTTTTAGTTTGCTGCCGTTAGGGTAAGTGACCACACCTTCTCCGTTTTTAAGGCCGTGATCAAAATTGCCTTCATAGGTGACTCCCTTTGCACTTATCCATTTTCCTTTACCAGCTTTTTGTCCTTTAATATAACCTCCAATGTATTTATTTCCATTTTTGTAAATCATCGTGCCTTGCCCATGACATAGGCCTTCCACCCAATCGCCAGTGTACACATCGCCATTAATAAATTCATAGGTCCCTTTTCCCTGATATTCATCTTTAAACCATTGACCATTATAAGCCCCTTTCTGATTTATAAAAACTCCCTGACCCTGTGCTTTCCCATCAATGAAATCGCCAGTATAGGAGTTACCATTTGGATAGGTTAAAATCCCTTTGCCATATAAATTATTGAATAAAAAGTCGCCAGTATATTTTCTCCCGTCTTTATAAAAAAGCTGTCCTTTTCCAATCATTTTACCATCAGAAAATTGGCCCTCATAAATATTCCCACTAGCGAATATAAACCTCCCTTTGCCGTGGGGATTAAAATCGCTTATCTCACCAACATATTTATCGCCATTTAAAAAAGTGATATTCCCCTGGTAGGGCAAACCTTTTTTCCAATCACCTTCAATAATGTTTCCGTCTTTTAGTTTTACTTTCCCACGTCCTTCAAATAGCCCTTCTTTAAAAGAACCTTCATATAAATCTCCTCCACTGGTTTTATAGCTTCCTATTCCGTTAGCACAATCACCACTTAAGCATGGATATTGAGCCCGGGCATAAAGGCAGAATAATAGCATCCAAAGTGTTAAAAGTTTAAGCATAACCCAATAACTCCATTCCCATGAACTTATTTCATCGACGCGGATTTGAGCATGAAAAAAGGGTTCCAAAAATTCTGGAACCCTTTAAATAAAAAAATCAACTATAATTATCTGTCATTACGCCGTCTGCTCCCACCACCGCCATATCCGCCTCGGCTTCCGCCGTCTTTTTTATCGTCTCTTCTTTTGCCAGAAAAATCTTTGAAACCGCCGCCTGAATTTCCGCCATCTCTTCTTCCGCCACCACTACGTTCTCTGTTACCACCATATCCGGAGCCTCCTCCGCTTCTTCTCCTCTCTCCGCCTTCAGAACTTCCTGCTTCACCTGACACTTCAATTCTTACATCACGGCCGTGGAAATCAATGGGTTTGAAAGCTGCTGTCACTTTATCGACTAAATCGCTCTCTACCTCAAAGAAAGAGAAAACTCCTTTCATATCAATCTTACCAACAGATCTTCCGCTGATACCTGTGTTGTTACAGATGTAACCCAACAAATCTCCACGAGTAAAATCATCCACCGCACCTAAATTGATGAACAAGCGGGTAAATCCGGCACTTGTACCACGTCCGCCTCTTTCGCCACGCTCAGCTCTATCGCCTCTGTCATCTGCGGCAGCATTTAAATCACGGGCATTTTTATAGTAATCCAAGAATCTGTTGAATTCCAAAGAAGCAAAACGTTTGATGATGTCTTCTTTGCTCATGTCGGCAAACTCATCCATAATTCTTGGTAGATACTGATCAATTTGCTGATCATTTACCTCTACCTGATGCACTTTGTGAACCAAACCGAAGAGTTGTTTTTCCACCACGTCAAATCCGCTAGGGATTTCTGCTTTGGTGAATTGTTTGCCAATCACTTTTTCAATATGTCTGATTTTATTCAGTTCTCTTGAATTGATGATTGCGATAGAAATACCTGTTTTACCAGCTCTTCCTGTTCTTCCGCTACGGTGGGTATAATTCTCTATCTCATCAGGCAAAGAATAGTTGATGACGTGGGTCACGTCGTTCACGTCAATGCCACGGGCAGCTACATCAGTTGCAATCAGCAACTGTAAGCTTCTGTCGCGGTAACGCTTCATCACCTTGTCTCTTTGTTGTTGTGATAAATCTCCATGCAAAGCATCGGCGTTATAGCCATCTTTTACCAAGGATTCAGCAATCTCCTGGGTTTCAATTTTGGTACGGCAAAATACGATACCAAAAATCTCGGGATTATAATCTACAATACGTTTGAACGCGGCATATTTATCACGAGCTTTTACAATGTAATACTCGTGTTCGATATTCACGTTTCCGGTGTTCTTTGTTCCCATGGTCAACTCTTTCGGGTCGGTCATGTAGTTTTGAGCAATGGCTCTCACTTCACGGGGCATGGTGGCAGAGAACAGCCATGTTTTTTTTGTTGGCGGAGTGGTTGACAAAATATCGTCAATATCTTCCTGAAAACCCATGTTCAACATCTCATCAGCTTCGTCCAAAACAACGTAGCTCACTTGGGAGAAATCAATGGCTTTTCTGTTCAAAATGTCTTTCATACGACCAGGAGTCGCGACAACAATCTGAACCCCTCTTTTGATGTCACGCAATTGGTTCACAATATTGGCACCGCCATATACTGCCACCACACTTGCGTTAGGGAGATTTTTTGCATAATTTTTAATGTCGTTGCTGATCTGTAAACAAAGTTCACGTGTTGGGCAAAGAATTAAAGCTTGAGGAAAATTTTTCTTGTAGTCTATGAGTTCTAAAAGTGGAAGACCAAATGCTGCGGTCTTTCCGGTTCCTGTCTGGGCTAATCCGACAAAATCGTTGCTGCCTGATAACAAAACCGGAATGGCACTTTCCTGGATTGGAGTTGGGGTTTCGAAACCTAACTCAGTTATCGCATTAACAATATCATGACGGATCCCCAATTCATTGAATGGGTTCATGATAATAAATAAGGTTTAACAACATTGTTAAACCGGGCGCAAAGATAGGGTTTTGTTTTTGTATTATCAAGAGATGTGTAAATGATTGAATAGTAATAAGTTCATTAGGCTCATGAGAATGATAGAAGAATGAGGTTTGAAGGAATGAATTAGTAGCATGGGCTTAATCTTATATTTCTTTCCGATCCATAAGTGTCTTTCTTCCTGTCTCTTTGTTCTTTAATCTTTTTATTTGGTTCATTAGGCTCATGAGAATGATAGAAGAATGAGGTTTGAAGGATGAAATGATTGAATTTTGAAGGAATGAATTAGTAGCATGGGCTTAATCTTATATTTCTTTCCGATCCATAAGTGTCTTTCTTCCTGTCTCTTTGTTCTTTAATCTTTTTATTTGGTTCATTAGGCTTGTGATAAAGATGAGAATGAGTGAGGACTAAAGGATGGGATGAGTAGCATTGTCTTACTCTAATCTTATATTTTTTTCCAATCCATAAGAGTCTTGATTCTTTGCTCTTGAATCTTTTTGAAAAGGTTCTGTTCTGCTATCTAACCCGATAGTCCCGTTTTCCGCTGTAGTCCTCACTCGCAGAAAAAGCTCGCTGTGGGCTGCCGTTGCAACCGGGTTATTAAAATGGGCTTTTGTTTTTAATTGGGATTGTTGTGGACAGAATTTTTGAGATGTCTCTTTAAAAAAAATTATATTTAAGAAAATGTTGCTGTTATTACATGTTAGCGCAGTAAATATTGAACAAAAAGATTCTTATTCAAATGGAAAAGCAAAACGAAATAAAAATATTTGACGAAAAAAAAGTAAGAACTATTTGGGATGCAGAGCTTGAGAAATGGTATTTATCAATTGTGGATGTAATATCAGCCTTAACCAACAGCCCCAATCCCCAAGTTTATTGGCGGGTAATGAAAAAACGGTTAAAAGACGAAGGAAATGAAACCGTTACAAATTGTAACGGTTTGAAAATGCTTGCCCCGGATGGTAAAATGCGAATGACCGATGTTGCAGATACCGAACAGCTTTTTCGTCTGATACAATCAATTCCATCTCCAAAGGCAGAACCATTTAAACTTTGGCTTGCAAAAGTGGCTGCCGAAAGATTGGATGAAATGCAAGACCCAGAACTTTCCATTGATAGGGCTTTGGAACAATACTTACAATTGGGCTATTCTGAAAACTGGATTAACCAAAGGCTGAAAAGTATTGAGATACGAAAAGAATTGACTGACGAGTGGAAAAGGAGAGGATTAAAAGAAGGTGTTCAATTTGCAACGCTTACAGATATTATCAGCAAAGCATGGAGTGACAAAAGCACAAAAGATTACAAAGTGCTAAAAGGTTTGAAGAAAGAAAACCTACGGGATAATATGACCAATACCGAGCTAATTTTAAATATGCTAGCAGAAGCCTCTACAAAAGATATTTCAGTAGCAGTAAATCCCGAAACATTTGAGGATAGTAAAAAAGTTGCTAAACAAGGGGGTAACGTAGCAAAAGTTGCAAGGAAGGAATTGGAAGCAAGAACAGGAAAAAAAGTAGTCTCGGCATTAAATGCTAAATCAATATTAAAATTGAAAAAAGGGGATGAAGATGAATCCAATTCATGAAAAAAAGGAATTCATTCATTCCAACAACAAATCATCTTCCCCGTCATTCGTCAAATTCAATTTAATCACGTCTTGTCCAGCTATTCCCTCCACAGAACCACTGATATGAGCTGCATTCAGCAACACCTTTTCCAATTGTTTCTCCCGGGTTTTCCACAGTTTCTCCATGGCGTTACGCTCGGTTTGAATACTCATTCTCATGCTCATGAACCCTTCGCTGATGGCATTCCACTGACTGGAGAATTCTGAACTGGTCAAATAATCATACAGCATGTGCATTTTGTCGCCACGGTTTTCCTGAGATTTTGTGGCCGAGAAAAGTTTGTTCAGGCTATCTCTTAGCACATATGCAACCGCCTTCAATTCCTCGAATGAACAAACCCAAACCCCATCCTTTTCGCCAAAGCAGTCCATTCCTTTCGGATAACATTGTGTGACAATTACCGCCACATCAGCACCTACGCTTATTTTGTCTTTTTTGAGTTTCTCCACCCAGTCACCACCAAAATCTTTGGTGCGCTTGCTTTCATAAATGATTTTTCCGCATTCCTGTCCGCTGCCATTGCGAACCACCTGAATGCAATCAGCACCACGGATTCCCTTTCCCACTTCAGAGATCATATCAAAAGGGAAAGTGGTTCTCAGTAATTCCTCCACAATCAACTCCTGCACTTCGCCCTGCAATTGCATGGATCCCTGTTCGGCCTTCCTTCGCATCTCGTCGGCCAGTTTTTTCTGGTCTTCCAGCTGTTTCTCCAGTTCTTTTAAACGGAGCTGATGTTCGGTGTCTTTGAGCTGACTTTTCTCATGCTCCTGTTTACGGATTTGCTCTGTCAAAGTATTTCTTTCCTCCTGTAACTTTCGCTGCATGGCCAGCTCCATTTCAGCTTCTTTATTCTTTAATTCGGCTTCTTTTTTTAGAAATTGAAGCTCATTTTGTCTGAGCGTTTTTAGTTTTTCTTCATTATCCTTATTTGAATTCTCCAACATTTGCAGCTTATTCTCAAAATCATTGGAGATGCTTTTTCTTAAGCTTTCCTCCAATTGTTTCTGCAATTGAGATTTTTCAGTCTCCAGCTTTTGTTGAAACGCCAAAGCCTGCTGCTTTTCTTTATTGCTAAATTCAAGCTCTTTTTTTTGAAACTCTTCCTCTTTCTTTTTGGTAAACTCCACCATCTGCTTACGCAGGTTATTTTTATATTCTTCTGCCATCACCTCCTCAATTGGAAAGGAGTGACCGCAGCTTGGGCATTTAACTTCTGTAGACATGCTATTTTAAATTTTAAGATAAGTTAAGTTGTGATGATTTCAATTAAAGGCATCATCATTGCTATCCATTAAAAAATAAAATTAAGAAAATGATTACAGATAAAATCGAAGAGATCAAGGATACTTTAGAAGATACCTTACTCAAAGAAGGCCTTAACACCAATTTAGGTAAAACGGAAAGAGTGCTTTCAATTATGAGCGGCACCTTTATATTTTTAAAAGGGGTGGGAAACGTCTTCTCTCATCCGCTGATAGCCGCCGGAGAATTGGTATTGGGCTTTGGGCTTTTACAAAGGGGGATTTCTGGCTATTGCTCCATTGCGGAGAAATTTAATGAAGAACAGAAGGGGCCAGATCCTATTCTTATTGTCAGAGAGGAGCTATAAAAAGATCCCGATGCTTTCATACATCGGGATCTTTTTTATTGGACTGATTTTGAAGCCATGGGGATTGATGAGCTCTTCATTCTGATTTATTGCTTTAATTTGCTTTGAAATTCCCTAAACGATATGAAAGCTATTATCCTCATTTTTGCCGCTCTACTCATTCTATACCTGCTCTTCAGAAAAAAGAAAGTGCGAAAACCGGTTAAAATGGAGTCGGATTTTAAAGCCCTTTTGCAGCAGCATGTGGAATACTATCAAAAACTTAGTGAAGCTAAAAGAACTGATTTTTTAAGCTGTATCAGTTACTTCTTAGATGAAACCCGCATCGAAGGTGTGGGAATCCAGGTCTCGGATTTAGATAAAGTCCTGATTGCTGCCAGCGCAGTCATCCCGATTTTCGGCTTTCCCGGATGGAAATACAAGAATCTGAGCAGCGTAATCTTGTATCCAGACACTTTTGACGAGGCATTTCAATATGAAGGTGGGGAACGAAGAATTTCAGGTATGGTGGGAAACCGATATATGAACGGTCAAATGATTCTTTCCAGAGCCGCCTTATTAAAAGGATTTTCAAAAAACAGTGGCAAAGAGAATACGGCTATTCATGAATTTGTTCATCTGCTAGATAAATCAGATGGTTCCACCGATGGGGTTCCAGAGATTTTAATGGCTCACGAATATACGGTACCCTGGCTGAAAATGATTCACCAGGAGATGCATCGTATAGAAAAAGGGAAGTCTGATATCAATCCTTATGCGATGACCAATGAAGCTGAATTTTTAGCCGTTGCTTCTGAATATTTCTTTGAAAAGCCGGAACAGCTTCGTAAAAAACACCCCGAATTGTATAAAATGATGAGTGGGATGTTTATGCAGGACCCAGTATCATAACCAATGGAAGATTATAAAGAATTCGAACTTTTAAAAAACAAATCAGCCCATAGCCTTACCTTGTATGAACATTTCGTATCCGTTTATAAAACCATAGGACAGGTAGAGGCAAGGCCGACAAAAAGCATGATTGCCATCAGGAATGATCGAAAGAATATTGCATGGGTCACTGCTTTGGGGAAGAATTTTTTACACGTCGTATTTCCCTTCTCAAAGGCATATCCCGATAATTTTTGTTTTCAAAAAATAGCTCAGGTTCCAGGAGATGCGCACCAGTTCAATCATCATTTAAGAATTTTGTTTAAAGATGATATCAATGAAGAAGTGAAGGGATTTATGAAATTGGCTTATGAAGCTTAGAATGAATACAAAGGGGATGGTTTCAAAAATTACCCCCCTTTGTATTAAAAAAGCATCCATTATGTGGTTTTTGGCTTTATTGATTCTTTAAAGAAGCCATATCAATCACAAATCGGTAATGAACGTCAGCTTTCAAAGTACGCTCATAAGCTTCATTGATCTGATCGATATTAATCATCTCTATATCAGAGACAATCTGGTGTTCAGCACAATAATCCAGTATCTCCTGAGTCTCCTTAATTCCACCAACTAAAGATCCCACCAAGCTTCTTCTGCCGAAGATCAAAGAACCGGCATGAACCGGTAAGGCTTCTGGTGGGACACCTAATACCACCATCACCCCATCAGTTTTTAGTAAGGATAGATAAGCATTATAGTCGTGTTTGGCAGATACGGTATCAATGATCAGGTTAAAAGAATTGGCCATTTTTTTCATGTTTTCAGGTTTTAAATAGAATTCCAAAATGCCCTTACTTTAAGGTAGCTATTCCAATAAACTTATATGTTTGGGAACTGGAGTATAGAAAATACTTGAAACACAATACTTGCTCCAACAAATCCAAATATTATGGTCGACAACCCAATATCGGTCAGCTTTGAAATGCGACACCTCAGAAAAAGGGAGCTGACTATAAACGCAAAAGGTAGAACTGCCGGAAAAACATACCTGAAATCATTTGAACAAGAATATGGGTAGGCAAATCGAAAGAATATCATGGATACTATTAAACAACAGATACTGACAGCTAAGGGAGCATAATCTCCTATTCTAGAGACCAGATAGAAACCAATAAGAAATAACTGGAGCGTAATGATGAAAAACAAGCTCATTATCTTAGCTAGAAGAACTAATTCCAGTTTATTGAAATTAAACTCACCAAACATACTTGTTTTAAATAAATAAAACCAAAAATTATCTCTTCCTTTTGATGGGTTCATAGAGCTTGTGAAAGGCAATTCTATAAATTTTACCGGGTTAAATGGCAAAAAAACCGATATCGGATTTTCTACTCTAAGACCATCTCCTAAATGGTTCGCATTCCCTACGATTAGTGGAGTATCGGAATTTGCATGAGAAAAAAACAGTTTTTCACCAAATGCGTAATAAGAGGTGCACACCAGAAAAAAGATAAATACCATAAGTTGATATCCGAGACGCCACTTTACATTTGCCTGCTTGATGATCTTACAAAATAAAAGAAGGCCCAGAACTCCAAATAAGATAAGACCGTTTGTTTTCGACCATACCGCTAGGGCAGACGCTACTAAAGCCAATAAAAAATATTTATCACCATATGATATCCACCATCGGATGATAAAATAAAACGAAATCCCATAGAAAAGCGTAAACATCGAATCGTTCCCTATTCTAATGCTAGTCATGAAATTAGAGGGCCAAAAAAGAAATAAACAGGCTGAGCTGACATAGGCAAGTTTTATAAATTTTTCATTTATATCGCCATACTTTTCCTTTGCTCGTGTACATAACACATCAATTGTTTTAAGAGAGAAAAAACAGTAGATCACATGCAAAAGTAATGAAATGGACTGTATTGATTTCGAGAAGGCGATTTCAGGAGCCGAGATTGAAACATTGAAAAGCTTCATGATATAAGCAACGGTCCTATAGTAAAGAGAGGGGTGATAGAATGACCAACCTTTAGCATCCAGCGGAGCATGCCCATTTTCCATTACATAACGTATATAAGCCAAATGCCCGGCATAATCGTAAGAAAAAGACTTGAAAGGAAAGACAACTAGGGCAGCAGCTGAAATAAAGACAGCCAAAGAGAATAAAACAGCAGTTATTATTTTGTACTGAAAACAGCTGAAGATCAGGTAAAGGATAAGCAGGTAGGAATATAACAGAACCGCACCTGCCTCCCATCTATAGTCAATCGGGAAATCGAATAAATAGGTAATATAAACAAAGATAAACAGCAGGAATGACAAGATTATCACTGCCCAATCTGACTTTCTCATCTTAGTAAATAACGTTTTAACATTGGCTATTAGCAATAAAAATAATACTTTCAGGTTAGTGAGCAAAAGTAAAAAAGGAATGAGCAGGAGAAATACATATTGGTCATAAAAAGTGATATCTTTCAAATATAGCCCATATAATCCTTGAGTATTTTTAACTACCACATGAATCCTGTTTTCCCCTTTTATCAAATACTTTTAAGATTCAGGTATTGGCCATTGACGCAATCACATTGTTTATTGGCAAATAGCACTTTTGGAACATCAATATTATTGATAGTGATGTTTTCTATGCAATCATCTGGAATAATTTGGACGTCTCCTGAAAACAGGATAGTGTTTTCCAAAATGAAACTATAGTAATAATCTCCGCTTTGGCCATCTACAAATGAGTTGAACGGCAAGCTTGTCGACTGTTTTTTTAAGTTAGGTCCAGATACGGTGACATGAGAAATTGACGCCCTGTTTTTGTATACAAATGCTACCGAACATATTGAATAGGAACGTTTTTGATTTTAAGGTTTTCCCTGTTTTTGTATACAAATGCTACCGAACATATTGAATACACCAATAGCCAAAATATAAAAATCCGGTTATCAACCTTTAGAATTCTATGACTTGCTTTCTTTTGCATCTTCGTGATAGTCAGATTCTGTATTGACCTCCCAGATATTTTTTTTGTCTTTTTGATTTGAAATGATGTTGTCAACCGCTACCATTGCCGTCAACATGGAATGGTCTTGATTGTTATATTTGTGCATTCCGTTTCGGCCAATTAGAAACATATTGTTAAAGGTATCGGTAAATTCGACAATATCGTGAAGCTGATCGTATGTTCCAAAATAAGCCGGATAAGCTTTAGGCACCCTTATAATGGTGCTGTCAAGTACGTCGTTTTCTAAAATCATGCCGATTTCAGCTAACTCACGAATGGCAAAACTGATAAATTCTTTATCATTCATTGACCATAAATGGTCACCCTCATTACAAAAGTACTCTAACCCAATCCAAATATGCTCTTGATTCTTCACCATATAAGGGCTCCAGTTATTAAATATCTGTAACCTGCCTATAGCAACTTCTTTTCCTGGATGTAGATCCAGTTGTCTGCTATTAGTTTTTTCTTACCCTGTTTTGTTTATGGTCTTTAATTTTCAGATCCTTTAAGAGTAGCCCCACCGTTATAAAATCCCTATAGGCTAAACACTTTGGCTATTTGCTGTACTTTGGCAGGTGCTTTTAAACCCAGGCAAGAAACTAGATCCTTGATTGGCATTGTTGAAAATAAATAATTGCCCCGATAATATTCAATTTTGTTGTCCTCCCAGTTTTTTACTTTGACGACCACCTCGGAATCACTTTCCCAATTGATCTGTATTACCTCCCTATGCAGTAGTATCCGGCCTCCTTTCTGACATATTTCATCTGCCACATTTTCCCATAGGTGACCGGGCCCGTATTTGGGGTACAGAAACTTTTCAATGAGGCTCGTTTCTGTTCTTTGCTGATCGAGAAAAAATCCTTTGGGAAAGGTCATTTTTAGGGCATGCAAAAGTGTTTTGGATATAGACAATCCTTTGATCCTTTGTGCGCCCCAGTCTGGCTTTATCTTATTGCATGGAACACCCCAGACCTTTTCGGTATAATCTTTAAAAAAAGACGCATAAAGTTCCCGGCCAAATCTATTGATAAAAAAATCTTCTAAACTTTTGACTTTTTTAATGGGGAATAAACGGGATTTAAGATAGGATGTAAGAATTTTGATTACTCTTACTGCTCCCAGGCTCTTTAATGTTGCCGTATTCAAAGTTAGTGGGTAGTCAAAAAATCTTCCCAGATAGAATATCCTTGAAACTCTATTTCTGACCAACATTACTTTATCTGTGGATTCTGGGTCTATCGTTGCCACTTGCTGCCCTTCTGCTGTACTACCATTGGAAGGTTCTTGCGTTGGCAAAAACATTTCCCACCATCTCAGAACCCTCGTTGATTTAGAGAAAAACCTATACCCTCCGATATCTATTCTATTTCCTTTATAGTTAACAGTTTTTGAAATACCGCCAACCTGACAAGACATTTCTAGAACCATAGGTTTGATAGCTGCCCTGGTGAGCAGCTCATAGCCTGCGGTAAGACCACCTGGTCCACCACCTATAATAATGGCTATACTTTCATGGTTTTTCATAGAGGGTAGATTAGGTGCTTTTATTACAAGTACTTATGATGATAAATATATTAAAATTCAACATTATGCTACTAAATTATCAATAATTTGGTTCAGGCTAGATTAGCCTCGTATCATTGCTTTAGAAAAAAACAATTATTAATTGCTATTATTGATTTAACCTTAGCATATATACCTTCAATCCCTGTCATGACTTTTGCCACGAAAAACATACTACAGAATCCCAAACCTGTTAACATAGTTTTTCTGTTGTTAGTGGTTATATTTTATTTATTTATGGCCTATAAAAGCTCAGGCTATATACAGGAAGATGAGCATTTTCAAATCATAGAATTTGCCAACTACAAGTTAGGTTTGGTATCGGTGAATAAATTAGCATGGGAGTTCAATGCACAAATAAGGCCGGGGCTACAGCCTTTGATTTGCTATCTGATTTTCAAGGTCTGTCATGCTCTTGGTATTGATGACGGGTATAATCTGGCATTTATACTCCGTGCTTTAACAGGTTTGTTTTCAAGCTATGTGCTCTATGTTTTTGTGTTAACCTATAAAAAATATGTATCTGCGCAGTTAAAAAATACTTTTATTGCAGCATCGTTTCTTTTATGGTTTCTTCCTTATATCAATATCCGATTTTCCTCTGAAAATCTTTCCGGGCTGATGTTGATGTCTTCGCTGGTGCTTCTTGACCAATCAAATTACTGTGAGAAAAGAAACAAAACTGTTTTTATGGGAATTGTGCTTGGATTGGCGATCCTTTTCAGATACCAATCACTGCTATTTGTAGCAGGTTTGTTCCTGTGGCTTTTATTGGTTCGAAAAAGAAGCATAATAAACATCTTAAGGTTATCATTTGGAATATTGACCGTTCTTATCATTGGGGTGCTCATAGATTTTTGGCTTTACGGAGCATGGGGGTTTACCCTGTTTAATTACTTTGATGCGAATATCATCAAAGGCATTGCAAGCAATTTTGGAACATCACCGTTCTACCAATACTTTCTCTATATTCTACAGGCTCTTGGGATATTCGGCCTCCTTATCTTAGTCTCATTTTGTTTGATATGTTACTATTATTCAAAAAATATAATTGTTTGGGTTTGCATACCATTTTTACTGGTTCATTCCCTAATTCCACATAAGGAACTTCGTTTTTTATTCACTTTGGCAAACCTTTGCCCTTTAATCCTGATATTAGGTTTTCAAAAGGCTAGTTTGCTAATATCAAAAGCAAGTGGTAATACTAAATTAAAAATGGGCAGTATTATATTTGCCTTATTGAGTATAGTAAATATATTTGGTTTGGTTGCTGTTTCTTCAACAGGTGCAGGAAATGGCAGAGTAGTAGTAGCTGAGTATATTCACAGGCATTATGATCAAAAAAAATTGAAAATTACGTTAATTGGTAAAGTATATCCATTTATAGATTGGCAAGGTATACAAAACACCTTTTATAGCAGCGTTGGCTTTAAACAGAATCATGCCGTGAATATTTGGCAGGAAGACCTGGTTTACAATGATGTTTCCAGAAACAGGCGACACATTTACATCATAAAAGCAAAAGAGATTGCTGGACCTAAAGAATTGGAATACCTAAAAAGTATTGGCTTAAGGAAAGTTTATCAGAGTATTCCCGATTTTACTTTTTTTCTTTATGGTTTCTATAATAAAGATTTAAAGGACCGGCAAACTTATGTTTTTGAGGCCAATGTTATTGATTAATCCGCTAGAAAATAAATAATTCCGCCTTTGTTCTTGTCCGTACGCTGATACATTAACAATGCTTTTTTTCCTTTAGTTACTGGCCATGGTTGGGTTATCCTGTAAAAGTTGATGGGTACTTTCAAAAAGTAAGCTTGGCTATCAAGAATGATCACACTGTCAACCTTGTTTTCTTTTAAAAACTGGATTAGTGGCTTTTTGGATGAAAAATGAGCAGATGTTTCCGTTTGTGAGTTACCTATAGAAAAGTACAGGGCCTTGTCTTGACGCCTGTTGTTGAATATTTTCAGGTGCGTGTATAATGTGGCAAATACCGATATAATAAGCATACAAACCAGTAGCCTCTGCCAAGCAATTCTAAAACTGGCAAGACCCACAACTGCTAAGTGTAAAGCGACAATTAAATGTAGTTCAAGGTAATAACGATAGGAGTTGCTAGTAGTATAAAAAGGAAATACAGCCAAATAGCATAACAAAAATATGGTATGGAAAGAGGGCTTATCACTAAAAACATCCTTGTAGATTGCCTTAAAGAGAAAAAAAGCAAAGGTAGCTGCACAAATTATAGATAAAGCAATTATCCATAGCCCACTTACCCATGAATAATATTGCATGTAAACTTTGTAGCTTGCCAGTGTCTCAAAAAATGCTTTTCCGTGAAAGTAAATGAAAAACAGGATTACAATAATAGACACTATTAAGATTACCCTTTTATCAGTTTTAACCTTAAGGCTTTTGGATTTTAATAAGTTTGTTTTAGAAAGCAGTTGTGTTTGAATAAACAACATTAAAAGCAATAATACAGGGTAATATATGACAAATGACATATATCTTATCTCTAAATATTTAAAGATAAGCAACTGTAAAACAATATCTATAAGAGCTGTTGCGAAAAGTAGCACATATTTAAGGCTCATTGTGTTTTTATTAAATAGCATCTGGAAGAAAAAACTAAAAAATAAAGCAAACGGAAGGGCTGAGAAAATGATATGGTTATAAGAGCCAACCATGCATATAAACAGAACAACAAATATCCAGCGCTTCTGCATCTTTTGCCTAGATACAAGTTTTGCTATCGATATCAATAGCAAAGATGAAAAGAAAAGCGTAAAAGTATTTACTTCCCACGCTACTCTTGGGGAGGTGAGATATAACGAAGATTGACCAATTATCAGCAAAAAAACCAGCGATTTTTCGGCCGGAAATCTTTTTCCCAAAAAACGCCAGATTAATAGGAGGCCTAAACTATTAAACAATACGCCTCCTATTCTAAGATTGAAAACATTTATTTTAAAAAAATTAAAAAAAAAAGCTTGCAGTCCATGTTTGCAACATTCCAGTATAATAATTCATACCGGTTAGCTTTTCTATAGGTCTCTCCATTAAATGGTAGGCTTTCAGTCCAAACCATGCTTCGTCTCCGTGCAATCCAGGCAAATCATCTAGCTTAAATGTCCAGCAGAAAATTAAATATAGCAACAACAATATAGATATAATCATTGCCCAGTTTCCGTTGATAAGGCCATAGTAATAACCAGGAGTGGAAGTGGAAGATGATATTAGTTTAGGTCTCATGTTGTGCAAATTTATTTAAAATATGCATTTTTGTTCTATAACCTAACCTTTACCTATGAGATTTTATCCCAATATTAATTACCGTTCAAAAAAATCTAGTCTACGTATTCACTTTTATGTTCTGTTAATTACAGGCGTCATCGTATTTTCTCCTGTAGCATCTTTTAGTTTTTTGATCGGATGGGATGATCAGATTTTTGTTTTGAACAGGTACACCGAGGGAGGATTGGCATTGAAAAATATTAGTGCGATCCTAACTGAATTTTACCATGGACAGTATGCGCCATTAAACCAATTATTCTATTCCACCATTTATGAGTTTTTTGGTTATAAGCCCGCCTATTTCCATGTCTGTAGCGTGCTAATTCACTTGATCAATACACTGCTTGTTTACCTTTTCATTACTAAGGTTACAAAGCGTCTATATCCTGCCAAAAACGAAAAGCGTGTTGCATTTATAACTTCAGTGCTATTCCTATTGGCGCCAATAAATCTTGAACCGGTGGCCTGGATAGCTGCATCCAAGGTGATCATATACGCTTGCTTTTATTTGGGTGCTATTTTATTATATATCAAATATATAACATGTGGAAAGGCACAATACTATTACCTTATGTTTTTTAGTTTTTTGCTTTCTTTCGCTTCTAAAGAGCAGGCAATAACATTGCCTCTAGCCATGATTTTACTTGACTTTGTTTTTTACAGAGATATGAAAAAAGGTGTCTTATGGCTAGAAAAAATGCCACCGACGATTTTGGCATTACTTTTTGCATTGGCATCTTTTCAATCTCAGGGCAGAATTGTATTTAGCTTAACCGACGGCTATACATTTACAGAAAGGTTGGTGATCTCGTTTTATACCCTGTCAGAGTATTTTACAAAAATTTTATTCCCGGTAAACATTTCTTATCTCTATCCATTTCCTTTCCTTCCTGGAGAAAACCCACCAATTTGGTTATGGGCGTTTCCTGTTGCTATTATGATCACATTATTTTGCTTGAGACGCTATATAAAACAAAAACACATTCTTTTCGGATTCTTGTTTTTTCTTATTCATATCGTAATGGTATGCAATTTAGTTTCATTGTCCAGGTACTCATTCACAGCCGACAGGTATGCTTATATTGCATCAATAGGTCCTCTATTCCTAGTCGCAGTTACGTATGTCAGATTATCGCAGCATAGTAAATATCTGCGCCGAAAAATCATGCGTATCACAACGCTCATTTTATATGGAGCGTATTTTTTGGTGTACACATGCAGTCATATGTGGGTTTGGCAAAATGCCATTACCTTAAAACAAAAAATGAGAACAATAATTAAAACCAGAAGTGACTATGAAAAATAATAGGACATTCGATAAACAAGGGAAAATCAATAAAGCCTTTGAAAAGTTTGGCTTTTTAATTTTAGTCTTAATGATTTTGGGCAACCTGACCATCGCTTTCAATTTTTATTTTTTGAAGACGATGACTATTTCCAACTTCTTCTACCTTCAGGCCCATAAAAACGAATATTTTGACCCGACAAAAAGATATTAAATTTTTTCTTGAATTTTAAATTAAAAGTTTCTACCTTTAAATCAGCCAATAAGCCTAGCTAAAACCATTTACCAATTGTCTTAGCCGTTTCGAGTTTATTTATTGGAAAACATTTGATCAAACCCGTTATGAAAAAAAGAAGTCTGTTTTTGATTACGCTAGTATGTTCTGTATGTTTGGTGCTTTTTGCCTGCCGAAAAGAAATTGGACAATTTGTTAACGGAGACACCGTGGGTGTAGCGTCTGCAAAGCTGGAAGCTGCCAAAATCTGGAATGCAAAATTTATTGCAAAAAACATTTCCGAAACCTCCAAACTAAAAGGCTTCGTGACTCTGAGCCCTCAGTGGGAGAAGGCATGGACAGTAAGTTCAGCAAACGGCACGGAATACCTGGCCGTTCCCACCATTGAAAACCATGTCGGCCAGCTAAGTGTAGCCATCCGCCGTCTGTTCCTTTTCGAGATGAGGAGAGACCATGTTCTAAACGCACAGATCGTGGAGTTTGTAGGGCTGGATTATAACGTAGAAAGAAATCTGGACCATTTGATCAGGAACCAGAAAAGCAGCCATATCACAGGTTTTAGCGGTGCAGTCATCCATTATGACCTGAATTACCGCTGGACCGGAGGGAATATCTTTGAGGATGGGACGACCAAATATATCAATGCTGCGATCACCGGGAAGAACACTTTTAATAGGCCAGGTTCTAATGAAAAAAATCCTTTGTATCTAAGCAGGCTCACAGAAGATGCTTTAGGCAGTTTAGCCATTGTCAATTACAAATATTTGTTTTCCCCATCAGAAACGATGCGGTTAACTGTGCATGGAGATGGAAGTGGCAGCGGTGGTGGGAGTGGCAGTGATATCAATGGCGGTGAACTGTCAGAAGTGGTGGTGACTCCTCCTGGAGGGGGAGGCGGTGATCCGCCACCAACTGGTGGAGGTGGTGGGGGTGATTATGGCGGTAATCCTGGCGGGGACGGTGGTGGAGGCGGTGGATCAACAAATACTGAATTCACAACTACATTAACTATAACGAGTAGTGGGGAAATTATCCAGAATATGCAGGAATATTTAAAGTGTTTTAGTGCATATAGTCCTGCAATTGTTAATATTTATGTGAAACAACCAACCTCAAATAGTAGTAATACATGGAGTGGCTCACCGTATGAACCAAATGTTGGACATACATTTGTCTCAATCGAACAATCAGGAATTGTAAGGGTCTTTGGATTCTATCCAGATCTTAGTGTTTCAATAAACCCTTTCTCAATTTCGCCTACTGCGCCGGCATTAATGCGGAATGATGGTGGGCATTCATATGATGTAAAAGTTACTATAAATGTTTCTGGAGCTAAGATGGGAAACATCCTTACATCTGCTAAAAGCTATATCTCTATGTATAACCTAAACTCATATAACTGTACTGATTTTGCAATAGATATAGCAAACAGCACGGGTTTTTATTTGCCTGATAACATTGGGTATTGGCCAGGAGGAGGTGGCTCTAATCCTGGTAATTTAGGGCAAGACATAAGAGGAATGAATAACAGCAATAATGTTGTTATTAAAAAAACTCCAGGTATTGCTATTAGTAACATAGGAAGTTGTGATTAAATAAAAAACTAACGAGATGATGAAATTATTAATTAAAATATCCAAAACGACGTTACTTGCTATTTTCATATTCAGTACGTCGAGCTACGCTCAACAAAAAAATATGGCAAAAGAATTTATTGTCAATTTGTCCAAGTCTAAAAACTATAATCAAATTATAGATAAATATTTTTGTAAACCATCCAATAAAGATGCGATAGAAACTATAAAAATGCAGCTGCTATATTTAAAAGGAGAAATTACCAAAAAAAAATATTCAATTAAGGATTATAATCAAAAAAGTGGTATAATACAGTTAGATAAAAAAAAATACGATAAAATATATGAACTTTGGATTGATGATAAGGTCCTATCATATATTATCATTAGTCACAACAAAATAATCTCATTTTCATCGATGATTAAAGGAAATGAGCGAATACCTTTGTCTTTTTGTTCTGATTAAGTATAAGTACTTATATGATTTCATCACAATCAACTGAATTAAGGGGTAACAATTTTATTGAGTCTGTTGTTAGACACAGTGGCTTTTCCAAAACTAATATTGATAATTTTAATTACAACGAAATTTGGAATAATCATTATAAAATTAAAGGGTTCCAAATGGGAAAGTGGATTTTCGATTCACTTGAAATTGCTATTATAGATGGAAATATTTGGACGACATTTATTAGCAGTGACTTGGTTTTTATTAATGATTTGTTTTATATTTTGGGCGTTGGTACAACCATAGAAAAAGACCCTTATTTAAGAAAGGGAGAAAAAATTAAGGAATTCCGCACGAAAATAGGTAAAATAAATATCTGGGGTAAAGCAGCGCGAGTTTCGTACTTAGAGTCGGACCTTTATGGGGTTGCCGTTAAAATCAATTTTATCAATAATGGAAACTAATATCATGAGATTTTTTGTTTTATTTATATCCTGTTTTTTTTAATGTCGTTTTTGCCATTGATCTGGAATCACCTGTCTATAACACATATTGGCTTTCCTCTTTATTTTTATGAAAGGAGTGGCTCCAGATCTTTCAATGGGGCAAGTGTCATAGTATCGTTTCTACCGATCAGTTTTTTTTGTGATTTGTTTGCAGCTTTAGTAGTTGTTTATTTCATGAAAATCGTAAAACGGTACAGTATGAAATATGACAAAAATTTAAAAAATAATAATAATCCATTACAAAAGTACGGAAGAAATCTCTTCTAAGGAAGTCAAAGCCAATTGGCAAGAAGCAGGCGTAAGAAATATTAGACTTAAATGGGTATGGGTGGGAGGTTCCAATAGTGGTATGGTTAGAGAAATATATTTGCCATCGATAGTATTTGGGCTGCCGACAAAATATCAGAACAGTGACGGAGCAATAAAATATCTTAGCTATGAGGCAGCCGCAACTAAGGCTGCAAAGGTTACTGAGACAGCCAAGCTCTTAACTTATATGGAGTTTAGGGATAGTCCTTATTTGCCAGACGATGCTGCTGTAATTCAATATTTTAAGAGTGTGTTGGCAGCTGGTATGGCTACAGAACGAGGAACTGCCGGAGCAAATGGGTCGGGGAGCAGTTCAATTGTTTTTAGAGATGAAGTTAGAAGTTTTTTTAATCCCTATAGTTGCGAATAAATGAAATGCTGTCCTTTATCAATACAATATTGTTTTTATTCTGCTTGAAAATATTAAATGCGCAAACGATGTTATCACAATAAATAATCCCCGAGGCAGAGCCGTCGGGGTATTCAATGGAAGAAAGTTAATTTTCAGTTTTATGAAAACCTTAGGTTTTCAAACTTTCCTCTAAACCCCGGGGTAGAATCTCGAGGAATTCTTTAGATTAAATACAATAACCGTGACCTTTGCTATCTTTTTGCCAACTATTTCTTATCCCGAACTCACGTTATTTAGTGACTTCTTCACCTATGCGGGTCACTTTGCCTACAATCTCATGGCCAGGGACTACCGGATAAGTTGTTTTTCCCCATTCGTTACGGGCAGTGTGAATGTCTGAATGGCAAACCCCGCAATATAAAATCTCTATCTCAACATCTGCTGCTTCTGGTTCTCTTCTACTTAACTCAAATGGTGCTAGGGGCTTATCTGCTTTTTGAGCAGCGTATGCTTTTACTTGTGTCATATAATCATTTACAATTTAATGTTTAAACATCTACTTGTCCCATTAGTTTTAAAAATCATTCGGAACCAAGTTTATTCCTGATTCAAGAATTAAAGGATAAAATTTAAAATTTTTCCTCTCTGGGAATGGTAGCCTCCTGAGAAGCATTGTCTAAATCCTTATCCAATTCATATAAATTTGCATTATTCCCTTTCACTTTAGAAGCCAGGCTATATTTATCCAACAAATTATTGATCAAAGTCTCTTCTTCAATTTGTTCTTTCACAAACCATTGTGCAAAATTAAACGTAGCCCAATCCTTCTCTTCATGCGCCATATTCACGATCTCATCTATTGATGCTGAATTATCAATTTCTTGCTGAAGAACTTTATTTAAACAATCTTCCATATTGGCGGGATCTGCGGGTGGTGCCGCTATAGCCTCGATTTTTGTGCTCCCTCCTCGGTCATTAATGAATTTTATGAACTTAAACATATGCTCGCGCTCTTCATGTGCATGTTTAAAAAGAAAATTCGCAACCCCGGCATAGCTGTTCACTTCTGCCCAGGAAGCGTAGGAGAGATAAACCTGCGCCTGGTAAGCTTCTTTGGTCATTTGGTCATTTAATGCTCGCTCTATCGCATCTGAAATTCGCTTTGTTTTCATTATTTTTTAAATTTTACTGTCGATTTATTAATGAGTTATCCATATTGATTTGCATGACTAAAAATCAGAAAGGTGATGCCTTCTTTTTAAGAATCAGTAATCTTTGGAGTTAGAACATTAAGTTAGATGAATAGTTTCCTATAATTAAGAATTGAGTTTTAGCAGTCTCAAATTTTATTTCTTCAGGAATTTAAAATAAACACTTTTTTGAACAGAAATCAAAGCAACGCTATTTTAGCAGGGTTGCTATCAATAGGTGATGCGGTACCTCCATGCCTCCTGCCTACAATTATAAATTTCAGCTGAACAAAGACATTCCGGATCTCTATTATAGACTTATTAAACTGTTACCAACCGAAAGTTCATCACTTCTATAATATTCCTTTTTCAAATATTATTTTGCAAAGAATTCTTTTTCTGCTTTTAGTTTACGTTTCTCCACTCTCGAAGATACAGATATACTCACCTCGTAAAGCAGAAACAGTGGAAAACTCACCGTTAACATGGTAGGAATATCAGGAGTTGGAGTCACAATAGCTGCAATGACTAAGATAACGATCACAGCATATCTTCTCTTCTCTCTCATGAATTTGGGCGTCATGATGCCCAATTTGGAAAGGATGAAAATAATGATTGGCAATTCGAATACCGCCCCGGTGCATAAGGTTAAAGTGGCAACAGATGACAGGTAAGAATCAATGGTGATGGTGTTTTCAATAGCACTACTAATCGTATAGTTAGTCAGAAAATTCACCGATAATGGGCAAACTATAAAATAACCAAACAAAATACCGATGATGAACAGGATGCTGGCATAAAAAACAAAGCCGCTGGCCGATTTGCGCTCGCTATCTTTTAATGCAGGCTTGATGAAACGCCAAATCTCCCATAAGAGATAAGGAAAACTGAGCACCACGCCTGTCATCAATGCCGAGTTGATTTGCAAGGTAAATTGCCCTGCCATCTCTGTATTGATGATTTTACCTGGAATGTTTGTGATGCAAAAACCTGGGCCCATATTGAAATAGGTGCCGATTTCACACATCTTCCTATAAGTCCAGAAATCCGCTCTATGCGGCCCCATGATAATGGTGTCGAAAAGAAAATCATAATAGACAAAACAGAATATGGTGATGATCACCACTGCTATTGCCGCTCGGATCAAATGCCACCTTAACTCTTCCAAATGATCAAAAAAAGACATTTCCGCCTCTAAACTTTTTCCTTTTCTCCTGATGGATTCAATGATTCCGGGCTTTTCTTCTTTACTCATTTTAAATTGCTTGACACAAAAATACCATTTTGCTTAAGATCAAAATGGTATATGATGTACTAAATTTTCATTGTTTTAGTTTTCCGGCGTGATATCAAAAGTCTCCATGAATTTGGTGGTAAAATTACCGGCTCTAAAATTTGGATCTTTCAGCAACATCAAATGAAACGGGATGGTGGTTTTAACACCTTCTATCACAAATTCACTCAAAGCCCGTTCCATGGTGTTCAAAGCTTCTTCACGGGTTTGTGCCACACAAATCAGTTTTGCAATCATGGAATCATAATTAGGTGGAATCACATAACCGGCATATACGTGTGTATCCACCCTCACACCATGCCCGCCAGGTGAATGAAAATGGGTGATCTTTCCTGGTGATGGCCTGAAATTATTGAAAGGGTCCTCTGCATTTATCCTGCATTCTATGGCGCACATCTCTGGTGTGTAAGATTTGCCTGAGATAGGAATGCCTGCTGCAACTTTTATCTGTTCTTTAATTAAATCAAAATTGATGACCTCCTCCGTCACCGGATGTTCCACCTGAATACGGGTGTTCATCTCCATGAAGTAGAAGTTACGATGTTTATCCACCAAAAACTCCACGGTTCCGGCTCCTTCATAATTTACTGCCATCGCCCCCTTGATGGCCGCTTCTCCCATTCTTTCCCTTAATTCAGGGGTCATGAATGGAGACGGGGCTTCCTCCACCAATTTTTGATGGCGACGCTGAATGGAGCAATCTCTTTCTGACAAATGGCAAACTTTGCCAAACTGATCTCCAATTACCTGAATTTCAATATGCCTTGGATCCTCGATGTATTTCTCCAGATACATCCCGTCATTTCCAAATGCCGCAGCAGATTCCTGTCGGGCAGAATTCCACGCCTCTTCAAAATCCTCATCTTTCGAAACCTGTCTCATCCCTCTTCCTCCACCACCGGCTGTTGCTTTGAGAATCACAGGATAACCAATTTTATTAGCGATTTTCAGGCCATGTTTTACATCGGTCAATAACCCTTCTGAACCGGGGATGGTTGGTACCCCGGCCAGTTTCATGGTATCCTTGGCTGAAGCCTTGTCGCCCATTCCATTGATTTGTTCTGCTGTCGCTCCAATGAATTTGATACCATATTCATGACAAATGGCTGAGAATTTCGCATTCTCTGATAAGAATCCGTAACCAGGATGTATGGCGTCTGCATTGGTTAATTCTGCTGCAGAGATGATATTGGGTATATTCAGATAAGAATCTTTACTTGCTGGCGGCCCAATACAAACCGCTTCATCGGCAAAGCGAACATGTAAGCTTTCTCTATCAGCGGTGGAGTAAACCGCCACAGTTTTTATGCCCATCTCTTTACAGGTACGGATGATACGAAGGGCAATCTCTCCTCTATTTGCTATCAGTATTTTTTTAAACATTCTATTCAATTTGTCGATTTGTTCATTTGCTATATTAACCCTTCATAGGTAATGTTTTGGCTAATTGACAAATTGATTAGGCCGGTTCCACTAAAAACAAAGGCTGATCATACTCAACCGGTTGCGAGTTATCCACCAAAACTTTCACAATCTTTCCTGAAACTTCTGATTCTATTTCATTAAACAATTTCATGGCCTCAATGATACATAGCACTTGTCCGGGAGAAATTTCGTCTCCAACGTTTGCAAAGCTTGCCTTATCAGGAGATGAAGAACGATAAAATGTACCGATCATGGGCGACTTTATGGTGAGGTATTTAGATTCATCCACAGGGGCTGGTGCCGCAGGAGCGTTCACCGGAGCAGGCTGCTGGATAATTTGAGGAGCTTGTTGCGCAACAGGCAAAGAAGCTGTCACATAAGTTGGTTCCTGGTTTGTTTTTATGGTGATTTTAAAATCCTTTTCTTCAATTGACACTTCATTCACTCCTGATTTTGACACGAATTTAATCAGGTCTTGAATTTGTTTAATATCCATTCCCATTTAAAGTGGTTTTAATTGTGATTAATTTAGAAATCTAATATAACAATTATCTGTAAATACACATTCTAGTAAGCCCATTTAAGATAAACGGAACCCCAGGTAAATCCGCCGCCAAATGCAGCCAGAACAATGTTGTCACCTTTTTTCAATTTATCCTCCCATTCCCATAAACATAATGGAATGGTTCCGTTGGTGGTGTTTCCATATCTTTCAATATTGATCATCACTTTCTCAGCACCTATACCCATACGGTTTGCAGTGGCATCTATGATTCGTTTATTGGCTTGATGAGGTACTAACCAGGCAATATCTTCTGCTGTCAGATTATTTTTGTCCATGATTTGGGCAGCTACATCAGCCATGTTGGTCACAGCGAACTTGAAAACTGCCTGGCCTTCCTGGTAAACCGCATGCTCATTCGCATCCACTGTCTCATGAGTGGCTGGTTTTAAAGAGCCTCCGGCTTTTTGGTGTAAATAGATTTTACCTGAACCGTCACTTTTTAAAATAGAATCAATAACGCCATAACCCTCTGTGTTGGGTTCCAATAACACAGCACCGCAACCATCTCCGAAAATGATACAAGTCACCCTGTCCTCATAGTTGATGATGGAAGACATTTTATCGCCACCAATCACTAAAACTTTTTGATGCTTTCCAGATTCTATAAATTGTGCTCCGGTTGATAGTCCGTAGATGAATCCTGAACATGCCGCCTGCAAATCGTAACCCCAGGCATTTTTGGCACCGATTTTATCTGCCAAAATATTTGCGGTTGCCGGAAAAGGCATATCTGGTGTGGTGGTGCAAAAAATGATTAAATCTATTTCATTGGCACCGATCCCTCTTTTCTTCAAAAGGCCTTCCACAGCATGAACCGCCATGTCTGAAGTTGCCAGACCTTCACCTTTTAATATTCTTCTCTCTTTTATACCCGTTCTGCTGGTTATCCACTCATCGTTGGTATCAACCATGGTTTCTAATTCCTGATTAGTTAAAATATAATCAGGAACATAACCATTTACAGCAGTGATTGCAGCATGAATTTTACTCATAATTAGGTGTGTTTATGAACTGAAAGCCGTTTTAAACCTTTCAATAATTTTGGTCGCCACCATGTCTTTAGACAATAGCACCATATTTTTTATAGCTTCCGGGCTGGATATTCCATGTCCGATGATCACTGCGGCATTCACTCCCAATATAGGGCTTCCCCCGTATTGTTCATAATTGAACCTGTCAAAAAATTCATCTTTCATCCCCTTTTTGAGGGTTAAAACATAAAATGATTCTGCGAGCTTTAACATCACATTCCCTGTGAATCCATCACAAACTATCACATCAGCCTTATCATTGAACAAATCCCGGCCTTCCATATTTCCGATAAAATTGAATTGAGGGCTATCTTTCATTAATGGATGACTGGACATGGTTAGCAAGTTGCCCTTCTCCTCCTCTTCTCCAATGTTCATTAATCCCACGTTGGGCTGCTGGATGTTGTAGACGTATTTAGCGTAAAGGCTCCCCAAAATCCCGAACTGAACCAAATTTTCCGGTTTACAATCTGCATTGGCACCCGCATCCAGCATGATGCCAAAGCCTCCCCTGACTTTCGGAATAATAGTGGAAATGGCAGGACGCAGCACACCGGGTATAGCTTTCACGCTGAACAAAGCCCCAACCAGCATTGCCCCTGTGTTTCCTGCGGATGCAAAAGAATCTAATTTTCCTTCTTTTAAAAGCTGGAATCCTACAGAAATACTCGAATTGGGTTTTTGAACAATAGCTTTGGTGGGATGTTCTCCCATACCAATCACCTCAGAAGTTTGAATGTACTCAAAATGATCAGGATTGAAATCCTGCTCGTCAAGAATGGGGGTGATGACTTGCTTATCTCCTAAGAGTACCAAATGCTGGTCCTTTGAAAGGTTGGCTTGCGCTGCTATCGCTCCTAAAACGGTTGCTTTGGGCGCATAATCGCCACCCATGATATCTAAGCCAATTCTCATCAAGATTTAATAATGCTCTTTGTGAAGATTAAAACCATTAAGGTTTATGAATGCTTTATTTATTGCATAACAAAGAACCCTTGTACAAGTTTTCTTTCCTAAAATTGAAAGTCTTGTACAAGGGTCCCTCATGCTTATTTCACTAAGCTATTGAAGTGTTCTCAATCAATAATTTGCCTTTAAAATAAAGGTTACCATCTACATTATACGCTCTGTGTGGCAAATGAACCGCACCGGTTTCTTTATCAGTCCATAATGATGGAGCTTCTGCTTTGTAGTGGGTTCTTCTTTTATCTCTTCTTGATTTAGAGATCTTGCGCTTTGGATGTGCCATCTTTTCCTATTTTTAATTTTTCCTTATGTTCTTTAATGCATCCCAACGGGGATCATCTCTGTCATTCTTTTGTTCCTGTAATTCTGAAAACTCTTTTAACTTAGAGAGCATCTCCAGATCGCAGGCAGGTGTATTTCCAGGATCATCACATACATTGATGTAAGGAGCCGCTAAATTGATCATTTCATATATAAAAGCTGAAACATCAATTTGGTTTTCATTCTTCGTCAGGATAACCACCTCTTCTGTATCCATTAAATCCTCTATTTCTGAGAATTTAGCGATCAGCCGATCTTTGGCACCCACCTGATATTGAAAATCAGCTAAGCAACGGTCACAATTCAGCTGGATCATCCCGGTGATATGGAAGTCGAGAACCATCATGGTTTCTTGCTTATCCATCAAAAGCTCCACTTTTAACAGCCCATCCTTAACCAAAGAGTATTCAAATTCATCGAAAAAATGCCCATCAACTTCAAAAGCGAATTGATGCTGCCCAATTTTTAATCCCGAAAAGGGAATTGAATATTGCTTTAACGATTTCAAAGTTCGACAATTAAGCCTGCAAATTTAGGAAAAATAATTTAGCTGCACAGGTTTTTTTCAAAAAGAGCTTTTAGTGGTCCTCTCATTTTCACTGGGCTCAAAGACAAGGTCAATGAGATCATCGCCATTCAACACTTATTTGCTGGAAGAATTGTACTTAAGCTTCATCTTTCATTCTTTTTATCACTTTAGCTATCGCTTTTGCCATTTTAGGTGGCACAGAATTGCCAACTTGCTGCTGCTGGGAGATACTTCTTCCCATGAAAATAAAATCATCCGGAAAGGACTGCAGCCTGGCTAACTCGCGAACCGTTAAAGCCCTGTTTTGGGCGTAATGAAAAATTTTTCTCATATCTCCTGTCACAGTCACAGCTGGGCTGTCACTTTTATACCGGATGTATTTCCTCACATCACCCGAGACCGGGCGAAGATGCAAAGGGATATGAGTTCTATCCCCGCCGTCAACAACATAGCTCATTTTCCTTAACATTTGCTCCGAGTGCGCCATCGCCACATGATTTGGAATTATTGATTCCTCTCCGGATTTTAAATCCGGGTAAATATTCAAAGCTTCTTTCACAGTCACATATTTTGAAATCTCCCTTTCAGGAAAAATGATACGTTGATTTTTTTTTGAACCAATGAAAATAAGCCTTTTACGAATTTGAGGAACACCATAGTCTGCAGCATTCAAAACTTTACATTCCACCTGATAACCCATCTCAAGGAAAGTCCCCAACATCTCTTCTCGGGTTAAACCCTTACGATGGGTGTATAAACGAGCAACATTTTCCATCACGAAATAGGAAGGCTTCGCTACTTTTATCACCCTGGCGAATTCTCTGAATAAATGATTCCTTGGATCATCAATGAATTTGCGACCAATATTCCCTGCAATACTGAATCCCTGACAAGGCGGGCCACCTATCAGTACATCCACCTTTTTGCCACCCAGTAATTTTTCTATTTCAGGTTCAGCAAGTGAAGTGACATCTTTCTCCAATAAATGATGATTTGGGAAATTATGCCTGTAGGTTTTGCAGGAATTCGATTGAATATCAACGGAAAATATATTTTCAAATCCTTCTTGGTCAAAGCCTAAGGAGAATCCTCCGGCGCCACTAAATAAATCAATGTATGTTGGAGATTTCTTCACTTCAATCCCTGTCTCGGCTATGTCTGGAGAAAGGCAAAGTGTTCTCTTTCAATTTCTTTTGTTCTCTTCTGTTTTTAACAATATGTGTAGCTTCAAAAAGTGCGTCTCTGAATGAACTTGGAGACGCCATATTCTTCCCCGCGATATCATAACCTGTACCATGATCAGGTGATGTTCTCACTACTGGCAAGCCTGCCGTGAAATTTACACCATGATGAAAAGAGAGTGATTTGAACGGGATTAAACCTTGATCATGATACATCGCCAGAATTGCATCGAATTTAGTGTATCCCTGAGTGCCAAAAAAACCATCAGCCGGATAAGGTCCGAATGCAAAAACCCCTTCTTTTTTAGCAATTTCAATAGCTGGAATGATGATTTCATTCTCCTCCAGACCAATTAAGCCGTCATCACTAGCATGAGGATTCAACCCTAAAACTGCTATTTTTGGTTTCTCAATCCAGAAATCGTTTTTTAAAGATTGGGTCATCAGCTTTAGCTTAGATACAATAGCATCAGGAGTGATACCGGCAGCTACATCTTTAATAGGGATGTGGCCAGTCATTACCCCAACTTTTAAGGCACTGCTCATCAAAAACATCAATGCATCCGGTGCCCCGGTCCTGGCTTGGATATATTCTGTATGACCGGGATACTTAAACTCTTCATTTTGGATATTATGTTTATTGATGGGGGCAGTGACCAGCGCATCTATCTTTCCTGCAATTAAATCGTCTGTAGCTCTTTTTAAGGATAAATAAGCATATTTCCCCCCTGTTTCATTAGAGGTACCCAATTCAATCTTCACATCCTCCTCCCAGCAATTCACCATATTTGGCTTTCCTGAATGCGCCTGATCTGCATCGTTGACCACCTGAAAGATGAACTCCTGAATCCTGGCGATTTTCCGGTGAAAAGAAGCAACTTTAGTATGTCCGTAAACTATGGGTGTGCAGTATTGATAAACTTCCGATTCGGATAAGGTTTTCATGATCACTTCCAATCCTATTCCGTTAACATCTCCTATAGAAATTCCAACTTTTAACAAATCGCTCATAAAACTGACTTTCTTAAATTTCTGCAAAATAAAGATTTTGGAATGAATGTTAATTTTAAAGAGCACATTTCCGTAATTTGGCCCTCATCTTTACATAAAAATGAGTCAGGTAAGAGCAAAGAAACATCTAGGTCAACATTTTTTGACAGATAAAAACATTGCGGAGAAGATTGTGAACAGCCTGATTTGCCATGGCAAATATGATCAGGTTTTAGAAGTCGGGCCGGGAATGGGCATTTTATCTGATTTTCTCCTACAAAAAAAAGAATTTGAAACTCACCTGATTGATGTAGACACTGAATCCTTTCTGTTTTTACAGAAAAAATATCCCGATTTGGGGGACAAATTATTAAATGCCGATTTTCTTCAATTGAATTTTAAAGATGTTTTTCCGGGGCCATTCGCCATCATCGGAAATTTCCCTTACAATATCAGTTCCCAAATCCTCTTCAAGGTTTTGGATAATAGAAACCAGATACCTGAAGTGGTGGGGATGTTTCAAAAAGAAGTGGCTGAACGCTGCACTGCAAAACCCGGAAGTAAGGAATATGGTATTATTAGTGTGTTTTTGCAGACTTATTACAAATGTGAATATTTATTCACGGTAAAAGCGGGAGTTTTCAATCCACCGCCTAAGGTGCTTTCGGCTGTGATTCGCCTCAGCAGAAATGAAGTAAAGAACTTAGATTGTGACGAGAAGCTATTTTGGCAGGTGGTGAAAGCGGGTTTCAACCAAAGGAGAAAAACGTTAAGCAACGCCCTTTCAGGAGTGATACCAAAAGATAAACAAGGAGATAAACCCGTTTGGACTTTAAGAGCCGAGCGATTAAGTGTGAAGGATTTTGTAGAGTTGACTCAATTAATCAGTTTAAAAAATAATTGATATTAGATGAAAATCTTAATCATAATTAAGAAAAATGAAACAAAATGATTCATTACAAAAGAATGATTTAGTTTTTGAAATCAAATCACTTATTGAAGAAAGCAGGCAACAAGTATCTGTTGCTGTAAATGCCACTATCACCATTCTTTATTGGCAAATTGGCAAGCGGATAAATGATGAAATCCTTAAAGATAAAAGGGCGGAGTATGGAAAACAGATTGTCGCTACACTGTGGCGACAATTAGAATTAGAGTATGGCACTTCGTTTTCTGAAAAGAATCTTAGGAGAATGATGCAGTTTGCAATTTCTTTCCCAAAAAAAGAGATTGTTGTATCAATGATGCGACAATTGAGCTGGTCTCCTATCAAAATAATCATCCCAATAGAAGACCCCTTGAAAAGAAGGTTTTACATAGAAATATGTAAAATTGAAAAGTGGAGCGTTCGCACATTCAGAGAAAAAATCAGTTCTATGCTTTATGAGCGAACTGGCATCAGTAAAAAACCAGAAGAGACTATAATAAAAGATTTACAGCAACTTTCTGACAAGAATCAAATTACCCCAGATTTAGTTTTTAGAGACCCTTATTTCTTAGACTTTTTAGGACTAAAAGACACCTATTCAGAAAAAGATTTAGAAATGTCAATTATAGCTGAATTGCAGCGGTTTATATCTGAGTTAGGTTCTGATTTTGCTTTTGTTGCCCGCCAAAAAAGATTGATGATCGATGACCGGGATTATTATATTGATTTGCTTTTTTATCATAGACGATTGAAATGCCTGATAGCCATTGACCTGAAAATCGGCGAATTTGATGCCACATATAAGGGCGAAATGGAATTATATTTAGGCTATCTGGAAAAATATGAATCTATTGAAGGAGAAAATCCACCAATCGGATTGATTCTTTGCGCTGGAAAAAACCCAGAACATATTGAACTCTTGCAATTGCCCAAAAGTAATATTAAAATTGCAGATTACTTTACCATTTTACCGTCCAAAGAAATTTTATTAGACAGATTGAGCAGGGCAATCAACATAGCTCAAAACCGAATTAGAGAATAACATCCAATGAAAAAAATATTAATAGTGGACGATTTGCACCCCGCATTTAAAATTGCTGCAGAGGAGATGGGATTTGAAGTGGATGATTTTCCATTGATCAAAAAAGAGGAAGTCCTGAAAATCCTGAAAGATTATATTGGAGTTGCCATCAGGACCAAATTCAGGGTGGATAAGGAAGTGATGGATGCTGCACCAAACCTAAAATTTGTAGCAAGAGCAGGAGCTGGAATGGACAATATTGATGTTGATGATGCCGATGAAAGAGGCATTCAACTCATCAATGCGCCAGAAGGAAATGCAGATGCCGTGGGTGAACATTGCGTGGGCATGTTACTTTCACTGATGAACAATCTCAGAAAAGCGGATATTGAAATCAGAAATGGTATTTGGGACCGCGAGGGAAACCGTGGTTATGAGTTGAAAGGCAAAACAGTGGGGATTATTGGCTACGGCCACATGGGACAAAGCTTCGCCAAAAAATTAAAAGGCTTTGAAGTGCAAGTGCTGGCCTACGATAAATATAAAACCCGCTTCACTGATGATTATGCCACAGAAGCCAGCATGGAGGAGCTTGTAAAATATAGTGATGTTTTGAGCTTGCATATCCCATTGACCAAAGAAACCAAACAACTGGTGGATGAAGAATATCTTCGCTATTTCCGAAGGCCTATTTTTTTTCTCCATGCAGCCCGCGGAGAAATTGTGGATACTTCTGCTGTTTTAAAAGGAATTAAGGGCGGAAGAATCCTGGGTGCGGGATTGGATGTACTGGAGACAGAGAAATTCCCGGCCTTAGCCCATGCCGATTTTTACCAAGATTTAATCAAAACAGGGAAAGTGATTTTAACCCCTCATATTGGAGGGTGGACTTTCGACTCCTATCGTAAAATCTCAGAAGTGCTGGCCGATAAACTTAAAAATTTGGATTTTTAGAATCAAAATTTATATCTTCGTATCAAGATAAACAAGACTATGTATGCGAAAAGCAGATATAGTCTTGTTTGTTTTTTAGAGCTTGGACCTTGTCCGGGCTCTTTTAGTCAATAACCAAAATAACAGGAAGAAGATGACAGATGTAGCTTATTTTACAAAAGAAGGTTTAGAGAAACTAAAAGAAGAATTACATTACTTAAAAACCGAAGGAAGAAGGAAAATCTCTGCTGCCATTGCAGAAGCGAGAGATAAAGGCGACCTTTCGGAAAATGCCGAGTACGATGCCGCAAAAGAAGCTCAGGGACTGCATGAAACTAAAATTGCGCAATTGGGGAACACTTTAGCTAGCGCCCGTTTAATAGATGAATCAAAATTGGACACTTCGAAAGTGTTGGCCCTATCCATCGTTAAGATAAAGAATGTGAAAAACGGAGCCACGATGAGTTACCAATTAGTTTCAGAAAATGAAGCCGATTTAAAATCTGGCAAGATTTCTGTAAAATCACCAATAGCACAAGGATTGTTGGGTAAATCTGTAGGAGATAAAATAGAGATCATGGTACCCGCAGGTAAAATGGAGTTTGAAGTTTTAGAGATCAGTCGTTAAATAAAAATCATGGCAAGTATATTCAGTAAAATCATTTCTGGTGAGATCCCAGCACATAAAGTAGCGGAAACTACTGATTATCTCGCTTTCTTAGACATCCATCCTTTAAAAGAAGGCCATGTGTTAGTGATTCCCAAGCTCGAGGTTGATTATCTCTTTGATCTGGATGACGATCAGTACACAGGTCTGATGATATTTACGAAAGTTGTTGCAAAAGCAATAAAAAAGGCGGTTCCCTGCACTAAAGTGGGAGTTGCTGTGGTGGGCCTTGAAGTTCCACATGCACATATTCACCTCATCCCGATGGATGAGGTGGCAGATATGGATTTTGGCCGCCCTAAATTAAAACTTACCGAACAAGATTTAAGCGAAATGGCGCTAAGAATTTTGGAAGCCTTAAAGAGCTAGGGATTTAGTTCATCGCCTAATTGTGATAGCAATTCCAGAAAGATTGCTATTTTTATTTAAAATCTCACAGGTCTCCAATCAATCATTTTGAATTCAATCTGGTACAGCATTTGATTTTATGATTTAGGGACGAACTATTGACTAAAGAATGGATTTCATAGATTATTATAAAGTTTTAGGCATCAATAAATCAGCATCAGAAGCCGATATAAAAAAAGCTTACCGAAAGTTAGCACGAAAATATCATCCGGATGTGAATCCCAATGATAAGGAAGCCGAGAGAAAATTCAAGGAAGTGAACGAGGCCAATGAGGTGCTCAGCAATGTTGAAAATCGTAAAAAATATGATCAGTACGGAAAAGACTGGAAACATGCTGACCACTTTGAACAAGCCCGGCAACAACAGCAATATCAAGGCTCAAACCGTCAGCAAGCCAACGGAGATGCATTTGGAGGAGGTTCTTTTGGCGGCGGTGATTTCTCTGACTTCTTCGAATCCATGTTTGGGGGCGGAGGCTCATCAGGAGCAAGAGGCGGAGGTGTGAAGTTCAAAGGCCAGGATTTCAACGCTGAATTACAGTTGGATATCAAAGACGTTTACTCCACACACCAGCGTACTTTGATCGTGAATGGCAAAAACATCAGACTAATGATCCCGGCAGGAATTAAAAACGGACAAACCATAAAAATCAAGGGTTATGGTGGAGAGGGAATGAATGGCGGCCCTAAAGGAGATTTACACCTTACTTTCTCCATCCAAAACTCCACTCCGTTTAAAAGAGATCATGATGATCTATACAAAGATGTGGATCTTGATTTATACACTGCTTTACTGGGCGGTGAGATCACGGTGGAAACTTTTGATGGAAAAGTGAAGCTAAAGGTAGCTCCTGAAACCCAGAATGGGACGAAAGTGAAACTTAAAGGCAAAGGATTTCCGGTTTATAAGAAAGAGGGCATTTTTGGTAATTTATACATTACCTATCAATTGAAGCTCCCATCTCATCTTTCAGACAAAGAAAAAGAATTATTCACTGAACTCTCTAAATTAAGATAGCTATGGATACTGAAAATTTAATCCCCGTAAATACACTATGCACCCACTATCAGGTGGAGCTATCATTCTTTAACGATTTACAGGAATTTGGTTTGATTGAGATTGAAATCATTGAGCAATCTTCCTATATTCAAGAGGATAAAATCAATGACTTGGAGAAGATCATACGTTTACGTCATGATCTTGAATTAAATATGGAAGGAATTGATGTGATCTTTAACTTATTGAACAAATTGGATGCTGTTCAAAAGGAGTTGCTGAACGTTAAAAACAAGCTTCACTTCTATGAAGATTAAAAAGATTTCACTTTACCCTCTTGGTATTGTCTTTGACAAAAGCTTCCCAACCACTGTAACTTCTCCCCTCGCCTGTGTTGGTGATTTTTTGAAAAGAATGACATACTGCTACACCCAAACCATCTGTTGCGTCTAAAAACTCCGGTGTTTCTGTGAATTTAAGCAGACTTTTAAGCATCGCGGCAACCTGTTCTTTGGTGGCATTCCCATTCCCTGTGATGGATTGCTTTACTTTTTTAGGTGAATATTCAAAAATCGGTAGTCCCTTGGCTAATCCTGCTGCCATGGCAACTCCCTGGGCTCTCCCTAATTTCAACATTACTTGAATGTTCTTTCCGTAAAATGGGGCTTCTAAAGCCAAACAATCAGGCTGATATTGTTCTATCAGGCTAGTGGTGCGTTCAAAAATTCTTTGCAGTTTTAAAAAATGATCATCCAGGTGAGTCAGTTTTACTACGCCTAAGCTCAACAATTCAATATGGTTGCCTGTTTCCTTTAAAATCCCATAACCCATCACGACAGTTCCCGGATCAATGCCTAAAATGATGCGCTCCCTGGATTTTTCCTTTAACATGAAAGCAATATTAAGCTAAATTCTTAACATTGTGCAAAATCAAACCATTGACCAATACAAACAAAAAGATATCCAGCTACACCTTTAAAGTAACCATTGTACTGCTTGCTGCTTTTTTCATCTATCAAAAATTAACAGATAACCAGAATTTAAAAAATTTTGTAGCCATTATAGATGCCTTAGAAAAATGGAAGGTGTGGCTAGTGATCGGCTCTATATTTTTAATGATGCTGCTCAATTGGTTTCTGGAAAGTCTCAAATGGCGTTTTCTAATCAGCAAAGTAGAAAATATCAGCCTATACAAAGCTGTCGAATCAGTCTTTTGCGGTTTGACCTGGGCGGTTTTCACTCCAAATCGGATTGGGGAATACGGAGGCAGAATATTTTTTCTCTCTCCAAGAAAGAGGATACAAGGTATGGTTGCTATGAGCGTGGGCCATATTGCTCAAATGGTGGTCACCAATGTTTTAGGCTCTTTAGCCATGCTTTGGTTCATTCATGAATTTTTAAATCTAGAGCGATGGGTTTTCGTCGGAATTTCTTTTTTGGTGCTGGTCTTTTGTACCTTCTTTGTTCTGTTCTTTTTTAACATCAAATGGTTAGATGGATTGTTGAACAGCATTAAGATTTTGAAAAAGTACAGAAGATTCTTCCATGTTTTAACCAGATACAACAAAAATGAGCTGTCAAAAGTGATGCTCATCAGCATCAGCAGGTTTGCAGTGTTCACCACTCAATATTTGATCATCATTCATTTATTGATCCCCAAAATCCACTTTTATAACTCTGCCTTATTGATTTTTATATTATTCTTTATACAATCTGCACTCCCTTCCTTAGATTTGCTGGATATTGGGGTGAGGAGTGTCACCGCAACCTATTTTTTCGCTTTCATTACTGATCAGGAAATCGCGGTGATGGCAGCAACTGCTTTGATTTGGTTAGTTAATTTAATTATTCCTGCTATTTTAGGCTCATTCTTCGTTTTTAAACTAAAGTTCTTTGACTACAACAATCGTTAGTATCCTATCCCTGCTGCTTACTTTTTTATATGCCGCCTTAGTGCTTTTTTTGAGAGGCGGTTGGTTAAAATTAACTGATTTTAAAGAAGCACCCATACTTCCTCACACAAAAGTATCAGTTTTAATAGCTGCAAGAAATGAAGAGGACAAAATCCATTTGACAATTGAAGATATTCTTAGTCAGGATTATCCAAAAGATCTTTTAGAGTTGATCATCATTGATGATCATTCCACAGACAGCACTTCAGAGATCATCAGGCGTTATGCGGTTCATGGTGTGAAACTTATTGTATTGAATGAACGGGAACCCTTAAACTCCTACAAGAAAAAAGCCATTGCAGAAGGAATTCAATTGGCTGCAGGAGAACTGATTGTAACCACCGATGCAGATTGTAGAATGGGGCCCAGGTGGTTAGGTACTGTCGTGAATTTATATGAACAGTCAGACTTTAACCTCATCAGTTCCCCGGTTATCTATTTTGAGGAGCACAATCTGTTTGAACGGCTACAGGCCCTGGAGTTTCTATATCTGATCGGGTTGGGAGCGGCCGGCATAGGTAATAAAATGCCTTCCACCTGTAACGGAGCGAATTTAGCTTACAAAAAGAGTATGTTTTTAAAGTTAGATGGCTTTAAAGGAATCGATGATCTAGCATCAGGAGATGATGAATTGTTCCTCCATAAAGTGGCACATGCTCACCCCGGCAGTATTGGTTTTTGTAAATCATATGACGCTGTGGTGTATACTCATGGAAAAGAGAATCTTAAAGAATTCATCAGACAAAGGAAAAGATGGGCCAGCAAAAGCGTGAAATATAAGGACAAAAAAGTGATGTTCGTCGCCGTTGCCATATGGCTTTTCAATGTCTCCCTCATCACAAATTTGATCATTGGTTTCTTCTACCCTGATTTTTTAAAATTAGTGTGTATGCAGTTTGTCATCAAATTCATTGCTGAGTTCTTCTACCTGGAACCATTAACCACTTTTGCCAGAAGAAAGCATCTTATCTATTATTTGTCCTTTCTCACATTTTTACATGTCTTATATTTCGTTTACATTGGTGTTTTAGGCAATTCAGGTAAATATCACTGGAAAGGCAGAATGGTTAAATAACTCAGCAATAGCATTGTGAATCGAGAACAAAAAAGTTTGTGGAGAAAATTCAAAAGGAATAAACTTTCCTTTGCGGGATTGTTGTTCATCATCTTCATTACCTTAATAGCTGTCTTGGGCTATCTCATCACGCCTGATAGCAGCCCAATGGCTAATCAGATGAATCTTCCTCTTAACATTGAAAAACCAGGTAAAACCTTTACGTTGTTGAAGATACCTAAAACTCCAGCACCCGAAAAAGTGGGATTGATCACTAAAATGCTTTACGGGCAGCCCTCAGAATTTGATGACATTCCCATCACTGAATTTAAATTCAGTGAAGATAGTTTACGCTACAGGGAATATTTAGGCACTGAAGAAACCAGTGAATGGAACGAAGTCTCCTTAAAAAAATTTAACACAAGTAATCGTTCTGAGATACGTACCAAATTCATTACCAGAAAAACTTTCTGGCTGGGAACCGATATTTATGGCCGGGATTTACTAAGCAGAGTCATCATTGGCTCCAGAGTCTCATTAATGGTGGGTTTTATGGCGGTGCTGATCAGTCTTTTTTTGGGCGTGACTTTAGGCGCATCGGCTGGTTTTTTTGGAGGTAAAATAGATGCGGGCATCAGCTGGCTGATGAATGTTCTATGGTCTTTGCCTGCGCTGCTTTTAGTGATCGCCATCTCCTTCGCTCTTGGTAAAGGCTTTTGGCAGGTTTTCATAGCCGTAGGACTATCCATGTGGGTGGAGGTTGCCAGATTGGTGCGCGGTCAGGTGATCTCTATGAAAAATGCCCAATTCATAGAAGCTGCAAAATCTTTGGGGTTTAACAATTCCCGGATCATTTATCGTCACCTGCTACCTAATATCATTGGACCCATTTTGGTAGTGGCAGCCTCTAATTTCGCATCGGCAATATTATTGGAAGCAGGTCTTAGTTTTTTAGGATTTGGTGCGCAGCCACCTATGCCCACCTGGGGCGGGATGATAAAGGAACATTATGGTTATATTGTGATGGATGCTGCATACCTGGCGGTTGTACCAGGTATGATGATCATGCTGATGGTGTATGCTTTTAATTTGATAACCATTGGATTAAGAGATCTCTTTGATGTTAAATCACAAAATACAAATGTTTAGTTTGCGGTTTTGAACAAGATTAATTACATTAGTTAGCTTCTAAAACACCATTTTTGATACCAAAACAAAATCAGTCTGACAACGATGACGAATTAGATCTCATCGAGCTATTGCTTAAAAGACAAGCTGAACTAAATGCGCTGTTAGAAATCACCCGTGCCATCAACAGTAACGTCTCCAGTAATACGCTGGTGGAGATGTTAGAGATGATTATGCTGAGCAACCTTAAAGTCAGAAAATTCCGGCTACTTCTGCAAAACATCAATGAATACCATTGCGTATCCAACTTTGGTGGCGAATTAGAGTCATTTGAAAACCTGCAATCTATTGCGGCAGAATTATCTTCCTTAAAAACCCCGGTACATATCTCTGGACATCCAGATCCTTTATTGAATCACTACGATTACTTCATCCCTGTGCACCATAAGGATGAAGCCTTGGCTTTTGTGCTGGTTGGTGATTTCGAAAGTAACGAGAAGCTATTGGATAATAAAGTGGATTACATCCAAACGCTTATCAATGTGATCATCGTTGCCTTTGAAAATAAAAAACTTTTCAAAGAACGGTTGCACAGAGAACGTTTGCAAAGAGAGGTAGAACTCGCCCAACAGGTGCAAAACATGTTAATTCCGCAAAAACTCCCAAAAAACTTGGTTTTTGACGTGGAAGCTATTTATAGGCCGCACCAAAGTATTGGAGGAGATTACTTTGATTTTATCCAGCTGAATGAAAAGGAATTCCTGTGGTGTGTGGCAGATGTATCGGGCAAAGGAATCTCCGCTGCCCTGATCATGGCTAACTTTCAGGCCAGTTTAAGAGCCTTGGTCTCTTTAGATATAAAATTATCTGTACTTGTTGAAAGATTGAATGCCGTAGTCTATAATAATACAAAGGGAGATAGGTTCATCACCCTCTTCATCGGGATCTATAACGAGAAAACTAAGAAAGTGAGATACATCAATGCAGGGCACAACGCCTCCTTGATCTTCCAAAATGAAACCATCACCCCTTTAAAAACCGGCACAACCATGATTGGCGTTTTTGATGAATTGCCATTCATCAATGAAGAAGAGATAGAGATCCTGGACAAAGCGATCATCTTTAACTATACCGATGGACTGATTGAGTATGACGGAGAGGAAGATCAATCTTTATCTGAAGAGGACTTGATGGAATTTATCACTCAAAATAAAAACAAAGACTTAAACTGCATCCATCAGGAATTGATTGACAAGATGGACGCTTTAAGAAACAATGGAGAGGCTACGGACGACATCACTATTCTTTCCATCAAATTTCATTGACCCGGCAAATTTTTAAATGCCCGACTATGTTTTTCATCCTTATCAAGAAAAACCTACCTTTATAATTCTAAAATCATTACATGAAATAGCACGTTAATCGTGAAATTCATATTGATTTGTAGAGCCAGATCAATCAATATTAAATCATTTTAAGCAAATGTTGGCTGCATTTTATCAGGAAGAATTGTTAGAGGCTGGCTGCGATGAAGCCGGAAGAGGCTGCCTTGCCGGACCTGTTTTTGCCGCCGCAGTGATCCTTCCCAAAGATTACCACCACCCTCTTCTGAACGATTCTAAACAAATCAAAGAGAAAGACCGGTATGAACTTAGGTTGGAGATAGAGAAAAATGCCCTCTCTTACGCCGTTGCCATGGTAAATCATATAGAGATTGATGAAATCAACATCTTAAATGCTTCTTTTTTGGCAATGCACAGAGCGATTGACAAGCTTACCATTCAGCCTCAATTTTTGATCATCGATGGAAATCGCTTTAACACCTATAAAGACGTTAAACATGAGTGTATCATTAAAGGGGATGGGAAGTACTTCTCTATTGCAGCAGCTTCTATTTTAGCAAAAACTTACCGGGACGATTTCATGGAGAATATTCATCAGGAATTCCCTCGATATAAATGGAATCAGAATAAAGGTTACCCCACCACACATCATCGGGTCACCATTCTGGAACATGGATTCAGCCCCTACCACCGTAAAACTTTTAGGGTCTCTGACCCGCAACTATCCATTTTTTTCTAAATTGCCTAAATGAGATTGTTGTTGCTAACCAAACATGTTCCTTTTCCAGCCGATGGTGGTTATGCAATAGTGGTGCAGAATACCATCAAAATGCTCATTGATCTTGGTTTAGACATCACTTTATTCAGTCTTAACACCACTAAACATTATATTCGGGTAAAGGATATTCAGGACCCGCTTTTTCAAAAGATTAAATTCATACAATATAAAATTGATAACCGTGTGAGGGCAAAAGATGCTTTCTTCAATCTTTTCTCTGATCAATCCTATAATATCAGCCGCTTTTATGACCTTGGCTGTGTTGAAAAATTAGGACATGTTTTAAGGACCAACGAGTTTGACATTGTACAATTCGAAGGTTTACAGGTAACACCCTATTTGGATGTAGTTAAGGCAAATACTCCTGCTAAATTAATCTATAGAGCGCATAATATTGAGCACCAGATATGGAAGCAATTAACCACAAAGGAGAATTTCTTCTTCAGAAGGATTTATCTTCAGTTTTTGAGTAAGAGGTTACAAAAGTTTGAGTTTAAAATCCTTAACGATTTTGACACTTTAATAGCTATCAGCTTTGTGGATGAATACTTTTTTAGGAGTATAGGCTGCACCATACCCATTCACACTTTGCCAGTAGCACTAAATTTAGAGGATTACAAAAATGATTTTAAGCCATCTCCCCATAAAAGCGTGGGTTATATCGGGTCTATGGATTGGCGCCCGAATATAGAAGGGCTGGATTGGTTTCTGGATAAGGTTTGGCCTTCCATCCAACAATTGGGCTCTGGCATCACCTTCCATCTTGCTGGTAAAAACATCCCTAAGCAGTTTGAAATTACCGGAGACGAATCTTTCATCATGGAAGGCCAGGTTGAGAATGCTCTTGAATTCATCAGCAGACAGCACATATTAATCGTCCCCTTACTCTCAGGTAGTGGCATGAGGGTGAAGATTATTGAAGCTATGGCTTTAGGGAAATGCATCATCGCCACTTCCATTGCTGCGGAAGGTATCAACTATCATCATGAAAAAGACATACTCATCGCTGATAAAGCCGACGAATTTTATAAACAAATCTTACGTTGCTTCACGGATAAAACCTTGATCAATAAAATCGGACAGGGTGCGAGAAAATTGGTGGAAAAGAATCATGACCACCAAAAACACAGTAAAGCTTTACTAAAAGTTTACCAGCAGCTTTGTGAGGTGGAGGTCTGAAAATTTATTAATTTCGCTCTACTTAAAATTCAAAACTGGCTCTCTCCAGATTGCCTACTTAATTAAATTACATGAATAATACAGCTTTAACAGATAAACACATGGCTTTAGGGGCTAAAATGGTTCCTTTCGCCGGCTATAACATGCCAGTTCAATATGCAGGTATCAATGCAGAGCATGAAACAGTGAGAACTGGTGTAGGTGTTTTTGACGTGAGCCATATGGGTGAATTTATCTTAAAAGGAGATAAAGCTTTGGAGCTTATACAAAAGGTAAGTTCAAATGACGCTGCTAAATTATTTGACGGTAAGATTCAATATTCTTGTCTACCCAATTTGGATGGAGGCATTGTGGATGATTTACTGGTTTACCGCATTGACGAAAAAACTTATATGCTGGTGGTAAATGCTTCAAATATTGAAAAAGACTGGAAATGGATCAGTGGATTCAATACCTATGGAGTGGAGATGAAAAACATTTCTGACAGCACCTCTCTGTTGGCGGTTCAGGGCCCTAAAGCTGCCGAAGCTTTACAAAGTTTAACTGATGTGAACCTCTCTGAAATGGAATATTACACCTTTAAGAAAGGAACTTTTGCCGGAGTTTCCAATGTCCTCATCTCCGCAACCGGTTACACAGGTGCGGGTGGTTTCGAACTTTATTTTGAAAATTCCCATGCCGACAGGATTTGGGATGCTATTTTCAAAGCCGGTAAATCCCTTGGCATAAAACCGATAGGACTAGGGGCAAGGGACACTTTAAGACTGGAAATGGGTTTCTGCCTGTATGGAAATGACATTGATGACACTACTTCTCCTATTGAAGCCGGGTTAGGCTGGGTAACCAAGTTCAATAAAGACTTCAACAACTCCCAAAATTTATCAGAACAAAAGCAGCAAGGCGTTTTAAAAAAATTGGTGGGATTTGAAATGACGGAGAGAGGCATACCAAGACATGATTATGAGATCGTAAATGAAGAGGGAGAAACGATAGGAAAAGTGACTTCGGGCACACAATCCCCTTCTTTACAAAAAGCGATAGGAATAGGTTACGTGAAAACAGATGCATCGAAAGAAGGTACAGAAATCCTTATCAAGATCCGCGATCACAAAGTGAAAGCTAAAATTGTGAAACTTCCATTCTACAAGAAATAAATGACTCAAAAAAGAAAGATAGAGGTCTGTTTCACTCCTTATCTACTTCCTCTTTATGATATAAAAAATTCAATCGTTGTAGTGATTGATATTTTCAGGGCAACCACCTCCATTTGTTATGGAATTGAGAACGGCGCACAAGCCATCATTCCAGTGGCCACGGTGGAGGAATGTAAAAACTATGAGGACGGTGTTTGCCTTTTAGCCGCCGAGCGTGATGGACAAGTAGTGGAAGGTTTTGATTTTGGTAATTCTCCCTTTGCTTATGCAAAGGATAAAGTAAAAGGAAAAACAGTGGTATTAACCACCACAAATGGCACCCATGCGATAGATGAATCTAAAAAAACCGCTCATCAGGTGGTTATTGGGTCTTTTTTAAACCTTGATGCCATTTGCGACTATCTAAAAACTCAGGATAAAGACGTTTTTCTTTTATGCGCTGGCTGGAAAAACAAATTCAACCTGGAGGACACCTTATTCGCCGGTGCTGTAGTTCATCAACTTAAAGATGAGGATTACTTTTTAGATGATTCCAGTATAGCTGCACAAGACCTATACTTACAGGCGAAAGATGATTTAAACGCCTACACCGCAAAAACCTCACATAGCGAAAGGTTAAAAAAGTTAGGTATAGAAGAAGATATCAAATTCTGTCTGAATGTAAATATCACCAGGGCTATTCCCGTTTTAAAAGGAGATGGGTTGGTAAAGCTTTGAAATACATGATTTCACACGTAAAATCTTACAATTGGCAAAAAGCTATATTTGATAAACCTATAAATTATGAGAAGAAAACAATTCATCCTGACTGGCTTAATAGCGGTTGCTCATTTGGTGAATGCACAGGACAAAACTGCCATGAAATACGCAGCAAGCATTACCAGCGAAGATGCATCCAAAAGGCTGAATATCCTGGCTTCAGATGCTTTTGAAGGTAGGGAAACCGGAAAACCGGGTGCTGCAAAAGCGGCTCAGTATATTAAAGAACAATTCCAGAGTTTTGGCTTGAAAGGTGCGGTCAACGGAGATTATTTCCAGATGCTGGATCTGAAAGAGAAAACTTCTTTACAAAGGAATGTGATTGTCAATGGCGAACCATTGGAGTTTTTAGAAGATTATTATGTGCTTCCGGGAACTTATGCAGATACTAAAAAAACTTTTAAAAATTTCGTTTTCGTAGGCTACGGGATTGAATCTGATCAATACGATGATCTTAGCAACTTAAATCTGGAGGGAAAGGTTGCCATCATTTTACCTGGCGAACCTACTTTAAATGGAAAATCCCTGATCAGCGGAACTGAAAAGATGTCTGAATGGACCACCAGCAGAACAAAAAAAATATCGGCCATAAAAGCCAAAAAACCTGCCACCATCATCATCCTTTCCAAAGACATATCAAGGATACAAGCTGCCAAAGCCTACTTTGACAGACCTTCTCTGGTTTTAGGGGAAGACAAAAATGACGGACCATTAACTATTTATTGCTCGGATAGTACCATCAATAAGCTCATGAGCGAAACTTCAAAAAAAGTGGATAGTTTAAAAAGTAAAATCGATGATTCTTTAAAACCCATGACTTTCAGTTTCAATGCCAATTTAGACATTGATCTGCAAAGCAAACTCACGCCTGTGGAGGCAAAGAATGTACTGGGCTTTCTGGAAGGTGCTGATCCCAAACTTAAAAACGAAATTTTAGTGGTGACAGCACACTATGACCATTTGGGAATCGGTGGGCCTGACGGTGATGTTTACAATGGAGCAGATGATGACGGCTCGGGTACGACAGGTGTTTTAGAGATAGCCGAGGCCTTTTCAAAAGCAAAAAAGGATGGGAAAGGTCCCAAAAGAAGCGTACTGTTTATGACCGTGGTTGGAGAGGAAAAGGGGTTGTTAGGCTCTGAATGGTACTCAGATCATCCAGTATTCCCTTTAGAGAACACCATCACAGATTTAAATATCGATATGATTGGAAGAGTTGGAGAATTATATAAAGGCAAGCAAGACTCTGCAAATTATATTTACGTGATAGGTTCAGAAAAGCTCAGCTCCACCCTAAAGGTGATCAACGAAAAGAATAATGATCTATATACTCATCTTACCTTAGATTATAAATATGATGATCCCGCAGATCCAAATAGGTTTTATTACCGATCGGATCATTATAATTTCGCTAAACATCATATTCCTATTATTTTCTTCTTTAACGGCGTTCATGAAGATTATCATAAAAAAACAGACGAGGTCAGGAAGATCAATTTCCCGCTATTGGCAAAGAGAGCTCAATTGGTGTTTTATGATGCCTGGGATTTGGCAAACCGGGCAGACCGCCCTGTGGTGGATAGAACCAATGATATGCCCGCAGACAAGTAAATAAAAAAGGGGCAGCAGAATCTGTTGCCCCTTTTCATTTTTATCATTTTTTAGCATTTAGCTGATCAAGCTATTTGTATATCTTCCATTCTGGAGAAGAAGTTTTCAAAATTCACTGTATTGCCGCTCAGCCAGTTCAACATGGCAAAAATCCCTTTCTCTTCCTCTTTCACATTCTCTCCGGTTAAAGCTACAAAATCTTTCATCACTGCAGGAATTACTTGAAGAGACACTTCCTTTGCTGCAGCATTGCTGATCCCGTAATACTTATTTAAACGATTACAGTATTTATTGATCATCATTTTTACCACCGTGTTCTGCTCCGATTTCTTCGAACGGAAAAAACTCATCAGGTCTTTCACTCTCCCATTATCAAGTTCAGATCTTAATACATCAAAAATCACTCCTGAAGCGTCATTTGCCACAGCTTCCAGAGAGCTTTCTGCTATCCCAGCATTCAAGAAAACTTCTTTATCAGCGTTTTCTTTGACCAATTGATTTAGTTTTTCAAACATTTTTTTAAGGATGTAATCGTGATTATTAAATTATGTACAAATGAAACGATTATGTATCATAAATACAAATATTTATATGATTTTTTTAAGAAAATTTACTATAATCAAACATTTTTTGTTAAAATAAAAATAATCAATAGCCAAAAAAAGAACCTATAAATTTAATATAAAGGTTCTTTTTTTTAACTCTTGAGCCAGCCAGTTGTGTTAGTTACTGGTTGCGGCAGCTTTAGCCTCAGCCTTCATCTTATCATTAGCAACAATCACAATCTCTACCCTTCTATTTAATGCTTTGCCTTCCTCCGTATCGTTTGAAGCTATTGGCTCGGTCTCCCCTTTTCCTATTGTTTTCAAACGACTGTAATCAACACCCTGAGCAACTGCATAAGTTTTTACGGCATCAGCTCTCTGCTTAGATAATTTCATGTTATAAGCATCTGTGCCCACAGCATCTGTATGTCCAATGATCTGAATATCAGTATCCGGATATTTGTTTAATGATGCAGCCAGGTTATCAATGTTCTGCTTGGCATTTGCAGTTAAAGCAGACTGGTCAAATCCGAAAAGAATACCAGAATCAAATTTCACGATGATACCTTCTCCTGCGGGGATAACTTCTGCCCCGGGGACAGTTTTTTCAATCTCTGCAGCTTGTTTATCCATGTTGCGACCAATTAAAGCTCCGGCTGTACCGCCGATTGCGCCTCCAATAATGGCCCCAACTGCTGTGTTACCTGCCTTTTTTCCTATCAATGCGCCGATGGTACCGCCCGCTGCGGCACCTATACCTGCACCTTTTTGTGTTTTTGTTAAAGAATTACAAGCAGGCATCATTATTATCGTTCCCATTATCGCCATTAAACCCAAGGCTGTAATTTTTAATTTATTAGTTTTCATAATTTAATTCCATTTGTTTATTGTTGTTAAGTATTCAAAGCAAATGCCAAAAAATTAATTGTCTTAATAATATATAGATGAACAGAAAGAAAATTCACAAAATTTCTGTGTTGGGCTGTGGATGGTTAGGCTTGCCCTTAGCAAACAAACTTATTGAAGCTGGTTATCAAGTAAAGGGCTCCACCACATCTAAAGATAAACTCGGTCTTTTGGCAACAACCGGAATTGACCCTTTTTTAGTACAGCTTAATCCCGAGATAGAGGGAGATGAAATCCGGTGTTTTCTGGAAACTGATTTATTGATCATCAATGTCCCGCCTGGAAGGCCAAAAGAAAAAGCAGATTTATATGAAGCTAAAATGAAACATCTTGCGGAAGCCATCAGACGATCAACCATCCATAAGCTCCTGTTCGTATCCTCAACTTCTGTATATCCTGAAGATAATTTGACAGTAGATGAGTTTACGGAAACTTACGCTCATTCAGATTCGGCACTAAGAATGCTGCAAGCAGAAAATATCTTCAATTCTTTACCAAACCTGCAAACCACCATAATCAGAATGGCAGGCCTGATTGGGCCTGAAAGACATCCGGGCAGGTTCTTCGCCGGGAAGGAGAATATGCCCAACGGCCTGGCTCCGGTCAATTTAATTCATCTGGATGATTGTATCGGTATGATTAAACATATCATTCAAAACGGAATTTGGGGAGAAACATTTAACGGAGCAGCACCAACCCATCCTGCTAAAATGGATTTCTATGATTTAGCGAGTTTGAAGCTTAACCATAAAAATGCGAACTTCGTCGTAGAGAAGAACAGCTATAAAGTGGTAAACTCAGAGAAGATCATGAATTATGGCTACGAATTTAAGCACCCTGACTTAATGGGATGGCTGCTTCAGACCTGATTCATCCTACCAAAACGACCATTCATCTCTTAAATCTGCATGCTGTCGGTTATTGAATTTAAATGAACGGCAAGGTGGTTATATTTGAACACATTAATCATCATGAGAGACTTTTTAAAATGTGCTTTAAATGGATTGAAAATAGGAGGTGTGGTAGGTGCCATACTCGTGTGTTTTTACTTAGCCTCAGCCAACAAGATAGACTGGAGGAATGTGGCCTTAACGATTATGTTTAGCGTCACTATAGCCACTTCTATCTCTTTCTTTGTGAAATTAGTGGATAAGTTTAGAGCCAAACACCGACCTAAAAATATCTTTTTGATTTGGGGAGCCTATTACCTAGCAGCCTTAATAGGGATGACCATTGCCAGTGAACTATGCTTTTTCATTTTAAATGTTTTCATCGAACATCAAAGCTATCAAGTATTCGCTGATCCCAAACAATTGCTCATCAACCTGTTGATTTCATTGGTAGTAACCACTGTTGTAGGATTTTATCAAAGTCAAAGAACTAACCTGGAAGTGAGGTTGAAAGAGAGAGAACTGGATATCATTAAGTTGAACCAGATGAAAACCCAGGCAGAGCTGCAAACTTTGCAATCGCGGATCAATCCTCATTTTCTATACAATTCTTTAAACTCCATTGCCAGTTTGATTGCTATAGATGCCGATAAGGCCGAGGATATGACCTTAAAACTCTCCAAATTATTCAGGTATAGCATCAACACTCAAAACGCAAATTTAACCTCTGTGAAAGAGGAGGTGGATATTGTGAAGACTTACCTGGATATTGAAAGGGTGAGATTTGGTGACCGGATCAATTTTTTATTTGATGTTGATGAAGACACTTATTCAGAACAAATACCCCGTTTCATTTTACAACCCCTGATAGAAAACGCCATCAAACATGGCCTTCATGATAAAGCTACTCACGGAACACTGAAACTTCTGATAAAACAGGATGCAATTCACCTCATTTTAATTGTTGAAGATAATGGAAAGCCCTTTCCCACGGAATTGAATTCGGGATATGGCTTGCAAAGCACTTATGATAAACTGCAATTGTTGTATTCATCAGATTACCAGCTCCAAATCGTCAACGAACCCTTAAAACAGATAAAAATCATCATTCCGAAAAGTTATGGATAAAATCTCCTGCATCATCATAGAAGATGAAGAATTAGCCCGTCAAAGGCTGATCAGATTATTGAGCCCATTCACATTCATAGAAATCATTGCACAAGCTTCCAACGGACTGGAGGGATTGAAATTAGTGGAACAACACCAGCCCGGTTTAATTTTCCTGGATGTGGAGATGCCGGTGATGAATGGTTTCGAAATGCTATCCAAAATAAAAAAGCAGCCTAAAGTGATCTTTACCACCGCTTACGATCAGTATGCCATCAAAGCTTTTGAAGAGAATTCTCTGGATTATCTTTTAAAACCCATTGAGAAGGAACGTTTGAAGAAAAGTATGGAGAAATTGCAGGAAACACACCAGCCTATGGAACTTCCACTGCAACAATTATTAGATCAGCTGAAGCCTAAAAAGGAGATGAAAACTTTAACGGTGAAGATTGGCGATAAAATTCTGCTGGTTCAACTGAATCACATCGTTGCTATTGAAGCAGAGGATAAATATGTTTTTCTGCATACGGAAGATGGGAATAAACACTTGACGGATTTTACCCTCAGTAAATTGGAAGAACGACTTCCCGGGGATTTTTGTCGTATTCACCGCAGTATCATCATCAACACCGAAAAGATAAAGGAGATCAGGAAAAGTTTTAACGGAGCTTTAGTTTTTATGATGAATAACAGATCCCAAAGTAAATTTACCAGCAGCAGAAGCAATTCTGAAAGTTTAAGGGAGCGCTTTGAGATTTAGTGGAAATTTAAAGTCTAAAGTTAAAACCGCTCAACCTCAACGTGTATTTAACTTTAAACGCTGAACTTCAAACTCCAAACTTGATTAATAAACCCGGCACAACAATCCTTTTAAATACTCTCCTTCGGGGAAAGAAATTCTGATGGGATGATCCTCGGGTTGTCCAAACTGATGAATGATTTGCACTTCTTTACCCGCATCCAAAGCCGCCCATGCAATGATTTGTTTAAAAGTGGTCCTATCCACGGCACCCGAACAGCTAAAAGTGGCCAGTAAGCCTCCACTCCCCAAAATCTGCATTCCCAAACGGTTCAAATCCTTGTATGCCCTGGCCGCCCGATCCAAAGCAGAACGTGAGGGTGCATATTTTGGCGGATCCAACACCACCACATCGAATTTCTCATGCTGCTCTTTAAATAGGCGCAGCTGCTTGTTCACATCATTCTGTATCACTTCAGATTTTGAGGCATCAAATCCATTCAGCTGCACATTCTTCTTCAAGGTCTCCAAAGCAGGCACTGAACTATCTACTGACACAACGGAAGATGCCCCATTTGCCAATGCATTCAAACTGAAGCCCCCGCTATAGCTGAAACAATCCAACACCTTTCTCCCTTTTGCGTACGAAGCTAAAATCCTCCTGTTCTCACGCTGATCACAATAAAAACCAGATTTTTGCCCTTCTACAATATTGATGTGATAGTTAATGCCATTCTCCTTGACCTCCACAAAATCAGGAGGTGCCTCTCCCCATAACAATCCTCCGGAAGCGGTTAAACCATCATGAGCCCTTGCGCTTAAATCACTTTTATCAAAGATCCCTTTCACACCCGTCAGCTTTTGCAACTCCTCTAAAATCACCGGTTTCATTCGTTCCACACCTGATGTCAGGATCTGGAGTGATAAATATTCCCCATATTGATCCACAATCAGTCCCGGTAAATAATCAGATTCGCTAAAAACTAAACGACAGGTGCTGGTTCCTCCTTTCAAAACATTGGCTCTTGCAGCAACAGCCAGTTGCAAACGTTGCCTCCACCAGTTATCGTCAGGAACTAATGTCTCCTCCCAGCTCAATAACCTCACCGCCACCCTCGAGGAATCATTGTAATGACCATAGGCCAAAAAATCACCTTTTTCACTAGTCAACTTTACCAGATCTCCATTCTCCGTTTTACCCTGCACTTGTTGCAATGCCCCCGAGAATACCCAGGGATGTTTTTGTAGAACTGCTTTCTCCTTACCTCGCTTTAAAACAATGCTTACCATATGCTGCAAATTAAGTAAAAACGGATGAGAAAAGATTTGAAAAGCAGAAGGATTGATCAATTTATTGGCTGCAGTTAGCTATATAGCCTAAAGGAGAATACGAACTGTATAAATACCGGCTTTAATTTTGGACCAAAACGAATGATTTTAAGCTAGTGTTAAGTTAAAATTAGAAAGTTAAAAGACTTATAGTATTGATAATAAGTAATTTAAAAAGATAATTTTTCTTTGTTTTATGATTAACTTTACACTAGATATCAAGCCTTCCGAAATCATGCGGATGATTTTAAAAATGATAAGCATGACTTTGGTGAATCATGCGCATGAAATAAAAAAACAGAATAAGGCGTTTAAATCTACATTAGTATTTACCTATTTATAAAAAAAGAGATCATCAACAGCTATTGGTTATTCACCAAAGCCTAATTATGCTACCCAAGCGTCTTACCTATCATTAAAATTATACCGATTATCCAGCTCCGTTAGGAGCAACCGCTTTGTAGAAAAAAAGCCCATGAAATTATTGCCCCGTAGGGGCTGCCCTTATTATTCTGGATGTTTGAAAATGTATCGTTCATCAAAATCTATGTTAAAATCGGATAAGATTTTACGGTATTCATCCATGAAACCAACCTTTTTATGGTGTTCCTGTTGGTTATGGATATATTTTACAGCCGTATCTATTTGGGAGTTGGAATGGCTAAACGCCCCGTAACCTTCCTGCCATTGAAATTAAAAGGCGTTAATCCGGTTTTGTTGATCCATTCGGATGAATCACCCTTCACCAATTGCATCAGCTCTGAGATGGATTGCGATGGATGAAGTCCTGCAAATAAATGAAGATGATCCGGCATGTTGTTTATAGCCAACATCTTATGCTTGTTGTTTTGAACAATGGCATTTATGTATGAGCGTAGCCGCTGGTCCCATTCGGGATTTAATAAAGCCGCCCTGTTTTTTACCGCAAATACAAAGTGGATATATAGCTGTGTGTACGTATTGGCCATTAAGTATGATTTATAATTATGGGTTGCCCCTACGGGGCAGATGTAAATCAGTTGTTTTTTCACAAAGCGGTAGTCCCTCCGGGGCACATCATGGAAATCTCCGGAACCCCCGGGCATGTTTTTTTCATGCAATTTATTGTTAAAATAAGTTTATATCTATGATTAAATCTTATTTGCAATAGCTTAAAAGGTGTATTTAAGGTTCAAGAATTTTTTTACATAAAGCCCGATTTTTATATAATTGAGTGTCTTTTTTAAGATATTGATAAATTAATTATACTACCTAAGCACCTTATTCATTTAAAAAATCATGCACATGATTTTTTAAATGAATAAGCATGATTTTGTGAGGTCCTGACCATGCTATTAAATTAAGCTTGAGTGGTGTCAATCGGGGCAACAAGAATCCTCCCCATAAGGTTTTCCTATTAATTTCTATACTTATTTATAAGGTTTTCCCTGCGGTCAGCGTAAAGACTAAAAATATCTTACCTCAATGGCATTAGAGTTCTCATCAGCCCGATCTCAAGAAAACAGGTTTTTAAATTGGTATTATTTGAGGCTTTATTTTACTTTAGCAATCATCATTAATCATGTTACAAAATCATTCAGATGTTTTCTAAGAATTCCTGCCATTTCATTCTTCCTTTTATGCTCAGCCTTTTTTTCGCCTGTAAAGAGAAAAATGGCGCAGAAAGTAAAAATTCCTCATTTTTAAGTCCAGAGACTGGAACGATCGTGAAATCAGGCGAAAAAGTGAATCTTCACCTCTCCTATGCGGATGGTTTGGTGGACTCTGTTCAGTATGTTGTAGACACAGCAAAAATTACAACTTTAACAGACACCGGAGCCTATCAGCTGCCAACAGCTGGTTTGTCTTTAGGCAGCAGGCTCATCACTGCGAGAATCTTCAGAAAAGGCGTTTTGGAGGAGGCCACCACTAATATCGTATTGGTGAGCAACAAAAAGCCAGAACAGTATAGCTATAAAATAGTGAATACTTATCCACACTCCACCACTTCTTACACCGAAGGATTGGAATATCATGATGGTGATTTGTATGAAAGCACTGGCGTGGAAGGAAAATCTAAATTGTTAAAACTATCATTAGATGGCAAAATCTTGAAACAGCATGATTTAGAGAATCAGTATTTTGGAGAGGGCATAACCGTTATCGGAGATAAAATCATCCAACTCACCTATACTTCAAAGGTGGGTTTTGAATACGATAAAAACAGTTTTAAGCTCCTAAAGACTTTTCCATACAACCATGCTAATGAAGGATGGGGTTTAACTTTTAATGGCGAGACCATTTACAACACAGACGGGACCAACCGCATTTTCATGTTGGATAAAAACACCTATCTGCCTAAAGGTTATTTGGAAGTTTATGATGACAAAGGCCCGGTAGACAGCTTGAATGAACTGGAATGGGTAGATGGAAAGTTATATGCCAACATTTATCAATCGGAACTGGTGGCCATCATTAATCCAACTAATGGAGAAGTGGAAGCTTACATCAATTTAATGGGATTACCCCATGCACCTGTTGCAGATGAGGGGAATGATGTGCTCAACGGCATTGCTTATGATGCAAAAGGCAAGCGACTTTTCGTGACTGGGAAAGATTGGGATAAATTATTTCAGATAGAAGTGGTGAAGAATTAATCACCACTTTATAAGAAAGGTTAGGAGTGTCTGTCATCCCAGATAGGCAACACCTTTTGTAAAATTGAGCTTATTATTAAACGCTATTTTTATCGGAAAATGGGTTAAAACTTAATCTTAAAATGCTCCTTAACCTGGTCTTTTTTAAAGAAAACCAAACCTATCCAAAAAAGATCTATCGTGACGGTGACTTCAGGATGCGATTTAATATTCTCCCAAGCTTCTTTCATTCCGGCACTCCAATAGATGTCGTCAAAAATAATCACTGATCTTTCATGTATCTTAGGCAAGCACCATTTAAAATAGTTTAAAGTGGCTTCCTTTCTATGATTTCCGTCTATGAAGATGAAATCCAATTTTTCCTGCTGATGAATCACTTCCGGCAGACGATCATCGAAGTTACCGATGTTCACGTCTATATTTTTCAGCGAAAGCTCTCTAAAATTCTCCTGGGCTACACCTGCAGTTTGGGGACAGCCCTCCATCGTGGTGATCTCGGCGTTTGGCATGGCTAAACTAAAATAAGCAGTGGTAACACCCAAACAAGTACCCAATTCGATGATGTGCTGAGGCTGAAACTCTTTAGCCAAACGATAAAGCAACTGAGCCAATTTTTTAGGCTTTAAAGCATTTTTTGCCAATTGCATCACTTGTTTTTGTTTCTGGTTATTCACATGAGAGCCTGCTCCCAAATCTGTGATGGTGATGAAACGTTCATCTTTAAGTAATTTAGCTCTTAAATCTTCTGTTTTCTTATAATCAGCTTTATCTTTGGTATCATAAATCACCTCATCAAGCAGCTTGTAAACAAAAGGTGAATGCACATCATGACGTGTTTTGGCACTCAAAATGTGTTTAATATAATTACTGAAAAGCGTGACATTGAACATGCTGCGAAAATACGGATTAAGGAGTAACGGACAAGGATGAAATTCCATCCTCCTGCTGAATAAAATATATGATCAACGAAAAAGAAATCGCATCTCTCATCAAACTCCTGGACGATCCTGACCCAGAGATATTTGAACATATCGAAGGTAAGCTTTTGTCTTATGGAAATGAGGTGATCAACTATTTGGAAAGTGCCTGGGAGAAATCCTTTGATGCCGTGTTACAGGAAAGAATAGAGAATCTGGTTCATAAAATTCAATATAATAACGTAAAAGAGGACTTGGCTTTATGGCATCACAGCGGTGGGTTTGACTTATTGAGAGGAATCCTCATCATCAACAGATATCAATACCCTGATTTAAATGAGCAGAAGATCATCAACCACTTAGAAGCTATAAAAAGAGACATTTGGCTGCAATTAATGTATGAAGCCAGTCCGGTGGAGAAAATTAAGCTGATGAATTATATCTTTTACAGCGTTTATGGTTTCTCTGGCAACACCACTAATCATCAGGACCCACAGAATTCTTACCTCAGCCAGGTTTTAGAGCGTAAAAAAGGCAACCAGATATCACTGGCCATCATCTATTCCATCATTGCTCAAAAGTTAGATATTCCAATCTATGGCGTGAATCTTCCCCAACATTTTATTTTAGCATATATAGATGAATTGGAGAAGAATGAAGACGATAATGGGATTCTTTTTTACATCAACGTGTTTAATAAAGGTTATATTTTTGGCAAACGAGACATTGACCAGTTTCTGCGTCAGCTGAAGATTTCACCAGAAAGATTTTTCTATGAGCCTTGTTCCAATACTGATATCCTGATCAGGGTGCTGAGGAATCTGATCAGCTCCTATGAAAAAGCCGGGGCTATGGAGAAAGTGAAGGAACTAGAACAGTTGTTGGCAGTGCTAATGGAGTGAATCATTCCACCCATTTATTATCCTTCAACCAATTCATTAAACGGTCAAACCATTCGTCGCTGGTGGTCTTATTATGCAACCCAAAGCCATGTCCTCCTGCCTGGTAAAGGTGAAGTTCGCTTTTCACTCCGGCTTGTTTCAAGGCTTTGATAAAGTCTAAACTGTTCTCGGATGGAACTGTTTTATCGTCATTCGCCTGCACCACAAATGTTGGTGGAGTCTGAGCGTTTACATGTAGTTCGTTGGAATATTCTTTTACCAGATCTGAATCCGGATGATCTCCCAATAAATTATTTTTAGATCCTGCATGCGTGAATGTTCCCATTGTCACCACCGGATACAAAAGCACCATAAAATCGGGACGCAAGCTGGTGTTCTTAGGATTATCAATCCATGCTTTTTCGTAATGAGTTCCCAGGGTTGAGGCCAGGTGTCCACCAGCTGAAAAACCCATGATTCCGATTTTATCTGCCTTGATGTGAAATTGTTCTGCCTGCGCTCTCACCACCTTCATCGCCTGCTGGGCATCCTGTAAGGGGCCAATGGCTTTATCTTTCATAATGACATCAGATGGCAATCTATATTTCAACACAAAAGCAGTGATTCCCTGGGTGTTCAATTGTTTAGCAATTAAAGACCCTTCGTGGCTGATGGATAAAAAAGAATAACCACCGCCCGGACAAATGATGATCGCTGTTCCATTTGCAATCTCTTGCTCAGGATAATAGGCGATGAGTTGGGGCTGCGTTACTTTGCTGATCCTGATGGTGCCATTGGCAGCGGTATCTGCTTTCTCTTGACCATCTTTCCCTTTTTTTGAATTGGGCACATTACCAGGGTAAAGATCCATCACTTCCTGTGCCTTTAAAAAAAATGCCATCATCAAAAAACAAAACATCAAGCTTAACTTTTTCATATTTCTTCTATTAATGTGAACCCCCAAACTCCATCAGATAAGCTTTTAAGAATTCATCCAGATCACCATCTAAAACCGCCTGGGAATTAGAAGTCTCGTAATCCGTTCTTAAGTCCTTCACCAACTTATAAGGGTGTAAAACATAATTCCTGATTTGTGACCCCCATTCTATCTTCTTCTTATTTCCCTCAATGGTGTTGGTGATGTCCATCTTTTTCCTCATTTCTATCTCATATAACTGAGATTTCAACAGGCGTAAAGCATTCTCTTTATTTTGTAGTTGAGAACGTGATTCTTGGTTTTTAATGATGATGCCTGAAGGTTTGTGATGCAATCTCACGGCAGTCTCTACCTTATTCACATTCTGACCACCGGCTCCTCCCGAACGGAAAGTCTCAAATTCCACATCTGCCGGGTTCACGTCAATCTCAATGGTGTCATCCACCAGCGGGTAGACATATACCGAAGCAAAAGAGGTATGTCGTTTGGCATTGGCATCAAATGGGGAGATACGCACCAGCCGGTGCACCCCATTCTCACCTTTTAAATAACCATAGGAGAAATCTCCGTCAAACTGTATGGTCACGGTTTTTATGCCCGCAACGTCCCCTTCCTGATAATCCTGCTCAATCGCCTTGTAACCGTTTTTACTCGCCCACATCATGTACATCCGCATCAGCATCCCAGCCCAGTCACAACTTTCGGTTCCGCCGGCACCCGCCGTGATCTGAACAACTGCGCTCAATTGATCCTCCTCAGCAGAGAGCATGTTTTTAAATTCCAGGTCCTCCAAAGCTTTCAAAGTAAGCTCATATTGCTCCTTCATCTCCTCTTCCGATGCTTCGCCAGCTTGAGAGAATTCCAACATCACGGCAGTATCCTCCACGGCTGTTTCTGCTGCTTCAAAAGCATCTGTCCAGGTTTTCTTTAATTTTATAGCATGTAAAACCTTTTCTGCTCCTTTAGGATCATCCCAAAAATCGGGGCGTAAGGTCATCTCTTGTTCTTCTTTTAAGGCTTCTAATTTCGCATCTACGTCAAAGATGCCTCCTCAGAGACGTTACCCTATCTCTCAAATCTTGCAATTGTTCTTTAGTCATGCCGCAAATATAAAAGATTTGTCAGAAGCTGTGAATTATTTGGGAAGCAAAGTGCCGTAACCGAGTTGCTAATTCATCACTACTATTAAAACTGAAAAATAAAATAATTTTAACCACTAAATTGTTAGATACTTTTAAAGAAGCTGATAAGGTTGGCTTAGAGCCTGTTTAAAATTTATCTAATCATTTGTTTATGCTTCCCAGCCAAAAGGCGGACAGGCTTTTTTGGGTGCAAATCTGTTAAATCATTCGAAATGAATGCCCTGCTCTCTCTACTTGAGGGGGAAAAGTTTTTTAAAAAGCTTTTCCCCCTCAAATTCCTATTAATCAGTAAGATAATTTCAAGCGGTTCGCTAAGTCTAAGGGTTCAATGCCCTGTTCCGCAAAACATATATTTTCTGAGTACCTCAAACTTATTATTTTCCTTTTTCCCACAACATCTGCTTTTAAATACCCCTCATAAATGTTTTTGTGCTTCTCAACCACTTCAACAAGCCCCTCTAAGGATTTGTGATTTTGAATTTTTGTAGGTAACAAAAAGACAGGAAGCCCTGTTGACTGGATCATCAAGAAAATATGACTGTTTAAATTCTGGAAAGTTATATTACTGCATTTAGAATTTAAGGTAGCGTAGTATAAAGCAACAATAAAAAACTCAAATTTTATCCTTATCATTGAATGTTTAATTACTTATATAACAAAACAGTATGAATAAATTTTACCTTCTACTTATTATGGCCCTTACTACAGGGTTAAAAGCTCATGCTCAAGAGCAGTTTACCAAATCTCAACTTTCATACGGCGTTCATCCCGGCACTGTAACTATTTCAGACGGACAGGTGCTCCAAGGTTTTATCGTCAATGTAGATAAGACGCAGAACCAAAATAGATGTGTTTTTTATACTGATTATAAAGATAACCGAAGTAAAAAAGTTTATAAGCCATCAGAAATTTTAGCTTACAGCATTGAAAACGACCAATATAAGAGCATTCCATATAGTGGCAATATTGGTTTTGGCAAACCAGATAAACATTTTGTTTATATTACTAAGCCAGGTGCTATTACTACTTATGTTTACTATGCTACAGAGCAACAAATTTTATGGCAAAAAAGCGATGAAGAACCGGTAAGCAATACCTCCATGCTGCTTAACTTTAAGAAAAGCATTTTGAAATTAGTCGGTGATGATACCGAATTAGCCAGTAAGATAGAGAGCAAAGAAAAAGGTTATAGCATGTTAAATCTGGCGCAGATCATAGACGAATATAATACGTGGGCTATAGCTAAAAAATAATTCCAACATCTTTCTTTGAATGAAAAAAATAATAGTTACCGCTGCTTTTATTGCACAAACCTTTTTTGTATTTGTTGGCTACGGCCAAAAGTTAAAAACAGAACAAATAACCTATAGTTATACCCGACTACCAGCTTTACCAGTTAAAGGTATCACCAATTACCAAGTAAGTTTTGAGGCCGCGTACGAAGCTAAAAATCAACAGTCCCTAAAAGACTATAATGATCAAAAAATGGCAGCCGTAGAAAAATACCGTAAAGACGTAGCCTCATACGAAATAATGGTTAAGGCGGCCAACGATCATTACGATAAAGAAATGGCTGAGTATAATAAAAAGTCCTTTGGTTCAAAATTGGCCGAAAAAAGTTTGCTGGACAATAATAGGCCGATAAGGGAAACAGTTACGAAACCTTATATATCCTATGTGCCAGAGCCTAAACTTCAATCATCCTACGATTATAAAATAATGGCTAATACCTATATCCAACTTGATGGCTATCATAACAACCCGGCAGAGGAGGCATTGAAAATTATAGTCGTATTGTATGGATATGACCATACCCAGCCCCGTACTATGGATGAGCAGCAGGAAAACCTCAAAATTGGTGGAAGCGCCGGCACAACCACCTATAAATCCACTAACTATCATGTCGAATTTTCTTACCGACACCCTATGGCTGTTAAAGTTTATACACCTGATGGAAAAGAGATTCTGAGCCTTACACCACCCGAACTGAACAGCTACAAGATTTATAAAAGTGCGGCTAGCGATCAGCCTACCCGAATAAATTCTGAACTTCTGGTAAAAACAACGGAAGAAAAGGTTTTGCAGGATAACCTGCATTTTATCAATAACCTGCTGAATGACCGCTATGGCTTTTCGAGCATTAAAAGGGTTGCCACGCTTTTTTATGTCAAAGATCTAAGTACATGACAAAAATTGTATCAGATTGATATTTAACTTATTGAATCCTGACAACAAACACTCTGAGAGGTAATCCAATCCGTACTTGAATATACTTACTGCCCTTCTTCCGTGAGTCTTTATCTTGACGGGCTTGATTTGGCTGTCGATATGGTCTCCGATTTTGTAGCACCACACAAAAGCGATCATTGTCAGCAGGATGAGTTTTTCCAGTCTGTCCAGAGCGGTCACGTGGGTGTCCTCTATGTTGAAACCACTTGATTTCATTGCCCTGAAAAGTGTCTCGATCTGCCAGCGCTGTCTATAATAAGCTAATGCCTGCTCAGGTTTCTTGAAAGACACAAGTATAAGGAACTCCATTTTTCCATCTCTAACTGTCTTTACACCAGAAAGATAGCAGAGCTGGCCATGCATGACCACGATCTTCTCATAATGCCTGAACTCGTTGATCTTCAGATTGTTGAACAGGTGCCAAGCGGTGACCTCCTTTTGTTTGCTGGGCAGGAATATCCTGAAATTGTTCCTTATCCTGATATGGTAGGGGATATCGTTATGGTTGAGGAAACCGAGCCAGTCCTCTCCGATGAACTCTCTGTCAGCCAGAAGACAGCTGATGCAGTCCCTTCCGAACCAGCCGATGAAATCGTTTATCAGTGCGATACGCTCATCCGTATTGGAATTTCCCCTCTTGTCGAGCATCCTGAACATAAGCGGTATGGCAACATTCCTATAGCTTATACCGAGCATCAGTATGTTGATGTCCTTCGCCCCGAACTTCCAGTTGGTCCTGTCCATCACAAGGACAAGGGAGTCCTGTACTGGCAAGAGCTTGAAAATGAGAGTGGCTATGCCCTTCATGGGCAGTTCCACCTCGGACATAAAGCGCTGCACCCGTCTAAAGCAACTGTTGGCCAGAGATGCCGAGGCAAATCCGGAAGAGATCTTGGAGTAGTTGACGGACTTTACCTTGCATAGCGCTGTTATGAAAAGGCACATGAGGCGTATCCTTGCCAGGTTGAGTTCTCCTTTGAAATGGCTTGTAAACACGCCCAGCAATTGCGTATCTTTAGGGTCTAGACTGGTATTCGTTGTTAAAGACATTATGTGGTAATAATCCTTTAATATACTGAATATCAGTCTATTGTACAAGTAATTAGCTAACTGTTTTACTCATTTTCAACCAGTTGTGATTTTTGTCATGTACTAAAGTCAAAGATGATAAAAGTTATACTGATTTAAATACTGCGTTTAACGAATCGTCATCAGGCTTATTGCTGCTGCAACAGGATAACAGCACAGCTAAAGCGAAACTGCAAAAAGCTATCGATTTGTGGAATGCCGCCTTAAATGAATCAGACATCAGCAATAAAAAAGCTAGGATCAATAAAGACATTACCATTGGTGTATATTTCGATCTGCTGGAGGCTTATTATGCTTTGGGCAACGTTGCTAGCGGCCAAAGTACGCTGGATAAGCTCAACACCATAAGCCTTTCCAACACTGATCGGCGCAGCAAGCTGGATTACGATGTTATATTTGCCGAACTAAAAAACAGACAACAACATAATTAATTTTTACCTGTATGAAATATTTTATCCTATCCGTATCCTTGTTAGCCTGTATTAGCACCTTTGGACAAGTGAAAGTAACACAGGGGAACAACAGCCCGCAATTCGCTTTAAGTAAGCAGCCTAGCTTTACCTCATTTGGCACTGAAAATGCCGATTATTTTGTGATAAAGCGTACCGAAAGTTTTGAAAATATCAACACTCTTATCATTGCTGATAAAAATGGCAACATCAGTGCAGCAAAAGACATTCGACTTAATATGGGAATAATTAGCAATACTTTTGATGTGAAAAATCTATTGGTGGTTGGCAATGCTCCGATAATATTTGTTGAAAATCATATTAAGGATGGCGGCAAAAACATCTTTGTAGCACATATTGTTGATCATAACGGGAAAGTGAGTGATACAGGTGTGACTATTGGCAGTATGGATTTTACAAAAATGTCGAATGCCGGTGAATGGTATGCGGCACTTTCGCCCGATAAAAAGCATGTAGCCGTTATAGCCGTATCACCGTATGAAAAAAACACAGCCCAGCAGTTTCAATATTTCATTCTTGATGAAGCCATGAAAGAGGTAAGCAAAGGGCAGTTTAGCTTTGCAGGAAATGCCAAACAAATATACATTTACGACTTTTTAACTTCGGACAAAGGCGATTTATACATTGTATCCGAAGATTATGATAAATCTTATAAATTACCCGTCCTTTATAAATATACACCCGATGGTCAGCCTACGATTATCCCAGTAATGATGGCCGAACCTGACCTTAAAAACCTGACTTATACTACAAAGGTAAGCCCTGCTGGTGATTTGATCATTGGTGGCTACGTTCAAAAAAGGCAAAATCTTACTGTCGGAGATACGCAAGCTATAGGTAGCTACTTGTTTAACTCAGCTAAGCCAAACGAGGTTAAAACTTTCAATTTTGATAAGCCTGTTACCAATCTCACAGCCCGCAATATTGTTTATAATGGAGATACATTCTTTTTAATAGGAGAACAATATCAAGCGGTCAAACAAAAGTTTACAGGTTCTGTCTTATCGCCTAAGGCTTTGGTAGATGTATTTGATTATACCCACCAGGATATTATGGTAACAGGCTACACTATGGATTTCAATAAAAAATTTGAGATGGCCTTAAACCGTAAACTGACAGCTCATGAATTTGATCAGGATCTAATGATTGCGTCCGGCGTTATTAACAATAAACTGGCGTTGGTTTATAATGATGACTATGGTAAGTATATTGACGATAAATACCGCAGGTATAACAAACTCCCAATAGCCGTATTGATAACAAATGACGGACTGATGGAAAGCCCTGTACATTTTGCAGAAGAGTTGAGTGTTAAAGTAAGCACATATACACTTTACCCACAATTTTTCAGTAACAACAATGGACGCTTGGTGTTGTTGTCAGGCAACGCACAGTCTATTAAAACTAATACTTTTCAATAGAAGCCTAAAAATCAAAAATTGTAGGATTTTTTGTTGAACTGCCTGAATCTTCCTAAAACAAGTTGACATCCAATTAACCAATGTTAAGTCTCTGAAGGGGGCAGCTCTAGACTCGTTGGGGTTTTTAAAGACCTGAAAATAAAATTATATTGCTTCTAATTGGCTCTAGGCGAAAACTTGCAGGTCATCAAATAAGTCTTTCTAATTGGCGAATTTCTATTAGAAGAATGCGCTTTATTATCTTTTACATTGCAAAAAGAGGCGATAGATATCGTCAGTGGAAGATGGGCAATTTAATAGGCAAAAAGATCGTTCTAAACGAAAATAGATCTAATATAAAGTCGGTAAAAGTATTTTAATAGAAATTGTGTGCGTTTTTATGACCAATATGTTAATTTTTAGGTTAGATGCTTCTCATTTATATTTGATCTTTAGTGAGGAATTTACAAAGGCTAATCTTCTTAAGTCCCCTAAAAATAGGTTCGATATTTTTCCCTACGGACTACAAAATTTCCCTCCTTTCGCTCAAAAATAAGCTATAAACATTCTTGCCATATAAATTTAAACAGGCTCTTATGAAAATGCTAAATTTGCAACATGACTTTAACATCTGAGAAATTTTTAGACGCCTCTCAATTGAAATCTTTCGATATCCCTCATCGCGATATCATTAATCATAATATAGGTAAGTATGATGCAGCAGTGGAGCGGGGGTTGTCCAGATTGATCAATTTAGAGTTTGCGAAGAAGAAAGGGCATATGATCAAGTGGAAGGTGATGGAGAATTTAGATAAGCTTTTACCCGAATTCGAGGCCAACCTTCAAAAAAAAGGAGGTAAAGTTTTATGGGCGAATACGATTGAGGAAGCTCATGCTGAAATCCTTCAGATTCTCAAAAGAGTGAACGCAAAATCGGTGATCAAATCAAAGTCGATGGTCACTGAGGAGATTCATTTGAACGAGTTTCTGCAACAAAATCATATAGAATCTTTAGAGTCTGACCTGGGCGAATTCATTGTTCAACTTTTGGGTCAAAAGCCTTACCACATTGTCACGCCCGCGATGCACCTTAGCAAGGAAGACATCGCTAAATTGTTTCATGAAAAATTCGACACTCCTTTAGATGCCACACCGCAGCAGCTCACTTTAAAAGCAAGAGCGCTCTTGAGAAATAAATATCTTACTGCTGATGTTGGAATAACGGGAGCAAATTTTTTAATAGCGGATACCGGGAGCATCGCCATCACCGAAAATGAAGGCAACGCCAGATTGACCACCACCTTCCCCAAAATACATATCGCAATTGTTGGAATTGAAAAGATGATTCCATCCATGACCGATCTGGATTTATTTTGGCCAATGCTCTCTACTCATGGAACTGGCCAAAACCTCACTGTATACAACACCATTTTAGGAGGCCCCAAACAAGCCGATGAAACTGATGGCCCTGAGGAGATGTATGTGATCCTTCTGGATAATGGCAGAACTGAGCTTTTGGCTCAAAAGGAACAAAGACAAGGATTGTACTGCATCAGGTGTGGTGCCTGTTTAAATGGATGCCCCATCTATAAGAATATTGGTGGCCACACCTACAACACCACTTATAGCGGACCAATAGGCTCCATCATCACCCCTCATTTACAGGGCATGAAAGAGTTCAAACATTTGAGTTATGCCTCCAGCCTTTGCGGAAAATGTTCTGAGGTTTGCCCAGTAAAGATTGACATTCACAAAATGTTGCTGTTAAACAGGAGAGATGCCGTGAAAGAGGGCTTAAATACAAAAACGGAAGATTGGGGCTGGTATTTTTGGAAAAAGGGCATGCTGAGGAGAAAATTCATGGACCTGTTCGGAGGTGGGTTTAAAAACACCATGCTGCATAAATTTTTCCATAAAACATGGGGAGACAAAAGATCCTTACCTGATGTGACCAAAAAATCCTTCAGTAAGCAATGGAAAGAGGATCATCCTAATCAATAAAGGAGATGAAAAATTGGATGAGAAAATAAGAATTCTTTCAAAATATGTTCCTGCTGAAGCAGCCCCCTTAATAGCAAAGTGGATTGACTTCTATAAATGTGATTTTAAAATCTCTAAAAACAGGAACACCAAACTTGGAGATTACCGGCCTCCACAAAGGGGCGCAGGTCATAAAATCTCTGTGAATTATGATCTAAACCCTTATGCCTTTTTGGTGACAACCGTTCATGAATTTGCCCATTTATTGAGCTGGAATGAATATAAAGGGAATATAAAACCACATGGGCAAGAGTGGAAGAGTAATTTTAAAAGAATGATGCAGCCTTTTTTTGAATTCGATATCTTCCCGATGGATGTGAAGAAAGCGATAGTCGCCTATCTGCAAAACCCGGCTGCATCCAGTTGCTCTGATTTAAATCTTTATAAAACCCTCAGGAATTATGATCAGAAAGATCCAACCCTGATCACTGTGGAGAGAATTCCGGCTAACCATATCTTCATCATGAAAAATGGAAGGGAATTCAAAAAACTCGATAAAATAAGAAAAAGATACCGGTGCTTAGAAATGAAGACAGGCCTGATTTATTTATTCAGTCCGGTTGCAGAAGTGAGGTTGCTAGCCTCAGAAAGCTAAATCTCCACCTTCATAAATCATCTGTATTCCCTGTCTTTTGTATTTGACATTCAGTTTTCTGCCTTTATATGCGGCCGGATTCTCGCCAATTTTGATGATCAGTGAATCAGGTTTTTTTACCAGATAAGACGACTCATAGTCATTACTTCCCAAAACCAAATATTTTTTTGAGGACAAATCCTGCAGCCTATCGAAAACCAGATTAAAATTACCCGAACCATGAACTGCATCCTCTAAACGCTTAAAATTAACCTGTTTGTTTTTATCCACTAAATTTTCATCCATCAAAGAAAAAGAAGTTTGTGTAAGAGAGGAATCGCTGTTGGCTATTCTTTCCTCCGCCTTTAAAAAAACATTGTTTCTGAAATAAAATCTAGATTCTTTGAATTCGTAATCAGGTTTTTCACCTGAAGAAGCTTGCTTGTCCTTTTCGGTAAACAGCACCAGCTCTCCGTTTTGCAGATAGTAGCGCTTATCAGAAAAACCATATTTACCAGCATCCCCAAATTCCTGGTAAATCACAGGTAAACTGTCCTTTAAAAACATAGTGGAGTAAAACAAATAATCCCCTTTCTCATAAACCGGGCTTTCCATTTCTTTCAATGAAGCGCTTTGTTTATCCAAACTGATGGCATAAAGCAAGATGCTGCTATCAGAGCTATTCACAGCCATTAAGGAGTCCCTTAAATGAGCATTTTTTTGTGAATTGTTCTGACAGGAGGATAATCCGAATCCGGTTACAATGAGGTATATAAAATATCGTCCGTTTCTTTTCATTTAATAGGATATTAACTTTTGAACATGATCATGAAGTCTTGAATTGGCCAGAAATTGATGTTCCAAGGCTTTATTCATTGGGACTGCTGTATCTAAACTGGCGCAGCGTGAAACTGGTGCATCCAGATACCTGAAGCAGTGTTCTGTTATACGTGCAGAGAGCTCTGCCCCAAATCCACAACATAAGGTATCTTCATGCAAAATTAAAACTCTTCCTGTTTTCATCACCGAATCATAAACTGCTGTTTCATCCCATGGCTGCAAAGATCTTAAATCTAAGATATCAAAATTTAATTCAGGATGCTGAATTTTATAATCTAAAGCCCAGTGAACGCCTAAACCATAAGTGATGATACTGAATTGCCGCCCTTCACTCTGCAACTTCGCTTTTCCTATCGGGATCGGGAGATCACCTTCGGGGATTCCCCCCGAGATCTTTCTGTACAAATATTTATGCTCAAAAAATAAAACAGGATTTGGATCTTCAACGGCAGAGATGAGCAGTCCGTAAACATCTTCCGGAAATGCCGGATAAACCACTTTCAATCCCGGAGTTTTGGTGAACCAGGCCTCATTACTTTGAGAATGGAAGGGTCCTGCCCCGGAACCGGCACCGGTGGGCATCCTGATCACCACATCCGCCTTCTCTCCCCAACGATAATGTGTTTTAGCTAAGTTATTCACGATTTGATTAAAGCCACAGCTGACAAAATCAGCAAATTGCATTTCAACCACTGACTTATAGCCGTTGATTGATAAACCCAAAGCTGCACCAACAATAGCTGACTCACAAATAGGTGTATTTCTTACCCGCTCCCTACCAAATTTATCCACAAAACCTCCTGTGATCTTAAAAGCACCGCCGTATTCGGCGATGTCTTGTCCCATGAGAATTAAATTTGGATGTTTCTCCATCATCAAATTCAAAGACCTACTGATGGCATCCATGTATCTTCCTTGTTTCGATATGGAGGTTTGAGGGGTATATTCCACCTGATGAGGAACATACCTATCCTCCAATTCAGCATGGATACTCACTTCTGGTTCCTCCTCAGCGAAAGCTCTTCCTATCTCTTCATTGATATATGTTTGAAATTCAACTTTGGTTTGGCTAATGAAATCCTGATCAATCGTTTGCTGATTCAACAAATGCAGTTCATAATTCCTTACCGGATCTTTTAGCTCCCATTCCTTGAAAAGCTCTTCAGGCACATATTTCACACCCGAAGCCTCTTCATGTCCACGCATCCTAAAAGTCATGCATTCAATTAAAACCGGTCTTGGATTTTTCCTTACATCATCAGCTAACTCCTTAACAGTATGATAAACTTCCAATACATTATTGCCATCAATCTTAATCCCCTCCATTCCGTATCCTTTAGCCCTGTCAATTAATTGTGCGCATTTGTATTGTTCGTGAGTTGGCGTGGATAAACCGTAACCATTATTCTCTATAACAAATAGAACAGGCAAATCCCAAACGGCGGCTACATTTAAAGCTTCATGAAAATCACCCTCACTTGTGGCTCCCTCACCGGTAAAAGCTAAAGTCACATGCTGCTTCTTCGCCAGTACATCTGCAAGAGCAATTCCATCAGCGACAGCCAGCTGCGGACCTAAATGTGAGATCATTCCTATGATTTTATACGCTTGTGAACCAAAATGAAAAGAACGGTCTCTGCCTTTGGTAAAACCCGTTGCTTTCCCCTGCCATTGTGCCATCAGCTTCCATAAAGGTATTCCCCTACTGGTAAACACTCCTAAATTTCGATGCATAGGCAGTATGTATTCATCTTTATTCAAAGCCAGGGTGCAACCCACCGCTATGGCTTCCTGACCGATTCCGGAGAACCATTTCCCGATTTTCTCCTGTCGCAAAAGCTTCAACATCTTCTCCTCTATCATCCGCGGCAGCAAAAGATTTCTATAGATGTTTATGAGCTGTTCAGAAGAAAGATTTTTTGTGTTGAACAACATAATGCTAAGCTAATGCTTTTTCAGAAAACCATCACTTCTCTAAGTCCAGCTCTAAAGCCGGGTCCCAGAAATGATTTTTGAAATCGATGATTTGATCATTTTTAACTTTAATCCCCTCCTTTTCCAGCAACTCCTGCATTTTAGTGGGTGCGGAGAAATTAAATTTAGCGGTAAGCAAACCTGTTCTGTTCACCACCCGATGGGCCGGGATTGAAGGTTCAACCTTACCGGCTCCATTCATCGCATAGCCCACCATTCTTGAGGAACTCTTTGTTCCCAAATAGGCTGCAATTGCACCGTAAGATGTCACTCTTCCTTTTGGAATTAGAGCCACCACCTGATACACCTGCTCATAAAAAGAAGCTCTATCCATTGAATTTAAATTTCACGTAGTTGATATTTTTCCCTTTTTGAAGGTAAATGCCTTCGTAATGTGTTTTAATGGACAGAATTTCATCTGCAGGAAAATCCCTGTAAACATCCTCAGTCTTTCGCAGGATCTCCAGGTTCAATTCTCCAATCTTTTCCAGAGTGTATCCATAAAATCCATCATTATCTGTTTTTAGATGCATCACACCGTCTGGCTTTAAAACAGTTTCGTATTTATGGAGAAACTGAGGGTTGGTGAGGCGCTTTCTTTCTAGCGGACTTTGAGCCTGCGGATCAGGAAACGTGAGCCAGATTTCCCCCACTTCATCTTTTTCAAAATAATCAAGTATGTTTTGAATTTGAATGCGTAAAAATGCCACATTATTGATGTTCTCGTCCAAAGCCATTTTTGCTCCAACCCATAAGCGATTACCCTTGTAATCTATCCCAACAAAATTCTTCTCGGGAAACTTTTTGGCAAGATTCACACTATATTCACCTTTTCCACAAGCCAATTCCAAAATGAGGGGGTTGTGATTTTGAAAAAATTCTTCCGCCCAAATCCCTTTATACACCTTCCCTTCCTCCAACTGTTTCACATTTTTAAAGGTGCCTATCTCGTTAAAACGCTGTAATTTTCTCTTTGCCAAAATTGTTTTTTAAGCAAAAATAAGATTTCATCTTTATTATCAGGATAAAAATGCCTCTGTCTTTCCATACATTGAATAGAATTTTATCTTTGAGCTTAAATATGGAAAAAGCTGCTAAAATTTATGTCGCGGGTCATAACGGAATGGTAGGATCGGCAATTGTTAAAAAATTAGAGAAAAAGGGGTTTCAGCACATCATCAAAAGGAATTCCAAAGAATTAGATTTAAGGAATCAACAGGCTGTCGCCAATTTTTTCTCTCAGGAAAAACCTGAATATGTGTTTTTAGCTGCTGCAAAAGTGGGAGGTATTGTAGCGAACAACACTTATAGAGCCGAATTTCTTTTAGACAACCTGCTCATTCAAAACAATGTGATCCATCAATCTTACCTTAATGAAGTTAAAAAATTGATGTTTTTGGGTTCCAGTTGTATTTATCCAAAAATGGCTCCTCAACCTTTAAAAGAAGAATATTTGCTTACGGGACCATTGGAAGAAACCAATGAACCTTATGCCATAGCAAAAATCACAGGGATTAAAATGTGTGACGCCTACAGGTACCAATATGGTTGTAATTACATATCAGTTATGCCTACAAACCTGTATGGCTATAACGATAATTATCATCCACAAAATTCTCATGTACTGCCTGCACTCATCCGTAAATTCCACGAAGCTAAGGTAAACGAGGAGAAGACCGTGACCGTTTGGGGAAGCGGCAGCCCAATGAGGGAGTTTCTTTTTGCAGATGATTTAGCTGATGCCTGTTTTTTTTTAATGGAGAATTACAATGAACCTCATTTAATCAATGTAGGCACCGGAGAGGATTTGACTATCAAAGAGCTGGCATTGATGATTAAAAACATCATTGGTTTTGAAGGCGAACTGGTCTTTGACAGCTCGAAACCCGATGGCACCCCTCGTAAATTAATGGATGTAAGCAAGCTTCATGGCCAAGGTTGGAAACATAAGGTTAACCTAGAAGAAGGAATTAAATTAGCCTATCAGGATTTCTTGGAGAAGTATGTTTAAAGTAAAAAAATCCTAAACTGATTTAGGATTTTTTTACTTAATACGTTTCACTCTCAGGAGGGATGCCGTAATCATGATCTTTTTTATTTTTCTTCTTCTTTGTGGTGGAGCTGATGAGCTTTGTCGCCTTGTCTACCCAGCTACTCAAAGTCTCTTTATTGAAACTCATAGAGTTGATGGTTTTTTGAGACAACAGCGAAACCAATGTTTTCAAAAAAAATCCTCTTCCTCTTAAAATTGTACTGTTCAAAATATAAGGAAAGGCAACTCTTCCAATATTTGTTACCCAATCGGCCCTTTTGGAAGGTTGTTTGGCGTCATCTCTGAAACCTAAAAAAGTCAAGATCCTTTTTACAAAAACCACAGGGCTGTTCAATATTTCTTTGAAAGCAGCTATACTTTGATTAAAATAAATTTCATCCTCCGCTTTTTTTAATTTTAAAATAGCTATACGAGCTTTTAAATCTTGTGCATTTTGGATATTAGCTGACATCTTTTCCTCCTTCCTCTTTGTCTTTAAATATTTTCTTGATAAAAGTATTCACCAGCGGATTTACAATGTAATTTTCCTTCATGAGGTATACGATGATCATCAGTAACAAATAGAATCCTGAGACGATAAAAAAACCGGCGTAGGTGTTCCCTATCACTGCAGATAGGTAAAATCCCAATGCCAGGCTAATGAATAAAAGAAATATCAGACCCAAAATAAGCAACACTCCTCCAGCAACCAGGCTACCCACTCCCAGTACAATACTTTCTATGATAGTAAGCTTGGTAAGCTCTACCCTTGTCTGAATATAATCTTTGATTTTTTCAAAAAATTCTTTAAAGCCAGACGGTTCAATGTTTTCCATAGAAAAAAATTTAAATGTTTTCAGTTTCCTGAGTATAATCGTCTTCTGCTGATTTGATTTTTGATTTAATGTTGCTTACCACCCTATCCTTAAACTCGGTAAGATTGTCAATTTCTTCAGCAGCCTTTTCTTTAATGCTGTCTCCAAGGTTTTTCAAAGATTCTGAAAGTTTATCTCTTGTCTCTGTACCTTTTTCAGGTGCAAATAATAAGCCTAATACAGCGCCCGCAGCTAATCCAGCTAGCAAAGCAACCACTGTTTTTGAGTTGTCGTTCATGTTATAAAATTTAATGTGAATAAATAAAGTTCCTATAACATCATAAGAAAATACCTTGCCAAAGTTGACCAATCACCCGGATTATTGAAATTAATCCTTCATTCGGTTTCACTGTGTTTTATATTCTGTTGTTCCAGTCTTTCTGCAGCGATTTTATCTGTTTCATATACTTTCAAGAGATGGAAAAACCACAGCAATAATAAAGGCCCAAAAACTAAACCTACAAACCCGAACAACGGTAATCCAATGATCACTCCAACAACTGTGATGATGGGATGTGTGTCTGCCAGTTTTTTATTGATCATGAATCTGATCACATTATCTATGTTAATGATGACCAACAGCGTGAATATCAAAATAAAGATCCCCTGCCAGTGATGTCCGTTCAAGAATAAAATAAGAGCCGCCGGAAGCGTGACCAAAGGGGCGCCTATCACAGGCATGAATGATAAAAAGAAACTGATCACTCCCCAAAAGACGGCATCATTAACTCCGGCAATAAAAAAAGACATCGTTACTAATAAACCCTGAACCAAAGCAATCAGCCCCTGACCCAAGATATTAGAATAGGTGGTATTTCTCAGCTCGCTCGCAAACTGCAAGGCATGATGTTCTCTCAGAGGAGCGTATCTTAAAAGGACGGTTTCGAATTCAACGGATTCTACAAACATGAAATACAATATGAAATACATTATGGTGACGGTTAAAAATATGCCTAGTGCCCCGCTTAATACAGAAGGGAATAAGTCTTGAATGAAATCACTGAACTTGGATACATATTTATCAATCAAATCAGGTTGATTTAATTTTAAACCTACAAAATCATCCAGCCTGGATATCATAGCTTTTACCATGAATTGATCTTTCTTTAAATTCGTCAATCTGTTCACCACCATAAAACTCAGCGCAAAGAAAGGTATAATGATGATGATGAAAGAGGAGATGATGATACTCACCGCAGATAGAACTTTCCCAATCTTCTTACTTAGAAAAAAGTATACCGGTTTAAAAATAGTGTATAGAATAATAGACCCCAGAAAAGCGGTGAATAATTCTCTTAGGCTGTATAAAATCACCAAGGCCAGTAAAATAAGAATAATGAGGACTAAATTGTTTCTTTGCTTATAAGAGAATACCGACATTTATTTTAGCGTTGTTTTTTAAATTGTATTAACAAAAAAAGCTCCTAAATTTTTGAACTACTTTGTAAAGAATTGATCATATCACTGTTATATACAACGAATCATTTCGATCAAGAATTCCATAAATAGGTTTGAGAGGTGAGCGGTAAGCGGATGATGAATTTAGTTCCTTCCCCTTCGCTACTTTCAAATTCAATGCTGCCTTTATGATTTATGATATTCTTTTGTGCAATGGTTAGTCCCAATCCCATTTTTTTATGCCTGGTGGTAAAAAATGGCTCAAAAACCCTGGATTGATTCTCTGCTGTGACACCATCTCCGTCATCAGCTATTTCAATTATGCCATGATCATTCACCTGAAAAACCTTGATGATGATCTTGTTAGCGGTGGCGTCTATTGCATTGTATAAAATATTATAAATTGTTTTAATGATCCGCTCATCATCAACATCAACCATCAGGTCAGCCTGATCATATTCTTTTTGAATGATAACTTCCTTTGTTATTTCTCTGGAAACCCGATCAATGCTTTTATCAATCAAAGAACTTAATGCCCTGGGTTGTATATTCAATTCAAGAGATTGAGTGGAGTTGATGAAATCGGTGATGAGATGATTAATCCGCTCAAAATTATTACTGATGATATCAAGATATAACCTTGAAGTTTCATCTTCAGCTTTAAGTTCCAATATCAGTTGCTCCAAAGAAAGGTTGATGTTGTATAGTGGATTTCTTATCTCATTGGCTAAGCTTTTAGCTATCCTTTCAGTCACTGCGATCTTCTCTGCATCCACAGATGCCCTTTCTTCTTTTTTTCTGATAGTGATATCATGAATGATACAGTGGTACAATTCTTCCGTAGCATGTTGATCTATCTGTGAAAAAGCAGATACTGATGCCTTCTTGATATCTCCGTGTTTGGTAATGAAATCTGTTTCAAAATCACTGATTGCTCCTTTTTCATCCATCAGTTCTTCAAATCTCAAACTATCTGTAGCATCATGGTAAAGTTGTGTTGAACTGAGTGCGAGGATTTCATTTTTAGCATATCGGAAAAATTGAAGAGCCGCCGAGTTCACGTCCTTGATGACACCTGCAGAGTTCATAATTAAAAATGCCTCTTTAGAACGTTCATAAATGATCCGGAATTTGTTTTCACTTTCCCGCAAGGCTTTTAAAACAAGCCTGTTCTTGATGGCATACCTCAGGGAACGCTCTATATTGTGAGGATTGATCTGATATTTGAGTAAATAATCGGCAGCCCCTGTCTCCAATGCTTCTTCATCGACTCTGGAATCGCCTTTACCTGTTAAAATAATGATGGGTTCATCAACATTTGATTTAATCGCTTCACGCAATAAATCCAATCCTGTGGATTTCCCAAGGCGGTAATCTACCAGATAGATATCATAATGGCTTTTAAGCATCGCATTAATACCTTCCTCATAATTATTGATCCAGCTTAACTCATACCTTTCACTTTGAGGTATATCGTTAAAAATAGCTTTGGTGAGTATGTAATCATCCTCATCGTCATCCACCAGCAATACTTTTATGGGTTTCTTATTCGCCATATTTCTCTATCAAATCTTTAATGGTTTTTATCATAAATTCAAAGGGTTTGGTGATGAATCTTCATCATCCACTTCTTCATGCGGTATTTATCCAAACTATTCCTTGAAGTGCTGAAAATCAGCACAGGTCTATAAGATATTTTTTGATTTGGCTTGACGAAAGCGAGCAGTTCCAATCCGCTCACTTTGGGCATATTCAAATCCAGGATCATTAAATAAGGGTAGCTATCTGAATTTTCGTCGTCCTGTGATGATTTATTCCTTATTTGCAAAACCTGATCTCCATCCTCAAAAAAAACAAGAGGATGATGATTCTTTTCAAAGGCTTCTTGCATGATCAGCCTGTCATCAGGATCATCCGCTGCGATCCAACTGGGTTTTCTATGGCACTGTGCGCTCATTGATGGACGGGTAAAATGATGGTGAAAATGGTGCCTTCGTTTAGTTGACTGCTCACTTTTATAATCCCATTATGTTTCTCCACAATTTTTTTGCAGACCGCTAAGCCAATTCCTGTTCCCTGAAAATCAACTCTGGAATGTAACCGCTGGAAAAGCTCGAAAATCCGATCGGCATATTGTTGTTCAAATCCGATCCCGTTATCTTTTACCGTTATTTTACAATAATCTTTAAGTGAATCTAGTGATGCGTATTCCAAAGCATCCCCTTTTAGCAACTCAGATTTTATCTCGACCACAGGAGGAACATGGTCTTTGCTGAACTTAATGGCATTACTGATTAAATTTTGAAATAACTGTCTTATTTGCCCTGGAATCGCATCAATCCATTCATTAGTGATTATAGTAATATCGGCATTCTTTTTTTCGATAGTGAATTCTAAATCATCCACAATTTTTTTCAGCTGATCATGCAAATCCACGCTTACGAAAACTTCTTCGGTACGGGTTACCCTGGAGAAAGTCAGCAAGTCATCAATTAAAGTTTGCATTCTTTCTGAGGCTCCTTGCATCCTTCGGATATAATCCAATCCTTCTTCAGAAATATCTTTGCTAAATTTAGACTGCAACCTGCTCCCAAATGCCCTGATTTTTCTCAGCGGTTCCTGCAAATCATGCGAGGCAACATATGCAAACTGTTCCAGATCCTGATTGGAACGGTTAAGCTCATCAATTTTAGACTCTAAATTTTTCTGAACTTTTTTGATCTCAGTGATGTCATGCATCACCACCATCACGTTGAAAATGTCACCCGCCGAATTTCTGACTGGCTTAAAATCGATCATAAAGGTTTTATCATTTTCAAATTCCTGCTCTGTCTGAAATTCTTGCCCTTCAAAGGCCCTGCCTAATAGGGTTGCATTCATTTCATACTCCTCCTCAGAAAAAAGCTCGCTTAAATGAATGCCAGGCACCAATTCACTCTTAAATTTCATGTCACCCAAAATTGGGCCATCAAAAAGGATGAGGTTGAATTTCTTGTCATACATCAATAGCACAGAATCAGGAACGTTACCCGCAATGGTTTTATAGATGCTTTCTGTCTCCTCAAGCAAAATAGCTGTATTTTTCAACTCGGTGATATCCTGCAAATTACCAATGATTTTATGGATGGACCCATTTTTACGGATGATTTTTGCAGTGAGATAAACATATCGTACTTCTTGGTCAGACCTGATGATTCTGTATTCAACAGCGAAATCGTTATTGGTCACCAAGACTTTTTTTACCAGTTTTTCACAATTCTTCCTATCATCAGGATGGATGAGTGTTTGGTAAAATTGTAAGGTGATAGCTATCGAATTTGGTTCATAACCATGAATTCTGAAAAGCTCTTCTGACCAAAAGAAATGATCGACTCCGTTGAACCATTCAAAACTCCCGTTATGCGAAATGGATTCTGTTTCTTTCAGAAGGATCTCATTCTGAGAAAGCTTTTGACTGGTTTCTCTTAGTTCTGTGATGTCTAAACAGGTACCTATCAATTTATGGTCAGCATGGATATAACGGCCTTGGGCCAAAATATATCTTCTTTCTCCGCTTACCCACAAGACTTCATATTCTGTATTGAAAGAGGATTGATTGGAGATAGCTTCTTCCAATATGCTCTTATAGGGAGCCCTGTATTCCGGAATGATCATATTGAACATCAGATCCAGGTTAGGGGACACGGAGTTGGGAGCATACCCGAAAATTTTATACAATGCATCTGAAAAATTGATTTCACGGGTTGCTACGTCCAGATCCCAGCTACCCATATTTGCCATTTTTTCTGCATGCTGCAAAAGGCTTTGCCTTCTTTCTAAATCCTGTTGAATCTTCTCTTTGGCTTTTACCTCTCCATCCAAGATAATGTTCATCTGATGTTGTTTTGCGAGATTTCGGGAATAATTGATACTAATCCCCAATAAGGGGATGATGTAAGTGAAAAGTTTTAGAAATTGGGCGAAATTATATTCTATGTCAAAGTTCTTATAGAAGACCGCCATATGCGCATCAGAAAAAATGGCCGGTATCATACTCAAAATAAGCATTTGAAAGAAGATCCCGGGGAATAGTTTCAAAATTTTAGGCATCAGCAATCCTCCCCAGATCAGGTATAGGATAATGCTGATGATTTCTAAAGGGTGTGTGAAGAAACCCTCTTTGCTAATAAAAACCTGTGGTATACGCTGGATGTTTAAGACATAAATGATCAATATAATGGTAATGACTCCAAAAATCCAGCTGATTAATTTTAACTGATCGCTGCTCTCCTTTGATTTTTCTTTCCCGTAACTGAAAGAAAGTATGAAAAATGAGCCTGCGATCAATAAGCAGGCATGAAATATCCTGCTGATGAACCAGCTGATGTAAATTGCTTCGTCCGCACCCAATTTCATTTTAACAGCTCCCAGAATGATGAGCAGCTGCACCATGTCGAAAACAGAATTGCATACCAAAATCACCCCTATGACCGGAGCGGCAATGTCTTTTTTGACTTTAAAATCTATAATGGCGAGTATGAAGGTGAATATTCCAACCGCTATGCTGAAAATGATCCAAATGGTGGTGAAGATTTTCCCAAGCACCAATTCTGAGGATAAGTTTTGTGAAGCTTTGGAGAAAGAGATGATTTTATAATCTCCAAATCCAATCTCCACTCCTAATAAAGATAATATTGTGGGGGCTAAGCAAATTAAAAAAATAACCCAAAAATAGCCCATAGAGATGCTATCGCTATTTTTCTTATATCCAAACGAAAATTTTTTCACCGCCTTCCCTGGTTTAAGAAAGGTTGATCGCCTTCATTTTATTGTAAAGCGTCTTCCTATCAATGTTAAGTAATTGTGCTGCTTTACTTTTATTAAAATTCACCTCTTTTAAAACTTTCAGTATCGTCTCATATTCAGCTTCTAAAGCGGCATTTTTCAGATCCAGTTTCTTTTCATTAACCCCCACCTGTGCACCCTCCATCGCATTTTCAAAAGCAGCTATTTTTGAATAAGTGGAGATCTCCAGTGGAAGTGCTTTTAATTGCACGGAATCTCCCTCACTCAACAAAACGGCTCTTTTCAAAACATTTTTAAGTTCTCTCACATTGCCTGGCCAGGCATAGGTTAAAAAACACTCCTCCACTTCTGGTGAAAAATCTCTTACACCTCTATCCAACTCATGATTTGCACAAAGAAGAAAATATTTAGCGAAGATCATGATGTCCTTTCCCCTGTCTCTCAATGGCGGCAAATTAATCCCAAATTCATTAAAGCGATGATAGAGATCTTCCCGGAAAAGTCCTTTTGAGATCGCAGCTATTAAATTCTGATTAGTTGCCACAATTATTCTCACATCCAAATCTATCTCCTTGGTGGAACCAATCCTCTTTACCTTGCGTTCTTGAACGGTCCTCAGCAGCGTGGCTTGAATTTCATAGGACAGATTTCCAATCTCATCCAAAAACAAAGTCCCGCCGTTTGCCATTTCAAAATGACCTATTTTAGTATACAAAGCTCCGGTAAATGACCCTTTTTCGTGTCCAAAAAACTCAGAACCTGCCAGTTCTTTGGTAAGAGAACCACAATCCATAGTGACAAATGGCTTATCTCTCCTTGGACTTTTCATGTGGATGCTTTTAGCCACAGATTCTTTGCCGGTTCCGCTTTCACCGATTAATATCACGCTATAATTGGTTGGTGCCACCAGATCAATTTGCCTGATGAGCTCCTTCGCCACCAGGCTTTGTCCAACTACGTAATCTTCTTTGTTAAAAGATAATTTTTTAGATGCTGGTTCTTTTAGAATATTAGAAACGTCAGCAGAGCTATCCATCTCCCCGTTTAAGGCCTGATGAGTTTCGATAGCTTTATGAATGGTGTTTAGTATTTCATCAGGGTACAAGGGTTTAGTGATATAATCATAAGCACCAAGTTTGATCAGCTCGACAGCAAGTTTGATATCTGAATACCCCGTAATGATGATGACCCCTGTTTTTGGATGATTTAACTTTATCTGCTTTAACACCTCTCTGCCATTTGTGTCTTCCAGCCTGAAGTCACACAGCACAAGATCGAAGCGCTCCCTGGATAATATTTCGAAAGCACCCGCTCCGGATGTTGCTGTTTTAATTTCAAATCCGTTTTTCGATAAAAACTTGGAAAGCAGCAAACCAATGTTCACTTCATCATCAATAATCAATATTCTCTTCATGAATTAAACTAAAATTAAGATTCATGTGCATAATAAGCAAAGCGAATATAATTATTTATTCTAAGTGGGAAAAAAATTCTACATTTTTAATTTTTGATTAAATCACATCAGAAAATGATTAACTTCTTTTAAAAACCGGTTTTCTTTTTTCTAAAAAAGCAGCTACCCCTTCTTTGAAATCAGACTGGGAGAAACAATGTCCAAACTCTTCAATCTCCCTTAGAAACCCATCTAATGAAGGATCAAGAGATGCATTTATAGCCCGGATTGCAGCAGAGATTGCTTTAGGTGACCTGGTTAAAATTTTTCCCATCATTTCTTCTGAAACCGGCAAAAGACGTGCTAAGGCCACCACCTTATTCACTAGCCCAATATTTAAAGCCTGCTCTGCATTTACCATATCGGCGGTGAGAATCATCTCCATAGCCCTTCCTTTCCCAACCAGTTGGGTTAATCTTTGTGTACCTCCGTATCCTGGTATTAAACCTAAAGTGACTTCGGGTAATCCTAATTTGGCATTTTCTGAAGCCACCCTGATGTGGCAAGCCAAGGCCAATTCCAAACCTCCGCCCAAAGCGAAACCGTTAACAGCAGCGATAATGGGTTTATTGCTCTGTGCAATCACATCAAATACTTTATGATGTCCATCCTGTGAAAGAATCTTACCTTCTTCAGCATTTAATGAGGCTAATTCAGAAATGTCGGCCCCTGCCACAAAAGCTTTTTCACCCATCCCGGTGATGATCATCCCTCCAATTTCATCGTTAGCTTGTGCACCTGATATAGCGAAATGCAATTCAGCAAGCGTAGCTTTGTTTAGTGCATTTAATTTATGTTCCCTGTTGATGGTGATGAACAGAATTTCATTTTTAATCTCCAGTAATAAATTCTCGTAATTCATAAGTGTAATATTTAAAAGTTTCTATGCGCTGCTACCCAGGAATTAATATATTTAACAATTTCTGTAGTGGGAGTACCGGGAGTGAACAACTCTCCAACACCCAATTCTTTCAATGCCTGATTGTCAGCTTCAGGAATGATCCCGCCTCCGGTCACCAATACATCATCCATATCTCTCTCTTTTAAAAGTTTCATGATCCGTGGAAAAACAGTCATATGCGCTCCGGAAAGAATGGACACGCCAATGGCATCAACATCCTCTTGCAGGGCGGCGTTAACCACCATCTCTGGTGTTTGCCTTAAGCCCGTGTAGATCACCTCCATACCCGCATCACGCAGAGAAGTTGCAATGATTTTCGCACCCCTGTCGTGCCCATCCAAACCAACCTTGGCCACCAAGACTCTTATAGGCCTATTTAATTTCTCTTCCATCATTTTATGATTGCTGCGTTGATGTAAAAGTAACAAGAAAAATCATTTTCGGGTTTTTATCAGACAGAGATGTATATTGAAAAAATATTGACCACTATGAAAAGCTTTAAACTTTTTCTTGCTCTTCCCCTGATTTGCCTCTTCAGCCGAAGCCAATCAAAACCAACTATTGATCCTGATCTTTATTCAGCCGATCAAAAAAATATTGCTCAGCAGGCTTTTAATCATCCGCCTCTTCTTATAGCTGATGTGCTAAGGTATGTAAACCCGGAGCATTTCATCAACCCGGGATATGATATATTAACTAAAAACATCTACTTCAGCAATATAAAAGCGACTGATCTCCTACCCCCGGCGTGGGTAAACACGTCTAACGACAGCGCTGCTCTTAAAATTGGAAAACTTTTGGCTGCTTCAGCAGAGCTAGAGAAGTCTATGGCACTTTACCTTGCCTATCAGGGAGATTACAGTTCTTCTATCCTGTATTATGAGCATGCTTTATTGAAATTCAATTTGATGAAGGATGAATTCAACAAAAAAAACGTCAATCATAACTTGAGTTGGCTATACTACGCACAACAAGAATTTAAACCTGCTTTGAGGCACATCAACTCCACCATTGAAATGGTTAAAGAAACGGGTACTAGAGCCGAATTGATTGAATGTTTGATCTATAAATCCGGAATTCTTTTGGCACTTGGAGATGTCCGTTCAGCAGAGGATATCATTCTAAAACAAAGTTTATCATTATGTACCGGGAATAAAAAAAGAGAACAAGAATGCTATTTACAACTAGGAAAAATCTATCTGGAAGCGAAACGTTATACGGAAGCGAAATGGTTCTGTATACAATCCAGTTCTTTAGCAGAACGTAACAATTTCAGGACTGGAAAAATTGAATCTTTATTGCTTTTGGCAAAAGTGAAGATCAGTATCAAAGATTATGGCTTGGCTTTGCAGGATTTGATGATAGTGGGAAGATTAATGACTGATCAAAATAGGCTTTTCAAACCTGATCTTCAACTAGAATTGGCTCAAACTTATTCATTTTTACATCAGCAAGAAAACGCACAGCATGCGCTTTCGCAGTTCAACTTTCTAAAATCAGCTCATCTTTGATAAACAATTTTATTTTTAAATCCTTATTTTAACAAGTTCAACAATATTTATATTCTTAATGATCATCATCATTTTCTTCGCAGCACATTGGTTCATTTCCTTATTTGTGCAAACATTTTTCCTGCACCGATATGCATCACATAAAATGTTTAGCCTGAACCCTTTCTGGTACAGGTTCTTCTATATACTCACTTATATCGGACAGGGGGCATCTTATTTGAAACCGAAAGCTTATGCCATTATGCACCGGATGCATCACGCTTTCAGTGACACCGAGAAAGACCCGCATTCTCCTCATTTCTTTGAGGATGTTTTTCAAATGATGTGGAATACTAGGGGGATGTATCTGATTTATGAAAAAGATTTGGAGCAGCCTCATCCACAATTCAGGGGCGAATATCCTGAATGGAAATTCATAGATGATTGGGGAACTTCCTTGATCTCCAGGATCATTTTCGGAATAGGATATATCGCATTTTATGTGACTTTTGCCAACCATTGGTGGATGTTTCTATTACTACCTGTTCATTTCATCATGGGACCATTACATGGTGCTGTAGTGAATTGGTGCGGACATAAATACGGTTATTCAAATTTTGATAATGATGATCAGTCTAAAAACACCACTCCATTTGACTTTTTGATGTTGGGAGAGCTCTTTCAAAATAACCATCATAAATTCCCAAACAGCCCCAATTTTGCAAAAAAATGGTTCGAAATAGACCCGGTTTATCCAATTTTAAAAGTGATGCACTGGTGCAAAATCATAAAATTCAAAAAAGCTTAGAGCCTCCTGTTTAAAATTTAAATTGTAAAAAAATATAGCTTACCTGCCTGCCGGCGGACAGGTTTTGAACGAGAGCAGGCGCAGCCAAAAAGAAGCATAAACAAATGAGTTAGATAAATTTAAACAGGCTCTTCGTGTTTAAAAAAATGAATATGATGTTAATAAATAGTCAATATTTCACTTTTTTATTGTTATTCATAAAAATAATACGCTCTTTTGTCAAAGACAAACAGGTGTAACCACCTGATAGCTAAAGAAAATGAAACAAACTCATTCACATGAAGAAGTAAATGATCCAACCTGTAAGGCTGGATCAATTTCTATGTTTATTTGTTTAATAGCCTCAAAAACCATCTCTCTACGACGAAGACCCCTTTACATTCCCAGATTTTGATTGATTTGAGCGTGTCCAAGCCTAATTGAAACCATTTGTTTTCAAATCGTTTCTTTAAAATTCAACCTTCTTTTTAGATAAAAAATATGTGGCTTTAAGAGCCACTCAAAACAAATGTATACTAACGATTTTAATATAGTAGTTGCAGGATTGCAACATGTAGGCTTTGCAGAAACCATCTGCCAGGAGATGGCAGAGTCCGCAAAAGCCCGTGGTACGGGCATCGCTAAACGCTCACCAGCATACATTTCCAATAAAATGCTGGAGGGGAAGGCCATCATCGCTTTACACAAAGACGGCACCTGGGCTGGATTTTGCTACATTGAAACCTGGAGCCATGGAGATTTTGTGGCGAACTCAGGTTTAATTGTGAATCCTGTTTACAGAAAGGCAGGTTTGGCCAAAGCCATTAAAACCAAAATATTCGAGCTTTCCCGCCAGAAATATCCAAACGCTAAAATTTTTGGATTGACCACTGGTTTAGCCGTGATGAAAATCAACTCCGATTTAGGTTATGAACCTGTCACTTACTCTGAGCTGACTCAGGACGAGAATTTCTGGAAAGGCTGTCAGAGTTGTGTGAACTATGATATTCTGATGAGTAAAGGTCGCCAAAACTGCATGTGCACCGCCATGCTTTATGACCCGCAGGAAAAGAAATCACAGGAGGAGGAACGATTGAAAAACATCACTCATAAAGCTTCCTTGTTCGAACGGATTGAGAAAAAATTAAAAAGCTTTACCAAAATTGTAGCTACAGAATTCGGAATATTACTATAGGAAGTGCGTATGCGGATTGAGATTTTATATCTGTACGCTATACGCAAATCTCAATACACAATAAGAAAAAATGAAAAAAAAAGTTGTATTAGCATTTAGCGGAGGATTAGACACCTCATTTTGTTGCATCTACCTTACAAAAGACTTGGATCTGGAGGTTCATTCTGTAATTGTAAATACAGGTGGATTTTCTGAAAAAGAATTAAAGCAGATTGAAGAACGGGCTTATAGTTTGGGTGTAAAATCTCATCATGCGGTGGATGCTGTGAAAGGTTATTATGATTCCTGTCTGAAATATTTGGTTTTCGGCAATGTGTTGAAAAACAATACCTATCCACTATCGGTAAGTGCAGAGAGGGTTACGCAGGCCACAGCCATTGCAAACTATGCGAAAGAGATTGATGCTGATTTTGTGGCTCATGGCAGCACCGGAGCAGGAAATGATCAGGTTCGCTTCGATATGATTTTTAACATCCTGGTTCCAAAAGTGAACATCATCACCCCAATCCGTGATTTAAAATTGAGTCGGGAAGCGGAGATTGAATACCTGCATGAACACGGTGTGGAAATCAACGCCGAGAAAGCCAAATACTCTATCAATAAAGGGATTTGGGGAACATCAGTTGGGGGAAAAGAAACATTAACCTCCAACGGAATGCTTCCTGAAGAGGCATGGCCCACCCAAATGACTAAATCAGAAGCTGAGAACATAGAACTGGAATTTGAAAAAGGTGAATTGGTTGGTGTAAATGGCGAAAAATTTGGGCATCCATCAGAAACCATACAAGCTTTGCAGGAGATTGCTGCCCCCTTTGGCGTAGGAAGGGACATCCATGTGGGCGATACCATCATCGGGATTAAAGGAAGAGTAGGTTTTGAGGCCGCTGCGCCCATGGTCATCATCAAAGCGCACCATGCATTGGAAAAACACACTTTAACCAAATGGCAATTGAGTTGGAAAGACCAATTATCCATGTTTTACGGAAACTGGATACATGAAGGGCAATTTCATGATCCGGTGATGAGGGATATAGAAGCTTTCTTGAGCAATACTCAAAAGACTGTAAACGGAAAAGTATTTGTTCAGTTATTACCTTACCGTTTCGTAGTGACAGGAATTGAATCTAAAAATGATTTAATGAGCAGTAAATTCGGTAGCTACGGCGAAATGAATGAGGGCTACACCGGCGAAGATGTGAAAGGGTTTTCCAAAATTTTTGGAAATCAGGTGAGCATTTGGCATAAAGTAAACAAAGGGATTTAATCATGAAATTCTCCAAAGAAAATTGTCTGAAATATTATCAATGGGGAGAGAATTGTGATGGTTGGGTTTTTATAGAAAATCCTGAACTTTCTATTAAACAAGAAAAAATGCCTTCTGGAACCAGTGAGCAATTGCACTTCCATAAAAAGGCTAATCAGGTTTTTTATATTTTAGAAGGTGAGGCCACTTTCATGATAGAAGGTAAAATCATCAAGATTCAAACCGGCGAAGGTTTAGAAATTAAAGCCGGACAAAAGCATCAAATCATCAATGAAACAAATGATGCATTAGAATTTATTTTATTTAGTAATCCGTCTACAAAAGGCGATAGATATCATATTGATGAAAATTAGAGTAGGAATTATTGGAGGAGCGGGTTATACCGGTGGCGAATTATTGAGGATTTTAGTCAATCACCCGGAAGTGGAAATTACTTTCATCCACAGCAACAGCAATGCAGGAAATCTAATTTCTGATGTGCATACTGATTTATTAGGAGACACTGATTTAAAATTCACCGACCAGCTTTCTCAGGATATTGATGTGCTTTTCCTTTGCGTAGGACATGGAGATGCCAGAAAGTTTTTGGAGGCAAATTCCTTTAACGATAACATCAAAATTATCGACCTTTCTCAGGATTTCAGGCTAAATCAAAAATCGGAAATCGGAAATCGAAAATTCACTTATGGTTTGCCCGAGTTAAACAAAGAAGCGATCAAATCTGCTCATAACATAGCCAATCCCGGTTGTTTCGCCACATGCTTACAATTGGCTTTATTACCTTTGGCAGATGCAGGTTTATTGAAATCTGAAGTTCATATTTCGGCCACCACGGGTTCTACCGGGGCAGGGCAAAAGCCCGGCTCTACCACGCATTTCAGTTGGAGAAACAATAACCTTTCGGTTTACAAAGCTTTTGAGCATCAGCACCTGAATGAAATCGGCGAAAGCCTTAATGGTTTACAAAATAATTTTTTTGAAACCCAAAATATAATTCCCTCTCCTTCGGAGAGGGCTGGTGTGAGGCTTAATTTTGTGCCTTACCGGGGAGATTTTACCCGTGGAATTATGGCCTCCAGTTATTTAGCATGTGATTTAAGTTTGGAGGAAGCAGAAAAAATCTACGAGGATTTTTATGCAGATGCTCCATTTACATATATCAGTAAAGCCAACATCGATTTAAAACAAGTGGTGAACACCAACAAATGTTTAATCCATTTAGAGAAACACGGCAACAAACTGATGATTTTATCCATCATCGATAATTTATTAAAAGGCGCATCCGGGCAGGCAGTGCAGAATATGAATTTGATGTTTGGATTAGAGGAGCGGGCAGGATTAAAGTTAAAAGCTATTGGGTTTTAGGTATTAAGTTGTTAGGTTAGGTTGTAGGTATTAAGTTGTTAGGTTTAGGTATAGGTATTAAGTTGTTAGGTTAGGTATTAAGTTGTTAGGTTATAGGTATTAAGTTGTTAGGTTATAGGTATTAAGTTGTTAGGTTGGGTAATTAAGTTTAAGTTATGCAGAATTACAAAGATTTAAGAGTTTGGAGCAAATCGCATGAGTTAACGCTTGGTATATATCAGGCAACTAAAAATTTTCCAAAAGATGAACTTTATTCATTGACCAATCAGATTAGAAGAGCTTCTTCCTCCATTCCTGCTAATATTGCTGAAGGTTGTGGCAAGAATACTTCAAATGATTTTGCTAAATATTTAAACATATCACTAGGCTCGGCTAATGAAACAGAATACTTTATTCTACTTTCCAAAGACCTTGGATATTTATCAACCGAGAATTATGAAACTTTAAACAAACTCGTTAATGAGGTTAAAGCGATGTTGATTCTATTAATTCAAAAAGTTAGGACAAGCCAAACCTAACAACCTAAAACTTATAACTTATAACTTAAAAAAATGAAACTATTCGACGTATATCCAATCAACCATATCAACATCGTTAAAGGCGAAGGAAGTTTGGTTTGGGATTCAAATGGACAAGAATATTTAGATTTATATGGCGGCCATGCCGTGATTTCCATCGGACACACGCACCCGCATTATGTGAAGCGTTTAGAAGACCAATTGCATCAAATAGGTTTTTACTCCAATTCCATTGAAATTCCTTTACAGGTGGAACTGGCTGAGAAATTAGGTAAGGTTTCTGGTAAAGAAGACTACCAACTTTTTCTTTGCAATTCTGGAGCAGAAGCCAATGAGAATGCCTTGAAGTTAGCATCCTTTGCCAATGGCAGGAAGAAAATTATTGCTTTTACCAAGTCCTTTCATGGCAGAACATCTTTGGCGGTTTCTGTGACGGATAATCCCAAAATTGTTGCACCAGTCAATCAAAACTCCAATGTGATTTTTCTTCCTTTTAACGATGTGGAAGCACTGAAAAATGTGTTTGAAGATGAAGGAGAGGAAATTTGTGCAGTGATTATTGAAGGTATCCAGGGTGTGGGCGGAATTAGGGTGGCGAGTGAGGAATTTTTACAAACCATCCGTTCACTTTGTGACGAGCATGGCACTTATTTCATTGCCGATTCCATTCAATGCGGTTATGGCAGAAGCGGTAAATTTTATGCCCATGATTTTGCAGGTGTGGAAGCTGATATTTACCCCATGGCCAAAGGCATTGGCAATGGTTTCCCCATCGGAGCCATCAGTATCAGTCCGAAATTAAAGCCCTGGCATGGAATGTTGGGTACCACCTTCGGTGGAAATCATTTGGCCTGTGCAGCCGCATTGGCTGTTTTGGAAGTAATGGAAGAAGAAAACCTGATGGAAAATGCAGAAAAAGTAGGCAATTACCTGATTTCAGAATTGAAAAAATTCGATGAAGTAACAGAAGTGAGAGGCAAGGGTTTAATGATTGGTATTGATTTACCCGAAGAATTAAGCCATGTGAGAAAGGACCTTCTTTTTAAAGAACATATTTTCACAGGAACGTCCAGCCCGAATGTGATTCGATTATTGCCGGCTTTAAATTTAACTACGGCTCATGCCGATCGGTTTTTGGAGGCTTTTGAAAGAGTAATTTAAAAGCAATTTTAATTATATTTGTGTATGACTGTTAAATATTTAATCGATGAAAAGGGAAATAAAACCGCTGTTCAAATGAGCCTGGAAGATTATCATGCGCTTTTGGAAAGTGCAAATATTTTACCTGAGCATGTAATAGAAGGAATTAAAAAAGGTCAGGAAGAAGGTCGATTAGGTTTGACAAAATCTACTGATGAAGTGATGAAGAAATACGATTCATGAATTTGGCTATTCGTTGGTCTCCTAATTCCGAAATCACTTTCGATGCAATTTATCAATTTGTAATGGCCCAATGGGGATTTGAAATTGCAGAAAAGTTGAAATTTCAAACTCTTAAAGTCTTAAATCAAATCTCTGAACAACCTTTTCCATTCCAGCAATCTCCGATACAAAATGTCAGAAAAGCAGTTATATCCAAATACACCTCTTTATTCTATGAAGTTTTTGATGATTATGTCTTATTAGTTTTCTTTTGGGATAATCGCCAACAACCTATCTTTTAAATCTATATTAATAATGAAACTTTTTTCCTCCGTTCATGACGTAACCGACATCCATCAACTGGTTTCAGAAGCCATTTCGCTAAAGAAAAAACCTTATGTGGATGAGCAATTAGGCAAGCACAAAACCTTAGGTTTAATCTTTTTGAATCCAAGTTTACGAACACGCTTAAGCACGCAAAAAGCTGCAATGAATTTAGGGATGCAGGTGATGGTAATGAATCTGGATAAAGAAGGTTGGGCATTGGAAACTCAGGATGGCATCATCATGAACGGCACCACGGTAGAACACATTCGTGAGGCGGCAGGCGTGATGGGCGAATACTGCGACATCATTGGTTTCAGGTCTTTCCCTGGCTTGGTAAACCGCGAGGAAGATTATTCAGAAGAGATTTTTGGCAAATTTGTAAAGTTTTGCGGCGTTCCTGTGGTGAGTCTGGAATCCGCAACACGGCATCCCCTACAAAGTCTGGCAGATCTCATCACCATTGAGGAATTGAAGAAAACAGCAAAACCAAAAGTGGTTTTAACCTGGGCGCCTCATGTGAAACCTTTGCCTCAGGCGGTGGCCAATTCTTTTGCAGAGTGGATGAACAAAGCAGATTATGATTTTATGATCACCCATCCCGAGGGTTATGATTTGGCCCCTGAATTTGTGGGTAAAGCTATAGTAACCAATAATCAGGATGAAGCTTTGGCAGGAGCCGATTTTGTTTACGTAAAAAACTGGTCGTCTTATGAAGATTATGGTAAAATGCTCATCAATGACGATAGCTGGATGATGACCAATGAAAAACTAAAACTTACCAATAACGCAGGTGTAATGCATTGTTTACCAGTTAGAAGAGGACTAGAACTTTCTCATGAAATTTTGGACGGACCAAACTCTTTGGTTTTAAAACAGGCGAGTAACCGGGTTTGGGCGGCACAGGCTGTTTTAAAAAATATTTTAGAGAATTTGTAAATGGAGAAACTTACCATCATAAAAATAGGCGGAAATGTCATTGATGATTCTGAGAAATTACATGTGTTTTTAAAGGCTTTCGCCGATTTAAAAGGCTATAAAATATTGGTTCACGGTGGCGGAAAGATGGCGACCAAACTGGCTGCTGAAATGCACATTGAAGCCAAAATGATTGACGGCCGAAGAATCACAGATATGGAAACTTTAAGAATTGTGACCATGGTTTACGCTGGATTAATCAGTAAAAACCTGGTGGCTCAACTACAAATGCATGGTTGTAACGCTTTGGGTTTAAGCGGTGCCGATGGCAATTTAATTAAAGCTAAAAAACGCCCCATCCAGAAAATGAAATCCAAAACTGATGACACCATACTGGAAGTTGATTTTGGTTTTGTAGGTGATCTGGATGAAAACTCCATTTCAAAAGAAAATTTATCCAAGCTGATTAGCAGTGGTTTCATCCCTGTTTTCTCCGCCATCACGCATGACGGAGAAAGTCAGCTATTGAATACCAATGCTGATACTATTGCATCGACCTTAGCTGTAGCAATGGCAAAGTATTATGAAACCTCATTGGTTTACTGTTTCGAGAAAAAAGGAGTTTTAGCAGATGTGAACGATGAAAGTTCAGTCATCCGCAAAATCAATCCTGCTAAATATGAGGATTTAAAGGCAAAAGGAATTGTTGCAGACGGAATGTTGCCTAAATTGCACAATGCTTTTGAAGCCATCAGCAAAGGAGTGAAAGAAGTTTTTATTGGCAAAGCAGATGATTTAAATGAATTGGAAAAGGTTGGTGTCTTTGGTACAAAATTATCACTTTAGCAATTCTTCCACCTCGGTCTGTGTCTCCACAGACAGAAAATAAATTTGTAAGATGATGGTCTGTGTGACACAGGCCTTGGAGTGGGAATTTGCATGGAAACACAAATATTATATCTTCACTTTCATTACCAATTTCTTCACTTCGCCTTCGGCAATCATTGGGGCGTGAACATCCTCGGGGAAGAAGATGGCGAATTGGTTATCCGTTAAATGGAAATACATATCAGGAGCGTCGTTGTAGAACACCACATCTTTCTCCGGGTTGTATGGTCCTTTTTGGTCTTTGCATTCGCTCCTTGGTTTCCAACCAATGGTCTCTTCTCCTTTAATGCACAATTGGATATCGATATTGTTGTTATGGCACTCGAATTTGGCAATGGATTCCTCTTTCGTCATCCCTGCTTTATGGGAAACGATGGATTTCAAACCTTCAGAAACTTCGTATTTACCCATTTCAAGGGCAATCAGGTCTTTTGATTTGATGTATTCAAAAGCTTTTGAGAAAAGTGGATGAATCGCATTGTATTTATCGGCATTAGCCAGTGTATCTATAATCATTTTTTTAGGTTTTTGGGTTTTAAAAAAATCCGCCTGAGGATCCAGGCGGATTATATTTATATCGTTTGTTTTTTTCCTAAGAAACTAACCACTAACAATCTTACAACTATCTCTGAACACGCCCAGAACCATCACCGCCCACTAAACCTTCCACATCAGCCAATGTAGCATGGTTTAAATCGCCTGGAATGGTATGTTTCAATGCAGAAGCGGCAACACCAAATTCAGCGGCATCTTTCAATGATTTGCCAGTTACTAAGCCATAAATGAATCCGCTGGCGAAAGAGTCTCCACTGCCAACACGGTCAACAATACGAACTTTGTATTCTTTGGTGTGGTGAAAAGCGGTTCCATCATAAACCAAAGCACTCCATCCGTTATCAGATGCGCTATAGCTTTCTCTTAAAGTGGAAGCAATATATTTGAAATTGAATTTCTCTTTCATTTGCTTACAAACGTCTTTGAACCCATCCAAATTCAATTCACCTTTTGTCACATCTGTATCTGCAGCATGGAAACCTAAACTGGTATCTGCATCCTCCTCGTTACCAATACATACATCCACAAACTCACAAAGCTCGGTCATCACTTTGCGGGCTTTCTCTTTGCTCCACAATTTTTTACGGTAATTTAAATCGATACTCGTGGTGATGCCTTTTGCTTTTGCAGCTTTTAAAGCAGCTAAAGTTAAAGCAGCAGCTTTATCACTTAATGCAGGAGTGATACCAGTGGTGTGGAACCAATCAGCACCTTCAAAAATAGCATCCCAATCAAATTCAGCAGCATCCACATCAGCGATGGAAGCGCCAGCTCTGTCATAGATCACCTGAGAAGCTCTCATGGAAGCACCAGTCTCCAAAAAGTAGATCCCCAATCTATCACCACCTCTGGCCACGTACTTGGTTTCCACACCATATCTTCTTAAATGGTTGATGGCTGCTTGTCCAATTGCCGTGTCAGGCACTTTTGACACGAAGGTTCCGTTTAATCCATAATTGCAAAGCGCAGCTGCCACGTTGGCTTCACCGCCTCCATAAGTCACCTCGAAGGTGTCGCTTTGTACAAATCTTTTGAAATCCGGGGTGGATAATCTCATCATGATTTCCCCAAGTGTTACGACTTTTTTAGACATCGTTTATGTGTTTTTTATTGAGATTAAAAAAAAAGGTTGATTAAATATAATCGTTTAAAAACACCAAAAATACACTTAATGAATTTTAATGAAGAAGATTTCCGGAAAAATCATCGGCATCGATTGCGTAGATTCTTTGCGTAATTTCAAGGCATTTTTCTGTTCATTGATATAAATTTTATACTTTAGGTACCTCTAAATAAAGGCCAAAATAAACTTATGGACAAATCTTCAATTCTTAAAGCAATTATCGATCAGGGCATGCTCCCCTTATTTTTTCATCCGGATGAACAAAAGAGCATAGCCATCACACAAACGGTTTATAAAGCGGGGGTGAGGGTGATAGAATACACTAACAGAGGAAAGGAAGCACTTGTTAACTTTAAAAAATTAAAAGAAGAGGCATTAAAATCCATGCCTGACTTGATATTAGGTATTGGAACCATCAAGAATCCCGAAGAAGCACAGGATTTCATCGACGCTGGTGCCGATTTCATTGTTTGTCCGATAGTGACTCCTGAAGTGGCTGAAGTAGTGAACAAGGCAGGTTTACTTTGGATTCCGGGTTGTATGACCCCAACAGAGATTTCCATTGCTCAGAAACATGGAGCAGGTTTAATTAAAATCTTTCCGGCTAATATCTTAGGTCGGGAATTCATTTCTTCTATAAAGGATCTTTTTTCGGGTCAGCTTTTCATGCCAACCGGTGGTGTGGATTTAAGTAAGGAGAATATCAGTGGTTGGTTTAAAGCAGGGGTGTGCGCTGTGGGTATGGGAAGTAAATTAATCAGTAAAGACATCATGAACGGGGAGAAATATGATGTTCTGGAACAGAATACAAAGGATGTATTGGCTCTTATAAAATCAATTAAATAAACCAAAAAATGATGATTAATGAAAAGATAGGAAAGTATAGGTGGACAATCTGTGCACTTTTATTCTTTGCTACCACGATAAACTACATGGACAGGCAGGTACTTTCCTTAACCTGGAAAGATTTTATCGCTCCTGAATTCCATTGGACAAATAATGATTATGGAAATATCACAGCATTGTTTTCAGTGTTTTATGCAGCTTCTTTATTATTTGCCGGAAGATTTGTGGATTGGTTAGACACCAAGAAAGGATTTCTTTGGGCAATTGGTGTTTGGTCTGTAGGTGCTTGTTTACATGCGTTTTGTGGGATTGCAACGTCCGGGATTTTAACAGGTAAGTGGTTTGTGGGTTTTGAAGGTGCAAAAAATGCTATCCATGCTGCCGATAATACCGCAATGGTCGTCACCGTGAGTGTGACTTTGTTTATTTTCGCCCGTTTTGTTTTGGCACTTGGTGAGGCAGGTAATTTTCCGGCAGCCATAAAAACCACAGCTGAATATTTTCCTAAAAAGGACAGGGCATTCTCTACCAGTATATTTAACGCAGGAGCAACTGTTGGCGCACTGGCCGCTCCCATATCCATTCCGTTCATAGCAGAAGCTTATGGATGGGAGATGTCTTTCATCATCATTGGTGCCTTAGGGTTTATATGGATGGGTTTTTGGGTTTTCCTTTACGATAAGCCAGAAAAGCACCGGAAAGTTAATGCTGCTGAATTGGCATATATCCAACAAGATGTTATTGCTGATAGTAAAATAGCAGGTTATGTGCCTGAAACTGCCGATAAAGTATCCTTCATCAAATGCTTTAAATACAAACAAACCTGGGCTTTTGCCTTTGGTAAGTTCATGACTGATGGGGTATGGTGGTTTTTCCTTTTCTGGACACCTGCTTATTTAAGCTCTGTTTATGGAATGGATTCCACACAAGCAGCTTTGCCGTTGTTTGTGTTGTATGCGATCACGCTACTTTCTATCATTGGTGGGTGGTTGCCCACTTATTTCGTTGATAAAAAAGGAATGAACCCTTATGAAGGTAGAATGAGAGCCATGTTAATTTTTGCCTTCTTCCCTTTATTGGCATTAGTTGCACAACCATTAGGTCATATCACTTATTGGATACCTGTCATCATCATTGGTATAGCCGGTGCTGCTCACCAGGCATGGTCTGCAAATATTTTTACCACAGTTGGTGATATGTTTCCTAAAAAGGCCATCGCCACGATCACTGGTATTGGTGGTATGGCCGGAGGAATAGGCTCATCTTTTATCAATAAAGGATCGGGTATGCTGTTTGATTTTAGTAAGCAAACAAATATGAACTTCTTGGGATTTAGTGGAATTGAAGCCGGTTATTTCATCGTTTTCTCCATTTGCGCTGTATGTTATCTCATCGGATGGGTGGTAATGAAATCATTGGTTCCAAAATACGAACCTATTACTACCTTGTGATCATTATTCATTTGCAAAAGAAAACGATCACTATAACATCAGAGAAGATTGCTATTCAGTTTGCTGATGATCTGGAAAAGTAATTAGATAGGTCTATCGTTATTCAGGAATTGTGTTCTTCGAACTACAGACATTTCTATTGTCAAGGAGCTTATTCCCACCTTCTTTTTAGAGGATGGATGATGATTGATGTTCATCTCGAAAACCAACTCCAAAAAAACCTTTCCTGATGATGGGAAAGGTTTTTAAATATGATTAAAGAAATCTATTTTGATTTATAACCCACTCTGGATTTAGGCTGTTTGAATTGCGGGGTGCTCTTCTTATCTATTTGAGGATCTCCAACGCTACTCATGGCACATCTGAAACCAATTTCTGAACTTGCTTCCCCTTCGTCCAGAAATCTTCTTGTACCAGGATTCAGCCAATAAGCTCTATCGTTCCAAGAACCTCCTTTGTAAACTTTGGCCCGGTCATTCACCAATGTGATTTTACCATAAAGATCCAAGTTTTGCGCATCCAATGCTCCTCTTTGGTCGGCAACAAAAGTCTCTTTCAAAACAGGCATCTTGGTGGTATCTATGGCGTCAGGAGTGGACGGGCTGATTTCAGTGATGTTGCCATATTTATTAGCGTGTTGCTCATAAGGATCTTTTTTGCCTGAAGTCGCTTTAACTTTTCTTGGGACATTGGTTTTCCCAATGGTTACAATTTTACCGTTGGTGTCATACTCCTTGTTCTCATAATCGTTACCTCTAAAAGGGCTAAAATCCTCCACTTTGTCAAAAGAAAGCTGGCGGTAAGTGTCAAGCACCCACTCATTTACATTACCTGCCATGTTGTACAATCCAAAATCATTCGGAACATAAGCTCTAACGGGTGCAGTGATATCGGCTCCGTCATTTAAATAACCTGCAACACCCATGTTATCTCCTGCTCCTCTTTTAAAATTGGCATAAATCAATCCCCTGGTTTTTTTATTTGGAGACCTGACGCCTAAGCCATACCATGGATAAATCTTACTGTTAGCAATAATATTATTATTGGCAGTACCAACAAGCGCCAATGCAGCATATTCCCATTCTGCTTCGGTGGGTAACCTGTATTTTCCCGGCGTGAAAACACCATCCTCCACCCTCGCATATCTTTGATTTTTTTCAGAACTCGCAGGTTTTCCGTTAGCGCTCACTGCAGCAGCATTGGAAGGATTTAAATCTTTCGGTGCATTTTTTCCTTTATCATCATATTCTCCGTTTAAGTAAAGGTCAAGATCAAATGGCTCCGTGCTTACTTTGGTGGCGGTACCTTTACCTGCGGCAGCGGCTCCATTTTTACCTGTTGCACCGCTTTTTGCAGCAGCATAGCTCTTCCAATCAGTCATGATGCCTTTCTCCCGAAGCTTATTTTCGTTTACTACGTTTGTACGCCAATCACAATAGGCCATGGCTTGTTCCCAGGTCACACCTACCACAGGGTAATCCTGATAAGCCGGATGTCTCAAGTAATTGTTAACGTAAGGCTCGTTGTAGGAAAGCGGGCTTCGCCACACTAAAGTATCTGGTAAAGCTTCATAGTACCATCTTGGGTCTTGTGGAACTTCATTTATCCAGTTTAAATATTCTAACCAATCCACGTTCGCCACCTCAGTTTCATCCATATAAAAAGTTGCGACAGTCACTCTTCTTTTTGGAGCTGCGTAATCGAATCCGATATCATCGATATTCGAACCTCCCATTACAAATGTTCCACCTTCTATATGAACCAAACCCGGACCAGGAGAAGGTTTGATTTTATTTGATACTTGTAAGGACCCCGGCCGTTTCTGATTGTATTTAGCACCCGTTTTGGAAGATACCCCGGCACCTTTATGACAAGATGAAAGAACCAATGTAAGACCGATACATGTTGTAAAAACAGGTAAGATAAATTTTCTCATATGTTTTATTGTGTTTTCGAAGCTAAAAATAACAAAATATGATTAACCAAACCGATTAATATTAAATTGTACACCACCAGGAGCAGTGCTCCTGATTTATCTATTAAAACGATCCTTTTTAAGAATAGTTACATTAAATGAAAATTTATTTGCTTTTGAAAATGTTGTTAATTAGCTGATTAACTTTAGTTTCTTATAACTGTACCGCATCCTGATAGGAGCTTCATGATTTGGGAAAAGAAACAATTGAATCCTGGGTGGAAATCTTCAGGATGGGAGAGCGCAATAGGTCAGGAAAATAAATTCTGTACTTTATTGTTAAAATAAGCTGTAGCAATGATATATTTCTGTTTGGAAAAGGTAAATTTGAAGAGTGATTGTTTAGTTGTATATGATACCTATTAAAATTACGTTCTAACTCGTCAGTGAGATGCAATTCAAAATTTGGAGTCTATTTTTAATGACCCCTCATCACTTTTAATTTTACAATATGAAATTTAAGCGTTACGCTCTTACATTCATTTTAATCAGTTTTGGGTTAAACGAAGCCTTGGCGCAGATTGTCCCTCCGGATAGCCCTCCTTCAAGTCCTACAAGTTCTGATGGCAGACAAGGAAACACCATTACCACTGCAGTACCCTTTTTACTGATCACTCCCGATGCCCGCTCAGGTGCTTTGGGTGATGTAGGAGTGGCAGTTTCTCCTGATGTGAACGCCACACATTGGAATCCGGCAAAACTCGCTTTCTTGAAAGATGATTATGGTTTCAGCTTATCTTATAGCCCATGGTTACAAAAACTAGTTCCAGATATAAATCTGGCCTATATCAATGGTTACTATCGCATAGATGACCGGAACGTGATTGGAGGCTCTCTACGTTATTTCTCTTTGGGAGAGATTCAATTGGTGGACGCCAATCAAACGCCATTGGGCACTTACAGTCCGAATGAATTGGCAGTTGATGGGTCTTTTGCCCGTAGCTTTGGTGATAACTTCTCTATCGGAACCTCTTTGAGGTTCATTTATTCAAATCTTTCCTCCGGTCAGTTTTTTGATGGGCAGCAAACCAAGGCAGGTACAGCGGTTGCGGCTGATGTCTCCGGATATTATAAAAATGAAACGCAAATCTTTAATAGCGATGCAACATTGGCATTCGGACTGGATATCTCAAACATCGGCACAAAAATGAGCTATGCTGATGGAGGCCCAAAATATTTTTTACCCACTAACCTGCGACTAGGTGGCGCATCAACTTTTCATTTAGACGAATTTGATGATTTTACCTTTGCTTTGGATTTTAATAAATTATTGGTTCCCACCCCTCCACAATATAATTCAAATGGCGAGATCATTGCCGGGAAGGATCCCAATCGTTCTGTGCCTGCAGGAATTTTCGGCTCTTTCTCTGACGCACCGGGTGGGTTCTCTGAAGAATTACAGGAGGTAAGCATCTCCACCGGTCTGGAATATTGGTACAACAAACAATTTGCACTCAGGGCCGGATATTTTTACGAAAATCCAAATAAAGGGAACCGTAAATATTTAACCTTAGGCTTAGGCTTGAAATACAATATTGTGGATATAGATCTCTCTTATTTAGTGGCAAATCAGCAGACTTCTCCTTTAGCAAACACTTTAAGATTCTCGCTGATTTTTAATTTTGGATCAAAAGACTCAAACTATCCTCAATGAAATTGAAAGTGGGATTTGGTTTTGATGTCCACCAATTAAAAGAATCACATCCATTCATATTGGGGGGGGTGATTTTGGAACATCATAAAGGAGCTTTTGGCCATTCCGATGCAGACGTTTTAGTGCATGCGATTTGCGATGCCTTACTGGGAGCTGCCAATTTAAGGGATATTGGCCAACATTTTAAAAACACTGATGAACGGTGGAGAGGCATCAGCAGCCTGATACTTTTAACAGAGTGTGTGAGGATGGTTTCAGAAAAGGGCTACAGCATCAATAATATAGATGCGATGCTTTGTTTGGAAGCTCCCAAAATCAATCCGCATGTACCTTCAATGAAAGAGAACATCGCCAAAGCAATGAATTTGGACGTGGATGATATCTCCATCAAAGCCACCACCAATGAAACGATGGGTTTTATTGGCAGGGAAGAGGGAGTGGTTGCTTATGCAGTTTGCTTAATTCAGAAAGATTGATTCAACCTTTCTGAAATTTCATCATAGACTTTTATTATAGGCATTGATTAAAATTAATCAGTTAAACTTTTCAAAGATTGTGCGCTTTTATTGATACTCACATAAGGGTCAATATCAAAATTCTCCTGCTCCATAAAAACATATTTCTCGCCAGAGAGCTTTTCATCTTTAAAGATGGGCCTGAAATCAATTGAACCATTTCCAACTTCGGTGTTTTTCCTAGGATTAGTTTTACTCATATCCTTCACATGCCACATTTTAAACCTGCCGGGATATTTTTTAAATAATTCTATAGGATCTTTTTTAGCTCTCACCACCCAATAGATATCCATCTCAAAATCAACCATGGAAGGGTCGGTTCCGGTAAGCAGGATGTCATATGCTGTCTTTCCGCCTTCCAGGGGATAGAATTCAATATCATGGTTATGATAAGCCAGTTTCAGACCGGCGTCTTTCACCACTTTTGCCGCTTTATTCAATTTGGCCAGCCATGCTTTGGTTTTTGCTTCCTCTTTATAAATCTCCGGATTGATATGAGGAACAACCACATATTCGCTTTTTAAAATTTTTGCGGCATCGATGTAAGATTGAATGATCGCCAGGTCTTCGGATTGCTCGTACGCTCCAAAATCGTAGTGAGATGCAGGGCAAGTCAAATGATATTTATTCAATAAATCTTTAAATTCCTGAGGTTTTAAACCCCAAAAGCCTTTATCAACAGAATAGCCGTAACCTTCTACATAAGAATATCCAGCTTTAGCGATCTGGCTAACCACTGCCTCAACTCCGTTGGGAAGTTGTTCACGTAAAGAATACATTTGAATCCCAAACTTCTTGTCTTTTTCTGTCGCCATACAACCTAATGATGGGATGACCATTAATCCAGTGGCTAATAGGCCAATTTGTGTAATGAATTCTCTTCTCTTATTCATTTTAAAAAATTTAGATGTCACATACTTTGATCGCCTCAGCCAGTGAGGCTAATTTGTCTTCTTTTTTAGGGATGAACTCCTGTGCTACATAACCAGTGTAGCCTGTGCTTAAAATGGCTTTCATAATGGCAGGATAATACAATTCCTGCGTTTCATCAATCTCATTTCTTCCCGGAACACCTCCGGTGTGATAATGAGCGATGTAAGGGTGCGAATCCTGTATGGTGCGTATCACATCTCCTTCATCAATCTGCATATGATAGATATCATATAACAACTTGAAATTCTCAGAACCCACGCTCTTACAGAGTTCAACTCCCCAGGCGGTTTTATCAGCCATATAATCTTTATGATTGATCTTGCTGTTTAACAATTCCATCACTAAAACTACACCATGTTTTTCTGCCAAAGCAGTTAGTTTTTGTAGGCCCTTTTTGCAATTCTCCAAACCTGTTTCATCATCCATACCTCTGCGGCTTCCACTGAAACAGATCAGATTTTTATAACCTGCTTTAGAAACCAGGGGAATCATTTCCGAATAATTCTGAATCAGTTTTTTATGAAAATGAGGTTCAGCAAACCCATCTACAAGGTTAATTTCTGCACCATTGCACATACTGGAGTACAACTGATATTTCTTAAGTGTGGGCCAGTCATTCGGACCCACCAAATCCATGGCTTTAATTCCTATATGGTTACAGGCTGCACTTAATTCTGCAACACTTAAAAAGCCATAGGTCCATCTGCAGACGGAGTGATGTATATTTCCTTTTAGCTTTCCCAATTCAGTTTGTGTTGAGGTGAATGAACTTAATAGTGATCCCGAACTCAGCATTGCTGAGCTGGCCAGCATGGTTTTTAATAGCTCTCTTCTGTTTGTCATTACTGTACCGTTATATTTTCCTTTAAATCTTTCTTTTCATAGAAGAAAACCGCAAAAATCAAGAGTACTACAGCCGCTATTCCTGCAGGAATCAACCACACCATCTTCCAATTGAAGGTGTCTGCTGAGATTTTATAAGCATCGGTAACTAAACCGGCCACCCAAAAACCAATGAGCATCCCCACACCATACGTGGCCAGGGTGATTAAGCCCTGCGCAGCACTTCTGTTTTTCTCTCCTGCTCTGGCATTCGTGTAAATCTGTCCGGACACAAAGAAGAAATCATAGCAAATTCCATGCAATGCAATCCCGGTAATGAGCATGAAAGTCAACTGGCCTGAATTACCGTAAGCGAAGAGGACATAACGCAGAACCCAGGCAAGCATTCCCAATAATAAAGTCCATTTAAAACCAAATCTTTTGAAGAAAACCGGAAGTAACAACATGAATAAAACCTCTGATATTTGACCTAAAGTCATTTTACCTGTTGGATTCTCGAGTCCTATGTTGGCTAAAAAAGGATTCGCATTTTGATAGTAGAAAGCGAGTGGAATACAAATCAGTATGGAGGAGATGAAGAAGACCAAAAAATCTTTACTTTTTAAAAGCTTTAAGGCATCTAATCCTAAAATCTCTGAGACAGTGATTTTCTCTTCTTTAGTCACTTTAGGTGGAGTGTGTGGTAATGCGAAACTAAATGCTCCCAGAACTGCCGAGGCAATGCAACCCATTAAAAAAGTGTTTCTGAGTAAACCTGAAGTGATCCCCGTTGTAGAATCCCAATGAAACAAATAGCTGATCATCAATCCTGCAGCGATCCATCCAAGTGTGCCCCAGACTCTGATCGGGGAGAATTCTTTTTCAGGATCTTTCATTTGATTGAATGAAATGGAGTTCACTAAAGCCAATGTTGGCATGTACGCAATCATATAACCGAAGACATAGGGATAAAAGGCGTCAAAATCTGTGGCCTTATACATCATGTACATCAACAATGCGCCAATGATGTGGAGCACTCCCAATATTCTCTCCGCATGGAAATATTTGTCGGCTATTAAGCCAATGATGAATGGAGCGATGATGGCTCCGAAAGACTGGGTGGAGAATGCTGCTGCTGTTTGAGATCCATTGGCATTTAAATTTCCACCCAAAAATGTCCCCAATGTCACAAACCATGCTCCCCAGATAAAAAATTCCAGGAACATCATCAATGATAATTTAAAACGATTGGTGTTGGTCATAATAGTGCTGGGTTAGCTTATAATTTTTTTATCCTGATGTTTTTGTACCATACTTCATCTCCATGATCTTGAAATGCGATTTTCCCGGAATGGGATTTTCCAAAATCAGGCATGTTTTTAAATTTGCTGCCTGCCACCATTTTATCCCAGCCAGCATCCCACATGGTAGTAGTGACTACATTTTCTCCGTTTAAGAAAAATTCTAATTTCCCTTTGTTAAGGATGATTTCTGCTGCATTCCATTCTCCGGCGGGTTTTGCAGTTTCTTTACTGCAGGCCATCAAATCGTATAGGTCACCCGCTCTGTGCTTGTGAATTTTAGCATCGGGATGGCCTTGGTTATCCACCACCTGCATCTCTGGACCTGTGAAATAGGATTGCCCATATTTAGTGAAATCATCATTCACATTGAAAATCACTCCACTATTCCCATTTTTTGATATTTTCCATTCGTATTTCAAATCAAAATTCTCATACGCACTATCTGTGGTCAGATCTCCTCTTTGTGATTGATCTGAAACGTCAGGATTTAGATGTAATGCTCCGTCTTCCACTTTCCAGGCATCCCCGGCATAAGTTTTACCATAGCTATGCCAGCCCGCTGTGCTGTTGTTTACTATTAAATTTTGCCACGCTCCGTTTGTGTTCATTTTTTGGGATTTGCAGGAAAAAAGAGCACCGAGTAAGACGGTAGCAATTATTGATTTTCTCATGATTTATTTCAGACTAAGTATATATTTAACCATTTCTTCTGCATCAGTCTGGCTGATTTGCGGATGAGGGGTCATGGGCACTTGTCCCCAAATTCCCTGGCCTCCCTTTATTATTTTTTTAGCCAGTAAAGTGATGTTCTCTGGCGTTTTTTCATATTTAAGTGCCACATCCTTATAGGCTGGTCCTACTAATTTGGCTTGCTCTTTATGGCATCCCAGGCAATCTGACTGGGTGATCAGTTCTTTGCCTTTTAAATTGGCGTTTTCGTTTTCCAAAAGAGGCGAAACGGTAGCAGAAGTGTCATTATCTTTCGTTTCAGAACTATTTGAGCCTCCACAGGAAGCAATTAGCAAACCAAACAGGCATAATCCAAGGTATCTATTAATTTTCATATCATTGATTTTTTATTTTAATCCTAAAATGTTTTTGTTGAGATATTTATCTCCTCCAGCAGAAGCAAAATCATCAAAAGCTTTGTCTGTCACTCTGATGATATGGTTTTTAATGAATTCCGCTCCTTCTTTTGCCCCGTCCTCCGGATGTTTGATGGCACATTCCCATTCCAGCACTGCCCATCCATCAAAATCATATTGCGCCATCTTGCTGAATATGGATTTGAAATTCACCTGCCCATCTCCCAAAGAACGAAAGCGACCAGCACGGTCAATCCAGTTCTGATAACCACCATATACCCCCTGCCTTCCGGTTGGATTAAATTCTGCATCCTTCACATGAAACATTTTGATGCGCTCATGATAGATGTCGATGAACTCCAGATAGTCCAGACATTGCAGTACAAAGTGAGATGGGTCATATAAAATATTCGCTCTGGGATGATGATTCACTGCATCCAGAAACATTTCAAAAGTCACTCCATCATGCAGGTCCTCGCCTGGGTGCAATTCATAACAGGCATCCACATCATTCTCTTCGAAAATATCCAAAATAGGCCTCCACCTTTTTCCCAGTTCCGCAAATCCAGCTTTTACTAAATCACCAGGTCTTTGTGGCCAGGGATATACAAAAGGCCACAATAAAGCACCACTAAATGTTGCATGAGAAGTTAAACCTAAATTTCTGGAAGCTTTAGCGGCGAATTTCAACTGCTGAACTGCCCAATCTGTTCGCTCTTTCGGCCGGCCGTGCAATTCCTTAGGGGCGAAAGCATCAAATAACTGGTCATAAACAGGATTGACGGCCACTAACTGACCTTGTAGATGGGTGGAGAGTTCTGTGATCTTCAGGCCTGTAGCATTCACTTTCCCTTTGATCTCCTCAGCATACGTTTTACTTTCTGCGGCCAGTTTAAGATCAATGAAATTCGGATCTGAGGTGGGAATTTGTATTCCTTTAAATCCCAAACTGTTCGCCCACTGGCAGATGCGTTCAAGAGAATTGAATGGCGCCTGGTCGCCAATGAACTGTGCGATAAATAATGCCGGCCCTTTAATTGTTTTCATCAGCTCTATTAAAATTCAACCATTTTTGATCTGATACACCAGAGGCGATCACCGTTTCTATAAACGCCATTCCACGTATGCCTTCTTCAATTCCGGGATAATCCAAAAATTCCGGAGAAGGATCTTTTCCCTCCAGATCTGCCTGAATACATCCTGCAAAATTATTATATAAATTGGCGAATGCTTCCAGGTAACCTTCGGGATGACCTGCCGGTGTCCTCGAATTGTGTTGTGCATAAGTGCTCAAATAACCTGTTCCGGTTCTGTAGATCTGAGAAGGCGCATCCAGCCAATTCATCAAAAGGGAATTTGCATCGGCTTGTTGCCATTGCAAGCCACCCTGCTCTCCATAAACCCTTATTTTGATGTTGTTCTCCTCACCTGCAGCCACCTGTGTTGCCATTAAAACCCCACTGGCTCCGTGGTTGAGTTTTAGTAAAACAGCACCATCATCATCCAGCGCTCTATTCGGAATCACAATGTTGATATCGGCACAAATTTTCTCCACGGAAAGGCCACTTACATATTCCGCTAAATTAAAAGCATGGGTCCCAATATCACCCATCGCACCTGCAATGCCGCTCTTCGATGGATCCGTTCGCCAGGCAGCCTGTTTGCTATCTACCTCAGTACTCAACCAGCCTTGTGGATATTCCACATAAACTTTTCTGATTTTTCCTAATTTTCCTGATAAAACTTGTTGACGGGCTTCTTTTACCATAGGATAACCGGTATAGGTATGAGTGAGCAATAATCTCCGGTGCGATTGATTCAGAATCTTTTTTAATGTTTGCGCTTCTGCAAGGGAGAAGGTGATAGGTTTGTCCAGAATCACATGAAATCCATGCTCTAAGGCTAGTTTGGCGGGTTCGAAGTGTAAATGATTTGGGGTTACTATACAGATGACCTGGACGCGGATATCATTTGGCAAAGTGGCTTCTTTAACGATCATCTCCTGATAAGAGGGATAGGCCCGCCCCGGATCCAAGTTTAATTGAGCCCCAGTGCGTGCAGATTTCTCTGCAGAGCTGCTAAATGCACCGCAGACTAATTCATACTGATCATCTATTCTTGCCGCGATCCGGTGTATGGCCCCAATAAAAGCATCTGGTCCGCCACCGATCATGCCCAATCTCAATCTTTTGCCCATCTTTTTATATTTTATGGATTTAAATAAACAGGATTTCCTTTTTTATAGTCGATACATCCATCAAATCTTCCGGGCACCTCCACATAAGTGAGTACTTTGGTGCCACCAATCTCTGAAGTGAAGAATCCTAATAACGTGAGCTCCTTCATCATTCTAAAATAATGAGGTGGCTCTTCATTCTCCTTAGATGAGGTATATTTTTTTTGTTCCTGATCCAAATCATTCAAAAATGATTTTTTTTGAACAGAGGTCAAATCCATGAAATCAGCTTTATATTTAGTTTTAGCTTGTTCATTGAGTTTGTTTAAGCCGTCAGTGAAGATTTTCTGATGTTCCGGGGTATAGCAATCTTTTACCATCACAGCCATGAAGTCCCCGGTTTTGGCTGCTTTGGCACCTGGTGTGCCGGTTTCCGGAATGATGGTTTCTGCAATTTCATCCATCAAAGCCACCTGATCCGTGTTAAACAGCTCATTTACTTGCGCAGGGGTGGATTTACAGCTGGAAAGTATGAAAATCTCACTCCCTATAATTGTTCCCCCGAGTAATAAGGCCACGGAGGAGATTGCCTCTCTTCTATTCATTTACTTGTAGTTTAAGATTAAATTAAACACTGGTTTTTTATAAGATGGGTTGTCTTCGTCAAAATTTGTCTCCTTCATTTTGTTGATTATCCAAAGCAATTTAGTATTTCTTCCCAGAAAATCCACTTTTCTATTTTCCGGGAGTCATTCAGTTAAATGTTTCTTTTATTCAATTCAGACACCGCATGGTCAACGGCTCTGGCGGTGAAGGCCATATAAGTCAGCGAGGGGTTCACACAGTTGGCGGAAGTCATAAAAGAGCCATCTGTTACATAAACATTTTTAGCATCCCATACCTGATTGTATTTATTAAGCACAGAGGTTTTAGGATCATGTCCCATCCGGGCGGTGCCCATCTCATGAATGCCCTGTCCCAATCCATAACCTGCATCGTAAGAATTGACGTTTTTTATTCCTGCTTTTTCCAACATTTCCTTGGCATCTGCCATCATGTCCAGGCGCATCGTTTTTTCATTGTCTTTTATCTCTGCATCAATGGCCAAAACAGGAAGTCCCCACTTATCTTTTACTTTAGGGTCCAGAAATATTTTATTTTCGTGATAAGGTAACATCTCACCAAAACCGGTTAAGCCTATTTTCCATTCTCCAGGCTCGCTCAATGCTTCTTTCAGTTCAGCTCCGATGCCTAATTCTGCCACCTCTCTTCCCCAGCTTTCTCTGCTTGCACCGCCCTGATATCCGAATCCACGGATATAATCTCTTTTATCATTGATGTTCCTGAATCTGGGGATGTAAATCCCATTCGGACGTCTGCCATAGTAATATTTATCATCGTATCCTTCTGCCATACCAGAAGCACCAGCCCTGAAATGGTGATCCATTAAATTATGGCCGAGCTCACCGCTGCTGCTCCCTAAACCTCCATCCCATATGTCAGTTGCAGAATTCATGAGCACCCAGGCTGAATTCAAGGTTGATGCACAGAGGAAGATCACTTTGGCCTGATATTCATAAGTTTGATTAGTCTCCGCATCCAGCACGGTCACGCCAGTTGCTTTCTTCGTGTCCTTATCATACAATATTTGGGTAACGATGGAATAAGGACGAAGGGTAAGATTCCCGGTGGCCACGGCAGCCGGTAAAGTAGAGGATTGGGTACTGAAATATCCGCCAAACGGACAACCCAAGGCACATTTGTTTCTATACTGACAGTTACTTCTGCCTGCCAACGGACCTGTGACATGTGCCACACGGCCAATGATCATCTGTCTTTGATGATTATATTCCTTTTTTATTCTTGCGGCCACATCTTTTTCTACACAATTCATTTCCATGGGGGGAAGAAATTCGCCGTCAGGTAGAACAGGAATATTCTCTTTTGAACCACTGATGCCTGCAAATTTCTCTACATGGCTGTACCATGGGGCTATTTCATCATATCTAACAGGCCAGTCCACAGCAATACCGTCTTTTGCATTGGCTTCAAAGTCCATGTTGCTCCATCGGTAGGATTGTCTCCCCCATAATAATGATCTGCCGCCGACCTGATAACCTCGATACCAGTCAAAACGCTTCACTTCCACATAGGGCGCTTCCTTTTCGTTCACCCAGAAATCAAGGTTTTTCTCTGATAGCGGATAGTCTCTTTTTAGTACAGGATAATTTTGAATCATCTCTTGGGTGCGGCCACCACGGTGAGTGAACTCCCAGGGGGCTTTGGTGGCATTGGTGTAGCCTTTTACATGTTCTACATTTCTGCCTCTTTCTAACACCAGTGTTTTTAATCCCTTTTCGGTGAGTTCTTTAGCCGCCCAACCTCCGGAGATTCCGGAACCGATGACGATGGCATCATAACTTTGATCTGACATGATTATAATATAGGTTATAATTGAAGCCTGAAATTATAATTAATATATCAAATTATCAACATGCAACAGATGATAAAATGATTTAGTGATTAATTGAAGCAGAATACGAGTAGAGATTTATCGGATATTTTATCTTATTATCTCTATCAGATTCTTCATGAGCTTTACCTCTATAAGCCACCGCCAACGAGATCATGGGTTTTGTTGGAAGAGAAGAAGTTGTGGTAACCTATGCAGTTTGTTTGGTGCAAAACCAACTCTCCCAATTTTGTCTAAGCAGGGTCTCCTTTTCGGGACCCTGCGCTGATTACACACAATTGGAAAATTTGTACAATGCGTAAAATTTAGAGCAGGGTCCTCTGCGAGAGACCCTGCTGGGACTAAAAGAGCAGGCTCCTCTTCAATAGCCTTGTAAGCTCCCCAAAAAATAGTACAGTTTAAAAGTAGAATAAATAACTTCTGTCCCAGCAAAAAATAGTACAGTTTAAAAGTAGAATAAATAACTTCTGTCCCAGCAGACTTCTGTCCCAGCAGGGTCTCTCGCAGAGGACCCTGCGCTACAAAATTGACGCAGAGTCCCTAAAGGAGACTCTGCTCGGACATGGTAAAAAGAGCAGGCTCCTCTTCAATAGCCTCCGCTGCTAAAAATAAGCCACCCTGAACTGACAACTACGCTAAGGATTATTTTAAACTTTACCCCAAGGATTTGACTAAAATTCCAATAAATCAAGATACTCTTGATGAGAAAGCAAATAATTAAAAAAATATAAATTTCTGATAAACAAATCTACAACCTGAGGGTTTAGTCCATACATTAAAACTCATAAAAACATGAAAAAGATTATTTTTACTATTCTCGTAGCGGTGGTGAGCTTAACTACTGCAAACGCTCAAATCCAGAAGGGAAACGTTTTAATTGGAGCAAATATCTCTAATATCAGCTTTGGCCTGGATAAACCTAATTATTTCAGTTTCAATCTAAATCCAAAGGCTGCATGGTTCATTGAGGATGGAATTGCCTTAGGTACCGACCTTTCTTTTGGTTTAGCCACATCTAAAGGGCAGGGTAGCGATATCTCTTATGGTATTGGTGCACTAGGCAGATTTTATTCCGGTGAAAGTTCAGGCGACGTGGTGCGAAACTCTATGTTTTTTGGTGAGGCCACTGTTGGAATTTCAGGAGTAAATCCTGCTGCTGGAGGTTCGACTAACGGATTGGGATTTAGTTTCGGTCCGGGTTTTACTTATTTTGTAACCAATAACATAGGGCTGGAAGCTTTACTGAAATACAATGGTGTGGTTGGTTTCGGAAGCAGCGCTTATGCACATAACCTGAGTTTAGGTTTTGGCTTTCAGATCTATCTGCCGGGTAAAAGCACTGCAAAAAGAGTTAAAAACGATATGAATCAATAAAAGAGTTCATTTGAATTAAAACCGCTCTGATATTTCAGGGCGGTTTTTTATTTTTTGGAAAAGCAGGTTTCTGTGCTGATCGGTTCCGGCAATCCGGTGCTCTGCTATACGCCTCGCTCATGCTCCGCAAAAGCTCCGAATTCGCTGCGGGGTACGCTGCCGCCCCGGTTTATTTAACATCTTTTTGCATTTCAATCTCATTTGATTTTTTTATCTTGAGATTGAATATATAAATGTGCTGAAAACTAAAAATATTCTACTTCTTCTTACCTTCTTCTTTGGGTTTTTTCCAGCGTCTTTCTGTATTTCAGTGGCTGCTTCAGCATTATTATTTGATTGGGGATTAGCAGCACTCACTATGCTTTTCTGGTATAAAGTGGCCACTTCGTTGATTATTTTGCTTTACATCAATCACTATAAAAAGAAAGAGTTCTTCTATTATCAGAATTTAGGTTTCAGTAAAATGAAGTTATGGGTTTTCTCTTTAACTCTTGATAGTCTGATTTTCTTTTTGTTGATGCTTTTCGCTTCGCATTTCACTTTTTTCAGTTTCTTGTTAAGACATTAGAATATGAAACATCGGTTAGAAGTAGATAGTGTGTTCTTAGAATTTGGCGAGCTGAGGGTTTTATCTGATGTTTATTTAAAATGTGAAACAGGCAAAATCACTGCACTCTTAGGAAGAAATGGCAACGGAAAAAGCAGTCTGATGAATATTATTTATGGTAATTTAAAGCCTAATTCCAAATCAGTGAGATTTGACGAAGCGACTAACTTAAAAGCTTTTGCTAAACCAGAATTGTTGATGTATCTGCCACAGTTCAATTTTGTTCCAAAGCAGTTCAGCTTAAAAAGAGTGTTTGAGGATTTTAACTTGGACTTCTCTGCGTTCGAAAAGCATTTTCCTTTTTTTCAACCAAAATATAAATCCACATTTAAAAGTTTATCCGGCGGGCAAAGAAGAATTGCGGAGATTTATATCATCGCAAAATCTAAAACCAGATTTGTAATGCTGGATGAACCTTTTTCTCACTTAAGTCCAATTCAGATTGATGAGATGAAAGAACTCATAGTGGAGGAGAAAGCAAATAAAGGATTCCTCATCACTGATCATATGTATCAGCATGTGCTGGATATCAGTGATGAAGTTTATGTGCTGGCTAATGGCAAAACCCATCATACCAAAGATTTACAGGAGATTGAGTTTTTAGGCTACGCTAAATTCTCATGTTGAAGCTTTTAATTCTTCTTCAAAAGGTCTTTCCAGACTAACAAGCATTTCTTTCTATATTTTCATCCGTATAAAATTTGTTTTCAGTTGCGATGAAGCTGTGAGCTTTGGGAAAATCATGATGGTTCCCTACTGTTCAATTTCCATCGAAGCTTAAGCCGATCCAATTTTGCTTTGAATAATCCGGACCATCAGCGAGGAGACGATACGCTTTTCGTCTTTTTTTACTTTCCGTCGCATCTTAGAATTTACGTTTTTTATGATCAGAATGAATGGAAAACTCATGGAGATTGCTGCTACATGAAAGATTCATCACATTTTCAGGGCACTTCGTCACATAATTTTTAGGTGCAGTAGCTGAATGACCATCTTGCATCAGATTATACAAGACAATTATGAAAACAACATTCACTCTTTTTTTATGTCTTCTTTTCTTGGGATTAAAAGCCCAAATCCAGGAAGGAACATATACTGTATTAGGTAGAATCACCGACTCTATCAGCCAAAAATCTTTGAGTGATGTAACCGTGAACCTTCAACAGGAAGGCAAGGTTTTAAAATCAACGTTGACTGATGAAAGTGGGAAGTTCAGCTTTACCGGGCTCAAAACCGGAAAATATCAGATCATCCTGTTAACGATGGGTTATTCAGAGAAAAGTTTCGTTGCAGATCTCAGCCTCAGTAAACAAAACAAACTGGATTTAGGCGATTTGTTAATGAATACAAATTCGAAACAGCTGAAGGAAGTGGTATTTACCGCTGCCAAGCCTTTGGTAAAACAGGAGGCAGACAGAATAAGCTACGATCTGCAGGCTGACCCGGAGAGCAAGGTGAAGAATGTACTGGAGATGATGAAGAAAGTCCCTTTATTATCTGTGGATGCAGATGATAACATCCTGATGAAAGGAAGTGGCAGCTATAAAATTCTCATTAACGGGAAGCCTTCTGGAATGGTGGAGCGTAATCCAAAAGATGTTTTAAGGAGTATGCCGGCATCCAATATTGAAAAAATCGAGGTGATCACCACCCCTCCTTCTAAATATGATGGCGAAGGCATTGCTGGGATCATCAACATCATTACTCATAAAGATATTACCAATGGCTATAATGGATCCATCAATATGAAAGAGAGTTTCCCGTCTGGCGGACCGAATGGTGGTGCTTCCTTCACTTTGAAGAAAGACAAATTAGGCCTTGCCACTTATGGTGGATTATCCGCTTATCACCAGCCATCTCTCAGTCGCAGTTTTAACCGGAAGACATTTGGAGACGATCCGGGACGGCTGTCACAAATTGGGCAGCAGGATTACAGCAGCGATTATAGTTACGTCAATGCAGAGTTGAGCTATGAAATGGATAGCCTGAACCTGATATCCGGACAGATGGGTTATAACCGGAGTCATTCCGACGGTTCCTCCATACGCTTCTCAGAGCAGATGACGAACGATGTGTTAAAGGAGCGATATAAGTTGACCGACAATAGGAAAGGAAATGGGGCCGGAATGGACCTTGCACTTAACTACCAGCTAGGTTTCAAGTCGGATAAGAACAGGATGCTTACCTTTTCCTACCGCTATTTCAATTATGACAACATTCAGGATGATGGCTTGGTGGTGGCAGATGCCTATGGATACCATAATCCGGATTACCAGCAACATAACAATGGCAGTTCTTCTGAACATACCTTTCAGGTAGATTACACCCATCCTTTTAAAAAGCTGGTGGTGGAAGCCGGATTAAAGGGAATATTGAGGGGGAATGACAGTGATTTCAGCTACATGGAATACAACAGTGCGGGCGGAGAATTTATTCCCGATCCTTCACGTTCCAATGCTTTTCGTAATTCTCAGGATGTTTTGGGGATGTATAACTCTTATCAGTATACCCTGAAAGACTGGGGATTCAAAGGAGGCCTGAGGGTAGAGAAAACCTTTATTCATGCGAACTTCATCTCCAGCTCCTCCGAGCTTCAAAAAAATTACTTGAATGTGATTCCATCTCTTTCTGTGAACAGGAATTTCAAAAATGGCAGCAGCGTGAGCATGGGTTATAACACTCGTATGCAAAGGCCTGGAATCTACCAGCTGAATCCTTTTGTAGATCGTTCTAACCCTGCTTTTGAAAGAAGCGGAAATCCTGATCTTCATCCCACCACCGGGAAAATGATTCAACTGAATTATAGTCGGTTTAAAAAGGGCTCCATCAATACCAGTTTAGGATATATGTTCATCAATGATCTGGTGATGCCACTTTCGGTTTATAACGCAACCACCCAGGTAACCCGCACCACCTATGGTAATACCGGGAAGGCAAGACTGCTGTCTTTTAATCTTTATGTCAACCAACCACTCAGCAAAGAATGGAATGCGAATCTTAGTTGCCGGATGAATTATGGCGTGGTGGAAGGCCTGGTAAATGGGATAAAAGAGAAGAATGAGGGTTTAATGCCTGGAGCTGTCTTTTCGACCTCCTATAAATTTAAAGAAGGCCTAGGTTTGAATGCCAGCTTGAATTACAATGGAAAGAATATCAACTTGCAGGGAAAAGGGAATTCTTATACCGGAATTTCTTGCAGTGTGAACAAAGATTTGTTGAAGGAAAAGCTGAGCCTCTCCCTGGCAGGGAATAATTTATTGACCAAATATCGCTACAGCAGGAATTTCACAGAAGGTTTTAACTTTGAACAACGTAGCGAGGAGCAATATTATGCAAGGTCTTTCAGCCTGAGTTTAAATTATCGTTTCGGTGACCTCAAAGGGGGCATCAAGAAAAGTAAAAAAAGCATCAGCAATGATGATGTGAATGGCGGTGTGAAGTGAGCTCCATTCCATATACTCAATTAATTTAGTGAATCATCCGGCTGAACTGGTCAAATAAAAAAACATGAAGACATTCATCAATAAATGGGGAAATTTAAAGCAAGTGGAGTTCTGGGCGGTGACCAGCATCTACGTGTTCTCGGTCTTTTTTCTCATCACCACGGCAGTGAAGAACAATGGCACTTTTGGGGGTTATTCCTTTAACCGCTATTCTTTTGAAGAAGCGAAGATGCCCTTCAGTTACCTGGCTGATTTTTTCTTTCCAAACCTGGTCCGCTACACTTTATATTATTTGCTGTTCATGTTGTTTCATTTAAGCATTGTCCCTTCTTTACTGAAAAAGAATGCGGTGACTCTGAATGTGATCTTAATCGTGGTGTGCTATTTTTTAACAGGCTTTATTCTGGGGATTACCGACACCTACCTGCAAGGTTATCTGTTGGCCAGGTTTGAAACCCTTGGTGAAGCCTATGATTTCATCTTTCAAAACAGTTTCATTTACACCTCTTGGTTGCTGTTGATGTATGGTTTTTATATCATCATCAGGTATGCCTGCGAATACCTGCTGCGCAATTCAGAACAGATATCGTCAAAATACCAGGCGATCAACCGTGATGGGATCACCGCTTTTGTGTTATGGATGATCAGTTTCTTCCTGCTATTGATCAGCAGGGCTCCTGAAGTATTTATTTGTGCCTCATTGGGGACCATTCCGCCGGCAATATGCCTGTATTGGTATTCACTCAACACCCTCATTCCAGAATCCTTGCAAAGAAAAAGACCAGCCACAGTTTATGCCTCCAAGATGTTGCTGCTCAGTTTTGCGATTTTAGTGTGCATGATGTTCTTATTTCTGCTGATCACCAACGACAAGGGAGATGTGGTGGTGGTGACCATCTTTTGTATCGCTTTTCAGGTGCTCATCACCGCACCCTTATCCTGGATCACCTATAAACGCCGGAAAAAAGGAGATGAGGAATTATATATTTTAAAGACAGCCTTGGGAAGCTCAAATGCCAAATTTGATTTTTTGCGTTCGCAGATCAACCCGCATTTCCTGTTTAACGCCCTTAACACCATTTATGGAACCGCCTTGCAGGAGAAGGCCGAACGTACCAGCGAAGGGATTGAACGTTTGGGGGATATGATGCGTTTCATGTTGCAGGAGAATATGCAGGACAGGATCACACTTACCCGTGAGGTGGATTACCTGAATAATTACATTCTTTTACAGAGATTGCGGACTGATAACAGCCCCGAGGTAAGAATAGAAGCCGTAATAGAGGAACAGCTCAACAGACTACAAATTCCGCCCATGCTGCTCATCCCTTTCGTGGAGAATGCTTTTAAACACGGTATCAGTTTAAGGGAACCGTCTTTCATCAGGATTTCCTTGCACACCAAAGCGCACCAGCTTTTCTTTGATGTGAGCAATAGCATCCATCCTAAACCTGCAAATGATCCCGAGAAATACAACAGCGGGATTGGGTTGAACAATGTGAAGCAACGTTTAAAGCTCTTATTCCCCGGGAAACACGATTTGCAGATAAGAGAAACTGCAAAGGATTTTTTTATTCATCTCACCCTTACTCTTGATCAACTGAATTAAATGAGAGCAATAGCAGTAGATGATGAACCCATGGCTTTGGAGGTGATCAGGTCACATGCCTCCAAAGTTCCTTTTCTTGATCTAACGGCCGATTTCATGGATGCTTTCGCCGCACTGGAATACCTGCAGAAGGAACCTGTGGATCTTATTTTCCTGGATATAAAAATGCCCGACATCTCCGGGATTGATTTCTTCAGCACCCTGTCCAAAAAACCGCTGGTGATTTTTACTACGGCTTACTCCGAACATGCGGTTACCAGTTTTGAGCTGGACGCTGTGGATTACCTGCTTAAACCCTTCTCACTGGCCCGTTTCATCAAAGCCAGTAATAAAGCGTTTGAATTATATAACTACAGGAATAATGGCCCTACCCATGACTACCTGTTTGTGAAGACAGGCAACGAACAGTATAAGGTTTTATTCGATGATATTATTTGCCTGGAAGCCGCAGGAAACTATGTGAGCTTTGTACTTAAAGATAAAGTGATTTTATCAAGAAGCACTTTTAACGAGGCGCTGAGCCTCATGCCTGCAGCTGACTTTGTGCGGGTCCATCGTTCTTACGTGGTTGCCCTGAACAAGATTGATAAGATAGAACGTCACCAGGTAACCATCAGCAAACTTAAAATACCAGTGAGCGAAGCTTACCTCCCTAATTTAACAAAGCTGGGAAATAAATAAGCAGCAAGGGTATATGGAGATCGAGCAGGAAGAAATATGAAGCTTGTATAAAAATTGTTACAACGATTAAGGAGGGGTCAGGCAGGCAGTTCTATCTATGTTCTTTATATTTGTAGTTATTAATCAGGAAGATACTTCCTTGTCCTATAAACTAAAAGCTGCTATTCTTTGAAACGTATTGTACTATCAACACTTTTAAGTATATGCTGCACGGTTGTTTTCTCCCAGCAAAAAACTTCTATATCATATACCATTAAAGGTGCTTTGGTGGATAGTCTTGGCCAGACGGTTATTGGAGCCAGCGTGCAGTTAAGCACAGCCAAAGACACCATCTTAACCAGTACCGGTGTAGATGGAAGATATGTTTTCTCCGGTATAAAATCTCAAAATTTCAGTATTGATATCAGCAGTTTGGGTTTTTCTCCTTTTCATCAATCATACAGCTATTCCACAGATGCCACGCTCATCAACCTCCCTTTGATCAGCTTAAAAATTCAAACCAATATGCTGGATCAGATCATCGTTGATGGCACTCCCGCCATCACTTTTAAAACAGACACCATGGAGTACAAGGCGAGTGATTATAAAGTGAGAGAGAACGCTTCGGTGGAGGACCTGGTAAAGAAGATGGATGGGATGGAAGTGGACAAGGATGGAGCCCTGAAGGTGCAGGGCGAGGCTGTGGTGCGGGCCAGGATAAACGGAAAAGATTATTTTGGTGGTGATGTGGCGAAAGCGATAAAGGATTTGCCGGCAGATGTAGTGGACAAGATACAGATTGTGGATGATTATGGCGATGAGGCTGCCAAAACAGGAATTAAAGATGGAGACCCCGAAAAAGTGATCAACATTGTGACCCGGAGAGACAAGAAGGTGGGTAACAAGGGGAAATTCGAGTCGGGATTAGGCAGCAATGACCGCTATAAAATTAATGTAGGAGGCAACCGGTTCAACGGGAACCAGCAAATGGGTATAAAGCTGGGTTTAAACAACACCATCACCGGGGTGGCAGGCGGGGGCGGTGATAGCGGGGGTTCCGGAGGTACCAAAAAGAGCAGTGAGGCGGGGGTATATTTCAACGATGACCTCACTGCTAAATTAAGCTTTAATGGCAGCTATAATTATAACGGAGGCGACATCAATTCGCTCAATAACTCCAACATAGAAGAATACAATGCTATCGGGACCATCTATTCTGTAAGGAATGGCGTTTATGATGATAAAAACGTGAACCATAATTTCAATGCCAAACTGGAGTATGATCCTGATGATGCCAGCTGGGTCACCTTCAGACCCGAGTTGCGCTACCAATCCGCTAACAACTTCTCTAATAATGCTGTCATTCAAACAGGGGCGATCAGACAGGATCAAAAAAGTATCAATAGTAGTAAAACCTCCACCCCTTCCTATAATTTAAGATTGAATGCAGGACATCGGTTTAATAAAAAAGGCACCACCTTATCTTTTGAAATCAATGCCAGCAATGATGACAATGAGCAATACCGTGATGCCGCCAACAATATTCTATATTATGATAGCACCAGTAATATATTGCTCAAAGATTCTTTATTGCACCGTCAGATCAATATTGATAATATCTCAGAGAATTACCGTTCAAGTATTACCTTCAGCCAGCCCGTTTCAGAAAAAGCAAGGTTAGAGTTTAACGGGCAGATGAATTACAGAGGCTATGACAACCAGCAGATTACGAATGTATTGAACAATGCCGGGGATTTTAACGAGGTGGATTCTTTAAGCCGTATCTTCAACTATTCATTCACAGAGACGAGGTTGGCACTCAATTATCGCTTCAGAGACAAAAAATACAACTATGCTCTGGGTGTCACAGCAGTGCCCGGACTGCTGAAAGGAAGATCTGAAAGCAGTGGCAACGTTACACGCCGCAGCAGTTTCAACCTCATTCCGATATTTAGGTTTGAATATCAATGGTCAAAACAAAAGAGACTCTCTATCAGGTATTACGGAAGGCCGCAAGAGCCCAGCTATAACCAGATACAGGATGTGCCTGATGTCACCAATCCGCAAAACCCGGTGGTGGGGAATCCGAATTTAAAGGCGGCATTCAGGCATTACGTCAGGGCTGATTATAATAATTATATCATCAATTCTAAGATCAGCATACACGCCAAGCTGGATGCCACCCTTACCCAAAACCAGGTGATCAGGAATAATATCTTCATCAAGGATAATTACAACAGTTTAAAAAGAGAAACACATTTCGTAAATGCGGATGGTAATTACAGCTATTCTGGAGATTACCATTTCTCCAAGCACTTTGCAGAGAACGCTTACGCCATATCTTTAGATGGAAACGTGGATTTTAACCGATCGGTTTCGATGACCAGAAATGAGGAGAACATTGGAAAAACCTGGTCTTTCAGGCAAAGGCTCGGCTTAGACATCAATCCTAAAGAATGGCTGGAGCTTACTCCTAATTTAAGGTACAACACTTCTATGACTGATTTCTCCCTGGCCTCCTCCACAGATAATAAAAACAGCAACCTGGCTGTAAGTGTGGAGGGAAAGACCTACTTCATTAAAACCCTTTTTATGGGCTATGACCTGAGTAAGAATTTTGTGAGCGGCATTAATGCCAATGTCACCAGCAACCCTTTTATCATCAATGCTTCTCTCACCAAAGAATTTTTTGCCAGGAAGAACGGCAGCATCAGTTTAAGAGCTTATGATCTGCTCAACCAAAATAACTTTGTGACTCGCAGGGTGACAGATAATGCCATCATTGACACTCGTTCCAACGCACTGAGTCAATATTTTATGGTTTCTTTAAACTGGGCGCCACAAAAATGGACAAGCGGGGGTTCTTCCCGGGATCGGAAAGGGGATAGAAATGGTGACGGCAGTTACAGGCGATGATTTTCAGAATTCCTCATCTTTTTATTATGCAACCACAGGAGAGGCCTCGTTGATTTTGTATTTATCCTAACGCCATACGCTTCGTATCAGCCCGGCAGAACCATTTTGGCAGCTTAAAAATTCATGCTTATGATTGGTCCAACTCATGCGGATCATTTTTAAAATCATGCTTATGATTACCCAACTCATGCGCATGAGTTCACTAAGTTATGCTTATGATTTTTTACAAAGTGAATATGGAGCGTAATATGGATTAATTTATCTGAAAAATCATGTGGGATGCCTGCTTATCTGGTAGGCTGGTCTTCTATCATCGAGACATGACGCAAACCGTGGCGTCACCTCGAGGGACGAGAGGTCACACCAGCAGGATAGGCACAAGGCAAATCCTCTTCTCGCATATAAACTTTGCAGGTGTGATGTTTCCTTGCGTCAACATGACGCAGCGATGAGCGTCACCCCGAGGAAACGAAAGATCACACCAGCAGGGCAGGCACAAAGCAGATCCTTCTCTTGGTATATGAGCTGCCTGCCTGTCCGGTAGGCCGGTCTCCTAACGTCGACATGGCGTAAACTGTGGCGTCACCTCGAGGTAACGAGGGCATTGATGGTTAACGAATGAATTAAAACAAATTTAGATTCCTGTCATTTATATATTTGCATATGTCACAAGCGAAATTGTCTGTCAACATCAATAAAATCGCCACCTTACGCAACTCCCGCGGAGGCGATAACCCCAATCTTTTAAAAACCGCATTGGATTGTGAGCGTTTTGGAGCAGAGGGGATCACGGTGCACCCAAGACCCGATGAAAGGCATATCCGATATCAGGATGTTTTTGATTTGAAAGCGAAGATCAAAACCGAATTGAATATGGAAGGAAATTGCGAAGAGGAGAAATTTGTGAAATTGGTTTTAGATAATCAACCTGCTCAGGTGACTTTGGTTCCTGATGCCTTGGGTCAAATCACCTCTAATCACGGTTGGGACACCATAAAACATCAAAATTACCTTCAGGATATCATTGCTATTTTCAAAGAAAAGGGAATAAGAGTCTCCATTTTTGTGGATCCCGATATCAAGATGGTGGAAGCAGCAAAAACCACCGGAACAGACCGGGTTGAATTATACACAGAAGCTTATGCCACAGGTTTCCATCGGGATAAAGAGAAAGCAATTGCACCATACATCGCCGCCGCTAAGAAAGCCAACGAATTGGGGATCGGTATCAATGCCGGTCATGATTTGGATTTGCATAACCTTAAATACTTTGCAGAAAATATCCCGGGTTTATCAGAGGTGAGCATTGGCCATGCCTTGATTTGTGATGCATTATATTTAGGGTTAGAGAATACGATACAGCGGTATTTGTACCAGTTGAAATGAATTTTAACCACAACATCTAAAGATTGGGGATACGAGGATGAAGTAAGGTTGGTTAAAGATGAGACGGATGATTCCTTTAGCGGTGCAATTAAATTTAATAAAAAAGGTTTGGTCTCTATTAAATTCGATCATAAAAGTGATCAAAAGAACTAGCAGAATTAATCGATTGCTTGTAGAATCGGGTGGATATATTCATGTTAAATTTTATAAAGCTAAACTGAAAAAATCAGCGTTTGGATTGAAATCCGAAGCAATCTGAAAATACTGTTGCAGGAGGAATTGAACCCTGTGTAGTAGAACGTAAAGCCCAACCCTGGCGCTGTGTGAAGGAGATGAGGAGGCGCAAGCCTATAATCTTTGTAAAATGACTTATTTATCCGTTAAAATCCCTATCTAAAAATTACATTCAACCCAATTTTCTCTCTTTTCAAAAGCTATTATTTTTATACTTTTGCCCTTTCATTAAGCCTTCGTTTAATGGCATTTGAACTCCTTATTAAAGAATGATTTAGCACCCCGTCCCAATGAAGTTAAATGTAGAGTATAAAGAGCAATTTGAACACAGACATATCGCACCTAATGAGCAGGACACCCAATTGATGCTGAAAAAAATTGGTGTGAGTAGGATGGATGAGCTGATTGACCAAACCGTTCCGGCGAGTATCAGGCTGAAGAAAGCGATGGACCTGCCTGCAGCAAAAAGCGAGTTTCAATACCTGAATGATTTGAAGCAGGTGGCTTCAAAAAACAAGGTGTTCAAATCATACATCGGTCAGGGATATTACGGAGTGATTGTTCCGGGAGTGATCCAGAGAAATGTGCTGGAGAATCCGGGATGGTATACGCAATACACTCCTTATCAGGCAGAGATTGCACAGGGTCGTCTACAGGCCCTGTTGAATTTTCAAACCATGGTGCTGGATTTAACCGGGATGCAGATTGCCAATGCTTCTTTATTGGATGAGGGGACTGCAGCTGCCGAGGCCATGTTCATGCAGTACAGTTTGCGCAAGAATGATGCTGCTAAAACTTACTTCATTTCTGAGGAGGTTTTTCCGCAAACCATAGATATTTTAAAAACAAGAGCTCAACCTTATGGGATTTCCCTAGTGATTGGAGATCATGAAACGGTGGCTCTCACCAACCAGATGTTTGGTGCTTTGGTGCAATATCCAGCCGGAAATGGTGCGGTGTATAATTATCAGGCTTTCGTCAATAAGGCCCACCAAATGAATATTAAATTAACGGTTGCAGCTGATTTGATGAGTTTGGCATTATTGACCCCTCCCGGAGAATGGGGTGCTGATATTGTGGTGGGAACCACCCAGCGTTTCGGAATCCCAATGGGTTTTGGTGGGCCGCATGCAGCCTATTTCGCCACGAAAGAGGAATATAAACGTTCCATGCCGGGAAGGATCATCGGAGTGACGATAGACACACATGGGAATTATGCTTTGCGTATGGCATTGCAAACCCGCGAGCAACACATCAGAAGAGATAAAGCCACTTCCAACATCTGCACTGCACAGGCTTTACTGGCCATTATGGCTGGGATGTATGCCACCTATCATGGCCCTAAAGGAATGAAAGCCATCGCCGAAAGGATGCATGGATTGGCAATAGTATTGTCTAAAGCTTTGGCTGGATTTGGTTTTGAGCAAGAGAATGCAGCTTATTTTGACACCCTGAGATTTAACGTGGGTAATTTAGTGAATCCCATTCATGCAGAAGCCTTAAACCAGGAAGTAAATTTAAACTATAAAGGAGAGACCATCACCATATCTTTAGATGAAACCACCCGTTTACCCGATATCGAAACTTTGATTAAAGTTTTCGGAAAAGTGAAAGGTAAAAACCTGAATGACGTGGACATGGATGCTTTAAAAGCAAATGTGGAGACAGTGATTCCGGAAGCTTTGCAACGTCAGTCGGCCTATTTAACGCACCAGGTTTTCAACAAGCACCATTCAGAGCATGAGATGTTGCGTTATATCAAATCATTGGAGGCGAAAGATTTATCACTTTGCCATTCGATGATCGCCTTAGGCTCCTGCACCATGAAACTGAATGCCACCACAGAGATGGTACCGGTCACCTGGCCTGAGTTTGGAAATATCCATCCATTTGCGCCGGTTGATCAAACTGGAGGATACATGCAGATGATGGCTGAGCTGAACAATTGGCTGAGCGAAATCACTGGTTTTGCAGCGATGAGCTTACAGCCAAATGCTGGTGCACAGGGTGAATATGCAGGATTGATGGTCATCAGGGCTTACCATCATGATAGGGGAGATGCTAACAGGAACATCGCTTTGATCCCTTCCTCCGCACACGGAACAAATCCTGCTTCGGCGGCGATGGCTGGAATGAAAATCATTGTGACCAAATGTGATGAAAGAGGAAATATTGACATTGCTGATTTAAGAGCTAAGGCCGAAGAACATTCTGCAAACTTAAGCTGTTTAATGGTAACTTATCCTTCCACTCATGGCGTGTTCGAAGAATCTATCATGGAGATTTGTGAAATCATACACCAACACGGCGGTCAGGTTTATATGGATGGTGCCAATATGAATGCACAGGTTGGGTTAACCTCTCCAGCCAATATCGGTGCCGATGTATGCCATTTGAACTTACACAAGACTTTCTGCATCCCTCATGGAGGCGGTGGCCCGGGTATGGGTCCGATTGGCGTGGCTAAACACTTGGTACCTTATCTTCCTGGACATGCAGTTGTGGACATAGGTCATGAAAAATCCATTTCTGCTGTTTCAGCGGCACCTTGGGGTTCGGCTTCTATTTTGTTGATTTCACATGCTTACATCGCCATGATGGGAGCAGAAGGATTGACCAATGCCACAAAATATGCCATCCTGAATGCAAATTATATCAAAGCAAGGCTAGAAGACCACTATCCGGTTCTATACGCCGGTGCCAACGGACGTTGCGCTCACGAGATGATTTTAGATTGCAGGAACTTCAAAAATATCGGAATTGAAGTGACTGATATCGCAAAGCGTTTGATGGATTATGGTTTCCATGCCCCAACGGTCTCTTTCCCGGTTGCGGGTACGGTAATGGTGGAGCCCACCGAATCAGAACCTAAGCAGGAGCTGGATCGCTTCTGCGATGCGATGATTGCTATCAGGAATGAAATTGCTGATGTGGAGAGCGGTGTTTATGAGAAAGTGAATAACCCGTTAAAGAATGCTCCACACACTGCTGCTATGGTGACTGGGAATGAGTGGGAAAAAGGATACACCCGTCAGAAAGCAGGATTTCCCCTTCCTTACATAGCAGAACATAAATTCTGGCCTTCTGTTGGCAGAGTGAATGACACTTATGGCGATAGAACTTTGATTTGCACCTGCCCCCCGATTGAGGAATATGAGTTTGAGGTGTTGGTTTAAGTTTAAAAGTCTGAATCAGCAGTCAGCATTTTTTGAATGAAATATAAACCGTCATTTCCATCTTAACAAATGTGAGGATAGATACAACAAAATGAAAACACACCCCAATTAAGCAATCTTCAGAGTTGATTGATATGAATGATAAGGGAATGTATTTTAGATGAATTTAATCACTGGGCATAGAATTATTTATGAAGGCAAATCCACAACCAAAGGTTGTAAAAAAAATGATACAGATAAAAAAAATTAAGCCACACTTAATTTTAATCTTTATTACCTTTGACCCTTATGGATTGCCTGCCCACATTGAAGAAATACTTCAAAACGCTATTTTTTTTAATTTTCGTTTTAACAGATTTTGCCAAGGCTGATGAATTAACTCCCATACGTTTACAATTGAAATGGAAGAACCAGTTTCAATTTGCAGGCTATTATGCGGCAAAAATGAAAGGGTTTTATAAAAACGCAGGATTGGATGTCCAAATAAAGCCGGGAGGTGTAGGAATCTCACCAATCGCTGAAGTAAAAGGTGGTAGAGCGGATATTGGGATTTATGATCCCGATGTGGTTTTACAAAGGAATGGTACTTCGCCACTCGTAGCTTTAGCCTGCATCATGCAATCGTCACCATATGTGTTCATCACACTTCCGGAAAAGCATGTTTTAAAACCTACAGATTTAATAGGCAAGTATGTTTTGTCAGCTGGCGATCAGGGATGGACCATATTCAAAGCCATTTTAATTCACGAAGGCATAAAGCCAGATCTTATAAATATCATACCAAGAAAAAAGGATTCTGAAGAGATTATTGAAGATCGGGCCGATGCTGTCATCACTTATGTCAGTACGCAACCGCAAAGACTCAGGGATATGGGCTACCATCCCATCATCATCAGACCAGTGGAGTATGGAATTGACTTTTATGGAGATGTTTTGTTCTCCACCAAAGCATTCGCTTATAAAGATACCAAAACAACTGATGCTTTTTTAGAAGCCACCAAAAAAGGCTGGGAATATGCTTTTGCACATGAGGATGAAATGATCAATTACATTTTATCCCTTCCGGGAACAAAGGGGGTTTTAAATCACCATCTTTTAAAAGCGGAAGCAGTGGAGCTGAGGAAGCTCATCATGCCAGATATTGTGGGAGTTGGCCATATGAATTTGGGCAGATGGCAATATATGATGAACATTTATAAAGAAACGGGCCTATTGAAAAAGAACGAGACACTTAAAGGATTTCTTTATGAATCTCCAAATAATGAGTCTGTTTTGAAAAAATGGATAAAACCTGCCATTTACGGAGTCATCACCCTAACCATCATCCTGATCATCATCTCCTTATGGAACAGACAGTTAAGGAAAAAAGTGAGGTTGAAAACTGTTGAGTTGGTAAAGGAGAATTATCAAAGAAGAAGGGCCGAAATTTTGGCAGAACAGCGGAAAGAACAGCTGGAGTTAGTACTGAAAAGTGCTAAAATTGGAATGTGGAGCTTTGATTTGGTACACAAGAAGCTGGAGTTTAATGAACAACTCTTTGAGATTCTGGAGATCAAACCGGAGGATTTTAAAGATGATATGGATATTTTTGATCTGATTCATCCTGATGATTTAGAAGCATCCAGACTTGCTTTTCAGCAGAATCTTGCAGGAACCCGGATAGGTCAATATTTACAATTAAGGATTTTCAAATCAAGCGGTGAATATGTAACGTTGCTCTCCAGTTCAAGAGTGACTTTTGATGAAGATAAGAACCCCCTGGAGATCTCCGGCGTCTTAATCAATATAGACGATATCAAAAGAAAAGAAATGGATCTTATCAAAATCTCTGATGAACTTCTTCATAGCAACAATGAGCTTAAAAAATTTACCTATATCACCTCTCATAATTTAAGAGGGCCGGTGATGAATATCAAAAGTTTATTTGAAATGATAAATAAGCATCAAATTGAAGGGGATAACAAGCTTTTTATTGATAAAATAGAGCAATCAATAAAAAAATTGGACATCACGCTGGATGACTTGATAGATGTTGTATCGCAGCAAAAACCAGAGTATAAAGTTTTTTCTGAAATAGATTTTAAAGAGGCTGTACGAGAGTCATTACAATCTATTGAGACTCAAATATTTGTTTCGGGGGCTAAGATTGAATTTGATTTAGCCGTTAGTAAAATGTGTTACTCCAAGAAGTATTTTGAAAGCATTTTGCTTAATTTATTGACTAATGCCATTAAATATAAATCAGAGTTAAGGCCATTGCAGATAAACATATCCACTCATGATCAGGAGGATTTTGTTGTCTTTAAGATGGAGGATAACGGAATCGGGATTGACCTCAATAAAAATGGATCTAAAATTTTCGGTCTGTATCAACGTTTTCATCCTGAAAAAGACGGTAAGGGTATAGGATTGTTTCTTATCAAATCGCACATAGAGTCCTTAAATGGCAGGATAGAAGTAGAGAGTGAACTTGATAAAGGAACCATCTTCACGATCTATTTTTCAAAATAAAAGAAAAATGTTTTAAAAGGAGATGGTTAAAGAAATGTAACAGTATCGGAAGGAGGTTAATAGATGTTTAAACACGAAAAATGTTTATTATCTTTGCTTTCTTAATTGGAGAAGAATATGAAAAAGAATCTGATTGCATTGTTTTTATTGTCATCAATTTTATTTGCTTTCAAACCTGTAGCAGATGTATATACAGTTGATGTTAATAAATCTAAAATTGAATGGGTTGGCCGTAAAGTGACGGGTCAACATACAGGCGAGATAAAACTTGCTTCTGGAAGTTTAAGCGCTAATGGTAAAAGTTTGATAGGTGGTTCAATCGTTATAGATATGACCTCTTTATCAAATACTGATTTGGATGCGGAAAATGCTGGTAAATTATTGGGGCACTTAAAGTCAGAAGATTTTTTCTCTGTCGCAAAAAATCCAACTGCTTTATTTAAAATCACTAAGGTGGCCACTGCGGGAGCCGGCAAAGTGAATATCACTGGTGATTTAACAATTAAAGGGATCACCAATGCGGTTTCGTTTCCGGCATCGGTTGCACAAAAGGGAGGTATCTTAGTGGCAAGCGCAAATGGGGTAAAAGTTGATCGGACAAAATTTGATATAAAATATGGCTCTAAGAACTTCATTTCGGGCATTGGCGATAAAGCCATAGACGATGAATTTGAGCTGAATATCAGCTTGGTTGCGAAGAAGTAGCTGATACCAACCTATATTGAAAAAAGGTGCCTTTGAGGCACCTTTTTTCAGTTTTAAGGTAATCTTGCTGAAAAATTTGATACAATTCTGAATAAATTATGATTTAACTTATTTTTAAAAGAGAATTAATTCGGCAAAATTTATATATTTATTCCGAAGACAATCAGTTGTTTATAGGAAAAATCAAATATTTTTTTAATTGAAAATATAATAGAGATTTCATTCAAAGTTTTTTAAATTGGATTTTTGTAAAGAGCAAAGCTATTCAGAATTATAAAATTAATTTTGGTAATTAGAAACTTAGAAAACTATAGACTCGTATAAGGTTTAACATGATAAAAGAGCCGCTTCATATTTTAATTATTGACGACGATGAGATAAATAATTTCATTGCAGCTAAGTTAATAGACAAAATTCCACCGAAAGCTATAGTGAACACCTGCTTGAACGGTCAGGAAGGTATTGATTATATTAAATCGAAACTGAATGATCAGGATGAATTTCCCGACATCATCTTTTTGGACATCAATATGCCTTTAATGAATGGCTGGGAGTTTTTGGACGAATATGAACTTCTAAAAGATAGCGTCACCAAAAGAGTGATCATCAATATGCTTTCATCCTCGGTATATAATGACGATATCGTTAAAGCAGAAACATATAGCACAGTGAATAGGTTCATTTCAAAACCATTAACAGTGGATAAGATCAGGGACCTTTACCTATCAGTGAATATCATGGCTTAAAGAGATTCGATCAGTAAACGATCTTCCTGTTTGATGACTTTTCCGATGGATTTGGATTTGGCATGATAGAATAAACATATCCAATGTTGAGTGGAGGCCAATTCTCCGTACGCTGCTCTCAATTCCATAGCTTTTTTACCATCCAGGTCATATTTGGCGATGAATTTTCTTTGTAATTGTTCAGGTTCCGGAACAATATCCCCACCATAGAAAATATGTTCTCCTTCAGTTTTGATATGGAACACCTGGTGAAATTCAGTATGACCACCAGTGACTTCATAGCTGATCTCCCCATTGATCTCTCCGTCTCCTTCAAGAAAACTCACTTGACCAGATCTTTGTAAGACATCAAAAATCTCGGTTCTATAAGATTTGGAAGGCTTACTGTATGCATTCTCCCATTCTCCATGCTGTATATAGTATGCTGCATCAGGAAAACTAACCTGCAATCTTCCATCCTTATCATAAACCATTCCGCCACTATGATCAAAATGCAGATGAGACATCAACACTTTGGTGATCTCTTCTGGTTGATATCCGGCTTTTCTGATATTTTCATGCAAAATCAAATCTCCTGCCTCATTTTTATATCCAAGCCCGGTGTCAATTAAAATTAGATCATGATCAGTTTTGACTAAGAAAGGCTGTATATAAATGAAAAGTGATGCCGGTCTTTCGCTCACTTTGTGAATGCTTGGGTCAAACGGAATGAATTTTTTAGAGGCATCTACAGAATAGGAACCTTCAAACAACGCAATGACTTTCAATTTTTATAGCTTTGTAATGATAAGTTACCCGTTGGATTGATGAAAGTCTTTGCTTTTAACAAACCTATTATCATGTATATTTACGGGTGGTACAGAGCAAATATATGGAAAAAAGGTGGGTAACACATGAGAAAGCCGATGCGCAAATAGTTGAAAAACTGTCAAAAGAATTAAATATCAGTCTCATTCTGGCCCAGATGCTGGCCAGCCGTGAAGTGACATCTTTTGAGGAGGCAAAGAATTTTTTCAGGCCGGATATCAGGAATCTCCACGACCCTTTTCTGATGAAGGACATGCCGGAAGCCATAGAGAGGATAGCGCGTGCGATCAGAGATGAGGAGAATATCTTGATTTATGGCGATTATGACGTGGACGGAACCACTTCAGTAGCATTGACTTATTCATTTTTTAAGGAAATCCACCCAAATATAGATTATTATATCCCAGACAGATATAAAGAAGGGTATGGTATTTCCACTCAGGGAATCGATTATGCCTCCAATCATGATTATTCACTCATCATCGCATTGGATTGCGGAATCAAATCCGTTGATAAAGTGGCTTATGCCCATACAAAGGGAATTGATTTCATCATCTGTGATCATCACTTGCCAGGAGAAGACATTCCAGAAGCAATCGCGGTACTGGATCCAAAGAGAAAAGATTGTGCATATCCATATAAGGAACTTTCTGGTTGTGGCTTGGGATTTAAATTGATCCAGGCCTATGCAGAAAAAAAAGACCTCCCTTTTGCAAAAGTGGAGAAATACCTTGATCTGGTGGCAGTGAGTATCGCCTCTGACATCGTTCCAATAACCGGTGAAAACAGAACGCTTGCATATTTTGGCCTGGAGAAATTAAATAATGACCCCTGCAAAGGTTTACAGGCTTTGAAAGAATTATCAGGTAAAACTGATGATTTCAGCATTACTGATATCGTTTTTTCCATTGGCCCCAGAATTAATGCAGCCGGAAGAATTGACGATGCTAAAAAGGCTGTTCAGCTATTGATTGCAGATTCCACCGAACTGGCAGAGGATGCGGGTTTCATCATTAATTTAAAAAACGCGGAGAGAAAGGAATTCGATAGTGACATCACTGAGCAGGCGCTGAATATGATTTTGAACTCTCCTGACATGGAGAACAGGAAATCTACTGTCGTTTATCATGAAAGCTGGCACAAAGGAGTGATAGGTATCGTAGCATCCAGGTTAACAGAGAAGTACTATCGCCCTACTATTGTGCTCACACAATCTAATGGTTATGTGGCAGGTTCTGCAAGATCTGTGATGGGTTATGATCTGTATGAAGCGCTATGCGAATGCAGCGATCTTTTGGAGCAATTCGGAGGGCATAAATACGCTGCCGGGTTAACCATGAAGACGGAGAATCTAGCAGCTTTCAGTAAGAGATTCGAAGAGGTAGTTTGCGGCACTATCACTGATGATCTGTTAATTCAGGAAATCGGAATTGATGCAGAGATAGAGCTAGCAGACATCAGTCCAAAGTTTTTCAGAATATTGAAACAGTTTTCCCCTTTTGGTCCGCAAAATATGTCTCCTGTTTTTTTAAGTAGAAACGTATATTCGTACGGTTATGGTTCCCTAGTAGGCAATAATCATTTGAAGATGGATATACGCCAGCCTAACAGTGCCATATTTAATTGTATAGGCTTTGGTTGCGGTGATTGGTTAGAGCAAATTAACACAGGAAAACCTTTTGATGTTTGCTATAGCATTGAACAAAATGTGTGGAAAGACAGGAGCAACATTCAACTAAACATTAAAGGCATTAAGACACACTGATACACAATGATTTTAAGGGCAGAGAATCTGATAAAGAAATATAAACAAAGAGTGGTGGTAAATAACGTCTCTTTTCATGTAGAGCAAGGAGAGATTGTGGGTTTATTGGGCCCCAACGGAGCAGGGAAAACCACCTCCTTTTACATGATCGTAGGGTTGATCAGGCCAAATGAAGGAAAGGTTTTTTTGGAGGATGAAGAAATCACGGAGGATCCTATGTATAGGAGGGCCCAAAAAGGAATAGGATATCTGGCACAGGAAGCCTCTGTATTTAGAAAGCTAAGTGTGGAGGATAACATCATGGCGGTACTGGAAATGGGCAACCTCAAAAAAGATGAACAAAAAGATAGGTTAGAAACTTTAATTGATGAATTCAGTTTGCATAAGGTGAGAAAGAACAGAGGTGACCTGCTTTCAGGAGGAGAAAGAAGGAGAACCGAGATCGCAAGGGCCTTGGCCGCTGATCCTAAATTTATTTTGTTAGATGAACCATTCGCTGGTGTGGATCCCATAGCAGTGGAGGAGATACAAATGATTGTGGCCAGGTTAAAACATCGGAATATCGGAATTTTAATCACTGATCATAATGTGAATGAGACTTTATCCATCACGGACAGAGCATATTTGCTGGCAGAAGGGAACATGATGTTAACAGGCACTCCACAGGAGATCGCAGACGATGAGATGGCCCGTAAATTTTACCTTGGACAGCATTTTGAACTGAAGATCAAAAAGTTTTAAACAATATAGATTTAAATTAATTTCCTTCGTCATCTTAGCGGGGGGACAAGCCTGAGGCTATGACCATTGTAAACTCTTTTTTAAACTGGTTCATGAAGAAGCGAATGCACCAGATTGAACTTTTCATGAAGTATCCTGATGAAGTGCAGGAAGAGTGGTTTGGCAGCCTCATTAATGATGCCATAGGAACTGAATGGGGTAGAAAGTACGACTATAGATCTATAGAGAATGTCAACCAGTTCAAAGAGAGAATTCCAGTTCAGAATTATGATACTTTAAAGCCTTACATCGAAAGGATGCTGAACGGCGAGCAAAACATACTCTGGCCTTCAGAAATCAAATGGTTTGCGAAGTCTTCAGGCACCACGAATGATAGGAGTAAATTCATCCCAGTTAGTGAGGAGTCATTAGAGGAATGCCATTTTAAGGGAGGAAAAGATATGTTGGCGATCTATTGCAACAATAGACCCGATGCAAAAATGTTCACAGGCAAGGGTTTGGTGCTGGGCGGCAGTCATCAAATCAATCAATTGAGTCCTGATTCTTATTACGGTGATCTTTCCGCTGTCATCATTAAAAATCTCCCTTTTTGGGCGGAGATGATGCGTACTCCCGATATCTCCATTGCTTTAATGGACAATTATGAAGAAAAGATATCAAAAATGGCCCATGCTACTATTGATGTGAATGTCACTAATATCTCTGGAGTGCCTACCTGGACAATAGTTTTGGCTAAACATATTCTAGAGCTTACGGGTAAGAAGAATTTGCTGGAGGTTTGGCCAAATTTAGAATTGTATGTTCATGGTGCAGTTAATTTTGAACCTTACCGGGAACAATTTAAAAGACTGATCCCAAGACCAGATATGTATTATTTGGAGACTTATAATGCTTCGGAAGGATTTTTTGGAATACAAGACAGAAGTGATTCTTCTGATTTGCTGTTGATGCTGGATTACGGAGTGTTTTACGAGTTCATCCCATTGGAACATATTGATGATAAAAATCCTGGCACCATCACTTTAGGTGAAGTAGAGCTGGATAAAAATTATGCCATGGTCATCAGCACTAATGCTGGTTTATGGCGTTACATGATTGGTGATACCGTGAAATTCACTTCAAAAAACCCATACAGGTTACGTATCACTGGCAGAACAAAGCATTTCATTAATGCTTTTGGTGAGGAGGTGATTATAGATAATGCAGAAAAAGCTTTGAGTAAAGCATGTATAGATACCGGGGCTTTGATAAAGGATTATACTGCCTGCCCAATATACTTTAATGACAATGAGCTTGGTGCCCATGAATGGATCATAGAATTTGAAAAGAAGCCAAAAGAATTCGAACGTTTCATTGATATTTTAGATAATACTTTGAGGGAAGTCAATTCAGATTATGATGCCAAACGCTTCAAAGATATGGCACTTACCCGCCCGAAAGTTCATATTGCCGAAAGTGGAACATTTTATAACTGGTTAAAGGCAAAAGGAAAGTTGGGAGGGCAGCATAAAGTTCCACGCTTAGCCAATGAGCGGAAATATGTGGACGAATTATTGGAGATGATGGAATTGAAAACCTTTTAAAACTGATGAACGCGTGAAACGAATGTTGTATCTGTTATTTTGTATGCCATTCATGGGTTGCGCAATGAAAAACTCTGGTGCGAATACGCCAACCTCCAAACATATCATTGCTCATAGAGGTGCATGGAAGAAAATGGGTCTGCCTGAGAATTCTATGGCATCTTTGCGTCAGGCTATAAAGCTAAGATGCTATGGTTCTGAGTTTGATGTTCATATGACAGCGGATAGCGTTTTAGTGATTAACCATGACCCGGAATTCAAAGGAATGAAGATTGAAACCTCCAGCTATAAAGAATTATTACAAAAACAGCATGACAACGGCGAATTTATCCCAACACTGGAAGCTTATTTAAAGGAAGGAATGAAGCAAAGAAAAACAAAGTTGATTTTGGAGATCAAGGCTTCTGTCATCAATAAAGACCGTACAATAGCTTTGACACAATGCATCATGAATTTAGTGGAGGAGAGGAAAGCTCAAAAATGGATGGAATATATTTCTTTTGATAAAGACGCCTGTAAAAAAGTGATGGAAATTGATGATAAAGCTAAAATTTCCTATTTAAAAGGGGACGAATCCCCTGAGGAATTATATGCTGCTGGTTTTAGCGGATTGGATTATCATTATAGCGTTTTTCAAAAACATCCGGATTGGATAAATGCTGCTCATAAATTAGGATTGGTCATTAATGCATGGACGGTAAATGAGAAAAGCATCGCTGATTGGCTGTTGAAGAATGATGCTGATTACATCACCACAAATGAGCCAGAAATTTTGATGAAATCAAAGAAAACCCACCCCCTGTCTGGCTCCAAATTTTCTTCAGATTTTTAATCTATTTTGGATAAAAAAATGAAGAAGTTAATCTTATATACGTGGCTAAGCCTGTTGGCTACAACTTATGTTAAAGCACAAGAATTAGCAGTTTTACCACCTTTAACTCAGGAAAAACCTTTTCAGCAGGCTCCGTTTATAAAAAATAATTCTCCATTATATATACCAATAGCCTTAACAAGTTATGGCTTTATCGCATTAGGGAGTGAGGATTTAAGAGAATTCAATGTTCAATTTAAAAATGAGATCCTGGAAGATCATCCTTATTTTAAAACCAAAATCGATAATTACTTACAATTCTCTCCAGTAATGGCGACTTTCGCTTTAAAGGCAGCAGGCATGCAGGGAGAACACCAGATGTGGAGCTCTTTGCGGATATATGCCACCTCCACACTTTTGATGGCGGGTACAGTTTACGCCTTAAAAAAAGCCACAGGAGAATTAAGACCAGATGGAAGTTCCCATACTTCTTTCCCGTCAGGCCACACGGCCACTGCTTTTGCTGCCGCAGAGTTTATGCATCAGGAGTTTAAAAACAGCTCACCGATATTGAGTTATAGTGGATATTTAGCAGCAAGTGCCACCGGAGCTTTGAGAATGTACAACAATAAGCATTATTTCAGTGATGTTTTAAGTGGTGCGGGCATAGGCATACTCACCACTAAAGCTGCATATTGGGTAAATAACAAGATTTTTAAGCCCAAAAAATAACCTCCTGATGAAATTTATTCCAGTATGTGCATAGGCCCAGCAATTCTCTGTCATCGTATTTAATCCTACCACGTTAAAAATCTTCAACTGACTTGGTAAACTTTCTGAAGGACCTAAATTAGGAAAACATAGTCAGTTATCCATTTTAGAGCATTCCATCAGTTTCTGTTCGTCTAGGATAGTGATGCTTCTTTTGGAGACGTTGATAGCTTTCTCCTCGATCAGTTCATTGATTATTCTGAACAATGTTTCATAAGTGGCACCAACATAAGAGGAGATGTCTTGTTTAGAGAGTTCCATTTTTATGGCACCATCCTCAAGTATCCCAAAATGGGTTTTAAAAGAGAGTAAAGCTTGAGATAAACGGCCCTTTACTGACATGTGTGCAATATTTCTCATTTTTCTCTCCGATTCCTGCAATTCATCAGCAAAAAACATCAATAATTTATAGGCGAAACCCGGGTTGACTTTTAAAGTGCTGTTAAAGAATTCCATGGTGATATAACACAATACCGAATTCTCCAAAGCTGTGGCAGAAATAGGATAAATATCACTTTTTGTACTCAATCCTCTATGGCCCAATATCGCACCGTCAGTTGCAAATCTTAGAATCAATTCTTTATCTGCCCCCCATTTTTTGTGGACTTTCACATTTCCATGTTGAACAAAATAAATTCCATCCACTGCGCCACCTTCTTTAAATATCAACTCCCCTTTTTTTACCTCATATAATTTTTTATTGGCTTCTATGGCAGGTATCCAATCTGAAATGCAGTTCTTACTTAGGAAACAATTAGAAATATCGTATTTTTTCTTACTCAGCTTCATTATGTTATAACTATAATCTATTAATTTAAATATTTTTATTGAAATTATTAAAAAAATAAATTTAAATAATGAATAAAATGTATCATAAGTCTATAAAACTATCAATTTTTGCAAAAAAAAATCGGGTATTTTATTTGTTTTGTGTAGAAAATATTGAAAATAAGCAAATTTTTCATCCTCTTAGTATTTATTTGTTCCTTTTGATGATTGCCATCTTTAATGATGTTTCAAGGGAGGAAAACCAAATCTTTAAATTAATTTTAGTGCAGATTTAAAAATTCTCCTGATTGGATGAAAAAAAATTCAACAGCTTGCAACCTTTTAAAAAAATCCATCATCTTGCCTATAGAACCTTATATGATTGTGCAACATAAATACACTTTAGAAGATATAGTTAAAGGATGTCAGGTGGGTGATCGTAAATTCCAGGAGCTGCTATATAACGGCACTTCTGCAAAAATGCTGGGAGTTTGTATGCGTTATGCCAAAGACCATTTTGAAGCCGAGGATATCATGCAGACAGCTTATGTGAAACTTTTCAGGAAGCTGAATGATTTTCGCGGAGAAGGCTCCTTTGAAGGATGGATGCGTAGGATTATGGTTCATACCTCCATAGAATTCTATAGAAAACGTCTGAGAACATTGAACGTTGTGGATATTGAAGAAACAAACGAGAAAGAGGCCTCCACTTCTTTTGACATGAGCAGTCTGAATGTGAAGGATTTGATGAGATTGGTCCAGAATTTAAGCAGTGGTTATAGAATGGTGTTTAATATGTATGCGATTGAAGGATATTCGCATAAAGAGATAGCAGAACAATTGGGAATCACAGAAGGAGCAAGTAAATCTCAACTCTCTAGGGCGAGGGCGATATTAAGAGAACAAGTTTTAAAATTAGAAGGATACAGAAATGAAGCAAATTTCGGATAAAGACTTTGACGGACTTTTTAAATCATCTTTCGATGATTTTGAAGTGAAACCTTCTTCCAATAATTGGGATAAGATCACTGAGCAATTAGATGAGAAACCAAAAAACAAAACTTCCTTGTTTTGGATGGCCGCCGCCAGCGTGGTAGTGGTTTTGGGAATTGGAATTGGTTTGTATACCAAACCCGAGGCTGTGATTAAGTTACGAGGGAATCATGATGAGGTGATGGCTAAGGTTAGTTCAGAGAAAGGAAAAAAAGACACACCTGCATTTAAAAACAAAGTGGAACAGCATCCCGCTGAAAGTCAGTCAGTTCCTTTCGAGAGAGGTGATTCCAAAATTCATGATGAAAATTCAGGATCTTTGAAGAAAGGAAAGAACACGTTGGCTGTTTACCCGTCCGGGTTAAAAAGCCAAAAGTTTATTCCAGCTGATGCAACCATCACACCCATAGATGACGTCTTGAATACAAAGAAGAATGACGGAGCTGGAGATATAGTGAGCGTGAAGCCATTAAGAACTCCAACGGTCACAGAGCAAATGCTTGCCGAGGAAGAGAAAAATAATATTGGCCCGCAAGTGAATTCAATGGCTGCAGCAAACGTCGCTCACCATCGCTTTTCGGGAGATGGTGCCCCTGCCGGAAAGGGATTGAAAATTAAGTCGGTTGGAGACCTGGTTAATTTTGTAGTGGCGAAAGTTGACAAGAGGGAGGATAAAATCATTCAATTAAGTAAGACCGACGAAAGTGATAATGAGATCACCGGAATCAATTTAGGATTATTCAAATTTAGAAAAGTTGAAAAATAACAATCGCAAAAGCGATTTTAAAAACTAAAAGACATGAAAAAAATATATTTAACCATCATCGGTCTTACCCTGTTCGGCCTTGCGCAAGCACAAATTCAGGATACTGTTAAGATACTTAAAAAAGGCTCCAAAACTTCTGTGATCATTGATTCTAGTGGAGTGAGCATCACAGTTGGAAAAGCTGACACCACTAAAACTGAGAAAAAAGTGGTAAAATATCCGAAATTAACATTTGGAATCACCTTCGAACACTTTGATATTGGTTTGAGTAAATACCATACTGGTTCTAATTTTGGGGAGCCTACCGGGTACGAGTATTTGGAACATCAAACTTGGAAAACAAGTAATGTGGGTTTTGACCTGCTGGAAATGGGGTTGAGATTTAATCCGAATGTGAAATTAATTTTGGCTGCCGGTTTAGACTGGAACCACATCAGGTTGAAACAAAATGTGACCATCTTACCCGATCAACCTACATTGACAAAGACTGATGATGCTATTGATTATGATAAAAACAGGTTTTCCAGCAGATATTTGAGAGTTCCTTTGTATTTTGAGTACCGTACTCCTCAAAATGATAAGGGAAAAAGGGCATCTATCGTGCTTGGTCCGGAAGTAGGATTTTTACTCAGCGGAAAAGTGAAACAAGTGAGCAGTGAGAATGGTAAAGTGAAGGTAAAGGATGATTATAATTTTGAACCTTTCCGTTACGGAGCAAATTTAAGGATAGGTTATGGCGGTGCTGGTTTTTTCTTTAAATACTATATGAACGATGTATTTGCCGACGGTCAGGGACCAGCGAATTACAAAAATCTAAACTTTGGTCTAACCTTCGGATTCTAAAGACATTAAAATTAACCTTTTTAAGAGGCTGTCTCAAAAAGGAATTTCAACAAAATTCCATTGAGATATTTTCAATAGAACCTCTATAAAACAAGAAAAACCTCAATACTGCAACATAAAAAAAGCGCAATATTGAGGATTTATAAATCATAAAGAGGCTGTTTTGAATTTTGAGACAGCCTCTTTTAATCTCTTCCATTCCTGATGTAAACTCCTGAATGGAAATCATCGGTAAAGCTTAAATTCTTTATCTTTACGCCCCAAATAGAATAGGATTGAATGCCATTATTGCAGTTGAAAAACGTAAGTAAGAATTTTTTAGAAGGTACTCCTTCTGGTGTGTCATCCATAAATGTGGAGACTGATTCAGGAGAGATTGTCACCATTATAGGAGAGAGTGGCAGCGGAAAAACGACCCTGCTAAAACTTATTTATGGTTATCTGGTCCCGCAGGAAGGAGAAGTGCTGTTCAATGGTGAACGAATAAAAGGGCCAAGCGAAAAACTGATCCCTGGACATGACGAGATGAAGATGGTGACACAGGAATTAACGCTAAATCTTTATGCGAAGGTTTTTGACAACATCGCCTCGCAACTTTCCAACACCGATTTGGAAGCCAAGAAGGAGCTGACTATACAAACCATGGAGTTTTTAAGGATTGATCATTTGGCGGATAAAAAGATTGTGGAATTAAGTGGGGGAGAACAACAGCGTGTGGCCATTGCCAGGGCGGTGATCACTGAACCAGAGGTTTTGTTGCTGGATGAACCTTTTAACCAAGTGGACACCATTTTGAGGCGTCAGCTAAGGGATGATATAGAACGTTTATCAAAATTTTTAAACATTACCATCATCATGGTTTCGCATGATCCTACAGACGGACTTTCTATTTCTGATAAGATTATGATCATGAGGGAAGGGAAGATCATTAGGGAAGGAAAACCCTCGGAGATTTATCATCATCCAAAATACGCTTACGTGGCCAATTTGCTGGGCAAGGCAAATATTTTAAAAGGGCAGCCTTTTTTGCCTAATGATCATCAGTCTTTTGCCATTTATCCTCACCATATCCATCTTTCTTTAGATTTCGGACAAACGGCGACTATAAAAAGCACTCATTTTAGTGGTGCTTATCAGGAAGTGGAAATTGTGGCAGATGGAAAAATAATTTTAGTTCACGACAGTCAGTTCCTCCGGCTAAAACACGGGGATCAGGTGTACTTTGAGATTTCACATTTTCATCCATTAGTATAAATCTCTTTTGATGAAAGCCTTTCCCGACGGGTCGCGTGTTGCAGAGCTATGCTGTTGCTTTGGGCAAAGAAACATTCCGTTAGGCTAAGATAGAAATCAGTTAGTTTATTTGACTTTCTGATTTACGAAGTTTGTAATTCATCCAAAGTTATAATATTCATCTCGCTTCCGGTTTTTAGGTGCTTATCATTTGTTAAAAAATAATTAACACTAAAAAAATTAGCAGTAGCTAGTTGGATGGCATCCGGAGTTTTTAATTGGTGATTAGCTCTTATTGCTGCTGCTTCTACAGCAATAGAATTTGAAATTTCAATAAGTTTGATTCCATCTGATTGTGTGAGTAAATTCTTGTATTGTAAAGCTAAATCAAATCTCTTCTCCTTTAAAGGTTTAACCAACAGCTCTAACAAAGTGATTGAAGAGGTAATAAATAAGATTTTACCTAACTGATTTAATTTAAAAAGTTCATCGAGTTGAGGTGATATTTACTGTTTCCTTCAATGAAATAGATTAGAGGTGCTGTATCTAAGAAAATAACTTTAGAAATAAAGTCATTGACTACCATTCTCTTTCTCGTTTAATATAATCATCAACAGTAGTATCCTTCCATATATCGCTACCTAATCCTTTTAAACTATAAAGAGAAAGTTTAGAAGAGTGGTTTTTATCTTCTTTTTCAAGTATAGATTTTATTTTTTCTAAAATCATTAATTTCTCCTTATCTCCCATTTGGTCAACCTGAGCTAAAATTTTTTTTATTTCAATAGAAGCATTCATAGTTTAAATATAACTAAAAACCTCAAAAGAAAAAAAACCGACGATTATTCATCGCCGGCCTTTCGGGTTTAGGTTGCTTGGTAGAGTTGTCTTAAATATTTTTTGCCAGCCAGTCGCCAACCTCACTGGTTTTATAAGCCTTATTTTTACCTGATAAGTCTTCAGTCACTATTCCTTCATCCAAAGATTTGTTCACCACTGTTCTGATGGCATCTGCTTCGGCTTGTAAGCCAAAAGCATCTTCAAACATCATGGCTGCAGAAAGTACAGTGGCTAAAGGATTGGCAATATCTTTTCCGGCTGCCTGTGGGTAAGAACCGTGAATGGGTTCATATAAAGAAGTGTGCACACCCTTAGAAGCTGATGGCATCAAGCCCATGGAACCTGAAATGACGGAAGCTTCATCCGTTAAGATGTCGCCAAAAAGGTTTTCAGTAATCAATACATCATAAGAATTTGGCCATTGCACCAAACGCATCGCTACGGCATCCACAAATTCGTATGAAACTGTTACTTCCGGATAATCTTTCTCCATATCCTGTACGGTTTCACGCCATAGCCGGGAGCTTTCCAAAACGTTGGCTTTATCTACGCAGCACAATTTTTTGCCACGGGTCATGGCCAGTTCAAAACCTAATTTTGCCAAACGTTGAATTTCTGCCCGGGTATAGGTACAGGTATCAAATGCGGTATTGCCATTGTCTTTTCTGCCCCTTTCGCCAAAATAAATTCCTCCGGTGAGCTCACGCAAAATAATCAAATCCGTTCCTTCAATTCTTTCTCTTTTTAAGGGGGAATTATCTATGAGAGATGGAAATGTAAAAGTGGGACGTACGTTGGCAAACAAACCCAATTTCTGACGCATTTTCAATAATCCCTGCTCAGGCCGGACAGTTGCTTTTGGATTGTTATCATATTTCGGATCGCCAATGGCACCAAAAAGAACCGCATCTGCAGCCATACAAACTTCATGTGTGGAATCTGGATAGGGCTCACCACAGTCATCAATGGCACAGGCGCCGGTTAAAGCGGATGTCCAGTTGATTTCATGATCATATTTTTTAGCAATGGCATCACAAACTTTTACGGCTTGTGCAATCACTTCCGGTCCAATTCCGTCTCCTGATAGCAGGGCAATGTTTAGTTTCATTATTATTTAGTATTGAGTAGTGAGTATCAAGTATGAAGACACTCTGCTATGTTTTGTTATTTGTGTTATTTTTAATTTATGATTTTGCACAAGATCACTATTCCTGTTGACCAATTCATTTTGGTCATTTTAAAATCTGGACGACAAGCCAAATAATTTAAAAGGTCATTTACATGCTCTTTATGCCCTTCAGGCCAGTTGGACTGAGGAAGCATATCATCAATAAGATATATACCTCCTAAATTTAACATACTTAATGTTTCTTCTAAAGTTTCATATTTACCAGGCCAGGCGTCTGCAAATATCAAATCAAATTTTTTGTCCTGATTATCCTTTATCCATTTAGTTGCATCTTCGCAAATGATAGTAATTCTATTATCATTACTAAAATACTGTTTTGCAATCGATAAATAAATTTCACTATTATCAATAGAATAAACATGAGAATTTTCGCTCATAGTTTCTACTATCCATGATAATGAAAGCCCAGTTCCAGTTCCTAGTTCGAGAAAACAACCAGTGGGTTTACTTGCAACCAAAGTCCTTAATAGGCATCCAGTCTGTAAGTCAGAAGGCATTGAGAAGTTAATCTCATTTGACCTTTTTTGTATAGAGTCATAAAACTTTGGGAGTTCTATTTCCTGGTCGTTCATTATTTATTTATAAATTTTATAGCTTAATTTATTTAGCCGTTACATAAGTGGCTTGACTCTTACTACTTGGCTCTTGCTTCTCCAATACATCTTTCATCTGGCCCTCCATAATATTCAGCATCTTCTCTGTAGCTTTAATGGCACAAACCGTTTGGTCAGAATCTAAACCTCTGGTGGTGAAAGTCTTCTGAGCTGTTTTCCAGGTGATCACAGTCTCGCACAAAGCATCAGAGCTGCTTCCCGGAGCGATTCTCACCGCATAATCAATTAAAGCAGGTAATTTTTTCCCCTGCGATTTGTAGACTCTGCTCAGGGCCAGCATAAAAGCATCAAACTGCCCGTCACCCTGTGCGTGTTCTTCATAAATTTTTCCATTAAAATTGATTGCAATGGTTGCTGAGGGACGTAAACCTTTTGAATGTGAAAGCACATAAGATTCTACTTTTACTTTATCCTGGTAAGCTTTGCTGTCTAAAACATCAGAAATGATGTAAGGCAAATCATCTTGGGTAACCGTTTCTTTTAAGTCTCCCAGTTCAATCACACGCTGCGTTACTTTTTTCAGATCTGCTTCATTGAGCTTTAAACCCAGTTCCTGCAGATTTTTTTCGATATTGGCCTTGCCGGAAGTTTTACCTAATGCATAGGTACGTTTGCGCCCGAAACGTTCTGGTAAAAGATCATTAAAATAAAGGTTGTTTTTATTGTCTCCGTCTGCATGGATACCTGCGGTTTGTGTAAAAACATTTTCGCCTACGATGGGTTTGTTTGCCGGGATTCTAACGCCTGAAAAGGTTTCTACCAGTTTGCTCACTTTGTAAATAGAGGATTCTTTCAGACCTATTTCTACCTCAGGCAAGAAATCATTGATCACTGCAATCACACTGGCCATAGGTGCATTCCCTGCTCTTTCGCCCATCCCATTTACCGTTAGATGTAAACCGTCTATTCCTGCTTTTACGGCTTCCAAAGCATTGGCTGTTCCTAAATCATAATCGTTATGGGCATGAAAGTCAAAACGAATTTTGGGGTATTTGGCTTTGATATCCTTCAGGAAAACATAGGTTTCATCCGGCGTTAAAACACCCAAAGTATCAGGCAATAAAATCCTTTCAATATTTTGAGTCGCTAAGAAATCAAGATATTGAAAAACATATTCTTGAGAATTGCGCATGCCATTGCTCCAGTCTTCCAGGTAAACATTGGTTTTGATGCCTTCCTTAATGGCTAGTTCCACTACATTTTTAATCTCAGTGAAATGTTGTTCAGGAGTTTTTTTTAATTGATGTGTTAAATGATTCAGCGATCCTTTGGTGAGTAAATTCTGCACTTTAACCCCTGCTTTCAACATCCAGTCAATAGAAACACCGTTATCCACAAAAGTCAGAACCTCTACCTGGCTTAAACAGCCATTTTTGGATGCCCACTTGCTTACTGCTTTAACGGCCTCCAGCTCACCTTCTGATACTCTTGCCGAGGCAATTTCAATCCGGTCAACTTTCAATTCTTCTAAAAGTAACTGGGAAATGGATAATTTCTCAGCAACAGAAAATGAAACCCCGGAGGTTTGTTCGCCGTCTCTCAGGGTAGTGTCCATGATTTCTATCTTCCTCGTTTTCATTGAATGAGCCTTTATTGTTTTTATAGCGGAAGTTGTTCCGCAAATTCCTGTATGTCTGATTTGATGTTTTGCAGATAGTCGATATCATCAAAGCCATTTATCATATTGTCTTTCTTATAAGAGCTGATATCGAACTGTTCTGTAGTTCCTGAGCTTAGCAGAGTGATGCTTTGAGCTGGCAGATTGATCTCTACCTCAGTTTCAGGATTGGCGTGTACTGTAGTAAAAATCTCTTCTAAAAATGCAGGGCTGATTTGCACTGGCAAAACACCAATGTTTAAGCAGTTCCCTCTGAAGATATCCGCAAAGAAACTGGAGACGACCGCTCTGAATCCATAATCATAAATAGCCCAGGCTGCGTGTTCGCGTGAAGAGCCTGAACCGAAATTTTTACCACCTAAAAGGATTTTTCCTTTGTAGGTTGGGTTGTTTAACACGAAATCAGCTTTAGGAGAACCATCTGTATGGTATCTCCAATCTCTGAATAAATTATCACCGAAACCTACACGCTCCGTCGCTTTCAAGAAACGGGCAGGGATGATTTGGTCAGTATCTACATTCTCTATCGGAAGTGGAACTGCTGTGCTTTTTAATATATTGAATTTATCGTATGTCATTGTTTTGCCTTTAATATTTTGTTATTTTCTTAAAGCTAAATGCTCAAGGCGAAAAGCCAAGATGGCTAAAACAACCTTTGCAAGATGCTTTAAGCTTTCTACCTTCAGCTTTAAACCTCTTGAAGCATTAATTCTCTCGGGTCAGTAACCTTTCCGGTTACCGCAGCGGCTGCTGCGACTAACGGACTGGCCAATAATGTTCTGGAACCAGGACCCTGTCTTCCCTCAAAATTTCTGTTTGAAGTGCTTACTGCATATTTACCAGCCGGGATTTTATCGTCATTCATGGCTAAGCAAGCTGAACAACCTGGCTGGCGCAATACAAAACCTGCTTCGGTAAAAATATCCAGCAAACCTTCTTCTTTGATTTTTGCTTCTACCTGATGAGAACCTGGAACCAACCAAACGGTGACACCCTCTGCCTTTTTTCTGCCTTTTACAATAGAAGCAAAAGCCCTGAAATCCTCAATTCTTCCGTTGGTGCAGCTTCCCACAAAAACAAAGTCGATCTTTTTGCCAATCATGTGATCTCCTTCATGGAAGCCCATATAATTTAAAGATTTTTCGTAAGTCGCTACGCCGCCTTCCACAGAACCTGAGTCAGGTATATCTTTGCTGATTCCCATACCCATTCCGGGGTTGGTGCCGTAGGTGATCATGGGCTCAATTAATGATCCGTCGAAAGTATATTCCTTATCAAAAATTGCATCATCATCAGTTTTCAAAGTTTTATAGTAAGCTAAAGCTTTGTCCCAAGCCTCGCCTTTTGGCGAAAATTCTCTTCCTTTTACATAGTTGATAGTGGTTTCATCTGGGGCAATCATCCCGCCACGGGCACCCATTTCAATAGAAAGATTGCAAACCGTCATCCGGCCTTCCATGGTCATCTCTTCAAAAACTTTCCCTGCATATTCTACAAAATAACCTGTAGCTCCGGAAGTGGTCAATTGTGAAATAATGAACAATGCCACATCCTTAGGCGTTACGCCATAGCCCAGAGAACCGGTAATATTGATGCGCATTTTTTGAGGCTTTGGTTGCATGATACATTGTGTTGCCAAAACCATCTCCACCTCTGAAGTGCCAATACCGAAGGCAATTGCTCCGAAAGCACCATGGGTAGAAGTGTGCGAATCGCCACAAACAATGGTTGCACCGGGTTGGGTGATTCCGTATTCTGGACCTACCACATGCACAATTCCATTTTTTTGGTGACCTAAACCCCAATGAGAAATTCCGTATTCGTTACTGTTAGATTCCAACGCTTTTAGCTGATTAGCAGAAAGAGGGTCTTCCACTGGCAAATGCTGGTTCATCGTCGGTGTATTATGGTCGGCCGTTGCGAAAGTACGCTCCGGATATAAAACCTTAATTCCTCTGCTTTTTAATCCTAAAAACGCAACCGGACTGGTTACTTCATGAATCAGGTGACGGTCTATAAAAAGCACATCTGGCCCTCCTTCAATCTTTCGGACTACATGACCGTCCCACACCTTGTCAAATAATGTTTTGCTCATTTTATTATTTTTTACTCTTTTATCTTTTCCATGGCCTGTGTCCTCACAGGCCATTGTTGTATTTTGTTTCGTTCTGTGAGGACACAGACCGAGGTTGTTTTAATTTTTTATTTGGGCGTTCGGGCGGGTTTTCCATTCATACTACTCAAGGCCTTAGCCACAAGCCGGTATCCATTTCAATCCCTAACGCAAACTTACCACTTCGTCATGTTGAACGATAGTGAAACATCTCACCCTACAAGTCTCCATACTAAATGAGAACCTATTTGTGAGACCTCTCGTTCCTCGAGGTGACGCTCGAGTATTATATAAACTTATTCACTGCATCTAAATAAGCATTCGCTGATGCCTGTACAATGTCTGTACTAAAACCGTAGCCATTGTAATTCTTATCCAGATATTTAATCCTCATGTTCACTTTGCTCACATCATCACTACCGCCCTCAATGGCATCTATATGAAAAGCCTTAATTGCAATCTCCTTGTTTAAAATGGAGTTGATGGCTTTAATGGTGGCATCCACCGGGCCATTGCCGGATGAAGTTGCCTCGTACATTTTCCCTTTAATGTCTAATTTGATGATGGAGGTGGGGATCAGAGGATCGCCACACATCACCTGCAATAATTTAACGGTTACCCCTGCCTTATAATTACGCTCGGTGCCATCGCTCATTAAAGATAATAAGTCGTCGTCTTTTATTTCTTTTTTAGTGTCGGCGATAGTCAAAAAACGTTCGTAAACATCATCTAAATTAATTTTCTCCAGCACATATCCCAATCTTTCCAGATGGTGTTTTAGTGCATGTCGGCCGCTTCTGGCAGTTAAAATAATTTCAGACTGATCTATGCCCACATCCTCGGGGTTGATGATTTCATAATTCTCGCGATGTTTCAATACGCCGTCCTGATGAATGCCAGAGCTGTGAGCGAAAGCATTTTTACCTACAATTGCCTTATTGGGTTGCACTGGCATACGCATCATGCGGCTTACCATGCCACTCAGTTCATAAAAATGTTTGGAATTGATTTGGGTATGCTTGTTTAAAGTCTGGTGTGTTTTTAAAATCATGGCTACTTCTTCCAGAGAAGTGTTTCCGGCTCTTTCGCCAATTCCGTTAATGGTGCACTCCGCTTGTCTGGCGCCATTTTGTATTCCAGCAATGCTGTTGGCCGTGGCCAAACCCAAATCATTGTGACAATGTACGGAGATGATGGCTTTATCAATATTGGAAACATGATCCATTAAGTACTTAATTTTTGCCCCGTATTGGTCGGGAAGGCAATAGCCATTGGTATCCGGAATGTTTACCACTGTGGCTCCGGCAGCAATCACCGCTTCCACCATTTGTGCCAGGAAAGCATTATCTGCTCTGCCGGCATCTTCTGCATAGAATTCAATATCTTCCACAAAAGTTTTGGCGTATCTCACCGCCTCCACGCCACGTTCTAAAATAGCTTTGCGGGTGCTGTTGAATTTGTATTGGATGTGCATGTCAGAAGCACCAATACCGGTATGGATACGGGGTCTTTTGGCGAATTTCAATGAATCTGCGGCCACGTCTATATCATTTTGATTGGCTCTGGTTAAAGCGCAAATAATAGGTTCAGTTACCGCTTTGGAAAGTTCCACCACGCTTTGAAAATCTCCCGGACTGGAAACCGGAAACCCTGCTTCAATTACATCCACACCCAAAGCTTCCAGTCGCAAAGCGATTTCAATCTTTTCAGATGTCGTCAGTTGGCAACCTGGCACCTGCTCCCCGTCGCGCAGGGTGGTGTCGAAAATGTAAATTCTATTTGGGTCGTGTAGCATAATTTTTTATTCTGTTAATTCAAAGTGCTGCTGCGCTTGTTTATTTTTTATCAGCTCCATTAATTTCACTTCGCCATTCTCTAAAACCATCCGTTTTTCCAGGCAGGTGGGCAGTTGAGACTCAAAATGTCCCACGTAAATCAGGGTCATTCCGTTGCTGCACAACGCATCTACCAATTGGTTAAAATGCTGCGTCTGTTGCTGGTCTAAACCCTGGCAAGGTTCATCCAGAATGAGTAGTTCCGGATTTTTGATGATGGTTCTGGCCAGTAAAACCAGTCTTTGTTTCCCTAAAGGGAGCGTGTGTAACAAACTATTTTTAAATTCATTTAAACCAAAATATTCAACCAACTCATCTACCTGCGCACTTTTTGAATAAGGCAGTTGCTGAAATAAACCCACTGAATCATAAAAGCCGGAGGCAATGCTTTGCCACACGGTAGAAGAGGCATCAAAGTACCAGTGAAATTCAGGAGAGATTAAGCCGATATGTTTTTTGATATCCCATACACTTTCCCCGCTTCCTCTTTTATTTCCGAAAAGGTAAAGCTCATTGGCATAAGATTGAGGATGGTCACCGTTCATTAAGCTCAGCAAAGTAGATTTCCCGGAACCATTTGGACCTTGCAGCAGCCATTTATCACCGGCATTCACTTCCCAGTTGATGTTTTTTAAGATTTGTTTATCGCCATAGCTGATATTTATGTCAACCATTTTGGTTATCTGTTTAGACTGATAAACGGGAGCTTCTTTAAGAAAATCAGGTATTGCTCCTAATGTTGAATGATGATGAATTCTAACTTCTTCAAGATCCTTATTTTCAATTAGTTTGCCGTCCTTTATTTCTGCTATTTGAGTGATGCAGGATGGTAACTCTTCCTCATTAGAGATTAAAATTAATTGAACACCTTCTTCCGAAATCTTGTCCAATAAAATATTTAAATTTCCTCTGGATGCTTTATCCAGGCCTGTATAAGGCTGATCGATAATCAACAATTGAGGCTTCAGCCACAGGACTTTTATTAATTGCAGTTTTTTATGCTCCCCACTTGATAATTCTAAAAGCTGTGAATTTTCTAATCCTGCAAAGCCTAAAGCATTTAAAATCGGTTCAACATCGGCGAAAGCCAAATTATTTTCCTTTCCATAATGCGCTAATTCAGCTTTTACAGTTAAAGTTTCTTTAGCCTGCAAGCTGGTGTAGCGTTGCTGATAATAAAAATTGGCAAGGCCTTCCACATTTTTAAACGGATACCAGCTCTCCACAAATAAAATCTTTGCGGGTAAGAGACTATTTAAATCAAAATTGATGTTGATCTCTCCCGTTGTGTTGTGCAAACCTGCAATGGCTTTTGCCAAGGAGGTTTTTCCGCTTCCGCTGATGCCGCCCAACACCCATTGCTCTCCTTTATGGATATTCCACTTCAAATCCGTTAATACCGCTTTTTGCTGGTACTTTAGATTCAAATTTTGGATATGGATGAAGGGTTTTGTCATTTTTATTTTTTTCTTCTTGTAGGGCTGAGTGAAGTTGAGTTTTAGGCCGTCTTTATCGCTTTCATGGCTGTCATTGCTTTACGCAGCACTGCACCCACTTTTTCTACCTGGTGGTTGCGGATGGCATCATTTACTTCAATTAATTTTCTGTTATCTACTCCGTTATCTTTCGCTTCATTAAAATTTTCACCTGCTAAATTTGCATCTACATTTTTCATGAAATCTGCCAGTAGCGGTTTGCAGGCCTGATCAAATAAATAGCAACCATATTCCGCAGTATCAGAGATGACACGGTTCATCTCGAACAATTTTTTGCGGGCGATGGTGTTGGCAATCAGCGGAGTTTCATGTAAAGACTCGTAGTAGGCAGATTCCGGTTTGATGCCTGCCTGAACCATGGTTTCAAAAGCCAGTTCTACTCCGGCTCTGATGAATGCGACCATTAGTGTGTAATTGTCGAAATATTCCTGCTCATCAATTTTCATATTTCCGGCAGGAGTTTTCTCAAAAGCAGTTTCACCGGTTTCGGCTCTCCATTTCAACAGATTTTTATCTCCGTTGGCCCAATCCTCCATCATGGTTTTACTGAATTCGCCACTCATGATATCATCCTGGTGTTTTTGGAATAAGGGACGCATGATGTCTTTCAGCTCCTCAGAAATTTCAAAAGCTTTGATCTTGGCAGGGTTGCTCAACCTATCCATCATGGCAGTGATGCCACCTTGTTTTAGGGCTTCGGTAATTACCTCCACGCCATATTGCACCAATTTTGAAGCATAAGCTGCATCGATTCCTTTCTCTATCATCTTATCAAAAGAAAGGATAGAACCGGTTTGCAATAATCCACAAAGGATGGTCTGCTCGCCCATTAAATCAGATTTTACCTCTGCCACAAAAGAAGAAAGCAAAACACCTGCTCTGTGACCACCTGTACCTACAGCATAAGCTTTCGCCTGTGCCAATCCTTTTCCTTCAGGATCATTCTCCGGATGTACGGCAATTAAAGTAGGAACCCCAAAACCTCTCGCATATTCTGCTCTTACCTCACTGCCGGGGCATTTTGGAGCTACCATAATTACGGTGATATCCTTACGGATCTGCATGCCTTCTTCTACAATATTAAAACCGTGAGAATAGGATAGGGTAGCTCCTTTTTTCATCAAAGGCATTACTGCCTTCACAACTGCTGTATGTTGTTTATCTGGAGTAAGGTTGATTAAAATATCTGCCGAAGGAATCAGTTCTTCATAAGTTCCCACCTTAAAATTGTTTTCAGTGGCATTTTTCCAAGAATCTCTTTTGCCTTCAATTGCTTCATTACGTAAGGTATAGCTTACATCCAGTCCGCTGTCTCTTAGGTTCAAACCCTGGTTCAGGCCTTGTGCACCACAACCAATGATCACCAGTTTTTTACCTTTCAATGCTTCCACGCCGTCCAAAAATTCTGAACTGTCCATGAAATCGCAAACACCTAACTGGTTTAATTTTTCTCTAAGAGGTAATGTGTTAAAATAATTTGACATCTTTTTATTGCTTAATTTCTGTTTTATTAATCTTAAATATCTTCTTTTTCTGAGTCCTTCAACTCCTCGTTGAAGGTTATTTTATTATTAAAAGGATCAATCACAGTAACACTCCAGGTTCCGTAGAACGTTTTCTCTAAACCTGGTCGGCCGTAATTGTATTTTTTATTTAAGAGCATTTTTTGAAAGTTTTTCACCTCTTCACAATCAATATGGATATGTGTTCCTGGAGTTCCGTCTCCATGGTGTTCGCTCAAGTGCAATTCAATTCCCTTTAAAGAAACCTGCATGTACAAAGGCAAGCCCTCTTCAAACCGATGTTCCCAATCCACTTTAAAACCCAGCCAATCCACATAAAACTGGATAGCTTTATCGACATCGAAGATTCTAAGAATAGGGACAACCTTTTTGCACTTCATAGCTTACATGGTAAAAACTTTCTGTCCTTTGTTCAAATACTCATTCTCCGCTACATCTTCCCCGGGTTCCAATCTTTCAAATTCACGAAGCTTCGCATGGAAACCATCACTATCTTTAATAATGGCCACTCTGGCGCTCCTTACGAATTCGATGAGACCATATTGTTGCAATACATTTACCAAGGCATCGGTCTCCTCGCGGTGGCCCGTAGTTTCAAACACAGTATAATCTTTGCGGATGACCACTGCTCTTGCGCCGTATTCACGGAGTAAACGTTCCACACTCACATGTTCTGCAATCACTTCTGTAGGCACCTTGTATAAGGCCAGTTCCTGCCAGATCACATCTTCATTGGTGTTGAAATAAACTTTTAAAACCTCTACCTGCTTCTCTAACTGGCGGGCTACCTTCCTCACCACATCTTCCGTTTCTGTGATCACGATATTGAAACGATGGATGCTTTCCACCTCAGAGGGAGAGGTGTTCAGACTTTCCACGTTCAGCTTCCTCCTGCTGAAAATAATGGCAATTCTGTTTAATAAACCAATCTGGTTCTCGGTATACACCGTGATGTTAAATTCCTTCTTTTCTATATTTGTGTCCATTTTTATGCGATTTGAAGGTTTATTTGAGTCTGATTTCACTAACGCTGCAACCTTGTGGTACCATTGGGAAAACATTGTTTTCTTTAGTTACCATCACTTCCAAAAGATAGGAGCCTTTGTGATCCAGCATGGTTTTTAAGGCATCGGTCAGATTTTCTCTTTCTGTAACTCTTTGCCCGTCTATATCATATCCTTTGGCCACAGCCACAAAATCAGGACTGGTAATATCTACAAAAGAGTATCTTCTATCGTTGAACAATTCTTGCCATTGGCGAACCATCCCTAAGAATTGATTATTTAAAATTATGATTTTTACATCCACGCCGCTTTGCATAATGGTGCCCAATTCTTGAATAGTCATTTGGAAACCGCCATCACCAATCACAGCAACCACTATTTTATCCTGAGCGCCAAATTTAGCCCCAATAGCTGCAGGTAGCGCAAATCCCATGGTGCCCAAGCCACCACTGGTGATGTTACTTCTGGTGTTATTGAATTTCGCATAACGGCAAGCCACCATTTGGTGTTGGCCAACATCAGTTACGATGATGGCTTCTCCTTTGGTTAAGGTATTCAATTGATTGATGACTTCGCCCATAGTCAATTCCCCCTGCTCAGGATTCAATTCTTTATGGATCACTTGCTCATTTTCTTGTCTGGTAAAATCGTTAAACTTAGCCAGCCATTCACTATGTGATCTCTTTTGGATCAAATCAGTTAATAGTGGTAAAGTCTCTTTGCAATCTCCCCAAACTGGCACGGTAGTTTTTACATTTTTGTCGATCTCGGCAGGGTCTATATCTAAATGAATCACTTTGGCTTGTTTGGCATATTTATCCAAACGTCCTGTTACACGGTCATCAAAACGCATCCCGATAGCGATGAGCACGTCACATTCATTGGTTAAAACATTCGGGCCATAGTTGCCATGCATGCCCAGCATGCCCACGTTTAAAGGATGAGCAGTGGAAATAGCACCTGCACCTAAAATAGTCCAGGCTGATGGAATACCTGATTTCTCCACAAAAGCTTTGAACTCCTGCTCTGCATTTCCCAGAAGTACTCCTTGCCCAAAAAGAACGAAGGGTTTTTTAGCACTGTTGATCAATGCCGCAGCTTGCTCAATATATTCAGACCTCACAATCGGGTAAGGACGATAGCTTCTGATATGTTCACATTTTAAGTAACCCTCAACTTCCACTTTTTGAATTTGTGCATTTTTGGTGATGTCAATCAACACAGGACCAGGTCTTCCGGTTCTGGCAATGTAAAAAGCTTTGGCCAGTACTTCCGGAATTTCAGAGGCATCTGTTACCTGATAATTCCATTTGGTAATGGGTGTGGTAATATTGATTACATCCGTTTCCTGGAAAGCATCAGTTCCTAGAAGAGATGCAAATACCTGTCCGGTAATACATACCATTGGGGTGCTGTCTATCTGTGCATCGGCAATTCCGGTGATCAGGTTGGTGGCACCGGGCCCGCTGGTGGCGAAAACAACTCCCACTTTTCCGGAGCTGCGGGCATAACCTTGCGCTGCATGGGTAGCACCTTGTTCATGGCGAACCAATATATGATTCAATTCTTTTTTGAAATCGTAAAGGGCATCATATATGGGCATAATTGCACCTCCGGGATAACCGAAAATGGTATCCACACCTTCTGCAATTAATCCTTTTAACAAAATTTCAGAACCGCTTAAAGTCTCCAAAATGGGCTTTTCGGTTTCTGTCTGATGGTTGATTTGTTCTTTTATTTCAAGTGTATTCATCACTTTGTGTATTAGTTATCTTTTTTTTTGTTTAAATCCAATTCTTTCTCTTTCTTCCCAGCTTCTTTTTAAGGCTTTCTCATCAATCAGATTTTCCATTGCCTGGTATAAATGATGCAACTGGATATCATGCTCATCCACTCTTTCCATAATTTCATCCAGTTTATCTTTAACGGCAACTTGCTTTACCAGTATTTTCCGGATGTCAACAAATGCCCGCATGATAGCGATATTCATACTTATTGCTTTATCGCTATTCAAAACACCACTGAGCATGGCCACGCCTTGTTCGGTGAAAGCGTAGGGCAAATTTCCTCTGTGTTTTTGTGAACCGGTCACAATTTGTGACCGGTTATCTAAATTAGATGCGGTTATGGTTTGTGACTGGATGCTTTCCCATTCTTGAGCTGTCAGCGTGAACATAAAATCATCAGGAAAACGATTAATATTACGTTTAACAGCTTGATTCAAAACTTTCGTCTCCACTTCATACAAAAACGCTAAGTCAAAATCAAGCATTACCCGTTCATTACGGATTTCATATATTCTGCTTTGTATGCTTTTAATGATTTGCATTTAATTTTATTCAAATTATTTGGGCGTTTTTACACGCTATCCACTCTATCTTTTTTGCGATCTGCATGATGGCAAAGGCAAAAAAGGATGCCGTTCCTATCGTTAACGCAAAATGCATTCGTCATGTCGAAAGTAGAGAGACATCACACTTGTAGGTTGCCAAATAAACAAGCGACTTAGCATGTGAGACCTCTCGTTCCTCGCGGTGACGAACGGATTAATCAATCCTCATCCGTTACGCAACCTTGTGTTGCATTTTTCACTAGTTTAATATATTTATACAATACTCCGCTTTTAACCGGAGGCTCTGGTTGCTTCCACGCTGCTTTTCTTGCGGCTAACTCTTCCTCAGAAATCAATACATTGATGCTGTTTTTGGTGGCGTCAATCTCTATGGCATCTCCATCATTGATGAGGGCGATGGCTCCTCCTTCATAAGCTTCAGGCACAATGTGACCAACCACGAAACCATGTGTTCCGCCAGAGAATCTTCCGTCAGTGATTAAAGCCACTGAAGAACCTAATCCTGCACCAAAAATTGCTGAGGTTGGTTTTAACATTTCAGGCATGCCGGGTCCGCCTTTTGGTCCAACATACCTGATGACGACGACATCACCAGCCGTCACTTTTCCGGACGAGATACCATGAATCAATTCGAATTCGCCCTCAAAAACCCGGGCTGGTCCGGTGAAAGATTCACCTTCTTTTCCTGATATCTTAGCCACACTACCTTCCTCCGCAATATTACCGTACAACATTTGTAAGTGGCCTGTTTCTTTGATTGGCGTAGTTAAAGGAAAAATTACTTTTTGAGTATCAAAATCAAGATCTTTAGCATCAGCAACGTTTTCTGCCACTGTTTTTCCGGTCACTGTTAAGCAATCGCCATAGATTAAACCCTTTTTCAAAAGGTATTTCATCACCGCTGGCGTACCGCCTAATTCATGAACATCCTCCATCATATATTTACCGCTCGGTTTCAAGTCGGCGATGACTGGAGTTTTATCGCTGATGTCCTGAAAATCTTTCATGCTTAAATCAACCCCGGCAGTTTTTGCCATTGCAATCATATGCAATACTGCATTTGTTGAGCCTCCTAAAACCATGATCACCACCATGGCATTGTGAAATGCCTTGCGGGTCATGATGTCTGAAGGCTTGATGTCTTTTTCTAAAAGAATTTTGATGTATTTACCGGCTTCTAAACACTCGTCTTTCTTCTCTTGGCTGGTCGCAGGATTTGAAGAGCTGTAAGGTAAACTCATCCCTAATGCCTCAATAGCTGATGACATGGTGTTTGCAGTGTACATGCCACCGCAGGCTCCTGCGCCCGGACAAGAATGTTCTATGACCCCCTGATAATCTTCTTCGCTGATGGTACCAGCAAGCTTTTGTCCTAAGGCTTCAAAAGCAGAGACGATGTTTAATGATTGACCTTTATAATGGCCGGAGTGAATACTTCCGCCATAAACCATAATAGATGGGCGGTTTAAACGTGACATCGCCATAATGGATCCCGGCATATTTTTGTCACATCCGGGAATGGTGATTACCCCATCATAATAGTGAGCCGCACAAACAGCCTCAATAGAATCGGCAATTAAATCACGTGACACCAAAGAATAACGCATACCTTCTGTACCATTGGTCAAGCCATCGCTTATCCCAATAGTGTTAAAAATCAATCCCACCAGGTCTTTGTCCCACACTCCTTTTTTTACAATAGCAGCTAAATCATTCAGATGCATATTACAGGTGTTGCCATCGTATCCCATACTGGCTATTCCTATCTGGGCTTTAGCCAGATCTTCCGTGGTAAGCCCCAGCCCATACAACATGGCTTGAGTAGCAGGTTGTGTTTTATCTTGCGTAAATGTTTTACTGTATTTATTTAATTCCATTATATGATAACTTCGAAACTCAATTTATCCAATACTAAATTTTTGTAAACCCTTTGCAGGCTTGCGCCGATGCTATCTGAGAAGTGCATCGGAAAAATGGTTTCATCTAAAGACTTCATTCCGATAATCTCTACTGCTGTTCCGCATAAAAATGCTGCGTCTGCGGCTTTTAAATCGGCAACAGTCAGGTTCCTTTCCTCTACCTCGATATCCAATTGTTTGGCAATTTGAATTACGGTGTTCCTGGTTATACCAGCCATGATGTTTCCTTTCGCTGGTGTATATAATTTTCCGTCTTTTTCTATGAATAGGTTTGAGGAGGAGGATTCAGCAACATAACCATGCATATCAATCAAAATAGCTTCGTCAAAACCTCTCCTCTTGGCTTCGGATATCGCCAGCACGGAGTTGAGGTAGTTGCCAGTCACTTTCGCATCCACAGGAGTAGCATGCGGGTTCTGCTTTTCATAGGTGGAGATACAGGTTTTTAAAAGATCGTCTCCAAAGAAACTATCCCATTTCCAGGCCATTAAAATAATATTTGAATGAGATGAATTGATCATCGACATCCCTTCGCCGCTATAAACCAAAGGCCGGATATAAGCATCTTTCAAATGGTTCAACTCCAGCAATTTATAGGCATCATTCATCAATTGTGAAATATCCCAGGTAAATGGAAGGTTGATTTGCTCACACGAGGATTTTAAGCGTTCAAAATGTTCTTCTGCTTTAAATAACTTTATGCCGTTTGCCGTTTGGTACGCTCTAATCCCTTCGAATGCACCAAATCCGTATTGAATGGTTTGACTGTTCACATCAATAGGTGCAGCCTTAAGAAATTCTCCATTTTCATAAATAAACTTGTGTTTCTTACTCTCCATGTTGTCTATAAAAAAAAAGCCTTCTTTTCAGGAAGGCGTCTCTGTGATTTCATCTTATTTTCAGTTTGCACACACCTTCATCTTTTTGCTTGTAATAAGCAAGACACTGAGTGAAATAATGGTGAGAATGAAAAGCATATATAATAAATTACAATTCGTTTTTTTGTTATCTCAAGATAGGTTAACCATTTTTAACTGTCAATACCTATTTTAAATAAGCGTAAAAAAAAATTTTATTCTACAAAGAGGGGGATTACGGAATTTAATTTTAACAGTTAATCTTTATTTGCTGTTTAATTTCCAATTATTTGAACCAAACAACGAATCGGTATTTGGTATACTTGAAGTTAAACAGCGGCTTTATGTAAGAATTCTGCTTAAAAGTGAAGCATGGCTGTGAAAAATTTAAAAAATGAGGAATTTTTGGCAATAAAAAAACCGGCTAATTTTAGCCGGTTTTTTTATTTTATATGATATAGGTTATTTTTCTGAAACTCCCTCTGCCAAAACAATCACTTTGTTGTCAATCACTTCAACCACACCCCCTTTGGTATAAAATTTATGTTCCTTACCTGAGGTTCTTACCACTACTTTCCCGCTGTTTAAGATGGAGATGATAGGAGCGTGATTATTTAAGATCTCAAAAGACCCCATTGCGCCAGGCACAGTCACTGAAGTCACTTCACCTTCAAAAATGGCTTTATCCGGGGTTAATATTTCTAATTTCATTTTTATAGGTTGTGGGTTGTGGGTTATAGGTTGTAGGTTGTAGGTTGTAGGTTGTGGGTTGTAGGTTTGAAGTTTCACTTAATACTTCAAACCTACAACTTTAAGCGTTCGCTTCGGCCAATAGTTTTTTACCTTTTTCAATCGCTTCTTCAATATTTCCAACGAGATTGAAAGAGGCTTCAGGATACTCATCAACTTCGCCAGCCATAATCATATTGAAACCTTTGATGGTGTCTTTGATGTCTACCAAAACCCCTTTTAAACCAGTGAACTGTTCTGCCACGTGGAAAGGTTGCGATAAGAAACGTTGCACCCTTCTTGCCCTGGATACGGTTAATTTATCTTCTTCAGAAAGCTCATCCATGCCTAAAATGGCAATGATATCCTGTAATTCTTTATAACGCTGTAAAATTTCTTTCACGTTTTGAGCGCAATCGTAATGCTCGTCACCAACAATCACAGGAGATAAAATTCTGGAAGTGGAATCCAACGGATCTACCGCAGGATAGATACCTAGTTCGGCAATTTTACGGGAAAGTACGGTTGTTGCATCTAAGTGGGCGAAAGTTGTCGCTGGCGCAGGATCAGTTAAATCGTCTGCAGGGACATAAACTGCCTGAACAGAAGTGATGGAACCTCTTTTGGTGGAGGTAATACGCTCCTGCATAGTACCCATCTCTGTCGCTAATGTTGGCTGATAACCCACAGCAGAAGGCATACGGCCTAGCAAAGCCGAAACCTCAGAACCTGCCTGTGTGAAACGGAAGATATTGTCTATAAAGAAAAGGATATCCTTTCCTTGTCCATCTGCTTCACCATCTCTATAATATTCAGCAATCGTCAATCCTGATAAAGCTACACGGGCTCTCGCACCCGGAGGCTCATTCATCTGCCCGAAAACAAAGGTGGCTTTAGAATCTTTTAACTCCTCTTTATTTATTTTGGAGATGTCCCATCCGCCTTCCTCCATGGAGTGCTTGAACTCCTCTCCATATTTGATAATGCCAGCTTCAATCATCTCACGCAAAAGGTCATTACCTTCACGGGTACGCTCACCCACACCTGCAAATACTGATAAACCGTCGTAAGCTTTCGCAATGTTATTGATCAATTCTTGAATTAAAACCGTTTTACCAACACCGGCACCACCAAATAATCCAATTTTACCACCTTTTGCATAAGGCTCCAATAAATCGATCACTTTAATCCCAGTGAAGAGAATTTCATTCTCTGTGGAGAGATCTTCAAATTTTGGAGGATGATTATGTATAGATTTACCATTCGTGCTATCGATATTCTCTAAACCGTCTATCGCTTCGCCAACTACATTGAAAACTCGACCCTTTATAGCATCACCTACAGGCATTTTAATAGGAGCACCGCTATCCACCACATCCATTCCCCTTACCAAACCATCAGTAGAATCCATAGCTATTGCTCTAACTCTGTCTTCACCTAAATGCTGTTGAACTTCCACAACGATCCTTTGTCCATTCTCTTTGGTGATGACTAATGCATCGTAAATATTCGGGAGTTTTGCGTCTTCAGCAGAGAAACTCACATCGATTACCGGACCTATAATTTGCGCTATTTTTCCAATGTTTGGCATATATATATGGTATTTTTTTAAAATCCCTTGTTTTTTAACCTTTTAAGGCTTAATAATTAAGTCCGCAAAATTAAGCTTTATTAGCGAAAATCAAACAAGTATTTTGAAATGTTTTTTGATGAAAATTCGCTCCCCTCCATTAGTTGTTTATCTTCAGCTCAAAATATTGGTTCCAATATGGAATTTATTAGCAACTCTTTATAAGGAGGATTCGCAGCATCATCAACTCATTTTTTTTCAGCATTTTGAATAATAAACTTTTTCTCGTGAGTGATGTTAATAAAAATAGGGCTATCCATAATAATTGATTTTTAATTTGCCAGACCCGATAATGGGTTCAGCTTTTTAACGTCTTTACCTTATTTAATGAACCTTGCACGAATTGATAGAAAAGCTTGAGAATGTTAAATACTTAACAACATAACGGGGAGTTTTGAATCATTGAAAAAATTACTAATTAATTCTTATTGTTACACAAATATTTGCTATGTTAGCATAATATTTACTATGCATGCATAGTAAATATTATTTATGAACTTAAATTTTGATAATTATATACTTATGATAAAAAAGCTATTGCTGGGAGCATGTCTCGCTATGCCTGCAACTCTTTTCGCACAAGGTTTTCAGGTTAATTTACAAGGGCAAAAGCAGATAGGAATGGCAAGTGCCGGAACCGGTCTTGCTATGGACGGATCCTCGTTATTCTTTAATCCGGGTGCCATGAGTATGTTAAGCGGAAATGAAATCAATCTGGGAGGAAGTCCACTATTTTTTAAGTCTGCATTTCTACAGGCAGGGTCGTCAACTGTTGATCATAATAAAGATGAAATAGCGACGCCGTTCCAGGCTTATGCAGTTTTTGGACCAAAATCCAACAAATTTAAATTTGGCTTGGGCGTTTACACCCCTTTTGGTGGATTGGTGAATTGGGGAGATCAATGGTCAGGGAGATACTCTTTGATTTCATTAGATTTAAAAGCCATTTATGTGCAACCAACTCTAAGTGTCAAAATCACTGATCATATTGGGATAGGAGCCGGATTTGTTTATAATCATGGCGAGGTAAACCTGCAAAGAGCCATCCCAGTCTCTAAAGCTGACGGCTCAGACAGTAAAGCTACGCTAAAAGGAAGCGGAGAAGGATATGGATGGAATGCGGGTATATATTTTAAAACTTTATCTGGTGTGACGATTGGCTTCTCTCATCGGTCAAAGGTGGTCACTAAATTAAAAGACGGAGACGCCATCTTCGAGCTTCCTGCTTTTCTTCAGGCTGGTGCGCCAGATAAATTCAATTCCGAATTACCTCTTCCTGCAACCACCACACTTGGACTGGGATTTTATCCGTCCTCAAAAACCACTGTGGCTTTTGATGTGAATTGGGTGCACTGGAACGTTTATAAGGTATTGGCATTTGATTACAACAACGCTCCTGGTTCCAGGATCCAGGATACCAATTCTCCAAGAAATTATAGTGATGGAGCAGCACTAAGATTAGGAATCGATCATCGTCCAACTGCAAAAGTGGCATTAAGGGCAGGTGTTGGCTACGCTTTTACCCCGGTTAAAGATGGATACGTAACTCCTGAAGCACCTGATGCTAATCGGCTTATACTTTCTGCCGGATTTGGGTATAAATTTTCTCCGAAGTTTGATTTAGACCTTTCCTTTCTTTACGAAGATATAGAGAAAAGAACGCAGACAAACGATGAATCGGGACTTTCAGGCACTTTTAAAACGAATGTTTATATACCCGGAATAGGCATATCATATAAATGGTGATTACTAAAAAGAAAATAAAAATGAAAATCAGATATCAACAAAAGTGGCTGTTCGCCATATTTCTGTTACTCGCAGCCGCATGTAAAACAGACATAGAAACCCCCAAACCAACCAATGGAAACGCAGATTTCTCCAAATATATAGCCGTGGGTAATTCCCTCACTTCCGGTTATTCAGATGGAGGATTGTATCTCAGCGGACAACAAAACTCTTATCCGAATATCATAGCAACACAAATGAAGGCCGTAGGTGGCGGAAATTTCAATCAACCTTTATTTACCGATGCGCAATCAAACGGTTCAGGTTACCTTAGATTAACCGGTTTCACTGCCAGTGGATCTCCGCAATTGGTTCCTGTGACAGATAAATTGGCTTTTAGAGCACCAGGATTGCTAACTAAATACACTGATGAGATCCAGAATTTAGGCGTTCCGGGCATGAGGCTGGATCTCGGAGCCGTGGCTCCTACTTTTAGTGCAGCAAACAATTTTTTTGAAAGACTGCTGCCTGATGATCAGGTGGGCAACAAAACCTATTTAAGTTATATTCAAGGCAGAAATCATACTTTCTTTTCATTCTGGTTAGGGAACAATGATGTGCTGGGTTGGGCAACTGCCGGAGGAGTGGTCAATTCCGATCCTACGAAGGTGCTTACCTCCAAATCAAACTTTGCAGCTTTATATGCAACTTTCATCAATGCGCTCTCCGCTCAGGGACAGAAAGGGGTGGTGGCTACCATTCCTGATGTAACAGCCTTACCTTTTTTTAATACGGTCACTGTAGCGGCGATTAATGCAGGTTTAAAAGCTAACCCTCAAACTGCTGATTATAGCTTAATCATCAATGCATTGAATCCTGCGACTGGTCTCCATACTCCAAGACTAGCAACAGCTAAAGATCTTATAATTTTAACCTTTAACACGGCTTCAATTGGAGTGAATGGCTATGGATTAAGTCCCTTGAACCCTATCAATGACAATCAGGTTTTGGATGCCGATGAAGTGGCTATTGCACAGGATTATGTGAGCAGTTATAATTCGTCCATTAAGTCCATTGCAGCAACGAAAGATTTAGCTGTTTTTGATGCTTACTCATTTTTGAATTCTTTAAAAGGTACAGGTCTGGTGATTGACGGGATAAACGTGAATTCTTCTTTTATCACTGGAAATGCTTTTTCTTTGGATGGTGTACACCTCACGCAACTTGGTAATGCTATCTTGGCTAATGGATTCATCAATTCCATCAATTCAAAATATGGATCCAATATATCAACGGTTGCCGTAGCGGGTTATTCCTCTGTTAAATTTCCCTAACCAGCTGGAGGTTTTTAGAAAGGGCAAGTGTCATACCTGCCTTTTCTTATTTTTCTTTAATTTAAGATTTTGAAATATCCATGTTCAATATTCAGCTGTTTGTTTTAGGATATGGGTATAAAAAACTATTTTCGGGACGATGAAAAAAATATTAGTCACCGGCAGCAACGGCTTGTTAGGACAAAAACTCACGGAAAGAATCTTGACTCAAAATGATTTTGAATTGATAGCCACTTCTAAAGGCGCAAACAGATATACTCAAAAAGAAGGCTATATTTATGTAGATATGGATATCTCTGATGAAAGAAAGGTGATGGAAGTAATGGAGAGGTTGAAACCTGATGTCATCATTAACACAGCAGCGATGACCAATGTGGACACCTGTGAAATTGAGAAAGAGAAATGTTGGGCTTTGAATGTAGAAGCGGTGGCTTATTTAATTAAAGCATGTGAAAAGTATCAGATGCAACTTGTTCATTTATCAACCGATTTTATTTTTGATGGGGCAGATGGGCCCTATACGGAAGATGCCGAACCTAACCCTTTGTCTTATTATGGAGAATCCAAATTAGCAGCTGAAGACTTGTTGAAAAATTCGTCGATTAAATGGACCATTTTAAGAACCATTATAGTTTATGGTGTTGTGAATGATATGAGCAGGAGCAATATTGTGCTTTGGGCTAAAGGAGCTTTAGAGAAAGGGAATCCAATCAACGTAGTGGATGATCAATGGAGAATGCCGACTTTGGCTGAAGATCTGGCGGAGATCTGCTTGCTGGCTGCGGATAAAGAAGCGCAAGGGATTTATAATGCATCCGGAAAAGACATGATGAGCGTTATGGAACTGGTGAAAAAAGTAGCAGATTTTTATCAGTTAGATCACACATTAATCAACAAGATCAGTTCAGCCTCCTTAAATCAAACGGCTAAAAGACCTCGGAAAACAGGGTTTATTTTAGATAAATCAATCATCGAATTAGGTTACCAACCTCATTCCTTTTTAGAAGGGATGAGAATAATGGATGAACAGCTCAAACAATTTCAAAACAACTGACATGGCATTAAAAATTGGAGATCAGGCTCCAGATTTCACACTCTTCAGCTCAGAACTGAAAGAGGTGACCTTAAATGATTTTAATCATAAAAAAGTGATCATTCATTTTTTTCCGATGGCTTTCACAGGGGTTTGCACCACCCAACTTTGCACCATGAGAGATAACTTTGGGTTTTATGAGGGAGTGGGAGCGCAGGTTTTGGGCATTTCTGTTGATTCTCCATTCACTTTGGCGAAATTTAAGGAGGAGAATAATTATCAGTTCCCCTTGTTATCAGACTTTAATAAAGAGGTGTCGAAAGCTTACGGAGCATTTTATGATGAATTTGTATTCAACCTGAAAGGAGTCTCTAAAAGAGCGGCATTTGTTCTGGATGAAGAACACAAAGTGATTTATGCCGAAGTGCTGGAATCTGCCGGAGAACTTCCGGATTTCAAAGCAATTGACGATATTGTGAAATAAATCTTTAAAACCTAAAAAAATGGATGGCTCTTTTACCTTAATTTTTATAGTTATAGGGAGTGTATTGGCACTTTTTATACTTTTTTATATTCTACCCGTCAACCTTTGGTTTACCGCACAATTATCAGGGGTTAAAATCAACTTGTTGAATTTGGTGCTGATGCGCTTGAGAAGAGTGCCTCCTTCTTTGGTGGTAAACGCCATGATCACGTCAACAAAAGCTGGATTGAACATCAGCTCCAATGAGATTGAGACGCATTTTTTGGCAGGTGGACATGTGAACAACGTGATTAAATCATTGATATCAGCCGATAAGGCGAACATTCCTCTTGATTTCAAATTAGCCACTGCGATAGATTTGGCAGGGAGAGATGTTTTTGAAGCAGTTCAGCTATCAGTGAATCCAAGAGTGATCAACACGCCACCTGTAGCGGCTGTGGCCAAAGATGGTATCCAACTGATCGCCAAAGCAAGAGTCACGGTGAGAGCGAACATCAATCAACTGGTTGGTGGTGCCGGAGAAGAGACCATTTTAGCCAGGGTTGGTGAAGGGATAGTCACCACCATTGGATCGGCGGTAAGCCATAAAGAAGTTTTGGAGAATCCGGATAAAATATCAAAGGTGGTCCTTTCCAAAGGGTTGGATTCTGGAACAGCCTTTGAGATCCTTTCCATAGACATCGCTGATATTGATATTGGAGATAATATAGGGGCCAAATTGCAAACAGATCAGGCCGAAGCAGATTTAAAAGTAGCGAATGCAAAGGCTGAGGAGAGAAGAGCATTTGCGGTGGCTTATGAGCAGGAGATGAGGGCAAAAGCTCAGGATGCCAGAGCAAGAGTGATTGAGGCTGAGTCTCAAATACCATTAGCTATCGCCGAATCTTTTAGAAGTGGCAATTTGGGCATCATGGATTATTATAGAATGCAAAATATCCAGGCTGACACTGATATGAGAGAATCCATCTCTAAGCCAAATGGAGATCAAAAAAAGGATAAAAAGTAAGTTGAACGAACCTTCTCTGCTTTTTTGAAAAATGGATTCTACTGGAACCCGCAGAAGAAGATTCAAATCATAATTTGAATTTTAATTTTGCAAAGCAGATGCTAATACTTACTTTTGCAATCCCATTTAATGGACCTGTAGCTTAACTGGATAGAGCACTTGACTACGGATCAGGAGGTTAGGGGTTCGACTCCCTTCAGGTTCACAATTAGTTTAAGGTAAAGCCTTTTTGCCAAAAGCAAAAAGGCTTTTTAAATTTTTATTCTTCATACATGCTAAATATCGTACTCTTTGGCCCTCCGGGTGCAGGAAAAGGCACACAATCTCAAAATTTAATTCAGAAATATTCATTGATCCATTTATCAACCGGAGATATTTTACGTGGAGAGATCAGTAACGGAACGTCATTGGGATTAGAAGCCAAAAAATTGATGGACGAAGGGTTGTTAGTACCTGATGAAGTGGTGATAGGAATGATTTCCAATAAACTGGATGAAAATCAGGATGCCGAAGGGTTCATTTTCGATGGCTTTCCCAGAACGGTAGCTCAGGCAGAGGCTTTAGACAAATTGTTAACGTCAAAACAGGATGCCATCTCCGGGATGATTGCTTTAGAGGTGGATGAGAAGGAATTGGAAAAAAGATTATTGGGCAGAGGAAAGGATTCCGGAAGACCTGACGATCAAAATCCCGAGATCATCAGAAAAAGAGTTCATGAATATACTTCTAAAACTGCACCTGTCGCTAATTATTACCAGTCTCAAAACAAATTCCATGCTGTTGAAGGAATCGGATCTATTGAAGATATTTTCGGAAACATTGTGGAGGTGGTAAAAAAGCTTCCGGTAAAGAAATCTTAAAATCCGGACTTATTAAAATCTCTCTAATTAGCAGAAGATTTATACCACTAATCAAATATATTATGTCGCAGGGGTCAAATTTCGTGGATTATGTGAAGATGTCCTGTCGTTCAGGGAAGGGAGGGCCAGGTTCTGCGTATTTGCACCGTGATAAAAAAACCAGTATGGGCGGCCCTGCCGGAGGAGATGGGGCAAGAGGTGGCCATGTGATGGTGAGGGGGAATGCTCAATTGTGGACGCTGCTACACCTGAAATTCAGAAAACACGTGATGGCTGGAGATGGCGGAGCCGGTGGAGCGACTATGAAATCTGGCAAAACAGGAAGAGATGAAATTTTGGAGGTGCCTTTAGGTACCATCGCTAAGGATGCCGAAACTGGAGAAGTTCTATTTGAAATCACAGAAGACGGACAAGAGAAAATTTTATTAGAGGGGGGAAAGGGTGGATTGGGTAATGCACATTTTAAATCTTCAACCAACCAAACACCCCGTTATGCCCAGCCTGGTTTACCAGGCAAAGAGGAGTGGAAAATATTGGAATTGAAAGTCTTGGCTGATGTTGGGTTGGTCGGATTTCCAAATGCAGGTAAATCCACGTTATTATCTGTGATCACGGCAGCTAAGCCCGAAATTGGAGATTATCCTTTCACTACCATCGTTCCCAACCTGGGAATGGTGTCTTATAGAGGAAATCAGTCTTTCATCATGGCTGATATTCCAGGGATCATAGAAGGTGCTTCAGAAGGTAAAGGATTAGGATTCAGGTTTCTTAGACATATAGAGAGAAATGCGGTGCTATTGTTCATGGTGCCGGCAGATACTTCCAGAACCATCAAAGAGGAATATGAGATTTTATTGGGTGAATTGGAAGCTTATAATCCCGAATTGATGCAAAAACCAAAAATCATCGCCGTCAGCAAGACAGATTTATTGGATGAGGAATTGCTGAAAGAGATGAAAAATCAGCTTCCAAAAGATATTCCTTCCTTATTTATCTCTTCCCTCGCCAACCAGGGTTTGACGGAACTGAAGGATTTGATATGGAAAGCTATCGTGGGTTGATCATATGGCCTCTGGATGACGTATTGAAATCAAATTAATTTTAGGCAGTGCTCCCAATTCACTTGCACCAATTCACTTGCACCAATTACTTAACTCCTCTCAGTTTTCTTCCATATATTTTCCTTTGCTAAATTGCAAAAAATTTAAGAGATGAAAGTTGGGATCAATGGATTTGGACGGATAGGAAGAACGGTTTTAAGAGTGCTAGTGGAGAGGGGTAAATTAGATATCGCGGCAGTGAACGATATCACTGATACCGCTACCCTAGCTCATTTATTAAAGTATGATTCGGTTCACGGGAATTTTAATGGAGATATTTCTTATGATGAAAAACACCTCATCATCAATCATAAGAAAATAAGGGTATTTGCTGAAAAGGACCCGCAACACATCCCATGGGACACTGCTGAAGTGGACTTGGTGATCGAATCCACAGGAAGGTTTCTTACCACTGAACTGGCAGAGAAACATATTCAAGCCGGTGCGAAAAAAGTTATTTTATCCGCTCCTGCCAATGACCGCTCTATTCCCACGGTGGTTTTGGGCGTGAATGAGCAAGAAGTGGATTGGAGTTCTCCGATTATTTCCAATGCATCCTGCACCACCAATAATGTTGCTGCAATGGTAAAGGTGCTGGACGAAATTTGGGGAATCAAAGAAGGTTACATCACCACCGTTCACTCCATGACAGGCGATCAGAACCTACATGATGCTCCGCACCGCGATTTGAGAAGAGCAAGAGCGGCCTCCTCCTCCATCATCCCCACCACCACGGGAGCAGCTAAAGCCATCACGCATATTTTTCCTCATCTGGAGGGTCATCTAGGAGGAGCAGGGATCAGGGTGCCGGTTCTGAATGGGTCTTTGACGGATTTTACATGTATCTTAAATAAGCAGCCGGCATCAGTAGAGGAGATCAATCATGCTTTTAAAACGGCGGTCAATGGAAGTTTAAGTAAAATCCTTCAATATACAGAAGACCCTATCGTCTCTGTGGATATCATAGGCAACCCTCATTCCTGTATTTTTGATGCACAGTTAACTTCCATAGTTGGTGGAATGGTGAAGGTGGTGGGTTGGTATGATAATGAATACGGCTATTCCAATAGGATTGCTGACTTGGCAGAGCAAATAGCAAAAAATTTAAAATGATAAAATTTATCAAAACAGAAGAGGTTCTGCCCCTCAGAAATCTCGTTTTAAGAAAAGGAAAGTTAAAAGATGAAGAATGCTTCTTTATAAACGATGATGCTCCCGATAGCTTTCACTTAGGTTACCTGCTGGATGGTAAGTTGGTGTGTATCGCCACATTCCATCATCAGTCTCATCCGGATTATCCTGGAGATGGCTATCAGTTGAGAGGTATGGCGACTGCATTCTGCCAACAGGGAAAAGGATACGGAAATCAGGTTTTGAATTTTGCAATAGTTTATCTTAGAGGAGCCGGAGCAGAATATGTATGGTGTAATGCCCGTAAAGTGGCTTTTAAATTTTACCAAAGCTTAGGTTTTGAATTTATCAGTGAAGAATTTGAAATACCGAATATCGGACCCCATAAGGTCATGTATCTCAAAATACAGTGATATCAGCAGTAGGGATCAACCACTTTAACTTCCCTGTGGATAAACCCAAAGCTTAACCATTTTCCAATTTCATTCTCCTTTTCCTTAGGTTATTCTTAGTTTAGCGGTTCAAAAAACCACAATAATGAAGACCATAGACGATATAAATTTTTCAAATAAAAAGGCCCTTATCAGGGTGGATTTTAATGTTCCTTTAGACGAAGATTTTAACATCACTGATGATAAGCGGATCACTGCGGCCCTGCCGTCCATCAAAAAGATTTTAGCAGATGGGGGTAGTGTGATTTTGATGTCTCATTTAGGCAGACCCAAAGATGGCCCTAATGATAAATATTCTTTGAAACATATTGTCAATCATCTTTCTGAACTTTTAGGACAGGAGGTGGCTTTCGCTGATGATTGTATTGGAGAACAAGCTAAACAGCAGGCAGCAGATTTAAAAAAAGGAGAGGTTTTGCTGTTAGAGAACCTTCGTTTTTACAAAGAGGAGGAGAAAGGCGACGAAGCCTTTGCGAAAAAGCTCTCTGAATTAGGAGATGTGTATGTGAACGATGCTTTCGGTACAGCACACAGAGCTCATGCATCTACGGCAGTGATTGCCAAGTTTTTTCCTGACGCCAAATACTTTGGTTATTTAATGGGATCTGAATTAGCAAATGCCGAAAAAATCCTGAATGGAGCGGCTAAACCTTTCACGGCGATCATGGGAGGGGCCAAGGTGTCAGATAAAATATTGCTGATCGAGAAATTGCTGGATAAAGTGGATAACCTTTTGATTGGAGGAGGCATGACCTATACTTTCATCAAAGCAAACGGGGGTAAGATAGGAAAGTCTTTGGTGGAAGATGACAAATTGGACTTGGCCAGGGAACTCATCAAAAAGGCTAACGAAAAAGGAGTTAAAATGTTAATTCCGACTGATTCTGTGATTGCTGATTCTTTTTCCAATGACGCAGAAACCGGAAATGCGTATAATGATCATATCAAGGATAATTGGATGGGATTGGATATTGGAGACGACACCATTGCCGCCTTCACTGAGGTGATTAAAAAATCCAAAACCATTTTATGGAATGGACCAATGGGTGTTTTTGAAATGCCGAAGTTTGAGAATGGAACAAAAGCTGTGGCGCATGCAGTGGTGGAGGCTACAGAGAATGGAGCTTTCTCTTTGATTGGAGGAGGTGATTCTGCTGCAGCGGTGGCGAAATTCGGTATGGAAGATGAAGTGAGCTATGTATCTACAGGCGGTGGAGCATTATTGGAATATATGGAAGGAAAAGAACTACCTGGCGTAAAGGCTATTATGAATTGAACAGGAAGAATAGTCTATTATGATTTAAATATAACGAGGCGGTGTTTTAACACCGCTTTTTTTATGAACTTACATAGGATGGAACCGACGTAAGATGAATCGTTCTTGAAAGCAGTATTCAAAATTCTTCTGTTTTAAGGCTTTTTCTTCCACTATCTCCCACCTCCGAAATTGTTTAATCTTAATAAACAGCAAACACGCTACTCATTTTAATTATCTAAAAAACAACAATTTACCTTTTTAGATATTAAATTCAATACTTGAAGGGTCAAATACAGATGCTAAAATAAAATCAATTTAAAAATATGATGCGGAATACGTAACTGTTGATAACTTTTTGTGGTATAAAGTGGGAAAAAGTGGTAACAATATTTACTTTTACATAAGTAAAATGTCAAACCTGTATATATATGTCTCACCTCATCGGAGAATTTAATTGCAAGTTGGATGCGAAAGGCCGTCTCATGGTTCCTTCCGGTCTTAAAAAGCAATTGCCCGGTGTTGATGCTGAAGGCTTGATGATTAACAGAGGTTTTGAAAAGCACCTCACCATTTATTCAAAAGTCCAATGGGCTAAAATATCCAATGAGCTGAGTCAGCTAAATGGCTTTGAAAAGAGAGTACGCGAATTCGTCAGGTATTTTATGAGGGGCGTGTCTGAGTTGACATTGGATGCTTCAGGAAGAGTCTTATTGCCAAAACCTTTATTGGAATATGCCGGAATCAATTCAGAGCTGGTGTTATCCTGTCAGTTCGATAAAATTGAGGTTTGGGCTAAAGACGCTTATGATGCGCAATTGGATGATGAGCCTGAGAATTTTGCAAATCTTGCCGAAGAAGTAATGGGAAGAAAAGGAAGGGGTGGTGATGTCTGAATATCATATGCCGGTGATGCTGAAAGAATGTATGGAGGCTTTAGCGATCCATCCATCCGGGATTTATGTTGATGTGACTTTTGGTGGAGGGGGGCATTCCCGTGAACTGATCAGGCATTTGGGAAATGATGGTGTTTTGGTGGCTTTCGATCAGGATGAAGATGCAAACAAGAATAAGATCGAAGATGATCGTTTTGTGTTCGTCGGCCAGAATTTTAAATACCTCAGGAATAATCTTAAAATGTATGATTTTTTGCCTGTCGATGGGATTTTGGCTGATCTGGGGGTCTCTTCTCATCAGTTTGATGTTCCCGAGCGTGGTTTCTCCACCCGGTTTGACGGGGATTTGGATATGCGGATGGATCAGTCGGCAGAATTGACCGCAAAAAAGGTGGTAAATGAATATGCCGAAGGGGAGCTGCACAAAATTTTCGGGATTTATGGGGAAATACAAAATGCTAAATCACTGGCAAAAACAATAGTGACGGCCAGGTTATCACAGCCTATTCACACCATAAGTGAACTAAAATCGGTGATAAACAAATTAACTCCAAAAGGAAAGGAGAACAAATACCTGGCTCAGGTTTTTCAGGCCTTGAGAATAGAGGTGAACCAGGAGATGCAGGTGCTGAAAGAATTTTTGGGGCAAACGGTGGAGGTGTTGGCCACTGGAGGCCGTTTGGTGGTGATATCTTATCATTCATTGGAGGATAGGTTGGTCAAGAACTTCATGGCGAAAGGAAAATTCTCCGGACAAGTAGAGAAAGATTTTTTTGGCAATGAAATAAAGCCTTTTGATTTGGTGGTAAAGAAATCCATTACCGCATCAGAAGAAGAGGTAAAAACAAATAGCAGGGCAAGAAGTGCAAGATTAAGAATAGCAGTGAAAAGATGAACAGGTTAAGGTCTGAAATTGAAGAGGAAGAGGAGATTGCTGTTGAAGAAACGGTGAAAGAGGAGGCGACTCCTTCGGCCCCGAATTTCTTCACCCAGTTATTTTCAAAGGGCCGCATCTCTGAAGAAGCTGCTACAGCGGCATTGCCTTTCATCATTTTTCTGGCATTTCTGGGAATGATCTATATCGGAAACCGCCATACTGCAGAGAATAACATACGTGATATAGATCGGTTAGGGAAAGAGGTAAAGGAATTGAGTTGGGATTTTAAGACACTTAAAGCGGATTTGATGTTTAAGAGTAAAGAGACTGAAGTGATTAAAAGAGTAGATTCCACTTTGGGCTTGAAGGTGCCCATTGAACCGCCGATAAAATTAAAAGTGACAGATGAACATTAGAACTAATATTCTTCTTCGTGTTTATGCAGCTTTCGGGCTCATTATTTTATTTGCTGTAGCGGTGATCGCTCAAATGGTGAGGGTGCAGGTGGTTCAGGGAGATAAATACAGAGCGATGGCGGATAGCCTGAGCACAAAATATGCAGAGGTGGAGGCAGCGAGAGGCAATATTTATTCAATTGATGGTAGTTTATTAGCCACTTCTGTTCCTGAATATGATATCAGAATGGATCTTTTGGCTGGAGGCATTAAAGATGATGATGTATTTTATTCCAAAGTGGATTCGTTGGCTTATCAATTAGCGCATTATTTCCATGATAAATCTGCAAGTAAATATTCCAGAATTTTAAGAAATGCAAGACAGGAAGGAGAGAGATACCTGCTTATTAAAAGAAATATCAGTTACCAGGATTTAAAGACCATTAAGAGATTCCCGATTTTCAATATGGGAAGATATGCCGGAGGGATGATCGCAGAGCAGCAAAATAAGAGGATTCTTCCTTTCAGAGATCTGGCTTCCAGAACTATAGGATATTATAATGTCAATTCACAAGCGGCGGTTGGTTTGGAAGGTGCTTATGGAGATTACATCAACGGGGAGACCGGAAAAAGATTGGTGCAAAGAATCGCTGGAGGCGTTTGGATGCCGGTAAATGAGGAGGTGGAAATTGCTCCGAAAGACGGCGCAGATATCATCTCCACCATAGATGTCAACATGCAGGATTTGGCGCAGCAGGCATTAAAGAAGCAATTGATTAAAAGTGAGGCAGACTTTGGGTGCGTGATGGTAATGGAGGTGAAAACTGGGGAGATCAAAGCTATTGCGAATTATAGTAAGGTTGGCGACGGAGCATATAAAGAGATCTTCAATTATGCCATTGCTCAAAGTGCAGATCCGGGTTCCACCTTTAAACTTGCTTCTTATTTAGTGGCGATGGAGGATGGAAAATTTGGATTGAACGACATGGTGAATACAGAAGGCGGAAGATATAAGCTATATAGAAAGCTTTTTAGAGATGACCATGAGATCGCAGGGCCAATTCCCATGAAAAAGGCATTCGAAATATCTTCCAACGTAGCCATTGTTAAACAAATTTATACGAATTATAAAGATGAACAGGAGAAATTCACTTCCGGTTTATTAGGCTTGCATCTTGGGGAGAAGTTAGGTCTGCAAATAGCGGGAGAAGGTGCTCCACTGGTTAAAACTCCCAAGAATAAATCCTGGAGTGGGATATCAATGGCTCAAATGGCTTATGGTTATGAGTTGAAGATCACTCCTATTCAAATGCTCACCTTGTATAATGCAGTGGCTAACAATGGAAGAATGATCAGCCCTCTTTTTGTTCATGAGATCAGAAGGTTGGGTAATACGGTGGAAATGTTCAAAGCACGAACAATAAAAGAGAAAATATGCTCGGACAAAACTTTGTCGATGTTAAAGGAAATGTTGAGAGGGGTGGTGGTGGAGGGCACAGCAAGTACCATCAATAATCCACTTTATCAGATCTCGGGAAAAACAGGTACCGCTGAGGTGGCTGATGGGGCCAAAGGTTATAAAGGGAATAAAAAATACCAGGCCTCCTTTTGCGGTTACTTCCCATCAGATAATCCTAAATACTCTATGATCGTGGTGGTGCAAAACCCGACTAAAGGGTCGTATTACGCGGCCTCCGTGGCCGGGCCAGTTTTCAGAGAAATAGCTGATGTGGTTTATGGGAGTGATTTGGAGATGGACGATAAGGAAAAACTTCCTCAATTAGTAGGAAACACTAAGCTTCCGGAAGTAAAAAACGGGTACAAAAAATCAGCTCAAAAAGTATACAATGCTTTTGGAATTAAAGCCTTATATGCTTCTGCCAATGAGCGTCAAATGAGTTTAGACACTAATAATGGAATTGCTTATAAAGAAGTCCAGATGAATAGAGGGATGGTTCCGGATGTAACAGGGATGGGTTTAAAAGACGCATTATATGTTTTGGGGAATTCGGGTTTAAAACCAGTGGTAAAAGGGCAGGGAGAGGTTAAAAACCAATCCCTGGCAGCAGGAACCCCAGTATATAAAGGAACAAGGATATTAATTGAATTGCAATAAGTGGAATCGCTAAAAGAAATATTGTATGGTGTTGCTTTAGAGCAGGTAGTGGGTTCAACCGAAGTTGAGATCAACAACCTGCAATTTGATTCCAGAAAGGTGATCAAAAAGAGTTTATTCATTGCTATAAAAGGAACACTTTCAGATGGGCACCAATTTATTGATGTAGCGATAGCTAAGGGTGCGCAAGCCATCATCTGTGAATTGCTGCCAGAGATTTTTGAAGAGAATATCACCTATGTGAAGGTGAATGATTCGGCCAAAGCTTTAGGGGTTGTGGCAGCGAATTTTTTTCATCATCCTTCAGAAAAATTGAAACTGGTGGGTGTTACGGGTACCAACGGGAAGACCACTGTGGCCACTTTGCTTTATAAACTATTTAGAGAGTTAGGATATAAGACAGGGCTGATCTCTACCGTGGAGAATCAAATTAACGGGAAGATCATGGCCTCTACGCATACCACGCCAGATCCTATCGCTTTGAATGTTTTATTGACAGAAATGGTCGCATCAGGTTGCGATTATTGTTTTATGGAGGTAAGCTCTCATGCGGTTGCTCAATATAGGATTGAAGGTTTGAACTTTATTGGTGGAATATTTACCAATATCACACATGATCACTTAGATTTCCATCTCACGTTTGATCATTATATTAAAGCTAAAAAAGCATTTTTTGACGGATTGAACCGTTCCGCTTTTGCACTGACCAACGCCGATGATAAAAATGGAATGGTGATGCTTCAAAATACCAAGGCTCATAAGAAAACTTATGGCTTAAAGTCACTCACTGATTTTAAGGCGAAAATCATTGAAAACCAATTCTCTGGTTTGCATTTAGATATGGATGGTGAAGAAGTTTATTTTAAACTGGTGGGAAGTTTCAATGCATCCAATCTTCTGGCAGTTTATGGTGCCGCATTATTGTTAGATCAGGATAAAACTAAAGTGCTCACCGTATTGAGCAGGCTTAATGGAGCTGAAGGCCGATTTGATTACATCATTTCTCCAAACAAGGTGATTGGAATTGTAGACTACGCTCATACTCCCGATGCGGTGGAGAATGTGCTCAGCACCATTGATAAAATCCGGACAAAGAGTGAACAGGTGATCACCATCATTGGCTGTGGTGGTGACAGGGATAAATCCAAACGTGCGGTAATGGCTCAGACGGCTTGTGATTGGAGTGACAAAGTCATTCTGACTTCAGATAATCCGAGGTCTGAGGATCCTGAAGATATCATTAGAGATATGCAGGTTGGTGTTTCACCAGTCAATCAAAAGAAAGTGCTTTCCATCACTGACAGGAGAGAGGCGATAAAAACTGCTTGCCATTTAGCACAACCCGGAGACATTATTCTGTTGGCAGGAAAGGGACATGAAAAATACCAGGAGATAAAAGGTTTGAGAAGTGATTTTGATGACAAAAAGATTTTGAATGATTGTTTCAATCAGTTGATTTAAATAGAAATGAATTAATGTTATACCATCTCTTTAATTATCTAGATAAACAGTTTGATTTTCCAGGAGCAGGCGTGTTCCAGTTCATCTCTTTTAGAGCTGGTATGGCGATGATCCTGTCTTTAATCATTACCACTGTTTATGGGAACAGATTGATCAATTATTTGAGCTATAAGCAAGTTGGTGAAACGGTTAGGAATCTGGGTTTAGAGGGACAAAATCAAAAACAAGGCACGCCCACCATGGGAGGTTTGATCATTATAGCTGGTGTTTTGATCCCTACTTTGCTATTCGCCAGGGTGGAGAACATTTATATCATGCTGATGCTGATCACCACCGTTTGGATGGGGGCGATAGGTTTTTTAGATGATTATATCAAAATCTTCAAAAAAAATAAAGAAGGTTTAGCAGGCAGATTTAAAATTGTAGGCCAGGTGGGTTTGTCGCTAATCATAGGCTGGACCATGTATTTCCATCCTGATATCCTTATCAGGCAAACCGTTACAGAAACGCCCGCATCTGTTAATGTCCAAAAAATACCTGGAGGTTTAAAAGAAGAAATCATCAATGAAAAAGGGGAGAAATTAATCCGGGTGGAGAAAGCAAGCGGAGTTTACTATGCGAAGGATGTGAAATCAACCAAAACCAATATCCCTTTTTACAAGAACAATGAATTTGATTATGCGAAAGTGTTGAGGTTTTTAGGTGATGATTATGAGAAATATGCATTAGTGGTTTTTCTGTTATTCGTAATTGTCATCATCACTGCAGTGTCAAATGGAGCTAACATCACAGATGGAATTGATGGTCTGGCGACAGGTATCTCCGCTATTATTGGGATCACATTGGCTCTACTGGCTTACGTGTCAGGTAATACCATTATTGCTGATTATTTGAAGATCATTTATATCCCTAACTCGGGTGAACTGGTGATTTTTGCGGCATCATTTGTTGGGGCATGCATTGGCTTTCTATGGTATAATGCTTACCCAGCACAGGTTTTTATGGGGGATACCGGCAGTTTAACCATTGGAGGAATCATTGCAGTTTTTGCTATCATGATCCGGAAGGAATTATTGATTCCGATTCTTTGTGGAGTCTTCCTGATAGAGAACCTATCTGTGATTATGCAGGTGTCGTGGTTCAAATACACCAAGAGAAGATATGGAGAGGGCAGAAGGATTTTTCTCATGTCACCTTTGCATCATCATTTCCAAAAGAAAGGCTATCATGAATCAAAAATTGTGAGCCGCTTTTGGATTGTAGGGATATTATTGGCCATCATCACCATAGTGACTTTAAAATTGAGATAGCAACTAGGATACAGGACGAAAGAACCAGGATGCAGGACGAAAGAACCAAGATGCAGGACGAAAGAACCAAGATGCAGGACAAAGCAACTAAGATACAAGACAAAAGAACCAGGATATAAGACGAAAGAACCAGGATGCAGGACAAAAGAACCAGGATATAAGACGAAAGAACCAGGATGCAGGACGAAAGAACCAGGATACAGGACGAAAGAACCAGGATGCAGGACAAAAGAACCAGGATACAGGACAAAGCAACTAAGATACAAGACAAAAGAACTAGGATATAAGACGAAAGAACCAGGATGCAGGACAAAAGAACCAGGATACAGGACAAAGCAACTAAGATACAAGACAAAAGAACCAGGATATAAGAAATGAAAAGTGTTCAGCAAAATATTCCACACCGTGCTCCCTCCCCTTCAAAAAAGATTGGGGAGAGGCGTCTCGTCATCCTAGGGGCAGGAGAAAGTGGAGTTGGAGCAGCAATTCTTGCTCAAAAGCAGGGGTTCGAAGTTTTTGTGTCTGATTTTGGAAACGTAAAAGAAGTTCATCAATCTGAGTTAGCGTCTTTGAATATTCCTTTTGAAACTCAAAAACATACCGAAGACCTGATTTTAAATGCAGATGAAGTGATTAAAAGCCCGGGCATTCCAGATAAGACGGGCATCATCTCCAAATTGAAAGAACGTGGGACCTCCATCATCTCGGAAATCGAATTCGCCGGGAGATATTCAGATGCTAAAATGATTTGTATTACGGGTTCTAACGGAAAGTCAACCACCACGATGCTCACTTACCATATTCTTCAAAAAGCAGGATTGAATGTGGGTTTGGCAGGTAACATAGGGAAAAGTTTTGCAAGACAGGTGGCTGCGGAGCAGTTCGAATATTATGTTTTAGAGATCAGCAGTTTTATGCTGGATAACATGTATGCTTTTAAGGCGGATATCGCCGTTTTGCTCAATATCACGCCTGACCATTTAGATAGGTATGATTATAAAATGGCCAATTACATCAAATCTAAATTCAAAATTGTGCAAAACCAAACTCCTCAAGATCATTTCATCTATTGTGATGATGACCCGGAGATTAAGAAAGTGCTGGCACAGTCCGACATCAAAAGTATAAAACATCCATTCTCCATTGAACATGAAATTCACAATGGGGCTTATCAAAGTAATCATCATCTAATCATTAACCTCACAAATACTGATCAATTCGATATGACCATTCAAGATTTAGCGCTCCAGGGCAAACATAATATTTACAATTCTATGGCGTCCGGAATTGTTTCCAAAGTGCTGGAGTTAAGAAATGAGACCATCCGCGAAAGCATGAGAGATTTCAAAAATATCGAACACCGTTTGGAGCATGTCTCTAACATATCCGGAATTAGTTTCATCAATGACTCTAAAGCCACGAATGTGAACTCCACCTGGTACGCTTTGGAAAGCATGAATTCTGACGTGATCCTGATCATGGGCGGGGTGGATAAAGGTAACGATTATGGTATGCTGAAGGAGCTTGTTCATCAGAAAGTGAAGGCTATTGTATGCTTGGGTAAAGATAATAAGGCCATACATGATGCTTTTGAAGAGGAGGTGGAGGTGATAGTGAACACCTTTTCAGCTCGTGAAGCCGTGGAGGTGGCTTACCACCTGGCAAAGAAAGGTAATACAGTCCTGTTATCTCCTGCTTGTGCCAGCTTTGATTTATTTAAAAACTATGAAGACCGCGGTAACCAATTTAAGGCGGCGGTAAAAGAATTATAAAATGATAAAATCGATACTCAATAAAACCAGGGGCGACAGGTGGATTTGGCTCATCATCATCCTGCTGTCGCTGATCTCTGTTTTAGCGGTGTACAGTGCCACTGGTACTTTGGCATACAAAAGAGGTGTGGGGTCAGAGTCATTGATGTTCAAGCATTTATTGTTCATCGTGCTGGGCTTTGTATTGATTTATTTTGCTCATTTGTTAAATTATCGCTATTACGCAGGCATTTCCAAAATTTTGATGGCAGTCACCATCCCGTTATTAGTTTACACGTTGCTTTTTGGCAGCCATGTGAACGATGCCAGTCGCTGGATTGCCATACCTGGTACTGGTTTGACTTTCCAAACTTCAGATTTAGCCAAATTGGCATTGATCACCTATCTCGCAAGAACATTAACCCGTCAGCAAACCAATATCAAGGATTTTAAAAGTACAGTTTTGTGGCTTTTATTGCCGATGGGTACCATTTTTATATTGATCGCTTACGCCAATCTATCCACTGCAATGATGCTGGCTGGTGTGGGCGTTTTGCTGATGTTGATTGGACGGGTGAGTTTCAAACAAATAAGCATTGTGGGAGGTGGATTATTGATATTGCTGTTGATCGTTATTCTATTGGGCCCAAGAAGGGGAGTTTATGTCTCTCGGGTAAAAGCTTATATGCATCCCGAGATGCAGAATGCTGACAGAACGTTCCAGCAAACTCAGGCTAAGATTGCGGTTGCCTCTGGGGGTATCATGGGTAAAGGACCGGGAAATAGCACGCAAAGAAATTTCTTGCCGCATCCTTATTCGGATTTCATCTTCGCCATCATTGTGGAGGAATACGGCATGTTCGGTGGCGTGATGCTGGTGCTGCTTTATGTGGTACTGATGTATCGAATCATTAAAATAGTGACACAGGCACCAAAGGCTTTCGGAGCTTTATTGGCAGCCGGATTAGGGTTTAGCTTAACCATACAAGCACTGGCGAACATGGCCGTGGCAGTCAATTTGTTCCCGGTAACTGGCGTGCCTCTGCCTTTGGTGAGTATGGGAGGGACTTCCATATTATTTACCAGTGTGGCCTTAGGGATCATATTATCTGTGAGCAAAGATGTGGAGGAATATAAAACAGAGAATGAGAATAGTGATAAGCCGAATAAAGTGATTGTGGGCGAGATTCCCGCAATCGCGTAATGGTAAAGGACAGCATGGTAGAATAATATGGAAGGGAGAATAAATGTTGAACTGTGCAAGTTGCATTCAATCCTTCAAAATTAAAAATTAAAAGAAAATGGCAAGAAGAATCATCATTAGTGGAGGTGGAACAGGAGGACATATCTTCCCTGCCATCGCTATTGCAAATGCTTTGAAGAAACTGGATGCCAAAACAGAGATTTTATTTGTAGGGGCTTTGGGAAGAATGGAGATGGAGAAAGTTCCTGCTGCGGGTTATCCTATTATTGGTCTAGATATTCAGGGATTTCAGCGGGATAAGATGATGAAGAACGCTTTTCTGCCATTTAAAATTTTTGGCAGTGTGAGGAGATCGTTATCCATTGTCAAAGATTTTAATCCAAATGCAGTGGTGGGCGTAGGTGGTTATGCTTCCGGACCTTTACTTTATGCAGCATCAATGAAAGGAATTCCGGTGCTCATTCAGGAACAGAATTCTTATGCGGGCATCACCAATAAATACTTGGCAAAAAAGGCAAAGAGAATTTGTGTGGCCTTTGATGGAATGTCTGCTTTTTTCCCAGCAGATAAAATAGTTAAAACGGGCAATCCCGTAAGGGTTGATGCGGTAGCTGTGGAAGGTAAACGTGGGGAGGCTGCTGCTTTCTTTGAATTGGATCCCTCAAAAAAAACAGTTTTAGTAGTTGGAGGGAGCTTAGGTGCCAGAACCCTCAACAATAGTATGATGGCTGGCCTAGATCAGTTTCAAAAGGAAGATATACAGTTGATTTGGCAAACAGGAAAATTCTATTATAAAGGAATTATTGAAAAATTCGGCAATCAGCCAAAAGATAGTGGAGTAAGAATTTATGAATTTTTAAACAGAATGGATTTGGCATATGCAATGAGCGATGTCATCATCTCCAGGGCAGGTGCAGGAACTATTGCAGAGCTTTGTTTAGTGAAAAAGCCAGTATTATTGGTGCCTTCTCCAAATGTGGCCGAAGATCACCAGGCGAAAAATGCTTTTGCACTGGTAAATAAAGAGGCTGCAATTTTAATTGCTGATAAACATGCTGAATCAGAACTGGTGGAGCAAACCATCAAATTATTAAAAGATGAGGCACTTATGAAGTCTCTTTCTCAAAGGATAGGTGATTTGGCTCTGCCAAATGCAGATGAACAGATTGCATTGGAAATCATGAAAATTGCAAATTAATGATAGAACTGGCACATATAAAAAGAGTTTACCTCATCGGTATCGGCGGTATCGGGATGAGTGGCCTTGCCCGTTATTTTCAGCATAAAGGTTTAGTAGTTTGTGGATATGACAAAACCAGCACAGCTCTCACATTGGCTTTGAAAAATGAAGGTATTTGTATCATTTATGAAGATACTGCATCTTTGATTCCTATTTCATTTCAACAAGCAGACGGAGCAACGCTCATCATTTATACGCCGGCCGTGCCTGCAGAGAGCCAGATTTTAAATTATTTTAAAAGTAAAGGTTTTGCTATTCATAAAAGATCAGAGGTTTTAGGTTTGATCTCTAAAGGAATGTTCTGCATTGCGGTTGCAGGCACTCATGGTAAAACTACCACCAGTTGCCTGATAGCTCATTTATTGCGGGTTGGAGGCGTGCAATGTTCTGCTTTCTTAGGAGGAATCAGCAGTAATTATCAAAGTAATCTATTAATTGGAAACAGCAGCGTGATGGTGGTGGAGGCAGATGAATATGATCGTTCTTTTTTAAGATTACATCCTGATTTGGCGGTCATCACCTCTATGGATGCTGATCATCTGGATATTTACGGAGAGGAGAAGCAGTTACAGGAGTCATTCAGGTTATTCGTCCGCCAGGTAAAACCGGATGGGAAATTGATATTTAAGAAGAATCTCCCATTAGAGAATGGGAGAACCTATAGCATTGAGCAAGATGCAGATGCTGTAGGGTTTAACATCAGGATTGAAGAAGGCAAGTTCTATTTTGATTTTAAAAATGCCGGTTTGTTGATGGAAGGCCTGGAATTTGGGCTACCTGGTCAGCACAATATTGAAAATGCGGTGGCAGCGATTGAAGTTGCTTTATCCATGAGAATTACGCCCGATGAAATCCGCGAAGGATTAACCTCTTTTAAAGGAGTGAAGAGACGGTTTGAGTATCAGGTTCAGCAACAGGATCGCATTTATATTGATGATTACGCCCATCACCCTGAAGAGCTGAAGGCTTGTTTCAAAGCAGTGAGATCTTTATATCCAGATAAAAAACTGACAGTGATTTTTCAACCTCATCTTTATACCAGAACAAGGGATTTTGTAAAAGATTTCATTTCGGTTTTAAGCACCGCTGACGAGCTTTTATTGCTGGAGATTTATCCGGCAAGAGAATTGCCAATTGAAGGCGTTAATAGTCAGATGCTTGCCAATGGAATGGATGTGGATAAAGTGCGTGTTTGTGGAAAAGAAGAAGTCTTACAGATCATTAAAAATGAAAAACCTGAGCTACTTTTAACAGTTGGGGCAGGAGACATAGATACACTGGTTAATCCTTTAAAAAATATGATGCAACATGCTTAAAAAGATCGATTGGAGAGCAGTTTTAACCACATTTATTTGGATGTTAAGTCTAAGTGGCCTGGTGGTGCTGATGAGTTTCATTGAGATTAAAAAATCAGAAACCACTTGCGCCAAGGTTGAAGTGATTTTACCAGGCAACCAATTTTTTATAGAAAGGGCCGAAGTGGATGAGATTTTAAAGGAGAAGAATGGTTTATTGATGGGCAGAAGACTAAGCGGAATTAATATTCAAACATTGGAAGACAAGTTGAAGGCCAATCCATTTATTGAATATGCTAAAGTTTATGCAGATATGGATGGCGTAATTCATGCCGACATTAAGCAAAGAGTGCCAGTGTTAAGGGTGCTCAATAGAGCTGGCCAGGATTTTTACATTGATCAAAATGGATTGAAAATCCCATTGTCTGATCATTTTACCGCCAGAGTTCTGGTAGCTAACGGGGCGATTTCGGAAGGCTTCTCTGGCAAGGTGGATACATTGAGAACAGATTTGGGGAGGGGGCTTTTCACCACTGCTAAATATATAGACGCCGATACACTTTGGAGTGAACAAATAGTGCAGATGTACGTGAATGATCATCAGGACATAGAGTTGGTTCCTAGGGTTGGTAAACAGAAAATCATATTGGGAGATGCCAGCAATGTGAAAGAAAAATTTAGAAACTTGTTACTTTTTTATAAGAAAGCATTGCCGAAAGTTGGTTGGGACAGGTATAGCACCATTAATCTGAAATTTGATGGACAAATTGTTTGCGAAAGAAGGGATTCCAGCTTGACACATCGGGCGGTACCTGTGCCAATTCAAAGAGATAGTATGAAAACAGAAATAAAAGATTCAATAAAAAATATACTTTAATATGGAAAAAGGTAGCACAAAACAATCAAAAAGCTCATCCATAGTAGTTGGTCTCGATATCGGTACCACAAAGATTTGTGTGATAGTGGGCAGGAGGAATGAACACGGTAAGATAGAAGTGTTAGGTTTAGGTAAGGCAGAGTCTGCCGGGGTCACTCGCGGAGTGGTCTCTAATATCGCAAAAACAGTGAAAGGGATTTTACAAGCTGTGGAGGAAGGGAGCACACAATCAAATGTAGATGTGAAGATAGTGAGTGTGGGTATCGCAGGTCAGCATATCAAAAGCCTGCAACACCGCGGAATTCTTACCAGAAAGGATTTGAGCAATGAGATCAATAAAAGAGATATCGACCGCCTGATAGATGATATGTATAAACTGGCGATGAACCCGGGTGAAGAGATCATTCATGTGCTCCCTCAGGAGTTCACTGTGGATAATGAGCCTGGAATTAAAGATCCTGTTGGAATGGCAGGCGTAAGGCTGGAAGCCAACTTTCACATCATCACCGGACAGGTCACTGCGATTAAAAATATTATGAAATGTGTGGATCAGGGTGGATTGGAGACCCAAGACCTGATTTTAGAGCCTTTGGCATCGTCAGAATCTGTCTTAAGTGAAGAGGAGAAAGAAGCCGGTGTGGTGTTGGTGGATATAGGTGGTGGAACCACTGATGTGGCGATTTTTCATGAAGGAATCATCAGACATACCGCTGTCATTCCTTTTGGAGGTAACAGTGTGACCGAAGATATCAGAGAAGGTTGTGCCGTGATGCGTAACCAGGCGGAACTGTTGAAAGTGAAATTTGGATCTGCCTTAGCCGAAGAGAACAAGGAAAATGAAATCATTTGTGTGCCCGGCTTAAGAGGCCGAGATCCTAAAGAGATATCGGTAAAGAATTTGGCTTTTGTGATTCAGGCTCGCATGGAAGAGATCATTGATCATGTACATTATGAGATTAAATCCTCAGGTTACGAGAAAAAACTCATTGGTGGAATTGTGGTGACAGGCGGAGGGGCTTTATTAAGACATTTGCCTCAATTAATAGAATATGTCACTGGCTTGGATTGCCGCGTAGGTTATCCCAATGAACATCTGGCAAAAAATGAAAACCTTCCGAAGAATGTTTATGAGGACTTAAAAAGCCCGATGTATGCAACAGGTATTGGCTTGTTGATTAAAGGTATAGAGAAAGTGGAGAACGAAGCTCAAAAAGATAGCTACTCCTCAGGCGAAGTGAAGTCAACGCTGGATAGTCCAAGAAAAAGTCGTGGCTTGTTTGCTTCCTTATTGGAAGGGACTAAGAAATTCATCAAGGATGATATTTCTGATCAGGACTTTTTAAAGTAGTTTTCAACAAAAACCAAGTTTTCCACACTATTAACAATTGTGGATAACTAATGTGGAAAATTTTATATTATTACAAGAAGGAATAAAGTCATAATTATAAAAACTTACTAACTGATAATTAAGGATATGCAGTTTGAAATGTTAAAAGAAAAGTCATCAATCATCAAAGTCATTGGTGTGGGAGGTGGCGGAGGTAATGCAGTGAATCACATGTACAGACAAGGGATCACGGGTGTTGATTTCATTATTTGTAACACAGATGCACAGGCTTTAGAATTAAGTCCAATTCCTAACAAGGTGCAATTAGGAGCTAGTTTAACTGAAGGAATGGGGGCAGGCTCGATACCGGAAGTGGGTAAAAACTCTGCTATTGAAAATATTGATGATCTGAAAGACATGCTGGGCTCAAACACCCGAATGCTTTTCATCACTGCCGGGATGGGTGGAGGAACCGGAACCGGGGCAAGTCCCATCATTGCCAAAGCGGCCAAAGAATTGGATATTCTTACCGTGGCTATCATCACCACTCCTTTTTCTTTTGAAGGAAAAAGAAGGAAAATGCAGGCTGAGGAAGGTTTAGAGGAGTTAAAGAAATATGTGGATTCTTATCTCGTGATTTCAAATGATCGCCTGAGGGAGATATTCGGAAATTTGACACTGGGATCAGCTTTCGGTCAGGCCGATGATATTTTAACCACCGCTGCAAAAGGTATTGCAGAAATCATCACGGTACCAGGTTATATCAACGTGGATTTCAAAGATGTCCGCACTGTAATGAAAGATAGCGGGGTGGCCATCATGGGAAGTTTTTCAGCTGAAGGTGAGAACAGAGCCTTAAAAGCGGTTGAAGGCGCATTATCTTCCCCATTATTAAAAGATAACGAAATAGAAGGAGCCAGATATATATTATTGAATATCAGTTCTGGCGAGAAAGAGGTAACGATGGATGAAGTGAGTGTCATCACAGATTTCATTCAGGAACAGGCGGGGTTATCTGCAGATTTGATATGGGGTAACTGCAATGATGCAGATTTAGGAGATAACATCTCTGTGACCATCATCGCTACTGGGTTTCAAACCCAGGAAGAAAGAGAACAAACCAAACAAAGCCAGCCGAAAAAGCAATTTTTAACCACTGAGACTCCCTTGATAAAACCGATCAATGAATTCTCTAAAAAAGCCACTCCGGCAGAAGCCGAACAAACTGAAAAGCATCCGGAACCGGTGATGAAGTCTGAGGAAAAACCTGTTGCACAAGCTAATTTGTTCGCAGACATGTTCAAATCTAAAACGGATAGCAAGGGCGTTTCTGATGAAGAAGTGGTTAAGCATCAATTGTTTGAAGAGGAGAAAGAGGAAGAAATCAAAGAAGTTGATGATTTTGGATTTAACTTAAAAATATCAGAATCTGAATTCTCAAGTCCTGCCATAGTGGAAGAGGAAATGACTTCAGAAGATCCTGTTAATGAAGATGATAACAAAACTGACGCTTCCGTGGAGGAACAACTGCGCAAATCGAAGGAACGTATTTTGAAACTTAAAGAATTGAGTACAAAATTACGTTCGACAAGTGGTTTGCAGGAGCTGGAGAATATTCCGGCTTATAAAAGAAAACAAATGGAACTTAAAGAAGTTCCTCACTCCTCGGAATCACAGGTTTCCAGATTCACGCTAAGCAGTGAAGATGGGCAGACAGAGATAAGACCCAACAATTCTTTCTTGCATGATAATGTAGATTAACCTGTTAATAATTAGATGATAAAGCCATTCTATTGTCAGAATGGCTTTACTATTTTAACTAAGGTCGAACTGTTTTGTTAATCATAGACAGAAAGACTAAATTTGCAGGGTTTTTTGAATAGCATACACATATATAAAAATAATAATTTGGATATTTTTGAGAAGATAGCAAAGAACATGGGGCCGCTTGGTCAGCACCAAAAATGGTCTCATGGATATTTCTCTTTCCCAAAATTGGAGGGAGAGATTGCACCTCACATGAATTTTAGAGGGAAAGAACACCTGGTTTGGAGTTTAAATAACTATTTAGGTTTAGCCAATCATCCCGAAGTGAGAGCAGCTGATGCAAAAGCTGCTTTAGATTATGGAATGGCCTATCCAATGGGTGCCAGGATGATGTCTGGCAACTCCAGTCATCATGAGGCTTTAGAACAAGCTTTGGCAGAATTCACAGGTTTTGAAGATTCATTTCTTTTAAATTATGGCTATCAGGGAATCATGTCGGCCATAGATGCCTTAGTGGATAGAAACGATGTCATTGTTTATGATGCTGAATCACATGCTTGTATTATTGATGGCGTTCGCTTGCATATGGGTAAACGCTATGTTTACCAACATAATGATATGGATAGCCTTCAGAAGCAATTGGAGCGGGCTACAAAATTAACCGAACAAAGTGGTGGAGGGATTTTAGTGATCACAGAAGGCGTTTTTGGGATGTCTGGAGCCCAAGGGAAACTTAAAGAAATCGTAGACTTTAAAAGAGATTTCAAATTTCGATTGTTGATTGATGATGCACATGGTTTTGGAACTATGGGAGCAACAGGGGCGGGTACTCACGAACATCAGAATTGTATAGATGGCGTTGATGTTTATTTCGGAACTTTCGCAAAGTCGATGGCTGGTATTGGAGCCTTCATCGCTTCCAATGAGGAAATAACCAATTACCTGAGATACAATATGCGTTCGCAAACCTTTGCCAAATCATTGCCTATGCCAATGGTGATTGGTTTAAAGAAACGTTTAGAACTGTTGAGAAATAAGCCTGAATTAAGAACTAAATTATGGGACATCGCCAATAACTTACAGTCTGGATTAAAAGAGAAAGGGTTTAATATCGGAAGCACCAATTCAGTGGTCACCCCTGTTTTTTTTAAAGGAGAATTGAGTGAAGCTACTGCGATCACTATGGATTTAAGAGAGAATTATGGGATTTTCTGCTCAATAGTGATCTACCCGGTCATCCCAAAAGGTTTGATCATGCTAAGACTGATTCCGACAGCCATGCACACGTTGGAGGATGTAAAAAGAACCGTTGACGCCTTTAGCGAAGTGAGAGAGAAACTGGAGAAAGGCTATTATAAAGATAAAAAAGAAGTCAACGCTTAAGATGCCAGAAGTTGAAAAACGCCTCTAAATTATTACTAGAGGCATTTTTGTATATTAACTATATACATATATTTGATTATCAGCATCTTGTGAGTTTAAGCCAGGTGCTGATATGTTAAATTCTTTAAAATGTGGAAAAAAAAGGCCTGTAGAGCAGATTTTAACCTTTTAAAATATTTTTTTTTACGAAAAAACATTCTACATTAGCTTAAGTAAGAAAATAATACTAACCATAAAAACTAAAAAGGAGTATTTGAAAATGAAAAAATTTGAAGAAGTAAAAAAATTAGTGGCAGAGCTTGAGGGTGATGCTGACAAATTCTACAACAAAGGAAACAGCGCAGCTGGAACAAGAGTGAGAAAAGGCATGCAAGACCTTAAAAATCTTTCGCAAGCTATCCGTCTTGAGGTTCAAGAGATGAAAAATAAAGAAGCTGGGAAATAATTTTATTATTCCTTTTATTAAAACCCGTGAGCATCGCTTTCGGGTTTTTTTTATTTTAGAAACTTTAGTAGATTGGGTTTATGAAATACATCTATTCGGTCTTCTTCCTTTTATTCGCCTACCAACTTCAGGCTCAACAATACGATGTCCTAATTAAAAATGCCAGAATTTTAGATGGGACAGGAAATAGTTGGTATAGATCTGATGTCGGGATCAAAGGAAATTTAATTGTTAAGATTGCCCCGGTGATTGGTGGAAGCGCCACCAAGGTGATTGACGCTAAAAGCATGATTCTTGCTCCCGGTTTCATCGACGTCCATACACATATCGAAGGAGATGAAAAGAAGACTCCAACTGCACCAAGCTTTATTTATGACGGAGTTACCACGGTGATTACCGGTAACTGCGGATCCTCTCAAACTAACATTAAAAGATATTTGGATTTTATTGATTCCGCGAGGTTATCCATCAATGTGGGCGTGTTGATCGGGCATAATGATGTGAGAAAAGCGGTGATGGGCAAAGCCAACCGTGATCCATCAGCACAGGAGTTGGAAAAAATGGAAGCTGTAGTGGAGCAGGGAATGAAGGATGGTGCTGTTGGATTATCAACTGGCTTGATTTACATCCCCGGAACTTATACCAAAACACCTGAGATTGTAGCCCTGGCTAAAGTGGCTTCCAAATACCATGGTATATATGCCACGCATATGCGCAGTGAATCGGATCAAGTCAAAGAAGCCATCGCGGAAGCTTTAACAGTAGGGAAAGAAGCTGATTTGCCAGTGGAGATTTCTCATTTTAAGATTGGAGGTCAACAGAATTGGGGAGAAAGCGACCAAACTTTGGAAATGGTGAAGCAAGCCCGTTCAGCAGGAATGGATGTAACCATAGATCAATATCCTTATACGGCAAGCAGCACCTCCATCAGCACCTTAGTTCCTGATGATATTTTAGCCGACGGACAGGATTCCATCAATGCAAGGTTAAGTAAACCCGAAATCAGGAAAAAAGCCATTGAAGAAATGCTGGCCAGTTTGAAAAGAAGAAAGTTGAAGCATTTTGATTACGCCGTGGTAGCTTACTATTCTCCAGACACCTCTTATAACGGAAAAAGTATAGAGGAAATTAATTTAATGCGTGGGGAGAGGCATAAAGCAAAAGCCGAAGCAGAGACCGTTTTGCAAATCGTTGAGCGTGGTGGAGCAAGTGCCGTTTTTCACGGAATGGGGGAATATGATTTAAAGAACATCATGAAATATCCTTTTAACATGCCGGCTTGCGATGCAGGCATCAGGGAGTTTGGAGCCGGAATGCCCCATCCGAGAGGGTATGGGACCAATGCCCGTGTGCTGGGAAAGTATGTGAGAGAAGAAAAGGTAATTAGTTTAGAGGAAGCGATCAGAAGAATGACTTCTTTGCCTGCCCAAAAATTTCAATTGAAAGACCGTGGATTGATCAAAGAAGGAATGAAGGCTGATATTGTGATTTTTGATCCTGATAAGGTGATTGATCATTCCACTTATGAGAAGCCTCACGCTTTTTCCACAGGTTTTGAATATGTTTTGGTAAATGGCGGTTTAACGGTTGATGAAGGAAAGCATACCGGATTGAGAAATGGGGTTGCTTTGAGGCATGCGTATTAAAAATTAAATCTATGTTAAAAGTAATTAAAACAGAAGAAGAATATGAGGATGCTTTAGCTCATGTTTATGAATTGATGCAATTGGATTTAGATACGGACAGTTCAAAATCTGAAGAGTTAGAGTTGTTTTCTCTGGTAATTGAATACTATGAAATTGCGAATTATCCTATTGCGCCGCCATCCCCCATTGAGGCTATCAAATTCAGGTTAGAACAACTTAATAAACCCACCTCAGCACTTTCAGAAATATTGGGAGCCAGGAGCAGGCAATCTGAAATATTAAGTGGCAAAAGAAAATTGAGCTTAAGTATGATCAGGAAATTGCATGAGGTTTTGGGAATACCTGCTGAGAGTTTGATTGGGGAGTATTGAATTAACATCTAAGAGTTAGTGAAGATATTTTTAAGATGAGAGAGGAGATTTTTTATTTCAGCCTATGGCAGGATTGATACTGCGTGGGGACGACGGATATGATATAAAAATGAAGCATGGACTTTTGTTTAAATACTATCCAATAGGGGGATAATCTTAAAAAGTCAATTCTCCGTAATTATCTCTGGTTTTCTGACCCCTTAGTTGATTTTAACGACCCGTATGATTGCAATATTGAGTGTGGGGGTTAGACTGTTCTGAAGGGGAGAATTATGAATTTTTAAGGGATAAAATCAAAAGAGAAAATCGTGGGTGGAGTGAAACTAAGTTACCCAGACTAAAACCATATCGTATGTCCACAATGTTTTCATGAATGGGTTCCTTTATGAGGTAGGGTTGAAACCGATACTGAGGATAGTATGCTGGATTCAAACGGCAACGAGCTAAAAGATGGAAATACGGTTATGATGATCAAGACTTAGCATTTAAAGGTGCGCTCCTAAACCCTTAAAGAGGGATAATTGATAAAAATCAATTTTCCAGCTATCAGAGAAATTTTGGATTAAAAAAGGGTGAGCCAAAGCCCACCCTTCATGCTTTAAGCAAATTAAATTATTTAGATGAGCTGATATCGATAACAACAGTTCGGTTATAAAAGCGCTCTTCTGGTAAGGTGTTCCCAAAAGGAGCCTCACTTAAATCTTCTCCAAAACCATAGGTTTCAAAAGCCACATTCTTTTTGCCGGAATTGCTTAATGCCTGTTCCAGAATTTTTTCTGCTTCCATGGCCCTGTCATGAGACAGGGTATGGTTGTATTCTTCGGTTCCAATTATATCTGTATGTCCGTGGATGATGACCGTGGAACCATCAGAGATTAAGGGACTCACCACATCAGTCAGGAATTTTTTATAAGATGCAATGGTCTTTGTTTTATCAAAATCAAATAAAATACTGTAACGGTATCCTTTTTCCACCATTTCATCCTGGCGGGTTAAATGAACGGTGGCTTCTTTTTTAACCATTGTTCCGTTTTTAGCGATGCCATTCATGTTAATGGTATAATCGCCCTGCTGATTTGCGCCCAGAATGGTTTTACCGGAAATGCTTTCCTGATCGCGTTTATAAGGACCGAAATGCTGAACCCGGCCTCTGCTATCCGTAACATCAATGGTGTAAGATTTTAACAGATCAGCAGCTCCGTCTGTGTTAAAGATTAGGTGACTATCTAAAGGGTCTTCTATTTTTGTTTGAATGATCACCGGTTTCATCATTCCGCCTCCTACTTCTAATGCTAATTCCGGAGAGGAACTGGTGATATCCACTCTTCTGTCGCCTTGTTTCAATAAAACAAGTTCTTTAGTGGCACCGGGCTGCTCTGAAGGGATTAAAGGCTTGGTACGTCCCTGTGTAGTGATTCTGGATTCACTGATGCCAAACACAGAGGTCAAATACTGTTTAATTTCTTCAGCAAAAAATTTTCCTTCTTCCGGGCCATTTGCAGATGCACCGCTTAAATCCACTGAAGATCCGGGATTGGCACGCATACGGTCGCCAATAATATTCAGGATGTTGTAATATACGTTTAATTGTCTGGAAGAACGTCCGTTAGTGTTTGGTGTTTGCGCATTTTGCAATTGAACTTCTTTGAAGTCAGCTGCAGCCGTATTGCTCAGTTTTATGTAACGATCAGGAATAGCATTAGATTCTTTATCAAAAAATACATAATTCAATAAGGGTAAAGTCTCACTGACTTCACGTTCCATAGGAATTATCTTTGGAGCTCTTACAGAGAAATCCACTTCACGGTCAGGTACCGTTACAGCTTCGCTTACCATGATTTTCTGTTTTCCGCCTTTGCCAAACTTTAATGCTATGCCAGCCCTTCCGGTGGTGACCGACAAGCTTTCAATGCTACGCGGTTCCTGCCCAAAATAGGGATGATAAGATACAAAAGGAGATAAGACAACCGCTGTCTTACTTCCAGGCGAAGAAATAAGGTAATCATAGCCTAAACCCACCTGACCGGAAAATATCGTTTTATTTATGGCACTAAACGATCCGGACCGGTCTGTCTGCTTTAATTGTGTGTATTCGTAATTTTTTTCTAAATTGAAAGCCACTCTTGGGCCTACGAACAGATAAAGAGGCGAAGCATTACCCAAATTTAGCCTTAAACTTGGCTCGAGGGCAATGTAACTTAAATTAGTTTTCAAAGTTGCAGGGCAATTACACGGAGCTATAACATCATCAAATTTTCCGCCGCGTCCGTCATAGGCTGCATTCAGGATAAAACCAAAGATTTTATCTGAATTATATTCTAATAACACAGAACCATAAGGTCTTACGCTGGTTCCCTTGTGAAAGGCTTTGGGCACAAAATAAGCATTGTCTAATCTTTGGGTGGTACCTGATAAGTAATTTAAATTACCAGCTCCTGAAACTCCAAACCACCATGTTTGTGCACGGGTATTGCTGATGGCTAACATCATCAGCAGTGAGCAAATGATGGTTTTCTTAATTGTTTTATTATTTGGTATCATGATATTCCTTTTATGATTTAAATTTTTATGTAAAGCATTTGCAAATCCCGTTTTAACGGGATTTGCAAATGCATTTATTTAGTTAGCAGGTACATTGATGGTTGTATTTACCATAGTTACAGAGGCGTTAAGAGAAAGTGCTCTGCCGTTTAACACCGTTTGCACTGCATTGCCAGCGGTAGAAAAAGTAACCCCTGCTGATGAAATGATATTGCCCACCATAACGCCACCTCCTGCAGCATTAATGACTGCGTCACTACCTACATACCAGTATACATTTTTGGCCAGGGCGCCATTAATCAGTTTCACACTTCTGGCACCAGCCGGGCCGGCAATACCAACAGTTAAACGTGCTGCAGTTTGGAAAAACCATTGTGCATTAGGGTCGCCTTTGGCATCTAAGGTAAGGTCGCCGTTTTTTATATCAAAAGTAGCACCGGCAGATTTATATACTCCCGGAGCTAAGGTTAAACCACCCAATTCGCCGGCACCCGGATCAGAACCACCTGGTTTTGAAGCCGGGGAAATAAATATATAGGCCGTATTTGCATCAGCCAATCCTTTGGTAGCTACGGTAAAGGAGGTAGCGGTGCCGGGAGCAGGAGGGGCAGTGAAAATTCCGCCTGATACGTTTCCTTTATTTAATGGAGTTTCTGTGTAAACGTCGCCGGTTAATCCATCATGAAAGCCAGTAATTAAAGTTGAGGCCGCAGTAGTTCCTATTTCGCCGTTATTAATCATGGTGTTTAATCCCTGGTTGGTAATTCCGGCATTGCCACCAAATGCACCAAAATTAGAGGCACTTGCTAAGATGGTTGCAGGTAAAACAATAACTGCGAAGTTTGCAGTAATATTTTTGTTGGCAATCATACTTACTGTTAATGGATTGGCATTTCCGGAAGCATCGCCGCTCCAGCCTGTAAATTGGTAACCGGTATTTGGTGCAGCAGTTAATAGTACATTGGTACCATGGTTATAGGTAGCCTGATCAGGGTTTTTAGTTACCGATCCGTTTACTGCTGTTACGTTTAAAGTATAGGTTTTAATCGTAAAATTAGCAACCAATGTTCTGTTTCCGTTTAACGGAAAGGTATAGTTGGCACTGGTAGAAACAACGGCCCCATTTTCTGTCCAGTTGGTAAAGTTATAGCCGGTATTTACAGCAGCAATTGCAGTTACAGACGTTCCTGCGGCATAAGGTCCTTCACCGTCAGTCGTTCCACCTGCCGGAGGATTTGAGGACAGGATTAATGCAAACTGGGTAGAAGGAATTAATTTGAAGTTAGCTACTAAGGCTCTGTTTCCAGTTAAAATAAACTGATAGCTTGAACTGTTGGAAACCACAACGTTGTTTTCTGTCCAATTTGTAAAGGTGTAGCCGGTATTTGCAGCTGCAGTTACCGTTACTAAAGAACCTGTTGCATAAGCACCTGCACCCGTAGTGTTTCCACCAGCAGCAGGGTTAGCGGATAAATTAACGGCAGAATTACCAACCGGTACCGGAGCAAAATTAGCTACCAAACTTCTGTTACCATTCATTTTGAAAGTATAGCTTGAACTCGTTGATACAATGATTCCGTTTTCGGTCCAATTAGAAAATACAAAGCCTGTTGATGCAGCAGCCGAAACGGTTGCGGTGGAACTTTGGGCAAAATCTCCGGCACCGGTTAATGTGCCACCATTTACAGGGTTAGCAGTTAAGGTGATTCTCGGGAGTGTGGTAAACGTCCAATTATAGTCTTCTACCATTGCTGTACGCAAAGTGTCGGTAACACCCTTGGCCATTTTACCAGCATAGGTGGTAAAGGGCAGTAAATCGGCACTGGGTTTAAAGGTAAACACCGCGCCGTCACTTGTTGGGGCAACTGTTCCGGCAATTAAATTTACACCTTGCTTAATCGTAAAAGAACTGCTGGTAATTGTTGTTGCATTCATTGAGGTATTAAATGTTGCACTAATGAGTTTATTGGTTACAACATCCACCGCCTTATCCATAGGATCGGTGCTTATCACAATCGGGCAGAGCCCGGTTACTTCACCTGTGTATTCATCTTTTTTACAGCCTGTAATAAAAATTCCGAATAAGATTAGTAAAGCCCCTAAGCCCTTAAATATTTTTAAATGATCTTTGTAATGGGACATGCGGATGCTGCCCAAATTCAAGGCTATTTTTTTGTTCATGATTAATGGTGTTAAATGATTATCTGATAAATTTATTTTTTATTCCGCTGAGAGATGACGGAGATCTGGTTTAAATCCCGCAAACAACATGCTTATTTTACTTTATATTAATTTTTTTTAATTTTGTTGTAGATTTTTTTTAGCGATTTGTGGGCTTTAATGATGGCTAAGTGTAGTATTTGTCACTGCTATTCAGCGATGTTTATTTCTCAATATTTTATATATCTTTTTTTAAAAAAAAGAATAATATTTGGAATATGACCTATAAAAAAGAATAAGTGTAGTTTTTTGACTAAAATTTTTAAATAAAAATTTGTATTGACACAAATTTAACTTGTAAAGAGATAGGATTTTTATAGCAGCTTTAAATGGGAGTTTCATTAAAATTCAGAAAAAAATCCTCAACAATCCATTTAATTTAAATGATTTTTTATTTAATCTAAATATTTTTTTATTTCTCTAATATATAATATCTTTACATTCTGGGTAAGAAATAATATATTGAAAGTTTAAGAGATGATACATTGAAAGTTATTAAAACAGAAGAAAATCATAAGAAAGTTTAAGCAAGTGCTCATGATTCCCTAAAAGAATTAATGTAAATTTGAGTGTGAGCATTTTAGAAGAAAAAATTGAATTAGCAAAGATGGTGTTAGATTTGGAAGATTTAAATCTGATAAGGCAAATTAAAGATTTGTTGTTGAACAATAATCATCAAGAGAATTTGGAAGACTTGCCTCAACATGTTAAAGAAGGGGTAATAGAAGGGCTTGCGCAAGCTGAAAGAGGGGAGCTTATTTCATTTGATGAATTTAAAGCAAAGCATTTTTCAGTAAAATGATTTATGATGTCAAATTTTCACCGAGTGCGGAATATACTTTCGATTACATTGCTCAATAAATTCGAAATAGGTGGAGAGAAAAAGTAGTGATAGATTTTGAAAATAAAATGGAAATTGCAATTAAATTAATTTCTGGGAATCTCTTTCTTTATCCCATTGTGTTTGAGCAAACTGAAATTAGGAATGTGTGATACACAAAAACTGTTCAATGTTTTATCGGGTCTCAGAAAATATCATTGAGGTTTTTTATTTTTGGGATAATAGACAAGACCCTATCATTTAATGTTATATATGCGTGAGGGATAGCAATGCCAGCCTCCCGGACTTGGTAGGGATACAGGCAGTAGTGGCTAAATGCCTGTGCAGTTATGAATGGATAGCCTGATGCTTTTTCAGCACACGCCATTAAAGTTCATTAGTAAAAGAGTTCATTAGTTGAAGTAGTTCAATAGGCTTATTTATCAGAGCACACCTCTTCCATAAAACAGTCAAACCCATTACCAGCCACAACTAATCACAACGAAAATCCAACCGATTACCGACTACAACTCTCTTCGAAACAAATCCAACCAATTTTAATCCTCAAAAAAATCTTTCCAACCTATTGAAAATCAAAAAATAAAATCCTACTTTTGCAGTCCTTTTGCTTGGGGATGTTAAAAGCTCTGAGACAGAAGATTAAAAAATAAGTAAAAAAAATTTAAAAAAAGCTTAATGCCAACCATTCAACAATTAGTTAGGAAAGGTAGAGTAGCTCTGGAGGACAAGAGTAAATCCCCAGCGTTGGACAGCTGTCCACAGCGAAGAGGCGTATGTACCCGTGTATATACTACTACCCCTAAAAAACCAAACTCAGCCATGCGTAAAGTTGCCCGTGTACGTTTAACCAATGGAAAAGAGGTGAATGCATACATTCCGGGTGAAGGTCACAACTTACAGGAACACTCTATTGTTTTGGTACGTGGTGGAAGAGTGAAAGATTTGCCAGGTGTACGTTATCACATCGTTCGTGGTGCGTTGGATACAGCAGGAGTTGCAGGAAGAAATCAACGTCGTTCTAAATACGGCACTAAAAAACCTAAACCAGGACAAGTTGCAGCAGCACCGGCAAAAGGGAAAAAGAAATAATTAAACGGAGGACAAGACAATGAGAAAATCGAAACCAAAAAAGAGAATCATTCTGCCTGACCCGAAGTTTAACGACGTGATGGTGACCAGGTTTGTGAATAACATGATGTATGATGGAAAAAAATCCATTGCATACGATATATTTTATAGTGCTATTGAAATTGTGGAGACTAAAACCAGTGAAAACGGTTTAGAGCAATGGAAAAAAGCATTGGTAAACATCAGCCCTGCGGTAGAGGTTAAATCTAGACGTGTGGGTGGTGCCAACTTTCAAGTGCCAACTGAAGTAAGGCCAGAGCGTAAAATAGCTTTAGGTATGAAATGGTTGATCAGCTACTCAAGGAAACGTGGTGAAAAAACCATGACAGAAAAATTGGCTGGTGAAATCATCTCTGCAGCAAAAGGCGAAGGTGCAGCTGTGAAAAAGAAAGAAGATACACACAAAATGGCAGAGGCTAACAAAGCTTTCTCTCATTTCAGATTCTAAAACATAGATTACATAGATTAATAGGTTTACACCGATTTTTGGCCATAAACTGAAAATCGGTGTAATCATTTAAAAATCCTATAAATCATTTTATAATGTCAAGAGATTTAAAATACACAAGAAACATTGGAATTGCAGCCCACATTGATGCGGGTAAAACAACAACAACCGAACGTATTCTTTACTATGCTGGTGTGAGCCATAAAATTGGTGAGGTGCATGATGGTGCGGCAACCATGGACTGGATGGCACAGGAGCAGGAGCGTGGCATTACCATTACTTCTGCTGCAACCACAGTAGATTGGAAATACAGAGACCAAACTTACCATATCAATATTATAGATACCCCGGGACACGTGGATTTTACCGTTGAGGTAAACCGTTCTTTACGTGTATTGGATGGGCTGGTGTTCTTGTTCTCTGCCGTTGATGGTGTGGAGCCTCAATCAGAAACCAACTGGCGTTTGGCCAACAACTATAACGTATCCCGGATCGGTTTTGTGAACAAAATGGACAGAGCTGGTGCTGATTTCTTAAAAGTTGTGAAACAGGTTAAAGAGATGCTGGGGTCTAATGCAGTTCCTTTGCAAATCCCTATCGGTGCTGAAGACGGTTTTAAAGGGGTGGTTGATTTGATCAACTTCCGTGGAATTGTTTGGAACGAAGAAGATAAGGGAATGACTTTCACTGAGGTGCCTATTCCTGATGATTTGATTGAAGAAGCAAAAGAATGGAGAGAGAAATTATTGGAAGCCGTTGCTGATTATGATGAGACGCTGATGGAGAAATTCTTCGACGATCCAGAATCTATCACTGAACGTGAAATTCTAGATGCTTTGCGTAAAGCAGTAATTGATGCTTCTATCGTTCCTATGGTTTGTGGTTCTTCTTTCAAAAATAAAGGGGTACAAACCATGTTGGATTATGTGATGGAATTGTTGCCATCTCCAATGGATCAGGAAGGTGTTAAAGGAACTCACCCTGATACAGGTGCTGAGCTATTGCGTAAACCGGACGAAAAAGAACCATTTGCAGCTTTGGCTTTCAAAATTGCAACCGATCCTTTCGTAGGTCGTTTATGTTTCATCAGAGTGTACTCAGGAAACTTGGAAGCAGGTTCTTATGTTTACAATGTCCGTTCAGGAAATAAAGAACGTATTTCACGTATCTTCCAAATGCATGCGAATAAGCAAAACCCAATTCCTAATGTTGGAGCGGGAGACATTGCTGCCGTTGTTGGGTTTAAAGACATCAAAACCGGAGATACACTTTGCGAAGAGAAAAATCCAATTATTTTGGAATCTATGAACTTCCCTGATCCGGTTATCGGTTTAGCGATCGAGCCTAAAACTCAAGCTGACGTGGATAAATTGGGTATGGCTTTGAATAAATTGGCTGAAGAGGATCCAACTTTCCGTGTTCACACTGATGAAGATTCTGGACAGACCATCATCCAAGGTATGGGTGAGCTCCACTTAGATATTTTGATGGATCGTTTGAAACGTGAATTCAAAGTGGAAGTGAACCAAGGTGCGCCACAAGTTGCATACAAAGAGGCCATCACCGGTACTACTCAACACCGAGAGACTTACAAGAAACAAACTGGTGGTCGTGGTAAATTCGCCGACATTCAAATCATCATTTCTCCAAATGACGAGGATAAAGTTGGTTTGCAATTCGAAAATGAAATTTCTGGTGGTTCAATTCCTCGTGAATTCATTCCATCTGTGCAGAAAGGTTTCGAGAACTCATTAACCAATGGTGTTCTTGCAGGCTACCCTGTAACAGGTATGAAAGTCCGTTTGATTGATGGCTCTTTCCACGCTGTCGATTCAGACGCTTTATCTTTTGAATTGGCTGCCCGTAATGCTTTCCGCGAAGCATTGCCAAAATGTAAGCCAGTGTTGATGGAGCCAATCATGAAGATTGAAGTGTTGACTCCTGAAGAAAACATGGGTGACGTAATGGGGGATTTGAACAGGAGAAGAGGTCAGTTGCAAGGTATGGACACAAGAGCAGGTGCTCAGGTAATCAAAGCTTTGGTGCCACTTTCAGAAATGTTTGGTTATGTGACCCAATTACGTACCATCACTTCAGGTAGAGCAACTTCAACCATGGAGTTTGATCACTACGAACCAGCTCCTAAAGGTGTTCAGGACGAAGTGATTGCAAAAGCAAAAGGAAAAGTGAACGCATAGAAAGTTATAGGTTGTAAGTTTAAAGTTATAAGTGAAAACTTGTTCTACTTAAGACTTATAACCTATTACTTAAAACTTTCAAAATAAAGATAAACCCGTTTCCCGTTACAAATAGCTCTAACGATGAAACATAAAACAAATAAAATGAGCCAAAGAATCAGAATCAAATTAAAATCTTACGATTACAACTTGGTGGATAAATCTGCTGAGAAAATCGTAAAGACTGTGAAACCTACGGGTGCAGTGGTTAGTGGTCCAATTCCTCTTCCAACAGAGAAGAAGATTTACACCGTCTTACGTTCTCCACATGTGAACAAAAAAGCAAGAGAGCAATTTCAATTGTGCTCTTACAAAAGATTGCTAGACATTTATAGTGCCTCTGCAAAAACTGTTGATGCATTGATGAAACTGGAACTGCCTTCTGGTGTTGAAGTGGAGATTAAGGTCTGATGGATTTTAAGAGCATAAAAGCCTTTTTCGATTTTTTCGGGAAGGGCTTTGCTTTTTTGCAGCGTTTTTATTTCTTAGAAAGTGATTCTAAATCCAAACCCGAATCTACCGGCTCTAAAATCACTATTGTCTCCAATATAAGCGGTTGGTCTCCAGTCAAAATCCATCGCTATAGGTGCTCCAGGAATTTTAAAATCTAAGCCGACCATTGGGATGAGCAAGAATGTGGTGTTATCATAACCCCCATCACTATAAAAGTTTAAGCCAGGTCCACCGCCAATATACCAGTCTAAACCCTCTGCACCTCTAATACCTTGATGATATTGATAAAAGGCGTTCAATCTCGTGGTGTGATTTCCGAATAGCAATTCGGCCTGACCAGCTGAGTTAGCATTAAAAAAATGTTTAAACGACGGGCCAGCTAATGTGAAATGATCTCCAAAATCAAGTCCTAAGCCTATACTGTTTTTATAAGTTTGTGCCGAGGCGCCAAATGCGATTGCGATAATCACAATTGCTGATAGAATAAATTTCTTCATAATGTGCTTTTTTGTTTTATGGGTATTAGACCATTACTATGCCAAATAAGCACAAATGATGTGAAAAATAGTCTAAAAAGCTTGTGTTAAATATTTTAGAATGATCAGAAAAGATTTTAAAGAATGAATAGATGTCTGGAAAAATAATCAGCTATTGGACTATTGGACCGAACTGTTACAGACCTATTCACTTGTTAAGCTAAAAAGTAAATTGGGTTTTAAAAATGAACATCCTGCCCTGTAAAGGATAAGAATAATAGCTTTGTGTGTTTAAGGTGGTTGTTGCAACTTCGTGATTTTTGATATTCATAAGATTTCTTGCCTCTAATGAAAAATCTATTTTCTGCTTTTTCAATTTATATCTTACAGCAAAATCCAAAAAGATATAATTGGCATTTAAACCAGTATCGTTTTTGTTGTTTAAAAATGAGGAGTTGGCTTTTACAAAGAAGTTTTCTTTGATATTGTATTCCAAAACCAATTTTTGCCTTGTGTTTTTTATTTCAAAAGGGATTAGTTGGGCGACGTATTGTTTGGGTTTACTTAAATAAGATTGATGACTGATATCGTAAGCATACCTTAATTTTTCACCAATTCTCCCGTTCCATTTAACACCTAAACTTTGTGAGGAGGTAAGGAAAGGATAAAACAGGGTGTTTAAAAACTGCTTTCTTTTCCCCGATTGAAAAGTATAAGAAAAAGTTAGCGACGACCGGATGCTGAATATATATTTACTGATGTCTGAATTTAAGTTAAATGAGGATGCGGTATTTGCTATAGGTATCCTTTCTGAATAAGATAAATTTTGATCAACAGTTCCATGGGCAATGTTGTTAGCGTATATCTCCTGATAATAAGCTGAAAGATTCAAAAATAATATCTTAACAGGGTTTTTATAACTTAAAAGTGCCCCACTATTAAATCTTTTGGAAGTACTGAAAATTTTATTGTTTTGCGTGAAGCTACGATAGTCATTTAAGACTAAATCTGAATATGATTGCAATAGGTCCCCTGCTGATGCAGTTTTAATGTAGTAAACGCTACCAGAAAAGCCTCTTTCTTTGTAATATCGGATGCTCAGATTTTCATTTACCAGAAGTCTTTTGTCATTGTTATTTTGGGAATAATTTTCATCATAAGAATTGATGAACTGATATTTTAAAGGCAGTTTGGCAATCATTCTGAAATCCCCTGCCTTCCACTCATAATTTGGTTCTACATTAATTTCAAATTCCTTCCACCTAAGGTTATTACTGACTGAATCGGGTATAAGAATCTCTCCGTTTAAATCTTCTGCACTCAAACCAGAATTAAAACCTTGAATATTTGCTGAGAAACCTAATTTATAGGATTGGGTAAAATGATTTTCCCCATTTTGCAAAGATAAATAGTTGTTGGTAAAAAAGGTGGGAATAATTATTTTTTCTGACGTTTGCGCATTAATTTGAAAGTGGCAGATAAAAATAATAAAAGATAGAATGTTATTTTCATAATTAGGTGGAGATTATTTTATTTCTATTCTTTAGTATAATAGTCTAGTGTTTCTAATGGGAAATTGATTTGTGATTTCGGTAATAAAGGATTGTGGTTCATGGGTTTAGGTGGTATCCCAAAATTTATTTTTCTCCCTAATCTTTGGGAGAGAAAACCATAAGGATCGTCTTTTAGAAATCGGACTAAATGCATGTATTTTTCCCAGCTTATTAATTCTTTTTCAGACTCAGTATACTTTTTAAGGTTTCCTTCAGCAACAAAAGCTGTCAACTCATACTTTATTCTTTTAGTTTCATCTTCTAAAAAGACAATGAGACCAGGAAGTCCATTAAATTTCCCTAAAGCGGCATTTACAGGTATTTCTTGAGTAAACCATGCAGTATAGTTTCTGCCACGAAAACTACAAGTAGCCTTTTGACATTGATAACCTAAAAGCAGTTTCTTTTCGGATTCTAACCTCCATCTAATATTCGGAAAATTTCTTTTTACTATAAAATCACCGATCAGTTTCCCCGAAGTTGTAAACATTTCTTTTTTCCTTGTATTTAAGAACAAGATTTCTTCATTATATTTTTCGTTAGAAACAGGCATCATAGAGCCTGTTTTACGAAAATTCATCATCATTGCTGAATCCTGTAGTTCTTTATCTATACATTTGAAAATTACTGAGTTTGCACTTATTATTGAAATATAATTTTCATAATGAACATGGTCATAATTTAAAGTATCATAGTGATGGGTCAATTTATAATCAGCGTTAGCTAATACCTTTTCAATCTCTTGTGAAAATGCAAAATTATTAAATAATAATATTAAGAGTAGCAAATTAAAAAATACTTTCATGTTTATATCTAATATGATCTTTTGAAAAAATTGATAGAAATCGGAAAATTCCCATCTCTATCAATTATTAATTTAGCCTCCACACCTTGCTTGATCTTCCAGCAAATAAATTATAAATTCTTCATCATCTCCAAATGGAGTGTCATCACAATGCATATAAGTTTCTCCGCAAGTTGTTAAACCTGCAATACAATACACTCCATCAGATTTAGATTTTTCATTCTTTGAAGTTTTCTGATTTTCTTCTTGTTTCACTTCATCAGCAAAAGAAGCAAAGCTCAATCCAGTTAGCATTACCGCTACAATTAAAATTTTTTTCATGATTTATAAATTTATGTTTTTCTCCTACTCATTAAGCTTTTCGGATTTCGCTAGGTTGGTTTATTCTTCTGGCCAGATGATTTTCAACTTGTTTAAAGTTAGTTAGTTATGCGAATCAAGAGTTAAATATTAGATAAAAGAAAGCAGCGGCCATTCTGCCAAATACATGCACAAGCAATCCTTTAGCAGACCTTACCCTTGATGCTCTTTGAATATCTGTTTTCTCAATAAGCCAATTGAAAAGCGATTCAATAGGTTGCCTGACCTTAGAAACTGCTGTAGAGTATAAATCATCAGCGGCCTTGTTCTGCATTTGGCTTATCTCTGGCATGCCTTTAACCCCTTTAACCGGAGTAAACATGGATGATCTGTTGTTTAAGGCCAGTTCTTCAAAATAGTCGGTATGATGATATACCTTATCGCCGTAGAAATCACGGTCTGTTATTTCACCCCAGTTGTGTTTAAATACAGTCAGATCATTTTCAGAAGCTGTTGAGAGTACAATATGTTCAGGAAAAGGTACCTGTTTGGGGCGCTGAAAAGCAAGCACATGCAATTTCAACCCGTAGTAATACAAGGATTTCGTAGAGCAGTAGCCCTTGTCAGTAATTTCCAGGGCTACTTTTCCGGCACGTTTGCCCGAACAGGTAATAATGGGCATAGAATCCAACAGGCTGGTGTTTTGTGAACAGTCCTGTGGTTTTAAATCTGTAATGAGATGGACAGTTAGTGCCTTTAAAGGTTCACTTAATCGGTTTAAGCGATTGTTGAAGGCCTGGTATGAAGGCAGGGCAGGAAACCAGGAACGCAGGTAATCATTGGCAAAGGCATGGATTTGTGAAATACGGAACCGTTGTTCCTGTTGCATTGCATAAATGTAAATGGCCATAATTTCCTGGTCAGTAAACTCGGGTTGATCATTATTGCTGTATCTTTGAGATAAGTGTTTAAGTTCATTGTCATGTAACTGGCATATATACAGGTGTATAGCGATTAATTTGAGGGCTTTTGCCTTGGGGATCATTCTTAAAGTTCGATGTGGTAATCTTCTTTAAGATACTGATTTTCAGTGCTTTATTCAAATTTATATTGTTGTTTTTACTAACAATCAGCTGTTATTTTGAATGTTTAACCCTGTGTTTTCAACTCTTGATTCGCATTAGTTGTAATGGAATAAAAAAGACCAGTTTAATGGTATTTTTGAGGAGCCCTTATCTTATCTTGCATTGCAGGAATGGATACAGCAATTAGATTCTTCTCAGCAGATTCTTTGGTAAATAAGCACAACTCAGTACCATTACTTTTTATCATGTCGCCCAAAACCTGGTCATAGGCGCTGTTTTCTTTAATGGTATGGGATGGAAGAACTCAAGGAATGCTGGCATCTATATAGAATAATGATCTTTTTTTGCTTGATGTTTAAATTTTCCAAAACATTCTCCAAATAAAACAATTTTATCCATCCAAATTCATATAGCAGAAGCTCGAAAAAATATTTTTTAAAATAAAGTCTACTAAATCTATATTCTTTATATATTTGCCTTATGAAAAAATCAATTTTTCTATTGAACACGTCAAATCAAGGTTGCTGGATGCAACCTCAGCAAGATCATACGGGGAGGAGAGGCCGCTAGATTTCAGTTAGTGTGTTAGTGACCTCTTCTCTTTAGCGAGGAAGAGGTTTTTTTGTTAATTAATGAAAGATTATGCAAAGTTTTAGAACGGAATTAGAGAATCCGATAGTCGAAAAAGATATTATAGACCTGGAAAAAAAGATCAGGGCTTTTCATGAAGGCAGAATCCACGAGGAAAAATTCAGGAGTTTGCGTTTGGCCCGTGGTGTCTATGGTCAGCGCCAGCCGGGGGTGCAAATGGTACGTATTAAATTGCCTTTCGGGAAGCTTACTTTTAAGCAATTGCTCAAAATCGCCGACATCTCTGATGAATATGCTTCTGCTAACCTACATTTAACCACCCGCCAGGATATACAAATCCATTATGTAAGTTTGGACCGTACGCCGGAATTATGGTCTAAGCTGGCGGAAGAGGATATCACTTTACGGGAAGCTTGTGGCAATACGGTAAGAAACGTTACGGCATCCCCAACTGCCGGAATTGACTCTGCAGAACCTTTTGATGTTTCGCCATATGCTCAGGCTTTTTTCGAGTATTTTTTAAGAAATCCTATTTGCCAGGAGATGGGGCGTAAAATCAAGTTTGCTTTTTCATCCAGCGAAGCCGATACTGCTTTCTCTTTCATCCACGATTTAGGTTTCATCCCTAAATTGAAGTTAGATAATGGTTTGGAAGTGCGGGGATTTAAAGTTTTATTAGGCGGCGGCTTGGGGGCGCAACCTTCTTTGGCCCATGTGGTGCATGAGTTCTTACATGAAGATTTGATCATTCCGTATGCCGAAGCCTTGTTGAGGGTATTTGACAGATATGGAGAACGTAACAATAGAAATAAAGCTCGACTAAAATTTTTGGTGAATAAAATAGGGATTGATGAGATCGTGAAATTGGTTGCTGAAGAGCAAGTGGCCAATAAAGTGAAACATTTCAAAATCGACCGGAATACCCTTGTTGAACCTCAGATTCCGCCTGCTATTATAGAGGAGAAAATTCCAGGAGATCAGCAATTGGCTTATGATTTATGGCTGGCCACCAATGTTTTCGGGCAAAAACAGAAGGAATTTTTTGGGGTTTATATCAAAGTGAAAACTGGGGATATCCCAACAGACCAGGCCCGTAAGTTTGTAGATGCTGTGAAGCATTTAATTGCTGATGAAATCAGGATCACCATCAACCAGGGCCTGTTGTTAAAATATGTAAGAAAAGAAGCTTTGCCTTCCCTGTTTTTGGCTTTGAGTGAATTGAAATTGGCAACTCCTGGTTTTGATAGCGTGGCTGACGTAACTACTTGCCCGGGGACTGATACCTGTAATTTAGGAATCTCCAATTCAATGGAGCTCTCCAGGGTTTTGGAATCCTTGGTTTATGATGAATATGCAGATTTCATCCACAATAAAGAAATAAAAATAAAAATCAGCGGCTGCATGAACAGCTGCGGCCAGCATGGATTGGCACATATAGGTTTCCACGGAAGTTCAATGAAAGTGAACGGAAGAGTGATGCCGGCGGTACAGGTTTTATTAGGCGGCGGAATTGTTGGAGACGGAATTGGAAGAGCGGCTGATAAAGTGGTAAAAGTGCCATCTAAAAGAGCTACACATGTTTTGAGAGCCATTTTAGATGATTATCAGACTAAAGCGGATACCTATCAAAACTTCCATCATTATTATGATGATTTAGGGAAAGACTATTTCTATCAACTGTTAAAGCCTATTGCCGACCAAAGTACTGTGCAAGATGATGAATTTGTGGATTGGGGGCACGAGGAGACCTTTGTGACGGCCATTGGTGTGGGCGAATGTGCCGGTGTGGTAATTGATCTGGTAGCAACTTTGATTTACGAAGCTGAGGAAAAATATGGTTGGGCTTTGGAAGCTTACGAACAAGGAGCTTGGGCTGATGCCATTTATCATGCATACAATACCCTGGTTAGTGGGGCGAAAGCTTTGCTACTAGATAAAGGCATCAATCAAAGCACTCAGTCAGGGGTGATCAAAGCTTTCGATGAAAACTATGCAGCCGAATTCAATAGCAATAATTTTTCTGATTTGGTATTGCAAATCAACAAAAACGAACCTTCTCCATCATTCGCTGAAGCTTATTTGGCGCAAGCGAATGCTTTTGTAAACCAGATAAAATCCTTCAGGCCGGATCCTGAATTAGCTAAATAAAAAATGGTACAAGAACCGAAGATAACATTAGTTGGGGCAGGGCCAGGAGACGCCGAGCTCATCAGCATCAAAGGTGCAAAAGCTTTGGCCAAAGCCGAAGTGGTTTTATACGATGCTTTAGTGAACGACGCATTGTTGGAAATGGCGCCTAAAAGTGCCCTCAAAATATTTGTGGGTAAAAGAGCCGGAAAGCATTCTTTAAAACAACATGAAATCAATCAGCTTTTGGTAGATAGCGCTTTGAGATATGGATATGTGGTGCGTTTGAAAGGTGGCGATCCTTTTGTTTTTGGAAGAGGTTATGAAGAGATTGATTTTGCACACTCCTACAACATCCAAACAGAAGTGATTCCTGGTATTTCCAGTTCCATCTCGGTACCTGCTTTGCAGGGAATCCCGTTAACACATCGTGGCGTGAGCGAGAGTTTTTGGGTGATCACAGGAACTAAAGCCAATGGAGAAATCTCCAATGATTTGAAAGTTGCCGTTAAAACCAAAGCTACGGTGGTGATTTTGATGGGCGTAAATAAAATCACGGAGATCGTAGCAATTTACAAAAAAGAAGGTTTGGGAAGATTGCCTATAGCCATCATTCAAAATGGCTCTACCCCAAAGGAAAATTTCGCCATTGGGGTTATGAATACCATACAAGAGCAGATTGAAGAGAAAAAAATTGGTGCTCCCGCAGTCATCGTTATCGGAGAAGTGGTAAGTTTGCATCCATTGTTTCAGCCTATTTTGGCTTCTTATGAGTTTGTTGACGCAGAATAAGGATATTGAAAATACAGAAGCGGAGAGCGGGAACGAATTATTTCCTGTCTTTTTAAAGCTTCAAAACTTCCAGACTTTGTTGGTAGGAGGTGGAAATGTTGGGCTTGAGAAGCTCCATGCCATGCTCATGAACAGTCCGAAAGCGCAAATTACCGTAGTTGCTGATCGGTTTTTAAACGAGCTAAGAAACTTGGTGCAAGATCACCCGTCTGTCAAATTAATAGAAAGAAAATTTGAAGACGCAGATCTTGATGGAGCGGAATTAGTGATTCTTGCAACAGATCATAGAGAATTACATCAGTATATCCGAAATCTCGCTAAAGAGAAAGGTTTGCTGGTCAATGTAGCCGATACCCCTGAATTGTGCGATTTCTATTTGAGTTCCATCGTCAAGAAAGGAAACCTTAAAATTGCCATATCCACCAATGGAAAATCTCCAACCGTTGCCAAGCGTATCAAAGAAGTTTTGAATGAAAGTATTCCTGAAGAGATAGACGATACTTTGGAGCAAGTCAATAAACTGCGCAACACCCTGAATGGAGACTTCGCACATAAAGTGAAAGTTCTCAATCAGGCCACAGCCAGTTTGGTCAGCGAGAAGCAGGAGAAAAAATTATCTCCGGCAGCTTTAAGCTGGATGATTTGGAGCATTGTGGTAGTGTTTACTGGAATTATCATTTATGCCATTTGGCAACAAGAACCAGTTTTTAGAGGTTATGTGGAAGGGATAAATCCGCAATTCTATTGGTTTTTGATTGCCGGTTTTATCTTTGCGATGATAGATGGAGCCATTGGCATGTCTTACGGGGTAACTTCCACAACTTTCTCCTTATCCATGGGTATTCCACCGGCTTCAGCAAGTACGGCTGTGCATATTTCTGAAATTTTAAGTAATGGCATCGCCGGTTGGATGCATTACCGTATGGGCAATATCAACAAGAAATTATTCAAATTGTTATTGTTTCCAGGAATTATAGGTGCTGTAACAGGGGCTTATATTTTATCTTCTTTAGAAGAATATGCCCATTATACCAAACCATTGATTTCTGTTTATACCTTTATTTTGGGAATCGTTATTTTAAATAAAGCAGGGATTTTTAAAAAGAAAGCGATCAAAAACAAGAGCAAAATCAAAAAAATTGGAACTTTAGGTTTTACCGGTGGGTTTATAGATGCAGTTGGTGGCGGCGGTTGGGGATCAATAGTGCTCTCCTCATTGATTGCAGGGGGCAGAAATGCCCGCTATTCTTTGGGAACTGTGAAGTTGAGCAGATTTTTCATTGCTTTAATGAGTTCCCTTACCTTTGTGACCATGTTGGATGGTTTGCGATGGTATGCCGTTGCAGGTTTGGTTTTGGGAAGTGCTATTGCTTCACCAATAGCGGCCCGGGTTTCTAATAAACTATCTGCAAAAACCATTATGGTTGCTGTAGGAGTCATTGTGATTTTAGTAAGTTTAAGAGCAGTTGGTAAGTTTTTATTTAGTTTGTAAAATGAAAGTTTGGTCCGGCATGTCGACGTTAGAAGACATTACACATTTAGGTTAAACTTTCAAAAGCTTGCTCAAATAGTTAGTGAGACCTCTCGTATTTCGAAATAAGGGAACTCAGAAAATGGTCTGTGAGGACACAGACCATGGAAACGAGTTGGAAAGTTTAGTCCGGCATGTCGACGTCAGGAGACATCACACATTTAAATTAAACTTCCAAAAGCTTGCTCAAATAGGGAAACCTCTCATATTTTTGAAGTAATGAAACTTAAGAAATGGTCTGTGGGGACACAGACCATGGAAACGAGGTAATGAAACTCAAGAAAATGGTCTGTGAGGACACAGACAGACCATGGGAATATAAAAATGGATACAGAAGAAATTAAAAAAGCAGTTAGAGGGAAATCTCCACAACAGGTTTTAAACTTTTTAGCTCAACACTTCGAAGAAGGATTGATATTTTCCACCAGCTTTGGTTGGGAAGATCAGGTGCTTTCTGATATGATTTTTTCTCAGGATTTAGACATTAAGGTTTTTACCTTGGAAACAGGCAGGCTATTTACGGAGACCTATTATACTTGGAACCGCACCTTAGAAAAATACGGCAAACCTATTCATGCCTATTATCCTGATAAGGAAAAATTAGAGGCAATGGTCACTAAAAAAGGGCCAAGCAGTTTTTACGAATCGGTGGATAACAGGAAAGAATGTTGCGGCATTCGTAAAGTGGAGCCTTTAAACAGAGCTTTAGCAGGTCAGAAAGTTTGGATCACAGGGATAAGGGCAGAGCAATCTCCGAACCGTGAAGATATGGATTGGGTAGAATGGGATGAAGCACATCAACTCATCAAAGTACACCCTATTTTCAACTGGACTTTGGAGGATGTGAAAGCCTATGTGAAAGATAAAAACGTTCCTTACAACCCATTACATGATAAAGGCTTCCCTAGCATTGGATGTCAGCCTTGTACAAGAGCGGTTCAGCCGGGTGAGGATTTCAGAGCCGGAAGATGGTGGTGGGAGGATGCCAGCAAAAAGGAGTGCGGATTACATGAAACCAGTGCGGGAGAAGAAGTTTTTAAACCCTAGAAAGTTGTAAGGTGAAAGGTTTAGGGTAAACGGTGAAAAGACAAAGTATATCATTGTAAAAGATGAAATTTCAATTAGGGTATGGGTGTGAATTTAAGACCAATATGGTCTCAAATCTCATATCTCCATACTCATATCTAAAATAAAGAATGGATTATTTAGACCAGTTAGAGGCTGAGGCCATAGCGATTTTAAGAGAAGTGGCAGGGCAATTTGAAAAGCCGGCCTTACTTTTTTCGGGAGGAAAGGATTCCATCACTTTGGTGCGTTTGGCAGAGAAAGCTTTTCGCCCGGGGAAATTCCCTTTTCCACTAGTGCATGTGGATACCGGACATAATTTTCCTGAAGTCATTGAATTTCGTGATAGAATGATGGAGAAAATCGGCGAAAAGCTGATTATAGGTCACGTTCAGGATGCGATTGATAGCGGGAAAGTGATAGAACAGAAGGGCAAGAATGCCAGCAGAAATGCATTACAAACAGTCACTCTTTTAGAAACAATAGAAAAAAATCAATTTGACGCCTGTATCGGCGGAGCTAGAAGAGATGAGGAGAAAGCAAGAGCCAAAGAGCGCATTTTTTCTGTTCGTGATGAATTTGGTCAATGGGATCCAAAGCGTCAGCGACCAGAATTATGGAATACCTTTAACGGCAAAATCCACAAAGGAGAGAATGTGAGGGTTTTTCCAATCAGCAATTGGACAGAACTGGACGTTTGGAATTACATCAAAAGAGAAAGCATAGAAATCCCATCCATCTATTACTCCCATAATCGTGAGGTGATAGCCCGCAATGGCGTTTGGATGGCAGCCCATAAATTTTTAAATATGGATGCTGACGATGAAGTCTATACCAAAAGCGTACGTTTCCGCACCGTTGGTGATATGACTTGCACCGCAGCAGTGGAATCAGAAAAAACAGAGATTGATGACATCATTTTAGAAATCAGTCAATCAAAAATTAGTGAAAGAGGTGCCCGTATGGATGATAAAGTTTCTGAGGCAGCCATGGAAGACCGTAAAAAAGGAGGATACTTTTAATGGATATATTAAAATTTTTAACAGCAGGAAGTGTGGACGATGGAAAAAGCACCCTTATTGGTCGGTTACTGTATGACACCGATTCCATTTTAGCCGATCAACTGGAAGCTATTCAAAAATCTAATCGTAAAAACGATGACGGCACTGTTGATTTGGCTATTTTAACCGATGGATTGAAAGCCGAACGTGAGCAAGGCATCACCATTGATGTGGCCTATAAATATTTCCAAACCGAGAAAAGAAAATTCATCATTGCTGATACACCGGGGCACATTCAGTACACCCGAAATATGGTGACCGGTGCCTCTAATGCGGATTTAGCCATCATTTTAATTGACGCCCGTAAAGGAGTGATTGAGCAGACTATCCGTCACTCTTATTTGGTTTCTTTATTGGCTTTGGAGCACGTGGTGGTATGTGTGAATAAAATGGATATGGTAGATTACAGCGAAGAAGTTTTTGATCAAATACATGCAGATTATCATGCTTTGGCCACCAAACTGAATTTACATGAAGTGACTTTTATACCAGTGAGTGCTTTACGCGGAGACAATATCGTAAATGAGTCTGCAGCAATGTCTTGGTATAAAGGTAAAAGCTTATTGGCACACTTAGAAACAGTTCCGGTTCGCGAAGTAGACCATTTATTGCCAGCAAGAATGGCTGTACAGTGGGTCGTGCGTCCACAAACAGATGAATTGCATGATTACCGTGGTTATGCTGGTCGGGTGCTAAGTGGTGCTTTAAGAGTTGGAGAGACGATAAAGGTTTTTCCTAGTGGGATGAAATCCAAAATTGTTAAGTTAGAAACCTTTGAGGGTGAACACGCCATTGCGGAAGAAGGGAAATCCATCACTTTACATCTCGAAGATGAAATTGACATCAGCAGGGGTGATATGATAGGAGAAGCAGAAAGGGTACCGATAGTTTCGAATGTTATTGAAGCCGACATTTGCTGGATGGATACCCGAGAATTAGATACATCAGCCACCTACTTCATTCAGCACCAAAGCAAATTGACACGTTGCAAAATACGCGAGGTGTTATATAAAGTGAACATCAATACTTTAGAAAAGGTAAATGCAGATACTTTTGGACTGAATGATATCGGCCGTGTGGAGATAAAAACTGCTGATGAACTGGCTTTTGACCCTTATCAGGAAAATAAAAGAAACGGTGGTGCCATCATTATAGACAGCAGAACCAATGTGACTGTTGGCGCATTGATGTTAAGGGCCGCCTTATAGAAGCACAACCTATAAAATTTGCGATTCCATTCGTAAAATTCGTATGATTTTTGCGAATGCAATCGCAAATTTTATGATATATTTGAGAATGTAAAGCAAATATGATTGATCGCCTCATTAATTCAAAAATCTTAACAAGATTAGCAGACCGTAAAGCCATCATCCTTTTAGGACCAAGGCAGGTGGGGAAAAGTACCTTAATGGAACAATTGCAAAATTCATTTGCACATCCCGTTACCATTTGGAATGGGGATGAATCTGATATTAGAGATTTACTTAAAAATCCATCTTCTACAAAACTGAAAGCCCTAATAGGCAATGCCAAAACTTTGATCATTGATGAAGCTCAACGCATTGATGATATTGGATTGACTTTAAAAATAGTTGTTGATCAGCTAAAAGATATTAAGGTAATCGCTACGGGTTCATCGGCATTTGAGCTAGCCAATAAAACCAACGAGCCTTTAACCGGCAGAAAGTGGGAGTATAAATTGTATCCTATCTCTTTTCAGGAAATGGTAAACCATCATGGCTTGCTTAACGAAAAAAGATTATTGCAGCAAAGAATGATTTTTGGCTACTATCCAGAAATTGTGAATTATCCGGGAGAAGAAATCTTACGTTTAAAACAATTGGTAGATAGCTATCTGTATAAAGACATCCTGATTTGGGAGCGTATTTTAAAACCCGAAAAATTAGAAAAACTGGTGCAAGCATTGGCTTTTCAGGTAGGCAGCGAAGTTTCTTATAACGAGTTGGGGCAGCTGGCAGGCTTAGATAACCAAACGGTAGAAAAATATATTCAATTATTAGAAAAAGCTTTCATTGTTTTCAGGTTAGGAGCTTTAAACAGAAACCTCCGTAACGAGCTTAAAAAAAGCAGGAAGATTTATTTTTACGATAATGGCTTACGCAATGCCATCATCAATAGCTTTAATGCAGTTACCCTGAGGGATGATATAGGTGCGCTTTGGGAAAATTTTTTGATGAGTGAACGTCAAAAATACCTGGCTTACCAAGAGGTACATTGCTTAAAATATTTCTGGCGTACACATGCCCAGCAGGAAATAGATTATATAGAAGAGGCTAACGGAGAAATGGATGCCTATGAATTTAAATGGAAAGCCAATGCAAAGGTTCGTTTTCCAAAAGCTTTTATGGATGCTTATCAACCATTAAAAACAGAAATCATTCATCAGGATAATTTTGAAGGTTTTTTGATGAAACCCCTCATGGACATGCCACTCACAAACAACAATGACTTAGCATAAGCGATACCTTGAACGCCTATAAAGCTATAAAAAGTGAAAAATATTGCTCATGGTTGTTTCATAGATTAGAATATTCCCCCTGTTTGCTTAAATGCGTAGCATTTATGAGCCCCGCTAAAACCCAATACAACAGCGAACAATGTTTATTTTAGTCCTGCTGATTTCATCTTTCCTGCTATCTTTGCGCCCATGTTTTTACTCACTTTTGTGGTAGCCGTTGTAGTAAATTTTGTAGGTTATATTCCTCTAGGCAACATCAACCTCACTTCCATGCAGCTATCCATCAATAAGGGAATGAAGCAGGCAGTGATTTTTATCACCACTTTTTCTATCATTGAAGGCTTCTTCACCTATATTTTAATGCGCTTTGCAGAATGGTTTGCCGGCAAAAAGGATTTACTCCATTGGTTGGGATGGGTGTTGATTGGTGTCTTTATCATTATGGGATTCGTGAGTTTAACGCAAAAAGAAAAAAAGATGAAAGATGACGAAAATCCTGATAAAAAAGACAGCATAAGAATGGGCATACTGTTAGGGATTTTCAATCCAATGATCATTCCCTTTTGGATGATTGGAGGGACCTATCTCATTGCTCACGGCTGGATCATCACCAACGGGCCTGGTTTAGAGATTTTTGCTGCAGGGGCAGCTTTAGGTGCTTTTCTTTGCCTTTACACTTTTGCGAGATTTGCACAATATATCCAAAACAGGTTCTCATTAGGCAGCAAAATCATCAACAGAAGCATCGCTTTTATATTTTTTAGCCTGGCCATCTTCCAAATTTTCAGAGAGGTTTACTTGTAGCCTCTTAATCATTTAATTGTAAAGAAGTATGGGTTTGCGCCAGATAAAAATACATGTTTAAACATCTATTGTTATCTTTGTCTAGTCAATTTAAAAATCAATAATTATGTCAAATCAAGGAAAATGGGTATTGGACCCCATGCACTCTGAAGTGCAATTTAAAGTGAAACATTTGGTGATCTCCACCGTGACCGGGACTTTCAAAATATTTAAAGGAAGTTTAACCACCCAGTCAGACGATTTTACCGACGCAGCTATTGAATTTTCACTGGATGTGAACAGTGTAGACACCAACCAAACCGATAGAGATAACCACTTAAAATCAGCTGATTTCTTTAATGCAGAAGTTTATCCGGCAATTAAATTCAAATCAACTTCATTCACTAAAGATGGTGACGACTATAAATTAAAGGGTGACTTAACCATTAAAGATGTGACTAAACCTGTGATTTTAGAGGTAAATTTTGGTGGTACGGCAACTGATTTTTACGGAAATGTGAAAGCAGGTTTTGAAGTGGCGGGCAAAATCAATCGTAAAGAATTTGGTCTAACTTGGGACGGCGTCACAGAAGCAGGAAGTATAGTTGTTGGAGAAGACATTAAGTTAGCCGTCAACGTTCAGTTTGCTAAAGAAGCTTAATTTGGCAGATAGGTTATGGTCCATACCCTGTAGAATTAGTGCAGAGCCGGAGAATTTCTCTGGCTTTTTTTATGCTTAAATTCTTTACTTTATTCCTTATTCTTCTCTTTCATCTCCTTTCAAAAATTCCAGGTTCCATATCTTCTCCGCCTTTCGGCCTATGAGCCAGAAAGATGCGGCAAGAACTGAAAAAAAAAGTGCTTTATGCCAGGCTTCCCAAAAATATTCAAAAAATCTGCTGTACAAGTTGATAAGGAGAAAAGTTGCTCCAAACTCTCTTGCCATTTCATCCTTAAATTTAAACCCAAGGAAAAAAGCAAGGCCACAAACCAGTATGGATAATAACGCCCAAAAATAAAGTGAATACTGACTTACCCTATACCATTGATCTATGGAATCAAAATTACCAAATATGGAAAGTAACCAAAGGGCGGAGAAAGTGTATAATAATCCAATGAAATAGGTCGCAAGAAACAGGAAATTTAATTTTTCAATCCTTTTAAAGAACCAGGAACAGGCAGTGAGCATGATTCCAAAGCATACAAATCTCAAAGGATAGTTCATTCCTAAAAAATAGAAATTCCCCTTGCTGATATAGCTTGTTTCAGTACCAAACCATGCACCTAAAGAGAATAGGGCAAAGGCCCAAATCAATTTAGATCTGAAATAATAACCTAATAAGCCATAAACCGGCACTGCAGCTAAAAAAAGGAGGGCATAGTTTTCACTATTCTTATGGATGGATTTCCCAAAATAGGCCAGTCCGTTGGCAATGAGCAAAACTCCTGCAAATAACAAAGCTTCATTACTGAAAATCTGTTTGGCTTTTGTCCTTCGTCTTTTATTTCCTAAAATCAGGAAATAGGCAGCTAAACCAAAAGAGAACAAACTGATGAGGATATTTGGCGTGTTATACAATGTGGAAAGTAGGACAGTCATCTGCTTGTCCAGCAAAAGGGAACCCAGAGCGAAAACTCCACAAGCCAGGGCAATATAAATAGCGTATTGGGCCAGCTTTTGCCAGTCAAAGTTTTTGATGGAATAGCTTTTTCTCAATTCGGCTGCTTTTTGTGGATCAAGTATTTGCCCCTTTTCCCAGGAATCAATCATCTCATCCAAAAACTCAGCTTTTTCACGGTCGATTTTCATCAAATCTAAGTTACGAATTAGCTTAGAGAATGGCTTAATTTAATTCGTTTTAAAGAAGGATAAGGTGCTTTCTTTATCTCTTCCCAATTGTTGGGTCAGTTTCTCCAAGCCTTCAAATTTCACATCATGACGGATGAAATGGAGGAAATTCATGGTGATATTCTGATGATAGATGTCCTCATCAAAATCAAAAATATTCACTTCAATGTTCTGGCTCATGCCATTGATGGTGGGGCGATGACCAATATAAGCCATACCCCAGTATTTTTGGTTGACGATTTTTGATTTTAGATGTTCTGGTTGGAAGGGATTGTGGATCTCCTGATTCTTGTTTCTGGTATCTTGTATCTCAACAGTTACTGCATAAATCCCATCGGAGGGAATGAGCTTATAATTCTCCTCAATGAAAAGATTAGCAGTGGGGTAACCTAAAGTTCTGCCAATCTGGTCTCCTCGAATCACTTTACCCGACAACGTGAAGGGATGTCCCATCAACTCATTGGCAGCATCAACGTCTCCTTTGATTAGAGATTCGCGTATACGGGTGGAAGATACTGCCAGATCGTTAATGTCCTGTTCAGGAATTTCATCAATGAGATAATGATGAATTTCAGCGAAATGCTGTAATTCTTTTAGTCCCCCGCTTCGGTCTTTGCCAAAACGATGATCATAACCAATCACCATCTCTTTCATCCCAATTTGATCAATTAGAATGTCTTTGATATATCGCTTGGCGCTTTGATTGGAGAAATCACGGGTAAACGGAGTGATGATCAAGTGATCAACTCCTAGTTCTTCCATCAGCGTGGCTTTCTCCGGCATGGTATTGATCATCATCAATTGATGATCTCCAGGATTGATAATCATTCTTGGATGAGGAAAAAATGTCAGGATAACTGATTCTCCTTTGTTTTTATTTGCTTTCTCAACTAATTGGGATATGATTTTCTGATGCCCCAAATGCACACCATCAAAAGTACCAATGGTAACAACCGCATTATCCAGCCTTTCGAAATCGTTAATATGGTGATATATCTTCATAAAGCAGTGCTTTGCAGTAGGGCGATCCTATCAAAGTGTTATTTAAAATCAGGATCTGATTTTAATACGCTGATATGGTTCACTATTTCCATAATTTCAAACGCATTTTCCACTTTAAAGTTTCCGCTTCTGGTTCTTCTCAGTTTTGACAAATAAGCACCACTATTCAGCTTCGCCCCAAAATCATGAGCTAATGAGCGAATGTAAGTCCCCTTGCTGCAAACCACCCTAAAATCAACTTCGGGTAATGCTATTCTGGTGATCTCCAGTTCAGATATGGTCACTTTTCTTGATTTCAACTCCACCTCTTCCCCTCTTCTGGCTTTTAAATATAAACGTTCACCACCTACTTTAATAGCGGAATGTGCCGGCGGATATTGGTCCAGCTCTCCGATGAAATGGAGGCAATTCCTTAAGATATCATCTTCAGTCAGGTGGGTGTAACCGAATGTTTGATTCTCCGCTGTCTCCAGATCATAAGAAGGTGTGGTGGCACCTAGATGAAAGGTTCCGGTATATTCTTTCTCCTCCGCCTGGAAAGTGTCTATCTGTTTGGTTAATTTACCTGTACAAATGATCAGTAAACCTGTGGCAAGAGGATCTAAAGTTCCTGCATGCCCAACTTTTAATTTTAAAGGCTTAAAGGAGTTTCTGATCTTTCCAACTACATCAAAAGAAGTCCATTTATAGGGTTTATTGAGCAGTAAAACCTCTCCATCGGTAAAATTGAACGTTGGGAAATCTTTTTTTGGAGAGTCTTCACTGATCATTAAATAACTGCTAAACTATGTCCGCTTAGTAGCAGCACGATGATGATTCCGCCAACGATGATCCTATAGATGCCAAATATCTTAAAGCCATGTTTACTTAAATAATCTATGAAACCTTTGATGGCTATTAATGCAACCACAAAACCAATCGCATTCCCAATCAATAACAGGTTGACCTCGTGACTGCTGATCGTATGTCCGTCTTTATAGAAATCGTAGAGCTTTTTGGCGGTTGCAGCAAACATGGTAGGCACGGCAAGAAAAAAAGAGAATTCCGCAGCAGCTTTTCTGGTTAATTTTTGAGTCATTCCGCCAACTATGGATGCCCCTGACCGGGAAACTCCGGGTACCATCGCCAGACATTGAAAAACACCAATTTTAAGTGCAGTGGGATAGGAGATTTTATCTGCATCATCCACAGCTGCATTTTTAAACCAATTGTCAACAAACAGTAATACCACGCCCCCCAGAAGCAGAGAAACGGCAACAGTTAAAGGACTTTCCAGCAATTCATCAATTTTTTTACTGAAAAGCAAGCCAAAAATCACAGCAGGGATGAAAGCCACGAGTAGTTTGTAGTAAAAGTCTAAACTCCTGAAAAATCTTTTGAAGTACAGAACCACCACTGATAATATGGTTCCCAGTTGAATGGCTATGGTAAAAAGTTTGACAAAGTCATCTGATTGAATGCCCATCAAAGAAGAGGCTATGATCATGTGTCCTGTAGAAGAAACGGGTAAAAATTCTGTAAGGCCTTCCACCACAGCCAATACGATCACCTCGAAAATATTCATGCTTTAACGGATGGCTTTTTTAATATGGCATAAAAGCCTAAAGCGAAACCTGTTAACACCACAATTGGAGCTAAAACTATTTTTCTGAAACTGTAGATATCCGTATCTCCGCTCATTAAAATAAAGCCGACGATGACCACTACCATACTTGCTATGAGTATTTGATAGTTTAATTTTCCGAAAACAAAATGAACTGAATGTCTTTCTGTTGGTTTAGATTGTTTTTGAGCCATAAATTTTATCTGTATAAATCGTAAACTTTCAATCTCAAATATTTGGTGACTGCAAAGTAGGTGCTGAAACAAGAGATGAAAATACCAACGCCAATCACACCTATGAACACGAAACCAAACTCTACATAATCTGTCAGAATTATTAATTCTGGTATTTGCTGCTGGGCGAAATAGAGGGTTAACACTAACAGAATGATGGCGATCAAGCCGGCTATTAATCCGTGAAGAACACCATACATGATGAAAGGTTTTCTGATAAAGCCTCTTGTTGCCCCCACCAGTTGCATGCTTTTTATCAGAAATCTTTGAGAATAAATAGCCAGTCTGATGGTATTGTTAATGAGCGCAACTGCAATGATCAGTAGCACAAAACCAAACCCAAAAATAACCAGGGAGATGGTTCGGATATTTTGATTGATCATATCCACCAGCGATTTTTGATAGCGTACTTCGTTGACCATTGGATTCTTCTGAAGTTGTTTGCTCAATATATCGATGCTTTGATTATTTGCATAATCAGCTTTCAGATAAACATCAATAGAAGACAAAAGAGGGTTGTAGCCTAAAAATTTGATGAAATCTTCACCTAAATCCTGTGTGAGATTTCTTGCCGCCAATTCCTTGCTGATGTACTGAGTGGATTTTACATAATCACTCGCCTCTATTTGTTTCTGTAAAGAAAGGATATCCACCTCTTTAGTGCCTTCATTTATAATCACATTCAACACGATGTTCTCTTTCACGTAATTAGATAATTTTCTACCGTGCACTATAATCAAACCCAGCAAGCCCACCATCAGCAGCACCAAGGAGATGCTGATCACTGTAGAAACATAAATGGTCTTGGTTTTTTTGGACGCACTGCTGTCTTCGAATTCTTCCATATTAATGATTATGTTGCGAAAATAATAAATAGGAGCCTAAAATAAGCATGATTAGACAGTAATTGAAGAATTTAACATTTTTTAGCTTTCCAGTCCGGGGCTAATATCAATTTAAATAGGAAGTATGAATGGAATTGTTTTTAAAAAGGCAATTTTATAGAGGTGGAGACGCTGATCAATCAACCACTTTTTCCTGAATTCAAATTCAATGACTTTCCTTTTTGAATTCGCTTTAAATTAAACTCATATAGGAATTCGATTTTTTTTCTCGCCCAAGGTGTTTTTCTTAAAAAAGCGAGACTGGATTTTACAGAAGGTTCATGAAGAAAACATTTGATGGGGACTTTGGCTGACATTTTCTCCCAGCCTACATACTCAATCAAATCATTTAACATCATCTCCAAAGTGATGCCATGCAACGGATTATTAGCTTGCGGATTGAAATGGTCTTCCATATAATTATAGGATCAGCTTAAGCCAAGTTAGGATATTTATATCTTTTTATCCAGGTTTAAAACAAACTTACCAAGAAAAAGCTGATCTTATGGCTCAGGAACAAGCATAAAGCACTTTTTTCATTAAATTCTCTAATTCATCCAAATCGAATGGCTTAGCCAAATGCGCATCAGCTCCAGCCTGCTTGGCCAGAGATTGGATATCATTGTTTGCGGAGAAATAAATAACGGGAATATGCTTGAAATCGGGGTGGTTTTTCAACAGTCTGGTGGCTTCAATGCCACCTATATCCGGGATCCAGTTATCCATCATAATGGCATCTGGATTTGTTTTTGATACCTTCTCAATGATGTCATGTGAAGTTTCTGATGTCTCCACTTTATAACCACTATCTGTGAGTATGATAGCGCATAGTTCTAGAATATTTACGTCATCATCAAATATAAGTATGGTTTTTTCCAATTCTTTTCCAATTAACTATTAAAACTATTTATTAATTCACTCATTTCAACCATGTCTACTATATAATCGGGATTAAATAGGCTGAGTGCCCGCTGTGGCATAATTTTAACTTCAGCAGTTTGAGGGTTTTGTACAATAGTTGTTCCATTATTCTTATGGATATAAGACAAACCCTCAGCTCCGTCAGCATTTGCCCCAGAAAGTAATATAGCGGCTATATTTTTTTTGAAAATATCTGAAGCACTTTTGAAGGAGACATCAATGGAGGGACGTGAATAGTTCACTTTTTCAGAATAATCTAAGGAGACCGAATGGTCGTCCTCAATCAGCAAATGATAGTCTGCAGGAGCGAAATAAATTTTTCCAGGCAAAAGTTGCTCTTTCTCTTCACATTCGACCACGGGCAGGGTGGTTTTTAAACTGAACACATCAGCAATAGTTGAACCGGAAGTGCTTTTTCGATGGAGGATGATTAATATAGGGAAATCAATATCTTTTTTTAGGGATGGAATGATATGCATTAAAACATCAAAAGACCCTGCTGAACCTCCGATCACTAAGAGTTCCACATGTTCATTTAGTTTATTTTTCTCCATATCTTCTCCTTTTCAACTTGTTTATAGGTTTTATTCAGTTCAGAGAAACGCAAGGTCTCTTTAGAACCTAAAGCTAAGTATCCAAGATGCTCTAGGCTATCATCAAATAATTTAAAAACCTTCTCCTGTAGGTCTTTGTCAAAATAGATCATCACATTTCGGCAAATGATGAGTTGGAACTCATTGAAAGATCTATCAGAAACCAGGTTGTGCGTAGAGAAAATCATGTTAGATTTTAAGCCATCGTTAAATCTAACATGATCATAGCCGGCGGAGTAATAAGAACTGAAATCCTGTTTGCCTCCGCTGTTGATGTAATTCTCTGAATATAATTTCATTTGCCCGATGGGATAAATCCCTTTCTTTGCTTTCTCTAAAACCCCTGGATTGATATCTGTGGCATATAAAATAGCTTTATGAGACAGATTTGCCTCCTTTAAAAGGATGGCGATGGAGTACACCTCTTCCCCCGTGGAACAGCCAGCCAACCAAACTCTGATGTGAGGATTGGTGCCTAGCTGAGGGATGACCTGTTCTCTTAGCGTTTGGTAAAAGATGGGATCACGAAACATCTCTGTGACGTTAACGGTGATCTCTTCTACAAAGCGTCGCAAATAGTCCTGATCATTAAGAATTCTATATCGCAATTCTGCAAAGCTTTTAAATTTATCTAAAAGACATAAGCGATTAATTCTTCGCTTAATGGAAGCCTTGCTGTATTGGGTGAAATCATAGCCATAACGATCGGCAACATCGTTCAACAACGTATCTAAATCATTTTCTTTGATCAGGTCGATCTCAAGCATCGCCCAAATATTTATCAATGAAAACCATCAAATGATCAATGTTCACGGGTTTGGATACATATCCATTGGCACCGGCTTCCAGACACTTCTCCTTGTCTCCAAACATGGCTTGGGCGGTAATCGCTATCACTGGTAAATTTTTATAATGCGCTGAATTTTTTAATTCTTTAATGGCCTGATAACCGTCAACCTCCGGCATCATCATGTCCATTAAAACCAATTTTATAGGCTTCTCCTCTAAAATCGTCAACGCTTCTTTGAAGCTGTTGGCAGTTTGGCAGGTAAGCCCCTTAGCTTTTAGAACCATCTTTAAAGCAAAAATGTTTCTGTCATCATCATCTATAATGAGAATAGCATCTTTCTTATTCATCGCAAAATTAAATTAACCTTGATAAAGCCAAACCCTTAATAATGAAAGCAACTGATCTATATCAACAGGTTTTGAGATATAGTCTGAAGCTCCAACCTGAATACATTTCTCGCGATCACCCATCATTGCTTTTGCAGTGACGGCGATGATGGGCAACTTTTTGTATTTAGGATTTTTTCTGATGGCTTTGATGGTCTCATAACCATCCATCTCCGGCATCATGATATCCATTAAAATCACATCTATATTTGGAGTGACGTCTAATTTATACAATGCCTCTTTCCCGTCTATGGCACTCACCACATTCATTTGATGTTTTTCTAATGATTTAGAGAGGGAGAAGATATTTCTCACATCATCATCTGCGATCAAAACAGTTTTGTTTTTAATCACTTCTGAGAGAACGCCTAATTTTTTCAGCTTATTTTCCTTTGGGGCACTTCTGTCATCTTCCACAAGATGAAGAAACAAACCAACTTCATCTAAAATACGCTGATAGGAATGTGCGGTTTTCACTATGATGGAATCAGCATATCTTTTGATCTTCAGCTCCTCCACTTTCGATATGTTTTTACCAGTAAATATGATGATAGGCAAATGCTCCAATCCTGGATTTTGACGAATGACGTCAAGCGTTTCATAAGCATTTTCGTAAGGGACACCCATGTCCAGGATCACGCAATCCACACCCTGCTCCTTTAAAGCAGCCGTGCTGTCTGACACATTATTCTTGATTTCAGAATTGATATTGAAATTACTGAGAAAATAAGCTAAGGCAGTGGCGTGTTTGGTGTTCTCTTCCACAATCAAAACCTTTTTTGGGTAACGATTTAATGCATCTTCGATCTTTTTAAAGACGAGGCCCATTTCTTCAATGGCGAATGGTTTATTGATGAAATCAACCGCTCCTTTTAATAGGCTTTCTTTTTTTGCCTGTAAAGAAGACATGATGTGCACAGGAATATGCCTGGTTTTCATATTAGATTTTAGGTGCTCCATCACCATCCAGCCATCCATGATTGGTAACTGAATATCCAATAAAATAGCTCTTGGCTGGTATTCAATGGCTGCCGGTAAGGCTAAATCGCCTCTCACAACAATCACGCCCTTATAATTTTCTTTCCGGGCATAATTCAGTAAGGTTTTAGCAAAAATGGTGTCATCCTCCACAATTAAAATGACTTTGTCATCTTTCCTGATGTTGTTACGATCATCAGGAATAGCTTCAGGGATCACCTTGCTGATGAGCGGATGATGCAGATCTTTCTCTGGAACGAGGATTGGAGTATCTTCTAGGTGAATTTCTTCTTCGGGCAATAAAATTTGTTTGAATTTTGGCAGACTGACAAGGAACGAACTTCCTTTTCCGGGTTCGCTATCCACTTCAATTTTCCCTCCCAATAATTTTGCCAATTCTCTGCTGATGGATAGACCCAAGCCTGTTCCACCAAATTTTCTTCGTGTAGAACCATCCTCCTGTTGGAAAGCTTCAAAAATTAACTTCTGTTTGTCTTTTGATATCCCAATGCCTGTGTCGGTCACTTTAAATAGGATCTGATCCTCTTTGTCCGTGACATTTAAAGTCACACCGCCTTCTGCAGTGAATTTGATGGCATTAGATAAAAGATTTTTCAGGATCTGCCCCAACCTTACAAAATCTGTCTCTATAAGGCCTTTTGATTTTGTTATATCGAATTGAAGCTCGATGTTCTTTTGGCTTGCTAAGGGCTTAAACAATCCTTTCAACTCTTCAATGATGGATTGGATCTCAATCCTTTCAAAATTGACATCCATTTTACCGGCTTCTATCTTTGAGAGATCAAGAATCTCGTCAATTAAAGCCAGCAGGCCATTTCCCGAACTTTGGATTACCTTAGCCGATTCTATTTGTTCCGCCGTCAAATTGCCTTCCGGATTCTCGGCAGTGAGTCTGGACAGTAATAAAATGGAATTGAGGGGGGTTCTGAGCTCATGTGACATATTGGCTAAAAACTCAGATTTATATTTGGTGCTTAAAGCGATCTCCTCTGCTTTTTGTTGGATCTCCATATTGCGTTCTACCACCAATTGGTTTTTCTCCTCCAGGTCTTTAGAACGCTCTTCCAATTGCTGATTTGATTCTAACAATTCTTCCTGCTGTACTTTCAACTCTTCTTCAGAAGCCTGCAATTTTTGCGTTTGGGCTTCCAGTTCAGCATTGATGTTCTCCATCTCGTTATGTTGAGCTTGCAGCTCTTCTGTTTGAGCTTGGGTTTCCTCCAGCAGATTCTGGATATGCCTCCTTGATTTAGCACTGGTGATGGCGGCACCCAAAGTGTTGCAACAAGCCTGATGAAATTTAAGGTCAATCTCAGCGAACGGAGCGTTACATCCTAATTCCACCACGCCAACCGTGATTTTATCATGAACGATAGGAATGAATAGAAGATGCCTTAATTTAATGCTCCCACCAGAAAAGCTGATGTGATAATCCTCATCTTCCAGATTTTGAATTAATTTTAATTCACCATCTTTAAACACCTGGCCAATTAAACCTTCACCTTCTTTGAAAGACGGTTTCATGAAACCTTCCAGTCCATGTGCTTTATTTAACATCAATTTACCTTCCTGATAGAGGTAAACTGCTCCGTTTTGGCACATTCCGTAGCTGACCAGGTGTTCTAAAGATTCATGGCAAACCACATCAACTGTTTTATTTCCCACTAACTTTTCATTGATAAGGGCTATTCCTTTTTGTAGCCATTCGTCGTCATTCAGTTTATTAAAGGAATCTTCCAAAGATGCAGCCATTGCATTAAGCGAAACGCTCAACTTACTTAACTCTCCTAAAGCATCATTGTGGATTCTGGTGGAATAATCACCTGCGGATATTTTTAGTGCAATCTCTTCGATACTTCTTATACTGCTCGCAGTGTCTCTTTCTTTGGCAAGCAATTGGTTTTTAAGTGCTTCTCTGCTCTTGAAATCCGATCTTATCCTTAAATAGAAGACGATGGTGATGATCAAAGAGAGTATTGCGGAGAATATTAATAATAGAGGAGTGTAAGAGGCTGATTTATTAGCTTCTGCAGTTCTGGTAACTAACAATTTCCGCTCCACTTCTTTCATTCTATCTACAATCAGTCGGCAACTATCCATCATTTTTTTACCAGAAAGCATTTGGTTTAAGCTGATCTCTTTATTAGCTTTTTTCTGATTGATGACACTTTTAAGAAGGGCAGATCTTTTACTGATCACGCTATTTAAATCATTCCAGTTCTTTTGTTGAGCAGGATTTTCCAAAATGAGGGTCTTTACTTCATTTAGCTGCACGGGAAGAGCTTGCTGACTTCTATAATAAGGTTGAAGAAATCTTTCATCACCGGTGATCAGGTACCCTCTTTGTCCTGTTTCGGAGTCTTTAAGTGTGGAAACCACATCTTCCAAACCCCTTAACGTTTTTAGGGTGTGTTCTACTTGGTTTTGATTGGCCACTAATCGCTTTATAGCTATGAATGCAGCTCCCGAACTTAACAGTACCAGAATGAATGATATTGCAAATCCAATTTGAAGGTTTCTTAAAAATTTAGACGACATATTTAAATATTGATCGGGTTTATAGGGATAGAGAAAAAGAATTCGGCCCCCTGTCCGGGATTGCTGACCACTCCAAAAGAACCATGATGACGTTTTATAATCTCTGCGCAAATGTATAAACCGATACCTAAGCCCTGGAACTTCAGAGAGGATTCCTCCACCCTGTAGAACTTCGTGAATATACTGTATTGCTTTTCAGGAGGTATACCAATTCCATTATCTTTTACCTTGATAATCAGATTGTTATCTTCCTCTTTTCTGGTAATGGTGACAGTTCTGTTTTCTGGAGAATATTTCAACGCATTGGTAAGGTAGTTGATCAGTACCTGTTCTATTCTGCTTTCGTCTGCAAAAACTTCCAAAGCATTTTCATTTCCCAAGATTTTTATGATGCCATCTTCCTGTGTTTGCTTAATGGTCTCCACAGAAGATTCGATGAGTGATTGTATGTTAAAGGTTTTCTTGTTGAGTTTTAATTCTCCGCTTTCAATTTTAGAGATGTCAAGTAATTCCGAGATGAGCTCATTTAATTTACCAACCTGCAATTGGGCCCTTACAATATAATTTTTGATTTGTTCAGTACTGGAACTTTTCAGACTTCGCTCCAGCAGTTGAATGTAGGCTTTTATACTGGTCAAAGGCGTTTTCAGCTCATGACTGGCAATACTTAAAAATTCATCCTTTTTCTTCTCTACTTGTTTTTGATCCTCGATATCAGTGAAGGTTCCCACCCACTTAATGATGGCACCATTATTTTTTATGGGTATGATCCTTAAAAGATGAAATCTGTATTCAGAATGAATGAGTTTTTTAATCCTGACCTCCATCTCCAGTTCCTCTCTCTTTTCAAAAGCTTTTTCCCATTTTTCTTTAATTTTTTTATCATCAGGATGAGTGGGAGGAAATTGCTTCATGTTGATGGAGTAGTTGAACCAATGTTGATTCACAAATTCTATATTCCCTTTTTCATCAGAGGTAAAGGCAATCAGAGGAAGAGATTCCATGGTGCTGTGCAATTGCTCCACTCTTGCTCTTAATTCAGATTGCGTTTTCTTTCTGATCTCTATCTCCGCTTTCAATGTCACCTGAATCTCCTGAAGTTCTTTGGTTTGCTGGTAAAGTCTTAAAAAAGTATTCACTTTTAAAAGAAGGATTTCAGGATCAATTGGCTTAGTCACATAATCAATACCTCCAGAAGCATATCCTTTGGTAATGAATTGTTTGTTAGTGTTGACAGCAGACAAGAATATGATAGGAATATCTTTGGATTTATTGAAACCGGAAAGGGTTTCAGCCACTTCAAAACCATCCATGCCAGGCATTTGGACATCCAAAATAATTAAGGCATATTCATTTTTAAGTACTTTCTTCAAAGCATCCTCACCTGATAAAGCAGTATCGACATTAAATTCTTTTGATTCCAGCAGTTTTTTTAAAGAATAAATATTCTCCGGCTTATCATCAACAATTAATATCATACAGCTGTTTAAGTAAGAGCATAGCGTCGTTTAGGGTCTGTTTTCTAAATATTATTGATATTATTCTCAAAATAAAAAATCAATTTCAACCAGCAATAATTACACCACTTTAGTTGATTCTGATGATTTTCATTCATAATTTATTATGCTTGCATAATAAATTTAAGTTCATTACATTTGAAAAAACCTTTTTAAACTTATATGATGAAGACATTTTACTGGATATTAACCATTCGAAATGAACAGGAATTCCAGTGAATTCATCTAAATATGTTATTTATTGATGAAACATCAAGAGACACTAGATTATTTTCTGAAAATTACCTGGCAGAACATTGCAAATAAGTACAATCAAATAGCCTCAGAGTTCGGAATCACACAATCCATTGGTTATTTATTGATGAATATTGATGAACATGAAGGAACCACGGTTTCAGAAGTGGCTGCTTTGTTAGGTTTGAAATCAACAAGTTTAAGCCGGATGCTGAACAACCTGCAGCAAGATGGATTGATATACAGAAAGGGTCATTTAAAGGATAAAAGGTCTGTTAAGCTCTATCTCACTGACGAAGGGAAAGAGAAAAGACATCTTGCCCGTGTGGTGGTCAAAAAGTTTAATGATTATTTGAACGCTCACTTATCAGAGAAGGATCAATTGCAATTGATCAATTCATTGAAAGCCATCAATGAATTAACCACCAATTATGAAGCTGATAATTAGATATTATTTTTATGAAAAGGACAATTAAAAAAGTTGCAGTATTAGGCTCGGGAATCATGGGGTCTCGTATTGCATGCCACTTTGCAAATATTGGTGTGGAGGTCTTGCTTTTGGATATAGTTCCAAGAGAACTGAAGGATAAAGAAAAAGCAAAAGGTTTGACGCTGGATGATGACCCGGGTGTTCGTAACAGAGTGGTAAATGATGCCTTGGCCTTTGCCGCGAAATCAAATCCGTCTCCTGTTTATAACAAATCCGTTTTAAACAAGATTAAAACAGGGAATTTTGAGGATGATATGAAAAACATCGCTACCTGCGACTGGACCATTGAAGTGGTGGTGGAGAATCTGGATATCAAAAAGAAGGTTTATGACCAGGTGGAGCAATTTAGAAAACCGGGGACATTAATTACTTCTAACACCTCAGGAATCCCCATCCACATGATGGCCGAAGGCCGTTCAGAAGATTTTAAAAAGCATTTCTGCGGAACGCATTTCTTCAATCCGCCAAGATATTTGAGGTTGTTGGAGATCATTCCGACTCCGTACACAGATCCGGAAATCGTTGATTTTTTGATGCATTACGGGGATAAATTTTTAGGAAAAACCACGGTTTTATGTAAAGACACTCCTGCCTTCATCGCTAACCGTGTGGGGGTTTATTCTATTATGGCACTATTGCATCTGGTGGAGAAGATGGATCTGACAGTGGAGGAAGTGGATAAATTTACCGGTCCGGCATTGGGCCGGCCAAAATCTGCGACCTTCCGAACCACTGATGTGGTAGGTTTAGACACCATGATCAATGTAGCCAACGGACTTTCACAAAATGTTCCTGATGATGAGCAAAAAGAAGTTTTTGTTTTGCCTGATTACGTGAAGGAAATGCAAGAGAACAAATGGTTGGGAGATAAAACTGGTCAGGGATTCTATAAAAAGACAAAAGATAAAGACGGTAAGACCGAGATTTTAGCATTAGACTTAAAAACATTGGAATACCGTCCTCAAAATAAAGTGAAATCTGCCACGTTGGATGCCACTAAACCAGTGGAAAATCTACGTCAGCGGATGAAGGTTTATGCCGCAGGTAAAGATAAAGCGGCAGAGTTTTTCAGAATTTCTTTTTCAGGATTGTTTGAATATGTATCCAATCGAATTCCCGAAATCTCGAATGAATTGTACAGGATTGATGACGCCATGCGGGCAGGTTTTGGTTGGGAATTAGGGCCATTTGAAGTTTGGGATGCATTAGGTGTGAAAGAAGGAGTGGAGATGATGAAAGCCAACGGAAAAACTCCCGCTGCCTGGGTGACGGAAATGTTGACAGCCGGTAATGATTCTTTCTATAAAATAGAAAACGGTAATAAAACTTATTACGATATCCCGACTAAATCCTATAAGGCAATTCCTGGTCAGGATGCATTTATCATTCTGGATAATATCAGAGCCAATAAAACCATTTGGAAAAATGCCGGCACAACACTAACTGATTTAGGCGATGGTATCTTGAATTTAGAATTCCACACCAAAATGAATACCATTGGTGGTGAAGTTTTAAGTGGCATCAACAAAGCCATTGACATTGCCGAGAAAGATTACAGAGGATTGGTGATTGGAAATGAGGGGACCAACTTCTCTGCCGGAGCCAATGTAGGCATGATTTTCATGATGGCGGTGGAACAGGAATGGGATGAAGTGAACATGGCGATTAAACTATTCCAAAACACTGCTATGCGTTTACGTTATTCTTCCATTCCGGTAGTGGTTGCTCCGCACAATTTGACCTTAGGCGGTGGTTGTGAATTTGCTTTACATGCCGACCATGTTCAACTGAGTGCTGAAACTTACATGGGTTTGGTAGAGTTTGGTGTGGGATTGATCCCTGGTGGTGGTGGAACTAAGGAAATGACATTAAGAGCTTCCGATGAATTTGAGGAAGGACAGATTGAACAGAATGTGCTGAAGGAGAAATTCCTAACTATCGCCATGGCAAAAGTTTCCACCTCAGGTTTGGAGGCGTATGATTTGGGTTATTTACTGAAAGATAGATTCTCTATTTCCATGAACAAAAGCAGGTTGATTGCCGATGCCAAAGAGAAGGCTTTGGAACTGGCTGATGCTGGTTACACCCAATCTGTGCGAAGAACAGATATCAAAGTGCTAGGTAAATATGGCTTAGGAATGGTTTACGCCGGGGCAAATACTATGCGTTCTGGAAATTACATCTCAGACCATGACCAAAAAATTTCTCAAAAATTAGGTTACGTGATGTGCGGTGGAGATTTATCAGCACCAACTTTGGTAACCGAACAATATTTATTGGATTTAGAAAGAGAGGCATTTTTGAGTTTGTGTGGGGAAAAGAAAACTTTAGAGCGTATTCAGAGTATCATCACAAAAGGGAAACCGTTGCGGAATTAGTATTGGAACAAGGATTAAAGATTAAAGGATTAAGGAAGCGATAAGTGAAAAATAAGGATGATAGAAAGTGATATTTACTCTTTATTCATTCATCTTTAATCGGATCTTTTAACAAAGAAAAAAGATTTTTAAATGGATGATTTGCAAGGTGTCTTTATTCCTTTCTCTTTCATCCTTAATCAAAAAACAACATGGAAGCATACATCATAGCAGGATACAGAACAGCAGCAGGAAAAGCCCCACGAGGCGTTTTTCGTTTTACCAGAGCTGATGATTTGGCAGCAGAAGTCATCAGAGCATTGGTTGCGTCAGTTCCAAATTTGGATAAAGATCAAATCGACGATGTCATCGTAGGAAATGCCACACCAGAAGCAGAACAGGGATTAAACATTGGCAGAATGATTTCTCTGATGGCTTTAGGCACCGATAAAGTTCCGGGGGTAACAGTGAATCGTTATTGCGCTTCAGGATTGGAGACCATTGCCACCGCAGTGGCCAAAATTAAAACTGGCATGGCCAATTGTATAGTTGCTGGCGGAGTAGAAGTGATGAGCGGCATGCCTTTCGGCGGATGGAAAATTGTTCCCAATCCTGAGGTGGCGATGAAAAACCCAGACTGGTATTGGGGAATGGGCTTAACCGCCGAAGCGGTGGCCAAAGAATATGAAGTGAGTCGTGAAGATCAGGATGAGTTTGCTTTAAAATCTCATCAAAAAGCGATTGAAGCAATCAAAAACGGTCATCTAAAAGATGGTGTTTTGCCAATTACCGTCAAAGAGAATTATCTCGATGAAAATATGAAAAAGAAAACCCATGAATATGTGGTAGACACCGATGAAGGCCCGAGAGCAGACACCAGCTTATCGGCTTTAGCTAAACTGAAGCCGGTTTTTGCTGCCGGAGGATCCGTAACAGCAGGTAATTCTTCCCAAACTTCAGATGGTGCCGCTTTTGTTTTAGTGGTTTCCGAAAAGATGCTGAAAAAATTAAATGTGGAACCTATCGCTCGTTTGGTAAGCTATGCTGTAGTGGGCGTTCCACCGAGAATTATGGGAATTGGACCGATTGAAGCTATTCCAATGGCTTTGAAACAGGCTGATATGAAACTGGAACAGATAGATTTGATTGAATTGAACGAAGCTTTCGCTTCACAGTCTTTGGCAGTCATCAGAAAATTAGGATTAGATACGGAGAAAGTGAATGTGAATGGTGGGGCGATAGCTTTAGGCCATCCATTAGGTTGTACCGGAGCGAAATTATCAGTCCAAATCTTCAATGAATTAAAAAGAAGAAACCAGAAATACGGCATGGTGACCATGTGTGTAGGCAGTGGACAGGGTGCAGCGGGGATATTTGAAATATTGTAGGTGGAAAAGGGAAAAGGAGTAAGGAATAAGGAGCAAGGAATAAGGAGCAAGGAGTAAAGAGCAAGGATTAAAGACTAGTTAAGATGCATAATTTTCGTCAGTTGAATATTTGGAAAGATGCAAGGGCTTTAGTAAAAGAAGTTTATCTTTTAACTTCAAAATTCCCTGCTGATGAAAGATTTGGGTTGATTAGTCAAATTAATAGATGTTCAATCTCTGTTCCGTCAAATATTGCAGAGGGTTCTGCAAGAGGGACAAATAAAGATTTTGCTCATTTTTTAAAGATAGCCTTAGGTTCTTTATGCGAGTTGGAAACTCAACTTCTTTTGGCAACTGATTTAGGTATGATGTCTGAGTATGAAGAAGTATTTCAAAAGATCATTTTGCTTCAAAAGATGATTGTAAATTTTATTAAAACGTTAGTGTGAGTTGTTTGGGGAAAGATTTAGAAAGATACAAGGATGAAAGAGAACAAGGATGAAAGAGAACAAGGATGAAAGAGAACAAGGATGAAAGAGAACAAGGATGAAAGAGAACAAGGATGAAAGGAATAAAGAGCAAGGATGAATAAGCGATGAACGGCATTGTCTTTATTCTTTGCTCCTTCATCTAAAATCAATAAATAAACGATGAATGAGAGTGTAAAATAAACTGTGTCAAGAGTTGAAATTAGTAACTTTAGATACAGTTTATTATGAATAGAGAAGAACAGCTCGATTATGAGCTAATGAAACGAAAAGCTTTAGAACAACTTCGTTCGGGCAAATCATTGTATGGCAAGGACGGTGCATTCGCACCTCTTTTAAAAAGTTTTCTTGACTCCGCTCTTGAAGCGGAACTGACCGGTCACCTAGATGAGGATGAACGTCTTTCTGGCAATCGAAGGAACGGCAAAACAAGCAAAGACATCAAAACATCTTCCGGGATTATTTCAGTTCAGACACCTCGAGACCGCAACGCCACTTTTGAGCCTGATATTATTCGCAAGCGTGAAACCATATTAGCTGAAAGCTTAGAGAGCAAAATAATTGGCATGTACGGTCTTGGCATGAGTTTGCGAGATATTTCGAAAGCATATCAAAGATATGTACGATACAGAGATCAGCCATACGACTCTTTCGTCCATCATCACAGACAAGATTATTCCCGAGGTCAAAGAATGGCAGTCCAGGCCGTCTGGAATCGCTTTACACGATTGTTTGGCTGGATGCAATGCACTACAAGGTAAAAGAGGATCACCGAATGGTATCCCATGCTGTATACAATATCCTGGGTATTAATCGAGATGGTCGAAAGGAGCTTATTAGGGATGTACGTTTCGCAGAGTGAAGGCGCAAACTTTCTGGCTGGGTGTTCTTACAGACCTTCAGAACCGCGGCGTGAAAGGACATCTCTGATTGCCTGTATCGATAACCTCAACGGTTTTCCAGAGGCGATAAACGCCGTTTTTCCAAAGACCGAGATACAAACCTGTATCGTACATCAGATCCGGAACAGTCTGAAATATATTGCATCAAAAGATCAAAAAGCATTTATGAAAGATTTGAAGCCTGTTTACCAAGCTGATACACTTGAACTTGCAGAGCTTAAGCTGGAACAGCTCGATGAAAAGTGGGGCAGAAAGTATGAGAAAGTTCTGGAGTCCTGGCGCAGGAACTGGGCAAAACTAACTACGTATTTCCGCTATGACGCCGTAATTCGAAAGCTGATATACACCACCAACACCATTGAAGGCTTTCATAGACAAGTCAGAAAAGTAACAAAGACCAAAGGCGCTTTCACCTCAGATATGGCACTGTTGAAACTCATCTATCTCGCTCAGAAAAATATAAGCGAGAAATGGACAATGCCGTTGAGCAACTGGGGCACAACGGCTCAGAAACTTGCCATTTGGTTTCCTGAAAGAATGATATTAGATTTGAACTAGGAAGAAGCGTTTGAGTAGCATTAATTTAAATGACACAGTTTATTTTACACACCCATTAATGACACAGTTTATTTTACACACCCCTCCTTCATCAAAATCAATAAATAAACGATGAACGGCATTGTCTTTATTCTTTGCTCCTTCATCTAAAATCAATAAATAAACGATGAACGGCATTGTCTTTACTCTTTGCTCCTTCATCTAAAATCAATAAATAAACGGTGAACGGCATTGTCTTTATTCTTTGCTCCTTCATCTAAAATCAATAAATAAACGATGAACGGCATTGTCTTTATTCTTTGCTCCTTCATCTAAAATCAATAAATAAACGATGAACGGCATTGTCTTTATTCTTTGCTCCTTCATCTAAAATCAATAAATATAGCGATGAACGGCATTGTCTTTACTCTTTGCTCCTTCATCTAAAATCAATAAATAAACGGTGAACGGCATTGTCTTTACTCTTTGCTCCTTCATCTAAATCAATAAATATAGCGATGAACGGCATTGTCTTTATTCTTTGCTCCTTCATCTAAAATCAATAAATAAACGGTGAACGGCATTGTCTTTATTCCTTGCTCCTTCATCCTTAATCAATAAATAAACGGTGAACGGCATTGTCTTTATTCCTTGCTCCTTCATCCTTAATCAATAAATATAGCGGTGAACGGCATTGTCTTTATTCTTTGCTCCTTCATCTAAAATCAATAAATAAACGATGAACGGCATTGTCTTTACTCTTTGCTCCTTCATCTAAAATCAATAAATAAACGGTGAACGGCATTGTCTTTACTCTTTGCTCCTTCATCTAAAATCAAAAAAATATGGCAACAACAGAAAAAACAACAATCAAAGGAGGTGAGTTCCTCATCACCGAAACAGATTTTCAGGACGTGTTCATTCCTGAGGAATTTGATGAAGAACAGTTGATGATTAAAAAAACCTGTGAAGATTTCCTGGAAGCAGAGGTTTTTCCAAATCTGGATAGAATTGATAAGCTGGAGGAAGGTTTGATGCCCTCTTTAATGGATAAGGCAGGAGAATTGGGTTTATTGGCCGTTTCCATCCCTGAAGAGTATGGTGGTTTCGGAAAAAATTTCAATACCTCCATGTTGGTTGCTGATGTGATTGGCGCCGGTCATTCCTTTGCGGTGGCACTGTCTGCACATACTGGGATTGGAACTTTACCTATTCTATACTATGGTGATCAGGAACAAAAGAACAAATACATCCCAAAATTGGCTTCCGGGGAGTGGAAAGCTTCCTATTGCTTGACGGAGCCAAACTCCGGTTCTGATGCTAACAGTGGCAGAACTAAGGCGGTCTTGAATGAGGAAGGAACTCATTATATCATCAACGGACAAAAAATGTGGATCACCAACGGTGGATTTGCTGATGTTTTTATTGTGTTCGCTAAAATTGATGATGATAAAAATCTTTCTGCTTTCGTTGTAGAGAAAGATTTTGGTGGCGTGATTATGAATCCGGAAGAACATAAGATGGGAATCAAAGGCTCTTCTACCCGTCAGGTTTTCTTTAATGATTGTCCTGTCCCTAAGGAGAATTTATTATCCGAGAGAGAGAATGGATTTAAGATCGCTGTGAACATCCTAAATATCGGAAGGATCAAGTTAGGTGCCTCGTCCATCGGCTCCTCCCGGAAAGTTTTGGATCATGCCATCAATTATTCTAATGAAAGAGTTCAGTTTGGGTTGAACATCTCCAAATTTGGTGCGATTCGTTACAAGCTCGCCGAAATGGCCTCCCGTAATTTTGCTGTGGAGAGTGCCACTTACAGAGCCGGTCAAAATATTGATGATGCAAATGACCAGTTGGTGGCAGAAGGCATGGACTACTCAAAAGCCAAGTTGAAATCAACCGAACAGTTTGCCGTGGAATGTGCCATCATCAAAGTTTGGGGCTCAGAAACATTGGATTATATAGTGGATGAAGGAGTGCAAATTTATGGAGGAATGGGTTATTCTGCTGATGCCCCTATGGAACGGGCATATCGTGATAGCCGGATCAACAGAATTTTCGAAGGCACAAATGAGATCAATCGTTTATTGATTGTAGATATGCTTTTAAAAAGGGCGATGAAAGGTGAATTGGATTTGATGACGCCGGCTCAGGCTGTGGCCGGAGAGTTGATGTCAATTCCCGAATTTGGAGAGGAGGATGATGCTTTATTTGCATCCGAGAAAAAAATCCTGAAGAATTTAAAAAAAGCAAGTCTGATGATTGCAGGTGCTGCCGTTCAAAAGTTGATGATGAGCCTGTCTAAAGAGCAGGAGATCCTGATGAATATAGCGGATGTCATTGGTTCGATTTATATGTCGGAATCAACTATTTTAAGAGTGGAGAAATTAGTCTCTTTAAGAGGGGAGGAAGCCTGTAAAGGCCAATTGGATATGATGCGTATTTATTTACAGGGAGCAGTTGATAAAACAGCTTTGGCAGGCAAGGAAGCTTTAAATTCCTTCGCTGAAGGCGATGAATTGAATATGATGCTGATGGGCTTACGCCGGTTCACTAAAACCGCTCCTTTTAATATTAAAGAGGCCCGCCAAAGAGTGGCGAAGCAATTGATTGAAGCGAATAAATATTGTTTCTAAAAAAGATAAAAAGTATCTGAACAAATAATTAATAAAACCTTCAACCATTCATTTGTTTGAAGGCTTTTTCGTTTTTGAAGCTTCCTATAAAATTTTTATCCAAGCTTCTTCATTAGCAATTGGTAGTGCCTGATTATATGGCATAACAACCTATATTTGACGATCTAAATTTATTGATCAATCTTGTTAAAGACCTATAAATAGTCAAAATGGAAATGCTATTTCAATGGAAAAAGGCTTTAAACAAACGAAATGGATCGATTGGGGTCATTGCTGATCAGCTGAATTTTTCACTGCCATTCAATTAGCTAATATTCCATACTCAATTACTACCATGCAAGTCATCGCTCAGTCAGAAAGTCACTCCTTTCAAACGTTCTTTTGAACTGAGGGTTAATCTCTGCAATGGTAAATAACATAAAACTCAGTGTGCTTGATCAAACCCCTATTCGCAAAGGAAGCAACGCCTCTGCATCTCTACAAGAGAGTATCCAGCTTGCCAGGTTAGCAGACGAACTGGGATATACACGTTATTGGTTGAGTGAACATCATAACTCGAGAACATTGGCCACCGGTTCGCCAGAAGTGATGATCGCTCGTTTGGGGGTGGAGACCAAAAGAATAAAGTTGGGTTCGGGAGGAATGATGATGCCTAACCACAGCACTTTGAGAGTGGCAGAAAACTTTAGGGTTTTAGAAGGCTTATATCCCGGAAGGATTGATTTGGGGATGGGCAGGGCACCAGGTGGAGACCGATTAACCGCACACTTATTAAATCCTTCTAATACTTTTGATCCGCAACATTATATTCAACAACTGAGGGACTTACAGCACCTTTTAAATGATGAAAATTTAGAGGGGATCAGCGAAGTGAAAGTAAATGCCATACCGATGGTCAACAGCTCTCCAGATTTATGGATTTTAACCTCCAGTGGCGAAAGTGCTTTAATTGCGGCTCATTTTGGCATGGCGTTATCTTTTGCACAATTCATCAATCCGGTTGGTGGACCCCAGGCCATCCAAAATTATAAAGCCAGGTTTCAGCCTTCCGCTGAGCTGCCAGAGCCTCAGACCAGCGTTGGGATTTTTGGTTTCTGTTCTGATGATGAGGAGAAAGTGAAAAGAGCTCAGGCATTGATGGATTATCGTTTATTAAGTTTTGAACGAGGCCAATTCCATATGCTGTTCTCCTATGAGGATATCAAAGACGAAGATTACGATGCACAGGAATGGCAAAGAATTTTAAGCAACAGAAGACGGATGGCTGTAGGAACTCCTGCACAAATGAAAGAGAGATTAGAAAAAATTTGCGAAGAGTTTGATACGGATGAAATCATCCTATCCACTTTCACGGAGACCAAAGAGGACCGTTTCCACTCCTATGAGTTGCTTGCTGAAACTTTTAACCTGTCAGAACAATAATTCCTATATTCGTCAACTATTTTTCAGGAAGATGGATGAATTTTTAGAGGTGGCTTTTGAAGAAGCCATAAAAGGATACCAGGAGGGTGGAATTCCAATTGGATCTGTTCTGGTTCATGATGGAAAAATCATTGGCAGAGGACATAATAAAAGAGTGCAGAAAGGCAGTGTTGTTTTACATGGCGAAATGGATGCTTTGGAGAATGCTGGTCGCCAGCCTGCCAGCATTTACGCCGAATGTACCTTATACACCACGCTTTCCCCCTGTGCTATGTGCTCCGGAACCGTGCTGCTTTATGGAATTCCAAAAGTGGTGATCGCAGAGAATAGCACCTTTATGGGTGAAGAAGAATTGCTGAGATCAAGAGGAGTGGAGGTGGTGAATGCTTACCACGATGGTTGTTTCCAGCTCCTGCAAAAATTCATTGAGGAGAAGCCTTCACTTTGGAACGAAGATATCGGGATCTAAATAAAGATAGCCATTTTGGAATCTTGGTAGTTGCAGGTTCTGCTCTTTAGAAAAGAACCATTAGGAAGCATCTTTCTGAGGATAAATTTTTAGGCCATACATCCATCTTGGATAAAGTGCTATTTTCTTTTATCTTCGCGGCTTTGCTTCGGCATATCAGATGTTCAATCATCTCACGAAGAAATATTTATTTTTACTCCTGCCATCCCAGGGAAAATCCATCTTAAATTTTAATTGTCATTACCTATGAAGGCTGTATTAAACTTATTCAATTTTAAACAAAAAATTGATTACAAGGTCGAAATCCTGGCAGGTCTCACGGTGGCGATGACGATGATTCCTGAATCTCTGTCTTTTGCAATTTTGGCAGGATTCCCCCCATTGGTGGGCCTATATGCCGCTTTCATCATGGGATTGGTCACTGCTGTTTTCGGAGGTCGCCCAGGATTGATTTCTGGAGGGGCAGGAGCCATAGTGGTGGTTCTCATTGCACTGATGCAGTCGCATGGCATTGAATACGTATTCGCAGCGGTCGCCCTGGCCGGGGTGGTTCAAATTTTAATAGGCGTGTTCAAATTTGGCAAGTTTATTCGCCTGGTGCCACAGCCTGTGATGTACGGTTTTGTGAATGGCCTTGCGATCATCATATTTATGGCTCAACTGGAACAGTTTAAAATCGTGGTAAATGGTGAAGTAAACTGGTTGAGTGGCGAACCTTTGATCATCATGTCGGCATTAGTGGTTTTGACCATAGCCATCGTTGTGTTTTCCCCAAAAATAACAAAAGCTGTTCCACCTTCGCTGGTAGCCATCATTGTGGTTTTTTTAATCGTTTTAGGTTTTGGTATTCCTACTAAAACCGTGAGTGATATTGCTTCGGTGAGCGGAGGTTTTCCTCCGTTTCATATTCCCAATATCCCACTGAACTTCCATACCTTTGAAATCATTCTTCCTTATGCTTTCATCATGGCGGGTGTGGGCTTAACGGAAGGTCTGCTCACTTTAAACCTGGTGGATGAAATCACAGGGACCCGTGGAAACAGCAATCGGGAATGCATTGCCCAAGGGAGTGCGAACATTTTAAATGGCTTTTTCTTTGGGATGGGTGGTTGTCCAATGATCGCTCAAACATTGGTCAACCTCTCTGCAGGAGCCAGGGCTAGGCTTTCCGGGATAATAGCAGCCTTAACGATATTATTGATTATTTTGTTCGGCGCACCCATCATTGGTTTAGTGCCCATGGCTGCGCTAACCGGTGTGATGATCATGGTGGCGGTGGGAACCTTTGAATGGGTTAGCTTCAGGATCATTAACAAAATGCCAAAGCAGGATGTGTTTGTGGGGATTCTGGTGGCCGGGATAACGATATGGCTTCATAATTTAGCTTTGGCTGTCCTGATTGGTGTGATCATCTCTGCATTGGTTTTCGCATGGGAAAGTGCCAAAAGAATCAGGGCCAGAAAATATATAGATGGAGATGGGATTAAACATTATGAAATCTATGGCCCTTTATTTTTTGCTTCCGTAAGTGCATTTAATGAGAAATTTGATTTGTTGACTGATCCTCAGGAGGTAGTCATTGATTTTAGTGAGAGCAAAGTAGCTGATATGTCTGGAATTGAAGCACTTAATAAACTGACGGAGCGGTATAAAAACGCCGGAAAGACTTTGCATCTGCGTCATTTAAGTCAGGATTGTCGTCAACTATTAAAAAACGCCGGTGAGGTGATCGATGTGAACATCATAGAAGATCCCACCTACAAGGTGGCGGTGGATAAAGTTGGATAGTGTTTATTTTTTGCTATAATTCCATTACTCTTGCTCTTCGGCATAAAGAGCAACCATCAACTACAGTAAAATGATCAAGCATTTCAGACAGATGAAGTCGGGATTTTAAAAAATTCAGGTTTAATCCCTGATAAAATCCATTTTATGGAAGATTTACTGTAAAAGGTGCTTTTAATTCAAATAATAACCTTTCAGAACCGAAAAGAACAGATTTTTGTCAAATAATTTTTAAGTTTGATATTCCACTTCGGCTTATATTTTAACATATGCAAAAAAGTTTATTCAGAAAGAAATCAATCTCGAAAATTTTAAAAGACAGTGCCGATGGATATGGTGATGGCGAACATGCCAGTTTAAACAAAGTATTAAAAGTAAAAGATTTGACTTTCATGGGTATTGCAGCCGTGATCGGGGCTGGTATTTTCTCCACTATTGGTGAAGCATCTTTTAATGGAGGCCCGGGTGTGAGTATCCTATTTGTATTAACGGCCATCACCTGTGGATTCTCTGCCCTTTGCTATGCAGAATTTGCCTCAAGAATTCCAGTTTCTGGAAGTGCCTATACCTATGCTTATGCTTCATTCGGCGAATTGATCGCCTGGATAATCGGGTGGGATTTATTGATGGAGTATGCCATTGGGAACATTGCAGTGGCAATTTCATGGAGTGGTTATTTTGTGAATCTTTTGAAAGGATTCCATATCAACGTGCCCGCATACCTTACGATGGATTATTTATCCGCCTATAAAGCCAGCAAAGAAGTTGCTGAGACCACCGCAGCGGGAGGCTCTTTAGACGGATTGAGTGCTAATATTTTAAGTGCGGCGAGTGCCTGGAACACGGCACCTGCTATTGGAGGTTTAAAATTGATTGCAGATTTACCGGCCTTATTAATTGTGTTTCTGATCACGGCCCTGGTTTACATTGGCATTAAGGAAACTAAAAAAGCCACCAACGCGATGGTGATACTTAAGGTCTTAGTCGTGATCGCAGTGATCATCATCGGTTTCTTTTATGTGACACCCGCAAACTGGCATCCGTTTTTACCCAATGGATTCTCGGGAATGATGAAAGGCGTGTCTGGGGTGTTCTTCGCATACATTGGTTTTGACGCCATATCCACCACGGCTGAAGAGTGCGAGAATCCGCAGAGGGATCTTCCACGGGGGATGATCTATTCGCTGGTGATTTGCACCGTATTGTACATCCTGATTTCACTGGTGCTCACCGGGATGGTTAATTACAGCGAATTGCAGGTTTCAGATCCTTTAGCTTTTGTTTTCGAAAGAATCGGACTTACAAAAATCAGCTATGTGATCTCCATCAGTGCTGTGATCGCAACCGCAAGTGTTTTACTGATATTCCAGTTGGGACAACCCAGAATTTGGATGAGTATGAGCCGTGATGGCTTACTGCCTAAAGCTTTTTCCAGGATACATCCGAAATTTAAAACGCCTTCTTTCGCAACTATCGTAACCGGATTTGTGGTAGCTATTCCTGCTTTATTCATGAATTTAACCGAAGTAACCGATTTAACCAGCATTGGGACTTTATTCGCATTCGTACTGGTTTGTAGCGGAGTTTTGCTGTTGCCTCCTGATGATCAAATAAATGACGGGAAGAAGCGGTTTAAAATGCCTTATGTCAATGGGAGATTCATAGTTCCGGTTATAGTGATCGTAGGTTTTGTATTTTTTTATCAACCGATTTTGAACTTGTTTAGCTGGGATGAGGGCTGGGTAATTGTGAGGGAAAGATTGCCTTATTATCTTTTCATCATCCTCGTTGTCGTGATGGCGATTGCCTCATTTGTTAAAAATCTTTCCTTAATACCGGTTTTAGGGTTATTCAGTTGTTCGTATTTAATGACCGAATTGGGTTATACCAATTGGCTGAGGTTTTTAATCTGGTTGGTGATTGGTTTAGTCATCTACTTTACCTATAGCTACAAAAACAGCAAATTACATGTGGAATAAAAGATGAATTTTCACGGTCAACGATCTATTCTTACCAGATTCGTGGGGTCATTATCCGTCACCATCAGAGGAACTTTCTCCAAAGTGACAAAGCTCAGGTCGAGTCCAAAACCTTTTTCTTCAGACAGGCTGAGATGCTTCAAGAGGAAATAAAAATCAAGGGTGAGCTTCTCCCAAAACGATAATTTATTGGAACGTGAAAGGATTTTCTCCAAAACCACAAATCTGAAATCCCCCACAATTTTATATTTATTTAAGGAATGATAATGGCTGGTGATATCCACCTCGTCATTCTCCACCAAATCCTCCACCACTTTCCTGAACAGGACGCTTATTTTTTGTTCAATCCTGAAACCCAGCTTGAAATCAATACGGATAAGCTTCTTGTCAATCAAATGATCTATTTTATAATCGCATCGGTAAGGTTCATCCACTACATCCACATGCACCAACCAGTAAACATCGGCTCTTTTAGGTTTCTTTTGCAGGATGGAGTAAATGATCTTCGATTCCACTTCTGATGAAAAATTAGCGCTGGTGAGATAAACCAGCTGAGAAGCGAATTTCGGCACACTTTCATCCTCGCTCAATTCTTTGATGATGTCAAAATATTGCTCAATCTCCACAAATTTCACATAGCGGTTTTTGATCTTTCTTGCGGTGTACCAAGCCCACATCACACAAAAAAGGACGGTGCCAATAAGCACGGTGAACCAACCTCCGTGTAAGAATTTAAACATATTGCCCACAAAGAACACCAATTCCAGGGACACATAAACAATCAGAAACAAGGCAACCAAATAACCTGGGTACTTCTTCTTTTTCAGAAATACAGACACCAGTATGGTGGTCATCAGCATAGCGATGGTAATGGATAAACCATAAGCCGCCTCCATGTTCTCTGATCTTTCAAAATGATAGACCACCACCAAGCATCCAATCCATAACAACCAATTGATGCTGGGCACATACAGCTGTCCCTTTTCTAAAGATGGATAATTGATTTTGACTTTTGGCCAGATGTTTAAACGTACAGCTTCTGAGATTAAGGTGAACGAGCCTGAGATTAAAGCCTGGCTGGCGATGATCGCCGCGGCTGTTGCTATTGAGATGCCGAAGATAAGGAACCAGTCAGGCATCATTCGGTAAAAAGGATTACGGCCATCCAATAATTCATTTTGGATATGCCACAGATACACCCCCTGTCCAAAATAGTTCAATAGCAGACAAGTCTTTACGTAAATCCAGCTGATCCTGATGTTCTTTTTTCCGCAATGTCCTAAATCAGAATATAAAGCTTCGGCTCCGGTGGTGCATAAAAACACCGCACCAACTATGCTCAATGCTTTTGGATCAGTCACTAATAAATGAACTGCATAGTAAGGGTTGACAGCTCTTAAAATTGCAGGATATTGTGCAATGAAACCCATGCCCAGCACGCCCATCATGGTAAACCAGATAAACATCAATGGACCGAAAGCTTTGCCAACCAACGAAGTTCCAAATTGCTGGATGATGAACAATAAGGTGATGATGGCGACAACGATAGGGATGGTTCGCAAATCTGGATTAAAGATCTCTAACCCTTCAATAGCTGCTGAAATGGTGATAGGAGGGGTAATGATCCCGTCAGCTAAAAGCGCACATCCACCTATAATGGCTGGGATGATGAGCCATTTCGCCTTTCGTTTCACCAAAGAATACAGGGAGAATATCCCTCCCTCACCTTTGTTATCCGCTTTAAGCGTAATCAGGACATATTTAATGGTGGTTTGCAGGGTGAGCGTCCAAAAGATGCAACTCAGTCCTCCTAAAATCAGGTGTTGAGATATGGTTTGGTCACCGATAATGGCTTTAAAAACATATAAGGGTGAGGTGCCTATATCGCCGTAAATAATTCCTAAACTTATAAGGACACCTGCGGCGGATAATTTATTCAGATTATTGTGCTTGGACACGATTTCAAATATAAATAAGAGTGCAAAAGTAAATCAACTAATCAATAAACACAACTGTTTGTCTTCTTTTGCGTAAAACGTAAATAAGGCTATTGTGGAGCTATTTTTGTTAAAATTTGTTAAAGAATAGATTCGCGGGTGATGAGATGGAATAGTTCAATTTTTTATTTATACTTTTGTGATCATATAAACCATGAGTAATAAATACTTTAAAATATCGTTCTCGGCATTTTTCCTCCTTGCAAGTTTTGCAATGATCATTCCTGCTTTAGCGAAAAGTGATGTTTACGATATTTACTCTGACTCCATCATCTATAAAACAACGTTAAAACTTAAAGATAACAGACCAAACAGACCAGTTTTCAATACAGTGATTCCTTCAGATTTTGAGTCATTCATGTTTAAAATGAATTCTTTGAATACAGGCCTGTCCGAGACCAAAAATATTTCCATCGCTAAAAGCCCGGTTAAAAATCTCTCTTCTTTCTCATCAGACATACAAAAACCGATAGATAATGTCAAGATTTATCCTAACCCGGTGTCAGATCAATTGAATCTTTCTTATTCCTTAAATAAAGAGAGTATGGTGACCATAAAGATTTTAGATGTGCTTGGAAATGAGGTTGCAGTTTTATTGTCTCAGAAGTTGGCTGCCGGAGATCAAACCAATACCTTCTACATTGATTCGAAGTTGAACAGTGGGTTTTATTTTGTGAGAGTGATAGCCGGATCAGATTCTGTGATCAAAAGAATATCCGTTCTGTAAAAAAAATATAAAATAATGAAGGCCCTGGTGTTAAATCTCCGGGGCTTTTTTATTTTCACAGCAAATAAAGATTATGAAGATCATCGCCATTGGACGAAATTATAGTGAACACGCAAAGGAACTGAATAACCCTGTTCCGGAGCATCCAGTTTTGTTTTTGAAACCAGATACCGCCCTGCTGAAAAATAACAAGCCATTTTATCATCCGGCTTTCTCCAATGATATTCATCATGAAATAGAGGTGGTGCTGAAGATAAGCAGGGAGGGGAAATTCATCGATGAGAAATTCGCCCATAAATACTATGAAGAAATCGGGTTGGGCATTGATTTCACAGCCCGAGACCTGCAAGCCCAACAAAAAGCTAAGGGATTGCCCTGGGAGGTTGCCAAAGCTTTTGACCATTCCGCACCAATCAGTGAATTCATTCCTAAAAATTCATTAGAAGACCTTAAAAGCATCCATTTTAAACTATTGATCAATGGGGAGAGGAAACAGGAGGGAAATACGGCTGAGATGCTCTTTGATTTCGATCAGATCATAGCTTATGCTTCTAAATTCTTTACCCTGAAGCAGGGTGACCTGATCTTCACAGGCACCCCTGCGGGGGTGGGGAAGGTGAACGTAGGAGATGCATTGCTGGGTTATTTAGATGGCCGTGAACTTTTAAATTTTCAAATAAAATAGATCCTGTTAAGTTTTATTCCGCTGTGTATACGATTTTGCTCCGTAACAAATTATGATTTCACTTCAAAGATTCACTTTTTTTTACTTCCTGTGTTTGATTTTCATCAAGAGTTCCGCAGCTCAGGAAATCATCATTCCAGCCATCTCCGCCGATTATTTCAGAGATCCACTGGATATTAAATTATACCTGGCCGGTGATTTTGGTGAGATCAGGCCCAATCATTTTCATTCCGGAATCGACATTAAAACCAATCAGCGTGAAGGTTACCCGGTTTATGCGGTGGCCGATGGCTATGTTTCGAGGTTAAGGGTGCAAATCGGTGGATTTGGAAATGCCATCTACATCAATCATCCCAATGGCTTCACCAGTGTGTATGGGCATCTGCAGAAGTTCAACCCACGCATCGCCATGATGATGAAGAGCATGCAGTATAAAGACCGCTCCTTCACAGAGGATTTCATGCTCGCTCCCATAGAGATCCCTGTGAAGAAAGGGGAACTCATTGCGTGGAGTGGGAATACGGGCGGTTCTGCGGGCCCTCACCTGCATTTTGAACTCAGGGATACCAGGACAGAGGAAGCCATCAATGCATTGACTTTGGGCATAAAAGTGGCTGATCATATCAAACCGAGCATCCATGGCTTTTACATTTATCAAACCAATCATCAACCTTTTAGCGAAAACACAGCTAAAAAATATTATGCGGTAGCCGGTTCAAACGGGAACTACCATTTAAACAGCACAGGAGTGATCACCGTGAACGGGCAGATCGGATTGGGCATCATGGCCTTTGACCAACAGGATGGCAGCGCCAATCATAATGGCTTGTTCTCCACCACCATCAAACTGGATGAGGCGATCATATATGAAACGGTCATCAGTAAGTTCTCTTTTGACAATTCAAGAGCGGTGAATGCTTACATCGATTATCCTTCCAAAATCACTTCGGGGCGTGTGATCCAGAAAGGTTTCGCCGCTCCAAATCCTAAGGTCAGGTTTTATAAGCACCTGGTGAATGATGGATTCATAGAGCTGGCAGATAAAGAAGTACACCACGTGGAATATATCCTGAAAGATGTGAGCGGAAATACGTCTGTATTAAAGTTCAGCATCAGATCAAATTTAAAACCTTTAGCTGGCCGCACCTTTACCGGGCAAATGTTCAGCTATAAAACGGCCAATGATTTGGAGAATCCGGAGGTAAAAGTCCATCTTCCGGCAGGACGCCTGTATGACGATCTGGATTTTCAATATTCCAGCACTGCCAAACCCGCTTATGGCTATTCTAAAATCCAGCATATCCATAATAAGCTCACTCCGCTGCACGATGTCTATGATTTATCCATCAAGGCCGACAGCAGCCTGCTGCCTTACCAGGATAAGGCATTGATTTATCATACCGAGTTTGGCAGCCAGGGCGGGGAGTTTAAAGATGGCTATGTGACAGCAAAACCTAAAGTTTTTGGCAATTTCTATATCCGTGTAGATACCATCGCCCCGGTCATTGTACCGGTGAATGTGAGAGAGGGCGTCAACCTTTCCAAACAAAGCAGGATGAGTTTTAGAATCTCAGATAACATGAGCGGAATCAGGAGCTTCGATGCCTATATAGATGGCCAATGGGTGCTCATGGAATATGATTACCGGAATGGCAGCCTTTGGCACACCTTCGATGAAAAAACAGGTTTTGGTGAACATACTTTTAAGTTGGTTGTTACCGATATGAAACAAAACGAAAAAACTTATTCCATTAAATTTTACAGATGATGAACGGACTAAAAGAAGGCGACATCGCCCCTGCATTCACCGCAAAGAACCAGAATGGGGCAACCATTTCCCTTTCAGATTATAAAGGTAAAAAAGTGATCCTCTATTTTTACCCAAAGGATGACACTCCGGGTTGCACCGCCGAGGCCTGCGATTTCAGGGATAATTACCAGTCATTGACCAGCAAAGGCTATGAGGTCATTGGCGTGAGCACGGATGATGAGCAGTCGCACAAAAAGTTTGAAAGCAAGTACACCCTGCCTTTCACATTGGTGGCCGATACGGACAAAAAGATCGTGGAGCAATATGGCGTTTGGGTGGAGAAGAACATGTACGGCAAGAAATACATGGGCACCTCCCGTAAAACTTTTTTGATCGACGAGGAAGGCAGAATCGCCAAAATCGTCGAAAAAGTGGATACCAAGAATGCTTCGCAGCAATTGCTGGAAATGGTTTAACATCAAACAATCCCTGAAGTTCCTGCGCTCAGGGATTGTTCTTGCTGTCAATAATGTTTGATGATGACCTGCTTTTTGATGGTCTCTTTGCCGTCTTTGATGTGGAGGTAATAGGTGCCGTCGGGCAATTCAGAGGTGTCCAGTATAATTTTGCTCTTCCCTTTTTCCAGTTTTCCCGCTTTCACTATTTCCCCCTTTCCATTCAAAAGCTCGATATTTTTTGAAGCGGGAGCCGCCATGCTCTTGCTGCTATCCGCCCCTGGAAGATATTCGATGGTCAAATAGGTATTGGATGGGTTGGGGTACACATTCAGAACAGGTGTCTCACTAAAAGACCCGCAATTTTGCACCTGTACCGAAAAAAAGGTGAGCATGCTCCACCCGCAGCTGTTCCTTGCCCTTACGGACACCAGCCCAAAAGACGGGGTAAATCCAATGACCGTTGCTGAACTGCCAAAAGTGATCAAATTGAATGCACCGTTCACCTTCTCCCATTCATATTCCAGTATCTCGTCGTTTGATGGCAGACTCAAGTTGATATCCTTGTGTACATCGACACAGGTTTGAACGCTTGTGATGGTATTCCCCAACTCGTCGTACGCTTTTGGCCTGTCTGGAACGCCTACGCGAATGGTTAAGGGGCCTATGGAGATTGCCCCGCAGGTGCTGTTCACGGTGGCGCTTAATGAAACCGACCCATTCCCGGTTTTTGTTAAAGTAGCGGTATTGCCCGAAGTGCTCAAACTGGCTATACCACTGCTTGGGCTGATGCTCCAGCTCACCGTTGATCCTGTCGGCAGGTTATCTATTTGATAATTTTGGGGGGTGCAGAATTGGGTTGGGCCTTGGATTAAATTTGATGTATTACAAAAGATGGCGCAGCTAGAAAAACCTGTTGTTGTTTGGTCTAATTCTTTTAAAATAAATTCACCATTTCTGGCTGTAAAAGTGTAATGATCTTCATTTGCTCTTAAAGGATTTGCATTTGGTGATGCCGTAACAAAATTTGTAAAAGGAGTATTAAAAGGGCTTGCTGGAGGATTATCTCGCGAATAAGCTTCAGTGAGTTTTGCAGTTGTTATAGTAGTATTTCCGCTACCAATATCTAATGCACTTACTGTAGGAATATATCCAAAACCATTAACTTGTACCAAATCTGCAAAATCACCACCAATTCCAAAGGTGTCTGCATTCCTAAAATCAACCTGCCCTCCAGGAGCGTTATCTAAAGGTAGCATACTGGATGTAGAATAGGCACTTTTATTTGTGAGGTTAGAATTTACATTGATAAATCCTAAAATCTTTCTTTGAATGGCTATACGACCTTTATAAATTCTTTGCGCCTGATGATCAGGAAGTGCTTTGACCTCAAATTCTGTAATGATATTATTATGAAAAGACAGGAAACCAAGCGTTGCACCAAAACCAACAAAGGGATTACTTGTAAAAAGACCACCTACAAACTGCAATGGAGAAGTAATCACATCTACTACATAAGGTAAATAGCCTCCTTTATCTACTTCATTACGCTCAAATATAGTCGTATAAGGAGCAAAGTTTTGGCCTATGCCACACTCTGAGCCGTTACTTATAGAAACATTACGGGTTTGGGTTGGGTAGCCTAAGTTATTACGTAAATTACTATAGAAATTATCATGGATAGAATTGTCTATATTTAGAATATAAGGGTCATCATAACGATAAATGAGTAATTGTTTTACTGCGGGTGTTTCCAATATTTGGTAAGCCGTTCCAATTCCTTCGAAAGCATCACTAAAATTGATGAGTGTAGCGTTAAAAATCTTAAACCTAGCGGTGCTTATGTGTTTAGCAATAGCCTGTAAACCCAATGGGAAATTTGCCCCTTGCTGTGGGCCATCCATATTGATGAACAAACGGGTATCATGAGGTATGCTATTTATCTCCATGGTGCGTAAGGCATGGCGGGCAATTACACCGCCCATGCTTAAACCCAAAACCACATTAGGGTTAGTTGTTGTTTTAACTCCATTAACATAGGTAATGGCTGACTGTACCAAAGCACTGTTGTTTTCCATATAATCCGTAGCTTCATCAAAATCTATGAACACAATATCATACCCTTTAATATCTATTTCATTATTTAAATTACTATTTGGAAAAAGATTTGTTAATGTAACAGAGTTTAAAAAATTTCGCACTCTGTAATTATTAGTATTATCTGTAGGTGAAGTAATCTTCCAAAAATCTATCCCTTCCACCACAATCAGCGGTTTTTGGATAGTACCCGCGGTATTGCTATTGCTCAAACGTATTTCTAAATTGGCATGTTTAGCAACACCATTTACATTTACAGTAATGGGGTGGTCTGCAATTGGATAGAAATACTTAGCAAAGTCTCCACCTCCTGGTGTATAACTTTCGTTTTGGTAGTCGATATAAATTTTACTATGCCCGGTATAAACACTATTATCGGTATAGGTAATTTGATAGGTCAATGTTTTATAACCACTGCTACTATATTGGGCGCTATAAGCCATTCCTGTAGTAAGGCTTTGTAAACCGTTCCCATTATCAAAATTTACCTTTAAAGTACTGATGGTTTTACCGGTATTACCAAACATCAAATCTGATTTAAAAATAAAACTCACATAGCCATCAGTAGTTTTGTAATAATTTAAAGCGGGTGAAATGGCAAATGCTGTTTTGTTAAGGTAAGGACTAGCTGGGCGATTGGCTACATCATACAATTGGTCGTTACTGCTGTACATTAATCCAGAAGATAGGGCATCATCCCTTAAAACCTGATAATTATAATGCAATAGTACAAACGGAATAGGTAAGTTGGTTGCGGTTGCAGTGCTAATCCTGCTATTGATAGTAGGGAAATCCGTAAAACTGATATTGCCATTAAATTGAGAACTGAGCAAAGTAGCGTAATTACAACGCCAATCTAACAGGCTCACATAGTTGCTATCGGTTAATGCAAGCCCATCAAAGTTGCCTAAGTTCATAAATTCCACACCACAATCTAGCAGCAAACCTGTTGAAACAGGCGAATTATCTACATGTTGGAATACATAACTTACACGGTTATAAAAATCATCTGGAGTGTCTTGTGCTAAAGACTTAAATCCTACAAGCGTTAAAAAAGAAATAAAAAGTAAATTTTTTTTCATGATATATCTATTATTTAGTGAAAACTATATCAAATCTACCCTCTGTAATGTTAATAATGTCTTTATCATTTGAGGCTTTAAAATTAAAAGTTCCTGATAGGATTTGATTAACTGTATCATATCTTGTAATTAAAACAACTCCACTTATTCTATTGTAAACCGAATCCCCTTTCGCATATAGACTATCAAAATCTACTAAATTATAACTCCCTGTCCCATTTAGGTTTCTAATACCAATTCCAATAAACTCATCACCTTTACTTGCAGAGAGATTTAAAATATCAAATTGAATGGAGGCAGTTAATCCAGGTTGAAGAGATTTTCCTTTCGGCAACCAAACCTGTCCATTTACCAAGCATCCAAAAGTTTGTTTACCAGTTTGTGTTTCAGCAGGTAAAACCTCTTTTTTTGTGGTGTCAGATGTTTTTTTGCATTGCATACCGGTAAAAAGCAAAAAGCTAAAGGCTAAAAGCAAAAAGCAAAAGTGATGGTGTTTAAGATTTAAAGAGTTCATAAGAATTGTTTTTAAGGTAATACGTTGATAATGAAACTAAAGATACAAGATTTGATGTTTAAGGATATTAAGTTATTGTTAATTAGTAGGGTTAAAAACATAACTAACCCGGTTATAAAAATCATCAGGTGTATCTTGTGCCAAAGACCTAAAGACTAGCATCAAAAAAGAAATAAAAAGTAAAAGTTTTTTCATAATGATATGATTAGATAAAATTGAAAATTTAGTTGGTATAATTTAAATCGAAGCGACCATCTTTCACCACAACAATATCACCAGCTACATTCTTAGCTTTAAAATTGAAAGTACCAGAAATTATATTTAATTGCTTATCATATTTTGTAATGTTGATTTCACCTTCATAAGAAACAAAACGATTACCTGATACTGCATATTGGACACTATTGTCACCTTTAAAAGGATAAACTCCTTTATCCGAAAGATTTCTTATACCAAAAACAATATTTTCGTTATCTCTCCTTACCCCTATGCTTAAGATATTAAATTGTATGGAAGCCGTTAAAGGAGAAGAAACATAACTTGTTTTAGGCAACCAAACCTCACCATTTACCAAGCATCCAAAAGTTTGTTTACCAGTTTGTGTTTCAGCAGGCAAAACCTCTTCTTTTGTGGTGTCAGAGGTTTTTTTACATTGCATACCTGTAGTAAGCAGAAAGCTAAAGGCTAAAAGGCAAAGGCACAGAGCTGGCAAGTTTATTTTTTGTTTTTTCATGATGTGTTGTTTTTTAATAAATACGGTAGAATATCAATTAAAGATACAATTTGTTGGAAATTAGTAGATTAAGTTATTGTTAAAAGATATTTTAAATAGTTGCTATCAGTTAAGGCAGCCTCATCAAAGTTGCCTAAGTTCTTAAATTCTACCACCACATTCTAAGAGCAAACCGGTATTAACAGTAGAAGTATCCACATGTTGGAATACATAACTAACCCGGTTATAAAAATCATCTGGTGTATTTTGTGCCAAAGACCTAAAGACTAGCATCAAAAAAGAATAAAAAGTAAAAGTTTTTTCATAATGATATGATTAGATAAAATTGAAAATTTAGTTGGTATAATTTAAATCAAAGCGACCGTCCTTCACATTTATTATATTCCCAGCTTTATCCTTGGCATTAAAATTAAAAGTACCTGATATGATATTTAATTGTTTATCATATTTTGTAATAGTTATTAAACCCTCTTCGCACTTATAATCAATTTCACCATTACCATATCCATTATCGTCATTTGCTAAACTATAATTATCGGCGGTTTTAAAATTCCTCAAAGTTAAACTAATCGCTTCTTTTCCTTTAAATGCTCTGATACTTAAGATATCAAATTGAATAGAGGCAGTTAATCCTGGGCGAAGAGATTGACTTTTTGGTAACCATATAACACCATTAACTAAACATCCAAAAGTTTGTTTCCCTGTTTGGGTTTCTGCAGGTAAAACTTCTTCTTTTATGGTTTCGGTAGTCTTTTTGCACTGCATACCAGAAAAAAGCAGAAAGCTAAAGGCCAAAAGCAAAAGACTAAAATTGTAGGATTTAAGATTTATATTTTTCATAATGATATGATTAGATAAAATTGAAAATTTAATTGGTATAATTTAAATCGAAGCGACCGTCTTTCACATTTATTATATTCCCAGCTTTATCCTTGGCATTAAAATTAAAAGTACCTGATATGATATTTAATTGTTTATCATATTTTGTAATGTTGATTTCCCCATCATAAGTAATAAATGCGTTACCTGAAACAGCATAATTATCATTATTTACTAGGGGAAATATACCTTTATCTGTAAAATTTCTTATACTAAAGCCCATATTTTCATTATCTCTTCTGACACTAATACTTAATATATCAAATTGTATAGAGGCTGTTAATGGAGAAGAAACATAACTTGTTTTAGGCAACCAAACCACACCGTTTACTAAACAACCAAAAGTTTGTTTACCTGTTTGAGTTTCTGCTGGCAAAACATCTTCTTTTATCGTTTGAGATGATTTTTTGCATTGCATACCTGTGGTAAGCAAGAAGCTTAAGGCTAAAAGCGCAAAGCATATTGTTTGAGATTTGAAATTATAATTTTTCATGTAGTATTAAGTTTTTAAGATGATACGATGTAAAGGCTTTTAAAGATACAGATAACTGGCTATTAGTATATTAAATTTATGTTAATTATATCAAACAGGCTCACATAATTACTGTCGGTTAAGGCAATGCCATCAAAATTGCTCAAGTTCATAAATTCTACGCCACAATCTAACAGCAAACCGGTATTAACGGGAGAAGTATCCACATGCTGAAAGACGTAGCTCACCCGATTGTAAAATGCATCTGGGGTATCTTGTGAAAAGGATTTGAAAATGTAAAGAGTCAGAAAAGAAAATAATAGTAACTGTTTTTTTCATATTTTAAAATTAAAGAAATTAATTATTGTATAGTAAATCGAATCGTCCTTTAGTCAATCTTATTATTTTTCCATCATTACTTTTACCATTAGCCTCAAAAGTTCCAGATATAATTTGCTGGTTTTTATCATACCTTTTAATTTCAATGAATCCGTCAGTACATTTGAAATTAACACCGTTAAAATTAAATTCGTTATCTTCTGGAATTAGATTGTATTTACTTTCATCCTTTATATTTCTTATACCTATAATAATTGAATTACCAGAATTTCTTGCTAAAATGCTAACTATATCAAATTGAATAGTTGCGGTTAATCCAGAATATGGAAAGCTACCTTTAGGCAACCAAACCTCACCATTCACTAGGCATCCAAAAGTTTGCTTCCCTGTTTGGGTTTCTGCAGGTAAAACTTCTTCTTTTATGGTTTCGGTAGTCTTTTTGCACTGCATACCGGTAAAAAGCAGAAAGCAAAAGGCCAAAAGAAAAAAGCTATAATTGTAGGGTTTAAAATGTAGATTCTTCATAATGTTAGTGTTTTTTAAAATGATTCGATGTAAAGGCAATTAAAGATACAAATATTTGGCTATTAATATATTACGTTATTGTTAAATACCTTCACTAAACAGGCTTACATAATTATTTTCGGTTAAGGCAACCCCATCAAAATTGCCTAAGTTCATAAATTCTACGCCACAATCTAACAGCAAACCGGTACTAACAGGGGCAGTATCCACATGTTGAAAAACATAACTAACCCGGTTATAAAAATCATCAGATGTATCTTGTGCCAGAGACCTAAAAACTAGCATCAAAAAAGAAATAAAAAGGAAAAGTATTTTCATAATTATAAGTTTAGAAAATTTAATTAGTGTATGTAACATCGAAACGCCCATCTTCAATTTTTATAAGATCTCCTTTTTCATTTTTCGCAATAAAAGAAAAAGTTCCTGATAATATATTTAATTGAGAGTCGTATTTTTTAATATTTATAAATCCATTAAAACTTTTATAAATGTTCCCTGAAATTGAATATTCAGCTTTGTTTTCACCTACTAATTCATATATTCCTGTTTTAGTCATATTTCTAATTCCAAAAATAATTCCTTCATCAGTCCTTACAGCACTGAAATTTAAAATATTAAATTGAATAGAGGTACTTATTCTTGGCAAGAATACCCCAGTTTTAGGCAGCCAAACTTCACCATTTACCAGACAACCAAAAGTTTGTTTACCAGTTTGTGTTTCAGCAGGCAAAACCTCTTCTTTTGTGGTGTCAGAGGTTTTTTTACATTGCATACCTGTAGTAAGCAGAAAGCAAAAGGCCAAAAGCAGTAAGCTAAAATTGCTGGATTTAAAATATAGATTCTTCATAATGTATTGTTTTTTTAAGATGATACGAAGTTAAGGTATTAAAAGGTACAAATATTTGGCTATTAGTATATTAAGTTTTTATTAAATACCTTCACTAAACAGGCTTACATAATTATTTTCGGTTAAGGCAACCCCATCAAAATTGCCTAAGTTCATAAATTCTACGCCACAATCGAGCAATAATCCAGTTGTAACGGGTGAGGTGTCCACATGCTGAAAGACATAGCTCACCCGATTGTAAAATGCATCTGGGGAATCTTGTGAAAAGGATTTGAAAATGCAAAGAGTCAGAAAAGAAAATAATAGTAACTGTTTTTTCATATTTTAAAAATTAAAGAAATTAATTATTGTATAGTAAATCGAATCGTCCTTTAGTCAATCTTATTATTTTTCCATCATTACTTTTACCATTAGCCTCAAAAGTTCCAGATATAATTTGCTGGTTTTTATCATACCTTTTAATTTCAATGAATCCGTCGGTACATTTGAAATTAACACCGTTAAAATTAAATTCGTTATCTTCTGGAATTAGATTGTATTTACTTTCATCCTTTATATTTCTTATACCTATAATAATTGAATTACCAGAATTTCTTGCTAAAATGCTAACTATATCAAATTGAATAGTTGCGGTTAATCCAGAATATGGAAAGCTACCTTTAGGCAACCAAACCTCACCATTCACTAAACAACCAAAAGTTTGTTTACCAGTTTGTGTTTCTGCTGGTAAAACATCTTCTTTTGTGGTTTCAGAGGTTTTTTTACATTGCATACCCGTGAAAAGCAGAAAGCAAAAGGCCAAAAGCAGTAAGCTAAAATTGCTGGATTTAAAATATAGATTCTTCATAATGTTAGTGTTTTTTAAAATGATACGATGTTAAGGCAATTAAAGATACATATAATTGACTACTAGTATATTAAGTTTTTATTAAATACCTTCACTAAACAGGCTCACATAATTACTGTCGGTTAAGGCAACCCCATCAAAATTGCCTAAGTTCATAAATTCTACGCCACAATCTAAGAGCAAACCTGTATTAACGGGAGAAGTATCCACATGTTGAAAAACATAACTAACCCGGTTATAAAAATCATCTGGTGTATCTTGTGCCAAAGACCTAAAGACTAGCATCAAAAAAGGAATAAAAAGTAAAAGTTTTTTCATAATGATATGATTAGATAAAATTGAAAATTTAGTTGGTATAATTTAAATCGAAGCGACCATCTTTCACCACAACAATATCACCAGCTACATTCTTAGCTTTAAAATTGAAAGTACCAGAAATTATATTTAATTGCTTATCGTATTTTGTTATAGTTATTAAACCCTCTTCGCACTTATAATCAATTTCACCATTACCATATCCATTATCGTCATTTGCTAAACTATAATTATCGGCGGTTTTAAAATTCCTCACAGTTAAACTAATCGCTTCTTTTCCTTTAAATGCTCTGATACTTAAGATATCAAATTGAATAGAGGCAGTTAATCCTGGGCGAAGAGATTGACCTTTTGGTAACCATATAACACCATTAACTAAACATCCAAAAGTTTGTTTCCCTGTTTGTGTTTCTGCGGGTAAAACATCTTCTTTTATGGTGTCGGTAGTCTTCTTGCACTGCATACCGGTAAAAAGCAGAAAGCAAAAGGCCAAAAGAAAAAAGCTATAATTGTAGAGTTTAAAATGTAGATTCTTCATAATGTTAGTGTTTTTTAAAATGATTCGATGTAAAGGCAATTAAAGATACAAATATTTGGCTATTAATATATTACGTTATTGTTTCAATAGTTCGTTAACAAATTAAGCGGCAATAGTGCCATAGTATAATAGTTCTTTGACATGCTTCTGATTTTTAGTCAAGTTAGGGTTAAGCCCGAACATGGTAAAAAAACGTTCAAGCAGTAAAGCGTTGTGGTTCATGGTTTTAATATCATTCATTGAGAAAGCTTTTCGTTGCTCCCTGGGTATGCTTATCCAATGCACAGCTTTGGCAATATTGATTGCAGAGAGGGCGGCGTTGAACTGGAAATGCAATTTATTTTCACTTCTGGCCTGGCAATCGTTCAGCCCGGTATATTGTTTGGCGTCCCGGTAAAGGAACTCAATCTGGAAACGGCTTCTGCAATAGTGCAGGATACGTTGGGCATCCATCTCCATGTGTGTGCAGAAATAGAGTTTGTAACCCGTTTTCCCTTTACCATTACTGGTTTGCATGTGGACTATCCGAACATTTCGTTCAAGCGACACCGAATAAACAAGGGCGGTATGCAGGACCGTGCCATCCTGGGTTTCCACTAAAGTAAAGACATCCTTGTCCAGGTTGTTTGGGCCTACTTTTGGGCCATGCTCCCTGGGCCTTCCACGTTTACCGGTAGGTTCCCCTGTATGGAGATATTCCAGGTTGGCATCGTCCCGTAAGCGGCCGATGAAATGAAAACCGCTCTCTAAGATGGCATCCACAAATGAGCGTTTAGAAAACCAGGCATCCGCTACTACAATTGAGGAAAGAGATAATAAAGCTTCCTTACGCTGGCTGATGAGTTCGGCATAGATGGCTGACAAGGTGCTGTTCTCATCTTCTTTTAAGATGGTCTGGACTGCTTCTAAGTGGAAGCCCGTATGATGGTCAATACCAATGGCTGCTATACCCGTAATTTCAAGGCCCCGTTTTGCCTGTCCGGCCTGACCTGACCAAAAGTATCCCAGGCCGGGTGTTTTCTTGCCTGCCTTAGTGATAAAACTGGGATCGATGGCGATTACATAATGGCCGCTTCCCTGTTCCCTGACCAGCTCTTTGTTAAAAGATAAAAAATCAAATGTCTTTTCGAATTGCTGGCGATAGCGTTGTTCACTATATTTGCCGTAGCGTTCCAACTGAAGGAAGTTGATCCGCCCTTTAATGCTCAGGAAAAGCATAAAGGTCTCTAAGAGAAACGTTTGCCTCCATTTATTGACAGTTGATATCTTATTTAACGTGTTGATAATTAATGAGTTGTATAAAGAATTGCCCTTGGTAGTCATGCTTGATAGAATCGTTGAATAATCCTATTAATATACTGATTATCAAGGGTTTAATCAAATTATTTCATACTTATTTTTTGTTTATTTTACTGAAAATCAGAAGTTTATATCAAAGTTTAACGAACCATTGTTTATAAAAGCCGAAAAATACCATGCCCTTTTTCTGGTATTTTTAGGAGTGCAGGGGTGTGTGGGTTTTGCAATTACAGGGGTGTTTTTCGGAGAGACAAAGAGACTTTGAAAGCAAAAGGGCGATGTGTTTCATCGCCCTCATTTGCCAGGTTTTATTGTTATTTAATCTCTGATAGCAACCGGTAAGGGTTGCTCGGCTTTACATAAAAACCCGGCACGTAAGACATTACCGGGGTTACTTTTACCACTTTGAATTCTGTTCTTCTGTTCAGCTGCTGTTCTGCAGCGGTGCATTTCACGCCATCAGCACACCTGTTCAACAGTTGGGTTTCCCCAAATCCTTTGGCGCTCAACCTGCTTTCGTCTGCACCTTTGTGCACCAAAAAGTTTTCGGCGGCTTTCGCCCTTTTCTCTGAAAGCTTTCTGTTGTAGGCAGCCGGTCCCCTGGCATCAGTGTGCGAGCGTAATTCCACATCCACATTTGGGCTAAGGCTCATGAAATGCACAACCTTCATCAATTCGGGCTCCGCATCTTTCCTGATGTTATACTGATCAAAATCATAATAAATATTATTCAGCCTAACCAGATAGGCATCCTCTCCTTTCTCCACTTCAAAGCGGACATGGTACACAGTGGATTCGGTAGCTCCTTTAGTGGAAATCTCTCCCTGCTGCCTGTTGATGTATTTGTCTACATCACCACTGACCAGGTAATCGGTCTCTTTTTCCAGTTCAAATTTGAAAGAGCCGTCAGCAGCCGATAAAACACTGGCCTCCTGATGGGTCTTTTTATTCAGCAAGATGATTTTAACGCCTTCCAGTGGCACTGCACTGCTTTTCCGAACCACTTCTCCCTGTACCGCAAAAAACGGCTCTTTGGGTTTTTCATTGAAAAGGTAGATATCATCAGCACCTTTACCGCCAGGCCTGTTGGAGGAGAGCATTCCGCCTAAATGATTGGGGAAATAAAAAACTCCGAAATCGTCTTTTGGGGAGTTCATAGGTGCTTTTAGATTTTCAGGCGTGGTCCAGTTGTTTTTCGCACCTGTGGCAGAGAAGATATCCAGACCACCCATGCCAAGGTGCCCTTTGGAAGAGAAGAATAATTCGTTGTCATTGCTGATGTAAGGATACACCTCATCATAGCTGGTGTTGATGGTCGGGCCACAATTCACTGGTGCTGACCAACCGGTGCTTGTTTTTTCAGCGTAGAACAAATCCATTCCCCCTAAAGTTCCGGGCATGTCAGCAGCGAAATAGAGGATGTTGCCATCCGGACTTATTGCAGGATGCTGAACCGTATAATGCAATGGATCATTATAAGGGAAAGAAATTGCCTGAGACCAAACGCCGTTCTGCCTTACCGCATAATAAATGCTTTTATTCATCCGGGCAGCTGATTTTTTGTTTTTCTTATCAACAACACCAGAAGTGGTGAAAAACAAAGTCTCGCCATCGGGAGACCAGCTGGCTGGTCCGCTAGGGAATTGCCTGTTTACCTGTTCGGGCAACAAGCTGAGTTTTAAATTCCCGTCTGAGTGGTCATCTACACGTGTTGCCTGGTATAGTTTGGTATAGGGATTACCGGTCCAGCCGTAGATTTGATTAAGACCGTTGCTATTGGCTGAGGAACTTAGAAAAACACGGTCTGATACGAAAATAAAACCTTGGTCATCAGCGATTGGAGAGCAGTCGGAGTTTTCAGAATTCAGTCCGGCCTCGTTGCTCACCTGTATATTTGGGTCAGGATTTTCATACCACAACCTGGCCGTATTGCAGCTATTGGCCAATTTTACCGCTTCATCACTTTTTGCAGGGACACGTTCTGCATAAGTTAGATATAAGAGCCTGGCCATGTCGAATTTTGCGTTTTGTTTCAATGCATCAGCATAGTAGAGGTAATTGACGGGATCAAAGCCGGCAAAAGTCAACACTTTGGCGTATGCTTTTTCTGCTGCAAGGGTGTTATTCGTAAATCTGTAACAGTTGGCTAATTTTTGGGCGACTTCTAAAGTGGGTTTTTTATGTAATAGCTTCTCGTAAATTTGAATAGCATAGTGATAATCATATTTTTCGTAATAGTTGTTCGCTTTTTTCAGGTCATCAGACCTGAGGTTTCCGGGAATTAAATAGAGCATGATTCCGGTGCAAAATAGGATCATCAAAATCTTTTTCATCCGTTTATTTTTATTGTTTTTTAATTGCCGGATGGAACCTTTGATATTTAAAATAATCATTGCCCCCATGTGCTTAATAATTATTTTAAACATGTCGGTTTCATCTTCATCATTCAAACATCGCTTACTGATTATGCGGTCTTTTTAATTTTTTTCTACTGACATTCCTCCTATCTCCCATCCATCTTGATCATAAAAAAGAGAAATAATTTTCCTGATCCCCTGTAAAAATGCAGGTGTTGAAAAACCACCTTTTTAATTGATTTTCATGAATCAGTTCTACCTTCCCTGACTTTAATCAGGGCTTGTTTTTAGTTTATCCACATCAGGTTCTTAACATTTTAGCTCAGCTAAAAACGGTCTTTATTTATCTTAAAGCAAAGATTAGGTATAAAATTATTTTAAACTCCAAAAGTTTTCCACATAGGCTGTTGATGAATGCCATCCCAGGCGTTTGAAATGCTGTGATGCAGATCTTGTTTCGGCATCCCACCATAGGGTTTTTAGAATTTTGCATCGTGTGCGCTGCTTGTTTTTCTTGGCGTGTATGCTGCAACGCTTTTAAGTTTTTACCTCGGTCTGTGTCCTCACAGAACGAAATATAAATTCCATTAAAGTGGTCTGTGGGGACACAGACCACGGTTAAGACCGGAACTAGATTACGTCAATGGTAGGTACGAAACGTCTCACTAGCAAGGTCTGCTCATATAACTTGTCACCTATTTGTGTAATTTTTTTACCTCGGTCTGTGTCCTCACAGAACGATATATAAGATTCCATTAAAGTGGTCTGTGGGGGACACAGACCACGGTTAAGACCGAAACTAGATACGTCAATGGTTAGGTACGAAACGTCTCACTAGCAGGGTCTGCTCATATAACTTGTCACCTATTTGTGTGATTTTTCACTGCGTTCAAAATGACGAAACTTTTAACTTAATAGCATTGGTGTATCATGGATGCGATAGGTTTTCAAAGCCCCGGCTTTCCCTCCTTGTAAAAAGGTGTTATTAAATTGGCATCATTGAACTTTGGGCGGGCTATTCTGAAATAGCACTAGGGGTTCTAACTTATTTATTTAATTTAGGGTGTTTTTTACAATACTCAAATATGACACTAGAAATTACCGATTTAAAGCGTATGGCCTCTCAGGTGAGGAGAGATATATTGCGTATGGTTTATGAATGCCAATCCGGTCACCCGGGAGGATCTTTAGGATGTACGGATTATTTTGTGGCACTATACTTTAGGATCATGAAACATGACCCTTCGTTTCATATGGATGGAATAGGAGAGGATATATTTTTTCTTTCGAACGGGCACATCTCCCCGGTATTCTACAGCGTGTTGGCCAGGTCAGGATATTTCGACCTGTCAGAATTAAAAACGTTCAGAAAATTGAATTCCAGGGTCCAGGGACATCCCACCACCCATGAAGGCCTGCCAGGGATCAGAATTTCATCCGGTTCCTTAGGGCAAGGGATGTCCGTGGCGATAGGAGCTGCCCTGGCAAAGAAAATGAATAAGGATCATGCCTTGGTGTTCTCCCTGCATGGAGATGGCGAATTACAGGAAGGCCAAAACTGGGAGGCAGCGATGTTCGCCCCTTTCAATAAAGTAGATAACCTGATCTCAGCGGTGGATGTCAACGGTCAGCAAATAGATGGTCCAACGGACAAGGTATTAGGTTTGCTGGATCTTCACGAGAAATTCTCTGCCTTTGGCTGGGAGGTGATGCATGCCAATGGCAATGTGATGGAAGAGATCGTTGCGGCATTGGAAGAAGCTAAAACCAGGACAGGAAAGGGGAAACCAGTGATGATTCTCATGAATACGGTAGATGGGTAAAGGGGTTGATTTTATGGAAGGCTCTCATAAATGGCACGGGGTTGCACCTAACAAGCAGCAATTAGAAGAGGCATTGGCGCAATTGGAAGAAACTTACGGAGATTTTTAATAGCATGATAAGAAGGTAATCAAATGAAACCGACATGATTAAAATAATCGTTAAGCACATGTGGGCAATGATTATTTTAATCATCAAAGGTTCCATCTGATAAATAAAAACAATAAAAATAAACAGATGAAAAAATATACATATACAGAAAGTAAGGACACCCGTTCTGGTTTTGGGGCTGGTTTATTAGAGGCTGGCAGAAAAAATGATAAAGTGGTGGCGCTTTGTGCAGATTTGGTAGGCTCGTTGAAAATGGCTGATTTCATCAAAGAATTTCCAGACAGGTTTATCCAGGTGGGCATTGCCGAAGCCAATATGATTGGGATTGCGGCTGGTTTAACCATTGGGGGAAAGATTCCATTCACAGGGACTTTTGCAAACTTCTCCACCGGCAGGGTGTATGATCAAATACGCCAATCAGTGGCTTATTCCAATAAAAATGTGAAGATATGCGCTTCACATGCAGGTTTGACATTAGGTGAGGATGGCGCCACACACCAAATTCTAGAGGATATCGGTCTGATGAAGATGCTGCCGGGGATGACCGTCATCAACCCCTGTGATTATAACCAGACGAAAGCCGCAACCCTGGCCATTGCAGCATATGAAGGACCCGTTTACCTGAGATTCGGGAGACCGGTGATGCCAATTTTCACTGATGCTGACCAGAAGTTCGAGATAGGTAAAGCATGGATGGTTAATGAAGGTGCTGATGTGAGCATTTTCGCTACGGGACATTTAGTATGGGAGGCGATTTTAGCAGGCGAACAATTGGCAAAGGAAGGGATTGATGCAGAGATCATCAATATCCACACCATTAAACCTTTAGATGAAGAAGCGGTCTTAAAATCAGCGAAGAAAACAGGTTGTGTGGTGACTTGCGAGGAGCATAACCGTTACGGTGGCATGGGAGAGAGCATTGCGCAGTTGCTTTCCACAAATAGGCCAACGCCTATGGAGTTCGTTGCTGTGAATGACAGTTTTGGAGAGAGCGGAACTCCTGCAGAATTGATGAAGAAATATGGATTGGACAGCAGTAATATTGTTGAGGCTGTTAAAAAAGTGATGAAGAGGAAATAAATTCATCTGAAACACATTTTAATATAGGCCGGGGTTCATCATGGATTTCGGCTTATTATTTATGAAGATTTGATAGAAGACACTTTAATTCTGCAAAAATTTGAGGATGAAAAGACCCGAGAGGAGGCCTTCTCTCTGCTGTTGAATAAATACCAGCAAAAGGTTTACTGGCACATCCGGAGAATGGTATTGAATCATGATGATGCTGATGACCTGGTGCAGGATGTTTTTATCAAGGTATGGAAGAACCTGGGCAGTTTCAGGCAGGACTCCCAGCTTTACACCTGGCTTTATAGAATTGCGACCAATGAGAGCATCACTTTCTTAAAAAAGAAAAGAAGTAAAAATAATGTCTCTTTGGATGATTTAGCAGAGGAATTAAGTTCGAATTTGAACGAAGAGAATTATTTCAGTGGAGATGCCATACAAAAGAAGTTGCAACAGGCTATTTTAACCCTGCCCGAAAAACAAAAGCTGGTTTTTAACATGAAGTATTTTGATGACATGAAGTTTCAGGAGATCTCAGATGTTTTGGGGACAAGTGTCGGTGCCTTAAAAGCCTCCTATCACATTGCAGTGAAAAAGATTGAAGAACATTTACGGTCCACAGATTAAACCTTTTAGCGATAAATGTATCCATAGAGACGATGAAAGAAGAGGACAAACATTTGGATTGGGAGCAAGATGCCCCTTTGTTAGCTGCTGTTAAAGGAGATGGGTTCACTGTACCCGATAATTATTTCCAGAATTTATCAGAACAAGTGATCAATCAAGCCAGACTGGACGCTGCTGTTCGGCATGGGCAGGCCTTTGAAACTCCTGAAGGATACTTTGAAAGTTTGGAAGACCAGGTTTTTGCTGAATTATCTTTAGCGCATTTGAAAGATAGGCTGTTGCAGCAAGATGCTGGGTTTTTAGTACCTCCAGCTTATTTTGAGGAATCGCAAAAATCAATTCTGCAGTCGGTAAATAAAAGGCCGGTGCCGGTTGCTAAAGTCCTCCATATCAATTTTATAAGATACGCTGCCGCAGCTTGCATGCTGTTGATGACTGCTGCAGGTGTTTATATGAACATACAGCAAACCAATAGCGTAAGCCACCAGTTATCCAAAGTCTCTGATGCTGATTTGGAAGATTATTTACAATTGCACACCGATGCCTCTGATGTGCCGGCTCTTATTGATAATTTGAAAGGTGATGAAGTTTTCACGATGGATGATACACAGTTGAGTGAAGATGAAATAAAGGATTACCTTGAATTAACACTTTAATATCAATGAAATATTTTACCCTGATTTTATTTGCTTTTTTATTAGGTAACGCCCCATTCACTTTTGCGCAACAAAACGGCGGAAAAAGAGCGAAACAGCTAGAAGCCATAAAAATTGGTTACATCACCAGAAGATTGGATTTAACGCCCGAAGAATCCAAAAGATTTTGGCCGGTCTATAATCAATACCAAACTGAATTGAACGAGCTTTTGAGAGCGAAGAAACAGAACAGAAATCAAAATTCAGCTGATCCTGATAAAAGCATTGATGCTGATTTTGGTTATGATACAAAAATTCTTGAGGTGAGAAAAAGATACCGTATAGCGTTCGGTAAGCTACTCTCTGCAGAAAAAGTGAAAGCACTTTATATCGCCGAAAGAGATTTCAGGGAAGAACTCATCAGACAGTTGAAGCAGCGGAATGCCGGGGATTAGCACCTGAATCAGGTAATATCACCCGAGCCTCACGATTTTCTTTGTTTGATGCAAGGAAAAATCGTAAGGTAAATGACCTGAGCTCAATGATAAAAACTCACATTTGAACAAATTAAGCAAGAAATACCCTTGATAAAGCAAGAAATTAAAGCATTATCTAGCTCTTCCCCTGTCTACATCATTCCCACTTGAACACCTTGACGGCTAAAGCGTAAATCCCAATCCCCCAAATCAGCAGAATTAAAATCTGGTGGTTCACCTCCCATAAGCTGGCCCCTTCAAATGCCACTTTTCTTAACGCATCGTTTAAATAAGTTAAGGGTAAGGCTCTGCTGACAGGTTGCAGCCAGGCAGGAAAAGCACTTATGGAGAAGAACGTTCCTGACAATAAAAACTGCGGTAAGGTAATGATATTGGCTATGGGGGGAACAGTGCTCTCGTTTTTGGCGATACCGGAGACTGCCAATCCGAACCCAAGAAATACGATTAAGCCGATGGTGGAGAGCACCAGCATATTGATGACCGTGGTAAAACCGTGAATGAGGGTAAATCCAAAAGCGAAATGACCAACCACAATGATGAAGATAGCCGTGAATAGTGCGAAAACAATCCTTGCAATGGCTTCACCCAAAACAATGCTGGCCTTTTTTACTGGTGTGGCAAAGAATCTTTTGATCACCAAAGTGAGCCTCAGACTGATAAATACGAATGCTGTGCCAAAAACGCCTGTACTGAGCAGGGCAAAACCCAATTGACCAGGTAAAATAAAATCTATGGTTTTGTATGCCCTGCCTTTAATGGTAGTCTCCTTAATCTCTGCAACTGCCGGTGGGCCCGGATTCGCTTTGTTGTTCATCGGCAGCACCACATTATTTAAGATGGATTTCAAAATGTTGCCCTTGTCGTTTGATGCCTCCGTATATTCCACGTTCACAAAATAAGCCGGCCTTCCTGTGGGATTTTCCGTGATGTTTAAAATGGCATCAATTCTTCCTTTCTCCAAATCCTGATTCATCTCTTTCTCGCTCTCCTCTACCATATGCACAATCTTGATGTTTTGCAACGCCTTGTAAACCGGGCTGTTCACATCGTTGTTTCTACCCAGCCCTACATCAACCGTTAGGCCACCGCCACCAATAAAACCGAAAACAATGATGAATATCAATGGAAAAAGCAGGGAGAAAACCACGGCCGAAGGACTTCTTAAAATCGATTTAAAACTGGCTCTGGCTATGGCTAGGGTGGCCCTGGTGTTGCTGTAGGTTTTAATTTTCATGATGTTGTAGATACAGATGAATCTAATTCGCTAATCGTAATGCTAAATAATTAATTCTCTCTCAGGTCTTTTCCGGTTAAACTGATGAAAACATCTTCCAAATTTGCTTTCTTCACTTCCTTCCTTCTCTCAAAGCCTGATGCCACCAGATCATCAACAAACTGATCCGGAGAGTTGATGCCAATGATTTGGCCATTATCAATGAAAGCAACACGGTCGCAAAGCACTTCAGCTTCATCCATATAGTGGGTGGTGAGTACAATAGTGGTTCCCGATGCTCTTATCTCTAATATCAGATCCCAAAGGTTTCTCCGGGCCTGTGGGTCTAAACCCGTGGTCGGCTCGTCTAAAAAAATGATTTTAGGTTGATTGATGAGTGTGGTGGCGATGGAGAAACGCTGCTTTTGTCCACCAGAAAGTTCTTTATATTTTGATTTAGATTTTTCTGTAAGTGCCACTTTCTCTAAAAGCTCATGGGCGTTTACCTTAATTCCATATAGGCCAGAGAAGAGCTGGATCAGTTCCGTTAAATTCAAATTCGGATAATACCCTGCGGCCTGTAGCTGTACGCCAATGATATGTTTGATTTCATTTGGTGATTTCTCCAGATCATAACCGCCAATATGGATTTCTCCGGAAGTTTTGGCTCTCAGGGTTTCCATAATCTCCAAAGTAGTGGTTTTACCTGCACCGTTAGGGCCTAACAAGCCAAAGATCTCGCCCTCCTTCACCTCAAAGCTGATGCCTTTCACAGCTTCGAAATTTTCGTACTTTTTAACGAGCTTATTCACGGAAATGATGATTTTTTCATTCATGCCCTAAAAGTAAAGCCTTCCAAGGGAATTTTAAAAAATCTTCTGATGAATGGTGTAATAAATTCGGTGAGTTGTGGATTTCTAAAGGTCAGCGTTCAATAGCTGGACCGCTTCATCAGGAGAAAAACCAAGATTTCCGATTTTTTAAATCTTTTATGTTTCGGGTAACTATGGGATAAAGTCAGAATTTTTAGATGTTAAAGCATCGCCACAAAATCATCGAATAAATACCTGGAATCATGTGGGCCCGGAGAGGACTCCGGGTGATACTGCACAGAGAATGCTTTTTTACCTTTCACTCTGATTCCTTCTATTGATTTATCGTTCAGATTCACATGAGTCACCTCCACCTTATCAGAATTTCTGATCTCCTCAGCAATTACTCCGAACCCATGATTCTGAGAGGTCACTTCGCAATGGTCTTTGATCACATTCTTAACAGGATGGTTCAATCCACGGTGACCATTGAACATTTTCAGGGTTCCCACTCCGTTTGCCTGGGCAAGTAATTGATGGCCCAGGCAAATCCCAAACAAGGGCTTATCAGCATCCAAAATTTCCTTAACGGTATCAATGGCGTAGGGCATGGCAGCCGGATCACCCGGACCATTAGAGATGAAATAACCATTGGGCTGCCATTCCTCCATTTCTTTAAATGTAGTTTTTGCAGGATATATTTTAGCATAAACTCCTCTTTCAGAGAAATTCCTCAGTATATTTTTCTTCACTCCCAGATCCAGGACCGCCACTTTCAAGGCTGCATTTTCATCACCTACAAAATAAGGTTCAGTGGTGCTCACTTGTGAAGAAAGCTCCAAGCCATCCATGGAAGGCACTTCCGCTAATTTTTTCTTCAACTCTTCGATAGCTAAAATCTCTGAAGAGATGATGGCGTTCATCGCACCTTTATCTCGGATGTGTCTCACAATCTCACGCGTGTCCACATCGGAGATGCCAACGATGTGCTCATCCTGAAAATAATCCTGCAAAGATTGGTCAGCCTGTTTTCTACTGAAGGGGATGTTGAAATTTTTACAAACCAGTCCGGCTATTTTAATGGTTTCAGACTCGATCTCCTCTTCATTAATCCCGTAGTTACCAATATGAGCGTTGGTAGTCACCATGATCTGCCCAAAATAGGAGGGGTCTGTGAAAACCTCTTGATAGCCTGTCATGCCGGTGTTGAAACAAATCTCTCCGGTGGCGGTACCAATTTTTCCGGCAGCTTTGCCGTAGAAAACAGTTCCATCTGCTAAGAGGAGTACCGCGGGTAATTTGGTGTAGTATGCGTTCATTTTTTATGGGTGTTATTGAATGGAGGGGAACTTAAAGAAAATGGGTTTGGGATGGAATGAAATTCCGTGATGCTGGTGTTGAAAGTAAGGCTGGTCTTATCATTCATCTCGGGGTGCAAATTTATAGTTTTTAGTGGATAATCAGATATGATTCTCCTTTTTAAATTTTAAAGCGCAATCATTTTTCTAACTTTGAACTATTGAATGATTACAATTTAAATCAGAACTATGTCCGTTCATAAAGAGCTGAAAAGAATCACCACACATATTTTGCAGGAGATGAAGAATAAGGGGGAGAAGATCGCCATGCTCACGGCCTATGATTTCTCCATGGCCCGGGTGGTGGATGAAGGGGGGATAGATATTATCTTAGTTGGAGATTCGGCCTCTATGGTGATGTCCGGACATGAAACCACGCTTCCCATTACTTTGGATCAGATGATTTATCATGCAGCATCGGTAATCAGAGGTACTAAAAGAGCTCTGGTGGTGGTTGACCTGCCATTTGGTTCTTATCAGGGAAATTCTAAGGAGGCCTTAAACTCTGCTATACGCATCATGAAGGAATCAGGTGCCCATGGTGTGAAGCTAGAAGGTGGCATAGAGGTAGCGGAGTCAATAGAACGTATTGTTGCAGCGGGAATTCCTGTAATGGGACATTTAGGCTTAACGCCTCAATCTATCTATAAATTCGGCACCTATACGGTAAGGGCAAAAGAGGATGCTGAAGCTGATAAGCTCAAAACAGACATCAAATGCCTGCAGGAGGCAGGTTGCTTTTCAGTGGTGTTGGAGAAAATCCCTGCTTCCCTGGCCAAAGAAGTCACTGAAAGCGTACAAATCCCAACCATTGGCATTGGTGCAGGTCATTATTGTGACGGGCAGGTTTTGGTGGTAAACGATATGATTGGACTAACCAAAGGATTCACCCCCAGATTCCTTCGTCAATATCTTAACCTTTTCGAACAAATCAATGGGGCTGTGAAATCTTATATCAAAGATGTGAAGAGTGGGGATTTCCCAAGCGATAAAGAACAATATTAGTTTTAATCCGTATACTTTCTCTTAAGTTTATTAGAGATTGATTTTTAATACGGAGCAGCATAAGCTTCAGGTGAGAGAATGCTGTGAATTTGGATTCTCTGAAGAATGCAGTAAAGGCTTAGCTGGTCATTCAGGTGCTCAAAAATTAATTTATTCACTCAGGCATCGCTAAAACATGGTACAAACAGAATTCTACAAGATAACAGCTAAGGATATTCTCTATGAGGATAATCATCTCATCGCCGTTTATAAAAAAGCAGGCTGGATAGTGCAGGTGGATGATACAGGTGACCCCTCTTTGGACGAGATGGTAAAAGCTTACATCGCTGAAAAATATAACAAACCCAATGGCGCATTTTTAGGAGTGGTCCATCGTTTGGATCGTCCGGTAAGCGGAGTGATTTTATTTGCAAAAACCTCCAAGGCTTTAGACCGTATCAATAAAATGTTTAAGGAGCGGGAGATGCATAAAACTTATTGGGCAGTGGTAAGGCAAAAACCGGCTAAAATGCAGGGTAATTTGGAGCACTGGCTGGTAAAGAATCCTAAAAAAAACATCACGACAGCTTATCATACAGAAATTAAAGGAAGTCAGCGAGCTGAATTGAATTTCAAAGTTTTAGGCTTTTTAAACGATTATTACCTTATTGAAGTTGATCCGATCACGGGCCGACCCCATCAGATCAGGGTGCAAATGGCCACTTTAGGCAGTCCGATTGTGGGGGATAACAAGTATGGCTATCCAAGAGGCAGCCGTAAGAAAAGTATCTCTTTACATGCCTTACGTTTGCAGTTCATCCATCCGGTGAAAAAAGAAAAAATTGACATATTCGCACCTTTGCCCAAAGATGGGTTTTGGGAGAAATTTCAGGGATTTTTACCTGATGTCAAATAAAATTTGTGCTAATGTATAGGATGAGGCTTTAATGTATCCGCCATCTCATCCAGCTTAAGTTTAATCAAATTATCCACCACTACATCAATCACCTGATTTCGTTGACTGATCATCCGGTCAGCTAAAGCCATCAATTTTTGAATATTTTTTGGACTTGCAGCATCCAGCTGTTCCTCAACGCTTTGAAGATTGAGCGGTTCCAGTCTAACATAATGATCGGGTATCCCTAAAAAACTGAAGATTTGTTTCATATAGAAGTGGCTGGTTTCTGTTGCAGCGCTCATCATCATATCCAATAGAGCAGGCACTACAAAAAGTGCCTTAGTGTCACTTAATTCATCGCTATCATAAGATTGTTTAGAGACTCCCGTCCCTAGTGAAAGAATATAGATGTCTTTGGGTATGAGTTCTTCAGGCTCTTTTTTGATCTCTACAAAAGCACTCAAAGATGGATTGGTGGCGAAAATACCCCCATCCAATAGCGGATATCTCACCCCGGCTAAAGAATGGATTTCTGCGACGCTAAAATAAGTTGGTGCGGCTGAAGTGGCTCTGCATACATCTCTTACATAAAAATCACGGCTTTCACCTCGTGTTTCGGCCACTTTTTGCCTGAAGAAATGAGCTTTTCTCAGCTCAATATTATAAGCAGTGATAATACAAGGTTTAATGAGCTCACTCAGTTTAACATCTTCAAAATAGTCTGAAAGGATACTTTCCAGAACTCTGGCATCATAACGTTCCGTGACCCATCCAATATCGGCAAAAAATTTCTTCATTCCTTTCGATGCGAAAATCTTGGAACCATTTTCAATATATAGGTTCAAAGCTTCTTTGGCCGAAAACCTGGGTCTTTTAGGATCTTCTTTAGAAGGACATAAAAGCAGGCATATTAAGATTCCGCCTGTACTGGTTCCAGCAAAAAAATCAAAATAATCTGCAAGAAAAGCGTGCGGGTCTCCCGTTCTTTGCTTTAAACGTTCTTCGAGTTCTACGAGCACCATACCAGGAATGATTCCTTTTATGCCACCCCCATCTATGGATAAAATTGTTTTCATTTTTCCTAAATTAGTAATAAATGAAAACAATTGATTTAATTCCTGAAATTCTGAGTGACCATGATCCCATAAATGCCACCGTCCATAATTCCTATGCCCACTCTTTTGAATTTTGGATTCAGGATATTCGCCCTGTGTCCTGGAGAATTCATCAATCCCATGTGTGCGATCTCCACAGTCTGAGCCAATGCCAAATTCTCTCCAGCCGTGAGGAAAGTTGCATGATGTGCCCTCATCCTGTCAAAAGGGTCTTTGTGGTCCAAATTGATGTGTGAAAAATATCCTTTCTGAAACATGTCTTTGGAATGCGCTCTGGCCACTGTTCTTAATAAAGTGTCCCTTTCCAGTGGTCTTAAACCAGATTTGGTTCTCTCCTCGTTAACTAATACCAATAAGTGATTTTCAAGTTTTTCATTGGCTACCGGGTGTTCCACCTTGAAATGTAAATACACCGTCTCCTCCGACTCTGGCTCAATGGTAAGTTTGCTGATGGATTGTTTTACCTTCTCGCTGATATCCGGAGCGATATGATGATCTATAATTTCTAATTTTTGGGTAAGTGAACCGGCTATTTCACTGTCTCTTGTCTTTGCAGTTAAACCGGGCCATAAAGGAAGAAATAAAAAAATCAAGGCTATTAAAGCAGCATAGAAAAAACCCCGGATACAACCCGGGATCAATCCCAAGGTCCTGTTTAATGTGCTTCGATGGGTTTTTACAGAGATGTTTTTAACCAAGCGATAGATGATTACTCCAATAACCAATCTGGCAATGAGGATGGCAATAAGGAATGAGAAAGGGAAAAGCCATCTTTCCTGGATAGTGAAGTGGGCACCCAAGGAGTTGGCTATATGAGGATAAAAATAAAAGGCTGCCAATAGGCTGGCGGCCAAAGCGATGAGCTCTAAAAAACCGAGAATGAAACCCCTCCGCCATCCATGGTAAATAGCTAACATTATAATAGCTGTAAGGATGAAATCAACATAATTTAACATCATCGGTTTGTTTGCAAAAAACAAACCAAGAAATGGAACAGTCAGAAAAGTCAATCTATATAACTTTCCAGGATCTTAAATCCTTTGTTTGTGGTCATCATCACTTTTTCAGTGTTTGCTGGCAGCAGAATGCAATCTCCCATACTAACTGGTAATTCCTCCACTCCGTATTTTAAAATATAGGAGCCTTCTACGCAAACGTGAATCACGAAACTGTCCAATACGCTGTAATCTCTGGATGTTTCCTGACTGTAATTTAAAATATTGGTGGTGAAGTAAGGGCAATCCACTAATTCCACTGGTTGGTTCATGACATGCTCATACCTGGTTTTATAATCCGCATAAAAATTGTAATCTATGGCATCCAACGCTTCTTCCACATGAAGTTCTCTTTTCTGACCTTTATCGTCCACACGGTCAAAATCATAGATGCGATAGGTGATGTCTGATGTCTGTTGTATCTCGGCAATCAATAAACCCCTTCCAATGGTGTGGACCCGTCCTGCCGGTAAGAAGAACACGTCACCGGCCTGAACTTCTTCTTTATTCAGGATTTCAGTGAGCTCTCCGGCTTTAAACTTGGATAAATAAAGCTCTTTGTCCATTTTCTGGTTAAACCCGGATATGAGCGTTGAACCCTCATCGGCCTGAAGCACATACCACATTTCAGTTTTGCCAAAGGAATGGTGGCGTTTTTCCGCCAGTTCATCATTGGGATGTACTTGAATGGAGAGGTCATCATTGGCATCAATGAATTTGACTAAAAGCGGGAAATTGTTCCCAAATCTTTCATAAACCTTTTTCCCAACCAGGTTTTCTTTTTCCTGATCTAACAAGTCTGATAAGGAGGTGCCAGAAAGCGGGCCATTGGCGATGATAGAGACCTCAGATTTCACACCTGAAATCTCCCAGGTCTCGCCGCAATTTGGAAGCGGACTGAAATCTTTCCCTAAATAGGTTTTTATCTTATTCCCTCCCCAGATCTTATCTTTAAATATGGTTTTGAATTTTAACGGATATAACATTTTGTTTAATATTAAGTATGAATTACTGAAAACATTTTAGGTTTGATGTTGATTTAAAGAGTATAGAATTTTTATTTTAACATTGATGTGATTGAATTGGGCTTAAAATTATAAATAATACGATGAGTAATTGGAATTTAAATGGAAAAAGAGCATTAGTTAGTGGGGGAACAAAGGGAATTGGAAGAGCAGTGGTAGAAGAATTCACACAATTGGGGGCCTCAGTTATTTTCACGGCCCGTGATGTGGTGACCATTAACGAGATGGAAAGAGAATTTCAGGAGAAGGGGATGGAGGTTTATGGATTGGTTGCAGATGCTTCATCACCAACAGATAGGGAGAAGTTGGTGGAGTTTGTCCAAAATAAATGGGAAAGTTTGGACATATTGGTAAATAATGCAGGAACAAACATTAGGAAGGAGACCATCAATTATTCCGATCAAGAATACAGAAAGATTTTTGAAACCAATTTCTTTAGCGCATTTGAGCTTTGCAGGTTATGTCATGCTTGGCTAAGATCATCACAAAATGCATCAATCATTAATATTGCCTCAGTAGCCGGAGAATTCAACGTGGGCACAGGCTCTCCGTATGCGTCTTCAAAAGCCGCTATGATTCAGTTGAGCAGACACCTGGCTGTTGAATGGGCAAAGGATGGTATAAGGGTGAACACTGTTTCGCCCTGGTTCACCGTGACTCCTTTAACTGAAGGCTATTTAGCTAATCTGGAAAAATTGAAACAAATAGTGGATAGAACGCCAATGGGCAGAATAGCTCAACCGCAAGAGGTGGCTGGTGCCGTTGCTTTCTTTGCCATGGATAAAGCTTCTTATATAAGTGGTCAGCATTTAATGACTGACGGAGGAGTAACTTCAGGGATTTTTTAACAGGCTCCAGGTAAAGAAATTGCCGGGGTGGTTGCAGGATTTAATTATTGTTTCTCGCTGACGTAGTTTCTCTTCTGGTCCATCTCACATTCATATAGGTGATGAAGTTGATGGGGATGAATTTTTCTTTTGAAAATATCAAATATAAATACAGGGCCATAGTACAGGTAACGCTTCCACATCCTCTTGGGTTCCTTAACCAGTCTTCCAATCCATTCCATACCTAAGTTGATCCAAACTTTTCCGGGACGATCCACTGTGCCCGCATAAAAATCAAATGCTGCACCTATAGACACTATGGTTTTTGCATGTAATTTTGATTTATTGGCATAAGCCCATTTCTCCTGTTTAGGGGCTGTCATCCCAATGAACAAAATATCAGGCTTGAACTGATTAACTTCCTTGATCATTTTTTCTGTGTCTTCTTGGGAAAACACATTCTTATATGGAGGGGAATAAGAGCCGGCTTTGATGGATGGATATTCTATAGCTAATCTTTTTTTGATTTCCTTTAACGTGTTTTCTGATGATCCTAAATAGAAACAGGTACCGCCTTTTGCATTTAAGTTTTTTAGATAGAATTTGTGAAGATCCGCTCCGGCTACTTTTTTTATTTTTTTGCCCGTTTCTATTTTAACTGCAGCAACAATAGCCACGCCATCTGGCAGTAAAATGTCTGAATGAAGCAGGGCATTTTTGAAAAGAGGATCTTTCTCCCCGATACAATAGGAGTACTGATTGATGGTACTTACCAAAACGGTGGAATTTGAACGAAACTCACTTAAATCTCCACAAAAAATATGGTACCCTAAGCTATTCACATAACTCATTTCATTCACTTTTTTCATTCAAAAAATTCCTATTTATGAGAAATTACTCAAGTTTATTATTTTGGTGACTCCGCTGTAATTATCAGAACAATGACATTCTTTAAAAGAACAGGGGGGAATATATATTACAACAATACAAAATTAATATTGTTGATGATGCCAAATTAAACCATTTAATTGACACACCTATGATTAGTGTTGACCAATATGATTAGTTTTGTCCTAAAAAAAGTATAAATAGGTGTGACAATAACTCATCTATATACGAAATTTATACTTTAAAGGTTCCTTACATACATTACGCATTCAATATAAAAAACTTTTCATCTATAATAAAATGTTATTTGCTAAAGGCTATGAAAAAATAAAGTTCCTCATCTTATTTTCACTGTTAACATATGGTATAGATTCATTTGCCACTAACTATTATGTGAGTTCAAAAAATGGGAATGATAAATATGATGGAGTGTCCCCTCGTGTGCCGAAGAAAACCATCCAGAGTGCGGCAAATTTAACCAAACCGGGGGATACCGTTTTTGTGATGAATGGAACCTATTCAAACGAATGCCCTTCCTGTAATGTGGTGGAGGTTTTGAATAGCGGCACGTCTAATAACTACATCATCTATAAGAATTATCCAAATCATCATCCGGTGATCAAATTTAATGGTTGGGCCGGCATTTCAATTATAAATACCAGTTATATTAAAATCTTTGGCTTCGAAGTTCATGGAGAGAGCCAAAGCATCAGTTTGAAAGCAGCTTTAAATCAAGAAAAGAGCTGCAGGAATAAATCTGGAGACTATGAGCCCGTTTATAATGGGAATGGAATAGCAATTAGCGGTAAAAACGGGGGGCATCCTCATCACATTGTGGTGGAACAGAATATCGTGCATAATTGTGGGGGAGGAGGGATCAGTGCTGCTCAGGCAGATTACGTTACATTTCAGGATAATCTTGTCTATGATAACAGTTGGTATACTTTATTTGGGAGTAGCGGCATCTCATTTTATCAGTTCTGGAATTATGACTACAAAGAAGATTACCATAATTTCATCAGAAGAAATAAATGTTTTAACAACAGGTCATATGTGCCCTGGGTTAAGCTTTGTGAAATCACGGATGGAAATGGGATCATCATAGATGATTTCAAAAATAAACAGAATGGCTCCAAATCAGGGGCCTACAAAGGGAGAACATTAGTGGAGAACAATGTTTGCTGGTACAATGGCGGGACAGGTATTCATACGTTTCAGAGTGCGCATGTAGATATTATGAATAATACTGCTTACTGCAATTCTCAAAGTATGGAATTGAATGCGGGCCAAATCCTTGCAGGGTTAAGTGATGACATTAAAATAGTGAATAACATTCTGGTGTCTGATCATCAAAACATCATCAATTCCAATTATTCAAACACCAACATTACCTATTTAAATAATTTACATTACAATATTACAAACCCAGGGTTGTCCAGGGCGGTTTTGAGTAATAGCAGTTGTATCAGCGGACTTGATCCCATGTTTGTAAAACCAGGTAAGAATATCAAGGCGAATTTCAACTTAAGCGGAAATAGCCCTGCAATAAACCGTGCGAACAAAGAATTATACAGCAAAGGGGATTTTAATTTTTTCGCCAGGCCTATTGATAAGCAATCTGACATCGGTGCTTTTGAATATCATGAATGAAAAGCTCAAATTAGAGCAATATTCCTAAATTTTGTACGATTTTTATAATAATTTTAAAATTAGACCCTTTATTTTTAGTTAATATCTGATCAGAAAAGCACGCATCAACTTATCTGTTTTAATTAAAGAATGTTCAATAATAACAATAAATCTCTCCAAAATAATTTCAGGAAAGAGCGTTCGTCAAAGTAAATTATTAGGATTCTTAAAGAATTATTTTGCTATAAATATAAAAATAGCAATAGCGCTCCTGAAAATAAGCTGTTTATTGTCATTCTTATTATTGCCCATTTTGCCGTTTTGATCTTGTTCTCGATTACCCACTTTATTTTATAAACTTAAATATTTTAACTATTATTATTTTTTGTTATAAAATAATCAGTATATTATAGCTTAAAATAAAATATAAATATATTATATTTGGTATCATATAATATATTATATTTGGCATTATATTTGGCAAAAGCATTTATCATATCGATTCAGTCTGGAAACGTTCTGATGCCACTCTTTAGGGAGCGATTTAGTAAGAGTTGATATTAAAATTTAGCATTATGCAAACACGGTACTTTTACATTCTAAGATTCGCACTTGCAATAAGTGATTTGGTCTTGATTAATTTAAGTTTTTTTCTTGGCTTTTATCTTTCCAATAAATATGGTGCTAGCTTTGATGAAGGCTTTTATCAGCAAAATGTTTTTGTTTGCAATTTTTTATGGTTAGCATCAACGGCCATTTTTGGTTTGTACAGCGAATGCACCACCTATAAATTGGAAGCGATTTATAGAGCAACCTGGAGAAGTATAGCGTTTCATATTTTTCTTTTTTTGATTTATTTGTTCTTCAGCAACAATCTTAATTTTCCTAAGCATTTCTTAATGACGTTTTATTTTTTGGCGGGTTCTGGCTTTTTATTGAGTCGTTTTACCGGAACAGCCATACAGAGTACGCTAAATAAGAACTTTGATATTAGAAAAGCAGTTGCCGTATTAGGAATGAATAGGGGAGGATTGAAATTGGCGGCATATCTTGAAAAGCAAAGCAGTCTGAATTTTGTGGGTTTTTTAGACCAAAGTGCCGAGGATTTTAAATTGCCAGCAGCGGCAAAGCAGTTAAAAAAAGCGGCAGAATCAGGAGTGGATGAAGTTTTCATTTCTCTAAATCCGAATAAAATGGGTGATTTGGAAGATTTGATTAGAGAAGGGGAGAAACAATGTGTCCGTTTGAAATTTGTTCCAGATTTAAGTGATTTGGACAATAGTTTTAAAATGGACAAAATGGGCGATTTCACTGTCCTTTTAGCCCGTACTGAGCCTTTAGAAAATATTGAGAATAGATTTAAGAAGCGGTTATTTGATCTGGTTTTTAGCGTTTTTGTACTCGTTTTTTTATTGAGCTGGCTTTATCCTTTATTAGCGATCATCATTAAAATTCAGAGTCCTGGTCCGGTGTTATTTAAGCAGTTGCGTACAGGTCGTGATAACAAGCCGTTCTGGTGCTATAAGTTCAGGAGCATGAGGGTGAATAAAGAAAGCCATCTTCGCCAGGCCAGTTTAGATGACGATAGAATCACTCCCGTGGGTAAATTCATGCGCAAAACAAGCTTGGATGAATTACCTCAATTCTTTAATGTTCTTTTAGGTTATATGAGCGTAATAGGTCCAAGACCTCATATGCTGTCACATACTGAGCAGTATCGCAAAATCATCGATAAATACATGATCAGACAATTTCTGAAACCAGGGATAAGCGGCTGGGCCCAAGTGAATGGTTTCAGAGGTGAAACCAAAGATCATACGCTCATGGAGCAAAGAGTTGAACATGATATTTGGTACCTCGAAAACTGGTCTTTAATGCTGGATATCAAAGTTATATTTTTCACGCTCATCAATATTTTCAAGGGCGAGAAGAATGCCTATTAAAAATTACGTTCATTATTTAAAACTAGTTTTTAAGAAAGGAAAATGTATTTATTCCCGTCGTACGTTTTTTTGTCCATTTGGTTGAACCACACGAAATAGGTTGGATAATCCTTGACTTTTTAGTGATGTAGGAGAGATCGAAATTTATTTTGGCTTAATGTTTGATCGATTGGGAATTGGTTTTCTTTATTACAAAATTTAAAACATATGTTTATTTTAGTGGGATGATTTCAAGATCACGCCACCTTTAGTATATTTAAAAGTTTTAATGGTAATTTGCAATTTTACAACACCAATTACACAATATGATACCACGTATGAATTTTCGCCTCACTTTGCTTAAAACCTCTTTTTTATCATTTGCCATACTCCTGTTCGTTTGCTTATCATCCTGCACTTCTTACAAGGATATTCCATATTTCCAACAGATAAACCGTTCTCAGGTTACCGAACAGGATTTAAATAATTATTCTTCTTTGGTGATTCAACCTGAAGACCAAATAGCCATTAATGTGAGCAGTTTAAATCCTGAAGCTTCATCAGTTTTTAACAACAACATGCAAAATTCCGGAACGGATATCCATAACCCTACTTTTGGATACATCGTGGATAAAAACGGTAAAATCACTCTGCCTTTGGTTGGAGAGGTTAAAGCTGCCGGACTAACAACAGATGAGCTTTCTGCACAATTGAAACAAAAAGTGACTGTTTACCTCAGAGAACCTACTGTATCTGTCAGAGTGGTTAGTTTTAAAGTCGCAGTTTTGGGAGATGTCATGCGCCCGAATATTTATAGCAGTTCCAGTGAAAGACTTACCATACCTGAAGCATTGAGTTTGGCCGGCGACTTAAATATTACCGCTAAAAGAAAGAATGTTTTATTAGTCAGAGAGATCAACGGCAAAAGAAAATTCATTCCAATTGACTTGACCTCAAAAGATGTTTTTCAATCTCCTTATTTCTACCTAAAGAGTAATGATCTAATCTATGTGGAGCCTTCTAAATTGAAATTAGCCACTGTTGACACTGGTTATAGAAATGCAAGTTTGATTATATCAGCACTTTCTTTATTGGCAATCACCTATTCTATCATCAAATAATAAATGACTTCTGGATTTCCTAAAAACAACGTGAATGACGGCGATCAGCATTATACAGATTTAAAATCCATACTAGCGAAATATTTTTATCACTGGCCTTTATTTTTGCTGTTTGTTGCTCTGGCATTCTCAGCAGCCTATTATTATTTAGAGATCACCAAACCTGTTTACGAAATAAGTGCTTCCATACTTGTAAAGGATGAAAAAAAATCTCCACAAGAAAAGTCTGCCTTAAAAGAATTAGACCAGTCAGCAACTCCAAACAATGCAGAAGCTGAAATTGAGATATTAAAGTCTAAAACTTTGATCAATAAAGTAGTGAACGATATGCAGTTATGGACCTCTTATGAAACAGGAAGTGGATTGAAATCTAAAAATCTATATGAGTCTAAGCCGTTTAAATTTCTTCTGATAAAGAAAAATGAAACTTTAAACGACGAAAAAATTCAAATCCTGATCAAGGATGAACAGAATTATGAAGTGATCAACCCAAGTGGCAGTAAGATCCCTGCAAATTATAACAATATTTTAAAGAACGATTTTGGGGATTGGGCACTGCAACCTACACCGTCAATAGACCGGTATATAGGTAAGACCATAACCATCCGTTTATATGACCCTGAGCAGATCAGCAATCATTACATAAAAGATCTGGATGCGCATCTATTGGATAAATCAGCTCCAACTATTGGTTTGTTCATTACCGATGCCATACCCCAAAGAGGAAAGGATTTTCTAAATAACCTCATCAAAGTTTATAATGAAGCATCATCAGAGGAGATAAAGCGTACGACTAAGAATACCATTGATTTCATTGACAATCGTTTGGCCTCGCTCTCCGGAGAATTAGACACGGCTGAACATCAGGTGGAGTCATATAGAAGTAGTCAGGGATTAACAGACATTAATTCTCAATCAAAGGTATATCTGGAGAACGTGCAGGTCAATGACCAAAAACTGAATGAGGTCAACGTGCAACTTAATGTGATTGAAGGAATCGAAAGATATCTAAATTCTGCATCTAATTCAGATAACACGCCAACCACACTTGGTGTTTCGGATCCAATTCTAAATAGTTTACTGGAGAAATTATCACAACTGCAGTTGAAGAGAGTGGCTTTACTGGCCACAACACCTGAGAGCAATCCGGTTTTTGAGCCGATAAACCGCCAAATAAAAGACACTAAAGCATCAATAAGGGGAAAAATTGCAGGCATAAAATCTTCTTTACTAAGCAGCAAAAGACAATTACAATCCTTTAACAATAAATTCGAATCGTCTATCAAAGAGATTCCCGGCCAGGAGAGACAGTTTTTGAGCATGAAGAGACAGCAATCCATTAAAGAGAACCTGTATGTCTATCTATTGCAAAAGAGGGAGGAGTTAGCCTTAAGCTATGCGTCCACGCTAATAGACGCAAGAATAGTGGATCAGGCGAATGTGGGGGACGTGAAATGGCCAAGACTGCCTATACTTATTGCACTTGCTTTGTTATGTGGTTTAGGGGTTCCCTTTTTGATCCTGTATTTCAGATATGCGTTCAACAGTCAGATTACCGAGAAAAGAGAGATCACAGCAGTGACTCGGGCTCCGATACTGGGAGAAATCTCTTACCAGAATCTGGGGAAATCCCTTATTGTAATGGATAATGTCAGGCATGTTTTAGGTGAACAAATAAGATCTTTAAGAACCAACTTACATTATTTACATGCAAAGAAGGATTCTTCAATAGATGACGGAAAAGGCAAAGTCACGCTATTCACTTCCAGCATATCCAAAGAAGGGAAAAGTTTTGTCAGCTCTAATCTTGCGGTCTCGCTGGCAGCTTCAGGCAAAAGGACGGTCATTCTGGAAATGGACCTCAGAAAACCCAAGTTATCCTCTGTGTTTAATTTGCCCTCTGATCATAAAGGGATCAGTGATTTTTTATCATCACCTATCTTCATCAATGAAATCATACGACCTTCAGGCATAGTTGATCATTTAGATTTTATTGGCAGTGGATATATTCCCAACAATCCGTCTGAATTACTGGAAAGTGAAAGATTAAATCAATTGATAGGTCAGTTAAGAGAGAAATATGAAGAGGTCATCATTGATTCTCCACCTCTTCATTTAGTCACTGACGCAATGATCATTTCAAAAGTGGCGGATGTATCTTTATATGTGGTAAGACAAGGGTACACCAAAAAAGTGGAACTTAATTTTATTGGAGATCTTTACGATAATGATAAAATTCCTAACCTGAATATCATCTTTAATGGAATTAAAGAGAATCAATACGGATATGGATATCATTATGATCATAGTTATTATAGCTCAAAATCCTATAACACCGGTTTTAAAGCTCAATTAAGTTCTTTTCTGTCCAGATTTTGAGAAAAAATTATTGAATGTCCGTAATTTATCATAAAACCAACAAGAGATGGGGAAATGGATAAATCCATTAAAATTCCTGTTTCATATAGCCCATGGTTTTAAACCATGGGCTATATTTGATTTGCAATTGAAACCGTTTTAACGGTTTAATCATCCTTATGAAGCTTTACGGATATTCAAAAAAATTATCTGCTCATCACTAATCTAAATGCTTAATTTCAAAGTTTAAAAATAAATAACCCTGGTTTGATTTTTATTCTACCCGTCATCACGCTGATATTATTCTTCTTGAATATTTATTTCAGGGGAAATAATGTACCGTCCATCATCCTTTTCATTTTAGCCTTTTTACCGCTGATGGATCTTAAAATCACAATGGAAGCCTGGGGCGGTTTTAAGATTTTCGATGCCATTTGCTTTTATAGCTTCATTTTCCTGTTAAAAGACTTTACCACCATCAAACTTAAGCAAAGAAATAATTACTATCTGTTTCTTTTTGTGATGCTTTTTTTCATCGTATTGTTTGGAGGTTTAGCTTCAGCATATCCCGATGCCATATATTTACAGTTAGTTAAGTTTTTGCCCATATTTATTTTTGGCAGATTCTTGCTCACGGAATGCCTTAAGGATCGGTTTTTTCATTTAAAGGCTATTAAGGCCATTAAAATAAGCTATATGGTGGCCTTATGTTTTCTGATCATACAAGTGGTCATAGGTTTGAAATTCACTTTTTATCCTTCACTGGGGCAAAACACCATTGATCCTGTTTTTCATATCATCAGGTATCCAGGAGTGTTTTATGATTCCCAGGCACATGGTCAGTTTTTAGCTTTGGGCAGTTTTTTATTCCTTTACATAGAGCGGGGGGCTACCAAAAGGCAAGTGTTCTTTAATTATTTGTTTTTTGTACTGGCGGTGACGGGAATCATCATTGCCGGCAGCAGGGCCGCATTCGGAGGATTTGTAGCAGGCTTGTTGGTGGTTTTTTTTGTGGCTTCCAGAAAATATTTTTTCTACGGAGTGCTACTGGTTGTTTTGGGATTTACCACCTTCACTATCGTAGCTCCGGAATCAGGAGTTTTTGACAGAACGCAGAACCTGACCCAGGATTATCTTTTTCGTCAAACCATTTGGAAAGAAGCTTTTGATATCTCTAAGGAGCATCCTTATTTGGGGATAGGATCTGGTAACTATCAGAATTATGTGCGAAAGCACAATCAAAATCAATATTTGGAATTAGAGGATGGCGAGATGGTTTACTTTGACCAGCCTGAGAATGGATATTTAAAAATAATGGTTGAACTGGGCTATTTTGGATTTTTAATCTTTATTCTTTTTATGCTGACGCCATTATTCAGGGGTTTTAATTTATTGATCAGGAATGACATCGACAAACGAGCTGCATTTTTGATGGCATCCTTAATCAGTTGGTTAGTGGCTTTTAATACAGTTTATTCTATTTATGATTATCGATTATTAATCATGGTGACAAGTATGGTGGCTTTGTTGATCACCTTTCCTTTAAAAAAGCATCAGCTGTATGAAACCGATTAGCAGCAAGTTTAAGGTTTTCGGATCATCATTAATTAAAAACAGTGTTTGGGGAGTGGCTGCAAATGTTATTCAGGTTCTCTTCGTTTCTGTTTTTTTTGTGATTGTTGCCCGTAAATATACTGCCAATGAATTCGCCGAATTTTTAATCTCTACTACAGTTTACCAATTAGTGGCGGCCTTCTCTTCTATGGGGCTTGGCCAATGGTTCATCAGGCAGTATATACAAGAAACAGATAAGATAGGTTTTACCAATAAGTTTTTGAGAACTCAAATCCTGCTGGGTTTTGCCTTTTACCTTGTCAATATACTTTTGGCTTATTTTCTCTATCCAAATGGGCAAATAAGAATTCTTTGTTTCCTATTAGGAACCAATATCATATTCGACAATTTCATCAATGCCATCAGGAGTTTGAATATTGCTGAACAAAAGCAGATTCAGACCGCTCAGATTTTTGTCATTGATGGATTTTTAAAATTAATCATTGGTTGCCTGCTGTTCATCAATCCTTTCTCAGCGGTTGTGCTGTCCACTTTGATGATCGTAGGAAGAATGATCACGCTCGGCCTGTTTTTGAAACTCCGCTCCTCCAGCAATATAGATTTAAAGCGTTTGTGGCAGGCTGAAATACCCATCAAAGATCTTAAAAAAATAATAGTAAGAAATTGGCAGTTCATCATCATTGGTAGCATATCCATCATCTATTGGCGGATAGCTAACATCATTATTTCAAAGTTCTTACCACTTAACAATGTTGCCGATTATGAGATCTCGTTTCGAATATTCTCTATCCTTCAAATTTTACCGCTGGTTGTTTCTGCCACCATTTATCCTCAATTCATAAAATATTTTAACCATAAGGAATTTCATAAATTAAAAAGCCTTTATCATCATATTTTCATCCTGTACTGCCTTTTCTCTCTCATTTGCTATGTATTCATCTACTCTTTTGCTGGTTTCATCATCCCCGCGGCGTTTGGAGATGCTTATCCGGGTGCAGTGGCATGTTTGCAACAGATGTTTCTTACCATTTTAGTGTTGCCAACAGTTCTTTTGCAAGCTAACTTGATTGTATCCATGGGATTAGAGAAAATGGATATGTGGTTTAACACTTTGAGTTTGGTGATCAATGTGGCTTGCTGCTTAGTGGGTTTATATTTCTTCAAGTCATTGGCCACAGTGAACTACTCCATATTTTTATCATTTATATTTTTTCATCTTTTTCAGGATGTGCTTTTAATCCGGAGAAAAATAATATCCTTTAAACATTGTCTGTTCTATTATCTGGGAATGATGTCCCTGGTTTTGGTTTATCATTATATGATAGAAAATATTAATCCATACCTTGTCTTTTTGATTTTTTCAGGATTTTTAATTGGTTCGTATTTTTTATTAAGGATATTTAAAAAAGAGCAACACCAACCTTTGACAAAATTTTTATAAATAGGAATCGTAAGCGTAAAGTATGGCAGCACTTTCTATCATTGTACCTGTTTTTAATAAGGAAGCACACCTTAATGATTGTATGGAATCCATTTTAAATCAATCCTTTAAAGATTTTGAATTAATTTTGGTGAACGATGGATCATGGGATGGCAGTTCAGCGCTTTGCCGGCAGTATCAACACGCAGACGACCGGATCACATTAATCGAACAAGAGAATGCTGGTGTTTCTGCTGCAAGAAACAAAGGGCTTTCCATTGCAAAAGGAAGCTATGTTGGCTTTGTAGACAGTGATGACACCATTGAAACTGATATGTACGAGCTGTTGATGAAAAATGCAGTCCAGCATGACGCAGATGTATCAGTATGCCGTTTAAAAACTATTTTCCCAAAAAAAACCGTGAAACCATTACAGGATGGAGCTATTTCAATTCATAATAGAGAGGAAGCTTTGTCTGCCTGCATCAAAGGAGATTTTGATAGAAGCGCCAATAATAAAATTTATAAAAGTGAAATTGCGAGACACATTCAATTTAAAGGGAATATTTACGAGGATATGCTCTACACCACCAAAGTTTTTTTAACGGCCAATAAAACAGTTTTTGCAAATAGCATTAAGTACAATTATATAGTCAGAAAAAACTCCACCAGTATGAGTTTGTTCAACGATAAGTATTTTGAGACCATTGCGGTTTCATCGGAAATTCTTAAATTGGTTAAACAAAATAACAAAAACTGTATAAAAGAGGCACATATTTTTGACTTGATCACTAATTTATCCCTGTTGAACTTGTTGATGTTTTTAAACAGAGAGAAGTACAGAAAAGAATATATGGAGGTGGAGGCTAACATTAAAAGCTATAAAGATTTGTTGTCAAATTCACAGGACTTGGAAATGAAACACAGGTATGCCATTCGTTTGTTCCTGAATTCGCCAGGCTTATACAAGTGCCTACTATATGTATATTGTAAGTTGATAGACGCTGAAGTTTTGAAAAGAACCTCCTGATTAACAATAATTTAACTGATAAATATTACTGACCATGTTTTATCATCATGATTAATATGCAATCAAATATCATCATTAAACCAGTGTAATGTTAATCATAAAACGACGAAAAATCATCTTTTTAAATTGCTTATTATCAATGATATAAGTCTTTTGACTTTTAACTTTCTACTTTTAACTTAACACTAGGATGAATTTTTTTAAATTTATTTTTCAGGATTGGAAAGCGAACAAGGGAAATACTAAAGGGAGAATGATCTTATTGCTCTTTAGGATTGCAAATTTCTGCGCCACAAAAAAAGTCTATTATTACATTGGTTTTCTATATTTGATAGGCTACAGGATTTTAGTGGAATGGTTTTTTAGCGTGGAGATTCCATGGAATGTAAAAATAGGAAAGAACTTTGTTTTGTACCATGGACAGGCACTGGTGATGACTAATCAGGTGATCATAGGAGAAAATTGCACGTTGAGGCATTGCACGACCATTGGTAATAGGCAAATAGCTGACGGAGTCTTCAGCACATCACCTGTGATAGGTGATTTTGTGGATGTTGGAAGTAATGCCTGCATCATTGGTGATATTTCTATTGGCGATCACGTTAAAATTGGGAGTGGAGCAGTGGTGCTGAAAAGTGTTTCTTCCAGCTGCACCGTTGTAGGAAACCCAGCAAGAGAAATAAAGCGTGATGATCATTAATGGACAAGCCTAAAATATTATTCAGTATCCCCACCAAACATCACGTTGAAATTGCAGTGGATGAGCTGGAAGGTCTCAAACATTTGGGTTATGATTGTGAGCAATTTGCATACGCCGCTAAAGGCGGGGTAAATTCATCTTTAGGCCGAATCATCGTCATCATTAAAAATGCTTTAAATCTTGTTAAGATCGCTAATGAATTTAGGCCAGATATTATTTATTTTAATTCAAGAGTTGAAACTTTGGCGGGTATAAGAGATTTCATTACCATACTGATGGTAAAAATGCTCTGCCCCAGGAAGTTGATTTTTATAATTAAATCTCATGGCTCCGATCTCGATGTTTTAAGTGACCCTAAAGGCGTGATGAAAAATATGATACTTCCATTTTTAAAAAGAAACATCTCAGCTTGGCTTTTTTTATCTGAAGAGGAGAAGGCTGAAGTTCAAAATATTGACTTTTTTGATGAAAAAAGAATTTTTGTCACTAAGAATATAGTCAGGAAAGAACAGTTCATAGTGGATCCTGAATTTAAAGAGCAACTAAATATTAAAGTTGAGAGTAGAATTTTATTATTTGTTGGAAGATTGATTAAAGAGAAGGGGATTTATGAGGTGATGGAAGCATTCGAAAGGATGAGAAAAGAGCAGGAGCTGACATTGGTCATTGTTGGAGATGGGAATGAATATGAGCCTTTACAACAGCTTGTCAAAACAAAGGATTTAAAAAGCGTGGTATTCACTGGATTCATACCAGAACAAGAAGTTGTGAATTATTATGCCAATGCAGATATATTGGTATTTCCAACTTATTTTCCGGAGGGGTTTCCTATGGCATTGTTCAATGCTGTAGCAGCTGGTCTATCCATCATTACCACACCAATCAGGGCTGCGAAAGATTATTTGACAGAACCACAGCATTGTATTTGGGTGGAAGCCAGGAACAGTGAAAGCGTCTTTAAAGCACTTTCAAAACTGCTTCAAGATAATGAATTGATGATGAGCATGAGCGCGAACAATGAAATAAAAGCCGATGAATTTGGTATAGATAAAGTTAGTGAGGAACTTGCTCAAATTATACAAACCATTATATCCTATGAAACTCCTGATTAGATGGATGAAAGCACTTAGGGATAATTTTTTGAGGAAAGTTATCTATAGAAGATATCAAATTGGCAAAGGTTTTCATGCTGGTTTGAGGGTGAGGATGTGGGCCAAACAAAACATCACCATCGGAAGGAATTTTTATATCGGAAGAGATGCTTTTATTGAAAGCGATGTGATCATAGGAGATCACGTTTTATGGGGCAATAGAGTTGCCTTGGTTGGGAGGTATGACCATCATTATCAGCAAATTGGATATCCAACCCGGCTTGCGTCTCAAATCCGTGATCAGGATTATAACTGGAAGGGTTTAAATGATATTACCATCATAGAAGATGATGTTTGGGTGGGATACAATTGTACGATAATGAGCGGAGTGAAAATAGGCAGAGGGAGTGTGATTGCCGCAGGTTCAGTGGTAACCAAAGATGTGGAGCCTTATTCCATTTATGCTGGTGTACCCGCAAAAAAAATCAAATCTCGTTTTGAAAATGCTGAAGATTTGGATCAACATATAAAATTATATGAAATCAACTTTTTAAAAAAGAGAGATTAACCAATCATTCCTGTTGCAATCATTAAAAATAAGTTAACCACGACCCATTGAGAAATAAAGTGTTTAAAATAAAAGTATTTTATGAATTGATAAGATGTGCGCCTCATCTCTTATTATTCTTAGTTCATAAAAACAGAGTGCTCATAAAGGCTGATTTGAACAGGTGGAAGGAGATTTATCAGGTCGCCTATCCTGATTTCATAAGCTTACTCTACCTGTTAAGCTTCTTTCCGGAATTTAGAAATGTTTTTTATTTACGGGTGGGCTATTGGAAACACTTATTGAATATAATGTGTCCAAGGATGTCTACTTTATATATTTATACTCAAGATATAGGAAAAGGGCTTTTTATTCAACATGGCTTTGCCACCATCATAGCGGCTCAATCAATTGGAGAGAATTGCTGGATCAATCAACAAGTGACCATTGGATATGCTAATAAAGAGGATATACCTGTCATTGGAAACAACGTGGTGATCAACTCCGGGGCAAAAGTAATTGGTAAAGTGGAAATTGGAAATAATGCTATAGTTGGAGCAAATGCAGTGGTGGTTAAAAACGTTCCTCAAAACTGCACGGTGGTGGGCGTTCCCGCCTATATCATAAAAAAAGATGGAGTAAAAACTAAAGAAAGACTTTAGTTCCTTCCTTCCATTATTTGCTCTGAAAGAAAAACCAGGGGAAATTTATGATTGACTTTCGGTTTTTCTCCATAAAAGTCATTTTGAAGAGTTGTAACCTTATCCTATCAGCTGCGTAAAACTGCAGTATGATAGCATCCTATACAAACACAGCAGTTAGAAAATCACAATCTACAACAACCATTCTATTTGTTTTAATAGGTGGTAATTTAGTTGTTATCTGCTTATTCTTTCTTGTTTACCTTCTTTTTTAGAGGAGAGAAAAATACATGAGATGAAAAGGCATCTAAATGTAAGTCGAAAACAGAGACAAATTTCTATCAAGTTAATGTTTTTCGTTCTTTGTTTAGGATGCCAATCTGCCTATCCCACTACCTACTATTTTTCCAGTGTCAACGGGAATGATGCCTATTCTAGCTTACAAGCCCAAAACCTGAACACACCCTGGAGATCTTTAGCCAAATTAAATACTTATTTTGATCAGCTTTCAGCTGGCGATTCTGTTTTATTCAAGAGAGGAGAAGAGTTTGATGGCATGATCACTGTCCACAAATCAGGTTTTGCTTTTGCCCCCATATATTTAGGAGCTTACGGCAAAGGTAATAAACCTGAGATAAATGGATCGGTCACCCTCTTAAATTGGAGAAAATCAGGTACCGGTGTTTATGAAAGTGAATGCCATTTTGTGGTCAAAACTTTATCAATCAACGGTTTAACGCAGCATCTGGGCAGATATCCAAATAAAGGTTACCTTTCTTATGAAGCGCACCATCAAAACTTTTCCATTACGGATCATCAACTAAATGCTTCAACTAATTGGACAGGTGCGGAAGTGGTGATTAAAAAAAATCGATGGATACTAGATAAAGCTTCCATCACAAATCAGACCGGAGGGACGATCAGTTACGAACCTGGCACAACCGCAGTTCCCACAGATAATTATGGTTATTTCATTCAAAACGACTTAAGAACCTTAGATGAAGAAGGTGAATGGTTTTATGATGCTAAAAGAAACACCATAAGTGTTTTTGTTGGAGACAAAAGCATATCCTCGTTAGATATCAAATGTAGTGTTGCCAACACCCTGGTGGAATTGAAGGGCTTCAATTATGTCACATTTGAAAATTTATCTTTCACTGGGGCAGGTGAAAATTCATTTCATATTGTCAATTCCAAAAATATAGAGATTTTAAATTGTGAAATACTTTATTCAGGAGGTGATGCAGTTTCTGCATCATTCTCCCCGTTTCTAACAATAGAAAATTGTTTGATCAATTATTCTTTAAACGGTGCGCTCAATTTAGATGTAGGCTGTACCTATGCTATTTTAAAAGGCAATCACATCAAAAACACGGGACTTTTCCCTGGAATGGGGAAAAGCGGTTCCGGTACTTATGAAGGGATTACGGCATTTGGTGATTTTACCCAGATAGAGAGAAATAGAATTGACAGCACCGGTTATTGTGGAATTTATTTTGGAGGGAATTCCTCTATCGCAAAAAATAATGTGATCAATCATTTTTGTTTGATCAAAGATGATGGTGCCGGGATCTATCTTGGTGACTGGTCACCCACCTTTAACAAAAGCGTGATAGGCAATATCATTCTGAATGGGGTTGGATCGGCAGAAGGCACCAATTCTCCAAAGTCTTTCCAGGCCGAAGGTATTTACATAGATGACCTCACCCAAAGCGTGACCATAGCTGATAATACGGTGACCGCTTGCGCCAACAATGGCATTAAAATCCACAATTCGAAAGATGTTAAGGTTTACAATAACACGGTGTATAACAACACTGTGCAATTAAGGCTTGAACAAGACCATTATCTTTCCACAAGCACCTGTATCAGGGATGCGAAAATCAAAAACAATGTTTTTTTTTCCGGAAGCGATGATCAGTCCACGGCGGCATTCTCCACCCATCAGGATGATATTCATCAATTTGGGGAATTAGACAGCAATTTTTATGCAAGCCCGGAACAGGAGGCAGTTTCCATTAAATCATCTGTTTATAAAAAAGGAGTGATGGTCAATCAATCTTCAGACCTTTCGGGTTGGCAGTTGGAGTATGGGAAAGACCAATCTTCAAAAGAGGCACCTGTTTCTTTACCGACCTATAAAATTGACGCTTTAATAGGACCTAATAAGTTTAGCAATGGGGGTTTTGACACCAACATCAAAGGCCTTTATTGGTATTCTTCAGGAAATGATTGTGAAGCTTCTTACCATAAAGGGGAATTGGATGGTGGAGCTTTAAAGTTGAGTTTTAAAACCCTTAACCCGCAAAATGAGGTATACGTGAATTTAAACATTGGAAAAGTATCTTCTGATAAGAAATACATTTTAAAGTTTACCATGAAGGGATTTTCGGCCAATGAAATCTTTGATACTTATTTAAGAGAAACGGGCAGTCCCTACACCATATTAAGTAATGAAAAAGCCTGCGCCATGAAAAGTGACAGAACAGAATACGAAGTTTTGTTCTCCGCTTTCAAGGATGAAAATAATGCCAGTATCATTTTTGAATTGCATCATCCTGAAGGTGAGATATATTTTGATAATGTGGAGTTGTACGAGGCTGATATCAAAGAAGTCAATCCGGATGATTATTTGCTTTTCGCATACAATGATACAGATGCGGAACGGGTGATTAACTTAAGCAAGCGCTATGTGGACGTTAATAATAAACAGTATTCGAATGAGGTCAGTATCAAGCCTTATTCCTCTATTCTGTTGTTGGCAGCAGGAAATGAAGAACCGGTGGTAACCCCACCTGAAATTTTTAAAGAACCTCAATCTGTTATATTTGCTAATCTGCCAAGCAGCATTTATGAGAACGAGCCAATTATGGTTTCACCCGTGGCGAGTTCCGGCTTACCAGTTAGTTTGGAAGTGATCTCAGGGCCCGCATATTTTGAGAAAAACATTTTGAAATTCAACAGTTATGGAAAAGTAGTGATTAAAGCCGCTCAACAAGGGAATGAAAAATTTCAACCAGCCTATGCGGAGGCGATGGTGATGAATTCTGCCAAAGCTATGGAGATTGGTTTAGCCAATTCTTTTGTTAAAACTGAACTAAAAGCTTATCCAAATCCTTTTACCAACCAGCTTGCCCTTAAATTGACCTTAAAAAAATCTGAAACGGGTAAGCTGATGCTGTATAATGCACAAGGACAGGTCATTCATCAAATTTATTCAGGTTTTATGAATAAAGATGAACCTCAAACCTTTTTATTGAATACAGCTGGATTGGGATTGGTACAAGGACTTTATTTTGTGCGATTGATCACCAATGATGAGGTGCTATATCAAAAGGTGCTATTCATGTAGAATCTGATAGCAAATTTGGGTTTAATCCCCTAAAATCTCTTTCACACGGCCCACCTGCCCATCCTCCAGCATCACTTTTATTCCATGAGGATGATTGGGAGATTTAGTTAGAATACGCTTTACCACACCTGCTGTGAGTGCTCCGGTCCTTTGGTCCTTTTTTAAGACAATATTTACCAATTGCCCTGACCTGATATGAGCTCTTATTGTTCCTTGCATAATCAAATAATTAATCTCACTCCGCCTAATTCCTCTATTCTATATGGGAATTTATCTCCAGGAGAACCAACGAACATAAAATTGGCGGGTATATGCCATTCGTTTGAAAGCCTTTCAATTAAGGCAGGTCCAAATTTATCCTTTATTTGTACGAATTCGATGTCAATCTCCGGATACATCCTGTCCAGAACATCAATATCCGTGATCAGATTTTGCTGAACCTCTTCGCCCTCTTTTAAAACGGTTACGATCTTAATTCTTTTGGTATGCTCATTATTCCGGATATAAGTCATTACCTGGTTTAAATTTGCAACATTATCACCCTTTGTGAAAAAAACAAATTCCTGCTCTGTGATTTTGTGGATACTATTTTGTAACCCACGGTTAATCATGATCACCGCTTTCCGCAAAGGGATTTCTAAATTGCTATTGTCAATGAGTTTTCTAATTGGGTTGAAAAGATATTGAACTAAGTTGATCAGAAATTTCAACAGTACGGTTCTGTTTAACATGATCGCCATGAACAAGATGGTAGGGATGAAATATTGAAGAAACACCACGACATTTCTGGGTTGGGACGTATCTTCAGGTACGATCAACACATTCCCAACAATGGCACAAATCACGCCTGTCAATGCAAAAATCAATCCGATCCATTTGGCCTTCTCTGGTCTTGGTAATCTTTTCCGCTTTAACTTCAACAGCATATTACCAATCACGAATAAAGCCATCACCGATAGAAAAGATAAGGTATAAACTCCTGCCAACAACTCCACCTCACCTTTGGTGATCACCAGAACAGAGATACTTAACAATAGAAAAAGAATGATGATGCGGTAAGAGCTGCCTTTCTTGTTTTTCTTCAGGAAAAAATTGGGCATGATTCTATCCAGGGTAATGCGTTCTAACAAACCTGCGACGCCCACAAAGGAGGTAAGTACCGCTCCGCTCAGCACCAGCACCGCATCCACAGAGATGATGAAGGCAAGCCATTCTCCGCTGCTTACCTCACCCATCTGTGATAGTAAAGTGGTGCTGTATAATTTTATTTCAGGGATCGGAAGTATACAAATTGCCAGAAACGCAATCAGGGGATTCAGCACACTTACCACCACCCACATATTTCTCAATGTTTTTGGGAACACACCACGCTTTTGTTCCTCCACAAAATTGGCAGAACTTTCAAATCCTGAAATGCCCAACATGGAAGCTGCGAATCCAAAAAAAATGGCCATGCCGATACTTCCAAAAGTGAGCGGACTATGCCAGTTCTTTATGAAATTATCAAATCCTGTTTGGAAAAGATAGAAAATGATAGACCCTACCAGAACGACCATGGTTGAAAGATGGAATATAAAAATTCCTATGGCCACCTTTGCCGATTCTGTAATACCGGATATGGTTAGTAACGCAAAAATCCCCAAAACTACAATGGTAGCTATGATGATCGGTAAAGAAGGGATGAGGTGACTAAGGTAATGCATGGCTTCATTAGCTGAGATCACCGCAGTGGCCATATAAGACAACAAAGTTAAACAAGCTGCCAGGGAAGCCATTGATTTACTGGTGGTGTTGAGCAAGGCATTATATGCTCCGCCATTTAAGGGCAAAGCTCCCACCACCTCTCCGTAAATCTTTCTGAAGGTAAATAAAACCAACGCAACGATTAATAGAGTCACCCAGGCATACTGCCCTGCAAAACTGATAGCTAAAGCAGACACATATAAAACGGAAGAACTGATATCGTTTCCGCAAATAGCCGTTGATGATAACTCTCCCAGCTTTTTATCTTCTTTCATGTATTATTTTCTAAAGGCGATAATATAACAATTACGATTGATTTTTAGGTGTGGTTTCATCTTTTAGAATAATGGGAATGCCCTGTTGTCCGCCATAAAGCTTCAATTCCTGAATATCAGCAGGTAAATTAAATCCCTTCAGAATGAGCTCTTTCTTGACTGAATTAATGACACCTCCCCTGGTCACCATTGCAGCTTTTCTGAAATCTTTAGTATCTGCCCAAAACAGCACTTTTAAATTCACGGTGCTGGCGGCCAGTTCATGTTCCACTACAAAGTTCTCGTGTTCATCATCTGCCATCAAATCCGGATGGTGATGTAAAACATCCAGAATCGCTTGTTTTGCTCCGTTGATATCATCTTCATATGCGATACCAACAATGAATTCTAGTCGATAAAATCCATCTTCGGTATAATTGTAAACTGGTTTAGTGAGTACATCGGCATTGGGAATATAGACATCCTTGCCATCGAAAGTCTTCATTTTGGTGTAACGAAGTTCCAGTGTTTTCACTTTGCCGAAAATATCGCCAATCATAATGGTATCGTTCACATCAAAAGGCCGGTTAAAAGCTAATATCACACCCGCTATGAAATTCTCTCCGATATCTTTAAACGCAAAACCAAAAACCACTGCCGAAGCACCTGCCGCAGCCATTATTCCTGCTGCTATGGCACCAAAGCCACCAGCATACAATGCCAGCATGATGATACAAATAATGAAGATGGATTTTAATGATTTGCCCAGAAAACGGGCAGTAAGGGGGTCTTTAGATTTTTTTAATAAACGTTTTTGGATGATGTCTCCCACAAAGCGTGAAATTAAAATCCCCACAACAATGATGATGATCGCCATAATGATTTTTGGCAGAGACAGGACCAATAAATCCCAATAATGATTCACCGCTTTTGAAAATTCTGGTATAAATTTTTTCATATTTTTAATTTATAACCTTCAAATGGTATTTCTGTTTGGGAGAATGAAATATATAAAAAAGCCTGAACTCGTAAAACCCAGGCTTTGACAAATTTTAAGTAAATTTCTTAAGCTATCTTCGCTTTCAAATTTTCATCAATCGCAGCCAGGAACTCTTCTGTATAAAGATAGTGAGTTCCATGCTCTACCTTGCCTCCGTGTATGCAAACAGCTAAATCTTTGGTCATTTTGCCACTTTCCACAGTTTCGATGCAAACTTTCTCTAATATCCAGCAGAAGTTCATCAGTTCTTTGTTGTCATCCAGTTTACCACGGAATTCCAAGCCTCTTGTCCAAGCAAAAATGGATGCAATTGGATTAGTGGAAGTTGGTTTTCCATTTTGATGATCACGGTAGTGACGAGTCACTGTTCCATGTGCTGCTTCCGCTTCCATTGTTTGTCCGTCAGGAGTTACCAATGTGGAGGTCATCAATCCTAATGAGCCAAAGCCTTGTGCCACCGTGTCAGACTGCACATCTCCATCATAGTTTTTGCAAGCCCACACAAAATTACCGTGCCATTTTAAAGCCGAAGCCACCATGTCATCAATCAGACGATGTTCGTAAACAATGCCAGCTTCATCAAAAGCAGCTTTGAATTCATGCTGATAGACCTCTTCAAAAATATCTTTAAAACGTCCGTCGTATTTTTTTAGAATAGTATTTTTAGTGGATAGGTATAAAGGCCATTTTTTGTTTAAAGCCTGATTGAAACAAGCTCTTGCGAAACCGAAGATACTTTCGTCTGTGTTATACATCGCTAAAGCAACACCGTCTCCTTTAAAGTTGAACACTTCAAATTCTTCGGTAGTGCCATCTTCGCCTTCAAATTTAATGGTCAGCTTACCTTTTCCTTTGGTCAGAAAATCAGTTGCTCTGTATTGGTCACCAAAAGCGTGGCGGCCGATACAAATTGGGGCAGTCCAGTTTGGCACCAAACGTGGAACGTTGCTCATCACGATGGGTTCACGAAATACCGTTCCATCCAAAATATTTCTGATGGTTCCATTTGGCGACCTCCACATTTGCTTCAATCCAAATTCCTTAACTCGGACTTCATCAGGCGTGATGGTGGCACATTTGATGCCAACACCATATTCTTTAATGGCATGAGCAGCATCGATAGTAACCTGGTCGTTGGTCTCGTCACGATATTCCATCCCCAAATCAAAATATTTGATGTCTAAATCAAGATAGGGAGTGATTAATTTATCTTTAATGAATTTCCAGATGATTCTAGTCATTTCGTCACCATCTAACTCCACTATCGGGTTGGCTACTTTGATTTTACTCATAATTTATGCTTTTCTGTATTCAATTTTTATCGAGCGGTGAATATAAGTTTTTGATTTCAAAGAGTGGTCCAAATTAACCCGCTTTATCAATTTTTTTGAAAAATTGGCATATTTCTGGTACTGTCATTTGGTGTCATTTTAAAAAAACATCATCATGGACAATAAAGAAAAAAATAACAGAGAGGAACGGCTCAATAGAGACGGAGAGTCTGATTTGAGAGACAATGAAGCTCGGAATTTAAAATACAACGAAAAGGAGAACAGCTACGAATTGGACGTTGAGTCTGAAGATGAGGACTATCAGCATGAGGACCCTTATGACACTGCAGCGGACAACGGTGATGATATGGACTCTGATTATGATGAAGCAAATCCGTACGTAGGCGATGAGTATGAAAAAGATGCTTCTCTTAAACATGATGTGGATAAATTGGGGATGCATGTGACCGGAGCAGATAACCTACGAATGAGTAAAAAGGATGAGAAATTGAGTCACACCGCTGAAGATGACCGTAATGATTTAGATGAAGAAGGTTATCCGAAAAAAGAAGGATGATTTTAATCCAGATCCAGATTGAAAATTCTCCTGAACTCTTCGAGTTTGGGATTTTTTTCTGCCATGTGGTTGTATTTGTCCCTGGAGGTGTATAATTTCTTCACCTGAATTTCTTCTGTTAAAACAGGCTCAAGGATGATCTGAAAATTCTTAAGATGAGTCCTTAGGTAATTCATTAAATCAACCTTTTCATGTTGTAATTCATCCACCAGTAATTTGCTCTCCACTTGTAACTCCACTCTGAAATTCTCCCCGACTATTGGCGTGTAATTATCCATTAAGGCAGCTAATTTCATTTTGTTGAGCGATTTGATTTTACCGGAATAGGCTGTCCACACCTTTATGAAATCCTCCTGAGTGAAATCATTTTTTTCACTCCCACCCAACTCCACTTTATCCTCCATCTTCTCCGCTTCACTTTTGATGCTGTTCGGATCTTTTAAATTAGGAATGAGTGTGGCCCCAGGTTTTTTAGGTAAAAGAGAGTTCCCGTCACTGGTTTTTCTTTCAACAGATTTTTGTTCAAACGGAGGTATTACAACTTCAACAACCTCTTCTTCTGCAACTTTTGGAATAGAAGGAATCACCAAAGACGGGGTTTCCGGAGCTTTTTTCTGATAGGCTGATTGCTCTTCAGCGACTAATTTTTCAGGTTTTTTTTTTAGTTGCTCAGCCATTTGCTGAACATCATCAGATTGAATTAAGTGGAGTGCCTGGCTGAGGTGACTTATCTTTATCAGGGTAAGTTCCACCTGTAACCTTTGATTTTTGCTGATGCGATAATTTAAATCGCATTGGTTGCTGATATTTAAAGCACTCAGTAAAAAGGAGGAAGGAGCCTGCTTTCCCTGCTCTAAATATTTTTGCTTAATGTTCTCACTCACCTCCAACAACTGAACGGTTGAAGTATCTTTAGCTACCAAAACATTTCGTAGATGAGATGATAATCCAGTGATGAAATGGTTTCCGTCAAAGCCATTATTTAATACCTCATCAAATAGCAGCAGCGCTGCGGGCGTGTTTTGTGCTAAAAGTAAATCAGTGAGCTTGAAATAGTAATCATAATCCAGGATGTTAAGATTATCAATAACCGCCTGATATTTGACTTCCCGGTTAGAGAAACTCACAATCTGGTCAAACATGGAGAGGGCATCACGTAAACCGCCATCAGCTTTCTGAGCGATCAGGTGTAAACCATCTGCATCATATTTCACCTCCTCTTTTTCTGCAATGCTGGCTAAATGATTAGCCATATCGTCCACTTTTATCCGGTTGAAATCAAAAATTTGGCAACGGGATAAAATAGTGGGGAGTATTTTATGTTTTTCAGTGGTTGCTAAAATGAATATCGCATAAGAAGGGGGTTCTTCCAATGTTTTCAAAAAAGCGTTGAAAGCACTTTGTGAGAGCATGTGCACCTCATCTATGATATAAACCTTATATTTTCCTGCCTGCGGCGGGATACGAACCTGGTCAATGAGGTTACGGATGTCATCAACAGAATTATTGGAAGCAGCATCCAGTTCATGTACATTGAAGGAGTTCCCGTTTTGAAAAGATTTACAACTGTCGCACACACCGCATGCTTCATAGTTTGAGCTGAGATCAGTACAGTTGATGGTTTTGGCCAAAATACGTGCACAAGTGGTTTTACCTACACCACGGGGGCCACAAAAAAGAAAAGCTTGTGCCAGCTGATTGTTTTTAATGGCATTTTTTAAGGTGTTGGTGATATGCTGCTGACCTACAACACTATCAAACAAAACTGGCCTGTATTTCCTTGCGGAAACTATAAAATTCTCCATCGCAGCTAAAATAGAAAGATGTTATTTGCTATGCAATACTTCATGCGTTTTGTGGATAAATGTTGATACCAGTTTTCTGGTATTTTTCAATAAAATGCCCAAAAATAGTTGATAAGCTCTTTTTTTTATTCATTTTTGACAAACAATATTTTAATGATAAAAATAATTGATCATATTAAATTGGTGAAAGGTTTTATGGTTTATTTAATGAAAGAAGTGATAAGATGGAATTCCTGATGTGCTCTCCTGAGACTTAAAAAGTCTTATATTCATAATAGGTGTGTGTTAAAAGCGGCAAGTTTCCCAAACGGCCGCTTTTATATTTAGTGTTCTTTTCATTCTGATCAATCTGACAAGCTGTCACGGAGATTTAAAGAGTTATGTCGCTTTGTATATTAATTTCCAATAAAATGCTGCCAGAGAAAGCAGTTTTTCTGTCAATTCTCTATTGGCACAAGGCTTGTTAAATAGTTGGAAACAGAATTTCATAATCAATAAAAGAATATAAGCATGTCAAAAATTATCGGAATCGATTTGGGGACTACAAACTCTTGTGTGGCTGTGATGGAAGGAAATGAGCCTGTTGTTATAGCCAACAGCGAGGGAAAACGTACCACGCCATCTATTGTTGCATTTGTAGAAGGGGGTGAGCGTAAAGTTGGTGATCCTGCGAAACGCCAGGCCATCACTAATCCAACCAAGACCATTTATTCAATCAAGCGTTTTATGGGTAATAGCTTTGATGAGGTGACTAAGGAAGTTAGTCGTGTACCTTATAAAGTGATTAAGGGAGATAATAATACTCCTAGAGTGGAGATTGATGATCGCAAATACACGCCTCAGGAGATATCGGCAATGATTCTTCAAAAGATGAAAAAAACTGCCGAAGATTTTGTGGGTTCGGAAATCACCAGGGCAGTGATCACTGTGCCTGCTTATTTTAATGATGCACAGCGTCAGGCTACAAAAGAAGCTGGCGAAATTGCAGGATTAAAAGTAGAAAGGATTATCAACGAGCCCACTGCGGCAGCTTTAGCTTATGGTTTGGATAAAACCAATAAGGATATGAAAATCGTGGTTTTTGACTGCGGTGGTGGTACCCATGATGTGTCTATCTTGGAATTGGGCGATGGCGTTTTTGAAGTGAAATCCACTGATGGCGACACGCATTTAGGTGGAGATGACTTTGACCAGGTGATCATTGATTGGTTGGCAACTGAATTCAAAACCGAGAACGGAATGGATTTGGCCAAAGATCCAATGGCTTTACAACGTTTAAAAGAAGCTGCAGAGAAGGCTAAAATCGAATTGTCAAGCACCACTTCCACTGAAATCAACTTACCTTATATCACTGCTGATGCAAGTGGTCCTAAGCATTTGGTTCGTACTTTATCCAAAGCTAAATTTGAATCTTTAGCAGGGGACTTGATTAAAAGAACCATTGAGCCTTGTAAATCTGCATTGAAAAATGCTGGTTTATCAACTTCAGATATAGACGAGATCATTCTAGTGGGTGGTTCAACCCGTATCCCAGCAATACAGGAAGCGGTGGAGAAATTTTTCGGGAAAGCTCCTTCTAAAGGCGTTAATCCTGATGAGGTGGTTGCCATTGGCGCAGCTATTCAAGGTGGTGTGTTAACCGGGGAAGTGAAAGATGTGTTATTATTAGATGTCACCCCGCTTTCTTTAGGTATTGAAACCATGGGTGGTGTGATGACTAAATTAATCGAGTCCAACACTACCATCCCAACTAAAAAATCCGAGACTTTCTCCACCGCATCAGACAATCAACCTTCTGTGGAGATTCATATCCTACAGGGAGAACGTCCGATGGCTAAAGACAACCGTACCATTGGCCGTTTCCACTTAGATGGAATACCACCTGCGCCAAGAGGGGTGCCTCAGGTAGAAGTTACTTTTGATATTGATGCCAATGGTATTTTACATGTGGGTGCAAAGGACAAAGCAACTGGTAAAGAACAAAAAATCAGGATCGAAGCATCCTCCGGCTTATCTGATGAGGAGATCAAAAAGATGAAAGAAGAAGCAGAGAAAAATGCAGAATCTGATAAAACCGCAAAAGAAGAAGCCGATAAAATCAATGCTGCTGATGCCTTGGTGTTCTCTACTGAAAAACAATTGAAAGAGTATGGAGATAAAATCCCGGCAGATAAAAAAGGAGCTATTGAAGAAGGTTTAAAAACTTTGAAAGATGCTTACGCTGCCAGGAACTTTGCGGATATCGATGTGGCATCTGAGAAACTGAATGCCGCTTGGGCTACAGCTTCTGAGGATATGTACAAAGCCACTCAGGATGCCGGAGCACAGGGTGCACCACAAGGAGAAGCTGCTGATGATGCAGGAAATGCTGCTGATGAAGTGACTGATGTTGACTTCGAAGAGGTAAAAGACGACGAAAACAAATAATATTCTTTAAAATCAACATAAATTAAAACCCGTTCTTTTTTATTTACAGAACGGGTTTTTGTTTTTTGAACTGCCTTACACAGGCTTTAAAGATCTCCTTGTAAAGAGTTTGCTAATCCTTATGAGGCTTTTATTCATTGTGGTACCAGAAAGTGCATTAAAACTAGGGTACTTCAGCGCCTCTAGCAGTTTAATTAAATATTGCAGCTTAAAACTTATGAATTCTTGGATGCCATGCTAAGTAAGAGAAATTTGCAACCATTTAATACTTCACTTCATCATCATCATCTTCCGGAAGAATGTTATGCTCTCCGAATTCCTCGTTCACATCCTCCACCCACGTTTCTTCATTGGTGGCTTCATGTAGATTCTCGGGTTGCTTATTCACCACTTTTTCTGAGTTGTTGGTGATTTTTTCATCATCTGCATTCTTCTTTAAATCTTTAGGATCTTGTTGATTTTTCATGATCTTTTCTGTAACTGAATACAAATATCCCGCCATTCCATCAGATGGATTCCTCTATCTTAGATTTGTTTTTTCAATCGATTTAAAACCTCTATCAAGCAGTTTTTAATAATATCAACAAATTTTGGTAAATTTAAATCATATAATCACTCATTATGAAATACACACTAGCTTTTATATTATTGCTGCTCTTTAAATTTACCATGGCTTTTGATATCATAGATGAAGTTTCTGATTCTTTTAAGAATGGTGATGCGAAAAAAATATCCAGCTATTTCCCTTCCACCATAGAACTCTCTATTCTTGGTCAGGAAGATATTTATTCTGCCAGTCAGGCATCATTGATATTAAAGGATTTCTTTGCCAAACATCCTCCAATTGGGTCAAAAGTGATTCATAAAGTAGTTTCTAAACCTAATTTTAAATTTGGGGTCATTATCCTTGATACATCCAAAGGAAGTTTCAGGATCAATTTCGAGTTAAAAAGTGTGGGCGAAGAATTTAATATCACCCAAATAAGAATTGAAGAAAATAAAGAGTGATGTAAAATAAAAGTTTATATTTTTGAAGCCATAAAATATAGATTTTGGACAAGAAAGCTCTGGAACAATTTATTGAAAATGCGTTAAAAGAGGATATAGGTGATGGGGATCATACTTCCCTCTCCACTATATCAGCAGATGCGAAAGGAAAAGCCCAGTTAATCATCAAAGAGGAAGGCGTGGTTGCAGGAGTTGATGTGGCAATAGAGATTTTTAAAGCCGTTGATAAGCATTTGACATTGGATGTTTTTATTCAGGACGGTGCTCAGGTTAAATATGGAGATATTGTGCTGCTCGTCGCTGGAAATGCCAGGTCTATTTTAAAAGCAGAGCGATTGGTTTTGAACACGATGCAAAGAATGAGTGGGATTGCCAGCACCACACATAGAATAGTTCAAAATTTGGCCGCTACAAAAACCAAGGTTTTAGACACCCGGAAAACCACTCCAAATTTAAGGTTTTTGGAGAAATCAGCAGTTGAAATTGGTGGTGGAGTGAATCATCGGATTGGCTTATACGATATGATCCTTATCAAAGATAATCACGTGGATTACGCTGGTGGAATTACAAAAGCTATAGGACTGGCTAAAGATTATGTTCAAAAAAACAATAAAAACCTCCAGATAGAAGTGGAGGTTAGAAATTTAAAGGAGCTGGTGGAAGTTTTGAAATTAGGGGGAGTGGACAGAATATTACTTGATAATTTTAATTTTGATGAGCTGAGTGAAGCAGTGGAACTCGTAGGGGGACGATTCATTACGGAAGCTTCTGGCGGAATTACAGAAGAGAATGCTTTAAGGTATGCGGAGTGTGGCGTTGATTTCATCTCAATGGGAGCTTTGACCCATTCCGTCAAAAGTTTAGATATGAGCCTAAAAGCTGTGGTATAAAATCGTTTAATTTTTTGGATAACTATAAATCAATAATAGCCGCTTCATGATCTCTCTATATTCGATTGGAGCATTACTTTTAGCTTATCTCTTTGGTTCAATTCCAACTGCTGTTTGGATAGGCCAGGCATTTTATGGTGTTGATGTTAGGGAATACGGAAGCGGGAATGCAGGGGCAACCAATACATTTAGAGTTTTGGGGAAAAAAGCCGGAATTCCGGTGATGCTGATTGATATCGCCAAAGGTTGGACAGCTACCAATCTCGCATTCTTCATTGGCCTCTCTGTAACAGGGCCAGAGCATTCTATACAATATGTAAATTATCAATTAGCCTTGGGTATAGTAGCAGTTATGGGACATTTATTTCCTGTGCTTGCAGGCTTTAGGGGGGGTAAGGGCATAGCAACCCTATTTGGTATGATTTTGGCAGTTCACTTGCCGGCAGCATTGCTTTGTGTTCTTGTATTCATCATTGTTTTATTGTTAACCAAGTACGTATCCTTAAGTTCCATATCTGCGGGATTCACCTTCACATTTAGTGTGATATTCATTTATCAGGTTTCAGTAAAGGCTATAGTGATTTATGGAATGTGTATTTGCATCTTGATTTTAGTGACTCATCAAAAAAATATTGAGCGCTTATTAAGAGGTAAAGAATCTAAAGTGAATCTGTTCAAAAAGAAATCAGTTTAAAAAAATTATGATGGTTAAAAAAATTAAAACGACCACCCTTGTATGTCTTACTGTTTTGTTGGTGGCGTGTTCAACTGTACCGTTAACAGGGAGACGACAAGCAAACTTAGTGAGTGATGCAGAGATGCAACAAATGGCAGCCCAAAGTTACCAGCAATTTTTAAATGACCCTTCCACTAAAGTAGTGAACAACACAGCACAAAGTAGAAAAGTGAAAGAAATTGGCTCCAGGATTCAGGCAGCTGTCACTAAATTTATGAACGCCAATGGCTATGCTGATCAAATTGCTGGATACCAGTGGGAGTTTAATTTAGTGGAGAGCAAAGAGGTCAACGCTTGGTGTATGCCTGGCGGAAAAGTTGCAGTTTATACCGGAATCTTGCCAGTGACCCAAACCGATGCTGGATTAGCAACCGTGATGGGACATGAGATCGCTCATGCCGTTGCTAAGCATTCTAACGAAAGATATTCGCAGCAGATGATCGCTCAGGGATTAGGTTCCATATTAGGCGGCGCAGTGACCAATTCACAGGCCGGAATGAATGTTTTCAACCAGGTTTTTGGAATTGGTGCGCAAACAGGGGTTTTACTGCCTAACTCTAGAAAACAAGAATCTGAAGCAGACCGGTTAGGTTTGACTTTCATGGCTATGGCAGGATACAATCCGCAAAATGCCGTAGATTTTTGGCAAAGAATGGCTGCGCAGAGTAACGGACAAGCTCCGCCAGAATTTTTAAGCACCCACCCAAGTGATGCCACCAGAATAGCAGATATCAAAAAGTATCTTCCCGAAGCTCAAAAATATTACGCTGCCAGATAACTAAATAATATTTAAAAGCCTCCAATTACACTGCCCCCAAAAAGTTAGAGACTATTTGGGGGCATTTTTATGAATAAAAACAGAAAGCATGGTTCCGACGATGGTGGATGGAATGGCGTTGCAGGAGATATGACTGTGCTTTTGTGACGATGGAATCAACATTAAAATCAGTCATCGTCACCAAGCACTTTCAGTATGGCCACTGCCTTCAGCAAGCATTCTTCATACTCCTTTTCAGCTTCCGCGTAATAAGTAATGGCACTGCCCACCTGGAAAGAAAGATATTTAGCCGTCGCGTTATAAAGAAGAGATCTGATGATGACATTGAAATCGAAATCATCTTCCGGTGAGAAGTAACCCACCGCCCCGGAGTACATTCCACGCTTTGTTTTTTCGTAGTGCTCCATTAAGTTTAATGCTTTTATTTTTGGTGCTCCGGTCATACTTCCCATTGGAAAAGAATTTTTTAAAACCTCTACATTTGAAATCCCATCCTGAAGTTCACATACTACTGTGGAAATCAGCTGATGTACCTGCCTGAAACTATAAACGCCAAATAATTCCTCTACTTTTACTGATCCTTTCTTTGCGGATTTTGTTAAATCGTTTCTAACCAAATCCACTATCATCACATTCTCCTGCCGCTCCTTTGTGTTGTTCAACAGCTCTTTTCTAAGGTGCGCATCCTCTTTCTCATCCGTGCTTCTTTTGGCAGTTCCTTTAATAGGTTGTGAAATCAATTTGTTGCCTTTTTTTGAAAGGAATCTTTCCGGGGAGGCAGAGATGATGTATTTATCAAACCATTTAAAATAGTTCGCGAACGGTGTGGGAGATAAATGATTAAGTTGATGATAAACTTCAGCGGGTCGGATCACCGTGTCCTCAGCATAAAATTCGATGCAAAAATTAGATTCATAGACGTCACCGCGAGCGATATTTCTTTTTATCTGATTCAGAGTGCTGATGTACTCAGGTTTGTTGAATCTGCATTTGATTTCCGGCTGGACATGAGGACCTTCAGCTAACAATGAAAACCCGTTTATTTGCTCAAGCAAATCTTCATTATTATCATAAATGATCTCCAGCTCATTTCCCTTCAGTTTTAAAAGATATTTTGG